>NZ_NERV01000001.1 GCF_003063315.1 Limnohabitans sp. T6-5
CAGTTTCGCTCCACGCTTCCTTCCCACACTCGGTCACCCTCATGCAGTTGCGCTTCGCTTCGTTCGCTGTGATCAACTTACGGGAGGACTTGCACCTCCAAGAGTGCGCCCGTGCCGGGCGCACCATGAAAAAAGCCAGTCAGATCACTGACTGGCTTTTCTAATTATTGATGAACTGCTATTCAACGCAATTCAAACACCACCACTTCATCCACATCGAGGCCGTGGATGATACGGCCTGACTTGGTCGACAAATCGATTTCAAGTCGGGCGTATGCAGCCCCGTTTTGCCAGTTCAAAGTCAACTGGTTTGCGGCAGACGCTGCGCTGCTGAATGCCCCGCCAAAGGCCGGATGGCTGTTACGCAAACGCATCAAATCGAGCAAGCGGTTGACGACGGGTTTGTTCAAATCGCGCAGCACCTCTTCGCGCGAGTAGTAGTGGCGGTTGATGTCGCGACCCACTTTGGTTTTCGCCAACAACTCCATGTCGTTTTCACCCGCCAGCAAGCCCACGTAATACACCTGTGGAATGCCTGGCACAAAGAACTGAATCGCACGCGCCACCAGGTAGGCAGATTCGTTGCGACCCAGCGCATCAAAGAAGGTGCAGTTGACTTGGTACAGATCCAGGTTGGAAGCAGCTGCACCGGTGGCCTGACGGCTTTGATTGTTCGAGTTGCGGTGCATGCGCTCCACCAACTCGTCCAGCTCATGGGGTGGCACCAGACCGGGATGATTGACGCGATCCGTTGCGTCTGCGCCGATGTCGATGATGCCGATGCCATCGTGTGTATCGAGCACCGTCACCGCGTTGTTGGGTCGTTGCGCAATCCAGTCCAGCAATGGACCACTGCGACCGAATTCCAATGCATGCAAGACCAATGGCGGCAAAGCGAAGTCATAGACCCAGTCCACCTGCTGGGCGATTTCCATCTGGCGCTTGTAGTACGAGTGGATTTCCACCAGCACTTCCAGACCCAACTCACGGCCACGCTGCGCAAAAGCTTTGATGAAGTCAAAGGTCTCGGGCATCATGAAGCAATTCGTCCCCGCCTTCTTGATGGCATAACCCACCGCATCCAGGCGCACCATGGTGACGCCGCTTTGCGAGAGTTTTTGCAAGATGGATTCCAGATAGGCCTTGCCTGCTGGTGTGTGCACATCGATGTCGATCTGCTGGGGCGTGAAGGTGGTCCAGAGTAAACGGCGCTCGCCATTGGCCAGTGTGGTCACCGTAAAGGGCATGCCGGGACGTGGGCGGTAAACCGCAAGCAAGTCCTTTTCGGTCGCGCCGTTCGGGAAGACCGACTCCATCGTCAAAAACAGGCCGTCGTATTCAGAGGCACTGCCCTTTTGGGAATAGTCCAGGAACTGAGGGGATTCCGAAGACATGTGGTTGACGATCACGTCGGCCATCACGCCCATTTGTTCAGACAGGTTGGCAATGTCTTTCCAGTCGCCCAAGCGGTCGTCTACGCGGGTGTGGTCAATGGGGTCAAAGCCCGCATCGGCTCCATCTATTTTGTAAAAGAACGGCAGCAAATGAACGCCACCCACTGCACCCTTCAACGGCCCAGTGATGAGCTCCTGCAGTTGTGTCAAGGTCTGACCGCCAAAGCGGTCAACATAGGTGATCAATTGAACTTCGTTACGCATTTTTCTGAGACATCAATTTCAAACGACAAGTCATGCCAACAGCTTCAGGCTGAAGTTGTTGGGTTTTCAACGGGGACTTTGACCCGCAAAGTGGCCAACGCAGCCAACACGAGCAACACACCGGCCAGCACCAAGACGTTGCGAGGATCCCCCCCCAAGAGAGGGTGGTAAATCAGGGGCAAGGTCACGCCCTGGATGAGCATCGGAATCACAATGAACATGTTGAAAATGCCCATGTAAACACCTGTTCGCTCCGCTGGGATGCTCCTGGCCAACATGACATAGGGGTTGCCCATGATGCTGGCCCAACCCAGACCCACGCCAATCATGGGCAGGAACAAGAGGGCTTGGCTTTGGATGTGAGGAATGGTCATCATGCCCAGTCCCGCAGCGACCAAACACAAGGCATGCATCTTTCCGGCGCCCCAGCGGCGCGTGAACGGCACCATGGCCAGAGCAGCCACAAACGCCACTGCGTTGTAGAAACCACCAATTTGTCCGTTGACCAAGACCGCGTCGCGAAAGCCCGTGCTGGTGGGGTCGGACGTGTCAAACAGGTTGCGGGCGATGGCATAGGTGACGTATTGCCAGTAGCACATCATGGCGTACCACTGGAACAGCTTCATCCACGCCAACTGCCGCATGGCTTGTGGCATTTCTTGGATAGCTTGCGCAATCTCTTTGAGCGTGCTGAGCCAGCCTTGCTGCTTGGCCTTCAATACCGCCATTTCTTGTGCAGACAAGGGCAACTCCGGGACCTTCCAGATGGACCATGCAATGGTGGATGCCGACAGCAAGGCGCCGATGATGAACGCCACTTGTGTGATTTGAGGGATGTGGTTTCCCCCCACCGCATCCTTGTTCATGCCCATCCACACCATGATGGATGGCGCGAGGTACGACAGTGTTTGTGCCAATCCCGTGAAGGCGCTTTGCGTCAGGTAACCCAATGCGTGTTGTTCCTTGGGCAGGCGGTCGCTCACATAGGCGCGATAGGGCTCCATGGTGATGTTGTTGGCCGCATCCAAAATCCAAAGCAAACTGGCCGCCATCCACAGTGCTGCGCTGTAAGGCATGGCCAGCAATGACAGCGAACACAGCACTGCACCAATGAAAAAATATGGCGTGCGCCGCCCCCAGCGCGATGTGGTCCGATCACTCATGGCACCCACAATCGGCTGCACCAACAAGCCTGTGACCGGCCCTGCCAGTGCGAGCAAGGGCAATGCAGCCTCATCCGCGCCCAGGTAGCTGTAGATTGGGCTCATATTGCTTTGCTGCAAGCCAAAGCTGAATTGCAAGCCCAAAAAGCCGATGTTCATTTGCACGATCTGGGAGATCGACAAAGTGGGCGGTGTAGTTCTGATGGAGGTCATCGGTCTTTGAGAGAAAAGCACTGCGCGCAGCAGCAAAAATGCAATGCCCCAATTTATCTGACTTTGCAATCGATTGCAATAGGGTTTGTACTTGTTTTCAATGGCCAGGGCTAGGCCAGTACTTCAGCCTGCTTCTGGACCCCTGTTCAGCGCGCCCAAATCGCCCACAAAGCGGCCAATTCGACGGCCGTGGCATCGCCACTCACCAAAGCCAATTGCTGACGAGCCGAGCCCTTTTGGTCGGCTTGAACCAAGCTGATGGCGGCATGCAAACGCACTTCGTGTTCACGCCGCAGACCACCCAAATCCATCGCCTTGGCGTAGGCCGCGTTCGCAGCCGACCAGTTTTGCCGGGAAAAATGGACATCGCCTACCGCCGCCCATGAAGCACCGTCTTTGGCCGATTTCTCCAGCTGTGCAAACAAGGCGTCGTCTTCCTGGACTTTTTTCTGGGCATCTGTACGCAACTTGGCGTGCGCTGCAGCCTCAGCGCCTTTGCCCAAGACGCCTGCCGCAAAGCCCTTGGTGATGACGCGGACAGACTCAGAAGGCAAGCCGGCCTTCAAAGCCAATGAGGCCATTTCCATGTATTCAGCGGCATCTTCCATGTTGTCCGTTTGCTCCAACAGGCGGTACAGGTCCAACTCCAGTCGGGTGTTCAAACCCGCTTGCTGCGACATGCGACCGATCACTTCGGCCCAATAGGCCTTGCTGGGGTAGTTCGACAACAACTGCTTGAGGGTGCTCATGTACCCGGCATCGTCCTTGAGCTGGCGGTAGCTGACAGCCAATGTGCGAAGTTCAGGCTCGGGTGTTTTCTTTGCGGTCGAAGCATCCAGGCGGATTTTGGCCAGCATGACACTCACCACTTCTGCGTGCTGCCCGGAGGCCGCCAAGGCCTGCAACAAGGCCAGATGGACTGCGGGATTGGCGCCCCCATCTTGCACATATTGCCGAGCCCATTTCACAACGCGTGCATCGTCCTTTGTTTGCAAACTGGCATTGATCAAGGACTCGAGCAAAGGCCGTTTGTCCGCTTGTGGCACATCGGCTGAAGTCACCAAAGACTCCAAGGCCTCAATGGCGATGGCCCATTTTTGAGCACGCAAGGCCGCCACCGCTTGCGTGCGCGAGATCATGTTTTTCTCGTTCGCTGTGAGCTGGGGCACCGCCAAAGCATCGCGCAGCAAACCCAAGGCTTGATCGTTTTGGTTGTTCTTGATCGCTTCTTGCGCGGCTGCCAAAGGCTTGATCACTTCGTTGCGCAGGGTGCCCTGTGCCATAGCAGAACCGGTGAGCAGGCCTAAAGCCACAAGCAACACACTCAGCCGTTGCAGATACTTGTTCATGATATTCCTTGGGGTCCTTGGTTCAAAGAGTCATGCGATTGTCTTGAATAAAAACAGAAAAATCGCTTTCAAGCTGACCATGTAACCAAAATGAATCTTCCGCTCAGCCCTGGTGCAGCCTCCAGCACGGCTGCGCGCTGGATGACACAAACAAGGCCGATCTGATTGGCGCCATCCACTCGGCTGCCCACAAACCCCTCGCATAACAAACTGATTTGCCTTGCCCAAGGCCCCCGCCAAGGCTGCCAACCACCTACAAGCGCTGAAGTGCTGGCGTTTTAAAAGCCACCAGGCATGTCACCCCGAGCGAAAACCCCGGGTCCAAGCTGGCGAGACCGATGGATCCCGCATTCCGTGCGTGATGACCAGCCTGTGCAGACTGGGTCTATGGCGTTTTGATCACCCCGCTTTGCGCGCCCGCCAAGCGCCAAACACAGCGATCAAGCCCGGCACGAAGATCAGGGCCCAGATGATCTTGGACAGATGCGTCTGCACAAAGGGCAAGTTGCCAAACAAGTAGCCGGCCAGCGTCAGGCCCACCACCCAGATGACGCCGCCCACCACGTTGAACATCGTGAATTTGTGGCGCGTCATCTCGGCCACGCCGGCCACAAAGGGCACAAAGGTGCGGATGAAGGGCATGAAGCGCGCCAGGATGATGGTGATGCCGCCGTACTTTTCATAAAAGGCGTTGGCCTGCATGAAGGCCTGGCGGTTGAAAAAGCGGGAGTTGTCCCATTTAAAAACCTTGGGACCAAAGTAACGCCCGATGCTGTAGTTCGTCTGGTCGCCCAAAATGGCGGCCGCCAGCAGCAAAACAATCGTCAAAGGCAGGTTCAGCAAATCGGCCCCGCACAGCGCGCCGACGATGAAGAGCAGCGAATCGCCCGGCAAGAACGGCATGATCACCAGGCCGGTCTCCACAAAGATGATCACGAACAAGAGGGCGTAAACCCAAGCGCCGTGCTGGCCTACAAAGGCCTCCAAGTAGCGGTCGACGTGGAGGATGAAATCGAGGAGTTGCAAAAGGATGTCCATCCCGTGATTATCCCTGCCCAAGCCCTAAAATCGGACGGTGACCTCCCAACAAAGCCCGGCTTCCGCGCGCCGCCCCATCCGCGAACTCCCCGATGAACTGATCAGCCAGATTGCCGCAGGCGAGGTGGTCGAGAGGCCTGCTTCGGTCGTGCGCGAGCTGGTGGACAACGCCATGGACGCGGGCGCGCAAAGCATCACCTTGCGCCTGATGGGGGGCGGCACCCGCCAGATTTCGGTCGAAGACGACGGCGGCGGCATTGCCCCGGACGAGTTGGCCACCGCCCTCAAACGCCACGCCACCAGCAAGATCGGCAACCTCGATGAGCTGGAATCGGTGATGACCATGGGTTTTCGGGGCGAGGCGCTGGCGGCCATCAATTCGGTGTCCGAACTCACCCTGCTCTCGCGCATGGACGGCCAGCCCACCGCGTTTGCGCTGGATGGCCGCACCGGCGAAATACGCCCCGCCGCCCGCGCTGTGGGCACCACGGTGGAGGTCAAGGAGTTGTTTTTTTCGACCCCTGCCCGCCGCAAGTTTTTGAAAAGCGACAGCACCGAGCTGGCGCATTGCATCGAGGCCGTGCGCCGCCACGCCCTGGCCCGCCCCGACGTGGGCTTTGCCATCTGGCACGAAGGCAAGCTGGTCGAGCAGTGGCGCGTGCACCCTGGCACGGCAGGCCTGGAGCAGCGCCTGGCCGATGTGCTGGGCGAAGAGTTCGTGGCGCAGTCCATCGCGGTCGAATACAACGCTGGACCACTCAAAGTGATTGGCCGCGCCGGTCTGCCCGACGCCGCCCGCTCACGCCCCGACCACCAGTTTGCCTATGTGAACGGCCGCTTTGTGCGTGACAAGGTGGTCATGCACGGCGCGCGCAGCGCTTACGAAGACGTGCTGCACGGGCACAAACAACCGGCCTATGCGCTGTTCATGCAGATCGACCCGACGCTGGTGGATGTGAACGTGCACCCGACCAAGATCGAAGTGCGATTCAGGGACAGTCGGGCGGTACACCAGGCCGTACGCCATGCCATCGAGAACGCCCTGGCCGCACCGCGTTCGCAAAACCTGAGCGATGCAGCCACAGAGGCCACCAGCGACTTCGACCTGAAAGCCCCCGCCCCCAAAGCCCTGCCCGAATCGGCCAGCTGGCAACAAGGCGGCATGGCTTTTGAGACGCGTCCCGGACCATCGACTTTTTCCGCGCCAAGCTACAAACCGGCAGACTTTGTGCGCCACCGCGTGGACGGCGAGCAGGCCATGGCCGATCTCAAAGCCTTATGGAACCCGCCCGAGCGCCAGACGCAAGCTCAAGAACCCGAGCCCCCCAGGTGGCAACCGGCCCCACGGACCGAGCCCATGCTGGCCGCAACGATTGAACAAGACGCGCCATCGCCCGCCCCCACACCCCTGCCGGAAGGCGATTGGCCCCTGGGCCGCGCTGTGGCCCAGCTGCACGGCGTCTACATCCTGGCCGAAAACAAGCAAGGTCTGGTGGTGGTGGACATGCACGCGGCGCACGAGCGCATCGTTTACGAGCGCCTGAAAAACCAGCTCAACACCTCCGACGACGAAGGCCCGCGCATCGCGAGCCAGCCGCTGCTGATCCCGGCCACCTTTGCCGCCAACCCCACCGAAGTGGCCACCGCCGAGAGCTGCGCAGAAGTGCTGGCCCAGTTGGGCCTGGAAATCTCGCCCCTGTCGGCCAAGACCCTGGCTGTGCGCGCCGTGCCCACCAGCCTGGCCCAAAGCGATGCGGTCGAACTGGCCCGCAGCGTGCTGGCCGAACTGGCGCAACACGATGCCAGTACCGTGGTGCAGCGCGCCCAAAACGAGATCCTCGCCACCATGGCCTGCCACGGGGCAGTGCGCGCCAACCGCCGCCTGACGCTCGATGAAATGAACGCCCTGCTGCGCCAAATGGAAGAGACCGAGCGCTCCGACCAATGCAACCATGGCCGCCCCACCTGGCGGCAGATGAGCATGCGCGATCTGGATGCTCTGTTCTTGCGGGGCCGTTGATGACGCCCTCACCCCATCAACCGCATCAACCCACACAGGCCGTGGCAAAACGCCAGGGCATGTCCCAAGCCCTCACGGTGCTCATCCTCGCCCTGCTGCTGGGCATGCAGGCCGTCAGCACCGACATGTACCTGCCCGCCTTGCCTGTCCTCAGCCGGGATCTGGCCGCCAGCATGGGCCAGTCTCAACTGACGCTGTCGGCCATGCTGCTGGCCTTTGGTCTGTCGCAGTTGGTGTGGGGGCCGCTGTCTGACCGCTTTGGCCGACGCCCGATTTTGCTCTGGGGCATTGGCGCCTATGTCCTGGCTTCGGTGACCTGTGTGCTGGCCCCCAGCATTGACTGGCTGATAGCCGCCCGGGCCTTGCAAGGCATCGCGCTGGGCGCAGGGGTCATGACCGCCCGCGCCGTGGTGCGTGACCTGTTTCAGCCCGCACAAGGTGCGCACGCCATGTCGCAAGCCCTCACCGGGCTGGGCATCATCGCCTGCGCTTGCGGCCCCGTGGGGGGCATCTTGACCGACTGGCTGGGGTGGCGCTTGGCGCTGCTGAGTGTGGCGCTTTTTGGTCTGGCCACCTGGCTCTTGCTGTATTGGCGTTTTGAAGAAACCCTGGCGCGCCCCGATCCCCATGCCCTGGCCTGGCGCTCCATCCTGCGCTCGAACCGGGACATCTTGCGCCACCCCAGCTTCCTCACCTGGTGCGCCATGTCCACCACCACCTTCTTGGGCCTGTTCACGGTCCTGGCCAGTTCGTCTTTCGTCTTCATCCGGGAAATGGGCTTGAGCAAAACCGCCTACGGCTTCCTCATGCTCAGCATGTCGCTGGCCTACATCCTGGGCACCTTCTGGTGCCGCTGGATGCTCAAGCGCACCAGCGTGCAGCGCACCATGGCCGCAGCGGCGGTGTTCACCCTGAGCGGCGGCGTGCTGGAGGCTGTGCTGGCCTATGCGGGCCAGGGGCAGGCCTGGTACGGGCCCTGGGCGGTGATGCTGCCCGTGTGCATTTACATGGTGGGTCACGGCGTCAACATGCCCTGCAGCCAAAGCGGTGCGGTGGCCCCCTTTCCGGCCCGGGCGGGCACGGCCTCGGCCCTCAATGGCTTCATCATGATGCTGGGGGCTTTCGGCATGAGCGGCTGGCTGGGCTGGCACATGGAGACCCCTTTGTTTTCGATGGTGCACGGCATGCTGCTGTGGAGTGTGTGCGTGAGCCTGATTGCCTGGACCGCTGTACAGCGCCACGGGCGGCCCGCCGTTGTCCACACGGCTGTCCTGCCCGAAGCCCAGTCATGAAGCGCCCCATCGACGCCATCGCCATCGTTGGCCCCACGGCCAGCGGCAAAACCGCAGCGGCCCTGGCTCTGGCGCAACAACTGAACACACAAGGCGGCGCAGAAATCATCAGCGTCGATTCGGCCCTGGTCTACCGGGGCATGGACATCGGCACCGCCAAACCGAGCCGCGAAGAGTTGGCGGCCGTACCGCACCACCTGATTGACACCATCGACCCGCTGCAAAGCTACAGCGCCGCCGAATTTGCCAAAGATGCCACGCGCCTGATCGGCGAAATTAGAGGCCGTGGCCGTACCCCGCTGCTGGTGGGCGGCACCATGCTCTACCTCAAGTCCCTGCTCGAAGGTCTGAACGACATCCCCGCCGCCGACCCGCAAGTGCGCGAAGCCATTCAGGCCCGAGCCGAGCAAGTGGGCTGGGCCGCCCTGCATGCCGAGTTGATGCAGGTGGACCCGGTGACCGCCGCCCGCCTGGCCCCCGGCGACAGCCAGCGTGTGGGCCGCGCTTTGGAAGTGTGGACCGCCACCGGCCAGACCCTGTCGTCCTTTCACCAAAGCGCCAAAGCCGCAGCGCCCAGTTGGCGCATCCCAGTGCTGAGTCTGGAGCCGGTGAACCGAACATGGTTGCACGAGCGCATTGCCCAGCGCTTTGAGCTGATGATGGCGCAAGGCTTTCTGGACGAAGTTCGCCAACTGCGTGCACGCGGCGACTTGAACCCAGACCTGCCCGCCATGCGCTGCGTGGGCTATCGCCAGGCCTGGCAAGGTTTGGATGAAGGCTGGAGCGAAGCCGAAATTTGCGAACGCGGCATCTTTGCCACCCGCCAACTGGCCAAACGGCAGATCACCTGGTTGCGCAGCATGGACAGCCGCCATGTGATTGCGGCCGATGCGCCAGAAGCATTGGCGCAGCTCTTGGTCACGGCCCAGCGGTTATTTTTAGCCTAATTTTTTAACCCACTGCTCCAGTATCAAGCGCAGCGATACAAGCCAATTTTTAACGCCATCTAATAGTGATACTGAGTCAGGTGGCACAGATGAGACTTCAGGAGCAATGATTTTCTTCTGCTGTCGCATTTTTGAAAATCGACCAAAATTTTCCTCTGAATGTGGCAAGGGGCTCACGGGATTTGGCGACATATCGCCCAACCTCAACTCCAGCCAATCATCTATCTGTCTCAATTCACCATTCAAGGTGTAAGCATCCACAGTCACCAAATCCACTTCGGCCAATCGACCCAAGTTGAAAACTTCAGAGGCGACCTCTGGTTCAACGCAACACAGCCCTCCAAACAAGCTGCCATCTGCAAGCTCCATTTCAAACTGTGCCGGACCGCAATACCATTGGCCGAGCCACAAGCCGCGAACCACGCCTCGAACCGTTTGCGTTTTCAATGCACCACTGTCGATGCTTGCCCACCATTCAGCCGAACCATGCAAACCGTACTTCAAATCTGACGCAGAGGGCCTCTCTTGGGCCCTCCTTTGAAACGATGTCAATAAAGGCTGATCATCGCGGAGCCGGTAAATAACCTGCATACCGTCATACCTGCTGATACTGCAAATAGTCCACCAAGCGCTTGTCTTCGCGCACACCATCATGCGGCACCAGCAAGTATTTCCAAGGCTTGCCGCCGACCGACTGCGCATAGTCCGACGCGTGCTTGCACCATTGCACAGCCGCATCGGCCTTGGCCTTCACTTCACCGTCTTTCATATCGTCTTTGGACTTGGTCTCGGCCATCAGAATGAACTGATCGGTCTCGACCACAAAGTCCGGAATGTATTCAGGCTGTTCGGCGCCCAGCTTGTAAAAAATCTGGAACTGTCCTTTGGCGGGTTTGAACCACTTGATCGCATTGCGCTCAAGAATCACCGCAAAACGACGCTCGGTGTCTGAGTCAAACTTTTGCAGTGGATACAAACACTTGGCAAAGCCCCCAAACAGCATCTGGCGAATTTTGCTGACCTCGGTCAAGGTGTCGCGGATCAACTGAACGGGCTGACCAGCTGCAGCGGTGTAATTGCAAGGCCGCAACTCGGTAAAACCACGACTGACTTTCACTTCGTAGCTGCTGGCCTTTTCCCAAAAGTTCGCCATCATTTGCGCATGAATGGCGTTGGCAATCGTGCGGCGATGACCATCCAGCACATTCACGATGTCCGACTCTTCTGACAAATACGTCTTCAAGTGGGTCAGCATCTGTCCCGCCAGGTCGTACAACAGATCGGCTTGGGTGAAGTAATCAATGTCGTCGAACTCGACCAGCTCACGAACGATGTAATCCGCCAGCCGAGACTCTCTCAAGCCCGCTTGCGAAGCCAGATGGCTTTGCTTGTTGTTTTGCAAGTTGTGAATGACGATTTCTCGCTCACTGGGCTGCAAGTGCAAACCGTTCAAATCCAGCTTGAACGGATGAAAGCCCGTCGTCACCTCACCCGAAGGCACCACCGCAATGCGCGGAATATCAATGGTCTGCTGCACCACCACTTGGGCGGTCTTGGCCACCACAGCGGCCACGTCCAGCAAATGCGCCTGGCTGTCGGCATCGCCCAGCACATCGCCCTGCTTGGGCTGCAAACGGGCTTGCACCTCGACCACGATCTGTGCCTGCACCGTCGGCGTGAGCAATGCGCCGCTGGTGGGCACCGTGTCGCGCTTGACCTCGTATTGGGCAATCACCTGCAAAGCAATCACCGCTGCGTTGCGCTCGGCATCGGTGGTGAACAAAGGCTTGGCCACCGGTTGAACCGGGTCCACAGCTTTGCCATCGCCTGCGATTTGATCGGGCGCTGACGGGGTAGCAGTCGCCAAACCCAAAGCCGACATCACACCCGACTGCACCTGCACACTCACTTTGCGATCGTCCTGGCTGGGCGCTTCCAGAATGATGGTCTTGAGCTTGAGCGGCGAATCGCCCTTGTTGGCCTCGTCCACGATCTCTTGAAACTTGTCGTGCGCCACGATGGTCAGGCGGTCCACCACCTCAACGCCCGTGCGTTTGCCATAGGGCAAGCGCAAGCCCCGGCCAATGGACTGCTCCACCAGCGTGCGGGCATTGGCCGCACGCAGCGGCACGATGGTGTAAAGGTTGGTCACGTCCCAGCCCTCTTTGAGCATGTTGACGTGAATCACGATCTCGGTCGGCTCGTCCACGCTCTCCACCGCCAGCAGGCGGGCAATCATTTCTTCCTCTTCCGCACCCGTGCGACTTGAATCCACCTGAATCACCTTACCGGTGTAGCGGCCTTCAAAAAAGGCGGGCGACTCGATCAGGTCTTTGAGTTGCGCGGCATGCGTGGTGTCGCGGGCGATCACCAGCATGAAGGGCTTCACGCGCTTCACGCCGTTGTCCAGCGCATAGGTCTGCAGCTCGACCTTGGTGTTTTCGTGCAAGCGCACGCCGTCTTCGAGTTTGATCTTTTCAATCTCTTCGGCGCTGTGCGCCTTGGCGTCAAAGTTGCGCTGGGTGGCCACGGCAGGCTCTTTCACAAAGCCGTCCTCCATGGCGCGGGCAAGCGGGTAGTCCATCACCACGTTCTTGAAAGGCACAGGTCCTTTGGTCGATTCAACAAACGGGGTGGCCGTGACCTCCAGGCCCATCAAAGGCCGCAGCTCGTTGATGGAGCGCACACCCGCGCTGGCGCGGTAACGGTGCGACTCGTCCATCAGCAGCACCAGGTCCGGCAAATTGGCCAGGTGGTTGAAATAGCTGTCGCCCAACACCTCTTTCATCCGCTTGATGCGCGGCTCCTTGCCGCCTCGCACCTCGGAATTGATCTTCGAAATATTGAAAATGTTGATGCGAACATCGTGCGCAAAGCCAGCGGGCGCATCGGCCACAGCTGCACCCGACTGGTCGTAGTTATCACCCGTGATGATCAGCGGGGGCTGCTGTGCAAACTCGGCAATGCCCTTGAACACATACTTCGCCGTGTTGGGCGTGAAGTCGGCAATCAACTTGTTGTAGATGGTCAGGTTGGGGGCCAGCACGAAGAAGTTGTTGATGCCGTGCGCCAAATGCAAATAAGCGATGAACGCGCCCATCAGCCGCGTCTTGCCCACGCCCGTGGCCAATGCAAAGCACAACGAAGGGAACTCGCGCTCAAAGTCTTCCAGCGTGGCGAATTGGCCCTTCAGGCTGTTCAAAATCTCCGCCACATCACGCGGCTGACCCTCCACATCGTGGGCCAGCAACTCGGGCGCGGCATTCAAAGCTGCGATCAGCTTGGCCACCGACTCGGCCTGCGGTGGCCGCAGCGACAAGCGACCTGCCACATGGTGTTGCACGCGTGCGTTCATTCCTGGCTCCCTTTGTTTTTATGGTTTTTGGTTTGGCGTTTGATCGTCTGACTCAGCTGCTTGACAGGCTGGGCAATCGCTTTTTCAAAATCCTGCTCCACTGCGCTGGCGCCCAACGCGGCTTGTTGCTGGTACTGCGAATAAGCAGCTTCTGCTTTGGCTTTAGCCACTGCCGCAGAGACTTTGCCTGCGTGGGTCAGGATCTCCTTGCGCGTCAGGCGCAAAAAATCGTCCAACTGCGTGCGCCAGTCGTTCATCGTCATGGGCTGCTGCGCGGTGGCTTGCAGCTCGGCCACTTCGATGTAGGCCATCACGATGCGGTTCAGGGCCTCTAGCTCTTCAGCAGTCAAAAAATTCTTGGCCACACTCACATCGGCCAGCCGAATCGGCAGGCCCTTGGCCTGTCCGGGCCAGTTAGTTGCCCCCACATGGGGCTGTGTGGCATCCACGCGCAAACTCACCAACTCGCTGGCCGTGTGCCCATGCACCGCCCAATGCAGCTTGTTTTGCACCGTGGAAAAAAACGTCTGGGCCGCTTCGGTGTTGGCGCTGTAGTCGATGCTGGTGGCAAATATGTCCAACACCTTGCGCCAGAACTCTTTTTCCGACGAACGAATGTCGCGAATACGCGCCAGCAAACGCTCAAAGTAAGCGGCATCTTGGCCATTTTTAAAGCGCGCATCGTCCAGCGCCACGCCATCGGTCAAATAGGCCTTGAGCAAGTCGGTGGCCCAACGGCGAAACTGCGCGCCACGGTGCGAGCGCACCCGGTAGCCCACCTGCAACACCACATCCAGGTTGTAATGATCGGTCAACCTTTCTACTGTTCGTGCGCCTTCCGGGGCAACTATTCGGAATTTCCGAATAGTTCGCTCAGCCTGCGCTTCGCCATCGTTATAGATCGTGCGCAAGTGCCCATTGATGGTGGGCACCGAGACCTGATACAGCTCAGACAGCTGTTTTTGCGTGAGCCACAACGTACCATCGGTCAGCCGAATTTGCACCCGGGTACGTGCATCTTCGGTCTGGTACAACAAAAATTCGCCTTGGGGCGAAGGCACTGGGGTCAATGGCGGCAAGCTCATGCCTCATCCTCGCCAAACAAACCCGGCTGCGGCGCGGCTTGTTTTTTGGCCCGAGTGGACTTGCCAGCAGGGGCGGCAACAGGCTCTTCTTGCGCCATGGGCAAATTGGCCACGTTCAGGCTGTAGTCGTCGTGGCCCCATTCGCAGCGGCTGAGCACCATCTTGGGAATTTTCTTGAGCGTCAGATTCGGCCAGCGCTCAGATGCTTTGGCCGCCGTCACGCCGTGGTACGCAGCACAACACACCAACAGGCTTTGCTCTTCACCCACTTCGTCGGCCAAGGCCTGCAGCTGGTCGGCAGACAGGTTTTGTGTGGTCACAACAATGAAGTCACGCTCGCTCGAATGGCCGTGCTGCCACCAACGCGTTTCAGATGGCGCATAGGTAAACGCCTCCAGCTTGCACAAAGCCTCAGACAGCTGAGCATGGTTGTACTCGGGGTTGATGACCGGGTTGCCCCAACGGTCGTTGATGATCAGGCTGGGGGCCAGGCTGTAATAGCGGAAACCGCCGCCGCCTTTCCAGCCCGTGGCCACGGTCACGCCGCCAGGGTCTTGGCCGTCGATGACTTTTTGTAGGCGCGGAATGATGTGCGTATGGCAATGCTCACCCAGCTCCACCATGATCCAGCGGCGGCCCATTTTGTGGGCGACTGCGCCGGTGGTGCCGGAACCGGCGAAGGAGTCTAGGACGAGGTCGCCGGGATTTGTGGCGAGCTGAAGCACTCTTTGCAGTAGCCGTTCGGGCTTGGGTGTAGCAAAAGCGTCATCCGGATTGATCGCTTTGACTTCTTCACGAGCTTCATGATTTTGACCAACCTCTGTATGCAGCCAAATGGTGGGAGCGGGTGGGTCGGAAATTTTCAGTTCAGAGAGGAAGGTTTTTCTCGATGGATTTGCCTTTCCGTCACTCCCAAACCAGATCTCATTGTTGTTATCCATCTTTCTCAGCGTATCTGCTGGAAACCGCGGCGAGGTACCTTTTGGAGGCGTCCACACAACTCCATTTTTGAAGACAAATTCGAACGCTTGCTCTTTTTCGGAACCAGTTCTTTTGGCATAAAGTGGCGTGGCCTTCCAAGCTCCTTTCGGATGATGGTCTGGATTTCTATATCTACTATCCATTTCAGCAGTCCGACCAAGTCGATTAGGACGCCATCCCTCTTTATTGCGTGCATAAATCAATACATGATCATGAGTTTCGGCCAACCATTTTGAGTCGTTAGAAACTGTATATTTTTTCTGCCAAATTGCGTTTGAAACAAAATTTAAGCGTCCAAAAATCTCGTCACACAGCACTTTAAGGTAGTGAGCTTCATTGTCATCAATCGTGATCCACAACGAACCATCTTCTGCCAACAAGCGACGAATGATCTCCAAACGATCCCGAATCAAACCCAGCCAAATCGAGTGCTCAACACCATCGTCGTAATGCGTGAACGCACTGCCCGTGTTGTAAGGCGGATCAATGAACACACACTTGACCTTGCCCGCAAACTCCTGCTCCAGCGCCTTGAGCGCCAACAAGTTGTCCCCAAAGATCAGCCGGTTGTCAAAAATGTCAGCATCCGAAAACCGCTGCTTCGCGTGATACGACCGCGCCGGATCTTCCAGCAAAATGCGCGGCTCCAACTGCGGCCGCTTCTCTTTGCCAATCCAGGTCAGTTCCAGTTTCTGTTTGCTCACAGTATTCCTTAGCGTCGCCATTTCACCCACTGACAATAGCGGCTGAAATTTTCAAAAAATAATTCAAATTTGCGGTCGCTGCCTTGCGCGAAACCCGCATCCAAAAGTGATTTCCTAATGGAGGGTGACTGCAACTCTTGTACCAACGGCCGCTGGACATCAAAATCAAATGCAACACGCCCAACAGGCATGAATGCAAGCCGCTCTACATTGGTGTAGCCTACTAACGCCCCTTCCAAATGACTTAGATCTTCGGATTCAAAATAAGCTAAAGAAGCCATCATTTCGAAACGGCCCATCAACAATGGGAATTGGAGACCAACTCCGTCAAAGCTCTTGCGCCACTCAGTCATCAGTTGCAGCAAATGGGTGCTCAGGGGCATTTTTTTATTGTCGAGGCCTTCAAGTTGCTTCCAATTACGATCCTCACCACCACTCCAAGCATCCAGAAATAGTTCAGAGACCAAGGTACGTGCGTCTGCGCCTCGGCTTGGCAATTCAGTGCTTAAGAAAGAATGCAAATCATGCCATCGCTCGGCGCGGGTCAAGCCTAGGCAATACGCGGTAAAAATAAGCACGGCGGGGTAATGTCGCAATGCCAGCAAATGCGTTGTGCCACTTCCGTATCTACTGGCATGTTGATCAAGGCTCCGCACCAGCCCAATGACCATTGGCAAATCTCGCCCATCTGCCCAACGACCCATGACAGATGCCATGCGCGCCAGGGGCTCCACCGCAGACTCATAACCTGCAATCAATTTTCGAAATTGACCTTGGTCCAAATCACCAAAACCCGAGTAGCCAATGGCGTCCAGTTGGTTCATCAATCGATTCGACTCGTCGGCAAAAAGATCATCCAGCTGTATCCGGTACTCCGGCTTGGACAAATAACGCTTGGTGCTGCTGATCAGCAAGTCCATGCTGAGTGGGTTTTGGCGCTGGCTTTGGGTCAAAGTCTCAACACGCTGCTGCAGGCCCTTGAAAAAATCATCTGCGCCATTGATGGCAACTTGCTTGGCCGCTCTGTGCTGAATCAGTGCTTGCGCACCCTCCCCGGCTTCACCTCGCAACGCCCAATAAACGGGATATCGTCTGTTGTGTGTTCGGAGAAATGCGGCCTTCAGCGCACGGTCCCACTCGCCGGACCAACCACAAACGATCAACCCGTGTTCATCAAAGATGCGATCCAAGAGTCGGTCATAGCTGGCCGGGTATACGCTCAACTCTGAATCGGTGTTCAAAATGCGGGCGTCTTTGTAGTCGCCATGCAGCTTGACCAAATAGCACTGGCTGTGAGTCAGCGGCTCAGCGCCTTTCAGGGCGTCTTCAGATGCGACAACCGTGGGTTCAATGCCTTGCTCACGCAAGGCGTTTTCCATCAAACGGTCAAAGTTGGTGGTGATGATGACGCGAATGAAGCCCGCACGCACCAAAGCGGCGATGGCGTGGTGCGCAGGTGTGGGTACTTTCTTGCCCTGTTCACGCTCTTCATCGGTCGGCTCGATGTAGCTGTGCAAGATGGAACGACGCTCATCGGGCGTGCTGGCAATCTCTTCCAGCAAGTCTGAGTAATTGGGCTCTTTACCCGTGATGGCGGTGTACCACTTGGCCCAATCTGCTTGGTCAGCCACGCCCTGGGCTGTTGCCACCCTGCGAACCAGATCAAGCGTGATCTCCCAGCCGGTGGGAATTTCAGCCGAGCGGGACAAACCCGAACCCAGCAAGACCGCAAAAACGCCTTTGTTTTCAAAGACTGAGAATGAAATCTGGGTCAGCGTGTCGCCTTGAAGCAAGCTCATTGTTGTTGTATTCCCTGTTCATGTTTCTGTTTTTCTAATTAGCTTGACTGACCAAGTTTTCCAAGCTGATGAGCCACTCGTTGAAGTGTGGGCATGCGCCACGCATCACATCCAAACCGATCTCACACGCGATCAGAGGCCCATGAAATGTTTTTTGATATGCGGGCATCGCGGCCACCACTCTTTTTGAGGGTGCCGTATGCGGGCTGTCATTGATGTCTTCGGGGCTGGTATGCGCTTTGGCAACGGAAACTAACCCAGCGACCGTGTTTGGGTTATCTGTCCATTCACTGAATTTTTCAGCCTGTGAGAAAAGCAGTGCCTCAAACTCATGGACTTGAACATACGGCAAAAAGTTGCGCAGAGAGATGTCGGCTGCCATCTGCCGCTCCAAGTATTGAGCTTTCTGCTGCCCTGATCCCTGGACAACAAGCGACTTACCCGGAAAGTCTGTAGGCAACGCATACAAATCAAACATGGTGGTGATCCAAGCCGCTGAATCTTGCAAGCACAAGCGCTCAATTTGCGGCCTGACCTTGGCATAACTGCTCATACCGCCCTTGTATCCGGGACTGGTACTGACAATGATTGGGGTCATGTAAAGCCCCATGCGCGCATAGTGCGGTTGCAGCAATTCACGCACAAAGACTTCTTCAGTCTGCCCCTCTACCAGGAGTTTGATGCGTGTCATCGTGATGGTCTTCCACCCAGAAGATTTTTCTTCCACAAATCACCCAAGCTGTAATCGGTCAACCATTCCTGCAGCTCCACGCCTTCCGGCCGAGTGAAGACAGATGCGCCTGCCTTCTTGTCCACCACAATCAGGTCTTCCAATTCAAATTCATTGACCAGCTCAACGGATTGGGTGGAAATGATGAGTTGATGTTTGTCTGCCGCTGCCTTCATGAGCGAACCCAAAACTGCAATGGCGAATGGGTGCAAACCCAGTTCGGGCTCGTCGATCAAAATGGCAGCTGGCATGAACGACTCGGGCTGCAACAAGACGGTTGCCAAACAGATGAAGCGCAAGGTGCCGTCAGACAATGCGCTGGCTGTAAATGGCACATCTTGTCCAGCTTCGGTCCACTCCAACTGAATTTTCTCGACGTTGTCGACCGTTGGTCGTAAATGAAAGTCGCCAAAAAATGGCGCCACCATTTGAATGGCTTTGACGATGCGCTTGTATTCCGCTTCGTGGTGGTTTTTCAGGCGGTACAAAAAGGCTGCCAAGTTGCGTGCATCATCACGAAGATATTCGTTGTCGTTGATGCCATGCACTTGCTTGACCATGGCGGAAACCGATGTGTCATGAAAGTGGTATAGCCGCCAGCTGCGAATCGGCGGGACAACGTAGTCGTACACCATGGTCTGCTTTTGACTTTCAGCGTATGACTCGAAGTGGCCAGACTGTGGGCGATAGTCTCCATGGACATTCCACCAGAGCGCCTCTCTGGCAAACATCATGCGGTTGTCTTGGGTCGGCTTCAGCGTGAATTTGTAGCCGATGTTGCCAAAGTAAAGCTCAGCCTGAATTTCTTCGGTTTTTTTGCGGCCAAAGTGCAACATGGCATCAGGTCCGCCCCCTTGCCCCACCGTGGCTTGCAGTTGCTGATCCAGGATTTTGTTGATGAGGCGAAAAAAGCCGATCAAATTGGATTTGCCCGCGCCGTTGGCTCCGATCAAAACGTTCAGTTTGCCGAGGGCCAAATCACACTCCGCAATGGATTTGTAGCCGCGCAGCACCAAGCGCGACAGCTGATTAGACGCATTGACTCTCTTAATCATGACGGAACCTGAAAGGCATACCTCTGAACAAACCGACTCCCTTTTTTGACTGTCTTATATGCTTGCAGCCCCGAATTTTGAACGAACTCGGAACTTCCAACCGGTCATTATGAATACTTAGCGGGCAGTATTTCACTGCAGGCTCCATTCCACACTGAATAAAGTCTGCTCGTCCACCTGCTGCCCCAGCTGCCCCTCAAGCCCCTCGATCAATTCATTGCGCTGTGCCTCGATGTCGTCTTGCCGGGTGAACAGTTCCCGGCGCAGTTGGGTGCGTTTGGCTTCCAAGTTGCGTTGGTGCTTTTGGTGGGTCAGCTTGTCTTCCAGGGTGGCTGCTGTGGCCGCAGTGCGGCGCACTTCTTTGATGGCCAGGTCGATGGCCTTGATTTCTTGCTCCAGCCCCAGCTTGAGGTCATCGGCCCACGCGTCGAGCTTTTCCACTTCTTTCTCAAAGTGACCCAGGTTGCGGCGGTTCACGTCGCGCAAGAAGTCGTTTTGGCGCTCTTGCAACGAGGCGTCCAGCGCCTGATTGGCGGCATCAAACAGGCTCACGGTCAATGCGGCGCTGGTGTGCGTTTGAGCGGGCAGTCGCAAAAGTTTTTCGGGCACGTCGTCGGGCAGGGTTTGCCCGGCGTGGGTGGCTGCGGCCACCACCAAGCGCTGCTCCATGGCGCCCAGCGCATGCACGGTGACCAGCTTCACGGTCAACCAACCGCCCTGCCCTCTGAATGGTTTGAGGCTGCTGACAGTGTTGCCATAGGCGCTGTAGTCAAACTGCAATTGGCCATGTGGCAGCTGGCGGGCTTTGGCGCGTTCAATCGCCCATTCGGCCAGCGGGTGGTCGGGTTTGTAGATGTGCGCTTCGCCTGTGCGGCGAGGCAGTTCGTAGCGGCCCAGCTCGGCGGTGGGCAACCCCTCGGGGGTGCGGTGCAGGTCAAAACCTTCGGCATCAAAGTGTGCGCAGTCAGCAAGCTCCGCTTGGGTCAGGGCCATGAGCATCTGCTCAAAACGGCCACGGGCGCTGCGGCTGTCTTCAGCACGCAGGCGCAGTTTGTCTTGCACTTCTTCGTCAAAGTTCTCCAGCAACATTTGCCGGGTTTTGACCATCGCTTCGTCGATCTCGCCTTTCAGGTCCAGCTGCAGTTGCTCAAAGCTGATTTTGATCTCTTGCGGGTCTCGACAGTTTTGGTAGATGTCGGCAATGCGGCGCTCAAAGTCCACGCCAGATCCAATCGCACCCAGCACTTCGTCGCTGGCCCCAAACACGCCTTCAAACAGCTGAAATTTTTCAGCCAACAGTTCGTACACGCGGGCGTCGGCTTCGTTGGTGCGGTCCACAAAGTTGACCACCACCACATCAAACTTTTGCCCATAGCGGTGGCAGCGGCCAATGCGCTGCTCGATGCGCTGGGGGTTCCAGGGCAGGTCGTAGTTGATGACCAGCGAGCAAAACTGCAAGTTGATGCCTTCGGCCCCGGCCTCGGTGGCGATCATGACCTTGCCGCTTTCTTTGAAGTGCTCCACCAAGGCCGCACGGGTGTCGGCGGTTTTGGAGCCGGTGATGCGGTCAGTGCCTTGGTGCTTTTTGATCCAGTCTTTGTAGATGGCTTGGGCGCGTGCGTCGCTGTTGGTGCCATTGAAAAGCACGATGCCATCGCCATAAGGCGTGTTGGCCAGCAGCTCTAGCAAATAGTCTTGCGTGCGCCGGGACTCGGTGAAGATGATGGCCTTTTGCGGGGCACTCAGGCGCTCAAGTTCTTTGAAAGAGCGGGCCAATGCCGTCAGCAGCGCCTGGCCTTTGGCATCGTCTTTGATTTGGGTGGCCAGTTGTTTGAAATGCCGCAGCTCTTCGATTTCGGTGGCAATGGCTTGGCGCTGGCTGGCGTTTTCCGGGCGGATTTGCCCAGCCGTTTCATCGTTGCCGCTTTCGTCGGCCAATTGGTCCAGCGATTCGTAGTCTTGGTCCAGCTGGTCGATCATGTCCAGGTCATCGGGCGTTTCGTCCAGCACACCTTGCAGTCGCTTGGCCATGGTGTCCAATGCGCCTGCAATGGCATGGCTGGACGAGGCCAGTAATTTCCACAGCACCAGCGAAATCAGGTGCCGCTGGCCCTCGGGCATGGCCTGCAAATTGGGGCGGCGCAGGTAGTCGGCCACCAGATTGGAAAATTCACGTTCTTGGTCTGTGGGCGTGAACTCTTGCACGATGGCCCGCCGTGCTGTGTACGACACATAGGGCTGCACCTGCCTGCGCAAGGTGCGTTTGCACAGCGGGGCCAGCCGGTTGCGCAAAGCCTCAAAGGTCTGGCCTTTGGTGGGCGTGGCAAATTGAGCCCGAAAGCTGTCGGCGTCGCCAAACACCCTGTCATCGATCATGCTGACCAGTCCATACAACTCCAGCAGCGAGTTTTGCAAAGGCGTGGCGGTCAACAGCACTTTGGACTGAACTTTGAACAGTGCTTCTTTCAGCGTCTTGCCGATGACGTTGTTCTTTTTGTGGACGTTGCGCAGGCGGTGCGCTTCGTCCATGACCACCAAATCCCAATCGACAGCCTTGATGTCTTTGGCTTTGGACTTTGCAAATTGGTACGAACAAATGACCGGACCGCTGAGGCAGACAAACGGGTTGGATTGTCCGGTTTTACGCAGGGCAGTGAAGCTCTTGGCCTCCAAAATCGTGCCTTGCAGGCCGAACTTGTCTTGCAGCTCTTGGTGCCACTGCTTGCGCAAGTTGGCGGGCACGATGATCAGCACCTTGCGCCGCCGCTCGGCCCAACGCTGAGAAATGACCAACCCAGCCTCGATGGTTTTGCCCAAACCCACTTCGTCGGCCAGGATCACGCCACGCGACAAGGGGTTCTGGCAGGCAAACAGTGCGGCTTCGACCTGATGCGGGTTCAGGTCCACCTGTGAATTGACCAGCGTTGATGCCAGTGCTTCAACAGAATCAGCCGCCGCTCGCCGTGTGAGTTGCCATGCGTAGTACTGGCTTTGATAAGGCGAGACATAGGTTGACTGCATGGTTTTTTGCTGATTTTTATGGGTATGAGTCTATACAAGACTCAGCCATCTACGGCACAAAAAAATCACTCATCCGTTTGTCTGCGAGTGGCTTTCAGCTTGGCATGAATCGCTTTGCCCTCTAACCGTCGCTGCACCGAGCCATAAGTCGGCTTGGTGGCCTTGCGCCGCTTGGGCGGCTTTACAAAACGCTCCAGCAGTTCGTACAAACGTGTCCAGGCATCTTGGCGATTGGCTTCTTGCGTTCGATAACGCTGCGCCTTGAGGATGAGCACCCCCTCTTGCGTTAAGCGGCTGTCACCCGATTGCAGCCAGCGTTGCTTGACGTCTTCAGGCAGCGAAGAGCCTGCCACATCAAATCGCAGCTGAATGGCGGTGGACACCTTGTTGACGTTTTGACCGCCCGGGCCTTGAGCCCGGACGGCCGTCAGTTCAACTTCGGTGTCGGGAATGTGGAGGGTTTCCATGGCTTGCCGCGAGTATGCCGCAGACCGGGCAGTTTCACGGGTCGGTCTGCCTACACCGTACGGCGCCTTCAGGTCTGACATGGGTGCTATTGATCCGGCCCTGTGAATTTTGAAGCAAAAGGCTTGTCTTAGGGGCATAGCGATCAGCTATACGATCAGAGCGGGAGCCCCGCCCTCGGGGCGATGTGTGGTGCTCTGCGAGGCTGCATCGCGGCGAGGGCGCCACTCCCACACAAAAACGTTCATGCCAACTACTGCAACGGCCCTTTGAGCCCATCGGGCACAGGCAAGGGCAGCACGTCGATGCCTTCATCGAGCAAGGCTTCGGTTTCTTCGCGGGTGGCTTGTCCTCGGATGTTGCGCTCTTCGCTTTCACCGTAATGGATTTTGCGGGCCTCTTCGGCAAACTGGCTGCCCACATCTTCGGTGTTGTCCATGACATGGCGCACCATGTTCATCAAGGCCGCTTGCATGTGGGCGAGGCTGGGCATGTCTGCTGGCAAGGCACTGGCCGCTGTCGCTGGGGCTGTTGGCGCCTCTGCGCTGGGCTTCACATCTGATGAATCGGTCGCAGGGGCCACACCATGCCCCAGGTTCAAACGCGGTGCAGACAGCATTTTGGTGATCTCGCTGTCATTGCACATCGGGCAGGTGACCAAGCCCCGCGCACGCTGCGCGTCGTAATCGTCTTGCGAGCCAAACCAGCCTTCAAAGCTGTGGCCCTGACGACATTGGAGGTCAAGGACTTTCATGGTCTGAATGGGTCAGGCGATGGATTGCCACGTCAAGGGCCAGTCGCCAGAGAGCATATTCTGCAACCACAGCGCTCCGGTCAGGGTTTTGGCATCGGTCACCTGCCCGTCGCGGCACCAGGCCAGCAACTCGGCAGGCGTGGCCGTGAACACATCCAGAAATTCCCCATCATCCAGATGACGTTCCCCCAGTTTCAGACCGCGTGCAAACCAGATGTGGATCACCTCGGTTGAATAGGCGATCACCGGGTGCAAGACCCCTGCCCTGGCCCATTCGCCTGCGGTGTAGCCCGTTTCTTCCAGCAATTCACGTTGCCCGCACACCCAAGGGTCTTCACCCGCATCCAGCTTGCCCGCAGGAAACTCGATCATCACCTGCCCGATGGGGTAACGGTACTGACGCTCCAGCACCACTTTCAAACCCTGTGCATCTTGCAGCAGCGGAATGATCATGACCGCCCCGGGATGGATCACATACTCGCGAGTGGCCGTTTTTTGGTTGGGTAGACGCACCGTGTCGCGGAAGGCGTGCAGGAAATGCCCGCGCAGCAACTCCTGCTGGTCAATGCGGTGCTCGATCAGGTGATCGTCAGACATGGTGATGCTTGCAAACGGTGGGCCATTAAAGACAGCGCTTCAGTGGGGCCGGTGCATCAGGTAGCGGTAGACAAAACCAGGGAAGGCCAAGGTCACGAACATGGTGGCCGTGATGGCGTAAAACTCCCAGCCCTGGGGTGCAATTTGGCCACTGTGGTTTTCAAATGCCAGCCCCACAGCGCCCACCACAAAGTACAACAACACCAACTCCCCCAGGCGCAGCCCGAGTGACTTGGTGCTGCGATGGGGACCCAGCGCAAGAATTCGCTGGTTGGCAAAGGGCAAATTGGCCGCCAGCAAAGCCAGCGCGATCAATGTGCCGATGGACCAGCTGCCTGACATGTTCAGATGGCCAACATGCGGGCGATGGCGTCAGCGCACAAGGCCATCAAGGCGCCCGGCATCACGCCCAGCACCAGAACGAGCAAGCCGTTCATGGACAGCACCACACGCACATCGGCAGTGGCCGACACGGTGGTCGCCGTGACCGGCTCGTCAAAGTACATGACCTTGACCACGCGCAGGTAATAGAAGGCACCAACCAAGGACATGAGCACCGCGAAAATGGCCAAACCGATGTAGAAAGTCTGACCCGACACGATCAGCGATTGCAACACGGCCAATTTGGCGTAGAAGCCCACCATGGGTGGGATGCCTGCCAAAGAGAACAGGCAAATGGCCATGACGCCTGCGTACAGCGGGCTGCGTTGGTTCAGACCGGCCAGATCGGTGATTTCTTCGCTTTCAAAGCCTTGGCGGGCCAGCAGCATGATGATGCCGAAGCTGGCCAAGGTGGTCAGCACATAGCCCACGATGTAGAACATGGCGGAGCTGTAGGCGTTGGCCGCCAGCGTGGTTTGACCGTTGACCACACCTGCAACAAAGCCCAAGAGCACAAAACCCATTTGCGCAATGGTCGAATAGGCCAGCATGCGCTTGAGGTTCGACTGGGCAATCGCGGCCAGGTTACCGATCAGCAGAGAGCCAATCGCCAGGAAAGACAACATTTGCTGCCAGTCGATGGCCAAAGGCATCAGGCCTTCAACCAGGAGACGAATCATGATGGCAAAGGCCGCCAACTTGGGGGCACCACCAATCAGCAGCGTGGCCGCTGTGGGCGCACCTTGGTACACATCTGGAATCCACATGTGGAAAGGCACGGCACCAATCTTGAACGCCAGACCGGCCACGATGAACACCAGACCGAACACCAACACCTGGTGGTTGACCTGACCGGATGCAATGGCCTTGAACACAGCAGCCAATTGCAGGCTGCCTGTGGCGCCATACATCATGGACATGCCATACAACAAGAAGCCCGAAGCCATGGCACCCAGCACAAAGTACTTCATGGCCGCTTCTGTGGCTTGGGTGTGGTCGCGGCGCAAAGCCACCAGCGCGTAGCTCGACAAGGTCAGCAGCTCCAGGCCCAGATAAATGACCAGGAAGTTCTGTCCGGAGATCATGAAGCTCATGCCCAGCAAGGCAAACATGCTCAGGCTGAACAGTTCACCGCCGCGCAACATGTCGCGGTCTGCTGCGTAAGGACGCGAGTAAACCAGCGTCACCATCACGGCGATGGTGGCAAAGCACTTGAGCCAATGACCCATGGGGTCGCTGACCACCAGGTGACCAAAGCCATACAAGGTCTGTCCGGCATTGGCATACAAAGCGTTCAACCAGGCCACGCCGCCCAATGACAGCAAAGTCAGGGCGTAGGTGGCGTTGCGTTTGGGGCTTTTCACGAACAGGTCGGCCAGCGCGATCACGCAGGCCATGACCAGCAACACGATTTCTGGATAGATCGTCATCCAGCTGCTTGTGTCCATCATCGGTGTTCTCTCTATTCTTCAGTTCTTGACTGAATGGTCATTGGGGCAATTTGGACAAGGCCACATGCTTGAGCAGGTCAGCCACCGAGGTGTCCATCACATCCGTGAAGGGCTTGGGGAACAGGCCCATGTACAGCACAGCGATGGCCAGCAAAGCCATGATGAGGAATTCACGGCTGTTGATGTCCGTCAGTTCCTTGACATGGTCGTTGGCCACAGGGCCCAGATACACGCGCTTGAACATCCACAGGGTGTAAGCCGCGCCAAAAATCAGGGCCGATGCGGCCATGGCACCGATCCAGAAGTTGAACTTCACGGCGCCTAAGATCACCATCCACTCGCCCACAAAACCGGCAGTGCCTGGCAGGCCACAGTTGGCCATGGAGAACAACAAGGCAAAGGCCGCAAACTTGGGCATGGTGTTGACCACGCCGCCGTAGCTGGCGATTTCACGCGAGTGCACGCGGTCGTACAACACACCAATCGACAGGAACATCGCGGCCGAGACAAAACCGTGAGCAATCATCTGCACGATGCCACCGGAAACACCCAGTGGATTGAAGATGAAAAAGCCCAGGGTCACAAAACCCATGTGCGCCACCGATGAATAAGCCACCAGCTTCTTCATGTCCTGCTGGACCATGGCCACCAGACCCACGTAGATGACGGCGACCAAAGACAGCACGATCATCAGGGTGCCCCACTCGCGCGCAGCGTCGGGTGCAATGGGCATGGAAAAACGCAGGAAGCCATAGGCACCGAGCTTCAGCATGATGGCGGCCAGCACGGCGGAGCCGCCTGTGGGCGCTTCCACGTGCACGTCAGGCAACCAGGTGTGCACCGGCCACATGGGCACTTTGACTGCAAAAGCGGCAAAGAAGGCGAAGAACAACAGGGTCTGGACATGGCCGGACAGTGGCAATTGGTGCCAAGCCAGGATGTCGAAGCTGCCGTTCGAGGCGGTGTACAGGTAGATCAGCGCGATCAGCGTCAGCAGCGAACCCATCAAGGTGTACAGGAAGAACTTGAACGCGGCATAGATCTTGTTCGGGCCACCCCAGATACCAATGATCAGGTACATCGGGATCAGCGTCGCTTCAAAGAAGACGTAGAACAAGATGCCGTCGAGCGCACTGAACACGCCAATCATCAGACCCGACAGGATCAGGAAGGCGGCCATGTACTGGTTGACTTTGCGGGTGATCACTTCCCAGCCCGCGATCACGACGATCACGTTGATGAACGCGGTCAGCAAGACGAACCAGAACGAAATGCCATCCACACCCAAGTGGTAGTGCACGTTGAACCGTTCGATCCAGGTGAATTTTTCGACAAACTGCATGGCTGAAGTGCCGAGCTTGAAGCCCGAGTACAGCGGCAGTGTGACGAGAAAACTGACGACAGCGCCGATCAGGGCCAACCAGCGCACGGCGCGGGCTTGGCTGTCACGACCGAAGGCCAGCAAGATGACGCCGAAAGCAATCGGTGTCCAGATGGCAAGGCTTAACAATCCCATTTTTATATCGTCCTCAAAATCGTTAAGCGAGCCAGACGAAATACGTCATCAGCACAAACACACCCAAAATCATGACCAGGGCGTAGTGGTACAGGAAGCCCGACTGGAACCAGCGCACCACGCCAGACACCATGCCCACGACTTTCCAGGAACCATTGACAAAAAAGCCGTCGATGATGGTCCGGTCACCCACTTGCCACAAACCGGTACCCAGCAGACGGGCGCCACGGGCCAGGATGTTTTCGTTGATCCAGTCGAGGAAATACTTGTTTTCCAGCACCACGATCACAGGGCGCAATGCACGGGCGAAGAAGGCAGGCACTTTGGGGTTGATCAGGTACATGTACCAGGACACCAGCACACCGGACAAAGCCAGCCAGAAAGGAGCCGTCGTCAAGGCATGCTTGGCCATGGCCACAGGGCCATGGAAAGCTTCTGCCATTTCGGCCATGACCGGGTGCTTGTCGGCATTCACAAAGATCACGTCCTTGAAGAATTCACCGTAGAGCATCGGCTCGATCGTCATGAAACCGATAACCACCGAAGGAATTGCCAGCAAGACCAGCGGCACGGTCACCACCCATGGCGACTCATGAGGCGCATGGTGATCATCGTGGCCATGGGCGTGGTCATCGTGGTGACCATGGTGCGCATCAGGGTTCTGGTCGTAACGCTCTTTGCCGTGGAAGACCAGGAAATACATGCGAAACGAGTAGAAGGCGGTCACAAAGACACCGGCCAGCACTGCGAAGTTGGCAAAGCCAGCTGCAGGCAGCACGCTTTCATGCACCGCTTCGATGATGCTGTCCTTGGAGTAGAAGCCCGAGAACAGCGGCGTACCGATCAAAGCCAGCGAACCCAGCAAAGAGGTGATCCAGGTGATGGGCATGTACTTGCGCACGCCACCCATCCATCGGATGTCCTGGTTGTGGTGCATGCCCATGATGACGGAGCCGGCACCGAGGAACAGCAGCGCTTTGAAGAAGGCGTGCGTCATCAGGTGGAACACGGCCACCGAGTAAGCCGATGCGCCCAAAGCCACGGTCATGTAACCCAACTGCGACAAAGTGGAATAAGCCACCACGCGCTTGATGTCGTTCTGGATGATGCCCAGGAAACCCATGAACAAGGCCGTGATCGAACCAATCACCATGATGAAGTTCAGCGCAGTGTCCGACAACTCGAACAGCGGCGACATGCGGGCCACCATGAAAATACCAGCGGTCACCATCGTTGCCGCGTGAATCAGCGCCGAGATGGGGGTTGGACCTTCCATCGAGTCAGGCAGCCACACGTGCAGCGGGAACTGTGCCGACTTGCCCATCGCCCCGATGAACAAGCAGATACAGATCACGGTCACCAGCATCCAGTCGGTGCCGGGGAATGTGAGTGCACCCAGCTCTGCGGCTTTGGCAAATGCCTCTGCGTAATTGAGCGTACCCGCGTAGGCTGCAATCAGGCCAATGCCCAAAATGAAGCCGAAGTCACCCACACGGTTGACCAAAAAGGCCTTCATGTTGGCAAAGATGGCGGTCGGCTTGTTGAACCAGAAACCAATCAGCAGGTAAGACACCAGGCCCACGGCTTCCCAGCCGAAGAACAGTTGAAGCATGTTGTTGCTCATGACGAGCATCAGCATGGAGAAGGTGAACAGAGAGATGTAGGCGAAGAAACGGTTGTATCCTTCGTCTTCTTCCATATAGCCAATGGTGTAAATGTGCACCATCAATGACACAAAAGTCACGACGCACATCATCATGGCCGTCAGGCTGTCAATCAGGAAGCCCACTTCCATCTTGAGATCACCGACCACCATCCAGGTGTACAGAGTTTCATTGAAACGGGCACCGTCCAGCGCCACGCTTTTGAGCGTCATGGCCGAGAGGATGAACGCCACCAGAACACCCAGAATGGTCAGCGTGTGCGACAGACGACGACCAATCCAGTTGCCACCGAATTTCGTACCGAAAATACCGGCCAGTGCCGAGCCCACCAAGGGCGCGAGCGGCACAACCAGCAGCGTGCTTGCGTTGAGGGTTTGACTCATATTCTTATTAACCCTTGAGCGAATTAAGTTCGTCCACGTTGATGCTGTTCTTGTTACGGAACAACAGCACGAGGATGGCCAGACCGATGGCCGATTCAGCGGCCGCCACCGTCAGGATGAAAAACACGAACACTTGACCGTGCATGTCACCCAGGTAATGCGAGAAGGCCACAAAGTTCATGTTCACGGCCAGCAACATCAGTTCAATGGCCATGAGCAAGACGATCAGGTTCTTGCGGTTCAGGAAGATGCCGATCACGGCCAATGCAAACAGCATGGCGCCAAGCGACAGAAAATGTCCGAGTGTCAATGCCATCATTTCTTTTCCTCGACAGCGTCAGGGGCCACAGGTTCAGGAGCAGGCTGAGTCACAGCCACTTTGACCACTTGCAAGCGGTCAGCCGCACGCACGCGTACCTGGATGGAAGGATTGATCGCTTTGCTGTCCTTGCGTTGACGCAGCGTCAAGGCAATGGCAGCCACCATGGCCACCAGCAAGATGGATGCAGCGATTTGGATAGGCATCAGGTATTCGGTGTAGAGCAAGATGCCCAGCGCCTTGCTGTTGGACACCGGAGCCGCACCGGCCACAGCAGCCACCACTTTGGGCGCTTGAGACAAACGGAAACCGCTCATCAGCACAGCGGCCATTTCAAGCGCCACCACAGCGCCTAAAGTGGCTGCCAGAGGAAAGTTTTTCCAGAAGCCCTGTCGCAAGGTGTCCACATTGATGTCCAGCATCATCACCACGAACAGGAACAACACCATCACCGCGCCCAGATAGACCAACACCAAGGTGATGGCCAGGAATTCGGCGTTGAGCAGCAGCCAGACGGCTGAGGCCTGGGAAAAGGCCAACATGAGGTACAGCACAGCGTGCACAGGATTGCGCGCCGTCACCACGCGGAAGGCTGCAAACAGCAGCACCACCGAGAAGAGGTAGAAGAAACCGGTCTTGACGTCCATAGGTCTGTCTTTTTTAAATGTTCAGGACTGGGCGGCGTTCAACGGTAAGGAGCATCAGCAGCCTTGGCAGCTGCGATCTCTTTTTCGTAACGGTCACCCACGGCCAGCAACATGTCCTTGGTGAAGTACAGGTCGCCACGCTTTTCGCCGTGATATTCGAAGATGTGCGTCTCAACAATCGAGTCCACCGGGCAGCTTTCTTCGCAAAAACCGCAGAAGATGCACTTGGTGAGGTCAATGTCGTAGCGTGTGGTACGGCGGGACCCGTCTTCGCGCTGACCGGCCTCAATGGTGATGGCCATCGCAGGGCAGACGGCTTCGCACAGTTTGCAGGCGATGCAGCGCTCTTCACCGTTGTCATAACGGCGTAGGGCATGCAGGCCACGAAAACGCGGCGAAAGCGGTGTTTTTTCTTCCGGAAACTGCACGGTCACCTTGCGGGCGAATGCATAGCGTCCGGTCAGGGCCATGCCCTTGAGCAACTCCACGAGCATGAAGCTCTTGAAGAAGTCCTTGATCGAGAAGGAGGAAGCAGTCATTGTTGTCATGGTCGTGAACCGCTTATTTCCAAATGTTCCAGGGTGAGAACAACCAAGCGCCCACCACCAGCAGCCACACCAAGGTGACCGGAATGAAAATCTTCCATCCCAGACGCATGATCTGGTCATAACGGAAGCGCGGGAAGGTGGCGCGGATCCAGATGAACATGGAAACCACCAGGAAGGTCTTCAGGCCCAACCAGATCCAGCCAGGGATCCAATTGAACAAGGCGCTGTCAATGGGCGACAACCAGCCGCCCAGGAACATGACCACCGCCAGAATGGACACCAGCCACATGCTGGCGTATTCGGCCAGGAAGAAGATCGCAAAGCCCATGCCCGAGTACTCGACCATGTGACCGGCCACGATTTCGGCTTCACCTTCAACCACGTCAAAGGGGTGACGGTTGGTTTCGGCCACGCCAGAAATCAGGTAGACGATGAAGATCGGCAACAGTGGCAGCCAGTTCCAGGACAGGAAGTTCAGACCCATGCGGGCCATGCTGCCCTTGTCTTGTGCCAGCACGATGTCGGTCAGGTTCATGCTGCCGGTGACCATCAGGACCACCAAGAAGCAAAAGCCCATGGCGATTTCATAGCTGACCATTTGAGCCGAAGCACGCAGTGCGCCCAGGAAGGCGTATTTGGAATTCGATGCCCAGCCCGCAATGATCACGCCATAGACCTCGATGGAGGTGATGGCCATCACCAGCATCAAACCAGCATTGATGTTGGTCAAGGCCGCTTCGGGACCAAAAGGAATGGCCACCCAAGCAGCCAAGGCGGGCATGATGGCCATGATCGGCCCCAGACGAAACAAGCCCATGCTGGCTGCAGACGGGTTGATCAATTCCTTGGTCAGCAACTTGAGCGCGTCGGCGATCGGCTGCAGCAAACCCATGGGTCCCACACGGTTGGGCCCATGGCGTACCTGCATGAAACCCAGCAGCTTGCGCTCCCAAAGCGTCAGATAAGCCACGGCGCCCATCAAAGGTGCCAAGACAGCCACGATCTTGATCAGAATCCACAAAACAGGCCAAACCAGAGTGGCCCACCAGCTGGCGGCCACCAGGTTCAGGCCGCCGTTGTACAAAGCATCAATCATGCTGTCACCTCCTGGCGAGCGTCTGCAGTCTGCTGGAGCGAAGGCGCACGGCGCACGATGCTGTCGAGTTGGTAAATGGATGCCACAGCAGGCTTGCTCGCTGTGGCAGCCAAGTTAATGGCGGCCTTGCTCGCATTGGATGCGACCAGGGGTTTGGCAGTGGCACGAGCCAATACGTCTTGCGAAGTCTCGAAAGACACACCAGGCACATCGAGCAAATTGGCCAGTACACGCAACACCTTCCAAGCAGGACGAGTTTCAGCCAGCGGCTTGACCACGGCGTGGAAGCTTTGCAGACGACCTTCAGCGTTGACAAAAGAACCCGACGTTTCGGTGAACGGCGCAATAGGCAACAACACATCGCTGAAAGCCATGTTGGCCTTGAACGGGCTGAGTGTCACAACCATCTCGGCCTGACCCAGAGCCTGAGCCGCAGCAGCACCTGCTGCACTGTCGAACTCGGGTTCGTTGTTCAGCAAGATGGCAGCTTTCAATCCACCGGTCAGCATCTGGCCAGCATTCTTGCCACCGGTTTGCGGCTGGGCGCCCACCCACTGCGCACCCACTGTGTTGGCAGATTCGGTCAGATAACCCACAATCGCGCCGGTGTGCTCAGCGATCCAGTTGGCCAGAGCCAGCAGGCTCGATGCGTTGGCGTGGTGCGCTGCGGCATTGCCCAGCAACACGGCCTTGCGCTCACCGCCCAACAAAGACTTGGCAATGGCTTGGGCTTGCGCTGTGGCGTTGCCAGCAGCTGGGGCAGCAACGCCCTTCTCTGCTGCAATGGCTGCGGCCACATCAGCCAAGGCTTGTGCCCAGCCCGATGCATCGGACAGCACGGCTTGCGCCACAGGCATGGCCCAAGCGTCAGCGTGGCTGAATGAAGCTTGCGAGGTGATGACGTTCAGCTGAGCGCCGTGGTGCACAGCGTGACGCACGCGCAAAGCAAACAGTGGATGGTCCTTGCGCAGGTTGGAGCCCACGACCAGCACGCGCTGCAGTGTGGACAGCGATGCAATCGATGTGCCCAAGGTGCGCACGCCTTCAGCAGCGCCGAACTCGGCATGGCGCAGGCGGTGGTCGATGTTGTCCGAACCCAGGCCGCGCACCAAAGCGCCCGCGAGGTACAACTCTTCAACAGTGCTCTGAGGGCTGACCAGTGCGCCGATGCTGTTGGCACCGTGATCACGCTGGATGTTTTTCAGGCCATTGGCCACGTATTCCAGGGCGGTCTGCCAGTCAACTTCTTTCCAGACACCGCCTTGCTTGAGCATGGGTTGTGTCAAACGCTCGGCACCGTTCAAGGCTTCGTACGAGAAACGGTCACGGTCGGCGATCCAGCACTCGTTGACTTCTTCGTTCTCCAAAGGAACGACGCGCATGACTTGGTTGTTCTTGACCTGAACGATCAGATTGGCACCCGAGGAGTCGTGTGCAGCGATTGACTTGCGTCGCGACAGTTCCCAAGTGCGGGCGCTGTAGCGGAAAGGCTTGCTGGTCAAGGCACCGACGGGGCAAATGTCAATCATGTTGCCCGACAGTTCCGAATCAATGGTCTTGCCCAGGAAGGTCTCGATCTCGGCGTGTTCGCCGCGGTTGGACATGCCCAGTTCCATGGCACCGGCCACTTCCTGACCAAAGCGAACGCAGCGTGTGCAGTGGATGCAGCGGCTCATCTCCTCCATGGAGATCAGCGGACCGACTTCCTTGTGAAAGACCACGCGCTTTTCTTCTTCGTAGCGCGACAGTGTGCCGCCATAACCTACAGCCAAATCTTGCAACTGGCACTCACCGCCTTGGTCGCAGATGGGGCAATCGAGTGGGTGGTTGATGAGCAGAAACTCCATGACCGACTTCTGGGCCGCGATGGCCTTGTCGCTCTTGGTGCGCACGATCATGCCTTGCGTCACGGGCGTGGCGCAGGCGGGCATCGGCTTGGGGGCCTTCTCCACATCGACCAGGCACATGCGGCAATTGGCAGCGATGGAGAGTTTCTTGTGGTAGCAGAAGTGAGGAATGTAGGTGCCGGCTTTTTCGGCCGCATGCATGACCATGCTGCCTTCGACAACTTCCACTTTCTGACCGTCGAGTTCTATTTCAACCATGGGTCTTCACCGTTGTTGCGTCGGCACCGACCATGGAGGTCTTGTGCTCGATGAGGTGTACAAATTCGTGACGGAAATGCTTGAGCATGCCGCGCACCGGCATGGCCGCTGCGTCGCCCAAGGCGCAAATCGTTCGGCCCATGATGTTGCCTGCCACGCTGTCGAGCATGTCGATGTCGCTGGCTCGGCCCTGGCCGTTTTCAATGCGGTCTACCATGCGCCACAACCAGCCCGTGCCTTCACGGCAAGGGGTGCATTGACCGCATGATTCGTGCGAGTAAAAGTAAGACAAACGCGCCAAAGCCTTGACCATGCAACGGGTGTCGTCCATGACGATCACCGCACCCGAACCCAACATCGAACCGCCCTCTTTGGCGATGCTGTCGTAGTCCATGGTCAGCTTCATCATCAAGTCGCCAGGCACGACAGGCGAAGACGACCCGCCCGGAATCACGGCCTTGAGTTGGCGACCACCGCGCACACCACCGGCGAGCTCCAGCAGTTTGGCAAATGGCGTGCCCATGGGCACTTCGTAGTTGCCGGGACGCTCGACGTCACCACTGACCGAGAAGATCTTGGTGCCGCCGTTGTTGGGCTTGCCACACTCGAGGTAAGCCTGTCCACCGTTTCGGATGATCCAGGGCACCGCTGCGAATGTTTCGGTGTTGTTGATGGTGGTAGGCTTGCCGTAAAGGCCAAAGCTCGCCGGGAACGGTGGCTTGAAGCGTGGCTGGCCTTTTTTGCCTTCCAGCGATTCAAGCAAAGCGGTTTCTTCACCGCAAATGTAAGCACCAAAACCGTGCGAGGCGTGCAGCTGGAAGCTGAACGTGCTACCCAAGATGTTGTCACCCAGGTAGCCTGCTGCGCGCGCTTCTTCGAGGGCGGCTTCAAAACGCTCGTAGGTGTGGAAAATTTCACCATGGATGTAGTTGTAGCCCACGCTGATGCCCATGGCATAAGCCGCGATGATCATGCCTTCGATCACCGTGTGCGGGTTGTACTCCATGATGTCGCGGTCTTTGCATGTGCCCGGCTCGCCTTCGTCCGAGTTGCACACCAGGTACTTTTGACCGGGGAACTGACGGGGCATGAAGCTCCACTTCAGACCCGTTGGGAAACCAGCACCGCCACGACCACGCAGACCGGATTCCTTCACGGTCGCGATCACCTGGTCTTGCGTTAAACCATCGCCGCCGTCTTTGCCCAAGATCTTGCGCAAGGCCGCATAGCCGCCGCGCACTTCGTAGTCTTTGATGCCCCAGTTCGTGCCATTCAGCCCTGCATAAATTTGCGGGTTGATGTGGCGGTCATGGAAGCAGGTTTCCACGCCTGTAGACTGGAATTGATTCAGAACTTGTTGGACGTTCATCAGACGGCCTCCGCTTTCTTGAGACTGTCGACCAACTGATCCAGTTTGTCGTGGCTCATGAAGCTGCACATGTGGCGGTCATTGACCAGCAGCACCGGCGCGTCTGCGCAAGCACCTTGGCATTCGCTGGGCTGCAGGGTGAACAGGCCGTCGGCGGTAGTTTCGCCAGCATGTACGCCCAACTTGTGTTCCAGATGGGCCAACGCCTGTGCACCACCGCGCAACTGGCAAGGCAGGTTGGTGCAAACGTTCAGCTTGAACTTGCCCACAGGCTTTTGGTTGTACATGTTGTAGAAGGTGGTCACTTCGTGCACCGCCATCACAGGCATGCCCAACACCTCAGCCACGACTTGCTCACTGTCGGGGCTGACCCAGCCAAGTTCTTGCTGAACGATCGACAAGCAAGCCATCACAGCCGACTGCTTTTGCTCTTCAGGGAACTTGGCAACTTCACGCGCAAAGCGTGCTTTGGTTGACTCAGAGATCATCGGTCAATCTCTCCAAAAACGATGTCCATGGTCCCGATGATCGCGACCGCATCGGCCAGCATGTGGCCACGGGCCATTTCATCGAGAGTGGCCAAATGGGCAAAGCCCGGGGCACGAATTTTCAGGCGGTAAGGCTTGTTGGCGCCATCACTCACCATGTAAATGCCGAACTCGCCCTTGGGGTGTTCGACAGCGGCATAGGCCTCGCCTTCGGGCACGCGGAAACCTTCTGTGAAGAGCTTGAAGTGGTGGATCAAGTCTTCCATGTTGGATTTCATGCCTTCACGCGAAGGGGGTGCCACTTTGTGGTTGTCGGTGATGACCGGGCCCGGGTTAGCGCGCAACCAGGCCACGCACTGCTGAATGATGCGGTTGGATTCACGCATCTCCTGAACTCGCACCAGATAACGGTCGTAGCTGTCACCGGTTTTGCCCACAGGCACGTCGAACTCGACTTGGTCGTACGCATCGTATGGCTGCGTCTTGCGCAAATCCCAGGCAAAGCCCGAACCACGCAGCATGGGGCCGGTCATGCCCAGGTTCAGGGCACGCTCGGGCGGCACCACACCAATACCCACCGTACGCTGCTTCCAGATGCGGTTGTCGGTCAGCAGGGTTTCATATTCATCCACGCATTTGGGAAAACGCTGCGTGAAGTCATCGATGAAGTCGAGCAAGGAACCTTGGCGGTTCTTGTTGAGCTGCTCAATGGCCTTGGCGTTCTTGATTTTGCTGACCTTGTACTGCGGCATGCTGTCGGGCAGGTCACGGTACACGCCACCGGGTCGGAAATACGCTGCGTGCATGCGGGCACCAGAGACAGCCTCGTACATGTCGAACAGGTCTTCACGTTCGCGGAAGGTGTAGATCAGGATGGTGGAGCTGCCGCAATCGTTGCCGTGCGAGCCGAGCCACATGAGGTGGTTCAGGATGCGGGTAATTTCCGAGAACATCACACGGATGTACTGGGCACGCATGGGCACTTCAAGACCCAGCATCTTTTCGATGGCCAGGCAGTAAGCGTGCTCGTTGCACATCATCGACACGTAGTCCAGACGGTCCATGTAGGGCAGCGACTGGATATAGGTTTTGCTTTCTGCCAGCTTTTCGGTGGCGCGGTGCAACAGTCCAATGTGCGGATCAGCACGCTGCACCACTTCGCCATCGAGCTCAAGCACCAAGCGCAACACACCGTGTGCAGCGGGGTGCTGTGGGCCGAAGTTCAGCGTGTAATTCTTGATTTCGGCCATATCAGTTCAGGCCTCCATAGTTTTCTTCACGGATGATTCGCGGTGTGATTTCACGAGGCTCAATGCTCACGGGCTCATAAATCACGCGCTTGCGTTCAGCGTCATAACGCATTTCGACGTGACCCGACAGCGGGAAGTCTTTGCGGAAAGGATGACCAATGAAACCGTAGTCGGTCAGGATGCGGCGCAGGTCGTTGTGGCCTTCGAACACGATGCCATACAAGTCAAACGCTTCGCGCTCGTACCAATTGGCCGAGTTCCACAAGTCATTGACCGAGGCCACCAGCGGCAGATCATCTTCAGGGCACAAGACCTTAACGCGAACGCGCTGGTTCAGACTCACGGACAACAAATGCACGGTCACACCAAAACGGGGACCGTTGGTACCGACGTCGCCATAGGTGGAATAGTCCACACCAGCCAGGTCAATGAGTTGCTCAAATTGGCAGCCCACTGCATCGCGCAGGGTCTGCATCGCACTCAGGTAATGAGCCGCGTTCACATGAACGGTCACCTCACCCAATGCGATGGAAATCTTTTGTACACGATCACCCAAAGCCGCAGCCAGGGTGTCTTGCAGGTCTTCGGGACGTATGGCGAAATTAGTCATCATCGTCCCTCTCAAACGCGCGCAATCGTTTGCGTACGACGGATCTTCTGCTGCAGCTGGATGATGCCGTAGATCAACGCTTCGGCTGTCGGCGGACAACCCGGCACATAGACATCCACGGGCACGATGCGGTCGCAACCACGCACCACCGAATAGCTGTAGTGGTAGTAACCACCACCATTGGCGCACGACCCCATCGAAATGACCCAGCGTGGCTCGGACATCTGGTCATACACCTTGCGCAAGGCTGGGGCCATTTTGTTGCACAAAGTGCCTGCCACGATCATCAGATCGGCCTGACGCGGGCTGGCACGGAACACTTCGGCACCAAAGCGGGCCAGGTCATAACGTGCTGTTGCCGAATGCATCATCTCGACCGCGCAGCAGGCCAGACCAAAGGTCATGGGCCAGAGCGAGCCGGTCTTGGCCCAATTCACCACCGAGTCGTAACTCGTGGTGATGAAGCCTTCTTTCATCACGCCTTCAATCATTTTTTATATCCTCAAGCAGGCTGAATGCTGTTGTCTGTGCGAACGATCATTCCCAATCCAGGGCGCCCTTTTTCCACTCGTAGACAAAGCCCACGACCAGAATTGCCAGGAAAATCACCACGGCGATGAAGCCGGCCAAACCCACCTCTTTGAGCGCCACAGCCCAAGGAAACAGAAAGGCGATTTCCAGATCGAACAAGATGAACAAGATGGCCACCAAGTAGTAGCGCACATCGAACTTCATGCGGGCGTCTTCGAAAGCCTCGAAGCCGCATTCATAAGGGGAGTTTTTTTCCGCGTCAGGTCGATTGGGGCCGAGGATGTAACCCAATACCTGGGGAATGATGCCGACAGCGATGCCGACCAAAATGAACAAGAGGATGGGAAGGTATTGGTCGAGGTTCATCTTGGGACTACCGGTATCACCGAATAAACAACCCGGACTTTGAGCCCGAGTTGTTCTGTTTGTCTGGTGCCGTCGGCGAGACTCGAACTCGCACAGCTTTCGCCACTACCCCCTCAAGATAGCGTGTCTACCAATTTCACCACGACGGCTGGATACTATTTACCCGGTTTGCAAGAGGTACATCGAGTGATGTATTTGGCTCTCCGGATAATCCCGTAGTTTACTCCGAAAAAACCTCAAATTTCTTGCTGAAAGTCGGAAATTTGTGCACAGCAACAAAGCTGAATGGTAGCTTACTTCGCAGGTGCCGCGGGCACGCTGTTGTCCGTCTTTGCGGGGGCATTATTGCCTGGAATTTGCGATGCAGTGCTGGCATCCACAGGCGCAGCAGGCGCAACCACTGCGGCACCTTCGAGCACGCTGCCCGAAGACACAGGACGCGCATTGCTGAAATAAGCCAGCATCAATGTGCAAACAAAGAACACGCCTGCAAGCACTGCTGTAGTGCGCGACAAAAAGTTCGCACCGCCTGTGGCGCCAAACAGACTGCCAGAGCCACCACTGCCAAAAGCAGCCCCCATGTCAGCCCCCTTGCCATGCTGGATCAGGATCAAACCAATCATGGCCAGGGCCGACAGCATTTGAACCACCAGAATCAAAGTCAACATCACACTCATCTGTATCTCCGAAAATTAAAAATTAAACCCAAAGCTCAGCACGAAGCCGCTTTGAGCATGCTTAAAAAGTCAGGCGCCTTGAGCGCCGCACCACCGATCAAGCCACCATCCACATCGGGCTGGGCCAGCAAGTCGGCTGCATTGGCCGCGTTCATGCTGCCGCCGTACAAAATCGACACACGCTCAGCATGGGCTGTGGCCGCCTGCAGTTGCGAACGCAAAACTGCGTGCACCTGCTGCGCCATCTCAGGCGTTGCTGTGCGGCCTGTGCCAATGGCCCAGACCGGTTCGTATGCCACCACGATTTCACTGATGCAATGGCCATTGGCATGAATCACTGCCGCCAATTGCCGCTTGACCACCGCTTCTGTCTGTCCCGCCTCACGCTCGGCCAGGCTTTCACCCACGCAAACGATGGGGGTGATCCCCGCAGCCAAAGCACGTTGCGCCTTGGACGCTACCAGTACATCGGTTTCGCCATGGTATTGACGGCGCTCCGAATGACCCACGATGGCGTAGCGCACGCCAAAGTCACGCAACATGCTCGCCGACACCTCGCCCGTGAATGCCCCGGCCTCATGCATGGACACATCCTGCGAGCCCAGCGCCACAGTCGATCCAACCAGCAAAGACTGCAGTTGCGACAAATAGACAAAAGGTGCGCAAACTACTGCTTGGAAACTCACGTTGTCTATGCCAGCCAGAATGTCGGCCACCAAAGATGCATTGGCAGCCAGGCTGCCATTCATCTTCCAGTTGCCCACCATCAATTTGCCAGATGCACGCATCACCAGGTCACCACCATTTTTCCGATGTGCTGGTTGGACTCCATCAAGGCATGGGCTTGCGCCGCACCCGATGGCAAACCCGCACCAGCAGCCATGGCATCAAACACACGGTGAATCACCGGCTTGATGAGGCCTCCCTCAATCCAGGGCCACACCACCCGGTGCAGTGACTGGGCAATCTCACCCTTGAATTCCACCGAGCGAGGACGCAATGTGGAGCCCGTGATCGTCAATCGGCGACGCAGCACCATGCCCGCATTGAATTGGCCTTGAATGCCCCCCTGCACAGCAATGATGACCAGACGGCCATCTTCGGCCAAAGCCTCGATCTCACGCGCCACATAGTCGCCCGCCACCATGTCGAGAATCACGTTCACACCCACACCGCCCGTCAAACGCTTGGACTCGGCGACGAAATCGTGGGTTTTGTAATTGATCGCATGATCAGCGCCCAAGGCCAGACAAGCCTGACACTTGTCGTCTGAGCCCGCAGTCACGATCACGGTCGCGCCCGCCGCCTTGGCCATCTGAATGGCTGTGACGCCGATACCACTGGAGCCGCCTTGAATCAACAAGGTTTCTCCTGCCTGCAAACGCCCACGGTCAAACACATTGCTCCACACGGTGAAAAACGTCTCGGGCAAAGAAGCAGCCTCCACGTCCGTCAAACCCTCGGGAACCGGCAGGCATTGCGCCACTGGCGCCACACACAACTGCGCATAACCGCCACCCGCAACCAAAGCACACACCCGATCACCCAACTCCAAACCGGCTGCAGCCATGGCCGCAGCATCACCAGACACCACAACCCCTGCCACTTCAAGGCCAGGAATGTCCGAAGCACCGGGCGGCACAGGGTAATTGCCCAGGCGTTGCAGCACGTCAGGGCGATTGATGCCACTGGCTGAGACACGAATGAGCAACTCCCCTGCCCCGGCCACAGGGTCGGGTCGGGTGGCAGGCACCAGCACCTCGGGTGCGCCATATTGAGCGATTTCGATGACGTTCATGGGGCAAACTCTTTCAAGTCAGATTCGGGCAGCCCGAAGGCCACCCGTAAACACATCACTGTTGTTGCTGCTGTTGCTGCTGAGCGCCTGGCGCAGGACGGTCCAACAAAGCTTTCATCGACAGTTTGATGCGGCCTTTTTCGTCGGTTTCCATGACCTTGACCTTGACGATCTGGCCTTCGCTCAGGTAGTCGGTGACCTTCTCAACGCGCTCGTGGGCGATCTGGCTGATGTGCAGCAGACCGTCCTTGCCGGGCAACAAGTTGATCAATGCGCCGAAGTCCAAGATCTTGGTCACTGGGCCTTCGTAGACCTTGCCGATTTCAACTTCAGCGGTGATCTGCTCGATGCGCTTCTTGGCGATCTCGGCCTTCTCGCCGTCGGTGGCCGCAATGGTGATCGTGCCGTCTTCGCCGATGTTGATCTGGCAGCCGGTTTCTTCGGTCAGCGCACGAATGGTGGCGCCGCCTTTGCCAATCACGTCACGGATCTTCTCGGGGTTGATCTTCATGGTGAAGAGCTTGGGTGCGAAATCAGACACTTCGGTGTTGGCTTCGCTCATCGCTTCTTGCATCTTGCCCAGAATGTGCATGCGGGCTTCTTTGGCTTGGGCCAAAGCGACTTGCATGATTTCTTTGGTGATGCCTTGGATTTTGATGTCCATTTGCAAAGCGGTGATACCGTTGGTGGTACCAGCGACCTTGAAGTCCATGTCACCCAGGTGGTCTTCGTCACCCAGGATGTCGGTCAACACCGCAAAGCGGTTGTCTTCCTTGATCAGGCCCATGGCGATACCGGCCACGTGGGCTTTCATCGGCACACCCGCGTCCATCATCGACAAGCAGCCGCCGCAGACCGAAGCCATGGACGAAGAACCGTTCGATTCGGTGATTTCAGACACCACACGCAGGGTGTATGGGAACTCTTCTTTGCTTGGCAGCACAGCAGCCAAAGCACGCTTGGCCAGGCGGCCGTGGCCGATTTCGCGGCGCTTGGTCGAACCCATGCGGCCCACTTCGCCAGTGGCAAAGGGAGGCATGTTGTAGTGGAACATGAAGCGGTCTTCGAACTCACCGGCCAATGCGTCAATGCGCTGTGCATCGCGCTCGGTGCCCAAAGTGGTGATCACCAAAGCTTGGGTTTCGCCACGGGTGAAAAGGGCCGAGCCGTGTGTGCGGGGCAGCACGCTGTTGCGGATTTCGATGGGGCGCACAGTGCGTGTGTCGCGGCCGTCGATGCGGGGCTCACCGGCCAAAATCTGGCTGCGCACGATGCGGGCTTCGATTTCGAACATCAGGCCGTCGAGCTTGACGCCATCAAAGGCCACGCCTTCTGCAACCAAAGCCGCTTTGACGGAAGCGTAGGCTTCACGGCAAGCGTGTGTGCGGGCTTGCTTGTTGCGGATTTGGTAGGCAGCGCGCAGCTTTTCTTCGGCCAAAGAGGCCAACTTGGCTTCAAAAGCCAAATCGCGGGCAGGCGCTTGCCAGTCCCACACGGGCTTGCCAGCTTCGCGCACCAACTCGTGGATCGCGTTGATGGCAATCGCCGACTGCTCGTGGCCATACACCACGCCGCCCAACATGATTTCTTCGGACAGTTGCTGGGCTTCGGATTCGACCATCAGCACAGCGGCTTCGGTGCCAGCCACAACCAGGTCCATCACGCTGTCTTTGCGCTGGGTCTGGCCGGGGTTCAGGACGTATTCACCGTTGATGTAACCCACGCGAGCGGCACCGATGGGGCCGTTGAACGGGATGCCCGAGATGGACAAGGCGGCAGACACGGCGATCATCGCGGCGATGTCGGCATCGACTTCGGGGTTCAAAGACACGGTGTGGATGACCACGTGCACGTCGTTGTAGAAACCTTCGGGGAACAAAGGGCGGATGGGGCGGTCGATCAGACGGCTGGTCAGGGTCTCGTGCTCGCTGGGCTTGGCTTCACGCTTGAAAAAGCTGCCAGGGATCTTGCCTGCGGCGTAAGTCTTCTCGATGTAATCGACCGTGAGGGGGAAGAAGTCTTGACCGGCCTTGGCGATCTTGGAACCCACGACGGTGGCGAGCACCACAGTGCCTTCCATGTCGAGCAGCACAGCGCCGCCGGCTTGGCGAGCGACTTCGCCAGTTTCCATCTTGACCGTGTGCTGGCCCCACTGGAAGGTTTTGGTAACTTTATTAAAAATAGACATGTTCAGAACTCCTGAAAACAAAAGCGCATGAGGCTGCACTGTGGGCCCGGAAGTTGACGCTCTGAACTCGATGCCATTCCACAAAACTTTGGCTCAAAAGCCTTGTGGAATGACACAGCGCGGGTTCTTCCTGACAAATTCCGACTGAAAAAAGAATAAAGCGCCTGAGCTAGCGAGCTAACTCAGGCGCTTTTCATCTGGAGAGACGATTACTTACGCAGGCCAAGCTTGGCGATCAGCGCAACGTAACGGTCAGCATCACGGGACTTGAGGTAGTCCAACAGCTTGCGGCGACGGCTCACCATGCGCAGCAGGCCACGGCGACCGTGATGGTCTTTGGCGTGGGTTTTGAAGTGGGGAGTCAACTCGTTGATGCGAGCAGTCAGCAAAGCAACTTGGACTTCTGGGGAGCCAGTGTCGTTGGCAGCACGTGCGTTGGCCTTGACGACCTCGGCCTTGATCGAAGAAGCGATCATGGTTTTTTCCTTGTTGTTCGCTTGGATTCAAGAATGAATTTCAGCGGGTTAATGACTTGCGCCAGCTGCCGGAAAAGCGGATGGCGTGCGCTTTGCAAATCGCAAAACAGGCGGATTATAGCCCGAAACCACTCTCTCAAGCCCGTCGCTTTGGACCACACAAGGTGGATTTCGCAGGTCAGCGGCTTCAGCCCCGACATGAGCCCACGCCAAAACCACCAATGTCGGAGCTGAAGCTACCGACCTACAGGGAAGATGTATTTGTAGGTCGGCGGCTTCAGCCCCGACATGAGCCTGCGCCAGAACCACCATATCGGATCTGAAGCTAACGACCTACAGGGGAGAGGTATTTGTAGGTCGGCGGCTTCAGCCCCTACATGAAGCCTGCACCAAAGCCTTCAAGGTCGGAACTACCTACGAGGAAATTGACCAACATACATAGGTGACAGTCAAAGGGTTTTCACCATCGGGGCTTGGCTTGCTAGCCCCTAAAGTGAGGCAAAAGGAGTTTTTCGCATGAACTTTTATTTCGCTCACAACCTGACCAGCGCCCTGCTGTTGGGCCTCTTGGCCCTGCAAGGGTCTGCCGCCCTGGCCCAGACCTACCCCGCCAAACCCATCCGTCTGGTCGTCACCTTCACCCCGGGCGGCGCGCCCGACATTCTGGCCCGGCTCTTCAGCGAAAAAGCCCAGCTGGGCCAACCCGTCATCATTGACAACAAACCTGGCGCAGGCGGCAACATCGGTGCCGACATCGTCGCCAAATCCCCCGGCGATGGCTACACCCTGGTCATGGGTACCGTGGGCACGCACTCCATCAACGGGGCGCTGTACGACAAGATGCCCTACGACATGGTGAAGAACTTCTCCCCCATCTCGCTCGTCGCTTCGGCCCCCAACCTGCTGGTGGTCAACAACGACCTGCCCGTCAAAAGCGTGCCCGAGTTGATCGCCTACATGAAGGCCAACCCCAACAAACTGTCGTTTGGCTCGCCCGGCACCGGCACCTCGGTGCACGTTTCAGGCGAACTGTTCAAGTCCATGACCGGCACCAGCATGACGCATGTGCCCTACAAAGGCCGCCAGTTCGCCATCCCCGACCTGGTGGGTGGCAGCATCCAGCTGATGTTTGACAACATGCCCTCGGCCCTGCCCATGGCCCGCGAAGGCAAGATCCGCGCCCTGGCCCAAACCACCGCCAAACGCTCCCCCGCCGCGCCCGATGTGCCCACCATGGCCGAATTTGTGCCCGGCTTCGAGGCCACAACTTGGTTCGCCATGTTCGCTCCGGCCAACGTTCCCAAGCCGGTCATCGACAAACTCAACGCCGAAGTCGTGCGCGTGTTCCGCCTGCCTGAGGTTCAAGACCGCCTGAAAACCCTGGGCCTGGACCCGGTGTTGTCCACGCCCGAAGAACTGGCCCGATACCAAGCGGTGGAAATCACCAAATGGGCCAAGGTGGTCAAGGAATCGGGGGCCAAGGCGGAGTGGTCTGGGGGGGCCAAAAGCATTACGACGAAAATCTTCAGCGTTCACCTGAAATGATCAGCAGCAACCACGATTTATTCAATGTACAATAAATGCTGACCGTGATTGAAACCCCCACATACCTACGCAGCATTGCGGGTATCTGGACAGATGGAGAAGCAGCTGAATTCGTGGATTTCATTGCCGCTTATCCCCATGCTGGTGATGTGATGGTGGGCACTGGCGGCCTGCGGAAGGTGAGATGGAGTCGCAGCGGCATGGGCAAACGTGGCGGGGTAAGAGCCATTTATTTGTACCGTAACGACAAAGGCGAATTGGTTCTACTGATGGCATACAGCAAAGCGAAATTCGACACACTACCCTCAGATTTCTTGATACGCATCAAGGCGCAATACGATGTCTAAAACCTCCAAAAAAACCACATCCCCGGATGCTGAAATGTTGCAATTCATGGCCGATCTGGAACTAAGCCTGAAAGAAGCACAAACAGGCACAGATGCCCGAGTGACCACTGGGGAGGAAATTAAACGACGCACACGCGGACGTCCTGTCGCCAAAGTACACAAACAGCCTGTCACGCTGCGTCTGGATGCCGACGTACTGGAGCGTTGGCGCGCCAGCGGCAAGGGCTGGCAGACGCGTATGAGCGATGCATTACGCGATTGGTTGCGTACACACTCACCTGTTTAACGCAGCAAGCCCAGCCTACCTCTCGGACTTTCGCTCCTTGAATTTACCGAACAAGTCCACGCGAAAAATCCATGATCAAACGGGTAGCCAGATACAACCTGGGTTCAATCGAATCGATCAGGATGTATTCATCGTCGTTGGAATGGGCGCCAAAACTGAGCAGCCCAAAGCGTTCGAGCACCGGATTTTTGGTGTTCAGGGCCGCAAATGCGGCATCGGTGCCACCACCACCCACGCTGTCGACCACTGCCAAAGGCCTGTCGATTTCGCGGTAAATTTTCTGAGCATGCCTGCCGACCGCTTGTTGCGCTGGGTTGAGTTCCAGCGGTGGGCGGCGCTGCTCAAAAGTCATTGCCACCTGCGTGCCAGGAATGAGTTGATGCTTGATCGTCTCACTGATACTAGACTCCAGACCCGCATAGTCTTGCAGTCGCTCCACGCGCACATCAGCAGCAGCCTGGGCCTGAGCCGGAATGACATTGCGGTTGGTGTCGCCAGAGATCAGGGTCCAGTTCATCTTCACCCCTTTTTGAGGGTCAGAAAAAATGCGCGTTTGCAAAATCTGGTGGGACAACTCATTGATGGCATTGAGGCCCCGCTCAGGGCACTGCCCGAATGAGAAGCCTTGCCCGTGACCTTCAGGTTGACCGACGCAATGCCAGCGGTGGCCAATGACAGTTGATCAGCGTTCACCACCGAGGCCTCTTGCGTCCTCGTCAAGTCATGCTCCGCCCCGAGTTGGGTCAACAGATGGCGAGAAGCAGGCGAACTGATCACCTCATCCCCATTGATCAGCACTGTCAATTGCCCGTAGTCCTTGAATTGCAAGGCTTGCAGCGTGGCCAGGGTGTGCAGGATCACCGCAATGCCCGCCTTGTCGTCCCCAATGCCCAAACCTTAGGCTTTGTTGCCGTCAATGCGAAACGGTTGCTTGGCACCCATGCCCTTGAGATACACCGTGTCCATGTGAGCAATGAGCAAAATCTTTTTCGTGCCAGTGCCATTGAATGTGGCCTTGACCATGCGCCCAATCTGTCCGGGCGTGTCCTGCATGCGGTAAGCGTTGGCCGCGGCTTCAATGAACTCGACCTGCCCACCCAAAGCGCGAAGCCGGTCATGAATGAGTTGAGAAATAGCGTCCAGCCCCTCGCGATCCCCACTGCCCGACTCGATGCCCACCAAGTCGCGCAAAGTCGCCAACAGCGGCTGCTTTTGGGTTTGAACCTGCGCCCAGACACTGGCCTCGGGTGCAGCCCAAACAGAGGCGCCCCATGACAGCAGAACGGCGAAAAACAGGGTTTTCCAAGTGGATGCACGCAGGGTGGGAAGTTGGCGGATCAGCGGGTTCATCTTTGGGATTTCGAGGGGATAGGAATGCGCCATTTTGGAGTTGAATTCAAATTTTGAAATGTTGCCCCGGGTCCAGACAGACTCACACTTCTGAGTTACAGCTTGGTACAAAGTCCCACGTAGGTTGGTGTGACTTTTAAGTTTGCAGGATCAATCAAAGCGCCTTCGACCAACATCAATGTGTGATCCTGCTTGAACGAAACAATGGTAGTTGGTAATGGTGTCGTACTCGCTGCATCACTGTAGAGCGGTAAGTTGTTGGAATCTTTTGTATAGCGAATCAGGGATTTGGATGAAGCACCTGTCAGCTCGGCGGCCTTTTCAGAAGTTGCCAGGTTGACACTCCGTTCAGGAGCAGATGTAAACGGATCTTGAGCTTTGCACAGATAAGCACCACTCAACCCGAGATAGCCAACCTGCAAGACGTTGGCATCTAAAACAGCCTTATCACATAACCCCACATAAGATGGCACGACTTTCAGGGTAACCGGATCAATCAAAGTCCCTTCAACCAACATCATCGAGCGATCCTGCTTGAACGAAACAGTGGTGGTTATTGTTACGCTGCCAGCATCCGTGTAAATTGGAAAATTACTTGAATTATTTGCAGACCGGGCCAAGGCTTTGGATGCGACACCTGTCATGGTGGCGGCCTGTTCCATGGCCACCAGCTTGATACCTCGATCAGGTATTGATTCAAACGGGGCTTGTGCTTTACAAAGATAGGAACCACTCATACCGAGGTAATTTGGATCTTGAGTTGTGTTGTCCCCTCCACCACCACAAGCAGTCAATAACAATGTGGCAGCCATCACATTTGTGGTGTCAAATCGAAAAACAAACATTTGGACTTTCAGTATCAACTGGCATCAAAAATTATTATTATATTAATTAAATAATTAAATAATTAAATAATTAAATAATTTCCAGATTACAGCAGCAATCGACGCTCTCGAATTCTCCAAATCGCAACCCAATGCTTTGAATTCAGATTTCTACGTTCAGCAGGCAGGGCAAATTAAAGAAGATTGTTTGAGATACAACGGATCCAAAACAATAGCAACAGGAGGCTGTGTCTGTGGCTGCTACCACCACTATGGTTCACGTTCGCGTGGACGAGAACATCAAGGCGCAGGCAGAGGAAACGCTGACCATGCACTGAAAGGCGCCTGGGTGGGCCATCGTAAGTGCCCCATCAGCAGAGATCAGACATCAGGCGAAGAGTTTGTGACCACCCAAGACCGAAGCCGTGCCACCCCCTCCCCCAGCCGCGCCAAATCCTGAGACGCAAAGCACCAGCGCAGCCAGCCTGCTGCCTCGGGGGCAAAGGCTTCGCCGGGGGCCAGGCCCAGACCGGCCTCGGCCACCAGGCGTTTGGCAGTCGCCACCGAATCGGGATGCCCTTCCAGTCTGAAAAACGCGTACATACCGCCTTTGGCCGGCGCCACTTGCACCCCCGGTAAGGCTTGCAGCAGAGGCACCAGGGTGTCGCGGCAGGTTTTGAGGTGCGCCACCACGCGGGGGGTGATGTCTGCGGTGTGGCGCAGCGCGGCCACGCCTGCCCGTTGGGTGAAGACCGAGGCGCATGAGGTGTTGAACTCGATCAGCTTGCCCATGTGCGGCGTCATGGCGGCGGGCATGACCAGCCAGCCCAGGCGCCAGCCGGTCATCAAAAAGCTCTTTGAAAAGCTGTGCACCACGACCAGGCGGTCGTCGGGCTCAGACACATCCAGAAAGGACGGTGCGCAGCTGTTGGTGGTGTCGCTGTCGTAATAAAGGCGCTCATACACCTCATCGGCCAACACCCAGGTGCCGGTGGCGCGGCAGTGCGCCAGGATCTCGGCTTGCTCAGCGCGGCTCAATGTCCAGCCCGTGGGGTTGTTGGGCGAGTTGACGATCAGCATGCGCGTGGCGGGCGTGATGGCGGCCTTGAGCGCGGCCATGTCGAGCTGCCATTGGCCGTTCACCGGGCGCAAGGCCACGCATTTCAAATCGGCGCCCATCACCAGGGCTTGCGCCGTCAGGTTGGGCCACACCGGGGTGACGGCGACCACTTCATCACCGGCGTCGATCAGGGCTTGCGCGGCCAACATCAAGGCGTTCACGCCCCCTGAAGTGATGGCGATGCGGTCCATAGCCACCGGGCCATGCAAGGCCGACATGTAATCGGCCACGGCCTGGCGCAGCTCGGGCAGGCCCAGGTTGTGTGAATAAAAGGTCTCGCCGCGCTGCATGGAGTCGATGGCGGCCTGACGGACCACATCGGGCGTGACTTCGTCGGACTCGCCAAACCAGAAAGCCAGCACATCGGGGCGGCCCATGCCCGCGTTGGCCACTTCGCGGATGCGGGACTCTTCCAGATCGAGCACGGTCTGGCGCATGAATGGGGGCGTGTTGTGGTTCATGGGTGAATCCTAAAGCCTGCTCAAACGAGGGCCTGTCGCCTGCTTGCACAAGTTCAGGGCCTCTTTATCATTGACGAAAAAAATCACACTCAGGGAGACCCTTATGAAATACCCACTGATCTTGGGCAGCTTGATGGCACTTTTGGCTTGCCATGTGAGCCACTCGGCCACCCCCCCCGACAGCTTCACAGCCGTTGCCCCCACCACAAACACGACTGCCGCCCCCAAAAAAGGCAAAAAAGCCCGCGCCCCCAAGCCGCCAAAAGACAAGGGCTATGGTGAAAACAGGGCCGAGCGCGACAAGCGCCTGCTGCGCGAATGCCGGGGCAAGCCCAATGCGGGGGCTTGCGAGGGGTATGCGAACTGACACAGTCTGTGGGGTGGATCGCTGAGGTCAACAGACATGTCGGGGTCTTCGACCGCCGACCTACGAGAGACCGGGCTGTTCCGTAGGTCGGTACTCGAAGAGTCCGACGTTGCTCGCTCAGGCACCTCGGCCGAAACCAAATCGTGCGCCCTGGCTCAGGGGTTCATGTCGGGGTCTTCGACCGCCGACCTGCGAGAGACCGCAGGTGGATGGGACGCAAACTACTGCCCTGCCCCGCCCCACCACTGGCGCAAACCGCTGACGCGCACGCTGGGGCGGGCGATGGCGGCTTGGAGCAAGCCTTCTTGGGCTTCGATGAGGGTGAACTTGTCGCGGGCGCGGGTGATGCCGGTGTAGACCAGCTCGCGGGACAGCACCTCAGCCGCGCCCGGCGGCAGCACCAAGGCGGTGTGCTCAAACTCCGAGCCCTGGCTTTTGTGCACGGTCATGATGAAGGCGGTTTCGGCGTGGGCCAGGCGCGACACGCTGACCGAGCGCAGTTGCTCGCCGTCGAGGAACCAGGCTTTGGGCACTTTTTGCAAGTTGGGCAAGACGACGCCCACATCCCCGTTGAACACGCCCAGTTGCGTGTCGTTGCGCGTGACCATGACCGGGCGGCCGGTGAACCATTCGCCCTGGGGCTGGAGCCAACCGGCATCGGCCAGGGCTTTTTGCACGGCGGCGTTGAGTGCGGCGGTGCCCCAGTCGCCTTGGTGCACCGCGCACAGGATGCGAAACCGATCAAAGCTTTTAAGCACTTGCTTGACCCAGGCTGCATGCGCGGCCACATCGCCGGACGCGGGCGGGCTGTTCACGCATTGGAGGTAGTCGGCATACGAAGCGCCGCCTGACGCGTGGGCGGCCAGATCGCTCACGGCCTGGGCGCTGCTGGGCTGCAAGGCGGTCAAGGCGTGGCCGGGCAGCGCAAAGGCCTGCTGCACTTTGGCAGCGTCGCCCTCATTGACGGCCAAGGCCAACTGGCCAATCGGGCCGTCAAAACGGCGGCTTTTGCGCAGCATGACGGTCTGCTGGGCCAGGGCTGACACCTCGGACGCAGCGGATGCGTGAAAACATGCCGCCAGCGTCTGCCCGGCCACCTCTTGCGCAAAGCGCAAGGTCTCGGGCGTGTAGCCGCCTTGGGCGGCATCGCGGCAGACATCGCCCAGCACGGCACCGGCTTCGACCGAGGCCAACTGGTCTTTGTCCCCCAGCAGCACCAGCCGGGCCGTGGGCGGCAGCGCTTGCAGCAAGGCGTCCATCATTTCCAGGTGCACCATGGAGGCTTCGTCCACGATCAGCACATCCACATCGAGCTGATGGGCCGCGTTGTACTGGAATTGGCGGGTATCCGGCCGCGCCCCCAGCAGCGAATGCAGAGTGCGGGCCGCGCCGATGCGTTGGATCAGTGTGTCCAGATCGAGCGAGGCGCCTTCTTGTCCCGCCGCCTGCGCTTTGAGCGCCTGGAGCGAGCCGTCAATCGATTGCTTGAGCCGCGCAGCGGCCTTGCCCGTGGGGGCCGCCAAGGCCACCCGCAAGGGGCTCGCGCCGTCATGCAGCGCCAGCAGCAGGGCCAGCAAACGGGCAGCGGTGTAGGTTTTGCCGGTGCCGGGGCCGCCGGTGATGACCGACAGCCGCGCCCGCAGGGCCACGGCACAGGCGAGTTTTTGCCAATCGGTCTCGTCTTCAGGGGCGTCCCCGGTGCGGGCTGCGCTCACAAAAAAACGGTCCAGCCATTGGCGTGCCAAAGCGTGGGGCACCGGCACGGCGCTTTGAGCGCGTTGCAGCAAGGTTTGCCCCACCCGCTCTTCATAAGCGCGGTAACGCCGCCAATACAGCAAGGGTGCATCGGCAGTGCCGCCCAGCACCAGTGCTTGCCCCGCATCGGGGGCGCTGGCCTCGCGCAAACAGGCGGGGGCCGCGCGCAGGGTGGCCAGCCAGCCTGCCCGGTCGGCTGGCAAATGCGCCCACAGCGCCAGCAAGCCTTGCGGGCTGTGCACTGCTTCCGTGGGCCAGGCCAGCAAAGCCGTGGGCGGCGTGAGCAATTCATTGACCGACAAGCAGGTGTGGCCCCGCCCTTCCATCTGGGCCAGCACGGCGGCCGCCACCAGCACGGCGGGCGGCACATCGGCCTGCACGCGGTGCAGTTGCTCGGCCAGTGCGCTGTCCAGGCGGCGCAGCCAACCCAGCTCGGACCAGGCGTGCAGCCAGGCCAGTGTCTGGCTCACGCTCAAGCCGGTGGCGGGCACATCCTGGAGCCAATCCATCTGGGCGGCCATTTGGGCCGCTTTGTAAGCCGATGCCTGGCTGTGCGAGACCGAGTTGCGGCCGGTTTTGGGCAAGCTCATGCCAGCGCCTCCTGTTCGTTCGTGGGCTGGCCTGTGCCCAGCATCGCGTCCAACCCGTCCATCAACGCGACGGGCGCTGGCAAGGTGCAGCAGCCAGCGGCGGGGCCGTCGATGCCGCGCAAGAACAAGTACACCGCGCCGCCCAAGTGTTGCACCGGGTCATAGGCCGCGCCCAAGCGGGCGCGCAGCAAGCGGTGCAAGGCCAGCATGTACAGCGCGGCCTGCACCTCGTAGCGGTGGTGCGCCATGGCGTTGTCCAGCGCCTGCGCGCTGTAGGCGGCATCGCCCTCGCCCAGGTGGTTCGATTTGTAATCCAGCACCCAATAGCGCCCTTGGTGCTCGAACACCAGATCGGCAAAGCCCATGAGCATGCCGTGCAACTGGGCATCGGGCAGTTTGGGGCGGCTGACGCCTGGCAGCAGGTGTTGGCGGCACAGGGCATCCACCTCTTTGGCGTGCAGGCGGTCGGCGGGCAGCCAGAACTCCATCTCGGGCAGCACGTTTTGCAGCGCTTGAAGGGGCACCTCTGGCCCGCGCAGCGGCTGGGCCACCACGCGGCTGAGCCACTGCACCACATCGGGGGCCTGGGCTTCGTAACCTGTGGCTTTGCAGCGTTTGGCCAGGCGCTCGGCCAAGGGCGTGCCGGGCAGCAAGGCGAAGCCTTCACCGGCCAGCCACTCCAACTGGTCATGCAGAAAGTTGCCCGCGCTGGGGCCACGGGCAAAGCCGTGCCAGGGTGCAGTGATCCCCGCAGCCGAGCCAGCCGAGGCGGCCAGCGGGGTGCCCAGGCTGGCCGCCACTTGAGACAGGGCCGAGCCCTCCTCCGGGGGCTCGTCGTCGGCCGGGCGTGGCGTGGTCATGTGCAAAGCGGCTTGCAACACGGGCTGCGAAGACAGGTCACGCGCCAGCCGCGAAAAGCTGGCAATCGTCCAGCTCTTGTCGATGCGGGCGGTGCAAGGCAGTGGCTCACGCAAGGCGGGGCGCTCATCCGGGCGTTGCCAGCGGGTCAGGCCGGGCACGGCAGCGGCAGACTGCACATCCACCGCCAAAGCGTGGCGCTGGGCGTCCACGGCCAGGGGGGTCAGCGCGGACAGCCATTCCTCGCCCTTGCGGGCATCGCCCGCGCCCAGCAGGTGCCCGGGGGCGCTGCGGTGGTTCACGCAGGCGGGGCTGTTGCCCACCTGGATGGCCGACCAGCCCACCCACAGGGCGTGGCGCGGCCGGGTCAAGGCCACGTACCACAGGCGCACATCTTCGCGCAGGCGGTCGGCGTCGGCCCGCTCAATGTCTTCAGGGGTGAATTGCAATTTGTTTTGCCGCTCGCCCTGCGCATCGGTCAGGCTGAGCACGGCCGTGCGCTTGCCGGTCACGCGGCGGTGGCTGTGCGCAAAGGGCAGGCACACCACCGGGTACTCCAGGCCTTTGCTCTTGTGGATGGTGACGACCTTGACCAGGTCTTCATCGCTTTCCAGACGCACGATCTGCTCGTCGCTGTCGCCGTTGGCGTCCAGCATTTGCTGGTCCAGCCAGCGGATCAGGGCTTGCTCACCGTCCAGCGTGGTGCTGGCCGATTGCAGCAATTCGGACAGGTGCAGCACATTGGTCAGGCGGCGCTCGCCTTGCGGCTGGGCACGCCAGCGGGCCGCCAGTTTCAGCAGGTCCAGTGACTGGCGCAGCATGGCCAGCACCCCCTGGTTTTGCCAGACCAGGCGCAGCGCCCGCATTTGCTCGGCATAAGCGTCCAGCGTGTCGCCTTGCTGGGCCATGTCGTGCAGCTCTTGCAGGCTCAGGCCCACGGTGGCGGTGGCCAGGGCGGCGCGCACCTGGCGCATGTCTTGCGGCTGCGCCACGGCGCGCAGCCACAGGCCCAGGTCGGCGGCCTCGTCGCTTTCAAAGACCGAGTCGCGGTCTGACAAATACACCGAGGCCACGCCCCGCACCCGCAAGGCCTGGCGCACGGCGTCGGCCTCTTTGCCGGTGCGCACCAGCACAGCGATGTCTTTGGGTTTGAGCCGCTGGTCGGCTTGGCCTGCTTGCACAAAGCGCACTTGCGGATCACCCAGCCAGGCCACGATCTGCTCGGCACACAGGGCCGACATGTGCGTGACCGCATCACGCACGCTGCGCACTTGGGCGTCGTGCACCAAGGTCATGGCCGCCACGGCATCGCCCTGGCGGCACAGGCGCTCGGGGCGGCCTTGGGCCTTGACCGGCTGAAACGGCACCGGGTTCTGGCCGTCGGGCTGGGCATAGCCAAAGGCGGCGCCGACGGACAGGTGCTGCTCTCCAATGTCAAACCAACGGTTGACGACATCGACCAGGGCCTGGGTGGAGCGGTAGTTGGTGTCCAGCACGTAATGGCGGCCTTCGGTGGCCGTGCGGGCTTTGAGGTAGCTCAGGATGTCGGCCCCGCGGAAGCCATAAATCGATTGCTTGGGGTCGCCAATCAAGAGCAAGGCCGAATCGCTGAGGTTGTCCGCGCTGCGATAGATGCGGTCAAAGATGCGAAATTGCAGGGGCGAGGTGTCCTGGAACTCGTCGATCATGGCCACCGGAAATTGCGCCCGCAAGCGCTCGGCCAGGGCCGCCCCCTGCTCGGGGCGCTGCAAGGCCTGATCGAGCCGCTGCAACATGTCGGCAAAGCCAAACTGCGCGCTGCGCTGCTTCAGCCAGGCCATGCGCTGGCCCACGCGGGCGCAGGCATGCAGGCGCAAGGCCACGCGCGGGTCGGGCAGGGTTTGCAATTCGGCCTTGAGCTGGGCAAAGGCCTCGCACTGCGGCGGCAACACGCCCGGGCCTGCGTCGGCTTCGCGGCAATCGGCCATGCCTTCGGGGGTGAAACGGTCCCAGCCGGTTTTGCCCATGGCTTTTTCAAGCGCCTTGGCGTCGCCGTCGCTCAGTGCCCAAACCTTCAGAGCATCGAGCCAAGCGTCGCTGTTGGCTTTTTTGAGCTTGGCTTTTTTCCAGCCCGAGCCTTTGTCAGCCAACGTGTCATCCAGCCAGTCTCGCAATGCGTCGGCCTGGCTGTCCCAGCCTTGCTTGAGTGCGGCCAGGGCGTCGCGCTGCACTTGCTGCGCCTGTGTCAGCACCTGCGCCAAGGTGGCATGGGTGGCTGCATCGGCGGGGCTGGCTCCGGCAGAACCCGAGGTCGCATCCGATGACAACAGCCCGTCCACGCCCAGCAGATGGCGCACCTCCTGCTCCAGCGTGTCCACATCGCGCCACACGGCCAGCACATCGCCCACTTGCTGCGGCTCCATGGGGTACAGCGATTCGCGCCAATAGTCTTGCACCGCCTCCATGCGCAAGGCAGCTTCGTCGGCCACCAGGTTTTCTTCAAACAGGTTGCCACTGTCAAAGGCGTGCTCGCGCAGCATGCGCTGGCACCAGGCATCGATGGTGTACACCGCCGCATCGTCCATGGCCTGAGCGGCCAGAGACAGCCGATAGGCGGCTTTCTCGCGCTCTGGGCCTTCGGGGTAGCAGGCCATCAAACCCAGCAAAAACGGGTCTTGCGCGGTCTCAGCCCCCCGAAAAACTGCCGCCGCCTGGGTCAATCGGGCGCGGATGCGGTCCGACAACTCGCGGGTGGCAGCCCGGGTGAAGGTCATCACCAGAATGTCTTGCGGCATGAGGGCAGGCAGCGCAGGGGCTGTGTCTGTAGGCACAGGCCCCAGCACCAAGCGCACATACAGGGCGGCGATCGTCCAGGTTTTGCCGGTGCCCGCGCTGGCTTCAATCAGACGGCTGCCGCTCAGCGGGAAACTCAATGCATTCAGTGGCTGGCTCATGCGGCCTCCTCGTCTTCAGAATCGCCGTTGGGGTCCGCCATGGCCTCGCCCTTGAGGGTTTTGACCCAATCGAGCAAGGGCTGGTAGACCACTTGGGTCAGGCGCTCGAAATGCCCCTGGGCCATCAGCTCCTGCAAGCTGGGGTACATGCGGTAAAGCGCCGGGTCTTTGCGCACCTCGCCCTCGCTGTCCCAGCCATTGCCCTCGTACAGGTCGGCCAGGGTGTTGAGTTTTTCGGGGGCCTTGAGCCATTGCAGCGCCACCCCGGGCGGCAGCGGCAAAGGCCAACGCATGCCTTCGGCCCAGACATCGAGCACGGCGTCCAACTGCACACGCGCATCCTCTGGCGCCATGGGCGGGCTGCGCAGCACGGCGTTGCGCCCTACCACCACCGCATGCAGGGCATGGCCTGTGGCTGCGGCGGCCAATTGGGTGAGCCAGGTGCCGATCAATTTATCGGCCAAAGGCTGCACTTTGCCCGCCGTGGTGATGCTGGCCACTTTGGAGGCGCGCAGCTCAATGAACACCGTCTGCACCACCGGCTGTCCGGTGGCGGCGTCGATGCCAGGCTGGCCCGTTGCCGGGTCTTGCGCCCGCTGGCGCAAGAGCGACAAATTGTCTTGCAGGCGCACCGCTGGGTGTTCGCGCTCGACCAGCCAGCGGGGGGCAGGCTCTGGCCAGGCTTGCATTTCGCCCAAAGCGCTGGTCAGCAGCGGCTCCAACTCTTTGCGCAAGCGCTCGGCCTCGTGCACGCCCACGGCGGCCAGGGGCAAATCGCCGGCCCGGCGCAAACGCTGCACCGCCGCCTGCACATGCGCGGGGACCCCGTCGGGGGTCAGTTCGGGGGGCAGGTTGTTGAGCTGATCGTCCATGAGCGCGTAAAGGTCCAGACCGTTGAGCCCGAAAAGCTCTTCGTCCAGCAGCTCGGTGCGCTCACTTTGCAAGTTGACCAGCAAGCGCTGGCGAAAAAACGCCGCCACGGGCCGACGCAAAAAGCTGTGCAACTGCGCCAGCGTGAGCACAGGCAAGCCGTGGGCTGCATCGATGGCGGGCAAGGGCTGGGCTGAGGGGTGCACGCCCTCCCCTTGCGTGGGCAGCGGTTTTTGCGCCGCCCACCACTCTTTGGCATAGGTCTGCAACCCACTGCCCTGTTCAAAGTAGGCCCGACTGAACGGCTGCAGCGGGTGCTGGGTGGTCAAGCGCTTGGCGGTGCCCTGGCCCCAGAGTGCGTCGATCTCGTCGCGCAGCTGCGACACCAACACCGAAGGCGGCTGCTCGCTGTTGTCACGCACGCTGTGCCCGCTCCAGCTCACATAGAGCACACGGCGCGCCGAGAGCAAGGCTTCGAGCATCAGCTGGCGGTCGTCGTCGCGGCGCGAACGGTCGCCGGGGCGCGCCATGCCGGGCAGGCCCAGCAAATCAAAATCAGCACGCGGGCTGCGGCGCGGGTAGTCGCCATCGTTCATGCCCAGCAGGCACACTCTCTGGAACGGGATCGCCCGCATGGGCATGAGCGTGCAAAAGGTCACGCCCCCGGCCCGAAAGCGCTGCTCCAGCTTGGGCACTTTCAGGGCTTCCATCCAGGCTGAACGGACCACGGCCAGAGGCACGGTCTGCTCAAAACTGGCCTGGTCGGCGGCCTTGACCCAATCGTTCAGGGCCTGATCCAGCGCCGACAAGGCGTTGCGGTCGGTGTCATCGTGCGCTTTGAACAGGGCGGCCAGCAAAGCGCGCCCACGCTCGGCCCACAGCTGCGGTGTGGCCGGTGTGGCGCTGCTTTGCCACCACCCGATCAAGGCTTGCAGCAGGTGCGCCAGCGCGCCCGCCAGCTCGGCATCCAGCCCGCCGACTTCGGCGTAGGGTTCGAGTTGCGAGGCATCGGCGGGCAAGGGGTCGGCGCCGCAGGCATAGCCCATCAGCATGCGCTGCACACCAAACAGGGCCGAATTGTCTTCACCGCAGGTGCTCAGGCCCAGGCCTTGGCGGTGCTCGGCCGACAAGCCCCAGCGGATGCCCGAGCCCGCCATCCAGCGGGTCAGCGTGGGCAGTTGTTCGGGCTGGATGCCAAAACGCGCCGCCAGCGCAGGCACTTCGAGCAACTCCACCAGCTCGCTCATGCGACTGCGCTGCTGGGGCAAAGCCAGCAGCCACTCCACCGCATGGATCAAGGGGCTGGTGGCCTGCGCGCCCAGGTCGGCAATGTCAAAGGGAATGAAGCGCGCATCACTGCGCTTGTATTGGCCAAAGACCGCACGAATGGCCGGGGCCATGGACTCGATATCGGGCACCATGACCACCACGTCGCGCGGCGAGACATCGGGCTGCTCATGGAACCATTGCAGCAACTGGTCGTGCAGCACTTCCAGCTCGCGCACCGGGCTGTGTGCCACCTTGAAGACGATGGAGCGGTCATCTGGGTGCAGTGGCGCATCCACCGGGTCCTGCGACGACTTCAGGTCGCGGATGCGGTTTTGCAATTGGGTGAGCAAGCGCGTGGCATCGGCCCCGGGCGCGTCGTCAAACAGGTCCAACCGGATGCCGGGCACGAGCTCCTGGGCCGCTTGGGCCGCGTCAAATGCGTCCAGTTGACGAATGAAGTCACGCCCCTGGCGGCCCCAGGCCGCCAGCAAGGCGGGGGCGTGCAAATGCATCTGCTCCAGCGGCATGGCCGACAGGTTTTCTTTTTTGTAGGGGTGGCGCCTGCGTTCGGCTTTCAGGGCGTCGCGCCCGTCCATGATGTCGCCCCAGTGGTACTGGCACGGGTTGGGCACGGCCAGCAAAACCTGGCTGTGCTGAGACAAGGCATCCAAAATGTCCAACAACTGCCCAGGCATGTGGCTCATGCCAAACACCGAGACGCGCCGCGCCACCGGACTCGCCAGGGCCTGACCAGACTTGAGATGGGCTACAGCCCGCACATGCAATGCGGGCCGGGTGGCCTGGCGCTCTGCATCGCTGAGCGTGGCCAGCACGCGCCGCCACAGCTGGGCTTGCCACAGCTGGTCCGCAGGCAGTTCGGCATGGCCTGCGTTTTGGCGCAGCAGGTTGCGGCCAGCGGCCCAGTCTTCCAACCAGTCGGGGCGGTAAATCTGGTACTGGTCAAACAAATCTGCCAAGCGGCTGGCCAGTTGCAGCAAGCGGTCAGGTTCATCGCCGCGCAAAAACCCGGCCACAGGGGCAAATACCGGGTCGTCCAGGCACTGGGGCAGCAAGGCCATCAGGCGCCAGGTCATGGGCAATTTGTCGAGCGGGGAATCCGGCGGCACATGCTTGGAACCCAACACCTGTCGGTAAGTGCGCCACAGAAAGCGCGAAGGCAGCTCCACCTTGGTGGCCGCGCACACCCCGCCTCGTTCCCCCCCTTGAAGCGCCAACGCCATCTTGATCCACTCGGCCATGCCATTGCTCTGCACCAGCACCACCTCTTGCTCCAGCGGCGCCAGGGGCTGGCGCAACAGCCAGCCCGACAAAGTCTCAGCCAGTACTTCGGAGCGGTGGCTGTGCAAGGCCAAAAAACCAGGGGGGATCAACGAATCAGTCATGCAAGCAGGCGGGGCCATGAAAGGAAAACAACAAGAATAGCGGCAATCAACCCACCAACAGTCTGGCAGGCAGGCAGTTTCGCAGGTCGGCGGTCGAAGACCCCGACATGTGCCCGAACAAGCACCGCGCCCGCATCGTGCGTTCCGGCCAAACCACCCCCATGTCGGACTCTTCGAGTGCCGACCTACAAAAGCCACTTTGCGCTGATGTTTTGGCCGCGCTCTTCGCCGCAGGTCGGCGGTCCAAGACCCCGACATGTGCCCGAACAAGCACCGCGCCCGCATCGTGCGTTCCGGCCAAACCACCCCCATGTCGGACGCGTCGAGTGCCGACCTACGACCTTGCGCGGGCCTCTTGTCGCACTTAGGCCTTGGGTTCGATCACTTCTGTGGCGCTGCGGAACGCATCAATGGCGGTGGGGAAGCCGCAATAGACCGTGGCGTGCAGCATCAATTCACGAATTTCCTCGGGCGTGGCGCCGTTGTTCAGGGCACCACGCACATGGGCCTTGAGTTCGTGCTGCTTGCCCTGCGCGGTAAGCATGGCCACGGTGATGAGGCTGCGGGTTTTCAGGTCCAGGCCGGGGCGTTGCCACACATTGCCCCAGGCGTTGCGGGTGATGAACTCTTGCATGGGCATCGTGAAGTCGGTGGCAGCGCCCAGGGCGCGGTCCACGTATTCCGGCCCCATGACCTGGGTGCGGGAGGTCAAGCCGGCCTGAAAAGCGACGTCATCGGGGCGTGCATCACGGGCTTGTTGAGTGGGTGTTTGGGACATGGAAGGCTCCTAAAATGTCTATGAGCATAATCAAAATTATCAACCTGCTGGAGACCCCATGAGCACTCGCTACCCTGCCCCCGACATCAATGACTTGCCCGATGACATCAAAGCCAAGGTGCTGGAGGTGCAGGAAAAAGCCGGGTTTGTGCCGAATGTGTTTTTGGCTTTTGCCCGCCGCCCGGCCGAATGGCGGGCCTTTTTTGCCTACCACGACGCTTTGATGGTGCCCGAGTCGGTGGGGCGCGAGAGTGGCCTGACCAAGGGCGAGCGCGAAATGATCGTGACCACCACCAGCGCGGCCAACAATTGCTTGTATTGCGTGGTGGCGCATGGCGCGATTTTGCGCATCTATGAAAAGAAGCCGCTGGTGGCCGATCAGGTGGCCATCAACTACCGCAAGGCCGACATCAGCCCGCGCCAACGCGCCATGCTGGACTTTGCGATGAAGGTCTGCCAGCACTCCGACGAGGTGGAAGACGCCGACTTTGCCGCCTTGCACGCGCATGGCTTCAATGACGAGGACATCTGGGACATCGCGGCCATCACCGCTTTCTTTGGCCTGTCCAACCGCATGGCCAGCTTCAGCGGCATGCTGCCCAACCCCGAGTTTTATGTGATGGGCCGCTTGCCCAAGGCCAAAAGCTGATCCACCCTCAACAGGCCTGGGGAGAGCCGCCCAATCTCAGCGTTCGCGCAAGGATTGGGTCAGCGTTTTGAAGATCGGTTTGACCAGATAACGGAGCACGGTATTGGTGCCCGTTTTGAGTTCAACCGTCGCGGTCATGCCTGGTTGAATGCCCAAGTCTTTGTCTCCATGCCCGCTGAAGCGCCGCCCATCGGTTTGCACACGAACACGGTAGTAAGGCTGCTCACCTTGCTGCAGATTCAGGTTCTCATTGAGCGTGTCGGCACTGATGTAGACCAGCTTGCCCGATAAGGTGCCATAAATGGCGTAGTCGTACGCATCAATTTTGATGGTGGCTGTGAGGCCGGGCTTGATGAAGGCGATGTCGGTCGGACTGACCTTGGCTTCGATGACCAGGTCTTCCTCCAGAGGAACAATTTGCATGACTTCCTCGCCAGGACGAAGAACGCCGCCACGGGTAGTGACCCGCACGTTTTTGACCACCCCATGCAAAGGCGCCCTGAGTACGGTTTGATCCAGTTGATCACGTCTTTGGGCCATGACCTGCTCAATACCGGCCAGGTCTTCCTGAGCCTTGCTCAATTCAGCCTGCGCGTCCTGAAAGTATTTGTTGCGCCGATTGGTAATTTGCGCCTGAATGTCGGCCAACTGCCGCTCCAGCCGCAGCACATCGGTCATGCTCACGTCCCCTGTTTTGAGCAAGGGTCGGGTCATGTTCAGCTCTTTTTGCGTCAGCCGCACCATGGACTCCAGGGCTTGGACTTCTTCACGGATGGCGGATCTGCGTTTTTTGAACAACACCATCTGGGATTGCACAAATTCGGGATATTTCAAAGTTTCGCGCGGAAACTTGGGTTCTCGGCCCAACACTTCGGCCTGCAAGCGCGCCACGGTCACGGTCAAGGCGGCCGCTTTGGCACGCGTTTCCAGAAAGCCCGATTCCTGGCGGGTTTTTTCAAGTTTGACCAACACCTGGTCACGCTGAACAACATCGCCCTCTTTGACCAACAGGTCTTCGATCACGCCGCCATCGAGTGACTGGATGACCTGCGAACGTGCACTGGAGATCACCGATCCGGGCGCACGGGTGATTTGATCCACCTCGGCAAAGTAGGCCCAAGTCAAAAACACAGCCACCGTCAAGGTGACGGTCCAAAACAGCCAGCGTGAACGCCGTAGGCTGCTGGACAGTTCATCCGAGGATGACCCCGCGTCATGGGACTGAAGAAACCAGAAAATTTTCATGCTTTGGCCCCTCCGGGCGCAATGGCTACAGCGCTTGGCGCCGAGCGGGTGGGCGTTGGCGTGTTCTGACTCAGACGAGCAAGCACCTCGTCGCGAGGACCGTCCAGCACAATTCGGCCACGGTCCATGACCAGGACGCGGTCCACATGCGGCAGCAAGGCAGGCTTGTGGGTGACCACCACGATCACGGCATCTTTGGGCATTTCCTGAAACAGGTGGCGCATGACCTTGATTTCCAACTGCCCGTCCATGGACGCTGTGGGCTCATCGAGCAGCAAGACTTTGGGGCAAGCGAGCAACATGCGGGTCAATCCCACCAACTGCCTTTGCCCACCAGACAGGCCTCGGCCGCCCTCAGCGATTTCCAGCTCCAGCCCTTTGGGGTGGTTTTGAATGGCGCTGTCCAGCCCTGTCATTGCCGCAGCACGCAAGATTTGCGTGTCGCTGGGCATGGGCAAACCCAAGCTCAGGTTCTCACGCAAAGTGCCTTTGAACAAGCGGATGTCTTGAGGCAAATAAGCAATGCTTTCACGAACATACTCGGGGGCCAGGTGCATGGCATCCACGCCATCCAAAAAGAGATGCCCCGTCATGGGTTTGTACAGGCCCCCCAGCAACTTGATGAAGGTGGATTTACCCGACCCGACCGCACCCAGCACAGCAATTCTTTCGCCGGGACGAATTTGCAAGGATGAAATTTCAATCGACGGTGCGCCCTTGGCATAAGCAAAACCCACTTTGTCCATGCGCAACTCGCCGGTGCACTGTTCGGGCACCACCAAGCGCGCTTGAGGATCACGGTCACTGGGCATGGCCATGATGGCATTGAGCGATTTGAGGGCCACACGGGCATGTTCCCACTGAACAATCAGACTCGACAACTGCGCCACTGGTGTCAAAGCGCGTCCTGAAATGATGGAGCAAGCGATCAAACTGCCCATGGTCAGATAGCCAGCATTGATGGCATATGCACCGACCGCCACCATCCCAACATAGCTGATCTGCTGAAGTGATTGGGTCACGTTGCTCGACAACGAAGACATCATGCGCATCTTGAGTTCATTGGAGGCCAAGTGGGCGGTCATGGCCCGCCAACGGGTCAACATTTTCCATTCCGCATTGGCGGCTTTGACCGACTCAATGCCGTCGATCGCTTCGATGAGCAAACCGTTTTTCAGGTTGGACTCTTCCATGTGCTCTGTGGTCAGTTTTTCCATCGACCGGCGGAACGCCAAACCCGCCAAAATTGACACGGGCACCATGACAATGGGCACCCAGGCCACAGGCCCAGCCAACAAGCCGATCACGCCAATGAAAAGGATGCCGAAAGGCAAATCGGCCATGATGAAAAGGCTGGACGAAGTCAAAAAGTTACGAACCGATTCAAACTGCCGAATCTGGGACGCAAATGTACCGACCGTCCCCGGGCGGGCATCCAGACGGATGTCCAGCGCTTTGCCAAAAAAGACCGCCGACAGCTCCTGATCAATCAGCTTGCAAGCCCGGTCCACCATGTAGGCCCTGACTTGCTTGATGACGAGCTCCAAAATGATCGAAATCACCACGCCAATGGTCAAGACCCACAAAGTGGCGTAACCCTTGGAGGGGATAACGCGGTCATAAACCTGCATCGAATACATGGCCGAAACCAGCCCCAGCGTGCTCAATACAAAGGTGGCAGCAACGCCTTCAAAAAACACAAACCGGTAGCGCCTGAGCGTGAATGCAAACCAATCGGTGGCAGACATCGAATGATGGCCCGTATCACCCGGCTGAGCGGGTGCGGTGGTCAATCGAAAAAGCGTGCCCTGGCCAGCAGCAGCCGCTTCGATGGCCAAGGTTTCACCTTTTTCATTTTGCGTGATCAGGGCACCTCGGCCCGAGCGGCCTCGCACCAACAAAACCTGTGTTTCATCCCGAGACAACCACAAGAGCGGAAAAATCTCTGGCTTCAAATCATCCAGACTCTGCACGGCGATCTCTGCATTCGGAAATCGTGCACGCCACCAGGTTTTCATGCGTTCTGTTCGGCTCAATGCGTCAACCGACAAACCCGTATCGGTGGAAGCCATCATGCCAAATCGATGCACTGGCACGGCCTGCCCCTGCAGTCCCGCCAATCGGGACAGTAAATGGGCCAAGGGCTGATCCAGCATTGGCGCCTCTGGCGTTTGAAAGTCAGTCATAAATTGATTGCAAATTGTCGATGTTGAGCTGTCCGCTGCTGAGCAACAAACGCAATTTCACCGCGTAAAGCCCATATTCGATTTCGCCTGCCGTGTTCGCCGCCTGAATGCTTTCACGCAAGGCGTTCAAAACGTCCAACCAGTTTTTTCGCCCGATTTGGTATTGCCGCAGGTACGAATCGACCACCTCTTCGGTGGCCTTGATCAGCTCTTGGGAGGTCCCCAGTTGAAGCTCCAGTGATTGAACGTCTGACAAGGCATTTCGCACCTGCTGTTCAAGTTGCCGCTCATACAGAGCTATGCCTTGATCGGCCACGTCCAAACGAGCCTTGGCAGCCTCTACTGTTGCTGCGGCAGACAGACCGGCACCCGGCGAAAAATTCAGACTGAGATAAGTTTGGTTGCGATCCCCCGATAGGGCATAACCGGCCCCCCCCAAGGACTGACGATTGACCAGATAGAGGGCAGGCCAGCCTGCCGCCTTGGCCACCTGAATTTGCGCCTGCGCCACATCAACCTGGGCACGAAGGCGGTGCAACTCACCCGAGAACGCTTTGGCGCCCTCCACCCATTGCGCATCAGGCTTGGGCTGCCAGGGCAGTGCCGTTGGCAATTTGGGCGCACCGGCTTGCGGCCCCACCCATTGATCCAGCGTCAACAAGGCCGCCTGCAGTGAGCGCTCCACTTGTATGCGATCGCTGGTGGCTTGTTGTTTGCGCGCTTTGGCCAAAATGAAATCTGCCACGGGGCTGATTTCTGCCTTGACACGCCGATCAATCAGCGCGACCAGTTTTTGATGCTCGGACTCGCTTTTTTTGGTCAGAATCAAGCGCTCATGCAATCGCAAAATTTCAAAAAACGTGACGCTGGTTTGTTGCATCACCGACTGCCTGGTTTCCAGCAAAGCGGCCTCTGCCTGGCGAACTGCGGCTTGCGTCAAAAGAATCTGCCCCGTCACTCGCCCACCTTCCCATAAAGGTTGTTGGATGACGAGTGCTGTTTGGGGCTGCGAATTCGACGATGTGCCTTGAACAGTGACCGAGGGAAACCTCCCCCACATGGACGCATCCACATCCTTGTTGGCGGCTTGCAATTCGGACAGCTTCACTTGGACAGAGGGATGCTTCAGTGCAGCCAGTCGCAGCGCCTCAGAAAAATGCAGGTCTTCCGCGCTCACAGGCGCAGAAGCAAGCACCATTGCAAAACCAAGTCCGCAGACTGCCCAAGCCTTGGCAAAACCATTCATGTGATTACCCCCAATCGATCAATCAACGAAATTGTTAAATTATTGATTTATTTTATTTAACATTGACATTATTACATAAATCAACAAATTTAATCAATACAGTTGCATCGATGTCTCGCAATGAGCCAGTCAGTAGCCTCTTGGGGCAGATCCCTCATGTTTTGGGCGTCAACATGGCCCAAGCCAAATCCACCAGCACGTCTTCAAGGGCTGGGCTGCCCAGCAAGGGAGACTTCTCCAGGCTGGCGCTGCGCAAGGTACCAATGATGGAACGCGTCAGCACAAACATCTGCGCAGCGTTCGGCACTTTCAAAGTCGGGTGATGGATGCGCTCAAAAAAAATGGCCAAACGATCTGACACTTGGCGCACGGCACTGGCCGTTTCATCGGGTTGCTCCAACTTCCAGCACAAGCGGATCATGCTCTGGCTCAGTCCTCCACCAGAAGCAAAACCCCGCAAGATGATTCGGATGGCCTTGCCCAACACGGCACGGGCGTCCTGCGACTGAACCTCTGCACTGGTTTCTAGTTCAGACAGGTACAGCTCCAGTGAATGCAACACCAGGTCCGTGCCCCGGGTCGCCATGGCCCGCACCAAAACCTCTTTGCTCGGAAAGTACTGGTACAGCGTGCCAATCGAAAAACCTGCCGCCGCCGCCACCTTGTTGGTAGTCAACCCGGCCTCGCCCTCCCTGTCCAAAATCTGAGCAGCCGCCTGGAACAAGGTTTCTATGGTCTGCTGCGAGCGAGCCTGGGTGGGCTGGCGACGCTGATGTTGCTTGGCTTCTGGGGCTGTGCTTGATTTTTTGGATGCCATGAATTCACGCCTTGAAACATGAGCAGATAGCGAGTTGATCGCATGCTCATTAATCTGAATAATGCTCATATTCTGACTTATTTGAGCAACTGATGACCACGTCTGCCACCCTGCATGCCCCGACCGAACTGACGGTTCGCCGCCTGAGCGTTGATTTGAGCCAGGGTTTTTCTCGCCACTGGAATGGCGGCGACGCATTTTTGACGGCTTATGCCAACGCGCTGTCCATGAGTTTTCCGGTCGGTGAGCAGTTTTTCATCGATTCGGTCAAGGAAGGCGCCAAACACCTGCCCGACACCGCGCAAAACGCTGACCTGAAGCACATTGCCAAAGGCTTCATCGGCCAGGAGGCCACCCATCGGCACCTGCATGGCCTGTACAACGCCCACCTGGAAAAGCAAGGCCTAGTCAACCATTGGGGGCCACGCGCATTGAAACGTCAAGAGCGTGGGCGCGAGAAACTATTCAATCAAAGTGACAGGGGTTATTTGCACGAGTTGGCCATCACGGCGGCATTCGAGCATTACACCGCCATTTTTGGCGAACTGACGCTGGCGAACTTGGACCAGCCGGGTGATTGTTTTGCCCAGGCCGATGAGCCCCTCAAAACCCTGTGGCGCTGGCACGCCGCCGAAGAGTCGGAACACAAGTGCGTGGCGTTTGACATTTACCAGCGCTTGGGCGGCAACCATGCCTGGCGCATGCGCTGGTTTTGGTACGTCACGGTACAGTTCACGACCGATGTGCTGCGTCAGACGGTGAACAACCTCTGGCACGACAAGACATTGTTCAAACCATCCACCTGGTGGTCAGCTGGCAAATTCTTTTTGGGCCGTCATGGCATGGTCTGGCGCGTGGCCAAACCCTTGTGGGCCTACACCCGCAAAGACTTTCACCCCATGCAGGTGGGCCAGCCCCATTTGTCGCAAGACTGGCTCAAGGCCCATGCCGAGCAGTGGCGTGCGGTGGGCACAGCGGCCTGAAACTCGCCACCAGGTCCACCCCCGCCCTCAGGGGGTGACCAAAGCCTTGACCCAGTCGGGCAAGGGCACCGCCTTCTGATTGGGAAAGTCCACCCAGATGGTGGTGGCGCCACCGGCCGCAAACACCACACCCGGCTGATCGGTTCGCTCCAGCGTGCACCAGCTCTCAAAGGTGGTGCGCGCCGGGTCACTGACATACATCCGGGCCAGAATGTCGCCGGGGTATTCGAACTGCTTGTAGAAGTTGCAAAACGCGTTCACGATCACCGGCCCCTCGCCCTTGGGATTGAGCTCAAAGCCAATTTTGTCAAACCAGTCGATGCGGGTTGTTTCGAGATACCGGAAATAGACCGTGTTGTTGACGTGGCCCATGGCGTCCATGTCGCCCCAGCGGATGGGGATGGTCATCTCGTGCACCAGTTTTTTATGATCGGGCAGCTCGTATTTCATGGCTCAAGCCCTCACATGGCAAAACCATCGTCGGCGGCAATCACCGCACCGTTGATGAAATGGCTCTGGTCACTGGCCAACATGACCAGCAAAGCATCCAGATCCTGAGGCTGACCCACCCGCTTGCGCGGCAGCATGCTGATGAGTTTTTGGCCCTGCTCGGTCTGCCAGTGGTGGTGGTTGATCTCGGTGTCGATGTAGCCGGGGCAAATGGCGTTCACGTTGATGCCAAACTTGCCCCACTCCACCGCAAAAGCCTTGGTCATCTGGATCACTGCAGCCTTGCTCATGCAATACACGCCGATCTGCGGCAAGACTTTCAGCCCCGCCATCGAGGCGATGTTGATGATGCGTCCGCCGGTGAAGCTGCCCGGCGCTGCCCCCTTGGCGCGCGCCAACATGCGTTTGCCCACCTCTTGCGCCACAAAAAACGCGCCACGCACATTGGTGTTCATGATGAAGTCGTAATTCTCTTCGGTCACGTCCTGGATGCGCTGGGTGGTGCTCACGCCCGAGTTGTTGACCAGAATGTCAATGCTGCCCATCTCGGTTTCAGCGTGGGCCACCGCTGCGGCAATGCTGGCCTTGTCGGTCACATCCATCGCCACCACATGGGCGTTGCCGCCTGCAGCCTCGATCTCGGCGCGCAAATCCTTGAGCTTGTCCACCCGGCGGCTGGCCAGCACCACGCCCGCACCGGCTGCGGCCAGGGTTTTGGCAAATTGCGCGCCCAAACCACTGGATGCGCCGGTCACCAGGGCCACGCGGCCCGACAAATCGATTTCATAAGCCATGACAACTCCTCAAAAATGTCTGTATCAGGGGAAACCCACTGCTGACGCCATTGTGCGGGGCAAGCCTGCCCGAGCCGCATAAAATGAGTCACACGCTCGACACCCCGGTGATCGACAACCCGAATCCCCAACTTCAAACAGAGACGTTCATGAGCCCCGAAGAAATTTTGAGCACCTACGGTCCCCGCGAATCCATGGAATACGACGTGGTCGTGGTCGGCGGCGGCCCCGGCGGCCTGTCCACAGCCATCCGCCTGAAGCAGCTGGCGGCTAAAAAAGGCACCGATGTGTCGGTGGTGGTCCTTGAAAAAGGCGGCGAGCCCGGCGCCCACATCCTCTCGGGCGCCATCATGGACCCCAAGGCCTTGACCGAACTCTTGCCCAACTGGAAAGAACTCGGCGCCCCCCTCAACCAACCCGTGACCGATGACGCCTGGAGCTTTCTGTCTGAAACAGGCGCCCTGCGGACACCCAACTTCTTGCTGCCCGAATGCGCACAGAACCACGGCAACTACATCATCAGCCTCTCTAACTTCACCCGGTGGTTGGGTCAGCAGGCCGAAAACCTGGGCGTTGAAATTTTCCCCGGCTTCACCGCAGCAGAAGTGCTCTACAACGAAGACGGCAGCGTCAAAGGCGTGGCCACCGGCAATATGGGCATCGGCAAAGATGGCGAACCCACCGACAACTTCCAGCTCGGCATGGAACTGCACGCCAAGTACACCGTGTTTGCCGAAGGCGCACGCGGCCATCTGGGCAAGCAGCTGATCGCCAAGTACAAACTTGACGAAGGCCGCGACCCGCAAACCTACGGCATCGGTATCAAAGAAGTGTGGGAGATTGACCCTTCACGCCACACACCCGGTTTTGTGATGCACACCGCTGGCTGGCCCATGAACAACGACACCTACGGCGGTGCGTTCATGTACCACATGGAAGACAACAAAATCGCCATCGGTTACGTGGTGGGTCTGGACTACGCCAACCCCTGGCTCAGCCCCTTTGAAGAATTCCAGCGCTGGAAGACCCACAACAACATCAAGTGGTACTTCACCAACGACAAGGGCGAAGTCAACGCCAAACGCATAGGCTACGGCGCACGCGCCATCACCGCAGGCGGCCTGATGAGCCTGCCCAAGACCGTGTTCCCGGGTGGCGCACTGGTCGGTTGCGATGCCGGTTACCTGAACGTCAGCCGCATCAAAGGCAGCCACGCCGCCATCAAGACCGGCATGCAGGCCGCCGAAGCGGCCTACGACGCCATCGTGGCGGGCCGTCAGCATGACGAGCTGAGCGCCTACCCCGAGGCGTTTGAAGCCAGCTGGCTCTATACCGAGCTCAACAAGTCGCGCAACTTCAAGACCTGGTTCAAGAAGGGCCTGACGGTGGCGACCCTCATGAACGGTTTTGAGCAGTTCGTGCTGCGCGGTCACATTCCCTGGACACTGCGCCGCGACAAGGCCGACCACACCTACCTCAAGCCTGCGGCCGATTGCCCGAAGATCGACTACCCCAAGCCGGACGGCAAGCTGACCTTTGACCGCCTCTCGAGCGTGTTCATCAGCAACACCAATCACGAAGAAAACCAGCCTGAGCACCTGACGCTGAAAGACGCATCGGTGCCGGTGAGCATCAACCTCGCCAAATATGCAGGCCCCGAGTCGCGCTATTGCCCAGCCGGCGTGTACGAGTTCGTGAAGAACGAAGACAACAGCGACCGCCTGCAGATCAACGCGCAAAACTGTGTGCACTGCAAAACCTGCGACATCAAGGACCCGACGCAAAACATCGTCTGGGTCACACCAGAAGGTGGTGGTGGGCCCAACTACACGGGCATGTGAACCTGCCCTGCACTGAAGGAGGCCCTGAGGGGCCTCTTTTTTTGGCGATTCGACGTCACATTGGCATCACAAACCCGCGAAAACCCTTATTGGCGCTGAACGAGGGACACTGATAATCAAAGTTGTATGACAAATTGAGCCCTCTCAAGATCATCCAACTTTCAACAGGAGACTTTCCATGAAATTCAACAAACTGGTGCTGGGCATGGGCCTGGCTGTCGGACTGGTCGGCGCAGCTTCTGCACAAACCGTGCTCAAGCTGGGCTACGCCACATCGGCCACATCGCACTACGCCGTGGGCTCCACCGTGTTTTGTGACGACATTGAAAAAGGCACACAAGGCCGCTACAAGTGCCAACAGTTCCCCAACAGCGCCCTGGGCGGTGAACGCGAAATGATCGAAGCCGTGCAACTGGGCACGCTGGATTTGGTCAACACCTCCACCGGCCCTGTCGGCAACTTCGTGCCCGAAGTCAAGATCGTGGACATCCCCTTCCTGTTCCGTGACTACGACCACGCCCGCAAGGTGATGGACGGCCCGATTGGCCAGGACATCCTGACCAAGTTCCCCTCCAAAGGCCTGATCGCCCTGGCCTGGACCGAGAACGGTTTCCGCCACATGACCAACAGCAAGCACCCCATCGTCAAGCCTGCTGACGCAGCCGGTCTGAAGATGCGCACCATGGAAAACAAGGTGCACATGGACGGCTACAAAACCTTCGGCATTCAACCTACACCGATGGCCTTCCCTGAAGTGTTTGGCGCCCTGCAACAAGGCACTGTGGACGGTCAGGAAAACCCGATCCCCGTGATCCTGGCGTCCAAGTTCTCGCAAGTGCAAAAATACCTGTCCCTCACGGGCCACGTCTATTCACCCGGTCTGCTGATCACCTCGCCTCGCCTGATGAACAAACTCAGCGATGCGGACAAAAAGGTCTTCTACGAAGCCGCACAAAAAGCCAAAGTGGCTCAGCGCAAGAAGGTCAACGATGACGAGAACAGCGGCATTGCCCAACTGGAGAAAGACGGCATGAGCGTGGTCCGCAAGGTGGACGGTCAGGCCTTCCGTGATGCCCTGGTGCCCGCCTATGTGTCTTACTCCAAAGAGTTCGGTGCTGACAACATCCGCAAGATCCAGGAAATCCGCTGATTTTCTGATGGGGCAGGACGGGCCTGTGACAACGGGGGTTGCACAGGCCTTTTTGATGGGCAACGGTCTTTGAAAGGCCAGAGAACAATGAAAAAATTTGAAGACTATTTCCTCGCCGTGAACCGCTGGGCGCTGATCCTGATCCTGGCTGCCATGTCGGTGATCATCTTCACCAACGTGGTGCTGCGTTACACCACCAACCAGTCCATCGAGTGGGCAGAAGAAGTGGCCCGTCACATGATGATCTGGCTCACCTTCATCGGCTGCGGCCCAGTACTGCGCTACGGCGGGCACATCGCCATCGACAACCTGCAAGACAGCTTGCCACCCCGAGTCGCACAGGCCCTCCGCGTGTTGATTGCTTTGCTGGTCACCGGGTTTTGCGTCTTCTGCATCTGGTTTGGCCTGCAATACATGGACCGCACCCAGTACCAGATCACCCCTGCCACCCAAATTTCCATCGCCTGGATCTATCTGGCCTTGCCACTGGGCATGGGCATGACCCTGATCCACTGGCTGCTGATCGTTCGCAGCTACATTGCCCGCCGCGAATTTGCGAGCGACGCCCACTTTGACGCCACCGCGAGTGCATCCCTATGAGCGCCAGTCTGATCCTCCTGATTTCCGTCTGCGTCTACCTGGCCATCGGTGTACCGGTGGCGTTTGCCCTGGGCCTGTCCACCGTGACGGCCCTGGTGCTGTCCGACGCCTACCCCATGCTGGCCCTGCTGAAAGAGACCTTCACCGGTGTCGACAGCTTCCCGCTGATGGCCGTGCCTTTCTTCATTTTGGCGGCCGAGCTGATGAGCGGCGGCTCGTTGACCGAGGTGCTGCTCAAATTCGCGGGCCAGTTTGTGGGCCACAAGCGCGGCGGTTTGGGCTACACCAACGTGGTGTCGCTCACCTTCTTTTCGGGCATCTCGGGCTCGGCCTTGGCCGACGCCGCCGGCCCCGGCTCCATGTTGATCCGCATGATGGACAAGGCCGGTTATGGCCGCCCTTATGCCGCAGCGCTCACCGCGTCCACCGCCATCGTGGGCCCCATCATCCCGCCCTCGATCATCATGATCATCTACGCCCTGGCCGATGACAATGTCTCGGTGGGGGCCTTGTTCATCGCGGGTTTGATCCCGGGTGTGCTGATCGCGGCGGCCATGTGCCTGGTGAACTACTACGTCTCCAAGCAGCGCAATTACAAAGGCGATGGCCAATTGCCCACGGGCGCTGAAATCCTCTCGACCACCTGGAAAGCCCTGCCCGCCATCTTGCTGCCCGTGCTGATTCTGGGCGGCATGCGTGCAGGCTGGTTCACCCCGACCGAGGCGTCTGTGGTCGCCGTGTTCTACGCCCTCATCTGCGGAAAATACGTTTACCGCACTCTCGAATGGAAGGCGGTGCCCGACATCCTCTCGCGCTCGGCTTTGCTGACGGCTTCTGTGCTGCTGATCATTGGCACGTCTGCCTCGTTCGCCTGGATCTTGACCATCGAAGGCATGCCGCAAACGGTGGCAGGCTGGATCTCAGGCATGAACCTGAGCGTCTGGGGCTTCCTGATCGTCATCAACGTCTTCTTGCTGATTTTTGGCATCTTCATCGAGCCGCTGCCTGGCGTGATGGTGCTGGTGCCCATCCTGGCGCCTGTGGCCGCCAAGCTGGGTGTCGATCCGATCCACTTCGCGATGGTGGTGATTTACAACCTCACGCTGGGCATGATCACGCCGCCCGTGGGCGGGCTGCTGTTCGTGACATCGAACGTGTCCAAGGTGCCGCTGTCTGACCTCACCCGCGAGCTCAAGCCCTTCCTGTGGGCACACGGCGCGGTGCTGGTGCTGCTGACCTTTGTGCCTGCGCTGTCGAACTGGCTGCCGCATGTGATGGGCTTCAAATAAGACTGCCTATAATCTGAAAAACAACGCCCTTCGGGGCGTTGCCTCTTCTCAGAGGATCAGACGTACTCCCGGAATCTGCACATGTCCTTCCTTTTCTCAGACGAACACACTTGGCTGCAACGCGACGGCGACACTGCCGTCATGGGCATCACCGTTCATGCCCAAGACACCCTGGGTGACATCGTCTTTGTGGATCTGCCTGCGATTGGCCAAACCTTCGCTGCCAAAGATGTCGCTGGTGTGGTTGAGTCGGTCAAGGCTGCGGCCGATGTGCACATGCCCGCAGGTGGCGAAATCATTGAAGTCAACGAAGCCCTGCGTGCCGATCCGTCACTGGCCAACTCGGACCCACTGGGCCAAGGGTGGTTTTTCAAGGCCCGCCTGACCCGTCTCGCCGACCTCGACGCCCTGCTCGACGAAGCGGCCTACCAAAATTTGACCGCCTGATCACCTCAGGCCCAGACAACAGAAACCATCAGGAGATCGTAAAAGCCAGACACGCCGTCTGGCCCCTACGTGGGGTGGAGCGAGTTTTGCAACCACCACCCCCAGCCGGACACCTTCCGGCGTTCACTGCAGGAGAGCTTGAAGGCCAAAAGCCTTCAACGCCGAAGGAGCAACCACCCCGGAAACTCTCAGGCAAAAGGACCGTGGTGAACAACGCACTCTGAAGAGCGACCGGAATTCGTCATTCCGGCCCACCGCAGGAGCAAGCCTGGTGCCTTCCTCAAAGGGCCAGGTGAATCTCTCAGGTTTCAAACAGAGGGGGTCATGCTGCACACACTGGGTGTGCAGTGTGTCCATCCGTTTGAGACGTTTTGAAGAGAGAAAAGCTCCATGAAAAATCACATGCTCAACAAACACATGGTGGTCGTCGGCGGCGGCATCACCGGCATCACCAGCGCCTACGCCCTGGCCCAAAAAGGTTTTGCGGTCACCCTGATCGAGAAAAACCGCTACCCCGGCATGGAAACGTCCTATGCCAACGGCGGGCAACTGTCTGCATCCAATGCCGAAGTCTGGACCCATCCCTCGACCCTCATCAAGGGGATCAAGTGGATGTTCAAGAACGACGCCCCACTGCTGATGAGCCCCAAACCCACCTGGCACAAGCTCAGCTGGATGGCCGAATTTGTCGCGGCCATCCCCAAGTACAAAGAAAACACCATCGCCACGGCCCAACTGGCCATTGAATCGCGCGAACACCACTTTGCTTGGGCCAAGGCCGAAGGCATCGACTTCGACCACAAGCGCGAAGGCATCCTGCACATCTACCGCGACAAAAAAGGCTTTGACCACGCTGGCGAAGTGTCCAAGCTGCTGGCACAAGGTGGCCTGCCGCGCCGCGCCGTGACGCCTCAAGAGATGAAGGCCATTGAGCCGACCTTGCAGGGCCAGTACTACGGCGGCTACTTCACTGAGAGCGACTCGACCGGGGACATCCACAAGTTCACCTTTGGCCTGGCCAAGGCTTGCGAGCGCTTGGGGGTGAAGTTCCTCACCGAGCACGAAGTGCTGAACGTGCAATCTGACGGCAAAATCGCCAGCGTGCAGGTCAAGCATGAGGGCCAAGAGGACACCCTGACCTTTGACGGCATCGTGATTTGCGCGGGCGTCCATGGCCGACGCCTGGCGGCCCAATTGGGTGACCGCCTGAACATCTATCCCGTCAAAGGCTATTCGATCACCGTCAACATGCCCGATGCAGCCAGCCAGGCAGCGGCCCCGCTGGTGAGCCTTCTGGACGACGAAACCAAGCTGGTCACCAGCCGCCTGGGTGATGACCGCTTCCGCGTGGCCGGCACGGCCGAGTTCAACGGCATTGACCTGGACATCCGCGCTGACCGCATTCAGCCGCTGATCAAGTGGGTCAACGAATGTTTCCCCGGCATCAACACCCGCAGCGTGGTGCCCTGGGCCGGTCTGCGTCCCATGATGCCCGCCATGCTGCCGCGCGTGGGCGCAGGCAAAAAAGCCAATGTGTTCTACAACACCGGCCACGGTCACCTGGGCTGGACACTGAGTGCCATCACCGCGCACCAGCTGGCCGGGCATGTCAACCAATGGTCCCATCGCGGCCCCGTCGTGTCAGGCGCACACCTGCTGACCCAAGCCTAACGCTCTGAAGGCAATGCTCACACAGAGCTTTGCAATGCCCATGTCCTGTTCAAAACAGCAGGACATGGCACACCCAGGAAACCCATGAACACCACACAACAGCAATTTGCCAGCGACAACTACGCTGGAACCTGCCCGCAAGCCATGCAGGCTCTGCTGGAGGCCAACAACAGCGGGCACGAGCCCGCGTATGGCGATGACCGTTGGACCGAGCGCTCCAGCAACATGCTGCGCGAACTGTTCGACATTGATTGCGACGTGTATTACGTCTTCAATGGCACGGCCGCCAACTCACTGGCTCTGGCCTCCATGTGCCAAAGCTACCACTCGGTCATTTGCACCCCGGTGGCGCATGTGGAAACCGACGAATGCGGCGGACCTGAGTTTTTCTCCAACGGCTCCAAACTGCTGGTGGCAGAAGGCCAGTCGGCCCAAGCGCAACGTGGCAAACTCACGCCCGAGGCCATTGAAACACTGGTCACCAAACGCAGCGACATCCACTACCCACGCCCCAAGGTGGCGTCCATCACCCAGGCCACCGAGCTGGGCACGGTCTACAGCGTGGACGAAGTCCGCGCCCTGTCTTGGATGGCTCAAAAGCACAACCTCAAACTGCACATGGACGGGGCACGTTTTGCCAACGCCGTTGCCCACCTGGGGTGTAGCCCGGCCGAGATCACCTGGAAAGCCGGGGTGGACGTGCTGTGTTTTGGGGGCACCAAAAATGGTCTGCCCGTGGGTGAAGCGGTGGTCTTTTTTGACCGCGCGCTGTCGCAAGACTTTGCCTGGCGCGTCAAGCAAGCCGGGCAATTGGCCTCCAAGATGCGTTTCATTTCAGCCCCCTGGGTGGGCCTGCTCGACAACAACACCTGGCTGCGCAACGCAGCCCATGCCAATGTGATGGCACAACGCCTGTACGCGGGCATGTTGCAAGTCCAGGGTGTCCAGGTTTTGCACGCCCCCGAGGCCAACGGCGTGTTCGCCCAATTGCCCAAGCCCCTGATCGACGCCTTGCATGCCAAGGGCTGGAAGTTTTACCAGTTCATTGCCGGGGGTGGTTGTCGCTTCATGTGCGCCTGGGACACGACAGAAGCCTCGGTCGATGCCCTGCTGGCCGACATGCACAGTCTGAGCCATTGAACCCACACGGGACTTTGACCATGCCACTTCAAATACGGCCTGTCGACTACACACTGCCCAGCCACCGCACCGCGCTGGTCATGCTGCTGGACGCTTATGCGCGCGATCCGATGGGCGGCGGCGCAGGACTGCCTCAGGACGTGAAGGACCGCCTGTGCGACGACCTGGCCGCCCAACCTCTGGCGGCCAGCTTCATCGCCTGGCTGGGCGATGCGCCAGTTGGCCTCATCAATTGCTTCGAGGGCTACTCAAGCTTCAAGGCTCAGCCGCTGATGAACATCCATGACATCGCCGTGCTGCCTGACCATCGTGGCACTGGCGTGGGCCAAGCCTTGCTGGCCGCCGCCGAACAGCATGCCCGTGCGCGTGGCTGCTGCAAGCTGACGCTGGAAGTGCTGACCGGCAATGCCCGCGCCCTGTCGAGCTACCAGCGCTTTGGCTTTGCACCCTATCGCCTCGATCCGGCAGCCGGGCAGGCAAGCTTCATGCAAAAGTGGCTTTGAAGCCGTCAGACAGTGCATCAGCAACGGGATTTTCACCATCCCCAGCCGCCACGTACCGTGAGCATGCCCCTCGGCACCGACAAACGTTGTCGCCCGCAGGACGGTACTTTCAGAGTCCGATCTGGGTCAGCCGGACATGCGGCACACTGAGGCCATGCGCACACGCCGGAGCTTCAAATGACACACCACGATACGGTCCACACCTTCACCCCACAAGGCTGGCGTGAGGCCCTGGCGGCCAGCGTGCTGCGCACCGCGCTGCGGCTCTTACTCAAACCAGTCTTTTCGGCAAACTGTCCCCTGTGGTTCCAACGGCGATGGCTGCGTCTACTGGCTGGCGCCACGCGCATGCCCCAAGGCGTGCGCACCGAGACGACCCAGCTGGCTGGCTGTGCTGGCGAATGGCTCTATCCCCTCCCAAGCGGGTCCACCTCACGCGCCACGCTGCTGTATTTGCATGGTGGGGCCTATTGCCTGGGCAGCCCGGCCACGCACCGCGCCTTGACAGCGCGTTTGGCCCAAGCCACCGGTCTGCGCGTGTTGTCGCTCGATTACCGGCTGGCGCCAGAACACCCTTTTCCGGCCGCCCTGCAAGACGCCATAGCGGCCTGCCTGGCACTGCAAGCGCAAGGCCCCGTGGTGCTGGCGGGCGATTCAGCAGGCGGCGGTCTGGCCCTGGCCACCGCCTTGGCCTTGCGTGATCAGGGGCATGCCCTCCCCGCGGCACTCTTGCTGCTGGCCCCCTGGGTCGATCTGACAACGACCGCTTCACCACCTGTTCCCAAAGGCGAAGTCATGCTGAGCATCTCCTGGGCTCAGACCTGCGCGGCCTCTTATTTGTGCGGCGATGACGTCAACAAAGCGCTGGCATCACCGTTGCACCAGCCCTTGCATGGCTTGCCACCCACTTTGATCCAGGTCGGCACCGATGACATGCTTTGCCCTCAGGCGCTTGAACTGCACCACACGCTGGAACACGCGGGGGTCAGCAGCCGCTGTGAAATCACCCTCCATCGCTGGCACGTTTTTCAGATGCATGCAGATGTTTTGCACTCGGCCGACGAGGCCATTGCACGCCTGGCCCAATTTGCCCAGGCCCAGCTCGCACGCGTGATGACCGGCAGGGACTCTCCATGATTTTTCGCTTCGCCACAGGGCTCATGTCAGCCCTGAGGCTGCGTACTCAGGCAAGCATGTCGGACTCTGCGAGTACCGACCTACAGGACAGCCACATCTCTTGTAGGTCGGTGGTCGAAGACCCCGACATTGCAAATTGACCGCATGTGCCTGCACCCTGCACCGACGCCACGTTGAGAGTGCCAGACTCTGCGAGTGCCGACCTACGAGGCTTATTTGGAGTGCTCCGGACTGGGGCTTCAGTCGCGCGCCGCCTGCTTGGCCTGCAAAGCCTGTTCTTTCAGCCAGCGCTTGAGTTCAGCCGCGTTTTGGATGCGGCGCAAATCGCCAGACAAACTGTCCACGGCATGACGCTGATCGGCCTGCAAACGCTGCAAGGCTTGCGTGAGGCAGGCCTCTGCCACATCGGCGCTGACCCGAACGCAAAACTCCCGAGACAAACGGTCTTGCAACTGCAACAAATCATCCTCAAGCGCCGCCACCTGCTCCTTGAGCAACAGCGCCATGGCCGCCAGCTTGTCATCAGTCACCGGTTTGCCCGCAGAAGGGTCCACTTGTGTGAGCTGCATTTGCAGGCGCAGCAAAGTGGTCAAGTCATGCCGTTCGTAAGCGGCATTGACCTCGCTCATCAGCGCCGTCTTGCGTTCGCGCTCCTGTGCATCGGGTTCGCGGTCTGGGTGCAAGGCACTGGCCAATTGCCGGAAGATGGTGCGCAAGGCGGTCTTGGCATCGGCCTGCGCTGTCTGCGCCTTTTGCTGCGCGGCAGGTTTCTTTTGAGCTTTGCGGGCGGCCCGTTTGGCGGCTTTGCGTTCATCGTCGGCTTGCGCTTGTCGCTGCCATTGGCGCATGGCCGCAGCCATCATCTCTTCGGGGGTTGCGTACAAACCGGGGTTGTTGATCGGCTGTCCCCAGGCCGCTTCAATCTTTTCCCGCAGGCGTTGCGCCGCTTCGGCTTGTTCCTCGGCAGCATCCGCGTCATCCTCTGCCGCGTACAAAGCCGCCACGACTTGCACCTGTGGGTCAGCCTGGACGGGCAGCAAGGCCAGCAGGCTGCGCACCTTGCTGCGCGCCATGCGTTGCTGCTGTGCGGTCAAGTCTTCGGCATTCAAACGCTCGTGCACAAACAGCAACAGGCTTTTGTTCAAGGCCAGGGCCTGCTCAGCGCTATCGCGCAAGACCTGAAGGTGAGCATAACGGTGGGTATTTGACCAAGCTTGCAGCCGTTCAATGTGTCCGGACAACAGCGCAATGCGGGCCAGCAGCCGATTGAACCCCTGCTGCGCTTCTGACATGGGGGCTGGATGGTGAACACGAACGATGGGCATGCGACTCCTTCAATGGGCCGCAAGCCTACTACGCTTTGACGTCTGGCCTCGCCCACGGGCCATGTCGGGGTCTTCGACCACCGACCTACGGAAACCAGCGAGCAGTTAACCATGTCGAAGTCTCCGACCACCGACCTACGCAAAGCATCAGGCCGCTTCGCAGGACGGCACTCGCAGAGTCAGACACTTTCAAAACGACGGCAGGGCCTGATGCAGGCACATGCGGTACATCTGCAAAACATCGAAGTTTTCGACAGAAATTCTATTGAAAATTAATTTTTCATCAAATTCCATAAAAACACGAAGGCATACCCCAATTGGGTGATTACTTTTATTGATTATTTCATCAAAATCACCAATAGCTATTTCCAAGCATAAATAAATACTTTTAATAATTTGTTTATTTGTGCGCTTTTGGTGTTCATCCATGAATTCAAATTTATTCAAGACTGTCTTTTCTCAACGTTTGGGAGCATTGATCGCCGTCGGTGAGCACACCTGCGGTCAGGGCAAGGCAACAGGCGGCCACGCGGCAGGCCACGTCAACCTCTGGGCCAGTGCCGCCGCTGGCGCCAGTTACTTTGGCGTGGTGAGTTTGGGTTTTGCATTCGTTTCGCTGGCCTGGGCTGCGCCCGCCAACAACGCCCTGCCCTCTGGCGGTCAAGTCGCCCAGGGCACAGCCGCCATCAGCCAAAGCCGCGCCAACATGGCCATTCAACAGAGCACCGCCCGTGCCGTGGTCAACTGGCAGAGCTTTGACATTGGCAAAGATGCCAAAGTCAACATCGTCCAGCCCAATGCACAGGCCGTGCTGCTCAACCGCGTCACCGGCGCGGCCCCCAGCCAGATCTTTGGCCAGATGTCGGCCAACGGCCAAGTCGTTTTGGTCAACCCCAATGGCGTGACCTTTGGCAAGGATGGCTCAGTCAGCGCTGCGGGCCTGACGGCCAGTACCCTCAACACGTCAGACGCCGACTTCATGGCCGGGCGCAACCGCTTCACACGCGATGGCGCCACCGGTGAGGTGGTCAACCAAGGCACGCTCAGCGCAGCCCCTGGCGGCTATGTCGCCCTGCTGGGCGCCAGTGTCTCTAATGAGGGCAAGATTTACGCACCCCAAGGCCATGTGGCCCTGGGCGCCGCCGAGGTCATCACCCTGCCCATGACGGGCAGTGGGCGCATCAAGATGGCGTTGAGTCCATCGGCCATCAACGCCGCTGTGGCCAACCAAAAAGGCGGCACCATCGTCACCGAAGGCGGTCAGGTCTATATGCAGGCCGCCGCTGTAGGCAGTGTTGTAGGCAGTGCCATGGCCAGCGTGCTGCAGTCCGGCAGCATTGACACGTCAGGCGAACAAGGCGGCGCGGTGCACCTGCTGGCCGACAGCGGCACCATCAAGGTGGACGGCTCCATCAACGCCAACAGCACTGGCAAAGACGATAAGGGCCTACCGCGCAAAGGCGGCGACATCATCATCGGGCGCGATACCGACACCGGCGTGCTGTCAAAGACCACCGATGTGAGTGGCGCAAAGTTGGAGAGCGTGGGCGCATTGATCGAAACTTCCGGCTCGAATTTGAAGTTCAACGGCGTGTCCGTGCTCGCCAAAAACTGGTTGCTGGACCCCGTGGATGTCTCCATTGATGCGGCAAGCGCGGCCACCATCGGCACCAACCTGGGCACCACCGATGTCACCATCCAAACCACAGGCAGCACCCTGGGCGTGACAACAGCGGGTACAGGCAACATCTTCATCGAAAGTGCTATCACCAAAGCTGCAGCGGCAGGCGCAGACACCACCCTCACGCTGCTGGCCGACAACGGCATCATCCTCAATGCAATGATCAGCGCAGCCGCAGGGGCTGGCAAACTCAATGTGGTGATGGAAGCCAAAGGTCAAACCGATGGCGTGGCCGTAGGCAGCATGACGGCAGCTCAACGCGCTGCAAGCCAAGGCGTGTACATCAACACCTACGCGACCTACAGTGGCTATGGCGGCATCAACGCCAATGGCGGTGACGTGACCATCACCGGCACGTCATACGCGGCCACTGGCGGTCAATCCAGCGCCTTGGGCAAAGGGGTGCTGATGGTCAACAACACCAATATTTCCGCCAACAACATCACCATCACGGGTACGGCAGAGAATCAGTCGGGAGAAACCAGCTATGGGGTGGTCTTGCAGCGTTTCCCAGGCAGGGCCACGCTGACTGCCACAGGCGACATCAACCTGACAGGCACACTGCAAGGCGCAGGCAACGGCTCTGGCCTGTACACGAGTACGAGCAGTCAAAACACGAACTCCCAGACCCTCAAGGCGGGCGGCAACATCACGATACAAGGCAACAACCGCGCATCCACAAGCAACACCAGTGCCGCCATTTACTTGAGGTCGGGCCTGCAAGTTGAAGCGGTTGGCAACATTGTGCTGAAAGCAGAAACCAACAATTCAGCCGCACTGGCCATGGATATTTATTCGGGTGCTCAGAATTACGAAGGCAATGCGTCATTCAGATCGGTCAACAGCAGCGGGGTAGCCACCGGCAATGTGCTGATTCAAAGCAATCAGGGCGGCATTTTGCTCTACAACCAAATGGGCTCCAGTGCCGGTGCATTGACCAGCATCGAGGGCAAAAACATCAGCATCGACAACACCGGTGGTACGGTCGATGCCATTACCGGGGCCATCACGCGAGGAACGGGCAAATCCACATCCAACAATGCGGGCATCAACATTGCTGACGGGAGGGCCATCACCGCCAGCAACAACATCAACTTGCTGGGTGTCGGAACAACGGGCAATGGTGTCGCCATCACTGGTGCGGCTGCGCTGTCTGCCAACGTTGCGGGCAATACCGGCGACATCACGATTGAAGGCGAAAACACCACCGCCTCGGGGGCTGCCATCAACATCAGCAATGCCGCCTCGACCCTGACTGCGCGCAACATCGTCACCCTGACCTCTGGGGGCACGGGCTCCGGCACCTCCTTGGTCGCCGCAGGCAACATCGCTGTGGGCACACAGCTCCTAGTCACCACACCCGCTGCGGGCACCATTTCAGGCGTCATCAGCGGCACGGGTTCCTTGCTCAAATCAGGCGCCGGTCAGCTCTCCCTCACTGCGGTGAACGGCACCACCTATGGCACCAACACCTTTGCAGGCGGCATCACGGTCAGCCAGGGCACGCTGTTGCTCGGCCACGGCGGGGGCAATTACAACAAGACGGCGGGCACCGGCGCCATTGTGGTGGGCGATACCAACACCGGCAGCAACAACGTGGCCTTGTTGCTGGAAAAGGGGGTGCCGGACAACACCTCTGGCCCCTTGACCCGAGACATCACCTTCACCAACAACGGCACAGGCACGGCCACTTTGGGCACCACGGTGGGCATTGCCGGTGACGCCAATCGCGGCTGGACAAGCGCCAACAGCAAAATCACCTTCAACCGCGACATCCTGATCAACGACGCCACGGCCGACCGGTTCACGCTCGATGGCCAGTTCACGGGCACGGGCAACATCACCTTTTCGGGCACGCGCATCACCATGAGCACGCTCACAGGCAACGGCATCTCGGCCAACGACTTTGTGGGCGATGTGACCATCAGCTCTGGCACCATGCTGCAAGCCAGCGCCAAATACATCCTGCCCAGCACCACCAATCTGACCAACAACGGCAACTTCAGACTTCTCAATGGCAGCGACCAAACCATTGATGCATTGAACGGGTCGGGCACCATCACCACAACGGGCAGTTTGCCCACCACCGTGAGCGTCGGCAACCACAACGGCAGCGGCAATTTCTCGGGCACCATCGTGGGCGTCTCTCCTCTTGTGAACCTGGTCAAAAATGGCACGGGCACTCAAGTCCTGAGCGGTGCCAACAACTACGCAGGCACCACGGTCATCAACGACGGCACACTGCAAATTGGCAATGGCGGCACCTCGGGCACCATCGGCACCGGGGCCATCACCGACAACGCGGCCCTGGTCTTCAACCGCAGCGACGCGGGCCTGGTGGTCAGCGCCAAAATATCGGGCACCGGCACCGTCACCCAAGCAGGCACGGGCACCACCATCCTGTCGGCCGACAACGACTGGAGCGGCGACACCACCATCAGCGCGGGCACCTTGCAAGTGGGCAACGGCGGCACCACCGGCACGCTGGGCACCTCGACCACCATCACCGACAACGGCACGCTGGCCTTCAAGCGCAGCGACAACATCTCTGCGGACCTGAAAATCACCGGCACCGGAGGCCTCACGCAAGCGGGCTCCGGTACATTGACCCTGCTGGACTCGGCAGCGCTTTACGGCGTCAACGATTACAGCGGCGCCACCACCATCAGCGCGGGCACCTTGCAAGTGGGCAATGGCGGCACATCGGGCCACCTGGGCACAGGTGCCATCGTGGACAGCGGCACCCTGGCCATCAACCATTCGGATGACGTCACCCTGAGCCAAGCCATCAGCGGCGGGGGCGGCTTGACCCAATCGGGCGCGGGCACCACCACGCTCACGGGCGCCAACACCTACAGCGGCACCACCACCATCAGCAGCGGCGTCTTGCAAGTCGGCGACGGCGGCACCTCAGGCTCCGTCGGCACGGGCGCTGTCATCGACAACGCCTCTTTGGTCTTCAAGCGCAGCGACACCCTCTGGGTCAGCGGCGTCATCAGCGGCACCGGCGCCATCACGCAAGCGGGCACGGGCACCACCATCCTGGCCAACAACAACACCTATGCGGGCACCACCACCATCAGCAGCGGCACCCTGCAAGTGGGCAGCGGATACAGCACCGGCTCATTGGGCACGGGCGCCATTCTGGACAACGGGGCCCTGGTCTTCAACCGGGGCGATTCGGGGCTGGTGGTCAGCGCCAAAATCTCAGGCACGGGCAGCGTCACCCAAGCGGGCTCAGGCGGCACCACCACACTGACGGCAGAAAACGACTGGAGCGGCACCACCACCATCAGCGCGGGCACTTTGCAAATTGGCAATGGTGGCACCACCGGCACCTTGGGCACCGCCACCACCGTCACCACCAACGGCACACTGAGCTTCAAGCGCAGCGACAACCTCTCGGTCGGACTGAAAATCACGGGCACCGGCGGCCTGACGCAAGCAGGCAGCGGCACGTTGACGCTGATCGATTCGGCCGCACTCAACGGCGCCAACACCTACAGCGGCACCACCACCATCAGTGCGGGCACGCTGCAAGTGGGCGACGGTGGCACCTCGGGCAACCTGGGCACGGGCAGCGTACTGGACAACGGCAGCTTGGTCTTCAACCGCTCGGACACCTTGACGATCAGCGGCAACATGGGCGGCTCGGGCACCGTGGCGCAATCGGGCACAGGCACCACCATCCTGACTGGCAACAACAGCTACGCGGGCGCCACCACCGTCAACACCGGCACTCTGCAAATTGGCAACGGCGCCGCTCTTGGCTCATTAGGTGTGGGCGCAGCATCGGTGGCAGCCAACGCCAACTTGAACTTCAAACGGTCTGACGCGGCTTACTCCATCACGCCAGCCATCACTGGCGCAGGCAATCTCAACTTCCTGGGCACCGGGGTACAAGGTCAAAGTTCCTACAGCCTGTCTGCCAACAACAGCAGTTTCACCGGCAACATCAATATCACTTCGGCGCGTCTGAACGTGAGTGCGGCGACCCAAATCGGGGCCACTTCGCCCATCACCGTCAACAGCGGTGGTCAGCTGTTTCCGAACGGCAACTTCACCCTGAGCAACCCGCTCTCACTGGCAGGCACTGGCTGGAATGAAAGCGCCGGACTGATCGGTGCCCTGCGCATGGTCGGGGGCGTCAACTACGCAGGCAACATCACCCTGGCCGCAGACGCACGCATTGCCACCTATGGCACCGGCTCAGCAGCCACCATCTCAGGCGTCATCAGCGGCACTCCAAACATCGAGTTTGCCTCTCCGGGTGGCGTCGGCACCATCACGCTAACGGGCAACAACACCTACACAGGCTCCACCACCATCAGCTCGGGCATCTTGCAAGTGGGCAACAGCGGCACCACCGGCACCTTGGGCACTGGTGCCGTGGTGGACAACGGCACCTTGACCCTCAAGCGCAGCGATGCCATCACGTTGGCCAACGCCATCAGCGGCACAGGCGCCCTGACCCAGGCGGGCGCAGGCACCACCACGCTGACGGCCAACAACACCTACAGCGGCATCACCACCATCAGCACCGGCACCCTGCAAGTGGGCAACGGCGGAACCACCGGCACCCTGGGCACGGGTGCCATCACCGACAACGCCGCCTTGGTGTTCAACCGCAGCAATGCGGTGTCCGTTCCCGGCGTCATCAGTGGCACGGGCACTCTGACCCAGTCGGGCACAGGCACCACCACGTTGACCGGCAACAACACCTACACCGGCGGCACCACTGTGTCCACTGGCATGCTGCAAATTGGCGACGGCACCAACAACGGCCAGATCGGCTCAGGCATCACCCAAATCGCCTCAGGCGCCACCTTGAATTTCAACGTCAAGTCCGCCAGCACCGCCAACTACAGCACCACCAACACCTTCACCGGAGCCGGCACCCTTCAAAAAACAGGTGCAGGAACGCTGACCTGGGGCACCGCTGTAGCGGTCTTCGGCATGTCCGGGGGTTTGATCGACGTGCAAGCTGGAACCTTGATCGGCGCCAACTTCGGCAATGAAGTCTGGACCAACAACAAAGCGTCCCTCAACGTTGCCACCGGTGCAACGTTCGTGGGTGCCGAAGGCGCCATCTTTGTGGATGCCCTGACAGGGGGCGGCGCGGTCACCTCAGGATACGCGGGTTACGCCTACAACTTGACCGTGGGGGTCAACAATGGCTCGGGCACTTTTTCTGGTGTCATCCAAGATGCCAACGGCGTCGCGGCCAAACTGAGCAAAACAGGCACTGGCACACAAATCCTGACCGGCACCAACACCTACACCGGCGTCACGACCATCAGTGACGGCGTGCTGCAAGTGGGTAACGGCGGCACCACAGGCACCCTGGGCACAGGCGCGGTCACCGACAACGCCGCCTTGGTGTTCAACCGCAGCGACGCACTTACGGTAGCCAACGTCATCAGCGGCACGGGCACCTTGACCCAATCGGGCGCAGGCACCACGACCTTGACCGGCAACAACAGCTACGCGGGCACCACCACCATCAGCGCGGGCACCTTGCAAGTGGGCAGCGGCAGCACCACCGGCACCCTGGGAACAGGCGCCGTCATTGACAACGCCAGCCTGGTCTTCAACCGCTCCAACACCCTGCTGGTGGCCAATGCCATCAGCGGCATCGGCACCTTGAGCCAGACCGGCACAGGCACCACCCAACTGAGCGCCGACAACAGCTATGCAGGCACCACCACCGTCAGCGGCGGCACCTTGCAAGTGGGCAACGCAGGCAGCACCGGCACCTTGGGCGCAGGGTCTGTGACGCTCAGCAACAACGCGAACCTGAGCTACGTGCGCTCTGCGGCCACCACGGTGGCCAACAACATCTCGGGCACAGGCAATGTGCTGGCCAGCATCACCGGCGCGGTCAGCAACCTGACGGTGGACCACACCATCAGCCTCACGGGCGGCACCGTCAACCTGGTCACCGATGGCAACTTGTCCGTCACCCAGGCCATCAGCACCACCAACGCCACCAGCGCCGCTGTCTTTCTGGAAGCTGGCAAATCCACCGCCGCAGGCACCGCCACCGGTGGCAACGTGAGCTTGTCGGGCAGTGGCGCCGTGACCGTGGGCACCGGGGGCCGCATCACCTACGAAACTGGCTCACTCACAGGCAGCACAGGTCTGGGCGTGGTCGCAGGCAACAACCGCTACAACAGCGACGAAACCACCACCAACTACACCGCCGCTTTGGGCGCTGGCGCCTATGCCGTCTACAGGGAACAACCGCTCGTCACGGTGCAGGTCAACAACGCCAGCAAAACCTACGACGGCATCAGCTTCAGCGGCGGCTCTCTGAGCACCAGCCTGGCCGCTGGAAGCCTGGTCAACGGCGACACATTCGCTGCCGTGACGGCCAACGCCAACTATGGCGGTACGGCTCAAGGCGCCAAAAACGCCTCGGTCACCCCCTACGTCATCAGCGCCAGCGACACCGGCGGCACCAGCAGCAACCTCAATGCCCTGGGCTATGGCGTGTCTTACACCAGCGGCACCCTGACCGTCAGCCAAAAGGAAGTCAGCCTGGCCGCCGCCAAAACCTATGACGGTGTCAAAACACTCAGTGGCACGCAACTGAGCATCACCACAGGCGTGGGCAGCGAAACCCTGAACTACACCAGTGCCACCATCGCCAGCAAAAATGTGGCTGACAACAGCAGCAACTACGTCGATGCCATCACCCTGACCGACGGCACCGGGTTGGCCAGCAACTACAAAGCGCCCAGCCTGAGCGCCGCAGCGGCGACCAAAAACACAGCAACCCTCACGGCCAAGTCGGTGACTCTGGACAGCATCAGCGCCGCCAGCAAGACCTATGACGGCACCACCGCTGCCACCATCACGGCTGGCGTCATCAGAGGCACCGCTTTGGGCGAAACCTTGAGCGTCACAGGCACCGGTGTGTTTGCGGACAAGAAAGCCGCCACGGGCGTGGTGGTGACGGTGGCAGACGTGACCACTTTGACCAAAGCCAATGGCACAGGCGACTGGGGCAACTACAGCCTGAGCACCACTGGCGTTAAGAGCACCTCAGCAGATATCAGCAAGAAAGATTTGGTCATCAGCGCCACCGCTTCTGACAAAACTTACGACGCCACTACGTTGGCCACTGCCAGCTTGAGCAGCGACAAAATCACAGGCGACACCCTGACGCTGGCCCAAACCAGCGCTTCGTTTGACAACAAGAATGTCGGCACCGGCAAGACCGTTACGGTGGCTGGTCTGGCGATCAGCGGCACCGATGCAGGTAACTACAACCTGACCAACAGCACGGCCACCACCACGGCAGCCATCAGCAAGAAAGATTTGGTCATCAGCGCCACCGCTTCTGACAAGACTTACGACGCCACTACGTTGGCCACTGCCAGCTTGAGCAGCGACAAAATCGCAGGTGACACCCTCACGCTGGCGCAAACCGGCGCTTCGTTTGACACCAAGAACGTCGGCACCGGCAAGACCGTCACGGTGACAGGTCTGGCGATCAGCGGCACCGATGCGGACAACTACAACCTGACCAACAGCACGGCCACCACCACGGCGGCTGTGTCAAAGAAGGACCTAGTCATCAGCGCCACCGCTTCTGACAAGACTTACGACGCCACGACTTTGGCCACTGCCAGCTTGAGCAGCGACAAAATCGCAGGTGACACCCTCACGCTGGCGCAAACCGGCGCTTCGTTTGACAACAAGAATGTCGGCACCGGCAAGACCGTCACGGTGGCTGGTCTGGCGATCAGCGGCACCGATGCGGACAACTACAACCTGACCAACACCACGGCTACCACCACGGCGGCTGTGACAAAGAAGGACCTGGTCATCAGCGCCACCGCTTCTGACAAGACTTACGACGCCACGACTTTGGCCACTGCCAGCTTGAGCAGCGACAAAATCGCAGGTGACACCCTCACGCTGGCGCAAACCGGCGCTTCGTTTGACAACAAGAATGTCGGCACCGGCAAGACCGTCACGGTGGCTGGTCTGGCGATCAGCGGCACCGATGCGGACAACTACAACCTGACCAACACCACGGCTACCACCACGGCGGCTGTGACAAAGAAGGACCTGGTCATCAGCGCCACCGCTTCTGACAAGACTTACGACGCCACTACTTTGGCCACAGTCAGCTTGAGCAGCGACAAAATCACAGGTGACACCCTCACGCTGGCGCAAATCGGCGCCACGTTTGACACCAAGAATGTCGGCACCGGCAAGACCGTCACGGTGGAAGGTCTGGCAATCAGCGGCACCGATGCTGACAACTACAACCTGACGAACACCTCCGCAACCACCACGGCAACCATCAGCAAGAAGGATTTGGTCATCAGCGCCACCGCTTCTGACAAGACTTACGACGCCACTACGTTGGCCACTGCCAGCTTGAGCAGCGACAAAATCACAGGTGACACCCTGACGCTGGCGCAAACCGGCGCCACGTTTGACACCAAGAACGTCGGCACCGGCAAGACCGTCACGGTGGCAGGTCTGGCGATCACCGGCACCGATGCAGGCAACTACAACCTGACCAACAGCACGGCCACCACCACGGCAGCCATCAGCAAGAAGGATTTGGTCATCAGCGCCACCGCTTCTGACAAGACTTACGACGCCACTACGTTGGCCACTGCCAGCTTGAGCAGCGACAAAATCGCAGGTGACACCCTCACGCTGGCGCAAACCGGCGCTTCGTTTGACACCAAGAACGTCGGCACCGGCAAGACCGTCACCGTGGCAGGTCTGGCGATCAGCGGCACCGATGTGGACAACTACAACCTGACCAACAGCACGACCACCACCACCGCCAACATCACCCCCAAAGACCTGACCCTGAGCAGCATCACCGCAGCCAGCAAAACTTATGACGGCAACACCACGGCGGCAATCACGCAGGTCGGCTTGACTGGGTTTGTGGGCTCTGAAACCCTGGGCGCCACAGCCACGGGCTCGTTTGTCAACAAGAACGCCGGACTGCGCACGGTCAACGTCAGCACGGCCAACACCACACTGACCGACGACCTTGCCTCGGGCGGACTGACCAGCAACTATCAGCTGGTGGCAGGCAGCGTGGGCAGCGCGACCACCATTGCACCCAAAGACGCTGTGGTGACCGCCAACAGCGATGTGAGCAAGGTTTACAACGGCGCCAACCAAACAGTCAGCGGTTTCACCGCCACGGGCCTGGTCAATGGCGAAACTGCTGCTGTGCTGACCGGCGTGAACGCGGGCGCCACAGGCAAAAACGCAGGCACTTACAACGCCATCGCTTCGGGCACAGACAACAACTACGCGCTGAGCTTCATCGCTGGCCGTCTCGTGATCGCCCCCAAAGAGGCCGAGGTTGCAGTCTCCCCGCTCACCGCAGTGTCCAACGGCACCTTGTTCACCCAAGCGCCGGCCACCAAGTCAGGGTTTGTGACTGGCGAAGATGTGGTCGTGAACGGTCTGGCTTCAGGCATTGCCGCTGGCACCTACAACTCGCAGATCCAAGTGGCGCCCGCCAACAGCGCCACAGTGCTCGACAACTACCTCATCAAGATCGTCAACGCCGCCTTGCTCATCACGCCCAACGCCGTTGCAGTGCCACCTGTGCGGCCAGTGTTTCTCAGTGGTCCTCCGACGATCACATCGCGCCTGAGCTGGGCCGGGTTTTCGGGCGTCAACACGAATACATCTTCAGCACAGAGGGCCAACTCTGACACAGCGGCATCAGGCGGCGCCGCATCATTGACCTCGGCAGTACCAAGCGGCAACGCGTTCCCACAAGTGTGTACCCCAGAGGGTCTGCAGGAATGCGATTGTGCAGAGACCTCCATAGAGAGTGTCGAAATTTGCCTGTCCCCGGCCTCCAAACAATGAGGCCGTCGTCTGAGACCCGAAGCCCGTAGCTCGGCACTCGCAAAGTGCCGACATGGCCCCCTGCTCCCCGTCAATGTGTCAATACGGCCGAAGGCATGGCGAGCAAATATCGGGGTCTTCGCCCGCCGACCTCCAAGAAACCGCAAACGCTTTGTAGGTCGGCACTCGCAGAGTCCGACGTTGCGAAATCAGCGACGTGTGCACAGGTGGATTCAGCGCAACAGATCAACATTTTCATATTTGATGAATTTTCAATAATTTTCTCAAAAACAGCTGGGAGTACCCCAATTGGGTGATTACTTTTGGCGTTTATTTCTACAAAATCACCAATAGCGATTCTTCAACATAAATAAATACTTTCAACAAGTCGTTTGTTTTTGTCCTTTTGGTGTTCATAAATGAATTCGAATTTATTCAAGACGGTCTTCTCCAAGCGTTTGGGCGCTTTGGTTGCCGTGGGCGAGCACGCCACCAGCCAAGGCAAAGCCACGGGCGGCCATGGTGTGGGCGGCTTCAACCTCATGGGAGTCTTGAGTGCGGGAGGCGCGTATTTCATCGGCCCCCTCGTCTTCAGCTTTGCTCTGATCACCCTGGCCTGGGCTGCGCCCGCCAACAACGCCCTGCCCTCTGGCGGCAAGGTGGCCCAGGGCGCTGTGGCCATCAGCCAAAGCGGCGCCAACATGGCGATCAATCAGAGCACCGCCCGCGCCGTGGTCAACTGGCAAAGTTTTGACATTGGCAAAGATGCCAAAGTCAACATCGTTCAGCCCAATGCCCAGGCCGTGCTGCTCAACCGTGTCACGGGCGTGGCCCCCAGCCAGATCTTTGGCCAGATGTCGGCCAATGGCCAGGTCGTTTTGGTCAACCCCAACGGTGTCACTTTTGGCAAAGACGGCTCGGTCAGCGCCGCAGGCCTGACGGCCAGCACGCTCAACATTTCAGACGCCGACTTCATGGCCGGGCGCAACCGCTTCACCCGCGATGGCGCCACCAGCGAAGTCGTCAACCAAGGCACGCTGACAGCCGCCCCCGGCGGTTATGTGGCCCTGCTGGGTGCCAGCGTGAGCAACGAGGGAAAAATTTACGCGCCCCAAGGCAACGTGGCCCTGGGCGCCGCCGAAGTCATCACCCTGCCCATGACGGGCACAGGCCGCATCAAGATGGAATTGAGCCCTGCCGCCATCAACGCGGCCGTGGCCAACCAAAAAGGCGGCAGCATCGTCACCGAAGGCGGTCAGGTTTATATGCAAGCGGCCGCCATGGGCAATGCCATGGCCAGCGTGCTGCAATCGGGCAGCATTGACACTTCGGGCGCGCAAGGCGGTGCGGTGCATCTGCTGGCGGACGGCGGCACCATCAAGGTGGACGGCAGCATCAACGCCAACAGCACCGGCAAAGACGACAAAGGCCAGACCCGCAAAGGCGGCGACATCATCATTGGGCGTGACGAAGACACCGGCGTGCTGGCGCGTTACACCGATGTGAGCGGTGCCAGGCTGGAAAGCCAAGGGGGCTTGGTCGAAACATCGGGCGATGTCCTGAAATCACAAGAGGCGCGCGTCCAAGCAGGCGAATGGCTGCTGGACCCCTTCAACATCACCATCGCCGCCAGCGGCGCCTCGGGCACCGTTTACAACGCCAACTACAACGCGGTGCTTGACTCCGTCATCCTGGCCTCGGACATTGCCAACAGCCTGAATGCAGGCACCAGCGTGACCCTGGCCGGAGGCACCGCAGGTGCCAGCGCAGGCAATATTACGGTCAACGCCAGCATTGCCAAAACCAGCGGCGCTGCAGCCACGCTGACCCTGAAGGCCCAAAACGACATTGTGTTGGCCGCCAACACCACCATCAGCTCCACCAGCGGCGCCTTGAACGTGGTGCTCAACAGCGATGTCGACGGCGGCGGTGCAGGCGCCATTGTGATGAACAGCGGCTCGGGCATCACCAGTCTGGGAGGCAACATCACGCTGGGCGGGGGTACTGCAGGAACGGGTGCCAGTTGGGCCAGAGGCAACGCCACCAACGTCAATGGCATCACCCTGACCAGTGCCACCATCAATGCAGGTGGCGGTAACATCTTGATGAACGGTTACGGCATGTCTGGGGCAATTGTGGCCTCAGGCGTGAACATGAATGGCAGCACCATCAGCACGACTGGAGCTGGAACGCTACAAATATCAGGAAGTGCGGCTTCAACCAGTAATAACTCAGATGGGGTGTTTGTCAACGGTACATCCATAACGGGTGGCAGCACTGGCACAGTCACGATCACAGGGACAGCCAGCACCACTGGCCCTAGCGGCGGAAACTTCCATGGCGTCAGACTGCAAAGCAACGGAACCTCAGATGCTCTGATCACCTCCACCGGGGGCAATGTATCGGTCACGGGCACTGGGGGTGGGGCATCAACGGGTACAGGCACCTTCAGCTATGGCATATCCCTCGCCAGTGGACTCATCACGGCAGGCGGAACAGGAACCGTGAATGTCACCGGAACAGGTGGCTCAGGCACGTCAGGGTCAAACTTCGGCATTGCGTTGTTCAGCACCAGTTTCACCAATGGCATCTCATCTTCAGGCGGTGCCATCACCGTCACTGGCATATCCGATACCGTCGGCTCCACCAGTTCTGGCATCCGGTTTTATGGCACCATGAAGGGCGGTATTTTCAGCAGCAACAATGCCCCGATCACACTGATCACCGACAGTCTGGTGATCGACTCAGGCGCAGGCGTCATCAATGCGGGCACAGGCACCGTGACGGTCAAGAACCGCACAGGCACCACCACGGTCAACGTGGGCGGCACCGGCACCGACACCCTGACTGGAACCACCCTGGGCCTGGATGTGTCAGCCGCCGAATTGGGCGCGATCACCGCAGGCAAGATCGTGGTGGGCCGCAATGATGCCACCGGCTCGGGGGCCGTCACCGTGAACGCCCTCAACATGGGCGCCATGGGCAACACCAGTGCCAGCCTGTCTGTGCTCAGCAGCGGCAACATCGCGGTCAACGGCGCCGTCACCAAAACAGCGGGCACAGATGCCACCTTGAGCCTGCTGGCCAACAACAACATCACCGTGGCCACCAACACCACCATCACCGGCAGTTCGGGCATGCTCAATGTGCTGCTCAACAGCGACAGCGATGCCAGCGGCGCGGGCGGCATTGTGTTCAACACCGGCTCGGGCGTGACCAGCAATGGCGGCAACATCACTTTGGGGGGGGGATCAGCCCTCAATGGCTCTGGCGTGGCCGTGGGAGATGGTGGCACCTCGACCAAAGGCATTGATCTGGCCACAGCCGCCTTCAATGCGGGGGGCGGCAACATTGCCATGACGGGCACCACCTGGGCCGCTGCGCCTTCGGCGCCAGCGATTCAGGGTATCAACGTGAACGGTGGTTCGATTCAAACCAGTGGCGCCGGAACGATCGACTTGAGGGGCTACAACAACACGACCACCAACACCAACGGCACCGGCGTGTCATTGAGTAATACCACGGTCACGGGTGGATCGACTGGAACAGTGTCCATCATCGGCGATGCCCGAGCCGCTACGTCCACCGGCAATTACATTTACGGCACAGCTCTGGGCACGGGCGCCAAAGTCACGTCTACTGGCGGCAATATTGCCATCACCGGTTACGGTGGCAACACGGGCACCGGTTCCAGCACCAGCGATATCGGTGTGGCCATCAGTGGTGGCGCCGTTGCTGGCGTGGGGGCTGGCACCGTCACGATCACCGGAACGGGTGGCAAAGGCCCTACAGGCAATAACTGGGGGGTTTATACAGCCACCACGGCGGGCACAAGTGTGACGTCGCAAGGCGGCGACATCAACATCATCGGCACGGGCGGGACGGGCACAGGAAGTGTCGGCATTCTGATTGGTGGCGGCACGGTGGGCGTGGCCACAGGCACAACGAGTGCCAATGTGATCTTGACCTCAGACAGCACGCAAATACAGACGGCCACCATCAACTCGGGCACGGGCACCACCACCATTCAGAATAAAACAGCCGGCACTTTGATCAATGTGGGCGGGAATGATGTGCTCAACACCACGCCGCTCACCCTGGGCATCTCCAATGCCGAGATGAATCTGATCAAGGCAGGCACCCTCAAGATTGGCAGCACCACATCGGGGGCCATGACCACCACTGCCGCAGTGACCACAGCCGCGACCACGGGCAATGTGTACCTGCAGTCGGGCAGCACCCTGACCGCGTCTAGCGCGTTCACCAGTGGTGCGGGCCTTTTGTTGCAAACGGCTGGCGGGGCCATCTCGACCACCGCTGCACTGGCGGGCACCAACGTGTCTCTGGACAACACCGGGGGCGCCATCAACTGGAGCACTGGCGCTCTCACGGCGGGTGCCAGCTCGGGCAGCGCCACCAACGCTGTCAACATTGCCAGCAGCATCACCGCGACGGGCAACGTCAACATTTTGGGCAATGTGGCCACGACCACCAACACCGGCGTCAATTTGACCAGCGCGGGCTCGATCACCAGCTCGGGCACGGCGGCCACGATCAACATCACATCGAATGGCAACTTGGTCAATGCGGCCGCGATCAAAGACACCGGCACCACGGGCACGGGTTCCAACATCAACCTGACATCGACCAGCGGCACGATCACGGGTGCAGGTGCGATAGGCGACACCACCAACAAAAATGCCAGCGTGACCTTCACGCAAAGTGGCACCAGCAACTATGACGGCGCGATCAACGCCGCCAACTTCACCAAGGCGGGCACCGGGGCTTTGACGCTTGACTCGTGGGCGCTTGTCGCGCCCGCCACACCGGTGGCCAGCAACATCTCCAACGCCTACACGGTGAAGGCGGGCAGCTTGACGCTTGCACCAGGCGCCACGTATGCCCAGCTCAATCCAGCCAGCGTGAACGTAGAAAACACATCGAGCTTTTCGATCAGCAGTGCTGGCAATGGCTGGTGGAAAAATACGGCCTTCAACTTCACTGGCGGGCTGGGTGGCGGCACCATGAATTTTGGGGGCAATCCCATTGGCGCCACGGGAACGACAAACGTCTTCAGCACCAGTGGTGGCGCCACCAATACCATCAGCGGTGTGTTCAACGCCAACTCGGCCAACGTCAACTTGAACCTGACCCCTGCGACCAGTGGCACCACACTTTTGGATGGCAGTTTTGCAGCGTTGGCCTTCACGCAAAGTGCGCAAGCCGCTTTTGGCTTGCAAGGCGCTGGCACGGTCAACATGTCCGGTGGTGGCAACCTGCTGATCAAAGACAAAGTCAGCGCCACCAGCTTCAACATCAATGCGGGCAACGTGCAGGTTGGTGACGGCACTGCCGCGACGGGCTCTACAACGGCTACGCTGGATGCCACCAACCTGAACATCGCGGCGGGCACCAAACTGACCTTCAACCGTGCAGAGGCCTATTCAAACGCATCCGTCATCACGGGTGCAGGCAGCCTGATTCAGGCCGGGGCTGGTGTGGTCACCTTGACCGGCAACAGCAGTGCCTTTGCCGGTGCCACCACCGTGAATGCGGGCAAGACCTTGGCCATCGGCACCGGCGGCTATTTGGGTGCTGCGGGCAGCACGCTCACGCTGACCGACAGTGCCTCCAATTTGTCGTTCACCAACACATCGGGCACGTCAACCGTGGCCAGTACCATCAGCGGCCCCGGCACCGTGACAGAAAACGGCGCAGGCGGCATTGGCTTGCTCTTGGCCAATAACACCTACACCGGCATCACCACCACCACAGCAGGCACCTTGCAAGTGGGCAACGGCGGCACCACCGGCTCTTTGGGCACGGGGTCGGTCACCGACAACAGCGCCTTGGTCTTCAACCGCTCGGACAACATCACCGTCTCCAATGCCATCAGCGGCTCGGGCACCGTGACCCAAGCAGGCACGGGTGTGCTGACGTTTCCACAGGCGGGCACCGGCACCGTCAACAACACCTACACGGGCCAAACGTATGTCAATGCGGGCACACTGTCTTTAAAGGCCACGTCCAACACGGCGCAGTACGGCACAGGCCAGTTCAACATCGCCAGCGGCGCCACCTTGAATTTCGATGTAGCCACAGGCATCAACACCACCGCTTACACCAACACGACTTTTGCGGGCAATGGCACCCTCACCAAAACAGGGGCCGGGCAGGTGGTGTGGAACACCACAGCGGGCACCTTCAACATGGGTGCAGGCTCGCTGATTGATGTTCAAGCGGGTAGTTTTGTCGGTGGTTCCAGCAGCAATGAAGTATGGACCAACAACTTATCCAGCTTGAATGTGGCATCGGGCGCCTTATTTTATGGCTCCGAGTCCAATGTTCGCGTCGATGCCCTAACGGGTGCAGGCACTGTGGCAACGGGATGGAGCACCTCCGGCAGCATCACGGTGGGCGTCAATGGCACTGCAGCCGGCACTTACAACCCCACGGCGGGGACCGCTACTTTTTCGGGCGACATCAAGTCAACGACGAGCAACACCGGCGTCACCTCGCTCAGCAAAGTCGGCGCGGGCACGCAAATCCTGACCGGCACCAACACCTATACAGGCAACACCACCATCAGCGCAGGCACCTTGCAAATTGGCGATGGAGGCACCACCGGCACCTTGGGCACCGGCGCTGTCACCGACAACGCCTCACTGGTGTTCAACCGAAGCAACGCGATGACCGTGGCCAATGCCATCAGTGGCACAGGCACCTTGACGCAGGCGGGCACAGGCACCTCCATCCTGACGGGCGCCAACAGCTACGCAGGCACCACCACCATCAGCGCAGGCACCCTGCAAGTGGGCAATGGCGGCACGACCGGCACCCTGGGCACGGGTGCGGTCGTGGACAACGGCAATTTGACCTTCAATCGCTCGGACGCCGTGCTGGTCAGCAACACCATCAGTGGCTCGGGCACCTTGTCGCAAACCGGTGCAGGCACCACAACGCTGACGGCAGACAACACGTATGCAGGCACGACCTCCATCAGTGGCGGCACCTTGCAAGTGGGCAATGCGGGCACCACGGGCACTTTGGGCGCGGGCAGTGTCACGCTCAGCAACAACGCCAACTTGAGCTATGTGCGCGCGGCCGACACCACCATCGCCAACACCATTTCGGGCACAGGCAATGTGTCGGCCAGCATCACCGGCGCGGCGAACAACCTGACCGTTGCCAACGCGATCAGCCTGACGGGCGGCACGGTCAATTTGGTCACCGATGCCAATCTGTCGGTCACGCAAGCCATCAGCACCACCAACACCAGCAGCTCAGCGATCTTCCTGGAAGCCGGAAAATCCACCGCCGCCGGAACCGCCACAGGCGGCGACGTCACGCTGTCGGGCAGTGGCGCTTTGACGGCAGGAACAGGTGCGCGCATCACCATCGAAACAGGATCAGTGGCGGGCAGCACGGGCCTGGGCGTTTTGCCGGGCAACAGCCGCTTCAACAGCGATGAGCTCACCACCAACTACAACACCACAACAGCAGCCTTGGGTTCGGGCCTTTTTGCGATTTACCGTGAATCGCCCATCTTGACGGCCGCCTTCATCAACGCCAGCAAGACTTACGATGCGCAAGCCTACAGCGGCAACAACGGCCTGACGTACACCGGGTATGTGAATGGTGACACCAACGCCCTGGTGACCACCACCACGGCAGGCACATCGCAAGGCGCCAAAAATGCGGGCACCTACACCCTGACGGGCACCGGCACCAGCGATCTGGGCTACACCCTGCTTTACACGCCCGGCACCTTGACGGTGGACAAAGCCAATCTGAGCCTGGCGGGCACACGCGTCTATGACGCGGGCACCACATTTGCCGGACAGTACCTGACCGCCACCGGCGTGGCGGGCGAGACGTTCACAGTCGCAGGAAGCGGCGATGCCAGCAACCTGGCCACCAAGAATGTCCAAAGCGCGCAGTCCTTGAGCAGCTTGGCAGGCCTGTCGCTGGGCAGCAGCAGCAATGGCGGTTTGAGTGACAACTACAACCCCTTGAGCGCCACGGCATCGAGCGTGAGCGTGACACCCAAAGCCGCCACCGTCAGCGCCACGGCCACCAACCTGACCTACAACGCCGCGACGCAAAACCAACTGGCCGAAACCACCAGCGGCTTCATCGCCGGGGATGCGATCACCGTGACCGGCCAGGCCAGCGGCAAAAATGCAGGCAGCTATGCTTCCAACCTGGCGCTCACCGGCACCGATCTGGGCAACTACAGCGTCACCGTCAACAACGCGAGCCTGGTCATTGACAAGGCCGCACTGACCGCCACGGGCAACAGCAGCACCGTCACCTACAACGGTAACAACCAAAGCGTAAGTGGCTTGACCGTCACCGGTCTGCAAGGCAGCGACACTGCGGGCAGCCTGAGCACGCTGTCCGCCTCGGGTGCCACAGCCAAAAATGCAGGCACTTACAGCAACGTGGTCAGCGCAGGCACTGAGACCAACTACACCATCACCACGGTCAACGGCACCTTGCAAATTGACAAGGCCACCCTGACCGCCACCGGCAACAGCGGCTCGGTCACCTACAACGGAAGCACCCAGAGCGTGAGCGGTTTGACCGTCATCGGCCTGCAAGGCAGCGACACCGTGAGCAGCCTGAGCACGCTGTCCGCCTCGGGTGCCTCAGCCCAAAACGCAGGCACTTACAGCAACGTGGTCAGCGCGGGCACCGAAACCAACTACATCGTGAACACGGTCAACGGCACCTTGCAAATTGACAAGGCCATCCTGACCGCCACTGGCAACAGCGGCAGTTTCACCTACAACGGCAACACCCAAAGCGTCAACGGCTTCACCGTGACCGGTCTGCAAGGCAGCGACCAGGCATCCAGCCTGGCCAGCCTCAACGCCACAGGCGCTTCGGGCAAGAACGCGGGCAGCTACACCAACACCGTGACGGCGGGCACCGAGGCCAACTACACCATCAACACCGTCAACGGCAGCATGCAGATTGGTCGCGCCGATCTGGTGCTGTCGGGCACACGCGTATACGACGCCAGCAAGACCTTTGCCGGGCAGTACCTGACGGCCACCGGCGTGGCGGGTGAGACCTTCACCATGACCGGCACAGGCGACGCCAGCAATTTGGCCAGTAAAAATGTGCAGACCAACCAGGTCTTGAGCAGCCTCACCGGCCTGAGCTTGGGCACGAGTGCCAATGGCGGCCTGACTGGCAACTACAACGCCTTGAGCACGGTCGCATCGAGCGTGAGCGTGACACCAAAATCCGCCACCGTCAGCGCCACGGCCACCAACGTGACTTACAACGCCGCCACACAAAACCAGCTGGCCGAAACCATCAGCGGCTTCATCGCCGGGGATTCGATCACCGTGACCGGCCAGGTCAGTGGCCAAAACGCAGGCAGCTATGCCTCCAATCTGGCCGTCAGCGGCGCCGATCTGGGCAACTACAGCATCACCGTCAACAACGCCAATCTGGTGATTGGCAAAGCGGCACTGACCGCCACCGGCAACAGCGGCACCGTCACCTACAACGGCGCCGACCACAGCGTGAGCGGCCTGACCGTGTCGGGCCTGCTGGGCAGCGACACCGTTTCGGGCCTGAGTACGCTGTCCGCTTCAGGAGCCACCGGCAAGAACGCTGGCACATACAGCAACACAGTCACAGCGGGCACCGAAACCAACTACACCGTGACCACGGTCAATGGCACGCTGCAAATTGACAAGGCCGCTTTGACGGCCACCGGCAACAGCGGCTCGGTCACCTACAACGGCGGCACGCAGAGCGTGACGGGGTTCACCGTCTCGGGCCTGCAAGGAAGCGACACCGTTGCCAGCCTGGCGAGCGTTTCGGCCACGGGCGCATCGGGCAAGAACGCAGGCACGTACACCAACACGGTCACCGCTGGCACCGAAGCCAACTACACCGTGACCACGACCAACGGCACTTTGCAAATCGGCAAAGCCAGCTTGACAGCCACCGGCAACAGCGGCGCCCTCACCTACAACGGCGCCGACCAAAGCGTGTCGGGCTTCACCGTCTCGGGCCTGTTGGGTTCGGACACCGTCTCCAGCCTGAGCAGCATCACCGCCGCAGGCGCCACCGGCAAGAATGCGGGAACCTACAGCAACGTGGTCACCGCAGGCACCGAAGCCAACTACACCGTGAGCACGGCCAACGGCACTTTGCAAATTGGCAAGGCCGCTTTGACCGCCACCGGCAACAGCGGCTCGCTCACCTACAACGGCGCCGACCAAAGCGTGTCGGGCTTCACCGTCTCGGGCCTGCTGGGCTCGGACACCGTCGCCAGCCTGAGCAGCGTCAGCGCTGCAGGCGCCACCGGCAAGAACGCAGGCAGCTACACCAACACCGTGACAGCGGGCACCGAAGCCAACTACACCGTGACCACGGCCAATGGCACATTGCAGATTGGCCGCGCTGATCTGGTCCTGTCGGGCACACGCGTGTATGACGCGGGCACCTCTTTTGCCGGTCAGTACCTGACGGCCACGGGCGTGGGCGGCGAAACCTTCGCCATCACAGGCACCGGCAGCGCTGGCAACCTGTCCAGCAAGAATGTGCAGGTGCAGCAAGCCCTGAACAGCTTGGCCGGTCTGGCCCTGGGCAGCAGTGCCAATGGCGGTCTGAGCAGCAACTACAACACGCTGTCGACTGTGGGCTCCCAAGTCAACGTGACGCCAAAATCGGCCACGGTGAACGCCACAGCCACGAGCACCACGTACAACGGCACGCTGCAAAACCAGGCTACCGAGACCACCAGTGGCTTCATCGCCGGGGACACGGTCACCGTGTCGGGCCAGGCCAGCGGCAAACATGCGGGCACCTATGTGTCGAGTCTGGCCGTGGGTGGCACAGACGCCAGCAACTACAACGTCACCCTGAACAACGCCAATTTGGTCATTGACAAAGCAGCTTTGACGGTGACGGCCACTTCGGTGAGCAAGACCTATGACGGCACCTTGAACGCCTCGGGCACAGGCACCGTGGGCGCCTTGGCCGGTGCTGGCGACAGTGTGGACAGTGCGGGCAGCCAAGCCTTCCTGGACAAGAACGCGGGCACAGGCAAAACCGTGCGGGCTTCGGGCGTGACGATCAAGGACGCGGCCAACGCCGACATGAGCGCCAACTACAGCATCACCTATGTAGACGATGTCAGCAGCGTCATCAACAAGGCCAGCCTGACCGTGACGGCCAATGCCGATGCGCGCTTTGTGGGCCGCAGCGATGTGGCGGGTTATGCCGGCGTGAGCTACACGGGTCTGGTGGCCGGTGAAACGCCCGGCGTGCTGGGCGGCAACCTGACCATCAACCGCACCAATGCAAGCGAGGGCAAGGCAGGCAACTACAGCGGCGTGCTGGCACCCAGCGGCTTGACATCGGGCAACTACGACATCAGCTACGTCAACGGTGACTACACCATCGTGCCGGCTGACCGCTTGCTGGTGCGCACCAGCAATGTGACCACCACTTACGGCAGCGCCGTGACGTATGAGACCACGGCGCAGTACCTGGATTCGAACGACGACGCCATCATTACCCTGACGCGTACTGGCACGGGCAACAACTACACCTTCAACGACGGTGTCGGCACCACGGTCAATACGGTGCTCAAGCCTTACAGTGGCACCAGCTTGGCAGCCTTGAGCACTTCGGGCAACACGGTGGTGGGCACCTACGCTATCAAGGATGCCGCCCCCACAGTGACGGGCGGCAACTTTATCGGCCCCATGATCTTCGTGGGCACCTTGACGGTCAACACCCAAGAAATCGCCCCCACAGCCACCAACGTGAGCAAGGTGTACGACGGCACCACCGCCATCAGCAATGTGCTGGGCATGGGCGGCAAAGTGACGGGCGATGTCTTGTCAATTGGCGGCTCAACAGCTTTTGCCAGCAAGAACGCAGGCACAGGCCTGGCCTATACCGTCTCTGGCATCACCCTGAGCGGGGCCGACGCCGCCAACTACCACCTGGCAGGTGGCGCCACCACGTTGACTGGCAACGACGGCGTGATCACGCCTGCGGCCTTGAAGCTGACCAGCAGCGATGTGGTGAAGGTCTATGACCGCACGACGGCCGCCGTCGGCACCGCCCTCGTCACCCAGGGCACGCAGCTGTATGCCAGCGACTCCATCACAGGCGGCGCCTTCAGCTTCAACGACAAAAATGTCGGCGCGGGCAACAAGGTGGTGAGCGTGTCGGCAGTCACCATCAACGATGGTAACAACGGCAACAACTACACCGTCACCTACATCGACAACACCACCAGCACCATCACGCCCAAAAGCCTGACGGCCAACTACAGTGCTGTCAGCAAAACCTACGACGGCAACACTTTGGCCAGCGTGACGGGCAACTCCGGCGATGTGATCAGCGGCGACGCGGTCAGCCTGAGCAACACTGCCGCCAGCTTTGACAACAAAAACGTGGGCATTGGCAAAACCGTGACCGTGACGGGCATTGGCCTGAGCGGCGCCGATGCGGGCAACTACAGCCTGCAAAACAGCAGCGCCACGACCACCGCCAACGTGACCGCCAAAAACCTGACGGCCAGCTACAGCGCCACCAGCAAGACCTATGACGGTGGTGTGGCCGCCAGTGTGGCAGGCAGCTCGACCGACATCGTCAGCGGCGATGTGGTGGACTTCAGCAACACCAGTGCCGTGTTTGCCGACAAGAATGCCGGCACGGCCAAATCGGTAGCCATCGCGGGCATTGCCATCGCGGGCACCGATTCAGGCAATTACGCCTTGCAAAACACCACGGCCAACACCATTGCGGACATCACCCGCAAAGATGTGAGCCTGAGCAGCCTGAGCGCGGCCAACAAGGTGTATGACGGCACCGCGAGCGCCAGCATCACCGCAGGCAGCATTGCCACCGGTGTGGGCAGCGAGACTTTGCTGGTCAGCGGCGTGGGTTCGTTCAGCGACAAGAACGCCGCAGCAGGCAAGACAGTCACGGTGTCCGATGTCACGACCTTGAGCCAAAGCAATGGCACGGGCGACTGGAGCAACTACCGCTTGACGACCACCGGTGCACTGAGCACCACGGCCGACATCACGCCCAAAGCCATCACCCTGACGGGCATCACCGCCGCCAGCAAGACCTATGACGGCGGCACATCGGCCACCGTCTCCACCGCCAGCGCTGTCTTCAATGACAAAGTCTCTGGCGACGACCTCTCGGTGATCAGCACCGGCAGCTTTGCCGACAAGACCGCCGCCACCGGCAAGACCGTCACTTTGGTCAACACATTGGGCGGCACCGATCTGGGCAACTACACCGTCACCGACCAAGCCAGCACCACGGCCGACATCACCAAAAAGACCATCAGCCTCTCCGGCATCACCGCCGCCAACAAGACTTACGACGGCAACACCTCGGCCACCGTCTCCACCACCAATGCGGTCTTCAACGACCAGATCGCAGGCGACAAACTCAGCGTCACCAGCGCCGGCACCTTCAGCGACAAGACAGCCGCCACGGGCAAAACCGTCAACCTGAGCAACACCCTGGGCGGTGATGACCTGGCCAACTACACCGTGACCGACCAGGCCAACACCACGGCCGACATCAGCAAGAAAGCCATCAGCCTCTCCGGCATCACCGCCGCCAACAAGACTTACGACGGCAACACGTCGGCCACGGTGTCCACGGCCAGCGCTGTGTTCAATGACCAGATTGCGGGCGATGTGCTCACGGTGAGCAGCTCCGGCACCTTCAGCGACAAAACGGCCGCCACGGTCAAGACCGTGACGCTGGTCAACACCTTGGGGGGTGCGGACCTCACCAACTACACCGTCACCGATCAGGCCAGCACAACAGCCGACATCGCCAAAAAGGCCATCAGCCTGAGTGGCATCACCGCCAGCAATAAGACTTATGACGGCAGCACCTCGGCCACAGTATCCACCACTGGCGCTGTGTTCAACGATCAGATCGCAGGCGACAAACTGAGCGTCACCAGCACCGGCACCTTCAGCGACAAAAATGTCGCGGTGGGCAAAACCGTGGCCTTGGTCAACACCTTGGCGGGTGATGATTTGGGCAACTACACCGTGACCGACCAGGCCAGCACCACAGCCGATATCGGCAAAAAAGCCATCAGCCTCTCCGGCATCACGGCCGCCAGCAAAACTTACGACGGCACGGTGACCGCCACCGTGTCCACCACCAACGCTGTCTTCAATGACAAAGTCTCTGGCGACGACCTTTCGGTGCTCAGCACAGGCAGCTTCAGCGACAAGACAGCCGCCAGCGGCAAGACGGTCAACCTGACCAACACCTTGAGTGGCCTTGATCTGGGCAACTACAGCATCACCGATCAGACCAGCACCACGGCCGACATCAGCAAGAAGGCCATCAGCTTGAGCGGCATCACCGCCGCGAACAAGACTTACGACGGCAGCAGCTCGGCCACCGTCTCCACCGCCAGCGCCGTGTTCAACGACCAGATTGCAGGCGACAAACTGAGCGTCACCAGCTCCGGCAGTTTCAGTGACAAGAACGCGGCAACGGGCAAGACCGTCAACCTGAGCAACACCCTGGGTGGCGCAGACCTGGCCAACTACATCGTGACCGACCAGGTCAACACCACGGCCGACATCGCCAAGAGGACCATCAGCCTCTCCGGCATCACCGCCGCCAGCAAGACCTACGACGGAACAACAGCCGCCACCGTGTCCACCGGCAGCGCCTTTTTCAACAACAAAGTCTCTGGTGACGACCTCTCGGTAACCAGCACCGGCACTTTCAGCGACAAGACGGCTGCCACCGGAAAGACCGTCAACCTGAGCAACACCCTGGGGGGTGCTGATCTGGGCAACTACACCGTGACCGATCAGGCCAGCACCACGGCCGACATCAGCAAGAAGGCCATCGGCCTGAGCGGCATCACCGCCGCCAACAAGACTTACGACGGCAACACGAGCGCAACGGTTTCCACAACGGGTGTTGTGTTCAACGACCAGATTACTGGTGATGTACTGACCGTCACCAGCACGGGCACCTTCAGCGACAAAACAGCTGCCAACGGCAAGACCGTAAACTTGGTCAACACCCTGGGCGGCACAGACCTCGCCAACTACACCGTGACCGATCAGGCCAGCACCACGGCCGACATCACGAAAAAGGCCATCAGTCTGAGCGGCATCACCGCCGCCAACAAGACTTACGACGGCAACACCTCGGCCACCGTCTCCACCGCCAGCGCCGTGTTCAACGACCAGGTTGCAGGCGACAAACTGAGCGTCACCAGCACCGGCACCTTCAGCGACAAGAACGCGGCAACGGGCAAGACCGTCAACCTGAGCAACACCCTGAGCGGTGATGACCTCGCCAATTACACCGTGACCGACCAGGCCAGCACCACGGCCGACATCAGCAAGAAAGCCATTAGCCTCTCCGGCATCACCGCCGCCAGCAAGACCTACGACGGCAACACGACGGCGACGATGTCCACGTCCAGCGCTGTCTTCAATGACAAAGTCTCTGGCGACGACCTCTCGGTGACCAGCACCGGCACCTTCAGCGACAAGACGGCTGCCATCGGCAAGACCGTGACACTGGTCAACACCTTGGGTGGCGCTGATCTGGGCAACTACAGCGTGACCGAACAGCTCAGCACCACGGCCGATATCAGCAAAAAGGCCATCAGCCTCTCCGGCATCACCGCCGCCAACAAGACTTACGACGGCAACACGAGCGCAACGGTTTCCACCACGGGTGTTGTGTTCAACGACCAGATTACTGGTGATGTGCTGACCGTGAGCAGCACCGGCACTTTCAGCGACAAGACGGCCGCCAATGGCAAGACAGTCACACTGGTCAACACCCTGGGCGGCACCGATCTGGGTAACTACACCATCACCGATCAGGCCAGCACCACGGCCGACATCACCAAAAAGACCATCAGCCTGAGCGGCATCACCGCCGCCAACAAGACTTACGACGGCAACAACTCGGCCACCGTCTCCACCACCCATGCGGTCTTCAACGACCAGATCGCAGGCGACAAACTGAGCGTCACCAGCACCGGCACCTTCAGCGACAAGAACGCGGCAACAGGCAAGACCGTCAACCTGAGCAACACCCTGGGCGGTGATGATCTGGGCAACTACACCATCACCGACCAGGCCAGCACCACGGCCGACATCGCCAAAAAGACCATCAGCCTCTCCGGCATCACGGCCGCCAGCAAGACCTACGATGGCAACACGACGGCGACAGTCTTCACTGCCAACGCTGTGTTCAATGACCAAATTGCGGGCGACGTGCTCACGGTGGCCAGCACCGGCACCTTCAGCGACAAGACCGCCGCCACCGGCAAGACCGTGACCTTGGTCAACACCTTGGGTGGCACCGATCTGGGCAACTACAGCGTGACCGATCAGGTCAGCACCACGGCCGACATCAGCAAGAAGAGCATCAGCCTGAGCGGCATCACCGCCAGCAACAAGACCTACGACGGCAGCACATCGGCCACGGTGTCGACTGCCAGCGCTGTCTTCAATGACAAAGTCTCTGGAGATGACCTCTCGGTGCTCAGCACCGGCACCTTCAGCGACAAGAATGTCGCGGTGGGCAAATCCGTGGCCCTGGTCAACACCCTGGGTGGCGCAGACCTGGCCAACTACACGGTGACCGATCAGGCCAGCACCACGGCCGACATCACCAAGAAGGCCATCAGCCTCTCCGGCATCACCGCTGCCAACAAGACCTATGACGGCAACACTGCGGCGACGGTTTCGACCGCCGGCGCGATCTTCAATGACAAAGTGACAGGTGATGACCTGACCGTGAACAGCACCGGCACCTTCAGCGACAAGAACGCAGCGGCCGGTAAAACCGTCAATTTGAGCAACACGCTCGGCGGCGCAGACCTCGGCAACTACACCGTGACCGACCAGCCCAGCACCCTGGCAGACATTCACAAGAAATCTGTCATCCTGGACAACATCACCGCTGCCAGCAAAACCTATGACGGCAGCGCCACCGCCACGATCCTGTCTGGTGCCATCAGCGGCACCATCGCTGGGGAATCCCTGGCCGTCAGTGGCACGGGCAGTTTCTCTGACAAGAACGTGGCCAACGACAAGACCGTGACGGTCTCTGACGTGACCGCCCTCACCCAGACCAATGGCTCGGGTGACTGGAACAACTACAGCCTGAGCACCTCGGGCAGCATGAGCACCACCGCCCACATCACGCCCAAGTCGGTGACGCTGGACAGCGTCGTGGCCGCCCACAAGACTTATGACGGCAACACCACGGCCAGCATTTCATCGGGCGTGGTCAGCGGCACCGTCGCTGGCGAAACCTTGAGCGTCATCGGCACGGGGGTCTTTGCGGACAAAAACGTCGCCACCGGCATCGCAGTCGATGTCGCTGATGTCACCGCTCTGACCAAAGCCAATGGCACTGGCGACTGGGCCAACTACGCACTGACCACCACTGGCGCTGCGAGCACCACGGCCAACATCACCAAAGCCAGCTTGCAAGCGGCCTTGACCGGCACTGTGGAAAAAACCTACGACGGCACCACCACCGCCACCAACCTGAACAACAGCCACTTTGCACTGACCGGCTGGGTGGGCAGCGAAGGCGCCAGCGTCACGCAGGTCAACGGCAGCTATGCCAGCAAAAATGTATCGGACAACAGTGGCACAGGCACGGTCTCGGTCACCCTGGCTACTGGCGACTTCACAGCCGCTTCGGGCACTTTGCTGAGCAACTACCAGTTGCCCACTTCGGCCACCGGTCTGGTGGGCAAGATCACCCCCGCACTGTTGTCGGTCAAGGTCAACGACACCACGGCCTTTGTGACGCAAGATGGCAACCTGGCGGCCGACAAGGGTCTGAGTTACACCGGATTTGTGAACGGCGACACGGCCGCAACCGCCTTGACTGGCAGCCCCACACGCACCTACTCAGGCGCGACCTATCCGGTGGCTGGCGTTTATGCCAATGTGTATGACCTGAGCGCGGCCCCCACAGCCAACAATGGCAATTACACCGTCAGCGTGACCAAGGGTCAGCTCACGGTGGTGCCTGCAGACAAACTGCTGATTGGCATTGGCGGCAAAACCTATACCTATGGCAGCTTGACCGGCACCACGGCCGGTGCCAGCGCAGACGCGGTCACGGCCCAGTACTGCTTGAGCAGCGATTGCAGCGTCGGCAGTCTGGTCAATCTGAACATGACCGCTTTGGGCAATGGCAATTGGCAGGCCACCGACAACACTGGCACCTCGGTCACTTTCTCGACCTTGATTGACAGCACGGGCAAGCTGTCCACCGGTGGCTTTGTCAATGTGGGCAACTACACCTACAACAGCTCAGCCATCACCATTGCCCCCAGCAGCAACCCGAACTTCGTTGACCGCGTGGTCAATGGCGGTGTGCTGACGATTGACCCCAAGGTATTGACACTGAGCGCTGTGGATGTCTCCAAGGTCTATGACGGCAGCACATCACTGCTTGGCCGAACGCTGAACACCTCCGGGGTCATGACGGCCGACGTGGTGAGCGCCAGCAGCACGGGCGGCAGCTTCGACAGCAAAAATGCAGGCAGTCGCACCTACTCCTTCACCGGCCTGGGTCTGAGTGGCACCGATGCCAGCAACTACGCCATCCAGGTGAGCACGGTCACCGGCACCGGCAGCATCACACCCAAGGATGTGACGCTGACTGCGGCCAGCGTGAGCAAGACGTACAACGGCAATACAACTTACACCACCACGACAGCGGATCTGGACGCACTCACGGGTCAGTTGATCGCGGGCGACACCGTGAGCGGTGCCACCATCAGCTACACCGACAAGAATGTCTCGCGCGATACCAGCGGCACGGTCTTGAGCAACAAGACCGTCACGCTCGACAGCGTGACCCTGAACGACGGCAACAGCGGCGGCAACTACACCGTAACGCGTCTGGGCAACAGCAACAGCACCATCACGCCAAAAACCCTGGCGGCCACCGACATCTCCGCCGTGCAAACCACCTATGGCTCACCGGCCAACACCGGTGCCGTGACGTTGACGGGCCTGGAAACAGGCGATGTGGTCAACGCATCGGCCAGCTTGGTCAGCGCCCAAAACAGCAGCAGCGGCCAGCTCAAGGCGGGCAGTTACTTCCAAACCACCGACAGCACCTTGACCGGCAGCCAAGCCGGCAACTACAGCCTGCCCAACTTCACGACAGCGTCGACCAACTATGTGGTCGAGAAGCTGGCTTTGACCGGTGCAGCCATTGCAGGCGTCACAACCACTTACGCCACAGCGGCTGATGCGGGTGCTGTGAGTTTCACGAACGTGCAAGGCGCAGTCGGCAGCAAAGACAAAGTCACGTCTGTCGCATCCATCGTCGACGCAAACAGCAGCGCCAACATCAGCACCAGCGGTAACCTCAAAGCAGGCAGCTACAACCAAACCGCTACAGTCATCAGCGGCGACGATGCCGCCAACTACAGCTTTGCGGGCATCACGACCACTGACAATAACTACGTGGTCAACAAGCTGGCTTTGACCGGCGCTGCGATTGCAGGCGTCACCACCACTTACGCCACAGCGGCTGATGCAGGTGCTGTGAGTTTCACGAACGTGCAAGGCGCGGTCGGCAGCAAAGACAAAGTCACGTCTGTCGCATCCATCGTCGACGCAAACAGCAGCGCCAACATCAGCACCAGCGGTAACCTCAAAGCAGGCAGCTACAACCAAACCGCTACAGTCATCAGCGGCGACGATGCCGCCAACTACAGCTTTGCGGGCATCACGACCACTGACAATAACTACGTGGTCAACAAGCTGGCTTTGACCGGCGCTGCGATTGCAGGCGTCACCACCACTTACGCCACAGCGGCTGATGCAGGTGCTGTGAGTTTCACGAACGTGCAAGGCGCAGTCGGCAGTAAAGACAAAGTAACTTCTGTCGCATCCATCGTAGATGCCAGCAATGCCGCCAATATCAGCACCAGCGGTAACCTCAAAGCAGGCAGCTATAACCAGACTGCCACCGCCATCAGCGGCGACGATGCCGCCAACTACAGCTTTGCGGGCATCACGACCACCGACAATAACTACGTGGTCAACAAGCTGGCTTTGACCGGTGCAGCGATTGCTGGCGTCACCACCACTTACGCCACTGCAGCCGATGCAGGTGCTGTGAGTTTCACGAACGTGCAAGGCGCAGTCGGCAGCAAAGACAAAGTCACGTCTGTCGCATCCATCGTCGACGCAAACAGCAGCGCCAACATCAGCACCAGCGGTAACCTCAAAGCAGGCAGCTATAACCAGACTGCCACCGCCATCAGCGGCGACGATGCCAGCAACTACAGCTTTGCAGGCATCACGACCACCGACAAGAACTATGTGGTCAACAAGCTAGCACTGAACGGAGCTGCCATCGCCGATGTAACCACGACCTATGGCACAACCGCCAACACCGGCGCTGTTACCTTCACCAACGTGATCGACAGCGATGTTGTCACACCCGCCACCGCCACACTGGTCACGCCCGGCTACAGCACCAGCAACAACTTGAAGGCGGGCAGCTATGCGCAAAACGTGACCGGCAGTTTGACCGGCACAGATGCAGACAACTACAGCTTCACCGGCCTGACGACCACCAGTAACAATTACACGGTCAACAAGCTGGCCTTGACCGGCGCTGCGATTGCGGACGTGACCACCACCTACGGCACCATCGCCGCCAATGGCGCGGTGACTTTCCGCAATGTGATTGCCGGTGACGTGGTGACCCCCGCAGGCTCTATCTTGGTGGCTGCCGCGCAGAGTTCCAGTGGCAACCTCAAAGCGGGCAACTACGCCCAGAACGTGATCGGCAACTTGAGCGGCGCCGATGGCGACAACTACAGCTTTGGCGGAATGACCACGACCTCCAACAACTACGTGGTCAAAAAGCGTGAATTGACTGGCGCGGCCATTGCCAATGTCTCAACGACGTACGGCACCTATGCCGCCAATGGCGCGGTCACCTTCGACAATGTACTGGGCAGCGATGTCGTCACGCCTGCTGCGGTCACCTTAGTCGACGCTGCGACAAGTTCCAGCGGCAACCTGAAGGCGGGCAGCTATGCCCAAAACGTGATCGGCACCTTGACCGGCACCGACGCTGACAACTACAGCTTCAGCGGCATGACCACATCGACGCCCAACTATGTGGTCAAGAAACTGGCCCTGACGGGTGCAGCCATTGCCGATGCGGCCACGGTCTACGGCACCACCACCCCCACGGGTGCGGTCAGCTTTGGCAATGTGCTGGGCGCCGATCAGGTCTATGCCGACACGGCCACGCTGGTCAATCCTGCCTTCAGTTCCAGCAACAAGCTCAAAGCAGGCAGCTACGCCCAAAGCGTGACTGGCACCTTGACCGGCACCGATGCTGACAACTACAGCTTTGGGGGCATGACTACCAGCAGCAACAACTATGTGGTCAGCAAGCTGGCATTGACAGGCGCCGCCATTGCCGATGTCGGCACGACATATGGCACCTCTGCCGCCACTGGCGCGGTGAGCTTTGGCAACGTGATCGGCACAGATGTGGTGACACCGGCCACCGCCACACTGGTCACGCCCGGCTACAGCAGCAGCAACCAGCTCAAAGCTGGCAGCTACGCCCAAAGCGTGACTGGCGCCCTGACCGGCACCGATGCTGACAACTACAGCTTTGGTGGCATGACCACCAGCAGTAGCAACTATGTGGTCAGCAAGCTGGCTTTGACGGGCGCCGCCATTGCCGATGTCGGCACGACATATGGCACCTCTGCCGCCACTGGCGGGGTGACATTTGGCAACGTGATCGGTACAGATGTGGTGACACCGGCCACCGCCACACTGGTCACGCCCAGCTACAGCAGCAGCAACAACCTCAAAGCTGGCAGCTACGCCCAAAGCGTGACGGGCGCCTTAACCGGCACCGACGCTGACAATTACAGCTTCAACGGCATGACTACCACCGGGACGAATTACGTGGTCAACAAGTTGGCCCTGAAAGATGCTGCAATTGCGGATGTCACCACCACCTACGGCACACCCATCAGCACCGGCGCGGTCAGCTTCACCAATGTGATCAGCGGGGATGTCATCACCCCCGCTGAGGCCACCCTGGTTTTCCCAAGCGTGGCCTCACTGCTGCGCAGCCGGTCTTTGCCCATCGCGCCTGCTGGCTCAGCCAACTACAGCACCAGCGGCAACCTCAAAGCAGGCAGCTACGCGCAGTCCGTGACCGGCATGCTGACTGGCGCAGACGCAGACAACTACAGCTTTGAGGGACTAACCACCAGCAGTGCCAACTACACCGTGAACAAACTGGCGCTGACAGGCGCTGCCATTGCAGGCGCCTCCACCACTTATGGCAGCCCCATCGTCACAGGCGCCGTGAGCTTTGGCAATGTTTTGACCAACGATGTGGTCACCCCTGCCACTGCCACCTTGGTCGCCCCCGGCTACAGCTCCAGCAACACGCTGAAGGTGGGCAACTACATTCAAACTGTGGTGGGAACGCTCACCGGTGCAGACGCGGACAACTACAGTTTTGGTGGGTTCACCGCCTGCTGCACCGCTGACAGGTATGTGGTCACCCCTAAGACACTGGTGGTCAAGGTGGATGCCCTGGACAAGGTCTATGACAGCAACAACCTGGCATCGCTCAGCCAAATGCGCAGTGCAGAAATCGTCGGCGCTGACAAGGTCAATTTCGCCAACACCAGCGTTGTGTTTGACAACAAGAACGTGACCCGCGATGCCTCTGGTCAAGTGATCAACAAAATGGTCACCGTGCGCGGCTTGAGCATCAGCGGTGACGATGCGGCCAACTATGTGCTCGACAGCACCACCTTGACCGGCCTGGCCAAGATCACCCCCAAACCGGCAACCGTCAACGGCACGGCCACCGAGGTGATGTTCAATGGCTTGCTCCAATGGCAACAACCGGCCACCACGCAAGGCTTCATCACGGGCGATGACATTCAGCTCAATGGCCTGGCCACTGGTCTGGACATCGGCACCTACACCTCCCGCCTCAATGCCCTTGGCAACGATGTGAACAACTACGCAGTGGTGGTGAACAACAATCAGCTGGCCATCACGCCCGCGCCCTCATCGGCCCCGGTGCTCTCTGCCACCACCGCCAGCTTGGCCAATTCAGCCAACCCCGTCAACCCGTCCAACTCGGCCAGTGCTATGGCCAGCCATGTGTCTTATTTGGGCTACACCACCACCTCCTCGCAAACAGGTTCGGCCACTTCCGGCGTGAGTCTGCCTGCCCCCTACACCACCACGTCCATGACATGCTCCGTCGCCAACATGGATGCTTGCCTGTGCCAGGTCACATCGATAAGTTCTGTCGAGTTTTGCCAACCCACCAATTCCAAATAAATCAGTGAATCAGCCATGAGTCAAAACATGTTCAAACACATCACCCTGCTCACCGCACTTCAAGTGGCCTTGTGCACGGCCTGGGCACAAACCCCGCCGCCGCCAATGGGCAACGTGCAGCAAAGCATTGAGCAGTCCATTCAGCAATTGCCTAAAGCCAAGGCCAAGCCCTTGGCCAATATCGATGTGCTCGGCCTGGACACGGCAGAGTCAATTGATCGTTTGTCGGGCCTCGAAATTCAAAGCCCGGTCCTGCAAGACGAAATTCAGAAGTACTGGGCCAAGTCTTTGGGCAAGCGGGTGTCTTCTGAAGAAATGCAAAACTTCAATGGCTGGCTGTTTGACGAGTCTCGCCGCTTGGGTTTTTTGTCTTACGCGCAGACCGAAGTCAAAAAGACCGACGCTGGCAGCACCTTGGTGGTCAAGATCTTCCGCCCCAAAATCAATGCCGTTCGCGTGATGGCCAACAATGCGGCCTTGCTCCAACGCTATGGTGCCTTGATCACCCAGCGTTTTGAGCAGGACTTCAAAGCCAACATGCCTGTGGACACCCTGGGTCTGGACCAGCGGCTCGATTCGGCCAGCTACGACTTGCCCATTGAGCTGGATGCCACCATCCGCGCTGTCGGCCCTGAATTGATTGATTTGGTGGTGAGCATCACAGAAGCCCCCACCCGTCTTGGCAAGGTGCTGGATTCAGTGGTGCAGCTCAACAGCTACGGCCTCAAACAGTATGGTGTGCCCCAGGTCATGGGCTCTTTGGTGGTGGGAGGTCATGAGCCCAAGGCCTTCTTGAGCCTGGTGGCTCAAAAGTCACAAGGCATCCAATACGGACGTGCCGAATACGATTCGGCACTGGAAGAATCCCAATCCCATTGGCGTGTCTGGGGGGCGGGCTCGAACAGTCGCAACATTCTGGGCGGGCAAGCGACCAGTCTGGGCTACAGCGGCGAGGTGGGTGCGGGCATCACACGCATCCACAGTGGTTTCCGCGATTTTGTGTTCAAGCAACATGTGGAAATCGCAGTCCGCCATGGCCACAGCATTCTGGAGAGCACGGGTCAGCAGACTTCGCGCGTGCATGACAACCAATTTCGCTTGCGCATCACCGCTGACAACGAAAAGCTCACGCGTGATGCCAGCCGGGCGGAGTTCATTTACACCGTGGGGGACTACAACTACCTGTTCAACCAGCTGCAGATGCAGACCGGGCCTTATGCCAAGATCGAGTTGAACTTGAAGGATCAAAAATCCTGGAACCCGGAAGGCAGCCTGTTCTCGTTGTTCAAATTCAAGGGGCAGCTTTCTTCGGCACGCCTGGATTCTTACAACCAGATGTCCTTGGGGGGTATCGGTGGCGTGCGCGCGTACACCTCGGTGGACGGCACGGGCGACGACGGCGCGGTGGCCTCTTTGGAGCTGAACCAGCGCCTGCGCAACGGCATGGTGGTTGGCGGGTTCTACGATGCGGGCCTTGTCAAGCTGAAGAATCCGGCGGTAGGCACAGAGCCCCTCAAAAGCTACACCTTGCAAGCGCTGGGTGCGCAATTGAGCGGGAATTTTCAGAAGGTTTCGTACAGCCTGACTTTGGCCAAAGGCCTGGGCGGCTACTCGGGCTGGACGAAATACAACATCGAGTCAACGCCCAACAACTGGCGCCTCATGGGTGCGTTGAGCTACCTGTTTTAAGGTGGGGTGGACTGCCCCCCGGCCACTCCCACAGAATTCACTGCTCTGCGGGCCTTTGTCGGAGTCTTCGACCACCGACCTACAAGAACTCAGCCCCTCGTAGGTCGGCACTCGCAGAGTCCGACGATGGCGCAATCAAACTCAATGGCCGCTCGCATCGAGGATCAACTCGAAAACGAGCAATGCCGGGGTCTTCGACCGCCGACATGCAAGAACTCGGCCCCTCGTAGGTCGGCACTCGCAGAGTCCGACGTTGGCACGATCAAGCTCAATGGCCGCTCGCATCAGGATCAACTCGAAAACGAGCAATGCCGGGGTCTTCGACCACCGACCTGCAAGAACTCGGCCCCTCGTAGGTCGGCACTCGCAGAGTCCGACGTTGGCACGATCAAGCTCAATGGCCGCTCGCATCGAGGATCAACTCGAAAACGAGCAATGCCGGGGTCTTCGACCACCGACATGCAAGGAACCTGTACCCCGTAGGTCGGACATGAACGCCTCATCCCGTAGGTCGGTACTCGCAGAGTGGCGGCGTGTGTTCGATCACCCCATCTTGGACGGCAGCCACAACGCAATGGCGGGGAAGCTGATCAGGATCACCAGACGGAACAGGTCAGTCACAACAAAGGGAATCACCCCTTTGAAGATGGTCGTGAAACTCACGTCCTTGACCACGCTCTTGATGACGAACACGTTCATCCCCACCGGCGGGTGAATCAGCCCCAACTCGACCGTCATCACGATGATGACGCCAAACCAGATCGGGTCAAAGCCCAGCTGCACGATCACCGGGAAGATGATGGGCACCGTCAAGATGATCATGGCCATGGCGTCCATCAGGCAGCCGAGCACCAGATACATCACCATGATGAGCGCCAGCACGCCGTAGCGCCCCACACCCAGGCCGGTCAGCATTTCGGTCAGCTTTTGTGGAACTTGCGTGATGGTCAAAAAGTAACCAAACAGCAAGGCGCCAATCAGAACCGTGAACACCGCTGCCGATGTGCGGGTGGCCGACAGCAAGGCTTCGCGGATGCCCGCACGGTCGAGTTTTCCACGTAAAACCCCCAGCAAGAAGGCCCCGCTGGCCCCCACACCACCGGCCTCGGTGGGTGTGAAGAAACCGCCGTACAAGCCACCGATCACGAACATGAAGAGCACCAGAGGCGCCCAGACATCCTTGAGACCATTGAAGCGTTCACCCCAGGACTTTTGTTCGCCGCGTGGCAACAAGTCTGGTTTGACGCGCACGATGATCATGATGGTGATCACGTACAGCAGCATCGCCAGCAGGCCTGGAACAATACCTGCCATAAAGAGCTTGCCAATGTCTTGTTGCGTCAAGATCGCATAAACGGCCAGCACGGTCGATGGCGGGAGCATGGCACCCAAGGTGCCACCCGCGGCAATCACGCCGGTCGAGAACGACTGTGGATAACCAAAGCGGCGCATCTCGGGGTAAGCCACCGACGAGAAGGTGGCCGCCGTAGCCACTGACGAGCCGCAAATGGCCGCAAAGCCACCGCAAGCGAGCACCGTGGCCACACCCAGGCCGCCGCGCATGTGGCCGATGAAGGCATTGGCTGCGCGAAACAACTCCTTGCTCACGCCCGAGACAGACACAAAAGCGCCCATCAGCATGAACATGGGAATCACCCCGAAGGTGTAGTCGGTTACCGTGCGCATGGACGACTGCCCAATCAGCTTGAGCGCGGGGCCAGGCCCCGCGATGTAGGCATAACCGCTCACCCCCACCAGACCCATCGCCATGCCCACAGGCACACGCAGCAGCATCAGGCCAAACAGCACCAGAAAGCCAATGATGGCTACGGCATCAGGACTCAGATCCATGCCTTACTCCACGTCTTTAAGTTCAGGGTGTTCTTCCAGCGAGTCAGGCTGGAAGATCAAGCGCCAGGTTCGTATGGCAATCAACAACACGGCGCACACGTCCCCCATCCACGCGACGGCAAAAAAGGGCCAGGTGGGCAGGTTCAGGTCGTAGGTGAGCACGTTGTCGTTGTAGGTGCCGCGCACCTTGTCAAACAGCATGATGGTTTGAACGGTGACAACAAACAGCAGCACCAAAGTCGCAAAGACATCGATGAAGCGTTTGAGGCGTGCATTCGACAAGCTCCAGATCAGGTCCACAGTGATGTGGCTGCCCCGGTAGCTGGTGGCTGCAATGCCCCAAAAGATCAGGATGCCCAGCATCAAACGACCGAAGTCGTAGGCGTCCGGAATCGAGGTGCTGAAAAATTTGCGCAACAACACCGAAATGAAGATGTTGGCCGCCACCAGTCCGACGAACATGGCGGCCATCCACTCGATGGAATCGATGATGCGGTCGAAGACATTCTTCTTGACCGCGGTCGTGGTCTGCATGCCGCGTCCTTACATCGCTGATTTGTACTTGGCCAGCGACTGGCGCAGCGCGTTCATCACGGCTGCTGGGTCTTCGCCACGCTTTTTCACGTCTTCAGCCCATTGCCTTTCAGCCGGTGCCACAGCGTCTTTCCAGGCCTTGATCTGGTCAGGTGTGAGCTTGTAGACCTCGCGATTGGTGTCGGCCGCCAGTTTGGTGTGGCCTGCGATTTCAAAGTCTGCCCAGGCGCTGCCGACTTTTTCAGCCCATTCGCTGGTGCAATGGCTGTCCACAGCGGCTTTCTGTGTGGCCGACAAGGCGGTGTATTTGTCCTTGTTCATGACCCAGACAAACGGGGTCACATAGAACGGCACATCCATGTGGTACTTGACCACTTTGTCGATGCCAAACAAGGTCAAAGATCCCCATGGGAAGGTGATCGCATCGGCCACGCCACGCTCAAGCATGTCGCGCGACTCGGGTGCCGAAGCCTGCACGTTGGTGCCGCCCAACATGGTGATGACCTGGCCCACAGTGGCTGTGGCGGGACGAACCTTCATGCCCTTGATGTCGGTGGGCAAGACGATTTTCTTGCGTGAGTGGATGGCGCCTGGATCGTGCACGAAAGCAAAGCAGTAATGCACTTCTTTCATTTCCTTGGCCGCGTAGTTGCGGTACCAGGCGTCCACCGCGGCCGAACCGGCTTTGGCGTTGTTGATCATGAAGGGCAGCGAAGTGGCTGCAAAAACAGGGAAACGTCCTGGCTGGTAGCCGGGGTTCACATACGAAAAATCTGCAATGCCGTCGCGGGCCATGTCGTAATGGTCAAAGGCTTTGCCCAGCTGCTCAGACGGAAAAAGGGTGGCGCTGAGTGTGCCGCCAGAGGCCTTCTTCAGGCTCTCGCCCCAGGCTTGCAAGGCGGGGTTGAGCGCATGCTGCGCGGGCACCCAGCTGGAGAGCTTGAGCATCACGTTTTTGTCTTGCGCTTGCGCGGCTGTGCCCAGGCTCATGGCCAGCAAGCTGACGCTCAGGCCGAGCTTGAAAGAAGTGCTTTGAAAGTTCATGGTTTGTCTCCGGGGGTTGTTGTCAAAAAGTTGCGCCGTTCCTGATTCATCGTAGACCCTTTCCAGCAGCCGCTGTAGTGGGGTTGTTCCTGACATGGCGCATGTTTTTCAGGCGGGTGTTCGCGGGTTTTTCATCCATCGAATGGGTTGTGCCAGCACGGGCCTGGCGGGCGCGCCGTTTTGCACCAGCGCCAGGTCCAAAGTTTTGCCGGCCTCGTCTTGCAAGGCCGCTTGACGAATGCGGGACACGCTTTGTGCTTGCTGCGCGGGGGTCTGGTCATCACGCGGTGCGGTCACATGCGTGATGATGTGCATCAAATTGTCTTTGCCACGTTCGTTGGTGCTGCCATAGCCTTTGATCAGCTGTCCGCAACGCGCCACTTCCAGGCCCAGCAAATGGTCTCGTTGGGTGCAGTGCTGCACAGTGGTCACCCATTGCATGATGCTCTGCTGCTCGGCCTGGTAGCGGCTGCCCAAGGGGCGCAAGGCTTTGAGGCTGGCCATGAAACGCAGCGCCAGCATGCCGGTGATCGAATGGGTGCCGATTTTCAGGGGCATGGCCCAAGGCGTCAGGCCTTTGGCCGTGCGTGCGCGATCCCAGCGAATCAATCGCTCGGCCAGGGCCTTTGGCAACAAACCGGCGAGTTCGGGCACACCGGGTTTGAAGTGGTCATAGATTTTCAGCAGATCAAGTTCCCGGGCCTTGACCTCGCCGCGCACCCTTTGCAGGCGTGTGCTGCGGCTTTTGAGGTCTGCCACACGCACCACGTCATCAAAAGCCATCCAAAGGGCCAGCCAGCGTGCGCTTTCTTCGGTCACCGGCCAAGCCTTGTCGACGCTTGCTGACCCTGGGGCCGATTGTTCCGCTCCAAAGACCTGCTGCAAACGCGTCAGATACAGGCGCGCATACGCGGCGCCCTGGTATTCCAGAACACGGGCATGGCCCAGTGAGACCATGCGGTGCAAAGCCTCGGGAAAATCCTGCACCACGGCATCAGGCACAACGCACGCCTGATCTGGGCTGGTCGGGGCCATCACCGCCTCGATAAATTCATGCTGCTGACGCTGCGCCTGTATGGCCTCATAAGCCATGGCAAAGCCGCGCAAACTGGCCTGGGCCGACTTGCCCTGGTGGCCCATGACCGTTTCGTAATCTGCCCTGTCAAAAGGCAGCAAACCACTGGCGGCAATGCAGCCGAGCATGACGGCACTGACCACGGTCCCGGCCTCCTGAGTGATGCGGGCCATGTCCAGAATGTGGTGGTGTTGGCTGTGTTGCGCCACCAGAGCACGCAAGCTGGCCTCGTCCTTGCGGCCATCGCCCATGCTCATTTTTTCAAGCGTGGTCAGGATACGGGCCGAAGATGTGATCACCTGGGTATGGGCTGCCGAGGTCAATCCATGGCTGATTTGTCGGGCGGTTTCCAGCAACTCAGAAGACACCAGGGCATCGAGTCGGCCCGGCAAGGGGTTCAGACCCAGCACGGGTTGTTTGCCGCCCAAGCTGCTGCGTTTTTGGGGAAACACCTCGATGTAGTAAGTGGTGGCGCCCGTGCGCTGCGCCACCCCCGGAATGGAGGTGGCCTGAGCCGGGTAGTCGGCGTGGCGTGCAACGTCAACCAGCCAGTCGGCCAGCACGCCCCCGCCCTCGCCGCCCAGGGCGCACAGCAAAATGGAAATCGCTTGTGTCATGTTTTGTCTCGGGTCTGGAATTGAAGCGATCAGGCCGGTTGCAACAGGCGCACCACGCTGCTTTGCAGGCTGTGCCACAAGCGCTCTTGCCATTTGGGGTTTTGCACCACTTCGGCCCGATAAAAAGAGGGGCACAAGGTGGCCGCGTGGGCGTTTTCACCACACAGGCCGCAGCCCACACAGCCGTCAATCACCGTGGCCACCGGGTCCACCTTGAGGGGGTCGGGGTTGTCCTTGAGCGTGAGCGTTGGGCAGCCCGACAAGCGGATGCAGGCATGGTCGCCATTGCACACATCTTCGTCCACGCCGTACTTGACGCGTTCGACCCGCTCGCCTTGAGACAGCAAGGACGCCAACCAGGGCTTGATGCGGCGCTGCCTCTCAAGCTGACATTCACCTTCAGCCACGATGACTTTGAGGCCCTGAAACCCGGTGGTGAAAGCCTCTGTCAGCGTGGCTTGCATCTGGCTCACTTCATAGGTGTGCACGGTGCGCAGCCACTGCACACCCAGGCCTTTGAGGGTCGACTCAATGGTCTGGTTGGTGTGCACCAGGCTCTGGCGTTTGTCGCCTGCAGCCTCTTTGGCGTTTTCGGTCGGGGTGTTGATGATGTCTTGCGTGCCGGTGGCCGAGGTGTAGCCGTTCTTGAAAATCAAGAGCACCGCATCGTCGCCGTTGAACAGCGCGCTTTGCACACCGGTCAACAGGCCGTTGTGCCAAAAGCCGCCATCACCCATGACGGACAGCACGCGCCGCTTCATGAGCGGCGACACACCTGCGCGACTGGCCAGGCTCATGCCATAACCCAGGATGGAATGCCCCACAGAAAACGGCTCGAAAGTGGCCAGCGCATGGCAGCCGATGTCGCCCGTGATGTGCAGAGGCCCCACCTCTTGCTGGGCCAGTTTGAGGGCCGAAAACACCGGGCGCTCCGGGCAACCGATGCACATGCCGGGCGGGCGCGTGGGCAAGCCGGTGCCCAGCTCTTTTTGCACTTGCTGGCGGCGCGCCACGTTCTCTTGCAGCCACTGGGGTGTGTTGGCCGGGATCAGTTCGGGTCGGCGTTTTTGCAAAAATTTGAGCAAGCCTTGGGCCATGACTTCGGCGGTGTATTCCCCACCCGAGGGCAGCATGTCTTTGCCATGCAAAGGGGTCTGCAGGTCTTGACGGCGCAAGGTCAAGGCCAGTTCTTGCTCGATGTATTCGGGCTGGCCCTCTTCGAGCAGCAGCACGGCGGTCTTGCCCCCACAAAAGCGGGTGAGTTCGTCCGGCACCAGGGGGTAGGTCACGTTCAGGACCAGGATCGACAAGCCACAGGCACCAAAGGCATCGGCCAAGTCAAACTGCTGCAAGGCCCGAATCAGCGTGTTGTAGAGGCCGCCTTGAACAATCAAGCCGAGGTCGGGGTGGGCACGGCCTTCAAAGTGTTCATTGAGCTGGTGTTCGGCAATGAAGCGCCGGGCCGCCGGAATGCGCTCTTCGATCTTGCGCTTTTCGTGCACAAAGGTCACCGGCGGGTGGGCCAGGCGCATGTAGTCAAAGCCTGCGGGGTTTTCCAGCAAATGCCGCTTGGAAATGCGGGGGGCCTGGTTGTCGCGTGCCTCAAAACTGCCGCGCACATGACAAGCCCGGATGCGCAGTTCCATGATGACCGGCATGTTGCTGGCTTCGCTGAGCTGAAAACCCTGTTCCACCATGTTGACCATCTGGCCCAGTTCAGGACGCGGGTCCAGCAGGCACATGGCCGATTTGAGCGCATAAGCATGGGTGCGCTCCTGAATCACGCTGGCGCCTTCGCCATAGTCCTCGCCCACCACAATCAGCACGCCCCCTGTGACGCCCGGTGAAGCCAAATTGGACAGCGCGTCAGCGGCGACGTTGGTGCCGACAATCGACTTCCAGGTCACCGCGCCACGGATCGGGTAATGGATCGATGCGCCCAGCATGGCGGCAGCCGAGGCTTCATTCGAGCAGGCCTCGACGTGAACGCCCAACTCGTCCATATAGGGTTTGGCCTGCACCATCACATCGAGCAAGTGCGAGACCGGCGCGCCCTGATAGCCGCCTACATAAGACACGCCCGACTGCAACAAGCCTTTGGTGATGGCCAAAATGCCCTCGCCGTGAAAGACCTCGCCTTCGCCCATGCGCAGGGCTTTGATTTCTTCGTGAAATGAAACTTCCAAGACACGCTCCTTGCAGTGTTGGCCTGGCACACGCCCTGCCGAGCGCCATCTTAACTATTCACCCATAAAATAAATGACATATCAAAAATGCATTAAATGAATATCAACGACCTGGATTTGAACCTGTTGCGCCTGTTTGACGCAGTGTGGCGCACACGCAGCGTCAGTTTGGCGGCCAAGCAACTCGGGCTGTCACAGCCGACCGCCAGCCAAGGCCTGGCCCGCTTGCGCCTGGCCATGGGCGATGCGCTGTTTGAGCGCAGCGGATCGGGCGTGCGCCCCACCCCTCGGGCTGACCGTTTGGCCAAGGCCGTGCAAAGCGCCCTGGCCACGCTCGAAGAAGCGCTCAATGCCTCTGAAGTGTTTGACCCTTTACGCTCCCAGCGCCGCGTGCGCATCCACTTGAGCGACATCGGGGAAGCCCGCTTTTTGCCCGACTTGATCCTCACCTTGCAGCACAAGGCCCCCGGCATGCGCCTGGAAGCTCTTTCCATGCCCCACGACAAAATCAGTGCGGCCCTCGACAGTGGCTTGCTGGATCTGGCCATCGGTTTTTTGCCCGAAGTCAGCGACACCCAACAACAGGCTTTGCTCCACGACCGGTATGTGGTGCTGCTGCGTAAAGGCCATCCTGTCGCCCGGCAATGGGCTCAACAAGGCGCATCGCTGGAACACTTGTCCGAGCTGGAATTCGCAGCCGTGCGAACCCACGCCGATACCCTGAAAATTTTGGAACGCATGCACTGGCAACACCGCCTGCGCTTGACGGTGAGTCACTTCCTGTCGCTGCCCGAAATTGTGCGCCGCAGCGATCTGGCCGTGCTGATGCCCCGCAACTTTGCAATGGGCTTTGCGGCAGCAGGCGAGCTGGAAATGCTGGAACCCGACCTGCCCCTGCAAGACTTCACTGTCTCATTGCACTGGAGCATGCGTTTCGAGAAAGACCCTTGCCTGAGCTGGCTGCGCAAGACGCTGATGCAAGCTTGCGGAAATTTTTAGCGTCAAGGGGTCCTGTGAATCGACATGCTGTTTTTAATTAGAGACGACCTGTCAGCAACAAAATCAGCACGATGATGATGATCAGGCCCAGTCCGCCACTGGGTCCATAACCCCAGCCGCTGCTGTGAGGCCAGGTTGGAATTGTGCCGATGAGCATGAGGATCAGAACGATAAGAAGAATGGTACCTAGCATGCTCTTGCTCCTTGAATGGATGGGTTAATGAATTGATACTAAACAATCGGACGTCGGGCGTCTGTTGGATATCGAACTCAGTCTTAATCCATTGAACGACTGTCTGAGCGGATACGTGCTTTCACGACTTGGCCCGTATTGAATACGTCATGCCCTGCTCGCAGCATGGTGACCCAATCGCTCCAGCATAAACCTCGCAGAAGCGGGGAAGAACTTACCGTGTCAATAGATACACAGGCCAGGGCAATCTGTGTGGTGGTGCACAGATACTTTTGCACCAAACCTCAATACTGAAGCAAGCGCTAAGTCCTTGGGATGAGCGCTATTGATGGTGACTTTCATCACCATCGCTTTGTACTTTGTCATCGTTTTTTTAATTGGGAAACCGCCATGAAACTTCGCACCACACTTGCCATCGTTACCGCCGCCATCCTCACCATAACCGCCACCGGTTGCGCCGTGCAGCGCGGCCAGGAATCGGTGGGAGCCTATGTGGATGACAGTGCCATCACCACCCAAGTGAAAGCCCGATTTATTGAAAACAAGTTGGTTGATGCAGCAGCCATCAGTGTGGAAACACTCAAGGGCACGGTGATGTTGTCTGGCTTTGCCAAAAACTCTACCGAACGGGCTACGGCCGAGAGCATCGCGCGCGGTGTCAAGGGTGTGACCAACGTACACAACCAAATTGCCATCCGTCCTTGACATGAAAATCCTCACGCACCGCATGACCAATCTGGTCATGGCAAGCGCAGTGACCGGCATCCTGGCCGTGTCACTGGCTGCCTGCGGTAAGTCCGCAGACAGCACTTCATCGCCTGAAGCAAACACCAGCTTGGGCAATGAAATTGACGATGCCCTGATCACCACCCGGGTTAAGGCGGCCCTGATGACCGACCTGCAACTCAAAAGCAACGACGTCAAAGTCGAAACACGCAAGGGCGAAGTTTTGCTCAGTGGCTTTGTGGAAAACCAGTCGCAATTGGATGAAGCCATGCGCATGACACGCGCGGTCGAGGGTGTGAAAAGCATCCAGAACAATGTGGCCATCAAAGGAGCGGCAACCACCGTGGGCAAACAGGTGGATGACAGCATCATCACCGGCAAGGTCAAAGCCGCGTTGATGAGCGACTCCAGCATCCAGAGTCGAGACATTGCAGTGGTCACACGCAATGATGAGGTGCAGCTCAGCGGCTTTGTCAGCAGCCAGGAGCAAATGGACAAAGCCGTGAGCATTGCCAGCGCTGTTGAGGGTGTGTACCGCGTTTCGAATGAAATGAAAATCAAAAAATAACAACGTCTACGTGGATGCTTCAAAGCGTCTATGTCGCAGTTGCTCAAAAAAAGGGCTTCGCTTGAGCGAAGCCCTTTCATGATTGCTGATCAACGAAGTTCATCTGCTGTTCTTGTGCCTTTGTTGCCCAGCTTTGACCGGCTGTTCGCGCCCCCCTCCCCTGTGTACCTCTGTATGTAGTGCTTTAGGACAGTTGATTCGAAGCCCTTTGGTCACTCTTTTTGTCGTCGTCGCGGGTGCCAGAACGATGGGAACTTCTGTGAGACCGTTGTTGCCCCTCGAATTGAGTACCTGACGAGCCACGGCCTTCACGAACTGGCGAGCAAGGATTCTGTTTCAATTCGACGAAGCGCCATAACGAGCAACGACGAGTGGCCCTTGCATGCGCCCCGATGACCAAGAGAGCAGGACTCAATCAGGCATGTGCACTATGACACTGTGGGCACCGCTGTCGTCATGCAACGACAACACCGGCGTTGCTTGCAATACGCCATCGAGATAAAGTCGCGTCTCCGAAGTTCCCGCAATTTTTTGCACATCAATCGCATACACGGTGCGGCCATAGCGGTACTGCACCGCAAAACCACCCCACGCGAGTGGCATGCGCGGGGAAAAATGCAGCGCCTTATCTTGCAGCTGAAGCCCGAGCAAAGACTCCAGGATCAATCGATACATCCAACTCGCCGAACCGGTGTACCAGGTCCAGCCGCCACGACCTTCGTGGGGCGCCACGGCATAGACATCCGCAGCCACCACATAGGGCTCCACCTGATAGCGCGCCACCTGCTGTGGGGTGCTGCCATGATGCAAGGGATTGATGATGTCAAAGCATGCCCATGCCCGATGCTGATCACCCATTTCTGCAAAAGCCATGGCAGCCCAAATGGCCGCATGGGTGTATTGGCCGCCATTTTCCCGCACCCCCGGCAGATAGCCCTGGATGTAACCCGGGTTGAGCGATGAGTGATCAAACGGCGGCGTCAACAACTGGATCAAACCCAGATCGCGTCGCACCAGTTGTTGATCCAGCGCGTCGAGCGCACTGTGGTTGCGCGTCGCATTGCCCCCCCCAGACAGCACGGCCCAACTCTGGGTCAACGAGTCAATCTGGCATTCCTCGTTGCTGGCCGAGCCCAGCGGCGTGCCGTCATCAAAATAGGCGCGCCTGTACCATGCCCCATCCCAGCCATGTTGCTCAATCGCCTGGCGCAATTGCTCAGCCTCGGCCAAACACTGATCGGCAAAGGCCGTATCGCCAAAATCTCGGGCCAATGGACTGAAGCGCTCAAGCGTGTCAAACAGAAAAAAGGCCAACCAAATGCTCTCTCCTTTCCCCTTGATACCGACGAGGTTCATGCCATCGTTCCAGTCACCCGAGCCCATCAAAGGCAAGCCGTGTACCCCCTTGCGCAAGCCATGGCGAATGGCACGCACACAGTGCTCGTAAAGAGTGGCGCGCTCCTCAGAGACGAGGGGCAAGTCGTAGTAAGAATCCTCTTCCGTGTTCAGCGCACGTCCCTGCAAAAAGGGCGCCGTCTCAAGCAGCACCGTCGTATCGCCCGTGGTCAGCACATAACGGCAAGTGGCCTGGGCCAGCCAGAGGTAATCATCCGAGCATTGTGTGCGCACGCCCCGCCCTTGCGGCGGATGCCACCAGTGCTGAACATCTCCCTCGCTGAACTGGTGTGCAGCACAACGCAGTAAATGTTCACGCAGCAAATCGGGCGCGGCATGCACCAATGCCATGGCGTCTTGCAACTGGTCGCGAAAACCAAAAGCGCCGCCCGATTGGTAAAACCCGGTGCGCGCCCACAACCGACATGCCAGGGTCTGGTACAACAGCCAACCATTGGCCAACACATTGAGGGCGGGATCGGGTGTCTGCACCTGCACCGCACCCAGTGTCTGCTGCCAGTAAGCATGCACCGCCTGCAGCGAGGCCTGCAGGGCATGCGGCTCGCGCAAGCTCTGCACAATCGCGCTTGCATCGTCCAAACCACGTCGACCAGCCGCACCGAGACGGAAAATGATCACCCGCTCCTGGCCGTTGACCAACTCGAATGGCACTTGTACCGCCGCACAAGGGTCCAGTCCCGGCCCCACCCGGTTGGACAAGGCCACGCGGTGCATGGCAGCCGGATGACGCAACGAGCCGTTGCGTCCCAGAAATTCGCGCCGATCACCACTCACCGTGACACCGGGGGCTCGTGTACCACCGTCGGCATCCCAAAACGCCATGCGGTCGCCAAATACGGGGTTATAGGGATTGCGTGCCAGAATCGCGCCGCTGTGCGGGTCGATTTCAGTGCTCACATGCATGGCCGATTTGGACTGAAAATCACCCAGCACCCATTCCACATAACCGGTGGCAGAGAGCTTGCGGTTACGGCCTGAGCGGTTGCGCACCCGCAGTTGCGAAAACTTGATGGACGCCTGCACATCCACAAACACTGTGAGCTCGGTCTCAATGCCATCCTGGGTGTGCTCAAACACGCTGTAGCCAAAGCCGTGACGTGTGACATGCAAACCATCGCCCCCACAGGGCAAAGCGGTAGGCGACCAGAAAACACCAGATGCGTCATCACGCAAATAGATGGCCTCGCCCGAGGGGTCGCTCACGGGGTCGTTACTCCATGGCGTGTAGCGAAACTCGTGCGCGTTTTCGCTCCAGGTATAGGCGCTTCCACTTTCAGAAATGACAGTGCCGAAATTGGCATTTGCAATCACATTGACCCATGGCAGCGGCGTGCGCTGCTGGGCCACACCGTTGAGCACTGTCGTGCGAATGACGTATTCGCGCCCATCGGCTGAAAACCCACCCATGCCATTGAAGAACTGCAATTCCGCAATGTCACTGACGCTGGCTGCAACTGGCAAGGCCTCTGCGAACGTTGGGCCCTGTGTGGGCGACAACTGCAGGGGCATCGTGCGCGCCTTGCGTGACATGTGGCGACTGGCTTGGCTCTTCAGTGAGCCCTGCGTGTCAGTGATGATGACACGCGCCACAGTCTGGAACAAGATACGGTCTTCGGCTGGCATATGTTCGGCAGATCGGACAAAGATGCCACCGGGTCGGACGGTCCGACTCGCTTCGATGCCGACAGCAATCAGTCCCAATATCTGCTCTTGCAGAACCTGACGATAACCAGCATGGTCTTCGTTCCAAATCACCAGGTCCACCTCCATCCCTTTGAGGCGCCAATAGGCAATGGCCTGCACCATCTGGCGCACCAACTCAATGTTGTCCACGCTGCTGATTTGCAGCAAAACGATGGGCAAATCGCCCGAAACACCATACCCCCACAGGCCAGATTGGCTGCGTTTGTTGTGCCCCAGCACGGCAGCCTGAGCGCGTTGTGCGGAGTTCAAGTAAATCACCGAACTGGCCAAACGCGCAAAGACTTGCGCATCCGCCTCAGACGCATTGATCTGCTGCAAATTGACCCAGGCATGCGTGGTGGCCAAGTCAACGACCCGGTCGGCCAGATGGATGTCGCGGTATTTGTCGATCAAGTTCAGCGCTTGGCTGCGCACCTCGGCCACGCCAGTCAACATGTCGACCGTCACGGTTTGCTGGGGCTGCAGCGTGATGCGCTGACGAATGGCCACGATGGGGTCCAACACAGGACCTTCCGAATCACCCAGCAGACCCGCCGCACGCAGCGCCAGGGGCGCATCCAGCGTGTTCATGCGACCGACAAAAGCCATTCGATCGGTTTCGTAGGAGATGGTTTGTGCTTCGGCCCCATGCACTGCCATCAGGTGAAACAACCAGACGATTGATTCAGACTCTGAACGGGGTCTGCGATGGCAAAGAATGGCCTGCCGTTCGCGCTCGATCTCGGTTTGCACAAACAGATTGCTGAAGGCCTGATGCAGGTTGTCGCCTGCGCTGGGCGCTAGCACCACCTCGGCATAACTGGTGACCTCAATGGTGCGGCGAGTGCGCGCGCGGTTGGTAATGCGAGTGCGCCGCAACTCAATATCATCTTCGGGCGAAACCACCATGTCGGTATGAATCTCAAACCCATGGTCACGGCGGCGGAATTCAGCTCGGCCCTCTGTGAAGATGGCCTCATAGCTGTCGGTGTGTTGCAGCGTTGGCTGATGTGTCGTCGACCAAAATTCGCCACTGTCCACATCGCGCAAATAGCAAAAAGTACCCCAGTTATCACGCGTTGCATCCTCACGCCAGCGGGTGATTTCCAAATCCCTCCAGCGGCTGTAACCAGCACCCGTCTGGCTCACCATGACGTGGTAACGGCCGTTAGAGAGCAGATGCACTTCGGGCAACGCGTCGGGGTTACGCAACACGCGCAACGGGCTGGTCTGGCCAATGGTGCTTCGGCGAATATCGGGCAGCTCGGGCGCGCGCGCATAAAAAACGTTGGCATTCGGAATGCGTTCCTGTAGCAGCAACATGGTGGCTTGGAACTGAGGGTCACTGGCAAAGCGTTTTTGCATGGGCTGGTCCAGCAGCACATGCGCAAAGGCCAGCATACTCATGCCCTGGTGGTGCGCCATGTAAGAGCGCACCACGGCACCATTTTGGCCACGTGGTACGCGCGCTGGGGTGTAGTCCACGGCTTCAAACAGGCCAAAGGCTCCTTGCAAGCCGTCTTGCACCAAACGTTGCAAATTTCGGCATGCCGCATCAGGCTGCACCATCAGGGCCAGCGCTGTGGCGTAGGGGGCAATCACCAAGTCGTCCGACAGACCACGCTTGAGCCCCAAACCGGGCACACCAAAGGCTCGATACTGGTATTTGAGCGCTGCGTCCACGGTGTTGTAACCGGACTCCGAAATGCCCCAAGGCACGCCGTGCTGCTCACCGTAGGCGATTTGAGCTTGCACCACCGCCTCGCACGTCTTTTCCAAAAGGGTGTTGGCATAGCTGGGCATCACCAGGTTGGGCATAAGGTACTCGAACATGGAGCCGCTCCATGACAACAATGCCGTGCTGTTGCCAGCCGTGGTCAGTAGTCGCCCCAATGCAAACCAGTTATCCTGCGGCACCTCCCCTTGCGCAATGGCCACAAAACTGCACAACCTGGCCTCGCTGGCCAGCAGGTCATAAAAGCCGACGTCCCGCCGATGCTCGTCCAAGTTGTAGCCGACTGCCATCAAATGGCGAGTGGTGTCGTACAAAAAACTGTAGTCGACGCGGGCCATATCGGCGGCCTCTTGCGCCAGCTGGCTCAGTTGTGCCATGCGTGATTGCGCAGGTAGACATCCAGCAGCGGCCAAAGTGCGCAAGGTCGGCATGGTGTCTGCTCTGTCGGCGGTCGCACCCAACGGCAAGACTTGCAACCATTTCATATCGTCCTGCAGTGCGCGACATTGCGCCAGCAGGGTTTGCGCCCAGTGGCGCAGGGGAACATCGTCCGCCACATCCACATCGGCGTCCAGCAAAAGCAACATGGCCGTACACAAGGCTTCGGTACCGACCAGCCATTGGGTGGCATCTCCCTGTGTGCTCGGTTGCGCAGCGCAAGCGGCTTCCAGGCTTTGCGTCAGATGCGCCAGGGCATGCCGCAGTGGCGCACCAGCATTTTTTGGCAAAACCTGGTTGACATTCCCCAAGGCGTCCAGCAGGCCATCGAAAGCGCGTGGGTGCAAGATGGGCTGGTCGGCAATCGCCAACAACGCCGGTCGCAAAGTCAGCAAATGGCCCGCCAAATTGCCACTGTCCACCGACGAGAGATAACGAGGCAGCAGTGGCGTCAGTGTCTGTGTGTCATACCAGTTGAAAAAATGACCCGCATGGCGCTCCAGACGCTGCATGCTTTTAAGGCTGTTGCCACAGCGCTCTAACAAAACACCGGCGCTGATATATCCGAAGTCATAGGCCGACACAGTGGCCAGCAGCGACAAACCCATATTGGTGGGCGAGGTGCGGCGGTCCAATATGGCCAGCGGGTTTTCCTGGTAATTGTCCGGTGCCAACCAGTGATTTTCTGCCGTCACAAACTCCTCAAAAAAAGCCCAGGTACGTCGAGCCAGACGACGCAGGAACATGCGCTGATCGAGAGTAAGTTGCTCTCGGCGTGAAGCCAAAGGACGGCTGATCCACCAAGCCAGGAGCGGCGCTGTCAGCCACAGCATCAGCACCGGAGCAGCCTGTGCCAGCATGGCCGGATTAAACACCATCAATGCCAGCGCCGTGACCACCGCCAACAGGGGGGCGGCCGCCAGATGCCAGGCGCTGGCCAACAGGTCCCGAAGCCCACCAGGTTTGCAACGCGTCCACTGCTGAGGGGCATCACCCAGTGAAGCTTGCCACTCCAGCAAATGTCGGTGCGTAAACACCAGTCGCACGTGGGTGCGGACAATGGCATCCAGGCTGAACCATGCCTCATGGGGTAGCAGCACCAGCGTCAGTGCAGCCTGGGCTAGCCGCTCGAATGCGCCATCGAGCACCCTGCGGGTATGCAGACGCCAAGACAGTTCTCGCGGCTTGCGTGTCAGCGTCACAAAGCTGCTGAGTGCGGGTGGTAACAGCAAAAGGCTGAGCACGCTCAATGTCCAAGGCAAGGTGCTTTCAAACTGAGTCCAGCCCAGCAGCAGCAAACCCACCATGCTCACAGCCACCAGGCTGCGCCGCAGGTTGTCCATGATTTTCCATTGAGACAGCAAACTCAATGGGTTCTTCGTGCGCTGACCAAGCTTGGCCGTCGGAACTCGGGGCAACACCCAGGAAGCGATCTGCCAGTCGCCACGGATCCATCGACTGCGGCGTTTCACATCGCTGTCGTACCGCGCTGGGTAATCGTCATAAAGCTGTACATCGCTGACCAGTCCAGCACGGACATAACAGCCTTCGAGCAGGTCATGGCTGAGGATGCGGTTTTCAGGGAATCGAGCATTCAATACGCCCTCAAATGCATCGACGTCGTAGATCCCCTTACCGATAAATGAGCCTTGGTGGAACAAGTCCTGGTAAACATCGGAGACGGCTCGGGTATAAGGGTCTACACCCGCTTCGCTGCCCATCAGACGGGCATAACGCGAGCAGTTGGTGCTTTGTAGGCTGACAGCCATGCGCGGCTGCAAAATGCCATAACCTGCAGTGACGCATCGACTACCGGCGTCCAGGTGCGGGCGGTTCAGCGGATGCGCCATGGTGGCGGCAAACTTGCGTGCAGTGTCGCGCTGCAACTGGGTGTCGGTATCCAACGTGATCACATAACGCACCTGCCGCAAAGGCGTTGTATTGCCTACGACGCGCAAGAACTCGGCATCAGACTTGCCCCGCAGCAACGCGTTGAGCGCACCCAGCTTGCCACGCTTGCGCTCATAGCCCATCCAGACTCGCTCTTGAGGGTTCCACAGGCGTGCGCGGTGGAACAGAAAAAACGTGTCTTGCGCTTTGCCCGGGTATTTGTGGTTGAGTGAAGCAATGCCCTCACTGGCGAGCGACAGCAGTTCGTCATCGTCCTCTGCATGCTCGGTGGGGGAATCGACCCAGTCTGTCAGCAAGCCAAAGTGCAGATGTGGATCTTGGTTGGCCAGATAGCGCACTTCCAGTGCCTCCACCAACGCTTGGACACCCTGCGGACTATCGAGCAGGGTAGGCACCACCACCAAAGTGCGCGCCTCAGGAGCGATGCCACTGGAAAAGTCCATACGCGGCAGCACTTTCGGCGTGACCAGTTGGGCTGCGGCCCAGTTCACCAGAGTCACAGCAAGTTGGCTGGACGCCAGCAGAGCAGCCATCACAAGCAGTACCCACTGCCATGTTTCAAGCCCCTGGCCCAAACCGGCTTGCAGCAGCAAGGCGCTGGCAAGCAGGGTCAACAAAGCAATGATCCAGAGATACAGCGGTACCGCTACCGTTTGAGCCCAGCGCTGTATCGAAGCCAGCAGGCCATGCTGTACCTGCGCGGCCTGCTCCAGCATCGCCAGCCCGTCACCCACCAGGTAATAGCCCACATGATCCATCGCAGCAGGCCGGGTCAGAGGTGAATCGGTGTCTTGAGTGATGAGCGCGTTTTGCGCCAATTGCACCGCCGTGCACGCCACATCGAATTCGGTCATGCCGCTGTGGCGGGCCGTTTTTTCCACCACATGGCGGTACTGGTCGCGCGTATTGAAGTCCATGTGGCTGTACACACCCAGCGGGTCTTCGCGCAACTTTCGCTCCACGCCACTCAAGGACTCGACAAACTCGCGCCAGTCAGTCACGCTCAGCATTCGCAAACTTGAAATGCTGTTGCTGATGCAGATTTGGTTGATGGCCTGAGTTTGCGTTTCCGACTGCACCATCTGCTCAATGGACAGATCAACCTCCGAAAGACGCTGCGCAATCCACGTCAGCGGCAGCGCCAAAGCCGAGCTGTGCCCCTGAAGCAGCCGCGCCAGTTCGGCCACAAAGGTGTTCACCAGCGTCGGGCTAGAACGCGCCATATCCGAGATCACAAGGATCAGACTTTTGGGATCATTTTCGGCCACGTGCAGTATCTGCTCGGCCCAGCCCGTGGCGCGGTTGCGCTCGACCATGCTTTCTGCCACAAGCGCACTGATGCGGCGCAAGTTTTCGATCAGCGCCAGACGAAGCATGATGGGTATGGCCCACAGTTCACCGAGCGTGAGTTCCGACACACTCTGATAAGCAGCGACAAAGCGGGTCAGGTTTTCCGGATCAATGCGACCATCGCCATGTGCAATCACTTCCAGCGCAATGTCATAAACACGTGCCAGCCCCTTGGACGGTCCGTTCGCAAGTACAGGCAACTCACGGCCATAGCTCTTGGAAAAATGGGCTCGCGCGGTGAGCATCTGCTCTTCGATCAGGTAAAAGTTATCCAGCAGCCATTCGCCAGCCGGTGTGATACGGCGCCCCTGACGCACCGACTCGAGCAACAGAGTACAGGCTGATTGCAGCACATCCTCGTTATCGCCCAAACGCACAAGCAATTGATCACGTCGGGGTACAGCGCTCAAAGTGTGGGTCTGCGCCAGATTTTTTCCATGACGCTCCATCTGCTCGGTGTTGAACAGTTCGGCGCGCAGAGGCACGTCAACAGGCGCCAAAGCTTGTGCGGGCGCTTGCCACGAAATGGTATTGAGGGCACGCAGCAAAAACGCACGCAAGGCATGGAGGCGATAGTTCAAACAAAAGTTCCTTGAAGTCCGAACTCAGCTTACGTGTTGACTTCGTCACGGTCTGTGCGCTGCTCCACGCCAGCCTCAAGTCAAAACTCAGCTTCATTGACTGTGGCATGACGCTGTCAAGACTTCACACAACTGCTGGGTTGAGCAGCCAATTCATGGGCTTTCACGAAAGAAACAATTGGCTACCATATTTCCTACCTAAGTGTCATAACGAACAGATCCGTACAGAGCGACTGCCTAAGCTGAAATCCGTTCATTCACTTTTTGAGGAAATCCCATGACTTTTACACGCACCACCCTTTTTTCAGCATTGCTGCTGGCCTTCACAGTTGTTGCCACTGCAGCACCGATGTCTAAAGACGAATACAAAGTCGGCAAGGAAACCATCACAGCCAAATACAAGGCTGACAAAAAAGCCTGCGATGCCCATAGCGGCAATGCCAAAGACATTTGTATTGAGGAGGCCAAAGGCGCTGAAAAAATTTCGCTCGCAGAACTGCAAGCCAAACATGAACCGTCCACCAAGCACAACTACGACGTCGCCGTGGCCAAAGCCAAGTCCGCCTATGCAGTCGCTAAAGAAAAGTGCGACGACCAAGCAGGCAATGCCAAGGATGTGTGCCGAAAGGAAGCCAAAGCAACCTACACAACTGCCATGGCCGAAGCCAAGCTGACTGAAAAGACCAGCGAAAACGAAAAGCAGGCCGCCGAAAAGATCACTGACGCCAAGTCCACCGCCATGGACAAGAATGCGAGCGCGAAGAAAGACGCCACCACTGACATCCGTGACGCCAACTACAAGACGGCCATAGAAAAGTGTGATGCTTTAGCCGGCGACGCCAAGGCCAAATGCGTAGCTGAAGCCAAAACCCACTTTGGCAAGTAAGCCATTTCCAGCGGGTGCCAACGCACCCGCTGCGTTTTCGACCACCGCCGCAAGTCTCGCCTCCCAACTGCGCCACACTTGAGCTTGGTCATGGCGACAGACGTCAAAACTGCACATCATCACAACAACCGGAAATTCTCCCAACCAACGGGCAAACCAGCCCTGACGTTAAATTTTGGCAGCGGGCACATCCTCACGCGCAGGAAAAAAGAAGCTCATCGGTGCACGACGCAGACGCTGACGAATGGCTTGATAAATTTGTTGTCGACCTTCTCGGCCAACATTGAGGGCGCGCAACGCAACGCGAAATGCCAAGTAAAAACTCACCCCCACATTGAGCATCCCAATCAGCGGGATACATGCCACAGCCCACCACCACGCATTTTGTTGAAGCACGCCCCATCCCAAGCTGGCGGCTGCGGCACCGAGCTGACCGGTAGAAAGCGTGATGTGCCGCACGTCCAGTCCTAACCCCACAAAAGCCAAAATCGGTGGCACCAGGCCGAGCATAAAACCCAAAGAGATATTGGATGCAAAGCCTGAAATTTGTTGCCGCATGAAGTGGGCCCAGCGCATGGCACGATCCGCACCCAACCAATGGCCGATGCGCGGGTTGTAGCGCAAGGCCGATTGCAAACGGTGAAGTACAAACCAGTTTTCCACCCAGCCACCCACCAGACTGCTCACAAACAGGAGCACGCCAGTGAAGGCCGCAAACAACAAAGAGGGGCCGAACAATGAGAGGGACTCCATGACCTGATTTGCGTGATGGGCGTCCACCATTGGCAGGCCCCACAGACGCTCCATCAGCAGAGACAACACAATCACAACAGGAAACACCACCACGACATTGCCAATGACCGCAGCCACTTGAGAGCGCACCAGGTGTGTCACCTCATCAACAAACAATTCAAGCGCCCCGGGTTGCTTGAGGTCTTGCAATTTAGCGGCCATGGCCGGGGCCGTCATGGCGGGTTGCTTGGTGGCCAGCGTGAAATGAAGCAATTGGATGACGACAAAGCTGACCGCATACACCACCCCTGCCAAGTAACCAAACCAAAAGGCCGATAGACCCAGTGACATCACGCCAAACTTGCCTGCTGTCGTGAGTGCTGTGAGTGCCCCGCCACCTGCCGCGTCGCGCAGCATACAAACATATTCAGCTCGGGTGCGGGTGATGTAGTGTTCACCCGTTTCGGAGCTGCGTTCTGTGACTTTGGCCGCCAGTACAGAGCTGCTGGCCAAAAGGAGTGCACCGATGCTGCGCTGCTCAAGACCCAAGCCTGCCATCTGCGACAGCAGGCGTGCGCTGTACTGGTGGTCACTATCGTTCAGCAGGCAATCCAACAGGCTGCGGATGCGCAGCATGCGCTCGCGGATTTGGCGCAGTCGAAAGACCAAGTCCATGGAGATACCGTGCTCGTCCAAGTGGTTATAAACCGAGGTGGTCGCCTGTCGGCACAAGTCCAATTGGGAACGAAACAAAGCCATCTCGGCCATGGCATCGCCCCCCTGCAGCCAGGCATCGCGCACAGCTTCAAAACAAGCAGTCAGCGTATGAAATGGGTTGCTCTCGCGTGTGGTGAAGTGCATACGCAGCCGCAAATCCGGAGAAAAGCCAGCGGCTCGAATCTGGCTGGTGCAAAAGGTAATGGCTTCGATCAAGGCGTTTTGCCAATGCGTCAAAGGACGCTGGGAAGACGCAATGGGCATCGCAGCTGGCACGCTTAACAGCCCGGCCAAGCGCGCCCGAGTGACCGGACTCAAGGCAGCGATCCATTGCGCATCCCCGGCACGAGTCAGCGCCAAGGCAAACAGCTCACCTCCGTCACGGGTTTCGGGCGTAGACGGGAATAGCTTGCCATGCAGGCGCTCTATCAGTTCGGTGATAAAGGAATTGCGAGTGGCAAAGCCATAGTCGGATAACAAACTTGCCAGATCCAAGTCGGTGATCAGCATGCGCCACCAGTCCTGCATCTGCGCACGTTTTGAAGGGCGCGCATCCAGCGCATCGAGAAAATATTCCACGCGCAACACCGAGGTCGAAGCATCCAAGCGTGAACCACGTACCCATCCCAGCAATGCAATCAGCCAGAGATGTCGCTGCACCAAGGAGGCATTGGGGTCCAGCGTTTGCAATAGCACAGCCATGTCAGGATAAACGGCGGTTACTGAACCAGCGTCTTGTCGTGGCGTTGGCGTTGGCGTTGGCGTTGGCGTTGGCGTTGGCGTTGGCGTTGGCGTTGGCGTTGGGGAGGATGTATTCACTTAAACATTTTGCTTTGCCTCACAAACCGTTTCCGTTTGCTGACACACGTAAACAACATCCCCAAGAGAGTGGAATGAAGGAGGCTCCATCCCCACACTGGCACCCTTATTGCTTCTTTTTTTGCCGTCTCTGGTGGTGTTTTACCCAACCACGATGTTGTCCTGATCATCGACTTTGAAAGCGGTAGTGCCTACGGCTGTGATGTTGCGGCCTTTGCCTGAACGTATGGCTTAGAGCTTGCTTTGTACGTGGTGCTTTTGCCCACGCCACTGCCCTTGCCAGCGCTGGCGCTCAAGGTGATGCCCGCTTGCCCACCGCGTGCGCCCAGTTGCATGCCCACACCAATGCTGCCGCTCTTGTTGCTGGAGTTGCTGCTTTCTTGCGTGGTGTTTTGCGCGGCCACGATGTTCACCTGGTCGTCGGCTTTGAGGGTGGCTGTTTTACCGGCTTGGACGTTGCTGCCTTGAAGGGTGATGTCGCTGTCTTTGCCCGCGCCTGTGGCCGTGATGGTGACGTTGCCGCCTGCATTGACCTTGCTGCCCTTGGCGCTGTCGGCGTTGCTTTGTTGTTGACTTTGGTTGCTGCTGGCTCCGATGCTGGCACTGATGCCGATGCCGCCCATTTTGTCTGCGGCGTTGCCGCCTGCCATGGCCTGACCCGCGCTCAAAGCGCCTGCACCTTGTTTGAGGTTCATGGCCGCATTGGCCGCTGCCAGCGCTTGCATGCGGCTACTGCGGGTGTTGCCTGCTGCTTGCAGTTGGTTGTTGGCCGTTTGCAGGGCGCTGATCACCGGGCTGGTGATGGCCAGCGTCAGGCCGCTTTGCTTGAACTTTTGTTCGGTGCTTTGGCTGCCGGTTTCTCTGGCTTCTTTGATGTCCACTGTCTTAGCAGTGATGTCGATGTTGCCGCTACCGGAGGGGCTGTTGAGTCCTGGCGTGATCACATCACTGCCGGTCTGTGTGTAGGTCTGGCCTGCGGTGATGCTCACGTTGCCGCCCGTGCTGCCCACGGTGCTGCCTGCGGCGGTGCTGCCTTGGCCTTGGCTGTCCACGCTTTGCATTTGCTTGCCAAGGGTCACGCTCAGGCCACCTCCACCAAACAGCCCGGACTTGGTGGTTTGGTTAAAGTTGCTGCTGGCGCTGGTGTTTTGCGCTGCTTCAATCTTCACGTTACCGCCTGAACTCAGGTTCACGTTTTGGTCGGCCAGCACGCTGGAGCCTTTGACTGTGAGGTCTTGACCGTTGTTTATCCTTGTCCTGCGCCTGCGACGCGCCCCTGAAAATCCACCGCCACTGCTGCGGGCGTTTTCTGCAACAGCCATCAGGCAACCTCGGGACTTGTTGAAGATCAGGCGGTGGGTTTGGAGGTTCATGGCATTGCTTCCTCAAAATCCCCAGCGATTGAGTTTGTCTGTGCTGGGCCGTAGATTTTCTCGCATCTGGCGCGGGAGACGCCGCTCTTTTGTGTATTCAGATGCCCAGAACTCTTCATGCGTCATACCTCCACGCAGAAGTCCGGCAAGTTCATAGTATGGTTTTGTCAACTCCGGGAAAGATAAAACATCTCCAAAGATTCTTGGATTGACGTAATCAATCAACGGAAATGGCTCTTCCATCTCCTTTGCAATACACAAATCCAATATCGGTTGAAGATGATCCAGCTCTTGGTCGATGATTTCTTTAAAGTACGGAATCTCACGATGTTTAGAATTTCTCATGGCAACACGTAGCTCTAAAGCACTGCGTGCCAATTCATCGTGGTCAAGTTTGAACAGTGTTGCCATCATTGACCTCCAACCTTGATGTTGGTCAGTTTGGGTTCAGTCCATTGACTGCGGTCGGGTATCAATGTTTGCGTGGCATTGCCCACCGCCTTAGGGCCTGCTTTGTTGGTGGCCGTCGCGACATCCGACTGATAAACCGTTGGTGTGGTGCTCGGTTTAGGCAGCACCTCATAGACCTTGAACCCCGTACTTTGACTTGTCGAAGGTAAACCCAATATATCGTTGGCAAGGGATGGATTTTGTTGGATGCGTTGCAGCTGTGCCCTATCGACAAAATAGGGTGATGATTCACCCGGTGCATAGGGATTCTCATTTGCCACTAACTTATACAACTTCGTCTCCGCTGTGGCCTGCATTGGCACAGGGACCGAGCTACCGGAGTTAATCAACTCCTTCATCTTGTCCTGCGCACCCGCACCAAACGTCGCCTGCAAGTCTTTGGTCATCTGCGTGGTGATGCTGGCAGGCACTTGGTCTGTACTTAACCCATGTGTTTGGAATTTATCGGTGCTTGTATGTGTTGGGGCCGCATAGCTTGAATCTGCTGGCGTGATATTGATCTTGTTCAAAGCACCGTTGGCCGCTTTGGCCTCATCTGCAAGGGTGTTGATTTTCGCAGTCTGCGCTTGTTGCGCCCCCGATTTGGCCTCCTGCACTGCCTTGTTAATGTTACCCCCGCTGCCTCCGGGCATGACCAATGCCCCGGCGATTTCGTTGCCGCTGGTTGCGGCTGTGAGTGCTTGATACGCATTTTGATATTGCGGATTGCCCGTTTGCTGGTACATCAACGCCAACGTGTCTTTGCCTAGGTTGGCAACCTGGCGCATGCTGTTGTCGGCTTCGTTGATTTGGAGTTGCAGGTTCGCCCTTTGCGTCGGGTCTGTGGTACTGCGCAGTTGCATTTCTAGACCGCTCTTGTACTGCGCCAGTCCGTTCATGTCTGCAGACAGTTGCTCCATGGTCTTGAGGTTGGTGCTTTCGCTGATTTGCAGCACCTTTTCTTCGACGCGGCTGTTAGCCGCTTGACTCACTTTGTCCCAGGTACTGGTGGTTTCTTTTTTGCAGGCGTCTGTTTTGCATGCGTCCAGTTGCTGCTGTTTGCTTTGCAATTGAGCGTGTGTGAGGTAGTTATTTGACGTCGCATTGAACGCCGTGGCCGCACCTGCCGAACCGCCTGTGGCAGAGCCCACGACGGTGCCTGCGGCCAGGACCAGGGCTTGTTTGAGTTCGGTGGGCAGGTTGGTGTCCTTTAGGGCTTGACCAACTTGGTCAATGACCGCTTGACTGGTAGCCGCCCCGACGGCACCACTGACACCGCCCGTGAGCCCACCCACCACCGCGTGCAAGGCCACTCGGTTTGTGCCGCCTTCTTTCCAGGCCTCGATGCCCGCTTGATCCTTGTTGGCTTTGGCTTCTTCAAACTTGGTTTGTGCGTAGTCCCCCACCACCTTGCTCGCTTGTTTGCCAAACTCGCTGGCAATCGCCACTTGCGCGTTCACTTCGGCTTTGACCTTGTCTTTGTCAAAGATCTGGCCAATTCCGGTTTCCTTGTCGCCCGTTCGGGCTTGCGTGTTGCCCGCCTCGCCGCTGATGCCCGCCGTGGTCGTGCTTTGGGCACTGCCGCCGTCTTTTCCAAAGCCCGCACCGCTCATGCTGGAGCTCAGGGCAGCGCCTGGTGCTGGGGCGCCTGCGCCTATGCCCACACCCACGTTGTTGGCCTTGAAGTTGGCGTTGTTTTGCAGGTCGGTCGTTGTGGTGCCTTGCTTGGCTTCGTAGCTGTTTTTGTTTTGATCCACGGCCGCTTGGGTGCTGGTGATCTGCCCACCAATCAGTTCGGTCTTGCCTTGCACATTGACTTGGAAACCGCCGTCTCCTGCACGGATGGCGCTTTGTTCATTGACGCTTTTGTAGCCGCTGTCGATCTTGGTTTGACCCGCATTTAGGCTGCCGCCTGCTGCCGGGCCAAAGGTGACGCTGCCGCCTAGTTGTTGGCTCTTTTCTTTGTATTGGCTGCTGTCTTGCAGGCTTGCTATGTTGAGGTTGCCGCCACTACCGAAGGGGTTGGTTCCTACCTTGGCCTTGACTTGCTCGCCCTTGACCACTGCGCCTTTGAGGTTGGTGTCGCCTCCACTTTGGATGTTGACGCTGTTGCCCGCTACCTGACTGTTGGTGTAAGTGGTGCTGTTGCCCACGCCACTGCCCTTGCCTGCGCTGGCGCTCACGGTGATGCCCGCTTGCCCACCGCGTGCGCCCAGCTGCATGCCTACGCCAATGCTGCCGCTCTTGTTGCTGGAGTTGCTGCTTTCTTGCGTGGTGTTTTGAGCGGCCACGATGTTCACTTGGTCGTCGGCTTTGAGGGTGGCTGTTTTGCCCGCTTGGACGTTGCTGCCTTGAAGGGTGATGTCGCTGTCTTTGCCTGCACCCGTGGCCGTGATGGTCACGTTGCCGCCTGCATTGACCTTGCTGCCCTTGGCGCTGTCGGCGTTGCTTTGTTGTTGACTTTGGGTGCTGCTGGCGCCCAGGCTCAGGCTGATGCCCGCGCCGCCTGTGGCGTCTCCTTTGGCCATTGCGTCTTGCACTTGGCCTGCACCTTGTTTGAGGTTCATGGCCGCATTGGCCGCTGCCAGCGCTTGCATGCGGCCACTGCTGGTGTTGCCTGCTGCTTGCAGTTGGTTGTTGGTCGTTTGCAGGGCACTGATCACAGGGCTGGTGATGGCCAGTGTCAGGCCACTTTGCTTGAACTTTTGTTCGGTGCTTTGGCTGCCGGTTTCTCTGGCTTCTTTGATGTCCACCTTTTGAGCGGTGATGTCGATGTTGCCGCTACCGGAGGGGCTGTTGAGTCCTGGCGTGATCACATCACTGCCGGTCTGTGTGTCGGTCTGGCCTGCGGTGATGCTCACGTTGCCGCCCGTGCTGCCCACGGTGCTGCCTGTGGCGGTGCTGCCTTGGCCTTGGCTGTCCACGCTTTGCATTTGCTTGCCAAGGGTCACGCTCAGGCCACCTCCACCAAACAGCCCGGACTTGGTGGTTTGGTTGAAGTGGCTGCTGGTGCTGGTGTTTTGCGCCGCCGTGATGTTCACGTTACCGCCTGCACTCAGGTTCACGCTTTGGTCGGCCAGCACGTTGGAGCCTTTGATGTTTTGGTCTTGGCCTGCGGTGATGTTGACGCTGTGGCCTTCAAAGCTGGAGCCTTGAGCGGTGGTGCTGGCGCTTTTGATTTGGGTGTTGGTGGTGGTGCTGGACAAGAACCCTTTGCTGGTGCTCTTGCGTGCTTCGTCAAAGGTTTCGCTGGCCTGGGCTGCGGTGATGTTGACACTGTTGCCTGCTGTGGCTTTGAGCGCTTGGCCTGCGCTGACTTGCGCGGCTTTGGCGTTGAGGTCCTGGTCCGCTTTGAGGATCAAGTTGCCACCCGCCTTGATTTGGCTGCCCACGTCTTGGCTGCTGGACTGGCGCAGGTGGTTGTTGGCGTCCCAGTTGAGGCTTTGGCTGCTTGCGGTGGTCACGGTGCCCAGGTTAAGGTTGTTGCCTGCGCTCAGTTGGCTGTCGCCTGTGCCTGCATTGCTGACAGCTGCTGCCTTCAGGTTGAGGTCCCGCCCGGCGCTGGCCAGCAAGGCACCGGCGCTGCCTTTGACGTACAGGCCGGCCACGCGGTCGATGCTGGTGTTGCTGAAGCTGTTGCTGGATGGCCGCGCTTCGCTCGCAATGACGGAGGATGATGGTGTGGTGGTGCCGTCGGGCAGGATGACAGAATTCTCTACCAGCAAGACCATGTCGCTGGTGAGTTGGGCCACTTGCTCGCGGATGAGGTTCTGTTCATACAAGCCGTGGCCCAGACTCCGTTTGAACTGCTCAGCAAATGCCAGGGCATTGTTTGAATTAGATCGCCGCTTTTCTTGCCTTACGCCGGAGCACCCACCACCACCGCTATGGGCAACTTCACCCACGGCCATCAAGCAGCCTCGGGCTTTGTTAAAAATCAAACGGTGGGCATGGGCGTTCATGGTCAGCAAAGCAATCGCAAGGCGCTTTATAAGAACAGGCGCTTGACCTTGGCAAACAAGCCAGGCGGTGGTGGTGGCGTCCAGCCTGGGCGCAAAAAGTCGTATTCCACGTCGTAAGTATCCAGTGGCTCAATGGGCATCAAACCCATCGGGACTAAAGGATTTTGAATTTGTACTTCAATGCCTCTGTACCAACACAGCTTGGCATGGACGGCGGGAATGGCTGCCAAGAACTGGTCTTCCAAATCGTCGACGGATTTGATCTTGGCTTGGTTTTCTATCAGAGCCTGCAAGCTCTCTTTGTCTTGTTTCAGCAGCAAAGAGAAGAAGTCTTGTCCGGCTTGCGCGATTGCTTTCTTTTGATTCCCGCCTTTCTTAGCAACAAGGGCGATGGTTTCGCGCAGGGCATCGTCATCGCGCAGCAGCACCAGTTGGAACTGGTGAAAAAGAAAATGCGGCGTCTTCACTTCATCTTTTTCCTTGAGCTCTGCATGGGCAAGCCAATCGTAGATTTCTGTGCTGTCGCTGAGTAGGCCGTAAAGAAATGGCACGTAGGTGGCAAAGGGATCACCACCAGGCTCTGCCTCTTTTTCGCTAGCCATCAATAGTTTGCAGACGACGTAGAAATTCTGTTTCAACCCGTGCAAGTCGTTATTAATGAAAAATGAACGGAGACCTTGATACCGCGGTAAATATGAGGCGCCCGATAAGACCGATCCCCATCTGAGTTTGTGATAGTCATTAACATTAGAGTCCAATTGATCTTTTTCATGTTGCTCAATTCTTTCGAGCAATGAAACCAACCACTCTTCACGCGATTCTTGCTTGGTATTCATGGCTTTACTTTCACAACGACCATGCCGTTTTGATTCACGCCAGAAATAACAGTCGTGAGGTTCCCAGAGTTCTTTGCACTAAGAATTGCGTATCCGGTTTCCATCTTGACCGGGTCTTTTGTTGCAATCAAGGCCCGCGCCCTGTCCTCTACCCACTGAATCGTCCCCTGCGTAGGCAAAGTGCCCGCTGCTGGACTCAACTTAATCGACCCATCCGCATTCAGTGGCTTGACCTCATTGACGATCACCTGATCGCCCTTGAAGTACACACCATCAAAACAGTTGGAGCCGCCGCATTTGCCATCCATCGCCTTGAAGCCGTTGCGCTCAAAGTAACTGTTGGAAACGTGTTCCCGTACCGCACCAGCTTGACCGCTGCTCAGTGAATCCAAGTTGCTCAATGTGTTTCTCTCTGCTGCATTCAATGCTGCTGGCGTACCCACTCGGGTTATTTGTTGCGCTGAGATGTTGCCACCATTGGACATGGCAATTTCACCTGCACTGAGCACCTTGCTGGACTCCCATGCTCGCCCTGCGGCTTGGACGCCTTGCGCAGCGCCCTTCGTCGGCAGCCGTGCGCCGAACAATGTTTCTTCAATCGTTGTGTCAGGTACAGCCTGACCATTAGGGGTGTTCAAACGCTCCAGGCGCGTTTCATCCCGCTGGTCTTTACCCGGGATGACTGAAACCTGGTTGTTCGGTGAGCCCCCCGGAAAGATATTACCGTTGGGGTTGTCGCGTTGGGCCTGCGTGGCGCTGAAGTAAGTTTGCGGCTTACCGTCAGTGCCCATAACGGGGCGACCTTGAGAATCCAGAATCGGTGCGCCTGCAGTGGCCTTCAGCAAGCGCTGCGCCTCGCTCAGATCGTTGAAGAAGCGCTCACCCATGCCCAAGGCTGCCTCAGTACCTGGCTTTCCCGATGCCCCGATGATCTGGTTGAAATAGGCTTGGTTCTTTTTATCTTCTTGGGTATCAACACGACCTTCAGCGGCGCGCTCCAGCATGTCGGTCCAGTACAGATTGGCTTTCTTTTCGCAATCGTTGTTGCCACGGCAAGTCTCCCGCGCTTTTTCTGCAGCCAGCCCCTTGATGCGCTGCACTTCGCTCGGATGCAACTGCCGATTGTTCATGTCCGCGTTGAAAGCCGTGGCCCCGCCCGCTACGCTGCCACCGCTGGCCGCTGCACCGATTGCTGCGGCTGTGGTGCCACCGGCCAGACCTGCAATCACTTTGCTTGCGCTGTCACCCAACCCGGCTTTTTTCAGGTCCGTCTCCAACTGGCTTTGCAGTTCATTCAGCGTTGGTGCTGCCGCACTGGCTGCCCCTGCACCCACCGCACCAGCGGTACCGCCGCTCAGCCCGCCGATCACGGTGTGCATCGCAACTCGGTAGGCACCGCCTTCGTCCCATTTGGCCGCTTCGGCCAGCAGTGCCTGGGCTTTCTCAGTGTTGCCGCTGCCTTGTGCCTGCTTGGCCTGCGACTTGAGGTCATCGCGCTGCTTGTCCGCCTCGGTGCCTCCGATCTTGCTCGCCTGCTTGCCAAACTCACTGGTGATCGCCACCTGTGCGGCCACTTCCTTTTGCACTTTGTCTTTGTCAAATATCGGCGCGATGCTGGTGCTCTGGTCGCCCGTTCTGGCTGCGGTGTTGCCAGTGACGCCACTGATGCCTGCTGTCGTCGTGCTTGATGCGCTGCCGCTGTCTTTTCCAAAGCCCGCACCGCTCATGCTGGAGCTCAGGGCTGCGCCCGGTGATGGGGCACCTGCGCCTATGCCCACACCCACGCTGTTGGCGCTGAATTTGGCACTGTTTTGCAGGTCTGTTGTGGTGGTGCCTTGCTTGGCTTCGTAGCTGTTTTTGTTGTTGTCGATGGCCGCTTGCGTGCTGGTGATCTGCCCGCCAATCAGTTCGGTCTTGCCTTGCACGTTGACTTGGAAACCGCCGTCGCCTGCACGGATGGCGCTTTGTTCATTGACGCTTTTGTAGCCGCTGTTGATTTTGGTTTGACCCGCGTTCAAGCTGCCGCCAGGTGATGGGCCAAAGGTGACGCTGCCGCCTAGTTGTTGGCTCTTTTCTTTGTATTGGCTGCTGTCTTGCAGGCTTGCTATGTTGAGGTTGCCGCCCACATTGGCCTTGACTTGCTCGCCCTTGACCACTGCGCCTTTGAGGTTGGTGTCACCGCCTGATTCAATGTTGACCGTGTTGCCCGACACCTGGCTGTTGGTGTAGGTGGTGCTGTTGCCCACGCCACTGCCCTTGCCTGCGCTGGCGCTCACAGTCACGCCCGCTTGCCCACCGCGTGCGCCCAGCTGCATGCCCACACCAATGCTGCCGCTCTTGTTGCTGGAGTTGCTGCTTTCTTGCGTGGTGTTTTGTGCGGCCACGATGTTCACCTGGTCGTCGGCTTTGAGGGTGGCTGTTTTACCGGCTTGGACGTTGCTGCCTTGAAGGGTGATGTCGCTGTCTTTGCCCGCGCCTGTGGCCGTGATGCTGACGTTGCCGCCTGCATTGACCTTGCTGCCCTTGGCGCTGATGGCGTTGCTTTGTTGTTGGCTTTGGTTGCTGCTGGCTCCGATGCTGGCACTGATGCCGATGCCGCCCATTTTGTCTGCGGCGTTGCCGCCTGCCATGGCCTGACCCGCGCTCACAGCGTCTGCACCTTGTTTGAGGTTCATGGCCGCATTGGCCGCTGCCAGCGCTTGCATGCGGCCACTGCTGGTGTTGCCTGCTGCTTGCAGTTGGTTGTTGGTCGTTTGCAGGGCACTGATCACAGGGCTGGTGATGGCCAGTGTCAGGCCACTTTGCTTGAACTTTTGTTCGGTGCTTTGACTGCCGGTTTCTCTCGCTTCGGTGATGTCTATCTTTTGAGCAGTGATGTCGATGTTGCCGCTACCGGAGGGGCTGTTGAGTCCTGGCGTGATCACATCACTACCTGTTTGCGTGTAGGTCTGGCCTGCAGTGATGCTCACGTTGCCGCCCGTGCTGCCCACGGTGCTGCCTGCGGCGGTGCTGCCTTGGCCTTGGCTGTCCACGCTTTGCATTTGCTTGCCAAGGGTCACGCTCAGGCCACCTCCGCCAAACAGCCCGGACTTGGTGGTTTGGTTGAAGTTGCTGCTGGTGCTGGTGTTTTGCGCTGCTTCAATCTTCACGTTGCCGCCTGCACTCAGGTTCACATTTTGGTCGGCCAGCACGCTGGAGCCTTTGATGTTTTGGTCTTTGCCTGCGGTGATGTTGACGCTGTTGCCTTCAAAGTTGGCGCCTTGAGCGGTGGTGCTAGCGCTTTTGATTTGGGTGTTGGTGGTGGTGCTGGACAAGAACCCTTTGCTGGTGCTCTTGCGTGCTTCGTCAAAGGTTTCGCTGGCCTGGCCTGCGGTGATGTTGACACTGTTGCCCGCTGTGGCTTTGAGCGCTTGGCCTGCGCTGACTTGGGCGGCTTTGGCGTTGAGGTCTTGGCCCGCATGGAGGGTCACGTTGCCACCCGCCTTGATTTGGCTGCCCACGTCTTGGCTGCTGGACTGGCGCAGGTGGTTGTTGGCGTCCCAGTTGAGGCTTTGGCTGCTTGCGGTGGTCACGGTGCCCAGGTTGAGGTTGTTGACTGCGCTCAGTTGGCTGTCGCCTGTGCCTGCGTTGCTGACAGCTGCTGCATTCAGGTTGAGGTCCCGCCCGGCGCTGGCCAGCAAGGCACCGGCGCTGCCTTTGACGTACAGGCCCGCCACGCGGTCGATGCTGGTGTTGCTGATGCTGTTGCTGGATTGCCGCGCTGCGCTCGCAATGACGGAGGATAACGGTGTGGTGCTGTTGCTGGATTGCCGCGCTTCGCTCGCAATGACGGAGGATGACGGTGTGGTGGTGTTGGTGGTGGTGACCACGTTCAGGTCGCGGCCTGCGTTCACATCGAGCTTGCTTTGCGCTTCAAAGCTGCCGCCCACGTTGTGGATGTCCTGGGTGGCTTTGGCGCGCAAGGTGTCTGCGCTCAGGCGTCCGCCCAGGTTGTGGATGTTCTTGGCGTTGATCTCCATCACGTCGCGCCCGGCGATGGTGCCGCTGTTGGTGAGGTCACCACTGAGCTTGAGCTTGACATCTTTGCCGCCAATGAGTGCGCCTGTGCCGTCCAGGTCGCCTTCATTGACGCGCACATAGACCTGGGGCACGAGCACCTTTTGTGTGCTGCCGTCGGGCAGGGTGACGGAGGTTTCTACCAGCCAGACCATGTCGCTGGTGAGTTGGGCCACTTGCGCGGCGCTCAGCGCAATACCGGGGCGCAAGCCCAGCGCTTTGGCGGTGGTCAGCCCGTTGTTCATCAGGGCCATGTACCCTTGCTCGTCGCTGGTGTAATCGCCCAGGAAGCGTTTGCCGGTGAGCAGGGCCACTTGTTCGCGGATGAGCTTTTGTTCATAAAAGCCGTCGCCCAGGCGTTTTTGCGTGTTTCCGGGGTCCAGGTTCAGGGCTCTGAGCATGTAGTCGCTGCCCAGCCATGTTTTGTAGCCTGCGTATTGGGGGTCGGTTTCGACCAGGTAGCGGCTGGTGGTTTCGGGGTGGGTTTTGTACAGGCTGTTGCTGGGCAGTTGTGTGTTGGGCGTGCTTGATCTCACCGTGGTGGCGTTGCGGGCATTGGCTTGCGCGGGGCCGCTGGTGTTGGCTTTGACGCTGATGATGGCTACATCGGGCAGCTGAGTGCCCGTGCCGTTTATTTTGGTGTTGCTCTGGCGGACCGAGACAGGCAGGTCGATGGTTTGCGTTTGAGCATCGTGATAAGGAATTTCATCACCCCAACGGTCTTTGGTGAATAACCAAAACCAGTACCTCACCGTGCGCGTATCGTGATATTGGGCTTTGCCGTCTTCATGGGTGACAAATTGGCCTTCAACTTTTGTATGGGTCAGGTTATGCAGGTCACCTGTCAGAGTCCCCCCGGCCAGGATTTGGCTCTTGTCGTTGAGCAGGTTTGACCCTGTCAAGCTCATGCTGCCGCCCGACAAAATTTTGCCAGGATCACTTTTCGTGACGACGGATTTTTGATAGGAGCGATCCAGCTCGTATTGCGTCCACTTCACAAATGTTCCAGATTTGAAGCTGGCGTTGTAGCTTGTGATGGCGTTGACCAGGCCGTCATAGGCATTGATGGTGTCTGCTTCCCACTGCGTATGGGCTGTTTTGTATTGGCTCCAGGTTGTGTCGTAGGTGGCTTTATCGCGGTTGTATTGCGTCAGTGCCGTTTGATAGGTGGTGCATGCGCTGGCGTTGTAGCTGGCCGTGCCGGTTTTGCAGGCGTCTGCGCCAGCAGGTTGAACGGGCATGGTCAGTGTGGGTTGCGTGGGCTCCACAGCAGGTGTGGTGAGCTTGAAGTAAGACCAGGCTGGGTCCGTGGGACCGTACTCCTTGCCGCTGACGGCTTGGCAGACCTGTGCATCCCCTTGTCCTGTGCAATTGAACTGGCCGGGTATGGGTACGGGTGTTTTGCCAAGCTCTGTCGGTCCATTGTTGCCGTTGGGCCAGGTGTAGGTGATCAGTTCGCCTTTGTTGACCTTGATGAAGGCGCTCTCCAGGTACTTTTGTGAGTTGCCCTCAGGCTGGATGTAGAAACGCTTTTCTGTTGTGCCGTCAGGGCGCAATTCGGTGGCAAAGTGTTCGTTGGTGTTGTTCAGCGTTGCGGTGCTCATGCTCAGGTTGCCCAGGGCTTCGATGGTGGCACTGTTGTTGTTGAGGGTGCCCGCCTGGCCTGTGGCGTGGCGCTTTGCATCGATCTGACCGCCGATGTACATGTCGCCCGCGCTGAAGATGAGTGCGCCTTCGCGGTTGGTGATGGTTTGAGCCCCGATGTCCAGTCGCTCGCGCGCAGCAATCACCGCAGAGGTTTTGGTGCCATTGAGGGTTTCGCTGTCATTGAGCACGGTGGTGGCCGCAATGCTCAAGCGGTCACCGTAGATGCGACCGGTGGCGATGTTGTTGAGCGTGGCGACGTCCAGCTGGGTGTCTTGTCCATCGATCAGGCCCCGGTTGCTGAGTGTGCCTGTGGTTTGCAGCTGGGTGGTTTTGGCGGTGATTTGGCCGCCAGCTTTGTTGTTGATGTCAGTTGCTTGCACGCGCAGGGTTTGGCCTGCTTGCACGTTGCCGCTGTTGATGACGTTGGCAGCCTCCACGGTGGCATTGCCGTTCGCAATGGCTTTGCCTGTGTTGTTGAAGTCGCTGGCGATGTGCGCCGTCAGATCGCCTTTGGAGAGGATTTGTCCGTCGTTACTCAGGCTTTGGCTGTCGATCTTCAAAGTTTTATCAGCAATGAGGGTGCCTGCGCTGTTGCTGATGGCCAGTGTGGGGGTTAATGCAGCCTTTTGAAGCGCCACAGGGTCTTGCAGACTGAGCACTTGGCCTGCGCTGATGAGACCTGCGGTGTTGTTGATTTGTTGGCTGCTGAGGATGGACACGTCCTGGCTTGCACGAATGGCCCCTTGCTTGTTTTGCAGCTTGACCGTGGTGATGCGGATGGCTTGGCCTTCGATGCCGGTTTGGACTTGGCTGTTGTCTGTCAGGGTGTTGGTGTTTTTGATTTCCTGGGCGTTGAGCACGGTTTGGGTTGAGCTGCGGATCAGGCCTTGATCGTTGTCCAGGGTGCCGGTTGCTTGCACACGGATGTCCGACAGGCTGAGGATTTGGCCCTGGCTGGTGTTGGCTGTGCTGGTGCTGTCAATGGCCAACGCGCCTTTGCTGGCGATGTAGCCTGCGTTGTTGTTGAGTTGTCCGGCCTTGACGGTGAGCTGGCCTTGTGCAAACAGTCCGCCTTGGCCTTTGCCATCGCCTTGCACATGGCCAGGGTATTGGCTGGCCTGGCTGTTGTTGAGGTCTTGGCCATGGGTGTCAATGCTCAGTTGAGTGCCGCTTTGGATCAGGCCGGCCTGGTTGACCAGTGCCCCGGTCTGCAGCGCCACGGCTTGACTGGCCAGCAATGTGCCATGGGTGTTGTTGAGGGTTTGCTGATGGGTGTCAACGCTGAGGTTTTGCGCAGTGATGTTGCCCTGGATGTTGTCGAGCTGGCCGACGTTCACCTGGACTTGTGCGCCACTGATGTTGCCTCGGGTGTTGTCGAGTTGTGCGTGGTCTGTCGTGGTCAGCTTGAGCAGGCCGCTTTTTTGGATGGCACTGATGGTTGCGTCACGGGTGATGATGTTGCCCGATGTGGCGCGTATGTCGAGCTGGCCTGCGTTAATTTGTGCACCGGTCAGGTCTACGCTGGATGCGCTGAGTGTGAACAGGCCACCGGCCAGAGTTTGGCCTTGCAGTTGCACGCCTTGGGTGGTGTTGAGGGTGAGGTCGCCGCTGTCCGCCAGTTTGCCGTCGCGTTGAATGCCTGATCCGATGGCGCTGCCTGGGGCTGTGCTGAGCGTGGCAGCCGTGAAGGTGGCGTGGCTTTGCGCGGCCATGATGGCACCTTTGCCGGTTTGAACGATGTCTGCAGGTGTGGTGATGTTCAGTGGACCACCTGCGTAGATGCTGGCGGTGTTGTCGATGCGTCCTTGCGTGCGGATGTTCAGGTCTTGCGTGGACTGGATGCTGCCGCTGTTAGCGAGCCAGCCTTCGTGGCTGAGGGTCAGGGGGCCGTTGTTGGCCTGGATTTGTCCAGCATTGCGCACGCCAAGGCCTGCTTCTGTGCCCATGAGGTGGATCTTGCCTGCGTACATGCCGCCCAGTTGCGCGACATCCACGGCCACAGCAGGTGCAGACGATGTGATTGCAGTCGGGCTGGTTTGAGGTCTGCTACCAGGAGCCACGCTGGCAGATGGGATGTCATTGACACCGGTGACCACTTGCAGTTCATTGGCCCACACGCCTGCGTTGATTTGCAGTGCCCGTGTGAGGATGGCGGTGTAGTCCGTGCCTCGGGTGTCAAGGCCTTGGCCGTCAATGCGCACGGTGCCGCCCTGCACGCGGAAACTGTCCAGACTGCCGCCATTCATGACCGCGGTGCCAGTGGTCAGCGTGACGCGGCTGGCATTGATGAAGCCGCCGCCGTTGACGGCAATGCCCGAAGGGTTGGCCAAAATAACTTCGGCGCGTTGACCGGCCACTTCAACGTAGCCTTTGAGTTGGCTGGGGTTGCTGGAATTGACTTCATTCAGAATGACGCGCGCACTGCCAGTCGCCAGCCACGGGTTGCCTTGCACCCAACCGCCTTGTTGGGTTTGTACGTTGGTGCGGCTGTTGTTGAGGATGGCCCCGTTGCTCTGCACATCAAATTGGCTGTAGACGTTGCGTGACACCCCCGCTGCACTGGGTGTTTGGATGTTGACCTGCGGCAACCCGTTGGCGGTTTGCAAGACCGTCGCTTGTTGATGGCCTGGCGCTTGCCGATAAGCCACCACTTGCGCGCGGGCATCCAGCGTAGGCCACGCCCACAGCACAGACCCCAAAGCACACAACACTGCAAAATTGATGGCACTGACTGTGCCCGTGTCCCTGTCAGCCATTGCTGGGGGACCCAAGGCCATAGCCTCCCCTCTGGAGCCCTTGCCCTGAGACGACGAGGTTTCTGCCACTGCCATGAACTGGCCGCGTTGTTGATTGAAAATGATGCGGAATAGATTTCTGTTCATGCCGTAAACCCCTGGTTGTCAATTTCAAGAAATCAATTCAATGACGAGCACGAATGTTGTGTTCGCCTTGAAAAGTGGATGCCATCACCGATGCTTGTCAAAAACTCAGGCTGGCAGTGAACCCCGCCGTATAAGAAGCCGTTTTGAACTGCTCAGGTTTTGACAGGGGTTGGCCAATGAAAGCGTCGTATTGGAGTTTGTGGAGTTGCCCACGCAAACCCAGCACTGCGCCCGTTAGCCGTGTACCGACCAATTTGTCAGCCGTTGCACCACCGACTTGTCCGTGATCGATGCCCAGATAAAACTGATGACCTGGGACAAGGGGGGTGACCATTTCGTTGCGCAGCACCCAACCGCGCTCAGCGCTGAGCACGCTCAAACCATCAAACCCGCGCACGCTGAATCGACCGCCAATGGCCATGCGGTCTTGCGGGGTGAGGGGGGTGTTGTTGTATTGAGCGCGCAGCTGACCGTTGTAATTCCAAGCTCTCGCGCCCAGCATGAGTGGCTGCTGCAAATTGCCTTCTACCAGCCACAGCCGCATGCGCGAGGTGCCTTCACCAAAAGCTTCTTCCGGCGCGGGCAATGAACCCCAGTCGCCTGTGCCATGTCGGTAGCTCAAGCTGCCTTCTGCACTGCCTTGACCTATGAAACGCTTGTGGCCCAAGCTCCATTCAAAACCACCCACAACACGTCGCTGAACCTGGACTTCAGTGTCGTCAATGAAGTTGTTGGATTGACGCTGAAATCCTTTGACAGCGATTGTGGTTTTTCCGACCGCGTCGCGGTGAATGAGGCGAGACAGTTTGACCTCGGTGTTTCGACTGGTTCCGCTGTACAGGTAATCTTGTTGAGCGCCTGCAACGGTCTGGCGATAACGGTTGTAGCTTTGGGTGGCTGAGAAAAGCCAGTAACCGAACGGCAATGAGTAATGCACGGTGTATCCCTTGGTGCCTCGGGCGCCAGGCTCCGAACCTCCGAGATCACGGTTCAAGGTGACGTAAAACAAATCACTCAGGGTCCACCAGTTGTCGTAGCTGAGGGTTGCGCTGCCTTGGTATTTGCCAGTGCTCGGCAAGCCGCTGTCGTCGGCTGTGATGTTGAGGCGAAACGGGAAGGGCTGGCTGTGTTGAATACGAATATCGCTGTAGCCGGGCTCTGAAGCAGGTGCAATTTGTATGTCAGCTTCGGCTGTTGGAACACGCTTGAAATTCTCTAACGCTTGCTCGATGTCTCGTAAATTGAGAATGTCACCTTGTCGTATGGGGACCGTATTCCATTGGGTTGCCCGGTGTTGTGCGCCGTTTTGTGGGGCTTGCCACTGGATGCTATTGACCTTGCCATAGACCAATTGAAGCGCCAATGTGCCGGTTTGCAGGTTTTGCGGGCTGGCCAGCACGCGGCTGGTCACAAAGCCTTGGGCGATCAATTGGTTTTGGAGTCGGTCAATGATCAGCTGGATGCCTTTGGCGCCGATGCAACGCCCCACCGGGTCGTCTGGCGTGCCGTCGGCCAATGTCTTCGCCGCATCGATCATGCCCTTTGGATAAGCATCGAGGCCTGCGTCAAGGGTGATGCGCTGAATGATGAAGCAGGGACTTTCATCGGTCGGCAACAACGCCTGTGGTGACGATGCCGGAGCAGTCAGCCTCACATCAACCGTTTTTTCCTGCTCCAGCCTTTGTTGCGTGGTTCGTTCTTGTGCGCGCCGCTCTTGCTCCGTCGATAGATTGTTGACGGCAGGGGGTCCAATTTGCGCATGCGCCCAAATGCAGTGCAAGGACAAAAGGGTCGTGGCTGATATTTGTTTGGCCGCTGAAAATTTTTTTCTGTGCTTCATTTGCTCTGCTTACTCTGGTATCCGCTTAGAAAAAACTTCCGACGGAAAAAATACAAAATATTGATCAAAGAATATTTTTAGATATCACTCTTGTCCCAATGCACATGGGTCTTGGCATTTGTTGGCGCAGTGTTCGACAGTCTGTTTGGAGTTGTCTGTGCCCAAGCCTGTTTGAAATTCATTGAGCTGAAAATAGTGCGCACTGCGTCTGTGCGAGGATCAATTCCCGGCGGGTTGGCAGCGATGGTGATATGACGTCCAAGCCCTTGGCTGAAGCGATTTAAAGTGAGAAGCTCTTGCCGATCTCACGATAAATGGCAAGCAAAAAACGATTTCCTCATGAAGTCTTAAATTTGACCAAGGATCACCCCCCTGATGAATCTCAAGCCTCACGTCTGAAAATTTTTGACTTTAGGTGTTGGTGACGTCAGGTGAGTGGTGCAGCCTTGCATTGAGTTCATCCACCACTGGCGCCCAAGCTGCATCAAGCACCAACGCTTCGCGTAAAAAGCTGGCCTGTGACGCTGTCCAGAATGGGGCTTCGTGTAGATGAGTGCTTCCATCCAAGAGACCATGCTTGGCGATGAAGCGGTCAATACTGGCGTCATCACTGGCTTCCCCCAACTGTTCAAAGAGGGTTTTCATACTTTTTTCAATCAGTTCCATGGAGGATCCTCTGTTCCGACGTGGGCAATAGTGCTGCCCAAAATTGCACTTGTAGTCACTGAGTCGTGTTGGCGATCAGGCAAGCTTGGCTCAGCTGACTTCTGTGGGAGAGGGGGTGACATGCATACGCACCCAAGTCACATAGTGGTCCATCCATTTCTGCGCAAAGGCCAAACTGGCAGCACCGATGTGACCTTCAGCATCAAAGAAGCCTTCTTTGGCGTGAATAAAGGCTTCAGGTTGACCCATGGTTGATACATCGAGATAGGCCAAGATATTGCGTAAGTGTTGTTGGGCCAACGCCGTACCTATGGTCCCCACGGAGGCGCCCAATACACCTGCTGGCTTGCCGCCCCAGACGCTCTGCCCATAAGGACGCGAGGCGTGGTCAATGACATTTTTCAAAACGCCTGGTATGGAGCGGTTGTACTCAGGTGTGACAAACAGCAAGCCTTGCGCCGACTGAATCTGCGACTTCACGCGCAACACTGCGGCAGCTTGGTGGTCATCGTCATCCTGGTTGTAAAGAGGCAGGTCATCAATTTTGACTGAACTGAAGCTGAAGTCTGATGGCGCCAACTTGAAAAGTGCCTCTGCCAGTTTTCGGTTCAGAGAATCACGACGCAAACTGCCGACAATGACGGCAATGCAGATGGTGTTCATGGATATGTCCTTTACAGCAGATTCAGGCGTGCTGCATGCCACTGAGTAGACTCGCCAAGTCTTCGGCGTGCTCCTCTTCTACCGCCAAGATGCGTTTGAGCAAATCGCTGGTGGTTGAATCTTTGTCACCAATGTTTTGTATGGTCTCTCGGTAACTTTGGATGGCAATGCGTTCGGCCACCAGGTTTTCGCGAATCATGTCCTCCAGATTTGTACCGGCGAAATATTCGGCATGACTGCGTCTTTGGAGGGTGTCAGGTGTGAAGTCTGGCTCCCCACCCAGCTGCACAATGCGGGCAGCCAAAATATCAGCGTGCGCCAGCTCCTCATTGGAGTGGGTCAAAAATTCTTCAGCTACCGCGCGTGAGTTGATGCCATTGGCCATGAAATAATGACGACGATAACGCAGCACACAGACCAACTCTGTGGCCAAGGCCTGATTGAGTTGTTCAAGCAACTCACCCCGATCAGCTTCGTAGTTGGATGTGACGGCCCCCTGATCCAAATGCTCGCGCGCTTCACGGCGAAGAACCTGAACTTCCGTGGTGTTGAACTGTGTGGACATCTTGGCCTCGCAAAAATAAAAGCTTACTTTGCAACAATGCCTAGAACGACACCGTTTGACAGCACACAGACGAGCAAGTCCAGCAATGCGCCAATGGGATCATGCAAACTCAACGTCATGACCCTCAGCCGGTCACTGGAACACTGACACCCGATACCGGACTCCCCGGACAAGCGTCTGTTGGGTGCGATGAGCAGGACTTTGCAGAGCGCCATGACGATCCAGAACAAGCCGAGGAACTGGAGCGCCAGCAAGACGCATGAATGCGACACGGACCGAAACCGACAGCTTTGGATCTTTGGAGATTCCAGCTGATGCGCTGTGGGGCGTGCACACAGCCCGCAGTCTGCACTTTTTCGCCATCGGCACGCAGCGCATGCCCCTGGAAATCATCCACGCCATGGCGCACATCAAGGCAGCGGCGGCAACAGTCAACTGGCAGCTGGGCCTGCTCGATGAGACCAAGGCATTGGCCATTGCTGCGGCCGCACGACGCATTGCCGCTGCAGAGTTTGATGACGCCTTCCCTCTCTCCGTGTGGCAAACCGGATCCGGCACGCAAAGCCATATGAATCTCAATGAAGTCATTGCCACGCTCGCCAAGCAAGCTGGTGTGCTCGTGCATGCCAACGACGACGTCAACCTGGGTCAGTCAAGCAACGATGTATTTCCCACAGCAATGAACATCGCCGCACTGCAGCAAACCCTTGGCAGGCTCTCGCCAGAACTGCATGCACTGTATGAGTCGATACTGGAAAAAGCCATGGCATTCAAGGACCTGGCTAAGGTCGGCCGTACCCATTTGCAGGACGCCACGCCCATCACCCTGGGCCAGGAATTCAGTGGCTATGCAGCGCAACTGGCCCTGTGTCAGGACAGCGTTCACCATGCATTGGAAGCGGTGGCTGGTCTGGCCATCGGCGGCACCGCGGTGGGCACAGGCCTCAATACCCATCCCGAATTTGGCAGCCGAGTGGCCAGCCTGCTGGTCACGCAACTGGACTTACCCCTGCGTCAGTCCAACAACTTGTTTGCCGCCATGGCGGGGCATGAGGCATTGGTGGCTCTGCATGCCAGCTTGCGCATGCTGGCGATCGCATTGAACAAAATCGGCAACGACATCCGCCTCATGGGCAGCGGCCCGCGCGCTGGCCTCGGCGAGTTGCTGCTGCCGCAAAACGAAGCAGGCAGCTCCATCATGCCCGGCAAGGTCAACCCCACGCAGATCGAAGCACTGTGCATGGTCTGTGCACAAGTCATGGGACATGACGTGGCAATCGGAATTGCCGCAAGCCAGGGACAACTTGAGCTGAATGTCTACAAGCCCTTGATTGCCATGAATGTGCTGGACAGCATCCGGCTACTGGGTGATGCCATGCACAGCTTTCGACTGCATTGCCTGGCAGGCCTGAAAGCAAACCTGCCACAACTGGCCCATAACCTGGAGCGGTCACTGATGTTGGTCACGGCACTGAGCCCCCATATTGGCTATGACCGGGCTGCACAAATTGCCAAGCTGGCGCAACAAGAAGGCACCACGCTTCGCGAGGCCGCACTTCAGCTGGGTGCGGTCACGCCCGCACAGTTTGATGAATGGGTCGATCCGCGTGCCATGCTGTAAAGAACCCTTGGCAATAGCCCACACACACCACAGAAGACGTCTTTTTCCTGTGCCAATAACGACCAACAAAGTGATCTAAGCTTTTGTTTTTGTTCACAAACAAAAAACCCCGCTGAACAATGACATTCAGCGGGGTATGTTTGGCGGAAACGGAGGGATTCGAACCCTCGATGAGGCTCTACACCCCATACTCCCTTAGCAGGGGAGCACCTTCGGCCACTCGGTCACGTTTCCAGCAGGATAAATTATAGCTCAAGCTTGGTCCAAATCGAAGGCTTTGTGCAATGCACGCACGGCCAATTCCATGTATTTTTCGTCGATGACCACCGAGGTTTTGATCTCGGATGTGGAAATCATCTGGATGTTGATGCCCTCTTCGCTCAAGCTGCGGAACATCTTGCTGGCCACGCCCACATGGCTGCGCATGCCGATGCCGACGATGGACACTTTGCAGATCTTGGCATCGCCAGAAACTTCTGCGGCACCCAGTGCTGGCAGGACTTTGTCCTTGAGCAGGTCGATGGTCTTGGCGTAGTCGTTGCGGTGCACGGTGAAGCTGAAGTCGGTCTTGCCGTCTTTGCTCAGGTTCTGGATGATCATGTCCACTTCGATGTTGGCATCGGCCACTGCACCCAAAATTTGGTAAGCAATGCCTGGCTTGTCGGGCACGCCCAGCACAGAGATTTTGGCTTCGTCGCGGTTGAAAGCGATGCCGGAAACGACGGCTTGTTCCATTTGTTCGTCTTCCTCAAAAGTGATCAGGGTGCCGGATGCGGCTTCTTCGTTGATGTCGATGTCCCAGGGCGTGAAGCTGGAGAGCACGCGCATGGGCACTTTGTATTTGCCGGCAAATTCGACCGAGCGGATTTGCAAAACCTTGGAGCCCAGCGATGCCATCTCGAGCATCTCTTCAAAGCTCACAGTCTGCAAGCGACGTGCTTCGGGCACGACGCGAGGGTCGGTGGTGTACACGCCATCCACATCGGTGTAGATCAGGCATTCGTCGGCCTTGAGCGCTGCCGCCACGGCCACGGCCGAGGTGTCGGAGCCGCCACGGCCGAGCGTGGTGATGTTGCCCTGCTCGTCCACACCCTGGAAACCGGTGATGATCACGACCTTGCCAGCGTTCAAGTCACCGCGCACGCGCACATCGTCAATCGATTCGATGCGGGCTTTGGTGAAAGCGCTGTTGGTCTTGATGGGCACTTGCCAGCCTGCATAGCTGACCGAAGGCTGGCCTTCGGATTGCAGAGCGATGGCCAGCAAGGCCGAAGAAGCTTGCTCGCCGGTGGAGGCCAGCATGTCGAGTTCGCGGCTGTAGGCATCGCCGGGTTTGGCGGGGGCCAGTTCTTTGGCCAGGCCCAGCAAGCGGTTGGTTTCACCGCTCATGGCGCTGGGAACCACCACGATCTGGTGGCCAGCGCGCGCCCATTTGGCCACGCGCTTGGCGACATTGCGGATGCGCTCGGTCGAGCCCATCGAGGTGCCGCCGTATTTGTGAACGATCAAAGCCATGTGTCGTTTATGAATAGAAGATGAAAGCGGGTGCACGCTTTAAAAGCCAGCACTGCCAACGGTTGAAGTGGAGATGATCCCCGCAAAGCCTGTCGATTGTACCAATCGGGCAAATGGCTTGGACAGGCGTTCAGCCGTCAGGCGGGGTGCCATGCCAAGCTGGCGCCCTCGCGTCGCACAAAGCCCTGCCCCACCTTCAAGTGCAGACGATGCCCCCGGGTGAGGCACGCGGCGACCTGATCGAGCAATTCATTCAATTGCGCTGCGCTGGGCGTGGTGGCGTGGTGATGCAGCAACCAATGGCGCAGCACCAGCGCCTGGCGGGCTCGGCTCAGTTGCTGCAAGGCCAGGATGCGCGGCGGCACTCCTGTGTGCGCCAAGTCCTGCGCGGCCACTTCATTCAAGACCTCTTGGGCTTGCGCGGCATGGGCGGCGCTGCGGGCAAAGGTGTCGCGAAAGGCAGGCAGGGTTTGGGCCAAGGCGGGCAAAATGTGGGCACGAATCCGGTTGCGCGTGTAGCGTTCTTCAACGTTGGTGGGGTCTTCGATCCAGCTTTGTCCTTGCGCTTTGAGCCCTTCTCTCAAGGCAGCGCCAGCCACACCCAATAATGGTCGGTGCCAGGATAAACCCAGACGTTGCCAGTGTGCGGGCATGCTGGCCAAGCCTGGCAAGCCTGCACCACGCGACAAGGCGATCAGCAAAGTCTCGACCTGGTCATCGGCATGTTGGGCCAAGGCAATGTCATGCACCTCTGGCCATTCGGTTTGCACCGCTTCGGCCAAGGCCTGGTAGCGGGCTTTGCGGGCGGCATCTTCGGGGCTTTGGCCTGGGGCATGCCCGGCCTGCACACGGCGCACGGCCAACGGCACGTTCAAGGCTTGACACAGGTCCTGGCAATGGCGCTCAAAGTCATCGGCCTCATCTTGCAAGCCATGGTGGATGTGCACCGCCCTCACCTGCCCCGGCCAACGCTGGGCGCAGGCCAAGAGCAAGGCGGTTGAATCGGCACCGCCACTGAAGGCAACGGCAAAAGGAAGGCCCGGGCTGAAATCAGCCAGGGCCTGTTCGAGGGTTTGAGCCATTGGATCAGCCGATCAGCTCGGCTTGCGCCGGATTTATTTGCCGGCTTTGGTGTCGGTGAATCGACCGTAGCTGTTCAGGCGCTCATAGCGGCGCTCCAGCAGCTCCTTGGGCTTGAGGTCGGACACCTGCCGCCAGGCGTCGCCCAGGGCACGCTTGAGGAAAGACACCATTTGCTCAGGGTCACGGTGGGCGCCGCCCACAGGTTCGTTGACGATCTTGTCCACGAGGTTGAGCGCTTTGAGACGGTGCGCTGTGATGCCCAACGCTTCGGCAGCCATTTCGGCCTTCTCGCTGGTCTTCCACAGGATCGAGGCGCAACCTTCCGGGCTGATCACCGAATAAACCGAGTACTGCAACATCAGCACCTGGTCGGCCACCGAAATGGCCAAGGCACCGCCCGAGCCGCCTTCACCGATGATGGTGGTGATGATGGGCACCTCCAGCTGGGCCATCTCGAAGATGTTGCGGCCAATGGCTTCGGACTGGCCACGCTCTTCGGCGTCGATGCCGGGGTAGGCGCCCGGCGTGTCCACAAAAGTGAACACCGGCAATTTGAATTTTTCGGCCGTCTTCATGAGGCGCAAGGCTTTGCGGTAGCCCTCGGGCTTGCTCATGCCGAAGTTGCGCAAGGCGCGCTCTTTGGTATCACGGCCTTTTTGCTGCCCCAACACCATGCAAGGACTGCCATTGAAGCGGGCCAAGCCGCCCACGATGGACAAATCATCGGCAAAGTGACGGTCGCCATGCATCTCGACAAAGTCGGTGAAGATGCCATTGATGTAGTCCAGCGTGTAGGGACGCTCGGGGTGTCGCGAGATTTTGGTGACCTGCCAAGGGGTCAGGTCGCTGTAGATGTCTTTGGTCAGTTGCTGGCTTTTCTTGCTCAGCTGGTCGATTTCAAGGGTGATGTCCACCGCCGATTCGCTTTGCACGTAGCGCAGCTCTTCGATCTTGGCTTCGAGTTCGGCAACGGGTTGCTCGAAGTCGAGAAATGTTCTTTTGGCCAAGTTTTACTCCTCAGTTAATCATCTCAGGGACAGGTGCCCCAGGTTCAATACGCCACCGGCACGGGGTCCAGCGAGCGCCAAATATACCAAGTTGCCACGGTGCAATAGGGACTCCAGGCCTGCGCGACTTCACGGGCATCGCTGCGGCTGACCGGTTCACCCGAAAAATAGCTCTGGCTGATGCCATTGATCAGGCCCACATCGTCGAGTGGCAGCACATTCGGACGCATCAGGTGAAAGATCAGAAACATCTCGGCCGTCCAGCGGCCAATGCCACGGATGGCTACCAGTTCGTCGATGATGGACTCGTCGTCCATTTCTTGCCAATTTTTGACATGTACCGTGCCCGAGCTGAAGTGCACGGCCAGATCCACCAGGTACTCGACTTTGCGTGCCGACAAACCGGCCGCGCGCATGTCGTCCACCTTGAGCTTGAGCACGCCCGCAGGCGTCAATTGCTTGGACAGGGCAGAAAACCGGTCCCAGACCGACTGCGCGGCCTTGACGGAAATCTGCTGGCCCACGATGGAGCGTGCCAGCGTGACAAAAGCATCGCCACGCGTCTCCAAAATGGCGTTGCCAAACTGGGGAATGAGTTTTTTCATGACCCGGTCTTTTTTGGCCAAGTGGGTACACGCTTGCGCCCAATAGGCGGGCGTGACCGGCGTCACAGCAGTGGCAACAGCACTCACTGTGCGGCCTCCCAGGTGGTGCCGCTTGCGGAATCCTTGAGCACGATGCCCTGCGCCAGCAAGTCATTGCGAATGCGGTCAGCCTCGGCAAAGTTCTTGGCTTTCTTGGCCTCAGCGCGGGCCAGAATTTGGGCTTGAATGGCGGACTCGTCCAGTCCCGCACCGGCCTGCAGATAGGTGGTGGGGTCGGTTTGCAGCAAGCCCATCACCCCCCCCAGCGCTTTGAGCAAGCCGGCACGTTCGGCCGAGCCGCTGCGGTTAACCTCGCTGGCCAGCTCAAACAGCACGGACACCGCTTCGGGCGTGCCAAAGTCTTCGTCCATGGCGGCCTTGAAACGGGCGGCCATCGGCTCGTTCCAGTCGATCTGCACCTGGGCAGGCGGCACAGCCTGCAAGGCGGTGTACAGGCGTTTGAGCGCACCCTTGGCGTCGTTCAAATGCACATCGCTGTAATTGAGTGGACTGCGATAATGGCTGCGCACCACGAAAAAGCGCACGGTTTCGGCGTCAAATTCTTTGAGCACATCGCGGATGGTGAAGAAGTTGCCCAGGCTTTTGGACATCTTTTCGTTGTCCACATTGATGAAGCCGTTGTGCATCCAAAAGCGCGCAAAAGCTTGACCCGTCGCGCCTTCGCTTTGCGCGATTTCGTTTTCATGGTGCGGAAACTGCAAATCTGCGCCGCCGCCGTGGATGTCAAAGGTCTCACCCAACAGCTGGCAGCTCATGGCCGAGCATTCGATGTGCCAGCCTGGACGGCCTGTGCCAAATTCGCTGTCCCACTTGCAATCATCGGGCTCGGTGGGCTTGGCGCTCTTCCACAGCACAAAGTCCAACGGGTCGTGTTTGCCACCTGCTTCGTTGTTGACCGCCACGCGCTCGCCCGCATTCAACTCGTCCAGCGACTTGCCCGACAACTTGCCGTATCCCGGAAATTTGCGCACGGCGTAGTTCACATCGCCATTGCCTGCGCGGTAGGCCAGGCCTTTTTGCTCCAGGGTGTGGATCATGCCCAGCATCTGGGGCACGTAGTCGGTGGCGCGGGGCTCAAATTGGGGGCGCTCAATGCCCAAAGCGTCGGCGTCCTGATGCAGCGCATCAATCATGCGGTCGGTCAGGCTGCGGATGGTTTCGCCATTGTCCAGGGCCCGTTTGATGATCTTGTCGTCGATATCGGTGATGTTGCGCACATAAGTCACCTTCAAGCCGCTGGCCTTGAGCCAGCGCTGCACCACGTCAAACGCGATCATCGAGCGGGCATGGCCCAAATGGCACAGGTCATAAACTGTCATGCCGCAAACGTACATGCGCACATGACCTGGATCGGCAGGCGAAAACTCGGAAACACTGCGGGTCAGTGTGTTGAAAATGCGCAGACTCATGTCAAAACAAGGTTCGGGGTACAAAAACCACCACGGCGGCCAATAGGCCGCTCGGGCAGAAAAACACAGGGAATGGGGCTCAAAAACCGATCTCAAGTGGACGGTGCCGCAGATGGAAGGGCACATCCCGTTGAGGCGCGCGGGGGCATTCAGCCCTCCGCTACAATGACCTTCCAGTATATCCCCGACGGGCGACTTGAGGCCCTTTGCGGCTCACTTTCCCGATCCTGACCCCGACTTCCCCTGCATGCGCCTGATCCCTTCGCTCATCCTGTCCTGTGTCTTGCTCTCGCTGGCAACACTCGCTCGGGCCGACATGTACACCGATGTGAACCGGCTGATTCAGGCGGGCAACTGGCCCCAGGCCCTGGAGCAGGTGCAATTGCGCCTGAAAACGGCCCCCACAGACCCCCAAATGCGCCTGTTGCTCAGCCGGATTCAAGATGGCCAAGGCCAGACCGACGCGGCCCTGGACACGCTGCAAGCCTTGACCCAGAACTTCCCGGAATTGCCCGAACCGCACAACAACTTGGCCGCTTTGCTGGTGCGGCAAAACCGCTACGCCGAAGCCCTGACGGCTTTGGAAGCGGCCATCCAGGCCCGACCGGATTACGCCATCGCGCTCGAAAACCTGGGCGATGTGCATGCGGCGCTGGCACGCGAGGCTTATGCCAAGGCCTTGAAAGCGGGTCCCGCCCAAACACGCGTTCAAAACAAGCATTTGACGCTGGATCAGATGCTCAAAAACACCACGCCTTGAGGGGCGTTCCTACAGCCAGCATCACAAAAACCATGAACCGCATCCAATTTTTGGCCACTTTGGCCTTGGCCGTGCCTTTGACCCTGATGGCCCCTCTGAGCACTCAAGCCGAGACCGGCGGCGTCAGCAAAGTGCGCATCAGCACTTCGGTGGGCGACATCGAAGCCGAGCTTTACGCCGACAAGGCCCCACGCACCGTGGCCAACTTTTTGCAATATGTGAAAGACAAGCACTACGACGGCACCATCTTTCACCGAGTGATCTCCAGCTTCATGGTGCAAGGCGGCGGCTACGACCCCAAATACCAGCAAAAACCCACGCGTGCGCCCATTGAACATGAAGGGCGCAAAGCGCTGGCCGCTGGCCTGAAGAACACCACCGGCACCCTGGCCATGGCCCGCACAGGCGATCCACACTCAGCCTCGTCGCAGTTTTTCATCAATGTGGTGGACAACGCCTTTCTGGACCCCACCCCCATCCCCGATGGCGATCCGGTGGCCAAATTTGAATACCAGGGCCGTGTTTATGAAAACGTAGCCCGCGCCCAGCTGCTGGGCGCGGCCCAGTTGTACGGCTACACCGTTTTTGGCAAAGTCACGTCCGGCATGGACGTGGTCCAAAAAATCCGCAATACGCCCACCGGCGCAGGCGGCCCCTTTCCCTCGGATGTCCCCAAGACAGCCATCCTCATCCAATCCATCACTTTGTTGAAGTAAAACCATGAGCAATCCACAAGTAGAACTGCACATCACCGGCTACGGCGTCATCACCCTCGAACTCGACGCCGAAAAAGCCCCCAAGTCCACAGAAAACTTTCTGTCGTATGTGAACAAAGGCCATTACAACAACACGATTTTTCACCGTGTGATCCCCGGCTTCATGGTCCAAGGCGGCGGTTTCGAGCCCGGCATGAGCCAAAAGCCCACCGATGCTGCCATCGAAAACGAAGCCAACAATGGCTTGAAGAACAACGAGTACACCGTGGCCATGGCCCGCACTTCGGCCCCCCACTCTGCTACCGCACAGTTTTTCATCAATGTGGCCGACAACGGTTTCCTGAACCACACCGCCCCCTCCATGCAAGGCTGGGGCTATGCCGTGTTCGGCAAAGTGGTCAGTGGCACCGAGGTGGTGGACCAGATCAAGGGCGTGAAAACCGGCAACCGTGGCGGCCATGGTGACGTGCCCAAAGAAGATGTGGTCATCGAAAAGGCTGTCGCCCTCTGATCCCAGTCTGACGCTGCCTGCTCACCGCCATGACGCCTGTGCAAGCCTTTGACGCCCCCGTTTTGGGCGAGTTGCAGACCCCTGCGGCCTGGCACACCGTGGACCTGATCTCTGACTTGCACCTGCAAGCCAGCGATCCGGCCACTTTTGAGGCCTGGCAGCACTTCATGGTCAGCACCCCCGCCCAATCGGTGCTGATTTTGGGGGACCTGTTTGAGGTCTGGGTGGGGGACGATGCCGTGCCGCTCGACCCGTTCTTGCAGCGCTGCGGCGAAGTACTTGCAATGGCCTCCCGGCGCATGCATGTGGGCTTCATGCCGGGCAACCGCGATTTTTTGGTGGGGCCTGAATTTTTGTCGGCCTGCGGCGTGCAGGCGCTGACCGACCCGACCGTGCTGTCGCTGGGCAGCCAGCGCATTTTGCTGACCCATGGCGATGCCTTGTGCCTGGAAGACAAGGCTTACCAGGCCTTCAGGTTGCAGGCACGCAACCCGCAATGGCAACAAGCCTTTCTGGCCAAGCCCCTGACAGAGCGCATGGAATTTGCACGCAGTTTGCGGCAGCTGAGCGAATCCCAAAAACACCAAGGCATGAGCTTTGCAGACGCGGATCAGGCCATGAGCCTGGCCTGGTTGGCACATGCCCAAGCAGACAAACTCATCCACGGCCACACCCACCAGCCTGCCGACCATCCTCTGGGGCATGCCCAAAGGCAGGTGCTGAGCGACTGGTCACTGGACCACGCGCCCTTGCGAGCGCAAGTGATGCGATTGAGCCGTGATGGCGCATGCGCTCGCATCAACTTGCTGGCGACCAACTGAATCCTGAGGTTTTCCTCTGCGATGGTCGAGATCTTCGATCCCCCGTATGCATGCATAAGGTCTGGAACAAGCCATCGCAGTTCTGCCCCTATTCAATACCCCGGAACCTCTTTATAAGCACCCAGAATATATGCACAACTAAAAAATCGTTTGTTTAGGCATAAAGACGCCTTAAAGTCGCCCCCATGGTTGATTTGGCTTATGTCTTTGCAGGTTTCTTCGTGGGCACCATCGTGGGCTTGACGGGGGTGGGTGGCGGCTCCTTGATGACGCCGCTGCTGATCTTTTTCTTTGGCGTCAAGCCTTACATGGCGGTCGGCACCGACTTGTTGTTTGCCGCCTTCACCAAGCTGGGCGGTACCGTGAGCTTTGCGCGCCAGCGCATCGTGCCCTGGCGCGTGGTGGGCTTGCTCAGTGCGGGCAGTATTCCGGCTTGCTTGGTGACCTTGGGCTTTTTGCGCTGGGTCGGTCCTGCCGACCCCAAGGTGCAAGCGTTGATGACCACCACCTTGGGCGTGGCGCTGCTGCTGACCGCAGCCGCCATGCTCTATAAGGCCGTGCGCGGCAAACAGGTGCCCCGCCAATTGGCCCAAGAAGACGAAGCCCGCGCCACCACACCCCGTCACTGGAGCCTGCCGCTGCTGTTTGGCGCCCTGATCGGCACGCTGGTCACACTCACCTCGGTGGGCGCAGGCGCCATTGGCGTGACGGTGCTGATGGTGCTGTATCCATTGCTCCCGCTGCCACGCATCGTGGCGGCCGACATTGCTTATGCCGTGCCCTTGACCCTGGTCGCAGGCCTGGGTCATGCATCACTCGGCTCGGTGGACTGGCCTTTGCTGGCCAAGCTGCTGGCGGGCTCGCTGCCCGGCATCTGGCTGGGCTCACGCCTGACCCACCACACACCCGACAGGGTGATCCGCTCCCTGCTTTCCGTCTTGCTGGCCTGGGCTGGCACCAAACTGGTTTTGATCTGAGTTATTCCCATGTACCAATACACCGAATTTGACAAACAGTTCGTGCGCGCCCGCGCCGCACAGCACCGCGACCAGCTCGAGCGCTTTCAGGCAGGCCAACTGTCAGGCGACGAGTTCAAACCCCTGCGCCTGCAAAACGGCTGGTACGTGCAGCGCTACGCGCCCATGCTGCGCGTGGCCGTGCCTTACGGCGAAATCTCGGCCCCTCAGCTCAAAGTGCTGGCCCAAATCGCTCGCGACTACGACACGCCCGACGCCGCCCTGCTGGCCGAAGCCCAGGCCACACAAGACAAAATCGCAGGCTTGGCCCCCAAGCTGACCACCAATTACGGCCACTTCACCACCCGCCAAAACGTGCAGTTCAACTGGATTCCCCTGTCCAAATCGGCCGACGTGATGGACCTTTTGGCCAGCGTGAACCTGCACGGCATCCAGACCAGCGGCAACTGCATCCGCAACACCACCACCGACGAGCTGGCCGGTGTGGCCGTGGACGAAGTGGTCGACCCACGCCCCTACGCCGAGCTGATTCGCCAGTGGAGCACGCTGCACCCCGAGTTCGCGTTTTTGCCCCGCAAATTCAAGATCGCCATCACGGGTGCCCAAGAAGACCGCGCCGCCATTGGCTGGCACGACGTGGGCCTGAAGATGGTCAAGAACGCATCAGGCGAAGTGGGCTTCAAGGTGCTGGTGGGTGGTGGCATGGGCCGCACCCCGGTGGTGGGCTCGCAGATTCGCGAGTTCCTGCCCTGGAACCAGATCATGAATTACCTCGAAGCCGTGATCCGCGTGTACAACCGCTGGGGCCGCCGTGACAACCTGTACAAGGCGCGCATCAAGATTTTGGTCAAAGCCGAAGGCCAGCGCTACTTTGACGAAGTCGAAGCCGAATACCAGGACATTCTGGTCAAGGACGGCGGCCTGCACACCATCCCGCAAGCCGAGTTCGACCGCGTGGCCACCTGCTTTGCCGCGCCCGCGTTGAACCTGCCAAACGATGCGTCGTGGGCCGCCAAGGCCGAAGCCGATGTCAGCATCGAAGCGGCCAAAACGCCCGCCTTTGCCCGCTGGATCGCGCAAAACGTCAAGCCCCACCAAAACCCCGCCTTGCGCGCCGTGAGCCTGTCGTTCAAGCGTGTGGGCCAGGCCCCCGGAGACGCCACCGCCGACCAGCTGGACGCTGCCGCTGCGCTGGTCGCCCAATATTCCGCAGGCGAAGCCCGCGTGACGCACACCCAAAACCTGGTGCTGCCTTGGGTGCGCCTGGACCAGCTACACGCCCTGTGGCTCGAAGCCAAGGCCCTCGGCCTGGCCCAGCCCAACATCGGTTTGCTGACCGACATGATCGCCTGCCCCGGCGGCGACTACTGCGCACTGGCCAATGCCCGCTCGCTGCCCTTGGCCGCCGCCATCACCGAACGCTATCAAGACCTGGACGAGCTGAACGACTTGGGCCACATCGACTTTCACATCAGCGGCTGCATCAACTCTTGTGGCCACCACCACTCGGGCCACATCGGCATTTTGGGCGTGGACAAAGACGGCAAGGAGTGGTACCAGGTCACGCTGGGCGGCTCGGACGGCAAAGAACTGTCAGGCCCCACGGTGGCGGGCAAAGTGGTCGGCCCTTCCTTCTCGTCGTTCGAAGTGCCGGACGTGATCGAGGCGATTTTGGACACCTACAAAGCCCTGCGCACCAGCCAAGGCCACAAGGCCGAAGCCTTCATCGACACCCTGCGCCGCGTCGGCCAAGACCCGTTCAAGGCAGCAGCCAACGCCGCCCGCCACCCCGCCGAGGTAACCACCGCCTGAAACCCATCTGTAGGAGCGACGCCCTCGTCGCGATCAAGCCGCGCAAACCACCCAACATCGCCCCAAGGTCGGGGCTCCTGCAAATTGCACAGCAATCCCCAGGAGTTGCGCCCTCACGGCAATGAATTGCAAATCGCGGCGAGGGCGCCGCTCCTACAAAAGAAATACGACCATGAAAATCATCACCGCCCAAGAACACCAGACCGTTGAATCACCAGCCATCATCACGCTGCCCAACGACGCCGACCCGCGCACACTCGACCTGAGTGGCGTGACACGCATCGACCTGCAGTTCCCCAAATTCACCGATGGCCGCGCTTACAGCCAGGCCTTCTTGCTGCGCCGCCGCCTGGGCTTTGCAGGCGAGTTGCGCGCCACCGGCGACGTGCTGATCGACCAGCTGGTGCAGATGCAGCGCACCGGCTTTGACGTGGCCGTGCTGCGCGAAGGCGTGGACGCTTCGGCGGCGCAACGCCAATTTGAGCGCTTTGCCGGGTTCTACCAAGGCTCGGCGGTGGAGACGCAACCGCACTTTGCCAAAGCCGCCTGACACAAACCCTGCAGGAGCTTGCCTGCAAGCGATGGCGCGCAGACCCCCTCCGGCTTGATCGCCAGCAGGCTGGCTCCTACAACACAAGACCATGACCTCTTCCTTGATTTCTTCCCGCAACGCCCCGACCAAAGCCACAGAGCTGCACGCCAAGGCCAGCCTCGACTTTGCCGCCAAGCTGGCCGAGACTCAGGCGCTGCTGCAACGCGCTACCGCTGAATTTGCGCCAGTGACCCAAGCCTCCAGCCTGGGCGCCGAAGACGTGGTGATCACGCACATGATCAACAGCCTGCATCTGGACATCCCGGTGTTTGTGCTGGAGACCGGCGCGCTGCACACCGAAACCCTGGCCCTGCTGGAGCGCACACAGGCGCATTCGCTTGCCCCGATCAACGTGCTGCGCCCTGTGCAGGTGTCGGTGATCCAGTTCGTGCGCGACAAAGGTCAGGACGCGATTTACAAGACGATGGAGCTGCGCAAGGAATGCTGCGGCATTCGCAAGATGGAGCCGCTGGCCCGCGCCCTGAAAGGCCAACGCGCCTGGATCACCGGTTTGCGTCAGGAGCAATCCACGGCCCGCGCCGAAGTGCCGCTGCAAGACGACAGCGAAGTCGCGTCCAAAGGTCTGTCCAAGTTCAACCCCCTGGCCCAATGGACCTGGGGTGACGTGTGGCATTACATCGCGGAGAACCAGGTGGACTACAACCCGCTGCACGACCAGTTCTTCCCCAGCATCGGCTGCGCCCCTTGCACCCGCGCCATCAGCCTGGGCGAGGAGTTCCGCGCAGGCCGCTGGTGGTGGGAGGACGAAGCCGCCAAGGAATGTGGCCTGCACGTCAAAAATTAAACGCTGAGATTCCTGTATCTGTAGGAGCGACGCCCCCGTCGCGAAAGCTGCCCAGCAGGGTCACAAAAACCATCGCGACGAGGGCGTCGCTCCCACATCGAACCTGAGACCGCATATGAACGCCATGACACAAACCGAACTGCACACCCTGAGCAACGCACACCTGGACGCGCTGGAAGAAGAAACCATCTTCATCCTGCGCGAAGTCGCCGCCGCTTTCGAGCGCCCCACCCTGCTGTTTTCGGGCGGCAAAGACTCGCTGGTCATGCTCAAGTGCGCCGAAAAAGCCTTCGGCGCGGGCCGCATCCCCTACCCGCTGCTGATGATCGACACCGGGCACAACTTCAAGGAAGTGACCGACTTCCGCGATTCACGCGCCCAAGAGTTGGGCGCTGAGCTGATCGTGCGCAGCGTTGAAGATTCGATGAAGCGCGGCACCGTGCGCCTGGCCCACCCGGGCGAGAGCCGCAACGTGCACCAGTCGGTCACGCTGCTCGAAGCGATTGAAGAGTTCCGCTTTGACGCGCTGATCGGCGGCGCCCGCCGCGACGAAGAAAAGGCCCGCGCCAAAGAACGCATCTTTTCGCACCGCGACAGCTTTGGCCAGTGGCAGCCCAAGGCCCAGCGCCCCGAGCTGTGGACGCTGTTCAACCACAAGCTGCAACCGGGCGAGCACTTTCGCGTGTTCCCGATCAGCAACTGGACCGAGCTGGACGTGTGGCAATACATCGCCCGAGAAAACATCGCGCTGCCGTCGATCTACTACACCCACAAGCGCGAGGTGGTGGACCGCCGCGGTCTGCTGGTGCCGGTGACCGAGCTGACACCGCCCAAAGACGGCGAAGAAGTGGTGGTGCGCGACGTGCGTTTTCGCACCGTGGGCGACATCACCTGCACCTGCCCGGTGGAGAGCACCGCGGCCACGCCCGAGCAAATCGTGATCGAGACGCTGGCTGCCGATGTGAGCGAGCGCGGCGCGACCCGCATGGACGACAAAACGTCCGAGGCTTCGATGGAGAAGCGCAAAAAAGACGGCTATTTCTAAAGCCGCGAATGCACCCTGCGAGAAGCCGCCCCGGCGGGCCGGATCAGAGGTGATGGCCAACCAAATTCGCGCGCAGGGCTCGCGCCTACAGAACACCGAAACAAGACGAATCATGCACAACGACAAACACTTTTCTGCCCTGAAATTCATCACCTGCGGCTCAGTCGACGACGGCAAGAGCACGCTGATTGGCCGCCTGCTGGTCGACACCAAGGCCGTGCTGCAAGACCACCTGGCGGGCGTGCAGCGCTCGGGTGAAACCGATCTGGCCCTGCTGACCGACGGCCTGAGCGCCGAGCGTGAGCAAGGCATCACCATCGACGTGGCTTACCGCTACTTCAACACCGAAGCGCGCAAGTTCATCATTGGCGACGCACCCGGCCACGAGCAGTACACCCGCAACATGGTCACCGCCGCATCCAGCGCCGACGCCGCCGTGGTGCTGGTCGACGCCATCAAACTCGACTGGGGCAACCCCGACTTGCAACTGCTGCCCCAGACCCGCCGCCACTCGCTGCTGGTGAATATGTTGCGCGTGCCGTCCATCGTGTTTGCCATCAACAAACTCGACGCCGTGGCCGATGCCTCCGTCGCGTACAAAAACATCGCAGGCGCTTTAAATAAGTTCGCCCAAGAAGCGGGCATCCAAGTGACCGCCATGGTGCCCGTGTCAGCCCTCAAGGGCTGGAACGTGGTGACCACCGAAAACAACGACCAAGCCGACTGGTGCGGCTACTCCGGCCCCAGCCTTTTGAGCATCCTCGAAGACCTGCCGGTCACCCCGGCTGAGACCGATGTGGCGTTCAGCTTCCCCGTGCAGTGGGTCGAAAAGTTCCACGACTCCGGCGTGACCACCCAGGGCCGCCGCGTGTTCTGGGGCCGCGTGGCCACGGGCAGCATCGAGCCGGGCCAGACCGTCAAGGTCTTCCCCAGCGGCCAGACCGCCGTGGTCTCGCAAGTGCTGTCGGCCACCCGCCAGCCCCAAAGCAAGGCCGCAGGCCACAGCGCAGGCATCGTGCTCGACCGCGAGGTGGACGTGTCGCGTGGCGACTGGCTGCTGGCAGCCGAAGGCGCACCTGAAGGCCAGCGCCAGCTGAGCACCACCGTGGCCTGGATGGACGACGAACCCCTGGTCGCCGGTCGCCTGTACTGGGCGCTGCACGGCCACCGCTGGGTCAAAGTGAAGGTGCAGCGCGTGGTGCACCGCCTGAACGTGAACACCTTGGCCGAAGAGGAAGCCACCGAGCTGGCCCCCAACGCCATCGGCCACGTCACCCTGGCCCTGCAGGAGCCTTTGGCTACCCTGCCCTTTACCCAGTCGCGCATCTTGGGCGCGCTGGTGCTGGTGGACACGGCCAGCCACAAAACGTCCGGGGCTGTATTGGTCAATTGACGATCCTTGTCGGGGCTGAAACCGCCGACCTGCCGGATGCTGGGTAGGTCAGTGGCTTGAGCCCCGACAAATTCACCCGCACGGGTAGATGTCGTTGATTCACCTTCAACCCCTTGCCCAGCAGGGGCTGGCTCACAAGTTGCACAACGATCTCCTTTAAAATCCACGGTTTGGCGCTGATCTGACAGCGCAGCCCTCATTTTTCGAGTCCATCATGACCCACGTTGTTTCCGAATCCTGTATCCAGTGCAAATACACCGACTGTGTGGACGTTTGCCCTGTGGATTGCTTCCGCGAAGGCCCCAACTTCCTGACCATCGACCCCGATGAATGCATCGACTGCGCCGTGTGCATCCCCGAGTGCCCCGTCAACGCCATCTATGCCGAAGAAGACCTGCCGGCCGACCAGCAGCACATGACCAAAATCAACGCCGAGCTGGCCTTGTTGCCCACTTGGAAGAGCATCACCAAGCGTAAGGCAGCCTTGCCTACGGCCGACGAGTGGAAAGACAAAAGCGGTAAGTTGTCCGAACTGATTCGCTAAAAGCTTTGAGCTTTTGTACAGTGGCCGAATTCATTCGGCCATTTTTTCTAAAGCCCCCGAAACACACCTCATGACCATCCCCATCGACACTGAAGCGCTGGTCATTGGCGCAGGCCCAGTAGGCCTGTTTCAAGTGTTCCAGCTCGGGTTGCAAGGCATCCACTGCCACGTCATTGATGCCCTGCCCCATGTGGGCGGCCAGTGCGCCGAGCTGTACGCGGGCAAACCGATTTACGACATCCCCGGCATCCCGTATTGCACCGGCATTGAACTCGTCGAGCGCCTGCAGCAACAAACCGCGCCGTTCAAGCCCACCCTGCACCTGGGCCATCAAGTCTGCACCATTGACCGCTTGCCAAATGAGCACCTGCGGGTGCAGACCACATCGGGCAGCATATTCCACACACAGACCCTTTTTATCGCCGCTGGCGTCGGCGCTTTTGTGGCACGTCGCCTGGTGCTCGAGGGGCTGAGCGCCTTTGAAGGCAGCCAGGTCTTTGCCGAGCACCCAGATCCGGAACATTGGGCTGGCCAGCACCTGGTGGTGGCCGGTGACGGCGATACGGCCTTGCAGACCTGTCTGGCCGCCATCCATGGCCCGCAAGCCGCCGCCAGCGTGAGCTTGTTACACCGGCGTGACCAATTCACCGCATCGCCTGAACTGATCAAGCAAATGCGCGAAGCTTGCGCGGCAAGCCGCATGCGCTTTGTGGCAGGTCAGCCCACCGGCTTGCGCGTAGAAGCTGGCCGCTTGGAGGCACTGGAGCTGCTCAACCCGCAAGGCGACACCGAGTGGCTGAGCCTGGATGTGCTGCAAACCTGCCTGGGCCTGTCGCCCAAGCTGGGCCCCTTGGCCCAATGGGGCCTGGCCATGGAACGCAAGCAGCTGTTGGTCAACACCGAAAACTTTGGCACCTCGGAAGCTGGCATTTTTGCGGTGGGTGACATCAACACCTACCCCGGCAAAAAGAAGTTGATTTTGTGTGGCTTCCACGAAGCCACCTTGGCCGCTTTTGGTGCCGTGGTCCTGCTGCGCCCCGAAGAAAAGACCCTGCTGCAGTACACAACAACGTCCACGTTGCTGCACCAGCGGCTGGGCATCGCCTAAAATCCCTTTCGCACCGCAAGCCTGCGGTGCATTCGCTAGGGGTGTTGAAGTCCGTGAGGTCTTCGACTGAGAAAGTCCCTTTGAACCTGATTGAGGTAATCCTCGCGCAGGGAAGCTGGCCCCAATCACGCCTTTCATATAAACATGATGGCTGAGGTCTGCCGAACTGTCATTTACTTGAGACAAGCAATGGCAAACACCAACAACACATCTCCCACCCCCGTGGGTCAAGACGCACGCGTCTTCACCGGGTTCTCTCACGCCTCACTGTGGTTCAGCCTCGGTGTGGGGCTGCTCGTCATGCAAGTGGGCGCGTATCTGGTGCCCGCAATGGGCACACTTGATGCACTGACGGCCATCGCGATTGGATCCATCCTCGGCTCAGCATTGCTGGCAGCCGCCGCCAAATTGGGATGTGACAGCGGTCTGTCCAGTGCGGGCTTGATGCACCGGGTTTATGGCAGCGCCTTTGCCCGCCTGCCCGTTGTGCTCAATATCGTGCAGTTAATCGGCTGGACTGCGTTTGAACTGGTCGTCATGCGTGATGGCACAAGCGCCATTGGCGAACGCGCCTTCGGCGTTCAACTGAACATCATCTGGCCCACCTTGCTGTGGGGCGGCGTACTCACCTTGCTGATGATGGGCTCCATGTTGACGCTGGTTCGGCAGTTTGTCAGTCGGATTGGTTTGCCTTTGGTGATCGGCTCACTCCTGTGGCTGACTTGGCACTTCATCGGCGTAGCCAGCACCCAAGGGTTGACCGCCTTCATGGCTCGCCCTGGTGACGGCAGCATGGGCATGCTTTCAGCCATCGATTTGGTCATGGCCATGCCTGTGTCTTGGTTGCCATTGGTCGCCGACTTCGCTCGCCATGGCCGCAGCGGACGCAGCACCTTGGCAGGCACTTGGACGGGCTATGCCATCGCCAATGCGTGGTGCTACGCCTTGGGCTTTTTGGTCGCCAGCGTATCTGAACCCGGCACCGACTTGGTGATGGCCTTGCTGTTTGCACAAGGTGGCTTGCTCGCTCTCGGCTTGATTTTGCTGGACGAACTCGACAACGCCTATGGCGATGTGTACTCAAGTGCGGTCTCAGCCAACAGTCTGAAGTCCACATGGTCCCTGCGTCGCTGGGGCATGGCTTTGGCGGTGTTTTGCACGGTCTTGGCCTTGGTCTTGCCCATGCACAGCCTGGAGCCCTTCTTGCTCATGCTGAGTTCTGTATTTGTGCCGCTCTATGGCGTGATCTTGGGTCGCTGGTCCACTGTGATGAAAACAGCTGACGCATCTCAGTCGCCCAAGGTGGACCTGATCGCTGCTGTGCTGTGGCTATTGGGCGTTGTGGTGTTTCATGCAACAGCCACCTGGGCGCCGCAATTTGGATCAGCTTTGCCCAGCCTGTTGGCGACTTATCTCCTGGCGCGCCTGACTTGCAGTGCAGCACGATGAACACCTGCGCCACCACACACTGAGGTCTTGCATGAAATCCATCATTTCAGAGTTGATTGACTTCATGGCATGCCCGGCCATCAGCATGGATGAATTCAAGGTGCTGGCACAGCACCCCTTGTGTTGACAGTTGATGGCGGCTTGGTGATGCGATGAAGCGGCACGGGCGCAAACCCATGATTCAACGGGCCATGACCGTGGCCCGTGGTCACGCCTGCACCTTGTGCAATGGCGCCCAGGATGAAAGTGCGCGCCAAGCTCACGGCTTCGCCCAGCGGATGCCCCAAAGCCAAATGTGCGGCAATGGCCGACGACAGCGTGCAGCCCGTGCCGTGCACATTGCGGCTGGGAATGCGCTTGGACGCCAGGCGCTGCGAAGGCCCATCGGCCTGCACCAACAAATCCACCACCTCATCGCCCGCCAAGTGCCCACCTTTGAGCAACACGGCTTTGGCGCCCATGGCCAGCAAATCTTGCCCAGCGGTCGCCAAAGCCTCGGCAGTGGGAATGTCGCGACCCAAGAGCAAAGCGGCTTCGTCCAAATTGGGGGTGATGACGCGCACGCGCGGGAACAACTCGCGCACCAAGACCTGCACGGTGTCGTTGGCAATCAGGCGGTCGCCGCTGGTGGCCACCATCACGGGGTCGAGCACCACGTTGGTCAAGTGGTAATGGTCGATGGCCCAGGCCACCACCTCCACAATGCCGGGGGCGTGCAGCATGCCGATCTTGATGGCATCGACACCGATGTCATCCACCACCGACTGGATTTGCGCTTTCAAAAACTCGGCGGGCACGGCGTGAATGCCTTGCACACCCACGGTGTTTTGCGCAGTCAGTGCGGTGATGGCGCTCATGCCGTAGCATCCCAGCGCGGCAAAGGTTTTCAAGTCGGCTTGGATACCGGCGCCACCACCACTGTCAGAGCCAGCAATGGTGAGTACGCGTGCGTAGCGGTAAGAAGGGTTCATGGGCGGCATTATCCGCAAATCACAAAGGACCACATTCAATGAGTGCACAACTTTCAAGCGTGGTGCTGGGCGCGGGCCTGATGGGCCGCTTGCTGGCCCACACCTTGGCACAACTCGGCCACCAGGTGACGGTGTACGAAGCGCAAGGCCCAGACGCACAAGGTGCGGCTGCGCGTGTGGCCGCCGCCATGCTGGCCCCCTTGGCCGAATCGGCCATCACCGAATTGCCCGTGGTGCAGATGGGCCAGCACGCACTCAAGCGCTGGCCGGCGTTGATCGCGCCTTTGGCTGAACCGGTGTTCTTTCAACAAAACGGCACGCTGGTGCTGTGGCACCGCCAGGACGCCGCCGAGGCCAAACGCTTTGAGCAACTGCTGCACCGCACACAGCAACAGCTGCCCAGCTTGCCCGCAGCGCAGACGCTGAATGCCAACGGTTTGCAAGAGAGCGAGCCCGCGCTGGAAAACCGCTTTGCACAAGCCTTGTACTTGCCCGGCGAAGGCCAACTCGACAACCGCCAACTGCTGGCCGCATTGCTCAAAAGCTTGGAGCAACAACATGTCGCCCTGCACTGGAACAGCCCGCGCCAGCCCGAAGACTTTCAGCCCGGCCAGGCCGGCCAGCCCGATTGGGTGTTCGACTGCCGAGGCTTGGGTGCCCGCACCGAATGGCCGCAGCTGCGTGGCGTGCGCGGCGAGGTGATTCGCCTGCATGCCCCCGAAGTCAGCTTGCAGCGCCCCACCCGATTGATCCATCCGCGCTACCCGATTTACATCGCCCCCAAAGAAGACCATGTGTTCGTGATCGGCGCAACCGAGATTGAAACCGAAGACCTCTCGCCCGCCAGCGTGCGCTCGACCTTGGAGCTGCTCAGCGCCGCCTACACCGTGCACAGCGGCTTTGCCGAGGCCCGCATTCTCGAAGTGAGCACCCAGGCGCGCCCCACCTTGACCGACAATTTGCCCGCCATTCGCTGTTGGGGCGATCGCACCTTGCAGATCAACGGTCTGTACCGCCACGGCTTTTTGATCTCACCCGCCATGCTCGACGTGGTGGTGGAATGGGTGCAACACCACACCACCACCTTGGCAGAACAATTCCATTTGAAGTTTGAACATGTCTGACACCACCATCCAAGTGCTGATCAACCAAGCACCACACACCCTGCCGCAGGGGGCCACATTGGCCGACGCGGTGGCACAAGCGGGCATTCAGCCGCCCTTTGCAGCCGCTGTGAATTTGCAATTTGTGCCGCGCGGACAATATGCACAACACACGCTGGCACCCGATGACCACATTGAATTGATTGCCCCCATCACCGGAGGTTGAACCCATGACACCATCCACACTGCACGCCGACCCACTCACGCTTTACGGTGAAAGCTTTCCAAGCCGTTTGCTGCTGGGCACCTCGCGTTACCCCTCGCCCAGCGTGTTGCTGCAAGCCATTGAGCGCTCGCAGCCGGCCATGCTGACCGCCTCGCTGCGCCGCCAAACCGGCAGCGGGGGCGAAGCCTCGCAAAGCTTTTGGAACCTGCTGCGCCAAGCCAAGGTGCCCGTACTCCCCAACACCGCGGGTTGCCACAGCGTGCAAGAAGCCATCACCACCGCCGAGATGGCGCGTGAGGTCTTTGAAACCGACTGGATCAAACTCGAACTGATTGGCGACGACTACACGCTGCAACCCGACACCTTGAACCTGCCCGAAGCGGCCAGCCGCTTGGTCCAGGCTGGTTTCAAAGTGCTGCCCTACACCACCGACGATTTGGTGCTCTGTCAGCGCCTGGTGGATGTCGGCTGCCAGGCGGTCATGCCTTGGGCTGCGCCCATTGGGACTGGCAAAGGCCCCATCAACCCCTATGCCTTGCGCACCCTGCGCGAACGCCTGGATGTGCCCATGATCGTGGATGCGGGGCTGGGCCTGCCCTCACACGCCTGCCAAGTGATGGAATGGGGTTTTGATGCCGTGTTGCTCAACACCGCAGTGGCCCTGGCACAAGACCCGGTGCGCATGGCCGGGGCTTTTGCCGATGCAGTGAACGCGGGGCGAGCCGCTTTTTGCGCGGGAGCCATGCAAGCCCAAGACAGCGCACAGCCCAGCACCCCCGTCCTGGGTACACCTTTTTGGCACCAGTCATGAACCACACGTTCAACACCGCACACGACATCGCCCACGCGCTGGCCACTCAGCATGCAGGCATGCTGGCGGGCGATGCACAGCCCTACACACAAGCGGTTCATGCCGAGGACGCATCGCTCGGCGCCGACATGGCCGGTGTGTTGCAAGGCTGCCGCATGCTCGGATTTTTGGAGCACGATGCGCAATGCGTCGCCCAAGCCTGGCAAGCGCAAACCCTGCGCACAGGCCAGTTTTCGGTCAGCGACTGGCCCTGCACGCCTCAAGACTTTGGCGTGTCGCCTTACCCGCGCGCCCAAGCCTTCCCCGCCTGCCCGCATCAGCTGGGTCTGTACGCTGTGCTGCCGGACGCCCAATGGATCGCCCGCATGGCCCGCGCCGGTGTGCCCACGCTGCAGTTGCGCTTCAAATCCGACGATGAAGCGGCCATTCGCCGCGAAGTCAGGGCCGCCGTGCAAGCGGTTCAGGGCACCGAGGCTTTGCTGTTCATCAACGACCATTGGCAAATAGCCATCGATGAAGGCGCTTACGGCGTACATCTGGGCCAGGAAGACATGGACGACGCCCCCATTGAAACCCTCCGCGCAGCAGGCCTGCGGCTGGGCTTGAGCACGCATGGCTACGCCGAGATGCTGCGCGCCGATGCCTTGAGCCCCAGCTACTTGGCCCTCGGGGCGGTCTTTCCCACCACGCTCAAACGCATGCAAACCGCCCCCCAAGGTACAGGCCGCTTGTATGCCTACGCCCAACTCATGCAGCAAACGCCCTTGGTGGCCATTGGCGGCATTGACGAAGCACGCATTCCAGTGGTCATGAAAAGTGGCGTGGGCGCCATCGCCGTGGTGCGCGCCATCACCGGCGCCAGCGATCCCGAAGTGGCTGCGCGCACTTTGCAGGATTTGATGCAAACAAAGCCCTGATTCACCCACACGTCGCGGCACGAAAGTCAGCATGCACAACTGAGACCGTGCATGCTGGCTTGCCGGGTTTGGAACTCACGCGCGAATTTTTTCAAAAATCTATCTTCACCAAAAAATAGCCCGAAAAATGACGCTATAATTCAAAGCTATTCCTCAATAGCTCAGTCGGTAGAGCGCCGGACTGTTAATCCGTAGGTCCCTGGTTCGAGCCCAGGTTGAGGAGCCAAAAAATCAAAGCCCTTGCAGCAATGCAAGGGCTTTTTTTTCGGCTCTGCAGCTGTACCGACTCTTTGCACTCATCCAAGCCATCCACTGCGCTGGCCCCTTAATGTGTCGAACCAGATTCGGGCTGCACCAAGCCTTCAATCCCCGGGGCAAATTTTTCTGCTTGACAAGGTCCGCTCGGCGACCCTGATCGGCCCATGCGCTTTTTCACAGCGCCCCAATTACACAAAGAAAACCAGCGGATTTCTTAAATCAAATGAACAATCTCGTCTATTTTGTTGAATTTGACATAAATATAGTAATATCGAATGCAACCAAATTTTGTCATTTGGAACTAATAAATAAGCGAATTTCACCATGGAACTTGTTGCTATCGTGTTGCTGGGTCTGGGTATCTGGTGGGGTCAAGCGCCAGCACCCGAAAAAATTGCCGAGCGCATCATTTTGTTGCCCTCAGCGGATGGGTCACGCAGCGCCGTGGTGGTCAGCGGGGCCCAAGGCGATCGGCTGATCGATCAACCTTATGCCAGCCTTGAAATCACGCCTTCAGGTTCACTCAAAAACACCACCCTGTCTGCATCGGAGGTACAAGCGCGCTACGCCACTTTGCTCGAAGTGCAAGCGCCCCGCCCGCGCAGTTTCTTGCTCTACTTCGTCTCGGGCTCAGACAGCAAACTGACTGCTGAGTCTGAGCAGGCTTTGGCGGGACTGCAGGCTTATCTGCAAACCAGGCCCGCGCCGGAAGTGACCTTGATTGGGCACACGGATCGTTCGGGCAGCGCGGCGATCAATGACGCCTTGTCGCTCAAACGCGCGCAATCGGTGCGTGACTTGGTGCGTCAAGCCGGTGTGAGCACAGACAATGTGCCGGTCTTCGGCCGAGGCTCCAGAGAGCCCATCGCTTCGGGTGCACAAGAAGGCCTGAACCGACGGGTTGAGATTCATGTGCGTTGAGACCCTGGGCCGAGCATGAACTTCCTCAAACGACTTCTGACCTCTGGAAATGGTCGACCTGTGGCCATCGGGATTTTGCTGTGGACACTGCTGATCAATGCCTTGACCGAGCTGCCTCCGACCTGGCCTGACTTGCCTTGGCCTGCGGACAAGGTGGTCGATGCGGTGGGATCACCGTTCATCACCGGCCGCAACCTCCTGTTTGACGGCTACCAAAAAGAACACGCCCGAAAACCTCAATCCCAACCGGTGACGATCGTCGCCATTGACGAGAAAAGTTTGCAGGAACTGGGCCAATGGCCTTGGCCCCGATACCGCCTGGCCCAGTTGCTGGACGCCATCGCCGCACACCAACCCGCTGCCGTGGGCTTGGACATTTACATGCCTGAGACGGATCAAACTTCGCCAGACAAGGTGGCCTTGGGTCTGGGGCCTGAACACAAAGCCTTGGCACAGCAGTTGCGCCAATTGCCACCCAACGACACGCGGCTGAGTGCCGCCCTGCGGCGCACCCCATCGGTTTTGAGTGCCGCAGGTTTTGACTTCAAGGCCTTCACCACCACCGAAGGCATGCGCACCTGGCCTGTGACCCTGGAAGGGGGTGAGCGCTTGCCGGTGTTTGTGCGGCGCTTTGACCAGGTGCTGGCGAGTTTGCCTGAATTGCAAGCCGCCGCCAGCGGCCAGGCAGTGGTCAGCGTGGACCTGGAAAACGGCGTGGTTCGCCACATTCCTTTGGTCATGAACCTGTCGGATCAGCCCGTGCCCACACTGGCCATTGAGATGCTTCGGGTGGCCACCCAGTCGCCCTCTGTGAATGTCAAGCTCAGCCCGGCAGGGGTGACAGCGGTCGAAGTGGCGGACTTGTCCGTGCCCACCTTGCCCAAGGGCGACATCCGCCTGCACTTTGCCAAACATGCCGACATGGCGTCCCGGCATGTCTCGGCCTCAGATGTGCTCAGCGGCAAAGTCAACCCCGAAATGCTGGCGGGCAAATTGGTCTTGCTGGGGCTGACCGGCGCCGGTCTGAACGACATGCGCACGAATGCCATCGGCGAAACGGTGCCCGGCATCGAAATTCAAGCGCAGGTGATCGAGTCGCTGTTTGATGGGCGCATTGTGCTGCGTCCGCAATGGCTCAAATGGGCGGAGTCGCTGGCCTTGCTGTGCATTGGCGCCTGGCTGATCTGGTACATCCCCCGCCCTCGGTCGGCCTTCGCAATTTACATACGCAAGGTACCGCAAGCAGGTTTGTGGTTGACGTTGGGCACCAACGCCGTGATCGCCTGGATTGGCCTTCAGGTGTTCATCAGGACAGGCTATTTGTTTGACGCCGCCTCGTTTTTTCTGGTCTTGAGCGGCGTCATGGGTTCACTGGTGTCTTCTGCGTTGGCAGAAATGGACATTCAGAAAAAGGCCAAATTGCTGGTCCAGCAAGAGGCCCAAAAAACAGCGCAAAGCGCCACCCCGGTGTGACCCCCCAGCATGCGGGGCCAGACGATGGCGCCGAATTCAGAATTTTTTGCAAGGACTGACGATGAGGACAAAACAACAAGGCATGTGGCTGCTGGGCCTGATGTGCGCCGCAGCCGTTCAGGCGGCAGACCCCGCAGGCACCATCAAGTCGCTCAAAGGCAGCGCCCACATCGAACGTGGCAAAGAACGTGTTGAAGCCGCAGTCGGCACGCCTTTGCAAACCCAGGACCGACTGGTCAGCGGACCCGCCAGTGGCGTCGGCATCACCCTGCGCGACAGTACTTTGTTGACCCTGGGTGCGAACTCGACGATCGAGCTGAACAAATACGCCTTTGATCGCAACACCAACGTCGGTCAGATGGACACATCCGTCAAACGCGGCACCCTGTCAGTGGTGTCTGGCCAGATCGCCAAGCACAATCCCAATGAGGTGGTCTTTCGCACCCGCACTGTCACCCTGGGGGTTCGTGGCACGGAGTTCATCATTGATGTTGGTGAAGAAGCCGCGCGCTGAAGGCGCAGGGCTTGATGCAGCCTGACCCTTTGGGCTGTTTGATGAAATAAGGGGCATGCCAAATGTATGGCGTGCCATTGGCATGGCACAAAGAAAAACGGGTCACAGCCTTTTGGGCTGTAACCCGTTGATTTCATTAGGAATAAATGGTCGGCGTGGCGGGATTCGAACTCGCTACCCCTTGCACCCCATGCAAGTAAATGAGCTTTCAGGCACTGACAAAGCCTGACAGTTTTTTAAGCAAATTCCATATAAATCAATGACTTACAGATATTCACCTTACAAAGTCTGTCAAGGACGTACAATTTAAGGCAATTTAACGGTGTGGGGATTGGTGTGGGGATTATGGAAAAGACGCTTTCAAACCCGGTGACAGTGCAAGAACTGAAGGCCCTTACAGCCGATCAGCAAGGTAGACGTTTTGCCGTGGGGCAATCGACCTACTGCACGGTCCACCAAGCCACCGACAAGAGCATCACCGTTCGCTTTGAATGGCGGTTCAAATCGGCGGGCAAAGTACGCACCATGCACCTGGGCACCTGGCCTGCCCAAAGCCTTAAAGCCCTGAACGACAAGCGGGCAGACATGCAGACTTTGTTGAAAGACGGTATCGACCCCATTGCCAAAGCCCACCAAGACCGAGAGAAAGCCAACGAAGCCCGTGAACTTGAACGCGCCAAACACGCGGTTGAAATGGCGCAAGCTGAATCCGAGCGGTTGCAGGCACTGGCGGATCAAGAGCGGCAACTCAAAGAGCTGGAGGCCCTGAACGCCCGAATGACCGTGAGGGGCTTGTTTGACTTTTGGCAAAGCACCGACCTGAAAAAGCGCCAAGACGCTGGCGCTGAGGCCCTGCGTGCGTTTGAGCGTGACGTTTTCCCGATCATGGGTGATCTGGCCATTGAGGCAGTCACCAAGGCCCACATACAGCGCATCATCGACACGATGCTGAACCGTGGCGTCAAGCGCATGACCGAGCGCACATTCAGCGACCTGCGCCAGCTTTTTGGTTTTGCGCTTGACCGCGACCTGATCGACGCCGATCCGACCGCACGCATCAAGAAACACAAAATTGGCGGCAACACTGAGCGCGACCGTGTTCTGTCCGAGCCCGAGCTGATCGCTTTTTTTCGCCTATTGCCTTCGTCGGGCCTGGCCGAAACATCCCAATGCGCCCTGCTGATCCAGTTGGCAACGGCTGGCCGCATTGGTGAAGTATTGGGCGCACGCTGGGATCATGTCGATTTTGAACGGCGCACCTGGACGCTGCCCGAAACCAAGAACGGCAAGCGGCACATGGTCAGCCTGAGCGACACGGCCATCAAGCAATTCAAACGCCTGCACGCCCTCACGGGCTTGACGCCATGGGCTTTCCCGGCTTCACGCCTGAACGGCCCTGTGTGCTCAAAAACCGTCAGCAAGCAGGTCACAGACCGACAGCGAGGTGATGGCGAACCCATGAGCGGCCGCACCAAACAAATCAACGCGCTGGCGCTGGCTGGCGGCAAGTGGACCCCACATGACCTGCGGCGCACAGCGGCCACCCTCATGGCCGAATTGGGCGTTTTGCCCGAGGTGATCGAGCGGTGCCTGAACCACACCGAGCAAGTCAAGGTCAAGCGCATTTATCAGCGTGCGCAATATGAAGCCCCGATGCGTGAAGCATGGCAACGGCTGGGTGACCGGCTGGCGCTGCTGGCCGACAAGCCGGGTAACGTGGTGACACTGGCGAGGGCGGCATGAGCATGTTCAACCGCGTGCGAGACACTCAAGAAATCAGGGCCGCTATGTGGCCCCCTGGAGGCAAGTCAGAGGAAGATGGACGCACTGCCAACGCTGAAAAGGCGCACGCGGGGGATTACGCCGCCGCGTGCAAGCGCATTGCCCAGCTTGAAATCGCCTTGCAAGACGTTGAGGACCAACACTCTGACTTGAAACAAGCCTACGACTTGGCACAGGGCACGGCTGAGGTGCTCGCACAAAAGGGTGAAAAAGCCCCAAGCGTGGATCAAGTCGAGCACTTTCTTCAGATGAATCGTCAATTCTGCACGGACCTGGCGACTGAAGGTTTTTTCAATGGTGTGACACACGTTCAACGCAAAGCAGCCACTCTGAAAGGACAACAAAACATTGCGAAGGTGGAGGCTTGGCTTAACGAGCATGGCGTTCGATACCGTGGGATCGAGGCGGCCGCAAGAACAATATGTGAAGCGACAGGTATCGGATTCAGAACCGTGCAACCAGTGGTCAGCAACTGGGTCAAAAAGCATGGCTACGCTCTGTCGGACAAGAAAATTTAAATCTGGCAACTGCCGGTAGTAGGCATTCTCTTTCACCAACGGAAATCGGACATTACCCCCACGCCCTTGATTTGCAAGGGCTTGCACCAAGGGGCAAACAATGTCTGAAATCGAAATCCTGCGCCTTCCAGCCGCCATGTCGGCCTTTGGATATCGCAGTCACGCAAGCATTTACGGCAACGTCAAAGACGGTTTGCTGACCAAGCCGGTATCTATCGGGGCACGCTCAGTGGGCTGGCCACGAGGCGAGATTCAGGCCGTCTTGCAAGCGCGAATTGCTGGCCACACCGACGAGCAAATTCGCACCCTGGTTGACCGCCTGCACGCCGAGCGTCAAGAGCGCGTTGCAGCGCTGGGGGTGGTAGCGTGAACAAAGTCATCATCACCAAGAACGGCGCGGCGCTGAACTCGCCCGTGGGCTTCGAGCCTGACCCCAGAAAAGATGAAGCCCCCAGCGGTGAACTGGAGGCTTCGATTACCGACAAGCCCTGCAAAGAAACTTTCGATGCCCCGATTGTCTCGCAGTACCGCCCGTCCGTCAAAGAGTTTGAAACTGTTCGCGCTCAGTTGGCATTGCGCGCCCATACACTGACCGCCAAACCGCATCAAAGCGGCTTGACCTTGTGGGAGGTCGGCAAGTGGGGCCAAACCCGAGTGTTCAGCCACTGGAATGACGTTCTGGCGTTTCGTGCGCAGATTGGGGTGTAACCATGGCCAAACTCCCCAGCAAATACGCCGCACAAAGGAACCTGGTTTTGGAGACGCTGAAGCTGTCGCCAAAGACCACATACGACTTGCGCCGCATGGGCATTTTTCAGCCGCCGACACGGGTTTTTGAGTTGAAGGCCATGGGCTACCCCATTCAAACGAGCCGTGTTCGCGTGGTCGACCAAGACGGTTATCCGCATAACGGTGTGGCCCTCTACTCGCTCGAGGGTGCCAAGCCATGACCCAAAGCGAAATCCTTCAAGCCGCCATGGAAATTCGTAGCTCGTTGCCTGATGGGCCGGGGTTGATGTTGCTTGTCCTGGCGTGCAGGGAACACGAACCGATGGATTTGGCTGGCCTTGCGAACCTAGTCGGATTGCCAAAAGAAACCGCACGCGAACACGTACAGGAGCTGGTGAACGGTGGATATGTGACTTTCGTGCGTGGCCTGCCAAGCCTGCACTTTGGGGCAGAGGCTGCGTTCAATGGCCTGATGGCAAGGCTGACAGGCTTGCGTGTGACGGAGAAGAGCCGATGACCTTCACCGCCTTCAACAAATTCATGCAGCGCGTGCTGACAACATCCGCGCCGCTGCTCAAGTGCATGGGTTGTGGCAAGCCCGGCGCGCCTGTTTGCCCGGGCTGCCTGAGAATCCATAACTATGTGCGCGAGGTGGAACAGCGCCGTTCATCCAGTCCGACAGGGAGGTCAGCATGACACCCACAGACCTGAACGAAGCGCCATACCCGCCTGAAATCAAGGCGCGTGGCTGGGGCTTTGACATCGACGTTGAACGCATCGAGGCCTCAGAAACATGGGCACTGGCAGGGCCTGAATTGCGCCCCTGGCTGCTCATGACCTGGATCACCGCGTGGCGCAGCCAGCCGGTGGGCACGATGCCCGCTTCACCTAGAGTGTTTGCCGCTCGAATTGGGATGCAATGGGTGCCATTCCAAGACGCGGCTGAGGTGCTGATGCGGGGATGGGTTCAACATGCCGATGGCCTGCTTTATCACCCCGTGATCACCGAGCGTGTTCTTGCCATGAGCGAGAAAAGGCTGAAAGACAGTGTGCGTGTGGCTACATGGCGTGCGCGTAACGCCAAACCCCGTAACACGTTACAGACGGGTGACACCGATGTAACAGACGCAGATGCAACGCGTGACGAACGTGTGAGTACGACACCCCTACCCCTACCCATACCCAAAGGGGAGAAAGAGGGAGATGAAGCTACGCTTCCCCGCACCGACAGCACGATTGAAAAAACAGTCACCAAAAAGAAGCCGGTGCCAGATTGCCCGCACGGGGACATCATTCGCCTTTGGGGTGAGAAGCTGCCAAGCGCAGTGCAACCCCGCACCTGGACAGGGGCAAGAGCTGATGCACTCAAGGCCCGGTGGCGTGAAGATCCTGACCGCCAAAGTCTTGATTGGTGGACAGGATTTTTTGAACACATTGAAAAATCAGACTTTTTGATGGGCCGGACTTCAGGCCGTGACCGAGGCCCGTTCAGCATCACCCTGGATTGGCTGTGTGAAGCCAGAAACTTCGCCAAAGCACTGGATGGCCAATACGACAACAAAGAGCCTCAGATGGTTTCGCTTTTGCAGGGGGGTATATGACCTACCAGACCACCCACAAAAACGCCGAGATGGCCGTTCTGGGGGCCTTGCTGTTGGATAACCTGGCCATAGACCGAATTGACGTGCAGCTCAAGCCTGAGCATTTCACCGACCAGACGTGTCGCATTGTGTTTACGGAGCTGAGTCGCCAGATCGCCAAGGGCAAGCCAGCGGATGTGATCACGTTGTTTGCTGGCCTGAGCGAAGAGGTTTCGCTTGATGAATTGAACGCCCTGGCGCAATACGTGCCCGGAACCACCAACATCCGCCGCTACGCCCAGCTTGTGATCGAGGGCGCGCAAGAGCGGGCACTTAAAACCGCTGCTGTCAGGATTCATGAGCTGGCCAGCGATGACGAAAAAACGATCCAAGAGCGGGTTGACGGTGCGCAGTCCGAGTTATCAGGCCTGCTGTCGGACGATGCCACCGACGATGATGGCTGGGTGCCGCTTTATGACGGCCTGAAGCTTCACCTGGACGTGATCGAGGCCCGGAGGGAGGGCAAGGTAACGGCATGGCCTACGGGCTTGTTTGACCTGGACGCTGCCCTTGAGGGAGGGTTGTCGCCCGGTGAGCTGACCATTGTGGGTGCCCGCCCCGCCATGGGCAAAACAGCCTTTGCCATGACCGTGGGCCTGCACATGAGCCAGACGCTGACCGTGGGCATGTTGAGCATGGAAATGAGCCATGGCGCTTTACGTGATCGCCAACTGTCCGGGCTGGGCGAGGTTTCAATGTCGCAATTGCGCCGCCCGCGAGAGAAGGATTTGGATTACGGCCGCGTGGTCAACGGCGTGGAGGCTGCCAAGGCGCGGCGCTGGTTTACCCGTGAGCTGTCAGGGCCCAACATCAACCAGGTGCGAACCTTGGCCAGACGCTTGAAGCGAAAGCACGGGCTTGATGTGCTGCTGGTCGACTACCTGCAGCTGATGAGCGGCACAGATTCCAAGCAAGCGAGAACGTATCAGCTTGAGGAGGCAAGCCGAGGCCTCAAGAGCCTGGCCAAAGAGCTGAATATCGCCATCGTTTGCTTGTCCCAGGTCAACCGCAAAGTCGAGGAGCGCACGGACCAAATGCCCATGCTCAGTGATTTGCGCGACTCAGGCGCGATTGAACAGGATGCCGACAACTGCCTGTTCCTGACGCGCCCGGTCGTGACAAACAACAGCCTAGGCCCTGACTGGAAACACTACACGCGCCTGTCTGTTGCCAAACAACGGCAAGGCCAAACCACTGAGCTGCCTTTGTTCTACCAGGGTGATCAGACCAAATTTGGCAATTGGTCAGGCCCACCACCTGCCCATGAAGCGCCCAAAAAATCAGGCTACGGTTACCAAGGAAAACCATGATCGAATCACTTGAAAGCTTCGCGCCCTGGCAGGTCAGGGCAAAGACACGCCCGCAAACTGAGGCCGCCCACCCGGTAGCCAGTGGCACAATCACAACGCGCCGCGTTTGCCCGGGTCACCATCTGGAGCCCTTCGCGGTGCCCCCCCCCGCACGTCACCAGCCGTGCACCCGCCCCCGGTGGCGTGGCCCCGATGCCATGATCAAGTTGCCGTGATCAATCGAGGCCGAATATCCGGCGTGCTTGTGAAGACCCGGCCATAGCAATAAGCCCGGGCACTCGCACCCCCCACACCCCCCCACAAAACCACCACCAGCGCCAGCTATGCCCGGCGCTTTTTTGCGTTTGCGCACAAACCTGGAAAACAAGGCTGAAGCCCGAAATTTGAGGCGGGAAACTTGGTGCTGTTATTCAACACAAAGGACGCAACTGTGAACATCAATCCCCCGACCAAAGAACTCCTTCAGGCGCTGCAAGGCCCTGACGCTTCAGCCCTCATCGTGGCCCGTGGGTTGTCCGAAACCTTATTGATGACCGCTCACGCCCTGAGCAAAAGCCCTGCGGCCCTGGTGCAGCTTTGCCAGCAACTCAGCCCGGACGACAGTGCAGTCGATGCTGTCAAGAAAGTACACGATCAATTGCAGTCCCTGTTGGGCAGCGTCACCGCGTTCAATGATCGGTGGAGCGCGATACGACAGGAAATGTTGGACCAAACCCGCTTTCTCCGCCAAGCCGTGAATGAGCGCAATGATGCGATTGGCTATGAACTGCGTCAACTGAACGCGAAATTGACGGGTGAAAAGGCGCAAGCGCAAAACAAGCGCAAGGCCCTGACTGACGCTGGTGTTACCGCTGATGAAGCCGAACGCCTGAGCCCAGAACCCAGCGACACCGCACATGCCGAGCAAAGCGCCGCCCTCCATGCCGAGCGTGCGATTTACAGCGCGTTTGGTCGCACGTTGGATGCAGCCTTGTTGTCGCCCGCCTTGCACGAACGCGCCAAAGAGTTGGAGCATCGAAAGGATTGGGCCGTGGGTCACCGCCAACAGGTGCCCGCATGATCCGGGCAGCCCGCCCGGGTGCAGGTCGCCCGTCAAGCTACAAACCTGCGCACGCGGTAAGCCTGCGCGAGTATTTTGAAAACACGGTCAAGCGGATTGACCAGTTGATCACCGCCGACCAGCGCGAAAACTTGCCATACCCAACGGTCGCCGCATGGTGTCGAAAGGAAGGGCACGAAAGACGCGCCCCCGAACGCTGGTCAAAAGAGCCGGAATTTCGGGCCGCATTGGATTTCGCCAAACAGGTGCAACGCGATTTGAACCAACTGGCAGTTGGTGCAGGCCTTAAGTTCACGCTGAAAGAGTCTGAGACATGACCCCGAAAAAGCCCCCAACCGTGGGCCGCGTAATCAGAGCAAGCCGCCCAGGTGTAAGCAGACCGAGCCCACAGCGCATCGTGAAAGCTGCAAGCCTCAGAAAGTACTTTCAATGCGCCCAGGCCCGAATTGACGAGCTGATTGCAGACGGTCAACGTGAGGGCCTGCCCTGTCCATCTGTTGCGGATTGGGCACGCAAAGAAGGGCTGAACAGAAGTGCCCCCTACCGTTGGGCCAAGTCTCACGACTTCAGCGCGGCGCTTGAATTTGCCCGCAAGGTACAGCGGGATTTGAACGAGCTGGCACTTCGCAAGGGCCTGAAGTTCACGCTGATGGACCAGCCATGACCGAGAGCGCCATGATGGCAAAAGATAGCATTTCCCCGAAAAAGCACATGTGCGCGCAAAGCCCGTTTTTGGCAGTAATTGGTAGCATCAAGCCAAAAAATGACAGTTGCGCGCAAAGCCTGTCGCACAGCAAAAAACAGCATCAAGCCCCAAAACTGCGGGTGTGCGCAAAGCTGGCAGATTGACATGGCCGCCATCCAATGCCCCAGCACTGACAACCGCCGCCGCCCTGGTGGCGCACGCCATGGAGCGGGCAGGCCTTCGAGCTACACCCCGTTGGTGGCCGAACAAATGGCCGCGTACGCGAAGACCACCGCCTACCCCAGCCTCAAGCATTTTTGCGAGTGCTACGGGTACCGCCGTGGGACCGTGTCGGCGTGGGAGCTGCAAGGACACCGGGAATTGCTGAACGCGCTTGGAACCCTTAGATACATGCAGGAATTGGCTTCAGGCAAAGCGGCCTGAAAACCGTTCATATGAATCCCGATCACCCCTTTTTCCGCCCCTATCGCGCACGGACGCGTACGCGGCCCGGAATTTTCCGAGGCCTAACGCGCACGCACGCACACGCAAGGCCCCAAGCCTGAAACCAACACCGAGAACCCAATTTATGAACAAAGCAAGCGACAGTTTTACAGGCCTGAGCCCGCACCTTATCGCCAGCATCTACCCCATGAAGCGCGTGGGTGACGGGACTGAGTGGGCACGGGATGATTCTGAAGAACCATTCGAGGCCCCGCTGACCCAAGCAAACCTTGAAATGTTGGCTACGTGGCAAAGCCCCTTTGAAGGTGCCGGGGTTGAATCAAAATTTCCGGGTCTTAGTCAGATGGCACAGGCTGGGCTATTCAAGGGCGTGTTGCAGGCCCTCGGTTCAAAAATCCCTGAAAAGATGGAGCGAACAAAAGAGTTCGTGGCGGATATTGAAAGGTCCGCAAACAAGCTTGTCGGCAAAAGCGGTGTAACCAAGTTGAATAGCCATCAGGTGTTCAGCGGTGCCCCGCCGCTAAAGATCCAAATCACCGCCTTTTTGCGTGCCTTCAAGTATCCAGTTTTGGAGGTTGAGGAACCTTTGAAGAGGTTGCAAGAATGGACCTTGCCCCAAAAGCTTGCACGCGATGGCACGGCTGCTGAGTTCATCCGATCGGGCGCTGATGTGTTGAGTTTGATGCCGTCACTGGTCCCCAAAATTGTCGGCTTTCACTACAAAAATAGAGTGATACAGCCGTGTGTGATCGAGTCGGTCAGTGATCCGCTCGATGCGCCAATTCACTCCAGCGGCTTCCGCATTTCAGCCACCGTGCAAATCACCCTGTGCAGCTTGACCGCGCTGGATCGCAACGACTGGAACGAGACCTACCACCGCACGTTCTGATCATGATTGATGACTGAAACGGAACCCAGCCACATGACAGAACCCAAAAAGCCCGGCCACATCCCACGTCAGCACCGCAAAGCCGCCGAACAGTACGAATCCCAGGTATTGGCAAGGATTGCCCCGGCAAGCGAGAAGGGGCGCAAGGCAGAAGACGCCCGCCTTCGCAAAGTCTTTGCAGAGCGCATGTTCAAAGCCCGCCATGAGTTGAATGGGTGGACTCAGCTTCACGCTGCCAAGATGCTGGGTTTCAGTAATTCCAGCCCATTGGCAAAGATCGAGATGGGCGAGTCGTTCGCCCGCACGCTGCCCGGGATTGCTGCCCGTGTGTACCGGGTGAGTACCGGGTGAGTACCGATTACTTGCTGGGTATCAGCGATTTTGAATATGAGTGCAGGCCCCCGGGCACTGAATGGGAAAGCGCCATCGTCAACGCGAACGCGGCCTTTTTTCAGATGGCCATGAACGACCATGCCAAGGCCCTGGCCAGAATCGCCCGTTCTACCGGTGTCAGCGTGGACGGCCTGGCCAAGGTCATCGTAGTGGCCAGCAAGGCAAAAGAGGTCTTCGGCCGCATCCAAGAAATCAACCCTGAGGCGTGGGGTGACGTGAAAGGTGGCACGCGCTTGGAGGCTGTGATTTTGGAGCTTGACCGTGTGTGCCAAGACGTGCGCCGCACCGCCGCCCGTGCTCGTGTGGACCTGCAAAACCAAGGCTATGCGGCCGGTATCACCGAGCTGGTCGACAAGACGCTGGAAACGTGCCAGTGAGGATAGGGCGCACCCTCACGCTGGCGCTGGCCTTCGGTGTCCTGCTGGTGGCCGTGGGCATGGCCGGTGTTTCGGCTTGGCACCGAGCCGATGGCATGGTGGACAAGGTCCTGATGGTCGCCCTGGCGTGTGCCGTGGTGGGCGCTGTGCACCTACTGCCCGCCCTGTGCCGGTCGCTGGCAGTGTGGCCGCTTTGGCTGGCCTGCTTTGTGGTGGCGGTGCACGGTCACGCGGGTTTTCTGTTGCAAGCCGGTGAAAAGGTCGCCGCTGTCAGGCAAGCGCCGCAGGCACAGGCCCTGCAAGACAAGCGTGAAGCCATTGGGCAGGCCCTGGCCAGCATCGCCGCCCGCCCGGTGGCCGTGGTCGCCGCACAGATTGCCCGGGTGCAAAGTCCTGAGCGTAGGCAGGCCCTGACCGTGGAGCTTGCAGAGTCACAAAAAGCCGCCGCGTTACGTAACGAGCTGGTGACGCTGGCGCAAAAACGCGCTGACGATGCCCGTCACGGTGGCGTGACGGACCCAGTAACCAAAGGGATTTCAGCCGTTACGGGCTTGCCGGTGCAGGCGGTGACGCTGGCGGTCGCCATTGTCACGGCCGCGCTGCTCGAGCTGGTGGGCGTGGTGCTTTGGCGTGCTGCTTTGAGGCCTGAGCCGGTGGCCCCTGTCACCCTTTACGATGCCCAGGCGGTCAACCCGCCCCCTGTGCCCAAGATGATGGCGACTGCCCAGCCTGAGCCGGTTCAAGCCCCTGCTGACCCGGTGGCCGCGTTGCGTGAGGCGGTGGCCCGTGGAGAGGTGGCGCTGTCGGTGCGCGATATCAGGCGGTTCCTGTCTTGCAGTCAGGCCCGAGCGTCAGAGCTGCGCCGCCACCTGGTCAGTGTGGCCTGATGGATTGCACCACTACTGATAACCCGTACAATCGGGCCATGCAAACAGTGATCGAGCACCCCACATTTCAGCGGCAAGCCGAAAGCATCTGGAATGAGTCTGAGCGTCACGCCTTCATCGACTGGATTGCCCAAAACCCGACAGCGGGCGATGTCATACCCGGGGCCGATGGGGCGCGTAAAGTGCGTTGGGCAGTGCAAGGAAGGGGCAAACGCTCAGGCGCACGGGTGATTTTTTTCAACTTCACCGAGGAAGGCGTCATTGAACTGTTTGCGGTGTACGTGAAGGCTGAGTTGGAGAACATGCCAGCCAGCACCATCAAACGCAACCGGAGAGCATGATGAAGCGCCAATTCGACATTGAAAAGATCGCCAAAGCCATCGAGGCAGACATGGGCGAGGCCCTGCCCGACATTCGTCAGGCATTGGCCGAAGTCAAGGGTGGAACTGAAGGGGCGCGAGTAACGACGCCCGAACAGATTTTGATGCGTCAGGCGCGCCAGAAAACGGGACTGTCACAGGTGGAGTTTGCCAACCGCATTGCAACGCCTGTGGCCACCTTGCGCGATTGGGAGCAAGGCCGTTTCAAGCCGCCCGGGGGTGTGGTGTGCCTGTTCAAACTGATTTCCGCGCATCCTGAGCTGTCGCAGGAGTTGGCGGCGTAGTGGAGCATATGGCCGGGTGATGGTGCAGCCCTGCCCCCATGGATTGACGCGGGGCAGGTTCACGGGATCGGGCGAGCTGTTGGCGATCCACTGCGTAAATGGTGCAGCCGCTGGGGCCACGATGGACACCCCCAGCATTGGTGCCCGGGATGACACGGCTGGCCCGGGCGCTGCGAAAAAGTGGCGGTGCTCACCCGGAAACGAGCCAGGCGCTGCCGCCGTGCATCCATTTAAAAAGCCTGTCAGTGTCCGCAGCACCTTAACAAGTCGGCTGGATGCCCACCTAATCCCTGCGGAGGATGCCCCATAGTCGTAGCGGTCAATCCTACGGTTCGCTATCCAACACCGATACAAAAGAGTGTGGGCATTGGGTCAAAGCATCCTGTCTCAGTTTCCACCGAGCATCCCAAAAGGCCAATGGAATATAGCGTATTTGGCTTACACTGACTGCTTCAGTTGAGGGTGGTAGGGAAAGATCAGGATCGCCCAGCTCTGCCACATCCCCCTTTTTTTCTAGACTGAAACCGCCCGCTGGTTGACCTGATAGCGGGCACCTTACAAACGCGCCACTCTCTTGGAGTGCATCTGACCCGAAAGGGTTCCGTAAAGCCGGGCTACAGCGATGTGGCTTTGACGTTCCAGTGAAAACTGGTGATGGCGGTACCTCCCTGCGACTAGCGCCCGGCAACGGGGCGGTGCAGAACGTATGGTGTTAAGGGGCCGCATTATTTGCGGCCCTTTTCTTTGGCCGAAAGCATTTGCTTTGCCGTTGTTTATCTGTTCGTGCACCGTGCCTGCAACGTCAGCGCAAAAGTGCGCTCAGTGCAATAACGGTATTGGCACGGGGTCAGGCCTGCACGATAACGGTATTGGCCCCACCAAGGCACATCCAAGGCCGGTGCAAGCGCCTTCAAAGGGTGCGCGTTCAAAACGAACCCCCGCAATGCGAGAGTTCACCCACCAATGGTGGACGGACACACTCACGCCTTCGCTGGTAACGGGTCAAGTTTTCGACTCAGCGCAAAATTGCGCCAACCACAAATTGTGGACGGACCAAAAGCGGCCCATGGGGGTATCGTTTTCGTAAACGACACCCAGCGCCAGAACATGCGCTCAAAACTGAGGGCATGTTCAATGAGATGAATCCAAAAGCGGATTGATCTTCAATGGGTGTCCCCAGAATTGGGGAGATACCCCCTCATTGGGGAGATACCCCCTCAAACTGAGGAAGTCCCCACGATGCCTGCACAAAATTGCGCAACCATCTAACGCGCCGTTAGGGGTTTGCCGTGTCTGACCGTGTCCCCAAATTTGGGGACACCCCCATTCGCCAGAACATGATCCAGAACTGGATCATGTTCAATGAGGCCTGCGCAAAATTGCGCACCCCCCCCCAAAAAAACCTTGCAGGGCTTGAAAATTTGCGGTTAAGATCGCGGCAACCCTGAAAAGGGCCGGTGCGTAAGAACACCTTTTCAATAAGCGGTGCAACCTCCCCGACAGTGAGGTTTTTTCACGTCTGGACACACTCACGCCCTCGCTGGCGCTGGGTCAAGTTTTCGGACTGGATGGCCAAAGCGGTAACGCCTGGCGCACGTCTTATTGCGTGTTCTTAACATCCAGTCCACCCGCTACGCGTAAGAACGTGGCGTGTGGTTTTCAAGTCTCAATAAGGAGCATGAAACCATGTCCAAAAACCCGCAAACCCAAACGGCTACCCCGTTCGCCCAAACCCTTGCTGACGAGTTGATTCGTCAGGTCAAGCTGAACGTGTCGCTTGCCGATCGCGACAAAGAAACCCGCCTGCTGGCCGCCCACCAAGATGCCGAAAACGCCCTTTCCATGGCGCTGCACTACCTGCGCACTGGTGCAGGCAACGTGCCTGGCGCTACCCGCAAAGCGGTGCAGGCCTTGTCTGCCCTGAACACCCTGCAATCCGCTGGCGCTGGCCGTGCCCCTCAGATCGGCGGTGCGGCATGATCCGGCCCGACACACCCACCACAAAGGCAAACCCGCTGTCATTCGTGCACATCACCCGCGATGACCAGGGAGAAATCGTTTCTGGCGAGTACTTCGCTGTGGCTGATGAACCTTACCTGCAAGGCTATCTGACGGGCATGAAAGCCGCCCGTGAGCTGGTGGAGTGGATCAAGACCACCACCGACACCAGTGGTTTCAAACGCTTCGTGATCTGCGAAATCCTGAACCAAGTGAGCGCCATTCGCAACCATGCAGGCCCTGCCCATGGCACGCCCAATAAACGCGGTGCAGCCGCTGCACTGACCAGCTACGCCGTGGAACTCATGCTTGAAGGCGTGCGCAACTTCAACGTGAACGACATAGACGCCCGCATTGCCCAGCATGGGCGTCACACCAGTGCAACGGCCAACGTCACCAGTGCGGCCATCAATGCAGGGAGTGCAGCATGAGCGAAGCCCTGACCTTCAAGACCAAGAAACACTTGCTTCACGCGCTGATCGACGGCAAGTTGGGCGAAGCCTTTGGCGCACAGTTGATTTCACATGCCTGTATCCGCATGATGACCGGATCAAAGGACATGGTTGAAAAACTGCGCTTGCCTGAAACCCGTGCCGCCCTAAAGCGCATGGGGGACATGAACCCCGAAGAGTTGCAGGCGCTGATTAAGGGGGCAAGCGAGGAATTGTTTTTCCGTTCTGCGCGCGCTGCCTCAGAGGCTGATTACCCAACACCCCGGATCGGCGGGACCGCTGACCATGGGGCGCGATAGACGCAAAAAGGGGCACGACACCACCAGGGACGCCGGGCAGTTCGTGGCCCTGCCCTGCGTGGTGTTGGACTGCCCCAACTACCTCAACCTGAGCCATCCAGCCAAGTCCCTGTTGCTGGAAATCGCACGGCAATACAACCGTGACAACAACGGGCGACTGCTGGCCAGTCGAGCCCATTTGCTTGACCGTGGGTGGACATCAAACGACACCATCACACGCGCACTGAAGGAGCTACTGGCCGCGAAGCTGATCCACCAAACGGTGATGGGCTGCCGCCCCAACAAGGCCAGTTGGTACGCCTTGACCTGGCGAACCCTTGACCGACATCCGGGTTATGACCATGGCGCTGTCGAATCTTTTCTCCGTGGAGCGTACAAAAACACCCCCCTGAAAAACGATGGCGCTACACCGCCAGACGGTGCAAATAAAAACGCAAGGCTTAAACCGTCAGACGGTGCAGAGAGGCCCAAAATAGCACCGCCAGACGGTGTAGAGCTTCACCCCATTGCACCGCCAGACGGTGCTATCAAGGGGGTTTTTGGTGCTTCGCCTACACCGCCAGACGGTGACCATCTAGATAAACCATCTACTGGTGCACGGCAACGGGCACACGCGCACCACAATGACTGCGTGAACCATGCACCTGACCATGGGCATGAAAGACACGCGGGCAGTGGCCCGGTTCGCATGTTGACCTACACGCCCGCACCATTCGCGATGTTGACCATCGACAGCGGCTAGGGTCAAGCCTACACGCCATCCAACCCGCCCGGGCACCACCGAGCCCAGGCGGCAAAACCAAACTTTTCCAACTTGAAGGACAGAGCACATGAACCCGAAGCAACAGCCCAAAGGCATTGATCAAATTGAAACCCTCAGACCTGCAGTACTGGACATCGATCAGTGCGCCGCCTACCTGACCTTGTCCAACGGCACAATTGAAAGATTGGTGCGCAAGGGCGAGTTCCCGGCCCCGCGTCAACTGTCCGGCCGCCGTGTCGGCTACCTGCTGCGTGAAGTGGATGAGTGGCTTGAATCGCGCCCGGTGTCGGATTTGCCGCCGCCCGTGAACTGCGAGTTTGGCCGCGCTGGCAACCCGGACAATGCAAAGCCACTGGCAAGCGACTGACTGAGCACGCCATCGTTGAAGGGCCATCCTGACCGGGTGGCCTTTTTTTTGGGGTGCTGGTGGGCGTGGTGGCAGTTTGAGCAAAACACGCGGTGTGGGGATTGGTGTGGGGATTCTTGGCTTTTTTGAGATGCCAAGCCCGGAAAGAAAAACGGGTCACACCCTTGTGAGGCGTAACCCGTTGATTTCATTGGTAATAAATGGTCGGCGTGGCGGGATTCGAACTCGCGACCCCTTGCACCCCATGCAAGTGCGCTACCAGGCTGCGCTACACGCCGACAAGTCTGCAATTATAGACTGAAAAGATTGCCTCAAAGGGTTAACAGAGAACGAATTTCGAAAAGTTCATGGCGAATGGCCAGATAGTCTGTCCCGCTTTTGTTGGCCATGTAGGAGTCTCCCATAGGAAAGCTCATTGGATTCGAGTCCTTGAATGATGGAACCAGTTGGTCTGCGGGCGGTGGCTGGATGGGCTCAGAGGGGAACATCAGCCGATCTGCCTGGACTTGCTCATGGAGTTTGTTTCGCGCACCACTGATGGTGAAACCTTGCTCATAAAGCAAATCGCGAATACGACGGATCATCAGCACCTCGTGGTGCTGGTAATAGCGCCGATTACCTCGGCGCTTGACAGGACGCAGTTGCGTGAACTCCTGCTCCCAATAGCGCAGCACATGCGGTTTGACACCGCACAACTCGCCAACTTCACCAATGGTGAAGTAGCGTTTGGCCGGAATGGGTGGAAGTGAACTGTCCATGAATGACAACTAGTTACCTGAGAAACCTTGTAGCTTACTGCAACTTGAAGGCTGCATTCATAAGCGCTGTCGACAGCTCAGGGTTTTTGCGTATTTGACGATTTAATAAGCATGCATATAATTTACCCACCTTCATTGATCCACTTTTTAAGAAAGCCCATGAGCACTTCCCCCTCCGAACTTCCCGTCATCGTCGCAGGCGGTGGCATTGGTGGCCTGGCCGCCGCTTTGGCGCTGGTGCGACAGGGCTTTCAGGTCACCGTGCTGGAGCAAGCCCCCGAGATCGGCGAGATCGGTGCGGGCATCCAGCTCGGCCCCAACGCTTTCCACGCCTTTGACGCCTTGGGCATCGGGGACAAAGCGCGTGGCCGTGCGGTCTACACCGACTTCATGGTGATGCACGACGCGATCGACGAGTACCAAGTGGGCAAGATCCCCACCGACGAGAAATTCCGCCAGCGCTTTGGCAACCCCTACGCCGTGATCCACCGGGCCGATGTGCATTTGTCACTGCTCGAAGGCGCGCAAGAAACCGGTCAAGTGCAATTTCACACCAACACCCGTGCGGTGCGCATCGAGCAAGACGAACACAGCGTGACCGTGTGGGACCAGAACGGCAAAGCCTTCAAAGGCTGCGCATTGATCGGCGCAGACGGGGTCAAGTCGGTGGTGCGCGAGCAGTTTGTGGGCGACCCGGCCCGCGTCACAGGCCATGTGGTCTACCGCGCCGTGGTCGAGAAAAAAGACTTCCCTGCCGACCTGCAATGGAACGCTGCCGCCATCTGGGTCGGTCCCAACTGCCATTTAGTGCACTACCCCCTGCGCGGCGGCGAGCAATACAACGTGGTCGTGACCTTCCACAGCCGCCAGCAAGAAGAATGGGGCGTGACGGATGGCAGCAAAGAAGAAGTGCAAAGCTACTTCCAAGGCATTTGCCCCAAAGCACGCCAGCTGATCGATCTGCCCAAAACCTGGAAGCGCTGGGCAACAGCCGACCGCGAGCCCATTGGCCAATGGACCTATGGCCGCGTGACTTTGCTGGGCGACGCTGCCCACCCCACCACCCAGTACATGGCGCAAGGCGCTTGCATGGCCATGGAAGACGCCGTCACTTTGGGCGAAGCCCTGCGCACGCACCACAACGACTGGCCGAAAGCGCTGGACATGTACCAACGTGCCCGCGTGGCCCGCACGGCCCGCATCGTGCTGTCGAGCCGCGAAATGGGCCGCATCTACCATGCCAAGGGTGTGGAGCGCCTGGTGCGCAATGACCTGTGGCGCGGCCGGGGTGCAGAGCGCTTTTATGATGCGATGGAATGGCTGTACGGCTGGAATGTGGGCAACTGCCTCGACGCCGCCCAAAACACCTGATTGCACGGAGACAACCCCATGAACGAACTCGGCCGACTCGAAGACCTGCCCAAAGACTATGTGCAGGACCTGCGCAACGTGAACCTGGTGCCCCTGTGGCCCAGCCTGCGTGGCGTGCTGCCGCCCAAGGTGCCCACCCGCCAGACCCAGCCGACCTGCTGGGCTTACAAAGACATCAAGCCGCTCTTGCTCAAAGCGGGCGAGTTGACCCCGATCGAAAAAGCCGAGCGCCGCGTGCTGGTGCTGGCCAACCCTGGCCACGGCCTGGACAAGATGCAAGCATCTGCCGCCATGTATTTGGGCATGCAACTGCTCATGCCCGGCGAGTGGGCCCCCAGCCACCGCCACACCCCCAACGCGGTGCGCATGGTCGTAGAAGGCGAAGGCGCCTGGACCACCGTGGACGGCGAAAAATGCCCGATGAGCCGCGGCGATTTGATCCTCACACCCACGGGCCTGTGGCACGAGCACGGACACGATGGGACCGACCCCGTCATCTGGCTCGATGTGCTGGACCTGCCCCTGGTCTATTACATGGAAGCCAGCTACCACATCAACGGCGACCGCCAAACGGTGCAGCCTGGCCGCAGTGACCAGCAATACGCCCGTGGCGGCGTCGTGCCCTCGCATGTGTTTGACCGCAGCAAAAAGGCCTACCCCATGCTGCGCTACGCCTGGAAAGACGCCAAAGCGGCATTGGAAGCGCTGGCCGCTGACGATACCGGTTTGGAGCAGGTGCAAGTCACCTACACCAATCCTGAAACCGGCAGCGACGCCGAAAACATCTTGGGCTTTTACGCGCTCATGCTGCACCCCGGCCAAACCCTGCGTTTGCCTGCGCGCTCCCCTGCCCAAGTGTTTCACGTCATCGAAGGCGCGGTGCAAGCCCAAATCGTGGCCAGCACCTTCACCTTGGCCGAAGCCGACACCTGCTGTGCACCGGGTTATGAAGCCGTGACGCTGACCAACCTGAATGCCATCCAGCCTGCGTTCGTGTTCATCGCCGACGAATCCCCCCTGCACCGCAAGCTCGGCGTGTACGAAAACCGCGGCTGACATGACGCTCCACCGTCATCGCGAGGAGCGAAGCGACCTGGCGATCCAGCAATCGATTGCCACGCTTCGCTCGCCATGACGAATTCAAAAAATACAAACACTGAAACCTCTCAATGACCTCTTACCTCTTCACCCCACCCGCCGTCCAATCCCTGCCCATTCGCGGCAAAACCGAGCGCTTCCCCGTCAACCGCATCTTCTGCGTGGGCCGCAACTACCATGCGCACGCTGTCGAGATGGGCCGTCCTGTCGACAAGAGCGTCGAGCAGGCGTTTTACTTCACCAAGTCGCCCCAGACCCTGGTGGAAAGTGGCGCGACTGTGGCTTACCCACCCCGCACCAGCAACTACCACTTCGAGATGGAACTGGTGCTGGCCATTGGCAAAGAAGGTTTCCGCGTGAGCGAGGCCAACGCGCATGAACTGGTCTATGGCTACGCTGCAGGTCTGGACATGACCCGCCGCGACCTGCAACTGGTGGCACGCGACAAGGGCCGCCCCTGGGACACGGGCAAGGACATCGAGCAAGGCTCGGTCTGTACCGAGATCGTGCCCATGCCCGGCGTGGTGATCGAGAACGGCGCCATCGCGCTGGAAGTCAACAGCGCGACCAAACAGTCGTCCGACGTGGACAAGCTGATCTGGAACATCCGCGAAATCATCGCCGACCTGTCCACCTACTACCACCTGCAACCCGGCGACCTGATCTACACCGGCACGCCCGAAGGCGTGGGTGCTGTGCTGCCTGGTGACAAGATCACGGGCCGGGTCGAGGGCGTGGCCGAAGTCGCACTGACGATTGGCGCTGCGGAATAATGCAATCCTTCAGCAGACACCATGGTTTGGTGTCTGCATTCCAGTGAACAGGACCACACCATGAAGCTCTACAACTTTTTCCGCAGCGGTACCTCGCACCGCCTGCGCATTGCCCTGAACCTCAAAGGCATTGCCACCGACTACGTGGCGGTGGACTTGCGGGTGGAAGAGCATTTGAAAGATGCCTTCAAGTCGGTCAACCCGCAGCAGCTGGTGCCCGCGCTCGACACCGGCGAGCAGGTGCTGGTGCAGTCGCCCGCCATCATCGAGTGGCTGGAAGAAAAGTACCCCACACCCGCCCTGCTACCGCAAGGTGCTGACGAGCGCGCCCATGTGCGTGCGCTGGCGGCGATTGTGGGTTGCGACATTCACCCGATCAACAACCGCCGCATTCTGGAGACCCTGCGCAAGCAGTTTGGCGCCAACGAAGACGCCATCAACGCCTGGTGCGGCACCTGGATCAGCGCCGGGTTTGACGCCTACGAAGCCCTGATCGCGGCCGATGCAAAACGCGGCGCGTTCAGCTTTGGCAACACGCCCACCCTCGCCGATGCGTATTTGATCCCCCAAGTGGAAAGCGCACGCCGCTTCAAGGTGGACTTGGCCCGCTGGCCGCTGATCAGCGCCATCGACAAAGCATGCGGTGAGTTGGAGGCGTTCAAAAAGGCAGCGCCGATGGCCCAGCCTGACGCTTGAATGGTTGAGCGTTGGGCGTTGAGCGTTGGGCGTTGAGCGTTGAGCGTTGAGCGTTGAGCGTTGAGCGTTGAGCGTTAGGCGCTGAACCCTGAACCCTGAACCCTGAACCCTGAACCCTGAACGCTAAACGCTAAACCCTTAACGCTAAACGCTAAACGCCGAACCCTGAACCCTTAACGCTAAACGCTAAACGCCGAACCCTCAACGCTCAACGCTCAACGCCAAACACCTCGGTATCCACCTCGCTGTTGGCCTGCGCGTTGTAGCGGTTTCCCGTGACCGTTTGCTGGTTGATCAGGGCTTCCAGGCGCTGCAACAAGCCCGCATCCAACTGCACTTGCGCAGCGCCCAGGTCATCCAGCAAATGCGCCACAGACGTTGTGCCAGGGATGGGGATGATGTGGTCCGCCTTGTGCAGCAGCCAGGCCAGCGCCAGTTGTGCCGGGCTGCAATCGGCCTCCTGTGCCAGAGCGTGGTATGCGGGCAGCAGTTTCAAGTTGGCCGCAAAGTTTTCGGGGGCAAAACGCGGCATGCTGCGACGGATGTCCTTGGCGTCCAGCCCTTCAATGTCTATCGCTGCCCCACACAAAAAGCCACGGGCCACCGGGCTGAAGGCGACAAAAGCGGCCCCCAGCTCGCGGCAAGCCTGCAGCAGGGCGATTTCCGGGTTGCGCGTCCAGAGTGAATACTCTGTTTGCACGGCCGCGATGGGGTGCACCGCATGCGCTTTGTGCAGCGTGTTGGCCGACACCTCAGACAAGCCAATCGCCTGGATCTTGCCTTGGCGCACCAGATCGCTCAAGGCGCCCACGCTGTCTTCAATGGGCACCTTCTTGTCCCAGCGGTGCAGGTAATACAGGTCAATCACCTCGGTTTGCAAGCGGCGCAAGGCGTCTTCGCAGGTCTTTTTGATCGTCTCCGGACGACCATCGATCACGCGCACCAGCTTGCCGTCCCCCGGGTCCACGCCCTGCATGCCGCATTTGCTGGCCAGGGTGAACTTTTGGCGATGCGGCTTGAGAACCTTGCCCAGCAGGGTTTCATTGGCGCCAAAGCCATATAAAGCGGCGGTGTCAAAAAAGGTCACACCCTGGTCGAGTGCCGTGAGCAAAACCCGCTCGCCTTGCTCGGCAGAGACAGGGGCGCCATAGGCATGGCTCAGGTTCATGCAACCCAGGCCGATGGCACTGACTTGGAAAGAGGCAATTTGTCGGGTTTTCATGGCGACATCTTAGACGCTCCAGCCGTGTACCCCGCTGCTTGAAGGCTCGACCCAACGGCTCCTTTTTCAAAGCAGGCCGAACCACGAGCCCGGCACATCAATGCACTGCCAGTGTCAGCGTCGCCCGGGGCGTGAAGCCCGGCTTAGGGGCCGCTTCGGTGCGCGCTGCTCCCAAAAATATTTGCGCAGCAGGCACTTGGCGGTTGATCAGCGCATCCCGCACGGCTGCACTGCGGGCCTCGGCCAAAGACTGCATATCGGCCGGTGTCACATCAATGGCCGCCAGCAGCAAAGCCGACATGTCGGCGGGCGGCAAATCTTTGGGCATGCCCAGCAGATTGCGCGGCTTGGGCACGTCCGAGCGCAAATAGACGGACTTGAGCAAGACTGCCTGTTCGTCGGCCGTGATGCGGGTGAGCGCTGAGGCATCCTGGCCAGCGCGTCTCAAGCTGCGGCGCTTTTCTGCCAAGAGCTGGTCTTGCAGCATGGCTTGGCGATAGGCCTCACCCTCGGCATCCATGTCGCTGTGGCCCACCACGGTCAGGTGCAATTGGGGCCGATCCGTCAGGGCTTGGGCCACCTTTTGCAAGGACTGAGCAGCCTCGTCTGACAATTGGGCACTGCCAGGCGCAAAGTTCAACTGCGCCAGGTCTTCATGCCCGGTCAGCAGACCGGTGATGAGATTCAGGGGCGAGGTGATGGCCTTGCCCACCAGGTTCATCAACAACTTCCAGACAATGGCGCCCACGCGGAAATCCGGGTCGTTGATGGAGCCGCTCACGGGCAACTGGATGTCGATCACTCCCTGACTGTCGGCCAGCAAAGCTGCCGCCAGTTTGACGGGTAGATTGGGGGCCGAACTGCCTTCGGCCCGGTCACCAAAGCGCAATTGGTTGAGGATGATCTGGTGATTCGCCTGCAACTGGCCATCGCGGTCCAAGTGATAGTTCAGCGTGGCCGAGAGCTTGCCGCGCTCAATGCCATAGCCTGCGTACTTGCTGCTGTAAGGCGACAACTGAGGCAACTCCAGATCACGCAACTGCCCTTGCACATCGAGCGACATGGGCCGCACCAAGGGGTTGATGTGGCCATGAATCTCGACACTGGCCGTGCCAGCGCCCTGCCCGCGCAGGCTCAACTCCGCCAGGCCGGGCGCCTGTGCGCTCGCGCCCTGGTTGGAGAGGGCCGACAAACTGCCAGTCATCCCATGCAAATCGATTGCGACATGGGGTTGAACATGAACATCCGAAAACGCCACCCGCCCATTGATCAAGGCCATCGGCCCCAGATCCATCACAGGCTGCGGCCCAGCGACCGCCGCATGGGGCGGCGTCTCAGTCGGCGCCGTCTTGCGCAAGCCCAGCCAATTGAGACGTCCTGCTGCATCAATGGCCACACGGGCTGAAAAATCATTGAGCACGGTTTCTGCCACCTTCAGGCTGTGCAATGCACCGGCCTGAATGATCATGTCCAAACCTCGCAAATTCAGGCTTTTGGCATCCAGCAAGCTCGCCTGCGTGGACTGCTCTTCGGTACGCAAGGCATTCAGCGTCAGATCACCTTGCAGGCCCAGGCCCAAACCGGCCTCTGCAAAACTCACATCGAGTGCGCCGGCATAGCTCAGGTCTGCACGCTTGAATTTCACATCCAGCGCGGAGGCCAGATAAGACCCCAGCTTGTGCGCCGGAAACTTGTCCATCTGCAAGCGCCCGGCAAGGCCAAAGGCCTGAGCTTTTGCGCTGCCCTGCGCAGCCCCAGGCCAGCGAACACGGCCCTCAAACCCCACGCGGCCACCCGCTTGTCCCCCATCACGGCGCACATTGACGGCATTCAATCGCCCTTGCACAGCCATGGGGGCTTGTGCCGTACCCGTTGACTGCCAAGCCCCGGTGAGCAAGTCCACATCCTGCAAGTCCAGCCGCACGCCACCGGGCACAGCGCGATCATCGAATTGGACTTGGCCCCCACTGACTTGCACTTGACGAACATCCCATGACCACGGTGGCTTGCCCGATGCCTCTGTCGACGAAACAGTGGGTGTGGAGGAGGTCAAAGGCGCAGCAGGCACAGCCCGCCAGTCTTCAAACATCCAGCGCCCATTGGCCTGGCGCATGACCTTGGCCACAGGCCGAGTCCACAAAGCCTTTTCTACGCGCACCTGCGACTTGAGCCAGTCCAGCTCCAGCTGCGCCAATTCCAGCGATGCCCAGGACAGCTCTGCCTGCGCCAACGCGCCCAAGGACACCTGGTCCAGGCGGACCGAGGGCGCCTTGAGCAGCATCACCCCAGCCTCGTTGGCACGGGCACGTTTCCAGTCCAGCGTCATGTCCGCCGACAGCTGACCGGTCATCGGGTCCAACAAGTCCGGGCGCAAATACCCGGCGCCATAAGCCGCGCCTGTAGCCAGGGGCAGTGCTTTGGCGCTCATGTGCAATTGCGCACTGTTCAGGTCCGTCTCACCTTGCCAGGTGATGCGCCCACCACTCAGAGACGCCGAGCCCTCCAGCTTGGCCAAAGCTCTGGGCGAATCCATGGGCCAATTCAGGTCATGGGCCTTCAGTACCACATCCCGCAACGTCAACTGCGTGGGCAGCCGCGTGCTGGCATCGGCCCAATGCACCTGCCCACCCGAGATGTGCAGGCTTTGCAAGCCGAACACAGGCGCATGGCCTGAAGGCGCAGCGACTTCAGGGACCGCAGCAGCAGGCGTCTTGGCCGAAGCAGCGGGCCACAGCGTCTGGAACTGCCCCTGCGCATCCCGGCGCAGATGCAGCACTGGCTGCACCACATCGAGCGCAGACAGTTTGAACACCTGTTCCAGCGGCCGCCACTCGTCCACCTTCAGCGCCAGGCTGTCCGCTTGAAACAGCGGCATGCCCGCAGGTTTGTCGGCCACTTTTTCCAGCACATTCACGCCCTGCGCCGACACCTGGCCGGACACCAGAACCTGCGGACGGTCGGCCTGCTTGAACGCCACATTGAAGTCCAGATCCAGCCGCCCCTGCACCCAGCGCACGGGCCACGCGGCGGGCCAATAAGGCACATACGCAGCGACATCCAGGTCCTTGATACGCAAGTGGGTCTGGGTGCGCCGGTCGGCGGCAAAAGGGGCGGTCTCGGCCTCGCTGTCAAAGGCCACGCCGTTAAGGGTGAACGCCAGACGCGGGTGCGTGCTGACCTCGCGACGCGCACCGATGTTGCTCAAAAATGGAATCTGCAGCGTCACATCGTCCAGCGTGTGGGTGAGCGACTTGGGGGCATCGCGAAGCACCACACGGCCGCCTATCAATTGCACGTTGAACAGCGAAAAACGGGGCATCCCACCCTGGCTGGCGCCCGGCTGGCGGACCCGACTCAGCAAGTCGTCCACATCAAAATGCCCACCGCCCGAATACGTCACATGCCACTGCGGGTGCAGCACCACGACTTCGTCCATCACGGGTGCCCAGTGCCACAAGGACGACAGGGCCAGATTCAGGCGAACCTCCTCAATCTGCAAGGGCGGCGGCCCCGGCACATGCCCAGCGCCTGCCGGGCCCACGCTCAGTCCATGCACAAGCAGCGCCATCGACCACGGCCTGAAGGACACCGACTCGACCTGGACATCGCGCCCCAAGGCCTGACTGCCCTGCGTTTGCAGCAGCCAACGCACCCCCAAGGGCACGCACAGGGCGCCAAGCCCCCACACCAGCGCCCCAGCCAACAACACACGCATCCCCCAACGCGGCCACCCGGACAGGTCGCGCCATTTTTTGAATAATTCTTTGTGATTCATAGCTTCCCGATTCTCTATGATCCTCGGGCGCCCCATCGCAGCCGACTGTGCATGGGCTCACGTCAGCAGCAAATGTCGCAAAGCGTCCACGCCCACGGAGGGCTGCACCACCCAGGGCACGACATACAGCCGCTGGGCAAAACCTTGCCGTATCCGCGCCATCTGCTTGCGCTCGCCCTCCAGACGGGTGCACAGCAATGGATCTCTGGGCTGGGCGGCCAGCACAGACCGATTCATCACCCAGGCATAAGGCTCGATCTGCGCTCGCCGCAAATCCTCTTGCAAGGCGGCCGCCTGGGACACCGGCGTGTCTTCCGGCAGCGTCACCAAAATGATGTGCGAGAACGCATGTCCTCCAGCAACAAGGCCTTTTCGTTCTCGTCCAGCCCCGGCCCCCGCGCAGCCATGATTTTGTCGATGTACTTCCGGGTTTCCAGCTGGGGGTCAATCCTGCTGAGCTGCAAACCAGGTACTTGCTCGCCCAGCATGGCCGCCACATGGGCCGCCGGGTCGGTCGTACTCAGGTGCACGGTACGGCCTTTTTGCACCAGCCCCAGTGCCAAAGCAGCCGCCACGGTGGTCTTGCCTACCCCGCCTTTGCCCATGAAAAACAAAAACCGCGCAGGGTTCGTGAGCCAGTTCATAGGGTTTGTATCCTCTCAAAATCGGTCTCACCACTTGTACCCCTTGCCCCCGCCTGCAAACTGGACATGGATCAAATGTGCGCCATTGTCTTCACACCGACATATATTTCGACTATATTCGAAATATGGAAGAAAAAGACGTGATCCGCGCGCTGGCAGCCCTCGCCCACCCCAACCGCTTGCAGCTGTTTCGAGCCCTGGTGGTGCAAGGCCCCGAAGGCATGACCCCGGCCGTCATGGCCCAGGCCATGGCCATTCCCGGTGCCACGTTGTCTTTCCATCTCAAGGAATTGCTGCAAGCCGACCTGATCTCGCAAGAGCGCAGCGGCCGCAACCTGATTTACCGCGCCCGCTTTGAGCGCATGAACGCCGTCCTGAGCTACCTGACCGACAACTGCTGCCAAGGTCAGGCTTGCCTGCCCGAGTCCGCTACCCCTTGTGATTGCTGAACACACCATGACCACTTCACGCCCTTTGAACGTCCTTTTTCTGTGCACCCACAACTCGGCGCGCAGCATCCTGGCAGAAGCCCTGCTCAACCACATCGGCCAAGGCCACTTCAAGGCTTTTTCTGCAGGCAGCAGCCCACGCGAGAACCAACAACCCCATCCCTTGGGGCTGAAAGTTCTGGAAAACGCAGGCATCCCGATTCACGGCCTGCGCAGCAAAAGCTGGGACGAATTTGCCACGCCCAATGCGCCTCACATGGACTTGGTCATCACCGTCTGTGACAACGCCGCAGGCGAAGTTTGTCCCTATTGGCCAGGCCAACCCGCCACCGCCCACTGGGGCTACCCAGACCCTTCTGCAAGCGACGCATCCGATGAGGTCAAAACCGAAGCCTTCAAGCACACCCTGATCGCCATCAAACAGCGCCTTGAATTGCTGGTGAATTTGCCCAGCGACCGCCTGAATGCGCTGAGCCTGCAAGACACGGCCCGTCAGCTGGCCCATCAACCAGGCGCTTGATCATGGGACGCTTTGAACGCTATCTGACCCTTTGGGTTTTTCTGTGCATCCTGGTGGGCATGGCTTTGGGGCAGGTTTTCCCCGGGGTCTTCCAGGCCATCGGTCGACTCGAAGTGGCGCATGTCAATTTGCCTGTGGGTGTACTGATCTGGGTGATGATCATCCCGATGCTGATCAAGGTGGACTTCCGGGCTCTGGGTGAAGTGCGCCAGCATCTCAAGGGCATTGGCGTGACTTTGGTCGTGAACTGGTTGGTCAAGCCCTTTTCCATGGCCTTTTTGGGCTGGCTGTTCATCCGCCACTGGTTTGCGCCTTGGCTGCCCCCCGAGCAGATCGACAGCTACATTGCAGGCCTGATTCTTCTGGCTGCGGCGCCATGCACCGCCATGGTGTTTGTCTGGAGCCGACTGACCCAGGGCGACCCCTTGTTCACCCTGTCTCAGGTGGCCTTGAATGACAGCATCATGGTCTTTGCGTTCGCCCCTCTGGTCGCCTTTTTGCTCGGCCTGTCAGCCATCACGGTGCCCTGGGACACCCTGCTGACCTCGGTGCTGTTGTACATCGTGGTCCCGGTGGCCTTGGCCCAGTGGCTCAGGCATGCCCTGCTGCAACGCGGCCCGAAAGCTTTTGACAGAACCATGGCCCGGATCGGGCCGTGGTCCATCACCGCGCTGCTGGCCACGCTGGTGTTGCTCTTTGCATTCCAAGGCAAGGCTATTTGGCAGCAACCCCTGGTGATTGGGCTGCTGGCGGTGCCCATCCTGATTCAGGTGATTTTCAATTCGTCTCTGGCCTATTTGCTCAACCATGCCCTTGGCGAGAAACACAACATTGCCGCTCCCTCAGCCTTGATTGGAGCCTCCAACTTCTTTGAACTCGCCGTGGCTGCCGCCATCAGCCTGTTTGGCTTTCACTCGGGGGCCGCTTTGGCCACCGTGGTCGGTGTGCTGATTGAGGTGCCGGTCATGCTCCTGGTGGTCTATATCGTCAACCGGACCCGACCTTGGTACGAAGGCCCAACCCTCACATGAACCAGAACTCTGAAGATCCGGAACTCGGCCGAAGTGACTCCTGTTGAGGAACATCCCTGTAAACCGCCTGACAATCAAATTTGTCTAAGCCCGGCTGGCCTGATGCTGAGCAGGCATTCCCGGTCGGGGTGGACGGGGCTGAAATTTGTCGAGAACCCGAATCTTTGAGCGCCTGCATGGCGGGTTGCTTGAGCACAAAGTCCTGCTGCTGACGTTCCCGCGCCAGCAGTTGAGTCAGCTGTTTTCTTTCTTCTGTCACATCAATCATCACCAAAGAGCATTCTTCACCCGACTCATCCAATGTGCCGTCAATTCGCACCATCATTTCCGCACGATGCTCGGTCCCTGACAGCGTGATCTCCAAGTGGTGACGGCACTTGCCACTGAGCACAGCTTGGTGAAAATCCCGAAACCGACTCTGATCATCTGTCGGTATGAATTCCAAAAAGGAGTGATGGTAGCCATTGGAGCGCTGAATACCCAGCATGATGGCGCCAGTCAAATTGGTTTGAACCACCTGGCATTGACGGTCCAGACTCACAAAACCCACTGGGGCGAAGTCATACGCATCCTGGTATTTTTGTAACAAGCTCAGATCAGGCGCTGACTGTGCCTCATCGGCCATGGGTGTATGCGCCTCGTCAGTACCGCAAGCGCGCAATGCCCGTTCATGCAAACGCTGCGTCTCTGAGGTCACCAGCGAAAAACACTCACACACCTGCTGGGTCAAGCCCTCGCGGTCCAAGACCGTGATTTTCCCGCGTCCGCTGGCCACCAATCCTGATGCCTGCAATTTACCCAACGCCTGAGTCACGGACTCCCGACGCACCCCCAACATGTGGGCAATCATTTCATGCGTGATCTTGATGGGGTCGTGTAACAGCTGATCACTGTTGAACAGCAGCCAGTAACACAGGCGCTCGCTGACTGCATGGTGGCCGATGCAAACAATGCTTTGAGAAATTTGCGTGATCAAGGTCTGAACATACGACAAAGACAATTGTTGCAAAGCCCTGGAGTGAAGCAGTTCGGCTTCAAAGGCTTCGGCGGACATTCTGAAAGCACACCCGGCACGCTGCACCATCACGCGATGATTCATGGATGCCCCACCCAAAACGAGCGGAATCCCCACCAGCCCATCGCGCCCTGTCATGGCCAGTTCGGAACTTTCTCCATCTTGGGTGTGCGACACCAGGGATGTGGTGCAAGTGATTGGAAAATAAACAAAATCCAAAGCTTCCCCTGGTTCATAAATCACCTGACCAGAGACCAGATCCACAGGTTTCAGGTGCTCGACCATGCGGGTATATTGACTCAATGGCAATGCGGCCAGAATACGATTTCTGCGGGCACTTTCAAGCATGGGGTAAGGCATACAAAATCCCTTTCAGGCGTGATGGAAATTCAAGCTGATCCAGCTCTCCCGCCAGTGGGAAAATGACTCGGCCACACCACCACCAGCTCACTTACATGGTGCGTGAATTCCACGTCGACTTCCATTGATCAAACGATGTGAATCCGTTGGCATACAGATATATATCGTTGGGTCATACCTGAAAAAAGTCCTCCTCCCCCCACCGTGAATCAACAGACTGATCAACAATCCGTGCATGAACCACCAAAAACAACTGATGTGGGGCAAAAGACTGAAAAGATCAACTGCTGCCCAGAGCGGATCCTGAGTTCAGCATGCCTGCATCCCCTGCCCTGTAACCCGTATCAAAAAGGATGAGCCATGAACGATTCCACCTGCATTTGCTGTCCATCGTCATCGGCATGGCATTGACGGGGAAGTTGCCACGCAGAGCATGACCCGAGCCGAATACCAGACCGAAAAGAACAAAATCAGTGCAGACTACAAAGCGGCTAAAACGATTTGTGCGGCATCCAAAGACCACGGCAAAGACGTGTGCATGTCGCAAGCCCATAGCGATGAAAAAAAAGCCAAAGCCCAACAGGAAGATCGCTTGAAACCCACATTGAAAAGCCACGACCAAACTGAAGTGGTGAAAGCCGAAACCAACTATGCGATGGCCAAGGTGCGCTGTAATGAATCCACGGGAAAAGACAAGGACAACTGCCTACAGGCAGCCCAAGCGACTGGGAAAACTGCAAAAAATCAGGCCAAAACAGACTTGAAAACTGCCGAAAAAAAACCGCACCCCAGCACAAAGAAGCCTAACAGGCAGAAAAGGAAAAATGTGACGCCATGAGCGGGATCAACAAAATCGAGTGCCAGCGCAAAGCCCATCTCAAATTGACCGAATCAACGTCTGTCTACACAGGGCCCGGAGGAACATCGGGACGGTCTTACTGACCATTTTGATGGCTCTGCTCAATGAGCCCCATGGCGCAACACCCTCCTCATGGGCCCCAACAGTGAGGCCGATCCCCCCTTTAAAAGAGAGGAAATGCCACTGAAAAATCAGAAGTTCAATGTCTTCACGCCTTGCGCCGTGCCCAGCAAGCAGACCTGGGCTTTTTGCAGGGCAAACACGCCCACCGTGACCACGCCGGGCCATTGGCTGACGGTGTTCTCAAAAGCCACCGGATCGGTGATCTTCAAACCCTTCACATCCACAATGTGCTGGCCGTTGTCGGTGACCAGGGGCTGGCCGTCTTTGAGGCGTACGGCCGCCGTTGCGCCCATGGCCACAAACTGGCGCATCACGCGCGCAGTGGCCATGGGGATGACTTCGACCGGCAAAGGGAAAGCGCCCAAAGCGTCGACCAGCTTGCTCTCGTCGGCAATGCAGACAAACTGCTTGGACTGAGCGGCCACGATTTTTTCGCGGGTGAGCGCCGCACCACCGCCCTTGACCATGTGGCCCTGATGGTCGATTTCGTCTGCACCGTCGATGTAGACCGACAGGCTCTCGACCTCGTTGCAGTCGAACACCGGAATGCCCAGCGCTTTCAGACGCACCGTAGAGGCTTCTGAGCTGGACACGGCGCCTTTGATCTGGTCTTTCATCGTGGCCAGCGCGTCGAGAAAAAAGTTGACGGTGGAGCCCGTGCCCACGCCGACGATCTCGCCAGGGACAACGTATTTCAGGGCGGCTTGGCCCACCAGGGCTTTGAGTTCGTCTTGTGTCATGGAGGTGGCTTGGTTGAATGGACAAAAAAGGCAGGCCGGGGTTTGCGACAATCGGGACAACCCATTCATTCGCCGCAGACCCTGCGCAAGTCCGGAATTATCCAATGTCCCTGATCCCTTACGCCCTCGCCCGCTCCTTTTTGTTCAAGATGGACCCTGAAGAAGCCCACGAACTGACCATCGAGGGCCTGGCCCGCACCCAAAACACCCCGCTCGACCGCGTCTACCGCCAGCCCTTTGTGGCTCAGCCGGTCACGTTGGCCGGTCTGCATTTTCCCAATCGCGTGGGCCTGGCTGCTGGCTTGGACAAAAACGCCCGTTGCATCGACGGTCTGGGCGCCATGGGATTTGGCTTTGTCGAAGTGGGCACCGTCACACCCAAGGCGCAACCGGGCAACCCCAAGCCCCGCATGTTCCGCCTGCCCGAAGCGCAAGCCCTGATCAACCGCCTGGGCTTCAACAACGACGGGCTGGACGCCTTCATCGCCAACGTCAAGCGTTCCAAGTTTCGCCAGCAAGGTCGCTTGCTGGGCCTGAACATCGGCAAGAACGCCGCCACCCCGATTGAAAACGCTACCGACGATTATTTGATCGCGCTGGCAGGCGTGTACCCACATGCCGACTATGTGACCGTCAACATCTCCAGCCCCAACACCAAGAACTTGCGCGCCTTGCAAAGCGACGAAGCGCTCGACGGCCTGCTGGGCGCCCTGGTGGCGCGGCGCGAAGAACTGGCTGCCGAGCACGGCCGCCGCGTGCCCATGTTCCTCAAAATCGCGCCCGACTTGGACGAAACCCAAGTCGGCGTGATCGCCGCCACGCTGCAAAAGCACGGCATGGACGGCGTGATCGCCACCAACACCACCTTGGCCCGCGAAGCCGTGAGTGGCCTGCCGCATGCCGAAGAAATGGGCGGCCTGTCAGGTGCGCCAGTTTTTGAGGGCAGCAACCGCGTGATCCGCTTGCTGCGCGCCGCCCTGGGCAAAAACTTCCCCATCATTGGTGTGGGCGGCATCCTGAGCGGCCACGACGCGATCGCCAAGATCGAGGCCGGGGCCGACGTGGTGCAGATCTACACAGGCCTCATCTACAAAGGCCCAGCACTGGTGACCGAAGTGGCCAGCGCCTTGCAGCAGATGAAGCGCTGAGCCCTGAGAATCCCTTGGCGAGTTGTCACGGCTGCGCAGGGTGCTCTGCCAAGTAGTTCCTCAAAGCCTGGTTGATGCGCGTTTGCCAGCCCTGTCCTTGGGCACGAAACGCCTCTAGGATGTCCTTGTCCAGGCGGATGGCCACCTGCTCCTTGACGCCACTGCCCGCAGGCCTGCCGCGTTTGCGGACCAACGCCAAACCGTGCGCCAACTCCTCAGGCGTTGCCGGGCGCTCGTCCTCGTCCTGGCCATCCCACACATAAGGCGCTTCGCGCTCTTTGGCCTTCAACGCCGTGATCACGTCTTTACGGCTCATCGCATTCGTTTTCGATCCAGACAAGGTAAGCCTCTCTTTCTTCGCGGCTGGCACGGCGGAAACTGATGACCCGGATCGACGCATCGCGCGACGTGTGCACCACCGTCAAGACAGCCAAAAAACCCATGGCATAAGACATGGACAAAATTCTTGGCTCGTTGCCGCGAACCACCGGAATGTCCAGCCGATAGCGTGAATCGAGGACAACACCTGCCAAGGCAAAGTCCAGACCGTGCTTGCGCAGGTTGATTTGCCTTTTGGTTTCATCCCAACTCAACTTGGCATCCATTGAATTAATGTAGATGCAAATAATCAAGCTGTCAAGGCTTTTAGACCATTGGTGAACTCAGTCCCTGAGCTCAGTCCTTGAAATACACCAGTTGGTGCGTGCTCGCCAGCAGCTGACCTTCGGGACTCCACAGCTCGCCGGTCTGGTCAAAGTAGCCGTGGCGGTAGTTGAGTGCCTTGGCCACACCCAGCACATGGCGCGTGCCAACCTGCGCCAGCAAGGCGCTGTCGGCGTGGAAATAGGTGGTGAGGGACACCGTGCCAATCAAGGCGCGGCGACGGCGGCGGATGTAGATGCGCGGGAAGAAGCTGTCGCTGATGGCGACCAATGAGGCAAAGTCCATCGCCCGCTCGGGCTCGTCGCGCACCCACAAGGTTGAGCGCGAATGGGCTTGCTCCTGCTCGTCAAAGGCAGCGGGGAACGCGCCTTCGACAAAGCGCATGTCGTAACGCTGCGGCCAGGCGGGCATACCCTTCACGGGCATGCGGGGCACGGCGTCGGGCGCGGGCACGTTGGCGGGCATCACGGCCTCCACGTCTGACCAGGTCTCGCGCCGCACGGCAAACACGGCTGTGGCGGTGGCCACCACGCCTTCGGTCTGATGGGCTTCGATGATCCAGTGCTGGGTCGATCGGTTGGTGCGCACGGGTCGCGCCACAAAACGGATCTCGCCATCGGCCACCGGAGCCGCAAAGTTGACCGTAAGGGCCACGGGTTCGCCCAAGCGCTCTGGGTGCAGCATGGCCGACTGCAGCAACTGCGCCGAAGTGGTGCCACCAAAGGGCCCAATCATGTTGGCGTAGGCTGGGTGGGTCGCGCCCGTGAATTCGTGGGGCAAGTCCTGACGCTCTGAGGCTTTCAGGTCAATGGCTTCGTCGAGAGGGTGCATGCGAAAAATGGGGCTGGTGGATCATGGTGTCTTCGCGACGAGGGCGTCGCTCCCACACGTTGGACAATGGCCTTGTCTCTGTGGGAGCCGCGCCCTCGCGGCGATCAAGTGCAGCATAGGTGCACGCCGGAGCCTGCGCTGTCTCACAAGCGATCAACCCAGCCGGGCGCAGACCTCTTGCGCAATCGCCAGCGAGCTGGTCAAGCCCGGCGACTCGATGCCCAGCAGGTTCACCAGCCCCGGCACGCCATGCTCGGCGGGGCCTTGGATCATGAAGTCGGCAGCCGCTTCGTGCGGTGCATTGATCTTGGGTCGCATGCCTGCATAACCCGCCTGCAAAGCGCCATCGGCCAAACCCGGCCAATACTTGCGCACCTCGGCATAAAAGGCGTCGCCCCGGCGCGGGTCAACTTGCAAGTCCGTGGGGTCCTCGACCCATTGCACGTCAGGCCCGAACTTGGCCTGCCCGCCCAAGTCCAGCGTCAGGTGCACACCCAAACCGGCTTTTTCGGGCACGGGGTAGATCAAGCGGGAGAACGGCACCTTACCCGCCAGGGTGAAATAGTTGCCCTTAGCGAAATGCGCTGACGGCAGCAGGCTTTTGTCCAACCCGTCCATGCGCTCGGCCAGCGCGACGGCATTCAGACCTGCGGCGTTGACCAGCACTTGGCACGCCAGCTCGGTGCCGTCTTGCGTGGTCACGCGGATCGGGTGCGTGGCGGTGCCGTGCTTCACGCCAATGCGCTGCACGGGTGATACCAGCGCCAGCAGACCGCCTGCGTTTTCCATATCGCCTTGCAGGGCGAGCATCAGGCCGTGGCTGTCCACCACGCCCGTGCTGGGCGAAAGCAGCGCCGCGTCGCAAGAGAGCGTTGGTTCCATCGCCTGGGCCTGGGCAGCCGTGAGTTTTTGCAAATCATGCACACCGTTGGCCGCGGCTTTGGCGACGATGCCGTCCAGCGCCAGCACTTGCTCAGGAGTTGTGGCCACGATCAGCTTGCCCAGCCGCTGGTGCGCCACGCCGCGCTCAACGCAATAGGCGTAAAGCATTTGCTTGCCTTGCACACACAGCCGCGCCTTGAGCGAGCCAGCAGGGTAATAAATGCCCGCGTGGATGACCTCGCTGTTGCGCGAGCTGGTGCCCGTGCCGATGGCGTTTTCCGATTCGAGCACCATCACCTCGCGGCCCGAGAGCGCCAGCGCCCGCCCCACCGCCAGGCCGACCACGCCGGCCCCGATCACCACAGCATCGATTTGTTCCATGGGCAGCATTGTGGCTCAGAGAGCGGTGTCATGTAGGAGCGGCGCCCTCGCCGCGATAGGCCTCTCGCAGACCACAAGCCATCGCCCCGAGGGCGGGGCTCCCACACAAGGCAAGGCGACCTCAAAAGAGGTAGATCCGCCCCAAGAGGTGACACCCGCAAGACAGACACCCGCACCGAGCGCAGGCAGACTGCCAGTCATTCAAACAAGGAGATAGTTTCATGTCGCTGTTCAATCTGAAAGGCAAAGTCGCCGTCGTCACGGGTTCCAGCCGGGGCATTGGCCGATCCATCGCACACCAGCTGGCCAAGCAAGGCGCCAAAGTGGTGGTATCCAGCCGCAAGCTGGATGCTTGCGAGGTCGTGGTCAAGGAGATTCAGGCCGCAGGCGGCGAGGCGATGGCGATGACCGCCAGTCTTTCGAGCAAAGAGCAGCTTCAAAACCTGATCGACCAAACCCGCCAAGCGTGGGGTCCCATCGACATCTTGGTGTGTAACGCGGCCACCAACCCCTATTACGGCCCCACCACGGGCATGAGCGACGAGGTGTTCGACAAGGTCATGCGCAACAACGTGCTGGCCAACACCTGGCTGTGCACCATGGTCTACCCCGACATGAAGGCCAAAAAGGACGGCGCCATCGTGATCGTGTCATCGATCGGTGGCCTGCACGGCTCGGCCATCATCGGGGCGTACAACATCTCCAAGGCAGCCGACATGCAACTGGCGCGCAACCTGGCGGTGGAATGGGGTCCAGACAACATCCGGGTGAACTGCATCGCCCCGGGCTTGATCAAAACCGACTTTGCCAAGGCCCTGCACGAGGACCCTGTGCTGAGCGCCAAGTACAACAACGAAACGCCGCTGCGCCGCATGGGCGAGGCCGATGACATTGGCGGCATCGCGGTGTTTTTGGCCAGCCCGGCCGGGCAGTACGTGACGGGTCAGACCATCGTGGCCGACGGTGGGATGATGATTCGCTGAGTGCAAACCACTGCAATTACGTAACAGGTCGGACTCTGCGAGTACCGACCCGCAAAACCATTCACGTCATCACTGAACAAGTTGTTGTAGGTCGGCGGTCGAAGACTCCGACATGCAATGCCTGACCGCTATCGCCTGCCGCAGCGCAAGTACTTATTGCCCTCACAACAAAGGCCGCAACTCACGCGCCGCGTCCAGCAGCAAGGGCAACCACTTGCGCTCCACCGCACCGTCCGACAACTGTTCGGCAGTGCCCACCACATTCAACGCAGCCAACGTCTGTCCTTGCATGTTGCGCAAGGGCACAGCCAATGCTTGGATACCCAACTCGTGCGCATCGCGGGCCAGGCAGTAATCGTCCAGTCTCACCTTGTCAATCAATGTCTTGAAACGCGCCAAGCCCACTTCCGTTTGTGGGGTGATACGAGCCAGCTCGCGGCCCTTGAGCCAGACGTTGAACTCGGCCTTGGGCCAGCACGCCAACAGCATGCGCCCGGTGGACGTGGCGTGTGCGGGCAAACGCGCCCCCAAGTGCAGGCCATAGGCCAGTTGCCTCACGGGTTCGGCCACACCTGCGCTGCGTGCCACGATCACGCCCTCACCGCCATCTAGCACCACAGCGCTGAAGGCCGCTTGCGTTTGCTGCGCCAGGCGGTTGAGCGTGGGCTGCAGCGTGCGCGGCAGGCGCGAGGTGGCCATGTAGCTGCCCGCAAAGCGCAACACTCGGGCCGACAACCAATAGTGGCTGCCGTCGGTTTCCAAATAGCCCAGTTCGGCCAGCGTGAGCAAATGCCGCCGCGCCGCCGCCCGCGTGATGCCGGTGCGCTGCGATGCCAGCGTGGCGTTCAGGCGCTGGCGTTCGGTGTCAAAGGCTTCGAGCACGGCCAGGCCTTTGGCCAGGCCTTCGATGTAGTCCGCTTTGGCTATCGTCATGGTTGAAGATGCTCCAGAGAGATGTCGGGGCTGAAGCCACCGATCCACAGGAAATTTCTTGGGTCGGTGGCTTCAGCCCCGACATGGTTTGTAAGTCAACTCAATTGACCTGCATTAATTTGCGCGATCATCGCACACAAAAAACACCATTCGCACAAACTCGGATCTGCAGCCAATTCAAACACCTTCTTCCTGCCTAAGCTTGCGAACATTGTTTTTTACCCAAATTCCCGGAGACTTTTCATGACCAAAGCCACCCGCACCCAGGTTGCCATCATTGGTGCAGGCCCCTCGGGCTTGCTGCTCGGGCAACTCCTCTACAAAGCCGGTATCGACGCCATCATCGTAGAGCGTCAAACAGGCGACTATGTGCTCTCGCGCATCCGCGCAGGGGTGCTCGAGCAGGTGACCATGGACCTGCTGGACGAAGCCGGTGTGGGCCAGCGCATGCACAAAGAAGGCTTGGTCCACGGCGGCTTTGACCTGCTGTTCAAGGGCGCACGCCACCGCATCAACATGAACAATCTCACGGGTGGCAAAAACGTCATGGTGTACGGCCAGACCGAAGTCACCCGCGACCTGATGGACGCCCGACAGGCCGCAGGCTTGCCCACCATCTACGAAGCGGTCAACGTGCAGGTCCACGAGTTCGACTCGGCCAAGCCCCGCGTCACTTACGAAAAAGACGGCCAAACCCACACCATCGAGTGCGACTTCATCGCGGGCTGCGACGGCTTTCACGGCGTCTGCCGCGCCAGCGCGCCCAAAGACAAGATCCGTGAATACGAAAAGGTCTACCCCTTCGGCTGGCTGGGCGTGCTCTCAGACACCCCGCCTGTGCACGAAGAACTCATTTACGCCAACAGCACGCGTGGCTTTGCCCTGTGCTCGCAGCGCAGCGCTACGCGTAGCCGCTACTACCTGCAAGTGCCACTGACCGACAAGGTCGAAGACTGGAGCGATGAAGCCTTTTGGGAAGAGCTGCGCAAGCGCCTCGACCCCGAAGCCCGTGAGCACCTGGTCACTGGCCCCAGCATCGAAAAAAGCATTGCCCCGCTGCGCAGCTTTGTGACCGAGCCGATGCGCTTTGGCCGCATGTTCCTGGCGGGTGACGCCGCGCACATCGTGCCGCCCACAGGCGCCAAGGGCCTGAACCTGGCCGCTACCGACGTGAAGTACCTGTCCACTGCCATCATCGAGTACTACCAGGACAACTCCGAAGCAGGCATCGACGCGTATTCAGAGCGTTGCCTGCGCCGCATCTGGCGCGCAGAGCGCTTTTCCTGGTGGTTCACCAGCCTGATGCACAACTTCCCGGAAAACGGCGACATCGGCCAGAAGTTTCAGGACGCCGAACTGGATTACCTGATCCACAGCGAATCGGGCTCCAAAACCATCGCCGAAAACTACGTGGGGCTGCCACTGAATTTTGGTGACAAATAAACGGCGAGATATCCCCCTTGTAGGAGCGACGCCCCCGTCGCGATAGAACCCGTGCACAAGCCCTGGTTCATCCATCGCGGCGAGGGCGCCGCTCCCACAAAACCAGAGCCCATTCACACTATGATCTGTACATGAGCACTACCAAAACCCTTCGCGGCATCCGTGTCGTCAGCCTGGCCCTCAACCTGCCCGGCCCTGCGGCCCTGATGCGGCTGGCCCAAATGGGCGCCAGCTGCACCAAGATCAACCCGCCCTCTGGCGACCCCATGCAGCACTACACGCCCGATGGTTATGCGCTGATGCACCAGGGCGTGAAACACCACACACTGGACCTTAAAACCGAGGCAGGCCAAGCCGCCTTGCACAAACTATTGCCCAAGACCGATGTGCTGCTGACTTCGTTCCGCCCTTCGGCCCTGACCAAGCTGGGCCTGAGCTGGAAGACCCTGCACAAGCAATACCCCGCGCTCAGCCTGATCGAAGTGGTCGGTGCCCCCGGCCCGCTGGCCGAGATCCCGGGTCACGATCTGACGTACCAAGCCGAAGTGGGCTTGGTCAACGGCATGGACCTGCCCCCGAGTTTGTTTGCCGACATGGGCGGCGCACTCATGGCCAGCGAAGCAACCCTCAAGGCGATCATCTCGCTCAAAACCACGGGCAAAGGCTCGCGCCACGAAGTGGCCTTGTCTGACGCCGCCGCCTGGCTGGCCCTGCCCCGCCAGCTGCGCATGACCACGCCCGACGGTGCGGTGGGCGGTGCGCACGCGGGCTACCGCATCTATGCCTGCAAGAACGGCCGCGTGGCCGTGGCGGCGCTGGAGCCGCACTTTGCGGTCAGCCTGTGCGAAGCCGCTGGCGTCCAGCTGTCGCACCCGGTCAAAGACCTGTTCAAGCCCGCGACCCGCAAAGCCATCGAAGCCTTCTTGGCAAGCCAAACGCGTGCCCAGCTGGACAAGCTGGCCACGGCCAAAGACATCCCGCTGATGACCCTCAAATAAGCCGCTACCAGCGGCGGCCAACTCATTGGCCCGTGAATTGCGGGGCGCGTTTTTCCATGAAATGCGCCACGCCTTCGCGGAAGTCATCACTGACGAAACTGCGGGCCATCTCGGCGTTGGCCTGACGGGTGTTTTCTGCCAAGGTCTGGAACGGCGCCTCGTACTGCTGGCGCTTGATGACGGCCATCGAGCGCGGCGACACGTTGTCCACCAAGTCACGCGCATAGGCGTAAGTTGCGGCGGCCAAAGCCTCAGGCGCAAACACCTTGTTGACCAAACCCATGGCCTGCGCCTCGGGGGCCAGCACCTTGCGGGCCGACAGCAGCAAATCCATCGCGTTGGCGTGGCCCACGATGCGGGGCAACATCCAGCTCAGGCCATGCTCGGCAATCAGCCCGCGCCTTGAAAACGCGGTGGTGAACACCGCGTTGTCGGCTGCAAAGCGGATGTCGCAATACAAGGCATGCACCAGCCCAATGCCTGCTGTGGCGCCATTGAGCATGCCGATCACGGGCTTGGGGATCGCCGGGTAAAACCCATAACGCGTCTGGTAGTCCAGCCGCTGGTTCACATCCAAAGGTTTCGTCCATGTCGTGGCGGTGATGTCGCTCGGGTCCAAGCCCTTGAGCAAATCCATGTCGGCCCCCGCGCAAAAGCCCCGCCCTGCCCCTGTGAGCACGATGGCGCGCACACCGTCGTCTGCGGCGGCCGCGTCCATGGCCAGGCGCACCTCGCGCTCCATGACGTTGGTCCAGGCATTGAGCTTGTCGGGTCGGTTCAAGGTGATGGTCGCGATGCGGTGCTCGACGTTGTAGGTGATGTCTTGGTAAGTCATGGCAAATCCTTTCAAAGCAGCATTGAACAATTCACACGGTGCGTTTGCCACGGGCCAAAAACGCTTGGGTGGCGGGCTGGTCCAGCAGCTGCTGGCTCCAGCGCTTGAGCACCTTTTCCAGGCGTGGCGCAGCCACCCCCAGCTGCACCATGGCCACACCGCCATTGACCGATTCGCTGTAGTCGCAGATCAGCCCGTCACGCAGCTCAAAACGGCTGATGCCGTCGATCACCACCTGCCGCCCCGCAAATTCAGGCACCTTGGAGGTGAAACTCGACAAAGACCGTGCATACGCCAGATGCCCTTGGCACACGGGCTCGAACATCTCCCAGCGGTAATCCGGTCCGGCATCGCGGTGAAACAGGTCGTTCATCATGTGGGCGATGTCGGCACGGCCCGTGTGGTCTCCGTAGATGTAGTCGTGGTAGACACCGTCGGGCGTGAAGCACTGGGCAAAGGCCTCGCCATCGCCCGCTTCGGCGGCGGCAGAAAACCGCTTGAGCAAGGCCTCGAAATCGTGTTGTTCCATGATGTTGTCTCCTGTCGTAGTTCACTTCAATCGGGCAAAGGGTCAGGCAATCGCTTGAGTGTGCGCACCTTGGACGCGCTGATGATGACGGCCTGCAGCCCAAAGCCCAGCACCACACACCACAGGCTGACCGAGGCCGGAAAATACACCCCCAACAAGCCGCCCAGCGCCGCGCCCAAAGGCCGTGCGCCCGTGCTCGCCACGATGATGATGGATGTGACCCGCCCGATCATGGCGCGCGGCGTGACGGTCTGGCGCAAAGTGGTCGAGGTGATGACCCACAGGATCGGGCCGGCACCGTACAAAAAATAAGACAAAGCGGCCACCCAGCCGTGCGGCCAATACAGGGTGAGCGCCATGGTGATGGCCGCCAGCACCGAGAAATAAGGCCCCACCAAAATCGCCTGCCCAAAGGGCAATGCCGCCACCACGCGCGGTGCCAGCAAAGACCCCACGATCATGCCCACGCCATACAAAGCCAGCGTCACCCCCACACCACTGGCATCCAGCCCCAGGTCGTTGATGGCATAGGGCACATAAGCCGCTTGCAGCATGAACCACGAGATGTTCCAGGCCACCGAGCAAAACACCATGGGCCTGAGCAAATCGCTCTGCCACACCCACTTGGCACCGTCTTGCAACTCCAGCAAGGGGTGGCGCGCAGGCATGGCAGCGCGCGCAGGCTCAGCAATGCCGCGCAAGCACAACACCGCAGCCACCGACAACATGCCCGACAGCACAAACGCGGCCGACGCCCCGGTCCAAGCGATCAGCGCACCGGCCAAAGCAGGCCCCGCGGCAAAGGCGGCGCTGCGTGCCAGCTCCAAGCGGCCATTGGCACGCGCCAGCCCTTCCACCTGCACCAAAGCAGGCACCAGCGATGGCGCGGCCACGCTGAACGCCACCGTGCCCACAGCCGCCATGAAGCCGATGACAGCCAGGGCCATGATCGAAACATGTCCTGTGAGAATCAAAGCCAACAAGAGCAACAAGGCCAGTGCCCGCAAGGCCTCGGCCAAGGCCATCAGGCGTGTGCGCGAAGTGCGGTCAGCCAGCAGCCCCAATGGCATGGACATCAGCAAGAAAGGCAAAGACTGAACAGAGGCGAGCAAACCGATCTCACCTGGCCCCGCCTTGAGCATCAGCACCGCCACCATCGGCACAGCAGCCAGACTCAACTGCTCCGCCGATTGGGCCAAGAGGTTGGACAAAGCCAAACGTTGAAATGAAACTGGAAAAGGGAGCGACATCAAAAACCTTTCGATGCTCACCATGCTAGAGCCTGCCTGCAAGGCAAGCAGTCGCGCATGCTTCAGGGGCAGGCGCTGCACTGTCACCAAGGCGGCTGATGAGGCCCTTGCAGCCCCACCCCTTGGGGTCTGCACCCTTGAAGCCCCTCGGCGATTCCGGTTGAATTGAACGCCACTGCCATCTGGCACATCTTGGAGCTTTCATGAACGCATCCACCCCTTGGCTCTTGGCCACGGCCATGCTCAGCCTGGCCAGCCACAACGCCCAAGCCCGTGTCACCCGCATCGTGATCGACGACACCCGGCCTGTTGCCGCATCACCTGCCGCGCCCGGCAAACCTGCGGGCATCGCTTATGAGCAAGTCGTTGGCCGCGCCTTTGGCGAGCTGGACCCCAAACTCGCACAAAACGCCATCATCCAGGACATCGAACTGGCCAAAGACGCCGACGGCAAAGTCCGCTACATGGCGTCCTTTGTGATCTACAAGCCCGTGAACCTCAAAGACGCCAGCGGCCTGATGTGGCACGACGTGCCCAACCGGGGCCGGGTGGGCTTGCCCGCTGAGCATGAGCTGGCGGCAGGCGACATCGGTCTGCTCAGCGCCTGGCAAGGTGACAACGCGGGCGCTACCGCTGTCAAACCCAAGGCCAGCATCGACGGCATGCAGTTTTTGCAAGTGCCTGTGGCGCGCAACGCCGACGGCAGCACCGTCCAGGGCCAGGTGTTCGCCCGCATCGTCAACCGCGCAGGCCCGGCCTCGCAGCCGCTCATGGTGCAGACCAACCCTGTGCCCTACAAACCCGCGAGCCTCGACACCGCCAAAGCCACCCTGGTCTCTCGCGGGCGCGAGAACATGAATGGCGAAGTCTTTGACGAGCAAACCATCGCCCCCACCGACTGGGCCTGGGCCAAGTGCGACGCGCAAAACCCCTTTCCGGGCACGCCCGACCCCACACAGATTTGCCTGAAAAACGGCTTTGACGCCAAGCGCATGTACCAGGTCGTCTTCACGGCGCAAGACCCCTATGTGCTGGGCATCGGCTTTGCCGCCTGGCGCGATGTGGCCGTGTTCTTCAAGCACGCCAAGGCCGACGACGCGGGCACCCCCAACCCGGTGGCCAGCACCGTCACGCACAGCATTGCGCGGGGCATCTCGCAGTCAGGCAACTACCTGCGAGGCTGGCTGCACCTGGGCTTCAACCAGGACGAAGCGGGTCAACAAGTGCACGAAGGCCTGTGGCCCATCATCGCGGGCCGCCGCATTGCGCTCAACTTCCGCTGGGCGCAGCCCGACGGCGTGTTGGAGCTGTACCAGGCAGGCAGCGAAGGCCCACAGTGGTGGCTGCCCCACCCCGACCCGGTGCGCGGCACACCCGCAGCAGGCATCCTGGACCGCTGCACCCAGACCCGCACCTGCCCCAAGATCATGGAGCATTTCGGCTCGGCCGAAGTCTGGGCTTTGAAGCTCACGCCCGAGTGGATCGGCACCGACGCCAAGCAAGATCTGCCCCTGCCCGCCAACGTCAAGCGCTATTACATTGCCAGCAGCAACCACGGCGGTGGCGCGGGCGGCTTTGACACCAGCATTCCCGGTGCGGCCCTGCCCAAGGCAGGCCCCATGTGCCCAGGCAACAACTTTGGCCAGGGCCTGCTGCCTGCCAACCCTGTCCCGCACAAAGAGACTGTCAACGCCTTGCGCTTGCACTTTCGCCACTGGGTCATGAAAGGCACCGAGCCGCCCGCCAGCCGCTACCCCACGCTGGCCAAAAACCAGCTGGCCGTGGCCGAGAAAACCGCGCTGGGCTACCCCAGCCTGCCGGGCCTGCGCCCCACTGTGCCTGAGCGCGACTTCATCATGCCCGTGCACGATTACGACTGGGGCCCCGGCTTCAAGGCGGTGGATGGCTCGGGCGTGCCCAGCAATGCGCCACCCAAAATCAAACAGGTGCTGACCATGTACGCGCCCAAAGTCGACGCCGACGGCAATGAACTGGGCGGCGTGCCCGTGGTGCTGCTCGATGCACCGCTGGGCACTTACCTGGGCTGGAACGTGACAGCAGGCGGCGCCAAACCCTTCCACCAGGGCGAGATCTGCAACTACGTGGGCGGCATGGTGCCCTTTGCCAGGACCGCTGCCGAGCGTCAAGCCATCGGCGACACCCGCCCATCTTTGCAAGAGCGCTATGGCTCACACGAGGGCTATGTGCAAGCCGTGCGCAAGGCCACTGAACGCGCTGTGCAAGAACGCTTTTTGCTGCCTGAAGACGCGCTAGACCTGATCGACGCCGCGCAAAAGAGCGCTGTGTTGCGCTGAAAGCCTGCACATCAGGCCACTTGTCGGGGCTGAAGCCAGCGACCTACGGGGTGACTTGGCGCCAATTTTTCAGTCAAGGCGCTGATTCAAACCGCACCGGAATGCGCTGGCGCCCAAACGGTTTGAACGCCTGGCCCTCGGGCGCAAAGTGCCCGGGCAAGGGATGCGCGCAGTGCCCGCAACGGTTGCCCTGCAGGGCGTTGTGCGTCACCAGGTGCCAGTCACGCACCAGCACGGGCGCCTGACACAGCGGGCAAAAGGTCGTGCCGCCTTGCGCATCGTGCACGTTGCCGGTGTAGACAAAGCGCAGGCCTTCGCCCATGGCGATGTGCCTGGCTCGGGCCAGCGTCTCGGGCGGGGTGCGGGGTCGGTCCTGCATCTTGTAGTCCGGGTGAAAGGCCGTGAAATGCAGCGGCACATCGGGCCCCAGCTCACGCACCATCCAGCGCGACAGGGCCGTGAGTTCGGCATCCGAATCGTTGGCCCCGGGAATCAGCAAAGTGGTGACCTCCAGCCAGCAGCGGGTGGCATGCCGCACATGCACCAGGGTGTCGAGCACGTTGTTCAAATCTCCGGCGCACCATTGGCTGTAAAAGTCTTGCGTAAAGGCCTTGAGGTCGATGTTGGCCGCATCCATGTGGGCAAAAAACTCACGCCGGGGCGCATCATGGATAAAACCCGCCGTGACCGCCACCGATTTCACGCCCGCTGCACGGCAAGCTTGCGCGGTGTCGATGGCGTACTCGGCAAAGATGACCGGGTCGTTGTAAGTGAAGGCCACCATCGGCGTTTGCAGTTGCACGCAGGCGGCGGCAATTTCTGCGGGCATCACACGCTGACCCAGTTTGTCGACATCGCGGCTTTTGGAGATGTCCCAGTTCTGGCAAAACTTGCACGACAGGTTGCACCCCGCAGTGCCAAAGCTCAAGATGCTGCTGCCCGGATAAAAATGGTTGAGCGGCTTTTTCTCGACCGGGTCCAGACAAAAACCGCTGGAGCGGCCATAGGTGTCCAGCACCATCTGATCGCCCACACGCTGACGCACAAAACACAAACCGCGCTGCCCCTCGTGCAGCTTGCACTCACGCGGGCACAGATCGCACTGCATGCGGCCATCGGCCAGCATCTGCCACCAGCGGGCGGGGTATGGCGTGTCAGGTTGCATGGTCTGCCTCGGTGAACTTTTGCACCCGGTACACCGACAGGCGCACCGCATCCGACCAATGGTCAGAAGGCAAACCCGCCTTGCGCTTGAGCTGCGCCATGAACTTGCGCGGATCGGGCAACTGATCCCACACCTGCGGCAAGAAGGTGCTGCGATAGGCCCGCCCCTCATGCTCACAGCTGAAGATCACGCCGTGCTCATGCGGCTGCAACTGCCACAGGGCGTGCGATTCGTTGGCAAAGGGCAGCGGCTCGGGCGCCGTCAAGACCGACACCTCCACCGCCAGAGTGGGCGCCTCTTGGGCCGTCACAGGGGCAAAGCGAGGGTCTTTCAAAGCAGCGGCTTGCGCATTGGCCATGATGTCTTCGTGCAATGACCGATGCGCCTGCAAGCTGCCAATGCAGCCGCGCAGCTGGCCCGCCTGGGTCAAGGTCACAAAACTCGCGCCCAATTCGTTCAAGGCCTGCACAGCGGGCGCAGGCACCGGGGCAGACACTGGGGCAGCCGCTGTGGCCCGGTGCAAGCTGTGCCGTGCCAATTGCAGCAAACTGGCTCCGGCTTGCGCATCCAGCCCAGACACCGCGCTTGGCACGGGGGGCTCATACAAAGCAAAGCTGGCATACCCCACCACCCGCTGGCGGCCTTCGGGGGCGTTGCCCGCTGTGTCGCCCGAGTTGCAATACCCCAGCTGCCGCACCTGCAAAGCACGGGTGCGCGCTTGCAGCAAAGCCGCATTGAGCGGCGTTGCGCCACAGGCTTGCTGGTGGTTCAGGTCAGTCGCCATGGACAGCACCTGAGCGCAGGTGGCCAGGTCCATGCTGCAGGCCTGTTCATAGGTGTGAAAGTGCGACAGGTCCGTGCTGATGAGGATCAAGGTGTCGTCTCCGCCCCACAGTCGGTCGAGCAGCAAGGCCACATCTTGCGGCGACACCGCGCCCACCAGCAGCGGCAATACCCGGGGCAATTCCTGCCCGGCCCACAGCCGCTGAATGAAGGGCAAATGCACCTCCAGACAGTGCTCCTGCGCGTGGGCTTCGGGCACCGACAGCACAAAGGGCAAATCGGCCACGGCATGCGCGGCCAAAGAATCCACCTCCACACCCCCCAAAGGCGTGGCAAAACTGCCCACGCCAGGCAAAGCCACGCCCCGCACCGCCATGCGGTGAGTCGGCCCCAAAATCACGATCTTGCGAATGCGCTGCAAATGCGGGCGCAGCAAGGCATAGCCCTGCGCCGCCATGCCCCCCGAATACACATGCCCGGCATGCGGCAGCACCAGCACCTTGGGCGGCTGCACCTCATCCCGCACCTGCTGAGCCTGCTGTGCCTGTGACAAGGCCGCATCCACATCACGGGCCAATTGCGCCGCATCCCCCGCGTAAAACCGCCCCGCCAAAGCGGGTGGGCGCACTATGGCCAGATACGCTTGCGCCAGTTCTTGCTCCAGAGCTTGCGCCTGAGGCTGCTTCAAGGCCAAACCTGCAGCCCGGTGACGGGCCGCCTCCACGCGGCCAACGCCCAACTCCACCCGTGCCAAATTGGCCTCGATCCCCACATCGTCTGGCGCATGTGCGTGGGCTTGTTGCAATAAGCCCAAGGCCTGCTCACGCTGTCCGCCCTGCCAGGCAGCAAAAGCCTGCTGAATCCAGCTCGCCACGGAGGCCGATGAGGTGTTGTGCAAAGTTTCAGACATGGTCCTGATTTCCTGCCAAAAGTCCAAAGAACAAATCGCAGGCAAGCTTACTTCACTTCAGTGCGGACATTTCAGGCGCCGGCACAGGCCCTTGTCGGGGCTGAAGCCGCCGACCTACAAATACTCTCGATGGTCGGTCGCCACAGCGGCGTCAGGACTTGCCGGCACTGAAGCCACCGTCGACCAACAACTGCGCACCGGTGACAAAACTGGCCTCATCGCTGAGCAGGAAGACAACCGCATTGGCCACCTCTTTGGGCTGACCGAGTCGGCCCAGGGGGTGAAGGCTGGTCAAAAATTGGCGCTTTGCCACATCAATGCCAGAAAGCAAGGGCGTATCAATGTAGCCTGGGCAAATCGTGTTCACGCGCACCCCATGGCTGGCTGCCTCCAATGCAAGCGTGTGGGTCAGATTGACCACGCCTCCTTTGGCTGCGCTGTAAGCGGCTGTGTGGCTCTGCCCAAGCAAGCCCAAAATGGATGAACAGTTGACGATGCTGCCATGCCCCTGCTGGTACATGTGGCGCAACGATGCCCGCGCCACCCGAAACACCCCCACCAGATCAATGTCAAGCACGCGGCCAAAGTCCTCGTCGGTGTATTGCTCGGCCGGGCTCAAGCCACCCACGCCTGCATTGTTGAAGACACCATCCAGACTGCCAAACGCCTCGACCGTGAGGTTCACCATCTTGTCCACCTGATCTGTCGAGGTCACGTCCACGGGCACAAAGATGCAGCACCCGGGGTACATCAGGCTCAAATCCACCACCCGCTCCTGCCCTGGCGAGGTGGGCAAATCGGCCAGCGCCACCCGGGCACCTTCTTGCAAGCATCGGTCTGCCGTGGCCAACCCAATGCCACTGGCCGCGCCGGTGATGAGGATGGTTTGATGGGCAAGTCGCATATGAATCTCCTGAAAGCGCTGGCGCAATCTGGCACCAACCGTGTGAAAAGTCCCCTTGCATTGCAACGCAGGGTCGTGACCAAGGCATTACTTGAAACAAGGTAAGCCCGTTGTCATCTCCTCATTTCATTGCGCTAACGCAAGGAACAGAGACCCCGCTGTGTTCAGCATGCAGGTTTTGTCACCTCGGACAAGCATGAACACGAGCCTCATGGCCACAGCGATCCGGGAGTGCTCCCAACCGATCTTCACCGAATCCATCCGCATGAGCCGACCGCCCTCTGTCCCCCCTTCTGCGCAAAACCGGAAAATTTGGACCGTGGTCTACGTGGTCATGGCCACGCTGACACTGATCTGGTTACAAGGCCTGTTTCAGGGCTCGGCCACCATCGACATGGTGCCTTACAGCCAATTTGAACAAGCGCTGAGCGAGGGGCGCATCCAGGAAGTCACCGTGTCAGACAAAACCCTGACCGGCCAACTGAAAGAAGCCATCAACGGGAAAACTCGCTGGGTCACCATCCGCATCGAACCCGACCTGGCCACCCGCCTGGACCGTTTCAAAGTGCCCTATTCACGAGTCATTGAAACCACTTGGCTGCGCGATGTGTTGAATCTGATTTTGCCCTCACTGGTCTTTTTTGGACTCTGGTTTTTCCTGATCCGTCGCCTGGTCGGGCAGCAAGGCGCAGGCAGTTTCCTGAACATTGGCAAAAGCAAGGCCAAGGTCTATGTGATGCAAGTCACGGGCGTGAGCTTTGCCGATGTCGCCGGGGTCGATGAGGCCAAGCAAGAACTGATGGAGGTGGTCGATTTTTTAAAGCATCCACAAGACTATGGCCGCCTGGGCGCGCACATTCCCAAAGGCGTCTTGCTTGTGGGGCCGCCAGGCACCGGCAAAACACTGCTCGCCAAAGCCGTGGCCGGTGAGGCGGGCGTGCCCTTCTTTTCGATGTCGGGCAGCGAGTTTGTGGAAATGTTTGTGGGTGTGGGCGCTGCGCGTGTGCGCGACCTGTTTGAGCAAGCACGCCTCAAAGCGCCCGCCATCATTTTCATTGACGAGCTGGATGCGCTGGGCCGCGCTCGGGGCGCCTTCCCCGGCCTGGGCGGGCACGACGAAAAAGAGCAAACCCTTAACCAATTGCTGGCCGAAATGGATGGTTTTGACACCTCATCGGGGGTGATCATTCTGGCAGCCACCAACCGACCGGAGATTCTGGACCCGGCCTTGCTGCGGGCGGGCCGATTTGACCGACAGGTGCTGGTGGACAAACCCGACAAAAAGGGGCGGCTGGACATCCTGAAAGTGCATGCCCAAAAAATCTCACTCGATGCACAGTTGTCGCTTGAAGCCGTGGCCGCCATCACACCGGGCTTCAGCGGCGCAGACCTGGCCAATTTGGTCAACGAAGCGGCCATTGTGGCCACCCGCCGCAAAGCGAACAGCGTGACCCTGGCCGACTTTACGGCAGCGGTGGAACGCATCGTGGCCGGTCTGGAAAAACGCAACCGCGTGCTGAACCCCCATGAAAGGCTCACTGTCGCACACCACGAAATGGGGCATGTGCTGGTCGCACTGGCCCTGCCAGACAGCGACACCGTGCACAAGGTGTCCATCATTGCGCGGGGCATCGGCTCGTTGGGCTACACCATCCAGCGCCCCACCGAAGACCGCTACCTCATGACCCGGGAGGAGCTGGAGCGCAAGATTTGTGTCTTGCTGGGTGGGCGTGCCGCAGAAAAATTGATGCTCGGCCACCTCTCGACAGGCGCAGCCGATGATCTGGCCAAAGCCACCCAAATTGCCCGTGAAATGGTCACACGCTTTGGCATGGATGACGATCTGGGCTGTGTGAGCCATGACAGCAACCGAGCCATTTCGCCCGGAATGCCCGAAGTTTTTGGCAATCCGCCAACACCCGTATCCGAAGCCACGCTGCAACGCATGGATGCCGCCATTGACCGCCTCATGACAAGCGGTTTGCAGCGTGCAGAGGACATTTTGAGCCGAAACCGTGACCTGCTGGCACGCTGCTCACAAGAATTGCTCCAACAAGAAACGCTTGATGCAGAGGCCTTGAAAGTACTCACTGCAGATCTCAAAAAAGAACCCGCCAGTGAATAATTGTCACACCCTGGGTTTGAGACAATACCCCGCATGGATGCGGACAACTGGATGGAACATTTCACTGCGCTGGCCTATCGCCTTGCAGGCTACGCCACGCTCAACCTCATCGACGATGTCGCGATGCTGGCCCTGATTTTTAGCTGAACACGCCCTATACTTTCGCGCTCCCATGCGCCCCATGTCGGGGTCTTCGACCGCCGCGCTACTCAAGTGCCATGTCCACGTAGGTCGGCACTCGCAAAGTCCGACATCATCTGACGCAACACGCAGGTGGATGGTTCATTGGCTGATCACATGTCGCATGTCGGGGTCTTCGACCGCCGACCTACAAAAGACCAATGCCCGCGCAGTTCGGTACTCGCAGAGTCCGACATGTGCCCTTCAGCGACGCAGCAAGTTCTTCAGGACGTTTTGCAATCGGCGTGCCGTAGCAGCTTCATGAGGACCGGACAGCACTTGGGCCACGTCCTGGCCCCAGGTTTCTGCTGGACCGGGCTGATTGCGTTGGGTCAAGAGTTGCAACTGCAAAGCACGGCGTTCAGACAAATGCTCTGCGGGCGTGGGCACTTCGGCGGCCATTTCCAGACGTAACAAGGCCGTGGCAGCAGGCGCTTTGGCGCTGGAACTCACAGCTTGGGTCCATGCCTGACGGGTTGTGGCGTTGACTGCTTTGCCCAGTTCCTGAGCGGTCGGCAGCGCATCGGCTTGACGATCTTGCCAAGCGCTCATCATGCGGGTCAGCGTTTCGCCATGGGCCTGCGCGGCCAATTTGCGCAAGGACATTTCGGCACGTTCCATGGCGTCGCGTTGCGCACGGAAAGCCGCATCGCCCAGACGCGGTGCGCGATCGCCACGGTCCTGAAAATCATCACGAGAGAAACGGTCACCGCGATCCCCAGTGCGAGGGCCTCGGTCAGCGGTGCGACCTGGGCGGTCGCCAGGACGCGCATTGCGGTCACCCGGACGGCCATCGCGGCGTCCATCACGGCCACCAAAAGCCCCAGCAGGTGCTTCGGCTTTCTTTTGGCCAGGGCGGTCATCACCACGCACGGCCACCACCGGTTTGACAGGCTTGGGCGGCGTGACGACTGGTGCGGGCTCAGGCGCTTCTTCTGGTGCTGCGGCATCCACTTCGGCGACCACATCACCTTCCGGCGCAGTTGCACTGGTCGTTTCAGTCGCAGCAGCTTCGGTCACTGCGGGTTCTGCGGCAATGGCCTCGGTAGGCATCGGCGCCGCTTTGGCTTGCGCTTCGGCGGCTTCTGCCTGTCCGCGCAATGCCGCGTCCAACGCGACCATGGCGGCGCGAATTTGGGCGGCATCGCCACTGGCGTTGGCGGTATCCAAGGCCTTGGACGCGTCGATCACAGCGCGATCACGGGCGCTCAGTTGGGTCACAGCCTGCTGTCGCTCGGCGCCTTTGCGCTGGAAGGCCTCGTCCAAGGGCGCACGGAAGACTTCCCACAATTTTTGCTCGGTCTTGCGGTCCAGCGGCACCGCTTGGGCTTCGGATTGCCAGCGCAACTGCAAGGCTTTGATGGCATCCACACGCAATGCAGCAGCGCCCAATTCACGCGCCTCAGTGATCAGGGCCTGGCGACGCTCGATGCTGGCTTTTTGTGCAGCTTCCAAACGGGCCGCTGCGGCTTTGATGATGGCCTTCCACTGCGACTGCATCTCACCAAATGCTTTTTCGCTCAAGTGACCGGCATTGCGCCAGCGATCAGCAAATTGGTGCAAAGCGCGCAAATGGCTGCGCCAGTCATCGCTTTGCGCATGTTCGACCGTCCATGCTTTAACTTCCTCCATCAAAGCCACACGCTGGGCGCGGTGGGCTGCGGATTCTTGTTTGATCTGATCGAGCCAGGTCTGCACGGTTTTGTAGGCTTCGTTGCAAGCCGCGTCAAAACGCTTCCACAGGGCATGGTTGGGCAAGCCGCCTTGGTCAGTTTGCTTCCAGCTTTCGCGCAGTTGACGCAGGTTTTCCTGCATTTTCCGGCCACCCATTGCCGGTGTTTTGTCGGCGCCCAGCAAGGCTTCGGCCTTGGTCACCAGCTCTTGGCGGAGCTGGTCAGCACGCCAGCGCTGCCAGCCTTCGAGTTCACCGGCAGCCGTCAAAGCGGTGTGCACACGTTCATCCAAGGCAGTGTCCAGGTGCTTGCCATGGGTCTTGAGCACGGCACGCAAAGCTGCCGCTGCACCCGCTGACGCTTTGCCGTGGCCTTCAGCCACTTCTTTTTCAACAGCATCGAGCACGTCGGTCACTGCCAGGTTGGCGGCATCACGCAAAGCCTGACGCTGCGCAGGGTCCAGCTTGGGTTTGGCAGGCTTGGCGGGCTGCTCACCCGTGGGCGCCTCTGCTGAATGCTCTCCGCGTGCACGGCGAACCTCGTCGGCCCAAACCGGCACCGAAGGCAACGCAGCAGAAGCATCCGACTGCGCTTGCAAAGCCAAAACCAGCGCCGCAGAGAACCCCTCCCAAACCGCCTGCAACTGATTGCGCGCCGCATCGAGCTGTGGCGGAAACTTCATGTCCACACTGGGCCAAACTGCGTGGGTGGTCAGCTGTTGCGCCTGCGCTTGCCATTGAGCGACATCGGCTTGCAAACCGGTTTGGCCCGCATGCGCTTCGGCAATGGGTTTGGTAGACAGCACTTCAATGCGCTGAGCCAGCAAAACGGCCGCTTCGCGCTGCACCATCACCTGGTGCTGCAAATCTTCCACGCCTTTGACGACTTCGGCCAGGCGGATCTTGAGACTGGCCAAAGGCTCGCGAGACAAGGGGGCTCCCGCCTTGGCGGCATCGCGCTGCCAGGCCAAAGCGTCGGCGATGTTCAGACGAGGCGCTTGCAACATGTGCTCGGCCTTTTGTGCCCAATCGCTGGCCAGCGCGTCCTGACCTTGTGCACGCTTGATCTCATCCAGTTTTTCTTTAAGGATTTTGGCCACGCCTTTGTCACGGGTAGACAGCTCCCGGTACACCTCGTTCATCAGCTCAGCCGAGGGCTCAGTCTGAAGCCAGTCGCGTACGCGTGCGCTGCGCTCGCCTGAAGTGGCTGCCGAAAAGGCCCCCCCGGTCAATTGGTCCAGGGCGGCAAGGTCAAGAGGCTTATAAGATGAAGTCACGGTCAAAACGCTTTAAAACACAATCCATGCCGAACACGGCATCAGGCGACGGACCCGGACGTACAAGCCACAACTTGTACAACGAGCCAAAACCGGTATTTTCACCGGTATTTGGACATGAGAGAACAGTTGGCCCGAATACGAGGCAATCTCTGGCTGTTTTCAGCCCCTGCGGGCTTCCTTATATCCAGAACACATCAAAATTCTTCATTGATATTCTTGACGAGATATGAAATGTTTCTAGAATTCGCACAGCTCACCCCAATTAGGGATAACCCTAAACCACCCGCCCGGTTCAGCCTGCGAAAGTATTTTGTTCTTTTTGCAGGCCCCTGCCCCCCAACCTACAAGCCATGTGACAGCGTCGCATGGCTTGGCATGAGAGGACGTGCTATGACAGCGAGTTCAAATTTATCTCGCCTTTGGCTGAGCCTGACCACCTGCGCAGGCGATGTCCGAGAAGGCTTTGTTGAAATTACCCGCCATGGCCTGGCGCTGCTGGGTTTGGTGGTGGTGGCCGTCACCCTGACATTCGCCACCCGGCCCGACTTGCAGTCATCAGCCAGCGAAGTTCTGATGAGCTGGCTGGAATTGCGCCAGGCCGACAGCCTGGACATTCCGGAAGTGCGCAACGCGGCCAGCCGCTCCACCGCCACGGCCGTCAAAAACCTGCCCAAAGACCAATTGGCCGTAACCTATTGGCTCAGCCGCAAATACCGCGTCTCGCCCGAACCGATGGGCGCACTGGTGTCAGAAGCCTGGACAGTCGGTGAACGCAGCCAGATTGCGCCCACACTGATCCTGGCCGTGATGGCGATTGAGTCGAAATTCAACCCTTTTGCTTCAGGCACTCAAGGTGGGATGGGCTTAATGCAGATCGAACCTCAGGCGCACACTGAGACACTCAAACCCTTTGGTGGACGCTTGGCAGCCTTTGATCCGCTGACCAATTTGCGCGTGGGTGCACGCCTGCTGCAAGAATTGCTGCAAAAATCCGACTCCATCGAATCGGCTCTGCAAGGCTATGCACTGGCCTCTGGTCAATCGGATGACAACCAATACATCGACCGGGTCTTGACCGAGCAAAAGCAGCTCGACCGTCTGACAAAAGGCCAGCCCACCGCGGCCATCTCCACCCGATCAGGGCCAGCACAACTTTGACCAGCCAGCACAAAACGGGCTCGGCTACACTTAAGGGGTGCGCAACTGGCGATAGGAGCGCTGTCCAGACCCTCAAAACGGACAGCAAACTCTGACGTGGACCGCGGTGCCCCTCCAACAAGGAACCACCCCAAACCACTGGGAAGCGCGCAACCCGGAACCGGCCGAAAAGGCCCCAACCAGGGTTTTCAGCCGTTCGCCTGGGCAGCCCTTGTCAACAACACCCCTGTTTGAGCCAAGGTTCCATCTCTTTTGAAGGACTGCCATGTACGACCGCAACATTCTGATTGAACAAGCCGACCCTGAAATTTTTGCCGCCATCCAGGCCGAAAACGCGCGTCAGGAACACCACATCGAGCTGATCGCCAGCGAAAACTACGCTTCGCCCGCCGTCATGGCCGCGCAAGGTTCGCAGCTGACCAACAAATACGCCGAAGGCTACCCCGGCAAGCGCTACTACGGTGGCTGCGAATTCGTGGACATTGCCGAGCAGCTGGCGATTGACCGCATCAAGCAGATCTTTGGTGCCGACTGCGCCAACGTGCAACCTCACTGCGGCGCATCGGCCAACGAAGCCGTTTTCTTGGCCTTCCTCAAGCCCGGCGACACCATCATGGGCATGAGCCTGGCCGAAGGCGGTCACCTCACCCACGGCATGCCGCTGAACATGTCGGGCAAGTGGTTCAACGTCGTGAGCTACGGCCTCGACAAGAACGAAGCCATCGACTACGACGCGATGGAAGCCAAAGCCCGCGAGCACAAGCCCAAGCTGATCGTCGCGGGCGCTTCGGCCTATTCGTTGCACATTGACTGGGCCCGCTTTGCCAAAGTGGCCAAAGAAGTGGGCGCGATCTTCATGGTCGACATGGCGCACTACGCAGGTTTGATCGCTGCTGGCGTCTACCCCAACCCCGTGCCCCACGCCGATGTGGTGACCTCGACCACGCACAAGAGTCTGCGCGGCCCACGCGGCGGCATCATCTTGATGAAGGCTGAGCACGAAAAAGCCATCAACAGCGCCATCTTCCCCGGCCTGCAAGGCGGCCCGCTGATGCACGTCATCGCGGCCAAGGCTGTGGCCTTCAAGGAGGCGCTGCAGCCTGAATTCAAGGCTTACCAGGCTCAGGTCATCAAAAACGCCCAGATCGTGGCCGAGACCCTGACCCAGCGCGGCCTGCGCATCGTGAGCGGCGGCACCCAGAGCCACGTCATGCTGGTGGATCTGCGCGAGAGTTCGACTTGGAAACATGGCATCACCGGCAAAGAAGCCGAAGCCGCTTTGGGTGCAGCCCACATGACGATCAACAAGAACGCGATCCCGAACGACCCTGAAAAGCCGTTCGTGACCAGCGGCGTGCGCATCGGCACCCCGGCCATGACCACCCGTGGTTTCAAGGACGAGGAAGCCCGCATCACGGCCCACCTGATCGCTGACGTGCTGGACAACCCGAAAGACGAAGCCAACATCGCTGCCGTGCGCGCCAAGGTCAACGCCCTGACCGCACGTTTCCCGGTCTACAAATAAGGCCTGAGCCATGAAATGCCCCTTCTGCGGTCACCTCGAAACCCAAGTGGTGGAGACTCGGCTGGCCGAAGACGGGGGCTTCATCCGGCGTCGCCGCCAGTGCGGCGCCTGTGAAAAACGCTTCACCACCTACGAAAAGCCCGAAGTGAACTTTCCGGCCATCGTCAAAAAAGACGGTCGCCGCATCGAATACCAGCGCGACAAACTGCGCGCCAGCCTGAACCTGGCACTGCGCAAGCGCCCCGTGAGCACCGAGCAGGTCGACGGAGCGATCGAGCGCATCGAAGAAAAACTCCTGGCCATGCCCAGCCGCGAAGTCGCCTCGCACCGCATTGGCGAGTTGGTCATGCGCGAACTCAAAAAGCTCGACAAAGTGGCCTATGTGCGCTTTGCCAGCGTGTACCGCAGCTTCGAAGACATCGACGACTTCAAGACCCTGGTCGACGAAGTCCGCTGAGTATTACGGGCAGTCCTGCGGGCTGTACTTTTGCAAACGCGGCTTGCCCAAAGCGTTGCTCACCACCTGCCAGCCGGCGTCTGAACCCGGCCTGCAAAAGCTCCAGGTGCCCGCCATGAAGGCGCCATTAAGCGTTGCGCTGCGTCCCTCTGCACCGTAAGAAAAATAAGCCCGGACCGTGTTGCTCACTGTCAGGCGCATGGCGGTCGGCACAGGCGCATGCACCTCGATCAACACTTCGCCCGGATCAAGCAGCGCGTTGTCGTTGGCATCGGCAAACACCAGCCAGCCTTGCTGCCATGGGCCTTGGGCATCGCATGCGCTGTCGCTGGCTTTCGCACACAAGGTCACGCGCTGCTGACGGCGTAAGGCTTCTGAGCGGGCCAAAACCAGACTGTCCAAGAAGCCTTCAGCCTGCGCTTGCAACTGATGCCGCTCACGCACACCCGACAAAGTGGGTGCGGCCAGGGCCACCAAAATGCCCAGCAGCCCCAGAACCACCAAAGCCTCCAGCAAAGTGAAGCCCTGGGCCCGGCCCGAATGAGCCCGGCTGAGTGTTGAAAAAGTGGCATGACGCATCTTGGACCTCCCTGACATCTGGTGCACCACAGCCTCATGCACGATGCGGCGCTTGCCAATTTTTGAATAAAAAGATACAAAAGGCCACATAAAAATCAGGGAGACACAGCATGCACACACCCCGCAGCGCCTCAAAGGACCGCCAAGGCCAATCCTATAGAGGATGGACACTCACCGAACTGCTCATCAGCCTGGCCTTGATGAGCGTGCTTGCAGCGCTGGCCCTGCCCACTTACCAGCAGCAGCAACGCCAAACCCGGCGCAGCGATGGGCAAGCGGCCTTGATCCAACTGCAAATGGACCAGGCACGCTGGCGCAGCACGCACGACAGCCATGCCGACGCGCTCAGCGCCCTGGGCTGGGCCAGCGACCATTCGCCCCAGGGGCATTACCAAATCAGCATCACCGAAGCCACGCCCGACGGCTACACCCTAGAGGCCTCGGCCCTGAGCGGCCAGGCGGCAGACCGCGACTGCAATCCCTTGCGCCTGCGCTGGCAAGGCGCGGCCACCGCCGTGTTCAGCGCCAGTGAACACCTGGACAGTGACCCGGCACGCTGCTGGCGACGTTGACCCCATGGCACCCCGCTCAGAACGTGGTGAAACCTTGATGGGCCTGCTCGTGGGTTTGTCGGTGGGCTTCGTGGTGCTGACCGCTGGCAGCGCCTTGCTGGCCCACCACCTGCGCGGTCACCGCATGGCATTGCAAGACAGCCACTTGCACCACGATTTGCGCTCGACAATGGACTGGATGGCGCGCGAACTGCGCAAAGCCCAATACTCGGCCAAGGCCTGGGAAACGCGTTCACCCACGGAGTGCGCGGACACGTTTTGCGACGGTTTTGAGGACTTCAGCATCGAAGACGACTGGATCGACTTCAGCTACGACCGCAACCACAACGGCGAGCAAGACAATGACGAATGCATGGGTTTTCGCTTGTCAGGCACCGAATTGAGTGCCAAACGCTCATGCAGCGCCAGCGGAGACTGGCTGGTGATCACCGACCGCGCCAGTCTGGAGATCACCGCACTGAGCTGGCAATTGCACTGTGAGCTGCACCAGGGCTGGCTGCACCGCTCCGTTAAGTTGGCCATGACGGCGCAATGGCCGGGGGATGCCTCTCGCCAACTCAGCCTGTCGCAAACCGTGCATTTGCGCAACGATCTGCCTGCGCGCATGCAAGCGCTGTATTGCCCATGACGCCCCGACCTCACTTGGCACAGCAAAACGGCGCCATCACCTTGCTGGTGGCCATCGGCTTGGTGATATTGGCCAGCCTGACCAGCTTTTACAGCGCACGCAGCGTGCTCATGGACCAGCTGGCCAGCCACAACCACGCCCGCGCCAGCCAGGCCAGACTGGCCGCAGATGCGGCCCTGGCCAGTGCGCAGGCCACGCTGCCCAGCACAGGCCCCGAGGTCAATGCCCTGTTCAACACCTTGGCAGCCTGCCCTGCAGGTGTGACCGGTCCGCAGTGGCAATGCGCCCGTCTCAACCCCGCGTCCCACCCGGCCATGCCCCAGGTCCAACTGAGCGCCACGGCCGTGCGCGACCTGGTTCAGTCGCCACATGTGCTGACGGTGCATGCCAGCGCCAGCCTCTCCAGCCAAAACAGCCAGGCTCAGGTGCGCGAGAGCCTGTTCACCCCCACGCTGGCCCCCGCCCCCGTTCTGGAGGCACAAGCCGCAGTGGTGCTCAATGGCTGCGTCAGCGAGGCCACCGGGGCCAGCTTGCGCGTGTGCCCCCTCACCAGCAAAGGCGATGCTTGCAGCGGCACCGCCAAAGGCCCGGCCGTGCTGACGCATTTTGTGGTGGACACCAACCGCAACGGCATCATCACCAGCGCCGAAAAAACCGCCTGTCTTGCCCTGAGCAGCACCAGCTTGCCCGGCGGTGGCAGCAAAACCGGGCCCAATGCGGCCGTTGCACGCAGCCCCTGCAGCCGTGCCGCCTGGCACAGTGTGCTGGGCGACATCACTGACGAACAATTGCAAGCGTGGTCCACCGCGCAAGCGCGCAACGGTCTGCATGCACAAAGCACCCCCTCCCGCTCGATTTACTGGATCGACAGCCCTGCAGACTGGCTGCAAAGCGTGGGCACAGCCAGCAGCCCGGTGCTGCTGGTGTTTTCGGCGCAGGCCTGCGCACAGCACTGCCCCCGCATCGCCTCGGGCGTGCGCATCGTCGGCAGCGTCTTGCTCGACTCAGGCTGCAACGACGAAAAAATGCGCGGCTGGCAGGCCGGGACCATCGAAGGCCAACTGGTCGTCGAATCAGGCCTGCCCGAATGGCGCACAGGCACGGTGCTGGCACGCCCCGAGGCACGCAACGCCTACATCCTGAACTGGCCCGAAAGCATCGATGCTCGCCAGGTCCAGCGCGTCAACGGCAGCTGGAGCGAGGGCGCCCCATGACGCCACGCCCCACTGGCCAAGACGGCATGGCCTTGATCGAAGCCCTGGTCGCATCGGCGATCCTGGGCATCGGACTGGTGGGTGCCTCGCAATTGACGCTCAAAACCCTGGCCAGCGCCAGCGAAAGCCGCCAACACACCGTGGCCCAACACCTGGCGCAGGAGGCCATGGACTGCCTGCGTGCCAACGCGGCACGGTGTCCAGCTCAAGAAAAAATCCAGCTCAATGGCGTCAGCTACACCCGGCAAGCGCGCAGCACATCCCGCAGCAATGGCCTGCTCAATGACCTGCAAGTCAGCGTGGAATGGTCCCCCAGCGGGACGGCCTCCGGCACAGCCAGCAGTTCCCCGGCCAGCCAGCGCATCGAATGGCACAGCAGCGCCTCGGCTGTGCCCGCCTGGCTTGGCGTATCCTCGCCTTAATCTTCGTGCGTTCAGTCGCACGCCCCTCCCTGAAACGCCCCATCTGCTGTCCGCCGTGCCTTCTTCCAACGCTCACCCCGCCCCCATGCAACGCGCCCTTGATTTGGCCCACCAGGCCCTGTGGCTGACCTCACCCAATCCCCGCGTGGGCTGCGTGATCACCGCAGCCGACGGCACCGTGCTCGGCGAAGGCCGCACCCAGCGTGCAGGCGGCCCGCACGCCGAGATCATGGCGCTGCGCGATGCCGCCGCACGCGGGCACAGCGTGCAAGGCGCCACTGCCTGGGTCACCCTGGAGCCCTGCGCCCACCAAGGCCGCACCGGGCCGTGCTGCGACGCCCTGGCCGCAGCAGGCTTGGGTCGCGTGGTTTCGGCCATGACCGACCCCAACCCCAAAGTGGCGGGCCAGGGCATGGCGCGTTTGGGGGCTGCGGGCGTGCACACCGAAACGCTGGCCCCCACCTCAGATGAAGCCATGCAAGCCCGTGAACTGAACATCGGCTTTTTCAGCCGCATGGAACGCGGCCTGCCCTGGGTGCGCATGAAGATGGCCGCCTCGCTGGACGGGCAAACCGCCTTGCAAAACGGCCAAAGCCAATGGATCACCAGCGCCCCCGCCCGCACCGACGGCCACGCCTGGCGCGCCAGAGCCTGCGCCATCCTGACGGGAATCGGCACCGTGCTCGAAGACGACCCCCTGCTCAATGTGCGCGGTGTGGACGCCCCGCGCCAGCCGCACCTGGTGGTGGTAGACAGCCGCCTCGACATGCCCCTGAACGCCCAACTGCTGGACACGCAAGGCACGGGCGACCAGGCCCGACAGATCTGGATTTACACAGCCACAACCGAACACCTGGACAAACGTGCAGCGCTGACGGCGCGCGGCGTGACCGTGATCGACTGCCCCGGCCCCAGCGGCAAGGTCGATCTGGGGGCCATGCTGCGCGACCTGGCCCGGCGTGAAATCAACGAACTGCATGTGGAGGCCGGGCACAAGCTCAACGGCTCGTTCATCCGCGAAGGGCTGGTCGACGAATTTCTGGTGTACCTGGCCCCGCAACTGCTGGGCCCTGGCCAGGGCTTGGCGAATTTGCCTGTGCTGACGGCGCTCAGCGATTCGGTCAAGCTTGCCTTCCATGCTGTGGACCGCATCGGTCCGGATTTGCGTTTGCTGCTGCGCCGCGCCTGACCACTGAGCTCTACAGACGCCTTAAGCTTTGAAATTGACCTCTTCGGCACCGACCCCATGTCGGGGCTGAAGCCGCCGACCTACAAAGACCACTCTCCCGTAGGTCGGTAGCTTCAGCTCCGACATTGTTCGCTTCGTTGCAGGCCCATGTCGGGGCTAAAGCCGCCGACCTACAAAGTCCACTCTCCCGTCGGTCGGTAGCTTCAGCACCGACGTTGCTGGCTTTGGCGCAGACCCATGTCGGGGCTGAAGCTGCCCACACAGACGTCCAAGCGACAAACTGCACGCGACTGTCAGGGTCAAAATAGCGACACTTTTGCTGGAGACTTTGAATTGAACCTCGCCCATTTGCTGCAACGCCAAGCGCGCATGAACCCCTTGCACCCCGCCATTTTCAGCGGCTCCGAATGCGTGGCCACACATGCACAGTGGGCGCAGCGCTGTCAGCACTTGGCGGCGCAGTTTCAAGCCGCAGGTTTGCAGCCGGGCGACCGGGTCGCGCTGTTCATGCGCAACCATGTGCGTTACTTGGAAGTGCTGTTTGCTGCCTGGTGGGCCGGGCTGGCGGTGGTGCCCATCAACGCCAAACTGCATGTGCGCGAAGCCCAATGGATCATCGACAACGCCCAGGCGCGCTGGGCCTTTGTGACCGCCGACATCACGAGCGACACCGGCGAAAACCTGACCGGGCTCGAACGTGTGATCGATGTGGACAGCGCCGAAGCCAATGCGCTGTGGCAGTTGCCAGCATCCCCGCTGGATACGCCCATCACCGAACGCCGCGCCGACGACCTGGCCTGGCTGTTCTACACCAGCGGCACCACGGGCAGGCCCAAGGGCGTGATGATCACCCACCGCAACCTCATGACCATGGGGCTGGCGTATTTCACCGATGTCGATGCGGTGACGCCGCAAGACTGCATCGCCTACGCCGCGCCCATGTCGCACGGTGCGGGCATTTACGCCATTCCCCACCTGATGGCGGGCGCCCGGCACATGGTGCCACCTTCGGGCGGATTCGACCCAGCCGAGCTGTTTGCCCTGGGCCAGCAGCTCGGGCCGCTGTCGATGTTTGCTGCGCCCACCATCGTCAAGCGATTGGTAGACCATGCCGAGGCGGCAAGCTTGTCGGCGCAAGCGTGCGGGCAGTCTTTCAAAACCGTGGTCTATGGCGGCGCGCCCATGTACGCGGCCGACATCCAGCGGGCGCTGCGCGTCATGGGGCCGCGTTTTGTGCAGATTTACGGCCAGGGCGAAAGCCCCATGGTGGGCACCGCCCTGTCACGCCAGCATTTGCAGGACACGGCCCACCCGCGCCATCTGGAACGCCTGGCCTCGGTGGGCGTGGCACAAACGCCGGTGTGCATCCGCGTGACCGATGCACAAGGCAAAGACCTGCCCCTTGGGGAAGTAGGTGAAGTGCTGATCCTGGGCGACAGCGTCATGGCCGGTTATTGGCGCAACCCTGAAGCCACGGCCAGCGCGATTCAAAACGGCTGGCTGTTCACCGGCGACATGGGGTGCCTGGGCGCCGACGGCTTTTTGACCTTGAAAGACCGCAGCAAAGACCTGATCATCAGCGGCGGCTCCAACATCTACCCCCGCGAAATCGAAGAAGTGCTGTTGCACGCGCCGGGCGTGGCCGAAGTGGCCGTGGTGGGCGCGCCCGATGCCGAATGGGGCGAAGTGGTGGTGGCCTTTGTGGTGCCACACGCAGGCCACACGCTCGACACCGCCGCACTCGATGCGCTGTGCCTGCAAGAAATCGCCCGCTTCAAGCGGCCCAAGCGCTACGAAGTATTGAGCAGCCTGCCCAAAAACAATTACGGCAAGGTGCTCAAAACCGAGTTGCGTCAGCGGCTGAGCTGAAGCCGATCAAACGCCCCCCATAGGTCGGCAATCGCCGAGTCCGACATCTTCGATGCACAGCGACAGCCACCACCAGCGTTGTCGCTGTGCAAGCATCTGTCGGGGTCTTCGACCGCCGACCTACAAATCAGTGCTTGCTCGCAGGTCGACCCAGTCGCCGCGTCCTCGCAGGTCGGCGCTCGCAGCGTATGAGCAGCATGGGTCAGCAGACAGGCAATGCGGACACCCGTGCCACAAATTCACTGGGCACTGCCGCCACCTTGCGGCTGTCTTGCTCAATGAACACGATGCCGATCTTGCCACGCGCCACTTCACGGGCCGTGTCCAGGCACTCCATGCGGTAAACGAGGTCAAAGCCGTATTTGTTGTAGTCCTGCGGGATCATGCTCACGCGCATGGTTTCGCCGTGAAAGCCCTCTGACTTGTATTGGGCCACCATGTCGCCGACGACGATGGGGAAGCCCGCCACATTGCCTTCGGTGTAACCCAGTGATTTGAAGAAACGCACCCGCGCTTCGGACACCAGGGTCAGCAACTGTGCGTTGTCCAAATGCCCACCTTGGTTGACGTGGCTGATGTAGATCTGAATGTCGGTGGCGAAAATGAAACCGTCAGGTAAGGAAAACTGAATGCGGGGCATAGGAACAAAGTGAAATCGGAATCAAAACCGTATTTTCACCGGTGTGACCACAGGCCTGTCTCAATCGCTTGCTCAGAGTCCATCGCCCATTTTCAAGATCCAAGCGCGCGCGCCCTGCCAAGGGCGTTCACGCGGCTTCGCTCAGTCTGGTGCTGGGACCAACTTATTCTGAACTGCAGGCTGGTTGCGCAAGTGTCTGTAGAGCAAGCCACGCGAAACCCCCAGCGTACGGGCAGCTCGGGATATGTTGCCACCACAAGCGGCCAAGGTGCTGTCAATCAACTGATGATGGTGGTCACTCAAACGCGCTTGCGTGGCATCCTCTGCATCAGTGCCGTCGGGCTCTGCAGATGCCGTACCGTGCGATACGTTTTCCTTGTCCGGCTCCATCAACGTCTCGCAGGGCTGCGACAAGCGGTGTGAAGCAAACGTCAGAGCATGTCTCAAATCGATGCCATCACGGGCCAGCAAGTTCGCCTGCGTCCAGACACCCAGGCCATTGGGCAAGCGAATCGCCTGCAAGTCCGCGCGACGCGTCATGGCCAGTACCGCTTCAAGCTCCAGCCCGAACAGCGCCATCACATCACGTCCAGCCGCAAAAGCAGGCACCCCCAACAAGCGTGAAGCGACGCCATTGAGCCAGTTAACTTGACCATCCGCTGTGATGCCCGCAAGGGCTTCCATGGGTGTGGCCAGCAGCGCCGGGCTGGCCTGAAACCGCAGCACCACATGTTCATGCGACTGGGACATCAGCAGGCGATTTTCAATCGATGTCGCGTACATGCCCACGACCGAAGCGGCATCAAAGTTGAAACTGCGCCCTTCCACCGTGATATCCAGCACCGCTGCCACTTGGCCTTGTACATCATGGATGGGCGCGGCGACACATTCCAGCGCGTGAAGGCAATTGAAATAGTGTTCTGCCCCCGTGACGGTACAGGCTTGGCTGGAGTGCTTGGTGATGCCGGGCGCTGTCGTCCCCATGCGCGACTCGGCCAGATTGACACCAACCCGAGTCGCCTTGCTCAGCAAAGGCTCATGTGCCGCCAACGGGTTGTGCGTGCCATGAACGATCACGCCTTGGGCGTCCGTCAGCAAAACACGGCACTCAATGCCCGCCAAAGACGCCTCCATGGTCACCAATTCCTGGTGCGCCGCCGCCAGCAATTCCTGATTTCTCGCCAAAGTGGCGTGCATGCGACTGATCGACACATGGTTGAACTGCAAGGCCTCCGTCACAGAATGGCGATCAGATGTGCAGCGCATCCAGGATTGGATCACCGCCTCACTCACCAGCCCGCTGGGCCGCACGCCTTCTTCAAAAAATTGCTGCCTTGCCTGTGCAATGCGCTGCTCGCGCGTGCTGGAAAACAAGGGGTTGTAGCCGCTGCCGTTGTGTGAGGCCGTAAAACCCTGCGTGCGCATGAACATGTGAGCTTGTCTCCAGACCGAACACTTGGAGCGTCAAAGTGTGCATGGCCGCGCTGCGTCCAACCAGCGGGAAACTACCAAGACCGGCAGACAACTGACATTCGCGGGGTGCAACTGTTCCAGAACAGAACAATTTTTGACTAGGGAATTCCCGAGCGTGCAAAAAAGCATGTCCACCGCAATGATGCCAAGACCTTGCACACGAAGTGCCAGGCTTGTGAAGCGATACCCCATCAAAAAGGAGACTTGTACATGACCCCCAATTACCGGCTCGTCGGCGGCTTGATTGCCGCAGCGATATTCTCAGGCGCTCAGGCTCAAGGGCTGGATGCCCTCAAAAACGACGCCGCGACCCCGGGTGATGTGCTCACCTATGGCATGGGCTACAACAACCAACGCTACAGCCCGCTCAAGCAGATCAACAACAAGAACGTGGGCAAGCTGCAGCCCTTGTGGGCCTACAGCCTGAACAACCCCCAGGGGCAAGAGTCCCAGCCCATCGTGCATGACGGCGTGATGTATGTCACCACGCACAACACGACCGTTGCCTTGAACCCGCTGACCGGTAAACAGCTGTGGAAACACGAGATTGAACTGCCTCAGGACGTCTTCAAGATGGCCTGCTGCGGTATCTTGAACCGTGGCGCGGCTATCCTGGATGGCAAGATTTTCCGCACAACTCTGGACGCCCATGTGATGGCCCTCGACGCCAAGACCGGCAAGCAGTTGTGGAAGAGCAAGGCCGCCGACTACCAGGAAGGCCAAGCCATGACGGCAGCCCCATTGGTCGCCAATGGCGTGCTCATGACAGGTATCGCGGGTGGCGAGTACGGCACACGCGGCTTCATTGACGGCTGGGACCCGGTCACTGGCAAGAAACTCTGGCGCTTCTACACCACAGCAGCTGGCAATGAAAAAGGCGCAGACACCTGGCCTGGCGACACCGCCATGAAAGGCGGCGCGCCCACCTGGCTGACCGGCGCTTACGACCCCGAGCTGGACTTGGTTTACTGGGGCACCGGCAACGGCGGTCCCTGGAACGCAGAAGCCCGCAAAGGAGATAACCTTTATATCGCCTCTGTCGTGGCATTTCGCCCCAAAACTGGCGAAATGGTCTGGCACTACCAGTTCACACCCAACGACCCCTATGACTACGACGCCACCGAGGTGGGCATGCTGGTCGACATGAAGATCGAGGGCAAGACCCGCAAGGTGCTGGCGCAGGCCAACCGCAACGGTTTCTTCTATGTGCTGGACCGTGCCAACGGCAAACTGCTGGCGGCCAACCCCTACGTCAAGGTCAACTGGGCCGACAAGATCGACATGATCACTGGACGCCCAGTTGAGTCTGAAGTCACCAAGCGCATCCGTGCAGGCGGTGATGAAGAAGTTTTCCCATCGGTGCTCGGCGGCAAAAACTGGACACCCATGTCCTGGAACCCCGCCACGGGCCTGGCCTATGCCAACACCCTCAACATCAGCTGGCCCTACCAGTTTGCCAAGCCTGAATACAAAAAGGGCGAGTGGTATCTGGGTGTGAACTTCCGTGGCGTGACCATGCCCAAGGATGCCCCTCACGGCTACCTGAGCGCCATTGACCCCATGACCGGCAAGAGCAAATGGCAAATGGCCTGGCCCGGCCAACCCAGCATGGCAGGCACGCTGTCTACAGGTGGTGGTTTGGTGTTCACCGGCGCAGCCACAGGCGAGTTCATGGCGGTCGATGCCAATAACGGCAAGAAGCTGTGGCAGTTCCAGACCAGCTCGGGCATCATCGGCCTGCCTGTGACCTGGGAGCACAAGGGCAAGCAATACGTAACCGTGCTGTCTGGCGCCGGTGGCGTGTGGGCCCTGCTGGGTGACGAACGCATGGCCAACGTGCCAGCGGGCGGATCGGTCTGGACATTTGCCCTGAACTGATGATGAAGAAACTCCAGTTTGCACTGGTGTGTGTGGCGGCCCTGAATGGGGCCGCCCATGCGCAAACCTCTCCCCGCTTCACCACGGCCGCCGTCGACCAAGGCCGCGAGCAATTTCACCGCACATGTTCCCAGTGTCATGGCCGCAATATGGTCAATGCGGGCACCACCACCTATGATTTGCGCAAGTTCCCGGTCGATCAGGAAGAGCGTTTCCTCAACTCCGTGAGCAACGGCAAAGGCAATATGCCCTCCTTCAAGGATGCGCTGTCGCCAGAACTGATCAAATTGCTGTGGGCCTATGTGGGATCACGCGGCGGCAAGGAACTTTGATGGCTGCACGACGTCTGACACGCCTGTCATCGCTCCGTCTGCTGCCAGTACTGCTGATCCTGAGCACAGGCGCTTGGGCATCGCCCCTCAAAGTTTGTGTCAGTGAAGACAGTCCCCCGCAATCGACTGTGCACAAAGGCAAGGCCACGGGCTTTGACGTTCGCCTGGCCCTAGCGGTGGCCGAGGCGTCTGGCCGCGAACTGCAAATCGTCCCCTTCGAAACCGAATTCGAAAAAGAATCCACCCTGTCCCAGGAAATCAACGCCCTGCTCTCTTCAGGTCAGTGCGAGCTGGTCAGCGGCTTTCCGCTGCTCAAATCCGACCTCGGTCCTGCCACGCGCCCCAGTGCGCGGGTGCCCGACCACCCAGGCGCCAAGCGCAAACGCGACCGTCCCTTCATCCCATTGGGCGAACTTGTGCCCAGCCTGCCCTACCAGGCCAGCGCATTGGGCGTGGTCCAAAAATCCGACCATGCGCCAGTGGCCAACTTGATGGACTTGAAAGACCGCAAAACCGGCGCCGTCACAGGCACCCTGGCGGGCACTTTGGTCAGCCTTTATCGGCAAGGTACGCTGCGCAGCCAAATGGTCACACTGGCACAACGGGAGAACCCCTGGACAGCCCTTGAAACCGGCCGCATTGACAGCCTGCTCATGCCCACGGCAGCCTACGACGCCTACCGAATCAAGCATCCGGACACCCCGCTTCAACTGGCCGCATTCAGAAGACCGATCGGGCTCAACTTGGGCTTTGTGGCACTGGCTTCCGCGCCCAAAGAACTGCTGGACACCGCCAATCGGGTGATCACCCAAGCACTGACAGACGGCCGCATGCAGCAATGGGCGCAACAAGAAGGCCTGAGCTGGACGCCCCCAACACAACCGGCCATCTCCGACGGCCCGAGCTTGCAAAGCTTGATGAGCGATTGAGCCAGCAGGCCGTCGCTGGCATAGCAGTGGCCGCCAACCCTGTCGGCTCTGACTCAGGCCTGCGTCGGGGCTGAAGACACCGACTTACCCCAACCGCAAAGGTTCAGGCGGAAACTCCGACCTGCAAAACATCTGCAGGTCGGCCACCGACTCGGCTTCATCATGAGGTGATTGTCAGGTCTCCACTCGTCAGGTTGATACCACCCACAGTTTGCACGCCGACCAGTTGGACGACAACATCGGTGGTTGCAACAGTGCCATCCGAAACGTAAAGGTAGTAGTCACCGGCACCGTTCACCTTGAACAGAGCAAACTCACCCACCGAATCAGTTGCCGCCACAAATCGCGCATTAATCTTGGCCACAGCATCGGCCAAGGTCAGGCCTGTGCCTGTTGCAAACGTGGCCAAACCGGTTGTTGCGTTGATGGATGCCTCTGCGGCAGTCGCAGCCAGAGCCGATCCACCCACCACCAAACTGGAAGCGTAATCAATCACGTCACCCGTGCCAGCAGCGCCTTTGAGGTAATCGGTGATCACATCAAAACCAGAGCTGGTACCCGCGTCGCCCGCCGCAAAGCCAAACCGATCAGAACCTGCACCGCCGGTCAGCGTGTCTGCGCCAAGCCCGCCCTTCAAGGTGTCATTGCCTGCGCCGCCATCGAGCCAATTGGCAGCCGTGTTGCCGGTGAGGGCGTTGTTCAGTGCATTGCCTGTGCCGTTGATCACGCTGGTACCGGTCAGCGTCAGGTTTTCCACAAACGAGCCCAAGGTATAGGCCAATGAGCTGCTGACCGTATCGTTACCGCCCGCGTCAATCGAGCCGTTGAACAAGGTGGTTTCGGAAACCAAATCTCCAATGTTGTCCACCACATAATTGTCGTTGCCCGCACCACCCACCAGCGTGTCAGCGCCTGCACCACCGTTGAGCCAGTCATTGCCTGCCCCGCCATCCAGCCAGTTGGCAGCGGTATTGCCAGTCATAGAGTTGTTCAGTGCATTGCCCGTGCCGTTGATCAAAGAGCTGCCTGTCAGCGTCAGGTTTTCCACATAATTGCCCAGTGTGTAAGTCAATGCGCTGTTGACCAGATCTGTGCCGCCCGCATCCACCGTGCCATTGAGCAAAGTGGCTTCAGACACCACATCACCGGCGTGGTCGACCACATAGGTGTCGTTGCCCGCACCGCCCACCATCGTGTCAGCGCCTGTACCTCCGTTCAAGGTGTCATTGCCTGCGCCGCCATCGAGCCAATTGGCAGCTGTGTTGCCGGTGATGGCGTTGTTCAAGGCATTGCCCGTGCCGTTAATCGTATCGCTGCCGGTCAGCATCAGGTTGTCCAGGTTGTTGCCCAATGTGTAGCTCACAGCGCTGTTGACCAAATCCATCCCGCTGGCATCCACCGTGCCATTGAGCAATGTGGCCTCGATCACCAGATCACCCAAGTTGTCGACCACATAGGTGTCGTTGCCCGCACCACCGATCAACGTGTCAGCACCCAGGCTACCGTCCAGAATGTTGGCCGCAGCATTGCCCGTGATCAGGTTGTTCAGCGCATTGCCCTTTCCATTGATCGCCACGGTGTCCGTCAACAGCAGGTTTTCAACAAACCCGCTCAAGGTATAAGTCACTGAACTGTTGACCTGATCCACTCCACCGGCATCCACCGTGCCATTGAGCAATGTGCTCTCAGAAACCACGTCATTCAGGTTATCCACCACATAGAGGTCGTCACCGGCGCCACCAGACAAAGTGTCCGCTCCTGCGCCACCGTTCAAACTGTTGGCTGCCGCATTGCCTGAGATCAGGTTGTTCAATGCATTACCTGTGCCGTTGATGGCCGAGTTGCCGGTCAGACTCAGGTTCTCGACAAACGCGCCCAGCGCATAGCTCACCGAACTGTTGACCTGGTCCACGCCGCCTGCATCCACCGTGCCGTTGAGCAAAGTCGCCTCAGACACCTGATCAGCCGCATCATCGACCACATAGGTGTCATTGCCAGCACCGCCCATGAGCGTATCTGCCCCCAGGCCACCGTCGAGCAAGTTGGCAGCCGTATTGCCCGCAATGACGTTGTTCAATGCATTGCCCGTTGCATTGATGGCTGATGCGCCGGTCAAACTCAGCCTCTCAACAAAGTTGCCCAAGACATAGTTCACGGAACTGTTGACCTGATCCACACCACCAGCATCCACGCTGCCATTGAGCGATGTGCTCTCGGACACCATGTCGGAGGCATCGTCGACCACATAGGTGTCGTTGCCCGCGCCGCCGATGAGCGTGTCGGCACCCATTCCACCGTCGAGAGTGTTGTCAGCCGCATTGCCCGACAACACGTTGTTCAGTGCATTGCCCGTCGCATGGATGGCTGCGCCCCCGGTCAGTGAAAGGTTCTCTACAAAAGCACTCAGCGTGTAGCTCACGGAGCTGTTGATCCTATCTTGCCCGCCTGCATCGATGGAGCCGTTGAGCAGGGTGCTCTCCGACACCAGATCGGCCGCATCATCGACCACATACACGTCATCACCCGCGCCACCGGCCAGGGTGTCTGCGCCCAAGCCACCGTCCAGCGTGTTGGCTGCAGCATTACCGGTGATCAAGTTGTTCAGACCATTGCCTGAACCATTGATGGCCGAGGTGCCCGTCAGGCTCAGGTTCTCAACAAACGCGCCCAGCGCATAGCTCACAGAACTGTTGACCTGGTCCACACCGCCTGCATCCACCGTGCCGTTGAGCAAGTTGGCCTCAGACACCCAATCGGCTGCATCGTCGACCACATAGGTGTCATTGCCTGCACCGCCGCTGAGTGTGTCCACGCCCAGACCACCATCGAGCGTGTTGGCTGCGGCATTGCCTGTGATCAGATTGTTCAGTGCATTGCCGCTTGCATTGATGGCTGAGCCCCCCGTCAGATTCAAGTTCTCGACAAATGCACCCAATGCATAACTCACCGAACTGTTCACCACGTCCGTGCCACCGGCATCAATGCTGCCATTGAGCAGCGTGCTCTCAGACACCACATCAGCCGCGTTGTCCACCACATAGCTGTCATTGCCAGCGCCACCGATCAGCGTATCGGCACCCAGGCCACCGTCCAATACGTTGTCGCCAGCATTACCGGTGATGGTATTGCTCAAGCCATTGCCCGTGCCATTGATGGACGTGCTGCCCGTCAAAGTGAGTTTTTCGAGATAGCTGCCCAGGGTGTAGCTCAAAGAACTGCTGACCAGATCGGTACCCCCCGCATCAATGCTGCCGTTGAGCATAGTGGTCTCTGACACCACATCAGCGGCGTTGTCCACCACATAACTGTCGTTGCCTGCACCACCAACCAGGGTGTCTGCCCCGGCACCACCATTCAAGACGTCATTGCCCGCATCACCGTCGAGCCAGTTGGCCGCCGCGTTGCCCGTGATCGCGTTGTTCGAAGCATTGCCTGTACCGTTGATGGCCGAAGTGCCCGTCAGGGTCAGATTCTCCACAAACGTGCTCAGGGTGTAGCTCACAGAGCTGTTGACCCCATCGGTGCCACCTGCGTCAATGCTGCCGTTGAGCAGGGTGGTTTCCGAGACCACATCCGCCGTGCTGTCCACCACATAAGTGTCGTTGCCAGCCCCTCCTGCCAAAGTGTCATCGCCAGCGCCACCACTGAGGATATTGGCTGCTGAATTGCCGACGATCAGGTTGTTCAGTGCATTGCCTGTGCCGTTGATCGCGCTGCTACCCGTCAAGCTCAGGTTTTCGACAAAAGAACCCAAGGTGTAGCTCACCGAACTGATGACCCCATCCACACCGCTTGCATCCACCGTGCCATTGAGCGCCGTCGCCTCTGACACCACATCAGCTGCGTTGTCCACCACATAAGTGTCGTTGCCAGCACCGCCGCTCAGGGTGTCTGCCCCGGCACCACCGTCGATCGTGTCGTCGCCATCGCGCCCCACCAACTGGTTGTTGATGGCGCTGCCCGTGATGACATCGTTGAAATCCGAGCCCTCTGCGTTTTCGATGTTTTTCAGGGTGTCTGTACCGCCCAAGCCCAAAACATTGTTGGCACCACCCCAGCCATCCACGGCCAGACCGGTCGTCAAATTGATGTTCACACCTGCAGGGTCGCCACTGGAAAAGACCCAGTCATTGCCCGCACCACCATCCAGAATGTCGCTGCCACCATCGCCGCGCAGCCAGTTGTCCCCACTGTTGCCCACGATGGTGTCGTTGGAACGCGTGCCGGAAATACCTTCAATGTTGATCAAGGTATCCACACCGCCTTTTTTGTCCGCAAGGGTGCTGGCCAACGTGACATTGACGCCCCCCATGCTCAAGGGCGTATCGACAAAGGTCACGATGTCAATGCCTGCCCCGCCGTCGATCGTGTCGTTACCGGCAAAGCCCGTGTAGAACTGCCGCACATTGACATCGTCGCTGCCACGCAGATAGTCGTTGTAGTTCGAGCCCTGGATGTTTTCAATGTTGATGAGCGTATCCACGCCGCCCATGCCATCCATAGCGGTACCACCGGCCACCGTCACCAAGCCCGTCAAGCCGGTCACTTTGGCCGTTGCCCCATTGACCACCAGTGCCGTGGCGCTCAAGTTCACAATGACGCCCGCTGTCGACTGCCAATAACGGACATTGTCCGAATTGGTGCCGCCATCCAGCGTGTCATTGCCTGCACCACCATCGAGCACATCGCGGTCATTGCTGCCCACAATCCAGTCATTGCCACTGCCACCGTACACCTGGTCAATGTCAATCAGGGTGTCCGTGCCGCCCATGCCATCTTGCGCTACGCCCGTGGCCAGGTTCACGGTCACTGCCGCCGTGCTGGTGCTGTAGTCGGCACGGTCACTGCTGGCATACGACCCCCCGGTATTGGCGTTGTTGCCGTTGAGCGTGTCATTGCCCGCATTGCCGCGCAGCAGCTCAAAAAAGAAACCACTTGCATCGCGGCTTTGACTGCCCCCGCTGATCACATCATGGCCTGCGCCGCCCACGACGCCGTCCACATTGACCAGCACATCCGTGCTGCCCCATCCATCACTGACGATGCCCGTTCCCAGGTTCGCACTCACAGCTTGCGCACCGGTGTTGGAAGAATAGTCGGCGATGGTGAAGAAGTCGCCCGCATCCCCCTGGATCGTGTCATTGCCGCCATTGCCCCTGAACACCTCCGTGATGCGATTGCCTTGTGCATCGGTGGTGTGCGAGACGTCGCCACCGATGAAAACATCATTGCCCGCAGTGCCCCAAACCCGCTCAATGCTGATCAGCTTGACGCTACCCTGCGTGCTGGTCGCCATGCCTGTGGCCAGGTTCACGGTCACAGCAGGTGTTGTGGGCGTTGAGCTGGGATAGATCAGGGTGTCATCACCGGCACCACCGTTGATGGTGTCATTGCCAATGCTGTTGCTGGCGTAGCCCGTGTTGAAGACATCGTTGCCGTCACCCCCCACCAAAGAATCATTGCCACCCAGTCCGTAAAAATTATCAGCCCCAGCTGTTCCCGTCAGCGTGTTCGCGCCGTCGTCGTTGATCACAAAAGCCGAGTTGTCTCCCACCAGCAAAACGCTGCCATTGGAGAAAGCCAAATTCTTGTTGGTCAGCGACTTGATGTCGGTGTTCAAGGTGATGCTTTTGCCACCACCGACCAGAGTCACTGCAGTCGGGCTGTTCCATGTCAGGTAAAAACTGCTGGCGCTCAATCCGTTGTTGTCAATCAGCAATCGATCAGTCAATGGGTTGAAGGCCAGGCTGCTGCCATGGCTCAGGGTCGACCAATTGGTGCTGCTGGTGGCTAAAGAGGCATCCAGCACCGTGACCTTGGCGGTCGCGCCGGCCACGCTGGCGGACATGACTTCCGAGCCCTCGGTGGCAAAGTCAGCAGCCAGGTTCACCGTGAAGCTGGCCTTGCCGTTACTGCCCACGACCGCTGTACCCGTCAACTGCCCACCCACCACGTCTGCTGCCGACACGCCCGCAAGCGCATAAGACACAGTCTGTCCCGCTGTCAAATCCGTGGTGGTCACGGTGAACACCACCGAAGATCCTTCGTTCACAGAAGTTCCGGAAGCGGCGATGCTGTAGCCCGTCACCACTGCTGCGGTTGACAAGCTGGTTTTGCTCTCCACCGTGCCAAAGCCGTCGGTGTAGGTGGCCGTGACAGAAATCTTCTGCCCGACCTGTGCCGATAAGGGCTTGAACGTATTGCCCGTAGCCCCCGCAATGGCCACACCATTGGCTTTCCATTGATAGGAGACCGCGCCCATACCGTCTGCATCGGCCAAGGTGTTGTTGGCCGTGAGCACCAAACCCTGCTTGGCCGTGCCAGAAATCGTCACGCTGCCTGTGGGCGCATCATTGACGTTGGCCACCAACGCCGTCTCTGCACTGGTGAAACTGACCAAGTTCTCGTGGCCGTCTGTGTAAGTCGCATTCAGGCTGATGTGTTTGTTCACCAACGCCTGCGTCAATACCAGAGTGTCTGTGGTTTGACCGCCAATGGCCTGACCATCGGCCAACCATTGCAAGCTCACAGGCCCCATGCCGTCATCATCTTGCAAGGCCTCCAAAGCATGCAAAGCTTGCCCTTGCATGGCCACGCCCGTGATGGTCAAGCTGCCTTCCGTGGGTGAATCCTGGGGCAAAATTTCGGTGGTGGCTTCACTGGCAATGACCTCTTCGGTATCGCCATCATCCAGATAGTTGACCTCAACGCTGATGCGCTGACCCACATAGTCCTCGGTCAAGTCCAGCGTGGCCTGGGTGGCCTCTTCAATCAACTCGCCATTGGCATACCACTGATAGCCAAACTCCCCTTCTGGTGGCAGGCCATCTGCATCACTCAAGCCCGACAGATCGACCGACAAGGTTTGAGAGGCCCAGGCATTGCCAACGATGCTCACACCCCCTGCCGGCGCGTCGTTCAGGTTCAACACAGGCGCTGTTGAAGCGCTGAACATGGACTCTGCCTTGCCAAAACCATCGGTGTAGCTGGCGCGCACAAACAGGTGTTGCCCCACCTGATCTTGCGTCGGTGTAAACACATCGGCCGTGGCACCGGCAATGGCCCCCTGGTCCGAATACCACTGGTAGCTCACCTGACCCAGCCCATCCAGGTCGGCCAGGTTGTGCGTGACCGTCAGAGTCTGTCCTTGCTGCACCAGCCCATTGACCGTGACGCTGCCGGTGGGCAGATCATTGATGTTCAGAACCTTGGTGGTGGATGTGCTCGTCACCAATTCACGATGCCCATTGCCATCGGTGTAGCTGGCCGTCACGCTGATGGTTTTACCCACCTGATCCTGGCCCAATTTGAACGTGCTGCCTGTTGCACCCTGAACGGCTTGGCCATTGGCTTGCCATTGATAGCTCACCGACCCCATGCCGTCGGCATCGGCCAAAGTGTTGGATGCCGTGAGGGTCTTGCCCTGCGTGGCGATGCCTGTGACTTTGACCACGCCCGTCGGCAACACATTGGGAGCAAAGCTGACAGTCTTGTCCGCAAAAATGATGTTTTCAATGCGCGTGAGCGTGTCTGTGCCTTCATTGCCCACATTGGCCTTGACCGTGGTGATGCCTGCTGCAGACGTGCTGATGGTGTAGTCGGCAAAGTTGCCTGTGAACACTGCTGTGTCCACACCCGCACCACCATCGATGCTGTCGTCACCCCCATTGCCTTGCAGCACGTTGTTGCCCGCAGTGCCTGTCAATTGGTCGTTGTAGACCGAGCCCACCACGTTTTCGATGTTGCTGAGCAAGTCATGGCCTGCTGCACCCGTGGCCTGTCCGGTGGACAGGTCGACGGTGACCGCGCCCTCCACGTTGTTGTATTCAGCCCAGTCGTTACCGCCACCACCGTCAAGGGTGTCGTCGCCCAAACGGCCGTCCAGGCGGTTGTCTTGTGCATTGCCAATGATCACGTCGTTCAGGTCCGAGCCTTCCACGCCCTCGATGTTGATCAGCGTGTCCACCGTGCCAAAACCGTCTTGTGCCTGACCAGTGGCCAGGTTGACCACCACGCCAGATGTGGGCGACTTGTAGCCATAAGCCACCTCGTCGTAGCCACCACGCCCGTCAATGGTGTCATTGCCTTTACCACCAGCAAAACTTTCCTGTGTGGTGTTGTCATCCCGGCCCAGCATCACATCGTCAAAGTTGCTGCCCCCCACGTACTCGATGTTGATCAGCGTGTCCGTGCCGCCCATGCCGTCTTGCACCTGGCCTTCACTCAGACCCATATCCACCGAGATCCCTTTCAGGGCGTCCCAATAGTAGGCTTCGTCCCATCCGCCCATTCCATCAATGGTGTCGTTGCCCGCACCACCAATGAAGCCTTCGATAGACAAGTCCCCCATGGTGCGACCCGCGCCCCCGCCGATCAAATGATCGGCCAGTGCCGAGCCCGCCACCTGGTACACACCGCTGAAGGTGTCTTCACCCACAATCTGTGCCAATTCGCCCGTGCGATTGGCTGGGTCCAATGCCCAGGCCTTGCCTGTGCCCAAGTTGACTTCGACGCCCTCGCTGGCGTCGTAATAGGCAATGCGTGTGGCTCCGTTGCCCAAGATGGTGTCATTGCCGCCCTTGCCCTCGAATTCGTTCCAGGCGCCATTGCTGCCCGCATTGGCCGACGTGCTGGAGAAACCGCGAGCATCGTACAAGTCATCGTATTGCGTGCCGCGAATGCGCTCAATCGAGCGCAAGGTGTCCACGCCAATGTTGTCTGTTACCCAGGTGCCACTGGCGTTGACGATGTAATTGACTGTGGGATAGTTGTTGCCACCCACCACGCCCACTGAAGAACTCGCAAGCAAAGCGTCCTTATCGACCCCCATGCCCCAGGCCAGACCCTGCGCCAATTTGACTTTCACACCCAGATTCGAACCCAGGTATTCCGCACGGTCTATGCCCGATCCGCCGTCGATGTAGTCATCGCCACCACGGCCACGGAATGATTCATAGTCGTCATAGGCGCCACCGAACAGCGTGTCTGCAAAATCAGTGCCTCGCACATTGTCAACGCCTGACAGGATCTTGACCCCCAGAGATTGTCCATTGACACTCAAATGGCTCATGTCCAGTGTTTTGCTGCTGCCTTCGCCCGGCAAACGCAACCTGATACCTTGGCCGGTGGCGCTCATCATGTTGAAGCCAGACTGCACGCTCACCACTGTGTTGCCATTCCCGATGACTGTGTCGTTGCCAAATGTCAAACCCACGTAGTTGTAGCTGGCACCCAACAAATGGTTTTCTGTCATGCCACTGAAGTCAAACACGTCATCGAAGCGCGTGTCGCCAAAAGAGCTGATGCGCTCCAGGGTGTCCATGCCGGCTTGCTGGCTACCCGATGCGCCATAGCTCACCGTTCCCTTGAAACCGGTGTAGGTCAATTGAACGCCGGTCTGTGACCAGTTGTAGTTGAGCCAGGGTGAAGTCACCCAGGGCGTGTTGACCTGCTGCTCCAAAATGAATTGGTCGCTGCCGCCGAAACCCAACAGGTTGACCGCGTGCTGATCGCCTGCAGCTTCGTCATTGCCCGACAAATTCCCCAGCGAGCCGATCACCCGGTCTGACTGCCGGGTGGTGCGCACCTCTTCGATGCCACGCAGCGTGTCTGTACCGATGTCTGCACCTGCCAGACCTGTGACGGTCATGTCTGACAAATTCAGCTGCACACCGCCTGTGCTCACATTGGTGTAATTGGCGGTGTCGTAATCGTTGTAATCAAAGGTCTTGCCCTCCAACTTCCAGGTCAGGTTGCGCTGCTCGCCACCGACCAACAGATCATCGCCGGGGCCGCCAACCAAGGTGTCGTTGCCTTCAAAACCCATCATGTAGTCGTTACCTGATGTTCCAGTCAAAGAGTCATTGCCACCTGGCAACCCTCGGTCACCGATCACCACATTGAATGCCTGAATACCGTCTGAACTGCCATAAGCTGGCAATTGAATATTGACAGAAGCGGAATCATTTTCACCAACGAAGACAACGGACTTAATGCTTTGAAGCATATCGACCCCTTGAAAACCAGGCTGTGACGAATCCCGGAGATCCGTCACGATCCAATTTTGAGGTCCTGTTGAATTGGCCGAAATTTGGAAAACATCAGCGCCGCCAACATTGAGCAACCAACCTTGGGCTCCGTCCGAAACCACGTTCCAATTAGTAGATGTCAATCCTGCCAATTTGGTGAATACAGCCACATCGGAAAAGTCGTGCCCCATCAACACATCATTTCCAGTGCCGCCAATCATCACGGCATATCCATTGCCGCTCACTACAGTGTCATCCCCGCCGTTACCCATCGCAAAATTCCAGCGATTGAGTGTCATCACATCGCCAAAATCACTGCCTTCGACTTCCTGAATGTTACGAAGCACATCTTGTCCGCCTTGACCATCTGAGGCCAAGCCCGTGATCAGGTTGATCACCACGCCGCTGGTGGCGTCGGTGTATCGCACCATGTTGTGCTGGGTGTGCTCACCTCCATCGACGAGGTCATTGCCTGCACCCGGCATGATTTTGTCGGACCCACTCATGCCATAAATGGTGTCGTCACCCGATGTGCCCACCAGCAAATCGTTGCCACTGCCGCCCACGATCAAGCTAGCCACAACGCTGACAGTCTTGTCCGCAAAAGTGATGTTTTCAATGCGCGTGAGCGTGTCTGTGCCTTCATTGCCCACATTGGCCTTGACCGTGGTGATGCCTGCTGCAGACGTGCTGATGGTGTAGTCGGCAAAGTTGCCTGTGAACACTGCTGTATCCACACCCGCACCACCATCGATGCTGTCGTCACCCCCATTGCCTTGCAGCACGTTGTTGCCCGCATTGCCTGTCAATTGGTCGTTGTAGACCGAGCCCAACACGTTTTCGATGTTGCTGAGCAAGTCATGGCCTGCTGCACCCGTGGCCTGTCCGGTGGACAGGTCGACGGTGACCGCGCCCTCCACGTTGTTGTATTCAGCCCAGTCGTTACCGCCACCACCGTCAAGGGTGTCGTCGCCCAAACGGCCGTCCAGGCGGTTGTCTTGTGCATTGCCAATGATCACGTCGTTCAGGTCCGAGCCTTCCACGCCCTCGATGTTGATCAGCGTGTCCACCGTGCCAAAACCGTCTTGTGCCTGACCAGTGGCCAGGTTGACCACCACGCCAGATGTGGGCGACTTGTAGCCATAAGCCACCTCGTCGTAGCCACCACGCCCGTCAATGGTGTCATTGCCTTTACCACCAGCAAAACTTTCCTGTGTGGTGTTGTCATCCCGGCCCAGCATCACATCGTCAAAGTTGCTGCCCCCCACGTACTCGATGTTGATCAGCGTGTCCGTGCCGCCCATGCCGTCTTGCACCTGGCCTGCACTCAGCCCCATGTCCACCGAGATGCCTTGCAAGGCGTCCCAATAGTAGGCTTCGTCCCATCCGTCCATGCCATCAATGGTGTCGTTGCCTGCGCCACCGATGAAGCCTTCTATGGACAAGTCCCCCAAGGTGCGACCCGCGCCCCCGCCGATCAAATGATCGGCCAATGCCGAGCCTGCCACCTGGTACACACCGCTGAAGGTGTCTTCGCCCACAATTTGTGCCAATTCGCCCGTGCGATTGGCTGGGTCCAGTGCCCAGGCCTTGCCTGTGCCCAAGTTGACTTCGACGCCCTCGCTGGCGTCGTAATAGGCAATGCGTGTGGCGCCGTTGCCCAGGATGGTGTCATTGCCACCCTTGCCCTCGAATTCGTTCCAGGCGCCATTGCTGCCCGCATTGGCCGACGTGCTGGAGAAACCGCGAGCATCGTAAAAGTCATCGTATTGCGTGCCGCGAATGCGCTCAATCGAGCGCAAGGTGTCCACGCCAATGTTGTCTGTTACCCAGGTGCCACTGGCGTTGATGGTGGAGTTGCCCGTCGGGTAGCTGCCGCCTGCAACTGCAACGCCCGTGGCCAGACTGGCAGGGGAAGCCGACGCATCCAGCACCATGGCCGAAGCCTGGCCCTGCGCCATGTTCACTTTGACGCCCAGATTCGAGCCCAGATATTCCGCACGGTCGATGCCCGCGCCGCCGTCGATGTAATCGTTGCCGCCACGGCCACGGAAACCTTCAAAATCATCGTAAGCACCGCCGACCAAGGTGTCCGCAAAGTCCGTCGCACGCAATTGGTCAACACCTGACAGCGTCTTGATCCCCAGCGATTGGCCGTTGATGCTCAGGTGACTCATGTCCACCGTCACGCTGTTGCCAGCCCCGGGTAAACGCACCACGATCCCCTGGCCTGTGGTGCTCATCATGTTGAAGCCAGACTGAACGCTGACCACCGTGTTGCCATTGCCCATGACCTTGTCATTGCCAAAGGTCAAACCAACGTAGTTGTAACTTGTGCCCAACAAGTGGTTTTCTGTCATGCCACTGAAGTCAAACACGTCATCGAAACGCGTGTCGCCAAAAGAGCTGATGCGCTCCAGGGTGTCCATGCCGGCTTGCTGGCTACCCGATGCGCCATAGCTCACCGTTCCCTTGAAACCGGTGTAGGTCAATTGAACGCCGGTCTGTGACCAGTTGTAGTTGAGCCAAGGTGAATTCACCCAGGGCGTGTTGACCTGCTGCTCCAAAATGAATTGGTCGCTGCCGCCGAAACCCAACAGGTTGACCGCGTGCTGATCGCCTGCAGCTTCGTCATTGCCCGACAAATTCCCCAGCGAGCCGATCACCCGGTCTGACTGCCGGGTGGTGCGCACCTCTTCGATGCCACGCAGCGTGTCTGTACCGATGTCTGCACCTGCCAGACCTGTGACGGTCATGTCTGACAGATTCATCTGCACACCGCCTGTGCTCACATTGGTGTAATTGGCGGTGTCGTAATCGTTGTAATCAAAGGTCTTGCCCTCCGTCTTCCAGGTCAAGTTGCGCTGCTCGCCACCGACCAGCATGTCATCTCCGGGGCCGCCAACCAAGGTGGCGTTGCCTTCAAAACCCAGCAGGTAGTCGTTGCCGGATGTGCCGGTCAGCGAATCGTTGCCGCCGGGTAATTCCGTGTTGCCGATGGATGCGTTGAAGACTTGAATGCTGTCGTTGCTGCCATGGGCTGGCAACTGGATGTTGATGGCAGCGGTACTATCATCAGGACCAATAAAAAACAATGATTTGATATTTTGAAGGGTATCTACTCCTTGATGTGTGGGCAAGGATGAATCTCTCAGATCCGTCACCGTCCAGTCATGTGGCCCAGAGGTTTTGGGCGTGATGTGTGAAGTCGCCACACCATCAATTTTGAGCACCCACCCCTCAGCGTCATCCGAATCCATGCGCCAATTGCTCGAAGTCATTCCTGGCACACCGATCACAGCCATGTCCGTCAAATCATGGCCGATCAACTGATCGTTATCCCCGCCACCGAACATGACCGCGTAACCCTTAGCGCTGACCAGCGTATCGTCACCATCCCCTGCAATCGCTATATTCCAGCGATTGAGAGTGATCACATCACTGTATTCACTGCCTTCTACTTCTTGAATGTTGCGCAGCACATCCTGGCCACCTTGACCATCTGCAGCTGTACCCGCGACCAGGTTCACCACCACCCCGCTGGTGGCATCCCTGTAGTCCACGCCATTGTGATGAGAGCGTTCGCCACCATCGACCAGGTCATTGCCCGCACCCGGGCGGATGAAATCTGATCCTCCCATGCCATAAATGGTGTCGTCACCTGCAAGACCGAACAAGTCGTCATCCCCAGAGGTGCCCATCAAAAAGTCATTGCCTGCTGTACCAGTCAAGGACAAGACTACCGGCTCCGTGCCACTGACATTCAATGCAAAATATCTCTGGATCGGCTGACCGCTGGCACCCATACCGTTCAGCACCAGCTGCTCAACACCCACTAAACGGTCGATGCCCTGGTGATTCGCATTGATCCCATTGCTCAAATCGGTCACGGTCCATTCCGTCGTGCCATGACTTACCTGTGCACTGATGGAGATCAAGTCCGTAATCCCGCTGCGCAGAGTCCAGGCGTTTGTTCCAGTGTTGACAACGGTGATGGCATCAATGGTCATGCCGCCACCGTAGTTGTAGTAAGCAGCATTGTCATCGCCGGAACTGCCACCATAAATCGTGTCATTACCAGCGCCCCCTGTGATCCAGGAGCCCTGGGCGCCCCCGTAAATGACATCATCTCCCCCGCCGGCCGTGACCCATCCACCACCGTTGTCGCTTGTGGTGATGGTGTCATTGCCTTGCGTGCCATGCGCTGCTTCGACATCGATCAGAGCGTCGTTACCAATTTCTGAACCACTTGCAAAGCCATCCTTCAAGTTGATGACTGCGCCAGTATTGAAATTTGAGTACGAGACCACATCAGTTTCATCGCCGCCATCCATGATGTCATTGCCAGCATCGCCCTGGAGCCAGTCCTGACCAGAGCCCCCGTGCAAACTGTCGTTTCCATCACCACCCGACAACTTGTCATTGCCAGCACCTCCCAAAATTTTGTCATCGCCCGCCATGCCGTTGATCGTGTCATCACCAAAACTGCCTTGCAAGCTGTCGGATGCCCCCGTCCCTGCGATGTTCAAGCCCGGCGAAGCCATCACGCTGGTGCTGGCGGTGTAGGCCGCCAAAGATGAAGTGGACAAAGGCACGGCTGTCGCCGTTTGGGCGCTGCTCAACACCTGGCCGAAGCCCATGCTGGCGGTGTCCGTCTCGGTTCCACCCAGTTGACTCAACACGGGTGCCCAATCCGCCACAGGCAATGTAGATTGCCATGTCACGCGACCGACTTGAACTTCGGTTTTGGCGGGGTCCAGGCTGGGGATGAAAGCAGCCCAGGAAAACGCATTACTGCCCAGCCCTTGGCTGTAAATTTTGCCCCCCGATGTGCTGACCACATCGAGCGTCAAATTGGCGCTGTTTTCATGGATGCGAAAACCCAATGATTGACCCGATGCAATCGTGTAATCCGCCGTGTACGTGAAGTACAGGTCATAACTTGCGGTGGTACTTGTCAGGCTGACATTGCGGATAACCAGTTGTGCGGTCATGGTGAGGCCTTGAGGGTAAGAGCAAGCCCATGACACAACATCAGCTACACCATGGGCATATTTATTGATTTAATCATAATAACGCCAAAATTACCCATCAAATACGAAAACTATCAGGAATTTTCTAAGTAGTTACCGCAATATGCCACTGATCAAGGCTGCACATCCAGCAGTGCCGACAGTGCTTGCAAGACCTGCTGTGGGTCGGTGCCCGCCATGGTTTTCAGTTTGAGGTGGGCCAGCAGAAACTGGTAGCGAGACTGGGCCAGGTCTCGTCCTGCTTCAGCCTGGCGTTGCAGTGCGTTGAACAAGTCGGTCTGGCTGCGGGTGCCCGCCTGAATGCCTTTGCGGGTGGAAATGACCATCTGATCAGCCGAGCGCTGGCTTTGCTCCAGGGCTTTGACGCGCAACAAGCCCTCGGTGGTGTTCTGGTATTCCTTGCGCACTTGCAAGCTCAGATTGCGGCGGGTTTGCTCCAGCAGTTCTTCACCCTGCAGCAAGCTGGCCTGGGCTTGCCGAACCGCCGATTGGGTTTGCCCCCCTGCGTACAAAGTCCAGTTGAGCTGCACACCCAAGGTGCTGTTTTGGTAGCTGGAATTGGGGTTGTAGAAGTTTTCGCCCTGGCTGCGGGTGACTTGTGCCACCAGATCAACGGTGGGCTGGTGGCCGCTGCTTTGTTTGTTGACCTCGGCTTGTGCGGCCTCGACTTTGGCCCGGGCCAGCAGCATTTCCGGGTGTTGGGCCAGGGTGCGTTCGATCCACTCGGGAATGTCTTGACCCACGGTGGGCAGCGTCTGGGATGCGGGCAGATTGCGTGCGACCAGGTTGGGCACTTCATGCGAGACGACCGATTGCAGTTGTTCTCGGGTGAACGCCACTTGCTGGCTCGCTTGCAGGGCTTGCGCCTGCGCCATGTCGAGGCGGGCCTGGGCTTCGTCGATATCGGTTCGGGTACCTTGGCCCTTGTCAAAGTTGCGCTGCGCAGCGCTCAGCAGGCCTTGGGTGGACTGCAGCAGCACACGGCTGAAAGCCAGCACGTCTTGTGCCAGCAAGACCTCAAAGTAATAGCCCGCTGAGCGGCCCAGCAATTCCAGCTGTGCGCGTTGCAATTCGGCATCTGCGGCGCGGCTTTGGGCACGGGACTGTTCGAGTTGCTCGAATTGCGGTTTTCGGTAGAGGGTTTGCCGCAGCAGCAGGCCTGTGTTTTGGCTGCGGTACTGGTAAGGCGTGGTGACCGTGCCCAAGGTTTGTTGCAGGTTGACCTGATTGTGGGTGTTGCTGACCGAGACGTTGGGCAGCAGCGCACCCTGGGCCTGTGCTTCGTTTTCACGGGCAGCCGCCGCTTGGGCTGCGGCGGCGCGGAAACCGGGGTCTTTGTCACGGGCCAGTTGCCAGGCTTGCGTCAGGTCCATGGCCTGGGCGGGGATGCACGCCAACAGACAGGCACAGCTCAGCGCTGCCAAGCCTGGGCGCATGATGGCTCGGGGGAACACCTCACTCCTCCTTCATGGATTGTGACAAGCGCCGCACCAGCGGATAGGCCAGATAGGTGAGCAGCGAGCGCTCACCGGTGCGAATGACCACCTCGGCCTGCATGCCCGACTGCAAAGCACGCGCACCCAGGCTGCGCAAGCCTTCGGGCGTAAGCACCAAACGCGCCAAAAAGTAAGACTGCCGGGTTTCCGGCTCGCTGATCAGGTCTTTGGACACCGACATGACTTGGGCCTCGGTGACCAGTTGGGGGGAGTGCGCGAAAGCAGAAAACCGGACATCGGCCAGCAAACCGGCCTTGACGCGGTCGATGACGTGCACGGGGATGCGTGCTTCGATCACCAGGGGGGAGCGTTCGGGCACGATGTCCATGAGCCTTTGACCCGGCCCCACCACGGCGCCCACGGTCTGCACGCTCAAGGCGACCACCTGTCCGGTGGCGGGCGCCTTGATGTCGGTGCGTTCCATGTCTTGCGTGACGGCAGTGAGCTTTTCTGCATCGGCCTGAACTTCACGGCGAATGTCGGCCAACTGGTTGTCCAGTTCCTTGAGGTATTCAAAGCGCACCTGCTGCGTGCGTTGGTTCAATTCATCGATGCTGCGTGACAAACGAACCCCGGTCGAATCCAGGTCCGCGATGACGCTGGCCACTTCGGCCAGGTTGCGCTCCAGCTCGTTCAGGCGAGCACGGGGTGCATAGCCTTCTTTGACCAGATCGGCAATGTTGCTCACCTCTTCTTGCAACAAGGCCGATTGCCGCTTGCGTTGCACCAGCATGCGCGCATTACCGTCCAACTGGGCGCGCAAACCGGCCTGGTTGTCGGCCAGTCCGCGCAAGTTGGCCTCCAGTGCCGAGCGGCGTGACTGAAACAGCTGGGTCTGCACTTGCAGATGGGGCTGGGTCAGGGGGTCGTTCTGGGCGGCCAGCAGATCGGCATGCCAGCGCACTTGGGGCAAGTTCAGGCGCTCGGACTGCAAACGGCTTTCAGCGGCGCGCAGGGCCAGGTAGTGCTGACGCACCGATTCGAGCTGGGCACGGGGCATGGCCTGCTCCAGGGTCATGACCACCTCGCCCTCCTTCACTTGCTGACCTTCTTGAACCCGGACATCCCGCACGATGCCGCCTTGCAGGTGTTGAATGGTTTTGCGTTTGGTGTCCAGTGTCACCAGGCCTTCTGTGGGCACGCCTTCGTCCATCGGGGCCAGTGCGGCCCAGACCAACAGACCCGCAAAGCCCAGGATCAGCGCCCAGCGGCCCACGCGTTGCAAGGGATGGGTGTCCTGCAGGGTTTGTCGAATGTGCGCATCGGTGTCTGGCGCAGGGGCAGCGGGTGTAGACGGATTCATGGTGTGGTCACGGGGCCATGTGGAAGTGTGGTGGCTGCAGTCAGATGGGCAAGCACCTGCGAGGGCGGGCCCCAGTGCTGCACTTGTCCAGACGCCAGAACAAGCAGCCAGTCGGCGGCTTGAACAATCGGTTTGCGGTGGGTGATGAGGACCACAGTCTTGCCCTCTGATTTGAGCGACTGGACCGTGGCCAGCAAGGCCTGCTCGGCCGCATCGTCCAGGTGGGCGTTGGGTTCGTCCAGCACCAGCAGACTGGCCTGTGCATACAAGGCTCTGGCCAAACCAATGCGCTGTTTTTGACCGGCTGAGAGCATGATGCCCGCCTCACCAGTGGGTGTGTTGTAGCCCTGTGGCAAGCGCAAGATCAGGTCATGGATGCCTGCCTGACGGGCAGCGGCCACCACTTGCTCGCTGTTGACTTCACCCATGCGGGCAATGTTTTGGGCCAGGGTGCCGGGTAACAAATCCATGTCTTGCGGCAAGTACCCGATGTGTGCGGCGCGCCAGGCAGCAGGCAGGCCCTGCACAGGCTGTCCACTGAGCAAGACCTCGCCCTGCGTGTGGGGCCAGACACCCAGCAAGACTCTGGCCAGCGTGGATTTGCCGCTGCCGCTTGGCCCCATGATGCACAGCACCTGGCCTGCTTGCACCTGAAAGGAGATGTTGCGCAACACCGCCTGATCGCTGCCGGGCGCGTTGGCACTGACAGCGCGGCAGTCAATGGCCGGGGACCAGGCTGCCTGGGATCCTGGCACGGAGGGCGCCGGTGCATGGTCACGCAACAAAGCTGTCATGCGGCCCCATGACGCACGCGCAGAGAGCATGGGCCGCCAGGTACCCACCAGCAAGTCCAGGGGTTGCAAGGCACGCGACATCAAGGTGTTGGCCACGATCATGGCGCCGGGACTGATGTCACCGCGAACGACCAACCAGGCCCCCATGGCCAAGGACAGCGACTGTTGCGTGTAGCGAAAGAACTTGCTGAAGGCCTGCAAGCGGTGGCTGATGTGTTCAACCGATTGCTGCGCCACCATCTGACGCAGATGTCGCGATTCCCAATCGGCATGCAAGGCGGGCAGCATGCCCATGGCGTGGATCACCTGGGCGTTGCGCAGCTTGGCTTGCTGGTCTGCCTGCACTTGTTGGCTCGCTTGCAAAGCGGCCAATGCGGGCTGTGCAGCCAGGCGGTGCCCGGCCCAGGCGATGCCCAACAAGACCGCGCCACAGCCGATGGCCAACACCCCCAGCCAGGGGTGCAGCACAAACATCACCCCGATGTAGATCACCACCCACGGTGCATCAAAAAAAGCAAACACGCCATTGCCTGTGAGGAATTGACGCACTTGGGTCAGGTCGTTCAGGGCCTGTGCGGGCTGCGCCTGACCCCGGAGTCTTTGCGACTGAAAACTCGCTTGCAATAGCTCAGGGGCAAATGCCTTGTCGATGCGCATGCCGGTGTTCACCAGCAGCCGCGAACGCGCCATCTCGGCCAGACAGACCAGCAGCAACACCCCCACCAGGAGCAAGGTGCTCATGAGCAAGGTGAGCTGGTTGCGCCCGAGCAGCACGCGGTCATACACCTGCAGCATGTAGAGGCTGGGCATCAACATGCCCGCATTGATGAGCAGGCTCCACAGACCGACCAGGCGCCACTCTTTGCGGAAGGCTTGGATCATGGGGTTCATGGCGTTCATGGCGTTCATGGTGCGACGCCTGCCGCGGAGCGGGGCTGTTGCATGGCTCTTTGCAAAGCTGCAATGACTTCGTCTCGCGGGCCACATGCTTGCATTTGCCCGTCACGCAACACCATGAGCTGATCGGCCAGGCTGAGCACGGCAGTCCTGTGGGTGATCAGCACCACGGTGCAGCTGCGGGCCTTGGCAATGGCCAGGCTTTGCGTCAGTTGCGCCTCACCCAATTCATCCAGGTGCGCATTGGGCTCGTCCAGCACCACCAGGCGCGGCCAGCCATACAAGGCGCGTGCCAGACCCACGCGCTGACGCATGCCTCCAGACAGGGCATGGCCGTCCACACCCAATGGGGTGTTCAGTCCCAGGGGCAGCCCCGAGACCCAGCCCTGCAAGCCTGTGGCCGTGATGACTTCATCGAGCAAGTTTTGATCGGGCTGCTGAAAACGGGCGATGTTGAGCGCCAAAGTCCCTTCAAACAGTTCCACGTTTTGCGGCAAGTAACCGATGTGTGGGCCGATCTCGGCGCGATCCCATGCGTGAATGTCCACCCCATCCAGGCGCACTTTGCCCGTAGCAGGCGGCCAGATGCCCACCAGCATGCGTGACAAACTGGTTTTACCCGCGCCAGAAGGGCCCAGCACCGCAAGCAATTGGCCCGGCTCTATGCGAAATTGGACGCCTTTGAGCAACTCTGCCTGACCGTCCGGCGAGCGAAGACTCAAATTTGCACCGCTCAGCAAGCCCTTGGGCGCTGGCATCGGCATGGGTGCTATTTCTTTTTTGGCAGGCCCCAAAAAACTGTCCAATCGCTGCCAGGAAGCCCAGGCCTGTTCAAGGGTGCGTGAGTGCATGATCAGTTGGGTGATGGGGCTGAGCGCCTTGGCCCCCAGAATGGAGGCCACCACCATCATCCCGCCATGTGCCGGAATCAGGTCCATCAGCGTCAGCCAGCACCCCAAGCCCAACAGCAAAGAGCCTTGCAAGACCTGGATGAAGCGCGACATGGCCGAGCCCCACCCTGCTCCTTGCGAAGCTTGCGCTTGCAGGTCCAGAAAAACGTCTTGTCGCTCTTGCCACAGGCGCTGAGCGTGGTCTTGCATGCCCATGGCCAACACACTTTCAGATTGACGCAGCAGGGAAGAAGCCAGAATCTGGGAGGCCTGAGCGGCCTGCTGGGCATGGTCCATGGGATGGTGCACTCGCTGGTGCGTGATGTAGGTCACCACGCCCAGCACGGCAGCAGCCAACACCGAGGCAACCCCCAGCCAAATGTGAATGGCAAAAATGATCAGGATGACGACCACGGCAAAAGGCAAATCGACCAGGGCCAGGGTGGCCGGCGAAGTCAAAAAACTGCGCAATTGCTGCACATCGGCCAAGCTGGCCTGAACTGGCGCAGGCCCTGTCAACTGCGCTTGCAGCGTCATTTTCCAGATGCGTGGCGACAACTGCAGCTCAAGCTTGTTGGCCAGCGTTTGCAGCCAGGACTCGCGCACCCAGTCAATGACCTCCATCCACGCATATACCGCAATGATCAGGACCGTCATCATGACCAGCGTCAGGCCGCTTCGGCTGGTGACCACCCGCCCATACACCTCCAACATGTACACAGAAGGCGCCAAAGCCAGCAGATTGCTCAGGCCACCATAAGCAAACACCTTGCGCAAACTGGCCATCAAAACGGGGCGAAACAAGGACAACCAGGACGGTTCCGAGGAATGACGCAGCGAGAGGGTTGAAGACATGCCTGCTGGGGATCAGTGAAACAGCGCGTCGTGCCACAACGCTCAAACCATTCTGTTGCCCCATTCAAAATCAGGCGAAGGTCTCAAATGAACAAAACAGAATACCAATGTTTGTTTATAACATCTTTGGTAATTTTATAAATATAAAACACCCACCCATCTCCCCGTGTGGATCGGATCGCACAGCCTCTGTGGCCTCCTGATTGACCCCCATCGCCAGCCCAGGCCTTGTCGCTCCTTGACTCAACGCTGTCGTTTGAGACCCCGGACTTGCAAGTCCCTCATGCACCGCGAGTCTCGGTTGGCATCATGCAAAATAGCCCAACCCCTCATTTCTCAACCTTTGCATGTCGCCCATTGCGTCATGCAGGGGGCTGATTCCATCGTCCAAAGGATCCCGCATGTCTTCGCCTTGCACTGTTTGTTCTCAGTCATCGGCCCATCAGCCAACCCGTGCAAAACTGCGGCCATGGGTCATGGGTGCATGTGTTCTGGCACTGGCCGCGTGTGGCGCCAAGGACACCCCGCCAGCAGCAGCGGGCAAGGCACCGCCCCCGGCGACTGTCGGGGTGGTCACGGTGACCGATCAGGCCGTGGCGCTGCAAACCGAGTTGCCCGGCCGCGTCAGCCCGGTGCGTGTCGCACAGGTGCGCGCCCGGGTCAGTGGCGTGGTGCTCAAACGCCTGTTCCGCGAAGGCAGTGAGGTCAAAGCCGGACAGCTGCTGTATCAAATCGATGCTGCCACCTACCGCGCCACCTTCGACAGTACCCAGGCCAGCGTGGCCAAGGCCCAGGCCAATCTGGAGCAGGCCAGCGCCCTGGTCACGCGCAACCAGCCGCTGGTGCAGGCCAATGCCATCAGCGCACAAGACTTTGCCACCCTGGTGACGGCCCAAAAGCAGGCGGCTGCAGATTTGGCCTCAGCCCAAGCAGCGGCCAAGTCAGCCCAGATCAACCTTGACTACGCCAGCGTGACCGCACCCATTTCAGGGCGCATCGGCCAGTCGCTGGTGACCGAAGGTGCGCTGGTCAGCCAGACCGAAGCCACGCCCTTGGCCCTCATCCAGCAGACCGACACGGTGTATGTGAACTTCACCCAGTCCAGCGCCGAGGTGCTGCGCCTGCGCAAAGCCGCCAAACAAGGGCGCAACAAAAACGACGGGGCGGTGCCTGTTCGCGTGGTGCTGGAAGACGGCACCGAGTTGCAACGCCCCGGCAAGCTCTTGTTTGCCGACCTGACGGTGGACGCCACTTCGGGCCAGATCACGCTGCGCGCCGAAGTGCCCAATGGCGATGGCTTGCTCTTGCCTGGCCAGTATGTGCGGGTGCGCTTGTCGCAGTCGGAGCTGCCCTCGGCCGTTTTGCTGCCGCAGCAAGCGGTGACGCGCACAGGCCAGGGCGACACTGTGCTGGTGGTGGGCGACGACGGCAAGCCCGTGCCTCGCCCGGTCACCGTCGGGGGCAACCAGAACAACCAGTGGATCATTTTGAGTGGCCTGAAAAAGGGCGAGCAGGTCATCGTGGACGGGTTCCAGAAAATGATGGTGCCCGGCATGCCGGTCAAGACCGTGCCCTGGACAGGGGCTCCAGCTGCGGGCTCACCTGGCCCGGCAGCTTCTGCACCTGCAGCCAGCGCGTCATCGCCCGCCTCGGCCCCCGCCGCAGCGGCCAAGTAAGGGGCACGCAACATGGCCCGTTTTTTCATTCATCGCCCCATCTTTGCGTGGGTGATCGCCTTGTTCATTCTGGTGATGGGCGCCGTCGCCATCACGCAGTTGCCCATCTCGCAATACCCGCCCGTAGCGCCGCCCTCCATCGTGATCACGGCAGGTTACCCGGGCGCATCGGCCCAAACGCTCGAAGACAGCGTGTTCAGCGTGATCGAGCGCGAGATGAACGGCTCGCCCGGTTTGATCTACATGGAGTCGGTGGCGCAGGCCAACGGCACCGGCACCATCACCGTCAGCTTTGAGCCCGGCACCAATGCAGACCTGGCCCAGGTCGATGTGCAAAACCGACTCTCACGCGCCGCGCCTCGCCTGCCTGCAGCCGTGACGCAACAAGGCGTGCGTGTGGAAAAAGCGCGTGCCAATTTCTTGTTGTTCACCATGCTGTCGTCCGACAACCCGGACTTCGACATCATCGCCTTGGGCGACTATGCCTCGCGCAACATCGTCCCCGAAATCCAGCGCTTGCCCGGCATTGGCCAGGCCCAGCTGTTTGGCACCGAGCGTGCCATGCGTGTGTGGATCGACCCGGCCAAGCTCAGCGGTTTGAACCTCTCAGCCGCCGACGTGAACGCTGCGATTCGCCAGCAAAACGCCCAGGTGTCTTCGGGCTCGATCGGTGATTTGCCCAACATCACGGGCCAGTCGATTGCGGCCACCGTGATCGTTGATGGTCAGTTGGCCACGGTCGAGCAGTTTGGCCGCATCGTTTTGCGTGCCAATGCCGATGGCTCCACCGTGCGACTGAAGGACGTGGCCCGCATTGAACTGGGTGCCCAGACCTACGCCACTTCTGCGCGCTTGAATGGCAGCCCTGCCGCTGGCATTGGTGTGCAGCTTTCTCCTTCGGGCAACGCCATGGCAGCGGCCCAGGCGGTGCGTGAGCGCATGACCGAGCTGGAAAAGTATTTCCCCAAGGGCGTGCACTGGACCATTCCTTACGACAGCTCGCGCTTCGTGAAGATCTCGATTGCCCAAGTGGCCGAGACTTTGGTCGAGGCTGTGATCCTGGTGTTCCTGGTGATGTTCCTGTTCTTGCAGAACTTCCGTTACACCATCATCCCCACCATCGTGGTGCCCGTTGCGCTGATGGGCACTTTTGCCTTGCTGCAAGTACTGGGTTTTTCCATCAACGTGTTGACCATGTTCGGCATGGTGCTGGTGATCGGCATCGTGGTGGACGACGCCATCGTGGTGGTGGAAAACGTCGAGCGCATCATGAGCGAAGAAGGCTTGCCGCCGCTCGAAGCCACGCGCAAAGCCATGGGTCAGATTTCTGGGGCCATCATTGGCGTCACCGTGGTGCTGATTGCGGTGTTTGTGCCGCTGGCTTTTTTCAAGGGCTCGGTCGGCAACATCTACCGCCAGTTTTCTGCGGTGATGGTCAGCTCCATTGGTTTTTCGGCCTTCATGGCCTTGTCTTTGACGCCCGCTTTGTGCGCCACGCTGCTCAAGCCGGTGGAGGCGGGGCACCACCACGCCAAGAGCGGTTTCTTCGGACGTTTTAACCGGGGCTTTTCGCGCACCGCCAAAAACTACGAAGGGCTGGTGGCCCGCATGTTGCCGCGTGCTGCGCGCTACCTGTTTGTCTATGCCGCGATCATTGGGGCGGTGGCGGTCATGTATGTGCGCTTGCCCACCTCGTTCCTGCCCGGTGAAGACCAGGGCAACATTTTGGTCAACGTGCAGTTGCCGCCCGGAGCCACGCAAGAGCGCACCTTGTCGGTCATGAAGCAGGTCGAGGGCTTCATCCTCAAGCAACCCGAAGTGCAAAGCATGGTGGGTGTGCTGGGCTTCAGCTTCTCGGGTCAGGGCCAGAACGCCGCGCTGGCGTTTGTGACGCTCAAGGACTGGAGTGAACGCTCTGGCCCCGAGCACTCGGCACAAGCGCTGGCCGGTCGTGCCTTTGGGGCGCTGATGGGCATCCGTGATGCGTTCATCTTTCCGCTGAGCCCGCCGCCCATTCCCGAATTGGGCACCGCCTCGGGCTTCACCTTCCGCTTGCAAGACCGGGGCGGCAAGGGCCACGACGCGCTGGTGGCGGCACGCAATCAGTTGATGGGGCTGGCGTCCCAAAGCCGGGTGCTCACCCAAGTGCGACCGGACGGCCTCGAAGACGCTCCGCAACTGCAAATTGACGTGGACCGCGACAAGGCCAATGCGCTGGGTGTGGGCTTTGATGCGATCAATACCGTCATTTCCACCGCGCTCGGCTCGGCCTACATCAACGACTTTCCCAACCAGGGCCGCTTGCAGCGAGTGGTGGTGCAAGCCGATGCCACCTCGCGCATGCAGCCGGACGACATCTTGCGCTTGAACGTCTCCAACGCCCAGGGCAAACCTGTGCCCTTGTCGGCCTTTGCCACCACGCGCTGGATCAAGGGCGCGATGCAGACTGTGCGCTACAACGGCTACCCCGCCATGCGCATTGGCGGCTCGGCAGCCCCCGGCTACAGCTCGGGCGCGGCCATGGCCGAGATGGAAAACCTGATGAAGCAATTGCCCGAAGGTTTTGCTTTCGAATGGACCGGGCAATCACGCGAAGAAAAGCTGGCCGGTTCGCAAGCGCTGGTGCTCTATGGCTTCGCCATCCTCGCTGTGTTCTTGTGTTTGGCGGCCTTGTACGAAAGCTGGTCGATTCCGCTGGCCGTGATTTTGGTGGTGCCGCTGGGGGTGCTCGGCGTGTTGCTGGCCACCCTGTTGCGTGGCTATGCCAACGATGTGTATTTCCAGGTCGGCCTGATCACCATCATTGGGCTGTCGGCCAAGAACGCGATTTTGATCATTGAATTTGCCAAGGACCTGCAGGCCCAGGGCAAAACGGTGGTCGAGGCAGCGCTCACGGCGGTGCATTTGCGCTTTCGGCCCATCCTGATGACTTCGCTGGCCTTTGTGCTGGGCGTGTTGCCCTTGTTCATCGCATCGGGCGCGGGCTCGGCCAGCCAGCGCGCCATTGGCACCGGGGTGATTGGCGGCAGCATCATCGGCACCGCGCTGGCGTTGGTGTTTGTGCCCATCTTCTTTGTGGTGGTGCGAACTTTTTTCAAGGGCAGTGAGCGCCAGCGGCAGTTCGATGCCGCGCATGGCCATGACATCGGAGTGGACAGCCATGAATGACCAGAGATTTTTCAAAGGGTCGCTGTTGCGCCTGACCAGCTTGGCCAGTGCACTGAGCTTGCTCAGCGCCTGCAGCCTGATTCCGACCTACGAGCGCCCTGCTGCGCCTGTGCCCGCCCAATACCCGGGGGCGTCCGAGGCAGGATCTGAACAACGGCAGGCTGCTGACATTCCTTGGCAAGATTTTTTCAAGGATGCGCGGCTGCAGCGCCTGATTGCCTTGGCATTGGACAACAACCGCGACCTGCGCATCGCCATGCTCAACATCGAGCAAACGCGCGCCCAGTGGCAACTGCGCCGTGCCGACGAGCTGCCCACGGTGAACGCGGGCCTCAGTGGCACGCGGGCCACCACCTCATCGGGCAGCATCAGCAGCACCTACACCGCAGGTCTCAGCGTGAGTCCTCTGACCGCCTTCGAGCTCGATTTCTTTGGCCGTGTGCGTTCACTGAGCCAGGCCGCGCAAGCCCAGTGGCTGGCCAGCCAGGAAGCGCGTCGCGTGGTACAGATTTCGTTGGTGGCATCAGTGGCCAACACGTATCTCAGCCTGATCGCTGACGATGACTTGTTGCAAGTGGCGCAGAAGGCTGTCGCCACACGCGAAGAGTCCTTGCGACTGACCCGCCTCCGGTTTGAGCACCAGACCGCATCGCAGCTCGACCTGAGCCAGGCCCAGTCTTTGCTGGAGGGTGCCAAGGTGGCGCTGGCCCAAGCCAAGCGCCAACGCGCTCAAGATGAAAATGCACTGGCGCTGTTGGTGGGCCAGGCCCTGCCTGCCGATTTGCCTGCCAGCTTGCCCTTGACGGCACAGGGCCTGCTGGCCGATGTGCCCGCGGGTCTGCCCTCTGATCTACTCATCCGCCGCCCCGATGTGCGCCAGGCTGAGCAGCTGCTGTTGGCCAACAACGCCAACATCGGCGCAGCGCGAGCGGCTTTCTTTCCACGGGTCACGCTCACGGGCAGCGCGGGTATTGTGGGCAACGACCTCGCACGCTTGTTCAGCGCCGGTTCCAGCGCCTGGACTTTTGCACCTCAGGCGCTGTTGCCCATCTTTGATGCGGGGCGCAACCAGGCCAACCTCGACGCCGCCAAAGTCGGGCGTGACATCGCGGTGGCCCAGTACGAAAAAACCATCCAGACCGCGTTCCGGGAAGTGGCTGATGCACTCGCAGCCCGTGCCACGCTGACCGAGCAACTGCGTGCACAGAAGGCGCAGTTGGCCGCCGAAGAAACTCGCATGGCCTTGGTCGAACTGCGCGAACGCCAGGGGCTGGCCAATGCGTTTGAGGTGCTCGATACTCGCCGTTCACTGTTTGCGGCACAGCAAGCGGCGCTGCAAACCCAAGCCCAACAACTGCAAAGCCTGGTCAGTGTCTACAAGGTCTTGGGCGGCGGCTGGACGGAGCCGACAACACGCATCCAGTGACAGTAAGGCCCAACCCGAATGGACCAAGGTATGGCCGCATTGACAAATGGGCAGTGGCATGTCGCTATCTGCGAAAGAGTCACGGCATTTGCAGGTCGGCGGTCGAAGACCCCGACGTTGTTGGAACAACCTTGACGCTCGATCAGGCCTGAGCGGAACAGGGACAACGTCGGACTCTGCAAGTGCCAACCTACGGGCTCCACCTGTGCCCTTTTTTGCAGGTCGGTGGTCGAAGACCCCGACAAACGCACGCTGAGCGCTGCTGCTTTTGCAGGTGGTGACGTTGATTCACGAAATGTCGGACTCTTCGAGTACCGACCTACGGGGCCGACTGTGCCCTTTTTTGCCGGTCGGTGGTCGAAGACCCCGACGTTGTTGGAACAACGTTGACGCTCGATCAGGCGTGAGCGGAGCATTGCCAATGTCCGACTTTTCGAGTACCGACCTGCGGCTTCCCTGGCGTTCTGCGCGCTTTTCAGAGATGGAATGCCCATCGCGCTCAAGCGCGTTGTCGCGTCCACTCGGGGAGTGGCGCCGATTTGTGCAGCACGTCCTGATGCAACCAGGTCGCGCTTTTGCGGGCACGTTCGGCCACTGTTTCCAATGGCAACTGTTGGTAGTCGTCGTTGAACACCTCAAAGCTGTAATCGCCCCGGTAAGCAATGCGGTCCAGGCGCAGCACCAGATCAGCCAGCTGCTCGCTGTGCACGCCCTCGCCCGGAAACACACGGAAAGTGCGGGCGGTACTCATGCGCTCTTCAAAGGTCGGCGTTTCCTGCCACATGAAGTCAGACAGCTGCACCAGGAAGATCTTGGACGGGTCGAGCTCTTCGATGGCGTCCAGTGAGGTCTTGGCCGCGAAGATGTGGAACGAGTCCAGGCCAATGCCCAGATTGGGACAATCGGCACGGCAGACCACGTCCCAGCTGGTGGGGAATTCATTGACCGTGCGGCCCCAGGACAGCGCCTCATAAGCCACCTTGATGCCCAGGGGCACGGCCAGCATGGCCAGCTTTTTCAGGTCGGCCGCAATTTGATCGAGGTCTTGCGTGGCGTGGCGCGAGGTGGACGAGCAGGCCAGCAAGACTTTGCTGCCAGTTGCCGCGCACATCTCCAGCATGGCCTTGGCGATGTCGAGCTTGTAGCTGTGCAAGTGGCCGGACAGGCCTTCAAAATCGCGCAGCACCTGAAAGCCGGTGGGCCGCATGCCGCTGGCCTGCACCGCCGCCACAGCGGCTTGCACGCCGCCGGGGTGCGTGACCAGATCGCGGGCCATCAGCATCACCTGAGAAAAGCCCGCCCCCTTCATGGCGGCCAGCTTGGCCTCCAGGGTGCCTGCCATGGTGATGGTGTCCATCCCGTAGCCGTCGAGCAAGTTCATACCGGCATCCTCACTTGTGAACGAGTTCAAAGGCGACCGAGCCCAGCGCTGCGCGGGTGAGCGCACCACGGTCTTCGGGGTGCAGTTGGGTCGATTCGACGAACTCCACAGCACGCGCCTTGAGTGCGGTCACCGCCTCGGCCACGTTGGGCACGCCAAATCCGATGCGTTGCAGGCACTCGGGGCTGTCGTCGGCATCCATCCAGAGCTCGGGCTCGATCAGTTGCCACAAGAAGGTGCCACAAGGGCTTTTCATCAGCTTGCCCTTGGGCAAGATGCCAAAGCGCTCTTCATCGGGGATGCTGCTGAAGTCGAACATGTGTTCGTAATAGGTCTGCCAGTCGGCACTGCGGGCCGCCCCGATGTACTGCACCACACCAAAATAGCTCATGCCCGCCAATGCGGGTGGGTTGGGGTCCACGGTGGGGATGGGCTTGAAGTCGATGTCGTAGATCGAGAACTCTTGCCAGCGGTCCACAAAGTAAAAGCGGCTGCCGCCCGGGCCGTGGATGGCGGGGATGTGCAGCTCCATGGCTTGCGCGTGGCTGCCCACGCTCCAGGCGCCCAGCTCCATGCAGCGGTTGTGCGCTTTGAGGGCATCCTGCACGCGAAAAGCCACCGCCGAAATCACGGGCTGACCGTCCACCGTGCCGCTCACGCGGGCGTCGTCGGGGCTGGCATTGACCACCAGGTTCATGGCGCCCTGGCGGTACAAAGTCACTTCTCGCGAGCGGTGGCGCGCCACGGGCCGAAAGCCCATGTTCTCCAGCACCTGGCCCAGCGCCTGAGGGCGGCTGGTGGCGTACTCGATGAACTCAATGCCCGCGATGCCCAAACGGTTGGGCATGTCGGGGACGGCTTCGCGATCCACTTTGTTCAGGGTCATCAGGACACTCCAGTGTTCAGTTGTAGGAGCCCGCCCCGTGGGCGATGGCTTTGCGGGCACTTACCGCGCCCACCGCCCACAGGGTGGGCTCTTGCAGGGGCAGATCAATAACTCAGCCTGGCACCATTGCGCAACACTTCTGCGGTGGTGGTGGGCAAGCCAAAATATTCCAGATACGCCGGGATCTGTTCGTACAGCATGTCCGTGCCCACCTGGGTGCGGCAACCACGTGCTTGCGCAGCGGCCAAGAATGCGGTGGTCTCGGCTTTCATCACCACTTCGCCCACAAAGGTCTCGGGCGTCAGGCGCGAGACATCCATGGGCAGCGGGTCGCCTTCGTTCATGCCCATGGGCGTGGCATTGACCACCAAGTCGTGATCGGCCGGGTCGTTCGAGCCAGTGCGCACATCGATCTGGGGGTAATGGGTTTTCAGACGCTGAGCCAAGGCTTCGCAACCCGCTGTGTTCACATCGAACAGGCTGATGGCAGCAATGCCTGCGCCCGCCAAAGAAGCGGCAATCGCACAGCCCACGCCGCCGGTGCCTACCACTAGCACGCGTTGGCCCGACAAGTCAAAGCCTTTGCGCTGCACACCCCGCACAAAGCCAGCGCCATCAAACATATCGCCCACCAGGCGGCCATCGGCCAGACGCTTGACCGCGTTGCAGGCCCCGGCCACGCGCACGGTGGCGGTCACCTCATCGAGCAAGCCCACGGTGGAGACCTTGTGCGGCATGGTGATCAAGGCGCCACGGATGTTTTCCAGCTTGAACACCGATTTTAGGAAAGCGGGATAGCTCTCGGGCTTGCAGCCCATGGGTACCACCACCGCATTGATGCCCGCAGATTCGAAATACGGGTTGTAAATCATCGGCGACTTGAAGGTGTGTGTGGGGTAGCCGATGTGGGCGATGATTTCGGTGTGGCCGTTGATCATGGGGTGGGTCAGGGTAGGGGTTAACTCAAAAAGGCTTCACCACACACGCGACGAAGCCTTGAGGTGCAATTACTTGCCCGACTTCTTGGCAGGTGCGGCGGCAGCCGAACGCACCTTGTCGATTTCAGCTTGCAGTTCCTTGACCAGGTCCTGACCCACGGTCACGCCGTACTTGGCGGTCACAGGGCGCATCTTGTCGCGCAGCTTGGCCATTTCGGCCTCTGGCAACTGGGTCACTTGCATGCCGTTCTTCTTCAAGTTGTCCGTGATGCTGGCTTCCAGCGCACGGGCTTTCTCGCGCTGGAATTTGGCCGACTCGGTCACGGCGTCGGCCACGATTTTCTTCTCGGCAGCCGACAGCTTTTCCCAGAACTTCTTGCTGATGATGACCGACTGGGGGTTGTACTGGTGACCCGTCAAGACCATGTGCTTTTGCACTTCGTACAACTTGGCGCCGTTGATGGTGGCCACAGGATTCTCCTGGCCGTCGACGGCTTTTTGGTCCAGCGCAGCGTACAGTTCAGGGAAAGGCAGCGGCGTGGGGTTGGCACCCAAGGCCTTGACCCAGTCCACGTTGATCGGGTTGGGGATCACGCGCAGCTTCAGGCCTTCCAGGTCTTCCACCTTGTTGATGGCACGTTTGCTGTTGGTGATGTTGCGAAAACCCAGTTCGTAGTAGCCCAGGCCGATCAAGCCTTTTTCTTCCAGCTTGGCGTGCAGCTTCTTGCCGAAAGGACCGTCCACCACGGCGTCAGCTTCTTTGCCGGAGCCGAACATGAAGGGGAAATCAAAGATGGCGAATTCTTTGGCCTGCGCGGCAAAAATGCCAGAGTTCATGGCCGCCATTTCAAGCGAGCCACCCTGAATGGCTGTCACGTTGGCTTGGTCGCTGCCCAAAGTACCGCCAGGGAACACATTGACCTTGATCTTGCCGCCGGAGTTCTTCTCAACGATCTCCTTGAACTTTTCCATGCCCAAAACGATCGGGTGGCCCGCTGCGTTCTGGTTCGCGAACTTGATGGTTTTGTCTTGAGCCGATGCCACGCCCACTGCCGCCAAGGCGACGGTGGCGATCAAGGACTTGATGAACACACGTTTCATGAATTATCTCCAAAGAATAAAGTGAATCGGACGTACGCTTGCCATCAAGAGGCCTGTTGTCTGGCGTACCCGGTCAGACAACAAGGACAGGAATCCATAGAAGCAGCGCGACGACGGCTCAAACCAGGTCACGCTGGAGTTCAAGCCATGGCGCAGTCCCCTTGGCCAAAAATCACCATCCCGGCCAGACAAGCCGCGATGACGCCCTTCAGACCTTTGCAAAACCCGTCCATCAATTTCTGAACCACCCTCTTTTCCTCGATGGTCACAGGTATTAATGTACGAACTGGTTAGTTTTTTCAATCCAGGGAGTTACCCGCATTCAAAAGCCCTTGTCTGCTCTAACTGTTATACCGAAATGGAATGACTGACAAAACGCAAAATCAAATCCACCACATGCTCACGCTTGAGGGTGTTGGCCTTGTCCTCGCTGGCACGGTCTTGAAAGATCAGGCCGAAAGTGTGGCGGTTGGACACGTTGAAAAACGTGAACGCTGAAATCGCCGAATGAATGTCCACCGGGTCCAACCCGGCCCTGAACACCCCCTGCGCCACCCCCCGGTCGTACACCGCCTGGACGGACTGAATGGCATTGGAGTTGAGCGCCTGAATGCTCTGGCTCTGGCGCAAATAGTCACCACGCTGGATGTTCTCGTTCATCACCAGACGGATGAAGTCTTCGTTGTCGCGGTGGTGGTCGTAGGTGAACTCCACCAGCCGTTTTAAAGCTTCGGCCGGGGGCAAATCGTCCAGATGCAAATCCGACTCGATGGCGCGCATGCGGCGATAAGCCTCTTCAAGCACCGCCAAGTACAAGCCGTCCTTGCTGCCGAAGTAGTAATAGATCATGCGCTTGCTGGTGCGCGTGGTGGCGGCGATCTCGTCGATGCGGGCACCGGTGAGGCCTTTGTCGGCAAACTCGTGGGTGGCCACAGCCAAAATCTCGGCCATGGTGCGGGCCGGGTCGTTGGTGCGGCCACTGCCGCTGGGTGCCGCTTGCAGCGCGCCTTCAGAATGTACCGTTTGGTTCATTTGGGCAAGTATAGACCGCCACCAAGCCGCTGCACCCTACAGGCTTATTCCTCTGCATTGACCTCTTCTTCTGGCAACGCTTTGTCAATTTTTTCCATGTTGTCCAGCAACTTCAAAAAGTAGTGCAGCGTGTGCGCCATGTCGCCCATCGAGAAGTCCTGCAGCGCCTGCTCGTAATAGGCCTTGATTTTGGGCTGAGCGAGATCCATCCAGATGTGACGACCCGACTCGGTCATCACCACCAGGCGCGAGCGTCGATCGCGTCCATCGGTGCTCATTTCGATGTGCCCGTCGCGCGTCATGCGGGTGATCAGGCCTGAGAGGTTTTGTCGGCTGACCATGAGGTAGCGCGCCAACTCACCCACCCCCATGCCCTGCGCAGCCTCTGGCCGAGACAAGGCCCCCAGCACAGCCCACTGCTGAGTGGTCAAACCTTCATCTTGCACTGCTCTGCTGCCTGTTTTGTGCAACATGTTGGCGCATTGATACAGCTTGAAAAATATGCGATTGGCCATTTCCATTCGGGCATCACTCGTCTTGTTCATAGGGAAAACCATAGGTTATTAAATGACAAAAGCGCTTGATGGGGAATATCGTAAACCCTAGAATAAGTCAACATGTTGTCATATGTTCAACATACAGAGTTTCCAAACCACCCCATTCATTCGGAGAAAAACATGAGAAACCTCAACGGCAAAACAGTGATTGTGACCGGCGGCGGTGGCGGCATCGGCGGCGCCACCTGCCGACGCTTTGCCACTGAAGGCGCCAAAGTCGCGGTGTTCGACATGAACCTGGCTGGCGCCCAGAAGGTGGCTGACGACATCCAGGCTGCAGGTGGCACAGCCGCCGCTTTCGAATGCAACATCACCGACCGCGCCCAAGTCGACGCTGCCGTGGCTGCTGCTGAAGCGCAACTGGGCCCGATCGACATTTTGGTCAACAACGCAGGCTGGGACATCTTCAAGCCCTTCACCAAGACCGTGCCCGCCGAGTGGGACAAGCTGATCGCCATCAACCTCACAGGCGCGCTGCACATGCACCACGCGGTGCTGCCCGGCATGGTGGCGCGTGGCGGCGGCCGCATCGTCAACATCGCGTCGGACGCAGCCCGTGGTGGCTCGTCTGGTGAAGCCGTCTATGCCGCTTGCAAGGGCGGCCTGGTCGCCTTGTCCAAAACGCTGGCACGCGAGCACGCCCGCCACAACATCACCGTCAATGTGGTCTGCCCCGGCCCAACCGACACCGCCTTGCTGGCCGGTTTTGCCGAAGGCGCAGCCAACCCCGAAAAACTGATGGACGCCTTCAAGAAGGCCATCCCGCTGGGCCGCATTGGCCAGCCCGATGACTTGGCCGGTGCCATCGTCTTCCTGAGCAGCGACGACGCCTCCTTCATCACCGGCCAAGTCATCAGCGTGTCTGGTGGCTTGACCATGCACGGCTGATTGGCCGACCTCAAACTTTTTTGGAGCATCCCATGCAATTCGAAGACATCCTGTACGAAAACCGCAACGGCGTGGCCTGGATCACGATCAACCGCCCCGAGAAAATGAACGCGTTTCGCGGCACCACCTGCGACGAAATCATCAAGGCCCTGAACAAAGCCGGTTACGACCGCGACATTGGCTGCATCGTGTTGGCCGGAGCCGGTGAACGTGCTTTCTGCACAGGCGGCGACCAGTCGGCCCATGACGGCAACTACGACGGCCGCGGCACCATTGGCTTGCCCATGGAAGAGCTGCACACCGCCATCCGCGATGTGCCCAAGCCCGTGATCGCCCGCGTGCAGGGCTTTGCGATCGGTGGCGGCAACGTGCTGTGCACGATCTGCGACCTGACCATTTGCTCTGACAAAGCCATCTTCGGCCAGGTCGGCCCCAAGATGGGTTCGGTCGACCCGGGCTATGGCACCGCCTTTTTGGCCCGTGTGGTCGGCGAGAAAAAAGCCCGCGAAATCTGGTACCTCAACAAGCGCTACTCCGGCCAGGAAGCCGTGGACATGGGCTTGGCCAACATCTGCGTGCCGCACGAGCAGCTCGACGCCACCGTGCAGGAATGGGCCGAGACCATCTGCGAGCGAAGCCCCACAGCGATCGCCATTGCCAAGCGCAGCTTCAACATGGACACCGCGCACCAGTCGGGCATCGCGGGCATGGGCATGTACGCACTCAAGCTGTACTACGACACCGAAGAGTCTCGTGAGGGCGTGAAGGCTTTGCAGGAAAAGCGCAAGCCCGAGTTCCGCAAGTACGCCAAATAAACGCTCAGACAGAGAAGTCAAGATGAATCCGAATCCGTACATCAACGAAGACCTGCAGGCACTGGCCGAGACGGTGCGCCGCTTTGCCGATGAAAAAATCAAGCCCGGCTTTCTGGAGCGCGACAAGACGCGCGAGTTTGACCGCGCCTTGCTGCGCGAGATGGGCGAGTTGGGCTTCATCTGCCCCGAAGTGCCCGAAGCGTTCGGTGGCCTGGGCATGGGTTGCGTGGCCGCAGGCGTGATCCATGAGGAAATCGCCCGCGCCGACCTGAGCTTTTCTTACCTGAACCTGCTGGCCTCGCTCAACAGCCAGATCCTTTACAAGTACGGCAATCCCGAAGTGGTGCGCCCCTGGCTCGACAAGATCCGCGAAGGTCGCGCCATTTGCGCGATTGCCCTGACCGAGCCGCGTGGCGGCTCGGATGCGGCCAACCTGCGTTTGCGGGTGGAGCGCGACGGCGACTTCTACGTCATCAACGGCGAGAAAACATCCATCTCGGCCGCTGACCAGGCCGACATCACCGTGGTGTTTGGCCGCACCGGCAAGCCCGAAGACGGCGCGCACGGCGTGACCGCACTGTTGGTGCCCATGGACACCCCGGGCCTGACGACCAGCCGCTTTGACTGCCACGGCCAGCGCTCGATCGGCCGCGGCTCCATCTTTTTCGAAAACGTGCGCGTGCCCGTCAGTCACCGCTTGGGGGACGAAAACAAGGGCTTTGTTCAGGTCATGCACGGTTTTGACTACTCGCGCTCGCTGATTGGTCTGCAGTGCCTGGCTGTGGCGCGCGCAGCCCTCGATGAAACCTGGGAGTACATCACCCAGCGCCAGGCCTTTGGCCAGCCGCTGTCGGCCTTCCAGGGTGTGACGCACCCTCTGGCGCAATACGACACCGAAGTCGAAGGTGCGCGACTGGTTTGCCTGCAAGGCCTGTGGCTCAAGGACCAGGGCCTGCCGCATTCGGCTGAAGCCGGCATGGCCAAGTGGTGGGGACCCAAGCTGGCCTACGACGTGATCCACCAGTGCCTGCTGTGCTTTGGCCACGGCGGCTACGACCGGGGCCTGATGGAGCAACGCCTGCGAGATGTGCTGGGCTTCCAGATCGGGGACGGCACAGCCCAGATCATGAAAACCATCATTGCGCGCACCCGTGCGGGGCGCAAGAACGTGCCTGCCTGAGTACCCCCAAAACAAAAATATTTCACCCCCCAAGGAGACAAACATGGAATTCGATGCCGTTTTATTGCCTGCACGCCGTGCCCGCATGATCGAACAAGGCTTTTGGCATGACCGCACCATCAACGGTGAACTCGACGCCTGCCTGGCCGCCTGTCCCGACAAACTGGCCCTGACCGCCTACCGCGTGGAAGCGGGTGATGCGCGCCGCTTCACCTACCGCGAACTGTCACAAATGGCCGACCGCATCGCGGTGGGCCTGACGCGCCTGGGTGTGCAAAAGAACGACATCGTGGCCTGCCAGTTGCCCAACTGGTGGCAGTTCACCCTGACCTATCTGGCGTGCTCGCGCATCGGCGCGGTCATCAACCCGCTGATGCACATCTTCCGCGAGCGCGAACTGAACTTCATGCTCAAACACGGCGAAGCCAAGGTCATCATCGCGCCCAAAACCTTCCGGGGATTTGATTTCGAGCAGATGATCACCGCCATCCAGCCAGGCCTGCCCGACCTGAAACACATCGTGGTGATCGACGGCCAAGGTGCCAACAGCTTCGAGGCCTTGCTCAGCGGCCCCGAATGGGAAAAGCAAGCCGATGCGGCCGCCATTTTGAACGCACACCGTCCTGGCCCCGACGACATCACCCAGCTGATCTACACCTCGGGCACCACGGGGGAACCCAAGGGCGTGATGCACTCGGCCAACACCGTGATGGCCAACATCATTCCTTATGCCCAGCGCCTGCAACTCGATGCCGAAGACGTGGTGCTGATGGCCTCGCCCATGGCCCACCAAACCGGCTTCATGTACGGCCTGATGATGCCCATCATGCTCAAGGCCAGCGCTGTGCTGCAAGACATCTGGGAGCCCAAGAAGGCGGTACAGATCATCAACGATGAAAAGGCCAGCTTCACCATGGCCTCCACCCCTTTCCTGGCTGACCTGACCAAGGGCGTGGCCGACAGCAATACGCCCGTGCCCTCACTCAAGACCTTCCTGTGCGCCGGTGCACCCATTCCCGGCCCGCTGGTGGAGCAGGCCCGCGCTGCGCTCGGCACCAAGATCGTGTCCGCCTGGGGCATGAGCGAAAACGGTGCAGTCACCCTCATCGAGCTGAACGACCCTGACGAACGCGCTTTCACCACCGATGGTGTGGCTTTGCCCGGCGTGGAGCTCAAAGTGGTGGAGGTCGACGCCTCCGGCCCCGCCTTGCCTGCAGGCACACCCGGCAAGTTGTATGTGCGCTCGTGCTCCAACTTTGGCGGCTACCTCAAGCGACAGCACCTGAACGGCACCGATGCCGAAGGCTGGTTCGATACCGGCGACCTGGCGCGCATGGACGCGCAGGGCTACATCCGCATCACCGGTCGCAGCAAGGACGTGATCATCCGTGGCGGCGAAAACATCCCGGTGGTCGAGATCGAATCGCTGCTGTACCGCCACCCCGCCGTGGCCATGGCGGCCATCGTGGCCTACCCCGACGAGCGCCTGGGCGAACGCGCCTGCGCCGTGGTGGTGACCAAGCCCGGCCAAAGCATGGACTTGCCCGAAATCGTGCGTTACCTGAAAGAAAACCAGGTGGCCACGCAGTACATTCCCGAGCGCCTGCAGCTGCTGGACGCCATGCCCGCGACCCCCTCGGGCAAGATCCAGAAGTTCAAGCTGCGCGAACAACTGCAAGCCATGCTGGCCCAAGGCTGATGGTCAACCACACCATGACCGAGCCCACCATCCTGACCGAAACGCATGGCCGCGTAGGCCTGATCCGCCTGAACCGTCCGGCGCAACTGAACGCCCTCAACGACGAATTGATGGATGCGCTGGGCGCGGCCTTGCTGGCTTTCGATGGCAACGCCGACATCGGGGCCATCCTCATCACCGGCAGTGACAAAGCCTTTGCCGCTGGGGCCGACATCGCCGTGATGGCAGACTGGTCCTACATGGATGTTTATCAAAGCGGCTTCATCACCCGCAACTGGGAAACCATCCGCCAAGTGCGCAAACCGGTCATCGCGGCTGTGGCGGGTTATGCCATGGGCGGTGGCTGTGAGTTGGCATTGGCCTGCGACATCATCTTGGCGGCCGAGTCGGCGCAATTCGCCTTGCCCGAAATCAAGCTGGCCATGCTGCCCGGCGCAGGCGGCACGCAGCGCCTGCCACGCGCAGTCGGCAAAGCCAAGGCCATGGACATGTGCCTGTCGGCCCGCATGCTGTCGGCGCAAGAAGCGGACCGCTATGGCTTGGTCTCGCGTGTGGTGCCTGACGCGGAACTGCCAACCACCGCATTGAAACTGGCCACTCAGATTGCGGGCTACTCATTGCCCGCCCTCATGGCCATCAAGGAATCCGTCAACCGCGCCCACGAAAGTGCCTTGAGCGAAGGCATCTTGTTTGAACGCCGCGAGCTGCATTCCCGCTTTGCCAGCAGCGACGCGCACGAAGGCATGCAGGCCTTCCTGGACAAACGCAAACCTGTGTTCCAGCACCGTTGACGCCATGTCTCGGCAACTTCAAACGCACGGCGCCCTTTGGCAAAGGTGCTCAGAAATGGGTCTGAAGCTCACTGCCCATTTGTGCCAAAGACTTGGCACGGTAAGCCTTGGGGGTCATGCCGATGTGTTTGCGAAAGAAGCGGCTGAAATAGGCGTCGTCCTCAAAGCCGAGTTCGGACGCCAATTGCTTGATGGGCAAAGCGGTGTAAACCAGTTCTCGTTGCGCTTCCTGGATCAAGCGGTCATTCATGACCTGCAGGCTCGATTTGCCCAAGACCTCGCGACACAGGCGCGAGAGTTGCCCGACCGTCACGCCGACTTGGTTGGCGTAGCTTTGCAAGGAATGCTCGGTGCGGAAATTCTTGTCGATCAAGCTGCGGAATTTTTCGATTTGCCGCGCCTTGCGCGAGATGCTGTAGTGGGTTTGGGTGTCCGTCTGATCGGACAATTTGCCAATGCGGTGCACTTGCACCATCAGGGCCAACAACAAAGACGTCCCCGCGGCCACTTGGCCTTCCGCAGGTGTGTGCGACTCTTGCTCCAGCGCCAAAAACAAGGGCATGAGCTGGTCGATGTAGCGCATCTCCGACTGCAAGGAGAGCAATCGCGGCGTGCGTATGGTGTCCAGCAAGGGCGGCATCATCAAGGCAGCCGCCGATTCCAGCGCCTTTTGCATGGCCGTGACCACCGGGCCATTGGTGTCTTTGGAAAAACGGAACCCGTGCACATGACCCGCCGGGATCAACATCACGCAGGGCGCGTGCAGTGTTTGCTGCACATGCTCAATCTGCACATCCACATGCCCCTCAGTGAGGTAAAGCACCTGGATGAACGAGTCGTGTCGGTGGGGATGGATCAGCCAGTTGTACAAGGTCGAGCGTTGCGGAATCCATTCGAAATTGAATGCCACCGATTCTTCATGACGGCTCGAATCGCCATACAGATCGTAATTCGGGATAACCCTAGAAACCGCCATTTTCACACTCCAGTTCGCACGAATTGTCCTGTTCTTCGATCGAATCGTCAAAAAAAAATTAGACCCTCATTCCAACAATCTTTGGCAGAGAACAGGAAAAAGGACATGGTCATGAGTGGAGACAAAAGCTGGCTTGAGCTGCACGAGCGGGTGTGTGTGGTCACCGGTGCAGCCAGCGGCATCGGCGCATCGGTGGCCCAGCGTTTGACGCAAGTGGGCGCGCGTGTGGCACTGCTCGATCGCGATGCACAAGGCTTGCAGCGCATGCACGATCAGCTGCAAGCGCAAGGCGTGCAGACCCTGGCGGTGAACTGCGACATCAGCGATGCGGCCAGCGTGCAAGCGGCCGCAGAAAAAGTCCAGTCCACATGGGGCACCGCCTACGCACTGATCAACAACGCGGGCCTGCTGCGTTCTGGCGGCTTGGCCGATGTGAGCCTGGACGACTGGAACGCCGTGCTGGCGGTCAACCTGACGGGCTACCTGCTCTGCGCCCGCGCCTTCGGTGCGGCCATGCGCGAGGCCGGTGAAGGCTGCATCGTCAACGTGGCCTCCATCTCGGGCTTGTTCCCACAAAGTCACAGCGGCGCCTACAGTGCCAGCAAGGCCGGCGTGCTGCAGATGTCCCGTCAGCTGGCTGTCGAATGGGGCCCACATGGCGTGCGCAGCAATGCGATCTGCCCCGGCATGATCCGCACCGCTTTGTCGGCCAAGTTTTACGAAGAGCCTGGTTTTGAGGCCAAGCGTTCAGCCGTCACCGCCAGCCGCCGCATCGGCGAGCCCCAAGACATCGCCGATGTCGCGATCTTTCTGGCCAGCCCTCGTTCGGGCTATGTCAACGGCGCCGAGCTCGTTGTCGACGGGGGCATGTCCTGCATGTTGATGGACATGGTGCCGCGTCCTGGCTTCAACCAAACCGCTTGAGGAAACAAAAATGACAAACTATTTCGAGTGCGATTTGCTGGTGGTGGGCTCGGGCGCTGCAGGCTTGTCTTGCGCCATCACGGCCAAAAAGCGTGGGCTGGATGTGGTGGTGATCGAGAAAGAACCTGTGTTCGGCGGCACCACCGCCCTGTCCGGTGGCGTGCTCTGGATTCCCCTGAACGCGCATGGCCGCAAGCAAAACTCGCAAGACACGCTGGATGCAGTGCGCACCTACATGATGCAAGAGACCGGCACTTACTACGACGAAGCGGCGGTCACAGCTTTTCTGGATCAGGGTCCGAAGATGGTGGACTTCTTCGAGCGCGAGACCGAGATGAAATTCATCCCCACGCTCTACCCGGACTACCACCCAAACGTGCCTGGCGGCGCGCCGATTGGCCGCTCCATCCTGGCGCAGCCTTATGACATCCGTGGTCTGGGCAAAGACATGCCTCGATTGAAGCCCCCGCTCAAGACCATCACCTTCATCGGCATGATGTTCAACTCGTCCAATGCGGACCTCAAGCATTTTTTCCAATTCACGAAATCACTGACGTCCTTTTTGTACGTGGCCAAACGGCTGGTCAATCACATCAAAGAACTGGCGCTGTACCAACGCGCCATCAACGTGACCAGCGGCAATGCGCTGGCCGCGCGCCTGGCCAAATCGGCGCTGGACCTGGGCATTCCGATCCTGACCTCGACACCGGCCAAACGGGTGCTGACCGAAAACGGCCAAGTGGTTGGCATGGGGGTTGGAGGCGAAAGTGGTGACCGCGAAATCCGCGCACGCCATGGCGTGGTGCTCGCTTGCGGTGGCTTTCCGCAAGACGTGCAGCGCATCGCCAAGGCTTATCCGCACCTGCAAAGTGGCGGGGAACACCTCTCCCCTACCCCCGAAACCAACACCGGTGATGGCGTGCGCATGGCCGAGACTGCAGGCGCCGATGTGGACTTGCGCTTCAAAGATGCAGCCGCCTGGATGCCCGTGTCCAAAGTGCCATTTGGCAACGGCGAATTTGGTGTGTTTCCCCATTTATTGGACCGTTACAAGCCCGGTGTGATTGGCGTTCTGCGCAACGGCAAGCGCTTCACGAATGAATCGAACTCGTACCACGATGTGGGCGTGGCCATGATCGAAGCCTGCAAAGGTCAAAAAGAAACCGTGATGTGGCTGGTCTGTGACAAGACCACCTTGGGCAAATACGGGCTGGGCTTCGTCAAACCCGCGCCGATGCCCTTTGGCAAATACATCCGCAATGGTTACCTCTTTGAAGGCAAGACCTTGGCCGATCTGGCCCAGGTCACCGGCATCGATGCGGCCGGCCTGGAAGCCACCGTGCGCGAATACAACACCGGTGCTGTCAAAGGTGTGGACGAACAACACGCCCGTGGCACCACCGCCTTCAACCGCTACCTGGCCGACCCCAACCACCAGCCCAACCCCTGTGTGGCACCGGTTGAAAAAGGTCCGTTCTATGCGGTCAAACTGTTGATGGGCGACCTCGGCAGCTTCGATGGCATCCAGACCAGCGTGGTGGGTGAGGTCAAGAAAAGCGATGGCTCGGTCATCCCTGGTTTGTACGCCGTCGGCAACGACCGGGCCAGCATCATGGGTGGTAACTACCCGGCCGCTGGCATCACCCATGGCCCCAACATGGTGTTTGCCTATGTGACGGCCAACCACATCGCCGACAAGGCGGGGGCCTGAAATGAGCCGGCTCACCAAACCGGTATGGAGCGCAGCATGAATGGTGCACCTGTGGCCATCGTCACCGGCGCGGCCGAGGGCATTGGCTGGGCCACGGCACAGCAGCTCGCCCATGCGGGATGGATTGTGGCCTTGTTCGATCTGAACGGTGCGCTCGCGACTGAACGTGCGCAGGCCCTGGGTGCTCAGCACTCGGGTTGGGCTTGTGATGTGACCGATGCGGACGCGGTGCAAGCGCGGGTGACCGATGTGGTGGCGCGCCATGGCCGCATCGATGGACTGGTGAACAACGCCGGGATCGCCGATCAGACCGCACCGACTCTACAGCAAGACATCGCCGCGTTTGACAAAGTGTTGGCTGTGCATTTGCGGGGAGCCTTTCTCATGTCGCAACAAGTGATTGCGCAGATGACCCAGCAAGCCCGTGATGCCCACGGCAACCGGGGCGCCATCGTGAACATCGGCTCCATCGCCAGCTTTGGCGGCATTCCCGGTCGCAACGCTTACTGCGCGGCCAAGGCCGGTGTGCTCGGCATGACCCGGGCACTGGCCAGCGAATGGGCGCGCCGTGGCATCCGCGTGAACGCTGTGGCGCCCGGTTATGTGAAGACCGCCTTGGTGGCCAGCCTGGTCGAGCGCGGTGCCATCGATGCCCAGGCGATTGCCCGCCGAACCCCCATGGGACGCATGGCTGCGCCCGAAGAAATTGCCCAGGTGATCGCCTTTTTGGCCTCACCCCTTGCCAGCTACATCACGGGCGCTGTGTTGCCAGTGGACGGTGGCTGGACCGCCTTGGGTGCGCCCGAGGCGGCGCTGGGCCCGATTGAAGAAGATTAAAAAAAGGAGACAACCCAGATGTTGACGATCAATTTATTCAACGGCCTGGTCTACGGCGCATTGCTCATCGTGATGTGCTCGGGCCTGGCCCTCATCTATGGCCTGCGCCGGGTGGTGAACTTTGCCCATGGCTCGCTGTACATGCTGGGCGCTTACCTGGGCTATTCGATTTCGTTGCACAGCAATTTCTGGGTGGCTTTGATCGCGGCACCGGCCATCATGGCCTTGTTCGGCGTCTTGCTGGACCGCTATGGCTTTCGCCTGCTCCAAGACCGCGACCCGCTCACGGTGGTGCTCGTCACTTTCGGTCTGCTGCTCGTGATTGAGGATCTGGTGCAAACCACTTGGGGCAAAAGCAACCTGTCCGTGCCGGTCCCTGAAGCCCTGGCCTTCAGCGTCGACTTGTTTGGCACGCCTGTACCGGCCTACCGCTTGTCTGTGATCGTGATCGGGTTGCTGGTGGCGCTGGGCCTGAGCCTGTGGCTGCGCTTTTCCAAGGTGGGTTTGTTTGTCCGTGCCGCCAGCACCGACCCCGTGACCACCTCCATGCAAGGCGTGAACACCGATTTTCTGAGCGCAGGCGTGGTGGGCCTGGGCACGGCGTTGGCGGGTCTGGCCGGTGTGGTGGCCGCGCCCTTCCTGTCCTTGTCTCCGGCCATGAGTTCTGACGTGATCATCGACTCCTTTGTCGTGGTGGTGATCGGCGGCCTGGGCTCTTTGGCTGGCGCGTTCATCGCGGCCTTGGTGTTGGGCATGGTGCAGGCCATTGGCGCGGTCTACCTGCCCGATGCCGCGGTGCTGCTGCCCTTCGTGTTCATGATCGGCATCCTGATCTGGAAACCCTCCGGTTTTGCCGGCAGCCGCACTTGATCAAGAGGAGTTGATGAGCATGAGTTTGAAAAAATCTTCCCTGGGTGCCCTTGCAGCGCTGGCCATGGGGGCCGTGGTGGCCTTCGGTGTGTCATCGAGCACGCTGCTGTCGCTGCTCACGCAGTCCATCATTTACGCGGTGTTTGCGCTGGGTGTGGGCGTTTTGCTCAAGCAAAACGGCATGGTCAGCTTTGGCCACGCCTTGTTCTTCGGCGGGGCCAGTTACCTGATCGGCATCTTGCTGCAGCTGCAGCTCATGTCGGCCGAACTGGCCATTGTGGTGACCTTGCTGGCCGTCACGGCGGCGGCCTTCCTGATCGGGCTGGTGATCGTGCGGGTGCCGGGCGTGGCCTTTGGCATGTTGACACTGGCCATCGGTCAGATGTTTTTCCTGACGGCATCACGCGCACGTGGCCTGACCGGCGGCGCTGACGGCATGAACATCGATTGGCCTTCGCGTCTGTTTGGTTTTCCGATGTCGCAAATGCTCAAACCCGCCACGATGTTCCTGGTCTGCTGGAGCACGTTGGTGGTGGTGATGTTCCTCTTGGCATGGCTGATGCGAACCCGCTTTGGCGGCATCACCGAGGCGGTGCGCGACAACGAAGAGCGCGCCCGCTTCATCGGCATCACCACCTTGCTGCCCCGTGCAGCGGTGTATGCGCTGTCCGCCTTGGTGACCTCGGTGGCGGGTGTGCTCTCGGCCATGAACACCGGCTTTGTCTCCCCTGAAAGCATGCACTGGAGCCTGTCGGGTGTGGCTTTGATGATGGTGGTTGTGGGCGGCTTCAAGGCGCTGTGGGGGCCAGCCGTCGGTGCCGTGGTTTATTTCATGTTCAAAGACATTTTGGGTGAACACGCCACGCACTGGATGACGATTTTCGGCATGGCCCTGATCACGGTCATCGTGTTCTCGCCCACAGGTGTGGCGGGATTGTTTGACCGCTGGGTCCTGGGCAAGAAGCCCTCGATCAAGGTCGGCGGGCACTGAGCGGGAGAACAGCATGACAAATTACGTATTGCAAGCAGACGACGTGGCCATCCACTATGGTGGCGTCAAGGCGGTCGATGGCGTGGCCCTCACGCTTGAAAAAGGCCAAATCCGAGGCCTGATTGGCCCCAATGGCGCAGGCAAATCCACCGTGATCGACGCGATCACCGGCAGGCGCAAGCTCACACGGGGCAAAGTCAGTTTGCTGGGGCAAGACGTTTCAGCGCTTGGCGTGGTGGAGAGGCGCATGCGCGGCTTGTCACGCAGCTTTCAACGCACCAGCATCTTTGGCCAAATGACGGTGTACCGCCAAATTGAACTGGCCTCACACAAGATGGGCGTCAAAGATTCCGCTGCCGACGCCGAAGCCGTGCTCAAAGAGTTGGATTTGTGGTCACTCAAGGATTCGGCGGCCGAAGATCTCGGCTACGGCGAACAGCGCCGTCTGGATCTGGGCCTGGCTTTGGTGGGGCGGCCCACTGTGCTGCTGCTGGACGAGCCCATGGCGGGTTTGTCGGTCAAGGAATCTCTGGATCTGGCGCAGCACTTGAAAAAACTCACCTCCAGCTGGGACGTGTCGGTCTTGCTGGTGGAGCACGACATGGATGTGGTGTTTGGCATCTCCGATGTGGTGACGGTGTTTGAGTTGGGCCGTGTGATTGCCAGCGGGGCGCCAGCTGAAGTGCGCGCCAATCCACGTGTCCGTGAAGCTTATTTGGGGAGCGCAGCATGAGCGCCTTGTTGAGTCTGAAAAACGTCCACGCCTACTACGGTGCGGCGCACATCCTGCACGGCCTGGACCTGCATGTGAACCCGGGTGAGCGGGTGGCCCTCATCGGGCGCAACGGGGTGGGCAAGACCACGGTGGTCAACACCATCCTGGGGCTGGCCAGTCTGCAAGATGGGCATGTGGCTTTTGGTGGCAAAGAGCACACCAAGCTGCGCGCCTACATGGCGGCGCAGCATGGCATAGCGGTGGTGCCGCAAGGTCGGCGCATTGTGGCCAACCTGACGGTGGAAGAAAACCTGATCCTGGGCGCCGCCGTGGGCCGCAAGGGGCCATGGTCAGTGTCCGAAATCTACAAAATTTTCCCGATCCTGCAAGAGCGCGCCCACACACCCGGCACGGCGCTGTCGGGCGGCCAACAACAGATGTTGGCGGTCGGGCGTGCACTGATGGCCAATCCAGCCTTGATCTTGCTGGACGAGCCGACCGAAGGGCTGGCCCCTGTGATCGTGGACCAGCTGGCCGTCATCTTCAACCAGGTGGCTGACCAAGGCACGGCGCTTTTGTTGATTGAACAAAACATGAGTCTGGTCGTGCGTGTGGCTCGGCGATACCTGGCCATGGCCAAGGGCGCCATCGTCGCGCAGGGCGAAGTCGTCAATTCCCGTGATGGTCTGCATGCACTTGAAAACCACGTCATGGTCTGAGCGTCCCATTTTCCCCAACCGATGTCCGGACGGTTTCCGGCAAATTCCCACAAAAGGAGACAAGCATGTTCAAACTGAAAACCATCCAGCGTTCACTCGTCGCTGCGGCCCTGATGGCTGCGCTGCCCATGGCGGTTATGGCACAAGGCAAAGAACCGGTGAAGGTCGGCCTGGTGTCGTCCAAATCGGGCGTTTTTGCTCAACAGGGTGAAGAGGTCATGCGCGCCATCAAGTTCGCCATCGACGAAGCCAACGCCAAAGGGGGCGTGGACGGTCGCAAAATCGAAGTGAAGGAAGCCGACGACGAAGGCACGCCGGATGCAGGTCGTCGCGAAGCCGAAAAACTCGCCCGAGAAGGCTACAACCTCTTGATCGGTGCGATCCCCTCCTCCATCTCTCTGGCCATTGCCCAGAACCTGGACCGTTGGGATGCCGCTTACTTTGTGGTGGCCAGCAAGTCTGACAAGTTGACCGGTGACACTTGCAAGCCACGGAGCTTTCGCACCAACCACTCCGACGCGATGGACATCGCGATGATCAACGCTTGGGCCAAGAACATCAAGGGCAACAAATTTGCCGTAATCGCTGCCGACTATGTCTGGGGTCGCGATTCTGGCGAGTCGTTCAAAAAAGCCGCCGAGGCTTCTGGCAAAAGCGTTCCGCTGAGCCTGTATGTGCCCATGGGCACCAAGGACTTCTCGCCCTACATTGCGCAGCTCAAGGCCGCCAACGTGGATGGCATTTGGGTGGCTGAAATCGGTCGTGATGCCATTGCCTTCGTCAAGCAAGCCGAAGAATTTGGCCTGATCCCCAAGACACCTTTGATCGGTCACTCTCTGATCTTGAACTTCATGATCAATGCGACCGGCAAGGCCCTGGAAGGCACGCCCGGCACGACCGGCTACACGCCCGACATCGACACGCCCAAGAGCAAGGCTTTTGTGGCCGCCTGGAAGGCCAAGTTCAACCGCCTGCCCACCGACAACGAAGGTCAGGCCTACAACGGTGCACAGGTCATGCTGGAAGGCGTCAAGCTGGCCAAGAGCAACAAACCTGAAGAGGTCAGCAAGGCCTTGCGTGGCGCCCAACTGGACACCATCTACGGCAACGTGACCATGCGTGCGGCCGACAACCAACTGGTGCTGCCCAACTACGTGGGCCGTGCCAAAGTGGTCGACGGTGTGTTGCGCCCTGTGGTCGAGCAAACCTTCCCCGCGTCCATCGTTCCCGCACCATCGCCACTGTGCAAGATGTGAAGCCAGGGTGATGTGAAGAACAAGCCGCCTGTGCTTCATCGCCAGGCGGCTTTTTTACGGGAGATCAAGCATGCATATTTTGGTGACCGGCGCGACCGGAGGCATTGGCCAAGGCATCTGCGAGGTGCTGGCCTCGCAAGCGACGCAAGAACTGAAGCTGACGGTGGCCAGCACGCAAAACGGCGAGCGCCTGGCGGCCGTGATTCAGGCACTGGGTGACATGGGCGTTCAAGCGCAAGGCGTGGTGGGCGACGTGACCCGCCCCGAAGATGCACGGCGCATGGTGCAAGAGGCGCTGACTGGCCATGGCGATCTGGACGCCTTGGTCTGCGTGGCGGGTGCATCAGGCCCAGGCAAGCTGGCCGAACTGTCGGTGGAGCAATGGGACTTGACCTTCAACCTGAACACCCGCTCGGTGTTCCTGATGGCACAAGCAGCTTACCTCTCACTCAAACGCACACGCGGCAGCATCACGGCCATCGCTTCCATGTCGGGCTTGCATCCGCATCCGGGTTATGGTGCTTATTCACCGGCCAAAGCCGCGCTCATCATGCTGTGCCGACAGCTGGCACAAGAGTGGGGACCAGAAGGCATACGAACCAACACGGTGTGCCCGGGCATGGTCCGAACCCCTCTGACCGAAGCGGTCTACCAAGATGCCGACACCAAAGCGCGGCGCGAAGCCCTGGTGCCCATGGGGCGCATCGGTCGGCCCGATGACATTGGGCAAGCCGTGCATTACCTGATCAGCGCCCATGCAAGCTACGTCAATGGTCAAAACCTCGTGGTCGATGGCGGCGTGGCCGACCACATGCTGACCATGATCCCGGGGCGCCCCGGCCAACCACCTGTGAAAAATTGACATGAATCCGACCTATCTCTCGCAATCCTTTGGTCTGCAAGGCCGCACTGCTTTGGTCACCGGCTCGGCCAGAGGCATTGGCTTGGCCATCGCCACGGCACTGGGGCACGCTGGGGCGCGGGTGCTGATCAATGATCTGCACCCGCAAGCTTCAGCCAATGCCGTGCACAGCCTGCAAGCACAAGGCATTGAGGCGCGTGCAGCCTGTTTTGATGTCGCCGACATGGCCGCTGTTCAAGCTGCCGGACAAGCGCTGGACACGGGGGGCTGGTCGGTCGACATCCTGGTGAGCAATGCCGGCAACCAAAATCGCAAAGCCCTGGTGGAGATGAGCCGGGAAGAATGGCAAAAAATCCAGGACGTGCATGTGGGCGGTGCGTTCAACTGCTCTCGGGTGTTTTTGCCCGGCATGTGCGCACGGGGTTTTGGCCGGGTCGTCATGACCTCGTCGGTCTCGGGCCAGTCCACCATGCCGCTCATTGGCGCTTATTCCACGGCCAAGGCGGCCTTGGGAGCCATGGCCCGCGCGATCGCGGTGGAGTACGGCGCCAGTGGCATCACGGCCAATGCGATTGCGCCCGGATTTGTGCGTACGGAATTCACAGCGGGTCTGCAGCAGCGCGAAGGTTTTGAGGATTTCTTGCGTCAAGAGGTTCCGCAAGCGCGTTGGGCCACACCGGAAGACATTGCCCCTGTGGTTTTGTTTCTGGTGTCCCCCGCAGCGGGGTATGTGAATGGCCAGACGCTGGCCATTGATGGCGGCTTGCTGGCCCAGATGTGAAGCATTGAAGAGCGCAACGCCCGAAGCGTCAGAGGTGACAGGGCTTGCGCTTGTTACATTCCATACTTGCACCCTTACTCATCGGAGCACGTATGAAAATAATCGGCATGATCGGCATTGGCATGATGGGCCACGGCATCGCGAGCAATTTGCTCAAGCACGGGCAAAGCCTGATGGTGCTGGAACACCCCGGCAACCAGCCGTTGAACGCCCTGCTGGCTGCAGGCGCACGCACCTGCACCACCCCACAGGCCCTCGCGGCGCAATCGGATGTGATCATCCTGTGCGTGACAGGCACGCCGCAGGTCGAGGCGGTGCTACTGGGCGAAGACGGCGTACTCAAGGGCATGCGCCCGGGCACCATCGTCATCGACTGCTCAACGGCCGTGCCCGCCTCCACTGAAAAGGTCGCGGCCATGGTCATCGCCCAGGGCGGTCAGTTTCTGGACTCGCCCATGACGCGCACCCCCAAGGAAGCCGCCGAGGGCCGATTGAACTTGCTGGTGGGTGGCGATGCCGCCCTGTTTGAAACCTGCAAACCCATCCTGGCCTGCTTTGCCGAAAACATCGTGCACACCGGCCCGATCGGCTCGGGCCACCGCATGAAGCTCTTGCACAACTACGTTTCGCTGGGCACTGTGACCTTGCTGGCCGAAGCCGCAGCGTGTGCGCAGTTGTCGGGCGTGAACGCGCAGACCTTTGTGGAAGTGCTGTCCAAGGGCGGCGGCTGGGGCGCGGCGCTCGACCGCCTCAAGCCCACACTGGCCACAGGTGACACCTCCGGCCTGCGCTTTTCCATGAGCAATGCGCTCAAAGACCTCAGCTACTACAACCAGATGGCCATCGACTCCCATGCCGACCACACCGTCGCACAAGCCGTCAAAAACACGCTGGAAACCGCTTGCAAAGAAGGCGACCCGAATGGACTGGTGCCTGAGCTGATTGATCGGCTGGTCAAACGTCAAGCGGGCTGATGAACCATGCCCGCGGCAGAAGGCGCGCTCGCCCCCCACGACTGGATCGCAGGCCTTGAAAAAGGCCTGCACCTCATCGAAGCCTTTGATGCGGCACACCCTCGACTGACGGCCACTGAAATGGGGGCACGTTGTGGCATGACCCGGACTGCTGCAAGGCGTTACCTTAAAACGCTGGCGCATCTGGGTTATGTGGGCACAGACGGCAAGCTTTATTGGTTGATGCCGCGCATCTTGCGACTGGGCCACGCCTACATCGAATCCGCTCGCTTGCCCCGACTGGTTCAACCGGTTTTGCAGCGCATCACCTCAGGCACAGAAGAAATCGCCTATTTGGGCGTTCTCGATGGCGACGATACGATTTTCATTGCGCGCAGCGGACTGCAGCGGCACACCGCCAGCGGCTACATGCCGGGCACTCGCATGCCCGCACAAGTGACGGCTGCGGGCATGGTGATCCTGGCTTGTGGCGAAGAAGCGGCCATGGACGAGTGGTTACAAGTCCATGAACTGCGTTCATTCACATCCTTCACCCTGGCCAGCAAACAAGTGCTGCGCGAAAAACTCATGGCTTTCAAGCACCAGGGCTGGGCAGTCTCCGAGCAGCAACTGGAGCTGAACTTTCGAGGCATCGCGGTGCCCTTGCTCGACCGGAAAAATGTGGTCCATGGCGCCATCAGCTTGACCATGCCCATCAACCGCGAAGAAACCGACCATGCCCTGAATCGGATCTTGCCAGTCCTTCAGGAAGCGGCGCGTAGCCTGCGCCCGCTGCTTTGAAGTTCAAACGGTAGCGGCAGTGGTGGTGTGCGCACCGCCCAAAAACAGGCGCTCCATCTGCGGATCGGCCAGAATTTCTGCGGCCGATTTGTAGAGCACCAAACGGCCCGACTCCAGCGCGATGGCATTGTCCGAGTACTTGAGCGCGCTCTTGACGTTTTGCTCCACCATCAGCACCGTGGTGCCCTGGTCGGCCAACTTGCGCAGCAGCTTGAACACGTCTTGGACCACCATGGGTGACAGCCCAATCGAGGGCTCGTCGATCAGCAAGACCTTGGGCCGCAGCAGCAAGGCGCGGCCGATTTCCAGCTGCTTTTGCTCACCGCCCGACAGGGCCGAGGCACGCGAGTTGATGCGCTCTTTCACACGAGGGAAAAACTCCAACACTTCCGGGATGCGTTCGTGCGTGGTCTTCATGCCCAGCGTGATGCCGCCCAGCTCCAGGTTTTCATACACGCTGAGCTGGCCAAACAGGTTGCGGCCTTGGGGTACAAAAGCGATGCCATCGGCCAGCAGCGCTTTTTGCGTCGCGCCAGTGATGTCCTTGCCGTTCAATTTGATCTTGCCCTGGCGGGGCTTGAGCAAACCGAACAGGGTTTTGAGCACGGTGGACTTGCCCGCGCCGTTGGGGCCGATCAGCAGCGTGATCGAGCCCTTGGGCACTTTGAAAGACAGGTTGTTCAGGATCATGAAATCCTTGTAACCCGCGACCACGTCGTCGAATTCGATGCAGGTGTCTGTTGTTGTGGCGGTCATGTCAGTTCCCCAAGTAAGCGTCGAGCACCTGCTTGTTGGCGCGGATTTCTTCGGGTGTGCCAATGGCCATCACCTGGCCCTCGACCATCACCATGATGCGGTGGCACAGGTCCATGACGAAGTCCATGTTGTGCTCGATCACCACAAAGCTGCTGGACTTCCCGTCGGCTCTTCGGGTTTGGTTCAGTTCTTTGAGCAAAGTGCTGATGCCGCCCACGAGGGAAGGGTTCACACCGGCGCAAGGCTCGTCGAGCAAGACCAGATCGGGCTCGCTCATGAAGGCCATGGCGATGTCCACCAGCTTTTGCTGGCCATAGCTCAGCTCACCGGCCTTCTTATCGGCCACATGGCGAATGCGAAATTGGTCAATCAACGCATCGGCCTTGGCACCCAAACCCGAATCGGTGGGCGCAAACATGCGACTGAACATGCTGCCTTGGTGTTCTTGCGCCGCCACGATCAAATTGTCGCGCACGCTCATCTTGCCAAACACCTGAAGCGTTTGAAATGTACGGCCAACGCCACGGCGGTTCAATTCGAGCGGGCCGAGTGTGGTCACGTCCTGGCCGTTGAGTTCGATCTTGCCCTCGTCGGGGGTGATCTGGCCCAGCATGCTGTTGAACAAGGTGGTCTTGCCCGAACCGTTCGGGCCGATCACGCCAAAGATTTCGCCAGGGCGCACTTCGAAGGACACCCCACCCACGGCCTGAATGGCGCCGTAGGCTTTCTTCATGTTGGTGACTTTGAGGACGGGCTGGATCATGCTTTCACTCCTTTGCCAGCAGCAGCGCGGGCGGCCGAAGCTGCGCGTGATTGGCGGCGGGCCTTGATGCGGTCGGGGATGCTGAGCAAGCCATCGGGCAGCCAGATCATGAGCACCACCACAGCGGCACCAAAGACAAACAAATACCAGGCTTGTGCAAAGCGCAACCATTCAGGTAACACCACGCCGACCGCCGAGCCCAGAATCGGACCCAAGAAGTAACCCGGGCCACCGACCACCACCATCAAGTACATCATGATGGACGCCCCCACAGTGAACAATGCTGGGTCAATGAACTGCACCTGCGAGGCATACAAACCACCAGCCACACCCGCATACACAGCACCAATGGCAAAGCTCAACAAGGTGTAGCTTCGGGTGTCGATGCCCAGGCTTTCGGCACGGATGGCGTTGTCACGCAGCGCAGTGAAGGCCTTGCCCCAGGGCGAGCGCAGCAGGCCCCACAACAGCAGCGCCAGCACGATAGTGAAAAACAGCACAAGATAGTAATAAGCCAGGTTGCCGTCAAAGCTGATGCCGCCCAAGCTGGGGCGAGCGATGTTGTTGATGCCGTAAGTACCGCCTGTGAGCCACTCTTCGTTGCGCATCACCAGCCACAAGGCTGAGTTGAACCCCAACGTGGCAAACGCCAGATAGATGGTCTGCACACGCAGTGCCGGAAAGCCGAGCGCCAGGCCGGTAAAAAAGCAAATCAGCGCAGCCACTGGCAAGCCCAGCCAAAAGCTGAAACCCGCCTTGAGCATGATGGCCACGGTGTAGGCCCCGATGCCAAAGAAAGCGGCATGACCCAACGACTTTTGACCGGCATAACCCACGGTGAGGTTCAGGCCCATGGTGGCGATGATGAACACCAGCCAAGTGGTGAACATGTGGATGCCGTAGTTCTTGAGGAAACCGGGCACGATGATGAGTGCGGCCAGAACGAGCACCGCCAGCAACAGGTTGAGCTTTTTCATACTTTGCGCTCCTCTTTCTTGCCGAGCAGGCCCTGAGGCTTGAACAAGATCACGACCATGAAGATGACCAGGGCGACCGCGTCTTTGTAAGCGGGCGAGATGTAGGCTGCCGCGAGGTTTTCACAGACACCCACCAGCAAGCCGCCCACCAGCGCACCGCGCGAGTTGTTGAAGCCGCCAATGATGGCGGCGAAGAAGGCCTTGTTGCCCAAGCCCTCACCCATGTCGAACTTGGCCAGATACGTGGGGGTCACCAGCAAGGCGGCAGCGGCCGCCAGGATCGCGTTGATGGCGAAAGTGTAGAAAATCATGCGCGGCACGTTGATGCCCAACACCGAAGCGCTTTCGGTGTTTTGGGCCACCGCCTGCATGGCGCGGCCCGTGACGGTTTTGTTCAAAAAGGCCTGCGTCACCAGCACCAGCACCATGGCGAACACGAAGGTGCCCACGTCACCGGCAGAAAAGGTCACGCCCATCACGTCAAAGATCACGTCCGGAAACACCTGCGGAAAAGGTTGGGGTTCAGCGCTGTAACCGGCGCGCACGCCATTGCGCATGGCGATCGACAGGCCAATAGTGGCCACGACGATGGGCATCATGCCGTACTTGAACAAAGGGTCCACCAGACCGCGCTTGAACATCCAGCCCAAAATCACGACCGACAGCACGATGGTCAATGCGAAAGCGAAATACAACGACAGGCCCGAGCCCAGCAGCATCACCATCATGAAGGCGGGCAACATCACGAATTCGCCTTGCGCGAAGTTGATGGTGCCAGACGCCTGCCACAGCAAGGTGAAGCCCAAAGCTGCCAGCGCATAAATGCTGCCGGTGGCCAGGCCACTGAAGAAGAGTTGTAAAAAGTCGGTCATGGATGAACTCCGAAAACTGGGGGTGCAGGCATTACACAGGCCGCCTGCGCGGGCTGATGCAGCCCGCTTGGCCTGAAAAAAGGCGGGCCTCGATAGAGCCCGCTTTGTTTTCAACCACGCGGATTACTTCTTGGCGTTCAGTGCTGGCAAGGTCGCGTTGATCACGGGGTGACCGTTCTTGACTTCGATCAGGAAGCTCTCGCGATCCAGATCGCCTTTGTCGTCAAAGCACACGTCCATCAGGATGCCGGGGTGTTGCTTGACGTTGAAGCAGCTGTTGCGGATGGCTGCAGCCACGGCCTTGCGATCCAGCTTGCCGGCTTTTTCAATCGCGGCCTTGAGCACGTACATGCCGGTGTAGCCCTTGATGCCGTTGTGGTCCGACTCGGTCTTGTATTCGGCCTTGTACTTGGCACCGAAGGCCTTGAACTGAGGGGCATCGACCGTCAGACCCACGTGGGCCAGCGCGCCGTTGGCGGCTTCGCCAGCCAGCTCGATCACTTTCTGGCCTGTCAGCGTGGTTTCGCCGATCAGCATTTTCTTCACGCCTTGCTTGCGGAATTCGCGCAGGGCACGGGCCGACTCTTCTTCGTTGGTGTACACAAAAATCGCATCGGCATCGGTCTGCTTGGCTTTGAGCACAGCGGCCGAGAAGTCCACCTGACCAGCGTCGGTCGAGATGTCGGCCACGACCTTGGTCGAAGTGCCTTCGAGCAGCTTGGTCAAGGTGTCACGACCGCCTTTGCCGAAGTCGTTGTTCACATAGACGATGGCCAAGGTCTTGGCTTTGGACGTGATGAACTTGGCCAACTTGGGGAAAGACACGCTCTGACCGAAGGCGGTGCGGAACACATAAGGGTTGCCTTGTGCGGTGATCGCAGCGGCTTCACCACCGGTGAAGTTAGGCGTTTCGCCACGCTTGGATTCGGCCATGGAGACCATGATGGAGCCGGAGTACACGGGGCCAAAGATGGCGAAGGTGTCGTTGTCCACGGCCTTTTGGGTCAAGCCCTTGGCCACGCCAGGGTTGGTCTGGGTATCTTCGGTGGTGTAGCTGATTTTCTTGCCCAGGATGCCGCCGGAGGCGTTGATTTCCTTGATGGCCAGTTCCACCCCGTTCTTGAACACGGTACCGGCGGTGGTGCCGGGGCCCGACAATTCAACGATGTTGGCGATCTTGATGTCTTGGGCTTGTGCCAAGCCAGACACGGCCAATGCGGTGCAGACGGCCAGGGTTTTCAGGGTAGCTTTCACAGAGGTCTCCTCGTGGGTGGAATCAGGCCAGCTTGCACGGCCAGGGGGTTGAAAAACGTTTTTCCATGCAGGGCAAGGTGATGCGAATGTAGTGGGCATTTCCAACAACCTTGCCAAGCAGGCGAGGCTGATAGTTCAATGATCGCGCCAATGCGTTCGATGATCGAACGTATTAGGGGTTAGACCCGAGAAGCGTCGACCCCGCCAAAGCATGCCGAGCGGCCGCATGGGCGAACACCAAACCGGGACCAATCGTGATACCGGGGGCCGGGTACACACCGCCCATGATGGAATTCATGTCATTGCCCACGGCATACAAACCGTCTATCGCCTGGCCCTTTGCATTGAGCACCTGCGCGTGTTCATTGGTCTGTAGGCCTTGCGCCGCGCCAATGTCGCCGGGGTAGAGCTTGACGGCGTAGTAAGGGCCTTCGCTCATCGCCCCCAAATTGGGGTTGCGGCCACCGGCTGCGGTATCGCCGATGTTTTGCTGGTAGGCCGTGACACCGCGCTGGAACTGCGTGTCCACGCCAGTCTGGGCGAATGCGTTGTTATCAGCCACCGCTTGGGCCAAGCCCTCGGCCGAGATGCCCAGCTTGTGGGCCAACGCATCCAGACTGGCACCTTCGGTCAGGTAGCCATCGGTCAGAAACGGCGCCAGGCCTTTGCCACCGGGGCGCACCATGCCCATGCCGTATTGGCGCAGGGCTTTGGCATCGGCCACCAAATAAGCGGGGACGGCTTGCTGGGCCGCCTGCATGCCCAGTGCAAACAGGTGGTAAGAAGTGCTCTCGTTCACAAAGCGCGCACCGGCCTGGTTGACGGTGATCATGCCTGGCTTGGCGCGGTCCATCACGAAGTGCGGGAACACCGCCGTGCTGCCGTCGGCACGTTGGCGCAAGGAAACCGGTGCCCAGAAGGCGGGGCTTTGTGCGCCCTGCCCTTCAACGGCGCCCAAGCCGCGTGCCAAAGCCTGCGCCTCGCCAGTGTGGCCGGGGGCAGCGGGGCACCACTCGGCGGGAATGCCGGGCAATTTTTCAGCGCGCAAAACCGGGTCGCGGTTGAAGCCACCACTGGCCAGCACCACGCCATGCTTGGCCAGCACGCGGGCCTTGCCGGTGGCGCTGCTCAAACGCACGGCCACCACGCGGCCTTTGTCGTCGCGCTCCAGTGCATCAACCGAGGTCTTGAGCGCCAAGGTCGCCGTGCCTTGCTTGGACAAGGCATGCAGCAAGTGGCCCACCAAGGCGTTGCCCATCACCAAACGGGTGCCGCGGGCGTGGGACAGGCGATCGCGCAGATGCCGCCACAGGATGCTGACCGAATGCTTGAACGAGGGCCAAGACTTCGTCATGGCCAGCAAATGGTTGATGTCGGTGCGGTCCACCATCATGCCGCCGAGCACCGTGAATTCAGGGATTGGCGGGCGCAGCAGCGGGAACAATTCGCCCAGCAAGCGGCCATCGAAAGGCACGGGCTCCAGCGCACGGCCATTCAAGGTCGAGCCAGGCAAATCGCTGATGTAGTCCGGATGCTTGGGGTAAGGACGGAATCTCACTGGGGTCTGCGCTTCGATTTTGGCCACCGCCTCAGCACCGTACTTCAAGAAGGCGTCACGCAAAGCCGCAGGCGCTTGTGTGCCCACGGCATGGTTCAGATAAGTCGTCACATTGGCAAGGGTGTCACTTGGATTGACCTTGGCAGCATGGTGTGTGCCCGGCACCCAGGTGGTGCCCGCCGACCAGGCGGTGGTGCCGCCGACAAATTCGGTGCGTTCAACCACCAGCACTTTGGCGCCATCGATGGCGGCAAACACTGCCGCCGACAAACCCGCACCGCCCGCACCGATGACCACCAGGTCAAACTCGGCGCCGTCTTTCAAGCCTTCCAGACCGTTCTTCAGAACTTGCATCTCATTTCCCCATTAAAAATTCGACCATCAGGTCTTTGACCTGGACGAACATCTCGGACCCGGTCAGGGTGTTGCAGCCCCATGCACGGGCTGCGGCAATCATCTGTGGCACAGCGGGCGCGGTGATCACGCAACCGACAAACAAGTCCGGCTTGAACTTCGAAGCATCGATCGGGTGCGGATCGCCCTCTTTCATGCCCATCGGTGTGGCGTTGATGGCGATGTCAAAGCCTGTCGGGTCGCTGCTGCCTGCGACCACGCGGCACTGACCCAGCGCGGCCAGACGCTGCACCAACGTATCGCGGCGCGCAATGTCTTCGTCATGGATGGCCAGTTCGCGCAAGCCGCCTGTGGCCAGTGAATACGCAATGGCCGAGCCCGCTCCGCCTGCGCCCACCAGCAAGGCTTTTTTGCCCGCCAGCTTGAGGCCTTTCAAAGCCAAAGCCTGCACATAGGCTTGGCCATCAAACATGTCGCCATGCCAAGAGCCGTCGGCATTGCGGCGCAAGGTGTTGATGGATTTCAAAAATGCGCCACGGTCCGAGGTGGTCGCGCACAGATCAAAGTAAGCGAACTTGTGCGGCACCGTCACGATGATGCCGTCCACGTTTTTGCACAAGGACACGCCCGCCATCCAGGCGGCCAGATCGGCCGGTGCCACATGGGCCGGGATGCACAAGGCGTTCAGCCCCACATCCTGAAAAGACCGGCTCACGCCCGCAGGCGATTTAACCTGGGCAATCGGATCGCCCACGATGAAATGGATGCGCGAAGCACCGTCCAGATTCAAAGGCTTGTTGGTGTTCATGGCCGGGATGATACATAAAAACGGAATTAGATTCCATTTTTGAATTTATTTCCAAAATTCAATATACTGGCGCCATCGAAACCCCTTTCCCCACTGCAAAGACCCATGCAAAAGTTCCCTCTGGCCGTGATTGGCGCTGGCGTAATAGGCCGGACGCACATCGAGCGCATCCTGAAAACACCCGAGTTCGCTTTGGTGGGGGTGGCCGAGCCGAGCCTGGCCGGTCGCCAGTGGTGCGCCGAGCGGAATATCACTGTGTTTGAAAACCACCTCGCTTTGCTGGACGCCACCCACCCCCAAGGCGTGGTGATCGCCACCCCAAACGCCACGCATGTGGAAGTGGCGGCCAACTGCATGGCGCATGGCATCGCGGTGCTGATCGAAAAGCCGGTGACCGATACGCTGCACGCGGCCGAGCGCCTGATCCAGATCGAAAAAGACACCGGCGTGCCCGTGCTGGTGGGCCACCACCGCCGCCACAACCCGATCTTGCAAAGGGCTTGCCAAATCGTGAGGGACGGACGCTTGGGCCAGGTGCTCAGCGCCAACGTGATGGCCAACTTTTACAAACCCGCTGCTTACTTTGATGTGGCCTGGCGACGCCAAGCCGGTGGCGGGCCGGTGCTGATCAACCTGATCCACGACATCGACATGCTGGTGTTTTTGCTCGGCGAAGTGCGCGCGGTGCAGGGCTGCCTGTCCAGCGCGGTGCGGGGTTTTGAAGTGGAAGACACCGGCTCAGCCTTGTTTGAATTTGCTTGTGGCACACAAGCTGTGATGACGGTCTCGGACACCGCCGTCTCGCCCTGGTGCTGGGATTTTTGTGCGGGCGAGCAAAGCCAGTACCCTCGTCAGAACGTGCAATCGCATTTTTTGTCGGGCACACAAGGCTCGCTGTCGCTGCCCGATCTGGCGCTGTGGCGCTACGAGGGCGAGCGACACTGGCACCGCGAAATGATGCGCGAGCAAAGCCGGGTACACGAGATCGACGTGTATGTGCAACAGTTGCGCCACTTCCGCGCGGTGGCCGAAAAACGCGAACAGCCCATTTGTTCGGCTCTGGACGGCTGGCGCACCCTGCAAGCCACGCAGGCCCTGCTGCACGCGGCGCACACGGGCCAGCGGCAAGTCTGCCCGGCATTCACAGCGTGAAGGAACACTCATGAGCGGCGTCCTCGAAAGAACCCTGGGCATTCTCGAATTGCTATCGCAACACGGCGAAGGCCTGGAGTTGGCCGCGATTGCCGACCGGCTGGACATTCCTCGCAGCGGCACACACCGCCTGCTGAGCGATCTGGTGCGCCTGGGCTATGTGCGTCAGACACGCGGCCACGGCGACTACCTGCTGACCACCAAGCTGGTGTCCATGGGCCTGAGTTACCTCAGCAACAGCGGCATCGTCGACATCGCCCAGCCCCTGCTCAACCGCTTGGCCGAAGTCTCGGGCGAGCTGGTGCGCTTGTCGGTGGTCGACGGCGAGCGCCTGACCTGGGTGGCCCGCGCCCAAGGCGCACGCCAAGGCCTGCGTTACGACCCCGACATGGGCAGCGATGCCCGCCTGTCCTGCTCGTCCTCGGGCTGGGCCTTGCTGTCGACGCTCAGCGATGACGCGGCCCTGGCCTTGGTGGCCAAACAAGGTCTGGGCCAGCCGGAACAGTTCGGCCCTGCCGCCCCCACCAGCTTGCAAGCCGTGATGGAGGCTGTGACCCAAACCCGCGAGCGCGGTTACAGCCTGACCACCGACACTTATACCGCTGGCCTGTCGGCCATGTCCGCACCTGTGCGCTTTGCGGGTCAGCCCGCGTTTGGCGTGCTGACAATTGCAGGCCCCACCGTGCGCTTCAACCTTGAAAAAATGCAAGCCCTCGCGCCCGAGCTGCTCAGCATCGCGCAACAGCTGGCCGCGTCCAGCGGTGCATCGCCATTTTTCAGCCTGACCGCTGAGGTCGGCAATGCAACACCCACCGATGGGCGCAAGCCAATTTACGCACTCTGAGCCGAGCGGATTGCCCATGCCTTCGAACTTCACACCTGACAACACCTGCGACTTGCTGGTCGTCGGTTCTGGGGCCGGGGCACTGTCTGCCGCCGTCACCGCCGCGCACCTGGGCCTGAAGGTCATCGTGGTCGAGAAAGACCCGCAATACGGTGGCACCACCGCCTGGTCGGGCGGCTGGATGTGGGTGCCACGCAATCCGCTGGCGGTCGATTCGGGCCTGCTGGAGCGCATCGAAAAACCGCTGTCTTACCTGCGCCGCGAATTGGGCGAAAAATTTGACGAGTCCCGCGCCCTCGCCTTTCTGAAGAACGGCCCGCGCATGGTCGAGTTCTTTCGTCGCCACACCGCGCTGCAGTTCATCGATGGCAACGCCATCCCCGACTTTCATGGCCACACCATCGACGCGGCCCTGGGTGGCCGCTCGATTTGCGCGGCGCCTTTTGATGCCAGACAACTGGGCGAGCGCCTGCACGACCTCAAGCCCCCGCTTCACGAGACCACCTTGTGGGGCATGGGCATCGCCTCGGGTGCTGAGCTGCGGCATTTTTTAAACGCCCTGCACAAGCCAGCCTCGTTCTGGCACGTCGCCAAACTGCTGCTGCGCCATGGGCGTGACCTGCTGGTGCACCGCCGGGGCACGCGACTGGTCAATGGCAATGCGCTGATCGGTGGGCTGGCTAAGTCCGCCTATGATCTGGGTGTCGACATTCGCGTGAACAGCCCGGCTGTGCGGCTGCTGCAAAACGAAGGCCGCGTCACGGGTGCCGTGATCCAAACACCGCAAGGCGAGGTCAGCATCCAAGCCCGCTGCGGCGTGGTGCTGGCCACCGGCGGCTTTCCACACGACCCAGCGCGCAAACAGCAACTGCTGCCCCATGCCCCCACGGGCCATGAGCACTGGTCGGCTGGCAACCGGGGCAACACGGGCGACGGCCTGCGCTTGGGCGAATCCGCAGGCGGCGTGGTGGCGAGCGACTTGGTGCAAGCGGCAGCATTGGCCCCCGTGTCCTTGGTGCCCCGCCAGGACGGCAGCTTGGCGCATTTCCCGCACCTGATCGAACGCGCCAAACCCGGCCTGATCGCTGTCACATCCAAGGGTTTGCGCTTTGCCAACGAGGCCAACTCATACCACGATTTCATGCAAGACCTGCTGGCCGCGACACCCGCCGATCACAAGCCTGAGGCCTGGCTGATTTGTGACCACGCATTCATCCGCTACTACGGACTGGGCGCGGTCAAGCCCGCACCCATGCCGCTCGGCCCTTGGCTGAAAAACGGCTATCTGAAACGCGGTCAATCACTGCTGGAGTTGGGCGAGGCTTGCGGCATCGACGCCCAAGCCCTGCAAGCCACGGTGCAGAGCTACAACGCCTTGGCGCAAGACGGCAAGGACCGCGACTTTGGCAAAGGCGAAACGCCCTACAACCGCATCCAGGGCGACGCCATCAACGCCAGCCGACGCGGCCTGCGCAACCCCTGCATGGGCCCCATCAAGCGCGGCCCGTTTTATGCCGTCAAAGTCGTCATGGGCAGCTTGGGCACCTTCGCCGGTCTGCGCGTGAACGACCACGCACAAGTCATCGACGCCCAAGGCCAAGCTATTCCCGGCCTGTATGCCGGTGGCAATGATCTGAGCAGCATGATGGGCGGCCACTACCCGGCCGGCGGCATCACACTCGGCCCGGCCATGACTTTTGGCTTCATCGCCGCGCACCACGCCGCAGGTCGCGACCCTGCGACCACCTGCGAATACCCGATCACGACAATTTCAACTGACACCTCGAAAGCCAACACCATGTACTACGAACTCGCCACCATGACCCTGCCCTTTGGCACCGCAGGGCAAGCCGCCACGCATGTGCAGGCTTTTGCCACTGCGCCTGATTCCCAAGGCGAATTGCTGGGCTGCTGGTTCACCGACATTGGCGTGCTCAACCAGATGATCGTGCTGCGCGGCTTTGCCACATTGGACGCTTTGCAGGCCGAACGCGAGCGCACCCAGCAAAGCGCCAGTCCGTTCGGCTGCGGCGAAATTTACCAGTCGCTGGAGCAACACAGCTACAAAGGCTTCCCCTGGATGAAGCCCGTGCGCCCCAGCGCTGAGAGTGGCATCAGCGGCCCGGTCTACGAAATCCGCACCTACGGCATCAAGGCCGGCGGCGTGCAGCCCACCATCGACCTGTGGGAACAGTACGTGCCCGCCCGCGACAAGCTCTCGCCTTGCGTGGTGGCCATGGTGGCACTCGACGGCCCGCTGCGTTTCACCAACATCTGGGCCTACGACAGCCTGAACGCCCGCAGCCAGATCCGCGGCGAAGCCGTGGCCCAAGGCATCTGGCCGCCCAAAGGCGGGCCAGCGCACCTGACGACGAACATGGTCTCGACGATGGCCATGCCCACGGCGGTGTCGCCACTGAAGTAAACCGATGACACGCATCTACTCCCTCGCCTACCTGAGCTCGCATCGCTGCCCGCCTGCACAAGCCGTCCAGGTCGCCGCGCAAACGGGCTACAGCTTTGTAGGCCTTCGCCTGTGGCCCAACGCCCCCGGCGCGCCACAACAGCACCTGCTGGGCCAGCCTGAAGCCCTGCGCGAAACCCTGGCGGCACAGCGTGACACCGGCGTGGGCGTTTTCGATCTGGAAATCATCCGCATCAGCGAAAGTTTTGACCCGCACACCTGGGATGCGCTGTACGACGCTGGCGCGGCCCTGAAAGCCAAGGCCATTTTGGTGGCCGGTGACGATGCCAACGAAGCCCGCCTGACCGAGAACTACGCCCGCCTGTGCGAAGTCATGAAGCCTTTTGGCATGACAGCCGATCTGGAGTTCATGCCATGGACAGCCGTGAAAGACGCGAAATCGGCGCTGCGCATTGTGCAGAACGCGGGTAGCCCCAACAACGCAGGCATCCTGGTCGATGCGCTGCACTTTGGCAGGTCCAACACCACGCTCGACGACATCCGCGCCATCCCGCGCGAACTGCTGCACTACGCACAAATTTGCGATGCCCAAGGGGGTCTGAATTTCACGACCGAAGAAATGATCCACACTGCCCGCTGCGAGCGCCTCTTGCCTGGCGACGGCAGCATCGATGTGCAAGGTCTGTTTGACGCCCTGCCCGCCGACCTGCCAGTCAGCGTCGAGGTGGTGAACTTTGGCCGCGAAGCCCAGACCTCGGTACAGGACTGGGCCGCCGAATGCCTGGCCAAGAGCCGCCCTTTTGTGGAAGCCTGAGCCATGTTCCGCCGTTTTGAAAAACTCTCCCGCCTGCCTTTCTTCTTTGGGGCACGTTGGTTCAGCAGTGCTTGAAAAGCCGGATCTTGTAGGTCGGCGGCTTTAGCCCCGACAAGCTGCTGTGCTGCACTGTGTCGAAGCTGAAGCTCCGACCTACAAATAACCACTCACAAGCCAACATCTTTCAAACATCCGGAGCACCTCATGGACTTTTCTCTCAACGACGAACAAAAAATGATGATCGAAACGGTGCGCCGTTTCATCGCCGAAGAACTGCAGCCCCTTGAGCACGAGATCGAGGACAAAGGGTTTCTCGACAACCGCAAAGCCCAAGCCATCCACGACAAAGCCAAGGCCCTGGGCTTGTACGGCATGAACATGCCGGCAGAGCTGGGCGGTGGTGGCCTGTCCAACATGGACCGCATCCTGTGCGAAGAGCAGTTCGGCCACACCACCGACATCCTGATCCGCCGCGCTTTTGGCAATGTGTACGAGCCACTGCTGCATTGCAAGGGTGAGCAAATTGAGCGCTGGCTCAAACCCGCAGTAGCGGGCAAGCGCACCTGCGCCATCACCATCACCGAATCGGGCGCAGGCTCGGACGCGGCAGGCATCAAAACCAACGCCAAGAAAAACGACAAAGGCTGGGTGCTCAACGGCACCAAGCACTTCATCAGCGATGGCGAGTGGAGCGACTTCTTTTTGGTGTCAGCCAAAACCGGCGAAAAAGAAATCTCGATGTTCATGGTGGACAAAGGCTTGGCCGGTTTCACCGTGGGCAAAGACCAGAAGATGATGGGCCTGCGCGGCACGCCGCATCTGGAGCTGTTCTTTGACAACGTTCAACTCGAAGACGCCGCCCTGCTGGGCGAAGCGGGTCAGGGTTTCAAGCTGGCCATGGGAGCGCTCAATGTGGTGCGCTTGGCGCAGGTGGGTGCCCGCGCCGTGGGCAAGGCCACGCATGTGTGCGAGTTGATGCTGAACTGGTCCAATGAACGCAAGCAGTTCGGCACCAAGATCGGCGATTTCCAGATGGTGCAGCAGATGATCGCCGACAGCGTGATCGAGATCAACGCCGCCCGCTGGATGGTCTACCACGCGGCCTGGATGCTGGACCAAGGCATGGACGCACGCGAGCAGATTGCCATGGTCAAAGTGCACGCGGCTGAGACCCTGGGCCGCGTGGTGGACCGTGCGGTGCAGGTATTTGGCGGCATGGGCTTTTGCAAGGAGTTGTCCATCGAGCGCTATTACCGCGATGCACGGATTTACCGCATCTATGACGGCACCAGTGAGATCCACCGTGGCGTGATTGCCAAGAGTGCAATGAAAAAAGGCGCTGTGCTGTTTGATGTGAACCGCTGAATTTTTCAACGACACGCCGCATTGCAAGCGGCAGCACACGAACAACAGTCAAAGAGACCCAAAATGCAAACCAAATTCATGACCGCCACCCAAGCGGCACAACTGATCCAAGACGGTGACACCGTGGGGCTCATGGGCGGCGGTGGCGGCTTGATGGAAGCCACTCACCTGTTTGAAGCGGTACAAGAACGCTTCCTGAGAACGCATGCACCGAAGAACCTCACCCTCATGCACGCCCTGGGCATTGGCGACAAAAAAACCAAAGGCATGAACTGCTTCGCGCACGAAGGCCTGGTCAAGCGCGTCATCGGCGGGCACTGGGTCTGGTCACCGGCCATGCAGCAACTGGCCCTTTCCAACAAGATCGAAGCCTACATCCTGCCCGCCGGCGTGAGCAGCCAGCTCATGCGCGAAATCGGCGCAGGCCGCCCCGGCCTCATCAGCCATGTGGGCCTGGGCACCGTGTGCGACCCGCGCCATGGCGGCGGGCGCATGAACGATGCGGCCAAGGGCGACTTGGCCGAAGTCATCACCATCGACAACCGTGAATGGCTGCGCTATAAGCCCTTCCCCATCCATGTCGCCATCGTGCGCGCCAGCAGCGCCGACGAAGACGGCAACATCAGCTTCGAGCACGAAGCGGCCAACCTGGATGCCCAGTCTCTGTCCCTGGCAGCACGCAACAGCGGTGGCAAAGTCATCGTGCAGGTCAAAGAACGCCTACCGAAAGGGGCGCTCAAAGCACGCGAAGTCCGCATCCCCTCGGCCTGGGTGGACGCCATCGTGGTCGATCCGCAGCAGTCCACCAGCTACGACATCCCCTTCGACCCCGCCTTCAGCGGCGAGCTGACAGGCCCGGCGCGTGCACACAGCGAAGCGCAAGACCATGCACGCGAAGTGGCTGCCTCGCAAGAGGCCTTCAGTGAACGCCAGGCCGTGGCGCGCCGTGCGTACCAAGAACTCTTCAACACCGACAAGGCACGCCCGGTCATCAACTACGGTGTGGGCGTGCCCGACGCGGTGGCCAAGCTGATCGCAGCGCGCAATGAACAGCACCGCATCTACCAGACCATCGAGCACGGCACCTACGGCGGCACGCTCATGGACGGCGTGCTGTTTGGTTACGCCCGCAATGCCACCGCCATGCTGGACGCCGCCACACAGTTCGACTTTTACGGCGGCGGCGGGCTGGACATCGCCTTTTTGGGTTTTGGCGAATTCGACGAAGAAGGTTCGGTCAATGTGTCACGCCTGGGTGGCGTCACAGTGGGCCCCGGCGGCTTCATTGATATCGCCCAAAACGCGAAGAAAGTGGTGTTCTGCGGCACTCTGGCCGCCAAAGGCGTCAAGCTCGAAACCGGTGATGGCCAGATGCGCGTGGTCGCGCAAGGCGCTGTAAAAAAGCTGGTCAAAAAAGTCGACCAGATCACGTTCTCCGGCCCGCAAGGCTTGGTGCGAAAACAAGAGGTGCTTTACCTCACCGAACGCGCCAGCTTTCGCCTCACGTCATCGGGCATCGAACTCTTCGAAATCGCCCCAGGCATCAACTTGCAACGCGATGTGCTCGACCAGATGGCATTTCAGCCGCTGGTCGCTAAAGAGTTGAAAGTCATGGACAAGATGCACTTTACTGTCTGAAGCGGCATCAGCCACAGCGCGCAGAGGGCTTATTCATGCCCTCACCCCATGCCCTCAGGCCTGATCTGAGCCCTGGCCACCACAGCTTTCCAGCGGGCTTGCTCTGTCTTGATGAATGCCTCAAATTCAGCGCTGGAATTGCCGACAGCCAATGCGGTTTCGTTGGCCATTTTTTCTTTCACCACAGGGCTGCGGACTGCTTTCATGGACTCCACTTCCAGCTTGGCGATGCTGGATTTGGGCCATTTGCTGGGGGCCAGCAAGCCGTACCACTGTGTCATCTCAAAACCCTTGAAGCCCTGTTCGGCCACCGTGGGCACATCGGGCAACTGGGGCAGGCGCTGTGACGTGCCGGTGGCAATGCAGCGCAGCCTGCCCGCCTTGATGAACTGCAACAAAGCAGGCGCTCCCACCGACGCCGCTTGCAAGCGCCCTGCCATCAAATCGGTCAGCATGGGGCCCGTGCCCCGATACGGCACATGCAGCACAAAGGTATCGGTGGCCATCTTCAAGTATTCAAACGCCAGATGCCCGGCGCTGCCATTGCCCGCTGAGCCGTAGTTCAACTGGCCGGGACGGGCTTTGGCATAGGCCACAAACTCTTTGAGGTTCTTCACCGGCAAGTCCGGATGGACCACATACAGGCTGGGCACTTTGGCCACCAGGGTGATGGGTGCAAAGTCACGCGTCACGTCGTAAGGCAGCTTGGGAAAAATGTAGGGATTGACGGCCAAGGTGCCGATGTGACCCAGGATCAGGGTGTGCTCATCGGTGCTGCCCGCGACCTCTTGCATGGCGATGTTCCCAGCAGCACCGGGCTTGTTCTCCACAAACACACTCTGGCCCAAGGTCTTGCTCAGTTCAGCGGCCACAGCTCGGGCCACGATCTCGGAGCTGCCCCCAGTGGCAAAAGGAACCACCAGGCGCAATGGTTTGCTGGGCCAAGCGTTCTGGGCTCTGGCGGCGGGCAGACAGAGGGCAGAAGTTGCGGCAGCGGCAACGCTCAACACATCGCGGCGATTCATGAGGATTGGGGTCATCTAGTTACACCAGTGGAACAGTGAGTTTTTCAATCACTGCTTTCGTATCCGGACGCACGCCACGCCACCACTCAAACGCCTCGGCGGCTTGCTCAGCCAGCATGCCCACACCATCGGCCAAATGCGCGACGCCTGCTTGGCTGGCCAGCTTCAGGAAAGGCGTCAGGCCTTTTCCATAGGCCAATTCATAAGCCAGGCAGCCCGGCGCAAACACAGCAGATGGCAACGGCGGCAATTGCGCCGTGAGGCTGGCCGAAGTGGCGTTGAACACCACGTCAAACGACTGAGCCCCCAAATCGGCATAGCCCACACCCTTGACCGGCACGCTGCCACTTTGATGCTTGTGCGCCAACTCGGCCAGCTCCTCGGCCTTGGCCACCGTGCGGTTGACGATCACCACCTCGGCAGGCCCCTGGGCCAGGATGGGCAGCAAAGCGCCACGCGTGGCCCCACCGGCGCCCAAAATCAAAACCCGGCGGCCTTGCAGCGGGCAGCCCAAGTTGTGCACCACATCGCGCACCAGACCCACGCCGTCGAAGTTCTCGGCATAGACCTTGCCGCCTTCAAACTTCATCGCATTCACGGCACCCGCCATTTGCGCACTGGGCGCCAGGTCGGTGGCGTAGGCAAAGGCGTCCAGCTTGAAAGGTGCTGTCACATTCATGCCCCGGCCACCGGCCGCACGGAAAGCATCCACCGTCTGGGCAAACTCGCCCAAAGGGCTCAGCACCTTGGTGTATTCGATGTCTTGCCCGGTCACCTGGGCAAAAGCGGTGTGGATGAGCGGCGACTTGCTCTGCTCGATGGGGTTGCCAATCACGGCGTAACGGTCTGTCATGAAATCTATCCGGAAACACTTGCGTCAAGGCTTGAATCTTAGCCGCCCGGACTGTCAGCTTCGCTGCGCATGATTTACACAGGGCGACCCGGAGTCAACCGTGTTGAAACCATGACCGAACCGACCTTTGTATGATGCGCAAAACCGACCGCACTGGAGACCACTCATGCATCTGGGACCGCAATCTTTCGCTCTGCTTTTCACAGTTGTCCTGCTGGCCATCACGGCTTATTTTTTATTGGGCTCGGTGCCGCTGCTGGTGCTCAAGCATGACAACCCAATGGACTCGCGCTTCATCCGATCCTTCTACACCACCTATTTCCGCATCGCCATCGTTGCCGCTGTGGCCACCGCCATCAGCTATGCACTTGCGGGTCGAATCGGTTTGGCGCTGGGCGCTGCCGCGATTGCACTGCTGACCTGGCTGCTTCGCAGGCATCTGATCACCCGCATGGACCTTCTGGGCGATCAGATCCAGGCCAATGACCTCGTCGCCATTCCAGAATTTTTGAAAATGCACAAATCGGCGATCCTGATCAACACAACCCAGCTCTTCGCCATCCTGCTGAGCCTGGGATCGTTCTGATGCGCATGCGCGTGGGTAGATAAGGCAGATGTCGGACTCTGCGAGTGCCGACCTACAGGACACCTACAAATCAAGCGGCACGCTGTCTCCCCGTAGGTCGGTGGTCGAAGACCCCGACGATGCACGATCCAGCTGCTGTCGCTGCGACTCAATGCTTGCCCACCAGCCTGATCACGGCCAAGCCCAACACCGCCACGCCCAATGCAGCCCCTGTCATGGCATAAGGCAGCCAGCCCCTGTCCACACTGAGCGCCATGCCCACCACGCCGCTGGATTGGCCAAAGAACAAGAGGCAGGCAAACAAGGTCACCGCCGTGCCGCGAGAGGCCGGGGCCATCTGGGTGGCTTGAACTTGCAGCGTGTTGTGCAGCATGTAAAAGCCAAACCCGGTGGCCAGGCAGCCCAGCATGCCCAGCACCGGCTCATGTGCCCAGGCCAGCACCAGCAAGCCCAGCACGATGAAAGACGCACCGGTGCGAACCAAGCCACGCTCACCGCCCAGCCAAGCCAACCAACGACGGGCCATCTGGCTGTAGAGCAAACCGCCCACACCGTAGAGCATCATCACCGAACCGGCATACACCACGCTCATGTCGAACTGCTGGTGCAAATGCGTCGGAATGAAGGCCATCGCGCCAAACACCAAGGCGCCTTCAATGGCCGTCACGGTCAAAACCTGCCGCACACGCGCAATGCGCAGCATCTGGAAAGTGTTGGCAAAGTAGGCCGCAAAGCTGGATGTCTGTTCAGCGGACTGTGCCTTGGGCATGCTGCGCAACTTGCGCCACAGCATGAAAGCCGCCGTGCCAAACAGGACAGACACCACGCCAAAAGCCATTCGCCAGCCCAGATGCTCGGCCGCAAAGCCGCCAAACCACAAGCCCACCATCATGCCGCTGACGGTGTAGCCCATCAGCTTGGCCAGGGTCTCCTGCCTGCGGTCATAGGCCACCTGATCGCCGATCCAGGCCATGGACAGCGGAATGATGCCCGCCGCCGCTGCCCCCATGAAGCCACGCATGATCACCAACAAAGTCAGGTCGGCTGACAAGCTGGTGATGGCGCTGAACACCGCGCAAGCCAACACCGCCAAAGAGATCACGCGCAGCTTGCCAAAACGGTCGCCCAAGGGACCGTAAAACAGCTGCAACACGCCATAAGCCACAGCAAAAGCCGAGACCACCAGCGACGCCTCCCCCGTGGTGACCTGGAACTCCTGCCCCAGCACCACCAGCATCGGATCGCACATGCGCATGGAGGCCATGCTGGCAAAGCCCGCCAGGCCCATCACGCGCAAGCTGTTCTTTTCAGCTTGCACTGTCATGATCTTCAATCAGCTGTTGAGCTGCTGCTCCAGGTCGTGCAAGACCTGGTAGCAAGGCAAGACTTGGGCGATCGAGCTGTTGGGCTCACGGCCTTCTTTGATGGCGGCGAAGAATTCGCGGTCCTGCAGCTCGATGCCGTTCATGGACACGGCCACCTTGGACACGTCAATGGCCTCTTCCTTGCCATTGACCAAATCGTCGTAACGAGCGATGTAGGTTCCGGTGTCGCCGATGTAACGGAAGAATGTGCCCAGCGGGCCGTCGTTGTTAAAAGACAAGCTCAGCGTGCAGATCGCGCCGTTGGCGGCCTTGAGCTGGATGCTCATGTCCATGGCGATGCCCAACGTGGGGTGGATCGGGCCTTGCACCGCGTTGGCTTTGACGACGGGGCTGCCGCACTGGTAAGCAAACAGGTCCACCGTGTGCGCAGCGTGGTGCCACAGCAGGTGGTCGGTCCAGCTGCGGGCCTGGCCCAGGGCGTTCATGTTGGTACGGCGGAAGAAAAAGGTCTGCACATCCATTTGCTGGATGTTGAACTCACCGGCCTTGATTTTGTTGTTCACCCACTGGTGGCTGGGGTTGAAGCGGCGGGTGTGACCCACCATGGCCACCAAGCCGGATTCCTTTTGAACGCGCAGGACTTCCTGGCCTTCTTTGTAGACATCGCACAGCGGAATTTCGACCTGCACATGCTTGCCCGCCTTCAGGCATGCCAGGGTCTGGCTGGCATGCATCTGGGTGGGGGTACACAAGATGACGGCGTCGACTTCTTTCAATGCCAAGGACTCGTTCAAGTCGGTGGTGACATGGCCAATACCGTATTTGTCGGCCACTTCTTGGGTTTTTGCGAACTCGCGGCCAATCAGCGAGACGACTTCCACGCCGTCGATGTTTTTGATGCCGTCCAGGTGTTTGATGCCGAAGGCACCTGCGCCCGCCAGGGCGACTTTGATGGTTTTGCTCATGGTGTTCTCCAATAAATGTTGTTTGTAGGCGCTTGTCTGCAAGCGATGATGGTGGTTCTTGACCGACCGCATCACCAGCAGGACTGGCTCCTAAAGGGGATCAACTGTTTTCCAGAATGACGTGGCCCACCGCCGTGTTGCTGGCAGGCACATGGTAGAAGCGGTGACGCAGCTTAGGCGCGGGGCCGGTGGCTAGGCCGTCATTGATGTCGCTCATCGCGCCACGAGCAATCAACCACATGACGAGCTCAATGCCTTCGCTGCCGGCTTCGCGCACGTAGTCGATGTGCGGGGTTTGGGCGCAGGCCACCGGGTCGTTGATCAGCTGGTCGAGCCAGGCGTTGTCCCACTCGCGGTTGATCAGGCCCGCACGCGCGCCCTGCAGCTGGTGGCTCATGCCGCCTGTGCCCCAGATGTGCACGTTGAGGTCTTCGTCGTAGCTCTCAACCGCTTTGCGGATGGCCTGACCCAGATTGAAGCAGCGCTGCCCGCTGGGCACGGGGTACTGCACCACGTTGACCGCAAACGGGATCACCGGGCAAGGCCAGGCGTCTTTGACCGGGTCTTTTTCGCCGCACATCAGCGACAGGGGCACCGTCAGGCCATGGTCCACGTCCATCTTGTTGACGATGGTCAGGTCAAAGTCCTGCTGAATGACCGACTGCGCGATGTGGCTGGCCAGCTCGGGATGGCCTTTGACCACAGGCACTGGACGTGGACCCCAGCCCTCATCAGCAGGCGCAAATTGAGCGGTAGTGCCAATCGCAAACGTCGGAATCATGTCCAGGCTGAAGGCCGTGGCGTGGTCGTTGTAGACCAAGAAGATGACGTCGGGCTTGTTGTCCTTCATCCATTGCTTGGAGAAGTCGTAGCCCGCGAAAACGGGCTTCCAGTAGTCTTCTTGTGTTTTGCCCAGGTCCATGGCCGCGCCAATGGCGGGCACATGCGAGGTGAAAACGGAGGCGGTGATTTTGGCCATGTATTGTTCTCTCAAATCAATTGGAATCTGACCCCAATTAAGGTTTTTTACCTGCGGCGCCTTGCGGTTGGTTCTGCGCTTGGGCATCGCCGTTTTCGCCGATGTAGCGGTTGCCTTCCACGCTGCGGCCGCCGCCAATCATCATGTTGCGGTATTCCTCTTCGGTCATGCCGGTCATGGAGCCCGCCATTTGCTGAAAGCTCTTGCCGTCGGTCGCGCCGATTTTGGCGAGAAAGTAAATGTTGCCGCCGGTGCGCATGCACCAGTTCAGATCGCGGGCCAGCACGGCCTGCTTTTGCTCTTCGGTCATCTGCCACTCGTCCAGATAGGCCCGTTCGTTGGCCTTGAAGCGTTCGCGGTTTTCTGCTTTCATGAGCGACATGCAAAACTGGTTGATCCAGTAGCCTTTGCGCGATTGCTCGGCGTCAAAAATGATGGTGCCGGGCACGTCTGTGTAGGGTTTGTCTAGAGCCATATTGGTTTTCCGTTAAGCGTTAAGCGTTAAGCGTTGAGCATTGAGAGTTGAGCGTTGGGCGTTGGGCGTTGGGCGTTGATTTGTTCACCCTCAACGCTAAACCTCTTCAGGCCAGTACAAGCGCATCGGATTGTCCACCAGCAGCTTCTTTTGCAGCTCGGCGGTCGGTGCGATGCGCGGGATGAAGTCCACCAGCAGGCCGTCGTCGGGCATGTGGTCTTTCAGGTTGGGATGCGGCCAATCGGTGCCCCAGAGCACGCGATCGGGGAACTCCTCGACGATGCGCTTGGCAAAAGGGATCACATCTTGGTAGGCGTTTTGCTCACCGTTCAAGGCCTTGGGGCCAGTGACCGACAAACGCTCAGGGCAAGACACTTTGCTCCACACGTTTTGGTGCTCGCGCATGAACTTTTGGAACAGCGCAAACTGCGGGTCGTCCACGGGCAGCGACACATCGGGGCGGCCCATGTGGTCCACCACCACGGTGGTGGGCAGTGCGGTGAAGAAGTCCCACAGCTCAGGCAAATCGACAGCCTCGAAATAAATCACGACATGCCAGCCCCATTGGGCGATGCGGCTGGCGATTTCCATCAGCTCGTCTTTGGGCGTGAAGTCCACCAGACGCTTGACGAAGTTGAAGCGCACACCGCGCACACCGGCGTCGTGCATGGCCTGGATTTCCTGGTCGGTCACGCTGCGCTTGACGGTGGCCACACCTCGCGCCTTGCCATTAGAGTTGACCAAAGCGTCCACCATGGCGCGGTTGTCGGCACCGTGGCAAGTGGCCTGCACCACCACATTGCGCGCAAAGCCCAGGTGGTCACGCAGCGCATACAGCTGGTGCTTGGACGCGTCGCAAGGCGTGTACTTGCGCTCGGGCGCATAAGGGAACTCGGCACCGGGGCCAAACACGTGGCAGTGGGCGTCCACCGCGCCAGCGGGCACCTTGAACTTGGGTTGGCTTGGGCCGGTGTACCAGTCCAGCCAGCCGGGGGTTTTTTCAAATTGCATGGTCTTCTCTCAGGAACTCTGGGGATCAATCGGGTTTGATGTTGGCTTCGCGCACCAATTTGTCGTAGCGCACGCGCTCGGAGCGGATCAGTTGGGTGAACATCTCGGCGCTGCCGGGCACCACCTCGCCGCCCACAGCGTTCATGCGTTCTCGCACTTCCTTGGACTGCAGGGCTTTTTGCACTTCGGCATGCAGCTTGGCCACGATGGGTTTGGGGGTGGCTGCGGGGGCCACAAGACCGTACCAGACCGACGCTTCAAAGCCGGGAAAGCCCGACTCGGCCATGGTGGGCACATCCGGATAATTGGCGCTGCGGTTGGCGCTGAGCACGCCCAGCACCTTGAGCTTGCCGCTCTTCACATGGGGCAAGACCTCCAGCGCATTGACCGCCACCAGCGGCACTTGCCCGCCAATGGTGTCGGTGATGGCAGGCGAGCCACCACGGTAAGGGATGTGTTGCAAATCGATGCCTGCGGCCCGCGCAAACAGCTCGATGGCCATGTGCGGTGTGGAGCCATTGCCCGGCGTGCCGTAAGCGATGCTGTTGGGCTTGCCTTTGGCGGCTTCGATGAGTTGCTTGACGTTGGCAAACGGCGCATTGGCATTGGCCGCGATCACCACCGGCACACGGCCGATCATCGAAACGGCCACCAGGTCTTTTTCGGCATCAAAGGGTTGCGGCTGGTACAGCGACATATTGGCTGCCAGTGCGTTGGCCGCCATCATCAGGGTGTAGCCATCGGGCTCGGCGGTGATGACCGACTTCACGGCGATGTTGGTGCCCGCGCCTGGCTTGTTCTCGACCACAAAGGCCTGACCCAGACTGGTCTGCAGACTTAGGCCGATGGTGCGTGCCACCACGTCCACCGCACCCCCGGCGGCATAACCCACCACGATCTTGACGGGCTTACTCGGGTAGTTTTGGGCCAATGCCGAAACGCACAAGCCCAGCGTGCCGAGCCAGAAGGCCCAATGTTTGCGAATCGTCATGTCTTGTCTCCTGTGAGGATGGCAACGGGCCCTTGCATGGCCCGTGGTCAAGGGTTCAGTCGATGTACTTCAGGCCCGCAGCCGCCAAGGGCTCGCGCATCTTGTACATGTCCAAGCCCAGCACGCCTTGCGCCAGTTTTTCGCGCTTGGCACCTTCGTTGGCTTCACGCGCTTGCGCCGCTTCCAATGTCTTGGCCGCCAGGGCTTGGGGCACGCAGACCACGCCGTCGTCATCGGCCACGATCGCGTCACCGGGGCGGACGATCATGCCGGCGCACACCACGGGGATGTTCACTGAGCCCACGGTCGCTTTGATGGTGCCTTTGCTGCTGATGGCTTTGCTCCAGACAGGAAAGCCCATTCGGGTCAGCTCTTTCACATCGCGCACACCGGCGTCGATGATGAGCGCCCGTGCGCCACGGGCCATGAAGGACGTGGCCAGCAGATCGCCAAAGTAGCCGTCGGTGCATTCAGCCGTGATGGCCGCGACCACGATGTCGCCGGGCTGAATCTGTTCTGCGGCCACGTGCATCATCCAGTTGTCGCCGGGGTGCAAAAGCACCGTCACCGCTGTGCCAGACACCTGCGCGCCTGCATAGATGGGGCGCATGTAGGGCTTCATCAGGCCCACGCGGCCCATGGCCTCGTGCACAGTGGCCGAGCCCAAAGCGGCCAAGGCATCGGTGGCTGCGCGGTCCGCGCGGGTGATGTTGCGGTAAACAACGCCGAGTTCGTACATGGTTTTCTCCTGATAGGGGGGTTGGGTTTGCAGGAGCCGCGCCCTCGCGGCGATGGATCGTGCAGTGGGACGCCATCGCGACGGGGGCGTCGCTCCTACAAAAATTCAGTGGCCTTTGGCCGTCAGCTGGTCGTCCAGACGCTTGAACACGCGGCGGGCATTGCCTTCGTAGACCATGTAACGCTCTTCGTCGTTCAGGTTGGCCGTGGCTTGCACATAACGCTTGGTGTCGTCGTAGTAGTGGCAGGTTTCGGGGTCGATGCCGCGCACCGCGCCGATCATCTCGGAGGCGAACAAGATGTTCTTGACCGGGATCACTTTGGTCAGCAGATCAATGCCGGGCTGGTGGTACACACAGGTGTCAAAGAAGATGTTGTTCAGCAGGTGCTCGGACAGCAAAGGCTTTTTCAGCTCTTGCGCCAAGCCCCGGAAACGGCCCCAGTGGTAAGGCACCGCGCCGCCGCCGTGCGGGATCAAAAACTTCAGCGTCGGGAAGTCTTTGAACAAATCACTGGTCAGGCACTGCATGAAGGCGGTGGTGTCGGCATTCAGATAGTGCGCGCCGGTGGTGTGAAAGCAGCTGTTGCAGCTGGTGCTCACATGGATCATCGCGGGGATGTCGTATTCGACCATTTTTTCGTAAATGGGGTACCAGGCCTTGTCGCTCAAGGGTGGCGAGGTCCAGTGACCACCCGATGGATCGGGGTTCAGGTTGATGCCGACGTTGCCGTACTGCTCCACGCACTTGACCAGCTCGGGGATGCAGGTGGCCGGGTCCACGCCGGGCGACTGGGGCAGCATGGCCGCAGGCACGAAGTGGTCGGGGAAGAGTTGCGCCACGCGGAAGCACAGTTCGTTGCAGATCGCCGCCCAGGTCGACGAGACGTTGAAATCGCCAATGTGGTGGGCCATGAAGCTGGCGCGGGGGCTGAAGATGGTGATGTCTGAGCCGCGCTCTTTCATCTTGGCCAGCTGGTTGGTCTCAATCGTTTCGCGCAACTCGTCGTCGCTTATTTTCAGCTCGGAGACTTTGGGGCTGACACTGGGGTCCTTGATGCAGGCGATCTGGCGGTTGCGCCAGTCTTCCAGCGCCTTGGGGGCGGTGGTGTAGTGACCGTGCACGTCGATGATCAAGGGCTGGGTTTGGCTCATGGCGGGTTCCTGCGTTGAAGGTGTCTCGGGGGTCGATGGCTTGGGCCCCGACAGAGTGGTCAGAGACTCATTTTCTGTAGGACGGTGGCTTTAGCCCCGACATGCCTCACCGGTGCACTTTGTCGGGGCTGAAGCCGCCGACCTACAAAAGACAAGCTGCAAATTTCAAACCTTGATTGTGCAGGCTGACCCAGCTCTGGCCCAGCCCACGCAACATCTACCAGCTAGAACAAATTCGCATAACCAAGCCATGGCTATGACAAAATCACGCCAACAGAAAGGCGGCCGATGGACCTCAAACAGCTGGAATACTTTGTGCGGGTGGCCGAGCTGGGCAGCTTCACCCGCGCCGCACAGGCACTGAACATCGCCCAACCTGCGCTGAGTCGCCAGGTGCGCCTGCTCGAAGTCGAGCTGCGGCAAAACCTGCTGGTGCGCAATGGCCGTGGCGCCACCCCCACCCAGGCCGGACAGTTGCTGCTGGAGCATGGCCGGGGCATCCTGCACCAGGTCGAGCGGGCGCGTGAAGAACTCGGCCGGGTGCGCAGCGGCTTATCGGGCCGCGTGGCCTTGGGCCTGCCGCCCAGCGTGGCGCGGGTGCTGACGGTGCCTTTGACCCGCGCTTTCAGGCAGCGCATGCCCGAAGCCCAGCTGTCCATCAGCGAAGGCCTGTCAAGCGCCATGCAAGAAAACCTGCAAAACGGCCGCCTCGACATTGCCGTGCTCTACAACCCCAGCCAGGTGCCCGGCATCGAGCACACCCCGCTCGGGCAAGAAGAATTGCTGCTGGTGCAACCGCGCCCACCGGGCCTCCAAGAAGACCCGCCCCCACCGCCCATCGCCTTGAAAGACGTGGCCGCCCTGCCCCTGGTCATCCCCACACGGCCGAATGCGATCCGCATGCATGTGGAGTCTGAGATGGCCGCGATTGGCTGCCGCCCGCAGATTGCGCTGGAGATCGACGGCGTGAGCGCCATCCTGGACTTGGTGGCCGACGGCGCGGGCTATGCGATCTTGTCACGCAACGCGGTCATGCGCTCAGTGCGGCCCTCGGCATTTGCGGTGCGGCAAGTGTCCGCCCCATCCTTGACCATCCAGCTGACCACTGCCGTCAGCTCCTTGCGCCCCACCACCCTCACGCAACAGGCCACCTTGACGCTGATCAACGAGGTGGTCAAGGAATGGCTGACGCCGTAGGTCGGCGGCTTCAGCCTCGACATCCACACAGCGGCTGCCCATGTCGCAGCTGAAGCTCCGACCTACGAGACAAATCAAAAAGCGTGGTGCTGCAACACCCACAGCAAACCGCTGAGCGTGAAAAAGGACACCACCGTGGTGAGCAGCAAAGCCGCTGCGCTGATGGCGCCGTGGCCATGGCGCTGATTCAAGATAGTGAAGATGCCCAACATGGGCAAGGCACCCGACAACAACGCCGCTGTGCGCAATGCCGGATCGGCCACCGGTACGACCCAGCTCAGGACCAGGAACATCGACAGTGGGTGCAAGAACAATTTGCCCAAAGTGATCTGCGTGACCGTGCCCTTGACTCCATCGAGCTTCAGGCCCACCAAAGAACCGCCGATCACAAACAGTGACAAAACCATACTGGCCTGCGCAAACAAATTGACCGTGCGGGCCAGGGGTGCAGCCAGCGCCAGGTCAAACCACGAAAACACAAAGCCACCCGCAATGCCCCAGATCATGGGGTTCTTCGCCAGATTTTTGAGTGTTTGCACAATCACTTGCTTCCACTGCCCAGACGGGCCGCCTTGCGCATCGGCCACTGCCAGCAACACAGGAATCATCAGCAGATTTTCAACCACCATGTTCAGCGCCAGCGCCACCCCGGCCACCGGGCCCAGGGTCAAGAGCATGATGGGGTAACCCACAAAACCGCTGTTGGGACACGACATGCCCATGGCCATCATGCTGCTGTAGCTCAGGCTGTGGTGCTTGACTTTGCGCGCCCAGAACATTCCCCCCAATGCCACCAGCGCAGAGCCCAATGCATAGGCCAACAGGTAATGGCCATTGAGGATTTCACCAATCCGCCGCTGCGACAAGGCATTGAACAGCAAAGCCGGCAAGGCCAGGTTTAGGGTGAACTTGCCAAACACCTGCATGTCGGATTTGGCAAAAATGCCCTGGCGGGTGAACACATAGCCCAGCAAGATGGTCAGGTAGATCGGGCCGGTGATGCCCAGAATGTGAAGGGTGGAATTCATGGATCAATCAGCTCTTGGCGAGCGCCTGGCACGTCCAGACGCTGCAAGGGATTGTCCGGGCAAAAGCAGTCCAATGGCGTCCCAAGAGAGCACTAACTGATAGCCTGGATTGAAATACCGCAGGCTAAGGCAGTGAAAACAAATGGCAGGTCAGCGACGCCTTCGGTCTTGATTTACAAATCCAGCACCAGCCGCGCCGTCTGGCTGCGTGAGCAGCAGATCAGCATCTGATTGCCCGCTTCCTGTTCCTCTGGGGTGAGGAACATGTCCCAGTGATCGGGTGTGCCGGCCACCACTTTGGTCAGGCAAGTGCCGCAAATGCCTTCCGAGCAAGAAAACGGCACCTCGTGCCCTGCGTCTTGCAGCACTTTGAGGATGGACTGGTCTTTGGTGACTTGCAGGGTCTGGCCACTTTTTTGCAGTTGCACTTCAAACGTGCCATCGGCCGCAATCGGGGTCTGGCTCAGATCGGGGGTGTTCATGCGGTGACTCCGGTGTTGTTTTCTTCGGCCAGCAGGCGGTCGATGATGCGGCGCGACTGCACGCCACCCGAATCGATGTTGAGCATGAGCAGTTTGCGCTCGGGCCACTTGCTGATGTTGGCTTGTTGCAATTGCAGCATCTCCATGTCTTCGTTAAAAATGCCGCCCTGCCCGGTGCGAATTTTGTCGGTGAGCTCGCTGTCATGCGGCTTGAACTGGCGGGCCATTCCCCAGTGGTACCAGTGCGAGGTTTCGGTCTCGGGCGTGATGAAGTCCACCACCACGCTGTAGGCCTTGTGCTCGGGCGCTGCATCAAAGCCGCCCTTGCCCGCCAGCGCCACGCCCACATCGATCATGACGTGGCTGGGCGGCGTGAAGCGGCAGATCTGCCAACGGTCCACCTTGGCCTGCGGGTCCAGGCCGTTGGCGCTCATGGCCATTTGCCAAAACGGTGGCGCTTGAATGCCTGCCATGTGCCGCTGCAAGATGACTTGGTCACCTTCGACTTTGGTTTCGCAAGGGGTTTCGTCGATCTCGGGCTGACCAATGCTGTTGGCGTGCACATAGGTTTCGTGCGTCAGGTCCATCAGGTTGTCGATCATCAGGCGGTAATCGGCCTTGACGTGGTAGAGCCCGCCGCCATAAGCCCAGGCGGGGTTGTCGAAAAACTCGAACACAGGCATCTGCGACTCATCGGCCTTGGAGGGGTCGCCGGGCCAAACCCAGACAAAACCATAACGCTCGACCACGGCAAACGCTTTGGTGGCCGGAAAGCCGCGCACGCGCTGGCCAGGCATCTGCACCGTTTTGCCATCCACGCCCATTTCAAGGCCGTGGTAGCCGCATTGCAAATGGCCTTTGCAGACCTTGCCCAGCGACAAAGGTGCACCACGGTGCGGGCAGAAGTCTTCAACCGCAGCGACCTTGCCGTCCGGGCCTCTGAAGAAGGCCATTTTTTCGTTGCAAATGGTGCGGCCCAGCGGCTTGTCGCCCAGGGCGTTCAGATCGGCCAACGAGCAGGCCACGTACCAGGTGTTTTTAATGAACATCTTGTCCTTCCTCTTCAATTCAAAGCTTGCGGGCCACGCCCAGCAAGCTGTCCAACAATTCGGGGTTTTGGCGAAGCGTGTCGGCATCGCTGGCGTGCACCACATTGCCGTGGTCCAGCACCACGGCGCGGTGGCTGATGCGCAAAATCGCTTGCGGGTGCTGCTCCACGATGATGGCCGACAGGCCCTCTTCGCGGGTGATGCGGGCAATGGCGCGCAACAGCTCTTCCACAATGATCGGTGCCAGGCCTTCGAGCGGCTCATCCAGCAGCAGCAAGCGCGGGTTGAGCACCAGCGCCCGACCCACGGCCAGCATCTGCTGCTCGCCACCCGACAGCTGGGTGCCCAGGTTGGTTGTGCGCTCAGCCAAGCGTGGGAACATCTCGTACACGCGCTCAGGCGTCCAAGCTCGGCTGCCGTGCAGGTTGCGCCCGGGCCGGGCCACCGCCGTCAGGTTTTCGTGCACCGTGAGCGATTTGAAAATGTTGCGCTCTTGCGGCACCCAGCCAATGCCCGCAGCCGCCCGCTCGTGCGAAGGCAAGGTGTGCAGCGGCTGGCCTCCCAAAAAGATTTGCCCACCATGCTGGCGCGTGGCCCCGGCCAGGGTGTCCATCAACGTGGTTTTGCCGGTGCCGTTGCGGCCCAGCAGCGCCAGGGTTTCGCCCTCGCCCAGCGAGAAGCTGATGTCGTTCAGCACCACGGCTTCGCCGTAACCAGCGCTCAGCTGCTCAACTTGCAACAGTTCTTTCATGTGATGTTCTCTTTTCTGGGAGCCGCGCCCTCGCGGCAATGGCGTGCGGTCCATCGCGGCGAGGGCGCCGCTCCTACACGATGCATCTCAGCCATGGGTCACCTCCTCGCCATGTCCCAGGTACACCGCCTTGACTTGTGGATCAGAGGCGATGGCTTCGGGCGTGCCCTCGGTCAGCACCGCGCCGTTGACCAGCACGGTGATGCGGTCGGCAAATTCAAACACCAGGTCCATGTCGTGCTCGATCAGCAACACAGACACTTCGGCGGGCAGCGCCGCCACGGTCTGCAACAGTTCTTCGCGCTCGCCCGCAGGCACTCCGGCCACGGGTTCATCGAGCAGCAGCACCTTGGGCTCGCAGGCCAGCGCAATCGCCATCTCCAGCAAACGGCGCTTGCCGTAAGCCAGGTGCTCGGTGCGCTGGTGCATCACTTCGGTCAGGCGAAACAGCTCCAGCAATTGCTCGCAACGCGCCACCACGGCAGCGTCTTGTCCCAACTTTTGCCACCAGCGCCCGCCCAGGCCGCGCTGCTGCGAAACCACCATGGCCAGGGTTTGCAAAGGCGTCATGCTGGCAAACAGTTGGTTGATCTGGAAGGTGCGCACCAAGCCGCGCCGCACACGCTGGTGCGGTGCGAGTTGGCTGATGTCAACACCGAGCAACTCAATGCGGCCCGAGGTGGGCGGCAGCACCCCAGTGAACAAATTGATGAGCGTGGTCTTGCCCGCGCCGTTGGGGCCGATCAGCGCGTGGCGTGCGCCCAAGCGCAGCTCCAAGTTCACGTTATCGGTGGCGGTGATGCCACCGAATTGTTTGACCAAGCCCTGGGCCTTCAACACGATGGGCTGGTTCATGACAGCTTGCTTCATTGCGCACCGCCTTTCTGATCGGAAGCGCGGCCGAACCACAGCCAAGGCCGAATCAAACGCTCGCGCCCGACCATCACCAGCACCACCAAAAACAGCCCAATCCAGAAGGTCCAGTACTGCGGCGTGATGCCCGAAATCACGTCGTGCATGAGCTTGAACACCACCGCGCCGAGCACGCCGCCATACAGCCAGCCCACACCGCCGATGACCAGCATCAGCATCACATCGGCCGAGCGCTCTAAAGCAAACACATCAAGCGAGGCAAAGCCCGTGGTCTGCGCCATCAAGGCGCCTGCCGCACCGGCCAAAGCTGCGGCCACGGTGTAGACCACAGCCAGCCGGTTGTGCACCGGAATGCCAATCGCCATGGCGCGCAGCGGGTTGTCACGCACCGCCATGAGCGTGGCCCCCCAGGGCGAATGCACCCAGCGCCTGGCCAATGCAAACAAAATCAAGAGCACGCTGAGCGAATACCAAGCCGCCGTTTGCCCATACAGGTCAAACTCAAAGCGGCCCAGCACGGGGCCCATCATCACGCCTTGCAAACCGTCCGAGCCACCCGTGAGCCAGTCCAGCTTGTTGGCCAGCTCCATCAAAATCAGCGCCATGCCCAGCGTGACCATCAGGCGCGTCAAATCCGTGCCGCGCAAGATGGTGAGTGAACACAAAGCGCCCAAGAGCGTGGCGCAGCCCATGCCAAACAGCAGACCCACCAGCGGGTCGGGCATCACATGCTTGGCAAACAAAGCCGAGGCGTAAGCGCCCAAGCCCAAAAACGCCGCATGCCCCAGCGACACAATGCCGGTGTAGCCCAGCACCAGGTCCAGCGACACGGCGAACAAGGCGACGATGGCCACCTCATTGACGATCAGCGCATGGCCCGGAAAGGCGAAAGGCATGACAAAGGCGAGCAGCCAAATCAGCGGTTCCCAGCCGCGCAGGCGGGCGGAGGACAAAAGTTGTTGACGAGCGTCCATAGGATTGTTCATATCATCGACCCCCCTTGCGCACAAACAGCCCTTGCGGACGCCAGATCAAAATCGCGATCATCAGCGAATACACGATGAAGGAACCGAGCTTGGGCATGTAGTACTTGCCCGCCACATCGGCCATGCCCAACAGCAGCGCGGCCCACAGCGGCCCGGTGATCGACGAGGTGCCGCCCACGGCCACCACGATCAAAAAATACACCATGAACTTGAGCGGAAAGGTCGGGTCCAGGCCCAGCACTTCAGCGCCCAGCGCCCCGCCCAAACCGGCCAGGCCCGAGCCTACGGCAAAGGTGGCGGCAAAGATCAAATTCACGCGAATGCCCAGGCCTGCGGCCACGCGGGCATCGTCCACGCTGGCGCGCAAGCGGCTGCCAAAGCGGGTTTTGGCCAAGATGAATTGCAAGCCCACGGTGAGCGCTGCGCACACGGCGATGATGAACAGGCGGTAGTGGCCCATGCCCAAGGCGCCGTCCCACAACTCGGTGCGGCCCCGCAGCCAATCGGGCAACTGCATGATCTGCTGCTGCGAGCCCATCAAATAATCCACACTGGCCACCGACATGAAAGCCAGGCCGATCGAAAACAGGACTTGGTCCAAATGCGGCTTCTTGTACATGTGGCGGTACAGCGTGCGCTCCATCACCGCGCCCAGCAAGGCCGTGGCGGCAAAGGCCAAAGGTAGGCACAAGAGAAATGGCACTTGAAAGCGCTGCATCAGCACCACCGTCAAATAGCCCCCGGCCATGGCAAACGCGCCGTGCGCCAGGTTGATGAAATTCATCAAGCCCATGGTCACGGACAGGCCCACGGCCAGTATGAAAAGCAGCATGCCGTAGGCGATGCCGTCGAAAAGGATGGTCAGCATGTCATGCGTTTCTGGTTCTCAAATTCAGCCAAGGATGGGGCCCGTGCAGGCGAGAGCCCTGCAAGCGATGGTTCAACCCCTCATCGCCAGCAGGGCTGGCTCCTACAACGCGGCCCTGTAGGCGCTTGCCCTGCAAGCGATGGCGCCTACAGCAAGCATTGCTGTGCGCTTATCGGCTCTTGCCTGGGTCTTTCACATCCTTGAGGGTCGAGAACTCCTGGTTGTAGAGCTGGCCGTTGACTTTCTCCACCTTGCGGATGTAGATGTTGTGCACCACGTCACGGGTTTGCGCGTCGATGAACATCGGTCCACGAGGGCTTTCAAACACCTGGCCTTTCATGGCGTCCAGCAAGGCCTGGCCGCCTGCGCCCTTGGTGGCCTTGGCCGCTTCGTAGATCACGCGCATGCCGTCATAGCCGCCCACGGCCATGAAGTTGGGGCGCATGCCGTTGTTGGCCTTCTCAAAAGCCGCGACGAACTTCTTGTTCAGGGCTGAGTTGTGCGAAGCCGAGTAGTGGTGCGAAGTGACCACGCCGTTGGCCACATCGCCCATGCCGTTCAAGATGTCGTCATCGGTGATGTCACCGGTGCCGATCAACTTGATGCCTGCTTTGTCCAGGCCCCGCTCGGCGAACTGCTTCATCAAAGGCGCGCCAATGCCGGAGGGTACGAACACATAGACCGCGTCCGGTTTGAGGTCACGCACTTTTTGCAGGAACGGTGCGAAGTCGGGGTTGCGCATGGGCACGCGCAAAGTGTCGAGCACCTGGCCGCCGTTGAACAGCAGGCGGTCCTTGAAATACTTTTCCGCATCGATGCCTGGGCCGTAATCGGCCACCAGGGTCACCACTTTTTTGATGCCGTTGTTGGGCGCCCAGTCGGCAATGGCCACGGCCGCTTGCGGCAGCGTGAAGCTGGTTCGGATGATGAAAGGCGATGCCTCGGTGATGCTGGAGGTGGCAGCGGCCATGACCACCAAAGGTGTCTTGGACTGCGTGGCGATCGGCGCAGTAGCCAGGGCCAGCGGGGTCAGGCCAAAGCCAGCGAGCACGCTGACTTTTTCGTTCACGACCAACTCTTGCGCGATGCGCTTGGTCACGTCAGGGGCACTGGTGTCGTCTTTCACGATCAGCTCGACTTTTTTGCCAGCCACGGTGTCACCGTTTTGCGCCATGTAGAGGCGCGCTGCGGCTTCAATCTGTTTGCCGGTGGAGGCGAACGGGCCAGTCATGGGCAAGATCAGACCGATCTTGAATTTGTCTTGCGCCATGGCTGTTGTGGCACAGGCAGCGACAGCCGCACAGGCCATGGCTTGAAGGAAAAACCGTTTGGACATGCATGTCTCCTGAAGTTGAAAGCTCACGTTGAAAAAAGAGGTCAATCGTTGCGAATGAGCTGCACACCGGGCGTACCGGCCAGTGTCGGGTGTTGCCTGGCCAGTCGCATGTTGTGCTGAGCAATGCGTGAATGTTCGCGCATCAAGGCTTCGGCGCGACCCGCTTCACGCCGTTCAATGGCCTGCAACACCTGCCGATGCTGATGCTGCGCCACAACCAGCATGTCCCGCGCGCCAGCATGGTGAGCATGCACCCCGACAAACCCCGAAGCGGAGGCAAAAGGCAAACTCGATGCGCGCTCAATCTCTCGTGCCAACACCTCGCTGTCGGCCATCTCTGACAACTGTTTGTGAAAGCGACCATTCAGAGCCACATAGGCAGAAAAAGTTTCATCATCCAACGCCGCATCGCGCAGCACCAGGTCAATTTCGTCCAGACATTGGCGTGCCGCCTTGAGCAAGCTTGCACGCACACCTCTTTCAGCCGCCAGCCGGGCCGCCAGGCCTTCTAGGGTGCCGCGCAACTCGATGGCATCGCCCACTTCCCGTTCGGAAAAGGTGCGCACCGCATAACCGCCGCTGGGCAGTGCCTGCAGCAGCCCTTCCTGTTCAAGCTTCAGCAGCGCTGTGCGAATGGGGGTGCGCGAGACGCCCAGCAAATCCACAAGAGTCAACTCCGTGATGCGCGCAGCGGCCTCCAATTGCCCGGACAAAATCAATTCACGCAAACGCTGCTGCGCCTTGACGGCTTGAGAGCCGCCCTCCTCGGGCAACTCAAGCACTCGACGTGATCGAACTCGGGCGGTGGTCATGAATTAAAAAAACAGGAGTCAGAGTGGGCGTTAATGTATACAAAATTTCTTGAAAAATGGCTGTTTTGCCATTTTTTCGAGCATTTAAGGGTTTTCCTGTATCCCAAATCAAGCTCTAGCCCCCAAGGCAAGTCAATAGGCTGCGGGTGCGCGCTGCGACAATAAGCTTTTATCCCCACACGCCAAGCATGACCCTCCAATTTCTGGATTTCGACACCAGCGAAGACGCTCACGGGGTGATTTGCTGGGATGCCTTGGCCAGTCCCCGGCCCATCCACAATCCGGGTTTACTGGCTGAAGTGGCCCATCTGCTCAGCCGCTTGAGCGAGTTGCATGGCTCGCCAGGTCCCCTGGATGACGGACACCTCTGGGACTGCGATCTGCAGGCCCACGACATCAAACATCAGAGTTTGCCCTGGCATTGGCATGGCCACCAATTGCAATGGCAGCTCAGCACCCAGGAGGCCCTGTCCAACAGCATCACGCTCAGCTTGACACTGACCGGCAGCACTGAAATGGCCCATACCTTGGCGCTTGAGTTCGGCAACGAATGAGTACACACACCACCGCCCCCGTTTCCTTTCGTGCCGCGCTCCAATTCTGGTTTTGGCTGGGCTGCATCAGCTTTGGCGGCCCGGCAGGCCAGATCGCCCTGATGCACGAAGAGCTGGTGGTGCGCCGCCGCTGGATTTCAGAAAAGCGTTACCTGCATGCGCTGCACTACTGCATGCTGCTGCCCGGCCCCGAGGCGCAACAACTGGCCACCTACACCGGCTGGCTCATGCACGGCACGCGCGGCGGCATGGCGGCCGGTGCCTTGTTTGTGCTGCCCAGTCTGGTGCTGTTGATCGCGCTGAGCTGGGCCTACACCGTGTGGGGCCAACACCCCTGGGGGCAGGCGCTGCTGTGGGGCCTCAAGCCTGCCGTGACGGCACTGGTGCTGCAAGCCGTGCACCGCATGGCCAAGCGCACGCTCAAGGCGCCGTGGCTGTGGGCTCTGGCGGGGGCATCGCTGCTGGGCACGCTGGTCGGCGTGGGTTTTCCGTGGCTGGTGGCCGCTGCTGCGCTGGTGGGCTGGGCCATGGCACGCCAGCGCCCCATGCAGGGCAGCGCTCACGGCCAGACCGGCGCAGCGCAAGAAGCAACAGCGGCCTTGATCGACGACCACACCCCCACACCCGAACATTCACGCTACACCACCGGCCGCCTGCTGCGCACGTCAGGCATCGGCTTGGCCCTGTGGGCGTTCACGCTGGGCGGCTTGGCCCTCTGGCTGGGCGCGGGTCACACGTTGGTGCGCATGGGCGGCTTTTTCACCGAAGCGGCACTGCTGACCTTTGGCGGCGCCTACGCGGTGCTGCCCTATGTGACGCAGGCGGCGGTGTCACAGTTCGGCTGGCTCAGCGCCACACAAATGATGGACGGCCTGGCCTTGGGCGAGACCACGCCTGGACCGCTCATCATCGTGGTGGCCTTTGTCGGTTTTCTGAGAGGCCAGGGTCAGGCACTGCTGGGCGATCCGCTGCTGGGCGGCATCGCGGCAGCGTGTGTGGTCACCTGGTTCACATTTCTGCCCTCTTTCATTTTCATCCTCGCAGGAGGGCCGCTGGTCGAATCAAGTCGGCATGTGCCCACCCTGAACGGACCACTGCAAGCCATCAGCGCGGCGGTGATTGGCGTGATGCTGCAACTGGCTGGCACTTTCGCATGGCACACGGGCTGGCCCACGGCGCAATGGTCGCAGCCCGACTGGCCTGCATTGGCGCTCACGGCCCCGGCAGCATGGCTGCTGATTGCGCGGCAGTGGCCGGTGGTGCGGGTACTGGCAGTTTGTGCGCTGGTGGGGATGGGGGTGCAGTGGGTATGAGGTTGGGTTCGCTCAGCGCTTAGCTCAGTTGGGTGTCGGCTTCAGGCGGGGAGCGGACTGCCGTAGTGGGTTATTGACCGACCGCAGACGACCCCAAGCCGTCATCGGGGCTGCGACAAAGCAGTCAATCGCGCAGTCCTTTTCTATGAAGGCATATCAAGCCCCACTGCAATTTGATTCGCTAGTGTGCTTCTAGGCTAATTTTGCTTGGCTCGCAAATTATGCTAAAGTAATTCATCAATTACTTATTTATGATCCCTCCTACAAGAGTTAAGCTCAAAACCGAAGACCGCCAGGCAGAACTGATCCAGGCGGCCTTGGAGTTAGCTGCTGAGCGCAGCCCGACCGAAATCACCACGGGTGATCTGGCTTTGGCAATCGGCATCACCCAAGGGGGAGTTTTCAGGCATTTCGACAGCAAAGAGACCATCTGGCTGGCTGTTGTCGATTGGGCGCACGAGACCTTGATGGAGCGGCTACAGCAAGCAGCTCAAACTCGTCAGGCTAACGCTTTGCAGGCTCTGCGGGCCGTGTTCATGGCCCACATCAATTTTGTGGAGCAGTACCCGGGCGTTCCACGTCTTGTTTTTCAGGAGCTGCAGCATGCCAAAACCACCCCGCTCAAGACAAGGGTGCAGCACCTTATGGCCGACTACCGGACTTTGATCGCCCAATTGCTGACCCGAGCCCGTGAAGAGGGTCTACTGGCATCCGAGGTGGACCCCGCGTCAGCTGTGGTCCTCTTCATGGGAGCAGTTCAGGGACTCGTCATTCAGTCTCTGGTTACTGGCAAGCTGCGCGACTTAGCGAGCCAGGGGAAAGCCGTATTCAACCTCTATGAGGCAGGTCTCTTGCCCAAACAAAGAAACTGACGAAAGTAGCACCGATGACATTCAGAAAAATCAATAAGCGGCAAGTCTTGGTCGCGACCGGTGTAGTGATGGTGCTCATGGCTGTAGGATTTATTGCGACTAATGTGGGGCCACTCGCCCCCATCAATGTCACAGTAATACAAGTCAAGAGTGAAAGCTTGAGACCCTCAATTTTCGGTGTTGGCACTGTCGAAGCTCGTCAGAGCTGGTTGATGGGACCCACGATGGCTGGGCGTGTCTTGCGCGTGCATGTCGATGTGGGGCAATCGGTCAAAGCAGGTCAGCTTCTTGCCGAGATGGATCCGGTGGACCTGGACCAGCGCCTGCAGGCACAAGAAGCTGCCTTGTCCAAGGCCAGCAGTGTGCAGACAGCAGCTCAGGCACAACTGGCCGATGCCAGAGCACGGCGCGATCTGGCCACCACCAATCTGAACCGGCAAAAGGAACTGGCCCGTCAGAACTTCATCAGCCCGTCTGCGCTAGAGGGGCGCGAGCAGGAACTCAAGTCTGCTCAGGCTGCCTTCGAAGCAGCCCAGGCCAACTTGCAAGCAAGCCGACAGGACGCCCAGCGCTTGCAGGCCGAGCGCGCTGCCGCCGTGCAGCAAAAACAGAACACCCGCTTGATCGCCCCCGCCGATGCGGTGGTGCTAAGCCGCGATGCCGAAGCCGGCAGCACGGTGGTGGCGGGCCAGGCCGTGGTCCGGTTGGCAAATCCCGCCAGCCTCTGGGTGAAGCTGCGTGTGGACCAGGCGCGCTCAAGCGGTCTCGCAGTGGGTTTGCCGGCCCAGATCACCTTACGCTCGCGGATGCAGCAGGTGCAGGCCGGCCGGGTGGAGCGGGTGGAGCTGCAGGCCGATGCAGTGACCGAGGAGCGCATCGCACAAGTGATGTTCGACCAGATTCCAGCAGCGCTGTCGATCGGTGAGATGGCCGAAGTCACGCTTCAGTTACAAGAGACAGACCCGGCTTTGGTGGTGCCGCAGGCCAGTGTGCAGACGCACCAAGGCCGCACAGGCGCGTGGCGGCTTAAAGACGGCGCGCTGAACTTTGTGTCCGTTCAGTGGGGCGCGTCCAGCCCGGACGGTCGCGTGCAGGCACTGAGCGGCCTGGCCTCGGGCGACACGGTGGTGGTCTACAGCGACAGGCCCTTGTCGGTCGGAACCCGCTTCAAGGTGGTGAACTCGCTGGTTAACAAGGCCCAGCCATGATCAGCCTGGCTGCGCGCGACATTCAGCACAGCTGGGCCAAGTTCGTGCTCACCGGGTTGGGGCTGGGTTTGCTCATTGGCGTGACGTTGACCATGGCAGGTGTGTTTCGCGGCATGGTTGACGATGCGCAGGCCCTGCTCAACAACAGCGGTGCCGACCTCTGGGTGGTTCAAAAGGATACGCAGGGGCCGTACGCAGAATCGTCCAGCCTGAAGGACGATGTGGTGCGCAGCATTGCGGGCATGCCAGGGGTGGCCATGGCGGCCAACATCACTTACTTCACCATGCAGGTCAAGGCCGTGGGGGGCAAGGAAGCCCGGGCCATGGTTGTAGGGATCGCGCCTGGAATCGCCGGTTTGCCTGGACAACCGGGCCATTTGTTGGCAGGCCGGCATCTCACACGCAGCCACTACGAGGCAGTTGTGGACATCAAGACCGGACTGACGCTGGGCGATAAGGTGCAAATCCGGCGTCACACCTACGAGGTGGTAGGCCTGACGCGCCGCATGGTCTCATCCGGAGGGGATCCGATGGTGTTTATCCCCATCAAGGACGCGCAGGAAGCGCAGTTCCTCAAGGACAACGACGCCATCGTGAACGACCGGGTGCGCACAGCCGCCAACCCCGCCTTCAATCGGCCGGCAGTGCCGGGCATGCTTGATGCAGTACAGAACCTGCAGACCAGCAGCCGCAACGTCAATGCCGTGCTGGTGCGAGTGGCCGATGGCTGGAGTGCAGAGCGTGTGGCCGAGCCGATCCAGCACTGGAAGCACCTGACCGTGTTCACTCGTGCAGACATGGAAGACATCCTGGTGGACAAACTCATTGCCACCTCGGCCAAACAAATCGGCATGTTTCTGGCCATCCTGACGGTGGTGAGTGCGGCGATTGTGGCGTTCATCATCTACACCATGACGCTGGGCAAGATCCGCGAGATCGCAGTGCTTAAGCTGATCGGCACCCGCAACCTCACCATTGCGGCCATGATCTTGCAGCAGGCACTAGGCCTAGGGGTGATCGGCTTTGTGGTCGGCAAGGTAGCTGCCACGATTTGGGCACCAGTGTTTCCTAAGTTTGTATTGCTCTTGACGCAAGATGCGATTGTTGGTTTTGGGGCAACGATGCTCATCTGTGCACTGGCCAGCACGATGGCTATTCGAGTGGCCTTGCGTGTTGATCCGGCGCAGGCCATCAGTTGAGGCGTACGACATGACATACCAAACAGGTGGCATCCGTATCGAGAATTTGCGCAAAGTCTATGGACATGGAGACACGGCTGTAGAGGCTTTGAAAAGCGTCAATATGCAAGTTTCTCCAGGTGAGGTGGTTGGACTTGTTGGACCATCTGGCTCAGGCAAAAGTACTTTACTGAAATGTTTAGGTGCCATCATCGAGCCTACGTCGGGCCGAATGACTTTAGGCAACGAAGTGATTTTCGAAGACGGCTGGAAGATCCCAGACTTACGAACCTTACGACGCGATCGGATTGGATTTGTGTTCCAAGCGCCGTACCTCATTCCTTTTTTGAACGTCACTGATAACGTCGCATTGCTGCCTATGCTGGCTGGCATTCCCAATGAAATTGCTAGAAAACGAGCACTTGAATTGTTGTCCTCTTTGGATGTGTTGCATCGCGCAAAGGCTGAACCTTCTCAGCTATCTGGTGGTGAGCAGCAACGAGTGTCAATCGCCCGTGCATTGGCAAACAAGCCGCCAGTGATTTTGGCTGATGAGCCAACCGCACCTCTTGACAGTGAGCGGGCGCTGTCTGTCATTCGAATTCTCAACGACATGGCCCGTCTTGCACAGACGGCCATCATCGTGGTGACACATGACGAAAAGATCATCCCAACCTTCAAGCGCATCTATCACATTCGTGATGGACAGACGGTGGAGGAAAAAGGTGAGGGACGCTCTCTTGATTAACTTAGGAGAGCTACGTTTTATTTGTAAAACATTAGCGACCAGTTTTGCTGCTACCCCATTGATCCATGATGCGCTGGTCGCGCGCTGTTTCAGCCTCAATCGAGTCTTGGGGAAGTTGCTTCAAACATTCCTCCAGAGCCTGCGGGTCCAGCTTTTCGACCTTTTGCGGCTTTGCCCGTACTTGAGGTGATTTGCCATCCCATGCGAACGGGTTACGGAATACAGGCGGGTCTGGCAAGCAGTCTTCCTTGTAGCTTGGAGGACCGTCTGATGCGAAGGGTGTGAACGAAATAGTTTTTTCAAATATCAAGGGCTTACCGGTAGGAGTAGGAGGCAAGGCAGGCATGGACTCGACTGCCTGTCGGGCCAATCGCTCGGCCACTTCAGAGGTCGTCCACAGCGTTTCCAGTTTGGCGAGCGTGCCATCAGGCGCAATCTCTATTCTGAAACGCACGAAGCCCTGATCAGGGCCCTCAACCGCCGGCCCCATCATGCTGCGAACCTGTTGCCCCCAGCTGTAGCGGTAGCCCTTGCTGTTTTTGTTTGTGTATTTGGCCGCAAAGGCCCATTCGTCAGCCGTGGGCGCGGGCGGGGCAGCCATGCGGGCTGGTTCTTTAGCTGGCGGTGGCTTATCTTGCGAGTCAGCGGCTTCAGTAATGACTGGTGGTTTCTCGGCCGATGGCTTCGCCACTGGCGAATGTTCTTGATCCTTGGAAGGCACTTGCTCTTGCGGCGGCGGCAAGATTTGCATGAAGACGACTTGGGTATCAGGCGGCGCTTTCTGTGTGGTGCGAAAGCCAAATTGATAACCACTGGCCAGAGCGAAGACCGCCGCATGCAGTCCCAAGCTGAAGGCTATAGCCAAGACATGCGAGCGATCAGTTGCACGCATGCGTGTCAATAACTGTTAGTCTTGAGCGATCAAGTCAGTGCTTGGGCGCTGCACCACTGGCTCGTGCGTTGGCGTCAAGACCACCTTTGGCTTTCCACTCGGCGTATCCACCCTGGAGAATCTTGACGTTTTCCCAGCCCGACACGCGCAGCGCAAAGCCTGCCTGGGCAGACAGACTGCCTGTGTTGCAATAAATCAGCACAGCTTTGTCCTTAGAGATGCTTGAACTCTTGGCTAGGACCTGGCGCCACTCGATGTTGACCGCCCCAAGCATGTGCTCTTTGGCAAATTGCGCGGCGTCCCGTGCGTCGATGATCATCATCTTGCTGTACTCGCTCTTGGGAATTTGCTCTGCAAAAATGGTGCCGCCACCGTAATCCACAAACTCCAGGTAGCCTGACAATTCGTCCATCAGCTGGCTTTGTCATTGGCGACAGCAGGCGCACCAGCCAACAGGATGAGCATTGCGGTGCAGAGTAGTTTTTTCATAGTTGCATATTCCATAAGCGATGTCTAATATTATTGCTCAAGCAACGCATCCACAGTCAGGTGCTACATGGTTCATCCAACCGACCATTGGGAAAACGTCTATCGAAGTAAAAGTTTTGATGCGGTGAGTTGGTACGCGCCTCATCTGGGCGAGTCACTGCGCCTGATTGAACAACTGTGTCCAGACAAGACTGCGGCTATTGTCGATGTTGGTGGAGGTGAGTCCACCTTGGTGGATGATCTTTTGCACCGTCACTGCCTTGACCTGTCGGTGCTCGACATTTCCGCAGCTGCGATCGATTTCACCAAACGCCGTCTAGGCGCGAAAGCTCAGCAAGTGAACTGGCATGTTGGGGACATCACGCGCTACAACTTCGGAGACAAGAAGTTTGACCTTTGGCACGACCGTGCGGTGTTTCATTTCTTGACCGATCCAGCCGCTCGGCAGGCATATGTTGATCTGGTACGAGGCTCAGTCAAGCCCGGCGGATACGTGCTCATGGCCACGTTCGGCCCGAACGGGCCTTTGCAGTGCAGCGGGCTGCATGTGGCCGGTTGCAGCCATAGACGGCCAGGTGCTGGCGGGCAGCTCCCGCTGCTCAACAGCCTGTGAACAACAAGCGAACAACAACCCAACCCCCTCACTCCACCGTGATCTTCTCGTCCTTCACGATCTTGGCCATCGCCGGAATCTCGGCCTTGAGCCAGTTGCCAAACTCGGCTGGGCTCATGGTTGAAGGCTCGGCGCCCAGGGTGGTCAGGCGTTCGCGCACCTCGGGCATGGCGGCGATGCGTTGCACTTCGGCGTGCAGTTTGTCGATCACCGCTTTGGGCGTGCCCGCCGGGGCCAGCAGGCCCTGAAAGCTGCCGGTCAAAAAGCCGGGCAGGCTTTCGGCCACGGTGGGGGTGTCGGGCATTTGCGCGTTGCGTTTGGTGCTCGATATCGCGATCAGCTTGATCTTGCCGGCCTTCACATGCGGGTAGGTGGCGACCATGCCGTTGAACATGACATCCACCTGGCCGCCGATCAAGTCGGTGATGGCTTGCGCGCCGCCTTTGTAGGGCACATAGCCCCATTCGATGCCGTTGCGCTGTGCGTACATGACGCCCGCCAAGTGCGAGGCGCTGCCCATGCCCGCCGCCACCGCGTAGTTGAGCTTGCCCTTTTGCGCTTTGGCATAGGCCACCAGTTCAGCCGGGGTGTTGGCAGGCACCTTGCTGCTCACGGCCAGCAGGTGCGGCGAATACGCCACCATGGCCACCGGCGCAAAGTCTTTTTCAACCGTGAAAGGCAGCTTGAACAAGGCCGGGCTGATGACCAGATTGCCCACGTCCATGAGCACCAGGGTGTAGCCATCGGGCGCGGACTTGGCGACCAGATCGGCACCCAAGTTGCCGCTCGAGCCGGGGCGGTTTTCCACCACGACAGGCTGGCCCCAGCTTTCGGTGAACTTTTGGCCCAGCATGCGGGCCAGCACGTCCGACGTGCCACCCGCCGGAAAGGGCACCACGATCTTGATGGGCTTGGCGGGGTAAGACCCCGTCGTCTGGGCTTGCACAGCCGTGCAAAAGGTCAGCGCCGCAAGGGCGGAGGTCAGAATTTTGAACATGGCGATGGTCCTCAGTCGAGTTTGATGTTCGCAGCCTTGATGACCTGCGCCCATTTGTCGATTTCGGCTTTCTGAAAAGCCTGAACCTGTTCGGGTGACAGGGTGGAAGGCTGCATGCCCAGCCCTTTGATGCGATCTTGCATCTCGGGCGTTTGCATGATTTTCAAAATCTCGGCATGCAGTTTGTCCACGATGGGTTTGGGTGTGCCTGCAGGGGCAAACAGCGCTTGCCAGGACACCACTTCAAAACCCTGTGTGCCGGGCCAGCCCGATTCGGCCACGGTGGGCACATCGGGCAGCGCATCGCTCAAGCGCTTGGCCGAGGTCACGGCCAATGCGCGCAGCTTGCCGCTCTGGATCTGGGCACCGGCCACCACGGTGGTGTCGAACATGAAGTCCACCTGGCCGCTCATCACGTCTTGAATCGCGGGCGCGCTGCCCTTGTAAGGCACATGGGTGAATTTGAGGCCCGCCTTGAAGGCCAACAATTCTTGCGCCAAGTGTTGAGAAGTGCCGTTGCCCGCCGATGCGCCGGACAACTTGCCGGGGTTCGCTTTGGCGGCGGTCAGCAGGTCTTTGAGTGTTTTGTAAGGGCTGTTGGCCGCCACCACCAACACCACCGGGTTGGTGCCGTACAGGTAGACGGGCGTGAAGGATTTGATCGGGTCATACCCCAGCTTGGGGTACAGGCTCACGTTGATGGCGTGCGAGCTGATGGTGCCGCCCAGCAAGTTGTAGCCATCGGCCGGGGCGCGTGCCGCGATCTCGGAGCCCACGCTGCCACCCGCACCGCCTTTGTTTTCAATGACCAAGTTGGTGCCCAGCGCCGTGCCCAGTTTTTGCGACACCACACGGGCCAGGATGTCGGTGGTGCCACCGGCCGGAAAAGCGACCAGGTAGTTGATCGGCTTGGAGGGCCAGGGCGCGGCCTGACTGAAAGCAGCAGGTGCCATGGTCGCAGCGGCGCAGGCCACGGCGGACTGGATGAATTGGCGGCGTTGTGTCATGGTCTGTCTCCTTGTTGTCGTCGAGTGATTCAAGTGATGGGTGCGGGGTTGAACAGCACCAGCGCGTTGTGCAACTTCCACTGCTCGGCCCAGGTTTTGCGGCCACTGGCCACGTCGAGCATCATGCGAAACAGCTCCCAACCCGCTTCTTCGATGCTGATGTCGCCGTCAGCGATGCGCCCGGCGTTCATGTCCATCAGGTCGTGCCAGCGGCGGGCCAGATCGGTGCGGGTGGCGACCTTGACCACGGGGCAAGCCTGCAAGCCGTAAGGCGTGCCGCGCCCGGTGGTGAACACATGCACGTTCATGCCTGCGGCCAGTTGCAGCGTGCCACAAATGAAATCGCTGGCGGGTGTGGCAGCAAACACCAGGCCTTTTTGGTCCGCCTTGAGCTTGTCACCCGGGGCCAGCACACTGGCGATGGCCGAGCTGCCGCTCTTGATGATGGAGCCCATGGCTTTTTCGGCGATGTTGGACAAGCCGCCGGCCTTGTTGCCCGGCGTGGTGTTGGCGGTGCGGTCCACTTTGCCCCGGTCAAGGTACTGGTCGTACCAGCCCAGCTCGCGCACGATGTCATCGGCCACTTGCGGCGTGGCCGCGCGGCTGGTGAGTTGCTCCACGGCGTCGCGGACTTCGGTGTTTTCAGAAAACATGACGGTGCCCCCAGCCCGCACAATCAGGTCGGCCATGTAGCCCACGGCCGGGTTGGCCGTCACGCCTGAAAACGCGTCGCTGCCACCGCACTGCACACCCACCACCAGCGCGCTGGCAGGCACGGTCTGACGGCGGCGTGCGTTCAGGCGCTCCAAGTGCGGGCGGGCACTTTGCACAATGTGCTCGATCATGGACATGAAACCCACATGCGCATCGTCTTGCAGACACACCAAGTCAGGGCCTAGGTCTTTCTCGCGTGCGTCGTGGATCGGAAAACTGCCCACAGGCAACAAGCGATCGGGTTGCAGTTTTTCGCAACCCAAACTCACCACCATCACCTCGCCGCCAAAGTTGGGATTCAGGCTGATGTGGCGCAGCGTGCGGATCGGGATCTCGGCGCCGGGCGCATCAATCGCCACACCGCAGCCATAGCTGTGCTCCAGCCCCACCACGCCATCGACCTGCGGGAACAGCGGCAACAACTCGCGCTCTATGCGTTCGACCGCGATCTTGACCACACCGGCCACGCATTGCACCGTGGTGGTGATGGCCAGCAAGTTGCGCGTGCCCACCGAGCCATCGGCGTTGACATAGCCCTCAAACGTCAAACCCTCCAACGCAGCTTGCGGCTCAGGCTGGACGGTGGCCATGGGCAAACCTTGCAGCTCACGCGCAGGCGGGATGTCCAGCAAACGCTCGTGCACCCAGCTACCTGCCGGGATGGCCGCGCGTGCATAGCCCACCGGCACGTTGTAGCGCAGCACCGCCTGGCCCTCGGCCAGATCCACCAAGGCCACTTTGTGGCCTTGCGGCACCTTGTCGCGCAAGACCAAGCCTTCGGCCACACCGGCGGGCATGACCGTGCCCGCAGACAGGCCGCCGTCGTTAGCGATGATGGCCACGTTGTCGGCCGGGTGCATGCGGATCGCCAAAGGCGCGCGGGTAGAACTCATGAACAGGTCTTCGATCACTTGAGCAAATTCGGCAGCCACAGCGTGAACTGCGGCACATAGGTCACCAGCAGCATGGCCAGGGTCAAAGCACCATAGAACGGCGCAATGGTGCGCATGACCTGCCCGACCGAAATGCCACCAATGGCGCAGCCCACAAACTGCACCGTGCCCACAGGTGGCGTGTTCAGGCCCAGCGCACAGTTGATCAGCAGCATGATGCCGAACTGCATCGGGTCCATGCCAAAGTGCATGGCAATCGGCATGAAGATCGGCGTGCAAATCAAGATGGTCGCAGCCATGTCCAGGAAGGTGCCCAACACGAACAGCAAGATGTTGATCATCAAAAAGATGACCCAAGGCTCGCTGCTGATTTTTTGCATCAGCGCACCGGTCATCTGCGGCACTTCATACAAGGCCATGAAGTAACCGAATGCGTTGGAGATGCCGATCAAGAGCAGCACCACGCCGGTGGTTTTGCAGGCCTTGGCGCAGGCCTTGAAAAAGTTCTGCAGTGTCAACGTGCGGTAAACGATCACCGTGACAAACAAGGCCCAGGCCACGGCAATGGAGGCCGACTCGGTCGCGGTGAAAGCACCCGACAAGATGCCGCCCAAAATGATGACCACCACAAACAGGCCGGGCAGTGCCGCGCCAAAGGCTTTGATCACTTCGAGCCAACCGGGGAAGTTGCCGTGGATCGGGTAGCCGCGTCGCACCGCCACCCAGTAGGCAGCGCCCAGGTTGCACAGCGTCAAGATGATGGCGGGCACCAGGCCCGCCAAAATCAAACCCAGCACGCTCACCGAAGCCAGACCCGATGCGGCCAGCGTGAAGATGATCATGTTGTGCGAGGTGGGCATGATGGCGCCCACCAGCGCAGCGTGCGTGGTCACGTTCACCGCGTAGTCGGCGTCGTACCCTTCTTTTTTCATGAGCGGGATCATGACCGAGCCCATGGCCGACACATCGGCCAATGGCGAGCCCGCCACGCCACCAAAAATGGTGCAGCCAATCACGTTGCTCATGCCCAGACCGCCGCGCACATGGCCCACCAGGCTGTTGGCAAAGCGCACGATGCGGTCGGCTATGCCGCCGTAGAGCATCAGCTCACCGGCGAACACAAAAAACGGAATGGCCAAGAAGGAGAACACCTGCATGCCGCCGACCATTTTCTGGAACACCATGGCCACCGGCAAACCGGCGGCGATGATGGTGGCCACCGATGACAAGCCAATGGCAAAGGCCACTGGCACCCCCAAAATCAAGAGGAGCGTGAAGCTCAGTGCAAGGACGGTGAGTTCCATGTCAGTTGACCTCCGCAGGGCCGCCCCAAGGAGGGCAAGCGCCCCCTCGGGGGGCAATGAAGTACACGAAGTGACGAATGTGGGGGCTCATGTTCATTCCCAAACAGGTTCGACCACTTTGCCTTGCACGAGCGCAACAATGTGTTCAACGGAGAAAAGCAAAATCAAAGCGCCTGCAATGATCACCGGCACGTAGTCGATGCCATCGGGCACGGGCAGCATGGGCTTTTTCTCGGCCCACTTGGCAGAAGCCCAGAGCCAGCCGCCTTGCACCATCAAAAAGCCAAACAAAGCCACCAGGGCGTGGATCAAGATTTCAATGCGGTGCTGCCATTTTTCGGGCAGCAAAACCACCAGAGACTCCAGACCAATGTGGCCCGCATCGCGCACGCCCACGGCCAGGCCGAAAGCAGTGACAAAGAGCACGATCAACATGGCCAGGGCTTCGGCCCAAGTCGGCGTGTCATTGAGCACATAGCGACCGATGACCTGCCACTGCACACACAGGATCACGGCAATCAGGCCGATCACGGCCAAGACCAAGCACAGCTTGGAGACGGTCGCACAAAATTTGGTGAACATGAAAAAACTCCAGCCCCCGGCTCTGCACCGGGGGCATCAGGAATGCCAATGACGGAATTACTTGGTGTCCTGAATGGCCTTGATGGCGCGCTTCATTTCAGGCGTGGTCATGAACTTGTCGTACACCGGGCCCATCACGGCCTGGAAGGAACGCTTGTCCACCTCCACGATTTCGGCGCCAGCAGCTTTCACGTTGGCCAGTGATTTGTTCTCGGCTTCATCCCAAGCCTTGCGCTGAACCGCCACCGATTCTTTGGCAGCTTGGCGGATCATGGCTTGCTCGTTGGCGGGAAGCTTGTCCCACACCACTTTGGACATCACCAAAATCTCGGGCGCCATGGAGTGCTCGGTCTTGGAGTAGACCTTGACGGCTTCCACGTGTTTGGCGGTGTCAAACGAGGGGATGTTGTTTTCTGCGGCGTCGATCAGGCCGGTCTTGAGGCCCGTGTAGACCTCGCCATACGGCATGGGCGTGGCGTTGGCGCCCATGGCGCTGACCAGCGCCACCCAAAGGTCGGACTGCTGCACACGGATCTTCAGGCCCTTGGCATCGGCCACGGATTTGATGGCTTTCTTGGCATAGATGGAGCGTGCGCCGCTGTCATAAAAGGCCAGGCCCACATAGCCGACCGACTCGCAGCTTTTCAGGATTTCCTCGCCCACAGGGCCGTCCAAGGACTTGCGCATGTGGTCCACCGAGCGGAACAAAAACGGCATGGTCGGCACCATGGTCATGGGGCAGATGCCGTTCATGGGGGCCACGTTCACACGCACCAAATCCAGCGCACCGATCTTGACCTGGTCGATGGTTTCTTTTTCAGAGCCCAAAGCGCCTTTGTTGAAGACCTTGATCTTGTGCTTGCCACCCGACAATTTGTCGAGCACGGTGCTCATGTGTTTGACCGCCACCACGGTGGGGTAGTCGTCGGCGTTGTGGATGTCGGCCGAGCGGAATTCAGTCGCTTGCGCAGACAAGGCCAAAGCGGCGGCGATGGCCATCAGGGAATGCTTGAGTTTCATGGTGTTGTCTCTAGGGTTAAGTTTTTGAAAAACACGTTACACACTTGCGGGAAAACGGGAAAACACAGGCTCGGGCAAACCACGCACGCCGGGCTGCAAGGCAATGACAGCGCCACTTGGGCCACGCGTGGCGTCTGGGGTCTGCGCCGGGATGATCGAAGTCACGAACATTTGGTCGAGATCAGCGCCGCCAAAGGCGCACATGGACGGCTTGGGCATGGGCACCGTGAGCGATTGCATCCACTGGCCTTGCGCATCGAAAGCGTGGATCTGCCCAGCGTCGTTGCCACAAATCCAGTAATCCCCTTGCGCATCGACTGCTGCGCCATCGGGGCGACCGGGCCAATCGTTCATGTCCACAAACATGCGCTTGTTGCTCAAGCTGCCGGTGGCGGCATCCAGATCAAAGGACCAGATTTTTTGCACCGTGGGGTGCGAGTCCGACAAATACAAGGTGCGGCCATCGGGGCTGAGCCCCAAGCCATTGGGTGTGAGCAGGCCAGTGACGTGCGGGCCTGTGAGACCCCGCTCGTCCAGACAATACAGACCGCCCAAGTCAGAGGCCAAAGCCATGTCCATCACCATGGTGCCCACCCACAAGCGGCCGCTGGCGTCACAACGCCCGTCGTTGAAGCGCATGCCGGAGGCGGGATGCTGAATGTGGGCCAGCCAAGTGATGTCCACCTGCCCACCCTCTTGCAAAGTGACGCGGGCAATGCCCGTTTCCATGGCTGCGATCAGTTGCCCCTCAACAGGCGTGAGTGCAATGCAACCCACACGCTCAGGCATGAACCAGGACTGCACAGGCGCAGACGAGCCGGGCTCGGTGCAACGGATGAAGGCGCCTTCAATGTCCACCCACCACAAGCGCTGGGCGCGCACATCCCACACGGGGGACTCCCCTACGCGGTCTGGTGTGTCGGCGATGAGTTGGTATGGGTTCATGAAAAAAAGGTGCAAGTGGCGGCGATGTTCTGATACATTGGCTTCAAGTGCTTGATGTGATCAGTTGTCGTACAAGTTGATTGTGTGAGCCCCCTGTCGAAACTGGAATGCGTATTTACCCGATGAACACCCCGCAAGCCGCCCCCGAAAAGCGCAAATCGCGCAGCCTGACCTTTGAGCTGGTCGATCAGCTGAGCACCGAAATCCAGAACGGCACCCTGAGCAGCGGTCAAAAACTGCCCACCGAAGCGGCCATCATGGAACGCTTTGGCGTGAGCCGCACCGTGGTGCGTGAGGCGATTTCCAAACTGCAAGCCGCAGGTCTGGTGGAGACGCGCCACGGCATCGGCACCTTTGTGCTGGCGCAAACCGAGTCCCCATCCTTTCGCGTCAACCCCAGCCAACTGAGTACCTTGCACGATGTGATCGCCTTGCTCGAATTGCGCATCAGCATCGAAACCGAAGCCGCTTCCCTGGCGGCTGTGCGGCGCACCGAAGCTAATTTGCGCGTCATGCAAGAGGCCATGGGTGCGTTCTCCAGCGCCATCGAAGAAGGCCGTGACGCGATTGCCGCCGACTTTCAGTTCCACCATGAAATCGCCCGCGCCACCCAGAACAACCACTTCGCCGACATGATGAATTCGCTGGGATCGCAGTCCATCCCGCGAGCGCGGCTGGAGACCTCACCGGCCATCGATGCCACCCGCTTGGCTTATTTGCGGCGCGTGCACCAAGAGCACGAAAGCATCCTGAACGCGATTGCCGCGCAAGACGCCGAGTCGGCCCGCGCAGCCATGCGCACCCACCTGTCCAACAGCCGCGACCGGCATAAAAAAGGCGCTTCCAGCCACCACTGAAGACGCTGACAAGGGTTAACACGCATCACCCGATGCGGGTTTAAGTTGTACGATGTCTGTCAAATCAACAGACACCGCAACCATGTCCCAGCCTTCCTCCACCCCTGTCGTCACGCGCATGCAGGTGATCCCTGTGGCGGGCCACGACGGCATGCTGATGAACCTCAGCGGTGCCCACGGCCCCTTCTTCACGCGCAACATCGTCATCCTGACCGACTCGTCGGGCCACACCGGTGTGGGCGAAGTGCCTGGCGGCGAAAAAATCCGCCAGACCCTGGAAGACGCCCGCCCCTTGGTCGAAGGCCAGCCGATTGGCCACTACAACGCCATGCTGCAAGCCATGCGCCAGCAGTTTGCCGACCGCGACAGTGGCGGCCGAGGCCAGCAGACCTTTGACCTGCGCATCACCATCCACGCCGTCACCGCCGTAGAAAGCGCCCTGCTCGACTTGCTGGGCCAGCACCTGAACGTGCCGGTGTGCGCCCTGCTGGGCGAAGGCCAGCAACGCAGCCGGGTGCAAATGCTGGGGTATTTGTTTTATGTGGGCGACCGGAATCAAACCGACCTGGCCTACAGGACCGAGCCCGACCAAGCCGACGACTGGCTGCGCCTGCGCCACGAAAAAGCCATGACAGCCGAGGCCGTGGTCCGCCTGGCCGAAGCCGCGCAGGCCCGTTATGGCTTTCAAGACTTCAAGCTCAAAGGCGGCGTGCTGCGCGGCGAAGAAGAAGTCGAAGCCGTGGTGGCGCTGCATGAGCGCTTTCCCAAGGCCCGCATCACGCTGGACCCCAACGGCGGCTGGTTGCTCAAAGACGCCATTCGCCTCTTGCGTGACCACCGCAGCACCATGGCCTATGCCGAAGACCCCTGCGGCGCAGAGGGCGTGTTCTCGGGTCGCGAGGTGATGGCCGAGTTCCGCCGTGCCACAGGCTTGCTCACGGCCACCAACATGGTGGCCACCGATTGGCGCGAGATGGCCCACAGCATCCAGCTGCAGTCGGTCGACATCCCGCTGGCCGACCCGCATTTCTGGACGCTGCAAGGCTCGGTGCGGGTGGCGCAGCTGTGCCAGATGGTCGACCTGACCTGGGGCTCGCACTCCAACAACCATTTCGACATTTCGCTGGCCATGTTCACCCAGTGCGCTGCGGCAGCGCCGGGCAAGGTCACGGCCATCGACACGCACTGGATCTGGCAAGACGGCCAGTTCCTCACCAAAGACCCACTGCAAATCAAAAACGGTTATGTCGATGTGCCCGCCAAACCCGGCTTGGGCATCGCGGTGGACATGGACGCGGTGATGAAAGCGAACCAGCTGTACCAGCAGCATGGCCTGGGCGCTCGCGACGATGCCATCGCCATGCAATACCTGATCCCCGGCTGGAAGTTCAACAACAAGATGCCTTGCATGGTGCGCTGAGCACCCGGGCGATTCACTCCAAAGAAGGACACATCATGAAACTCGGATTCATTGGCTTGGGCATCATGGGCGCACCCATGGCCGGACATTTGCTGGCCGGTGGCCACGAGGTCTTTGCTTTTTCGCGCAGCGGCGTGCCTGCAGGCGTGGTGGCGCAAGGCGCACAAGCATGCGCCAGCCCCGCCGAAGTCGCACAACAAGCCGACATCATCTTCACCATGGTGCCCGACACCCCGCATGTGGCCGATGTGTTGTTTGGCGACAAGGGCATCGCTCAGGGCATCAAGACATTGACCACCGGACCTGACGGCCGGGTGGGCAAAACCGTGGTGGACATGAGCTCCATCTCACCGATCGCCACCAAAGAGTTCGCCGCCAAGATCAACGCGCTGGGCTGCGACTACCTGGACGCGCCGGTCTCGGGCGGCGAGGTGGGCGCCAAGGCGGCCAGCCTGACCATCATGGTCGGCGGCTCGGAGGCCACCTTCAACAAAGTTCAGCCCCTGTTTGCGCTGATGGGCAAGAACATCACCCTGATCGGCGACAACGGCAGTGGCCAGACTTGCAAGGTGGCCAACCAGATCATCGTGGCGCTCAACATCGAGGCCGTGGGCGAAGCCCTGCTGTTTGCCGCCAAAGCCGGGGCCGACCCGGCTAAAGTGCGCCAGGCCCTGATGGGCGGCTTGGCCACCAGCCGCATTCTGGAGCTGCATGGCGAGCGCATGATCAAGCGCACCTTCAACCCGGGTTTCCGCATCGAGTTGCACCAGAAAGACCTGAACCTGGCGCTCGAAGGCGCCAAGGCCATGGGCCTGAGCCTGCCCAACACCGCCAGCACCCAGCAGCTGATGAGCAGCTGCGTGGCCAACGGCGGCGCAGGCTGGGACCACTCCGGCATCGTGCGCGCACTGGAGATCGCCGCCAACTTCCAGATCAGTCCCACCCCAACAGTTTGAGGAGCACCCCATGGACTTCCCCATCAACCGTTTCAAGCACGCCATCCTGAGTGGCCAAAAACAAATCGGCCTGTGGTCGCACCTGTGCAGCCCCATCAGCATCGAGATCCTGACCCATTGCGGCTACGACTGGCTGCTGCTGGACATGGAGCACTCGCCCAACGAAGTGCCCGATGTGCTGGCCCAACTGCAGGCCATGCAAGGCGGCTCAGCCACGCCCATCGTGCGCCCCCCGTGGAACGACATGGTCACCTTCAAGCGCTTGCTCGACATCGGGGTGCAAACGCTCTTGGTGCCCTACATCCAGACCGCCGAAGAAGCGCGCAACGCGGTGTCGTACACGCGCTACCCACCGCAGGGCGTGCGTGGTTATGCCGGCGCGCCCCGCGCCAGCAACTACGGCCGTGTCAAAGGCTATGCCCAGCGCAGCGCTGAAGAAATCTGCGTGCTGCTGCAGGTCGAGACCATCGAAGGCCTGAAAAACATTGAAGAAATTGCCAACGTGGAAGGTGTCGATGGCGTGTTCATTGGCCCCGGCGATTTGTCTGCGGCTTTGGGTCACTTGGGCAACCCCAAGCACCCCGAGGTGCTCCAGGTCATCGACGAAGCGATTGCCCGCATCCAAGCGTGCGGCAAAGCCGCAGGCATCTTGACGGGCGACGAAGCGCTGGCCAAACACTATGTGGCGCAAGGCTGCCTGTTTGTGGCCGTGGGGGCCGACCAAAACGTGCTGCGCGACAGCGCCCAAGCCCTGGCCGACCGTTTCAAAGACTGAACACACAGAACACCATGCTCAATCCACCCGCATCCCCCTTGAAGTTCCCCCGCCTGCTGCTCACGGGCGCTGGCGGCAATCTGGGCAAAGAACTTCGCCCGCGCCTGAAAGCCTATTGCGATGTGCTGCGCGTGAGCCACCGCCGCGACCTGGGCGCTGCGGCTCCCGGCGAAGAAGTCCAACTCGCCTCCCTGGAAGACAAGGACCAGATGTTGGCCTTGCTCGACGGCGTGAACGCCGTGGTCCACATGGGCGGCGTTTCAACCGAACAGCCTTGGGACCCGATATTGGCGGGCAACATCGTGGGCATGGTCAACCTGTATGAGGCGGCACGTATGAAGGGTGTCCAACGCATCGTGTTCGCCAGCTCCAACCATGTGACCGGTTTTTACCGCCAGGACGAAGTGGTCAACACCCGCATGCCGCCCAAGCCCGACGGGTTTTACGGCTTGTCCAAAGCTTTTGGCGAAGACCTGGCCCAGCTGTACTGGGACCGCTGGGGCATCGAAACGGTGAGCCTGCGCATCGGCTCGTCTTTCAGCGAACCCAAAGACCGCCGCATGCTGGCCACCTACCTGAGCTACGACGACCTGGAGCGTCTGATCGTCGCGGCGCTCACCGCGCCTATCGTGGGCCACAGCATCATCTACGGCATGTCGGACAACCAGACCACCTGGTGGGACAACACCCATGCCAAGCACATCGGCTACCGGCCTCAAGACTCGTCGGACGTGTTCCGCAGCGCGGTGGAAGCGCGCCAGCCGGTGATCGACACTCAAGACCCGGCGGCCATCTACCAGGGCGGTGCGTTTGTGAAAGCCACACCCCACGGATAAGCACGGCTGTGCATGGGGTATCCTCCAGCCCGAAAAGGAAACCCCATGAGCACCCTGCCCGCCTGCCCGAAATGCCACGACGAATACACCTACGAAGATGGCAACCTGTTGATCTGCCCCAGCTGCGGGCACGAGTGGAACCCCACTGAGGCCGCTGCTGCTGACGTGGCCAAGGTCTGGAAAGACGCCCACGGCAATGTGCTGCAAGACGGCGACACCGTCACCCTGGTCAAGGATTTGAAAATCAAGGGCTCTTCATCGGTCGTCAAGGTCGGCACCAAGGTCAAGAACATCCGCCTGATCGAGGGTGACCACGACATTGACTGCAAGATCGAAGGCTTTGGCCCCATGCAGCTGAAAACCGAATTCGTCAAAAAAGCCTGACCTGGGCATGAGCGACGACAACCAGGTCTATCTGCCTGAGAGCTTCACCGCGCTGTATGTGCCGCCTGGCAAGATCAAGCCCAGCATCGGCCACCGCGAGATGGCTGAGCGCTACGAACTGTGCGAAGACCTTGCCAACTTGCTGACTGAAAAAGCCGCCAACATGCAGTTCACACTGGGCATTACTGAAGAGTTGGTGCTGACGCAATGCGAGTTGGGCCTGCTGGCCGAGCCTGCGGTGGTGTCTCCCGTCGAAGCCCGCTGGGTGGTGTGCCGCCTGGCCGAGCTGCTGAATTGGCCGATGGATCAGTTGCTGCAAAGCCCGCCGTCATCAGATCCTGAGGCCTGAGCTGCCTTCTTATCCTGTCGCCTAAGTCCACCATCTGGGCCGCACTTGCTGCCAAGATGGCGGCATGAGCACACCCCACCACGATTTGCAGCGCATGCTGCACGGCCCCATCTTGCCCACCTTGCTGCGCCTGGCCGCACCCAATGTGCTGGCCATGGTCATGACGGTGCTGGTGGGCATTGCCGAGACCTATTACGTGGGCCGCCTGGGCACCGCGCCGCTGGCGGCCATGGCCCTGGTGTTTCCGTTTGCCATGCTCACACAGATGATGTCGGCCGGCGCCATGGGCGGCGGCGTGTCCGCAGCCATCAGCCGGGCGCTGGGCGCATCGGACTTGCCCCGTGCCCAAACCCTGTTGCAACACGCCTTGCTGATCGGCATCGGCGCGGGCTTGGTCTACAGCGCCATCTTCCTGATCTGGGGACCGGGCTTTTACAGCGCATTGGGCGGCACAGAGGCCGTGCTGGCTGAAGCCGTGCGCTATGCCCAGGTGCTGTTTGCGGGGGCGCCCTTCGTCTGGCTGATCAACACCCTGGCCTCCGTCGTGCGCGGCACCGGCAACATGCGGGTGCCTTCGGTGGCGCTGGTGGCCACCGCCGGTTTGCAAATCGTGCTGGGCGGCGTGTTGTCGCTCGGCGCAGGCCCGATCCCGGCCATGGGCATGGTGGGCGTGGCCTGGGGGCATATCATCGCCACAGCCACGGGTGTGGTGTTTTTCCTGTGGTACCTGACAAGTGGTCAAGGCCGTTTGAGCCTGAAGCTGCAAGCCTTTGAAATGCAGCGCGGCATGTTTGCCGACATCCTCAAAGTGGGCGCGGTGGCCTGTCTGTCGCCGGTGCAGTCGGTGCTGGCGATCCTGATTTTCACCGGCATGCTGGCGCAACTGGGCACCGAAGCGCTGGCCGGTTACGGCATCGGCCAGCGGCTGGAGTTTTTGTTGATCCCGATCGCCTTTGGCATTGGCGTGGCATCGGTGCCCATGGTGGGCATGGCCATGGGCGCAGGCAACGCGGCCCGCGCACGGCGCGTGGCCTGGGTGGCCGGTGGCGTGTCGGCCTTCAACCTGGCCGTGATTGGCGCCGTGGTCACCCTGGCACCCGAGTTGTGGGCCCGCTTGTTCACACAAGACCCGGCTGTGCTGGGCTATGCGCGGCAATACCTGGTCACTGCGGGGCCTGCGTTTCCCTTCTTTGGCCTGGGCCTGACGCTGTACTTTGCATCGCAAGGGGCGGGCCAAGTGATCGGCCCCGTGCTGGCGGGCACGGTGCGATTGCTGGTGGTCGCCGGTGCGGGTTACTGGCTGGCCCAGCACCAAGGCAAGGCCGACAGCTTTTATGGACTGGTGGCCATCGCCATGGTGCTCTATGGCGCGGTCACGGCGTTTGCCGTGAAGGTCACACCCTGGAGCACCCCGCAAAAAGCCTGAGTGAACCGCAGGTCACCACTGCGGCCACATTCATGACTTGGGATGCACTCAGACAGCTTTGTCCAAGCCCAACAAACGCACCGCGTTGTCTTTCAGGATGCCGGGCATCACCTCGGGGCGGAAACCCGCGACTTCAAAGTCTTTCATCCAACGCTCTGGCGTGATGAGGGGGTAGTCGCTGCCAAACAAAATGCGGTCTTTGAGCAGCGTGTTGGCGTACTGGATCAGCTGCTTGGGAAAGTACTTGGGGCTCCAGCCCGACAGGTCGATCCAGACATTGGGTTTGTGCGTGGCTACGCTCAAGGCCTCGTCTTGCCACGGAAAGCTGGGGTGCGCCATGACAATTTGCATGTCGGGCCAGTCGATCGCCACATCATCGAGGTGCATGGGGTTGCTGTAGGCCAGGCGCAAGCCGCCACCGCAGCGCATGCCTGAACCGATGCCGCTGTGCCCCGTGTGAAAAATGGCAGGCAGTTTGTGTTCATTGATCACGTCGTAAATGGGCCAGGCCATCTTGTCGTAAGGGTGGTAACCCTGCACCGTGGGGTGGAACTTGAAGCCCTTGATGCCTTCTTCTTTGATCAGGCGCTCGGCCTCGCGGGCGCCCATCTTGCCTTTGTGCGGGTCGATGCTGGCGAAGGCAATCATCATGTCGCTGTTGTCGCGCGCGGCCTTGGCGATCTCTTCGTTGGGGATGCGGCGGCGGCCCAGCTGCGACTCGCTGTCCACGGTGAACATGACCAAACCGATCTTGCGCTCGCGGTAATAGGCCACGGTTTCTTCGATGGTCGGGCGGCGGTTGCTGCCAAAAAACTTGTCGGCGGCGCGGTCGTATTCCTCACCGTAGTTGTCAAAGGGGTTCCAGCAACTCACTTCGGCGTGGGTGTGGATGTCAATCGCGATCAGGTCTTGGTGTTTCATGGGTTTCCTTGTCGGCAAATATGGATGAACGATAGCCGATACCTGCCGCCACCCAGGTCACCAGCAAGACCACACACTTTGTGCAGGCCAACGCCTATCACCCCATGAATGCCAGCCCATCGTCCACGGGGTGGGCTCCCACAAAAGGCAAGCCAAAGTCACTTGTCAAGCAGCAACGCTAGGGAAAACACCAAGCAGGAAAGCACCATCCACTGGTCACAATATGGTTATCAATAATAACCTTCTTGACCTTCCGGTCAAGTCATTTGAGAGTCTCATCCGATGTCCCAGCAAAGCAATCCCATCCTTGACCGTGCCGAAGAAAATGGCGTTTCACTGGAAATGCAAGGCGCTGTGGCTGTGGTGCGCCTGTGCCGCCCTGCCAAGCGCAATGCCCTGAACGATGGCCTGATCGAAGCCCTGCGCGATGTCTTCCAAAACCTGCCCCCGGAGGCTGGCGCGGCCGTCATTCATGGCGAAGGCGATCACTTCTGCGCAGGCCTGGACCTGTCCGAGCTCAAAGAGCGCGACGCTGGTGAAGGCATCCACCACTCACGCAGCTGGCATGTGGCCTTGAACGCCGTCGAGCAAGGCCGCGTGCCCGTGGTCGCGGCCCTGCACGGCGCGGTGGTGGGTGGCGGCTTGGAGCTGGCCAGCGCTTCGCACATCCGCGTGGCCGATGAAAGCACTTTTTACGCCCTGCCTGAAGGCACCCGTGGCATCTTTGTGGGTGGTGGCGGCTCAGTGCGTGTGCCCAAGCTGATTGGCGCAGCCCGCATGACCGACATGATGCTGACGGGCCGCGTCTACAACGCCCAAGACGGCGAGCGCGTGGGCTTTGCGCAATACCTGGTGCCCACCGGCACGGCCTTGACCAAGGCCATCGAGTTGGCCACCCGCATCGCAACCAACGCACCATTGACCAACTTTGCCCTGACGCACGCCCTGCCCCGCATTGCCGAGCAGCCTGCTGACCACGGCCTGTTCACCGAAGCACTGATGGCCTCCATCGCCCAGTCCGCCCCTGAAGCCAAAGCCCGTGTGCGCGCCTTCCTTGAGGGCAAAGCGGCCAAAGTACAGAAGGGTTGAGCGTTTTGAGTTGAGCGTTGAGCGTTGAGCGTTTTCAATGAAACTTGAAACCCGAACGTTCAACGCTGAACGCCGAACACTGAACGCTGAACGCTAAACACCGAACCCTCAACGCTGAACAACAAACGCCGTACACAGAACGCCCATACTCGGAGACACCCCATGAACGCCCCCCAATTCCGCCCCCTGAAGTTCGGTGTGACCCGCGTCACGTTGCGCGATGGCGTGCCAGGCACGCATTACCTGACGGCAGAGCAGCCTTTGCAGTCCTTTGCCGAGCGCATGACCGACCGCCTGCAACATTGGGCCCAAACCAAACCCGAGCACACCTTCATGGCGCGCCGTGCCAAGCAAGCCGACGGCAGCACTGGCGACTGGAAACACATCACCTACGCAGAGGCCTGGCAGACTGCCCGCAGCATTGCGCAAGGCCTGATCGACCGGGGTCTCAGCGCTGAACGCCCTGTGGTCATATTGAGTGAAAACAGCCTGGAGCACGCCCTGCTGGGCTTGGGCTGCATGCTGGCCGGCGTGCCCTATGTGCCCACCTCTCCACCCTACTCGCTGGTCAGTGTGGACTACGACAAACTCAAGCACGTGCTCAACACCGTGACGCCCGGCATGGTGTTCGCCTCCGACGCCCGGTATGCCAAAGCCATTGCCGCCACCGTCAGCGATGACATGGAAGTGGTGATGTGTGAAGGTGCGGTGGAAGGCCGCAAAGTCACCTCTTTCGAAAGCCTGTGCGCCACTGCCGCCACGCCTGCGGTGGACGCCGCCATTGCCGCCACCGGCCCCGACACCATCGTCAAGTTTTTGTTCACCAGCGGCTCGACCAAGCTGCCCAAAGCCGTCATCAACACCCAGCGCCTGTGGTGCGCCAACCAGCAGCAAATGGCCCAGTCCATGCCGGTGCTGGCCGAAAAAGAACTGGTGCTGGTCGACTGGCTGCCTTGGAACCACACCTTCGGCGGCAACCACAACGTGGGCATGACGATCTACCACGGCGGCACGCTTTACATCGACGACGGCAAGCCCACCCCCGCACTGATTGGCGAGACCTTGCGCAACCTGCGCGAGATCGCGCCCACGGTCTACTTCAACGTGCCCACCGGCTTTGAAGCGATCGCCCACGCCATGAAAACCGACGATCTGCTGCGCAAGACCTTGTTGTCACGCGTGCAGATGTTCTTCTACGCCGGTGCCGCCTTGGCCCAACCGATTTGGGACAGCCTGTACGAATCGCAAGAGCGCGAAGTTGGCGAACGCATCGTCATGGGCACGGGCTTGGGGATGACCGAATCGGGTCCGTTTGGCATTTTCGTGACCAACCCCTTTGTGCAGGCCGGTGATTTGGGCGTGCCCACCCCCGGCCTGGAACTCAAGCTGGTGGACATGCAAGGCAAGACCGAGGTGCGTTACCGCGGCCCCAACATCACCCCCGGCTACTGGCGCAACGCCGAAGAAACCGCAGGTGCGTTTGACGAAGAAGGCTTCTTCAAAACCGGCGATGCGGTCAAGTGGATCGACGAAACCGATGTGCATTTGGGTCTGAAGTTCGACGGTCGCATTGCCGAAGACTTCAAGCTGGCCACGGGCACCTTTGTGAGCGTGGGCCCTCTGCGCGGCAAGATCATTGCCGCTGGTGCACCCTACATCCAGGACGCGGTGCTCACCGGCCTGAACATGAAGGAAGTCGGCGCGATGATTTTCCCGACACCCGCCGTGCGCGCCATGAGCGGCTTGGGTGCAGACGTGCCTTTGTCCGAAGTGCTCGCCTCTGCCCCGGTGCTGGCCAAGTTCCAGGAGATCGTCAACGAACTGGCCAAAAGCGGCACCGGCAGCGCCAACCGCATTGCCCGCCTGTGCCTGCTGAGTGAGCCGCCCACCATCGACAAAGGCGAGATCACCGACAAGGGCTCGATCAACCAGCGCTCGGTGCTGACGCACCGCGCCGACACCGTGGCGGCACTGCATGCCGACACGCTGCACTACATCGTCAAACCCCAATGACCATCATGTAGGAGCGACGCCCCCGTCGCGAAATGCCGCGCAAATCGCGACGAGGGCGTCGCTCCTACAAAAACCGAAAGAAAAACATGGCTTCCAAAGGATTTTTCAACGCGTTTACCGATGTGTGGATGCACGAAGGCGTGCGCACGCCCATGGTGGACTACTGCGGCGCACTGGGCCACATCTCGCCCACGGACCTGGGCATCAAGGCCGCACGCGAAGCTTTGAAGCGCGCTGGCATCGCCCCCACCGAGATTGGCTCGGTCATCACCGGTAACATGGCCCCCGGCGACTTTGACCAGTTCTTTTTGCCCCGCCACATTGGCCTGTACGCCGGTGTGCCCCAAGAAGTGCCCGCCATCATGACCCAGCGCATTTGCGGCACCGGTTTTGAGCTGTTCCGCCAGGCCGGTGAACAGATCGAAGCGGGCGTGTGCGAGGCCGCACTGGTGGTCGGCACCGAGAGCATGACGCGCAATCCGATCGCCGCCTTTGACCACCGCACCGGCTTCAAGCTGGGTGCACCCGTGGGCTTCAAGGACTACATGTGGGAAGCCCTGAAAGACCCGGCCGCTGGCATCAACATGATCCAGACTGCCGAGAACCTGGCCAAAAAGTACAACATCACCCGCGAAGAGGTTGACCAGTTCGCCAGCGACTCGTTTGCCAAGGCCGTGGCCGCGCAAGCCGCCGGTTTCCACGCAGGCGAGATCGTGCCCGTGGTCACCGAAAAGTTTGAACTCGAAGGCTACAAAGCCCGTGGCATCAAGCTGCAAGGCAAGGTCACCGAAGTGTCCACAGACACACACCCCCGCATCTCGCCGCCCGAAGTGCTGGCCAAACTCAAGTCCGTCTACGAAGGCGGCGTGCAGACCGGTGGCAACAGCTCGGCTTTGGTCGATGCGGCGGCCGCTTGCGTGGTCACCTCCGGTGCTTATGCCAAAGCGCAAGGCAAAAAGCCTCTGGCCCGCGTGGTGGCGGCAGCCGCCGTGGGCGTGCCGCCCGAAATCATGGGCATTGGCCCAGCGCCAGCCATTCGCTTGCTGCTCGAGCGCACAGGCCTCAAGTTGTCCGACATTGGCCGCTTTGAGATCAACGAAGCGCAAGGCGCACAAACGCTGGCCGTGAGCCGCGAACTCGGCCTCGATTTGTCCAAGCTCAACGTCAACGGCGGCGCGATTGCGCTGGGCCACCCCCTGGCTGCCACCGGCGTGCGCCTGACGATCACGCTGGCGCGTGAACTCCAACGCAGCGGCTTGCGCTACGGCATTTCCAGCGCCTGCGTGGGCGGTGGGCAAGGCATTGCCTTGTTGATCGAAAACCCTGAAGGCGCATGAAGTGAATTAGTAGGTCGGCGCCTTCAGGTCCGACATGTTCGCGGTCTGCAAGCATTTGTCGGGGCTGAAGCCACCGACCTACAAAAATACAAAGTGCAAGAACCCGTAAGTCGGCGGCTTCTGCCCCGACATGTATCCGAAACGTCGGACCCGAAGGTCCGGCCTACAACAGAAAGGTCTCGACATGAACATCCAAGGACAAGCAGCACTGGTCACCGGCGGTGGCTCCGGTTTGGGCGAGGCCACGGCCCGCGAATTGGCCCGTCTGGGCGCGAAGGTCGCCGTGCTCGACCTCAACATGGACAACGCCGAGCGTGTGGCCAAGGAGATCGGCGGCATTGCTGTGCACTGCAACGTGTCTGACCCGGACAGCATGGCCCAGGCCATTGAGACCGCAGCGGCTGCGCATGGCCCTGCCCGCATCCTGATGCAAATTGCGGGCATCGGCACCGCCAAACGCGTGGTCGGCAAAGACGGCAACGCCGCGCCGCTGGAAGAGTTTGCCAAGGTGATCAACGTCAACCTGATTGGCACCTACAACGCCGCGCGCCTGTTTGCTGCCGCTTGCGCCAAGCTGGACCCCATGGAAAAGGATGGAGAGACTGATGGCGCCCGTGGCGTGATGGTCTTTACCGCATCGGTCGCTGCGTTTGACGGCCAAGTCGGCCAGCAGGCCTACAGCGCTTCCAAAGCAGGCGTGGCGGGCATGACCCTGCCCATGGCCCGCGACCTGGCACAACATGGCATCCGCGTGTGCACCATTGCCCCCGGCCTGTTCAAAACCCCGTTGCTGGCCAGCTTGCCCGAGCCGGTGCAAGCTTCGCTGGCTGCCAGCATCCCCTTCCCCGCACGTCTGGGCAAGCCCAGCGAATTTGCCGAACTGGCCTGCCACATCGTCAGCAACGACCACCTGAACGGCGAAATCATTCGCCTGGATGGCGCACTGCGCATGGCGCCTCGTTGACAAGAGGTTCAGCGTTAGGCGTTAGGCGTTAGGCGTTAATCCTCCCAAGCCCCCCCCACTCTCAACGCTCAACGCTCAACGCTCAACGCTCAACGCCCAACGCCCAACGCTCAACGCTCAACGCTCAACGCTCAACTCCCAACGCTTAACCCATGAAAACTGTTGTCTACGAAGTGCAAGTGATGTTCGGTGACTGCGACCCCGCAGGCATCGTCTTCTTTCCCAATTTCTCCAAATGGATGGACGCTTCATCGCTGAACTTCTTTGTGAAGTGCGGCGTACCGCCCTGGCGCGAGCTGGTCAAGACGCGCGGCATCATCGGCACGCCGCTCTTGGAGATCAACACCAAATTCATCCGCCCCGCCACCTATGGCGAAACCATTCAAGTGCACACCAGCGTGCAGGAATGGCGCGAGAAAGTCATCGTGCACAAACACGTGGTCATGCGCGGCGACACTGTGCTCTGCGAGGGCACCGAAGTGCGAGCGTTTTGCATCAAGCACCCCGATGATCCCGACCGCATCAAGGCCATTCCGGTGCCTGAGGACATCAAGGCTTTGTGCAGCTAAACCGTTTTTCAACCGTGTTCCCCCTGTGTTTTTCCAACCCACCTTTCATTAGGAGACAAGCATGAACTTCAAGAAAACCCTGCTGGCTTTGGCCATCACCGCCGTGTCCAGCACCGCTGCACTGGCCGACATCAAGATCGGCGTGAGCCTGGCGCTGACCGGCCCTGGCTCCGGCCTGGGCATCCCGATGCAAAACCAGTTCAAGCTGTTCCCACAAACCATTGGTGGTGAAAAAGTTCAGCTGATCGTGCTGGACGACGGCACCGACCCTGGCAAAGGCGCGGCCAATGCCCGCCGCTTTGTGACCGAAGACAAAGTGGACCTGATCATCGGTTCGTGCATCACCGCTGTGGCTGCCGCCATGACCGACATCGCTGCAGAAGCGGGCACGGTGCAATTGGCTGGCTCCCCCGTGGGCGTGCCACCCGGCAAAGACAAATGGATGTTCCGTCTGCCACAGTCCAACACCGTGATGGGCTACGCCGTGGTCGAGAGCATGAAAAAGCAAGGCATCAAAACCATCGGCTTTTTGGGCTACACAGACGCCTACGGCGAGCAATGGCTCAAGGAAATCGGCCCGCTTCTGGACAAGGCAGGCATCAAGATCGTCGCCACCGAGCGCTTTGCCCGTACCGACACCAGCGTGACCCCACAAGCTTTGAAAATCACCTCCGCCAACCCCGATGCGGTGCTGGTCGTGGCATCGGGTTCTGGCGCTGCCATGCCCCAGCTGGGCCTGATCGAGCGCGGTTACAAAGGCAAAATTTACCAAACACACGCAGCAGCCACCATGGACTTGATGCGCGTGGGCGGCAAAGCGGTGGAAGGCACTTACGTGGTCTCCGGCCCCGTGATCGCCCCCGACCAGTTGCCTGACAACCATCCCTCCAAGAAAGTGGCACAAGACTTCGTCGCCAAATACGACAAGGTCTACGGCGCTGGCAGCCACAACCAGTTTGCTGGCCATGCCTACGACGCTCAAGTGGCCTTGGAAAAAGCCATTCCCATGGCGCTGAAAAAAGCCAAGTCCGGTACACCCGAGTTCCGTGCAGCCTTGCGTGACAGCTTGGAAACCATGGGCCGCACCACCTTTGCCCACGGCATCATGAACTGGACGGCTGCTGACCACTGGGGTTACACCATGGAAACCGGTGTGATGACGAAGGTTGTCGACGGCAAGTTCAAGGTCGAATAAGACCCCTTGCATGATCCGCTGGGCCTGCAAGGCCCAGCGGTGAGCTGGCAGGCATGGCACAAGCCACGCCTGAGCCGCACACCGGGGCGGCATGATTTCTCCTGCTCCTGCTATTTATCTTCAAGGTTCCCCCATGGACTTCTCGATCGCCAGCATTTTGCTGCTGGACGGGTTCACCAATGGCGCTGTCTATGCCCTGCTCGGGCTGGCCACGGTGCTGGTGTTCACCGTCACGCGGGTCATCTTCATTCCGCAAGGCGAATTTGTGGCTTATGGCGCACTCACCTTGGCCATGCTGCAAACCGGCAAAACACCGGGCACCGTCTGGCTGCTGATGATTTTGGCCGTGGTCGCCTCCATGATGGAGTTGATCGAACGCTGGCGTCACCACGGCAACGCCGTGCGCGCCCTTCAGTCGGCCTTGAAGACGCTGGTTTTTCCGGCCTTGATTTCTGCGCTGTCCGTATGGGCTGCGCCCCAACAATTTCCGCTGGGTGTGCAAGCCGCACTCAGCGTGGCCATCGTCACGGCGTTTGGTCCACTGGTTTACCGTGTGGCCTACCAGTCGCTCGAAGCAGCCACACCTTTGGTGCTGTTGATCGTCTCGGTGGGTGTGCACTTCGCCATGACGGGTCTGGGCTTGCTGTTCTTTGGTGCGGAAGGCTTTCGCAACCCGCCCTTCTGGGACGAGCGCTTCACCGTCGGCCCGCTGGCGCTGTCTGGCCAGACGGTGATCATCTTTGTGGTGTCCTTGGCCTTGATCGTGCTGATGTGGCTGTACTTTGAAAAGTCGCTGCGCGGCAAAGCCCTGCGCGCCACCGCCGTCAACCGCACGGGTGCCCGCCTGATGGGCATCTCCAGCCACACCTCGGGTCAGTTGACCTTCTTGCTGGCGGCCTTCATCGGGGCCTTGTCGGGCCTGCTGATCGGCCCCACCACCACCGTGTTTTATGACTCGGGTTTCCTGATCGGTCTCAAAGGCTTCGTGGCCGCCGTGATCGCGGGCCTGTCGAGCTACCCCGGCGCTTTGCTGGGCGCCCTGTTTGTGGGCGTGGTCGAGTCTTTCGGCTCTTTCTGGGCCAGTGCATTCAAAGAGGTGATCGTGTTCACGCTGGTGCTGCCCATTCTTCTCGTGCGCTCGCTGCGCAGCGGCCATTCGGACGAGGACCACTGACATGTTCAAAAAACAAAACATCGCTTTGTGGCTGCTGATCGCTGCCGTGCCTCTGGTGGCCGTGCTGCCGCTGCCTGATTTCTGGATCGCGCAACTGAACTACATCGGCCTGTACAGCCTGGTCTGCCTGGGTCTGGTGCTGCTGACTGGCGTGGGCGGCCTGACTTCGTTTGGCCAGGCCGCTTTCGTGGGCATCGGTGCTTACACCACCGCTTGGCTGACACTCAACACTGGCATGTCACCCTGGCTGACCTTGTGGGTTGGTTTAGCACTGACAGCGGTGAGCGCACTCGTTGTGGGCATGATCACCTTGCGCATGTCGGGGCACTATCTGCCGCTGGCCACGATTGCCTGGGGTTTGTCGCTTTACTACCTCATGGGCAACCTCGCCGCTTTGGGCAAATACGACGGCCTGCTGGGCCTGAAAAGCCTGTCCATCTCGGGCTTAAACGGCGACATCGACATCGGCCAGGGTCGGCTGTTCTTTGTGCTGACCTGGGCCATCTTGCTGGCCGGCGCCATTGCACTGCTCAACCTGCTGGACTCTCGTCCGGGCCGGGCGATTCGCTCGCTCAAGGGTGGTTCGCAAATGGCCGAGGCCATGGGCATCAGCACCTTCCGCTACAAAGTCACGATCTTCATCATCGCCGCCCTGTTCGCCTCGGTGGCGGGCTGGTTGCTGGCGCACTTCCAGCGCACCGTCAACCCTTCGGCCTTTGGCCTGAAGATGGGCATCGAATACCTGTTCATGACCGTGGTCGGTGGCGTGGGTTATGTCTGGGGCGCCATCGTGGGCGCTGGCTTGATCAAGCTGCTCGACGACCAGTTGCAAGTGCTGCTGCCGGCCCTGATCGGCACCAGCGGCAGCTACGAAGTCATCGTGTTCGGCATCGCACTGGTCCTGGTGCTCAAGTACCTGCCCGATGGCCTGTGGTCGGTGGTGGCGCGCAAGCTGCCTCGCCCCCCGCGTGCCGTCGACTGGCACAACGCCGCCGACTTGCCTGCACGCAGCAAACCCGCCGCAGGCGATGTGGTGCTCAAGGTCGACAAGATCCGCAAACAGTTTGGCGGCCTCACAGCGGTGAACGACATCAGCTTTGACATCCAGGCGGGCCAGATTGTCGGCCTGATCGGCCCCAACGGCGCAGGCAAATCCACCACCTTCAACCTGATCACCGGCGTGCTGTCCAAAACCAGCGGACAAGTGCTGTTCCGGGGTGAAGACATCAGCGCCCTGCCCTCGCGCGAAATTTCTCGCCAGGGCATGGCCCGCACCTTCCAGCACGTCAAGATGATCCCCGACATGACCGTGCTCGAAAACGTGGCACTGGGCGCTTACACCCGGGGCCACAGCGGTGTGGTCTCCTCCATGCTGCGCACCAACCAAGCCGAAGAGCAGCGCATGATGAAAGAAGCCCAGCGCCAGCTGGAGCGCATCGGCATGGGTGCCTACCTGCACGAACAAGCGGGCAACCTGGCCATGGGCCCGCAACGCTTGATGGAAATCGCCCGTGCGCTGTGCTGTGATCCGGCGCTGCTGCTGCTGGACGAACCCGCGGCCGGTCTGCGCCACAAAGAGAAACAAGGTTTGGCCCAGGTGCTGCGCCAGCTCCAAGGCGAAGGCATGAGCATCTTGCTGGTCGAGCACGACATGGACCTGGTGATGGACGTGTGCGATCAACTCGTGGTGATGGAATTTGGCACGCTGCTCACACGCGGCACCCCCGCAGAAATCCAAGCCAGCCCGGCCGTGCGCGCTGCTTACCTCGGAACGGAACACTGACATGGCAACCCCTCTCCTCAAAGTCACCGACCTGCGTGCGGGCTACGGCAAAGCCGAAGTCCTGCACGGCCTGAGCCTGGAAGCGGCCAAGGGCAGCGTGATCACCGTGATCGGCCCCAACGGCGCAGGCAAGTCCACTTTCTTGAACAGCCTGATGGGCATCTTGCCCGCCAAAGGACAGATCGAGTTTGATGGCCAGTCGATCATCGACCTGACACTCGAAGAGCGTGTGATGCAAGGCATCTCGCTGGTGCCCGAAAAGCGCGAACTGTTTGGCACCATGAGCGTGGAAGACAACCTGGTGCTGGGCGGCTACCGCCAGATGCGCCTGGGCAACGCGCAATGGCGCAGCCGCCTGGACGACGTGTTTGACCTGTTCCCCCGCCTGAAAGAGCGCCGCTTGCAAGAAGCTGGCACGCTGTCGGGGGGCGAGCGCCAGATGCTGGCCGTGGGCCGCTCGCTCATGTCGCGCCCAGCGCTCTTGATGCTGGACGAGCCCAGCCTGGGCCTGGCCCCATTGATCGTCAAAGAAATCTTCACCATCATCGAAACCCTGCGCCAAACCGGCGTGACCATCGTGCTGGTCGAGCAAAACGCCCGCGCCGCGCTGGCCGTGGCCGACGACGGCTATGTGCTGGAGATGGGCGAGATTGGCCTGCATGGCAAAGCCGCCGACTTGGCCGAAGACCCCCGCGTGATCGACACCTATCTGGGTGCCGCGAAAAAAGGTTGAGAGTTTGGCATGTTGGATTCAGCGTTGTGCGTTGAGGGTTCAGTGTTTTGCGTTGAGCGTTGAGCGCTCAATGCCCAGTAAACACTCAACGCGCTTCCCAAAACACGCAAGACTCAACGCCTAACGCCTAACGCCTAACGCCTAACGCCTAACGCCTAACGCCTAACGCCTAACGCCCAACGCCCAACGCCCAACGCCCAACGCTTAACCTTAAACATCCCATGAACGCCTACCAACCCCGAACCGACGACATGCAGTTTGTGTTGTCCCGCGTCTTGAACGCCCCCGCCCAGCTGCAAGCCCTGCCCGCCTTTGCCGAGGTGGACCCAGAGCTGATGCAACAAGTGCTGGAGGAAGCAGGCAAGTTCGTAGGCGAAGTGATCGCCCCGCTCAACCGCGATGGCGACGAGATCGGTGCCCAATGGAAAGACGGCGTGGTCACCATGCCGCCGGGCTTCAAAGCAGCTTACCAATCTTTCTGGCAATCGGGCTGGCCCGCCTTGGCTGCCAGCGCCGAAGACGGCGGGCAAGGTCTGCCCAGTGTGCTCGAAGCCATGCTGTACGAAATGCTGAGCGCCGCCAACCACGGCTGGACCATGGCACCCGGCCTGCTGCATGGCGCTTACGAGTGCATCAAGCACCACGCCAGCGACGAACTGAAAGCGCACTATTTGGAGAAAGTGGCCACCGGCGAATGGCTGGCCACCATGTGCCTGACCGAGCCGCATGCCGGTTCTGACCTGGGTTTGGCCCGCACCAAGGCTGTGCCCCTGCCCGATGGCCAATACGCCGTCAGCGGCACGAAGATTTTCATCTCGGGCGGCGAACATGACCTGACCGACAACATCGTGCACCTGGTGCTGGCGCGCCTGCCCGACGCACCGCCCGGCCCCAAAGGCTTGTCGCTGTTCCTGGTGCCCAAGTTCTACCCCAATGGCTCGCGCAGCCGTGTGCATTGCGACCGCATCGAAGAAAAAATGGGCCTGCACGGCAGCCCCACTTGCGTGATGCGTTTTGACGAAGCGGTCTGTTCCATAGTGGGCGAGCCCGGCAAGGGCCTGAACGCCATGTTCGTGATGATGAACGCCGCCCGCCTGCATGTGGCCCTGCAAGGCATTGGCCTCTTGGACGCCGCCTGGCAAAAGGCCGATGCGTATGCGCAAGAGCGTCGCCAGATGCGTGCACCCGGCAAAGGCAAATCAGCGGGCGAAGCCGACCTGATTGGCGAGCACCCCGCCATGCGCCGCATTCTGGACACGCAGCGCGCCTGGGTCGATGCCGGCCGCGTGCTTGCCTACCGCACCGCGCTCGAGTTGGACCTGATCAAGCACAGCCAGGACGCCGACACCCAAGCCGCCGCCCAGCGCTGGTGTGCGCTGGTCACACCGGTCATGAAGTCGGTCTTCACTCACCAGGCCTTCCATGGCGGCAGCGACTGCCTGCAGGTGTTTGGTGGCCACGGCTATGTGCGCGAATGGGGCATTGAGCAGATCGTGCGCGACGCCCGTGTGGCCATGATTTACGAAGGCACCAACGAGATCCAGGCGATCGACCTCTTGGTGCGCAAGGTGTTGGCCGATGGCGGCCAGAGCATGAACGCCTTGCTGGATAGCCTGCAAGCCGACTTGCCTCAGAACGCCAAAGCCAGCACGGCAGCCGCAGCCCGTATGCAGACGCTGCGCGCCGTGACCGAGCAAATCGTCAAGGCGGCACCGCAAGACGCGGCCTTGGCCTTCCGCGTGGCCGACGACTACTTGCGTGCCGTGGCCTTGGTGCTGATGGATTGGGCCTGGTTGCGCATCCAAACTGGCGTCGATGCCGACACCCCCAACGCCGATGCACGCTGGCACGCCCCGGCCAAAGCCCTGCGCAGCTGGGTATTGCCCGAGTTCCAGATGCGCACCTTCATCATCGTGCAGCAGTGCACTGCGGCAGCGGCATAATCGCCCCGCCATGTCCACCTCCAAAAAATCAATGCCAACCGAACTTGCAGCAATACCTGCGAAAGCGCGCACCAGCGCACGCCCGGCGCACAACGACAAAGCACCACGGACGACTTCTGCCAAGAAGACAAGCACTGGCGCGGTGGTCGAGAAGGTGGATACCCGCTATCTGCAAACCCTGATGGGCTACAACGCCCGCCGCGCCGCGTTGAGCATCATCGAGTTGTTTCTGGAACGGCTGGCGCCGTATGGACTGAAGCCGGTGGATTTTTCAGTCATGTCTACCATCCAGCACAACCCCGGTGTGACCTCACGTCAGTTGTGCGCCGCCTTGAACTTGTTGCCTCCCAACTTGGTGGGCCTGATCCAGTCGCTGGAGTCTCGCGGCCTGATCGAGCGCAAGCCCCACCCGCACGATGGCCGTGCTGTGGGTCTGCACACCACCCCAAAGGGGCAAGCTTTGATGGTGCAAGCCGAACACACCGCCAGCGACCTGGAAATCGAAAAGACCGCCAAACTCACGCCCGCACAGCGCAAAACATTGCTTGCACTTTTGCAAAAAATTTACCTTTAACACCGATACCTACCGGCCCAGGAACCGAAATCAGGGTCTGCGAGCACCGACCTATCACGGCAAGGAACGTCCCGTAAGTAGGCACTCGCAAAGTCCGACATGAGCCGTCTGCCAAGCGCTTCGATTTACTTTCCTGCCGCACGCTCGGCCAAAAAGATATCTATCCGGCGGTTGCGGGCGCGGCCAGCCTCGGTGGCGTTGTCGGCAATGGGTTCGTGCGAACCGCGTCCGTCAATCGCCATGCGGCTGTTGCTCACGCCACGGGCCACCAGATAATCACGCGCACTTTGCGCTCGATTGACCGACAAGGGATTGTTGATCGCATCGCTGCCCGTGTTGTCAGTGTGGCCCACGATCTTCACCTCCATGGACGCTTGCTGGCTCAAACCCTGGGCAAATTGGTCCAGGATGGGGCGCAAATTCGGCTTGATGTCATACCGCCCCGTATCAAACGAAATGTCATTTGGGATGCTCAGCTTGAGCTGGTTGTCCGCGGTTTGCGTGACCACCGTGCCGGTGCCTGCGGTAGCCACCTCCATGGCGCGCTTTTTGTCTTCCATTTTTTTGGACCAGACATACCCGCCTAGAGCACCCAGACCCGCACCAATCACCGACGAGCGGGAATCGTGACCGAGCATTTGGCCTGCGACCGCACCAATCAAAGCACCTGTTCCAGCGCCTTTTTGCTCAGAGGTTGCGGTGGCGCAACCTGTCAACAAAACAGCGACAGCGCACGCGGCAGCACCCACGGAGGTCAACATGGCATTTTTTTGAGTCATAAACTGTTTCCTTGTTTTGCATGAACGAAGTTGAATTTAGCCTCAGCGGCGTTGAGTTTCGGTTTTTCAACACACAAAGATTGCAAGCAATCGTTTCCCCCCATTTGGACTCAGGCTCATTCCATATCATCCCCGCTGACCATCGCCTCTCCACCCAGGTGACAGTTTTTCACTCTGCTGTCTGTCAAGATCGGGGGTTTTGAGACACAAGGAATTGACCATGTTGCCCACAAGCTTGCCCCAAGACATGCACCACGCTTTGCTGATCGGTCGCTTGTGGGTCCCAAGTCTGGGGCCTGTGGTGGTGGCCATCACGTCGCAGGACGTGCTCGACCTGTCAGCGCTGGCCCCCACTTGCAGCGATTTGCTGGAAAAGCCCCAGGCCGCCTCACGCGTGCGCGAATTCATGGTTTCGGGGCGTGCAGCGCGATTGGCCAGCACCACCGAGGCCCTGTCCAACAGCGATGAGAACAATCGCCAGGCGCAGCAGCCCTGGTTCATGGCCCCCTGCGATCTGCAAGCCATCAAAGCCGCAGGCGTGACCTTTGTGGCCAGCATGCTGGAGCGCGTGATCGAAGAGCAGGCGCGTGGCGACGCCAGCCGCGCAGAAGCGGTGCGTCAAGCCGTGGTGGCCGTGATCGGCGACAACCTGCGCAGCGTCAAGCCCGGCTCCCCCGAATCGGCCAAGCTCAAAGAGGTCTTGCTGGCCCAGGGCATGTGGTCACAGTACCTGGAGGTCGGCATTGGGCCCGATGCCGAAATCTTCACCAAAGCGCAACCCATGAGCGCCGTGGGGTCCGGCTCACAAGTGGGCATTCACCCAGGCAGCCAGTGGAACAACCCGGAACCCGAAATCGTGCTGGCGGTCAACTCGCGCGGCGAGGTGGTCGGGGCCACCTTGGGCAACGACGTCAACCTGCGCGACTTTGAAGGCCGCAGCGCCTTGCTGCTGGGCAAAGCCAAGGACAACAACGCCAGTTGCGCCATCGGCCCCTTCATCCGCCTGTTTGACGAACACTTTGGCATCGACGATGTGCGCCAGTGCGACTTAAGCCTCAAGGTACAAGGCCCCGATGGCTTTGTGCTGCAAGGCAGCAGCTCCCTCAGCCAGATCAGTCGCGATCCGCTGAATCTGGTGAGCCAGGCCATGGGCCAATATCACCAATACCCGGACGGAATGATGCTGTTTTTGGGCACCATGTTTGCCCCCACCCAGGACCGCCATGGCCCAGGACAGGGCTTTACCCATGTCGTGGGCGATGTGGTGAGCGTGTCCACGCCATTACTGGGCACCCTGCTCAACCAAGTCACCACCAGCGACCAGGCACCGGCCTGGACCTACGGCACCGGCGCCTTGATGCGGGATTTGGCCCGCAGAGGCCTGCTGGCATAATTTCGGGCTTATGTTGGACCACGTTCGGTCCTTTTTGTCTGAAAGAACACCATGAACACCACCCCATCCGGCCTGCAATACGAAGACACCGTTGTTGGCGAAGGCGCTGAAGCCACCAAAGGCCAAGACGTCACCGTGCACTACACCGGCTGGCTCTACAAGGACGGCCAGCAAGGCGCCAAGTTTGATTCGAGCCGTGACCGCCGTGACCCCTTTGTGTTCCCATTGGGCGCTGGCATGGTCATCAAGGGCTGGGACGAGGGCGTGGCGGGCATGAAAGTGGGCGGTCAGCGCACCTTGATCATCCCTTCGGAGCTGGGTTACGGTGCCCGTGGCGCGGGTGGCGTGATTCCGCCCAATGCCACGCTGAAATTTGACGTGGAATTGCTGGCTCTGAGCTGATCCAAGGCCCTCAGCCCGCCCATGCCCGCCGTCAGGCGGGCTTTTTTCTGGTTGGCGCCTCCAGCAATTCGCACTCAAGCGACCCCCCCTCTTGAAGTCTGCTCATTCGCCCTTAGTTGACAGGGGTATTCATTTTTTCCGCACATTGTTCATGTCAGAAGCTACTCAAAACTCCGAAAACAAGCCCTTGAGCGACGAAGAGCTCGCTGCCGCCGCTGCCATGGCACCGACAGATCCTCTGGCCGATGCCTTGGCCGAACTGGCCAACCTCAAGGCGCAAAACGCCGATCTGGCAGACCAGTACCTGCGCGGTCAGGCCGACGTGCAAAACGCCCGCCGCCGCGCCGACGAAGAAATCAGCAAGGCCCGCAAGTTCGCCGTCGAAGGATTCGCCGACAGCTTGCTGCCCGTGCTGGACAGCCTGGAAGCCGGCCTGGCCATTCCCAACGCCACTTTGGAGCAAATCCGCGAAGGCTCTGAAGCCACCTTGCGCCAACTCAAGAGCGCGCTGGAACGCAACAAAGTGGTCGAAATTGCGCCTGCCGCTGGCACCAAGTTTGACCCGCACCACCACCAGGCCATCAGCGTGGTGCCTGCGGAACAAGAGCCCAACACCGTGGTCACCGTGCTGCAAAAGGGCTATTCCATTGCCGAGCGCGTGCTGCGCCCTGCCTTGGTCACCGTCACTGCGCCCAAATAAACCAGGCAATGACCTTTTTGGCGCAAGGGGACTTGAAAAGCGCCCTGTGCGCCCCACTTGCAAAACATCTGCACTTTTACTGAATTTTGGAGAAACAACATGGGAAGAATCATCGGTATTGACTTGGGCACCACCAACTCGTGCGTGGCCATCATGGAAGGCAACACGACCAAAGTGATCGAGAACGCCGAAGGCGCTCGCACCACGCCTTCGATCATTGCGTATCAAGAAGACGGCGAGATCTTGGTCGGCGCCTCCGCCAAGCGCCAGGCGGTCACCAACCCCCGCAACACCTTGTACGCAGTCAAGCGTCTGATCGGCCGCAAGTTCGCCGAAAAAGAAGTCCAAAAAGACATCGACCTGATGCCTTACACCATCGCCAAAGCCGACAACGGCGACGCTTGGGTGGAAGTGCGCGGTCAGAAAATGGCCCCGCCTCAGATCAGCGCTGAGATCCTGCGCAAGATGAAGAAAACCGCCGAAGATTACCTCGGCGAAGAAGTGACCGAAGCCGTGATCACGGTGCCCGCTTACTTCAACGACGCACAGCGTCAAGCCACCAAAGACGCTGGCCGCATTGCTGGCCTCGATGTCAAGCGCATCATCAACGAGCCCACCGCTGCTGCTTTGGCTTTCGGTCTGGACAAAAACGAAAAGGGCGACCGCAAGATCGCCGTGTATGACCTGGGTGGTGGCACGTTCGACGTGTCCATCATCGAGATCGCCGACGTCGACGGTGAAAAGCAGTTCGAAGTGCTGTCCACCAACGGCGACACCTTCCTGGGTGGCGAAGACTTCGACCAGCGCATCATCGACTTCATCATCGGCGAGTTCAAGAAAGAGTCTGGCGTTGACCTGTCCAAAGACGTGCTGGCCCTGCAGCGCTTGAAAGAAGCCGCTGAAAAGGCCAAGATCGAACTGTCCAGCTCCGCCTCGACCGACGTCAACCTGCCCTACATCACCGCTGACGCCACAGGCCCCAAACACCTGAACGTCAAGCTCACCCGCGCCAAGCTGGAGCAGCTGGTGGAAGAGCTGATCGAGCGCACCATCGCCCCTTGCCGCATGGCCATCAAAGACGCGGGCGTGTCAGTCTCCGACATCCACGACGTGATCTTGGTTGGCGGCATGAGCCGCATGCCCAAGGTGCAGGAAAAGGTCAAAGAATTCTTTGGCCAGGAACCCCGCAAGGACGTGAACCCTGACGAAGCCGTGGCCGTGGGCGCCGCCATCCAGGGCCAAGTGCTCTCGGGCGACCGCAAGGACGTGCTGCTGCTGGACGTGACCCCACTGAGCCTGGGCATCGAGACCATGGGCGGTGTCATGACCAAGATGATCACCAAGAACACCACGATCCCGACCAAGTTCGCACAGACCTTCTCGACCGCCGAAGATAACCAGCCTGCCGTGACCATCAAGGTGTTCCAGGGTGAGCGTGAAATCGCTGCGGGCAACAAGGCGCTGGGTGAATTCAACCTCGAAGGCATCCCACCCGCAGCGCGTGGCACGCCCCAGATCGAAGTGTCTTTCGACATCGACGCCAACGGCATCTTGCATGTGGGCGCCAAGGACAAAGGCACAGGCAAGGAAAACAAGATCACCATCAAGGCCAACTCGGGTTTGTCGGAAGAAGAAATCCAGCAGATGGTCAAAGATGCTGAGCTGAACGCTGCCGAAGACAAGAAAAAGCTCGAACTGGTGCAAGCCCGCAACTCGGGCGAAGCCGCTGTGCACAGCGTCAAGAAGAGCCTGAGCGAGCACGGCGACAAGATCGAAGCAGCTGAAAAAGAAGCCATCGAAGCCGCCGCCAAAGACTTGGAAGAAGTGTTGAAGGGCGAAGACAAAGACGCCATCGAAGCCAAAACCGAAGCCCTGATGACGGCCAGCCAGAAGCTGGGTGAGAAGGTTTATGCCGAGATGCAGGCCCAACAAGCCGCTGCAGGCGCTGCCAGTGCCGAGCAGGCCAAGCCCCAGGACGACAACGTTGTGGACGCTGAAGTCAAGGAAGTCAAAAAGGGTTGATGGCGTTCAGCGGACTGCGTTGAGCGTTCAGCGTGCGGAATTACCGCGACCTGCTGGCCTGGCAAGTTTCTTTTGAGCTTGCCAGGCTTGTTTACGAACTGACCGAGTCTTTTCCCAAACACGAACTTTTTGGGCTCTCAGCGCAAATGCGCAGGGCCGCAGTATCAATCCCCAGTAATCTGGCGGAAGGTGCTGGTCGTGGCGGGAAAAAAGATTTCGCTCATTTTGTGACAATGGGCAGAGCTTCACTCAACGAACTCGAAACACAGTTATTACTGGCCCAAGCATTGGGTTACTGCGAATTGACCGATGCAATGCAACAACACATTGAACGCTTGTTCGCACTCCTGAACGGTTTACGCAATTCGCTTAACGCTCAACGCTCAACACAAAACGAACATGGCTAAACGAGATTTTTACGAAGTGCTGGGCGTTGCCAAAAACGCCTCGGACGAAGACATCAAAAAGGCGTATCGCAAGCTGGCGATGAAGTACCACCCTGACCGCAATCAGGGGGATGCGGCCAAGGATGCCGAAGCCAAATTCAAAGAGGTCAAAGAGGCCTACGAGATGCTGTCGGACAGCGAAAAGCGTGCCGCCTTTGACCAATATGGTCATGCGGGGGTGGACCCCAATATGCGCGGTGGCCCCGGTGGGGCGCAAGGCTTCGGTGGCTTTGGAGATGCGTTCGGCGACATCTTTGGTGACATCTTTGGCGGTCAAGGCCGAGGTGGTCGCGGCGGTGGTCGCCAGGTGTTCCGGGGCGCTGACCTGAGCTACGCCATGGAGATCACGCTCGAAGAGGCGGCCAATGGCAAAGATTCGCAGTTGCGCATTCCCAGCTGGGACGAGTGCGACACCTGCCACGGCACGGGCGCCAAACCTGGCACCAGCGCCAAAACCTGCTCGACCTGCCACGGGCAGGGCCAGGTGCAAATGCGCCAGGGTTTTTTCAGCGTGCAGCAAACCTGCCCGCACTGCCGAGGCACGGGCAAGATCATTCCCGAGCCTTGCGGCATCTGTCACGGTCAAGGCAAGGTCAAGAAACAAAAGACGCTGGAAGTCAAAATCCCGGCCGGTATCGACGACGGCATGCGCATCCGCAGCGCAGGCAATGGCGAGCCGGGCACCAACGGTGGCCCGCCAGGCGACCTGTTCATTGAGATTCGCCTGAAGAAGCACTCGATTTTCGAGCGCGACGGTGACGACCTGCATTGCGCCGTGCCCATCAGCTTCAGCAAAGCGGCGCTGGGAGGCGAAATCGAGGTGCCCACGCTGGGCGGCAAAGCAGCCATTGACATTCCGGAAGGCACGCAAACCGGCAAGCAATTTCGCATTCGCGGCAAGGGCATCAAGGGCGTGCGCGGCAGCTATCCGGGCGACTTGTATTGCCACATCACCGTGGAGACCCCGGTCAAGCTCACCGAGCACCAGAAAAAATTGCTCAAGGAGTTTGAAGAATCCTTGCAAAAAGGCGGCGGCAAGCACCAACCCAGCGGTGAAGGCTGGACCGACAAGCTCAAGGGCTTTTTCGGCGGTTAAACCCGCACAGTGATGCCATCCCAGCTCGTAGGTCGGTGGTCGCAGACCCCGACATGTGCTTGTTGAGCTACCAGGTCTGCATGGGCGAATTCGGTCTGCGAGCCATATGTCGGACTCTTCGAGTGCCGACCTACAAGGCGGAAATTCGCAGGACGATGGTCGCAGCTCGTAGGTCGGTGGTCGCAGACCCCGACATGTGCTTGTTGAACTACCAGGTCTGCATGGGCGAATTCGGTCTGCGAGCCATATGTCGGACTCTTCGAGTGCCGACCTACTTAACCACTGTGACCGATCCCAAGGCCGTTTGACTTGCGTCAAACGGCCTTGGGCTTTTGCGCCCACCATGGCAGGATGACTGCCACCATCACCTTTCTGGGCGGAGCTGACACCGTCACAGGCTCCAAATACCTGATCGAGCACAACCAAAAGCGGCTGTTGGTCGATTGCGGCTTGTTTCAGGGTTACAAACAACTGCGCTTGCGCAACTGGAGCCCCCTGCCTGCCAACCCGGCGCACATTGATGCGGTGGTGTTGACCCATGCGCACCTGGACCACAGCGGGTACTTGCCCTTGCTGGTGAAAAACGGATTCAGGGGCCGTGTGCATGCCACCTCGGCCACTTGCGATCTGGTCAGCATCTTGTTGCCTGACAGCGGGCACATCCAGGAAGAAGACGCATTTTTCGCCAACCGACACGGTTTTTCCAAACACGCCCCTGCCTTGCCGCTGTACACCCAACAAGAAGCCACTCACTGCCTCAAGCAATTGCACGCGGAACATCAGGGGGAATGGTTCGAGCCCATTCGCGGCTGGAAGGCACGCTTTCAGCCGGCAGGACACATTCTGGGCGCAGCGAGTTTGCTGCTGGATGTGGCGGGGCGCCGCATCTTGTTTTCTGGCGATCTGGGCCGCACGGACGACCCCTTGATGAACCCGCCCGAGCCGCCACCCCAGGCGGACACGGTGCTGATCGAGTCGACCTACGGCGACCGCCAGCATCCCAAAGAGAAACTGTTTGAAGAGCTGGGACCCCTGCTGCACAAATTGGCAGCGCGCGGTGGTGTGTCTGTGGTGCCAGTGTTCGCGGTGGGGCGGGCACAGGCGGTGCTGCACACGATCGCGCAACTCAAGGCGGCGGGAGAAATTCCACACGGTTTACCGATTTTTCTGGACAGCCCCATGGCCATCCACACCACCGCCCTGTTTGGACGCCATCCCGGCGAGCACCGCCTGAGCGTGCAGGAAGTGCGCAATATGGACCATGTGGCCACCATGCTGGAGACACCCGAGCAGTCCAAATCACTGGCCAAGCGACATGGTCCCATGGTGATTTTGGCGGCCAGTAGCATGGCCACCGGTGGGCGCGTGCTGCACCATCTGGCGCAATATGCGGGCGACCACCGCAACATGATCATCCTGACGGGCTATCAGGCTCCAGGCACGCGTGGCGCATGGCTGGCCAGTGGCAGCAAGACCATCCGCATCCATGCCCAAGATGTGGCGGTGCGCGCCGAGGTGGTGCAAATCGAGTCGGCATCTGCCCATGCAGACGCCAACCAATTGCTGAGCTGGCTGCACAAGATACCCAGCGCCCCCGGGCAGGTGTTTGTGGTGCACGGCGAACGCGAGGCCTCGGACATGCTGCGTCAGCGCATTGAGCACGAGATCAAATGGCGCGCATTGGTGCCTGAACAAGGCTCGGTCTGGCCTTTGTAGCTGCACGGGGTTTGTCTGAATTCTGGGAGATGGGCGGCTTCTGCCCCGACATGGGCCTGAGCAAAACCAACAGCGTCGGACTCTGCGAGTGCCGACCTACGGGAAGGCCATTTATAGGTCGGTGGCTTCAGCCCCGACATGGGCCTGCGCATCAACCAACAACGTCGGACTCTGCGAGTGCCGACCTACGGGAAGGACTGTTGTAGGTCGGTGGCTTCAGCCCCGACATGGGCCTGAGCAAAACCAACAACGACGGATTCTGCGAGTGCCGACCTACAAAAAGCGGTCCAGCAGCTTGCGCGAGTGTTTGTCCATGGCTGCGAGATCGCGGATCATGTATTGCACGCCATCGGCGTCGTTGATCAGCAGCACCGTGCCCGTCAGGCGTCGAATGTCTTCTTCGCCCTTGAGCAGGAACTGGCTCACCCCCCGGTCGGTCATCACCGTCCAGGTGCTGGGCGTGGCAAAGCTGCTGACACCCTCCAGACGCAGGATTTCGGGCAGAAATTCGCGTTCATTGAGTGCCTGCAAGACGGTGGTGCGCAGGGCAGCATCGAGCTTGGCCATGTCGGCTATCCAGAGCAGTTCATGCCCTTCGGCATCCATCAGGGCAATGCCCTGCTCGGGTGAGGTCACGGGGTAAGCCCGCAGCGCGGTCACCGGCGCGTGGCGGGTCCCGTCGTCCATTAGCAGTGTCCAACGGCCAAAAGCATCGCATTGCAAATCAAACGGGGTCATGCGCTCACCTTTTGTTCTTCTGTGCTGCCACTCAACACCGCTTCGGCTTCGGCCTGGCGCTGCTGCGCTTCATAAAGGCGCCAATACGCACCCTGCGCTTCGATCAGTTGGTCGTGCGAGCCCTCTTCCACCACCACGCCTTTGTCCATGACCACCAGGCGGTCGGCCTTGCGCAAGGTGGACAGGCGGTGCGCGATGGCGATGGTGGTGCGACCACGCACCAGGTTGTCCAGGGCACGCTGGATTTCTTTTTCGGTCTCGGTGTCCACCGCCGAAGTGGCCTCGTCCAGAATCAAAATGCGCGGGTTGATCAGCAGGGCACGCGCAATCGAGATGCGTTGGCGCTCTCCACCCGACAGGCCCTGCCCCCGCTCACCCACCAAAGAGTCATAACCCTGCGGCATGCGCAAGATGAATTCGTGGGCATGGGCTGCGCGGGCAGCGGTCACGATGTCTTCGCGGGTCGCCCCAGGCTTGCCGTAGGCAATGTTGTCAGCGATCGTGCCGAAGAACAAGAAAGGCTCTTGCAAGACCAGACCAATCTGGCTGCGGTAGTCGGCGATTTTGAGTTGGCGGATGTCGGTGCCATCGAGCTCAATCGCGCCTTCGGTCAGGTCATAAAAGCGACAGATCAGGTTGACCAGCGTGCTCTTGCCTGAGCCGCTGTGCCCCACCAGACCAATCATCTGACCGGGTTGGATGTCGAGGTTGAGCTGGCGGATGACGGCGCGGTTGCCGTAGCGGAAACCGGCATCGCGCACCGTGATGCGTCCTTGAACCTGTGGCAGCGGCAATGGGTTCATGGGCTCGGGCACGCTGGAGACGTGGTCCAGGATGTCAAAAATGCGCTTGGCGCCCGAGGCGGCTTTTTGGGTGTGCGAGACGATGCGGCTCATCGTGTCCAAACGGCCATAAAAGCGGCCGATGTAGGCCAGGAATGCGGTCAGCACACCCACCGTGATCTTGTCGTCCGACACCAGCCAGATGCCAAAGCCCCAGACCACCAGCAAACCCACTTCGGTCATGAGGGTGACCGTGGGCGAGAACAAGGCCCAGACGCGGTTGAGTCGGTCATTGACCATCAGGTTGTGGCGGTTGGCGTCTTTGAACCGCGTGGCTTCGCGGTCTTCCTGGGCAAATGCCTTGACCACGCGGATGCCGGGGATGGTGTCGGCCAGCACATTGGTCACTTCGGCCCAAACGCGGTCGATTTTTTCAAAACCGGTGCGCAAACGCTCGCGCACCACATGGATCAACCAGCCGATGAAGGGCAAGGGCAACAAGGTCACCATGGCCAAGGTGGGGTTGATGGTGAACAGGATGACTGCCGTCATCAGGATCATCAGCACGTCGGTGGCGAAGTCCAGCAGGTGCAGGGACAAGAACACGTTGATGCGGTCGGTCTCGTTGCCGATGCGAGCGATCAGGTCACCGGTGCGGCGATCGCCGAAATACTCCAACGACAACTTGAGCAAATGCTCGTAGGTGCTGGTGCGCAAGTCTGCACCAATCCGCTCAGACACCAGCGCCAGGATGTAGGTCTTGGCCCAGCCCAAACCCCAGGCCAACAAAGCGGCGCCAAGCAAGCCCAGCAAATACATGGACACCAGTCCCGGATCAATCGCCTTGCCGTTTTGATAGGGAATCAGGATGTCGTCCATCAAGGGCATCGTCAGGTAGGGGGGTACCAAGGTCGCGGCCGTGGCCGCCAAGGTCAGCACAAAACCTGCCAGCAAAGAGCCCTGGTAGGGCTTGGCAAAGCGCCACAGCTTGAACAAAGTCCACGTCGAAGGGGGAGTGAGGTCCTCACGGCCACATTGCGGACATTCGTCCTCATCGTCACGCATGGGGCTTTGGCAAACCGGGCAAAGCGAGCGTGTCAACACCGTTTGCAGCGGGCGCCCCTGCGAAACGCTGCCCAAGTTCGCCAACTGGCTTTCAAATTGCACGACCCATCGGGCCACTGCCGCTTGCAGACCCAAAGTGAATCGCCAGACCGCCAAGCGGCCTTGTGGAGACGACAGCTCCAATGTGCCCACCCCCGCGTGATCGCTCAATTTGAGGGACAAATCGGGCTGCAAAGCCCAGCTGCGCCAACTTTTTTCAGGGCCGTCAGGTGATAAAACCCGCCGATCGGTCAAAATAATGACATTTTTAGCGAACTGTAGTTGACCATTGAGGTCAACCTCCAAGCAAGCTAACGCGTTTTCATCAGAATGAAGGTGCGCTGAAACCTCGGTTTGCCATGCGTCTGGAACCACTTGACGCAGCAAAACAGAGGAAGGTGTTGAGATCATGAAGATTGAACCGCAAGTAGCCCGACCTGCCATTTGGCCAGCCGAGACAGAAAAACAACCATTGATGTGGCCAACGACTGCAACAACACTGCCCATGTATCTTTCGAACCCTGAGCTTCTTGCCAGCGCCACCATCGGCCGGTCATTGTATCGTTGCCCCTCCAAGCCATGAGCGCCAAAAACATCCAATTCCTGCGCCTGACCTATTTGCGCGGACCCAACATCTGGACTTACCGCTCGGTCATCGAAGCTCTGATCGACATTGGCGAGCTGGAAGACTTCCCCTCCAACCTGCTGCCGGGTTTCAATGACCGGCTCAAAGCCTGGTTGCCCCAAATGATCGAGCACCGCTGCACCCCTGGTGTGCGGGGCGGCTTCTTCCAGCGCCTGGACAACGGCACTTGGGCGGGCCACATTCTTGAACACGTCAGCCTGGAACTGCAAACCCGCGCGGGCATGCCCATGGGTTTTGGCAAAGCGCGCGAAGCCGGGCCTCGCGGCGTTTACAAAGTGGTGATCCGCACCGACCATGAAACCGTGGGACGCAACTCTCTGGAAATGGCCCGCGAACTGATTCTGGCGGCCATCCATGACACCCCCTACGACGTGCCTGGAGCGATTGCCAAGCTGACCGACATGGTGGACGCCCTGTATGTCGGCCCCAGCACGGCCAGCATTGTGGAGGCTGCTTACGAGCGCCGCGTGCCCTACATTCGACTGAACGCAGGCAATCTGGTGCAACTGGGCCATGGCGTGAACCAGCGCCGCATTTGGACGGCCGAGACCGACCGCACCAGCGCCATTGCCGAAGGCATCTCCAAAGACAAGGACCTGACCAAAAACCTGCTGGCCATGTGTGGCGTGCCGGTGCCCGAAGGCCAGGTGGTGGACAGCCCTGCGGCGGCCTGGGCAGCGGCGCAAGACATGGGTCTGCCTGTCTGCGTCAAACCCAGCGATGGCAACCGTGCCCGGGGCGTGTCGCTGGACCTGAACACCCAGGCCGACGTCGAAGCGGCCTACGCCATCGCGCTGGAGCAAGGCAGCGAAGTCATCGTGGAACGCTTCATTCGCGGCTCCGAACACCGCCTGCTGGTGGTCGGCGACCGCATGGTGGCCGCCAGCCAGGGCGAAACCGCCAGCATTCTGGGCGACGGTCAACACACTGTGCGCGAACTCGTGGCGCTGCAAATCAATGCCGACCCGCGCCGAGGCAGCGACGGCAACCTGCCTCTCGAATTGGTCAAGCTGCGTGAAAACAGCCCCGAAGTGCTCGAACTGGCCCGCCAGGGCCTGACCCCCGACAGCGTGCCTGAAGCTGGCCGTGAAGTCCTGGTCAAGCGCACCGGCAACATGACCACCGACATCACCGATGTGGTGCACCCCGACGTGGCCGCGCAGGCCGTGCTGGCCGCCCGCATGGTGGGCCTGGACATTGCGGGAGTGGACGTCGTGACCCCGGACATCCGCCAACCCCTGGGCACCCAGGGCGTGGTGGTGGAAGTCAATGCCGGCCCCAGCCTGCTGATGCACCTGAACCCTGCCGTGGGCCAGCCCCGGCCTGTGGGCCAGGCCATTGCCGAGCACCTGATCCCCGCCCGTGAAACCGGTCGCATCCCGGTGATTGGCCTGATGGGCGATGGTGACACCACCCGCAGTGCCAAGCTGATTGCCTGGCTTTTGCATCTTCAGGGCCTGTACACCGGTCTGGCCTGCGCCGATGGCCTGTTCATGAAACAGCGTTGCCTGCAAACCCGCAATGCCATGGACTTCGATCAGGCGGAGCGGCTGCTGATCAACCGCTCGGTCGAGGCAGCGGTCTTTGAAAGCGACGCCCGCCACCTGCTGACCCAGGGTCTGCCCTATGACCGTTGCCAGGTCGGCATCGTCACCCGCATGCCCAAAGCCGCGCCACTGGAAGACCTGTATCCCGGCCCCGATGAGAAGATGGCCAGCTACATCCGCACCCAGATTGATCTGGTGTTGCCCCACGGTTATGCCGTGCTCCATGCCGCCGATGAAGCTGTGGCCGATCTGGCGCAGTACAGCGATGGCGGGGTCATCTTTTATGCGCAGGAAGAAGCCGAGCCCCGCCTGAACGCACACCGCATTGAAGGTGGCCGAGTGGGCTTTTGGCGCGAGGGTCAGCTGATCCTGGCAGAAGGCAGCAAAGAACAATCGGTGCTGTCCATCCAACGCCCCGCTGTGTCGCGTTTGCTGAAAACCGAAACACTGACTCAAACCGACATGCTGATTGCCGCTTGCGCCGCCTGGGCGCTGGACCTGAGCCCGGATTTGATCCGCGCTGGCGTCAAGAGTTACGGTCAAACCACCTCCGTCTGAAGCGGCCCCAGAAGAACAACAGGAACCCATATTCATGGAAGTGTCCAGAATTCGCGCTTTGCGCGGCCCCAATTTGTGGAGCCGCCACACCGCCATTGAAGCCATCATCACCTGCCCGCCCAACGAGCAAGGCTTGAACGCCCGGCATCCGATCGAGCAGCAACTGCGGCGCATCTTCCCGGAAGTCGGCCCTTTTGACGGCCAACGACCTGGCCAGCAAGTGGCCATGGCGCATGCCCTCGAAAAAGTGACGCTGGGGTTGCAAATTCAGGCCGGATGTCCCGTCTCATTCAGCCGCACCACCCCCACCCAGGAGTCCGGGGTGTACCAGGTGGTCGTGGAATACTCCGAGGAATCCGTCGGGCGCCTCGCGCTGGAGCTGGCGGAAAAACTCTGCCATGCCGCCATCGCAGGCGTGGGCTTCGACCTGGAAGCGGCGCTGGCTCAACTGCACGAGCTCGATGAAGACGTGCGCCTGGGCCCATCGACCGGCGCCATCGTGGACGAAGCCATGGCACGGGGCATCCCCATCCGCCGCCTGACCGACGGCAGTCTGGTGCAGTTTGGCTGGGGGGCCAAGCAGCGCCGCATCCAGGCCGCAGAAATCGACTCCACCAGTGCGATTGCAGAATCCATCGCGCAGGACAAAGACTTGACCAAAAGCCTGCTGCATGCCGCAGGTGTGCCCGTGCCCATGGGGCGCCCTGCCGCCACCCTGGATGAAGCCTGGGAAGTGGCCCTGGAAGTGGGGCTGCCCGTGGTGGTCAAGCCGCAAGACGGCAACCAGGGCAAGGGTGTCTCGGTCAACATCAGCGACCGCACGGCCTTTGACAACGCCTATGCCACCGCCGTGCGCTATGGCGTGGTGATGGTCGAAAAATTTCTGCCCGGTCACGACTACCGCCTGCTGGTGGTAGGCAACAAACTGGTGGCGGCATCGCGCCGTGAGCCCCCTCTGGTGGTAGGCGATGGCAAGCACACCGTGCGCCAGCTCGTGGACCTGGTCAACGCCGACCCGCGTCGGGGTTCGGGCCACTCCACATCGTTGACCAAAATCCGCTTTGACGACATCGCCATTGGCCGCCTGCGCGAGCAGGATCTGGAGCCCGAATCGGTGCCCGAAAAAGGCCGCCGCGTGATCCTGCGCAACAACGCCAACCTGTCAACCGGCGGCTCAGCCACCGATGTCACTGATGACGTGCACCCCGAAGTGGCTGCTCGCGTGATCGAAGCGGCCCAGATGGTGGGCCTGGACATTTGCGGGGTCGACGTGGTGTGTGAATCGGTGATGCGCCCGCTCGAAGAACAAAACGGCGGAATCGTCGAAGTCAACGCCGCGCCTGGCCTGCGCATGCACATCAGCCCGTCTTACGGCAAAGGCCGCGATGTGGGCAAGGCTGTCATCGACCACATGTACCCTCATGGCGACACCGGCCGCGTGCCCGTGATTGCCGTGACCGGCACCAATGGTAAAACCACCACCGTGCGCCTGACTGCCCACCTGCTCAAGGCCCAGGGCCTGCGCGTGGGCATGACCAACACCGATGGCGTTTATGTCAACGGTCGCCAGACCGATTCGGGCGACTGCAGCGGCCCGCGCAGCGCCCGCAACGTGCTGATGCACCCCGAAGTGGACGCTGCCGTGTTTGAAACCGCCCGTGGTGGCCTGCTGCGCGAAGGCCTGGCCTTTGACCGCTGCAAGGTCGCCATCGTCACCAACATGGGCGCTGGCGACCATTTGGGGCTGAACTACATCACCACGCTCGAAGACCTGTCGGTGCTCAAGCGCGTGATCGTGCTCAACGTCGAGCAAAGCGGCATGGCCGTGCTCAACGCAGCCGACCCGGCCGTGGTGTCCATGGCGCACCACTGCCCTGGCGATGTGACCTTCTTTGCGCTCGATGCCCACCAGCCTGTGCTCGCCGCCCACCGGGCGCAAGGCAAGCGCGTGGTCTTCACCGACGACGGTGCGATCGTGGCACAAAAGGGCAAGCAAATTTTCCGGATTCCGCTAGCCAATGTGCCCCTGACCCGCCAGGGCCAGATCGGTTTCCAGACTGAGAACGTGCTGGCTGCTGTGGCCGCCGCCTGGGCTGTGGACGTGACATGGGATGCCATCGCACAAGGCCTGTCGACCTTCATCAGCGACATTCAAGGCGTGCCTGGCCGCTTCAATGTGTTCGACCACCAAGGCGCCACATTGATTGCCGATTACGGCCACAACCCCGATGCCATCCAGGCGCTGGTGCAGGCGGTGGAGAACATGCCCGCTCGCAAACGTGTCGTGGTCATCAGCGGCGCCGGTGACCGCCGGGACCAGGACATTCGCGATCAAACCCGGATTCTGGGCCAGGCCTTTGACGAAGTGCTGCTTTATCAGGACGCCTGTCAACGTGGGCGCGCAGACGGTGAAGTCATCCAGCTGCTGCGTGAAGGCCTGAAAGGCGCCGAGCGCACCACCCATGTCGAAGACATCCAGGGCGAGTTCAACGCCATCGACATTGCACTGTCGCGCCTGAATGCGGGTGATTTGTGCCTGATTTTGATCGACCAGGTCGAAGAAGCACTGGCCTACATCACCGAAAAGGTCAAGGCCGCAGCCTGACTCTGGAGACGCTGCTCAGCCTGCCAGGCTGTTGAGCTTCATGGCCAGCGCCACGCTGGCCATGAACGCGGCCACCCCAAACAGCCAGCGCACAAGGCTGGGCTTGGGTTGCTCCACCCACTTGAACACCACCGCCCCTGCGCACAGCGACAAGCCCAAAGAGGCCAGCATGCCCAGCCCGTTGGGCCACAACTGGTCTGGCCAGAACTGCGTCACGAAGGCATTGACGGCCAGGCTGACGGCAAAGTGGATCACAAAAATCGAATACGACCTTTGCGAAATCCATTGCACCGCCTGGACACCGCGTGTGTGCAGGCTGGCCATTTCCATCCAGGATTGAGGGGCGCGGGCCAGCAAGGCGGCCACACACAAGGCCGTGGCCAAGCGCCAATGCGGGTCCAGCCACCAGGCCAGCACCCCCAAGCTCAGAACCAAAGCCCATGTTTTGCGGGAAAAACCAATCTCGCGACTCTTGTAGGCCAGCCAACCCAGACCATAACTGCCGCAAAAATACACGGCGTAATCGTCCAGACTTTCGTTGCCGCTCCACCACAACAAGGAACCGGCCGTCAGCAGCAGCCACAAACGCTGACGCCACACCACGGGTGCCGTGCCCGAGCTGCGCGCCGCCAGTTCTTGGGCCACAGCGAAAACCACCAAGGCCGTTGCATACAGCTGAAAATCCATCGCCACATACCAAACTCCTGCCGACAAGGCCTCCATGCTCAGCACATGCTGCAACAAAGCCACATGCGCCCAGGCTTGCCCCCAGCTGGGCAAGGCAGACAAAGAGGAGTGGTCAAATTGGGGGCGAATGATTTCAGATACCAGCACCGCGGCGCTCAGTGCTGCCAGCAAAGGCATCACCAGACGCAGATACCGGCGCCACAGCAAGGTCAGGCCCGCGCGCCAGCTCAGCGATTGAACTTTGGACAAACTCGCAGCCGTCAGGAAGCCCCCACACACCAGGAACATCTGTACCGCCAGACGCGCCCTGTCGTACAGCCACTCCATCAGCCCGGGGATGACTTGCATCATCACATCGGACATGGGGCCGTAAAAGGCCAGATGGTGCACCACGATGAGCACGCAGCCCACCGCCTTGAGGACATCCAGCAGCCAGGCCCGCCCCGAGGCACTCGGGGAGCCTGTTTTGACCGATGTATTGACTGTGGAACTCAAAGCGCCAGGCGGGCGCGAGCAGCCTGGTACTCGCGCTTGAATTGGGCCACACGCTCAGCGGTGCTGACCACCGAGGTGATGGAGCCAATGCCTTGACCGCAGCCCCAGATGTCTTTCCAGGCTTTTTTGGCATCGCCACCAAAGTTCATCTTGCTGGGGTCGGACTCAGGCAAATTTTCAGGGTCCAGACCGGCAGCACGGATGGACGGCGCCAGGTAGTTGCCATGCACACCGGTGAACAGGTTGCTGTAGACCACATCATCGGAATTGCAGTCCACCACGGCCTGTTTGTAGTCTTCGGCAGCACGGGCTTCGTGCGTGGCGATGAAGGCCGAACCGATGTAGGCGAAATCTGCCCCCATGGCTTGCGCGGCCAAAATGGCGTCGCCCGTGGCAATCGAGCCCGACAAGGCCACCGGGCCGTCGAACCATTGGCGAATTTCGTGAATCAGGGCAAAGGGGCTTTTCACGCCCGCATGGCCACCGGCACCCGCCGCCACAGCGATCAGGCCGTCCGCGCCCTTTTCGATGGCCTTGTGGGCAAACTTGTTGTTGATGATGTCGTGCAACACCACGCCGCCATAGCTGTGCGCGGCCTGGTTGATCTCTTCACGCGCACCCAGCGAGGTGATGATGATCGGCACCTTGTATTTCACGCACATGGCCATGTCATGGTCCAAGCGGTCGTTGCTCTTGTGCACGATCTGGTTGATCGCAAACGGCGCAGCAGGCTTGTCGGGGTTGGCTTGGTTGTAGGCGGCCAGGGTTTCGGTGATCTCGGCCAGCCAGTCTTCCAATTGCGCCGCAGGTCGGGCGTTCAAGGCGGGCATGGAGCCCACCACCCCGGCCTTGCATTGCTCGATCACCAGCTTGGGGTTGCTGATGATGAACAGGGGCGATGCGATGACAGGAAATGGCAGGTTCGCCAAAACGGGGGGCAACTTCGACATGGGGTCTCCTCAAATGATCCGCTGATTGTGAGAGAACAAACACTTCAGTAGGTGTCGACGGGGCGACAAGCATCGCATGGCGGTCAAGCTCTTGGGACATGAATCGCCAGCAGGGCTGGCTCCCACGTTGAAGAGCTTGATCGCCAGCAGGGCTGGCTACTACACGTTTTTTGTGGGAGCGAGCCCTGCTGACGAAAAAGCCGGGGCAGCTCAGAAATCCTGACTTGAAAGGACCCGTCATGCACTCGGCTAGAGCGCATGACCCGTCTCGATGGTCAGAAAGCGTCCAGCGCCAATTCGGTCACGCTGCCTGCACCTTCGACAATGCTGTCGCGGATGCCGGGCACCTTGGACAGGATGTGGTCAGCGTAGAAACGCGCTGTCGTGACCTTGCTGGCCATGAAAGCGGCGTCTTGTGCTTGTGCCTCGGGTGACAAGGCCACCAGCAAAGCGCGGCCCATCTGCCAGCCCGCCATCAGGTTGCCGGTGAGCATGAGGTAAGGCACGCTGCCTGCAAACACGTCGTTGGGCTTGGCCTTGGTGTTGCCTGCCACGAAGTTGACCACGTCCACAAAGGCTTCGCGGGCGGCCTTGAGACGCTTGGCCATGGCCTGCGCGTCGGCGTTGCCAGAGGCCACCAGTTGCGCCTCGGTTTGGGCCACTTGATCGGCCAGGGCTTTGGCGGTTTGGCCACCGTCGCGCGAGGTCTTGCGACCGACCAGGTCGTTGGCCTGGATGGCGGTGGTGCCTTCGTAAATGGTCAGGATCTTGGCGTCGCGGTAGTACTGGGCGCAGCCGGTTTCTTCGATGAAGCCCATGCCGCCGTGCACCTGCACGCCCAGGCTGGTGACTTCCAGGCTCATCTCGGTGCTGTAGCCCTTGACCAGCGGCACCATGAATTCATAGAAGGACTGATTTTGCTTGCGCACTTCGGCGTCGGGGTGGTGGTGCGCCGCGTCATAGGCGGCTGCAGCGACTGCGGCCAGCGAGCGGCAGCCTTCGGTGTAGGCGCGCATGGTCATGAGCATGCGGCGCACATCGGGGTGGTGAATGATGGGGCCAGCGCCAGGCAAGCTGCCGTCGACGGGGCGGCTTTGCACGCGGTCACGGGCGTATTGCACGGCCTTTTGGTAGGCGCGCTCGGCAATCGCGATGCCCTGCACACCCACGGCATAGCGGGCGGCGTTCATCATGATGAACATGTATTCGAGGCCCCGGTTTTCTTGACCCACCAGGAAACCCACGCCACCGCCGTGGTCGCCAAACTGCAGCACGGCTGTGGGGCTGGCCTTGATGCCCATCTTGTGCTCGATGCTCACGCAATGCACGTCGTTGCGCTCGCCCAAAGACCCATCGGCCTTGACCATGAATTTGGGGACAACGAACAGGCTGATGCCCTTGACGCCTTCGGGCGCGCCCTGCACTCGCGCCAACACGAGGTGCACGATGTTCTCGGCCATGTCGTGCTCACCGTAGGTGATGTAGATCTTGGTGCCAAAGATTTTGTAGGTGCCATCGGGCTGCGGCTCGGCGCGGGTGCGCACGGCGGCCAAGTCCGAGCCCGCTTGCGGCTCGGTCAGGTTCATGGTGCCGGTCCATTCGCCGGAGATCAGTTTTTCGAGGTACTTGGCCTTCATGTCGTCCGAGCCGGCCGTGAGCAGCGCCTCGATGGCGCCATCGGTCAACATGGGGCACAGGGCAAAGCTCATGTTGGCCGAGTTGAGCATTTCGCCGCAAGCCGCACCAATGGTCTTGGGCAGGCCTTGACCACCGAACTCGGCCGGGTGCTGCAGGCTTTGCCAGCCGCCTTGGGTGAACTGCTTGTAGGCCTCCTTGAAGCCGGGCGTGGTCGTGACCTGGTTGCCGCTGTGGTGAAAAGACGGGTTCTTGTCCCCTTCCCAGTTCAGCGGCGCGATGACTTCCGTGTTGAGCTTGCCGCACTCCTCCAGCACCGCTTGCGCGGTTTCCAGACCGGCGTCTTCAAAGCCGGGAATCTGCGCGATTTGGTCGATGCGGGCCAGGTGCTCAATGTTGAACAGCATGTCCTTGAGGGGGGCGGTATAGCTCATGAAAGTCTCCGGTAAGTCTGGGTTTGGGTACAAAAAAGACCTCTCTCGGAGGCCTTTTTTGCGGTCGTCAAATGATCACAGTGCGTTGGTCAATTCAGGCACAGCGGCAAACAGGTCGGCTTCGAGGCCAAAGTCAGCCACGCTGAAGATCGGGGCTTCAGGGTCCTTGTTGATCGCCACGATCACTTTGGAGTCCTTCATGCCCGCCAAGTGCTGGATCGCACCCGAGATGCCGCAAGCGACATACAGCTGAGGCGCGACGATCTTGCCGGTCTGGCCCACTTGCAGGTCGTTGGCGGCGTAGCCTGCATCGACAGCGGCGCGGCTGGCACCGATCGCTGCGCCCAGCTTGTCGGCCAGGGGCGTCATCACTTCGTTGAACTTCTCGGCGCTGCCCAAAGCGCGGCCACCGGACACGATGATCTTGGCGGCTGTCAGTTCTGGGCGGTCGTTCTTGGCGATCTCGCTGCCCTTGAAGACGCTCTTGCCACTGTCGGCTTGGGCTGTGGCGCTTTCAACGGCTGCGGAGCCACCCGTTGCGGCTGCGGCGTCAAAGCCGGTTGTGCGCACAGTGATGACCTTGGTCGCGTCGGTGGACTGCACCGTGGCAATGGCGTTGCCAGCGTAGATCGGGCGCTCGAAGGTGTCGGCGCTGTCGACTTTGGTGATGTCGCTGATCTGCGCCACGTCCAGCTTGGCCGCCACGCGGGGGGCCACGTTCTTGCCACCCGCGGTGGCTGGGAACAGGATGTGGCTGTAGTTGCCAGCAATCGCCAAAACTTGGGCTGCGACGTTCTCGGCCAGGCCATGGGCCAAGGCTTCGCTGTCGGCGTGGATCACTTTGGCAACGCCAGCGATTTGGGCAGCGGCAGCGGCTGCAGCGCCTGCGTTGAGGCCAGCGACCAGCACATGCACATCACCACCGCAAGCGGCAGCGGCTGTCACGGTATTCAAGGTTGCGCCTTTGATGGAGGCGTTGTCGTGTTCTGCAATGACGAGAGAAGTCATGATGGTTGAGCGTTAAGTGTTGAGGGTTGGGCTTTAAGGGCTGGGCTTTAAGGGTTGGGCGTTGAGGGTTGAGGGTTAAGCGTTATGAATTTCACGCTGAACACACAACGCCAAACCCTGAACCTCAAATGACTTTGGCCACGTTCTTGAGCTTGTCCACCAAGGTGGCAACATCGGGCACCTTGATGCCGGCGCTGCGCTTGGCAGGCTCCATCACCTTGAGGGTCTTGATGCGGGGGGCCGCATCGACGCCCAGGTCTTCCGGCTTGAAGGTGTCGAGTTGCTTTTTCTTGGCCTTCATGATGTTGGGCAGCGTCACATAGCGCGGCTCGTTCAGGCGCAAGTCGGTCGTCACCACCGCAGGCATGCTGATCGACAAGGTCTCCAGACCGCCGTCGATTTCGCGGGTCACTTGGGCCTTGCCGTCGACGATTTCGACCTTGGAGGCGAAAGTCGCTTGGGGCAAGTCGGCCAAAGCGGCCAGCATCTGACCTGTCTGGTTGCAGTCATCGTCAATCGCTTGCTTGCCCAAAATGATCAAACCGGGTTGTTCTTTGTCGACCAAGGCCTTGAGCAACTTGGCCACGGCCAAAGGTTGCAGATCCAGATCCGCAGGAGTCTCGACCAGAATGCCGCGATCAGCGCCAATGGCCATGGCGGTGCGCAGGGTCTCCTGGCACTGGGTCACGCCGCAAGACACCGCAATGACTTCGGTTGCAAAACCCTTTTCTTTCAGGCGCACGGCTTCTTCAACGGCAATCTCGTCAAAGGGGTTCATGCTCATCTTGACGTTGGCGATGTCTACGCCAGAACCGTCGGACTTAACGCGGACTTTGACGTTGTAGTCCACCACCCGTTTGACGGGAACGAGAATTTTCATGAAAGTATCTCCGTTTAGATTGATTTGAATGGAAGCCTAAAAACAATTGACGTTAACGTAAACGTCAATTGTGCATCAAATTGGCTGAGAATGCGGCAAATTCAACGAAAAAAAGCACGGTCGTTCGCATTTTACACATCGCCTCGCCGCGCATTTTCACATGCTACCCCCGGGAATTCACCGACCAATCGGTCGGCGAATACGGGTTAGCATGGAGTGCAGTCTGGTCGGAAACAGATTAGATTATGTTTTGTAACCAATTTGCGTGGAGTCCATCATGAAGAAACAACTGATTTCCTTGTCCTTTGCAGCCTTGGCCAGCGTGACTGGCACAACCCAAGCACAGACAGTACTGACCGTCTCCAGCTGGCTCCCGCCCACACACACCACCAGCATGGCACAAAAAGAATGGTGCGATCTGCTGGAAGCCAACACCAAAAACCGGATCAAATGCAACATCCTGCCCCGTGGCGTGACACCCGCACCGGGCACCTACGATGCCGTGAAGAACGGCTTGGCCGATTTGTCATTCACGGTTCACGGCTACACCCCGGGTCGCTTCATCACACCTCAGATGGCCGAACTGCCTTTCCTTGGCAACAGCTCGGAAACCATCTCAGTCGCTTTCAGCCGCATCAGCGGCAAGCACCCCGAATTCGCGGCCGAGCACCCCGGCGTCAAGGTCCTTAGCCTGTTCACACACGGCCCCGGCATCGTCTTTAACACCAAGCGCGCCATCACCAAGGTGGATGACCTCGCAGGCCTTAAGTTCCGAGTGGGCGGCGGCATGGTCAATGACATGTCCAAAGCACTGGGCATGAACGTCACACTCAAACCTGCACCCGATTCGTACGAGCTGCTGTCGAGCGGCGTGATGGATGGCACATTGTTCCCTGCGGAATCGACCGAATCTTTCAAGATCGACAAGATCATCAGGTACGCCACCACCTTCCCCGGTGGCCTGTACAACACCAGCTTCGTCTTCATGATGAACCAGGCCAAGTACGACAAGCTCTCGCCTGAAGACAAAAAAGCCGTGGACGACATCTCGGGTGAAACCGCTGCCCGTATTTTTGGCCGTGGCTGGGACAAAGTGGATCGCCGAGCCTTCGCACTGATGCAGGCCAACGGCGTGCAGGTTACCAAAGCCGACGCCAAGTTCGTGGCCGACGTCAAAGCCAAAACTGCCCCTCTGGAGCAAGTCTGGGTCAAGGCCGCCGAAGGTAAGGGCCTCAAGAACCCAGCCAAGGTGCTGGCCGACTTCCGCGCCGAAATCGCCAAACTGGAAAAGTGATTCCATCTCTGCCCGCAGGGGCATGAGGAATAATGGGCGGTCCCTGTCTGTCAGAGGGGACCGCCTTTGAATTTGAAAGGCCTTTGTTTTGAAAAAACTGCTTGAAACCCTTTGCGGGCTGCTGGCCGGGATCGCTCTCTTTGCGATCATGCTGCTGACCTTTCTGGACGTTGGCGGCCGCAAGCTGCTCGACAACTCCATCACCGGCTCACTGGAGCTGACCGAGTTGCTCATGGTCGTGGTCATCTTCGGCGCACTGCCCTTGGTGTCTGAGCGTGGCGAACATGTGGTGTTCGACTCGATGGATCCGTACCTGCCCGACTTCGTGAAAAAAATCCAGCGCGCGCTGGTCCACCTGCTGTGCGGTGCGGCATTGATTGCGCTCGGTTGGCTCATGTACAAAACCGGTGGCGACTTCCTCGAAACCGGTGAAACCACGGCCCAACTCAAAATCCTCAAAGCCCCGTTCATTTATGGCATGGGCCTGCTCTGCGCCTTCACGGGCGTCATCCACTTGGGCTTGATGTTCAAGGAACAACAAGACAACGAAGGAGGCGTGCTGTGATTGAAGCGCTGATTGGATTTGCAGCCATCTTTGGCCTGGCACTCTTGCGTGTGCCGCTGGCTTTCTCCATGGGCCTGGTGGGCCTGGTGGGCATTGGCCTGACCCGTGGCTGGATGCCGGCACTCGCCAGCACCGCCCAAGTCGTTTACGAAACCGGTTTTGCCTACACCCTGTCGGTGATCCCGCTGTTCATCCTGATGGGCAACTTTGTGGCCCGTGCAGGTTTGGCGCATGAACTCTTTCATGCCGCCTACACCTTCATCGGTCACCGCCGTGGCGGTCTGGCGCACGCCACCATCGCCGCTTGCGCGGGCTTTGGTGCGATCTGTGGCTCGTCCATTGCCACTGCCGCCACCATGAGCAAGGTCGCTTACCCGTCCATGAAAAAGCTTGGCTACAGCGACGCCCTGTCCACGGGCGTGATCGCGGCTGGCGGCACCTTGGGTATCATGATTCCGCCCTCCACCATCATGGTGATCTACGGCATCATCACCGAGACCCACATCGGCAAGCTGTTTGCCGCAGGCGTGATCCCCGGCATCCTGACCGCCATCTTGATGATGGTGGCGGTGGTCATCATGACTTCGCGTGATCCGCAACATGCGCCCGCTGGTGAAAAGTTCACCTGGTCGCAACGCTGGGCCGCCCTGCGCGGCATCTGGGGCGTACTACTGCTGGTGGTCATCGTGCTGGGCGGTATTTATGGCGGCTTCTTCACGGCCACCGAAGGCGCGGGCATGGGGGCCATGGGCGCTTTCCTGTTCGCTGTGGCCCGTGGTGCCCTGAGCTTCAAAGCTTTGTTCGAAGTGCTGACCGAATCGGCCCGCACCACCGCCATGCTGTTCACGCTGCTGATCTCGGCCACCATATTTGCCAACTTCGTCAATTTCACCAGCATGCCGATGGAGCTGAAAGAGTGGATCACCCACCTGGGCCTGTCCCCCCTCATGATCGTGGGCGCCATGATGCTGATCTACGTGATCCTGGGCACCGTGATGGAAGAGCTGACCATGGTGCTGCTGACCATTCCACTGTTCTTCCCGATCGTCACCCAGCTGGGCTTTGACCCGGTGTGGTTTGGTGTACTGATCGTGATGGTGATCCAGATTGGTCTGATCTCGCCACCTGTGGGCATGAACCTGTTCGTGATCAACACCCTGCTGCCCAAAGTGGGGCTGGGCACCATCTTCCGTGGGGTTTGGCCACTGGTCCTGGTGCTGGTGATCACGCTGGGCATCTTGCTGGTGTTCCCGGGCTTGAGCCTGTGGTTGCCCTCCATGATGAAGTGATCAGATTAGCGCACAAGTCAAACGGCACGCTTGGCGTGCCGTTTTTCATGGTGGTTTCAACTCATCTCCCGGTAGTTGGTGCTTCAAAAACCACGTCCACTGCCCATGCCACCCATTCCACCCATGCCACCTCCCTTGCGTCGCATCTCACCATTAGGGCGAGCTTCCTGGCGCCGAGTGTCACCCGACCCGATGGAAGACGCATTCGTGGTCAGGCTGGGAATGGTGTTCACGCCAGCCGATTTTGCAAATTCATCACCAATCGCCCAATTTGAGCCGGTGCGGGCTGTTGTGGGGTCGGCAACACGGGCCGTTCACGGTAAAACTGTTGTGCATAAGCATCCAGCCTGTCCCGATAAACCGACCACAAGCCTTGCTGCTCCGGGGCCAATTTCAGTTGCGCCTCCATCTGCTCCAAAGAAGTCATGACACGAGGTGCTGACACAATGTTCGCGGCCGGGGCATCCATGGCCGAAACCAAGGGGCTGGTGGTTTGCGCACCACAGCTTAAAGATGTCGCGGCACAAAGCAACAAGAAGTTTTTTTTCATAGGCTCCACTCTGGCAAATTGCGCTCCTAGGTTAACCCCTCGCCTTCTTCCAACAGAGCAAGGCTGTGCAAAGAAAGATGAAGAAATGCCACCCCGCCCAACGCCCCAAAACGCGGACACACTCCAATTTTTCAGGCTTGCAAATGCAGGCTGTGGCGCTCGCAAAACAGCTCGCCTGCAAACACCTTGACCTTCATGCCCATGGCAGCGGCCTCGCGTGCAGTCAAGCCGCTGCTGTAGGGAAAGGTGTCAATCATCCACTCGTGGCGCCCCAGAATTTCCAGGGCTTCGCGGTGACTGCCCGGACAGATGAACTCCACACCCGCTGTGCCCAGGGACTGGAGCACTTTTTGGCGCGTGCGCTCAAAACGGAACTGGTGATGCACAAAACGTTTTGGGCCGGGCAGCTTGGCCAACCACTCCAAAAAGCCTCTCGACAACTTTGCCGGGTTGGAAAAAATCACCGGCGTGGCCAATTTGTGCACCGGCACCGACGGCATGTAGGGCGGTGGCGTGTAGCTGGCATAGCCGCCCGGAATATTGACCAACGGCTCTGAGTACAAAGGCTGAAATCGGATGGGCGACTGCCACTCATCGCCAATCCAGCCATCGAACGTCTCCAGTCCCGTGGTCAGGCTTTGTCCACCCACCCACTTGAACATCTCACGCGCAGGCTTGGCGGACAAGGCCTTGAGGCCAATCGGGTCCATCCAGCCGCCCAGGTCGTACAGCACATCAATGTCGGCCTGATGGATGCGCAGGGCCAAGGCCTCGGCGGGCAAGGCCTGCACATCAAACCACTCTGTGGCCAGGGCCTTGAACTGCTCGGTGGCCCAGTCAGATTGATGCCCCCGGTTGAAGACCACAATGTCCGATCCCTTGGCCACATGGCGCCAACCGGCAATCGTCAAAAAATACACCGGTGAAGCCGAAAAATGCGGCGACAGCAAGGCCACGCGGGGCCGCAAACCGCCCGGCCCTGGCCTGCGCTCTTGTGTTGTGATGGTTTGCGCCGTCAACACGCCTTCAGGCAAACGCAAATGGCGCCGGGAAAAAGCCTTGACCGCCTCGCTCAGCACCTGCGCCGAACTGTCGCGGTCATACACACTGGCCATCAGCAAGGTCAACTGCGCATCTTCGCCATGCTCCGGGCTTTGCAACAAAGGACGCACCCACTGCATGGCTTGCAAGGGCAAGCCAAACACATTGATGGCCAAATCGGCCCGGGCCAGCGAAGCCTCGCCGTTGCCGGGCTGTGTTTGCAAGACCTGCGCAAACGCCGCATCAGCCGCCTCGGGCTGCTTCAAGGCCTTGAGTGCATTGCCTTGCACCATGCGGCTTTGCCACAGTGCTGGCGACAAGCTCAGGGCTTGCTGGGCATGGCGCAAAGCCGGTTCATGCCGCCCCAGCGCCAACTCACACAAAGCCAGGTTGTGGTGCACCTGGGGTGATTGCGGCAAGATTTGAAGGACCTGAGAAAAGCCCTGCTGCGCCTGCAACCAGCGCCCGGCGTTCATGGCTTGCTGTGCGTGTGTCAGTTGCTGACGCACGGCCTGTTCTTGGGTGCTCATCAGTGCAACAACTTTCTGCGCGGGAGACTGTCGCCGGGCGTGAGTTCATCGCGTGGGTCGGGGTCGGGCATGGGTTGGGCCGATGCTGCCTGGCCTGGCGCAGGCTTGATGTCTGGGTCTTCGACCGTCAACCTACGGGGGGGCTGCAGGTCTTTGGCCGACGACCGAGCATCGCCAAGCGCTGGCTGCGTGGCTACTGCAGCATCAGGCAAGACGTGCAATGCCCAGCGGGCGGCGTCGTTCATCTTGTGCATCAGCAGCTGGAGCTTGCCCAGCAAATCGTCGCTCAAGCGCAAGCTCAGGTTTTGGCCTCGGGCCAGTTGCAACACCAGCATCGGCACCTCGCCCTGCAAGCCCGCCTGCAGCGCTTTGACCAATATCGGCTCGGCCCCCAGCGGAAAACGCGCTGCCCCTTCAAACTGGGTGTAAACAGCGCTTTGCTGCAAAGCCTGCTGCTTGAATTGCGCCACCGCCTGGGCCTGCTGCACCTTGTGGTTGGACGTGAGTTTTTTCACTGCCAGGGCCTCGGTTTGCTGCATCAAAGCACCCACCACCGACCGCGTGAGCCACAGCCGATACTCCTCATTGGCCAGGGTGGTAAAGCGCAGCATCACCCTGTCCTCATCGGCCACATAACTCGCATTGATCTGACGGATGCTCATGTGAACAAACCCAGCAAGGCAGTATCTGTCACGCGCTGCCCCAGTCCCTGGCGGGCACGCGCCTTGAACAGGCTGCGGTCTTCGGCTCGCACCGTGGCGCGGTCCTTGCCCCAATCCACTTCCATCAACACGCTGTCGGGCTCATACACATACGCCCCCTGCTGGCGCGCCACCAAGGTCAGTTCCACATCCGCAAAGTGGCTGCGATAGCCCGGAAAAAACAAATCGCCGCCATACACCGTTTGCGCCCAGGCCCGCGAAGCCAAACCAAACGAAGCCAATTGACCATGCCACTTGCCATCGTTGAAGCCCAGCAAGGCGGCCGACGGCTTTTGCAAAGCGCGCAGCGCCAGGGCCATCCAGTCCCGGCCTGCAAAAGCATCTTGGGCCAGATAACCAAACCAGGGGCTTTGAGAAGCTCGAAACACCTGATTGGCCACCGCCACAAAGCCCATGCGCTCGGCATCCAGCACCGCCACCATCAAGCCTTCGGATTGGGCGCGAGAACATGCCAGGGCCATGGCCCGCTGCGCAGCTTGCATATCGGTGCATGGCATCACCATCAAAGGCCCTGGACTGACCAGGTGGGAGGCGGCTTGGGCCAGCTCACGGGCCTCGATCAAGAGCGATTGCACGGCCGACCTCCGAGACAGCGAAGCCCCAAAATCCTGAGCAGGACAAGAAATGTGTACATTGCAAACAAGTTTACCCCTTGGCAATAACCCGATTCATGTCCCAGCCCCTCACCTGCATACAACCCATGACCTTCATATGGAACCGCTTGCGCCGGGCATCACGCCACGGCTTCGATCTGTGGCTGTGCACACTGATGGTCTTGCCCCTGCTCAGCCAGGCACAAGACAGCGAAGCACCCACCGTGCTACCGACCACCAACGCAACACCAGCACAGCCCATGAGCTGGGGCACCGGTTTTGTCGTTAGCGAAGGCTACGTTCTGACAGCGCTGCATGTGGTCAAGGGCCGCACCAGTGTGCTGATCGGCCCTGTGGGCCACAACCCCGTCGGCCAGCCGCGCTGGGTGTTGGCGCAAGTGCTGCAAACGGACGCTGCGCTCGATCTGGCCTTGCTCAAGGCACGCATCGAGCTGCCGCCACTGCCCCTCTACCCGGGCATGCAAGTCCCGCTGGGTCTGGAAGTCAGCGTCATCGGTTACCCACAACCGCGCATCCAGGGCATGAGCAAAAAAATCACCCAAGGCATCATCAACGGCTATCGCAACGAAAACTCGAACAACACCGACAGCGGTTTCATGCAGATCAGCGCCGAAGTCTCACAAGGCAATTCGGGCGGCCCGGTGCTGGGACCCGACGGCACCGTGGTGGGCATGGTGCAACGCAAACTCAACAGCGCCAAAATCGCAGAACGCACCCAGGACCTGCTGGTCAATGTCAACTACGCCCTGCGATCTTCCTTGCTGATCCAGTTCTTGCAAACCACACCGGCCACCATCCGACAGCAAAACCTGTCACTGAGCACCGTGCTGCGGCCCTATCAGCTGTACGAACAAACGCAAGGCTCGGTCGTGTCCATCATCGCCAGAGGCGGCAGCCCAGCAGCCGAGCCCAAAACGACGCCGTAGGTCGGCACTCAAAGAATCCGACGTTTTCGGCTTACCTTCATGGTCGAACATGCCATCGTTGAGCGCGCCCGCATGCGGGTTTGCTTGCATGTGCGCAGGGGTCGGCGACCACGATCACGACTTTATTTTTTACTTAAACGCTCAATGATTTGTCCTGCGACGACGGTCACTAATTTGGCATTGAACTCGTTTTTTTGAAAATGCTCAGAACGCATCATCTGCGTCAAAGCTTGCTCTGCTGACTGACCGGGCAAAGGCTGCAAAGGCAGGGCCTGGGGCTCTGGCCAAAAAATTCTTTTTGCTGCCTCAATATCACCCTCTGAGACCGCAGGCATCCCGACTAAATTGTCTGGAATTTTCTGCCGCACTTCGATGGACTGTGCCACCTCCAACAACAGTTTAACGTGCTCAGGTCTTTGCAAAAACTCCGGCGACATGACAAAAGTGCTCAGCAAATTTTCTCGCGACATGCCCAGTCGCGGCGCAATCACCGCATCCGACTCCGGATCACGCCGCAAGAACAAGCGATACGCTGCGATCACTTCATCTCTACCGATAACCGGCACCACAGGACTGTCAACGACTACCGGTGCTGGCTCGGGTGCTGGCTCGGGTGCGGGTGCGGGTGCAGGTGCAGGTGCAGGTGCAGGTGCTGGTGCTGGTGCTGGTGCTGGTTCGGGCTCGGGCTCGGGCTCGGGCGCTGGCTCCGGTGCTGATGCTGGTGCTGACTCGGGCTCGGGTGCGGGTGCGGGTGCTGGCGCAGGCGTGCCAGCAAAACCGGCCAATACGCCTGCGGCTTCTTGCAAATCAGCGTTGGCTGAAACTCGCAATTGCGCTTGAACCTGAGCCACCGCCTCCTCTACCGGAAATGGTGCTGGCACCTTTTCTTGCGTCGCCATGACAGGGGCCGCAATGGGTGGATTTTTTTTACCAAAAAAAGATGACAAGAAACTCATACACAACCTCTACTTCATCACAGCCAGATGGCCGCAAGACTCATGATGACCCAAACTTGACTTCTGTGGGGGTGATGGCTCTCAAATACTTTTCACACCAGGCCTTGCCATTGGTCTGACTCAAGTACAGGTTGCGGTAATTGACCCAACAGGCCGCCAACCAGGCGGACTGGGTTTTGTGCGCAACATCTTTCATCTCGCGCAACAATTTCAAGTGAACATTCAATTCCCGTTCACGCTCCGGCAAGGCCACTTTGTAAGCCTTCAGTCCCTTGCCCTCGCTGCGCATGAACACCATGAACAAGCGCTCCACAATGAATGGAATGTAAGTTGCCCCGGCGTGCAAAGCTTTGTCATCAGCCACTTTGGAGTGAATCAGATCCCGAATTTTCGGGTCCAATCGCTTGTCAGCCGTCACCAACACCCGCTTCACGAAGGGTATGAACAAACTCCAGAATTTGGGGGAAGCCACAAAATAATTAGCCGCTGAAAAATTGCTCGAAGGCTCAATTGCAATCAATTCCTTGTCATCCAAACCCGCCGCTGCATAAAACAAACGCGCCAGTTCCAGGAACTGAGGGTGAGACACTTCTCCTTGCACCCACATGTTGTGATAAACACCTTCATTATTGGGGTGTGGGTTGCAAAAATAAACGTCATATCCCGGATGGTCCACAATCTGTTTGACCAACTCGGCACCTTGCATGCCCGTCTTTTCTGCAAATCGCCAAGACAGTGCGCCCCAAAGTACAGCACCTTGAGTCGCTGCATTGCGCTGCAATTGTTCAAATACATTGAACTCCATCAACTCCGATGAATTGCGGCTGTTGTCCAGAGGATAAAAAGCCGGGTCCAATAATTCACGCTGCCAACCCTCAAAATAAATCTGAAAAATCCTGATGGGTGAATTCAATGCGCGAGGCGGCTCTTTAGACAGCTTGCGCTCCAACTGCCCATCAACCTCAGGTGTTGGGCCTGGCGCAACAGGTAAATCGGCCACTCTTGTTTTTTCATCCGCTTCTTCAGATTGGGGCGCAGATTCCATCGATGCAAGCGATTTGACCGCAGCGACATTGGATGGAGTGTTAACCGCTGGCGCAACGCTCGAAGCATCTGCAAGGGTGCCGATCTCGCTCACAAGCTGATCGGATTTGGCTGACCCTGCATGAATGGACTTTGCATCAGCGAGAACCGCTTTCACTGATGCAGACTTTGAGGGCGTCTTGACATTTAAAACGGGTTTTCTCGCGCCGGGTTTAACCGCTGATTTTTTCTTGGTAGTGGCCAAATTTTTCTCCTGGCCTGCATGAATTTGTGCAGGCATTGATTCTGATTGCAACGAGTTTAAACCTACACTGACGGCATGAGCAGCACATCCGGTTTCAATCTCGTTGGCTACGCTACATCCCCCATGGGATTGGGTGAAGATCTACGCACCTTTGCCGCCATGCTTGACCACCTTGGCATTCCATTTTCGGTCATTGATGTTCCCACCGATGTGCAAGGACGTGTCCAAGTGGCATGGCAGCACATGACCACCCAAGACTACTCGACCAGCATTTTTTTCATGGCAGCAACAGAGTGTGAACGCCTGGTCAGGTTGCACCCCCAACTGCTGACACAACCGAAAAAAAAGGTCGGTTATTTTCTGTGGGAACTTCCAGATTTTCCCGCCGATCAAGTGCCAGCACTCAAACTGATGGACCACATTTGGTGTCCAACCCGCTTTGTACAGCAATCATTCTTTGCGCAATCGAGACAACTCACCTTGGCATTGCCCCTGCCCGTTGTACAGCACGCGAGTGTTGGCATCGACTTCAGGAAAAAACTCAAAATACCAGCCAATGCATTCGTGTCACTTTTCATGTTCGACCTGCATTCGACGCTGCAAAGAAAAAACCCGCAGGCGGTACTGCGGGTTTTTCTTGAAATGGCCAAAACATGTTCTGATGCTTATCTGATCCTCAAGGTCAGTCGCTGGCAAAACATGGGGGCTGATGCACTGAAATGGCTCCCTCGGCACCCGCGCATCAAAGTCATCAAAGACACCTTGCAACCTGGCGAGCTGACCGATCTGTACCTCTGCGCCAATTGCTACTTGTCATTGCACCGCAGTGAAGGCTTCGGCCGCACTTTGGTTGAAGCATTGCAAAACGGCCTGCACCTGGTGTGCACGAATTTTTCGGGGCCACAGGATTTTGTAACGACAGATAACAGCCTGCTGGTCAACTGGAATCGAATCGAAGTGGGCGTCCATGACTACCCCAACCTCACAGTGACAAGCTGGTGGGCTGATCCCGATGAAACCCACGCCTTACAGCGCCTGCATGAAGCACGAGAGCGGTCTCAAAGAGGACGCAATCTCGCGGGGTTGACACTGACGAAACAGTTTTCTTACGAAGGTCTCGCGAACAAGTACAAACCTGTTCTGCAAACCTACATGTGCTGAGTTTCCTGCGCTGTGCGCATCCACAGATGCTCCCCATCCAACTCAATCGGAGCCAAACAAATCCCGCGTATAGACCTTGGTCGTGACATCAGCCAAATCTTCTGTATGACGGTTAGCGACGATCAGATCGGCTCGCTGCTTGAACACATCCAGGTCCTGGATGACCTCGGAATTGAAAAAGTGGGACTCATTGAGCACGGGCTCATAAACCACCACCTCGACCCCTTTGGCCTTGAGCCGCTTCATGATGCCCTGCACGCTGCTGGCCCGGAAATTGTCGCTGCCCGCCTTCATGACCAAGCGGTAAATGCCCACCACCTTGGGTTTGCGCTTCAAGATATCAAAGGCCACGAAATCCTTGCGGGTGCTGTTGGCATCGACAATGGCACGCATCAAGTTTTGCGGCACATCAGCATAGTTGGCCAACATCTGCTTGGTGTCTTTGGGCAAGCAATACCCGCCATAACCAAAAGACGGGTTGTTGTAATGGTTGCCAATGCGCGGGTCCAGACATACCCCGTCAATGATCTGCCGCGTATCCAGCCCCAAAGACGAAGCGTAGCTGTCCAGCTCATTGAAATACGCCACGCGCATGGCCAGATAAGTGTTGGCAAACAGCTTGATGGCCTCGGCCTCTGTGCTGTCGGCAAGCAACACAGGCATGTCTTTTTTAATGGCCCCTTCGACCAACAAATCAGCAAAGGCCTGCCCCATCTCGGAGCGCTCCCCCACCACAATGCGGCTGGGATGCAAGTTGTCCTGCAAGGCCTTGCCTTCACGCAAAAACTCTGGTGAAAACAACACGTTGTGCGTCATGAACTTCAAGCGCATGCGTTCCGTAAAACCCACGGGCACAGTGGACTTGATCACCATCGTGGCCTGGGGGTTGATGGTCAACACATCCGCAATCACCGACTCGACCGACTTGGTGTTGAAATAATTGCTCACCGGGTCGTAATCCGTTGGTGTGGCAATGATCACAAAGCTCGCCCCCTTGTAAGCCTCTTCCTTGCTCAACGTTGCCTTGAAATTCAGTGGCTTGTTGGACAAATAGTCCTCCATCTCCACATCCTCAATGGGCAACACTTTGCGATTGAGTTGATCCACCTTGGACGCGACCACATCCAAGGCGACTACCTCATGGTTTTGGGCCAACAAAATACCATTGGACAAACCCACATAACCTGTTCCGGCGATTGCAATTTTCATCTGAATTCCATTTTTAAAAACCATCAGCTGAGCAGTTTTAGCTCAAGCACCTTAAAAGACAATTCACGGTCATCGGTAGAACCAGCATCATGCTTGGCAGGCACAAACCCCTGATCCGTCTGCACAGTCCACATCATCAAGCCAGGCAAATCTGTGGCGGGCACCTCGAAGCGCAAAACAAATTCTTCAGGCACCTCAATCTCGGAAACCTGTTCTTCCCCATGAGGGCTACGCACACGCAAAGTCATCGTGCCCGCCTCGGGCCAACTGGCCACACAACGCAGCAACACTGCACTGGCCGCCTTGTCGGTCCAGCGGTATTTCACGGCCACCTCATGACTCACCCAAGCATCGGGCTGCACGGTGGCCATCAAACCAGGCTTGACCAAATTCAAGCGCGTATCCGTTCGCAACTGCAAACCCACGAGCTTCAAATCTTCTGCAGACAAAAACCCCTTCGACTCAAGAATGAAGCTCTGCAATTGCTTGAGCAAAGGCTCCTGATCCGGACCGAAGGGATAGGTCTCACACATTTCGTCCACATGCGTCCAGAACCAATGTTGCGGCGCAACAGTCAAATGCTTAGCAACAACTTTCATTCCGTCCAACGCTACAAGGCGCCGCTGTTTTTGGGTCAAGCATGCTGCGTGCAATCGCGAATAAGCCTGAATCCGTTGGAGCCAAGAAATTTGCCTAGGAAATCTTTTGAAAAATCTGAGCCAGAGATCAAAATCAAATGCGGTTTTGATGGACTCATCCAATGGACCAATGATGTCCAAAGCTTCTCGCCGCAGGAACACAGTAGGCTGGCAAATAAAACTACCATCTGAAAACTTCTCTATCGGTGTTGAAGGCGGCAAGCTCGGGTACGTGTTCAATACATGGCCAGAAGCATCTATGTGCTCTGCCAAGCCATACAACATCTCGACCCAAGGGTTTTTCACAAAATGTTCAACCGCATTTACAACGGCACCTTCAGCATACAAATCGTCCGAATTGAGCCAGCCGATGATCTCGCCTTGAGCCAAAGAAATCGCTGTATTGATGGCCTGCGCAGGCCCCGAGTCTTGTTGGCTGACCCAGCGTAAGCGGTTACCAAACTCACGCTGCAAATGCACCAACAACTCCACGGTGCCATCGGTGGATTGACCGTCCGCAACAACCAACTCCAGCCTGTCATAAGGCTGCTCCAGCACACTGCGAATGGCAGCCTCCAAAAACGGGGCCTGATTCAAGCTGGGCATCACCACCGACACAAATGGCAGTACTTGTGGCTCGTCTTGGGGCACGCTGGGCACTGGTGCTTTTAGCGTCTTGGAAGAGGCATTGGATTTTGTTTGGCGGGCAGAAGATGTTGCGCTTTTGGACACTGCCTTACGCTGTGTCCCTGAAGCCGGCAAATCTGACTGAGCAAGCCCAACTGTTGAATCTGTCTTTTTTTTGGAAACCATATCACCCATCACACACGACCATACTGGTCAGAAAATCTCACAATGTCGTCCTCGCCCAGATACGACCCCGACTGCACCTCGATCAAATGCAAAGGCAGCTTGCCCGGGTTTTCGAGCGAATGCACCACACCCACCGGAATATAGACCGATTGGTTTTCGGTGATCAACTTCGTCTCGTCGCCAATGCGCACCCTGGCCGTGCCCGACACCACCACCCAATGCTCGGCACGGTGGTGGTGCATCTGCACCGACAACTTGGCACCGGGCTTGACCACAATGCGCTTGACCTGAAAACGCGCACCATTGTCCACCGAATCATAAGACCCCCACGGCCTGAACACCTCTCGGTGCACATCCACCTCGGGCCGTTTTTGTGCCTTCAGGCGATCCACTACTTTTTTCACATCCTGGGCTTTGTCTTTGTGGGCCACCAGCACAGCGTCTGATGTTTCTACAACCACCAAGCCATCCACCCCAATCAAGGCCACCAAACGGCTGTCTGCATGCACATAGCTGTTGGTCACGCCTTCCAGCAAAACATCACCGCGTGTTGCATTGCCCTGACCGTCTTGCGGCAACACTTGCCACACCGCAGACCATGCGCCCACATCGCTCCAGCCCGCATCAAGCGGCACCACCACAGCCTTGGCGGTCTTTTCCATCACCGCGTAATCGACCGAATCAGATGGGCTTTGGGCAAAGGCTTCTTTGTCCAGTCGCACAAACTCCAGGTCTTTGCTGCCCAGACGCCAGGCGGCCTCGCAGGCTGCGAGCATGGCCGGATTGTGCTGCGCCAACTCTTGCAAAAACACCGATGCCTTGAACATGAACATGCCACTGTTCCAGGTGTAGCTGCCGTCTTTCAGATACGCCTGGGCCGTTGCCAGATTGGGCTTTTCAACAAACTGGGCCACGGGCACTGCCGCATTGGCGTTCAGCACCTGTGCAGCCTTGACGTAGCCATAACCCGTCTCGGCATGTGTGGGCACAATGCCAAACGTCACCAGCGCCCCTGCTTCAGCCGCCTGCAGCCCCACACGCACAGCATGGTGAAAGGCGGGCACATTGGCAAACGTGTGGTCAGACGGCAGCACCAACAGCACCGGGTCACCCCCCGACTCTTGCGCAGCCAATGCAGCGACGGTGATGGCGGGCGCCGTATTGCGAGCGACAGGCTCGAGCAAAATGCTCAGGGGCTCGATGCCCGCCTCTCGGCATTGCTCGCCCACCAAAAACCGGTGGTCGTTGTTGGCCACCACAATGGGCCGCATGACATCGGCCGTGATGCCCTGCAGCCGCTGCAGCGTGAGCTGAAACAGCGAGGCACTTCGGTCACCCCCAAAAACTGCTTGGGGCGCAAGGAACGCGACAGCGGCCACAAACGTGAGCCACTGCCACCAGACAACACCACAGGAATTAACTTTGACACCTAAACCCCTTTAAAGAAGACGCTCTTCTAATAGTTTTTGCACGATCCCAGCCTGCCGCTGATCCCGCCTACGCTTGATCGGATCACGTGCCTCTGCTTTTTCTGCCAACCAATACTTGAATTCAACGAATGTCTGAGGAGAAACCGTTCTCATCTTTGCCATCCGTCCCGTTGAGCTAACCACCACACATTCAAACTTGGGGGCGCTGGTCAGCACTGACGCTCGCATGGCTTGCACAGGCCAAATGTCATCTTCATCATCCGAGAATCTAAAAGGGTGCGGATCATCGCCTTCTTGCATGCGCCGCAAAAAATCAACTTCAAAACCTGTGTTATTGATTGCTGACTCGTTTTGCCCTTCCTTACGCACAAACGTGCGGTCTGCACGTTGCAAAACGCTTAGAACAGAATCATCCAACTTGGCCATGTCGCTTAAAAACTGCACCTTCTTTCGGGCATCCCACAGCAAATCTACGTCCAAAGTCGCCATTGCAGCCTGCTCTATACGCACACCTGCTGCCATTTCGTAGGCATAAAGGGCATGCGTGCCCACCACAGTGAAGTGATTGGCCAAACCGCTGTCTTCCAACGCCTGAAGTATGTCAATCAAGAGGACTGGAGCGCGACCTACTTTCAGCGCTTTATTCAGCCGTTCTGCTTCTTTTAGAGCGCCACGCAGAGAGCTCAAGCGTGCCTCAATAGCGTTTTTTTGTACGTTGAACTCAGTAGTGTCCGGTTAAAAAGTGAACAAATTCAACTGCTTAGCGCAGTCAGGTGGTGCGGTTGTGTAAGCATCGGTCTGCAAGGCGCATGAAATCGAGGTTTTCTCGAAAACAGACACCGACAAAATCTGTAGGCAAGTGTAGAGCGAGGCCTTCAATTGCAACTCCTTCTTGACAATGGCAATCAGCACGTAAGTGGCCACGGCGCACCAAATTTGCGTCTTGACTGCGTTCTCACTGGTGCCCAGAAACTTCTTGATGCGCAGATGCTGCTTGATCCATTTGAAGAACAACTCCACCTGCCAACGGTTCTTGTACAGGGCTGTGATGGTCAACGCTGGCAGTGTCATGTTGTTGGTCAGAAAGACCAGCACCTTTCCCGTCTGGGGGTCCTTGAACTTGATGCGCCGCAAGTGCTCGGGGTAGTCCTTGCTGGCGTAGTGCCCATTGAGCGCAATGGTCTGATCGCAGACAAGGCCTGTTGTTCTGTCTACAGGCGCCGAGTACACACGCCGGGCGTTCATATTGCTCTTGGCACGGGTCACGAAGAAGGCGGCGCACTGGTGCATGGTGTACAGGCGAGAGAAGTCCAGATAGCCCCTGTCCATGATGTAGAAAGCGCCCGCTTCCATGGGCAGCATGTCCAGCACATGCACATCGTGCATCTTGCCGTCGCTGATGTGGATGAAGGCGGGGATGGAGCCGCGCAAGTCCAGCAAGGTGTGCATCTTCACAGCGGCCTTGGTGGAGCGAAACGGTGCCCAGTCGAACAAACCCAGACACAGGTCGATGGTGGTGGAGTCCAAGGCGTAGACGGTGGCATCCAAATCCACGCCCATGGGTTCTTGGGCGTACAGTCTGCGGGCTCGGTCGATCAATCGCATCGCCAGAGCATGGTAAATGCGCCAGTCTCGAGAATTCAGGGCATCGGCCAGCGTCGAGCGTGCAGGAATGTGGCGCATGCCCATGTGAAAAAGTTTGGACTGATTGGCCGTCAAACACGCTTCGATGTCGCGCAAAGACTCGCGCCAAGTCAGTTGGGCAAACGCCATGATGCGAAACAGCTCGGTACAGCTGAGCGTGCGCACCCCGGTATCGCCTCGATGGCGCTCGATGATGCGGCCAAAGGTCTTCCAAGGCACAAAGTCCATGACCTGCGCGAACAAGGTTTTGCCTGCGTTCATGGGCATCTCCAGGTGATTGAACCCCTGGAGCATGCCTAGTGCGCAAAATCAAATTCAAATCGTGGACACCCATGAAACCTCTGAAACCCTTGCCGTTACTGGCTTGCAGCGGGTTGGCTATCAAATAAACCGGACACTACTGCGTTGAACTCTTGATAGGTGCGTTCAGTCTCTGTGCTTCTCGCACCTACCCGTTGCTGCCGGTTGTCGCGGTACGTTTTCACAAGGTACTCATAGCCACCTTGTTTTTTCCAATACATCCCACCGACATAGCGTTTGGCTTTTAACTTGGTCGCCTGAAACTCTTGGAAAATGGTTGACGAATCAATCCATTGCCTCGCGGCGTTATCGGGTATGTGTATCCAATCCATTGGCCGTATAAAATTAATTTTTTAACATTTTACGGCCAAAATCACCTTATCAAGCCAGCCTTGGGCGGCTGCGGCAGACACGTTGAGTAACTTGCGCGGCACGTTGTAGCCATGTTGCTTGCATGGCCTGCTGGGCATCAGGCGTTTTTCGAATCAGTGGGCAAAACGCCCGCGTGCCCGGCAGGTTGTCGCGCACCCGCCAACGCTTATTGGGCTCAGCCAGCCCCTCACTTGCGGCCACCAGCTTGTGGCTGTCCACCACATCCACATAGCTACCGGCGGGCATCACATCCAATGCCAGCTCTCGCCCTGTGAGCCATTCAAACAAGAAACCAGCACGCCTAGCGTACTGGCCGCTAGGTTCGGCAGATATCCAGCTGGCCAGCTCTTGAGGCTCGATTTGCGCAAACACACGCGACAGAAGCTCTAAATGAAGCACCTCGTGCTTGAGGTGAAACGTCAAATGCCCACGCAAGTCTGAACTTGGACGCATGCTTTCCACATAGGTCTCTGTGGTGATGCCGTCTGCCACATGCGTGGACCGACGCCCCCCTATGCGGCTTTGCACAGCCAAAGGCATCACCAGCTCCACGCCAGTGTGTGTGGCCAACCAGGCCCCACCGATCAGGTTGTGTGTTGTCATCGAGCGATTATGCGAAAAAACACCTTCGACCGCACAAAATCAATTTCAAAACCAGATATTTGCACAAAAATGAATGCAAAGACATGGTTGTCAAACTGCACCATCGGGGGGGCAAACGTTCGATGCGGGCCATACTGAATCGACTGCCCTGATCAAGTTAGCTTCACCACTTCATCATCCATGACAAAGTGGCTAATCAACACGGCAAAACCTGCGGTTTTCCGTAGGTCGGTGGTCGAAGACTCCGACAGGGGCCTGTGTTGCCGAGCATGAGCCACCCCAAAAACCGGGGCATCCCCAAAGATCAGACATTCGATTGACAGCTGCAGCGGCCAAGGACAAATACCCCATCTCCTGCGTCTTATAGAGGCGGCAGCGGCCAAGCATACAAGCCACTGACAGTTTTGACCATAACGCCTGCTTAGCTCTTTACACCCATCTATAGTTCTTTATAGACCATCCAAAAACCCTGAACTTCTCAAAAGCTCTGCGGTAGTGCTTTCTTCTAGGGCATACACCCCTCTTTTTTCGCGCCAGACCAAGCCTTTATCCTGCAGTGCAGCCAACGCTTGCTGAACGTTGGAAACATCAGGCACAAGCGTTTCAGCAGGAGCAATTTTTTTAATTACTGCCGCATACGAATTCATGGCCGCCTCATCGAATGGGGCATATTTCTCTGCCTTCGCGGCCATGACCCGCAAAACAGATGATTGAAGCGGCGTCAGCGCATCAATGACCCGCATCGTTTGAGCATCTGCCATCTCAATCTGGCCTTGCACCGCTTTGACAAATGCCTCACTCACCATATTGGACTCTAAAGCGAAATCAAACCTCACATGATCCGCCGCCGCCGCCAAAAGCTCTGGTCTAAATGCGGCTTGCTCAAATAATCGGTATACCATGTCCACCTCTAACTGAGCAGACAGACCCACCCCCTCACAAAACCACGCGACATAATCTTTTCCTAGAGGAGGAAAGGCCACAAGCGGAGCCCCAAAAAAAGCTTGATCCTTGCTGTTTCTCAGCATCGCCAACTTATCGCGATTTGAACCAGTCGCCACAATACGCAAGCCAAAGTGCGCGCTGCTGTTGAGCTCATCCCTGGCTGCCTTTAGCGCAAACAAAGCTGCGAAACCGGCATCTGTTGTGATGGCGTGTTGCGCTTCGTCGATCAACAAAGCAATAGGCGCCTTGACTTCATCAGACAACGCCGCCAAGGCGGCGCTCAAGGCAACATCTTTTCCTAAACTCGCGTGACTCCAAGAAATGCCTATACCGGCCAAATTCACCTTGTCGATGCCCGCACTTTTAGAAAGCCGCTTCACGACGCCATCGTGTTTTGACAGCTCGTCTCGAATGGCGCTCGCAATCAAGTCACCGGGGTCAGCTTGCTTGTTTGCCCACAAATCCACATAAATCACAACTGCACCAGCCTTTGACAGCGTAGGGCGCAAGTCTTCCCTCATGAATGTGGACTTCCCGGTTCGGCGCGGGGCAGCCAAAAAAAGTCCAGACGACGACGACACCCCGACACCGGTCGCCAGCACCTGCTGCGCCATTTTTTCGGCCAGAGCCGATCTATGAAATACGGACATTGACATGTCGAACTCCTACGGAGAAAGCTATTTATAGTCAACTATAGAGGATTACATCAACCTCCGTATTGCTGACCCACCTACTGTCGGCAAGCGCCAACACCCACACGATGGAATTTTCAAGGCCAACACCCACACTGCCTCGTAGGTCGGTGGTCGAAGACTTCGACAGGGGCCTGTGTTGCCGAGCATGAGCCACCCCAAAAACCGGGGCATCCCCAAAGATCAGACATTCGATTGACAGCTGCAGCGGCCAAGGACAAATGCCCCCACCTGCACCTCTCGCGTTGACCCGTCCACGTTGTAGCCATGTTGCTTGAGCAATGCGTGCTGCTTGGCTTTGCTCAGGTCGTGCGCCAACATCTCTTGCACCATCTCGTCCTGGGTGATTTCTGGCACCCAGCCTAGGCTGGCTTTGGCTTTGCTGGGGTCGCCCATCGTTGCACTTCAGCCAAGTTGGGGGCTTCTGATTTGAGTTGCCCGATGCGGGCTAAATTCGCCAATGCTTCAGTGGCCATCTTGATCGCCTTCAAGCAAATGGATGATCGGCTGCGCCAACACCTTGTTGACAAATGAATCCGGGTCGACCCGACGCATCTCAAACTCCCGGATCGTGTAGCAAGTCGGGTTCACTTTGCGCCCCAGCGCCTCTTCGGTTGTTTGCAGATGCTGCAGCACCTCGGCCAAGGTCAGGTCTACGCCAACCAACATCAGGTCGACATCGCTCGCAGAAGTGTCTTCCTGCTTGGCCACTGAACCATAAATGAATGCACGAGCCAGCTTAGGCCGTAAGGGCTCTAGCGCCTGCATCAGCGCAGCTTGCACACCGCAAGTCTTGTGCGTCAGCGAAACCAACTCGTGAAACAAGGGGCTCTTCGGATTAGCTTGAAACACCCGCAGGTTTCCCATGCGTGTGCTCAGCACCACTCCGCTGAGCGTGAGCCGCTTGAGCTCTTGCTGCAACGATGCACTGCTCAAACCCGACAGCCGCAACAGCTCGTTCAAGAAAAAAGAGCGCTCTGGTTGGCCAAACAGCCAGCGAAACAAACGGGCTTGACGGTCAGTAAAAATGGCATTGGCAAGTGACATACCATCAATTTAGCACAATCATGCTTATATTTGGCACGATCATGCCAATTTAAGGGCCTACCTCTCCACTCCCACTCCCACTCCCACTCCCACTCCCACGGCACGGCACGGCACGGCCACGGCCACGGCCACGTTGTAGCCATGTTGCTTAAGCAATGCGTGTTGTTTGGCTTTGCTCAGGTCGTGCGCCACCATTTCTTGCACCCACGTAATTTGGGGCACCCGGGCCAAGTCGGCTTTGGCTTTGGCTTTGCTGGGGTCGCCCAGCGGGGTTTCCTCCTCAGTGGGGCGTAAATAGCGGGCCTCGACACAGGCATGTCGGGGCTGAAGCCACCGACCTACGAATACCCTGGCTCCCCGCAGGTCACCTCCAGGTCCGACGTTGTCCGCTTCGGAGCAGGCTGCATGTCGGGGCTGAAGCCACCGACCTACGAATACCTTGGCTCCCCGCAGGTCACCTCCAAGTCCGACGTTGTCCGCTTCGGCGCAGGCTGCATGTCGGGGCTGAAGACACCGACCTACGAGCCTCGGCCTCTGAATAAAGGCTCATTTCATGTGTAATACAACGTTTTTTTATCCACATTACAAATCAAAATTTGCAAAAAAAAAGCGCGACACCTCGGTGCCGCGCTTTGTAAAAAGTAAATGCCGCTTAAGCCGCTGGCTGCCCTTGCTTAGCGGGCGCTGCACCTTCGGCTGCAGCTTACAAAATTTTTGCCTATTGAAGACTTTACAGGGCCGGATCAATAGGTTGCTAAATGCAAAACTTAAACGCGACCGTACAAATCTTCGAACCGAACAATGTCGTCCTCACCCAAGTAAGAGCCCGACTGCACCTCTATCAAATGCAGCGGCACTTTGCCTGGGTTTTCTAGCGAATGCGTCACACCCACAGGGATGTAGACCGACTCGTTTTCTGTGACCAGCTTGACCTCGTCGCCCAAGCGCACCGATGCCGTGCCCGACACCACCACCCAATGCTCGGCGCGGTGATGATGCATTTGCAGCGACAGCTTGGCCCCGGGCTTGACGGTGATGCGCTTGACTTGAAAGCGGCTACCACTGTCCACGCTGTCATAGCTGCCCCATGGCCGGAACACTTCGCGGTGCAGGTCTGCCTCTGGGCGTTTTTGAGCCTTCAGGCGGTCTACCACCTTCTTCACATCTTGGGCTTTGTCTTTGTGGGCCACCAGCACTGCATCGGTGGTTTCGACCACCACCAAGTCGTCCACACCAATCAGTGCCACCAGGCGGCTGTCGGCATGCACATAGCTGTTGCTTGCGCCTTCTAGCAGCACGTCACCACGGGTGGCGTTGCCTTGGCCGTCTTGCGGCAGCACTTGCCACACGGCAGACCATGCGCCTACATCGTTCCAGCCTGCGTCTAGGGGCACGACCACGGCTTTGCTGGTTTTCTCCATCACGGCGTAGTCCACGCTGTCGGATGGGCTGCTGGCAAAGGCTTCATTGTCCAAGCGCACAAACTCCAGGTCTTTTTGCGCCTTGGTCCATGCGGCTTGGCAGGCTTGCAGCATGGCTGGGTTGGCCTTGCCAAGCTCTTCTAAAAACACAGAAGCTTTGAACATGAACATGCCACTGTTCCAGGTGTAGCTACCCTCTTGCAGATACGCTTGTGCGGTGGCAAGGTCGGGCTTTTCTACAAACTGTTGCACGGGCACTGCGGCATTGGCGTCCAGGGCCTGGCTGGCTTTGACATAGCCATAGCCTGTTTCGGCATGCGTGGGCACGATGCCAAACGTCACCAGCGCCCCGCCCTCTGCTGCCTTTAGGCCCACGCGCACGGCATGGTGAAAAGCGGGCACATTGGCAAACACATGGTCTGAGGGCAGCACCAGCAGCACGGGGTCAGCCCCGTTGGCTTGGGCGGCCAGCGCAGCGGCTGCAATGGCGGGCGCGGTATTGCGCGCCACGGGCTCTAGCACGATGCTGTGCGGCTCTACACCTGCTTCGCGGCATTGCTCGCCCACCAAAAAGCGGTGGTCGTTGTTGGCCACCACAATGGGCCGCATGGCATCAGCCGTGATGCCCTGTAATCGCTTCAGCGTGAGCTGAAACAACGAAGCATCTTCGGTCACACCCAAAAACTGTTTGGGGCGCATCGCGCGTGACAAGGGCCACAAGCGTGAGCCACTGCCACCAGACAAAATCACAGGCACTAATTGCGTCATGTGTAGTTCTTTAAAAAGTCTTGGTACGCCAGCTGAATGCCATCGGCCAAAGCCACCTTGGCACGCCAGCCTTGGGCGGCGGCGGCTGACACATCGAGCAGCTTGCGCGGTGTGCCATCGGGCTTGGTGCTGTCAAACACAATGCGCCCTTCAAAGCCCACCACTTTCATCACCTGCTCGGCCAGTTCGCGGATAGTCACATCCACGCCTGTGCCAATGTTGAGCAAGGGGCCGTGGTAGCCCGCTGTCATCAGCTGCACGCAAGCGTCGGCCAGGTCGTCTACATACAAAAACTCGCGCATAGGCTTGCCGCTGCCCCACACCACGTATTCGGCATCACCGCGCAGCTTGGCTTCGTGGGCTTTGCGGATCAGCGCGGGCAACACATGGCTGTTTTGCAAGTCGTAGTTGTCGCCGGGGCCATACAGGTTAGTCGGCATCACGCTGGTGTAGCGAGTGCCGTATTGGGCGTTAAAGCTCTCGCACAGCTTGATGCCCGCAATCTTGGCCAAGGCATAAGGCTCGTTGGTTTGCTCTAGCGGGCCTGTGAGCAAGTATTCTTCCTTGATGGGCTGCGGGCAGTCACGCGGGTAAATGCAGCTGGAGCCCAAAAACATCAGGTCGTTGATGCCTGCGGCATACGCGCCTTGAATCAGGTTGGCTTCCATCATCAGGTTTTGATAGATGAAGTCGGCACGGTAGGTGTTGTTGGCATGAATGCCCCCCACCTTGGCCGCTGCGATGAACAAATAGTCGGGCTTTTCGGCTTTGAGAAAAGCCTCTACCTCGGTTTGGCGCGTCAGGTCTAGCTCGGCATGTGTGCGGGTGATGATGTGCTGATAGCCATCCGCCTTCAGGCGCCGCACAATGGCCGAACCCACCATGCCACGGTGGCCGGCTACGTAAATTTTGGAGTCTTGTTTCATCACTTCATTCATTCAACTATGGCAAACAACCTCTGCCATTCATCCTCTAGGGCGTCAAACACAGCCGCTTGCACAGTGTCTGAAAACTTTTTGCGCTGATTCGCAGAAACTTTGCCCTTGTTTTGCAAACAGCTCAGCACCAGTGTTGTTAAATCGCGGCCTCGTACATCAAACCGCTCATCCACGGTCTTGAACAGTGCATCAAACTGTGCCAAAAAATCTGTTTCTTCTTTTAAATCTTTTTGCAGCGCTTGCTGCGCCATTTCCAGCCCAAACGCCACGCATGCTGTAGCGTCCCAATACCGATACACAGAGGCATCTGCCTTGAGCGCAAAGTCAAACGCATCATCACCCAGCCATGTCACATTCCACGCTTGACGGGCTGGCTTTGAATAGCTCTGCAGCGCAGCCAAATACGCACTCTCGTTGCGCTTCATCGCCACTGAAACCGGCAGCAGCAGGCCATCGCCCCATTGCCCCGAGCGGCACAACGCGTGGTGAAACAAAAACCGCGACAAACGCCCGTTGCCATCCATGAAAGGGTGAATAAACACAAACGCAAACGACACCACAGCAGCACACACCAATGGGTTTATTTGCTTGGGCGCTTCATTGGCAAACGCAAGCAACTCATCCATCAGCTCAGGCACCCACTCAGGCGGCGGCGGTACATAGGTAATGCCCACCGCACCACGCAAAGGCCCACGCAGCCAGTTTTGTTGGTGTCTGTACTCGGCCGCATGGTCGAGCTGGTTGGTCATGCACACATTTTGCAAGTCAACCAAATACGCCTCATCCAATAAAGCGGCTTGGCTGGCTTGCCTTAAAAGCGCCACAAACGCCTCGGCCTTAGAGTGCGATGGCAGCTCTTTTTCGATGGCAAACGAACTATGCGTTTCGTGCAAATAAGCCCACGACATGGCGCGCTCTGCCGCCATAGGCGCCAAATCGGCCACAAACCGTTGGGCACTGCCCAAAATATCTGCCGCTAACAAAGCCTCAATGGCAGGCGTGCGCTCTACAGTCACGCAATACCGCAGGCTACCTAAGCCATTGAAATTGACCCGCCATTTGGCGTTGCGCGTACCCTTGGTGGTGATGTAGCGGCGCGTATCAAACACGTCAACCGTTGGCCCCGCAATCGCAGGCAGGCCTTGCAGCTCTGTGTTGTTAAAAAACTCCCACAAAAAACACGCCACGCGTATATAAACCCCTGTTGGCGCAGCGTGAATGGCCGTCACCATGTCTTGGGCTGGAACCTTGGGCAGCGCTTGGGCCAACACCTGCATGTTGACGCCCTCGTGCTTGAGCGCAAACAACACATGGTCCAACAACGTTTGGGTTTTGTTGGCAACTTGAGCGGGCACCAACATGCCATTGGGCACCTCGGTGACCCGTGTGACCGCCCCAAGACGGGCGTGCGTGGCTGGCTCAAATGCTGTCAGCCCCATTTGCATATGAAGTTGGGCGTAGCCTAGGAAGCTCATATTTTCTTTCGGAGTCTAATATTTTCTTAAAATATCATTATCCGCCGGATATTTTCTTAAATCCAGACCAAAATTTAGCGCTCCACCCCCACGGCCACGTTGTAGCCATGCTGCTTGAGTAATGCGTGTTGTTTGGCTTTGCTCAGGTCGTGCGCCACCATTTCTTGCACCATCTCGTCCAGGGTGATTTCTGGTACCCAGCCAAGGTTGGCTTTGGCTTTGCTAGGGTCGCCCAGCAAGGTTTCTACTTCGGTGGGGCGGAAGTAGCGTGGGTCAATCTTGACCACCACTTGGCCAACCTTCAGTGCGGGGGCGTTGTCGCCGGTGATGCTGGCAACCTTGGCCACTTCGTTCACGCCCTCACCTTCAAAGGCCAAGGTCACGCCCAGTTGATGAGCGGTTTTGCTGATGAACTCACGCACAGAGTATTGAACGCCTGTGGCAATGACGTAATCTTGCGGTTTGTCTTGTTGCAGCATCATCCACTGCATGCGCACGTAGTCTTTGGCGTGGCCCCAGTCGCGCAGGGCATCCATATTGCCCATGTACAGGCAGTCTTCCAAGCCTTGGGCAATGTTGGCCATACCACGGGTAATTTTGCGAGTGACGAAGGTTTCGCCACGGCGTGGGCTTTCGTGGTTAAACAAAATACCGTTGCAGGCATAAATGCCATAGGCCTCGCGGTAGTTGACCGTAATCCAATACGCATACATCTTGGCCACGGCATAGGGGCTGCGTGGGTAAAAAGGCGTGGTTTCTTTTTGCGGTATTTCTTGTACCAAACCGTATAGCTCGGATGTGGAGGCTTGGTAGAAGCGCGTTTTCTTTTCTAGCCCCAGCATGCGAATGGCCTCTAGCAAGCGCAGTGTGCCCATGCCGTCTACATCGGCGGTGTATTCGGGTGACTCAAAAGACACAGCCACATGGCTTTGCGCGCCTAGGTTATATATCTCATCTGGCTGCACCTCTTGAATGATGCGCGTGAGGTTGCTGGTGTCTGACAAATCACCATAGTGCAAATGCAAGTTTTTGTTGTTTGCATGTGGGTCTTGGTAAATATGGTCAATACGGTCTGTATTGAACAGCGAGGCCCGGCGCTTGATGCCGTGAACGATGTAGCCTTTTTCTAAAAGAAATTCGGCTAGGTAAGAACCGTCTTGACCTGTTATGCCAGTAATTAATGCGACCTTCTTCATGTTTTTAATCCAATTTTAAATAGTCAATTATTTCTTTACGCCCTGAAAAATCTGGAGAATTAAGCAAAGGTTGAGCATGCAATATCGCACTTTCTCGATCTCCAATATCTAACAAAACCAATACCAAGTTATACCTAACCCAATAGGAAGAAGGCGACTCTTCCAATATGCCTTTAAATAACGAGGCAGCAATTCCCAAGTGCCGTGTTTTTTTAAAAAAAAGACCAAAATCACGAGCCAATGCATTAATATCAGAAAGATTTTGAAAATTTTGATTGATTGACAATACTAAATCCGCCTTCATCTCCTCAAAGTTTAGATTAGGAGCATGATTAACTTTTGAACTTAAATTAAAATACGGAGAGTTACTGAGTACTGAAGAAGCCAAAAAATCAGAAAATTTATTAGAATTATTTGACACACATGAACTAATTATTGCGCTTTCAAAGAAATTCCCATGAAATTTAAATAAAAATCCAACAAACTCCAACTGCTGATCAAGAGAGGAGTCTTGGCTTAACTTTAAGGTATAACCATTCGATATTGGCAATTTCCCAGAAGGGAAAGTTTGAAACATTAATGTTAACTTCCCCCTCGGATTCGCAGTTAAATATCTATTGCTATGCGATATAGTAAAATAATCACCTTGCGACCCCCATTCGGTTGATGATATTGAATTTGAACTCATTTCACCGAAATTACCCATCAAGCCAATAATTTCAATCTTTGAATTAACATTAATGGAATAGCTTTTATTGGGCCTCAATCTCACCGTATCAAAGGCAGCTAGAGAAGTAGACCTGCTGAGTGCCTCAAAATCCCCATTAATGCTCGTAGCACTTATAATGCCGTATTTTTGCTTAAAATTTGAAACCGGATAAATTTTATTCGAGACATCATACATATAGGCTGAATGATAATTGAGCAAAACTTTCACAATCCAGCTATGGAACTCTGGCTTATGATGACCCTTATCATCCCTAAAAAACAACGAATAATCATCGATGCTATATTTTACAGAGAGTCGATCAATGGCATTGTAACAATCAACTACACAACCATCATAATGATTAAAAGCATCGCGCCAAACATTAGATGCTGAAGAAGCCTTCTTGATTGTTTGCGGCCAAGGCAAATCCAACAAATAAAAGGGTTTATTAAGGGATCTAAGAGCACTTACAAAATCGTTAACATAACCCTTTAATAATTCTATTCCTTGTGCACTTCCCCCAAATCGAAGATCGATAATACTGGGCTCAACAACAATAAAATCACACTCCATCAGCCGATCCCAGTTAAGAAGAAACTGATAAATATGTGATGGAGTTGGACTACCACCTAGAGCCAAATTTAATACATCACAATTATTTTTACGAAACTGCGAAGCGATCCCATCAACTAATATGCAATTCGAACTACCAAACAATCCGATCTTGTATGAGTAATTTTTCATAGCATATTAATTGATATCATTCTTGATGTCATAATAATCAAGAACACTTTTATATTGAATCGACAATGCCTTGCGCTTCAAATAATAATCATTAAAATTAAAATTGCAACACTCCTTCATGTCTTCAAGGGACTTTAACTCCAAAAATTTTTCCAGACTTAAGTTTGGCAAAGCCATCGTTTCAACAAGCTCTGAGGTTCTTGAATCATGAGTAATCCATATTGCTGGACAACCTGATTGAAAAGGAACCATGTTGCCGTGTAACCTCAATCCTATTGAGAGATCAAACTTGGACATTTCCTCCAACCATTGATCTACACTAATGTATAACCGAACTGAGGATGTTAAAAATTTACGAAACTGACTTTCATCCATACCGGGCGCAATTGATAGATTAAGTGATTTAATCAACTCTGGAGCACAAGATTCAACTTGGTAAGGATTATTCTCCCTCAATATCCTAACAAACGGTTCTACTGATTGCTGAACATAAACGCCCCCCATTTCCTTAGTTAAAGAAATTAATTTTTGTTCAGCAAGTTTTTTAGTACCATTTTTTGGCCAAGGTTCATCACCAGTAGCAGAAAGTGTCCTAACAGGAGACTTCCATTTCTTTTCTAGCTTTTCATGTAGATTTTCATCTTTATTTAAAAAATTACTAGGACAACCCATAATGTGGGTATTTAAAACTCCATACTTATTCAACACATTTTTAGTATAGATTCCACGAACAGCAACCCTACAATCCATCCCCTTCATTAATTCAATTAACTTTAATATACTAGGATGAAAATTAAAATCTAGTTTATTATAGTCATCAGCCTGTGCACCCAGACCAATAAATACAAGTGGTAAATTACAAGCCTCCAAGAAATTTACATAACCAGTTAGGTCAAAATTCTCACGAATAAAATTAGCAACTGGCAGCACTAACACACGACACTTATCCCGTATGACCTTCGGATCCCACGGAATATCAATGCCAACAATCAGCTTAGGCTCAGTTATTGCATTGTAGACAGCGTACTGAAATACTAAATTACCAGTATTATGTCCAACAGATGATAAAAAATCTGCTGTACTTAAAAATGAGGCTCCTTTAACTACACCTGAAGAACCTAATATCGCAACACTTTTCATTTTAATCCTTAAAAATCAACCCCACTCATTTCGACTTTTTTCATGCAGGTTGAAAGCCTCATCGCTATCTCACTGAATGAGCTCCATGTGCTACCAAGCAAATGTGTACTTTGACTCAGCAAAATTGCATCCGCTAAGCCGTAGAGTATTTGCTCCTTAGAACGGTCGTATACCGTCCGCGGCAAGTACAACAACTTTTCTTTGTAAGTTCCAATAAATACCTCATAGTTTTCAGGCAGATCTGTGGCCAAGAAAATCCTTCTGTCAGGCTCATCTTCTAAGAGGGTATCTATTCGCTTTAAGAAAACTGAGTAATGACTTTTTTCACGCCAATAATGAATCTGCTCATGACTGTCCTTGCTCCAATTCTCCTGAGAGTCATAGGCGTTGTTGTCGCGACCTTGCCCTGCTTCCATACGCACATGCACACCTACAGAATTGGCTGGTAATTGAACGCTATTAACCAAATCCATCACAGCTTTTACGGGTTTGAGTCGTTGTATTTCAGCATTTTCTGTGTCCCAGTTAGATGCTTCATGCTTCAACACAAAAGCAGAACGCACCAAGATATCTTTACCTTTATCTAGGACGATTTCGGCGTCTTTAACACCGCCATCTTCAATCTCCATATAGTTATATCGTTTGATGTCCTGCGGCAAATCTGCATATGATTCGACAACCGATCCGTCATAGTCAAACAAATCGCTAAATCGGCATTCACAATGGACATCCGGCACCCAGACTACCACCAATTCTCTGTCAGTTGCTCTGGCAATTGCTGCAGCAGATCCGAATGCTCTTAAACGATTTCCTAATCCGTGCTGTGCATCGATATACAAACGCTCACGTCGTTTTTTAGAAGTTGTCGGTTTACTTGAAGCTAGCGCATTCAAAAATTCAGAATTAACCTTAATATGACACCCTGATCCATTGGTAACCAAATTCGCTAATTCATGTACGTTTTCTTTATCGACGAATTTCAAACCACTTGATCTGACCCATCGTTTAAGTCGGACTGCTTTATTGCCTGATTCATTTGCAAAACTCTCTGATCCTGCACCGTATGAACTGATAAACACTCCGACACTATCATTCTTAGAAAAATGAAGAATTAAATTCTTCAACGGAGTTAAATCGTATTCTTGTGTATTTATTTCAAACTCTAAATAAATACTGTGTCGCTTAATTTCTTTAGGCTCGTTCAAACCTTGAACAAGCAAATCGACGTCAAACTGAGAAATTTCTGATAATTTCTTAGTTGAAAGTAGCTTTTCCAGATCTGCCCTTTCAAGGTGAAATGCAGATGGGCCTAAGCGCCATGAAAGTATCTCCGTAGCAGAATAGATCTCTGCATCGCGACGCATGGTTGCACTTACATAGTGAGGCATATCGATGACAATTCGCTCAACCGTCAACAAGCCAGTTTCGTGATTTAATATCCTAAAAGGTGCAAATGCCCTGTCTTTATTCCAAAAAGGCATGACAGTCGCAATATAGCGGTTTGCCCTTATTTTGAATAAAGGATCGCCTTGAAGCTCTGTCCATGCATTGCTGTCTTTTTTACTTACGCCATCTAAACGAGAGGCGTCATCATGGGGAATGTGATAGATGCTCTTTGTGTCAACACAAACACGCTGCAAGCCTGATGTAGCTAATCTTGAGTAAATATCATCATCATCCCAGCCATAGGTTGTGATGTACTCATTAAAACCTTTGATTTTTAATAGATCTTTAGAGCGCAGATAAAAGAACCCGTTGATATGTTCTTGACCTTTTTCTGCCTTAGTCCAATCACCAGCAATAAATGTACCGGCCATCAAAGGGTTTTTATCAAAGAAATCAGGTTTTAAGGTAATGTCTGCATCAACCTTCAAGATAAGTTCATGTTTTGCCAACCTAAAACCAAGGTTAAATGCATAAGATAGAATCCATCTAGGCTCGTTATCCACACGAACTACTTTAATACGCTTGTCTTTAAAACCATTTTCATCCAGGCTTTGACGAACAGATTCATCTGAAGTCCAGTCAACAATAATCACTTCCCGAACCGTTTGATGTGCCAACCATGTAGGCAATGCTTTTAGCAGGTTTTCTGTTCTATTTCGACAACAGTTGACAATACTTACACCAGGCAATGTGGCTTCGACACCAGAACCAACCTTACCTGTTAGTTTTTCCTCTGGCGTAATAGCCTCAGCCGTGGCATTTAATCCGTAACGATCTCTGATTAGGTTAATCAGCTTTAAGTTTGAATCGCTTGTTTTATTTCTTTTCTTTAAGATTTCACGCTCAACACCATTAAGCAAATCGTTCGCGTGATTTCTTTCACCATCTTGCGCAGATTTAATGGCTTTTGAAATAATCAAGCCGAGTGGTGAGTTATTTTCGTTTAGTACGTTCATATTGATACATGCATGCTACTAATGCAAAGCTTCTGTAAGAATTTCTGAAATTCGCTTTGGTGAAAAGTTAAATAAAGATTTTTCCGGTTTATTTTCAATTGATTTAATAAGTTGACTGGCAGCTGAAGAGATAGAAACATCGGCCCATACTTGCTTATCTTCTAAATCTGACCATTGATATTCAGAATCTTTGACATTAATTAACTTAGCGTCTACGAGATAGGTTGAACTCTGAGTCATGTAGTCAACATTGCCCGAGTAATTGGTAGCCACGACGGGCTTGCCCAATAACATAGCCTCAGCCAAAGTCCGCCCAAACCCCTCTGCCCTGTGCAACGACACATAGGCATCGCAGGCATTGATCAGGCCCAGCACTTCCGGTCGGTCTAGGGTTTCGGTAATCAGCTGTATGCGCTTGTCGGTTTGGCATTCTTTTAAGAAAGCCTGCCATTCAGGGTTGTTTGGCTTGGTGTTCATGGTTTTCAGCACCAAGCCCACGGTGTTGTCGGTGGGCTTAAAGGCCTGCTTAAATGCCTGCACAGCAGCCATGGGGTTTTTGCGGGCCACGGATGAGTTGAAGTCAAAGATGTACAGAAACAAGAACTTTTTCTCAGGCAGGCCATAGTGCTTGCGTGGGTAGGGTTTCATGCGCGCTACGCTCACGGCCAAGGGCACTAGCTTCACAGGCTTGTCTGTGGACTGCTGATACATGTCATACAAAAACTGGCTGCTGGCCCACACCTCGTCTACCAGATCAAAGGCATAGGGTTTCCATGCTTTGGGGAATACAGCCAGCTCCCACGGCCACCAGCCGATGTTGCGATAGCCTTCAAACACGGCTGCGCCTTTTTGCATAAACACGCGGCTGACGGTATCAAACGCGGGCAGGCAAAACAGGTTGGTGTTGTAAGGGGGCAGCTCTGTGCCGTCGCTCACCTTGCCCTTGAGGTGCAGGTCGGCTTGGCGGGCGTCGCCCGCATCCACATTCACCACATGGTAGGCAATGCCTGCGGCTTCGCAGCATTCCACGGCCATGCGCAGGTCTTCGCCAATACCCAGCTCGCCGTAGGCGAAGCCATAGATGTTCAGGCCAAAGGGTTTGTCAGCCGCGGTGCTTGGGCTGGGTGTGTTTGCTGTTGTTTGCTCTTTGGCATTGCGCAAACTGTTGGCCAATGGCATGGCTGACTGGCCTAAATGCTGCGTGGCTTCTGCGCTTTGCAACCATGACAACCAACGCCCTGCAATCAGTGGCACCAAGCCCAGTTGGGGCGCCACACCAAAAAACCACAGCATGAATGACTGCCGCCCAGCAAGGGTGTGTATGTCTTTGGCCTTTTGGGTGGATTCGTCCAGCAATGACCAAAGCAAATACATGAGCAATGATGCTGCGGGCATTGTGGTGTCTGTATGGGCCGGCAGGGCTTGGTCCAGCATGACAAGCAGGCTTCGGGGGGCGTGTTGCGCCAGCTTGTGTTCGCTCAGCCCACGGGCCAATGCCCAGGCAACAAACTTTTGCGGGTTGAGCTGTCCATTGAGGCTAAGTTCTTTGACAGCATCAGGCCTGTGCTTGGCCAGCATGGACACGACCTTGGGGACCTGAAGGGTCAGCCCGCCCATATTGGCTGTGCCAGCAGGTTCAAACAAAGCGTTCAGCGTGCTTGGTGGCAGGTCGTCTGCCCATGCAGGAAACTCCATGCGGCCTTTGATGAGCCACCATTCGTCAAAACCGGGGTTGTCTTGCGTGGTGTAGACGTCGCGCACGTCCTTGCGCAAGAGCCAGGCAAACTGTTTGGCCAGCTTGACGTCGAGAACGGCTTTGGGCAGCTGTTGTGCAGGCGTTTGCCGCGCTGTGTCCGCTTTGGCGATGGGTTCAGCAATGGCGACAGCAGCGGGCATCAGGCCTTTTGAAACACAAAACTGTTGGAGAGCATTTGGTCTTCTGCCCCGACCATGCCGTCTTCTCGCACTTCCAGGCAATGGCAACCCGCTTCAGTCATGATGCGAAAGACTTCTTGCTGCGGCAAAAAGTGCATCTCCAGCGTGTTGGGGGGGGTGGAGTGCAAGTACCGCTCCACCTCAAAAAAGTAGCCGTTGCGGTAGGTGGGTATCTGTATATAGGCCACCCCCCCAGAGCGCAGTTGAGTCAGCAAGGTTTTCAACATCCAGGCCATGACGGGTGGCGGGTTGTGCTGCAGGGTGATGACCGAAAGGATCGCATCAACCTGCGGCAACTGGTGCATTTGTTGAACCTTGTGCCAGTGTTGAAATTCAACGTTGTGAATCTCTTTGCTTTGCAGGTGGTTTTTGGCGATGGCAATGTGCTGGCTGGAGATATCTGCCGCAATGACCTTGGCAAATGCAGCGGCCAAATATCCGGTCACGCGCCCCACGCCACAACCCACCTCGAGGCAGGTGTGCAGCTGGGCCGGGTTCACACCGCAACGGCGCAAGGTGGCCAAAAAGATCTGGCTGGTGTAATTGCCCGAGGTGTAGAACTGTTCGCGGTGGGCTTCAAACTCTGCCTGGTAGTACTGGGGTTGCGTGACCACGGACCAATAGGGTTCGGTTTGGCCCAAGTGTTCCCACTCTTTGTGAATGCGGTCAAACATTTGGTCCATGGCATCGTCTGAGACGATGGTTTCAACCGGTATTTTGGGCAGCGTGAAGGGGTGGCGTTGGCGGATGGCCTGGGGTTTTTGCAGTACTTCAGTCATGCGCTGAAGGAACTCTGGCGACTTGATGAAAATGTCGCGCAGATGTTTGGGGGTCTGCGCGGTTTGGCAGAGGTTGTTGACCACGTCGGTGTTTTCGGGGTCTCGACCCAAAAACAACTGATAGGCCAAGGTGACTTCTTCTGGAGTGCTCAATTTGAATAGCGAATTTTGGTTTTCGTCAGTCGACTTCTATGAAGTCGACACATTTTGTGATTATCGATTAATTTTGAAGCATTTTTTATGCTTGTCGATTCACTGACGAATGTTTGAATTTTTTTGAGGCGGTTTTTTGGGTCTGCCCTGAGGGGTGTTGAATGTTCAAAGATGTTGTTTGGCGCTGGCAACAGAGCTGACAGGGGTCTTTGCTCAACTAGCCATGTCGGAGCTAAAGCTACCGACCTACGGGGGTCTTTGCTGAACTACCAATGTCGGAGCTAAAGCTACCGACCTACGGGGACAGATGTACTGATGGATTTAAGGTTTACTTTTGCTTGCGGGGCGTTTGGCAGGGGCTGCGCCGGGTGCTTTGCTGCCAACGCTGATCACTTTGGGGCCGCTGGGTCTGTTGGTTTGAATTCGCCGGACAGCATCTTGCGCTTGTGCAGATGGCGGTTCGCCACCAGCATCAGTGGTTTGTGCATTTTGCTTGGCCGTAGGCAATGGATTGGTCGCTTGCTTTTGCAATTCCAGCACAGCGATTGACTTGGCAGCAAAGTCGATCCAGGTGGCCCAGGGGCGATGGATGGAGGCGTGCTGGGCCTCAAGCCGTTTAAGCACTTCTGGAAATGCATAGATCAAACGGACAAGCAGCAAACGATCTGCTTCGCTGAGTTTGGCAAAGACTGCCGCATCAAAAATGTTTTTTTCTATCGAAAAGCGCAGCTCCAGCTTGGCGCCCGAATCGTCTTGCGATTCGGCATACCAGCTGTCAAACGGCTTGTGTTTGCCATCAATGAGTGGGATTTCAAATTTGGGGAACTGAGAGAAACCACCGTCTTGAACAAGGGCCGCGCCTAAACGGGTTTCAAACTTTTTCCATGTGCGGCCGCCATGGGTCATGCCGTGCAACTCGATCCACAGGTGTTCGTAGTCGGGGTTGATGAGTTCGCGCTTGAGTTTGACGGCGTCATAGCGCAGCACGGCTGGCAAAGCCAACAACTGGGTGGACAACAACTTGAGGGATGGACGCCAGAAGTTGGGGTCAAATCCCGCTGGAACGTCGATGCCTTGCCACTGCGTGGTTTCCAGTTGGGCCAATATGCTGGCCCCTGCCGTGAGATGACGAAAATCCGTGGTGCTCAGGCGCAAAAACTTTTCCACTTGCACCGTGCTGGTAGAGATGAGTTTGGGCACGAGCGCCGAGTCGTCTTTTGCCAGGGCTTGCTCATCTGCGACCAAGCCAATGCCCGGCTGGCCTTGCTGCAACACTGTTTGAAACAAAAACTCTGGCAAAACGAGCCCGGCTTGGGCATAGTCTTTGACGCGCCAGGTGATGGAAGGCACCTCGGAAACGCTGTCAAAAGCCAGCAGTTCTACAGAGCCAAAATCCACATAGTTGGGGTGCCGTTCTTCCAGGCGGGTCCAACGGTTTTTATAGGCTTCATAAAGCTGCTCAAAACGGCCTTTTTCTTCGTAATACTCCACCAGCTCTTCTTGTGCTTGCATGAGTTGCAACAGCAACAATTCATTTTCTTGATGGCTGTCTTCGTATTTCGCACTGGCTTGCTTGACTTGCTTGGAAAGTTTGTCGCGCTCTGCCTGAGTGGTGGTCAATTCTTTGGTTTTGGTTTCTAACTGAGATTTGGCGTCAAGCAATGCTTTTTGGGTGGCCTCATCCATTTTGGGCATGGATTGCAGCTTGGCCAGCTTGTTCGCCAAGTCGTCCTTTTCTGCCGCTAATTTGCTTTTTTCCTGCCGCAGGGCATCAGACTCTGCTTTAGATTGAGCCAAGGATTGATGGCTCAGTTGTTCTGCTTCAGTTTTGGCTTTTGTCAGTTGCTCTGCATGGGCTTTGGCTGCGGACAAGGCCTCTTCTGTGCTTTTTTGCTTCTTTTGGTTTGCCTCTAAGTCTTGCGTCAGTTTGTTCAATTGCTCCTGCAATTGCAGATGGCTTGTTGTTTGATTCGCTTTGAGCTTATCGGCTTCTGCCTTGCTTGCAGTCACGAGCGCTTGAGCATCTTTAACCGCTTTTTGACTGATTGCCAATTCCTGGTTGAGCTTGTCGGTCTGTTCTTTCAATTGCTGGCTGACGGCCAACTCGCTTGCACGGGCTTTGTCTGTTTCTGATTTGCTGGCATTGAGCAGCGATTCACTGTCTTTGTGAGCTTTTTGACTTGCTGCCAGGGCTTGGTTGAGTTTGTCGATTTGATCTTGCAGTTGCCTGCTGTTTGCCGACTGATCGTTTTTAAGCTTGTCTGCCTCTGCCTTGCTGGCAGACACGGCGGCTTCGGATGTGTTGAGCTGTGCCTGCAAAGCTTGCAGTTTGGCTTGCTGCGATTGAAGCTGCGACTGCAATGCTTGCATTTCGCTGGTTTGCTCAGCCAGCTTTTGTTCAAGCGCGTCTTTGGTGTCCAGCAGCTGCGCATATTGCGGCTTAAGTTCTGCCAGTTCATGGGTTGCACCCAACACCACAAACTCATTGCTGCGCAGAGTTTGTTGCAAATTCTCGACTTGTTCTTGCAAGCTTTGAATTTGGATGTCTATCTTTTTTTGGGCTTCTTTGCCGATGAGCTTCAAGATCTGTCCTTTTGCACCACTTGATCAGCCATCACTGTTTTGCAAACAGGTAGCGGTAGGTTTCTGTCACTGCGTCTTGGGGGTCTGTTGCCGCCAACAGAATCAAGCTGAGGATGTTTTCTGACTGCGTGGTAGCCAGGGTGAAATAGTCGCTTTTGACCTGAAACGACGTCTGGATTGCGTTGATGACGTCTACTGCTGTGCGCACACCGCCTTGGTAACTTTGGCGGTTGGCTTCCACACTGAGCTCGGCTGCGGCCATGGCTTCGCGCTGAATGCGCAGGGCTTCTATGCCAGTGGCCACCAAGGCGGCCAACCGGTCTGCTTCCAACCGGATTTTGGATTCGGTTTCGCGCAAGCTTTCCTGGGCTTTGACAACGCCGGCTTGCGCGGCGTCCATGCCATACAGGGTGCCTGCTTTCAGTGGCACCGATAAGCCCACACCGACATAGTTGTTGACTGTGGCTGCACCTGTGGTCTTGCTGTAGGAATATTGGGCAGTTACTGCAGGCAAGAAACTGGCCTTGATTTTTTTGACTTCGTATTCGGCAATTTCCACGTTGTAGCGAGCGCCCAAAACGTTGGGGCCGGAGCTCAGCGCCACTTGCGTGTAGTCTTGCAAGGGGCGAAGGCCGTAGGAGCCGTGGGTGGTGGGCAAAACAAAGTCACTGGCCTGTGGCATGACGCCGGTGATGGCTTCATATTGCTTGAGGGCGTTTTGCAGTTGGGTTTTGAAAGTCAGCTGCTGTGCTTTGGCTTGGCTGGCCTTGACTTCAATGTCGCGCAAGTCGGTGATGGTGCCCTGCCCCAGTTCTTGTTTGCGCTTGGCGGCCAGGGCTTGCTGGTCAAGCGCTTCCATTTTGGCGCCGTTGAGCTTGATGTTTTCATTGGCCAGGATGATGGCGTTGGCGGCTTTGACCAAGCGTATGGCCAAGTCTTGGCGCTTGCCCTGCAGGTTGACTTCGGCCAGCAGTTGCTGGGGGGCAGCCTGGCCCAGCATCATCCAGCGTTGTGCATCCAGCAAAGGCTGAGACACCGTGAAGGTGGTACGGCTGCCCGTGTCTGTGGCCAGGCGTTGGGTGCTGAAGTTGGCCTCAGGGAAGAAAACTGAGCGCGCTTGCTTGACATTGCGTTGACCGACTTCAAAGTCAGCTTTGGCTGACTGGTAAGTGGGGTCAAAGCTTTGGGCTTTTTCGAAGTCAAGCGGCAAATTTTGCGCAAACACCTGATTCGCCATAGCTACCGCAGTGGAGAGTGCCACCAGCACTTTTTTCAAAATTACCATATTTTGAATACACCCCAACAAATTCAACAATGATTGGCAAATTTTATAGTATTAAACTAATTTTTTTGAGTTCTCGACCAAAAACCAAAGCTAGATCATCATATTTGAGCGCTCTCGTTTCTAAAATAGATACTTTATAACTAAAAAATTAAGACTTGTAGTGGATGACCAAATGCAAGCCTACATACGCGCAACAAATGATCAATCCTTGAAGGCTCGGGCCATTTTGTCGGACAAGGGCTTGAGCAAATAGCTCATGAATGACCGTTCACCGGCTTTGATGACCACATCGACCGACATGCCAGGCTGTACTTTGAGACCGGCCAAAAGAGCGATGCCTTCGGGTGTTGTTTCGACTTGAGCCAAATAAAACTCACCCTCTTGGGGGTTCGTTGCGGGCTCTTTGTCGGCACCGACCACTTTGACCACGCCGGGAATGACGGGGGTGGTCACCTGGTTGAATCCGGTAAAACGCATGTCGGTGGGCATGCCCACACGGACTTTGTCGATGATGGAGTTGGGAATCTTGGCTTGTACGACGAGCTTTTCATCTTTGGGCACGATTTCCATCAGGACCAGACCGCTGGTGATGATGCCGCCCACCGTAAACACCTTCAGGCCCACCACGCTGCCACTGACGGGGGCTTTGATTTCTGCCAATTCACGGTCAAATTTGGCGGAGTCCAGACGGCTGGACATGGCGTCGCGGTTTTTTTGGATGTCTTGCAGCTGATTGTCGATGTCCTTGAGCAAGGCACTGCGCACTTGGCTGATTTGCAAGCGGGCACGCGAGATGTCGGCTTGGGTATTGGCCAGGCTGGAGTCGATGTCACTTTTTTGCCGCTCGGCCTGGTTGGCCTGGTTCTGCGGCACGAAGCCGTTTTTGGCCAGCTCTCGGGTGTTTTTCATTTCCTCATCAAGCGTTCGGGCCTGGATTTGACGGGATTTGAGAACTGCACTGAGGCCGGTGATTTGCTCGTTGAGGCTGGCCACCTGACTGTTGTACTCGGACCGGCGAGAGTTGAACAATTGAATTTGCAGCTTCTTGGCTTCTTCAACGCGGGCATCTCCGGGTTTGAAGCGTTTGCGCAATTCATCCGACCAGTTGATGCCGCCCAGGTTGTCGCGCTCAGCCTTGAGTCGTGATTCAGAGGCCAGCAGGTTGATGTAGGTGAGCTCTGCCCCCGTCATTTCGACTTCGGTCTTGAGCGGGTTGACACGCAAGAGGACATCGCCTTGTTTGACTTCAGCCCCTTCGGTCACGTTGATTTCTTCGACCACGCCACCCGTGGGATGTTGTACGGTTTTGCGGTTGCCCAGCACAGAGACGTTGCCCGGCACGGTCACACCGGCATCAATCGGAGCCAAAAACGCCCAGGCCAGGAAGACGCCAAAGAAGATCAAAAAGAAGCTGGCAGCTTTGCGACGGATTGCAGACTCTTCGACCTGAACCGGTTGCAGGCCGTGGTGGCTGAGTTTGCTGGGTTCGTAGGGATTCCAGCCTTGGACCCAACGGCTCAGGCTGGCATCGAGTCTGGCCCAGAAGCCGGGCTTGGTCGTGGCATTTGATTGAGCTTCGTTGGGCTCTGAAATATTTGTGGATGAGGTTTGCGGAATAACTGGAGTCTCGGCGCTCATGACTTTGCCACCTGCAAAGTTGGTACGATGGGTGCCCCAGGTACTGGCAAAGGTACATCAGATGCTGTAGCACCTTCAGTGGGGACCACTTGCAGCTTGCGCACAGCGTCGAGCATTTCGCGGGCATCACCAAAGGCGACTTGTCGACCGGCTTTGAGTACGAGCATTTTGTCGACCACCCCGACCAAACGAGGCCGGTGCGTGGTCAGGACCACGGTCGAGCCACTGGCTTTGAGCGCCTGCACGGTTTTGACCAACGCGCTTTCGCCGATCTCGTCGAGGTTGGAGTTGGGTTCGTCCATGACCACATATTTGGGCATGCCATAGACGGCGCGAGCAATGGCCAAGCGTTGACGCTGCCCACCGGACAAGGCAAAGCCTGTTTCACCCAGCTGCGTGTCGTAACCTTTAGGGAAGGTCAGGATTGTTTCGTGCATGTCGATCAACTGGGCGGCCAAGACCACTTTGGCGGGTTCTACCTCGCCCAGACGGGCAATGTTATCGGCCACGCTGCCTTCGAAGAAGTCGATTTCCTGAGGAACATAGCCCACCAAGGGCCCCACTTCGTCGTGACTCCAGTCATTGAGTTCTACGCCGTCAAGGCGGATGGAGCCTGTTGCAGGCTTCCACAGGCCCATGAGCATTTTGGCCAGCGACGACTTGCCCGCCGCACTCGGTCCTACAACGGCCAGCACCTCACCGGGGGACAGGGAAAAATTAATGTCTGCCAGCACAGGTTTGTTGTGACCTGGCGGGATACCAACGGCTTTGGAGACATCCAGCTTGCCCTGCGGTGCCGGCAGTTGCATTTTTTGAGTGTTTTCAAAATCATCGGCCAGCAGTTCATTCAACCGGTCATAAGCTTGGCGGGCTGTGACGATGTCTTTCCAGTGTCCGACCAGTTTTTGGATGGGCGACACAGATTTGCTGATCAACATGCTGGCAACCATGATCATGCCGCCAGTGATCAAGCCTTCCATGGCCAAAAAAACACCCAGTGCCATTTGCAATGAGGGCAATGCCTTTTGTAAGAACCCAGACACGCCCCCCATGAGCCCTGTGGCTTCACTGGCATTGACCTGGTTCGTCAAGTAGGTGCGGTGTTGGTCATACCAGCGTTGTCGCACTGCACCCAGCATACCCAGGGCCAATGTAGCCTCGGCATGACGCAGGCTGTTGCCCGCCACGCGACTGGCTTCAGCATTGGCGTTGTTGGCTTCCTTGAGGATAGGGGTGGTGACTTTGGTGGTGAGGTAGCTGACGACAAGCATCAAGAGCGACGCACAAAATGCAAAAACCGCCAAATAGGGATGAAAAAATGCACCTATGACAATAAAAATCAATGCAAATGGCGCATCAAGTAAAGCAAGTAATGGCGCACCGGTCAAGAACTGCCGCAGTGACTGCAAGTCGCCGAGCAGCTGTTGAACGTTGACATTTTTGCGACCGACATAGCGACGAAATGAGGCGTCGAACACGTCTGCAGCCAAGTCCCAGTCAATACGCAGGGACAAGCGAATCAAAAGACGTGAGCGAATCCACTCCAACGCGGACCAAAACACATAGAAAGCAATGACTACGGTCGTGAGCGACACCAAGGTGACGCCACTGCGACTGGACAGGACGCGGTCATACGCGTTCATCATGTACAGGAGTGGAGTGATGCTGAGTAAGTCGATGACAAAAGTCAGACCCATTGCAAAAATGAAAGCCTGACGCGCCTGCATCAGGACTTTGCGAACTGGTCGTTTGTCACCAGTTGTTTGAATATTGGCTTTTTGATCAGACATGTTCAAATTGTGCGCCAATTTTTAATACTTTAGAAATCAAATTATCAGACAGACTTCTTAACGATATCCATCGCGAACACATCCACCTGTTGCTCACTACCGCCCAAGAACTCGACTGGCGGCAAGACGTACTGTGCCACAACCTTGGTCACGCCCAATTGGGCCAATTGATCGGAAACACCGTTCTCAAGGATCTGCTGCAATGTCTGAACATCGCTGGCACTGATCTGACCAAAATCAAGCTCTGCACCATGATCAAAAATGGCTTTGGTGGTACCTGGCACAGAGTCGCTGGCGAAGTGACCAATCAAATCAACCAAGTCACTGACATTGCTTGTGCCTGCGTCAACATGCACTGGCGAGATTTGGCTGGTCAACACATGGTCAACGCCCAATTCGGCCAAAGCCTTGAATGTGGTTTGCATATGGTCTGCCGCAACAGCGTCGATCTCCACACCTGCTTGAGGCAACGCTTCCAGCATGCCTGCGGCGTGAAGCGCAGAGGCCAAATCGTCACCAACCGTGACCAAATCTGGTGTGGCCAGCTCGATGCTGCGGACACCTGCGTCTTGCAGCGAACGGATCAAATCTCCCATGCTGGCGTCAGACTCCAACATGCCATGCAAAATGTCGACACCATTGTTCATGATGTTGACAACATCATCGAGTGTGGTCATGCCACGTGCATAGGCAGGTACCGAATCAACGATCACGTTGAAGTCAATACCCGCATTGATCAAGGCAAAAGTTGCTGCATCGCTCGTCAGATCTCCCAATTGACCTTGGGACAAAGTGATGTGATCGATGCCCGCATCTGCCAAAGCCTGAGCAACTGGCGAAATATCGTTCAGCGACTGATCAGCAAGATTCAAAGTGACATCCAGCTGCGTATCGAAGTGAGGCAGTGATCCAGAAGTCAATACCCCATGGTCACCCAATTCCAGATTGACCGCACCATGCTGCGTGGTGACGGTATCAACACCCAGCTTCTGAAGGTCTTTCAAACTTGTCGACAGATGTGTACCCGATGCATGGAAATCAATTGCATCGGCCATTGCAAAGTCCAGTCCAGCATGGATCAAGGCGTTGGCCTCGACCTGATCGATGCTCACTGACACGTTGTCGCTGCCGCCCAGATTGATGTGGTCGATGCCCATCGCGGACAAGGCGTTCGCCATGTGTGCAATGCCCGCCACATCGTCTGCACTGGCGTTCAAGGTCACGCTCAAGGCGGCGTTTTCTTCTGCGCTCAGGACGTGGTCGCCGTTGAGGTCACCGAACAGGCCTGGCAGTTGGAAGTTCGCACCGCCTGTGCCATTTTGGCCAAAGGCGCCTGTGCCCAGGTCCACGTTGATGTGGTCGCCGCCTGTCACCTGGATCGCATCCACGCCCAGCTTGCTCAGGTCTTTGAGGCTGTTGCTCAGGTGTGTGCCCGATGCAGCCGTGTCCACGTTCAGCGTGATGGTGTCGCCCGCTGCAAAGTCCAGTCCAGCATGGATCAAGGCGTTGGCCTCGACCTGATCGATGCTCACTGACACGTTCTCGCTGCCGCCCAGATTGATGTGGTCGATGCCCATAGCGGACAAGGCGTCTGCCATGTGTGCAAGGCCTGCCACATCTGTGGCTTGAGCGTTCAAGGTCACGCTGAGAGCGGCGTTTTCTTCTGCGCTCAGGACGTGGTCGCCGTTGAGGTCACCGAACAAGCCGGGCAGTTGGAAGTTCGCACCGCCTGCACCGTTCTCGCCAAAGGCGCCTGCGCCCAGGTCCACGTTGATGTGGTCGCCGTTGACTTGGATCGCGTCCACGCCCAGCTTGCTCAGGTCTTTGAGGCTGTTGCTCAGGTGCGTGCCCGATGCAGCCGTGTCCACGTTCAGCGTGATCACATCACCGGCTGCAAAGTCCAGTCCAGCATGGATCAAGGCGTTGGCCTCGACCTGATCGATGCTCACTGACACGTTGTCGCTGCCGCCCAGGTTGATGTGGTCGATGCCCATCGCGGACAAGGCGCCTGCCATGTGTGCAAGGCCCGCCACGTCGTTTGCACTGGCGTTCAAGGTCACGCTGAGAGCGGCGTTTTCTTCTGCGCTCAGGACGTGGTCGCCGTTGAGGTCACCAAACAGGCCTGGCAGTTGGAAGTTCGCACCGCCTGCACCGTTCTCGCCAAAGGCGCCTGCGCCCAGGTCCACGTTGATGTGGTCGCCGCCTGTCACCTGGATCGCGTCCACGCCCAGCTTGCTCAGGTCTTTGAGGCTGTTGCTCAGGTGTGTGCCCGATGCAGCCGTGTCCACGTTCAGCGTGATGGTGTCGCCCGCTGCAAAGTCCAGTCCAGCATGGATCAAGGCGTTGGCCTCGACCTGATCGATGCTCACTGACACGTTCTCGCTGCCGCCCAGGTTGATGTGGTCAATACCCATCGCCGACAGGGCGTCTGCCATGTGCGCAATACCGGCCACGTCACCCTCTTGAGCGTTCAAAGTCACGCTCAAGGCGGCGTTTTCTGCATCGCTCAAGAAGTGGTCGCCATTGAGGTCACCGAACAGGCCGGGCAGTTGGAAGTTCGCACCGCCTGCACCGTTTTCGCCAAAGGCGCCTGCGCCCAGGTCCACGTTGATGTGGTCGCCGCCTGTCACCTGGATCGCGTCCACGCCCAGCTTGCTCAGGTCTTTGAGGCTGTTGCTCAGGTGTGTGCCCGATGCAGCCGTGTCCACGTTCAGCGTGATGGTGTCGCCCGCTGCAAAGTCCAGTCCAGCATGGATCAAGGCGTTGGCCTCGACCTGATCGATGCTCACTGACACGTTGTCGCTGCCGCCCAGGTTGATGTGGTCGATGCCCATCGCCGACAAGGCGTTGGCCATGTGTGCAATGCCTGCCACATCGTCTGCACTGGCGTTCAAGGTCACGCTGAGAGCGGCGTTTTCGCGCTCGCTCAGAACGTGGTCGCCGTTGAGGTCACCAAACAGGCCGGGCAGGTTGAAGTTCGCACCACCTGCACCGTTTTCGCCAAAGGCGCCTGCGCCCAAGTCCACGTTGATGTGGTCGCCGCCTGTCACCTGGATCGCGTCCACGCCCAGCTTGCTCAGGTCTTTGAGGCTGTTGCTCAGGTGTGTGCCCGAAGCCCCTGTGTCCACGTTCAGCGTGATGGTGTCGCCCGCTGCAAAGTCCAGTCCAGCATGGATCAAGGCGTTGGCCTCGACCTGATCGATGCTCACTGACACGTTCTCGCTGCCGCCCAGGTTGATGTGGTCGATGCCCATCGCGGACAAGGCGTTGGCCATGTGTGCAAGGCCCGCCACATCGTCTGCACTGGCGTTCAAGGTCACGCTCAAGGCGGCGTTTTCTTCTGCGCTCAGGACGTGGTCGCCATTGAGGTCACCAAACAGGCCAGGCAGTTGGAAGTTCGCGCCGCCTGCACCGTTCTCGCCAAAGGCGCCTGTGCCCAGGTCCACGTTGATGTGGTCGCCGTTGACTTGGATCGCGTCCACGCCCAGCTTGCTCAGGTCTTTGAGGCTGTTGCTCAGGTGCGTGCCCGATGCAGCCGTGTCCACGTTCAGCGTGATCACATCACCGGCTGCAAAGTCCAGTCCAGCATGGATCAAGGCGTTGGCCTCGACCTGATCGATGCTCACTGACACGTTGTCGCTGCCGCCCAGGTTGATGTGGTCGATGCCCATCGCGGACAAGGCGTCTGCCATGTGTGCAAGGCCTGCCACGTCTGTGGCTTGAGCGTTCAAGGTCACGCTGAGAGCGGCGTTTTCTTCTGCGCTCAGGACGTGGTCGCCGTTGAGGTCTCCGAACAGGCCTGGCAGTTGGAAGTTCGCGCCGCCTGCGCCATTTTGGCCAAAGGCGCCTGCGCCCAGGTCCACGTTGATGTGGTCGCCGTTGACTTGGATCGCGTCCACGCCCAGCTTGCTCAGGTCTTTGAGGCTGTTGCTCAGGTGTGTGCCCGATGCAGCGGTGTCCACGTTCAGCGTGATGGTGTCGCCAGCTGCAAAGTCCAGTCCAGCATGGATCAAGGCGTTGGCCTCGACCTGATCGATGCTCACTGACACGTTCTCGGTGCCGCCCAGATTGATGTGGTCGATGCCCATCGCGGACAAGGCGTTGGCCATGTGTGCAAGGCCTGCCACGTCACCCGCCGAAGCGTTCAAGGTCACGCTGAGAGCGGCGTTTTCTTCTGCGCTCAGGACGTGGTCGCCGTTGAGGTCACCAAACAGGCCTGGCAGTTGGAAGTTCGCACCGCCTGTGCCATTTTGGCCAAAGGCCCCTGCACCCAGGTCCAAGTTGATGTGGTCGCCGTTGACTTGGATCGCGTCCACGCCCAGCTTGCTCAGGTCTTTGAGGCTGTTGCTCAGGTGCGTGCCCGAAGCCCCTGTGTCCACGTTCAGCGTAATCGTGTCGCCCGCTGCAAAGTCCAGTCCAGCATGGATCAAGGCGTTCGCCTCGACCTGATCGATGCTCACTGACACGTTGTCGCTGCCACCCAGGTTGATGTGGTCGATGCCCATCGCGGACAAGGCATCTGCCATGTGCGCAATGCCTGCCACGTCACCGGTGGCGGCGTTCAAAGTCACGCTCAAAGCGGCGTTTTCTGCATCGCTCAGGACGTGGTCGCCATTGAGGTCACCAAACAGGCCAGGCAGTTGGAAGTTCGCGCCGCCTGCACCGTTCTCGCCAAAGGCGCCTGCGCCCAGGTCCACGTTGATGTGGTCGCCGTTGACTTGGATCGCGTCCACGCCCAGCTTGCTCAGGTCTTTGAGGCTGTTGCTCAGGTGCGTGCCCGATGCAGCGGTGTCCACGTTCAGCGTGATCACATCACCGGCTGCAAAGTCCAGTCCAGCATGGATCAAGGCGTTGGCCTCGACCTGATCGATGCTCACTGACACGTTCTCGGTGCCGCCCAGATTGATGTGGTCGATGCCCATCGCGGACAAGGCGTTGGCCATGTGTGCAAGGCCTGCCACGTCACCCGCCGAAGCGTTCAAGGTCACGCTGAGAGCGGCGTTTTCTTCTGCGCTCAGGACGTGGTCGCCGTTGAGGTCACCAAACAGGCCTGGCAGTTGGAAGTTCGCACCGCCTGTGCCATTTTGGCCAAAGGCCCCTGCACCCAGGTCCAAGTTGATGTGGTCGCCGTTGACCTGGATCGCATCCACACCCAGTTTGCTCAGGTCTTTGAGGCTGTTGCTCAGGTGTGTGCCCGAAGCCCCTGTGTCCACGTTCAGCGTAATCGTGTCGCCCGCTGCAAAGTCCAGTCCAGCATGGATCAAGGCGTTCGCCTCGACCTGATCGATGCTCACTGACACGTTGTCGCTGCCACCCAGGTTGATGTGGTCGATGCCCATCGCGGACAAGGCATCTGCCATGTGCGCAATGCCTGCCACGTCACCGGTGGCGGCGTTCAAAGTCACGCTCAAAGCGGCGTTTTCTGCATCGCTCAGGACGTGGTCGCCATTGAGGTCACCAAACAGGCCAGGCAGTTGGAAGTTCGCGCCGCCTGCACCGTTCTCGCCAAAGGCGCCTGCGCCCAGGTCCACGTTGATGTGGTCGCCGTTGACTTGGATCGCGTCCACGCCCAGCTTGCTCAGGTCTTTGAGGCTGTTGCTCAGGTGCGTGCCCGAAGCCCCTGTGTCCACGTTCAGCGTGATCACATCACCCGCTGCAAAGTCCAGCCCAGCATGGATCAAGGCGTTGGCCTCGACCTGATCGATGCTCACTGACACGTTGTCGCTGCCGCCCAGATTGATGTGGTCGATGCCCATCGCGGACAAGGCGTTCGCCATGTGTGCAATGCCCGCCACATCGTCTGCACTGGCGTTCAAGGTCACGCTCAAGGCGGCGTTTTCTTCTGCGCTCAGTTGGTGGTCGCCGTTGAGGTCTCCAAACAAGCCAGGCAGGTTGAAGTTCGCGCCGCCTGCGCCGTTCTCGCCAAAGGCGCCTGTGCCCAGGTCCACGTTGATGTGGTCGCCGTTGACCTGGATCGCATCCACACCCAGTTTGCTCAGGTCTTTGAGGCTGTTGCTCAGGTGTGTGCCCGAAGCCCCTGTGTCCACGTTCAGCGTAATCGTGTCGCCCGCTGCAAAGTCCAGTCCAGCATGGATCAAGGCGTTGGCCTCGACCTGATCGATGCTCACTGACACGTTCTCGCTGCCGCCCAGGTTGATGTGGTCGATGCCCATCGCTGACAGGGCGTCTGCCATGTGGGCAATGCCGGCGACGTCACCTGTGGCGGCGTTCAAAGTCACACTCAAAGCTGCGTTTTCTGCATCGCTCAGGACGTGGTCGCCATTGAGGTCACCAAACAGGCCAGGCAGTTGGAAGTTCGCGCCGCCTGCACCGTTCTCGCCAAAGGCGCCTGCGCCCAGGTCCACGTTGATGTGGTCGCCGTTGACTTGGATCGCGTCCACGCCCAGCTTGCTCAGGTCTTTGAGGCTGTTGCTCAGGTGCGTGCCCGAAGCCCCTGTGTCCACGTTCAGCGTGATGGTGTCGCCCGCTGCAAAGTCCAGTCCAGCATGGATCAAGGCGTTGGCCTCGACCTGATCGATGCTCACTGACACGTTCTCGCTGCCGCCCAGGTTGATGTGGTCGATGCCCATCGCTGACAGGGCGTCTGCCATGTGGGCAATGCCGGCGACGTCACCTGTGGCGGCGTTCAAAGTCACACTCAAAGCTGCGTTTTCTGCATCGCTCAGGACGTGGTCGCCATTGAGGTCACCAAACAGGCCAGGCAGTTGGAAGTTCGCGCCGCCTGCACCGTTCTCGCCAAAGGCGCCTGCGCCCAGGTCCACGTTGATGTGGTCGCCGTTGACTTGGATCGCGTCCACGCCCAGCTTGCTCAGGTCTTTGAGGCTGTTGCTCAGGTGCGTGCCCGAAGCCCCTGTGTCCACGTTCAGCGTGATGGTGTCGCCCGCTGCAAAGTCCAGTCCAGCATGGATCAAGGCGTTGGCCTCGACCTGATCGATGCTCACTGACACGTTCTCGCTGCCGCCCAGGTTGATGTGGTCGATGCCCATCGCTAACAGGGCGTCTGCCATGTGGGCAATACCGGCCACGTCACCGGTGGCGGCGTTCAGGGTCACGCTGAGAGCTGCGTTTTCTGCATCGCTCAGGACGTGGTCGCCATTGAGGTCACCAAACAAGCCGGGCAGTTGGAAGTTCGCGCCGCCTGCACCGTTCTCGCCAAAGGCGCCTGTGCCCAGGTCCACGTTGATGTGGTCACCGTTGACCTGGATCGCGTCCACGCCCAGCTTGCTCAGGTCTTTGAGGCTGTTGCTCAGGTGCGTGCCCGAAGCCCCTGTGTCCACGTTCAGCGTGATGGTGTCGCCCGCTGCAAAGTCCAGTCCAGCATGGATCAAGGCGTTCGCCTCGACCTGATCGATGCTCACTGACACGTTCTCGCTGCCGCCCAGGTTGATGTGGTCGATGCCCATCGCTAACAGGGCGTCTGCCATGTGGGCAATACCGGCCACGTCACCGGTGGCGGCGTTCAGGGTCACGCTGAGAGCTGCGTTTTCTGCATCGCTCAGGACGTGGTCGCCATTGAGGTCACCAAACAGGCCGGGCAGTTGGAAGTTCGCGCCGCCTGCACCGTTCTCGCCAAAGGCGCCTGTGCCCAAGTCCACGTTGATGTGGTCGCCGTTGACCTGGATCGCATCCACACCCAGCTTGCTCAGGTCTTTGAGGCTGTTGCTCAGGTGCGTGCCCGAAGCCCCTGTGTCCACGTTCAGCGTAATCGTGTCGCCCGCTGCAAAGTCCAGTCCAGCATGGATCAAGGCGTTCGCCTCGACCTGATCGATGCTCACTGACACGTTGTCGCTGCCACCCAGGTTGATGTGGTCGATGCCCATCGCGGACAAGGCATCTGCCATGTGCGCAATGCCTGCCACGTCACCGGTGGCGGCGTTCAAAGTCACGCTCAAAGCGGCGTTTTCTGCATCGCTCAGGACGTGGTCGCCATTGAGGTCACCAAACAGGCCAGGCAGTTGGAAGTTCGCGCCGCCTGCACCGTTCTCGCCAAAGGCGCCTGTGCCCAGGTCCACGTTGATGTGGTCGCCGTTGACCTGGATCGCATCCACGCCCAGCTTGCTCAGGTCTTTGAGGCTGTTGCTCAGGTGCGTGCCCGCTGCCGAGTGGGTGTCCACGTTCAGCGTGATCGTGTCGCCCGCTGCAAAGTCCAGTCCAGCATGGATCAAACCCATCGCCTGGGTTTGATCGATGGTGACTGTTTCGTTGACATTGCCGCCCAGGTTGAGCACGGCGTGCAGACCGGTTTCGCCCAGCAAGGAATTGATCTCGTCGCTGTAACCGGGCACACCCAAGTCGTCCACATTGATTTCGACGCCGTCCTGCACACGCAGGCCCGCGGCAGTGTGAAGTGCTTGGAAGTCTGACAGCGAGATGCTTGGAGCCGTCAAGCTGTGGCCAGAAACATCAAATCCCTGGGCAATATAGGCCTTGGCCGCTGCAATGCTCAAAGAATCGCCGGGTGGTGCAGGCAAAGTCACTCCGTCATTGGCGGCAATCTGAATCTGCGCGTCAAATGACGTGGCAAAGCTTGCTGCCGCTTGCAAGGGGCGCTCACTGTGCAAAACGTTGGAAATCGCATTGAGCAACGATGTTTGGGCTGCTGCAACCGTCGATTTGGCCAGCGCGATGTAGATCTGGTCGTCGACAGACAACTCCAGACCATGAGCGCTGTTGGCCAGTCGAACGGCCAAGGCTTCGAAATTCTTGACCAATGCATCCGTGACATGGTCCAACATGTCACTGACGGCCTGTGTCATCGCAGATTTCAGAGCGTCGGGAATCGATGCCGAATGCGCAACGATCGAGGAGATGACCTCTTCATTGAGCGCATGCAGGAGTGCCATGCGACCCTCTGCAGTTGCTGCATCCGCCATGTGGCCAAGGCTGATTTCGGAGGCCAAATGCGCAAAGGAGCTTTGAATGTCCTGCACCACGCTGCCCGCAGAACCCAGCTTGATGGCTGTCTGCATCAAGGTCATCATGACCTGCTGAGCAGCAAACACCGCAGCACCGGCCTGTTGCAGCGCACTCAGACTCGCGCCATCCATGGGCGACACGATGGCGGCCATGGGGTCAAAATCGGTCACGCTGGAAATGCCTGCATCAGCCAGCAATGTGTCAAGGCCCAAGACCTTCAGCATGCTGGTCTCGATGGCCGCACGTTGCGCATCAGGCCCAAAGGCCAAGAGTGTTGTCAGGGGCGTGATCACCGACGAGCCAGCTGGCGCAAACAGGTAACCAACGACCTCGCCAGAGAATGCGTCTGTACCACCCGTTGAAACCCAGCGGCCACCGCTGAGAGGTGTATCCACGGAAACGCTGTAACGACCCAACGCATCCGTCGTGGCTGTCGCTTCGCCTTCGTCCTGAATCAGGTTGTTGTTCAGGTCGTAGAAAACCGTCGCGTTTTGAACATACCCGTCAATGACTGTGCTGGCACCGTCGATGGTGACCTTGAGCGTACTGGTGGATGTTGTCTCACCATCGAAGACGGTGTATGTGAAAGTCTCTGTGAATTTTTCACCGGCATTCAGGGCCACGCTGGCTGCACCGGTAGCCTCATAGCTATAGCTGCCATTGACACCCAAGGTCAATACGCCATGGCTGGTGACGATGCGGTACGTGTTCGACGCCGCATCAAACGAAACCGCATCTTGGCTCGCGTTGGAGATACCCGATATGGACAAAATCGAACCCTCGACATCGCTGTCGTTGGTTAGCAAGTTATAGCTGCTTTGGCTTGCGCCTTCAGTGATACGCAGGGTATCGGCAACGAGTCGCGGCGCATCATTGACTGCGCTCAGGCTGAAGCTTTGCTCAACCGCTGTATGGCCACCTTGACCATCGTTGATGGTGTAGCTCAGCGCCACCGGGCCGTAGTAGTTGGCATCGGGCGTGAAGCTGTAGTTGCCGTGGCCGTCATCCGTGAGGGTGCCGTGCTCTGCTGTCAGGTTCGTCACGCTCAGCGTGCCACCATCGACATCGCTGTAACCTTGCAGCAGTTGTGCGACAGTGAAGGTGTAGGCGGTGTCTTCAACGCCTGCGCTCAGAATGGCGGGGAGGCTGGTCAGCGCTGGAGCGTCGTTGACGCTGTTCAGGCTGAAACTTTGGCTGGCCGATGTGTCGCCACCTTGACCGTCGCGCACTTGGTAGCTGAGCGTGACGGCGCCGTTGTAGTTGGACGCTGGCGTGATGGTGAAAGTGCCATCGCCGTTGTCTGTGACTGTGCCGTGGTCTGCGCTCAGTGCGCCCACGCTCAGCGTGCCACCGTCCACATCGCTGAAGCCTTGCAGCAGTTGCGCCGCAGAGACTTGGTAGGCTTGGTCTTCTGAACCTGCAGCCAGGATGGCAGGCAGGCTGGTCAATGCTGGCGCGTCGTTGACCGAGTCCAGCGTGACGGTTTGTGTGGCATGGGTGCGACCGCCTTGGCCGTCCACCACTTTGTAGCTCAGTGTCAGCGTGCCGTTGTAGTTGGCATCTGGTGTGATGGTGTACACGCCAGGGGCCGTCAACTGCACTTGACCATGATCGACGCGCAGGTTTTCGACCGCCAGTGTGCCGCCGTCTTGGTCGCTGTAGCCTGTCAGCAGGTCTTGCACGCTCACGGTGTAAGTGCTGTCTTCTTGGCCTGCCGCCAGATGTGTGGCCGTGCCGGTCAGGGCTGGCGCCACGTTGTTGGCCGACAGACCAAAGCTTTGGCTGGCTGCTGTTTCCGCGCCGTTTGCATCCACAACCTTGTAGTTCAGCGTCACCAGACCTGCATAACCCGCATCGGGGGTGATGGTGTAGGTGCCGTCACCGTTGTCAGTGACACTGCCGTGATTGGCACTCAAGGCGGCCACGCTCAGCGCATCGCCCTCGACATCGCTGTAACCCTTGAGCAAATCAGCGGCAGAAACTTCGTAGGCTTGGCCTTCTTGGCCGTTGATCAGGTCAGCTGCTTCGCCGTTCAGTGCGGGTGCATCGTTGACGCTGTCCAAACTCAAGGTTTGTGTGGCGGCGGTGTGTCCACCTTGGCCGTCGGCAATGATGTAGCTCAGTGTGACGGCGCCGTTGTAATTGGCCGTAGGCGTGAAGGTATAGGTGCCGTCGTGGTTGTCCGTGATCTGGCCGTGGTCAGCCAACAGTTCGGTCACGCGCAGGGTGCCCAAATCGGCATCGCTGTAACCGGTCAACAAGTCGGCCGCACGAATGATGTAAGACTGGTCTTCTGTGCCTGCAGCCAAGCTGGCCTTGGAACCCGTCAAGGCAGCTGCGTCGTTGCTGGCGCTCAGGCTGAAGCTTTGCTCCACCGCTGTATGGCCGCCTTGACCATCGTTGATGGTGTAGCTCAGCGCCACCGGGCCGTTGTAGTTGGCATCGGGCGTGAAGGTGTAGGTGCCTTTGCCGTCATCCGTGAGGGTGCCGTGCTCTGCTGTCAGGTTCGTCACGCTCAGCGTGCCACCATCGACATCGCTGTAACCTTGCAGCAGTTGTGCGACAGTGAAGGTGTAGGCGGTGTCTTCAACGCCTGCGCTCAGAATGGCGGGGAGGCTGGTCAGCGCTGGAGCGTCGTTCGTGCCGGTAATCGTCACCGTCACGACCTGTTCAGTGCCGTCTGCTGCTTTGACGGTGATGCTGTCGGTGTAATCCGTGCCTGCAACGAACTCGTTGTGGGCGCTGCCCATCGAGTACGTCCACACACCGGCTGAGCTCACGCTGAAGGTGCCGTAGCCGTGGTTGCCTGCAACGTTTGTTTGCGCCTGGAACAGGTTGGCGGTGCCGTCCACATCGGTGGCGGTCAGCGTGCCTGTGGCGGTCAGCGCTGCATCGGTTTCGTTCAGTGTGGATGTACTGGCGCCGCTGATTTGCGCAGCATCGTTCGTGCCGGTGATTGTGATCACCACGTTTTGCGTGGCCGTACCGTCTTTGCTGATCACAGCAAAGGTGTCGGTCACTGTCGCATCTTTAGCCAGCGCTTGCACAGCCGATTTGGCGTTATCCAGCGTGTAGGTCCACTTCCCATCAGCACCAATGCTGAAACTGCCATAGATGCCTGCCACTTGGGTCTGTACCAAGACGGCTGATTCACCGGTGTCCACATCACTGATGACCAAGGTGCCGGTGGCGGTCATCGTCTGCGCATCTTCTGTCACAGCGCCTGTGGCTGTGCCGCTGATTTGCGCGGCGTCGTTGACAGCCTTGATGTTGAGCAGTTGATGGGCCGCAGTCACAGCCACGCCATCACTAACGCCATAACTCAGATGCACTGAGCCGTTGTAGTTTGCAGGGGCTGTGAGTGTGTAAGTGCCGTCGTTGTTGACAGTGACCTTGATTTCAATGCCCTGATCGCCTTTGGCGATCAGGTTGACGATACTCAGTTTCTGGCTTTCAGCGTCTGAATACCCCTTGAGCAAGTCCGATGCTTTGAGAGTTGTGCTGAGGTCTTCTACGCCATCGACCAAGACCGCCTGCGCACCCGTCAAAGCCGGCGCAAAGTTACCAGCGCTGTACTCGAAGTTGATGTGCGACGCAGCCGATTCGTTGCCCGCCTTGTCAATTTGACGCAGCGTGAGGACAAAAGATCCCAGGGGGGCAGCAACAGGCGCCGTGTTGCCAGAGATTTGGGCACTCCAGGTAACCCCATTGTCCAGGCTGTACTGCCAAACGGCACCGGCTTCCAGACCGGTTACCGTGATCATCACATTGGGTTTGCCTGCACCACCGACAGGGTCGGCATAAGGGGCAATCTGCGCGCCAAGGGCATCAGCATGACTGTCGTACGTGATGGCCACAACACCCGAAGCCACAGCCTCATGCGTTTGCGAGTCTGTCACAACCACCGTCAGGGTGGCCGAGCCATCTTTTGTAAAAGGAGGCAAGTGGATATCGATGTACCCACGCGCCACGTCTTCTGGTGTCACCGTGACAGTGGTGGGCTCATGCCCTTCTTGCGTCAGCTTGATCGTATCGCCCACTTTGACCGTATCGGCCAGAGGCTTCAAGTCAATACGGACGGTGGGATCGGCCACATGGGTCAACAAGGCCGAACCATTGAGGCTGGTGTCACTGGAAGGCGCCAGCTTGAAATCAACCACCTTGTGACCATGAGAAACAAATTGCAAGAGCGCTTTAAGGCTCTGGAATGCTTCTGCGGACATGGTGCCGCCCAGGCTCAGGATGTGCGACAGGTCGTCTTGAACCAGTTTTTGGAATTCGTAAATACCGTCCAACGAATCCGCACTGATGGTGTTGCCTTCTGCGATCAGCAAAACAGCATCACCCGACAGACCTGTCACCGAGGTGATGATGGAAACGTCGTTGAGTGCAAAGGGCTTTTGAGCCCCACTTGCAACATCTGCAATCTGCTTTGTCAGGCCACTGATGATCTTGCCCATGGCATCCTGGATCGACAAACCAGGGTCGGATGCGCGCATGGCAGACGATGCCGTGATGAGCAAATTGGCCACTTGAGCAGCTTTGATTTGCAAAGCCAAAGCCAGGCTTTTTTGTTCAGCAGTGCCTGACATGGCGGCAGCAATCGGATCAAGCGTCAGCAGATCTTGGCTGTCTGGAATGCCCAAAGCCGTGCGCACTGCCTGCATGGCATTCGCGGCCGACATGCCCGGGTTCGCGTCAATGAAGCTTTGGACCAGTGTCGTCAACGGGTTGATGACTGTTGCCCCAGAGGGCGCACTCAGTTCAATCTCGAATTTCAGGCCTGTTGATGTATCCACACCACCCGACGCCACAACTTTGCTGGCTTGCTTGAGCAAAGATTCGTCAAATGTGTAGTGCCCCGATGCATCGGTTTTGGTCGTGGCAATGACCTTGCCGTTGGCATCGATCAGTTTGACGATCGAGCCTGAAATGTACCCATCGGCCACGATGCCGTTGGCATACAAAACCGCCTTGGCCACAATGGTTGCAGGCCCACCGCCCATGGTCATGGCACTGAACAGGAAGCCGCCACCCATCACTGCGAATGGCGTCAGACCTTGCTCACCCATTTTCAACTCAGGCCATTCAAAGCCTGTCGATTTCGCTGAACCGTTTGCATCGGCATTGGCCAGCAATGGATTGTCGGATGACGTCAGCGATGGTGATTGCGCAGCTTCTTGCTCCAGGGCATAACGCTGCTCAGCGCCGATGCCTCGCGCCTGAGCGGTGCTGGCAAGCTCCTCATCAATCAGAGCACGCAACTGGGCTGCTGCCTGTGCTGGATCCAGATTTTCTTCAGACTCAGCCGATTGTGATGATTCTTCACTCTCAACTGATGCAATTTGCAAAATTAGCTCATCAGCATCTGCCGGTAAAGTATCAGAATCAGCAGCAACACCATCACTCTTGAGAGCCGAAGACGGCTGAGCGGCCTTCACCTGCTCTGCAAACACATACAAAAGTGCAACTTGCAGGCTGACACGGGTGACATCAGCTTTTGCCGCCCCCAATAGCGCCCTGGCCCTCTGAATCAGAGAGCGCAATGTTTTGACGTGCAAAACACAGGAGCTTTTGGGGGAGTTCAAAGTGCGAATCCGCGTTTAGGTGAAGGTTTTTGCTGAAATTGCTGAATTGAAACGAATATTAGCATGATTCACACGACTTCAGTAGTTTCCGCAGAAAATATTTCAAAACACAAAAATAACTACTTTTTTAATTTTTTAACACTTTTATATGTAATTATTCGTTTTCAAATCCACAAACAATGATGGAATACAAAAAAATTTGCGTTTTCAAAGCAAAAATTGATAAAGATTTCTCAGTCACCTAATAATTGTTATTTACACCAAATATACTAAGCACATGATCCCTCGTCGTTATCATCCACTTGCGCTAACAGCTTTTTTGCTGGCAACCGGTTGTCACTTGACGCTAGCGTGGGCATCCAATCCAGAGCCGACCGCCCCTCTGCAACTCCTGCCCTCACCTTCTGCCAGCGGCGTCTCATCGGCGGATGCGGGCACAAAGTTCAGTAAAAACGTGCAAGCGGCATCACAAGCCACGCAAGAATTGCAAAACGGTTTCAGCAAATTGCAACGCCTGTGTACGTACGGCAATGACATCCCTGCCTCTTCTTCCAGCCAAGTCATGGATGTGTTGGCCCCGCTCACTGCCAAGGCACAATCAGACTTGGCCAACGTACAAGCAGGTCTTCAATCCACTGCGAAAACCTTCTCTCAAAGTTCCCGTATCACCAAGAACAGTTATTGCAGATACGTGCCCCCATTCGGGCCTTTGGCGTTTGTGTGTGAAGGCTTTCGCTATGACAGCGCCAAACTGCATCTGGCCTCGCGCGATATGCAAATAATCACGGCTGATGCCCATCAGCGGCTCTACTTGTATGAGCAATTTGTCAAGTTGGAAGAACAGGGTTGCACTCGTGCGGGTTTCACCATGAAGTTATGGGAGACCGAAACGACTTTCCTGTGGCCAGTCGTGCTGCAAGCACCCGTGGTGTTCAAGACCACACTGACCTATGCACCCTCGCATTGAGGATTTGAATCAACAGGGCTACTGGGCCAAGATTCGGCAGTCTGCCAACCGCTGGATGTCTCGCTCTGGCGGTCTTTGGCTGGCCTGTTTGAGTCTGCTCATGCTGATCACCACACCTTGGTGGGTTGAAAAAGCCATCACCAACGCGATGCAAAGCCGCACGCATCAAAGCGCTTTGCAATACACCCAACAATTGTCTGCGCGGCTTGAAGCAGCACAAACCAATTACGACAGAGCAGTTTCTGCAACAAGCAGCCCCAGAGAAGACTTCGAGCAGATTGCACAGCAGTGGGTGAAAAATTCACCGCATGTGTTGGCCGTGCAACTGTTGGATGCCTATGGCCATGTACTCAAGATCATCTCAAGGACCTTACCGCAGCAAATTGCCGATGAGCAGAGTGCTTTCACGCCTTTGAACCGCATATCACTGGCGCACGCCCTGGAACTGCAAACGCCCACTTACAGTGCCCTGTACAAGTGGCGCGATAAGCAAGTGGTTGACTTGTTCATTCCGCATGACGGACCTTCATCTGTGGCTTACGTACTGACCCTGGACACTCAGCCGTGGACACAGGTGGTTGGAGAAGACGATGACAAGATGCTGAGTGTTGAGGTGGTTCCGTTTCACAAAAAACCGTCCAAAGAAGTCTCCAGCTACTACCTCAACTTTCCTGAGTGGGAGGGTTTATGGACTTTGAAATTTCAGTCCAAAGATCCCATGCTCGGCATTTTGGCGGCCTTGCGGCCTGCATTTTTTGTCATCACGTTGATGGTCATCGGCATGTTCTTTTTACATTGGCGCAACTTCCAATTGCGACAAAAGACCGAAGCCCAATTACAAGAGCAGTCCCGCCTGCTGGATAAGCAAAGTCGCTTGAGCATGCTGGGCGAAATGTCGGCCAGCTTGGCGCATGAAATCAATCAGCCGCTGACATCGATCTCCAATTACGCCGTTGCGGGGCAGCTGCAGTTGCAGCGCACAGACCCCAACAGCCCTTTGCAGCCCTTGCTTCAAAAAATTCACGAGCAAAGTCAACGTGCCGCACAAGTCCTGGTGGCTGTGCGTGGCATGACGCAACCTGGCCCCATGGATGTGGCAGAAGTCGATTTGAAAGGGCTGCTTGCAGGCCTTGAGCCCCATTTGCGCTGGCTATGCGCTCAACACCAAGTGGGCTTGAAAATTTTGTGCAACGCACACTGGCGTGCACGGCTCAATCCAATTTTGTTCGAGCAAGTCATATTGAACCTTGTCAAAAATAGCCTTCAGGCTCTGGATGAGAGTCCGAGGAGCAGCAAGCGCATCAAAATCCAGGTCAGCAGTGCTCATGGCATGCTGGACATTGAAGTGGCTGACAACGGCCCTGGCATTGACCCCGATCATGCACCTCGAATTTTTGATTCATTTTTCACCACCAAGGCTCAGGGACTGGGCATTGGTTTAAAACTTTGCCGATCTGTCATTGAACGACACAATGGACGTCTGACTTTGCAAAAGAACAGTCTTGGCGGAGCTTGCTTCCTGATCAGTCTGCCTTTGCTCAGCGAGACAAACTCACAGGCCAAATCCACATGAGTGCTCATATTTTTGTCATTGAAGATGATGTCGAATTGGCTCAAAGCCTGAAGGTGTTGCTCACCTCGGCGGGCGTTGACAGCGTTCGTCTTTTTGGGTCTCCCCTTGAATTCATCAAAAGTTATCCCAGCTTGACAGAGACCCTTCAAGAGCCCGGATGTGTGCTGCTTGACATGCGCATGCCGGACATGACTGGCTCCGAGCTTTTTGCCTTGATGCAAAGTCAAAATTTCCCATGGCCTGTGATTTTCATGACAGGCCACGGCGACCTGTCGATGGCCGTGAACTTGATGAAGGCCGGCGCGTTTGACTATGTGACCAAACCGTTTGACCCCATGGGTTTGTTTGAAAAAGTGAAAGCGGCCACCCAGTTGTCTCGCGTGCGCATTACCGATCAACTGTTCAAGCGTGAACAGCTTCTGAAACTGAATTCATTGACACACCACGAGTCCTTGGTGTTCGCCAGAATCCTGAACAATCAAACCAACCGCGAAATTGCTGAGGCGCTTGAAAACAGCGTGCGCACGATTGAAACCCATCGGGCCAACATCTTGAAAAAGATGGGCAAGTCCTCGGCTCTGGAATTGGCCCAACTTCACGAGCGGTTCACGTTGTTGGGTGGCGTCACCCCTTTTCCCATGGCGCAGCAAACGCCTGGGCCATGATGGTGGCGCTCAATGCGCCCCGCCCGCATCCGACGCGCCTGAAGAAGCGCCACGCGCCTGAGGTCTGCGGGTCAACCAGATCATGCTGATCAGGCCCAGGAAGACCCAGGCCGACGCCATGAAAATGTCATCCGCCGCCCGCGTATAGGCCTGCTGGTCAATCAAGCGGTTGATCTGCAGCAAAGCTTGTTCTGCAGTCAGGCCCGAGGCTTGCAACGACGACACAGTCACGCCAAACACGCCTTGGCCCTGCACCAGGGTTTCAGTCAAGTGCGCGTGGTGCATGGCTGCGCGGCTGTCCCACAGCGTGGTAACGATGGAGGTGCCCATGGCCCCGGCGGTGATGCGGGTGAAGTTGCTCAAACCAGCGGCTGAAGGAATCCGTGCAGGCTCGATGCCTGCCAGCGTCAAGGTGGTCAGAGGGATGAAAAAAGCCGCCATGGCTGCGCCTTGCAGCAAAGTCGGCAGCAGAATGTGCGCCATGTCGGTCTGGGTGGTGAACTGTGAACGCATCCACAACACCACAGCAAACCCGATGAAGGCCACCGTGGCAATGCGCCGGGGGTCCCACACGGCAATTTTCTTGCCCACCACGGGGGTCAACAAAATGGCCAGCAAACCCACTGGCGCCAGCGCCATGCCGGCCGATGTGGCGGTATAGCCCATCCACTGCTGCAACCACAGGGGCAAGAGCACCACGTTGCCAAAAAACAAGGCATAGGCCACCGACAAGGACAGCGCACCAAACGAAAAATTGCGCCGTTTGAACAGGCGCAAATCCACCACAGGGTGCGCGTCGGTCAACTCCCAAACCACAAAAACCGCAAACGAGATCAGGGACACCAGCGCCAGCGTCAGGATCTGGCCCGAGGCAAACCAGTCCAGCGCCTTGCCTTGTCCAGCATGAGCTGAATGTCCTGGCGTTGCTGCTGCGTGCGCTCGGCCACAGCCAACTGCGCCAGCCAGCGGGCCAATGCCACATACGCATGCGCCACCTGACTGGCCAGCGCGTTGGAAGCCATTGCCGCATTGGCTTGCCCTGCGCGGGTCTACCCAATGGCCGAAGCCAGTTCGGCCGCATGTTGCCCCCACAAATCGGGCGACCAGCCCAACCCCAGCTGAACGGAGTCGTTGTCCCGGACATTGCCTGCAATCGGCTTGGGAAAAAGACCGTTGGCACTGTAGCGCTGGCGGCTGAAATCAGCCCCCAGCGTGCCCTGCGGCAAACTGGCCGCATCGACCACGCCGGACAAGGCCTGCATGCGCTGCACCCGGGCCTGCGCGTCGACCAGCGACGGGTTGTCTTGCAGGCTCTGGCGCATCAGTGCATTCAGCTGCGGATCGTTCCAGCTTTGCCACCAGTCATCGGTCACCCGTGATGTGCTGACCGCAGGCAAACCCAAAGCCGGGGCTTGCAGGAGCGACGCAGAAGATGCCCCATTGCCAGGGTTACAAGATTGCCGGTTTTTCGGTCAACGCCGATGCAGGCGCCACCTTGAAACGACAGCAAATGGTGGAGCGACTGCGCCACGTTCGCGGTGGCGATGTCATCATTGCGCACATGAACAAACCCAACTCTGATACGGCCGAAGTTCTGTCTGCAGGGCTGCTGGACCTCCTTCGGCGCGGCCTGGTTTTTGTCCGACTCGACGAAGTCGACTTGGTGGACGTCAAAGAGACTCCAGCCTCTTGAGCACCGCCATGACAACTGACCATCCAACAAAACACCCGGTCACCACACCATGTTGAGTGATCTGTTGGCTTGGAACTTGATTTCACTGCACGGGCTGGTCACGACATTGGCGTTGGGCATTTACCTGACGGCTTCACACGCCCGAAAGCAGCACAGGCACCCCTCTGCCGCCATCGCCTGGTTCCTGTCCTTGGCACTGATCCCCTACGTGGCGCTGCCGCTTTACTTGTTGTTCGGCAGCCGAAAAGTGACTCGAAGGCTTTCCGGGCCCCATGCACCGGCCGGTGTGCCAATCCGCTCACAAGACCATCCGGCGTGCTCGCGCATCCAGAGCTTGGCCTGCGCGCTGAACTTGCCCCCGGCTTCGAGCTACGACCACTTTGAACTTCACGAAGACGGCCGCCATGCACGGCAATCCTTGATGGCCCTGATCGACAGCGCCACCTCCACACTGGACATCTGCATGTTTGTGATTGGCAACGATGTGCTGGGCCAGGAATTGATGGCACATCTCTTTCAGAAGGCGCAGCAAGGCGTTCAGGTCAGGCTGCTGGTGGATGGCGTGGGGGCCTACCTGGGTGGCCACCTGAATGTGCGGGCACTGGCCGTGGCAGGTATTCGGGTTGCCAAATTTGTCTCGCCTTTTCAGTCAGCATTGCCCGGCAGGACAAACCTGCGCAACCACCGAAAAATGGTGATTGCAGACGGCACCCAAGTCTGGATGGGCGGACGCAACCTGGCGGCCGAATACTTTGAAGGCGACCCGGCCCTGCTCCGCGCCAAAGCGGCCTGGACCGACCTGAGCTTTGATTTGAGCGGCGCCATCGCCAGACAAGCGCAAGACCAATTCCATCAGGACTGGGCGTTTGCAACACAAGAGCAGCGCACCGATCTGGCACATCCGCCAGAGGCAAACAGGTCATCTCCCACCGTCCAATTGCTGCCCAGTGGCCCGGACCAGACCGAAGACACGCTCTACACTTTGCTGCTGTCCAGCTGCTTTGCAGCGCAAAACCGCATTTTGGCGGTCTCGCCCTATTTTGTGCCCGACGCTACGCTGCAAATGGCGCTCACCCTGGCCGCACGGCGCGGGGTCTTGGTTGATTTGATCTTGCCCCGCCAATCCAACCACCGACTGGCCGACATGGCTCGGCACGCGACACTCAGAGAATTGGCTGCCTCGGGTGCCCGCGTGTGGTTGGTGCCCGAAATGATCCACGCCAAAGCAGTGGTGATTGACGACGAAATCGCCTTGGCTGGCTCGGCCAATCTTGACGAAAGAAGCCTTTTCCTCAATTACGAAGTGATGGTGGCCTTCTACAAACCCACAGACATCGAACAATTTTCCCAATGGATGGCGCGCCGCCGCCAGGGCGCTCAAGGCTATGAAGCCAAGCCCCCGGGCTTGCTGCGCGAGTTGGGTGAAGGCATGGTGCGCTGGCTGGCCTTCCAGCTTTGAAATACGCCGTGCCGCTCATCGCCATGGCATAGATGCTTTAACGCACAGACTGCGGCCCCTTCACCCAGTACGTTCATGAGCCATGCCTCCAATACGTGGTCTATCTGCAGGACTGCCCCCCAATAAGCGCAGGCGTTCAGTGGCCTGGCGTCGGTGGCCGTTTTTGCGTTGCTGTTGGGCGTGTCCACGCACTTGTATCCGGGGCTGGTGCGCGGAAGAAAACCGCATCACCGTCACGCATGGGCAGCGCTTTGGACCGCCCCGAAGCCGCCCCTGAGCCGCCCCTGAGCCACCCGCAAAGGTCCGTGTGCGACAAGTCGCAAAAAAATCGACTCTCAAATTCCCATTGTGTGAGCGCCACCACAATACCGCCTGATTTTTGTCAAAACCGTGAATTTGCAAGTTTGTCAATATTGGAGCCTGACACCACAATGGCCGCACTTTCATGGACATCTCACCGATGGGCATCCCGCTGCATGAAAGTCATACACAGGAACAATTGACCATGAGCAATTCAAATTATCTGATGTGGTTGGGTGTTATCTCATTGGTGCTGGGCTTCCTCGCGTTGTTCAACCCCGTGGCATCCACTATTGCGGCTGAAATGATCGTCGCTTGGTCACTCATGATTGTGGGGATCGGGCAACTTGTCTCTGCTTTCAACCAGAAAGACGGAGAAAACAGATTGGGCCTGGGACTTTTGGGCGTTCTCGGTTTTTTTCTTGGCCTGTATTTGATCTACCGCCCAGTGATGGGTGCCCTGACGCTGACCATGATTGTGGCGCTCTTCATCCTGGTTGAAGGTTTGGTAAAGGTTTACCTGGCTTTGCGCTTCAAAGGCACGCCTTATTTTGGGGGAATTTTGCTGTCAGCGATCGTCTCCATCCTCTTGGCGATTTTGATTTTGAGCAATTACCCCGAATCCGCGATGACAATTTTGGGAATTTTGTTGGCCGTACAACTCATATCCATCGGCATCAATTTGCTGGCTCTGGGGAAACTTTTGACACCAACTTTGAAATTGCCTGGTCAAGGTACACGCTGAGTCTCAAGAAAAGAGGCTCTTTCATTCAGACAGTCTTTGGCCCAAAGGCTTCGGAACAGTCAAATCCAACCCTCTTGCTCAGCCTTCAAGCCCGACTCACACATGTCATCGCGCAAATTGGCCAAAGACAAAGGCAAATGGCTGATCTGCTGCAATTGAGCCAACACACGCCGGTCATAGTCGGTCAACGCACGCGTGACGCCGTTTTTCCAGAATTCGGACGACATGTGTTCTGCATCCCAGCTCAGGCCTGCATCATCCCAAAGTTGGCCAGCTGTCAACGCAATCTGAATGCCCGCCGGATCGGGGTCGCAGCTGATGGCCGCAGGCGCTGGGGCTTGCGACAACAAGCAGCGCATGGCCTGCAACCAGGCTTCGGAGGGCCGCCCTGGCAGCCAGATCAGGCAAACACCGGGCTGCAGTTGCCATGACTGACGCTCGAAACTGGCACGGTTTTCGATCAGCCAATACCGCTGGGGAGGCACTTGCACTGAGCACCATGCCGTCAATTGGCGGCAAGGCAAGCCCACGAAACCCGCGCGAGGCAAGGCCAAAATATCCCCCGCATCCGCTCCCGCCAGTGTCAACGCACCACCCAGCCAAAACACCGGCTCAAAGCGGCCAATGCCCAGCGCTTCGAGCGGCAAGTGGGCGTCAAGCCAATCCCATTCTGTGGGGGTGATGCCCTTGGTGTGCTGGCGTGCGGCCAATGCAAAGTCCTGCCGCAAGCCGGTGCGCTGCGCTTGCCGCCAGTCAACCAACTTTTGCAGCAGCGGCAAGCGTTGAGCCTGCACCACAGCAGACCCCTTGACTGCGGTCTGCACCGCGCCCACCAGCCAGGGGTGTTCATCGGCGAGTGCCCGCCACTGCGCTGCCAAGTCGTCTCGCTGTGCAGCATGCTCGTCTGCTGTGGTCACGCCTGCGGCCTGTTGCAGGGCAGGCAAATCCCGCCAGACGATGCGTGTCACGCGCCAATGCCCCGCTTTGAGTTCTTCCTTGACGGCCAGCGCCCCGGCGGCCAACAAGTCGTCACGCAAGCCGTCCACCCAGTCCAGCGCTTCGGCACCTGCAAGCTGGAGCAGGCTTTGCCAGGCCCGCTCTTGCGCGTGCGACTTGAGCCAGCGCTGCAACACCGCCAGCTGCGCCGCCCGCAGTGCTGGCAAGCGCACAAAAGCGTGAAGGCTTTGCCGCGTGCGCTTGTGCTTGCCATGCATCTCGGTGTGCCACGCTGTCATCCGCATCCTCCTTAGACGGGCACCAGCACAGGCTGCCCACGCCTTTTGGCCACGGCAATCGGTGGTGCCCAGCGACTGTCACGCGGCTTTTTGCTGGTCACCAGCGTGATCTCGGCGGGCTCAAACACTTCCAGGTTGTGCGTGATGGGGGTGGTCAGCACGTATTGCGCCTGGGTCGAGCGCAAGAAGTGGCCCACCAGCTGGATGTTGCGCACATCCAGGTGGGCAAAGGGCTCGTCAATGAACACGAAACCACCCGACGCGCTTTCTTCGTCCTTGAGCAAACCCACCAGCAAAATCAGCGATTTGATGACCTGTTGGCCGCCCGAGGCCTCTCCATCATTCAGACCAATGCTGCCCTTGCCGTCAAAGTTGAAATTGACCTTGAGCCCGGCCTGCGCCAGCACCGAGTCTTCGTTTTCCAAAGCGGGCAAATCGGCCGACACCTCCACCCCGGCCAGGCTGCCCAGCTCCTGGATGTTGCTGCGGTAACGGCGCACCGTGCTGCGCAAGACTTCGATGTAGCTCTCGCGGGCGTTGAGCACGGCGGTGGCAGCTTGGGCGTTTTTGACCTGGTGGTCTTGCAGGCTGAAGGTCTGCTCGCGCACCGTGGCTTCCATGCGGCGGTAGCGCTCTTCGACGGTGGCGTCTTTTTCCCAGGTGTCCAGCTGCAGCTCGGCTTCGACCGAGTCCAGGCGCAATTTGGCTTGCCGCTCGTTGTCGTATTTGTCCATGAGGCCTTGCAAGGCTTCCGGCGTGCGCCAGCCCGGGGGAATTTGCTGTTTGCGGTGTTGTGAGGCATCCACCTCAGCGGTCAATTGTTGGCGCCGGAGAAGCATCTCGGCGGCCTGGCGATCGGCCTCCTGGTTCTTCTGGCGCAGGCTTTGCTCTTGCTGTCGGTATTGGCTATCGGCCACCTGGTAGTGGCTTTTGGCTTGCACATACGCGGTATCGAGCTTTTGCCAATGCATGCTGGCGGCAATGCGCGCTTGCTTGGCGGCGGGCCAGGCCTGGCGGGCGTCGGCAAACTCTTCCGCACGCTTGGCCAGCTCTTGCGCGGCCGAGTGTCCTGCCAAGGCCTGCTCACAGTCCTTGATCTGGCGCTTGAGGTCCATCAGCGCTTGCGTCAACGGCCCCAGCTGGGCATCCAGGCGACGCACATCGTTTTCAAGTGCGTCACGTTGCGACTGCAAGGCCGCTGCGCCCAACTGGTGGTCGCGCGGCTCCACCCACACCGAACGGGCACCTCGGCCATCAAAGGTGTAGGCCTCAGCCGTGATCCAGTTGCCCGCCAACTGGCGCCCATCGCGGGGGCTGTCCACACAACGCAAGTTGTTCAGTTGCTGGGCCAGCCAGCGCGGCAGTTTGCCGTCCACGCGCACCTGCGCCAGCAGGCTTTGGGGGTCGGCCTTGGGCAGCGCCTCGCCGGGCTCCACGATGTAGTGGCGATATCGCAGCTCAGAGGCCAGCGCATCGGCTGCGGCCACATCGCCCGGCTTGTCCAGCAACACCACCCATCGCAAAGGCCGCAAAACGCCCTCAACGGCAGCACGCCAATGCTCGTTGTGCACATCCACCACTTCGGCCACAAAACGGTGGCCGATGTTTTGGGCCTGCAAGCGCTGGCGCAATGTGCGGGCTTCTGGCGGGTGCGGGGGCGTGCGTTGGCCGTCCAGCGCCTGCAAAGCGTTGTCGGCCTGCGTTTTTTTGTCCAGCACCACGCTGCGCCGGGCCTGTGCGTCTTGCATGCGGGTTTGCAAATCCTGCAAATGCGCATGCAGCGATTCGGCATCGCTTTCCTTGTCCACCAAGGCCAACAGTTCTGCCTCGCGCTTGTTCAAGGCCTCCAGGGGCCGCTCCATGTCACGGGTCTGATCACGCTGCACGGCAGAAGCATCTCGCTCGGCCAGCAAACGCTGTTCATCGGCTTCGGCTTGTGTGCGTGCCTTGAGCAGCGCCAGCAGTTGGGCGTTTTGTTCGGCGCGCTCGGCCTTGTGCGCGGCCAGGCGCAAGCGGTCACGGTGCAGTTCGCGGCTGTTTTGCGCCAGTTTCTGACGCTTGGTGTGCCATTCGAGCACCGGAATGACTTCGGTCGCCAGGCGTTCACGCTCTTGCACCCTGTGCTGCCACTGCTTGTAAAGCGTGACCTTGTTTTGCAGCTCGGCCAGCTGGGCTTTGCTGTGGTCCAGCTCCTTTTCGGCCTGCTGCATCTCACGGGTCAACTGGCTTTGGTGGTCGCGGGCAGTGTCATAGGCGTTGAGCACCTCCTGGTCACCAAACACATCAAACACCAGGCGCAGCAACTCTCGTGGGCTGTACTCGCACAGGCGGTCGGTTTGTCCTTGTTCGAGCGACAAGACTTTGGCAATGGCGGGCGACAAGCCCGCGTCCGACAAGACCCGCGCCCAGGCCTCCACCCCCATGGTGCGCAGTTCTTTGTCGGTCCGCTCAGTCAGCTGCTCAATGCTCACATCGCCTTCGACCACCATGTAGCGGCGCTGCCAATCGCCGCCATTGCGCTCGATGCGGCAAGCCAGCGTGACCTGATCGCTGTAGAGCAACTGCCGTGCAAACGGTCGGCTCGACGTTTGCCGCGTGTGCGGTTTGTTGTCCACCACGGCACGCAGCCACGCCACTTGCGCACCGGCATGGCGGGCATAGGTTTTGTAGTCACGCGGCTGAGAGCATTTGAGCCCCAGCAGCGTGCGCATCGCGTCCAGCAAGGTGGTCTTGCCCGAGCCGTTGGGCCCGGCGATGGTGATGATGGAGGCATCCAGCGGCAAGCTCACGCGCTGGCAGTAGTCCCAATGGACGAGTTCAAGGTTTTGCAAATGAAACATGGGGCAATCAATCGGGTTGGGCTGCAGGGTTTGTCTGGGCAGCCACATCTTGCGCGGCATCCTGAGCAGCCTGTAGCGCTTGCTCACGCGCCAGCACATCGGCCAGAGCACCGTTCAGGATACGCGGGGCCATCACGTCATAGTCCAGCAGCACATCGAGCAAGGGGCCTTCCTTGATGTCATCGCCTGAACGCACGATGAAGGCGTGGCGCTCCAGCAATTTGAGGTTGCCGTCCAGCCGCATCTTTTTGCCCAGCTGGGTGCCGTAGTCTTCAAGCAAAGCCTTGTACGACAGCACGGGGCTCACGCTTTGCGCCGAAGGCAGGGGTTTGCTGCTGGCAAACATCTCGTTTTGCGGGGCATCGGGCGCTACCCGGCTGGTCTGGCGCTCACGCTTGGGCAGCACGATCAAGGCCCACAGCACCACCAGCAAGGCCACCGCGTCGCGAGGCAAGTCCAGGTTGTTGTTGGCGTTCAGGCCCGCCTCGCCCAGCACATGGTTTTGCGGCGCGGGCAGCAAGGCCAGACACACATGGTCGGCATAAATGTTGTCCACCCAGCGCAGACCCACCTGCGCCAGGCGCTGCTCCACCAGCGCAAACAGCTCGGCGTCGGACAGCGCCCGCCTGACACGGGGGTGTTGGCGCGGCAGGTATTTGCGAGAAAGCAACTCGGCGATCAGCAAGGCCGCATCGTCGGTGAGGGTGTTCAGGGTCATGATTCAAAAAAATGCAAAGTCTTCAGACGGGCGTGTTCGGGGCGGCGTCCCCTGTGGGCGCGGCGCTTTCAGGGGTATCGGGCGCATGGATGCTGCGTAGCAGGCCTGCGCTCAGGTGCGACACCGCCGGGTGGTCCAGCGCCTGCAACTCGGTTTGCCACTGCACGCGCCAGGGCTGGCGCGCCAATTGGCCCGTGGGGCCGGGCAAGTCTTGGGCCTGCGCATCGCCCAGCAGCGGCATGAGCTGGGTTTTGTAGGCCACCTGGGCGTAGCGGGCATGGTCTTCGGCGTCCAGAGGGTGCAACAGCGCCTCGCTGATGTCGCGCCAATGCACCGGTGCCGCATCCGTGGCCTGTGCACCTGCCTCAGGCCCGGCCAACACGCCCCACTGCGCCAGCAAATCCGACAAGGCGCCCAACTCTTGCGGCAAAGCCACAGCCGTCAGATCGCCCACCGGTGCGGCCTGCGCCGTGGGTAAGGCCTCGGCCAGCTGCGCCTTTGGCCGGTCGCGCTCAAACTCGGCCTCGGTCACATCCAGCATGTCGTGCGGCGACACCAAGCCCAAGCTCACGGGCTGTGCAATGGCATCGTTCATCAAGGACTCCAGCCCGGCCTGGGTTTGCAGCCACAACTTGACGTCGGTGCTGGTGATGCCAGTGGTGCCCAAAGTCACACGCTGGCGGTCCACCTGCTGCAAGGCCCGGTTGAACTGACTGGCCATGGCCAACAAACGCGACTGCGCCTGCCCCAGCCCGCGTGCGGCCTGCTCCATGCGCAATTGGCCACGGGCGTTGCCAATGATGGCGGTGATCGTGTCCGAAGCCTTGTCGATCAGACGCGAGGCCCGGTCATAGCGCTTGCGCGCCTCACGCAGACGGAACTCCGAGCCGCTGGCAATCGCATCGGCAAACTCATGGTGCAGGCGGCCCAGCTGGGCTTGCAACATCTGCACCTGCGCGCCGTCCAGCGTGCCCAATCGGTCGGCGCCCACCACCTGCCCGAGCAAGCCGCTCAGCTCGTCTTCAGACTGCTGCGTCAAAGGCGCCAACATGGTCGCCACCTGCTGGGCCAGCGCCGTCAAACCATAGTGGCGCTGGGTTTCGTCCCAGCTGAGCAAGGCCGCTTCGCGCAAGCGCTTGACCACACTGTCCACCGCCTCGGGGCGCACGGCATAAAACAACTGGTCCAAGGCCTCGCGCGACAAGAAGGCACTGCCTTGCTGCACCAAGGTCAGCAGCATCCAGACCCGCAGGCGCACCAGGCCCCCCGGGCCTTGAAACACGCTGCGCAGGGCTTCAACCAGTGTGCTGTTGTGCTCGATCTGAAACGCCAGTGGCGAATCCCCCACGGCATCGGGGTCTCGAAAATAATCGGCAAAAGCCGACTCAATGTCTGGCGTCACACTCAAAACTGCATCCTGAACGGGGTCAAAAACGGGCCACCGGGCTGGCATGGGCATCCACCCGAAGGCGAGATTGTCCAACAACAAACCCCTGTTGGACGCAATGCCCCCTGAACTTGCACGTTGTGGCTGTCGGCCTGCGTCCTGGGCGCCCGTGCCTGCCCCACAGCCACACCCGCTAAACTCGGTCGCCCACAAAGGAGACCTATGCAACGCTGCCCCTGGTGCGAAGGCTTTGAGCTTTACCGCCACTACCACGACACCGAATGGGGCGTGCCCCTGCATGACGACAGAGCCTTGTTCGAGCTGATCAACCTCGAAGGCGCACAGGCCGGACTGTCGTGGTCGACCGTCTTGAAAAAACGCGAGACCTACCGCCTCGCTTTTGACCAGTTTGACCCTGAAAAAATCGCCCACTACGACGAGCACAAAGTCGCCCAACTGCTGGCCGACCCGGGCATTGTGCGCAACCGCCTCAAGGTGGCCGCCACCATTGGCAATGCCAAAGCCTATTTGGCCCTGCAAGCCAGCGGGCAAAGCTTTGGCAGCTTCGTGTGGCAATTCGTCGAGGGTCAGCCCTTGCAGCACCAGCGCCGCAGCATGAGCGAAGTGCCCGCCAAGACACCGCAATCCGACGCCATGAGCAAAGCCCTGCTCAAAGCCGGCTTCAAATTCGTGGGCTCCACCATTTGCTACGCCTTCATGCAGGCCTCAGGCATGGTCAACGACCACTTGGTCAGCTGTCACCGTCACGCACCGCTGGCCAAGTAAGCGCACCAGGCCTCCTCAAGCCAATGCTCTATGCTTGGACTCCAGCGAGGTCTTATGTCACACCCAACCCCACACCCACGCCGCCCCCAAAGCACACCTGAGGATGCCAAGCAGCTCCTCCTCTTGCGCGCCCACAGGCGTGCACACCGGGAAAAACATGCACCCGAAGCCCTCAACCCTCCGGAGCACTTCGACCTCACCCCCCCCACCCGAGGGCAACGGCTGGCGGACCTGGTGGCTGCGACCATTGGTTCATGGCGGTTCATCATTTTCCAAAGTACGGCCATTGTGTTGTGGATCACAGGCAATGTGCTGGTCGGGCGCGATGCCTGGGACCCGTATCCCTTCATATTGCTCAATCTGCTGCTGTCGTTCCAGGCGGCCTACACAGCGCCCGCCATCATGATGAGTCAGAACCGCCAGTCGGAGATGGACCGCAAGCATGCGCAAAACGATTACGAAATCAACGTCAAGGCCGAACTTGAAATCGAGTTGCTGCACGAAAAAATCGACATCATGAAAGAGCAAGAACTGCTGGCCCTGACCCAGGCTGTGCGCGACCTGTCAGCCCAGGTGACGGCGCTGAGCAAACGCGCTTGAGCCCTTAAGAGGGCATTCGAGCTGCCCTCTTTCAAGCGGTTACAAAAAAACATCTCGCAAATCATCAGCACCATCAGCAAGCCGCTGCAATTCCGAGAATTTGACAAATTTAATATATCGGTTTTCGTAGACTGTTCGCACACACGAATAACGTCATGAAAAACCGTCAAACGCGCAAAACATTTTCAAGCAGCCTGCTGGCCATTGTGGTTTTGTTGGCGAGCACGGCATCCATCGCTCAAACCTGCACCCGCGAATACAAGCCCCTTTGCGGCCATGTCGCCGGTGAGCCTGCCCCCAAGACATTCCCCAACCGCTGCATGCTCGACGCCGCCCAAGCCCGCCTGCTGGCCCCAAGCGAATGCACACACCCCAACTTGCCCATGCCCGGTGGCGATGCCGACGCACATGGCTGCAAACCATCGACAGGCCATGTCTGGAACGAAGAACTGGCCAGTTGCGCACGCCCCTGGATGAGCCGCGCCATCACGCTGGAAGTCGCCCCCAAACGCCGCCCATGCACCGGCCTGATCGAAACGCAGTGTTTGCTGGTGCGAGAGGTGGGGCCTGGCCACAAAAAGACAAAATGGGAACCACTGCATGGCGAGATCGCAGGCTTCAAACCGGTACCGGGCGTGCGCCACACACTGCGCGTGCGCCAGGACAAGCTTGAAAACCCGCCCGCCGATGCGCCGGACACCACATACACCCTGCTCAGAACCCTGCCATGAGCCCAAGAATGCCTGCGGCGTCCCATGTCCCTGATCATTCATGACCCCGATCTGGCCCACATCGCGCATTACGTGCTGGAGTGGGCGGCTTTGGCCACAGGCGCCTGGATCTACCGTCGCCGCAAAGCCCGTCAAGGTGTAAACAGTGTCTTGCAAGGCCCTACTTACGCCTTGATTGTGGGCTGTTTGCTGGGCGCCGCCATCGGCAACAAAGCGGTGTTCTGGCTCGAAAATCCCCATCTTTGGCCGCAAGCCGACCAAGCACTTACGCTCTTGCTGCAAGGGCAATCCATTGTTGGCGGTCTGCTGGGCGGCTGGATTGGTGTGGAGCTGGCCAAAAAATTGAGCAACTGGACAGGGCCACGCACTGGCGACGACTTTGTGCCCGCAATTCTCAGCGGCATTCTGATCGGGCGCATCGGCTGCTTTGTGGCCGGTCTGCACGACGGCACCTACGGCTTGCCCACCAGCTTGCCCTGGGGCATGGATTTGGGCGACGGCATCCCCCGTCACCCAGCGCCCTTGTACGAATGGCTGGTTGCCCTGCTGGCCTTGCTGACCTGGCCACGCTGGGAACGCAAACTGGCACACACCCCAGGCCTTGCGTTTCGCTGCTTCATGCTGGGCTATCTGTTCTGGCGACTGACCATCGACACACTCAAGCCCGTGCCCTACACCTATTGGGGCGGTCTCTCAGCCATCCAATGGATCAGCCTGATCGCCATCTTCACCATCGCCATCACCTTCGTTACAGACAAAAAGGGAACACCAAAATGAGTGCTACACGCTTCACACGCCGCCAGGCAATGGTCCTGACACTCTCTGCCGCATTGATCGGCGGCCTGGGCTGCGCCACGGCCATTGTGGGTTCCGGGCCCAATACGAAAACCAAAATCATTGAAGGCGCAGTGGTGCTGACCGATGACATCCTGGCCTTTGGTCGCCCCGACGAAACAATGGCCAAGGCCATGGGCAAAGCCCATGCCATCGCCTTTTTGGGCAAGGCAAACACCTATCTGCTGGTCGAAGGGGGAGAAACACTGCTCAGCCTGACCCCACTTGATCCAGCGCGATTGACCCTGACGCCAGACAACCACCGCTTGCACATCCAAGACAAAACGATTTGGGGAACCCTTGAGTTCACCTACTCGACGGGCAAAACTCCACTGTCTGACACTGAAACCGCAGCGCTGAAATCTTTGAAATTTTTCCGCAAAACGCCCGACACCCTGAGCTTGAATGTCAGCATCAAAGGTGCCGTCTACCCGGCCATTTCGTTGCAGGGAACGGGTTTCACCGAAATGCAAAGAGCGAGAAAACTCAGTTTCCACGCACCGTCCACCACAGAAACAAAACCAGACCTGAGCAAAATCGCCTTGTTGCCTGTGGCCCTTGTGGTGGATGTGATCACCGCCCCACTGCAGTTGTTGGGCGCTGGCGTGTTGTTGCTCAGCATGGGAAGGTAAGCCGCACATGAGCCGAAAACTCCGCCCCTATCTGTACTACGACACCACCACCAGCGTTTGCACCACCTGCCTGCACCCCGCTGAAGCCAAAATCATCTTCAAAGACGACAAGGTCTACATGGACAAATGGTGTCCAACGCACGGCATGGAACGCGTGCTCATGAGCGACGATGTGGACTACTACCGACTGGGCCGCGAAGTCTTCGTCAAGCCACCGGAGATGCCCAACACCTTCAACTCGAAGATGACATATGGCTGCCCCTATGACTGCGGCCTTTGTCCTGACCACATGCAGCACTCGTGCCTGAGCATTGTGGAGATCAACGACCACTGCAATCTGAACTGCCCCATTTGCTATGCCGACAGCGGCACGCACAGGCCCGAACACCGCAGCCTGCAAGAGGTCTGCCAAATGCTCGACACCGTGGTCGCCAACGAAGGCGCGCCCGATGTGGTGCAAATTTCTGGCGGCGAGCCAACCACACATCCGCAGTTTTTCGAGATCCTTGACGAAGCGCGCAAACGCCCTGTCAAACACTTGATGATCAACACCAATGGTGTGCGCATTGCGCAAGACGAAGCGTTTGTGCAACGCCTGGCCAGCTACGGCCCCAAAGGGCTCGAAATTTACTTGCAATTCGACTCGCTGCGCGCCGAAGCGCTCAAAGAACTGCGAGGCGCGGACCTCACCCGCATTCGACAACAAGCGCTGGAGCGCCTCAACGCTGCCGGCTTGTCCACCACATTGGTGGTCACGGTCAAACGCGGCCTCAACGACAAGGAACTGGGCGACATCATCCGCCATGGACTGGCACAACCGTGCGTGCGGGGCATCACCTTCCAGCCCATCCAGGAAGCGGGGCGCACCGATGGTTTTGGGGCGCAACACCGATTGACCGTCAGCGAAATACGCCGGGAAATCGCCACCCAAAGCGACATCTTCACCCTCGACGACATCGTCCCTGTGCCCTGCAACCCCGATACGCTGGCCATGGGCTACGCCATCAAGGCTGCGGGTCAAACCGTGCCATTGACACGGCACCTGAGCCCGCAAGCGCTTGTGCAAGGAGCAGCCAACACCATCGTTTTTGAGCAAGACGCTTCGGCCAAAGAGCTGGTTTTCAAACTGTTCTCCACCAACCACTCGCCTGAATCGCAAGCCAGTTGCCTGTCCGAGCTCATGTGCTGCCTGCCGCAAGTGTCTGCCCCGCAGAACATGAATTACGACAACGTGTTTCGCATCCTCATTGTTCAATTCATGGACGCGACCAACCTGGACATGCGGGCCCTGAAAAAATCGTGCATCCACTTCGCCACACCAGAAGGCCAAATGGTGCCTTTCGAAGCCTATAACCTGTTCTATCGCCCCGGCAAAAAAGCGCGACTGGACACCATTCGCCGACAGCTTGAACAACAACACCGGATGCGAACCGAAGCAAGCGTCATCCCCATCCAACCGGTATGAAGACCCGAAGTTCCTGAACAACCGTCCTCACATGAGCTCTGGAGCCCGCATCTTTGCTGCCCGCCGCTACCGGCTGAGCACCCTCACCGTGCCCAACGATCTGTTCGTCGCCGTCATCACGGGCAGCAAAGAACTGCACACCCCCACCCACCGCATCACGGCCAGGCAAGGCCAAGCCGTTCTGATTGCCAGAGGCACGCAGTGGGACGTGGTCAACGACCCACACGGCCAACCACAATACGAGGCCTTGGTGCTCGCCTTTGACGATGCGCTGGTGCACGAATTCCACGAACGCGCTCAGGCACACAGCACATCCATCGTCACATCAGCCCAAGTCATCGCATTGGACGATGCACTGATTGAAACCCTTCAACGCACCCTGCCCGGCAAGCACACGCCATCCATGGCCGTGATGCGCCATCGCAGCCAGGAAACACTGCTTTTGCTGGAAGAAAAAGGCCACCGCTTTGCACCGCCCCACGAATTGAGCTGGGTCGAACGCATCCAGCACCTGATCGGCCAGCGCATGGACGCCGACTGGAACGTGCGCGCCATCGCCCAAGCCTTCCACATGAGCGAATCCACGCTGCGCCGCCGACTGGCCGACTCGGACACCACTTTGGCCGCCATCGTGCGTGATATTCGTCTGCAAACTGCGCTGGGCCTGCTGCAGGCCAGCGATTTGTCGGTGGGCGAAGTGGCCCAACGCTGTGGCTGGGAATCGCACAGCCGATTCACCGCCGCTTTTCAGCAACGCTGGGGCGTTGCCCCTTCGGTGGTGCGCGCCCGATTGAAAGAAACCGCACAAGATCTGGCAGACAAAGGCTAAGCGCTATCGCCCACATGCGAGACCATCAGGGGGTCTTCAACCTCAAGAGGAAATCCTCATGGAAACCATCATCCAACTCGCTGGCACCGCACTGCTCTGCATGGTCTTGTCAGCCCAGGCGGCCGACTTTTCTGTCATCAGTCCCAGCCTGAAACCGGGCGGCACGCTGCCGACAAAGCATGTCCTCCAGGGTTTTGGCTGCACAGGCGGCAACACTTCGCCCGCCCTGTCATGGCAAAACGCCCCAGCAGACACACAAAGCTTTGCCATCACCGCCTATGACCCCGACGCCCCCACCGGATCAGGCTGGTGGCACTGGGTGGCATACAACATTCCAGCCACCGTGCAATCGGTCAGCGAAGGTGCGGGTGCAGCCAATAGCCAACAACTGCCTGCGGGTGCAACCCAAGGCAAAACCGACTTTGGCACCGTCGGCTATGGCGGGGCGTGCCCACCTGTTGGCGACAAGGCACACCGGTACATCTTCACCGTGCATGCGCTCAAGACCCCAAAGATCAACCTGCCCCCCGACGCCTCCGCCGCCATGATCGGTTTCATGATCCACATGAACAAATTGGCAAGCACGTCACTCGAGGTCACTTATGGGCGGTGAACCACAGCACCTTGTGAAAAGGTTCTTGCTTGCGCGACTTCACCCATGGTGTGCGCGATATGCCTGCGTCAGTCCACCATAGCCCCATGCCCCCGCCCGCACATCATCCACATGGATGTAGCTTTCATGGTGCAGGTTCGGCATCAGGGCTGACAAACCGTTAAACACCGCCTGGATGTACGCCGCCTTTTCGGCAAGCGTGTTGGTCTCGTCCGTGATCTTGATCTCGACATAGGCGCTGGAGCGCCCTTGCTCGGCCAAGGTACGACCGCCCACCACCCAATGCTCGGGTTCGACATAACGCACAGCAATGGAGGTGAGTTCGGGTTTTTTATGCAGTAGCCTGGCTGTCAAATCAGACAGCAATGTGGCCACCTCTCGGGTGGTTTGCGCATGGGCTGGGCCGCTGAGCAAGACGTTCAAAATAGGCATGGTTTTTTCTCCTGTGAATGAAGGTTGCAACTTTATTTGCACAGGCAAACCTTGGAAACAGCACATAAAGCAAATTGGTTAACCGTTATTTGCAAAACAAACCCAAAATAGCCCATGCCTTTTCACTTGGACGACCTCGCACTTTTTGCCCGCATCGCGGCGCTGGGCTCCCTGTCAGCGGCCGCCCGTGAACGCGACATCCCGGTCAGCCAGGTCACACGTTCACTGACGCGGCTGGAAACCGCGTGCGGCGCACGCCTCATGCACCGCAGCACCCACGGCCTGAGCCTGACCGACGAAGGCGACACACTGCTCGCTCATGGGCAAAACATGCTGAGCAGCGCCGAAGTTCTGGGGGCAGAACTGCAACTGCGCCAGGGCCAGCCCAGTGGCTGGGTGCGCGTGGGTGTGAGCGCATCGGTGGCTGAGGCCGTGATCGCCCCCAGCCTGCCCGGCCTGTATGCGCTTTACCCGCAACTGCACATCGACATCGTGGTGGACGACCGCCTGGCCGACATGGCCCGCGACGGCATCGACATCGCCATCCGCACGGGCGAGGTACACAGCGACAACCTGGTCGCCCGCACCATGGGCCACGCCAGCCGCAGCCTCTATGCCAGCCCCGCCTATCTGGCCCAACACGGCACACCCCAAACACCCGACGAACTGGCCCGCCACCACCTGATTGGCAACAGCAAAGCCCCCAGCATGAACCAGTGGCAAAGGCAAGACACCCCAGCCCCATGGCCCGTGAAGGGCCAAAGCCTGACCGACAACTCGGCCGTCATGCTCACGCTGGTGCGCAGCGGCGTGGGCATTGCCCGCCTCTTTGACATCGTGGCCCGCCACTGGGTGCAAACCGGTGAGCTGGTGCCCCTGCTGCAGGGCAGCTTTGATGTGCACGACATCCCCGTCTATGCCGTGATGCTGCCCGAGCGGCACCGGCTGCCCAAGATCAGGGCTTGTGTGGACCATTGGGCGGGGTGTTTACAGCAAGCACAGACTGATGACCACTGTCCAGCAAGTTAAGCCCATTGAGCGGCAGACCACTGGCGGGCTTTCGCCAATCGGTGACAATCCACACCCTGCCTGCGATCACCATGAAAACCAAGACCTCCTCCATCCTCCCTGTCCTCTTCGCCATCGCCGCTGGCGCTTTGATTCCCCACTCGGCCACCATCGCGGCCAGCCAAAAAGCCGCGAAGCCTGCGGCGCATCAAAAGGCCACCGCCAACAAAAAGGCCGCTGCCGCCGCCAACGCACTGCCGCCACTGGCGGCTGAGACTGCTTTGGCGGCCAATGCCCCTGCGCTGCCCGCCAAAGCCTGGCTGCTGATGGACTACGACTCCGGCCAGGTGCTTGCCTCGGCCAATGCCGACGAAGCACTGCCACCCGCATCGCTCACCAAAATGATGACCAGCTACATCGTCGAGCAGGCGCTGCGCTCGGGCAAGCTCAAACCCACCGACCTGGTCTCGGTCAGTGAAAACGCTTGGTGCCGGGGCACCAGCGCCGAGTCGTGCATGTACCTGCCGCTCAACAGCCAGGCCACCGTCATCGACATCTTGCGCGGCATCATCATCCAGTCGGGCAACGACGCCTCCAAAGCGATTGCCGAGCACATGGCCGGCTCCGAAGCGGGCTTTGCCAAACTGATGAACGCCCAAGCCCAGCGCCTGGGCATGACGCACACGAACTTCGTGAACCCCACGGGCCTGCCCGACCCGGCGCACAAATCGTCTGCGCGAGATCTGGCCATCCTGGCGCGCGCCATCATCCGCGACGGCTCGGAGTACTACCCCATCTACGCAGAACGCGAGTTCAAGTACAACGGCATCAAGCAAGGCAACCGCAACGCCCTGCTCTACACCGACCCCAGCGTGGACGGCTTGAAAACCGGCCACACCGCAGAAGCCGGTTACTGCCTGGTGACCTCGTCCAAGCGCAATGACATGCGACTGATCACGGTCATCCTCAACACCAACAGCCCCCAGGCTCGGGCGGACCAATCGCGAACCCTGCTCGGCTGGGGCTTCGGCAGCTTCGAAAAAGCCATCCCGATTCAGCCAGGCGCTGTGGTCAGCACGGTCAAAGTCAGCTTCGGCAAGGCGGACACCGTGGCCGCAGGCCTGGGCGCACCGTGGCTCTTGACCGTGCCACGTGGCACCCAAGTGCAGACCACCGTGGAAATCAAGCCCGGCCTGGAAGCCCCCGTGACCAAAGGCGCTGTGATCGGCAAAGTGATCGCCACATCGAACGGCAAACCCGTGGGCGAAGCCCCACTGGTGGCGCAAGCCGAGGTGGAGCGTGCGGGTTGGCTGCTGCGCGGCTGGCAGCATGTGATGAAGTTGTTTGGGAAGTAAACAACGTCTGGCCAGCGGTGCCTTTGGCGTGGGCTGCGCAGCCGTTCAAGTTGACGGCTCAGCCCTTGCAGGCTTGAGCCGCATCACAGCCAACACCAAGGCACCTGCGGGTGCCTTTTTCACGGACGAGCAGGTTCAAACCAAGGTCTGCTTCGCTGCAACTTTCGCCCGCGCCGCGTGCAGTTTTTTGTAGCTGTCCAGCAAGCGCTGGTGCCGGTCCAGGGTTTCGAGCTGCAAGCTGGTGGGCGTGAGGCCATGAAAGCGCACGCTGCCGTCCACCGAGCCGATGGCCGCGTTCATGCGCTCATCGCCAAACATGCGCCTGAAGTTCACGACATAGTCCTCTAAGGCCAAGTCCTCGTCCAGCGTCACCTCCAGCACCACGTTCAAGGCTTGGTAAAACAAGCGGCGCTCCACGGTGTTGTCGTTGTATTGCAAGAAAGCACCCACCAGTTCGTGCGCCTCTTCCAGCTGCTGCAAAGCCAGATGGATCAAGAGTTTCAGTTCCATCACCGTCAGCTGGCCCCACACCGTGTTGTCGTCAAACTCGATGCCGATCAGCGTGGCGATGTCGAGGTAATCGTCCAGCTCGTTGTTCTCCAAGCGATCGAGCAATGCCTCCAGCGCCTCGTCGTCCAGGCGGTGCAGGTTGAGCACATCGGCGCGGAACAAGAGCGCTTTGTTGGTGTTGTCCCAAATCAAGTCATCGACCGGGTACACCTCAGAATAGCCCGGCACCAAGATGCGGCAAGCGGTGGCACCCAATTGGTCGTGCACCGCCACATAGGCTTCTTTGCCCATGGCCTGCAAAATGCCAAACAGCGTGGCGGCCTCTTGGGCGGTGGCGTCTTCGCCCTCCCCGGCAAAGTCCCACTCCACAAATTCAAAGTCTGATTTGGCGCTGAAAAACCGCCATGACACCACACCGCTGGAGTCGATGAAGTGCTCCACAAAGTTGTTGGGCTCGGTCACCGCGTTGCTGATGAAGGTGGGCGCAGGCAGGTCATTCAGGCCCTCAAAACTGCGGCCCTGCAACAGCTCGGTCAGGCTGCGCTCCAGCGCCACTTCCAGACGCGGGTGCGCGCCAAATGACGCGAACACACCGCCCGTGCGCGGGTTCATCAGGGTCACGCACATCACCGGGTACACCCCGCCCAGCGACGCGTCTTTGACCAAGACCGGAAAGCCCTGCGCTTCCAAAGCCTCGATGCCCGCCACGATGCCGGGGTACTTGGCCAGCACGGCTGGCGGCACGTCGGGCAAAGCCATTTCGCCTTCCAGGATCTCGCGCTTGACGGCCCGTTCAAAAATTTCGGACAGGCACTGCACCTGCGCTTCGACCAGCGTGTTGCCTGCGCTCATGCCGTTGCTCACGAACAGGTTTTCCACCAGGTTCGAGGGGAAGTACACCACCTCACCGTCGGACTGGCGCACATAGGGCAGCGCACAAATGCCGCGCTCGGTGTTGCCCGAGTTGGTGTCGAACAGGTGTGAGGCCTTGAGCTCGCCATCGGGGTTGTAGATGCTGAGGCAATGCTTGTCCAGCAGGCCTTTGGGCAGCGCATCGCGCTTGCCAGGCTGGAACCAACGCTCGCGGGGGTCGTGCACAAAGTCGGCCTGCGCGATGTCTTCGCCAAAAAAAACGCCCGCATAAAAGTGGTTGTTGTTCAGGCGCTCGATGTATTCGCCCAGCGCCGAGGCCAAGGCGCTCTCTTTGCTGGAGCCCTTGCCGTTGGTGAAGCACATGGGCGAATGCGCGTCACGGATGTGCAGCGACCACACATTGGGCACCAGGTTGCGCCAGGACGCGATTTCGATCTTGATGCCCAAGTTGGCCAAGACCGCCGTCATGTTGGCGATGGTCTGCTCCAGCGGCAGGTCCTTGCCTGCAATGCGGGTCTGCGCCTGCGCATCGGGGTTGAGCGAGAGCAAGGCCTGCGCGTCGGCGTCGAGGTTGTCCACCGCTTCAACGATGAAAGTAGGCCCCGCTTGAATCGCCTTTTTGACGGTGCAGCGGTCGATGGACCGCAAAATGCCTTGGCGGTCTTTGTCGGACATGTCCGCCGGCAACTCCACCTGGATCTTGATGGTCTGCAGATAGCGGTTGTCGGGGTCCACGATGTTGTTTTGCGACAGGCGAATGTGCTCGGTGGGGATGTCGCGCGTCTGGCAATACAGCTTCACAAAATAAGCCGCACACAAAGCCGACGACGCCAAAAAATAATCAAACGGCCCCGGCGCAGAGCCGTCACCCTTGTAACGGATGGGCTGATCGGCCAGCACGGTGAAGTCGTCAAACTTGGCCTCTAAGCGCAGTTTGTCGAGAAAATTGACTTTGATTTCCATGCTGTGATCCCGGGCAATTGAGGCATCCCAGCGGCCGACAATACGTCGATCAGCGGCTGAGAAGGTGAACAAAGGTGGGTAGTTTGCCTGAGCCTAGCACCCGAGCGGTTTTCACTTAAATTCAACCCACCCAAATAAATAAAAATTTATTACTAAATAATGTATTTTTATATCGATAAGTGGCTACTCTTTAGCCACTATCGCGTCCTCCACACTTGTGAAGTGTGAACAACTGATTACAATCACATGTACACGATCAAACGCATGCCCGAGTTTGATGAATGGCTGGCCAGCCTGAGGGATGGCATGACACGCATCCGACTGACCCGACGGCTCGATAAAGTCCAACGCGGTTTGCTGGGCGATGTAGCCCCTGTAGGCGAAGGCGTCAGCGAAATGCGGGAATTCTTCGGACCCGGCTGGCGCATGTATTTTGTCGAGCGGGACGGCATGCTGATCGTGATGCTGGGCGGTGGTGACAAATCCACGCAGTCTGACGACATTGCCCGAGCCATTGCATTGAGCCAAACCCTCACGGAGTGACTGACCATGACCCAAAAAATCAAAGCCACCGACCTGCCCGACTTCGACATGGCCGAATACCTCAAGACCGACGAGGACGTGGCCAACTACCTGACGCTGGTGCTGGAAGAAAACGACCCTGCAGAGCTGACCCACGCGCTGGGCACCATTGCCCGCGCACGCGGCATGACCGAAGTGGCCCGCGCCTCGGGCCTGACCCGCGAAGCCCTCTACAAAGCCCTGCGCCCCGCATCGCACCCGCGCTTTGACACGATTGCCCGAGTCTGCACAGCACTGGGAGTGAAGCTCGTCGCGCAGCCGATGCAGGCTTGATCCGCCACACAGCCAACATCAAGGCATCTTCGGATGCCTTTTTCACGTGCGGCCAGCACCCTCCTCACCCCCTAAAATGCAAACCCATGTTTGAACAAACCTTTAAAAATATCGATGACATCCTGCACAAAGACGCGGGGTGCACCAGCGAGCTGGACTACACCGAGCAATCCTCCTGGCTGCTGTTTTTAAAGTACCTCGACGCCCTCGAAGCCGACAAAGCCACCGAGGCGGTGCTGGAAGGCCGGGACTACCAATTCATCTTGAGCGAGCCCTACCGCTGGTCGGCATGGGCTGCGCCAAAAATGTCAGGTCAGGGTGCAGACGGCAAGATCGACCACAACGCCGCGCTCACGGGCGACGACCTGAAGGCCTTTGTCAACGCGAAGCTGTTTCCGTATCTGGCAGGCTTCAAGCAACGCGCCAGCGGGCCGCAGACCATCAAATACAAAATCGGTGAAGTGTTCAGCGAGATCACCAACAAAATCCAAAGCGGCTACAACCTGCGCGACGTGATTGACCGCATCGACGAATTGCGCTTTGGCAGCCAAGCCCAAAAGCACGAGCTGTCGCACCTGTACGAAGCCAAGATCAAAAACATGGGCAACGCCGGGCGCAACGGCGGCGAATACTACACACCGCGCCCACTCATTCGCGCCATGATCGACGTGGTGCAACCGCAGATTGGCGAACGCATTTACGACGCGGCCTGCGGATCGGCCGGCTTCTTGTGCGAAGCCTTTGCCTACCTGAGCCCCAAAGCCACCAAGGCCGACGACCTGGAGACGCTGCAAAAGCGCACCTTCTACGGCAAAGAGAAAAAGAGCCTTGCTTACGTGATTGGCATCATGAACATGATCCTGCACGGCATCGAGGCGCCCAACATCGTGCACACCAACACGCTGGGCGAAAACATCAACGACATCCAAGAGCGTGACCGCTTTGATGTCATCCTGGCCAACCCACCCTTTGGTGGCAAAGAGCGCAAAGAGGTGCAGCAAAACTTCCCCATCAAAACCGGGGAAACCGCCTTCCTGTTCATGCAGCACTTCATCAAAAGTCTGCGTGCCGGAGGCCGTGCAGCGGTGGTCATCAAAAACACATTTCTGAGCAACACCGACAACGCCAGCGTGGCCCTGCGCAAACAGCTGCTGACCGACTGCAACCTGCACACCGTGCTGGACTGCCCCGGCGGCACCTTTCAGGGCGCGGGCGTGAAGACCGTGGTGCTGTTCTTCACCAAAGGCGAGCCCACCCGCCAAACCTGGTTCTACCAATTGGACCCCGGCCGCAACATGGGCAAAACCAACCCGCTGAACGACGCGGACCTGGTGGAGTTTGTGCAGCTGCAAAAGACCTTTGCCGACTCGCCCAAGAGCTGGAGCGTGAACGCCGACAGCGTGAACCTGGACACGTTTGATCTGTCGGTGAAAAACCCGAACGGCGGCGAAGAAGTGGTGCACCGGAGCCCGGCAGACATCCTGGACGAGATCGCCGCGCTGGATGCCGAGGCGGCGGAGGTGTTGGGGAATATTCGGGGGTTGTTGGCGTGAAGGCGGGATGGGAAACAAAAAGACTCGGGGAAATCATCCAACTGGAATATGGCAAGCCACTCGCCGATTCCGACCGAAACCCGAACGGCCTCTACCCGGCCTACGGCGCCAATGGAATTAAAGACAGAACGGATAAGTTCTACAAGGGTGAGCCTTCCATCATCGTTGGGCGAAAAGGCTCCGCAGGTGAAGTCACGCTGACAGAAGAAAAATACTGGCCACTTGACGTCACATTCTTCGTAGAGTTTGACCGCGCAAAGTATGAATTGCAGTACTTGTACTTTTTATTGCTGACTCTGAATCTGCCGAGCATGGCAAAAGGCGTAAAGCCCGGCATCAACCGCAATGATGTTTACGACATTACCGTCGCAACACCTGACATCGAAGAACAACGCCGCATCGTCACCCTCCTCGACGAAGCCTTTGCCGACATCGCCACCGCCAAAGCCAACGCCGAAAAGAACCTCCAAAACGCCCGTGAGCTTTTTTCAAATCAGCTATCGCTCGCGCTCATACCAAGTGGACCGGATTGGGTTGAAACCACTGTGGGAGAAACTTGTACGCTCAAAAGCGGCACCACAGTTCCCATAAGTATTGAAAGACCTGACGGGGAAATCCCATACGTGAAGGTCGCCGAGATGTCGATGCCAGAAAACGCTGAAGGCATATGCACTTCCATTCGCTTTCTTGACCGCAGCGACGTCAAAAATGGATGGCTGATTCCAGCAGGGGCAGTAATTTTTCCCAAACGGGGAGGCGCGATACTGACGAATAAAAAACGTCTTGTTCTTAGAGAGATGTGCGCGGACCTGAACATCATGTCCGTCATACCGTCTGAGGTGCTGACGCCCGAGTTCCTTTACTTTTACTTCTTGAATGTGGACATGCGAGTGCTTGGCACAGGTTCATCGATCCCACAGATCAATAACTATGACATTGCGCCACTCAAAATTTCCTTCCCAAAATCCAAAGAGAAACAGGTCGAACTAACGGAAATGCTCAGATCAATAGAAGCAGAGTGTCATTCGCTTGAAGCCATCTACCGCCAAAAACTCACCGCCCTCGACGACCTCAAAAAGTCACTGCTGCACCAGGCCTTCAGCGGGCAGCTTTGACCGTCGCTTGCGGTGAACCGTCGACACGCTATCGACGGTTGGTCTGTATGGAAGTCGGTGACAAAACGTCACCGACTCGAAGCTTCAGGAAAGACTTCAGTCGGTTACGCGCTGTAACCGACTGAAGCAGTTCAACCGTACGAGGAAAACGTACAGTTGAATCGGCGACCAATCACGGCTCTTATGAATCCAAATTAGTTACACTGATTGACCCCATCCAACGCAGCCTGCTTATGACCAAGAACCGCATTGCCAACCAGCACCATGCCACCTTTGAAGGCATCCGCCAGCTCGACGCAGAGGGCAATGAATACTGGTCAGCCCGTAAGCTCGCCAAGGTCTTGGATTATTCCGAGTACCGACACTTCCTCCCCGTTATAGAGCGAGCCCGGGCGGCTTGCCAAAACAGCGGCCACGCATTAACAGACCATATCGAGGATGTCCTCGATATGGTCCAGATCGGCTCTGGCGCTGAACGCGAACTGGCCGATGTTCGCCTGTCGCGTTATGCCTGCTATCTGATTGTTCAAAACGGTGATCCATCCAAACCGGTCATTGCCAACGGCCAGACCTACTTTGCAATGCAGACGCGGCGGCAAGAGCTGGAAGACAGCGCCAAGTTTGCGCAGTTGTCTGAAGATGACAAACGACTTGCCATTCGCAATGAACTGGCGGCGCACAACAAGCATTTGGCGGCTGCTGCCAAAGACGCAGGTGTTGAAAGCAGCTTGGGCTACGCGATTTTTCAGGACCACGGCTACAAGGGCCTTTATGGCGGCCTGGGTGCCAAAGACATTCACGCCCACAAGGGCTTGAAAAAGAGCCAGAAGATCCTGGACCACATGGGCAGCACCGAGCTGGCGGCCAATCTGTTTCGCGCAACGCAGACAGAAGAAAAATTGAAACGCGAAAACGTGCAAGGCAAACGAGAAGCCAACAAGGCGCATTACGAGGTGGGTGAGAAAGTGCGTGCCACCATCAAGGAACTGGGCGGCACGATGCCCGAGGCTTTGCCCACGCCCGCGCAAAGCGTCAAGCAAATCGAAAGCGCCAAGAAAAAGCTGGATGGCAAAAAATGAAAGCTTCCGAATGAACGAAGCCAAAACCAGCGCCACAGCAGACTAAAACCATACGAAAAAACCGCACAGTTGAACCGGTGACAAGCTGTCACCAGTTACCCAACCCAACCAGCCGGATATTGAAACCAAATTGGCTACACTGTTTCGGTTTCACCAATTAGCCCGCCCATGACATCCACCCCCGCCAGCAAGACAGACATTGCGATTTACCAGGCCGATAACGGCGCGGTCGAAGTTCGGCTGCAAGGTGAAACCGTATGGCTCCGTCAAGAACAAATGACTCAGCTTTTCGGGCGGGAACGCTCGGTGATCACGAAGCACATCAAAAATGTCTTTGCTGAAGGGGAGCTGGAGGAAAAAAGCAATGTGCAAAATTTGCACATTGCTGGCTCGGACAAACCCGTCAAGTTTTACAACCTCGACGTCATCATCTCGGTCGGCTATAGGGTCAAGTCTGTACAAGGCACCCGGTTTCGCCAATGGGCCACCACGGTGCTGCGCCAGCACCTCACGCAGGGCTACAGCCTCAACCGCCAACGGCTGGAAGCCAACGCGCAGGAGTTGGAAGCTGCCCTGCTGCTGGTGCGCAAAATCGCGCAGAACCCTGAACTGCCGCAAGAAGCTGGTCGTGGCCTGCTGGATGTGGTCACGCGCTATGCCCGCACGTTTTTGCTGCTGCAGCGCTACGACGAAGGTTTGTTGACCGACCCACCGCAACAACAGGGCGGCACCCTGCCCACGCCTGAACAAGCACGCGCCGCACTGACTCAACTCAAGTCCGACCTGATGAGCCGTGGCGAAGCGACCGACCTGTTTGCCCGTGAGCGCGGCGATGGGCTGGACGCTCTGTTGGGCAACCTGGACCAGTCGGTGTTTGGCGAACCGGCCTATCCCACGATCGAGGCCAAGGCAGCGCACCTGCTGTATTTCGTGATCAAGAATCACCCGTTTGCCGATGGCAACAAGCGCAGCGGTGCATTCTTGTTTGTGGACTTTTTGGCCCGCAATGGCCGTTTGATGGACGCCAACGGCCAACCCGTCATCAATGACATAGGCCTGGCGGCCCTTGCGTTGCTGGTTGCCGAGTCTGACCCCGCACAAAAAGACACCTTGATCCGACTGATCATGAACATGCTGGCACAGCAGAACTGACCCATGAACGAAGCCGAAACCCGCGCCGAACACATCGACCCGGCCCTGGCCGCCGCAGGCTGGGGCCAGGTGGATGGCAGCCGGATCTTGCGGGAGCACAACATCACGGCGGGTCGCCTGCAAGGCGCGGGCAAGCGGGCTCGGGCCGACATTGCGGACTATGTGCTGGTCTACCGCAACACCAAGCTGGCGGTGATCGAGGCCAAGGCTTGGGCCAAGCCGCTGACCGAGGGCGTGGGCCAGGCCAAGAGCTACGCGGCCAAGCTGGCGATTCGCCACACCTACGCCACCAACGGCCAAGGCATCTACGGCATCGACATGCACACGGGGGCCGAGGGCGAAGTGGCCCGCTATCCCACGCCCGACGAGCTGTGGGACATGGCCTTTGGCGATAGTGAGGCGCAAGCGGCCGCCTGGCGCAAACGCTTTGCCGCCGTCCCGCTCGAAGACAAAGGCGGCACCTGGACGGGCCGTTATTACCAAGAGAGCGCCATCACCCGCGTGCTGGAGGCGGTGGCCAACGGCAAAGACCGTGTGCTGCTGACGCTGGCCACAGGCACGGGCAAGACCTTCATCGCGTTTCAGCTGGCGTGGAAGCTGTTTCACAGCCGTTGGAACCTCAAGGATTGGAAAGACGGCACCGAGCCCAGCCGCCGTCCGCGCATTTTGTTTTTGGCAGACCGCAACATCCTGGCCGATCAGGCGTTCACCGCGTTCTCGCCCTTCCCCGAAGATGCGGTGGTGCGCATCGACCCCAGCGACATCAAGAAGAAAGGCCGCGTGCCCAAGAACGGCAGCGTGTTCTTCACGATCTTCCAGACCTTCATGAGTGGGCCTGGCGAGACCCCCTACTTTGGCGAATACCCGCCAGACTTTTTTGACTTCATCATCATCGACGAGTGCCACCGTGGCGGCGCCAATGACGAAGGGAGCTGGCGGGCGATTTTGGAGTACTTCAGCCCCGCCGTGCAGCTGGGCCTGACGGCCACACCCAAGCGCACCATCAACGCCGACACCTATGGCTATTTTGGCGACCCGGTTTACACCTACTCCCTCAAGGACGGCATCAACGATGGCTTTTTGACGCCGTTTCGCGTCAAGCAGATCGTGACCACGCTGGACGACTACGTCTACACCGCCGATGACATGGTGCTGGACGGCGAAGTGCAGCAAGGCAAGCGCTACGAAGAAAAAGACTTCAACCGCAGCATCGAGATCAAAGAGCGCGAGGCCTACCGCGTCAAGCTGTTCATGGACAGCATCGACCAGCGCGAAAAGACCATCGTGTTTTGCGCCACCCAGCAACACGCTCTGCTGGTGCGCGACCTGATCAACCAGATCAAGACCAACCCCGCGCCTGACTACTGCGTGCGCGTGACGGCCAACGACGGCAAGCTGGGAGAGCAGCACCTGAGCCAGTTTCAGGACAACGAAAAATCGCTGCCCACCATCCTGACCACGTCGCAAAAACTATCGACGGGCGTGGACGCCCGCAACGTGCGCAACATCGTGCTGATGCGGCCCGTGAATTCGATGATCGAGTTCAAGCAAATCATCGGGCGCGGCACGCGCCTGTATGACGGCAAGGACTACTTCACGATCTATGACTTTGTGAAGGCGCACCACCTGTTCAGCGACCCGGAATGGGACGGCGAACCTGTGGAGCCCGAGCCACCCGCCGAAAAGCCTTTGCCCCCAAGCTGGCAACCGCAAGACCCGACCGAGCCACCCAAGGTGCGCGAGCCGGGCGAAGAGCGCCCAGCCAAGCTGGTGGTCAAACTGGCCGACGGCAAAACCCGCACCATCCAACACATCACATCCACCAGCTACTGGGGGCCAGACGGCAAGCCGCTGTCACCCGCGCAGTTTTTGGAAAGCCTGTTTGGCGCCCTGCCCGAGTTTTTCAAAAACGAAGACGAACTGCGCACCTTGTGGGCCGACCCCACCACACGCAAAGCGCTGCTGGGCGGCCTAGCCGACAAAGGCTTTGGCCGCGACCCACTGCGCGAGATGCAACGCATCATCGAAGCCGAAAAAAGCGACCTCTTCGACGTGCTGGCCTACGTGGCCTTTGCCCTGCCCACCGAGACACGCGCCACCCGTGCAGATCGCGCCAAGGCGCACAACGCGGTGACTTACGGCCAAAAGCAACAAGCGTTCTTGGCCTTTGTGCTGGACCAGTACGTGACCCAAGGCGTGGACCAACTCGACGCCGACAAACTTACCCCACTGCTCAAGCTGCGCTACAACGCGCTGAATGACGCGATGGCGGAATTGGGGGATGCAGTGCAGGTGCGGCAGGCGTTTGTGGGGATGCAGCGGTATTTGTATTCGTCACAACTGTGACCCTTGAACCGGAACCCAATAATGAACAAACGTAATCTACTCAGATGCAATCTTGAGGCAACATGGACAAACACCATACAGCTTTACTACAACTCACAATTGATCAACTCTGAACATTCATTGCAGGTGTATTTCTGCATGGAATTGCTTAAGCAATTTCAGTCAAAAAATTTGCAACGCAGAATATTTATCGAACCCAATATCCAAACAAGCTGCGGCATACGTTTCCCGGATGTCGTGATATGCAATAGTCAAGAAATTATCTGCATTGTTGAATTGAAGTACGCGCCCAGAGGGCGTCCAAGCATCGGCAAAGACTTGGAAACGCTAAGTTTTTCAACCAGTGAGCCCTTTGAAATCAAAAACGAACGCTATCACGGTCCCTCAAGAGAGGATCTGAAAAAATACACCGTGGCCGACGACGCGATCATTTGTTGGGCAGGCATTTACACCGGCGAACGGATCAACCTGACATCAATTCCAAAAGAACAAAAATTTGAAGACCGATTCCTTCAGATGGATGGTTTGACGAATCAAGATGATGACCCTGAAATTTGGATCAATGAGCGTCGAATTCTTGCTGAATGTGCGAATTAATTTGGCAGACCAACGGCACAGCTACGGCGAAGATCGATTCCAGTTGCTGGGCCGCATCGGCTCACGCATCTTTGTCGTGGTCTACACCCCACGCCCACAAGCCACACGCATCATTTCTGCCAGAAAAGCCAACACCCGAGAGGTCAAGGAATATGACAACGACACGACTGAAAATTGAACCAGGAAAAATGGTCGACAAACACATTGGACGGATCAACGTGGCCCAAGTGGATGCCACCACAGAAGCGCAAATTACCCTGCAAAAAGCGCAAGACGAAGCGCTGGCCATGCAAGACGCAGCCAAGTTTGCACGCCGCGTGCGCCGCCGTTTGGGGTTCAGCCAAGCCGAATTTGCCACCCGGATTGACGTGTCACTGGAAACCATCCGCAATTGGGAACAAGGCAAACGCAGCCCCACAGGCGCGGCCAAGGCATTGCTCAAAGTCTTGGACAAAGCGCCCGAAGCGGCGCTGGCGGCATTGCATTGAACCATAGACCTCGCACGCGACATGAGCGATGTCCTCAGTGTGTCCAAGCCATTTACAACTCAATGGTTCAACTGCCCCCAAGCCTTCTCCAGCCGCTTGATGCTCACCGGCTGCGGAGTGCGCAGCTCTTGCGCGAAGAAGCTCACGCGCAGCTCTTCCAGTAGCCAGCGGAACTCCAACATGCGGGCGTCTTGGGCGCCTTTGCGTTCGGCCACCAGGCGCCAATAGCGTTGCTCTTGCGGTTTCAGCTCTGCCAGGCGCTGGGCGTCGCGGGCGGGGTCGGCGCGGTATTTGTCCAGGCGCAGGGTGATGGCTTTGAGGTAGCGGGCGTAATGCTGCAACTGCGGCCACGGCGTGGCGGCCATGAAGTTTTTGGGCATCAGGCGTTGCAGTTGTTGGGTGCAATCTGCGGTCGCGTCAGGCGCGTTTTTGGTGTCCTTGATCTTGCGGGTGGCCGCGCCAAACTCCAGCAAGATGGTGCCCGCCAGCCGGGCGACTTCGTTGGCAATCAGGGTCAGGCGGCCCCGGCCTTCTTCGATGCGGCGCTTGAAAGTCAGCTCGTCATTGGGCAGCGGGTCGAGCAAGAAGGCGCGGTCCAGCGCCACGTCGATGATCTGGGTTTTCAGCTCGTCCGCTGTACCGAGCGGCATGTAGGCCACCGCCATTTTTTGCAGGTCTGGGATGTTTTTCTCAAGGTACTTGAGCGCGTCTTTGATCTGCAGCGCAAACAGGCGGCGCAGGCCCGCGCGGTTTTTGCTGGCGGCCACGTCGGGCTCGTCAAACACTTCGATGGTCACCGCGTCTTGCATGTCCACCAGCGCGGGGAAGCCGATCAGGGTCTGGCCGCCTTTGCTGATTTCCATCAGCTCGGGCAACTCGCCGAAGGTCCAGGAGGTGTAGCGCTGGGGGGCGATGGGGGCTTGTTTGGCCGGGGCGTTTTGGCGTTTGGGTTCTTGCTTGGAATCAATTGGGGTCAGAGCCCGATTTCCTTCGGACAATCGGGATCCGACCCCATTTGATTTTTGGTCTGAAGTGGAGGCGCCCGCAGGCGCTGCCGCCACTTTGAGCTGCGCCAGCGCCTGGAACGCACCCCGCGCTTTGGCACCCAGCTCGCCTTTGAGCGCACCCAGGTTGCGGCCCATGCCCAACTGGCGGCCGTGCTCGTCCACCACGCACAGGTTCATGAACAGGTGCGGGCTGAGCATCTCGTGTTTGAAGTCGGTGCGCTTGATGTCGAGGCTGGTTTCGTCGCGGGCTTTTTTGAGCAACACATCGGTCAGCGACCCGCTGCCAAACAGCTCGGGCAGCGACAGCTCGGCGGCCAGGCGCGTGGCCGATTCGGGCAGCGGCACGAAGCGGCTGCGTGGGCGCTGCGGCAGGCTTTTGAGCAGGGCCTGGATTTTGTCTTTGAGCAAGCCGGGCACCAGCCATTCGCAGCGGTCTTCGCTGACTTGGTTGAGCACAAACAAAGGCACCGTCACGGTGACGCCATCGCGGCCGTCGCCCGGTTCGTGCAGATAAGTGGCCTGGCAGTCGGTGCCGCCCAGGCGGATGTGTTTGGGAAAAGCCTGCGTGGTGATGCCTGCGGCTTCGTGGCGCATCAGCTCTTCGCGGGTCAGCAGCAACAGGCGCGGCTGCTTGGCGCTTTCAGTGCGATACCAGTTCTCCAGCAGGCGGCCGCTGCACACATCGGCAGGCAGTTGCTGGTCATAAAAGGCGTAGATCAGTTCGTCGTCCACCAACACGTCTTGGCGGCGCGACTTGTGTTCCAGCTCTTCGACCTTGGCGATCATCTTGTGGTTGGCGGCCAAGAACGGCAGCTTGGTCTCCCACTGGTCGCCCACCAGCGCTTCGCGGATGAAAATCTCGCGTGCGCCGTGCAGGTCCACCCGGCTGTAGGGCGTACGGCGGCCGCTGTAGACCACCAGGCCATACAGCGTGGCCCGCTCCAGCGCCACCACTTCGGCCGATTTCTTTTCCCAATGTGGGTCGAGCAGTTGTTTCTTGAGCAAGTGCGCACCGACTTGCTCCAGCCACTGCGGCTCGATGGCCGCAATGCCACGGCCAAACAGGCGCGTGGTCTCGACCAGTTCGGCCACCACGATCCAGCGGCCCGGTTTTTTGCTCAGGTGCGCGCCGGGGTGTTTGTGGAACTTGATGCCGCGTGCGCCCAGATAGGCCTCTTCGTCTTCGAGCTTGTAGCCCACGTTGCCCAGCAGGCCCGCCAACATGGACAGGTGCAGCTGCTCGTAACTGGCGGGCTGCGTGTTGATGCGCCACTTGTGTTCGGCCACCACGGTGAGCAGTTGGGTGTGGGTGTCGCGCCACTCGCGCACGCGGCGGATGTTGATGAAGTTCTGACGCAGCAGTTGCTCGTATTGGCGGTTACTCAGCTTGTGCTGCGAGGCTTCTTTAATCGGGGTCAGATCCCGATTGTTTGGCCCCGGCTGGCCAGCTGGATTTAATTGGGATCTGACCCCGATTGATTTGGATGGGCCGCCACGGGCGTCGTGAATCCATTTCCACAGCTTCAGGTAGCCGGTGAATTCGCTCTTGTCGTCGTCAAACTTGGCGTGTTGCTGGTCAGCCTGGGCTTGCGCGTCCATGGGTCGGTCGCGCACGTCTTGCACGCTCATGGCGCTGGCGATCACCAGCACTTCGTCCAGCGCTTCGCGGCCACGCGCTTCCAAAATCATGCGGCCCACACGCGGGTCCAGCGGCAAGCGGGCCAGCTCTTTGCCAATCGGCGTCAGCTCGTTGTCGTCGTCCACCGCGCCCAGCTCTGCCAGCAATTGGTAGCCGTCGGTGATGGCGCGTTTGGACGGCGCTTCGATGAACGGGAAGTCTTCCACCACACCCAGGTGCAAGCTCTTCATGCGCAAGATCACGCCCGCCAAGGACGAACGCAAAATTTCCGGATCGGTAAAGCGCGGGCGGCCGGCAAAGTCTTTGTCGTCGTACAGGCGAATGCAAATGCCGTTGGCCACGCGGCCGCAGCGGCCCGCACGCTGGTTGGCTGCGGCCTGGCTGATCGGCTCGACCATCAGCTGCTCGACCTTGCTGCGCAGGCTGTAGCGCTTGACCCGCGCCGTGCCTGCGTCGATCACATACCGGATGCCAGGCACCGTCAATGAGGTTTCGGCCACGTTGGTGGCCAGCACGATGCGGCGGCCATTGGACGCCTCAAAAATCTGGTCCTGCTCGGCCTGCGACAGGCGGGCAAATAGCGGCAGCACTTCGGCGTTGCGGGTCAGCGGCTGGTGCGCCAGGTGTTTGCGCAGGTGGTCGGCGGCTTCGCGGATTTCGCGCTCACCGGGCAAAAAGATCAGGATGTCGCCCCCTGCCCCGCCTTGCCAGAGTTCGTCCACGCCGTCGGCCATGGCTTCATTGAGGCCGTAGTCACGCGTCTCCTCAAATGGCCTGTAGCGCTGCTCGACTGGAAAGGTGCGGCCCGAGACCATGATGACCGGGGCCGGGCCGCTGCGCGAGGCAAAGTGTTTGGCAAAGCGGTCGGCGTCGATGGTGGCCGAGGTGACGACGATTTTCAGGTCGGGGCGGCGCGGCAAGATCTGGCGCAAGTAGCCCAGCAAGAAGTCGATGTTCAGGCTGCGTTCGTGCGCCTCGTCGATGATGATCGTGTCGTAGGCCTGCAGCAGCGGGTCGGTCTGGGTTTCGGCCAGCAAAATGCCGTCGGTCATGAGCTTGACGGAGGCGTTTTTGCTCAAACGGTCTTGAAACCGCACCTTGAAACCCACCACCTCGCCCAGCGGCGTTTTCAGTTCCTCGGCAATGCGCTTGGCCACCGAGCTGGCCGCAATGCGCCGGGGCTGGGTGTGGCCGATCATGCGGGCGCGTTCGCCCGGCTTGGCGTTGAGCTTGCCGCGCCCCAGCGCCAGCGCGATTTTGGGCAGCTGGGTGGTTTTGCCCGAACCCGTTTCACCACAGACGATGATGACCTGGTGCTGGTCCATGGCGGCCATGATTTCGTCACGGCGGGCAGAGACGGGCAGGCCTTCGGGAAAGTCGATTTGGAGGGGCGTGGTATGGGCAGAGTCGGTCACGGCTGAATTATCCCACGACACGTGTTCACGTGCTACACTGGTTTACGTGAACTTTCCGGACGGAGATTTTTCATGACCAACCTGACCATTTCCCTGGACGAAAACCTCGTCAAACAAGCCCGCATCAAGGCCATTCAAGAAGGCACCTCGCTGAGCGCCAAAGTGCGCGAGATGCTGGCTGCCTATGTGCGGCAAGACATGCCAACAGCACCGGTTGTAATTCCCAAACTGCCCGTCTCCAAAGCCCGTGGCAGCCTGCAGCCGGGCATTGACCCGAGCAGTAACCGATCCCTGTACGACGCGATGGACGCCGGCATGGACCTGAAAAACCTGTCATGACGCCAGATGTGAATGTGCTGGTGGCGGCGTTTCGGCCCGACCACCCCCACCACCCGAGCGCGCGTACCTGGCTGGACGATGCAGTGGTTCAAGCCGCCAACGGACGCGCCAGCCTGATGCTGCTGGGCACCGTCGTGACCGGCTTTTTACGCATCACCACCAACCCCAAAATTTTTCGGGAAACTGATCCTTTGCAGGATGTGAGCGACTTCATCGACAGCCTGCTCAGCTGCCCCGGCGTGCAATTTCAGCCGCAGGGCACCACCTGGCCCAATCTGCGACAAGTGTGTCTGGCACAACAAGCCACAGGCAACTTGATCATCGATGCGTGGATCGCCGCAACCGTGATGCAATCCGGTGAGACACTCTGCACCTTCGACCGCGATTTTTCGCGTCTGCTGCCCGCAGACCAACTTCTTTTGCTCAAGCCCTGAACCCACTGCTACTGCCCATGTCCACCGTCTTCAATTTCACCTTCGTGCCCTGGTTCCGGTCGGTGGCGCCTTACATCCACATGCACCGGGGCAAAACCTTTGTGGTGGGCATCGCGGGCGAGGCCATTGCCGCAGGCAAGCTGGCGCACTTGGCGCAAGACTTGGCGCTGATCCAGAGCATGGGCGTCAAGATCGTGCTGGTGCACGGTTTTCGCCCTCAAGTGAACGAGCAACTCGCCGCCAAAGGCCACACACCCAAATACGCACAAGGCATTCGCATCACCGACAGCGTGGCTTTGGACTGCGCCCAAGAGGCTGCTGGCCAGTTGCGCTACGAAATTGAAGCCGCGTTCAGCCAAGGGCTGCCCAACACGCCCATGGCGGGTTCCACGGTGCGGGTGATTTCGGGCAACTTCATCACGGCGCGCCCGGTGGGCATTGTGGACGGGGTGGATTTCATGCACTCGGGTCTGGTACGCAAGGTCGATGTCGACGGCATCATGCGCACGCTGGACATGGGCGCGATGGTGCTGCTGTCGCCCTTTGGCTTCTCGCCCACGGGTGAGGCTTTCAATTTGGCCATGGAAGAAGTGGCCACCAGTGTGGCGGCCGAGTTGCAGGCCGACAAACTGATTTTTGTGACCGAGATCCCGGGCATCCGCATGCAGCCGGGTGAACCTGCGAGCGACGACAACCCGATCGACACCGAACTGCCTCTTGCAGCCGCCAAGCAATTGCTCGCCTCGCTGCCCCGGCCGACCGAGCCGACCGACATTGGCTTTTATTTGCAGCACTGCGTCAAAGCCTGCGAAGAAGGGGTGGAGCGCTCGCACATCCTGCCCTTTGCGGTCGACGGCTCACTGCTGCTGGAGGTGTATGTGCACGACGGCATCGGCACCATGGTGGTGGATGAAAAGCTCGAAGAGCTGCGCGAGGCCACCGCCGACGACGTGGGCGGCATCTTGCAACTGATCGAGCCGTTCGAGAAGGACGGCACGCTGGTCAAGCGCGACCGCACCGAGATCGAGCGCGACATCGACCACTACACCATCATCGACCACGACGGCGTGATCTTTGCCTGCGCGGCGCTCTACCCCTACCCCGAAGCCAAGACGGCCGAGATGGCGGCGCTGACCGTGTCACCCCAATCGCAAGGCCAGGGCGATGGCGAAAAAATCCTCAAGCGCGTGGAGCAACGCGCCCGTGCCATGGGCCTGAAAAGCATCTTTGTACTGACCACACGCACCATGCACTGGTTCATCAAGCGCGGCTTTGCCCAGGTCGACCCGGACTGGCTGCCCGAGGCGCGCAAACGCAAATACAACTGGGACCGCAAGAGCCAAGTGTTGGTCAAGAAGCTCTGAGCGAACGATGTCGGACTCTTCGAGTACCGACCTACAGCCAAGCGGCAACTTGTAGGTCGGTGGTCGAAGACCCCGACAGATATCGCTCGTGCAGGCTGGGGGGGGCAAAAGAATGATGTCGGACTCTTCGAGTACCGACCTACAGCCAAGCGGCAACTTGTAGGTCGGTGGTCGAAGACCCCGACAGATATCTCTCGTGCAGGCTGGGGTGCAAAAGAATGATGTCGGACTCTTCGAGTACCGACCTCCAGCCAAGCGGTAACTTGTAGGTCGGTGGTCGAAGAGTCCTACCTTGGTGCGGTCAGCGCTTTTGCAGTGCCCGGATGGCGATGGCCAGGCCCATGAGAGTGAAGACCGCAAAGGCGACAAAAGACCAGTTGGCAATCGAGCCGCCCAGAAACGTCCAATCCACCTTGGTGCAGTCGCCACTGCCCTTGAAGATCATGGGGATGGCTCGGTTGATGGGGAAGTTTTCGACCATGCCGTAAAAGTCACGGCCACAGGTCACGATTTCGGGCGGGTACCACTGCAGCCAGCTTTGGCGGGCAGCCACAAAGGCACCGAATCCGGCGCTCAGCGCCAGCAGCACGCCAAACAGCCCCACCGCACCGGGCTTGCGCAAACGCGAGCCCACCAAGGCGATGACCATAACGCCGATCAAGGCGTAGCGCTGCACGATGCACATGGGGCATGGGTTCAGGCCCACCACATGCTGCAGGTACAGGCCAAACGCCAACATGCCAACACACGACAAGGCGATCAGGGCCATCCAGCGATTGGACGAAATGGAAGTCAGTTTCATGGTCAGTCTTCAAAAGCAAACGGGAGCATTTTGCTCCCGTTGTTGTGATCATCTCGTGACTCAGCGCATCAAGCCCTGACACAGGCCCGAGATATCAAGCGTCGGCAAACGCCCGTTCGATCACGAAGGCGCCTGGCGTGCTGGTGTTGCCTTCTTTGAGGCCGCGCTCTTCGCAGATGCGCTTCAAGTCGCGCAGCATTTCTGGGGAGCCGCAGATCATGACGCGGTCGGTTTCGGGGTTGAGCACAGGCAGGCCCAGGTCAGCAAACAGCTTGCCGTTTTCCATCAAGTCGGTCACGCGGCCCTGGTTTTTGTAGGGCTCGCGGGTCACGGTGGGGTAGTACAGGAGTTGCTGGGTGACCATCTCACCCAGGAACTCGTTGGCGGGCAGTTCTCGGGTGATGTAGTCGTGGTAGGCCAGTTCATTGACCTGACGCACCCCATGCACCAGGATCACTTTTTCAAAACGCTCATAGGTTTCGGGGTCGCGGATGATGCTCATGAAAGGGGCCAGACCCGTGCCGGTGGACAACAAATACAGGTTTTTGCCAGGCAACAAATAGTCGCACAGCAAAGTGCCTGTAGGTTTGCGGCCCACGACGATGGTGTCGCCCACCTGGATGTGTTGCAGCTTGGAAGTCAGCGGGCCGTCGGGCACCTTGATGCTCAAGAACTCGAGGTGTTCTTCGTAATTGGCGCTGGCAATGGAGTAGGCACGCAGCAGCGGTTTGCCGGTTTCCTGGCGCAAGCCGATCATGGTGAAGTGGCCATTGGAAAAGCGCAGGGCCTGGTCGCGGGTGGTGGTGAAGCTGAACAGACGGTCGGTCCAGTGGTGAACACTCAAAACGCGTTCTTCGAGAAAAGCACTCATGGTGATGTGATACAGGTCAGCGCCAGGGGACAGACCCCTGGCTAAAAAGGGATGCAGAAGGTTGCTACAGTTGCGGTCTTGAAAAACCACGCCAACACAGTCAAATCTGACGATAAGCCTGTATTGTCCCGTGGTTTGATCAGAACTGGAAATACTAAGATTTTATATCCGTATACCCAAACACATCTTTAGAACCACAAGGAACCTCCATGGCACGCACCGTTCAATGCATCAAACTCGGCACCGAAGCAGAAGGCCTGGACTTTGCCCCCTACCCCGGCGATCTGGGCAAGCGCATTTGGGAAAACGTGAGCAAGCAGGCCTGGGCCGACTGGCTCAAGCACCAGACGATGCTGGTCAATGAAAACCGCCTGAACCTGGCCGACCTGCGCGCCCGCCAGTACTTGGCCCGCCAGATGGAACAGCATTTCTTCGGCTCTGGCGCCGATGCAGCCCAGGGTTACGTGCCTCCTGCTGCGGCTTGATCCGGGCGGTGACCCTGCCTTTTTCTGCGACGGGCATTCCCCTGGCTTTTGAACCGCTGCACGCTTGCGGCCTGCTGCCGACTTCAGGCAACAGGCCTGCTTGGCACAAGCAGCGCCAATGGCATGTGCTGCGCCTGGGTTCGGCGGCCCTGAGTTTTCTGGCCACCTGGCACGCCTGGCAACAAGACCCCCAACGGCCTGATCGCCTGTTTTTTACGGCCGTGGCCGACCGGCCCTGTGCCGTGGAAGAACTGCTGGCCTTGGCCCAGCGCCATCCAGAACTCGCCCCCTTGAGCCAGGCTTTGGTGTACGTTTGGCAGGGTCTGATGCCCGGCACGCACCGGCTGGTGTTTGAAGGCGGCCAGGTGCACCTGACACTGCACCTGGGCAGCCCTGAAAAAACACTGCGTGAGCTGGATGTGGCCGCTGACAGCGTCTTGCTGGACAGCACGCAAGTCCGGGCGGTCACGGACGACCCTACACAGGGCACATCCCGCCTGCAACTGTTGCAAGCGGTCTCGCGCCTGTGCCGCACGGGCACTCGGCTGGCCATGGACGGGGCCGGCACAGTGCCAACGGCTGAAGAATGGCAGCAGTGTGGCTTTCAAACCCAAAACGAAGACACGCAGGCCGCTCCTGTCAGCGCCGGTGTCGGGGCCTGCTTGAGCGCACGGTTTGCGCCACCGTGGGCGCCCCGCAGCCGTTTGCGACAAGCGCCGCCCCCCGCGTCGCGCCAGGCCTTGGTGGTGGGGGCGGGCCTTTCCGGATCGGCGGTGGCGCGCAGCTTGGCACTGCGCGGCTGGGCCGTCACGGTGATCGACCAGGGCAGCGGCCCGGGATCTGGTGCCTCCGGCCTGCCCGCTGGGCTGACTGCCCCCCATGTGTCGCCCGACGACAACGTGCTCTCGCGCATCACCCGGGCAGGCGTTCGCGCCACACTGCAACGCGCTGACCAGCTTCTCAAGGGCGGCACAGACTGGTGCCCCACCGGCGTGCTGGAGCACCGTGTCGAAGGCAAACGGAGTTTGCCCGCAGGCCCGGCTTGGCCTGAAGTCGCCCACACATGGAGCACGCAGGCCAGCCCTGCGCAGATCGGACAAGCCGGTTTGGCCTGCGAAGCCTTCGCGCTGTGGCACGGCCTGGCCGCATGGATCAGGCCCCAGGCCTTGGTGGCGGCGCAGTTGAACACGCCAGGCGTCCAGACCCTTTGGGGCCAGCGCATTGCGCGTCTGCAGCGAACGGGAGCAGGACACACGCCCCCGCAGTGGCAAGCCTGCGATGAAGCAGGCCAAACCCTGGCTCAGGCGGATTGGGTGGTTTTCTCGGCTGGCTTTGACACCCTGCACCTGATCAACAGCCTGGCGCCAGAAGGTGAGCGGCCCAGCATCCCGCTGAACCCTTTGCGCGGGCAAATCAGTTATGGCGACATGGCGCAGCTGCCGGGTGATGTGCGGGCACAACTGCCTCCTTTTCCGGTCAACGGCCACGGCAGCTTCATCAGCGGCGTGCCCACGCCTGAAGGGCATGACGGTTGGTTCATCGGGTCGACCTTTGAGCGCAACTGCACCCAGGCCCCCCTTCGGGACGAAGACCACGCGTCCAATCAGCAACGCCTGGCAACCCTCTTGCCGACACTGGGCGCCGCCATGGCCGAACAGTTCTCAGCGCCCCAAGTGCATGGCTGGGCGGGCCTGCGCTGCACCTTGCCAGACCGCTTGCCCGCCGTGGGCCCCATCGACGAGCAACGCTGGCCGGGCCTGTGGATCAGTGCGGGCATGGGCGCACGGGGCATCAGTCTGGCGGTGCTGTGTGGCGAATTGACGGCGGCTTTGCTGGAAAATGAGCCCCTGCCCCTGGCCCCTTCGTTGTTGAAACACCTGCTTGCCGAACGTTTCAAAAATCGATAAAACCAACAACAATAAGACACCTTGACGATATTGTTTAATACTCAGGTGTGATCACTGTCTGAAATTGACCTTTTACCCATGAATTCCTTGCCTGCATCCACCGATGCAAACCCTCAACAGTGGCCCTGGAGCCCTGCCGACCGCTTGCGCATTGAAAAGTGCATGGCCTCCATCCACCTGCACGGGCAAAGCCTGGCACTGTTTTGCACCTCAACTGACTTTCTGAACTACAACTGTCAGATGCTGGTGGATCAGCTCAAGGCGCAGTCCCCCCATTTGGCGGTCGAGCACTTTTCAGGCGAGAAAAGCCAGCCACTGCTGGCCAAAATCAATGAAAGACTGGCCGATCTCTCCATCGATGTGGCCATGAAGCCTGCAACCACCACCTCTGTGGACAAGGTCTGGGTGGTTGAGAATGCGCAGTTGCTGCCGGTGCAGGAGCTGTCACTGCTGCAACGCCTGCTCAAACACTTTCCGGGTTTCAGGACCAGCCTGATCTTGCTGTTCACCGGCCCCGAGCAAGCGTTGCCCCAAAGCAACGATCCCGGCACACGCATCGAAAGCTGGATCATTCCTTGGGTCCCACCCGTCGAAGCCACGTCCCATCGTGCATTGACATTGTCACGAACATCGTGGGCCGCATTGGCCACGGGTGTGGCGCTGATTGCAGCAGGTGTGAGCTGGCAAACACTGGCCCCGCTTGCCCAGACGGAGGCCTCTGCGGCAGCCCTTGAAAAGGCGGCTTCATCGCAGCCCACAGCAAGCTCAGCCACTGCCCTAATGCCTGCTGCGTCCGAATTGCCTGCTGCGTCTGAGACCTCGGCTGCATCCGATGCCCAGCAACAAACCACGGCCCAAGCGACAGCGGCCCCCGCAGTCGCCGCTTCCAGCACGCCCGCTTTGGCAAGCCCTCCGGAAAAGACGCCACCCGCCCAGCTTACAGACACCAAAGCCGCCGAAGCCTCCAACGCGGTCACCCAATCCAAGCCCGCCGCGAGCGCTCAAGAGCCCTTGCCCCCTGCCGCCGTCAAGGGCGTGCGCTGGCTGCACACCCTGCCCAAAGACAGCTTTTTGATCGAGCATGGTCTGTTTGGCACCACCGCCAAGGCCCAAAACCTGATTCAGTCCAAGACTTGGTTGGTCAATGCTCGGATCGTCCCCGTGTATGAGCGCGATCAAACCCGTGTCCAATTCAGCGTGGTCACAGGCCCGTTCAGATCACAAGAGCGTGCCCAGACCTTCAAAGCGCGTCAGGAACTGCCCGGCAGCAAAATCCGCACGCTGACCAGCGTCATGTCGCACAGCCAAGTCCAAAGCGGCAAAGGCAAAGCCACTGAAAAAGCGCACTGAACCTGCCCCGTGCAGGCCTGATCGGTGAGGCCTTGCTTGCCCAAGACCCGCCCCATAGGGGAGCAGAAATGTGCGGCGGTCTTTCGGCGGTCGGCACCCACGGTGCCCGACCGCTCGCCTCCATCAGACGCCTTGAGGTGCCAGACTGTGGACAACCCGCTGTGGGAACGGGATGTCTATCCCGTTGGCCTGCAAGGCTTGCAAGATCGCCCGGTTGATGTCCGACTTGAGCTTGAGCGGGCCATTTTCGGGATCGGCAATCCAGTACGACACGGAAAACTCCAGGCCATCGGCGCCAAATGTGGCCAAACACGCGGTCGGCGGTGGATCGGGCAACACCCGGCTTTGCGCTTTGCAGGCATCTTGCAGCAAGTCCACCACCATGTTCACCGGACTGTCGTAGGCCACAGACACCTGGGTGCTTTGCGACACTTTGGGATCGGCCAGCGAGAGGTTTTCCACCCGCTGGGTGATCAGCATTTCATTGGGCACGATGGATTCTCGCCCTGACAAAGCCCGAATAACCGTGTAGCGGGCCTTGATGTCGGTGATTCGCCCTTCAAAACCGTCGACCCGCACCATGTCGCCAATGCGCATGCTGCGCTCGGCCAGGATGACAAAACCACTGACGTAATTGGCCGCGAGTTTTTGCAGGCCAAAACCAATGCCCACGCCCACGGCACCGCCCAAAACAGACAAGGCCGTCAGGTCAATGCCCACTGACGACAAAGCCAGCATCAAGCCGACAAACATCAAAGCGGTGCGCACCGTGTTGCTGATGACTTTGCGCAGCGACAAATCGCTGCCCGTGGCCGACCGGAGCAAGCGCGACTCCAATGCGGCGGACACCCACAAAGTGACAATCATGACCGCCCCGGCCGTGAGCGCGCCTTCTATCATGGTGCGCATCGACAAATCGCTGCCGCCCACCTTCCAGCGAATCTGATCGAGTTCATCCAGCACCAGCGGCAAAACGCCGGTCACCCACAGCACCACGGCCAACCAGGCCACCCATGAAATCGTGCGCTCCATGACCCGCACAAAGTGGGCCGCACCAAACGCCACTTGCATCACCTTAACCCCCAGACGGATCAAGGCCAGCGAAATGCACACGGGCAGCAAAACGCCGTACATCGCGATCGGATGATCCGTGGTCAGCAGCGCACGCGAGGCAAAGGTCAAGCCCAACAATATGGCCGGAAACAACACCCCGTCAACCAAGCGTTTACCCAACAGGATTGACAACTCGGCCCCCGCAAAGGCCCTGCGCAAGAGCCAGACAGACCCCCAAGCCAAACCCAGGCAAACGGCAAAGGCCAGCAATACGTGCAGGGAATCTGCCCGAATCAGTGTGTCCAGCCAGGCCACCGGGTCGGCAATGTGAAGTTGTTTCATGCTCGCCATGCGGGGCTCCTTTTGTCGATGAATGCCTGCACGCCTTCTTGGGCATCGTCGTGCATCATGTTGCAGGCCATGGTTTGACCGGCCAATTGGTAAGCGGCTTCGATGCCCATTTCACGCTGTTTGTAAAACAGGGCCTTGCCCATGCGCACCGCTTCGCGTGGCTTGCTCAGGATTGCTTCGACCCATTCGTTCACTTGCGCATCCAGCCCCCCTGGCGGGCTCACGCGGTTGATCAAGCCACGTTGGCAAGCCTCTTGCGCGCTGATGAAGCCGCCCGTGAGCAGCATTTCCATGGCTTGCTTGGCGTGCATATTGCGCACCAGGGGCACGCTGGGGGTCGCGCAAAACAGGCCCACATCGATGCCATTCACCCCAAAGCGGGCCGTGTCTACCGAAACGGCCAAGTCGCATTGCGCCACCAACTGGCAGCCCGCAGCCGTGGCCACGCCCTGCACACGGGCGATCACTGGCACCGGCAGATTCTGGATGGACAGCATCATGCGCGTGCACTGCGCAAACAGCTTTTGGTAGTAGGCCATCTCGGGTTGCGCCCGCATTTCCTTGAGGTTGTGCCCTGCACAAAAAGCTTTGCCTGCGGCCCCCAGCACGACCACACGCGCCTGCTCATCGTGGGCAATCTGGTGAAGGGCGTTTTGCAAGGCCTGCAGCATGCCCTCGCCCAGGGTGTTGAAAGTGCTGGCTTGGTTCAGGGTCAGGCGGTGCACGCCCCGCGCATCACGTTCATGCAACAGCACGTCGGCCCCAAGGGGAACAGTTGTATCGGTCATGCCCCGATTGTGCCCAAAACTGCAAGCCGCCTTGCGGCTGGGCCAGCACCTCAAACGTCGGCCAAAACGCGCAAGTGTGCCTCGACGCTGCGGCCCAAAGCACTCAAGCTGTAGCCGCCCTCCAGACAACTGACGATGCGCCCTTTGGCATAACGCAGGGCCACATCCTTGATGCGCTGGGTGATCCAGGCGTAGTCCTGCTCAACCAGGCCCATTTGCCCCATGTCGTCTTCGCGGTGCGCGTCAAAACCGGCGCTGATGAAAATCAGCTCCGGCCGGTGCGCCTCCAGGCGCGGCATCCACATCATGTCGATCAACTCGCGAATGTCCATGCCCCGCGTGTAAGCGGGCACGGGCAAATTGAGCAGATTGCTGGCCGTCGACTGCGATCCGCCCTCCGGGTAAAAGGGGTGCTGAAAAAAGCTGACCATCAAGATCCGCTCATCCCCGGCCACGATGTCCTCGGTGCCGTTGCCGTGGTGCACATCAAAATCCACAATGGCCACACGCTTGAGGCCATGGCGCTCAACCGCGTGCTTTGCGGCAATGGCCACGTTGTTGAAAAAGCAAAAACCCATGGCTTTGTCCCGACAGGCGTGGTGACCTGGCGGCCGCACCGCGCAAAAAGCGTTTTCCAGCTCACCAGCCAAAACCGCATCGGTGGCCTCAATCGCGGCCCCGGCCGAGTGCAAGGCGGCCTCCCAAGTGTGGACATTGATCAGCGTGTCCGGGTCGATGGCGGTGTGGCTGGGGCCACCCGCGGCCATGTCTTCGCGCAGCACATCGCTCAGGCCCCGCAAAGACGCCACATGCATGCGCCCGTGAGCCAGTTCAATGTCGGCCAAGGCGGCAGGCCCGGCCTCACGGCGCTGCAAGGCCATGTCCAGGCCGGTGATCAGCAAACGGTCCTCGATGGCGCCCAGGCGCTCGGGACATTCCGGATGGCCCGCGCCCATCTCGTGTTTCCAACATGTGGGGTGTGTGAAATAACCCGTAGCGCCCATATGGCTTGTCTTCCTGCATGCTCAACACCCCATCGGAAGTGTTGATTTTTTTGAATTACCGTACGTTTATCAGTTTTAGCTTATCACGTCCAGCTTGCAATGACTGACGCCCTGCACATCTCCAGCCCCACCGCTCAACCCGCATTTGTCGGAGTCTTCGACCACCGACCTACAAAATACAAGCAGTACCCCGTAGGTCGGCACTCGAAGAGTCCCACATCTCCAAATCACTGACAACGCTGTACCCTACTGCGACATGTCCCGCTCTTTCTGCCTGGTGGGCCGTCTGGCGATTAAACTGATCTGACATGAATTTTCTCGACCACTTTCACGCTACTCCGCAGGCTTCTCGCCTGAACCCTTTGTGCGCAGGCCTGCTCGGTTTGCTGCTCTCACTGACCTGGTCTGACGCAGCCCTGGCGGTCCACCGTCAAGAACATGACGTCAAAACGGCCCGCCCTTCGACATCTGGTCGCAAGCCACACCACCCCAAAGCGCACGCCACTGGAACGCGCCTGATGGACAACCCCGAGGTTCTGACTTGGGCTCATGACGCAGCCGGCCGTTTGCAGCTCGACCCGGCGGGTGTGATCAAAACCATGGCCTCAGCACAACGCCTGCCCTTGGTGGAAAAACTCGTGCTGCCACCCGCCAGTCCCGTGGCCAAAGACTGGGGCGCTTACCGGGCGCGATTCATCGAGCCCACCCGCATCCAGGCAGGCATCCGTTTCTGGCTTGCCCACCGCGCCGCCCTGGAGCGCGCCGAGCGCGAATACGGCGTACCCGCAGCCATCGTGGTGGGCATCATCGGCGTCGAAACGCTGTACGGACAAAACACCGGCAACTTCCGCATCATTGACGCCCTGGGCACATTGGCCTTTCACTTTCCGCAGTCCCACCTGCGTGCAGCCGAGAGGCAAGCGTTTTTCCGGGCAGAGCTGGAACAATTTTTACTACTGACCGCCCGCAGCGGTGCAGACCCCTTGTCGGTGCGCGGCAGCTACGCGGGCGCCCTGGGCCTGCCCCAATTCATGCCATCGAGCTGGTCACGCTTTGCCGTGGACTTCGATGGCGATGGCCGCATTGACCTGTTTGGCAGTCCCACCGATGCCATCGGCTCCGTGGCCAATTACTTCAAAGCCTTCCAGTGGCGCCCCGGCATGCCCACGCACTACCCGGTAACCCTGACCCCGGGCCAAACCGACATGGACGCCCTGCTGGCGCCCGACATCCTGCCTACCTTCAGCGTGGCCAACTTCACCGCCAAAGGCGCAGGCCTGGAGGGTGCTGCGCTGGCGCACAAAGGCCCATTGGCCCTGATTGAATTGCGCAACGGCATGGATGCCCCCAGCTACGTGGCGGGTACCGAAAACTTCTACGCCATTACCCGCTACAACTGGAGCAGTTATTACGCCATGGCGGTGATTGAGTTGGCCGAGGCCGTGGCGCGTGAGGTCAAGAACACGCCTTGACCATTAAGAGAATACCGATTGAAAGTCGGCATACAGTCGGGGAATGAACCTCACTTTGACCTCTTTTCAACATCGGACTGGCATCATGGGTGTTTTACTGCTCATGGCCCTGTCTGCCCAAACCGCCCATGGGGCCAGCTTGTTTGGTGACCACCCCTGCCCGTCCTGGCAGGGCCTTGGCTACGGCGAAAAGCGGGCATGGACGAATGCCTTTTTGGCACCGCTGAGTTTGACGCTCAAGGGGCTGAAAAAAAGCAAAGAAGACAAATACAACGACGATCCCAAGGCCTATGAGCCCGCCATCATCGGCATTGATGCGTTTTGCCAAAAGCATCCGGATTTGGGTGCCGCCGATGGTGCGGGTCATTATCTGAAAAAGTTGTTTGACATGCCGCCATCTTGATGATCAGACCGCACACCAGCCTTTGTGGTTCTCCATTTCCAGCTTGATTTCATGCGGCTTGAAACTCATCGGCAACCACATTGGCAGTGCTTTTTCAACCGCGCTCAGTCGCAAGGCATGCCCACAATACACTCAACAGCCATGAACCCCCTCAACCCCAAAAAACTGCTGCTGACCAAGTGGACTGCCGTCAAACCTGTGGCCAGACAATCGGACAGGCAAAGCTCGTTGCGCTAACTTGTAAGGGACCATCGCAGCTATGCCTGTCAGCCCACGAAAAGGGGCAAACGGCACAAGGCCAGTTCTTTCTTTAAAAAACCAAGGTTTTGACGGGGTTTTCCCAAATCACAAGGTCTGATTGGGATTATTGGTAGGTCGACCTTTACCCAACTCCTTGCGCTGAATGTCCAACGACTTCTGATGCTTCTGGGCTTCTTTCTCGGTTTTGACTGCACACTTTGCCAGCTCAGTCGTTCGTTTGAGCTTGTGCAGTCGGGCCTCAGGTGGGCTCAAGGGCTTGATGTGTTTGATATGGCTGAATTCTTGAAATCGCATCAAGTATTTATGCGCAACACTGCAACGGGTGTTTAAAACGACAACCGCAGTGCGGCAGTCCTGTGGAACTGGACAAGTCGGCAAAGCAGCTATAAATTACGTTTTTAATAATTTTAAAAATTCTTCAAAATTTCACTGAATTCAAACATCGGAAACCACATGAAACTCCATTCATCACCACATATTTTGGCCATGGTTGCGGCACTTGTCGTGTCTGGGCAAGCCTTTGCGCAAACGCCCAACAGCCCTATCAAACACCTGATTGTTGTGGTCGGTGAGAACACGTCTTTTGACACCTTGTTTGCAGCGTACCAACCGCCAGCCGGGCAAACCGTCAAGAATTTGCTGTCTTCCCAAGTCATCACTTTGAATGGGGAGCCAGGCCCGGAGTATCAAAAGGCGACCCAAAAGTTGGCGCATACCCAAGGGAAATATGACGTTGAATATCCGAAGACGTCTCCACTTAAGAATTTGCCTCGACCTTATGCACGGGCAGATCATGGTGCGCCGAAGGTATTGGATGAAAAAATCCCAGGCCAACTCCAGGCTGGGCCATTCCAAATCACAAAATATCGCGGCTATGCCGAATTCACGGACAGCAACCCCGTTCACCGCTTCTTTCAGATGTGGCAACAAGTCAATGGGGGGCGACATGACCTCTTTGTCTGGGCGGGCTTGACGTCAGGCGAAGGCGCCTTAGACAAAAGAAATTTAGGAAAAGGGACCATCCACCAAGGCGAGCCGATGGGGTTTTACAACATGGCCTCAGGCGATGTGCCTTATTTCCGAGAATTGGCATCCACCTATGCACTGGCTGACAACTACCATCAAGCCGTCATGGGTGGGACCATGCCCAATTACCTCTTTCTGGCCTCTGGTGATATCGCCGTTTACCAGCAAGATGGCGCACCGCAAAAGCCGCCCTCAGGGCAGATTGAGAACCCTGACCCCATGTTCTTGACAGACAACTGGTACAAGAACAGCGGCTACAAAACAGGTTCATACGTTGCCTGTGCGGACGAATCACAACCCGGTGTCGAATCGATACGCCGCTACCTGAAAAAGCAGCCCTACAAGCCTTTCAATGATGGCAACTGTGCCCCAGGCTCCTACTATCTTGTGAACAATTATTCGCAGCCCTACACATTCAAGGGCGACAAGAAAACACCCACCGAAGATCAAGCAGTTGCGACACCGCAAAGCGCACCGAATATTGGGACCCAACTCGAGGCGGCAGGCGTGAGCTGGAAGTGGTACCACGGTGGCCGCTTGGGCAAAGGACTGAAGAAGGGTGAATATGCGTCTGACACAGACCCGCTCACTTTTTTCACATCCATCATGGAATCACCCTTGAAGCAAAAATTGCAGGGTGACGATGATTTTTTTGCAGATGTAGATAAGAACTTGCCCAGCATTTCTTTCATTTCACCGCCTGTGACCCAGACCGGCCATCCGCACTATGGATCACCGGCCAACTTTGAAGCCTATGTCAAACGGGTTGTTGAGAAAGTTCAGTCCAATCCCAAAGTCTGGGCCAACGCCGCCATTCTGGTCACCTACGATGAAGGTGGCGGATATTACGACTCTGGCTACATCCAACCCATTGATTTCTTCGGTGACGGCACGCGCATCCCCTTGATGGTGGTGTCGCCATGGGCCAAAAAGGGCCACGTAGAACACACCTACTATGACCACGCCTCCATACACAAGTTCATCCAAAAAAATTGGTCATTGAAGCCGCTGTCTAACCGCACACGAGACAACCTTCCCAACCCCATTCACAGCAAAGACAATTACGTCCCTGACAACAGGCCGGCCATTGGCGACCTGTTCGATATGTTTACGTTCACACGCTGAAGCCGGGTATTGGATAACTGAGATGGCGCCGTTACAGCGCCATCTCCATCAGCTCAGCAGATGCCCCGTCTTGACAAAGATCGTGCACCCCTCTTTGCTGAAGGGCTTGTGCAAGCTCATGTGGGGGCTTCTGATCCATGAGCCGGCCGGATAGCGCCCGTGCTCATCTTCAAACACGCCATCAACCACGAAGATCTCTTCGCCGCCATAGTGCCTGTGTGGATTGAAATAGGTTTGAGGCGCCCATCTGACCAATGTCGATCCACTGCCCTGTTGCATGAGCGGCATGACATTCAGACCGGGCACCAGGCCTTGATACCAGGGCGCTGTTGCCGTGTTCAACACTTCTCGTTCGACTTGATCTGCCCCCAGATGCCGCAGCTTCACAAAAAGAATGCAGCCGGTTTGGCTATAGGGCGCATGTGAAGAGCCGGGAGGGTTCATGATGTAGGTGCCAGCAGGATAGTCGCCATTCTCGTCACTGAAGACCCCATCCAACACCAAGATCTCTTCACCCCCATCATGGGTGTGGCTTTGAAAGTGAGATCCGGCTTGGTAACGAACGATGGAAGTGGCTTTGGCGACCTCGTCGCCGGTGCGCTCAAGCATGCGCCTCTCCACCCCTGATTGTGGGCTGGGAATCCAGGGTAAATCATGGTGGTTGATCACGACCCTTTGGCTGTAATCGGCGTTGATATTCATTGATGACATGTCAGAAATTGTGCAAATTCATCAAAGCATAGCAAGCAAATGGCATGTCGGTGCGGCCTGAAGTCGTCTCAGGCCTTGAAGCAGCGTTGCACCCGGCACAGATCTCTGCGTCACCATAGCCCGCCAACTTTGGGCCTGCTTTGAGCCTTCCTCAGCCGGGCTGACGCGCAAGAATCCGCCTCACGCAGGCAATCACCCGCCCATCTGCGCACCTTGAGGTGTCAGCTCCCGCGCATCGGCCCAGCAGGCATGGGTGCCGCTGCTGATGCGGTGGGGCAAGATGATGCGTGCGACAGGTCCGGCGTCGATGTGTCGCGCATCCAGAACCACGCACTCTGATTGATCCGTCTTCATATCGGTCACAAAACTCACCACATAACCATCGTCTTCCCCTTGAGCGTCATGACAAGGTGCCATGGGGGACTCGCTGCCGTAGCGATCCTCCCCGAACAGGTAAGTTTGTGATTGCCCCGTGGTGTGGTCAAAGCGCAAGATGCCGTCGAACAGGAAGGAGCCGGGGTGCGCGATCATGTTGTAGGCATAACGATAAGGTTTGCCCCAATAGGAGGCATTGATCATGCCGAATTCCAGATGTTGCTCGTCCAGGCGCCGCTCTGAGGTCTTGCCTGTGCGCAAGTTCAAACGCCACTCATACAGCGTGGGGCCATAGCGCTCAGGCCCCAGCGTGTTGCCCGAGTTGTCATAGCCCGCTTTGGGCATGGGTGTTTTTTGGTGATAGCCATGCAACACGATGTCATTACCCTCCTCCCACGCGTTGAGCCAATGCAGCACATAGGTTGGACTGGCCTCAAACCAGCGGATGCCGGTTTGCGCTGTTCCGCGTCTGGGCACCACAGCAAAGCGTGAAGGCTGTTGCTCAAAATAACGCAGCTTGTGCTTGCCCTCAGGCAGCAGGGCTTCATCCCAGTGCAAAGGGAAATCGTTCAGGATGGCAAAGTGCTCGGTGAACACCATGTCGTGGGGCAAGCGAGGACCGGGCAAGGGCACGGGCACGTAGTGAACCAGGCGATTGTGCGAGTCCACTTCGCCGTAATGCATGTAGGGTGCATGCTTGCTGTAGTTGAAGAACAGCAAATCCCCCGTGCGCGGGCAGACCTTGGGGTGGGCTGAAATACCGCCATCTGGCAACACCTGTTGGCCCCAGTCATCCACGCCGATGAAATCCAGTGTCCGGGCATCAAGCCGATATGGTTCGCCGCATTGGTAAAAGGTCGTCAGTGCCATGCCTGCATGCACGATCACATCGGTGGCCGAACTGTCGCGCAGGCCACCCCGAGCCCCCCAGCCTAGACGCAAAGCCAGCGAAGGCTTGTCGATCAGTCCGGCATACAGGGCTTGCCCGGCGGCCTGCTCTTGCATGAAGGCCTTGGTTCTGATGAAGCGGTTTCTGTATTCGCAGCGGCCATTGTCAAATCGCATCATGTGCAACATGCCGTCGCCGTCAAACAAGTGGTAAGTGCCCAAGGGCTGATGCACCGGATTTTGGGTGTTGCGCAAATACACGCCATTCAGGCGCTTGGGCACTTCGCCAATGACTTGCAAATCGGTGGCATTCCACTCCTGATAGTTGGGCGTGAAGGGCCCGGTCATCAATGGGTGCGTGCCCGGCATCAAAGTGGGGCGGGTTTGCGAGATGAGTTCAGCGTGCATGGGAGGCGCTCTCTGGAATGACCGGGCCGATCTATTCGCTGGCCTTGAAACCCGAAATTTTGACCGCCTCTTGCCAGCGTTTGGCGTCGTTGCGGGTGAAGGCCTGAAACTCAGCAGAGCTGAAAGACAAGGGCTCGAAGTCAATGGCACGCCACTTGTCGATGATGCTTTGTGACTTGAGAATTTTGGAAAATTCGGCCTGCAATTTGCTGATCACAGCATCGGGCGTGCCTGCGGGGGCTGACAGCCCAGACCAGATGTAGATCTCGAGATCAGGAAAGCCTTGCTCTGTGAAGGTGGCCACTTGGGGCAGCAAGGGTGAGCGTTGCGGACTGGACACGGCCAGCACTTTGATTTTTCCGGATTCGACGTGGGACTTGACTGCCATGAGCGGCAAGAAGGCCGCATGGACTTGGCCACCCACTAAATTTTGTACGGCTGGCGGGGTGCCATTGAAGGGCACATGAACCATGTTCAGCCCTGAACGCTGGTTCATGATCACGCCTGCAAAGTGGGATGAATTGCCGGCCGTGAACGATGCATAAGACACACTGCCGCTTTGCGATTTGGCCCAGGCCACGAATTCCTTGACGTTGTTGGCCGGCACATTGGCCGCATTCACCGCCAAAACCAGTGAAGCGCCCAAAAATCCGGTGATCGGTTTGTAGCTTTTTTCAGGGTCGTAAGGCAACTTGGCAAAGGTATAGGGGTTGATGGTCATCATGCTGGTGTTGGACAACAGCAATGTGTAGCCATCGGGTGCGGCTTGCATGACGCTTTGCGCCGCGATGATGCCCGAGCCACCGGGCTTGTTGTCCACCACGATGGGCTGACCCGTGTTCTTCTTGAACTCCTCGGCCACCTGTCGCAAGGCGTTGTCCAGGGTGTTGCCTGGGGCAAAAGGCACGACCACGCGCACAGGACGGTCGGGAAAGTTTTGTGCTTGTGCCGTGGCCATGCCCAATAGCAAGGCAGCCAGCATGGCAAAGCAGGACAGGGTTTTTTTCATAGGACGCTCGCTGGATCAAGGGTTGATTTCAAGGGTGCAGGGACGACAGGACTGTGGCCACGGCCTGCGCTTGCTGAACAGGCAGCATGTGGCCACTGTTTGGAACGATATGCATCTGGGCATGCGGCAGGCATTGCGCCAACTCATGGGTCAATGCGGGCGGTGTCACTCGGTCATGCGCGCCGCACAAAAGCGCCATGGGCAATGTCAGTCGGGACAGCGCTTGGCGGTGATCACTGCGCCCCATGATGGCGCGTGTCTGGCGCAAACCCGTTTCGCACCCGACGGCCAATATCATTTGCCGCACGCGCTCTTGAACAGCTTCAGTCGCCTCGTGGCATCCGAATTTGACAATCCCCTCCACCACCTTGGGGAAATTGGCCTGCATGGCCCCCATGGTTTTTTCACGCCCAAGCCGACCTTCATCGGTCTCAGGCAAAGGCGAGGTGGACAACAGCGCCGCCGCGGCCAAAGTTCTTTGTGGATGGGCCAACATCTCGATGGCCACATAGCCGCCCAAAGAAAATCCAGCCAACAGCACAGGCGTTTGTGCAGGCACATCGGCCAGCTGCGCCCAGGCATCACGGGCCATGGCGGCGATGCTGTCCTGAGTCTGTACATCGGCGATGCGCACCTCCCAATCCCTGGGCAGCAGGGGCACCACATCGGCCCACACACTGGCATCGTTGAGCATGCCCGGAATCAGCAACATGACCGGGCTCATGCGACACCTCCTGCCACTGAAGCGGACTCAACAGGTTCAGCGGCAAAACGCTCACGCAATTGCCGTTTGAGAATTTTCCCCACCGGGTTGCGCGGCAGTTCATCGAGCAAGATCAGTCTTTCGGGCCATTTGAAGGCGGCGACTTCCTGAATGTTCTTCAAATAATCCACCAGGTTCTGCAGGGTAAGGTCCTGACCCGCTTGAGAGACGACCACAGCGCACACCCGCTCGCCCATGACGGGATCGGGCAGTCCAATCACGGCAGCATCACGCACCTGGGGATGACTCAGCAGCAGGCCCTCAATCTCCTCAGAGGAAATGTTCATGCCCCCACGAATGACGATGTCCTTGTGCCGTCCGGCAAAGCGGTAGAACTGCGAAGCAACGCCTGCGATTTCAAACAAATCACCGGTTCGGTAAAACCCTTGCGCATCAAAGGCGCGCTCGGTCAATTCGGGTGCTTTGTAATAGCCACTGAATATCGTGGGTCCTTTGAAGCGCAACTCGCCAATGCGGCCCGTTTCGTGGATGTCTTCCCCCGTGTCGATGTCCACCAGCCGTGTCTGGATTTTTTGGGCGACCGCCATTTTCCAGGTGAAGCCTGGCACCCCCATGCGCGGAAAGTACAAAGCGCGCTGCTTGCTTTCGGGCATGTCCAGGGGCGACGAGCTCAAAGCTGCACCTTCGTTGGAGCCAAAATAATTCACCACTTCGATGTCGAAGCGGTTTTTCATCTCCTCCATCATCCACTCGGACAATGGCCCCCCTCCGGAGCCCACACTTTTGAGGCGGCTGAGGTCAACGCCCGCCATTTTTTCGGGTTGTTTGAGCAGCAAATTCAGCACCGCAGGCGCTGCCACGCTGTAATCCATGGGGTGTGCACGCAACTGGCCCACGAACACATCCAGATCAAAGGGGTGGTGGTGGTGCAAGGTGCCGCCCACAAGCAACCAGGCCGCCAGGCTCGATGAAACCCCCGCCATGTTCACAAAGGGAAAAGGGATCAACAACTGAGCGCCCCACTGCAGCTGCCCCGCCTGGCTGACGGATTGGCCTGCGATCAACCACTCGTTGTGGTTGCGTGGCACCCCTTTGGAGCGCGCCTCGGTGCCTGAAGTCCAGCAAATGGTGAGCACATCGTGCGCCGTCACGCCCTCGTCCTGCATGTGCTGTCGCAACTGGCTGGCAGACCATGGCAAGGTGCTGTCCAGCCATTGATTCAGGGACATGACCCCTGGTGGCAAGTCATGGCCCAGCGACCAAATTTGCTGCAAGCCTTCAAAGAGGTGGGCATGCGCCGCCCATTGCTGTGCAGCAAGGTAATTGCCCACCCGCTCGGTCGTGATGCCCAGCTTGGCTTGCGTGGTGGCAAAAACATGTGTGAGTTCATGCGCACGGTATTGCACTGGCACGGGCGATACCACCACGCCGGTGATGGCACACGCCAGGTAGATGGCATGCATTTCCACGCAGTTGGGCAATTGCATGACGATCACATCGTCCTTGCGCAAACCCTGGGCATGAAACAGTGCACTGTATCGGCCGACCTGCTGCAGCAATTGCCCCCAAGTCCAACTCAAGGGCGCGACGCCGCAGATGTCTTGGCGATTGGGCGGGTCCACGACGGCCATGGCTTGTAACTGCTGTTCAGCCGTTTTGATGAACAGCTCGCCCATGGTTTCTTCAGACCACCAGCCCTGTTCGACATAGGTTTTTATTTTTTCGGGGGCTACCAGAATCATTTTTACTTCCAGCGATCGAGCGTGTTCTGGCTGACAAACGTGGCGTGAAAGCCATGGGGCATGCGCCGAGGCAAGAGAATGCGGGCCACCGGCCCTTCGGCCATGCGCGCGCCCTTGCAATCGAACACCTGGATTTCAGAGCGTTGCTCGTCTGGATTCCAGACCGGGACCACCAGATACCCGTCGTCCTCGGATTGCGCGTGATCACGCGGCGCAAAGCCGGGCTCGTTGTAGAAATACTTAGGCCCCGCGCTGTAGGCCAAATACCCGCCCGTGCTCAGGTCGTACTTGACCAAGCCCGGAAATCGCGGCTCTTCCTTGCCCCCCTGGGGAAAGATGATGTTGTAGGAGTAGCGGTTTTTGCGTCCTTGGTAAAGACTGTTGATGACCGGAAACTCGGTGTTGAGCACATCGTCAATCACGCGCTCATGCGTTTCGCCCGTGGCCAGGTTGAAGCGCCATTCGTACAGCATGAAATCACGCTGGCGCAGATGGATGGTTTTTTCCAGTCGCTGGGCATCGGGCTGACCTTGCGCATCTTCATGCAGCCGGTACGGTGTGCCCACCATGACCACCTCATCGCCTTCCTCCCAGGCATTGACCACATGCAACATGTAGGTGGGCTTGGCTTGGAACCAGCGAATGTCATCGGGCTTGCCATAGCGAGGCAGCACGCCAAAACGGGAGGGTTGGTCTGCATAAAACCGCACCTTGTAGCGACCGGCCTTGAGTGCTTCGGGGTCAGGTCGCAGCGGAAAATCATGCAAGATGGTGTAGTGCTCCGTGATCGCCATGTCGTGCGGCAAACTGGGGCGTGGCAGGTCCACATCAATTTTGTGCTTGACCTGGCGGTCCGGGCCGACCACACCGTATTGCATGTAGGGAGCCTTCAGGCTGTAGTCAAAAAACAGCAGTTCGCCGGTGTGCTCGTCGGGCCGGGAATGGGCCGAGATGCGACGGATGCTGCCATCAAAGTCTGAGGGGCCCAGGGTGTCGAGGGTGTCAGGATCAACTGCATAAGGCATGCCCGATCGGTACCACATGCTGATCAAACGACCCGCGTGGTACTTCACGTCGGTGTTGGCAGTGTTCTTCAAAGGCTCATCGGGACGGTCGGTGCGCCAAGGCTCCTTGAGCCCCTTCCACAGCGCTTGTCCTGCCGCTTGCTCTTCTTGCAAGGCCGATGTTTTGACCCAGCGATTGCGGTAAGTCACCTGGCCCTTGTCGAAACGCACCGCATGCAACATGCCATCACCGTCATAGGCGTGATACCGCCACTCGGGTGGGTAGTAAGCATTGGGTCCATTGCGCACATACAAGCCATTGAGGTCGCTGGGCACCTGCCCAATGACGGTCATGTCTTCAAACACATCCTCTTGATGAACGGGCGCATTGTTGCCGTCCAATGCAGGGATCTCATGGCGGGGTAAATCGTTGAGTTGCATGCGTTGTCTCCTGTGGCCCGTCACTCTTGGGTGATGGCATTTTTTACACGAGTTCCAGTCTAGTGAGTGCCCATTCTTGATTCAGGTTAAATTTCGATATATTGAACAACATTCCAATATGCCAAAACCTGACCCCAGCCCCAACCGTGCGCCCGCCAGCCTTCAGGAGTACGCCGGGGACAAGCAATTTGCCACCACCTTGGCGCGCGGCATGGAACTGCTGCGCTGCTTCACCCCCGAACAACCTGTGCTGGGCAACAAGGACTTGTCCCAAAAATTGAAGTTGCCTGCGGCCACGATCTCCCGATTGACCTACACCCTGATGTGCATGGGCTACCTGATGCCCACCGAGCATTACGGCAAGTACCAATTGGGCTCGGCCGTGATTTCTTTGGGCAATCCCTTGCTGGCGCAATTCACCTTGCGCAGACAAGCCCGACCCTTGATGTTGGAGTTGGCCGAGGCCACAGGTGGCTCCATCTCCATCGGCATCCGCGACCGCCTGACCATCGTCTACATCGAAGCCGTGCGGTCTTTCGACAAAAGGATTTATCCCCTGGAAGTCGGCACCAGCCACTCGATGGCGGGCACAGCCATCGGCCGGGCGTACCTGATGTCTTGCCGCCCCCCTGAGCGTGAAGCCTTGCTCAACCAGATTCAGGTCAAAACGCCTCAGGATTGGCAACGATTTGGACCCAAGCTCACGGAGAATTTGTTGCAGTACCCCAAGTACGGATGCTGCGTGTCGGTCGGAGAGGTCTTCCCCGATGTTCAGGCTGTCGCAGTCCCCTTGGGGCGCATTGACCGGGGAGAGCTTGCCGCCATCAATTGTTCATTTCAAGGGCGGGCCCTGGACGAAGCCTGGCTCCGTGAACGCATTGCCCCCCAATTGCAAGCCTTGGTGAGGCAATTGACCTGAAGTCCACTGGACCTCCCGCGCGCAGCAAAACGCCAAGCGTTTTTCCAAGTCGAGCTGGAACAGTTTTTACAACTCAGCCAGCAAAGCGGCGCCGATCCCCTGACTGTGCGCAGCAGCTATGCATGCGCACTCGTTCTGCCGCAATTCACGCCGTACAGCGGGTCAGGCTTCGCCGTGAACTTCAACGGCGATGGCCGCATAGACATGTTTGGCAGCCCCACCGATGCCATCGGCTCCGTGGCCAATGACTTCAAAGCCTACCAGAAGCGCCCCGGCATGCCCAAGCACTACTTGCTGACCCTGACCCCGGGCCAAATCGACATGGACGCCTTGCTGGCCCCCGACATCCTGCCCACCTTCAGTGTGGCCAGCTTCACCGCCAAAGACGCAGGTCTGGGGGGTGATGCACTGGCGCACACAGGCCCGCTGGCCCTGATTGAGCTGCGCAATGGCATGGATGCCCCCAACTACGTGGCCGGTACCGCAAACTTCTATGGCATCACCCTTATTCAACTGGAGCAGCTACTACGCCATGGCGGTGATGGAGCTGGCAAAGGCGGTGGCGAGGGAGGTCAAAACCGCCCCCTGAGCCCCGCACCAAAGTGAACACCGAGTCGCTTCAGGTGTCAGCCTTTTGTGAGACGCGTCTGAACGGGGTCAGCCGTCAGATAACCCACAGCAGCACCCGCTTTGTCCTTGTAATTGGCCTTGATCAATGGATCCAGCGTGGTTTTGACGATCGAGTGAATCCCACCCCAATCGCCCGCATGCTGGAAGTTGCTCATGATGTAAGTCCACCCGTTGATCTCATCAACAGCGTGCAGCCCCGTAGACTCGCCACCTGCCGGAATCGACATGATGCGGGACAACACCTGGGTATCGATGTTGTATGACCACAAGAAGTTGTTGACGTGTTGGCTGCTGTCCTCACCAATGAAGAGCGTGCGCATTTTTTCTGAAAATTTCAGGTTATCGGGGTTGGCAATTTTTTCCGGGTTGGCGGTGTTACCCAGCGCATCAGCCACCATGTCTTGTCCGGTAAGCAGGGCCTTGATGTCTTTGGGCATCCACACGCTGTTGATGGCGGTGCCAAGGGTGTCGCTCAATCCGCCCTGCAGGTTCAACGCCATCACGGCCCCGGCATTCAGGGCGGTTGGAATCGACACCCCATTACCGGGCGTGTTGTACTTATTGCCTGTCACCATGGATGCGACGCAGTTTTGCAAGGCCGAATAAGCGACCTTGTCCTTGATGTTGACGGTCGTCCCCTCCATTTTGGAAAAGCCCATCGACGCCCCCACCAAAGCAGCATATCGGTGTGTTTCAAGAAAGGCCGCAGCTTTTTCCATCCCAGGGACCAATTTGATCCACTCTGTCTTGCCGTTGGCATTGACTTTGGTGTAACCGGCATCCAGCGGATCCGCGGTCTTCACATCCATGATGTCCGTAGGCTGTAGGGTGTTCGCCAGGCGATGAATTTCAGCGCTGGTGGCTTTACCCAACTTGACCCAAGTCAGTGCAGCAGGCGCAGCCTTGGGGTCCAAGGAGAATCCAGACCCAACCTTGGCGACATACAAGGTGCCCGCAGACAGGTCTTTTTCTGTGTCAGCTACAAACACAAACAGGCCGCTGTTGGTGGCATCGTCGCCCATCAATACCGTGCGCATATCGGGCATCACTTGCACCAACTCGTGAGAAATGCGGCCGAGGCAGTAATGTTTTTTGACAGAGGCTGTGCCATCCACATTGACGGTGACCTCGGGGATATGACCGTAGTGGTACGGATTGGCTTGCGACTCGCTGCCATACAGGTTTTGACTGAAGGCTTTGAACTGCGCATCCGATGCAGCCGTAAATGCGTTGGGCTCGTATTCCTCGCTGGACAGATGCGTGCCCCATGGGGACAGACTGGCTCCACAAGTGATCCACAAACCATGCACCGCTGAGGTGTCCACATTGTGGTACTTGACCAGGGTCAATTTACCGGTCGTTGGATTCTGGTCTAAAGTCAACACGGCAATCGGTGAAGGCAATTTTCCGTACATGCCGGTAGTGCCGTCCTGCGCCATGGAGGTGTATTCAAACTGGACCACAGCAAATACCGTGTTGCCCTTGACACCGCTGACTTTGGCACCAGGCACGGTCAACAAAGTCGTTCCATCGGGGCTGTCCGAAAAATATTGGCGCTCCTTGCCCACAACAGTACTGTCGATGATGGCTTGCCCATAGATGTCGTAATAACCGCCTGCCAGCGTCGTGCCACCCGCACCATCAGGCACGCGATCACCGGTCATGAAAAAGGGTTGGTAAGCAAGCTTGAAGTCTTGCTTGGTGTTGTTGGTGAAGTTCACGGTCATCGTCGAGCCGACTTTGGTCGTGGCCATGTCCGCAGGCAGCGTCAAATTGGGCGCTGCCATGGAGCTGAAACTCACAGAGCGCATCAAAGCATCTGGCGCATTGACCTTACCACCACTGTCACCACCACAACCGGCCACAGGCAGTGCCAAGCCCCCGAGAAGGCTGGCGCCGAAAGTGCCTACTCCGCCTCGTAACAAACTGCGACGACTCATGGCGCCAGTGATCAAAGTCGAAGGCACGACGTCATGCTCAGTGGCGTATTTTTTGTCTGCAGAAAAAATGCGTTGGGTCATAAAACATCCTCAAGTGTTGTTGATAAACAGCTTGTGAAGTTAGAACCGATACATGACACCTTCGTGAAGCGCGAATGACTCTTTCATGACCCATCCGTTCGGCTGCAAGGCCGTCAAACCACCCCACGATCAGCCACCCTGGCAAGCGATCGCCACCACGCACAGAAGCCAATCACCAGCCGCCTTATCGACCACATCCGGTATCAGCAGCAGGGCTGGCTCTTACAAAAGCCACTGCCCTTTTGCGGCTAAACATTGAGCCCCCATCAAGCCCCGTGCGCCTTGAGCGCTTTGCCCACTTCGAGCACGCCTTGTTCTGAACCCGAGCGGGGCACGATTTCGCCTTGGGTGTCGTGCAGCTGGCTCAGGGCCTGGGCCAGGCGTTCGGGGGTGTCGGGGCCGGTGCCCAGATGCACGCCTTGGGTCAGGGTGATGTGGGCCACCTCGAAGCTGCCCGCGCCTGCGCAAATGATGGTGCGGTTGGGGGCGTCCTCGCTGGCCATGACCAGCATGGCGGGCACTACGGCGCTGGGCTCCAGGGCCTTCAAGACTTGCTCGGGCATCAGGCCTTCGGTCATGCGTGTGGCGGCCGTGGGCGCCAGTGCGTTGACGCGGATGTTGTGCTTCTCACCTTCAATCGACAGGGTCTGCATCAGACCCGCCAGCGCCATCTTGGCCGCGCCGTAATTGGACTGGCCGAAATTGCCGTACAGGCCACTGGACGAGGTGGTCATCACCACGCGGCCATAGTTTTGCGCCTGCATGATGGGCCAAACGGCCTTGGTGCAATGCACCGCGCCCATGACGTGCACGTCCATCACCAGTTTGAAATCGGCCAACTCCATCTTGGCGAAACTCTTGTCGCGCAAGATGCCTGCGTTGTTGACCAGAATGTCCACCCGGCCCCAAGTGTCCATGGCCTGCTGCACCATTTTTTGCACGGCGTCGTCATCGGTGACCGAAGCACCGTTGACGATGGCCTCACCGCCAGCGGCGCGGATTTCATCGACCACGGCTTGCGCTGCAGACACCGAGCCCCCCACGCCATGCACATCTGCGCCCAGGTCGTTGACCACCACCTTGGCCCCACGGGCTGCCAGGGCCAGCGCATGCTGTTTGCCCAAACCGCCTCCTGCGCCAGTGACAATCGCGACGCGGCCTTTGAAATCGATGCTCATGTTTTTCCTTCAGTTTTGGGTGTGAATGGGTGACAGGGCGGCGTGACGCCATCTGCTAATCTGGCAATTCATTGAACAGCCTTGTGCCTTACTTTAAAACAGCCGGTCCGCCTGCTGTGTTACCCGATTGACATCCTCATGGAACTGAACACCGAAACCATCACCACCCCGCCCATGGACTCCGCCTCAGTGATCTTGCTGCGGGATCACGCCGAAGGCATGCAGGTGCTGCTGCTCAGGCGCCATCAGGCGTCCAATGTACTGGGTGGGGCGCATGTGTTTCCCGGTGGCAAACTCGACGCGGCCGACCACAGCCCTTTGATGCTGGCGCGGCTGAGCCAAGATGCCGACACTTTGCAACAGCGCCTGGCTGAACCCGCGCTGCCTGCAGAGCGCGCCGCCGCCTTGTTTGTCGCGGCCATTCGCGAAGCCTTTGAAGAGTGTCGCGTGCTGCTCGGTCAATCTGACAGCGAAACACCCGACCTGCAAGCCCTGCAAAACGCCTTGGCCGAGGGACAAAGCTGGTCCGAAGCCTTTCAGCACCTGTCGCTGCAACTGCGCACCGACGCCTTGGTGCCATGGACGCGCTGGATCACGCCCCGGCAGGCATCAGTGACCAACAAGCGCTTTGACACCCGTTTTTTCATCACCCGCGTGCCCGACGGCCAAACCGCCGCCCACGACAACCACGAAACCACAGAAACCTTGTGGATTACCCCTCGCCAGGCGCTGATCCGTTATTGGGACCGTCAGATTGAGCTGGCGCCGCCCCAAATCATGAGCTTGGTACAGCTGGCCCGGCACGCGCACAGCGACAGCGCTCTGGCCGAAGCCCAGAGCCGTCGCCCCCCCGTGATTGAGCCCGAACCCTTTGATCAGGACGGTATTCGAACCATCTGCTACCCGGGTGATCCGCGCCATTCGGTGACACAAGCGGCCTTTCCTGGCCCCAGCCGATTGATGTTCAAAAACAAGCGGTTTGAGCCAGAATTAGGCCTAGCCGCATTGCTTGACTAAAATACGCCCATCAAACGTTTCAAATTGTTACGTTATTCACTGTACAACCTGCATCCTTCCTGTATGAGCCACCCAGCAGATCCGACCTACCTCTCCATTGAACGGGCCATGGAATTCATTGGCGACATCAATGGGGTTTTGTCTCTGCTGAAGACATTGCAACAAACCCTGAGCGAAGAATTGCCTGCGTTGCAAGAATTGTTGAACAAAGACGACGTCAGCGGCGCCAACCGCATCCTGCACCAACTCAAAGGGTTCACCCCCGTGTTTTGCGTGGACAGCCTGGTCGAATGCGTGGTGTGGGTCGAACAGTTGAGCAAACATGGCGACCCCGCAGAGGTTCGCGCCGCATACAGCCAATTGGCTCCACAACTCGAGCAACTGCGCGCCGAAGTTGCGTCCCACCTGGCCAGCCAGTAAACCGTCTTCCCCCTGCTTCTTGGGTCCCACACGTCGGTATTCCGTGGGTCGGTGGTCAAAGACCCCGACAGATGTTGGCTGACGGGCAAGGCACGCAAGTGCGCCTGCGCCAAACGGGCACATGCCGGACTCTTCGAGTGCCGATCTACGGGGTGCTTGTTGGGTTTTGCATGCTGAGCCAAGTCTCGATTTGGGCGGAATCGTGCACCAAGCGCAACTGGTCAAAGGCCTGCTGTGCTTCGGGGTAGACGCGGCGCATGTAGTTGAGCCATTGCTTGAGGCGACCGGCCCGGTGCCTGGGAGCCACGCGCTGGCTGATGCCCACCCAGAACATCCCCATCAAGCCAACGATCTGTGACCAAGCCACAGATTGACCAGGCGCCCAATTGGCTGAAGCCACTACACCATCCACCACACCGCTCAAGGCCGCATCGTGCCGGGCAATGGCCAAAGCCAGGCCCGGGTCAGCCACCATGCCGCGCCCGATCATCAGGCGCTCACAGCCGGTCACCTCGCGGCAGCGCATGGCATCGGCGACGGTCCAGATTTCGCCATTGGCCACAATGGGCAAGCGCACATGCTGGCGCAAATCGGCGATGCGGTCCCAATACGCCGGGGGGCGGTAACCGTGTGCCTTGGTGCGGGCGTGTACCACCAAATCGCTGGCCCCTGCGGCCTCAATGGCTTGGGCGCAGTCTTCGGCCCGACTGTCGTCATTGAAACCCAGCCGCATCTTGGCCGACACCGGAATGTGGGCGGGCACCGCCCGGCGCACCGCAGCAACGATCTGTCCCACCAGCTCGGGCTCGTCCAGCAAAACGGCACCCCCCCGGTGTTGGTTCACCGTCTTGGCCGGGCAGCCAAAATTCAGGTCTATGCCATTCGGGTTCAGCTCTGCCAAGGCGGCAGCGTTGTCGGCCAGGCAGCTCGGGTCAGACCCCAGCAACTGCACCCGCACCGGCACGCCTGCGGGGGTGCGGCTGTTGTTGAGCAGCTCCGGCGCCACGCGAATGAAAGCTTTGCGCGGCAGCACCGTGTTGGTGACACGGATGAACTCGGACACGCACAAATCCACGCCCCCCAGCCGCGTGAGCATGTCGCGCAGCGTGTGATCCAGCAGGCCCTCCATGGGCGCCAGCAAGAGTTTCATGGACTGGCGGGCCGTCTCAAACTCAGCCCAGCTTGCGTTTGAGGCGCACTTCTTCGACCTTCACGCCGCCCAAAGGCACGGTGCGGGCGGTGTTCATCTCGCGTTTGAAACCGGCCAGGTCATGGAACCGCAAGGTTTTTTCATGCAGCAGCGGCAGCCAGACGGTGACCTCGGTGCAGCCTTCGTCTTCCAGCCCTTCACGGGCGGCATCCCACAAGGCCAGGCCCACGCCTTGGCCGATGCGATCGGGGGCGGCATAAATGGCCCAGATTTCACCCGTGGTGTTTTTCGACTTGGGGTCGCGTGAACGGTCAAAACCCACAAAACCCACAATTTCTTGTCCCGCCAAGGCCACGATGACTTGCGGCTCGCCGTATTCAATGGCCTCTTTCCAGAACGACACGCGTTTGGCCATTGGGGTGGCCTCCCAATGGGTGTCGGGCACCTGACCTGCGTAGGCGGCGCGGCAGGCGCTCACATGCAAGGCGGCAACGGCGGGGGCATCTTTTTGGGTGGCAAATCGGACTTGGATATCGGACATGGCTTGAACTTGAATGAAAAAACAGGGCGCCTTCGGTGCTTGCACATCGGGCGCAAAGCCTGCAATTGTCGCCGCTTCGGTTATCTTCCAAGCATGAGGATGTTTTTTTATCGCATGAAATCGAAGGCCTACCGGGCCATGGTCACCACCTGCTGCGGCCTTGGCCTGGCAGCGGCAGCCCAAACCCCCGCACGTTTTGCAGACAACATGGCCGAACGCACCCGGGCGTGCACCGCCTGCCACGGTGATCAAGGCCGCGCAGGCCCCGATGGTTATTACCCCCGCCTGGCGGGCAAACCTGCGGGCTACCTGCACAACCAGCTGCGCAACTTTGCCCAAGGCAGGCGCCATTACGACCTGATGACACGGCTCATCGACCCTTTGAGTGATGACTACCTGGGCGAGATGGCGCGCTATTTCTCCAGCCTGCAACTGCCCTACCCCCGCCCCACCGCGGCCAACACCATTACGGCCGAACGCCTGGCACGCGGCCAGCTGCTGGTCACCCAAGGCGATGCCGCGCGTGGCCTGCCTGCGTGCATCCAGTGCCACGGTGCGCGCCTGACCGGCGTACAGCCCAACGTGCCGGGCCTGTTGGGCTTGCCGCTCGATTACCTGAATGCCCAACTGGGTGCCTGGCAAACCGGCCAGCGCAAGGCGCATGCGCCCGACTGCATGGCCCGGGTCATCCAGCGTGTGCCCAGCGATGATTTGATTGCCATCTCCAGCTGGCTGGCGCGCCAACCCTTGCCTGCCGACACCCACCCTGCAGCACAAGCACCACAGTCGCCGCCTCTGCCCGAGTCCTTGCGTTGCGGCAGCGCGCCCGAACTGGGCCAGACTTCCGCAGGAGCCAAGCCATGAACCGCCGCCTGATTCAGCGCATCGGTCTGGGCCTGCTGGGCACCGCATTGGCCTTGTCGGCCTGGGTGGTCTGGGACAACTGGGGTGACACCTGGCTGGCAGCACCCTCCGCATCTTCCGCATCCACCACGCCCAGCGCCAGCAGCGCGGTCGACCCAGCCCTTGTCGAACGCGGCCAATACCTGGCCCGCGTCGGCAACTGCATGGCCTGCCACACGGCCCGGGGTGGGGCCAGCATGGCAGGCAGCCGACGCATCGACACGCCTTTTGGCAGCGTCTTCAGCAGCAACCTGACGCCTGACATGGCCACAGGACTGGGCAGCTGGAATGCCGATGACTTCTGGCAAGCCCTGCACCATGGCCGGTCCAAAGGTGGGCGCTTGCTCACCCCGGCTTTCCCGTACAACCACACCAGCGTGATCAGCCGTAACGACAGCGATGCCCTGCTGGCCTGGCTCAAAAGCCTGCCGGCGGTCAAGCAGGCGCCGCCCGCCCACACCCTGGTGTGGCCCGTGGGCACCCAAGCGGCGCTGGCCGTGTGGCGCAGCCTGTTTTTCAAGCCCACGCCTTACAAACCCGACCCCGCACACACCGCCGAATGGAACCGGGGCGCCTATCTGGTGCAAGGCCTGGGCCACTGCGCAGCCTGCCACAGCCCCCGCAACCGCCTGGGCGCCAGCGGCCCGGTGGACGACCTGTCGGGCGGCCTCATGCCCGTGGTCAACTGGTATGCGCCCGACCTGACCCGCGATGCCGAAACCGGCCTGGCCAGCACGCCTTTGGCCGACATCGTGCAGCTGCTGCGCACAGGCCATGCCCCACAAGCTCAGACCAGTGGCCCCATGGCCGAAGTGGTGCAACACGGCACCCAGTACATGAGCCCTGCCGACCTGCATGCCATGGCGGTGTACCTGCAATCGCGCAACGCCCCCGGCTCTGCGTCAGCAGCCACCAGCGTTAAAACTTCTGTCAGCCCCCGCGTGGCCGAGCAAGGGCTCAAGGTCTATGACCGCCACTGCGCCCAGTGCCATGGCGAACAAGGCCGCGGGGCCACGACGGGAGCCGGTCAGGTGGCCTATCCTGCCTTGGCAGGCAACCGGGCGGTGCTGCTGCGCGACCCGACCAATCTGGTGCAAATGGTGTTGTACGGGGGGTTTGGCCCCGCCACTGCAGGTCACCCGCAGCCCTTTGGCATGCCGCCTGCCGTGCTGGAGCTGGACGACCGCGACATCGCCGCCGTCTTGACGCACCTGCGCACCCAATGGGGCAACCAGGCCAGCGAAGTCACGCCGCTGCAAGTCAACCGCATCCGCGCTTCACAAGGTTCATAAAACCCCGGCCATCCCCAGGCCCCCCCGTAGGTCGGCACTCGCAGAGTCCGACGTTTGCGGGCTTGGGCGCTGATCCTGATTCAACTGTTGTGGGCTTCACCTGGCTCATGTCGGGGTCTTCGACCACCGACCTACGGAAACCCACAGGCCTCCCCCTGTAGGTCGGCACTCGCAGAGTCCGACGTTTGCGGGCTTGGGCGCTGATCCTGATTCAACTTTTGTGGGCTTCACCTGGCTCATGTCGGGGTCTTCGACCACCGACCTACGGAATCCACAGGCCCCGCCCCGTAGGTCGGCACTCGCAGAGTCCGACGCTGACGAGCTTGGGCGCTGATCCTGATTCAACTTTTGCGGGCTTCACCTGGCTCATGTCGGGGTCTTCGACCACTGACCTGCGAAAACCCACAGGCCCCGCCCCGTAGGTCGGCACTCGCAGAGTCCGACGCTGACGAGCTTGGGCGCTGATCCTGATTCAACTTTTGTGGGCTTCACCTGGCTCATGTCGGGGTCTTCGACCACCGACCTACGGAATCCACAGGCCCCGCCCCGTAGGTCGGCACTCGCAGAGTCCGACGCTGACGAGCTTGGGCGCTGATCCTGATTCAACTTTTGTGGGCTTCACCTGGCTCATGTCGGGGTCTTCGACCACCGACCTGCGAAAACCCACAGGCCTTGCCCTGTAGGTCGGCACTCGCAGAGTCCGACGTTTGCGGGCTTGGGCGCTGATCCTGATTCAACTTTTGTGGGCTTCACCTGGCTCATGTCGGGGTCTTCGACCAGCGACCTGCGAAAACCCACAGGCCCCCCCGTAGGTCGGCACTCGCAGAGTCCGACGTTTGTTCGCCCGGCACAGGCCGCATGTCGAAGCAGATCAGGCCTGCGTTTCGACGCGCCAAATTCCATCTCGGATTTGACGGGCATAGGGGCCGGGAATGTCGGCGCGCCACTCGCCTTGGCGCACGGGGGTGCTGTATTGGCAGACGGTTTGGCCGGTCTGGTCCAGGATGACCCAGGTGACCCGCTGGCCTTCGGGCAGGCTGCTGGTCGCGCCGACACTGGTGGCCGACAAGTTGCAACCCACATGAAACGGCTGCCCCATGTCTTGGGCTTCGTGCGCAGGAAAGTCTTCGGCGCCCAAAAAGCCAAACACCGGATCATGCGACAACAGGCTTTGCCGCACCGTGGGCCAGATGTGCGTGCGTAAAAAATGCTGATCCACCACCCGAGCCCCCAGGTATTGCCCCTGTGCGATGTACGCCACCATCTGCTGCCGCAGGTTTTTGAAAACACCGCCGCAGCCCCCCCACATGCCTGCCAGCAGCAGCTCGGTGTGGCTGAAGTAGTCGCGCATGAGGTGGAAAAAACGGCCACTCTTCACCCAAGCATGCACCGCCGCCGCCTCGCGCTTGGAGATCAGCGAATCGGCATCCCGGATCAGATAACGGTCCACCCCCGGGTCTTCCAGCACGCTGAAACGCCACATCAGACCGCTGAGTTCTTGCTGGTCCTGCGCACTGACCATCAGCACCTGCGCGCCCATGGCCTGCAAAGATGAACGGACCGCCTCGGGCACGGTCTCATCCACATAAAAGCGGCAGGTCCAGTCCGGCAAGAGTTCATGTGCGGCCGCGACATTGAGCTTGGCCGTCTCGCCATAACGCGGGTTGTCGCCAAACAAGCTGAAAGCGATGATTTGGCGGCTGGCATCGGCCGATGCAGCTGGCACCTGGGCGGGCAAGGCACAGGCAGGCTGCCCCTGCGTGCTTTGGTCCTTGAGCTGCAAACTGCGCACACCGTATTCACGCACTTCGTCCAGCCGACCCAAATGTCCGCAGGTTTCAGTCAGGCCATCCCACAAATTCACGTCCTGGGGCGCCAAGGCACTGGCCTGCAGATACAGCGTGCGCGCTTTGTCGTAATCGAGCAGACGCAAATGGCACAAGGCGGCGTCGCCCAGAATTTGAGGGTGTTTGGGAATGATCTGGCGCGCCAGGGCATTGACCTTGAGCGCTTCGGCAAAGTTGCCCTGGTTCGACAAGGCCACAAAGCGCTGCCCCAACTCGGTCAATCGCTTGTTCAGTTGCGCCGCATTTTGGGGGGATCGTTGGCCAGGTCTCATGGTGTGCAGTTGTGGTGTTCAGAGGGCCTTGGACGCGGCCAGGGCAAAGTGTGAGCATAACCAAAAATGCCCCAATTTCCGGTCCGCATATTCGCCGAGAGGTGGCTCCCGCCCAAGCTGGCGCAATTGGCATTCAGCACGCTAAAGCCTGAAATGTTTGCGCCGTTACCCCGTAGGTCGGTGGTCGAAGACCCCGACATGGGCTAGGTGAAGCCTGCAAAAGTTGAATCAGGATCAGCGCCCAAGCCCGCAAACGTCGGACTCTTCGAGTACCGACCTACAGGGCAAGGCCTGTGGGTTTTGGTAGGTCGGTGGTCGAAGACCCCGACATGGGCTAGGTGAAGCCTGCAAAAGTTAAATCAGGATCAGAGCCCAAGCCCGTAAACGTCGGACTCTTCGAGTACCGACCTACAGGGCAAGGCCTGTGGGTTTTCGCAGGTCAGTGGTCGAAGACCCCGACATGGGCCTGCAGAAGCACGCAAAAGTTGAATCAGGATCAGCGCCCAAGCCCGTCAGCGTCGGACTCTTCGAGTGCCGACCTACAGGGCATGGCCTGTGGGTTTTCGCAGGTCAGTGGTCGAAGACCCCGACATGGGCCTGCAGAAGCACGCAAAAGTTGAATCAGGATCAGCGCCCAAGCCCGTCAGCGTCGGACTCTTCGAGTACCGACCTACAGGGCAAGGCCTGTGGGTTTTCGCAGGTCGGTGGTCGAAGACCCCGACATGGACCTATGCCAGAGCCCGCCACATCAGACCTGTTGCTGCCGACCTACAAATCCTTTGACTCTTGAATACTTCACAGGCCCGGATCAATAAATTTCACGGTGGCTGTCTCAATTTTCACAGCTCAATAGCTTGTCGGCAGCTAGGATGCCCGTTGATTTGGACAACTGACAACCTATTCGGAGACTGACCCCATGCCCGTGATCACCAACATCGAAGACTTGCGCGTTTTGGCTGAAAAGCGCGTGCCGCGCATGTTTTATGACTACGCCGACAGCGGCTCGTGGACCGAGGGCACCTACCGCGCCAACGAAACAGACTTCCACAAAATCAAGCTGCGCCAGCGCGTGGCGGTGAACATGGAAAACCGCACCACCGCCACCAAAATGGTTGGCATCGACACCAAAATGCCCGTGTGCATCGCCCCCGTGGGCCTGACCGGCATGCAGCACGCCGACGGTGAAATGCACGCCGCCATGGCCGCCAAAAAATTCGGCATCCCCTTCACCCTGTCGACCATGAGCATCTGCTCGATCGAAGACATCGCTGCGCACACGCAAGCGCCCTTCTGGTTCCAGCTCTACATGATGCGTGACCGCGACGCCATGGTGCGCATGATCGACCGCTGCAAGGCCGCCAACGTGAGCGCCCTGGTGCTCACGCTCGATTTGCAAGTGATCGGTCAGCGCCACAAAGACCTCAAGAACGGCCTGAGCGCCCCCCCCCGCCCCACGATTGCCAACATCATCAACCTGATGACCAAGCCCCGCTGGTGCCTGGGCATGGCCGGCACCAAACGACACAGCTTTGGCAACCTGGTGGGGCATGTGAAATCGGTCACCAACATGAAGTCGCTGGCTTCGTGGACCAACGAGCAGTTTGACCCGACGCTCAACTGGGACGACATCGCCTGGGTCAAAAAGCAATGGGGCGGCAAGCTGATCTTGAAGGGCATCATGGACGTGGAAGACGCCAAACTGGCCGTGGCCAGCGGTGCCGACGCGATTGTGGTCAGCAACCACGGCGGCCGCCAGCTCGACGGCGCCCCCAGCAGCATCGAAGCCTTGCCAGCCATCGTGGCGGCTGTGGGCGACCAAATCGAAGTCTGGATGGATGGCGGCATCCGCTCCGGCCAGGACGTGCTCAAGGCCTGGGCCTTGGGTGCCAAGGGCACCATGATCGGCCGCGCCATGGTCTATGGCCTGGGCGCCATGGGCGAAGAAGGCGTGAGCAAAGCGCTGCAGATCATCCACAAAGAGCTGGACGTGACCATGGCTTTTTGCGGCCACACCAACATCCAGAACGTCAACACCAACATCTTGTTGCCGGGCACTTTTCCCACGGCATAAAAGCAGCGCTGGGGCCTCTCGCTGTGCGTGAGGGGCCTTGGGCTCAAGCTATGCTCCAAGGGTGACCGAATCCGCCCCTTCCTCCTCCCTGACCCGCCGCATTGCCCACCTCGACATGGACGCGTTTTACGCGTCTTGTGAGTTGCTGCGCTACCCGCAGCTCAAGGGCTTGCCGGTGGTCATTGGCGGTGGCCGCCGCAAAGAAGACGACCTGCTGGGCAAGCTGCAAGCGGCTTACCCGGATGGCGAATGGTCCGAAGAGACCTTTGCCGAGCGGCTGGACCGGATTCCGGTGGATTTCTTTCCGCGCATTGAGGGCTACACCGGGCGCGGCGTGATCACCACCGCCACCTATGCGGCGCGGCAATTCGGCATCGGCTCGGCCATGGGCCTGATGAAAGCCGCCAAGCTGTGTCCGCAGGCCCTCTTGTTGCCGGTGGACTTTGAGCGCTACCGGCACTTTTCTCGCACCTTCAAAAGCATCATCCTCGACATCGCTCCCGTCATGCAGGACCGGGGAGTGGACGAGGTTTACATCGACTTCACCGATGTGCCCGGCGGCCAGCGCGAAGGCGGTCGAGTGCTGGCGCGCTTGATTCAGAAAAGCATTTTTGACGCCACAGGCCTGACTTGCTCGATTGGCGTGGCGCCCAACAAACTCATTGCCAAAATGGCCAGCGAGTTCAACAAGCCCAACGGCATCTCGATCGTGCACGAGGCCGACCTGCAAACCCTGATCTGGCCGTTGGCCTGCCGCAAGATCAACGGCGTGGGGCCCAAGGCCGATGAAAAGCTCAAGGGCTTTGGCATCCACACCATCGGCGACCTGGCCGCACGCGAACAGCACTGGCTGATGCAAAACTTTGGCAAAAGCTACGGCGCTTGGCTGCACGAAGCCTCTTGGGGCCGTGACGACCGCCCGCTGGAAACCGAGAGCGAACCCGTCAGCATGAGCCGCGAAACCACCTTTGAGCGCGACCTGCACGCCGTGCGCGACCGCGCCGAGCTGGGTGCGGTCTTCACCCGGCTGTGCGAACAGGTGGCTGCCGATTTGCAGCGCAAAGGCTACGAAGGCAAAACCATCGGCATCAAGCTGCGGTACGACAACTTTCAAGCGGTGACACGGGACCAGTCTTTGCCCGGTTACACCGCCGATGCCAAACAAATCCGGCAAATCGCGGGGCAGTGCCTCAAACGCGTGGACCTGACACGCCGCATTCGGTTGCTGGGCGTGCGGGTGGGAACATTAATTGAAAAGGCTGATTCACCAACTACCCAACAATATCAAGATCAACTTTTTAGCTGAACATGACCCCCCTTCGCTCACAAATTCGAAATACAAAAATATTTATTGTTGCCTGCAACCTTTTCATCTTGGCCTTTGTGTTTGAAAAGGCCTATCATGAATTTATGCTCCATCAATATGGTTTCACCCCAATAGAGCAATTGCCAATTATTGAAGGGATTGTTAGCAAAGCCGATTGGTGTAAAAAATCCAAATACTACTGGACTGGCCCGGTTGAAATAGAAACCATTGATCACCAAATAATAACCCAAATAACCCCTTGCCTTTCAGATTTCATTCCACGCGAAAAAATCAAAGGCATTTCCATAAAAATAATTAAAGAAGAGTGGAACTTCCCCTCACCCAGAAATGAAAAAACCTTGAAAATCATCGCGAACAATATTACCATTCAAGATTACACAAAAGGTAGATCATTAAAAAATTATTATTCTATTTTCGACCTGATAATTTATATTTTATGGCTCTCATTAGGAGCAGGCTTGCAAGTTTTTTATAGGCAATCCAAAAAACAAATAATTAAACACAACCAAATAGTTAACAAAGAAAAGAACAAATTATTATTTTCCATACAACAAAATAAAGATTTTTCAGGCGCCAAAATACTTGAAATAACAAACAACCATGGCATCACAAGGAATGGTGTTTTTGAATTTGAAATCAATATTTATTTCAAAAAAGACGACGGCACGTACTGGCACTCCTATTCCGATCGTCTACGAAAACGAACGTCACAAATACCAGAATCTGTCGGAAAATTCCGGTGGCCATGAATTTTCAAAGCACCTGCCAGCATTAATTTGGTCGATCCAACGAGTTGTTAACGATCAGCAGGCGGTCAAAGCCGTGACAGCAACGGCATTGGCCAGCCGCTACAGTGCCCCAAAAGGAGACAAACCATGAACAAGCTGAACTGTTTTTCCCTGACGACTGAGGGCCACGTTGCCCACCTGGTGATGAACCGCCCCGAGGCGATGAACACCATGCACCCCACCTTCTGGCGCGAGCTGCACGAGGTGCTGACCGACATCCACAAAGCGGGCACCGCCCGGGCGCTGGTGATTTCCAGCACGGGCAAACACTTCAGCGCGGGTATGGACCTGCAGACTTTTGGCAGCGCCATCCAAATGGACGACACCAGCGCCGAAGGCCGCTCGGCTGTGTACGACCTGCTGACCGACATGCAGCACACCTTCACCCTGCTTGAAGAACTGCGCATCCCGGTGATCGCGGCCATTCACGGCGGCTGCATTGGCGGCGCGGTGGACATGGTCACGGCATGCTGCATGCGTTATGCCTCGGCCGACGCGTTCTTTTGCATCCAGGAAATCAACATCGGCATGGTGGCCGACGTGGGCACCCTGCAGCGCCTGCCCAAGCTGCTGCCCATGGCGCTGGTCAAAGAACTGGCCTACACCGGCCGCCGCCTGAGTGCCGACAAAGCGCTGACCCACGGCCTGGTGAACGAAGTGCTGCCCACCCACGAAGCCACCGTGGCCGCCGCCCTGCAAGCCGCCAAAGAAATCGCCAGCAAACCGCCCGTGGCCATCTGGGGCACCAAGCAAGTGCTGCACTACGCCCGCGACCACAGCACCGAAGACAGCCTGCGCCACATGGGCTGGCTGCAAGGCGCGATCTGGAGCAACGCCAACGTGCGCGAGGCGATCAGCGCGTTTCAGCAAAAACGCGAGGCAAACTTCGCGCCACTGCCTGCGCTCAAGGGGTTTCGGGAATTTGGTTGAAGGCTTAGCCAAGCCCCGTGCAAAGAATTGGATTAAACCGGGGCAAACGGGTTGAAGACCTCAAACCCCAGCGCCTGAAAGTCCGCCACATTCCGAGTGGCAACCGTCAGTCCATGCACTTTCGCGGTGGAGGCAATCATGGCGTCTTCATAGAGCGTGTCTGACTTGCGGTGCATTAATTTCGCCCAAGCCGTGAAGGCTGCCGCGTCCATGGGCAAGACGTTGTAAGCGCTCGCCACCAAGGCCAACCAGTCTTCAATTTGCTGGGCCTTGTCGGGGTCCTGTTCCCGTGTCAGCTCGATGCCCGCTTGAATTTCCCCCAGCGTGACCGCCGACACGTAAAGCTGAGCGTCATCCAGCGACTCCAGCCAAGCCACAACGCCCCCATGCGGACGCGGCTTGCGCAACTCAGACACCACATTGGTGTCCAGCAGATAACGCTGCGTCACAGCATCGGCTCCACAGGTCGACGTTTGGCTTGCCCTCGTGGCGGCACGATCAAATCGGTGCGGGCTTGGTCTGAGAGCAGCAGTTGCTTCAGCGAAGGTCGAGCTGCCGACTGCATACGCCGCCACTCCTGCACGGGCACCAACACGGCAGCTTCAGCGCCACGTCGGGTGACCATTTGCGGCCCCTCGACCAGGCACGCATCCAAAAACTCACTGAACCGCGCTTTCGCGTCTTGTACTGGCCATGTGTGCATTTCCGCCCCCTAAACTAGTCAGTCATCTAGTCTGCTCATAATTTCCAACCCTGTCAAGGCAAACAGCGGTTTGCCTTCTTTGGGCACTGGCACACTGGAGCCCAAACAAGACTCAAGCCCATGAAAATCTTCCATAACACCCACCACGCCCAACACGCAGGCCGCCAGGAAATGTTTCGGGGCCGCTTGGTTGATTGCCATGAAGTGCCCGACCGTTTGCGCTATGTGCTGGATGAACTGCAACGCCGCCCTGTGGGGCAGTTGCTGACCCCCGATGCAGCGGCGGATGTGAACGCCGCCATGGCCCGCGTGCATGCGCCGGACTATTTGGCATTTCTGGCTCGGGCGTGGCGCGACTGGGTGGCGCTGGACCCGGCCAATGCGGCGGTGGACGCCCTGCCCTCGGTCTGGCCGCTGGCCGCCCGGCACGGCTTTCGCACCGATGTGCCGCCGCTCAACTTTGCGGCGCGGCTGGGGCAGTACGCGTTTGACTCGGGCACGCCCTTGATGTCAGGCAGCTGGGCCGCAGCGCGCGGGGGTGCTGCTTGCGCCCTGGCTGCCGCGCAAGCGGTGCTGGGTGGCGAGCGCTTTGCCTTGGCCCTGACCCGCCCGCCGGGCCACCATGCGGGGCCCAACTACATGGGCGGCTATTGCTTCATCAACAACGCCGCCGTGGCCGCGCAAGCCCTGCGCGACGGCGGGTTGCAGCGCGTGGCCGTGCTCGATGTGGACTACCACCACGGCAACGGCACACAAACTATCTTTTACGAGCGCAGCGATGTGTTCACCGCGTCCATCCACGGCGATCCGCGCACCGAATACCCCTTCTTTTTGGGCCATGCCGACGAGCGCGGCGCGGGGGCTGGCGAGGGCTTCAACCTCAACCTGCCGCTGCCACGCGGCACCGGGTTTGAAGTCTGGTGGGCAACGCTGCAAACCGCCATGCAGGCGGCGAGCGACTTTGCGCCGCAGGCGCTGGTGGTGCCGCTGGGGCTGGACACGTTTGAGGGCGACCCGATCTCGGGCTTCAAGTTGCGCAGTGCGGATTACGTTGAGTTGGGCCGCGCCATCGCGCAACTGGGGCTGCCCACGGTGTTGACCTTTGAAGGCGGCTACGCCGTCGAAGAGGTGGGGGTGAACACGGTGAATGTTTTGGAAGGCTTGAACAGTTGACGGGCGGGCGTTTTCGTCTCACCACCGCCATGTCGGACTCTTCGAGTGCCGACCTACAAATACAGCGCATCCGTAGGTCAGCGGTCGAAAACCCCGCCGTTGGTCGCAATGGCCGCGATGGGCAATGGGGAAGCGGTGTTCGTAGGTCGGTGGTCGAATACCCCGACGTTGGTCGCAATGGCCGCGATGGGCAATGGGGAAGCGGTGCTCGTAGGTCGGTGGTCGGAGACCCCGACGTTTGTTTGAAATGGCACGAACGATCGGAGCGGGCTTGGGGGTTGATCGGGTAGCCATGTCGGACTCTTCGAGTGCCGACCTACAAATACAGCGCATCCGTAGGTCAGCGGTCGAAAACCCCGACGTTGGTCGCAATGGCCGCGATGTGCAATGGGGAAGCGGTGTTCGTAGGTCGGTGGTCGGAGACCCCGACATTTGTTTGAAATGGCACGAACGATCGGAGCGGGCTTTGGGGTTGATCAGGCATCCATGTCGGACTCTTCGAGTGCCGGACCTACAAATACAGCGCATCCGCAGGTCAGCGGTCGAAAACCCCGACGTTGGTCGCAATGGGCGCGATGTTCAATGAGGAAGCGGTGTTCGTAGGTCGGTGGTCGGAGACCCCGACGTTTGTTTGAAATGGCACGAACGATCGGAGCGGGCTATGGGGTTGATCGGGCATCTATGTCGGACTCTTCGAGTGCCGACCTACAAATACAACGCATCCGTAGGCCAACGGTCGTAAACCCCGACGTTGGTCGCAATGGCCGCGATGTGCAATGGGGAAGCGGTGTTCGTAGGTCGGCGGTCGCAGACCCCGACAAGCATCACTTCGCGCAGCGACAAATCACCCCTGAATGCTGCGCCAGCGCTCCAGCTCTTGCGGGCGCAAACCATAGCGGGCCAACACGCCTTCGTGCAAACGGCGCAACTCTTGCATGACCAAGGCCCGAACGTTTTCACGATCCGGGCCTGGCGCGGCCAAATCCACTTGGGTGGCCACCAGCGCCAGCGGGTCTTGCTCGGGGTTTTGCACCACGGCTTTGACGATGTGGCGAATGGCGTCGCGGTAAGTCAGGCGCAGCACATCGGGCTCGACCACGCTGGACTTGGCCGTCAAATATTCCTTGGTCGAGCGCTCATAGGCCCACATGAACAAGTCGCGCAGCAGCTCCACGCGCCTCATCTCGTAAACACCCAGCACCGAGGCGGTGTACCAGTCCTGCGACACACCCAAAAACGTCAGCGGGCACAGGTTGGCCCGCAGCAGCGGCCAGTTGGCCAGCAGGCGCGACGTGCGTTTGTTGCAGTCGGCAAAAGGCTGCAAATACGGCAGGTGCACCATGGCAAAAAACGACTGCTCAAACGGGTCTTCGATGGCGTTGAATTTGGCCAGCGCTTCATCCAGCAAGGTGCCGATGAGCGACTGGCCCGACGGCGGCTGATATGGGCTTTGCCCAATCTGCACCGGATGCAGCCGCAAGCGGCCTTCGTCCTCGGGGCTTTCGAGCAGGTTTTCTGACAAAGCACTGTGCAGGTTCATCAGCAAATAACGGCTGAACTGGGGTGCGGCCACGTTGTCCATGAGCAGCTCGATGGCGGCTTTATGGTTCAGGATCATCTGCGTCTCGGTCACGCCGTGGCCTTGGGCCTGCTGGCCGTGCGCGATCAGGGCGCGGGTGTCCAGGCGTGTGTAAGTGTTGCCCTCCAAGTGGCTGGAGGCCCAAGACAAGTCAATCAGCAAACGGTCGAGCACGGCACGGCCATAAGTGCCCGCCGGTTGCGGCCCCGGCCCGGTGCGGCCCATGCGGTGCAACTGCGCCCGCACAGGCTGGGGCAGATAAAACGTGACGTTGGGCTGGTAGACCTGCAAAAACTCAGACTGGTAACCCACCGGTTGGCGCGTGCTCCAGGGCTTGGCCAGATAAGCCCGGATGTCTTTGCTGTCGGGCGACAAGGGCCACTGACCCGTAGAGAGTTCTTCCTCGGCGCGCCAGACGGACGACTCTGACAAACCCACTGAATTGGGCAAAGCGTAAGCCTGAACTTTTGGCGCGATTGATGAATTAGCCACATATCGGGTGGCCCGAGCCTTGCCAATTGGCGCGATTTTGCCATCAGCCACCGCTTGCGCCAAGGCCCTTTGCAAGCTGCGGCGCGGCACATCGGGCCATACAGCACAAGCTTGCGCAAGCGATAAGCCATTTGGCTGAGCCTGAATGGCGGTCAAAAGTTGATGGCTGAAGTCTGACATGATTGGCGCGATTATAAATTATCGCGCCAATTTGGCAAATCATCCATAGGCCATTAGCGGCTTTCTGCTCTGCACGGACTTGAAGACTTCAACGCTTGTCACCACGCCCAACGCTTCCTACACTGACTGAAAAAAAGGGAGGCACAGATGATGACCAAGATAAGTAACATAAGCGTTACCATTTAGACATTTAGCGGCGGCCCAAGTAAAGCCAAAAAGAAAGCTTTGGCTTCGAACAAAAAAGGAAAGTCAACATGACCTTGACGCGTGATTTCAGGCAAACCGTGGTTGAACGCGTGCAGCGTGATCCGGCTTTTGCCAAAGCATTGCTCGACGAAGCGGCCACACTGTTTTTGAGCGGTGAGCCCAATTCAGCGCGGTTGATCCTGCGCGATCTGGTCAACGCCACCGTCGGGTTTGAAGGCTTGGCCGAACTGACCCACAAACCCAGCAAGAGTCTGCACCGCATGCTTTCACCCAAAGGCAACCCCAGTATGGACAACCTGGCCGCCATCTTCGACGCCATCAGAAATTGGCTCAAAGTGACTTTCGATGTTCGCGTTGTCGAGCTGGCTTAGACCCAAAAAAATGAATTATCTTTTTCCAGATAAAAATGGGTAATTGCTTGATCGCATTCCAACGTACAGCCTTGGGCCAGCAGCTGGGTCAGGCATTGCAGGGGCGTTCTTTGATGGGCGATGCCCACAACGGCCTGTTTTTGGCTGCTCCCCCGCGAACCAGCAAAAGTACTTTTTTGAGAGGCGACCTGCCCTTCGACGACGAATGAAACCATTCGGCCTTCAAAAGTCAGCCAAGTCAGTAAGCCACCGACCTCACAAACTCAAAAAATCAAGGGCTGCCGAAGCCAAAGCGTGCAAAGACGGCCTGTGCGCTGGGCGCCAGCAGGGCGTCGGCAAAGGCCTGTGCAGCGGGGTGGGCACCACGGCGCACGGTGAGGCCATAGTCCGCGAAGACCTGCAACTGCGGCGGCACGGCCACGATCTTCAAGCGCGGCACCTCTTGTTGTGCTGCCACCGCATTCGTGCAATAGGTCAGAAAAATGTCGGCTTGCCCCTGGTCCATGACCCAAGCGTAGGCACCGCGACCTGCCGGGGGTTTGGGCGATGTGGGGCCGCCGGTCAACTGCAAAGCCTTGCGGTCCAGCGTGGCGTAAGCGCCTGCGCTCAGCGCATCGGCTTTGCGAAACAGTGCCCAAGCATAGTCACCCGCCGGATCGGCCTTGGGCGTGCTGGTGCCCAAGCGGATGGCTGGATCGAGCAAAGCACCCAGTAAACGCTCAGGCGTCAAATTGAGATGGGATTGGGTGAGCGCACAAAGTTGATTGCGCACAAACACGCGGGGCGGGCTCCAACTGCCAGCGTCAGCCAGCCTCTGAGGATGCCCCATGTCGGCAGACGCAAAAACCTGGGCCGCTTCCCCCTTTTCGATGCGCTCACGAAGCAGGCCAGAGGCGGCAAAAGACAAGCTCAATTTTTGACCGGTATGAGCTTCATGGGCGCTGGCAATGTCGGTCATCGCTTCACGCAAACTGCCAGCCGCGACCACGGCAATGGAGTCAGCACCCAAAGGCGTTTGGGGCATGGCGCAGGCCGTGAGCAAACTTGTTGCCAGCAAAGCAGGGGTTGTGAGTCGCATGGTGATGTTGAAGGCTCGGTCAGTGACAAGGGGAAGAGACAAATGCTAACCAGCCCCAAGGCGCGTGCCATACGTGAAGACACGGTAGGAAATGCTTTGCATAGATCCAAGTGGTGCGCCCCCCCCATTCAGCCGCCATTGACCCGCCCCCCCGCCATAGACCCATAAGTTACACCCCCAGAGCTACTACAAGCAAAAATCCGAATACTTTCAGTTACGATCCCAGCTCACTTTATGAGCACAAAATGGGTCTTAATTGGAACGAAATCAAATCCAGGGCATTGCTTTTCAGCAAAACCTGGGCCGACGCCTGCAACGAGGACAGCCAGGCCAAGCCCTTTTGGATCGATTTCTTTGAAATCTTTGGCATCACCAACAAACGCGTTGCCACCTTTGAGCTGAACGTCAAAAAGCTCGGCGGCGCACAAGGCTTTGTGGACCTGTTTTGGCCCGGCGTGCTGTTGGTGGAGCACAAGTCGCGCGGCAAAAGCCTGGACGACGCGGTGGACCAGGCCATTGGCTACCTGCACAACCTGCCCGAGCGCGACCTGCCCCAGCTGGTGGTGGTGTGCGACTTTGCCCGCTTTCGGGTGCGACGCCTGGCCACGGGCGAAACGGCCGAGTTTGAACTCAAGCACCTGCACAAACACGTCAAGCTCTTTGGCCTGCTGGCGGGCTACAAGGTGCAAGACATCCGTTCGGAAGACCCGGTCAACATCAAGGCCGCCGAACGCATGGGCCGCCTGCACGACGCCCTGAAGGCCAGCGGCTACAGCGGCCACGCGCTCGAGGTGCTGCTGGTGCGCCTGCTGTTTTGTTTGTTTGCCGATGACACGGGCATCTTTCAGCCTGCGCAATCGTTCAGAGACTTTGTGGAAGAACGCACCGCGCCCGACGGCTCAGACCTGGGGCCGCGCCTGGGGCAACTGTTTCAGGTGCTCAACACGCACGAGAGCCAGCGCAGCAAAAACATCGACGAACAGCTGGGCCAGTTTGCCTACATCAACGGCCGCCTGTTTGAAGAAACCCTGCCCATGGCCGACTTCAGCACCGCCATGCGCGAAGCCCTGCTGGACGCCTGTGCGCTCGACTGGTCGGCCATCAGCCCGGCGATTTTTGGCAGCTTGTTCCAAAGCATCATGGACGAGAAGGCCCGCCGCAACCTGGGCGCGCACTACACGTCTGAGGCCAACATCCTCAAGCTGATCAAGCCCCTGTTTCTAGACGAGCTGCACGCCGAGTTTGAGCGTGTGAAAGGCCACCGCAACAAGCTGTTTGAGTTTCACAAAAAACTGCGCCAGCTGACGTTTTTTGACCCGGCCTGTGGGTGCGGCAACTTCTTGGTCATCAGCTACCGCGAACTGCGCGAGCTGGAGCTGAAAGTGCTGCGGGCCGACCACGAACTGAGCGCCCACAAAGGCCAGCTGACGGTGGACGTGCACGGCCTGATCGGCGTGAACGTGGACCAATTCTTTGGCATCGAGATCGAAGAGTTTCCGGCACAAATTGCCCAAGTGGCCCTGTGGCTGGTGGACCACCAAATGAACCTGCGCGTGAGCGTGGAGTTTGGTCTGTACTTTGCCCGCATCCCGCTCAAAAGCTCACCGCAAATACGCCACGCCAACGCGCTGCGGCTGGACTGGCACGAGGTGCTGCCTGCGGAGCGGTGCAGTTATGTGTTGGGCAATCCGCCGTTTGTGGGTGCCAAGTTCATGGACGATGCGCAACGTGAAGACACACGCCTTGTGTTTGAAGGCATCGACAACGCTGGCTTGCTCGACTTTGTGGCGGCTTGGTATGTCAAAGCCGCACGCTACATGAACTGCGCCCCTGCCTGCCGCAGTGCATTTGTATCAACCAACAGCATCACCCAAGGCGAACAAGTTGGCGTGCTGTGGGGCTGGATGTTGAGCCAAGGCATTCGCATTCAATTTGCCCATCGCACATTCAACTGGAGCAATGAAGCCAGAGGCAAAGCAGCCGTGCATTGCGTGATCGTGGGCTTCGGCTTGAAGGATCAGGTCGATAAAACGATCTTCGAATACGAAGACATCAAGGGCACGGCCTTGGCCGTGCCTGCAAAGAACATCAATCCGTATTTGATCGATGGCCCAGACGTTATCGCAAGTGCGACGATGCGCCCCATTTGTTCGGTGACAGAAATCGTCAATGGCAGCATCCCGGCTGATGGTGGAAATCTCATCCTAGAACCAGCAGAAAAAAACGCACTGATAGAAAAAGAGCCTGCAGCAGAAGCATGGTTGCGGCCGTATCTTGGTGGGGTAGGTTTTCTAAGGAATGAGTTGCGCTATTGCCTTTGGTTAAAGGATTGCCCGCCCCATATTCTTAGAGCCATGCCCGAAGTTTTACTCAGGGTACGCGCAGTACAAAAGATGCGGGAAGTGAGCGAAAAATTAGCGACTCGCCAAAAAGCTGCAACACCTACATGGTTCACAGAAGATCGACAGCCGATCGATGGAAATTACCTGGCAATTCCTCGTACCTCATCTGAAAATAGAAGATATTTACCGCTGGGTTATTTACCCTCAACCGTAGTCGCGGCAAACGACCTTCAACTGATTCCAAACGCATCACTTTACGAATTCGGAGTCTTATCAAGCCTCATGCACAGGGCTTGGGTCGATGTGACGGCTGGACGTCTAAAAAGTGATATTCGCTATTCGGTCAAACTGACCTACAACACATTCCCTTGGCCCGGCTTCGCTGGCGAGCCACTCAGCGAAAAACACCGCACCGCCATCGAACAAGCCGCCCAATGCGTGCTCGACGCCCGCGCCCAATTCGCAAGCTCGTCACTGGCCGACCTCTACGACCCACTGACCATGCCCCCGGCCCTGCTCAAAGCCCACCAAAAACTAGACACCGCCGTAGACGCCGCCTACCAACCCAGCGGCGGCAAAAAGTCCTACGCCTCCGACGCCGAACGCGTCGGCTTCCTGTTCGATCTGTACCAACGCATCACCAGCTTGCTGCCTGCGTCAGCCATCAAAAAAACACGAAAAACCAATGCCACACACATTTAAAAATATGACCAGATTGAACCAACGCCGAAAGTCGGCGCATTTAAGCGAGTGGCCTCTTGGCAGCGATTGCTGTCATGCACCTAACCAATAGCCTCGCCGCCGTGCATGAGGGTCATATTCAACAGTCATGAGTTCAATCCAAAATAAATACCATTAATAGTAATTAAACCTCAAGAAATCACGCAATAGCCAGTGAGACAGTCGGATTTAACGACTCATTTCCCCAGTTATTAATTAAAAAAATCCAAATTATTTATTTGTATAAATACACCAAATAAAATATCAAAATTTCACAAATATTTTCATAATAAATTATATGCAACCAAAAACTCACTCACTAGATAAGGAAAGCCAAATGAATCACCTTGTAGAGGAAGTATTCCGCACAGAAGGCGTACCAGAGTTCACATTTGTGAAACCACCGAATTTCGGAGAGTTGCTTGTGGATATCCGAAATCCAGGAAAGCCTGTTATCGTAGAAGGGCAGTCAGGAACTGGGAAGACCACAGCAGTCAAGAAGATTCTTGAAGATGCACTGCCTGGCGCAGGTTTTGAATATCTTTCTGCGCGCAAAAGCAAAGATATGCCAAGAATTATTGAAATTGCAAACAACGCACCCAAAGGACGATTTGTACTCGATGACTTTCATCGATTAGAAAGTGCACTGCAGGCTAAAATTGGGGATATCATAAAAATTTCTGCTGAAGAATACGATGATGACACACACCCTAAAATTATTATTATTGGAATTAATCGTGTTGGCAGCGAGCTTATTCAACTTGTCCACGACATTGCAAAAAGATGCGGAATTCATCGCATAGAACCTGCTTCAATTGAATCAACAACTGAATTAATTAAAAAAGGCGAGGCAAAGCTTTCGATTTCCATTCAAAATCATGAAGGTATTTTCAGAGAAACACGTGGCGATTATTGGCTAACACAGCAAGCTTGCCAGTCCATCTGCTTAAGCAATAACGTTATCCAGACTCAACAAGCATCTCGTCGAGTTGAATGGAAACCAGATGAGTTACGAACGCGCATTGTGCAAAAGCTGGAACATGCTTATCAGGCAGCCGTCAAAGAGTTCTGCAGAGGTAAACGCTTCAGAGCTACAAATGACCCATACCTTAAGCTACTGAAATGTGTAGGCGAACAAAATAGCTCAATAGTCGACATAACTGAGCTTGCAAACGCAAATGAAGAAGTTCGAGGGAGTATAAACAATATCAAAGAGAAGCGACTTTCAAATCTAATCGAATCAAAACCTCTCTGCGATCAATATTTTTACTATAATCCAGAAACAAAAATATTCGCAATCGAGGACCCTGCCCTTTTTTACTACATCAAGCATCTAAAGTGGGATGATATTCGCGGAGAATGCGGCTTTCGGGCTGGTCAAAAGGAATATGACTTTGATTTTGCAATTTCTTTTGCCGGCGAAAATAGAGTTTTAGCTGAAATTATCGCGACACAACTTCAATCATTAGACTGTGCAGTTTTCTATGATGAGTGGTTCGAGGCAAATTTCTTAGGTAAAGCATGGCAAAAAAGTTTTGCAAGCATTTTTGGTGAGAAATCTAGGTTTGTTGTTTGCCTACTCGACAAATATCATGCAGAAAAAATATGGCCATCCTTTGAGAGAGAATGCTTTTCTCCGCGTGTCGCCGAGGCTGCAATCATTCCCATATACCTTGATAACACGCCAATTGTTGGAATCCCTAATGACATCGTTGGAATTTCATTCAAGAAATACCAAGATTTTGGAGATGATTTACCAAACAAAGTGACAGATGAAATCATATTTAAACTATTTGAACGCCTAGAAGGCGTATAAATGAGTAGCAATATTAATGTTTACATTGGTTATTGAATGACGCCAACCACCCTCAAGACGACAGTCATAGGCGAGTTGAGTCAAGCAAATCCAGCTGAGCAAACCCATTCCTAAATGGCATGGGCATCAAATTGACAACCTATCCCCTCAAAGTGCCCCCTACACGCCTTCCTACGCTGCCCTTATGCCACGCACACCCGCTTAGCTTTGGGGGTCAGCGGCATAGCGAGTGGGTACAACGAGGTGCTGCTGAAATGCAAGCCCTCACCGATACTGGCCTTTTCGTCCAAGGGGGCGCTAGGGGTGTGAATGCTCTTAGGCTTTTCCAACTTGGCATCGTTCTCAAACCATCCTTTCATCTACGAGTGAATCCATGTCGGGCGTCAGGCTCAGTAACGGGTGAACAGACCATGCCCTTTAAGAAAAACTCGCGTGCCGTCTTCTGCACTATAGCGATCACCGATTCAATTCTGATTGCCCGCCTGACGCGCCGTGCGCGGGTCATGCCCACGTTCATGCGGCGGATGTCAGACAGGAAGCCAATCTCGCCTTGGGGGTTGCTGCGTGTCAAGGTGATGGCAATGATGTCGCGCTCTTGGCCCTGAAACGAATCGACGGTGCCCACGCTGAGCCTGCGTTGCAGCAGCTGTTCACGCAGCCGTTAAAGACTCCATGCACACCACGGCACGCGCCCCCACAGCACAGGCACAGCGCTAGACCGTTCGCTGAAGTACAGACTGTGCAGGGCTGACAACACAGACTGCATGCAAACCTTGGCTTGAGCCCAGGCCCCGGGCGCCGCGCTCTGCGGCGCTGTCAGCGCACTGCCCATGGGGCCAGGTCTCGCCGTCATGGTGTCAACGCCAACAAAAAGGGATTTGCATGCAAGCTCGTCACACCCCACTCAACGTGACCAGCGCCAGCCTAGAGGAACTTGCTGGGTTGCACGCCCGGCCCTGCCTGTCTCTGTACATGGGCACCCACCGCAGTCACCCCGATAACCAGCAAGACCCGGTCCGTTTTCGCCATCTGGTTGGCGCACTGAAGACATCCCTGCACCACCAAGCGCCCGATGCCCTACGCGCCCTCATCGCGCCATTTGAGGCCTTGGAAAACGACCACGCGTTTTGGGAGCACACGCTCGACGGGCTGGTGGTGATGGGGGCGACTGATTTTTTCCGCATCTACGTTTTGCCCAGACCGGTGGCCGACTTGGCGGTGGTGGCCGACAGCTTTCACACCCAACCTTTGCGGCAATTTTTGCAATCGAATGAGCGTTACCAAGTGTTGGCTTTGAGCTTGAACAAGGTGCAACTGTTCGAGGGCAACCGCGACAGCCTGGAGGCTTTGAGCTTGGCGTCAGAGGTTCCGCGCTCTTCAAGCGACACGAGCAGCGACCGCCAACAAACGGCGCACAGCTCGGTGTCATCGTATGGTGGCGTGGGCACTGGCCATTCGGCCATGCACCACGGGCAAGGCGGCAAGAAAGACGGCATGGACAGCGAGGTGGAGCGCTTTTTCCGGGCGGTGGATCGGGCAGTGCAGGCGCACCACTCCGACGTCTCGGGCTTGCCCCTCATGCTGGCCGCGTTGCCTGAACACCACCACCTGTTTCAGGCCATCAGCCACAATCCGCGGCTGATGAAGCAGGGCCTGCTCATCAACCCCGAGAACATGAGCCCCACCGAGTTGCAGCAACGCGCCTGGGCAGTGGCCGCCCCGGCACAACAGGCCCAACAAAGCGCTTGGTGCGACGATTACGCCGCAGCCAAAGCGAAGGGGCTGGGCAGCGACAACCTGGCCGATGTGGCGCATGCGGCCACAGCCGGGCGCGTAGGCACCTTGTTGATCGAAGCCGGTCGCCTGGTCGCCGGGCGCATCGACGGCACAACAGGCCGCATCGACTATTCCGAACTCGGCTACCCCAGGGTCGACGATGTGTTGGACGACCTGGGTACGTTGGTTGAGAAATTAGGCGGCCAAGTGCATGTTCTGGCGGCCGAACGCATGCCCACAACCACGGGTGTTGCGGCGAGTTATCGCCACTGAAGACACCCAGCCTCATCCCCGTCATCCTTGGATGGGTTTTCCAATCAGTTCACGGGCCAGCTCAAACTCGGGTGCTTGTGCGTCATAGGCTTGGCGAACGGCGGGGTTAGCCAGCCGTTCGGCTTTCACGTCTTTCAGGTTTTTCACGCCGATTCCTCCTTTGTCTGGCGAATCCATCGCATGGTGTTTGCCCTCATAAGCCTCAATCAAGCTTGAGAGCACATCCAGGCGTTCACCTTCGGGTGAGTCAGACGATGGGTCTTGGTCCACCAGCGATGACACCACGCGCAATGCTGCGCGGTGATCTTTTTCTGTGCGAATGGGGGTGATTTCCAAGATGCTTTCCTTGACGTTCAGGGCGGCATGTTAGTCCTGAATTGGGGCTGGCTGGTAACGTTCGGTGGTTCTACCTTTGACGTTTTGTCACGGGTTGACACTGACGGCCCGGCGGATTTCAGACAAGAAGCCGATCTCGCCTTGGGTGTTGCTGCGCGTCAAAGTTCTGTTTGTCGCTCAAGATGGATTTGACTCAATATGTCTTTAAGTCCATAATTTTGCAATGACTTGGACTGTTCTGTTTCACGATGCCTTCGACGCTGAGTTCGAAGCTTTGGTCGAGGAGCTTCAAGACGAACTCTTGGCACATGCCAAGTTGCTGGCGACGTTTGGACCTGATTTGGGGCGACCTACCGTCGATACCCTGAAGGGTTCACGACACAGTAACATGAAGGAACTTCGGTTTTCCTGGAATGGTCAGGTTTGGCGAGTGGCCTTTGCCTTCGATCCCCGCCGACAAGCCATCTTGCTTGTGGGTGGAGATAAAGGTGGGGGCAGATCAACGCAGGTTTTACAAGCGCTTACTCACGGTGGCCGATGCGCGTTACGACGATCATCTGGGCACTTTGAGTCAATCAACCAAGGAGTCCAAAAATGGCAAGAAAACTCGATGACGTGATGGCTGCGCTGCCCAAAGATCGGAAAAAACGGGTGGAGGATCGGGCCATGGAATTGGCGACACTCAAAGACCTTCGCCATGCAGCTCAGCAAACACAAGAGCAAATGGCTGCCGCCTTGGGGGTGCGTCAGGACACCATTTCTCGCTTGGAAAAGCGCAGCGACATGCTGCTTTCAACGATGCGCCACTATGTGGAAAGCATGGGCGGCAAGCTGGAACTGGTGGCCAAGTTTCCTGATCGCCCGTCAGTGGTGATCGACCACTTGGGAGGTGAAGTCACCCTCAACAAGCGCGCAGGTGCTGCCCGCCGATCACGGGCAGCGGCCTAGTTGCCAACTGGGGTACAACTTGCACCCCCCTTGCGCTGCAAGCCCCTGACGGCAAACAGCGCTCAAGCAGGCACCAATTTATAGATTCGGCCCGATGAAGTCTGAACCGTGTGTTGCCAGTTGGGAGGATTTTGTGGGAGCTTGCCCTGCAAGCGAAAAGTCTGTGATCCACAAGCATCCAATCGCCAGCAGGGCTGGCTCCTACAAGATGCGAGATTGAAGTCGACCTGCAAACTTCATCGGGCCAGATCAATAGGCCACCTCACGCGCCGAACGGTAGCCCCCCACCCCCCTTCACATAAGCCAGTAACTCCACAAAAAACGGATGCCTGCAAAGCGTAGACGAATCACCCACCAGCAGCAGCTTGCGCCGTACACGGGTCATGCCCACGTTCATGCGGCGGATGTCGGACAAGAAGCCGATCTCGCCTTGAGGGTTGCTGCGCGTCAAGGTGATGGCCATGATGTCGCGCTCTTGGCCCTGAAACGATTCGACGGTGCCCACGCTAAGTCGGCGTTGCAGGGGCAAACTCAGCAGCAGTCGAATATTAGCCATACAAACGTATGGATATTTTTATGGCTTAATGCTACGATGAACCATGACCGCAGCTCAATTCGAATGGGATGACAACAAGGATGCTGAAAACCAGGCCAAGCATCAGGTGTCATTCCGGGACGCGCAAGCCGCATTCACTGATCCGCACCGCGTGATCGCCAAAGACTTGGCGCACAGTGAATCCGAAGAGCGTTTTTACTGTATCGGCAAAGCAGGTGGAGGCATCTTGACCGTGCGCTTCACCTACAGGCGCAAAGTCATTCGAATCATTGGGGCAGGCTATTGGCGTAAAGGAAAGGCAATTTATGAAAAAGAAGATCGTTTACACGGATGAGCCCATGGGCGATGTTGAGGTGGTCGCGGATTTTCTGCCGTCACCTGCCGAGTTGGCATTCAAGGAAGATGGCGTGAAAGTCACGCTGGCCCTGAGCAAGAGCAGCGTGGAGTTTTTCAAGTCTGAGGCGTCCAAGCACCACACCCAGTACCAGCGCATGATCCGCCGCTTGCTGGATTCATACGTTGAAACTCAAAGCACCGTTAACACCAAGGCGAAACCCACCGTGCGCAAGCGCGCAGCGATTTAGGTCTAAGGCATCGCAGCACGACTGTTTCAGCCCTGTTTAACCATCTCAAGCGCCGTTCGATAGCCCCCCACCCCCTTCACATAAGCCAACAATTCCCCAAAAAACGGATGCATGCAAAGCGTGGACGAATCACCCACCAGCAGCAGCTTGCGCCGTGCGCGGGTCATGCCCACGTTCATGCGGCGGATGTCAGACAGGAAGCCGATCTCGCCTTGGGGGTTGCTGCGCGTCAAGGTGATGGCAATGATGTCGCGCTCTTGGCCCTGAAACGAATCGACGGTGCCCACGCTGAGCCTGCGTTGCAGCAGCAAACAATTGAGCACTTCGCTGTCTTCGATGGCGTCTTTTAAATAGTTGATTTGGGCGCGGTACGGTGCAATGACGCCGATGCTCAGCGGGGTGTGTTGGCGTTCGTCGTGTTCAGCGGCGTCGTAGGGCGCCAGCAGCTGCGCCAAGCGCTCCAGCAGCAAGTGGGCTTCTTCGGGGTTGGCGGTTGAACGGCTCTCAGGTATGGCCACTTCTTGATAACCACAGCCCGCCGTGTCGATGAATTCCACCGGCAGGTCGGGTGCAAAGCGCAGGTCATAAGCCTCCAGGCCCGCGTAGCGCACGCTGGGGTGCGGCACCAGTTGGCCACCATAGAACTTCTCAGAGCTGAAGCCCATGATCTGCTCGTGCATGCGGTATTGCGTGGTGAGCATGCGGGCCGTGTTGGGTTGGCGCTGGATGCACTTTTCAAACAGGGTTTCGCGCAGGCCTTCGCGGGCGGCTTGTTCGCTTTTCACGGTGGGCGGCAGCTGGTGGTGGTCGCCCGCCAACACAATGCGCTGGCCCTTTGCAATGGGTATCCAGCAACCCGGCTCCAGGGCCTGGGCGGCTTCGTCAATGAAGACGGTCTCAAAGCTCAGGTGGCGCATGTGGCGGTGGCTGGCGCCCACCAGCGTGCAGGTGATGACCTGCACCGATTCGAGCACGTCCTCGGTCATGAAGCGCTCCAAATCGTCGGCGGCTTGGCGCAGCGTGCGCGCTTCTTCACGCAGCTGTTGGCGGTGCTGTCGCCCCTCAAAACCAAAGTTGCGAACGCCTTCTTTGGCCAGTTCACTGGCGGTGTCTCGGTGCTGCTCAGCGGTTTGGCGCATCGCGTGCATCTTGGCGTAACTGGGGTGGGCCATCACACCGGCGTCGAGCGTGTGCTTGAGCAGCAGGTCCGACACGCGGCTGGGGTTGCCCATGCGGATCACGTTCACACCGCGCTCGGCCAGCTTTTCGGTCAGCAGGTCCACGGCGGTGTTGGAGGGGGCGCACACCAGCACGCGCCGTTCGCGCCGGATGGTTTCCAAAATGGCTTGCACCAGCGTGGTGGTTTTGCCCGTGCCGGGCGGGCCATGGATGATGGCCACGTCTTGCGCCGTGACCACATGGCGCACCGCCGCCAGCTGCGAGTCGTTGAGCGCACTGGGGTAATACAGGTCGTCGGCTTGGGGCTCGCGAAAAGTTGCCTGCCGGGCGCCCAGCAACACGTCGCGCAGTTCGGCCAAGCGGTTGCCGTGTGCGGCCATGACCGCGCTCAGGGCCTGGTTCATCTCGCGGTAGCTGACCTCGTCAAAGGTCAGGTCAATGCCCAGCGTGCTGCCGTTTGGGGTGCTTCCGTTGAGGCTGCTGCCGTCCAGCACCCAGTCGGGCAGCGCTTCTTTGGTGGTGGCCAACAGCAGCTTGTTGCGCCGCACGCGGGTGACCACGCCGCTCACCACGGGCCTGTCTGGCCCCGAGTAGCCGGGCGCATTGCTGAACAGCGCCGCAGCCGCCCCCACCTGGAACAAATGCAGGTCTTGCCGATGCGCCGGGCGCTCCAGCTCCAGCACCACCTTGCCCCCAAAACCGATGTCTTCTTGGGTGATGGTGACGGGGTACCAAGTCAGGCCACGCCGACGGCGCTCTTTGATGCTGGCACTGGCGTTTTTGAGTTTGAACTGCGCATGGTCTTCCTGTTGCTCCAGCTGCATGAGCGCACACACATGGCGCAACTCACGTTCAACAGAAAGATGTGCGATGGGGGTTGGGTCTTGATTGTTCAATCAGCCGCACCATCAGCTTTCCCGCTGGCTTTGCCCAACTTGGCTTCGTCCTCGGCCCAGCCTTCAATGGATGGGTAATAACGTGTTGAGCGACCGTCACCGTACCGGGTGAGCAGCCCAAGCCGTTCCAGCTCAATCAGGTCACGGGCTGCCGTGGGTGTGGAGGTTTGTGCGATGCGTTCGTGTTTGCGCGTTGTCATGCCGCCTTCGTAACCTTTGGGGCCAGCGTCCAGCAGCTTCTTCATGGTTTTTTGCTGACGCTCATTGAGCGATACCGATGCCATTTGGACCTGAAACCGAATGCGCTGAATGGCCGAATCGATGGTGCGGTTGGCGAACTCACTGGCCAGCGTGACTTGTTCCAGCATCCATTCGACCCATGCCGTCACGTCCATGCTTTTGGAACGCTGCGCTCGCTCCAGCTCGCTGTAATACCGGTCTTTGCAGGACTCGATTTGCCGCGAAAGCGTCACGATGCGCCCAGGCTGCCCCATGTCTTGGCCCATTGCCAGTTGCAAGATGGCCCGACCTAGGCGCCCATTGCCATCGTCAAACGGGTGCAGCGTCTCGAACCACAGATGCGAGACAGCGGCACGCACCAGGCCGTCCATGGGCTGCGGCCCCACCTTAGGCTGGGTTTGGTTGAACCAAGTCAAAAAAGCGTCCACTTGGCTAGCCAGGCCTTCAGCAGGGGGCGCGGCGTAATGCACCTTGCTGTGGTCCACGGCCCCGCTGACGATCTCCATGGGCACAGAACGCATTGCACCCACATCAATGCGCTGCATGCCCGAAAACCCAGTCGGGAAAAGCGCCGCGTGCCAGCTGCACAGCCGCTCCAGCGTCAAGGGTGCGTCGGTGTTGAGGGTGGCGTCTTGCAGCACATCGATCAGTCCCTCGATGTTGCGCCTGCCTTCGCGCACGGGGGCACCAGACGTGTCCAGCCCCAAGCGCCGGGCCACGGAGGAGCGAACGCTTTCAGGGTCCAGCTTTTCGCCTTCAATGGCAGAGGTGGTCAATGCCTCTTGCGTCAGCGAGTCGCGGATGTGGGGCTGCAGCCCTTCCAAGCCGATCGCCTCGGCTTTGCCCAAAAGAACCCCTTGGGCGTTTCTTGCCACAGCCAAGAGGCCCTGGACCCTTTGAGCGTCAAACGCCAGTGCTGGCCACTCAGGCAACTGCCAAATCCAGCGCTGATATGATTTCATGGATTAATCATATCAATTTATGATATGAATAGAAGGAAAATCGGATCATCAGCCCCGGTTTTAATCGCCCGCCTGCGCAGATGCGGGCAAGCCAAAGACCCGGTCGAAGCACCAGGTGAAGGCGATGGCATAAAAGAAAAAGAACGCCAGCAGACCCAGGTTGGCGACCAGGGCAGCGGTGAGCGTAATGTCCAGCCACAGCGACATGACGGGCAAAAGAATGATCACCAAGCCACCTTCAAAACCGGCCCCGTGGGCCAGCCGCCTGACCAAGGAACGGCCGCGCACGGATTGGCGCGACTCCCAGCGCTCAAAGAGCCAGTTGAAGGCGTAATTCCACGTCAGTGCAATGCTCGACAACACAACCGCCAGGCCGAATGTGGAGGCAGGCGACTTGTCAAAGGCCAGACTCAACACCGGCCCGACCACGGCGATGGCAATGGCCTCGTACAAAAGGGCCTGAAGCACGCGGCGGGTGGTGGGGGACATGTTGGGGAACGGGGTGATGAGTGCGGTGAGGTGGGCGGCTAGGCGTTGCAGGCCTCAAGAAGACAACACGTCCTGCTCTTCAGGCGCTTGCCCGCCTTGACGGCTTAAGAATGCCAGTGCGGCATTCACATCGCCACGTTGGGCACGTTGAGCAAAGTAGTCGGCCGTTTTCATGGCCGATAGCTTTTCTGCCACGGCACTCACAATGAATTGGTTCAAGGTTGTGCCGTCTTCACGGGCTACTTGTTCTGCCCCTGCCTTCAGTGACAGCGGCAAACGCAGTGCGTAATTGCTTTGAGTTCCCATATCAGGCTCCTTGAAAAAATTGCCGTGGTGTCATGACACCGATGCCAAACTTGCTCAAATGCTGTCCCGTGACCATGAGTCCCAATTCACTGCCGCGCCGTGCGCACATTGGGTGGCAACTTGCCCGGCGCGCTGGTGCGCCACGGGTTGATGTCCAGCCCGCCGCGGCGGGTGTAGCGAGCGTACACCGTGAGCTGAGTGGGTTGGCAGCGGGTCCAGATGTCCATGAAGATGCGTTCGACACATTGCTCATGGAACTCGTTGTGGTTGCGAAAGCTCACGATGTATTGCAGCAAGCCCGCTTGCTCGATCTGCGGGCCGCTGTAGGTGATTTGCACGCTGCCCCAGTCGGGCTGGCCGGTGACCAGGCAATTGCTTTTGAGCAAGTGGCTGACCAGGGTTTCGGTCACGGGCAGTTCTTCGGCGTTGGCGCTCAGCAGGTCCGGCGCGGGCTCGTAACGCGTGCACTCAATGTCCATGCGGTCCAGGTTCAAGCCGTCGAGTTCGTGCACAGGTTCGGCGTCAAACTGTTCCTGCAGCAGCAGCTTCACGCCCACGCTGGCTTGCACCGCGCCGCCGTGCCAGATGGCGGCGCTGATGTCGCGGCGAATCATGTCGCGCACTGCGTCAGCGCTTTCCAAGCGGGTGTTGTTGAAGCTGTTGAGGTAGAGCTTGAAGGATTTGCTTTCCACAATGTGTGTGCTCTCGGCGGGCACGGTGATGTGCGCCAGCGCCACTTGCGGCTTACCCTTGGTATTGAGCCATGACAGCTCAAACGCGGTCCACAAGTCGGCCCCAAAAAACACGGGCTGACCGGTGACACCGATCTCTGCACGCTTGGTGGCACGGGGAATGGGGAACAGCAAACCCGCGTCATACTGGTCCACATAGGCGCTGGATTTGCCCAACTGCGATTGTTCTGGCGAATTCATGCTTGCACCTTGCGACGGAAAACGAGTCGGTCCGGCTCGGACACCTGGGGGTCGTAGGCGTAGCCTTCCAGATCAAAACCCAGCAGGCCTTCGGGGTGGGTGATCTTGTTTTGGATGGCATAGCGCGCCATCAAGCCCCGCGCACGCTTGGCGTTGAAGCTGATGATCTTGTATTTGCCACCCTTGAAGTCTTCAAACACGCATTCAATCACCCGTGCCTTGAGGGTTTTGCGGTCCACCGACTTGAAGTACTCCTGCGATGCCAGGTTAACGATGACCGGGGTTTTGTCTTTGGCCAGCTGGGCGTTCAGGTACTCGGCAATTTGCGGCCCCCAGAACTTGTAGAGGTTGCTGCCCTTGTCGGTTTGCAGCGTGGTGCCCATTTCCAGGCGGTAGGGCTGCATCCAGTCCAGCGGGCGCAGCACGCCGTACAAGCCACTCAAAATGCCCACATGGGTTTGCGCCCACTCCAGGTCTTGCGCTGACAAGGTCTTGGCGTCCAGGCCTTCATACACATCGCCATTGAAGGCCAGCACGGCTTGCTTGGCGTTCTTGGCGGTGAACTTGGGCGTCCAGGCTTCGTAGCGGGCCACGTTCAGGGCCGACAGCGCGTCGGACAAGTCCATCAGCTCGGCGATTTGCTGGGGCGACTTCTGGCGCAGCACCTCGATCAGGGCCTGCGATTGCGGCACGAACTGGGGCAGCGTGTGGGGCACGCCTGCGGCGGGGGTTTCGTAATCCAGAGATTTGGCGGGTGACAATAAGAACAACATGCTCGACATCCTTTACCTGGACGATTATCTCGCCATCGTCAACAAACCCGCCGGCTGGTTGGTGCATCGCACGCCGCTCGACAAGGGTGAAACCCGCTTTGTGCTGCAAACCCTGCGCGACCAAATCGGGCAACACGTCTGGCCCGTGCACCGCTTGGACAAAGGCACCAGTGGCGTGCTGGTGTTTGCCCTGAGTGCCGAGGTGGCCCGCACGCTGGGGCAGGCTTTTGAAACCGGCGATGGCCTGCACAAGGAGTACCGCGCCATCGTGCGCGGCTGGCCCTTGGACGAAGGCCTGATTGACCACCCCTTGAAGCGCATGCCCGACGACATGCGCACCGAGCGCGAAGAAATCCAGCCCGCCCAAACGCGCTACACCACGCTGCGCCGGGGCGAGCTGCCCATTGCACAGGGCGACTTTGCCAGCCTGCGCTGGGCCGAAGTGCAGCTCCAACCCCTGACGGGCCGTCGCCACCAGCTGCGCCGCCACATGAAGCACATCGCCCACCCCATCATTGGCGACGCGACGCACGGCAAGGGGCCGCTCAACCGGGCGGTGGCTGAGTTACTTGGGCTGCAGCGGCTCTGGCTACACGCTGAAAGCTTGGAATTGCCGCACCCGGTCAGCGGGCAGCAGTTGCGTTTGGCAGCGCCGCTGCCCAGCGAATGGGCGGTTTGGGATGCTTTTGCCATGCGGGCATACGGCTGAATTCTGAAAACCTTCGCGACGGGGGCGTCGCTCCCACATGGGTACTGCGCCCCATTTTTGTGGGAGCCCCGCCCTCGGGGCGATGGGTGGTGGTGCGCAAGGCTTTTCGCGACGTGGGCGTCGCTCCCACAAGGGTAAATCCCCACAGCGGGGGCGGTTGTCACCCAACGGATAACGTTCGGCTCGGTTTTCCATAAGATGCCGAACTCGGACGATATCGTGCGCCAAGCTTCTACAAACCGCGACGACCCATTTCATGAGCCTGCTTTTCACGCCTTTCACCTTCGAAGCACCAGCTGGCCCGCTCACCTTGCCCAACCGCATAGTGATCGCGCCCATGTGCCAGTACTCAGCGATTGACGGCCAAGCCAACGACTGGCACCTGACGCACTGGACCAACCTGCTCAACAGCGGCGCGGGCATGCTGACCCTGGAGGCCACGGCCATCTCGCCCGAAGGCCGCATCAGCCCTGGCTGCCTGGGCCTGTGGGACGACGCCACGGCGCAAGCCTTGAGCGACAAGCTCCAACGCGCCCGGCGGCTGGCGCCTCAGATGCCTGTGTGCATCCAGGTCAGCCATGCAGGGCGCAAAGCGTCGAGCGCCGAGCCTTGGAACGGCGGCATGCTGATCAAGCCGCAAAACGGCGGTTGGCAGCCGCTGGCCCCCAGCGCCCTGCCCCATTTGCCGCAAGAAGCTCCGCCAACCGCCATGTCGCTGGCCGATTTGGAGAAGGTCAAAAAGGATTTCATCTACACCGCCAAGCAAGCGCAAGCCATGGGCATCGAGGCGCTGGAGCTGCACGCTGCGCACGGCTACCTGCTGCACCAGTTCCTGTCACCCCTGTCCAACCAGCGCACCGACGCCTACGGCGGCAGCTTTGAGAACCGCATCCGCTTTGTGATGGAGGTGTTCTATGACGTGCGCCAAGCCTTCAGCGGCACGCTGGGCATCCGCATCTCGGGCACCGACTGGGTCGAGGGCGGCTGGACGATTGACGAAACATGCGAACTGGCCGCCCAGATCAAGCAGGCCGGTGCGCAATTTGTGCACATTTCGTCCGGCGGGGTGTCGCCCCTGCAAAAAATCCCGGTCGGCCCCGAATACCAAGTGCACCTGGCCAAAGCCGTCAAGGAACGCTCGGGGCTGACCACCTTTGCCGTAGGCATGATCACCGAGCCAGCACAGGCCGAAGCCGTGTTGCAGCGCGGTGATGCCGACCTGGTGGCCTTGGCCAGGGCCTTCCTGTACAAGCCCCGCTGGGGCTGGGAAGCCGCCGCCGCACTGGGCGGCCAGGTGAAGGCCCAGTCAGCCTATTGGCGCTGCCTGCCCCGCGAGGCCGCTGGCATTTTTGGCGATGTCAAGATCGGCATGCGTTGACGACAAACGTCGGACTTGAAGGTACCGACCTCCAAGGCGATACCCGTAGGTCGGCGGCTTCAGCCCCGACATGGGCCTGCGCCAAAGCCAAAAACGTCGGAGCTGAAGGTGCCGACCTACAAGACTGTCCAGTTAGTCGGTAGCTTCAGCCAGGGCGTGATTTTTTCAAAGACGGATCAATTCACCCGCCAAGGTGTTCAATCGGCTGCCAGGTTTGGTCAATTCGGTGACCACGCTGAAGTGGTTCTGGCCCGGCAAGTCTTCACACACCGGAACCGTCTTCGGCCCCCAGGCTTGATGAATCAAGCGGTTGTGCCGCAAAAATTCCGGGCTCTCGTCAGCACCCACCACCGTGTAAAGAACGCCTTTGCGAGGGCGCTGCCATCTGGCAGGGCTGGCCATGCGCACATGGGCGGGGGTGATGCGCAAATCCGCCTGTACAAAAGGCGTTTTGCGCACCGGTTCCAAATCAAACAGGCCGGAGATTGACAGGGCCTTGCGCACCAGGCCTGCTGGCAAATCTCGGCCCACGGCCTTCCAGTTGCACGCCAGCAACATGACCGCCAAATGGCCGCCTGCCGAATGCCCGATGACAGTGATGTTGTCGCGATCACCGCCGTATTGCGCAATGTGCCGCCAGACCCAAGCCGTGGCTTTGGCCATCTGCAAGGCGATGTCGGGCACGGTGACGGGCTGCTCTTCAGTGCCTGGGCAAAGTGCGTAATTGACAACCACCGTGCAAGCACCCATGTCATGCAATGCGGGGGCCACAAAAGAATGGTCTGCTTTGTCCAGGCTGCGCCAGTAGCCGCCGTGAATGAATATCACCACAGGCGCGTCTTTTTTCTTTGCAGGGAAGATGTCCAGCGTTTCCTTCGGCCCGTCCCCGTAAGGCACGTCGAGTGTGCACTCAAGGGCTTCACGGGCCTGGGCCGAGGCGTTCATCCAATGCGCAAAGTGGTCCGCAAAATCCGGCACCAGTGCACGGTTGTTGTACATGCGGTCATGCCAGGCGGCGTCTTTGAGGGCCATGAAAAGTCTCCTGAAAAGTCGGTCCGCCATCTTGTCACATCGCCTGCAGCCTGCCTGCCCAATGCGAGACAGTCACAAAGACACTGCCCGCAGCGCTGTCAAATTTTCATTTCCAGGCGCAGCTGGACCATGCGCCAATTGGGCGTGGTGGTGCGGGCCACCTCGGACACACTGTGTCCGATATAGCTCGTGCCGGTGATGTAGTCACGCGGCGTGAGGTTACTCACCGTCAGGCGCAGACCTGTCGCGGCAGACACTTTCCACAAGGCATACACATCCAGCACTTGCTTGGTGCCCTGATAGGCCCATTGCTGATCACTGCGGCGGGTGTCGTAATCGGGGTTCCAATTGAAGTTGCCCCCCAGCGTCAAGGGCAAGCTGCGCAAGCGGTAATCGCCGCCGAAGTTGGCGGTCATGCTCGGTTGCTGATCGAGCCGGTTATTGGGGCCTGGCACCTGCAACACTTTGGAATGGAAAAAACTCACATTGCTGCGAATGTCGATTGGCAAGGCGTCCGTCCAGGCCTGGTCGAGGCGGAACTTGGCCTCCAACTCCAGGCCTTGCGTCACGGCATCGCCCACATTCATGGGCGTGGAGACCCATTTGTTGGTGCTGGTGTTCAGCGCCGTGGTGTAACGGATCAAATCGCTGATGTTGCGGCGAAACACATTGGCACTCAAAACACCGCCGCTGGCCAGATAACGCTCAAAAGCCACATCCACGCCCGTAGCCAACTCTGGACGCAAATCGGGGTTACCCACGCGATCGGGTCGGGTCGGGCTGTTGGGCTCACGCGAAGGCACATAGCGCGCCACCAGGTTGTAGAGCGTGGGCGTTTTGTAGCTGCGCGTCAGGCTCATGCGCACCTGGTCGCGCTTGTCGGCATCGGGCTTCCAGACTGCATGCAGCAAGGGCGTCAAAACCGCACTGTGGTTGGACTTGAAGCCCTGCTCGTTGGTGCCCTCGGTCAAGATCGACTCGTAGCGCAAGCCACCATGGGCTGACCAATTGGGGTTGATTTTGAATTCGTCCTGCGTGTAGCCAGCCCAGCGGAAGGTGCGCGCCTGCAAATCGCCGCCGTCCTCCGATACTGCGGCATTGGCCGCCTCCACACGTCGCACGCCTTCCAGCTCCAGCCCGCTGACGACCTGGTGGCCGTTTTCCATGGCGCGGGTCCATTTGCCGTTCAGGCTGTAGGACTTGTCCACAAAATTTTGTGTCTCAAAGGTATTGAGCAACAAAGGCGTGGTCGCACCGGTCTGGTCGAAACGGTAATCGTATTTGGACTGCCCCACCCCGAAACGCACTTCCAGACGGTCATCGGCCGAGAGGCGCTGCGCCCACTGACCATTCAAACGCCCCATGGAAAATATGCTGCGGTTTCTGGTGTTGGCACTGTCAGACAGCAGCACCGAAGGCCCCGACAACTGCCGCGACTGGATCTGCCCCAGCGCCTCGTACTCCGAATAGATCAGAAAAGGCGTGAGCGTCAGGGTTTTGCCCTGCTCGCCGCGCCATTGCAAACGGGCATTGGCGTGAATCGCCTTTCGATGCCCGACAGCCTTGACATCTTTTTGACGCTCATCGCCTGTATCGGTCTCGGTCAGCGTGTGGCTCTCGTCGGGGCGGTACTGGTCCATGGCCGACAAAGTGAAGGTGCCCCCCAGGGGCTCGGTCTTGAGGTTGTGCACCCAATTGACTTGAGACGAGCCCTCGCCATGCTCCTGGGTGCGTGTGATCTTCAAATCATCGGGGTTGGCCTTTTGCCCCTCACGCAAAACGATGTTGATGGTGCCTGCAATCGCACGGGCTCCCGTTTCGGCTGTGGGTGCCCGCATGATTTCGATCTTCTCGACCTGCTCAGGCGTGAGCGAATCAATGGAAAAGCCCGGCGGCACACGCTCGCCGTCCATCAGGATCTGGGTATAACCGCCGCCCAGGCCACGCATGCGGATCGCCCCACCCCGCCCAGGTGCCCCACCAAGGGTCACGCCAGGCAGACGCTTGAGCACCTCACCCAGGGTGGCATCGCCTTGTTTTTCGATTTCTTCACGACCAATCACGATCTTGGCAGCGGTGGACTCACGGCGAACTTCCGTGTCGTTGTCGCGGTTGCCGCGGATTTCAATCCGGCCCAGATCGGTGGCGGGGGTACTTGGTTGAGCCGTTTGTGCCTGCGCCCAGCTCGGAAAAAACGTGGCCCCGCAACTGGCGGCCAACAACAAACGAGATACGGGCGTCAAAGTCCAGGAGGCAGGCCGAACGACGCGGGGAATGGTGGGCAAAATTTGAGAGCGCATGTGCCGATTTTGACAGCGCCTCAAGTCAGTTTCTTGAAGCCCGGGTAAAGACCATGCCCCGGAGCTCCGCCAAAAGATCAATCGCCCGATTTGAACAAGGCTGCCACCTTGCGCTTGGGCTTGATGTTGGCCGAAATTGACGAGCGCACGGGCTTGGGGCCGCTGGGCTCCCAGCTGGGCGCCACATCGGTTTGCGGGGCCTCGTAGGGTTTTTCAAAAAACGGATCACGGCTGACCGGCGCGGGCCGGAAGCCCCCACGACGCGGAGATTCGAGTGCATCACGCGGATCAAACTCTTCGCGGCGACGGCCTTCGTAGGGGCGCGCACGGGGCCTGTCTTCGGGGCGCTCGCCCCATTTTCCTGCGGAAGGGGCTGCGGGCCGTGTGTCCAGTTGCAGGGTTTCGACCTCCAGCTTTTTCTTGATCAGCTTTTCAATGTCACCCACCAAACGCGTGTCGGAAGGACTGACCAAAGTCACGGCCAAGCCGGAAGCCCCGGCGCGGCCGGTGCGGCCAATGCGGTGCACGTAGTCTTCGGCGTTGAAAGGCACATCGAAGTTGAACACCGCAGGCACATCCTTGATGTCCAGACCGCGTGCGGCCACATCGGTACACACCAGTAAATCGACCTCGCCTTGTTTGAAGGCTTCAAGCGCTTTCAGGCGCTCGTCCTGGCTCTTGTCGCCGTGCAAAGCGGCAGTGCGCAGGCCTTCACGCTCCAGCGAACGGGCCAAGCGGCCGCAGCCGAGCTTGCTGTTCACAAAGATGAACGCCTGCTTGATGCCCCGGTCGTCCAGCACTTTGCGGATCACGCGGCGCTTGTCGTCGTCTTGCGCGGCGTAAAAACGCTGCTCCACCGTGGAGGCGGTCTCGTTGGGACGGGCTACTTCGATGGTGATGGGGTTTTGCAGGTAGCTGCCAGCCAGTCGCTTGATTTCAGGCGAGAAAGTGGCAGAGAACAGCAGCGTGGTGCGTTGCTTGGGCAGATAGCTCAAGATGCGCTGCAAGTCGGGCAAAAAGCCGATGTCCAGCATGCGGTCGGCTTCGTCCAGCACCACATATTCGACTTGGTTGAGCACCGCGTTTTTGGCTTCGATATGGTCCAACAAACGGCCTGGCGTGGCCACCAGCACCTCAACGCCTTTTTTCAGCTCCAGCGTCTGGGGCTTCATGTCCATGCCGCCAAACACCACCGCGCTGCGCAGCTGGGTGTACTTGGCGTACATCTTGATTTGTTGGGCCACTTGGTCGGCCAGCTCACGCGTGGGAAGCAGCACCAAAGCGCGCACCGGATGGCGGGCGGGCGAGGTAGAGGGGTTTTCATGCTTGAGCAGGCGCTGCAGCAAAGGCAACGAAAACGCCGCCGTCTTGCCTGTGCCTGTTTGGGCTGCGCCCATGACATCCTGGCCTGTCAACACCACCGGAATGGCTTGGGCCTGGATAGGGGTCATGGATTCGTAGCCCATTTCGGCTACGGCTCGTGCCAGCGTGGGCGCCAGCGATAAATTGGAAAAAGAGTCGGTCATTAACCCGCTATTGTCGCATTTTGGGCTGACAGGCCAAAAAACGGGTTTTGGACCTCAGGTTTTGGGCAGCGTGACACCGACCTGGCCCTGATACTTGCCGCCCCGGTCTTTGTAGCTGGTTTCGCACACTTCGTCGCTCTCCAGGAACAACACTTGGGCACAACCCTCGCCTGCATAAATCTTGGCGGGGAGGGGCGTGGTGTTGCTGAATTCAAGGGTCACGTAGCCCTCCCACTCGGGCTCAAAAGGTGTCACGTTGACGATGATGCCGCAACGGGCGTAGGTGCTTTTGCCCAGGCAAATGGTCAGCACATTGCGCGGAATGCGGAAATATTCGACCGTGCGCGCCAGTGCGAAACTGTTGGGCGGGATGATGCAGACATCGCCTTCGATGTCCACAAAGCTGCGCTCATCGAAGTTTTTTGGGTCCACCACCGTGCTGTAGATGTTGGTGAACACCTTGAACTCGGGCGCGCAGCGGATGTCGTAGCCGTAACTGCTGGTGCCGTAGCTCACGATTTTCTGACCGGCCGCGTTTTGACGGATCTGGCCGGGCTCAAAGGGCTCGATCATCCCGTGCTCTTCGGCCATGCGGCGGATCCATTTGTCGCTCTTGATGCTCATGGTGTGCCTTTAAGTCAAATCTTCTTATTTTAGGGTCTCCGCCAACCCCTGGCTGGAGACGACCAGCACCACCCGTCAGGCGCCAAGCCGTGTGATCAGCGGCTGATGCGCCCCACCACGCCCTGCACCAAGTAGTTCATGTTCAGGATCTGGGCATCGCTCAGGCTTTGGCCTGCGGGCAAAACCAGTTTGCCTTCGTTGTCCGAGATCGGGCCAGCGAACGGCCGCAATTGGCCCGATCCGACAGCCTTTTGCTTGGCTGCAATTTCATCCTGAACCTTCTTGGGCACCTTGGAGCCAAAGTCGCCCACGCGGATCATGCCTTCCTTGACACCGCCCCACACGCTGCCTGAAGTCCAGGTGCCATTCATGGCCGCCTTGACGCGTGCGGTGTAGTAATCGCCCCACTGGTGGGTCACGGCGATGATTTGGGCATCCGGCCCGATCTTGCGCATGTCCGAGTGGTAAGCCACGGCCATCTTGCCGCGCTCTTGCGCCGCCGCCATCACCGCGGTGGAGCCGGTGTGGAACGCGATCACATCCACATCCTGGTTGAACAATGCCATGGCCGCTTCGCGCTCTTTCGGTGGGTCAAACCAGGCGTTGAGCCAGACCACTTTGACAGTGGCTTTTGGGTTGACCGAGCGCATCCCAAGCGTGAAGGCATTGATGCCTTGCAGCACCTCGGGGATCGGGAAACCCGCCACATAACCGGCCACGTTGGACTTCGTCATGCGCCCAGCGGCGATGCCTGCCAAATAGCGGCCTTCGTAATAGCGGGCGTTGGACGCGGCCACGTTGGGGGCCGTTTTGAAACCGGTGACCGACTCGAACTTCACATTTGGAAACTCTTTGGCCACCTTGAGCGTGGGCTCCATGTAACCAAAGCTGGGCGTGAAGATGATCTGGTTGCCCTGTTGGGCCAGATCGCGGATCACGCGCTCCGCGTCAGCGCCCTCCGCCACATCGGCCACAAAGGTGGTCTTGACCTGATCGCCCAAAGCCCGCTCAACCGCCTTGCGGCCCTCGTCGTGCTGCTTGGTCCAGCCCGCCTCGGTGATGGGCGAGACATAAACAAAACCTGCCTTGATAGGCTCGGGGGATGGTTTGGGTGTTTGTGCTGAGATTTGGCCCTGTGCGGCCGAAAGAAAAAAGCAGGCGGCCACGAGCGTGGCAGCGAGGTTTTTATACATGGTAGTCCTCTACATGGCCCCGGGATTGAAAAAACGAAGCCCGCCGGGGCAGCGGGCTTCGGGGTGGGATTCTAACTGGAGCATAAAGGCCTTGTTCAGCCCTTTCATTGGGCCTCATGCCGATCCATCACCCACAAGAACAGCTCAAGCCAAATCTTCCACCCGATAAATTGCAGCGACTGCGGGGCCGCCTGTCCCCTGAGACAGCAAGGCCAAAGCGCGGGTCAAATCGTCACCCCGCACGCTTGACGTCAAGGCCACCCAAGCCTTGCGGTGCGGTTGATCCGTGTGTGGCACTTGCAACATGTCTTGCACCTCTACGCCATGCGCCTGCAGCCACCTAGGCCATTCAGCTTGAAGCGCTGGGTCATCCACCCACTCAAACCGCAGGTAATGCCTGGAGGCCACCTGGCCAATGGGTTGGACGGGCCAGCGGCGAACCGCACTCGCTTTCACAGAACGGTGCGGCACTCGCAACGCCGCCCGCCCGGCGTCACCCGCAGCACCGCAACGGGCCACATCCATCAAGTCAGCCACCACAGCAGACGCCGTGGTCTGCGAACCCGCACCGGCACCGTAATGAAAGGTCGGCCCTGCCGCATCGGTGTTCACCCAGATGCCGTTCATTGAACCCTGCACCTGGGCCAGCCAATGCGACTGCGGCACTAGGGTCGGGTGCACCCGCACCTCGATGGCATCCGCCACTTGCCGGGCAATGCCCATCAATTTGATGCGGTAGCCCAGCGCTTGGGCACACACCATGTCATAAGGGTCCAAAGCCGTGATGCCCTGCGCGTGCACCTGACCAAACGGCACATCGGCCCCAAAAGCATTGGCCGCCAGCAAGGCGGTTTTGTGGGCGGCATCGATGCCCTCCACATCGAAAGACGGATCGGCCTCGGCATAACCCAGCGCAGTGGCCAGGCTCAAAGCCGCAGCAAAATCCAAGCCTTCGTCCTGCATTTTGGACAGGATGAAATTGCTCGTGCCGTTCACAACACCCACCACCTCGTGGATGCGGTTGGCCGCCAAACCCTCGCGCAAAGCCTTGATGATGGGGATGCTTACCGCCACAGCAGCTTCATAGGCCACCACCACGCCACAGGCATCTGCGGCGGCAAAAATTTCGGCCCCATGCTCGGCCAGCAAGGCCTTGTTGGCCGTGACCACATGCTTGCCTTGGGCGATGGCTTCCAGCACCAAGTCTTTGGCCAGACCCACACCGCCCATGACCTCCACCACCACATCGATGTCCGGGTGCCTCACCAAAACCCAGGGGTCACGCACCAAGGCCACATCGGGCCCGACCACCTGCGCGGCCTTGTGCAAGTTGCGCGCTGCGGCCATGACCAAGCGGATGCGCCGCCCGGCACGCTGGGCAATCAATTCGGCATTGCGTTCAAGCACTTGGCAAGTGCCAGAGCCGACCACACCGGTGCCAATCAAACCCACACGCAAAGCGCCAAGGCCTGAGGAATCCCAAGCGTGAGGCAAGACAGAGGGACAAGAATTTTGAAACATGCAAATCTCCAAACAGTAGAAACCAGCTGCCGGGGCTGGTTTGTTTGGAAATCCACCAGGGGGCAGCCAGGAAGGCCACCCGCGCGAACTCAGGTGGCCGCGTTGGTTGTGGTGGTAATCATGTTGAACCACTTACGCAAACAAACCCATGAAGACATGCCACGCGCTGATTGAGCGCAGAACATGCTCACAAGATTAATAGCTACAAAAGTATTCAACATGTTTGGAGTTTATCCCAGACCACGGTCAAGCCAGCGTCGACCTGCTTGAGTCAGTCTGTATTTTTGAAGACGACTCTGGGGTTTATCGGGCACCGACATCTCCAGCACGCTCAAGGTCAAAGCCGTTTGCTGGTAGTGGAGGTGGAAGTGTTTTTAGTCTTTCAGACCCAAATCGATCATCAATTCAACGCGGCTCATCTCGCCATTGACCAGTTTGACCTTTGTCATTCACCCTCAGCAGCAAACGCTCGCCTTGCGCATTGGCAAAGCCACACACCCAGCGCAGGTAGTCACCGCGCCAGATTTCTTTCCATTCGGTGTGCTGGGATTCTTGCTTGAGCATCGTGCAATTTTGACAGGCACAGCCCTCAATCCTGCTCCACAAACCCCTGAAAACACCGCTTGAGTTCATGAATCCAGCGATGCTTGTCTTCCTCAGGTGCAAAGCTCGACTCAATGCTATTGGCGGCCAGTTTGTAGGCCTGTTGTGCATTCAGGTGCAGGGCCGCAAAGGTTTGCAGGTAGTTGTCGTTCAGGTAGCCGCCAAAGTAGGCTGGATCATCCGAGTTGATCGTCACACACAGACCCGCATCGAGCATCTGGCCTAGGTTGTGATCGGCCAGATTTTTGAACACACAAAGCTTGAGGTTGGACAGGGGGCACACCGTCAGCGGCACCTGGCTGTCTGCCAAGCGCTTCATCAATGCCGCATCGTGGATAGCCTGCACGCCATGGTCGATGCGTTCGACATGCAGCGTATCAAGCGCGCTCCAGATGTAAGCAGGCGGCCCTTCTTCGCCGGCATGGGCCACCACATGCAAGCCCTGCTCACGGGCCCGCGCAAACACGCGGGCAAATTTTTCAGGCGGATGACCCACTTCGCTGGAGTCCAAGCCCACACCGATGAAATGATCACGCCAAGGCATGGCCTCTTCCAATGTGGTCAGCGCATCGTCCTCAGACAAATGGCGCAAGAAACACAAAATCAAATCCGCGCTGATGCCCCATTTGGCCTGCGCATCCACGCAGGCACGGTGCAGGCCCTCGATCACCGCGCCCATGGCTACGCCCCGGGAGGTGTGGGTTTGTGGGTCAAAAAACAACTCGGCCCGAACCACATGGTCGGCGGCGGCTTTCTCAAAATAAGCCCAGGCCATGTCGTAAAAATCCTGCTCATGCAGCAACACGCTGGCCCCGGCGTAATACAAGTCCAAAAAGCTTTGCAAGTTGGTAAATGCATAGGCGCTGCGCAAAGCGGCCACATCGGCATAGGGCAGCTGCACACCATTGCGCTGAGCCAGTGCAAAGATCAGCTCGGGCTCCAGCGAGCCCTCGATGTGGATATGCAATTCGGCTTTGGGCATGACCCGAAGCAATTCGGGCAATCGTTGAGGGGCAATGGCATGGACTTTGAACATATTCAGCCTTCGAAATGACAACAGGCATTCATGTTAATCCGAGAGCCCCAACCCTGACGACCCCTTGCGGCAAGAATTCACACGGATTGTGGACGGCGACACGCTGGCGCCATCCGCAAAGCGCGTGTGCCAATCGACATCTCAAACCGCCCGAGCTTGCCCGCACATGGGGCCAGCAAGCCGCAACAGCTCAGGAACGGTCAATCCACCTTGGCACCCGCCTGGAACCAACGGCCGATCAAGGCGCGTTCGTCATCGGTGATGCCGGTGGCGTTGTTCATGGGCATTTGTTTGGTCACCACCATTTGCTGGTAGACGTTTTGGGCGTTTTGTTTGACCAACTCCGGGTTGTCCAAACGGATGTTTTTCATTTGCACTTGCTCGCCATGGCACATGTAGCAGCGTTGGGCCAAAACGGTTTTGACTTCAGCAAAAGCCACAGGCGCAGTCGGCGCGGCTGACACAACAGGCGCGGCGGGCTTCAATGCCACGATGACCGCCAGCAAGAGCGCCACACCCACAGCCGCAAACGGCCAGGGGTTGGCAGCGCGGCCCAGGTGGTAGCCGTGGCGCTGCACAAAGAACTGGCGGATCAAGGCGCCGGCAAACATCATCACAAACAACAGCACCCAACGGTGCTCGTGCGTGTACAAGAAGCTGTAGTGGTTGCTCAGCATCGCAAAGATGACGGGCAGCGTGAAATAGGTGTTGTGCACGCTGCGCTGTTTGCCGCGCTTGCCGTGGATGGCCAGGGCATTGGCGTCATAGGCCGCGCCGCTGGTCATGGCCGCCACGACTTTGCGCTGGCCAGGGATGATCCAGAAAAACACGTTGGCGCTCATGCTGGTGGCGATCATTGCGCCCACAAGCAAAAATGCAGCCCGGCCAGCAAACAGGTGGTTGGCCAACCAAGAGGCAAAAGCGATGACCACGATCATCAGGCCCGCCACGATCAACTCGCCATTTTTGCGAAAACCGAACACGCGGCAGACGACGTCGTAGACGATCCAGAAAGCGGCCAAAAAGCCCACTGCCGCCGCACCCGCGACCGCCGGAGACCAGTCCATCAGTGATTTGTCGATCAGGAAGGTGCCCGCATTCCAGAGGTAGAGCACCGTGAACAGCGCAAAACCGCTGAGCCAGGTGGAATAGCTTTCCCAATAAAACCAGTGCAGTTTGGTGTGGATGATTTTGGGGGCCACCATGTACTTTTGGGGGTTGTAAAAACCACCGCCATGCACGGCCCACATCGCACCGCCAACGCCTTTTTCGAGCAAGTCGGGCGAGTTGGGTTTTTGCAGGTTGTTGTCGAGAAAGACGAAATAAAACGAGGAGCCAATCCAGGCGATGGCGGTGATGACATGCACCCATCGCAACAAGAGATTGGCCCAGTCCAGCAGATAAGTTTCCATGAAGGATCTCCAACCAGCTCACCACCGCGGGCCCTGTGAGCGGTCATTCGGTCGCGAACATGAACCTCAAGGGTTCTTGCGCCGCTGCGACCAGTGCACCGAAGTGTATACAGTTTTAACCCATGAATCCAGCACATCCCGCCCTGATGGACTCAGGGAAAACCAGAGCGCGTGGCTCAGAGTGTTTGCAAGAGTTGTGCCGCCACTGCGACAGCAATGACTTCGGGCTCTTTGCCCGTGATGCCCGCCACCCCGATGGGGCAAGTGATGTGCGCGATCTCTTCGGCGCTGAAGCCCCGGTCTTCGAGGCGATGGCGGAATGTGGCCCATTTGGTGGCGCTGCCAATCAGGCCAACGAAGGGCAAATCGGCCTGCTCACGCAGGCGTTTGAGGCAGGCCATGACGACGTCCAGGTCTTCTGCGTGGCTAAAGCTCATGATGAGCACGCGGCTACCGGGGGCCAGATCAGCCACGGCGGCTTGCACCGGGTTGGAGTGCTCGCAGTCCACGCCATCAGGCACGTCAGTGGGGAAAATTTCATCCCGGCTGTCGATCCAGCGCACGGCAAAAGGCAAGGGGGCCAGGGCATTGACCAAGGCTTTGCCGACATGCCCGCCGCCAAACAGCGCCAGCGGGATGCGAACCGGGTTCAGTTGCTCACGCAGGCGGGCCGCGTCACTGGCGCTGACCCGCTCAAAGTGCAAATCGAGCGCACCCCCACAGCACTGCCCCAAACTGGGGCCCAGCACCTGGCGCAGCCGCGCTTGGGTGGTCTGACCACTCAGCCACAAGCGGGCATGGGCCAGCGCTTGAAACTCCAGATGCCCACCCCCAATGGTGCCCGCTTCGCCTTGGGCAAAAACAACCATGCGGGTGCCCGGACCTCGGGGAACGGAGCCCTGTGTGGCCATCACGGTCACCACCACGGCGATTTCTGCGTTCAACCGCTGGAGCGCTTGTTCAATCCAATTCACTGTTGTTCCGTTCAAGGGTCTTACGACTGCGTGGTGTGCCCCAAGTTGGGCAAGTCAATGCCACAATGGCGGCCAACTTCAGAGTATGCCAACGAAAATGGTGAACCGTCTGCCCGCCATGAATCAAGTTTTGAAAACACTGCAACGCAAAACGTCAGCGCCAGGACGCGCAGCTGGACTGGCCATGTGGGCCGCGCTCTTGTCTTTGCTGCACGCCTGCACGGCCCCCCCTACGGCAACTGCACCTGAAACCCAAAGCACCGCCCAGACCCACACAGGCGGGACTTTGCGGGAGACGCTGAACTCTGGCGCGGCAGCATCATCAATCGCCCACAGTGCCAAAGAGTACCGCGTGGACGCTGCCAGCCATTTGTACGGCCTGAACAAACAACGCATTTACAAAGGTCGCCTGCCCCCCATGCTGATGGCTGTGGGAGTTCTCGACGTGGACATTGACCACCAGGGCAAGGTCAAGGCCTTGAAATGGAAACGTGCACCGAACCATGCCCCCCAGGTGATGGCCGAGATCGAACGCCTGGTCAAAGCCGCTGCACCCTACCCCACCCCCAGAAACCTCAGTCAAGTGACCTACACCGACGTGTGGCTGTGGCACCAAAGCGGCCAATTCCAGCTCGACACCCTCACAGAAGGCCAGGACTGAAGCCCTGAGCTACTACCCGCTTCAACCGACAGGCGCTTGCTCGTGCGCGGCCCCAGGCAGCAAAGTCAAAATCAAGGTCGTGGCCACCGAAAAGCCTGCCAACAGCAAGAGCGAGCTGCCAAAGCCCATGGCCTTGACCACCGGCCCCAAGGCCCAGACCGACAAGGAGCTGACCGCAAACGACACGCCCAGGCGCATGCCCGACACGCGCGAGCGCAGGCGGTCGTCTACATAGCGGGCGATCATGAAATCGGTGAAAGGAATCGCCCCGAAGATGAACACCATCACCCCAATCAGCGCCGCAAACAGCCACCAGCCCTGCGCCTGAGAGGCCAGCACCAGCATGGGAATCTGCGCCATCACCATGAACATGAAAAAGCGCTTGAGCGGAAAACGGTTGATCAGGTGCCCCACCACCACCTGGGCCACCGATGCCACGGCGTAGACCAGCGCCAACAACAAGCCCAAAGCGGCAGGGTCTTCCATCACGCCTTTGAAGCGCTCGGTGATCAAAGGTCCATTGCCATTGGTGGTGAAGTTGAACAACACGCTGCTGGTGATGGCCGCTGCCGTCATGACCACCAAGGCCCGTGCCAGCATGGGCGCGGGCAGGCTGACCTTGGCACCGCCCTTGCGCTTGGCGGGCGACGACAGCTCTTGCGGACAAGCGCGGGCAAACACCCAGCCGCAGACCAAGGCCAACACACCCGGCACCACAAAGGCCGCACGCCAACCCTGCCACTGGATCAAAAAGCCCGTGAGCAAAGCCGCCACCGCCACACCCAGGTTGCCCGCCAGGCCATTGAAGCCAATGGTGGCCCCCGGGTTGGAAGATCGCTCCAGCAGCATGGGAATGCCCACCGGGTGGTAGATCGAGGCGAAAAAGCCGATCAGCGTCAGGCTGGCTGCCAGTTGCCAAGGCGTTTGTGTGAACGCCGTGAGGATGGACGCCGCGCCAATGCCCAAAAAGAAGATCAGCATCATGCTGCGGCGACCCCACAGATCACCCAGCCGCCCAGCAGGCAAGGAGCCCAGTCCGAACATGAAAAACGCCCCCGCGCCATAGGGCATGAGGTCTTGCCATTGGGCCAGTCCCATATCGGCCGCGATGGTGCTGACTGCCGCCGCAAAAATCAGCAAAAACAAATGATCCAGCGCGTGCGCGATGTTGAGCAAACCCCTCACCACACGGGGGTGGTCAGCGTCGGGATGAGCAGCTGGGGCAGATGAAGAAGTTGAGGTCGTCATGGTCGGTTTTCGCTGGCAGGCCAGACAGTGATTCACTGGGCCAAGGTGCCCCAATAATGTGCGCCCAAGCGCAATTTGGCGCTGTCGCTTGCGTCACAGGGGGCCACGAGCCAAACAGCCCTGTTAAAGGGGCGCGTTGGCCGGAGCTTTGCGGTCCCAAATGTGCGCACGCCAGTGCACCGCCATGGCCCCGGTCAAGATCAGCCCCAAAGCCGAATACATGCCAGCTGTGGCGGCATAGCCCCAGCGGTCAATCAGCGGGCCCGACAAGAGCAAGCCCAATGGCAAACCCCAGATGGCCAGCATGCGCATGCCCATCACTCGGCCCCGGTAGGCGGGCTCTGTGGCGCGCAGCATCACAGCGGCCAGCGGCGTCATGCTCAGGCTTTGCGCCAGGCCCGCCACCCACAGAAAGGCCATGCCCACGCCCAAACGTGTGCTGAAGGCGAACAGCACATCCACCGCAAACCACACCGCCCCGGCCAGCACCATGGTTTGCGCAGCGCGAAACGCAAAGCGGTGCGAACTGAGCACCACCGAGCCCACCAGGCCCCCAAAGGCAAAGCTGGCGCCCAGCCAGCCCAGGCCCGTCTGGTCGGTCAGGTAAATGTTTTTGGCCACATAGGGCAGCAAGCCCAAAGAGAAGGGAAAGGCCAGCAGGTTGACCAAAAACGCCAGCGCCATGGCCGCCATCAGCACCGGGCGCGTCCACACATAGCCAAAAGCCAGCTGCAAATCGCGCACGGGCGAAAGGCGCACCGTGTCATGGGCTGGGGCGGGCACGTCCGACACCCCGCGAGAGAGCACAAAGCTGAGCGTGTAAAGCGCCGTGATCAGGGCATAGGCCCAGGTCATGCCCAGCCAGGCGACCACACCCGTACCAGCCAAGGCCCCCGCGATGCGGGCCGAATCCGAGGTGATGCGCGAAATGCCCAAGGTGCCCAGCAAATGCCGGGGCGGCAAGGTCTGTGCAATCAAGGCGTTGCGCATCATCATGTCCGAGGGGCGCACCAGGCCCGCCAAGGCCGCCATGAACAACACGATCATGGGCGTGAGGGCTTGCAAGCAGGCCAGCAGCATGAAGGTGGCGGCCAGCGCCGCATAGAGGGCGCGCGACAGGACCAGCATGCGCCGATAACCGAGCCTGTCACCCACCACGCCAAACATGGGCGAGACCAATGAGCCCAGGTACTGCAAGGAGCCAAACACCACCAGCATCATCACCGAGCCCGACTCGACCAAGATGAACCAGCCCAGCACGATGGACTCCATCTCGAAAGCCCAGGACGTGGCCAGGTCGGCAGGCCACTGGAAGCGAAAACTCCGGACCCGGAAAGGGTCTCGCCAGTGCATGGCGGGTGGGGATGGTGCAGGGGCGACTGAAGAGGTCAACGTGGCGGCCTTGTGCCCTGCTTCAAACTTTGCAAGACCTCACGCGGGCAGGTTCTGTGGGCCATGCCTGAGCTGAGTCAGTCTTGCGCAGCGCGAGAGATCTGCGTGTTGGGCTGGGCGTTTTGAGGGCTCGTTTGCGCTGCCGCAGGCTCGGGCATGAAACACATCTTCTCGCCGTCCCAACGCTGGCCGCACCAGCACAGGCCTTCGGCGTTGATGATGCAAGTGCCAGTGCCGCAGCACCGTGGATCGTCTGACATGGGCCTGCTCCTGTGGGCTGGATGGATCAAAGTGACAAGATGCCTGAAACCGCTTCAGGCATCCGGCTCAAGCCATCACAGCCCTGCAGTGGCCTTGGCTTTTTCACACGCCATCAAGATGCGCTCGGGCGTAGCCGGGGCGTCCATGTAGACCACGGCTTTGTGGTCGGCGCTGGCCGCCACCGCATCGCGCAGTGCGAAGAAGGCCGAAAGACCCAACATCAAAGGCGGCTCGCCGGTGGCCTTGCTGTTGAAAGGCGTGGGTTTGAGGTTGGCGTTGTCGAACAAGCTCACCTTGAAGTGCTCAGGAATGTCGCCTGCCACTGGAATTTTGTAGGTGCTGGGGCCGTGCGTGAGCAGCTTGCCCTTTTTGTCCCAAATGCACTCTTCCATGGTGAGCCAGCCCATGCCTTGCACATACGCGCCTTCGATTTGGCCTTTGTCCAAAGCGGGGTTGATGCTGCGGCCCACATCGTGCACGATGTCCACGGCCTTGAGCCACCACTCGCCGGTGCGGGTGTCGATTTCCACTTCGCTCACGGCAGCGCCGTAGCAGTAGTAATAGAAAGCACGGCCGTTCAGGGTGGTGAAGTCGTATTTGATTTCGGGCGTCATGTAGAAACCCGTGACCGACAAGCCCACACGCTCCATGTACGCTTGCTTGGTCAAGTCGGCCCACTTGACGGACTTGCCGCCGCCGTGGACTTCGTTGTTCGCGAAAGTCACATCGCCTTCAGCGCAAGCCAATATGCGCGCCGCCACGGGCTTCAAGCGCTCGCGCATTTGCGCGGTCGCGTTCATGATGGCCGCGCCGTTGATGTCGGCACCGCTCGAAGCCGAAGTGGCCGAAGCGTTGGGCACTTTTTGCGAATCGGTGGCGGTGATGCGCACATGGTCCACGCTGATGCCCAGGCCATCGGCACACACCTGCGCCATCTTGGTGTTCAGGCCCTGGCCCATCTCTGTGCCGCCGTGGTTGCAACTCACCGAGCCGTCCATGTACACCGCCAGCAGCGCGCCGCCCTGGTTCAGGTGCGTGGCCGTAAAGCTGATGCCAAACTTCAAAGGCACCAGCGCCATGCCGCGCTTGCGGGTTTTGCTCTTGGCGTTGAAGGCTTGCACTGCGGCGCGGCGCTCGGCGTATTTGGATTCTTGTTCGACCTGATCGATCACTTTGTCGCCCACCCAGTCTTCGATGAGCTGGTTGTATTGGGTGGTCATGGTGTCGGGCGTGCCACTGATGGCCGGGTCTTTGTAGAGGTTGAGCTTGCGCACTTGCAGTGGGTCTTTGCCCAAAGTCATGGCAATCTCGTCCATCACCGTCTCGATGCCGAACATGCCTTGTGGGCCGCCGAAGCCACGGAATGCGGTGGCGCTTTGCGTGTTGGTTTTGCAGCGGTGGCTCACCAGCTTGAGCGCAGGCAGGTGGTAGGTGTTGTCGATGTGCAAGCAAGCACGGTCGTTCACGGGGCCCGAGTAGTCGGTGCTGTAACCACAGCGCGACATGAGGGTGATGTCAGCGCCCAAGACGCGGCCGCTGTCGTCAAAGCCCACTTCGTAGTCGATGCGGAAATCGTGGCGCTTGCCGGTGATGGTCATGTCGTCGTCGCGGTTCACGCGCAGCTTGACGGGCTTGCCCAGTTTGTGCGCGGCCAAGGCGGCGCTTTGGCTGAAGATGCTGGCGTTGCCTTCTTTGCCACCAAAGCCACCACCCATGCGGCGGCAAATCACCTCCACGTCGTTGGTGTGCAGGTTCAGGGCGTGCGCGGCTTCGCGCTGGTTGCCGTCGGGGTGCTGGGTCGACACGTACAGCGTGAGCTGCCCGTCTTCCTTGGGCACCGCGTAGGTGATCTGGCCTTCCAAGTAGAACTGTTCTTGCTGGCCGGTGTTGGTGCTGCCTTTGATCTTGTGGGGCGCGTTGGCAATGGCCGCTGCGGCGTCACCGCGCGTGATGCCCTTGGGCGGCATGATGAAACTGTTGGCGGCCATCGCGTCTTCGATCGTCAACACTGGCGTGAGCTCTTTCACCAGCACCTTGGCTTTTTTGGCGGCTTCGCGGGCGTAGAGCATCTCGCGCGCCACCACCACCGCCACGGCTTGGCCGATGAACTCGACCTTGCCAGCGGCCAAGAACGGGTCGTCATGGATGATGGGGCCGCAGTTGTTTTCGCCAGGAATGTCTTTGGCTGTGTAGACCGCGACGACGCCGTGCTCTTTCATAATCGCTGCGCGGTCGATTCCGTCGCCAATCAACTCGCCATGCGCCACGGGCGACAAGATGAGTGCGGCATACAAAGTGCCTGCGTGCTCAGGGATGTCGTCGATGTAGGTGGCAGAGCCGGTCACGTGCAAGTGCGCGGACTCGTGAACGATGTCGGTGCCTTGCTGGACGCCCGAAACAGGCAGCAGGTTTTTGAGTGCGGTAGGAGCGTTCATTCAAGCCACCTCTTTCTGTTCTTCGATGAATTCCAAAGCCAAGTTACGAGCCACCAATGCGCGATACCCCCAAGTGGCGCGCAGGCCGTCGCGAGCGGTGAAGCTGGCGGCAATCGCCGCGTCCAGGTCAGCCGCTTTCACGTCCGAAGGCGACTTGCCCTCGAGCACGGCTTCCAGCTTGGGGGCACGGCAAGGCGATGGGGCCAAGCCGTTGTAGGCGAGCTTCACGCCGCTCAACTTGCCGTCTTTCAGCGTGTAGCTGATGGCGGCGCAGGTGGCCGAAATGTCTTGCTCAAAACGCTTGCTCACCTTGTGGGCGCGGAACACCTGACCCGCCACGGGCTTGGGCAGCTCGACCGCTTCGATGAACTCGCCGGGCTCCATCACGTTTTTCTTCATGCCGGTGTAGAAGTTGTCCAGCAGCACCTTGCGGGTCTTGTCGCCACGGCGCAGCACCAGGTTGGCGCCCAGCGCCATCAGGCAAGGCATGGTGTCGCCAATGGGTGAACCGTTGGCGATGTTGCCCGCCAAGGTGGCGGTGGAACGGATGGGGGGTGAGCCAAAGCGGCGCAGAACTTCGGCAAAGTCGGGATAAGCCTTGGCCACCAGCGCTTCGACTTGCGTGAGCGACACGGCCGCACCAATGCGCCAGGCGCTGGACGTTTCTATCACCTGACGCAACTCGGCCACATTGCCCAAATACATGATGTGCTCGGGGCGGCTGAACTGCTTGTTCACCTGCAGACCGATTTCGGTGCTGCCTGCCAGCAGTGTTGTGGTGGGGTTCTTGACCAGATAGTCGGCCACCTCGGCGATGGTGGCGGGCGACACGAACTCGTTGCCCTTCTTGGTGCGCACGACGGGCTGGACGATGATGTCGCCGTCCAGGCTCAGCGTGGGCACGCTGGAACGCTTGATTTCTTTCAGCAAGGGCACATCGGCGCTGTCGTCCAGTTTCAAGGCCTCAGGCTTGGCGCAGGCTTTGGTGGCCGACTCGATGATCGGCTTGTAGCCGGTGCAACGGCACAGGTTGCCGCTGAGCGAATCGGTGATCTGCTGGCGATTGGGCATGGGCAAGACCTGCACCAGGTTCACCAGACTCATCACGATGCCGGGCGTGCAAAAACCGCACTGCGAGCCGTGGCACTTGACCATTTCGGCCTGCACCGGGTGCAGCGTGCCATCGGCTTTTTTCAGGCTCTCGACGGTTTTGACCGATTTGCCGTCCAGCGAAGGCAGCAACTGGATGCAGGCGTTGGTCGCCACGTAGTCCACGCCCGTGCCTGCAGCGTTGAGCTCACCCACCATGACCACACAAGCGCCGCAATCGCCTTCGGCGCAGCCCTCTTTGGTGCCGGTGCGGTGCATTTGCTCACGCAAATAGTCTAGAACAGTGGTGGTGCGGCGCTCGCCCTGGGCTTCGACGATGCGGCCGTCGAGCACAAAGCGCACGGTGTTGGTGACTTGGGTCATGGTGCGGGGAGGTGGGTAAATAAACGGTAAGACTTGGATTCTAAAGAAGCATCGCCTGCATGGCAGGCTTTTTCGACGGATTAATCGGGATCTGACCCACATGTCGCCATTGACTATCCAACGCATAGTGGCTCGTGAACAGATCTTGGTTCAACATGCACAAGGTAGTGCCATAGGGATCTCGCTCCATTTCATTTTTGACAAATTTTCACAAATAAATTCATTACAAGTTACAATTTCAACGCACAATTGGTGCGTCAAATGGAGAATCATATGAAAAAATTAGCTGTTGCAATAGCTTTACTGGCTTACGGTGCTGTAGTTATGGCGTCATGCCCACCTAATGCCCCATATCGTTGCTACACGGCTTACAACGGCAAACAAGTTTGCGGTTGCGGCGTCTAATTACGAAACTAAAAACGATAGTTCGAGGGACTCACTCCCTCGACCTTCAACTTAAGCGGCAACTATTAATCAAGATTAATTGGCGTCAGTTCCCCATGGCAGGATTAATTAGGGTCAGATCTTAATTAATTTCTTCGCGCAGTAATTTGCTGCTGCACGTCGATCACTTTTACGTTGAGCATCACTACACAACACAATTAAGGAGCTATATATGAGTAGCAAAATCAAACTAGCCTTGGTGTATTTAGGAGCGATCTTTGCGAGTATTGTTTTATTAGCGGCTGTTCAGTCGCTCGCAACAGGTGGGCCAGGTGGCGCAACAATTATTGGTTACGTTATGGTTTTTGGCTATTTCATTTTGAGATGGAAGCTTGTGGCAGGAAAAATTGTGATAAGAGACAAATGGGTATCTGGCTTGCTTCGAGGTTTTGTCCTGATATGTGCATTTGTTATTTTTACCGGTGTCAGTGGTTTCCATGGGGGCAGCGCGGAAGGAAAAATGTTTGCCGCAGTTATTGCCGTGGTCCTGGCGATAGAAGCGGGGAGGCAAGTTAAGCGACTATCTATCTTCCCAAGTGGACAATACAGAAGAAACCCAGCAAACGATAAAACCGCCAGAGTCGAATAAATTTTCAGAGAGTCGCTAGTGTTTAAGAAAGTGTCGAGATGGTTTTGCAGACCGAGAGACCCTTCAGGCCACGTCTACTACGCACGGCTAAAGGCTCCGCAAGGTACCTTTTACAAACTCGGCTACACATCAAAAACCAGCTTAGTTGACCGCATGCGCTTCGCGCAGCTTGGTGATGAGAAGTTGATCGAATGTGAGCTCTTGTTCGCATTCCGAAAGGATGCGTGGGATGTCGAACAAACTCTCCTTGATCATTTTGATAAGTATCGAACGTTTGGAAAGTTCAGTAACGATCCTCAGATGCCCCTGGCGGGAAGGGGGCAGTCTGAACTATTCCGAGACGACATTCTCGGCTTAGACAGCGATTTATACCACCCATCTGATGAAGAAGCCATAGACCTCAAGAAAGAGTTTGCCGAAACTGGCGAAGGTTGTCTGCTGACTCTTATCGGTCTTGCGCTTGTGCCATTCACATTTGGTCTTTCTCTATTGTTCATTGCAGGTGGCTTATCTGGCGTCTTTGGAAACGGGGTCAAGGTACCGCCGCTAAATAAACGGCCTCAACACCCTCCACACATCAAATCACTTATTGACTCACTGGTCCAAGCGCATTCAGCTGATATTGGCTTGGCGCAGCCTAACCCTTGATTAATTTGTCGTCCCTGCAAAACCCCTGCAACCCGCATGAATGCTCGTGATCTGGGTGAATCCGGATGGCCAGAACTCTCAAATATATATTCAATGGAGCCTGTTTTCTGGGAGTATTTGAAAGCAGCGCCATGACCGATGACTTTTTCCGTAACCGCTTGGATCAGATGATCGATTTACGCCACCCATTGGCGGTGCTGGCCAACCGCATGCCTTGGCAAGAAATCGAAGCATCTCTGGCCCAGTGCTGGCCTCGCCAAGTCAAGGCGGGCAAGAAGATCGAGGATCTGGACTTGTTTGGTCTGGTCTCTGTGGTTGCCAGTGTCAGCATTTACAAGGCGGGCCGACCTCGTCTGCCGACCCGTCAGATGGTGGCCCTGCTGCAGTTAATTGGGGTCAGATCCCGATTAATTGGAAGCTGCGTCTCCGTTGGGGCACGAAGCCGGAACTTTGGCATCTACCCCGTTTCGAAAGATCCAGGGGGCCACTGCAGGTGCGGCCCACAAACCCTGCGCCGCCGCCTTGGCCGATGCCTGCGCGGCCGCAAAAGCCGTGCGCTGGTGGCTGTCGATCTCGGATTAATTGGGGTCAGATACCGATTAATTTTTAGCCCCACTTCCGTTGCGTTGTAACCAAGGAGCCACAGCATTGGTGGCGCACATACCTTTTTGGCTTTAGGTCCGCTGCACTTGTCGTTGCACACGCTTGGCGATGCCGGATGTCGATTTCGCATTCGCAAGCTTCATGAAGACCAATCCGCACCCGACGCGACTGGGTTCAATCAGGGTCTTCGCCCAGCTCGTCAGTGCGGTCAGGGTTGGCGTCGCGCATCCATTTCCCGAATCAGCGCACGGGCCTCATCCCCCTCAGGAATCGGCTGGCCGCTGTCGCGCCACTGAACGGCCGACTTGAAGCCATGTTCCTGCGCATGGCGCCGGAACCAAACGCCCTCGGGGTTGTGGCGCGTGATGCCGTCGAAGACCGTTGCCATTTGCTGGCTCTGCTCCAGGCCCATGGCCAGCATCACTTGGTTGACCACCATCTTGTGCATGGCCAAGTGACTCGACGGCACACTGGCGATGCGACTGGCCAGTGCCATCGTGGCGGTTTCCAGTTCGCTCTGCGGCACCGCGTCGTTGGCCAAGCCCCAGGCCGCAGCGGTGCGCCCATCGATCACATTGCCGGTAAACATCATTTGCTTGGCCCGCGTGGGCCCCAGGCGGTAGGTCCACATGGCCGTGGTGGGGCAGCCCCAGACGCGGGTGGGCATGTAACCGATGCGGGCATCCTCGGCCATGACCAGCAAGTCGCAGCACAGCGCGATGTCGCTGCCGCCGGCCACCGCCGCGCCATGCACCTTGGCAATGGTTGGTTTGGCGCTGCGCCACAGGCTCATGAAGTCCTCTGTGTTGCGCTTCATGTAGGCGTAGTCGACCATCGGGTCCCATGGCGTGCGCTCCTGCTGACAGGGGTGGTCGATGTCACCTTCTCCGAAAATGCTAAGGTCATAGCCGCCGGAAAAACCTTTGCCCGCCCCTTCAACCACGATGACGTGAATCGAGGGCTCGGCGTTCGCCCACTCCACTGCGGCGCGGATTTCCCGAGGCGTCTCTTCGTTGATGGCGTTCAGGCGCTCCGGCCGGTTGAGCAACAGGCGTGCCACGCGCGGGTTACCTTGGTCGGGTTGGATACTCAGAGTCGAAAAATCGGGCATGTTGTCTCCTGTTGGGAATGATGATGCCGGGTCGGTCACCTCAAGGCGAACGCGGCCAGCGGGATAACAGTGCGCTTGACTATAGTGCTTGGCATGAGCCTAGAAAACGCAGTTGACCGCTTTGAACCCGCAGGAAACCCTTACATATCCTGAACTCCGTGATCACGAAGACGCTCACCTTGTGGGTGATACCGCTACGCACCCGATGGCACAGCCCTGGGGGGCACTGGCGGTGTTGCTCGTCGTTGCAGGGGTGCAGCCTGCGTCCTCCTCGCGCCTGGCCATTGCCCCCAGGACTGCACCCTCGGGCGCGTTCAACTGCGTTTTCTAGGTTGAATTGGCACTGAATTTCGGGTGAACGGGGACAGGCACTGATTCGGCATTCATGAAAACGGGGTCAGATCAGCAATTAATTTGAAGCCCCATCCCCGTTGGGGCATGAAGCGGGCACTTTGGCCTCCACCCCGTTGCGATGCACCCAAGGGGCAACTGCGGTGGTGGCCCACAAACCTTTTTTGACTGCATGGGCCGCTGCGTGTGCAGATGCATAAGCTTGGCGTTGCCGGATGTCAATTTCGCATTTGTAAGCTTCGTAATACCAAGCCGCACCTGACGCGACTTGGTTCAAGTTGACCTGACTGCAATCGGGCTTGAAAACGGTGCCCAACACCCGGTCGTACTGGTCTTTTCGGCATAAGTGACGGTGACACTTTGACCCAAGACCATGGCGGCCAAATGTGCACGCGAAGATAGACCATAGGCTTGATCCAGTTCGGGGGCGTCGATGCTGGCCAGTCGTTAATTGGGGTCAGATCCCGATTAATTGGAAGGTGCGTCTCCGTTGGGGCACGAAGCCGGAACTTTGGCATCTACCCCGTTTCGAAAGATCCAGGGGGCCACTGCAGGTGCGGCCCACAAACCCTGCGCCGCCGCCTTGGCCGATGCCTGCGCGGCCGCAAAAGCCGTGCGCTGGTGGCTGTCGATCTCGCACTTGTAGGCCTCGTAATACCAGGCGGCACCGGAAGCCACTTGGCTCAAGTTCACGTTGCTGCAATCGGGCTTGAACACCGTGCCCAACACCCGGTCGTACTGGTCTTTTTGCGCATATGTGACGGTGACTTGCTGACCCAGTACCAGCGCCGACAAATGTTCGCGTGACTGCGCGCCATAAGCTTGCGCCAATTCCGGGGCGTCGATGCTGTCAAGCCGGATGGACTGACCGTTTACTGTGATCGTGTCGCCGTCGTGCACCGATGTGACTTTGCCAGCGATGCGCTGCGCCCCCGTGACCGCGCCACAATAAGTCGCGCCCGAAACAGACTCCGGGGACACACCATCTCCGCCGCCGCAGGCAGCCAAAAACAAACACCAAAGAATTAATAAAACGCAGCGCATGCAGCATGGTAATCAAGCCTGAACTGCTCACAAAGAAGAAACAATCGGTATCTGACCCCAATTAATTCTGTTGGAGTGTTATGAATAATTTTGAAGGGAAACAATGTTCACACACTGCTGCAGGCAGACCCAACTTTCCAGCTGGGGTAGTGGCTTAAGTTCGATGGATTGCCCCCCGCGTGGGCTTTTTTACGATTCACCTCCTAAATCGCGTGATTGACAGCACGATCAACAACACCGAGAATCACACCCTCTTCCGTTCAATATCATGATGCCATGACACAACTCACAGCCAACGACCTCAAAGTGCGCGGCATAGCCGCCATTGAATCGGTGCTGACCGATCACACCGAGGCCACCATCTCGGTACGTGGCAAAGATCGGTTTGTCGTCATGGACATGGCGCAATACCACTACCTGCGTGAATGTGAGCTTGAAGCTGCACTGATGCAAAGCAAAGCTGACGTTGCAGCAGGCCGATCTGTGCAAGAAAGCGCGCAAGACCACATGGCACGCCTAGACGCTTTGCTCAACGACACAGCAGCACACTAAGGCCATGCCCTACACGCTGGTCATCACTGACAGCTACATGCGCCGTGCGGTGCGTTTTCTCAAACGCCACCCCGAGCTGCGCAACCCCTACGCCAAAACACTAGGGCTACTTGAGCTCAACCCACACCACCCGTCTTTGCGTTTACATGCCTTATCGGGTCGTCTGGCAAGCTTGCACTCGGTATCCATCAACCTGTCATACCGCATCACCTTAGAGCTGATCATTCAAGACCAGCAGATCATTCTCGTCAATGTGGGCGATCACGACACGGTGTATTGACTCACATGAATTGGCATGAATTGGGGTCAGATCCCAATTAACCACTCGGTCCATCCCCATTCGGACACGAAGCTGGAACTTTGGCATCCACCCCATTGCGAAAAACCCAGGGTGCCATCGCAGGCGCAGCCCACAGCCCACGCGACGATGCCTTGGCCGTGGTCTGTGCCGTTGCATACGCCATCCGCAGCTGGATGTCGATCTCACACTTGTAAGCCTCGTAATACCACGCGGCCCCCGAGGCCACTTGGCTCAAGTTCACGTTGCTGCAATCGGGTGTGAACACGGTGCCCAGCACCCGGTCATACTGGTCTTTTTCGGCGTAGGTGACGGTGACTTGCTGCCCCAGCACCAGCGCAGACAAATGGTCGCGTGACTGCGAACCGTAGGCCTGCGCCAATTCCGGGGCGTCAATGCTGCCCAGTCGGATGGACTCACCATTCACAGTGATGGTGTCGCCGTCGTGCACCGATGTGACCTTGCCTGCGATGCGCTGCGCACCTGAGGGCATGCCGCAATAGCTCGCACCTGAAGCCGACAGTGAAGAGATGCCATCACTTCCGCCACAGGCCGTCAAAAACAAACACAGAAAAATGAATGAAAAACGCAACATGCGGCATGGTATCGGAGCCGCCACTGCGGCGCAAAGTTTCAACGCTTAAGCATGGGTAGACGCATGGCCAGCTGTGAAAGTTATCTATATTCGCCTGAGCGAATGCTCAATTCAAGTAAACAACTTCTACCCCACATCATTCCGCATTTCACGGACTTACATTCCGAATTTCACGGAGTCAAATTCCGAGATTTACGACGGCGATGAAACCCTGCCCTTGGGCAACAACATTTGGGCTGCGCCTTTATCGACACTGTGGGGCGCGTAATCAGCCCTGACAACGACAGTCACCCCACCCGCACCGACCTCAAGACCCCCGATAAGTCGAATAGCTCCAAGGACTGGCCAGCAGCGGCACGTGGTAGTGCTGGTCTTCGTGCGCCACACCGAAGTCCAGGCTCACTTTGTTCAAAAAGTTGGGCTCGGGCAGTTCCACGCCTTTGGCCTTGAAGTAGCCCGCCACATCGAACACCAGGCGGTAAGTGCCTTTGCGAAGGCTGGCGTGGTCGTACAACATGCCGTCGGGGTTGCGGCCGTCGTGGTTGAGGGTGAAGCTTTTTACCAAGGTGGCCTGCTCGCCTTGCGTGGTGTACAGCGCAACCTGCATGCCCGCAGCGGGGCAGCCGTGCATTGTGTCCAGAACGTGTGTGCTCAATCCCATGGTGTGGCTCGCTTGTGTTGGTGAAGGGTCAAAAGGGTGTTTTTGGCAGGGCTTTTGGAGCTCAGCCAAACCGGTCGACCGAAGTGTATACAATTTTGCATTTAGTGGCTATGATTTGCGCCACAGGTCCAAAAACACCTATAAAAACACCCGTCAAAGGGACTGCGAGACATGGAAACCTCCACCACGCACCACATCGTCGAATCGCTGACCCGCGCCATCGTGGAGCACAGGCTTTTGCCCGGCTCCAAACTGGCCGAGCAAAAGCTGGCTGACCACTTTGGCGTGTCGCGCACTTTGGTCAGGCAGGCGCTGTTTCAGCTGTCGCAAAACCGCCTGATCCGACTGGAGCCCGCACGTGGCGCGTTTGTAGCAGCACCTTCAGTGGAAGAAGCCCAGCAGGTCTTTGCCGTGCGCCGCATGCTGGAGGCCGAAATGACCCGCGCTTTTGTGCAGCAGGTCACGCCTGAACAAATCACTGCGCTGAAAGAGCATATCAAGCAAGAACGCGAAGCCGTGACGCAAGGCGACGTGACGGGCCGCACAGAACTGCTGGGCGACTTTCATGTGCGCATGGCCGAGCTGATGCACAACGATGTGCTGGCCCAGGTGCTGGGTGAGCTGATCTCGCGCTGCGCCTTGATCACGCTGATGTACCAGTCGCGCAACGAGGCCGAGCATTCGACCGACGAGCATGTGGCCATCGTGGCCGCGCTGGAAGCACAGGACTCGGACTTGGCCGTGCAGCTGATGCACGAGCACCTGCTGCACGTCGAAGCCAGCCTGACCTTCGACCGCAAAGTCCCCACCCACGACATTTCCCTGGCCCTGGCCTGAACCCCTTTCATCGACTCACATGAGCACCTACGACAGCACCCTCCCCTACCCCCGCGACCTGAAAGGCTACGGCCGCCAAGTGCCGCACGCCCAATGGCCCGGCGACGCGCGCGTGGCGGTGCAGTTTGTCTTGAACTACGAAGAAGGCGGCGAAAACTCGGTGCTGCATGGCGATGCGGGTTCCGAGCAGTTTTTGTCCGAGATGTTCAACCCCGCGTCCTTCCCCGAGCGGCACATCAGCATGGAAGGCATCTACGAGTACGGTTCGCGTGCGGGCGTGTGGCGCATCTTGCGCGAGTTTGAAAAGCGCGGCCTGCCGCTCACCGTGTTTGGCGTGGCCACTGCGCTGCAAAAGCACCCCGAGTTGACCGCCGCCTTCCAGGAGCTGGGTTACGACATCGCCTGCCACGGCCTCAAGTGGATCCATTACCAAAACATCGACGAAGCCACCGAACGCGCCCACATGGCCGAGGCGATGGAGATCATCCAGAAGCTCACAGGCGAAAGACCCCTGGGCTGGTACACCGGGCGCGACAGCCCCAACACGCGGCGTCTCGTGGCCGACTTTGGCGGCTTTGAATACGACAGCGACTACTACGGCGACGACCTGCCGTTTTGGATGAAAGTGAAGAAGAGCGACGGCACCGATGCGCCGCAACTCATCGTGCCCTACACCCTGGACTGCAACGACATGCGCTTTGCGCTGCCCCAGGGCTATTCGCATGCCGACCCGTTTTTCCAGTACATGAAGGACACCTTTGACGCACTGTATGCCGAGGGTGACCCGAGTGGTGACAACGCCCCCAAGATGATGAGCATCGGCATGCACTGCCGCCTGCTGGGGCGGCCTGGCCGCATCACCGCGCTGCAACGCTTTTTGGACCACATCCAGTCGCACGACAAGGTCTGGGTGGCGCGGCGCATCGACATTGCGCGGCATTGGAAAGCCACGCACCCGTATGCCGGCTAAATCCATCCCCCTGTAGGAGCGGCGCCCCCGCCGCGAAGAATCCTCGCAGACCACGAGACATCGCCCCGAGGGCGGGGCTCCCACAAAAGTCTAAAACAGCACCAGGACACAAATGACACTGACCTTGGAACAACTCAACAGCGCATCGCACGCCGACGCCGCGCAGATGCTCGACGGCCTCTACGAGCACTCGCCTTGGATCGCCGAGCAGGCGCTCAACGAACGTCCCTTCACCTCGCTGGCTCACTTGAAGCACGCCATGTGCGAAGTGCTGGCGCACGCCGGGCGCGACGCGCAGCTGGGCCTGATCCGCGCTCACCCGGAGCTGGCGGGCAAGGCCATGGTCAGCAAAACGCTGACCGCCGAATCCACCAACGAACAAACCAAGGCGGGTCTGACCGACTGCACGCCCGAAGAGTTCGCCAAGATACAAAAGCTCAACGCCGACTACAACGCCAAATTCGGCTGGCCCTTCATCCTGGCCGTGCGCGGCCCACGGGGCGTGGGCTACAACAAGCAGCAGATCATCGACGCCTTTGAGCGCCGCCTGCACGGTCACCCAGAATTTGAATTGCAAGAGTGCCTGCGCAACATCCACCGCATCGTCGAAATCCGCCTGAACGACAAGTTTGGCGTGGAGCCCACGCTGGGCCACCAGGTCTGGGACTGGCAAGAAAAGCTGGCCCAACACTCTGACCCCGGCTTTGCCGAACTGGGCCAACTCACCGTCACTTATCTGACCGACGCGCACCGGGCCTGCGCCCAACGCATCACGCAAAACATGCGCGACTGCGGCTTTGACGAGGTCTACACCGACGCTGTGGGCAATGTGGTGGGCCGCTACCACCCGGCCGCTGCAGGTGGCAAATACCTGCTCACGGGATCGCACTACGACACCGTGCGCAACGGCGGCAAGTACGACGGGCGCTTGGGCATCTTTGTGCCCATGGCCTGCGTGAGCGAGCTGCACAAACAAGCCATGCGCCTGCCCTTCGGGATCGAAGTCGTCGCCTTTGCCGAAGAAGAAGGCCAGCGCTACAAAGCCACCTTCCTCGGCTCGGGCGCGCTCATTGGCCAGTTCAACCCCACCTGGCTGGACCAGCAAGACGCCGACGGCATCACCATGCGTGCGGCCATGCAGCACGCTGGCCTGTGCATCGACGACATCGCCAAAATCCAGCGCGACCCGGCGCAGTACCTGGGCTTTATCGAAGTGCACATCGAGCAAGGCCCGGTGCTGAATGAAGTGAACATCCCGCTGGGCGTGGTCACATCCATCAACGGCAGCGTGCGCTACCTGTGCGAAATCATCGGCACCGCCAGCCACGCGGGCACCACCCCCATGGACCGCCGCCGCGACGCGGCCTGCGCCGTGGCGGAACTGGCGCTCTACATGGAACAACGCGCCGCGAAAGACGGCGACTCGGTCGCAACGATTGGCCAGCTGCAAGTACCCAACGGTTCCATCAACGTGGTGCCGGGCCGCTGCCTGTTCAGCCTGGACATGCGCGCCCCGACCGATGCACAGCGCGACGCGCTGGTGGCCGATGTGATGGCGCAACTCGACCAAATTGCCGAGCGCCGTGGCGTGCGCGTCAAAGCCGAACTGACCATGAGCGCCGCCGCTGCCCCCAGCGCCCCCGAGTGGCAAGCCCGCTGGGAACGCGCAGTCAGCGCCTTGGGCGTGCCGCTGTTCAAGCTGCCCAGCGGCGCAGGCCACGACGCGATGAAGCTGCACGAAGTCATGCCGCAAGCCATGCTCTTTGTGCGTGGCGAAAACGCGGGCATCAGCCACAACCCGCTCGAATCCACCACCAGCGACGACATGCAACTCTGTGTCGACGCCTTCACCCATGTTTTGAACCAACTCTCTCAGGAATTGTCATGAGCAATCATCTTGCAATTCATTCGCTATTGCAGTGGCTTCCGTGGCTAGGTTGGGCGCTTGTGTTTGCAGGATGGATCGGCCAACGTAAAACCACGCAACATTGGGTCAACAAAATTCAAACTATCGGCTGGGGTAACCACGTTCACAACGAAGTCAACTTTTCGCAAACAGCAGCAAGCTCCGACGAAAAAACGGGCGATAGTCTTGGCCGTTGGAGCAATTGGGCCACGATTGCAGGTCTCTTTGTCTCCCTCTTTCCCCTGTTGCAAAGTGCTTTTCAAAAAACGCCTTAGGCGTCAGCAACGCGAAAGACAAAATATGTTCGGCCTAGCGCAAAGCAAATTCCTAAACAGTATCCGTATTTGGGGTTTCGGCAATTCGATGACCAACATCGTCACGATACAAGGCCAGCGCCCATTGAATGCCGGAGTGCCATGGGATGCCCCTGCTAGCAACCAAAGCTTCTCGACTCGACTGACATGGCGCAGCCGTTGGAGCAAATTCCTTGGCCGCGATGCCGAAATGGCAGAGCTGCGAAATTGGGCAAATACCCCCCAGCCATGCTCGATCTGCATCATTGAAGCTGATGGCGGCTATGGCAAAACACGTTTGGCCGCTGAATTTGCAACTGCACTACAAGTTGAAAAGAAACACAACGGACAATGCTGGCAAACCCTATGGATTAGTCAACTCGAAGACTTTTCTGAAAGCTTGAGCTTGCAATGGGGCAAGGGTCATGTTCTTGTGGTGGTGGACTACCCTGAACACTCGCCTGATCGGATGGCGTTGCTCTTGCGTTGTGTGGCCAGCACAGCACAGGCCTTGGGCCACGAAACAAATCAGAAAAACATCAAACGTCTGCGCTTGCTGTTGTTATGCCGCCAAAGCGCCCCAGTTAAAACCTTGCTTGAGCGCAACGATTGCAACGCCTACACCCTGCAGCAACCTTTGCAGTTGCAGGCATTACCCGAAATATCTGCCCTGGCTTTGTTGTACGAAAGCTTGCCTATCGAAAAGCAAGCATGGGTCACTGCACCCGAGAATCGCCCCCACCTAACACAATGGTTGAACAATAGCCCTCTGCATTCCACGCCTCTGTTTTTGGCTGCATTGGCTCTGTGTTGGAGTGAGCAGGCTCAAGCCGTTTGGCACACTGGCAGCCCATTGCTGCAAGCAGTGATTGAGCACGAAGCTAAGCACTGGTCCCGCGCGGCCCAAGGACAAGGGATGAACCCAGTGGAGGGTGAACACGCCATGATGCAAGTGCACGCCTTCGCTACGCTGATGAGCGGACTAGACCACGGACAACTGCAACTACTCGCACATAGCTGGGGATGGACATCTCAGAAGCACAAACAAGTCCTCAATGCCCTTGGGCAAGTGTTTCCCAGTACATCTAACAAGATTAACTTTGCCAGCGCAAAAGCCTACTCACCCATGCAGCCCGACCTGCTGGCGGCCCAGCTTTTAGTCCATTGGCAAAGCATCCGTCACCCCGCCCAAGCGACGGCCAGTCACATCCATTTCGATCACAAAGGACATGATGCCCAAGCACTTCATCAACTGCTGACTACTCTTGAGCCAGTGCATGCCGCCCCTCTGCTGCAACGCTGGAACATGCTTTGCTACGACCAAACTGTGCGCTTGCAAACAGCTGACCAATTAGAAAATTGGCTGATAACAGTTCTTCAACCGCCTTTTGGAACTGAAAAACAAGCCCATATCTGGCGTAACGCCACGACCACTCAAACCACTTGGCACGGCATGCCACGTTTGGCTGTGGTTTTGAGCCAACCCCAAGGGATTCAAACTACAGATCAATCGTCAGATGATGCCGTCATCTCAGCACGGGTCCAACGCGCACAAGAATTGAATAAACACGCTTATTTTTTGGCTAATTCAGGCGCGCGCGAAAACGCCCTAACCGTGGCGCAAGAGGCGGTGGACATTTACTTGGACTTGCTTCAGGCGCAACCCCAAACGTTTAGGCCAGACTTGGCCCAAAGCCTGAGGAATCTAGCTGCCCGTTGGAGCGACCTGGGCCAGCACGAAAATGCCCTAGACAATGCGCATGCAGCGTTGAACATTAATCGCCAACTACATCAGGCATATCCGCAATCATTTGCGCCCCACTTGGCCGCGAACCTGGGCGATTTGGCCAACTATATGAGCGCGCTGGGGCAGCGCGAAAATGCCTTGGCTGCGGCGCAAGAGGCAGTTGACATCTTTCGTCTAATGGCCCAGAAAAATCCCAACGCGTTTGAGAAGGACTTGACCGGGTACCTGAGCAACCTAGCCAATCGTTTGAGCGAACTGGGCAATCACGAAAAGGCCCTGCCGGTAGCACAAGAAGCGATTGATATTCGCCGCCGTCTAGCCTTGGAACAGCCGCACGCTTTTGAACCGGACTTGGCAGCAAGTCTGAACAACCTTGCCATTCTTTTGATCAAACTAGGTCAGCGCAAAAACGCCCTGGCGTTGTCACAAGAGTCGGTAACCATTCGCCGCCGATTAGCCATGGCACAACCCGAAGCATTTGAACCTGTCTTAGCTAGGAGCCTGAAAAACCAGGCAGAACTTTTAAGCGAGCTGGACGAGCGAGAAAACGCCATGGAATTGGCGCAAGAAGCGGTGGGCCTTTATCAGAGCCTGTCGAATCGATACCCACAAGCTTTTTCGGAACAATTAGTCAATGCTCAGCGCATCTTGCACCGTCTTCAAAACACTTCGCCTTTATCCATTCCCCCCAACCTTTGAACGACTTGGATTGACATCACCATGAACACTCCTACACAACAACAATACCAACAACTCGACGCCTGGATCGACGCGCACTTCGACGAACAGGTGAAGTTCCTGCAAGCGCTGGTGCAAGTGCCGACCGACACCCCACCCGGCAACAACGCCCCGCACGCCGAGCGCACAGCCGAACTGCTCAAGCCCATGGGCTTTGAGGCTGAAAAACACGCTGTGCCCGCCGCCGAAGTCAAGGCCTATGGTCTGGAGTCGATCACCAACCTGATCGTGCGCCGCAAATATGGCGAAGGCAAAACCATTGCCCTGAACGCCCACGGCGACGTGGTGCCGCCCGGCGAAGGCTGGACACACCCGCCCTACGGCGGCGAAATCCACAACGGCGCGATGTACGGCCGCGCCACCGCCGTGAGCAAGTGCGACTTCTCCACCTTCACCTTTGCCACGCGGGCGCTCGAATCACTCAAGGCCCCCCTCAAAGGCGGCGTGGAACTGCACTTCACCTACGACGAAGAGTTTGGCGGCGAAATGGGCCCCGGCTGGTTGCTGGCCAAAGGCCTGACCAAGCCCGACCTGATGATCGCCGCAGGCTTCAGCTACCAAGTGGTCACCGCACACAACGGCTGCCTGCAAATGGAAGTCACCGTGCAAGGCGAGATGTCGCACGCCGCCATCCCCGACAGCGGCACCGACGCGCTGCAAGGCGCGGTGCACATCCTGAGCGCCCTGCTCGCGCTCAACACGCAATACCTGCAAGTGACTTCCAAGGTCGAGGGCATCACCCACCCCTATCTGAACGTGGGCCTGATCGAAGGCGGCACCAACACCAACGTGGTGCCCGGCAAAGTCAGCTTCAAGCTCGACCGCCGCATGATCCCCGAAGAGAACCCGGCCGAAGTGGAAGCCAGCATCCGCCAAACCATTGCCGACGCCGCTGCCAGCTTCAAGCCCCCACGCGGTGGCCATGCGCTGAAAGTGGACGTGCGCCGCATGCTGCTGGCCAACGCCATGAAGCCGCTGGCGGGCAACCAACCGCTGGTGAGCGCCATCCAAAAACACGGTGAACAAGTCTTCGGCGAAGCCATCCCCGCCTTGGGCACGCCGCTCTACACCGACGTGCGCCTGTACGTGGAGCGCGGCATCCCTGGCGTGATCTACGGCGCAGGGCCGCGCACCGTGCTCGAATCCAACGCCAAACGCGCCGACGAGCATGTGCAGCTCGATGACCTGCGCCGGGCGACCAAGGTGGTGGCGCGGACGTTGCTGGATTTGCTGGCCTGAGTTACTAAACGTTGAAGCACGGAGACCGTCTCAAACGACGGGGCTCTGAGCTTGACGTGGGAAACCTTGCAATGCTACATTTGTAGCAATTAACTTCAAGGTGAATCTCATGGGCATGCCCGTACGCATCGACGACACGCTTTACGAACAGGCCAAAGCACACGCCAGTGCTGAACGGCGCACCATTGCCGGACAGATCGAATTCTGGGCCATGGTCGGCAAAGCTGCTTTGGACAACCCGGATTTGCCCATCGATTTTGTGCGCGAACTCATGATCGCTCGGGCAGAAGGCCCCGTTCTGGCAACGCCATTTGTGCCCCAATCCCGCGCAGCATGAGCCCAGTCCAGGTTCTTCAAAGTGCGGGTTTTGCGCGCGCCTACAAAAAACTCCACGCCCCTCAGCAGGCCGATGCAGACAGCGCGGTCGAAGCCATCGTCAACGACCCCGGCTTGGGTGAGGCCAAAAAGGGCGACTTATCGGGCGTTTTTGTCTACAAATACCGCAGCCAACAGCAACTGATGCTGCTGGCCTACGAATACGACCCCGGCACGCGCATGCTCCTGCTGTTGGGATCACACGAAAACTTTTATCAAAAACTCAAGCGGTGAACGGCTTATCGCACAGCGCTTGTTCTCTCGTTAAACAGATATCTTCACCGACATGACTAACCCAGCCCTCGCCACCCTGCGCCAACGAGTTCAAGCCTGCACCACCGACCAAGACGTGGCCGATTACCAGCGCGACGGCGCGGTGTGCATCCGCAACTTGTTTACGCCCGAAGAAGTGGCCCTGCTGCGGGACGGCATCGAGGCCAATCTGGCCCACCCCAGCCCGCGCGGCATGGTGGCCAGCAGGCCGGACGACCCGGGGCGCTTTTTTGAAGACTTTTGCAACTGGCAAGACATCCCGCAGTACAAGCGCTTCATCTTTGACACGCCCTTGGCCGCCCTGGCCCAGCGCCTGATGCAAAGTCAGACGGTGCGCCTGTACCACGACCACCTGTTGGTCAAAGAGCCCGGCACGCGCCAGCGCACACCCTGGCACCAGGACCAGCCTTATTACAACGTGGATGGTCTGCAAAACATCAGTTTCTGGATTCCGGTGGACCCGGTGTCTCGCCCGTCCACGCTGGAGTTCATCGCGGGCTCACACCGTGGCCCCTGGCTCATGCCGCGCACCTTCATGACGAACCAAGCCAAATGGTTCCCTGAAGGCTCCCTGGCCGAGTTGCCCGACATCGAAAACCGCCGCCAAGACTTTCCCATCCTCGGCTGGGATTTGCAGCCCGGCGATCTGGTGTGTTTTCACATGCTCAGCCTGCACGCCTCGGCTGGGGTGGACGGCACGCAGCGCAGGCGCGTGTACTCGGTGCGTTTTTTGGGCGATGACATGACCCACGCGCCGCGCCCTTGGGTGACCTCGCCGCCCTTCTCCGGGCTGGACCAAGAATTGCCCGCCGGGGTGCCGATGGACCATGCGCTTTTTCCCTTATTGATCAGGGGCTGAAGTTTGATTTTTTGTCTGAATTTCAACCCTTTCGCCGTCTTTGAAGCTGGTGGCCCTATGACTGCCGATTTAGAGGGCACGTTTGAAGCCCTTGGCAGGAGGCAAATCACACAAAAATGGCTCGATTACCCGGCTGATGTGAGTGCTGGTGATAGAGCAAGCTGAAGACTGAAATGTTCACCTCAGGTCACCCCGTTAGGTCGGTGGCTTCAGCCCCGACATGGGCCTGCGCAAAAACCAACACCGTTGGAGCTAATGCTCCGACCTACGAAGAAGCACCTCCCCCCTTAGGTCACTGGTTTCAGCCCCGACATACCACCTGTGCTGAAGCCAGCCATGTCGGACCTGAAGGTTCGGCCCGCACCACCTATGACAATTGAATACTTCACAGGGCCGGCGCACTGATGCATAAAACCGAGCGCCCATGAAAAAACCGCTGTAAGTCATAGACTCACAGCGGTTTTTTACTTTTTGGCGGAGTGGACGGGACTCGAACCCGCGACCCCCGGCGTGACAGGCCGGTATTCTAACCAACTGAACTACCACTCCTGGTAGATAGCTTTGCTCTAACTTGCGTTAAAGCCAAGTGCTACAAACTTGGCGACCCTACGGGGATTCGAACCCCGGTACTCACCGTGAAAGGGTGATGTCCTAGGCCTCTAGACGATAGGGTCATAACCTGGACTGATTCTTTCGAATCTTCTCGACACTTTGGTGGAGGTAAGCGGGATCGAACCGCTGACCTCTTGCATGCCATGCAAGCGCTCTCCCAGCTGAGCTATACCCCCCTTTGGTACAACGTTTTGCATTTCTGCTTTACCGTTATGCCTCGTTGGTGTCGAGACTTGAATTATAGACAGGTTTTTAGGCGTTTTGCAAACTGGCGATAATTTTTTCTCTTTTATTCAAAAAAAGTACGGCATCCAGAGATGGCGTCTGGGCCGTGCCCATGACCAGCACGCGCACGGGCATGGCCAGCTGCGGCATTTTGAGTCCGCTTGCAGCCAGCACTTCTTTGATCGTTGCAGAGATGGATGCTTTGTCCCAAACACACAAAGCCAACTTGTCTGCCAGCAATGCCAGCGCGGGTTTGACCGCCTCGGTCACGTGCTGGGCTTTCTCGTCGGCATTGGGCACTACATCGAGATAGAAAGCACTGACCCACTTGGCCAGCGCCACCAGCGTGTCGCAGCGATCCTTGAACAAACCACAGATAGCCGTCAAGCGTTCATCGGCTGTCACACCCAGCCTGGCGAGGAATGGCTGCACCTTGACTGCCAGATCGGCATCGTCGATGGCCTTGAGGTGCTGGGCATTGACCCAGGCCAGTTTGGCCGCGTCCCACTGCGCTGGGCTCTTGGACAGGTGGGTGCCGTCGAACCACTGCACCATCTGATCAAGGCTGAACAACTCGTCGTCGCCATGGCTCCAGCCCAGACGAGCCAGGTAGTTGTTCATGGCCTCGGGCAGGTAGCCCGCTTCGTCGTAGTTGGACACCGCCACCGCGCCGCGGCGCTTGGACAGCTTTTGGCCATCGTCGCCCAGGATGACGGGCAGGTGACCGAACTGCGGCAGCGCAGCGCCCAGAGCGCGGTAGATGTTGATCTGCCAAGGTGTGTTGTTGATGTGCTCGTCACCCCGGAAAACATGGCTGATGGCCATGTCCCAGTCGTCCACCACCACGGCAAAGTTGTAGGTCGGCACGCCCGGCGCGCCCTCAGGTGCGCCTTCTTCGGGTGCTCTTTGAATGATCAAGTCGTCGATCTCGGTGTTGCTGATGCTGATCGGGCCCTTGACCAGATCGTCCCAGCTCACCACGCCGTCTACAGGGTTGGCAAAACGGATCACGGGCTTCACGCCCGCAGGCACAGGCGGCAGCAACTTGCCCGGCGCGGGGCGCCAGGTGCGGTCGTACAAACGCTTTTCGCCACGCGCTTCCTGCGCGGCTTTCATGGCCTCCAGGTCTTCGGGTGTGCAGTAGCAGCGGTAAGCGGTGCCTGCGGCCAGCATCTGATCAATCACCGCTTGGTAGCGGTCCAGGCGCTGCATTTGATAGATTGGGCCTTCATCGTAATTGAGGCCCAGCCAATGCATGGACTCCAGAATCTGGTCCACCGAGTCTTGTGTGGAACGGGCCACATCGGTGTCTTCGATGCGCAGGACAAACTCACCGCCATAGTGACGGGCATAGGCCCAGGAATACAAAGCGGTGCGGGCGGTGCCCAAATGAAGAAACCCCGTGGGAGACGGGGCGATGCGGGTGCGGATTTTCGTCATGGTTTCAGCTCAAGAGAGGGCCACTGTCGGCCCCCGTTCAAATATCAAAAGGTTTCGAGGCCGCGGGCCAGATCGGTCTGGACGTCTTGCGGGTACTCCAACCCCACGGCCACGCGGATCAGGCCCTGGCCAATGCCTGCGGCCTGACGCTGGGCTTCGGTCAGGCGACCGTGCGAGGTGCTGGCGGGGTGCGCCACCATGGTTTTGGTGTCGCCCAAGTTCGTGGCCAGCGACAGCATTTGCATTTGATCCATCACATGGAAAGCACGTTGACGCGATTGCTCGGGGCCCTCGGATTTCACTTCAAAGGACAAGACTGCGCCACCGAGGCCCGACATCTGGCGCATGGCCAAATCGTGCTGTGGGTGGCTGGCCAGGCCCGGGTAATACACCCGCGCCACCGAGGGGTGCTTTTCCAGCCACTCGGCCAAGATTTGCGCACGCGCGGTTTGGGCACGCATGCGCAAGTCCAGGGTTTCCAGGCCCTTGAGCACCACCCAGGCGTTGAAGGGGGCCAGCGTCATGCCGCCGCTTTTGAGCACAGGCAAGAATTTTTCGGTGATGAGTTGTTGCGAGGCGCACAGAGCGCCCGCCATGACGCGGCCCTGCCCGTCCAGGTATTTGGTGCCCGAGTGCATGATGATGTCGGCACCAATGGCCGCAGGTCGCTGCAGCGCAGGCGTGGCAAAGCAATTGTCCACTGCCAGCAAAGCGCCTGCGTTGTGGGCCATGTCGGCCAGGGCCTGGATGTCGCACACCTCGGTCAGCGGGTTGGTGGGCGTCTCGGCAAACAGCAAACGCGTGTTGGGGCGAACCGCCTCTTGCCACTCTTTCAAGTCGGTTTGAGAGACAAAACTGGACTCCACCCCAAACTTGGCAAGGTCTGAACCAACAAGTTTGATGGTCGAGCCGAACATCGACTGCGAGCACACCACATGATCACCCGCCTTCAAGAGGCCCATGCACATCATCAAAATGGCCGACATGCCAGACGCCGTGCCCATGGCCGCCTCAGTGCCCTCCAGAGCGGCCAGGCGCATTTCCATGCTGCTGACCGTGGGATTACCGTAGCGGCCGTAGGTGTAACCCTCTTCGTCACCCGCAAAACGGGCAGCCGCAGCCGCGGCTGTGGGCTGCACGTAGCCGCTGGTCAGGTACAGGGCTTCGGAGTTCTCACCGTACTGGCTGCGTTCCACAGCGGCGCGCACGGCCAGGGTTTCAATGTGCAAATCGTCCCATCGTGAATTGGTGGTCATGCGGGTCCTCACTCGCTGGCGTTGGGCAAAGCCAAACGCGAATTGTCTTCGGCGCCCTCTTCGGTCTGAGGTCGCGACTCGTTCAAACGGCTGATGTCGTCCGCCGAGATGTCGCCGGTCACATACACGCCGTCAAAACACGAGGCGTCAAAGGCCGACAAAGCACCGGCACCCGAGACACGGGCCTGGGCCACGGCTGCTTTCATCGCATCCACGTCCTGATAAATCAGTGCGTCGCAGCCAATGATCTGCCGGATTTCTTCGATGCTCCGGCCATGCGCCACCAGCTCTTCCTTGGTGGGCATGTCGATGCCATACACATTGGGGTACCGCACTGGCGGTGCCGCACTGGCCATGTAGACCTTGCGGGCACCCGCGTCACGCGCCATCTGCACGATCTCGCGGCTGGTGGTGCCGCGCACGATGGAATCGTCCACCAGCAGCACATTGCGCCCCTTGAACTCGCTGACGATCACGTTGAGCTTTTGGCGCACTGATTTCTTGCGCACCGACTGGCCCGGCATGATGAAGGTGCGGCCCACGTAACGGTTTTTGACAAATCCCTCGCGGTACGGAATACCCAGCAAATGGGCCAACTGGGTTGCGCTGGGGCGGCTCGACTCGGGGATCGGGATCACCACATCAATGTCGCTGGGCGGCACGGTAGAAATCACGCGCTTAGCCAGCGTTTCACCCAAATTCAAGCGAGCCTGGTACACCGAAATACCGTCCATGGTCGAGTCCGGACGGGCCAAATAAACATATTCAAAAATGCAGGGGCTCAGCTGCGCTTTGTCCGAACAGGCCTGGCTGTGCAGCTTGCCTTGCAGGTCCACAAAAATCGCTTCGCCCGGAGCCACATCACGCTCGAACTGGTGCATGGTGCCGTCCAACGCCACCGATTCGCTGGCCAGCATGATGCTGCCGTCGGCGCCTCGGCCCAGGCACAGGGGGCGGATGCCGTGCGGGTCACGGAAAGCCAGCAGGCCATGGCCCGCGATCAGGGCGATCACGGCATATGAGCCTTTGATGCGGCGGTTCACTCCGCGCACGGCCTCGAACACATCGGCAGGCTTGAGGGGCAAGCCACGCGTGGTTTTTTCCAGCTCGTGGGCCAGCACGTTGAGCAGCACCTCGGAATCGCTCTCGGTGTTGATGTGGCGGTGGTCGTTGGAAAACAACTCGGCCTTGAGCGCATGGGCGTTGGTCAGGTTGCCGTTGTGCACCAGCACCAAGCCAAACGGGGCATTCACATAAAAAGGCTGGGCCTCTTCTTCGCTGAAGGCGTTGCCCGCTGTGGGGTAGCGCACCTGGCCCAATCCGCAGTTACCCGGCAGGGCCCGCATGTTGCGGGTACGAAACACGTCCCGTACCATGCCCTTGGCCTTGTGCATGAAAAACTTGCGGTCCAGCTGCGTGACGATGCCTGCCGCATCTTGGCCGCGGTGCTGCAAGAGCAACAAGGCGTCATAAATGAGCTGATTGACCGGTGCGCTGCTCACAACGCCAACAATTCCACACATACTTATTTCCGTTCAAAAATCGAACCACCCCGAAACACTCAGGGCAAATATTTCACAAAGGCTTCGGGCAATAAGGGCTTCAGCCCCTCAATCGTGATGTCCAGTAAGGCTGGGCCCCGGGCAGACTGCCACCAATCCCCTCGCGACAGCCCGGTGAGTTGCACCACCACGGTCAACGCCAGCAACAGCACCACGCCACGCGCCAAACCAAAACCGGCCCCCAATACGCGGTCCACAGGGCGCAAACCCACGCTTTCCACCAGTTTTTTGATCAACCAGGTCAGCACCCCCACGGCGAGCAAAATGAACACAAAAACCACCACAAAGGCGACGGCGTATTGCACTGCGCCGGGCGCACCATTCACAAAGGGCAACCAAGCGATCACATCGGCAGCCAACCACTGCGCACCAACAAAAGCCGCCACCCAGCCTGCCAGGGACAGCACCTCAAACACAAAGCCACGCCAAAGCCCGAGCAACATGGAAAGCGTGAGCACGCCCAGCAACAACCAATCGGTCAGAACAAGCGCCATCTCAAATTTTCAGAATCGAAGGCGCGAAATCGAGCTTGCGAATACGGGCCGCAGCCTTCTCCGCCTCATCACGGTTGTCAAAAGGCCCCACGCGCACGCGTGTGGTTTTCTTGCCCTCTTTGCCATCCACCACCTGGGTGTAGGTCTTGAATCCTGACTGCTCCAGTTTGCGACGCACCTCGTGCACCTTGTCTGCATCCGAGAAAGCGCCCACTTGAATGACGACGCGTTCTGGCACAGCTTTGGCGGGTTTGCCCTCCAGCAAGGCATGCGCCTTGCTGCCATCGTCTTTGGGCTTGGCGGGCGTCGCCGGTGCCACTGGTTTTTCGGATTTTGCAGGTGCCGCAGCCTTGACCTCTGGCTTGGGACTTGTGTCTTTGGCTTTCTCAACAGATGTCTCAGGTGCAGCCGCCGTTTTAGGGGCGAGGGCTTTGGCAGATGGGGACATGACAGCCGCAGGCTCAGGCACCGGCAAAACCACCTCCTCACGCGGATCCAGACTGGCTTGAGCGGGCACAGCACCCGATGCGGCCAACAAGGGTTTGGCCGGGGCTTGCGGGGCGGGCACCGCCTGTGGACTGGTCAATGGTGATGCCGTTTGCCGATCAGGAATCACGATCGGTGTGTCCACCGCCACCGGTCTGGGCTGGGTGTCAAACAGCAAGGGAAAGCCCACCACAGCCACCAGCACCAACACCACTGCGCCCATCAGGCGATGCCGTGCACGCCTGCGAACGATGTCGATGTTTTGGCTGGGCCCGGAGGGGACCGCATCGACCGAAGCAGAGGCGGCTTGACCGGGAAAACGGAACTTGAAAAAGGCCATGGCTGAGTATTCAGGGGCTGAGGTGTTTGGCTTGAAGACGGGGAATTCCCTCTTGCAAAACACCGCCCACGGTATGGAAGGAGCCAAAGACAACGATTCTATCAGCCGGGTTGGCCGCCTGAATGGCCGCTTGCAGCGCTGTCATGGGGTCTGGATGAACGCTGGACGAGGCATCTGCACGCGCGTTTTGCGACGTCCAAGTCTTCTGCAAATCCACCGCCTTGGCCGCCCGAGGCAAGGGCAAATCGGTGAAATACCAACGGTCAATCATGGGATTGACCCGCTGCAACATGGGCAGCAAGTCCTTGTCGGCCATGGCCCCCATGACCGCGTGAGTCGTCGGATAAAAACCCATGGCGTCCAGGTTGGCAGCCAAAGCCGCCACTGAATGGGGGTTGTGCGCCACATCCAGCACCAGCACCGGTTCGCCGGGCACAATTTGAAAGCGCCCCGGCAACTCGACCATGGCCAGCCCGTTGCGCACAGCCTGGGCGGTGACGGGAATGCGCGGGCGCAGGGCGTCGAGCGCCGCCAAAACGCCCGAGGCATTGACCAGCTGATTGGCCCCGCGCAAGGCCGGATAGGCCATGCCGCTGTAACGACGCCCGCGTCCGGCCCAGGACCATTGCAGCTTGTCCCCCGAGAAATTGAAATCCTGCCCAAACCGCCACAGGTCAGCGCCAATGGCTGCTACATGGTCCAGCACGCTTTGGGGCGGCACCGGGTCGCTGACCACCACAGGGCGACCGGCGCGCATGATGCCGGCCTTTTCAAAACCAATGCTTTCTCGGTCTTTGCCCAAAATGGCGGTGTGGTCAATGTCGATGCTGGTGATCACCGCGCAATCGGCGTCGATGATGTTGACCGCATCCAGTCGTCCGCCCAGGCCCACTTCCAGAATGGCCACATCCAGAGCGGACTTCGCCATCAAATGCAGGATGGCCAGGGTGCTGAACTCGAAATAAGTCAGGGAGACATCGCCACGTACCGCATCGACCGCCGCAAAAGCTTCGGCCAGCGCCGGGGCAGAGGCCGACTCACCATGCAAACGACAACGCTCTTCAAAGCGCACCAAATGCGGCGAGGTGTAAACGCCCGTACGGTAACCCGCTTGCAACAAAATGGCCTCCAGCATGGCACAGGTCGAGCCCTTGCCGTTGGTGCCTGCGACGGTGATGACCGGGCAGTCGAAGCGCAAAGCCATCCGGTCCGCCACGGTTTTCACGCGGTCCAGCCCCATGTCAATGGCCACGGGGTGTAGTTGCTCGCACCAGTCGAGCCATTCCTGTAGAGTCTTCATAGGCGGCGATTGTCGCCCACTCCCGACCTTTTCATCTTGAACAAAGACCCCATGGAACTGACTGTTTACGGCATCCCCAACTGCGACAGCGTGAAAAAAGCACGCACCTGGCTCACCGACCAAGGCCTGAGCTACACCTTCCACGATTTCAAAAAGCAAGGCGTGCCCGCCGCAGAGCTGGCCCAGTGGGTCGCCGCAGCGGGCTGGGAAACCGTGCTCAACCGCAAAGGCACCACCTGGCGCAAGCTCGACGCCGCAGTCCAAAGCAGCGTGACCGACAGCGCCAGCGCCCAGCAAGTGATGCAAGAACACGCCAGCACCATCAAACGTCCGGTCATCGCCTGGCCATCGGGCCAATTCACCGTGGGTCATGTCCCGGAGCAATGGCCGGCATGAATTTTTTGTAAAGGTTCTTTACCTGACAGCCACGCGCCAGCGCAGGCTCACCAGTTAAACTTCTTTCAAATTTGACGGAGATCCTCAACATGAAAACACTGACAAGCATCCTATTGCTGGTCACCGCCGGATGGGCACAAGCCCAGGAGGTCGGCCAGGTGATTTCGCGAGCAGCGGTTTACCAACAAGTGGCCGTTCCGCGTCAAAGCTGTAGCCAGGCCCAAGTGGCCGTGCAAAACCCATCAACGGGTGCGGGTGCCTTGATGGGCGCCATTGCCGGGGGTGCCGTCGGTAGCCAGATTGGCGGCGGCTCGGGTCAAGCCCTGGCCACCATGGTCGGCGTGATTGGCGGCGCGGTGATGGGCGACAAGATTGAAAACCCCGGCAGCCAACTGCAAAACCAGACCACCTGCACCACCCAGAACGTGTATGAAAACCGCTTGGTGGGCTACAACGTGGTCTATGAATATGCGGGCAAACAATACAACGTGCAATTGCCGCAAGACCCCGGCCCCACCATCCAGCTGCAAGTCACCCCCCTGGGCGCAACACGATCCGAGGCACCGGCTGTCGGACCGACCGTGGTCACCGCCCCCAGCACCACCGTGGTCACCCAACCTTCGGTGGTGTATGTGCCTGCGCCGGTTTACCGCACTTACCCGCCCATTTACACCAACCTCAACCTGGGTTGGGGCTGGGGTGGCGGCTACCGCCATGGCCACTGGCGCTGAACACAGCAGGGGCAAAGCCCCGCAACTGACCTAAAATCGCGGGTTGATCGTTTGACCCAAGAGCACAGGGGCCGCATCAGGCCCCTGTTTCATTTTCAGACTCGTTCTACCCGATACACACCATGACCACCCAAAGCATCGACGGCGTCTCCGTCAACACCCAAGCCAATGTTTACTTTGACGGCAAATGCGTCAGCCACGGCCTGACCCTGCCCGACGGCACCAAGCTGTCGGTGGGCGTGATCCTGCCCGCCACCCTGACCTTCAACACCGGCGCCCCTGAAATCATGGAATGCGTGGGCGGCTCCTGCGAATACAAGCTCGACGGCAGCACCGAATGGGTCAAGTCCAGCGCAGGCGAAGAGTTCAGCATCCCTGGCAACTCCAAGTTCGAGATCCGCGTGACCGAGCCCTACCACTACATCTGCCACTTCGGTTGATCGGATTCAGAACATGAGCACCATCTTGCAAAACCTGCCCAAAGGGCAAAAAGTCGGTATCGCCTTCTCCGGCGGCCTGGACACCTCCGCTGCCCTGCTGTGGATGAAACAAAAGGGCGCCCTGCCCTACGCCTACACCGCCAACCTGGGACAGCCTGACGAAGCCGACTACAACGAGATTCCCCGCAAAGCGATGGAATACGGCGCTGAAAAAGCCCGCCTGGTCGACTGCCGCACCCAGCTGGCCCACGAAGGCATTGCCGCCATCCAGTGCGGCGCCTTCCACATCTCCACCGGTGGCATCACCTACTTCAACACTACCCCGCTGGGCCGCGCTGTGACCGGCACCATGCTGGTGGCTGCCATGAAGGAAGACGACGTCAACATATGGGGTGACGGCTCTACCTTCAAAGGCAACGATATCGAGCGCTTTTACCGCTACGGTCTGCTGACCAACCCGAGCCTGAAGATCTACAAGCCCTGGCTCGACCAGCTGTTCATCGACGAGCTGGGTGGCCGCGCCGAAATGAGCGCCTTCATGACTGCCAACGGCTTTGGCTACAAGATGAGCGCCGAAAAGGCCTACTCCACCGACAGCAACATGCTGGGCGCAACCCACGAAGCCAAGGACCTGGAAAGCCTGCAAAGCGGCATGAAGATCGTCAACCCCATCATGGGCGTGGCGTTCTGGAAGCCCGAAGTGGACGTGAAAGCCGAAGAAGTGAGCGTGCGCTTTGAAGAAGGCATGCCCGTGGCCCTGAACGGCGTGGAATACGCCGACCCGGTCGAGCTGTTCCTCAAGGCCAACGAAATCGGCGGCCGCCACGGCTTGGGCATGAGTGACCAGATCGAAAACCGCATCATCGAAGCCAAGAGCCGCGGCATCTACGAAGCCCCCGGCATGGCGCTGCTGCACATCGCCTATGAGCGCTTGGTCACCGGCATCCACAACGAAGACACCATCGAGCAGTACCGCATCAACGGCCTGCGCCTGGGCCGTCTGCTGTACCAAGGCCGCTGGTTCGACCCACAGTCCATCATGCTGCGCGAAACCGCCCAGCGCTGGGTGGCCCGCGCTGTGACCGGCACCGTGACGCTGGAACTGCGCCGTGGCAACGACTACAGCATCCTGAACACCGACTCACCCAACCTGACTTATGCCCCAGAGCGTTTGTCAATGGAAAAGGTGGAAGACGCCCCGTTCAGTCCGCTGGACCGCATCGGCCAGCTGACCATGCGCAACCTCGACATCACCGACACCCGCGCCAAGCTGGGCATCTACGCCCACACCGGCCTGCTGTCGGTGGGCGAAGGCCCGCACATTTACAAACTGGACGGCAACGGCAAGAAGTGAAGTGGGTGTCGCTTCAAATGGGAAACGGCCCTCGGGCCGTTTTTTGTTGTCTTGCTTGGTTTGGTGGTGTTTTCCGCCCCGGTGCGGGCGCCTGCCGGCTCGCCTCATAACTCGCTTCGCTCGCCAAATCGGCGAGTCCGGCAGGCGCCCGCGCCAAGGCTGCGTTGCTGACGCATTCATCGTGACCAACTTCAATTCAACCCATACAATCCGCCCATGCCCACCATCAGCATGTTTTACGGAATCCTGGTCTCCATGTTCTTTGAGGACACGGACAGGCATCACCTCGCCCACATCCATGTGCGCTACGCAGGCGATAAAGCGGCCATTGCCATTGACGATGGCCGAGTGTTGGCTGGAGGCTTTCCACCCAAACAACTGAAGATGGTTCAAGCTTGGATCGAAATCCACAAAGATGAACTGCTGGCCGACTGGGAACTTGCCAAGGCTGGTGAGCAGCCCTATCCGATTGACCCTTTGCGTTGAGGAGCAGGACCATGCATGACTTGTTGGACGTGGTCTTTGTCAAACCCATGCAAGACCATTGGCTGGCTTTGTCGTTTGAAAACGGTGAAAACCGTTTGTTCGATGTCAAACCACTGCTGAACAAGAAGCCCTTTAAGGCATTGCAGCAAAGGCATGTTTTTGAGCAAGCTTATGTGTTTGCCGGCACAGTGAACTGGCCCGGTAACATCGACATTGCCCCAGAGACCTTGTACGAGAGATCTGTAGCTGTCTGACTGAATTGAGCATCAAAACGGCCTTCAGGCCGTATTTATTTACGAGATCAATTACTTGTCTGAATTTGGCGCTGCTGGCGATTTAAGCAAAACCCAGGGCTCCAATTCCAGCGCCAAAGCAAAACGCTCTATGTTAGACAGCGACACATTCCAACGGGCACGTTCTACAGCAGACACATAGGTCCTGTCCAACTCGCACTCCAAAGCCAAATCCTCTTGTGACCACCCTTTGGTCACTCTCGCCACACGGATGTTGTAGGCCAAAACCTCCCGCAAGTTATCGCTTGCAGGCAATTTTTTGGGCAACGAGGGCTTTGCAGACATCCCTCAAATATGTTTTCTTGTATAGTTTGCATCTACGGAGTTTGCTTCACATATTTGATGCAGCCAACGTAACCCAGCCAACTTATCAAACGAAGGGTAAAAATGAACACGAAATTCAAATTCAGTCTGATCGCCTGCGCTGCTGCGGTCTTGACGGCATGTGGTGGCGGAGGCGGCAGCACTTCCGTGAATACGGCCGAAGGTCTATGGCAAGGCCCATCCTCTACGGGCGCCAATGTCACAGTGGCGGTACTTGAAAACGGCGAAGCTTGGGGTGGCGCAACCTTTGGCAATACGCTCATCAGTGCCATTGCAGGAACCGCCACCGGAAATGGCACTTCATTTTCAGCATCCGGCTCCGAATTTGCGTTCAGCTCAAACAGCGTTGGTACAGGCACTTACACCGGAACAGTGACGCAAAAACAGCGCATTCAGGCCACCAGCAACAATGGCAGCACAATCAACCTTGCCTACAACCCCTATTACGACCAAGGCGTCACGGCTGCGGAAATCGCTGGAAACTACACACTGTCTGGCAGAACCGCTCGTTATTCGATCACGAACATGACCTTCACCATTGGCGCCAATGGAAATTTCACGATTGTGGACAACGGGTGCATTACCACAGGCACAGCAACACCAAGAGCATCGGGCAAAGCCATCGTGAATGTGACCGCGACAGGAACTGGCACTTGTGCTCTTGGCAACGGTGTTTCACTCAGTGGCATCGCAGTTTTAGACAAAACAACAACGCCGAACACGCTCTCTGTCATTGCATTGAACAGTGGCAAGACGGATGGTTTGTTCTTGCTAGGTCGCAAAAACTGACCTGATGAACGCATCCCCAACGTAGCGCCGGGTTGGGGCCTGAGCGGATCGGCCGATTTGGCGAGCGAAGCGAGTATGAGGCCGACCGCTCAGGCCACAACCCGGCGCGACAAACCACCACGAACAAGCCTCAAATCACCACAGGCTCCGGCTCCAGCCGAATCCCGAACCGCTCATACACGCTGGTCTGAATCGCCTTGGCCAGCGTCATCACCTCGCCCCCCGTGCAAGGATTCTCGCGCCCACCCCGGTTGACCAGCACCAGCGCCTGCTTTTCATAGACCCCGGCGTGGCCCACGGTTTTGCCTTTCCAGCCGCAGGCGTCGATCAACCAGCCTGCCGCCAGCTTGATCGTGCCGTCGGCCATGGGGTAATGCACCACCTTGGGGTCGCGGGCGATGATGTCGGCGCATTGCTCGGGGGTCACGGTGGGGTTTTTGAAGAAGCTGCCCGCATTGCCGATCACAGCCGGGTCGGGCAGTTTGGCGCGGCGGATCGCCACCACCCAGTCAAAAATCTGGCGGGCATCGGGGCTGTGGATGCCGGTCTCGGCCATCTTGCGCTCCAGGTCCAGATAGCCCAGCTCGGGCTTCCAGCGCTTGGGTAGCGCAAAGCGCACCCGCAAAATCACCGCACGGCCCGCCAGGCCCAGGCCATCCGCCCCCCCCGATGCGTGTTTGAACACCGAATCACGGTAACTGAAACCGCACTGCGCGGCGTTCAGGCTGAACAGCTCGCCCGTGAACATGTCCATGGCGTCGAGCGAGTCAAAGCGGTCTTGCAACTCCACACCATAGGCACCGATGTTTTGCACGGGCGACGCGCCCACGGTGCCGGGGATCAGGGCCATGTTTTCGAGGCCCGGATAACCATGATCGAGCGTCCAGGCCACCAGCTCGTGCCAATCCACACCGGCTCCGACTTCGACGATCCAATGTTTGTCGGTCTCAGACGCCAGGCGCAAGCCCGGCACCTCCACCTTGAGCACCAGCGCCTTGACGTCGCCCGTGAGCACAATGTTGCTGCCGCCGCCCAGCACTTGGCGCGGCAAGGTGGCCAGTTGGGGGTCGGCCAACACGGCCCGCAGGTCGGCCTCTGAGCGCACCCGCACCAAAGCCTGGGCTTTGGCGGCGATGCCGAACGTGTTGTAAGGCTGCAGGGGGACATTTTTCTCCAGGATCATGGGAGAATTGTCGCATTCTCAACCTTTGATTTTTTCCAACATGCCCTCGTTTGATACCGTTTGCGAACCCAATATGGTCGAAGTGCGCAACGCCGTTGACACCTCCGCCAAGGAAATCGGCACCCGTTTCGACTTCAAAGGCACCTCCGCCGCCATCGAGCTCAAGGACAAAGAGATCACGATGTTCGGCGATGCCGACTTTCAGCTCACGCAGGTCGAAGACATCCTGCGCAACAAGCTCACCAAGCGCAATGTGGACGTGCGCTTTCTGGACATTGGCAAGGTCGAAAAAATCGGCGGCGACAAGGTCAAGCAGGTGATCAAGGTCAAAAACGGCATCGAAACCGAAGACGCCAAGAAGATCACCCGCCTCATCAAGGACAGCAAGATCAAGGTGCAAGCGTCCATCCAGGGCGACGCGGTGCGCGTCACCGGCGCCAAGCGCGATGACCTGCAAGCGGCCATGGCGCTCTTGCGCAAGGACATGACCGAGCTGCCACTGTCGTTCGACAACTTCCGCGATTAAGGTCAATCGCTTGCAGGGCAAGCTCCCACAAGGGTTGCGGCTACGTTGCCTGTTCGATGTGGGAGCCAGCCTTGCTGGCGATTTGATCAACAGCGGTACACGAGCGATCGCTGGCAGGGCAAGATCCTACAGAGAGCGGCCCTCCAAAGCCTGATGCGTCAGGCTTTTTTTGCGCCCAGTTTCGACTCGGTGCCCGCCAACAGGCGGTCGATGTTCTCGCGGTGACGCCAGACCAGCAGCAAGGCCATCACGGCCAAGCACAGCACTTCGGCACCAGCGGCTTGCCAGGCCACGCCATCGCCAAACAGGAAAAACACCGGCGCAAACACCGCCGCCACCATGGACGCCAGCGACACATAGCGGCTGAAATACACCACGATGGCAAAGGTGCCCACGGTGGCCAGCGCCAGCAGACCGTTCACGCCCACCAGCACCCCCACCGCCGTGGCCACGCCCTTGCCGCCTTTGAAGCCAAAGAACACCGGGTACAAATGCCCCAGAAACGCCGCCAAGCCAGCCAAGGCGGCCACGCCAGAGCCCAAACCATAAGGCTGGCCCAAGGCCAACACCAGCGCCACAGGCAACCAGCCCTTGAAAGCGTCCAGCAGCAAGGTCAGGATGGCGGCTTTTTTACTGCCCGAGCGCAGCACATTGGTGGCGCCGGGGTTTTTGCTGCCGTAGCTGCGGGGGTCGTTCAGGCCCATCAGGCGGCTGACGATCACCGCAAAACTGAGCGAGCCCACAAGATACGCAGCAAAAACCGCGCCCACTTGAATCCACATCTCCATCTTGATCTCCCTTGTTTTTGAAGTGGCGTCATTCTGCCAGCGCGCAATGGACCGGCTTGGCGTCCAGTAGCTGCACGCACACCTGCGGGTCGATGCCCACCAGATAACCACGCCTGCCGCCGTTGATGCAGATGCGCGGCAAGGCGAGGATGGTCTCCTCGATGAACACCGGCATCTGCCTGCGCGTGGCAAAAGGCGAGGTGCCGCCCACCAGGTAACCACTGTGCCGGTTGGCCACCTCGGGCGCACACGGCTCGATGGATTTGAGGCCCACTTGCCGCGCCAGGTTTTTGGTCGACACCTTGCGGTTGCCGTGCATCAGCACCACCAGCGGCTTGGCGTCTTGGTCCTGCATGATCAGGGTCTTGACCACGCTGAAGGGGTCCATGCCCAGCACCTGCGCGCTGTGCTGGGCACCGCCGTGCTCTAGGTACTCGTAAGGGTGCTCGGTAAAGCTCACCCCGTGCTGGCGCAAAAGCGCCGTGGCCGGGGTTTCACTGACTTTGTCTTTTTTGGCCATGCGCCAAAACCCCCATCACAGGGATGGATCGCGGATTTCCCAGCGGATCTGGTCAATGGCCTTGAGCACCTCGGGCGAGAGTTGCACCGACCAAGCGGCCAGGTCTTCGTCCAGCTGCGCCAACGAAGTCACGCCAATGATGGTGCTGGTCACGTTCCAGCGGTGGTAGCAAAACGCCAAGGCCATTTCGGTGGGCGTCATGCCGTTGTCACGCGCCAGCTGGTTGTAGCGGCGCGCTGCGGCCAGAGACTCGGGGCGCGACCAGCGCTGCTTGCGCACCGACTCGTAGCGGGACACGCGGCCATCGGGGGCGCCAGGGCCTTCGAAGCCGGTTTCGTCGTACTTGCCAGTGAGCAAGCCAAAGCCCAGCGGCGAATAAGCCAGCAAGGACACATTCAGGCGGTGACAGGTCTCGTCCAACCCGTTGTCGTACACCCGGTTGACCAACGCATAAGGGTTTTGCACGGTGGCCACGCGGGGCAGGCCGTGCTGCTCGGCCAGGTGCACGAATTCATGCACGCCGTAGGGTGTTTCGTTGGACAGGCCGATGTGGCGCACCTTGCCCGCCTTGACCAGCTGGGCCAAAGCATCCAGCTGCTCGTGGATGGAGGTGGCCGACTTGTCCTTGCTCGGGTCGAAATAATGGAAGCCCAATGCCATCACATGGCGCTCGGGCCAGTGGATTTGGTACAGGTCAATCACATCGGTCTGCAGGCGGCGCAAACTGCCTTCGCACGAGGTCAAGATGTCTTGCGCCGTCATGCCCGTGCCCTCTCGCACCCAAGGCATGCCACGCGAGGGCCCCGCCACCTTGGTGGCCAGCACCAGCTTCTGGCGGGCGCCGGGGTTCTTGGCAAACCAGTTGCCGATGTAGGTTTCAGTCAGGCCACAGGTGTCGGCCGTGGCGGGCACGGCGTACATCTCGGCGGTGTCGATGAAATTGATGCCAGCGGCCAAAGAACGGTCGAGGATGGCATGGGCCCCTTCTTCGCTCACTTGCTGGCCAAAGGTCATGGTGCCCAGGCAAATAGGGGTCACCTGCAGATCGGTTTGGCCAAGTTGGACAAGTTTCATGGGGTTTCCTGTGAAGTTTTTTTATTCGGTCACTGCGGGCACACACTGCGCCCGGACAGATTGTGCTTATTTTGTCATGCCCGTTTATTGGGTCGCTGAGCTGACAGGTGTTCAATCATCAGGGCTGTAGCAGCTTGTACCTTCGGGTCTGACGTTGGGGCCTCCGGCAAAGGCCCATGTCGGGGTCTTCGACCACCGACCTACAAATGCTCCCGTAGGTCGGTACTCGGAGAGTCCGACATCTCTGCGCGTCACAACCATCGCCAGCACCGGCGCCACTCGCCTGTCGGCCACCAAACGTCGGGGTCTTCGACCGCCGACCTACAAATGCCCCCCGTAGGTCGGTACTCGGAGAGTCCGACATCTCTGCGCGTCACAACCATCGCCAGCACCGGCGCCACTCGCCTGTCGGCCACCAAACGTCGGGGTCTTCGACCACCGACCTACAAGCCCCCTGTCTCCGTAGGTCGGCACTCGGAGAGTCCGACATGGACTTGTGTTCAGGCCTTTCAGGTCGCCGCGCCAGTGGCACGCGCCTCTTCCTGCAAGCGCAGCACGCGGCGCTGCACCTTGCCGGTGGTGGTCATCGGCAACTGGTCGATGAACTCGATCTCCTTGGGGTATTCATAAGGGGCCAGCAATGCACGCACATGCAACTGCAGCGACTGGCGCACCTCGTCTTCAAACTGCGCGCTGCTGGCCGCGCGCGCACGTTGCGCCAGCGCGTCGGGCGACAGCACCACATAGGCCTTCACCAACGCGCCCCGGTCCTGGTCCGGCTTGGGCACCACGGCGGCGTTGGCCACGGCCGGGTGTTTGACCAGGCAGTTCTCGATCTCGCCCGGCCCGATGCGGTAGCCCGCCGCCTTGAACATGTCGTCGGTGCGGCCTTGGTACCAAAGGTAGCCGTCCTCATCGCACACGGCCATGTCCCCCGTGCGGCACCAGTCGCCCGTGTATTTAGCGGTGGTGGCCTTGTCTTTGTTCCAGTAGCCCAAAAAGAACACCGGGTCGAGGTGGCCGTGCACATCGAGCCGGTTCACCGCCACCTCGCCAGGCGTGCCTGCGGGGCACTCGCGCCCTGCCTCGTCGATCACTGCCACGCGGTGGCCGGGATAGCCCTTGCCCATGCTGCCGGGTTTGGCGGGCCACAGGCGCGCACAGTTGCCCACCACGTAGTTGATTTCGGTCTGGCCAAACATCTCGTTCACCGTCACGCCCAACTGCTCCTGGCAGTAGGCAAACACCGCGTCACCCACCGCCTCGCCCGCGCTCATGATGGCCTGCAACTTCAGGCTGTAGCGCGATTTCGCATCGGGCACGGCCTTCATCATGGCCTTGAGCGCGGTCGGGAACAAAAAGGTGTGTGTCACCCCGTGGCTGTGCAAAATCTCGAACGCCGCTTCGGGCGAAAACCGCCCGTTGAAGGCCACGATGGGCCGTCCAAAGTACAAGCTGGGCAGCAAGGCGTCCATCAGCCCGCCGGTCCAGGCCCAGTCGGCGGGCGACCAGAACACCGCTTTCGACGGACGCTCGGCCTTGAACGGGTCAAAACCAAACCAGTTTTGGCTGCACACAAAACCCGTGAGGTTGCCGATCATGGCGCGGTGCGGGATCAAGGCCCCCTTGGGGTTGCCGGTGGTACCGCTGGTGTAGATCAGCACCGCCGGGTCTTCGGCCCGCGTGCTCACGGGCTTGAACTGGCCCGACTCTTCGGCCAGCGCCGTGTCGTAGTCCAGGTCGGCCTGTTGGGCTGCCTGCCCGACGCCAATCAGGGTCTGCAAGCCGGGGCAGTCGGGGCGCGCTTGCAGCACAGCGGCTACGGCCGCCTCGTCGCAAATGACGACCCGTGACTGGCTGTCATTGATCCGAAATGACAGCGCCTCCGGCCCAAACAGCATCGACAGCGGCATGGCCACCGCACCCATTTGCAGCACCGCCATGTAGGCCACAGCCGTCTCAAAGCGCTGGGGCATGACGATGGCCACCCGGTCACCGCGCTGCACCCCTTGGCGAGCCAGCACCCGGCTCAGACGATTGGCCGCCTGCTGTAGCTGGGCAAACGTCCACTGCCGAGCAGCGCCCTCCTGCACATGTTCTCGGATCGCCACACGCCGCGCCGCATCGCCCCCCTGCGCCCAGCGGCCGCAGCACACCTGCGCAATGTTGAAACTTTTCGGCACCTTCCAGCCAAAACCCTGGTGCACGCTGGCGTAGTGGTCATGGGTGCGACTCTTTTTCATCGTTTGTCTCCGTATGATGTGGCCCATATGTACCAAGTTTCCAGAGAATCCACGAGCACTTTGGTGTCACTGCGTGGCTGCCGCTACCACGTGCGCCACTGGGGCAAGCCCTCAGGCACCGCCACACCGCTGGTGCTGGCCCACGGCTGGATGGACGTGGCCGCGTCCTACCAGTTCATGATCGACGCCCTGAGCGACGCCTTTGTCCAGCAGCGCCCCATCATCGCCTTTGACTGGCGCGGCTACGGCCTGACCGAATCGCCCGCCACCGACAGCTACTGGCTGCCCGACTACCTGGGCGACCTGGACGCCCTGCTCGACCACTTCTACCCCGGGCAAACCATTGATTTGGTGGGTCACAGCATGGGCGGCAACGTGGTCATGATGTACGCCGGGGCTCGGCCTGAGCGCATCCGCCGCCTGGTGAATCTCGAAGGCTTTGGCATGACCCCCACACGCCCGGCTCAGGCCCCGGGCCGCATGGCCCAGTGGCTGGACGAGCTCAAGGCCCAGCGCGAGGGCAAAAACGATCTCAAACCTTATGCCGAGGCTGCAGGTGTGGCGGCCCGCCTGATGAAAACCAACCGCCGCCTGCCCCAAGACAAAGCCGACTGGCTGGCCCAGCACTGGGCCAGGCCCGGTGCGGACGGTCAGTGGCGCATCCTGGGTGACGGGGCGCACAAGGTGGTCAACCCCTATCTGTACCGGGTGGAAGAAGCGCTTGAGATGTACAAACGCATCAGTGCCCCTGTGCTGGCTGTCGAAGCCTCAGACGACTCTCTGGGTCAGTGGTGGAAGGGCACTTACACCTTGGCCGACTACCACGAACGGCTGAAATCGGTACCGCAGGTGCGTGTGCAAGTGATCCAGGACGCCGGGCACATGCTGCACCACGACCAACCCCAAGCACTGGCCGAGATGCTCGAAGCATTTCTGGCCTGATACGCCAACCCAAGACGCTGCGATGACTTTTTGTCACGTTTTGACGCTCGCGAGCCTCTAAAATCGCCCTTTTGTGTGTGGGAGCAGTGGGTGAAATATTTCATATCTTGGTGCGCGGGCTTGCTGTGGGTTCTGAACCCTTTTTTGGCGCAGGCTCAAACCAATCAGTACTACTGCCCGGACTTTCTGGCCGTTCAAGGCGCCCCTGAACCTTCGCACAAGGGCGAGTTCACCTTCTCGCCTTTTACCCACCACTTCAGCTCCAGCCCGGAACACAAACCCGTGGTGATGGTGGCGCTGGATGAGCAACTGCCCGGTGGGCGCTTGTGCGGCATCAGCTTTTTCAGCAATTCCTTCGGCCAGCCCACGGTCTATGTGTACGCTGGCCAACAATTCAACGGCCTTTTGGGCAACCCCAATTTGTTTGTGAAGGTCACTGGCGGCATGCTTTACGGCTATGTGGGCAAATACCAAAACAAGGTGCCCTATAACCACAACGGTTTTTCACCTGCCGTGATCCCGTCCATTGGCTACAACTTCAATGAACACGACTCGGTGCAAATGAAAATACTGGGCACTGCGGGGCTGATGTTCTCCTACGGCCGCAAGTTTTAAAGTCCTGCGCCCGGGGTTGCCTGCGGCAAGTCATGAGAAAATCGACGGTTTAGTGAACCGCACAGAAAAGAATCCTCATGGACGCAGAACACATCAACCAAATCGGCGCAACGCTTTCAGACCTGTCCGCTCGGACCCAAGAACTTCGGGGGTATCTTTGACTACGATGCCAAATCTGAACGACTGAGAACCGTCAACGCATCGCTCGAAGACCCGGCCGTCTGGAACGACCCCAAGAAAGCCCAGGAACTGGGCAAAGAGAAAAAAGCCCTCGACGGCGTGGTGGTGACCATCACCAACCTGACCAGCGAGTTGGCAGACAACCTAGAACTCTTTGAGATGAGCAAGGAAGAAGGTGACGACGACGGCCTGCTCACCATCGAAGCCGAAGGCGCCAAGCTGTCCAAACTGGTGGAAGAGCTGGAGTTTCGTCGCATGTTCCGCCACGAAGCCGATCCGCTCAACTGTTTTGTCGACATCCAAGCCGGTGCCGGTGGCACCGAGGCCTGCGACTGGGCCAGCATGCTGCTGCGCCAGTACCTCAAATACGCCGAACGCAAAGGCTTCAAAGCCACTGTTGAAGAAGAAACCCCGGGCGACACCGCAGGCATCAAAAGCGCGACCATCAAGGTCGAAGGCGAGTACGCCTATGGCCTGCTGCGCACCGAAACCGGTGTGCACCGCCTGGTGCGCAAGAGCCCGTTTGACTCGTCGGGCGGACGCCACACGTCTTTTGCCTCGCTGTTTGTGTACCCCGAGATCGACGACTCGATCGAGATCAACATCAACCCGTCCGACGTGCGCACCGACACCTACCGCGCCAGCGGAGCGGGTGGTCAGCACATCAACAAGACCGACTCGGCCGTGCGTCTGACGCACATCCCCACGGGCATCGTGGTGCAGTGCCAAGACGGCCGCAGCCAGCACAGCAACCGCGATGTCGCTTGGCAGCGCTTGCGCTCGCGCCTGTACGACTACGAAATGCGCAAACGCCAGGAAGAGCAGCAAAAGCTCGAAGACACCAAGACCGATGTGGGCTGGGGTCACCAGATCCGCAGCTATGTGCTGGACAACAGCCGCATCAAGGACTTGCGCACCAACGTCGAAATTTCGGCCACCCAAAAAGTGCTCGATGGCGACCTCGATGCGTTCATCGAAGCCTCACTGAAACAAGGCCTCTGAGCTGCTCAGACCTCAACGAAAACGGAGTTAGTGATGCGTGAAGGACAACCCCAGGCGATCGAGCGCGAGGCGTACACAGCCCCCGCGTTCTGGATCGACACCGTCGATCTGACGTTCGACCTCGACCCCACCAAGACCCGCGTGCTGAACAAAATGCGCCTGCGCCGCAACCCCGATGTGGCGGCCCAGCCGCTGCGTCTGGACGGCGAAGAGCTCAACCTGGCACGCGTGCTCGTCAACGGCGGCGGCACCTCGTTCAAGATGGACGGTGATGTGCTGGTGCTCGAGAACCTGCCCGAAGGCCCTGAGGCTTTCGATCTGGAAATCTTCACCACCTGCAACCCCGAGAAAAACACCCAGTTGTCGGGCCTGTACGTCAGCCAGGGCACGTTTTTCACCCAGTGCGAGGCCGAGGGCTTTCGCCGCATCACCTACTTCCTGGACCGCCCGGATGTGATGGCCAGCTACACCGTCACGCTGCGCGCCGACAAGGCCAAGTACCCGGTGCTGCTGAGCAATGGCAACCTGGTCGAACAAGGCAACTTGGAAGACGGCCGCCACTTTGCCAAGTGGGTTGATCCGCACAAAAAGCCTTGCTACCTGTTCGCCCTGGTGGCCGGTCAGTTGGTCGCACGCGAGCAGCGCATCACCAGCCGCAGCGGCACCGAGCACTTGCTGCAGGTGTTCGTGCGCCCCGGCGACCTCGACAAGACCGAGCACGCGATGAACTCGCTCATGGCCAGCGTGGCCTGGGACGAAGCGCGCTTTGGCCTGCCGCTGGACTTGGAACGCTTCATGATCGTCGCCACCAGCGACTTCAACATGGGCGCGATGGAAAACAAGGGCCTGAACATCTTCAACACCAAGTTCGTGTTGGCCAACCCGAACACCGCCACCGACGTGGACTTCGGCAACATCGAATCGGTCGTGGGCCACGAGTACTTCCACAACTGGACCGGCAACCGCATCACCTGCCGCGACTGGTTCCAGCTCTCGCTCAAAGAAGGCCTGACGGTCTTCCGCGACCAAGAGTTCAGCCAGGACATGGCAGGCGTTGCCAGCGCCCGCGCGGTCAAACGCATCGAAGACGTGCGCGTGCTGCGCACCGTTCAGTTTGCCGAAGACGCCGGCCCCATGGCGCACCCGGTCCGCCCCGACAGCTACGTCGAGATCAACAACTTCTACACCGTCACCATCTACGAAAAAGGCTCCGAAGTCGTTCGCATGATGCAGACCTTGGTGGCCAGCCCCGCTGACCTGCAAGGCCGCGATGGTTTTGCCAAAGGCATGAAGCTCTACTTTGAGCGCCACGATGGTCAAGCCGTGACCTGCGACGACTTTGCGCAAGCCATTGCAGACGCCAACCCCGGTAGCGCCCTGGCGCAAAACCTGAGCACCTTCAAGCGCTGGTACAGCCAAGCCGGTACACCGCGACTGCAAGCACGCGGTGCCTACAACGCTGCCGAACGCAGCTACACCCTCACACTGGCCCAGACCTGCCCCGCCACACCCGGCCAGGACAGCAAACAGCCCTTCGTGATCCCGGTCACGCTGGGCCTGCTCTCGCGTGAGGGCCATGCCCTGCCCCTGCAACAGGCCGGCAGCGCCGAGACCCTGCCCCAGCAAACTTTGGTCTTGACCGAAGCCAGCGCCAGCTACACCTTCGTCAACCTGGGCAGCGAACCCGTGCCTTCCTTGCTGCGCGGTTTCAGCGCCCCCGTGGTGCTTCAAGATGGCCTGAGCAGCGCCGACCTGCTGTGTCTGCTGGCCCACGACAGCGACCCCTTCAACCAATGGGAAGCCGGTCAGCGCCTGATGCTGCAAAGCGCGGTGCAAGCCCTCGCGCAAGACCAAACAGGCCCTGTGCTGTCCGACGAGCTGGTCTCTGCCCTGCGCAATGTGCTGCGCCACCCCGAGCTGGATGCGGCCTTCAAAGACCTGGCGCTCACCTTGCCGTCCGAGAACTACATCGCTGACCAGCTGAGTGTGGTAGACCCGCAACGCGTGCACGCCTTGCGCGAAGCCATGCGCCTGCAACTGGCCACCGCATTGCAAGCCGACTGGCAATGGGCTTGGGATGCCCACAAAAACAATGGTGCCTACTCGCCCGATGCGCAATCCAGCGGCCGCCGCGCCCTGGCCGGTCTGGCCATGAGCATGTTGTGCATCGCCGCCGTGCAGGCGGGTGACGACGTGACGCCGGGCCGCGTGTACCAGCAGTTCAAGGACGCGGGCAACATGACCGACCGCTTCAACGCGCTGTCGGCCCTGGTGGTCAGTGGCCATGCTTTGGCCAACGACGCGCTGGCGCTGTTCCACAAACTCTTCCAGCACGAAGCCCTGGTCATCGACAAATGGTTTGCCCTGCAAGCCGGTGCGCCCGACCGCGCTGGCGACGTGCTGCCGCGTGTTCGCCAGCTCATGCAGCATGCCGACTTCAGCCTGCGCAACCCCAACCGCGCCCGCAGCCTGATCTTCAGCTACTGCACCGCCAACCCGGCCGCCTTCCACCGCACCGACGCCGCAGGCTATGTGTACTGGAGCGAGCAGGTGCTGGCCCTGGATGCGATCAACCCGCAAGTGGCCGCCCGCCTGGCCCGTGCCATGGACCGCTGGAGCAGCTTGGCCGAGCCCTACCGCAGCGCGGCCAAAGTGGCCATCGAACGCGTGGCCGCCAAAGCCGACCTGTCCAACGACGTTCGCGAAGTCATCAGCCGTGCATTGAATGCGGCCTGAACATACGCCGCTTGAACACGCGCCGCCTGAACCGAATCAAGGAAACCCCATGAGCAAAATCTCACTCTCCCGCTACCTGGTGGAGCAGCAACGCGACAAAGGCCACATCCCGGCTGATTTGCGCCTGCTGCTCGAAGTCGTAGCCCGCGCCTGCAAAAGCATCAGCCACGCCGTCAACAAAGGCGCTTTGGGTGGTGTGCTCGGCAGCGCTGAAAGCGAAAACGTGCAAGGCGAAGTCCAGAAAAAACTGGACATCATCGCCAACGAAGTGCTGCTCGAAGCCAACGAATGGGGCGGCCACCTTGCGGCCATGGCCTCCGAAGAAATGGACAGCATCTACCTGGTGCCCAACCGCTATCCGCAAGGCGAATACCTGCTGCTGTTTGATCCTTTGGACGGGTCTTCGAACATCGATGTCAACGTCAGCATCGGCACCATCTTCAGCGTGCTGAAAAAGCCCGAAGGCAGCCAAGGCGTGACCGAGCAGGACTTCCTGCAACCGGGCAAGCAGCAAGTGGCCGCAGGCTACTGCGTCTATGGCCCGCAAACCACGCTGGTGCTCACCGTGGGCGACGGCGTGGCCATGTTCACCCTCGACCGCGAGCAAGGCTCCTTTGTGCTCACGCAAGAAAACCTGCAAGTGCCCACCGACACCAAAGAATTCGCCATCAACATGAGCAATATGCGCCACTGGGACGAACCCGTGCGCCGCTACATCGACGAATGCCTGCAGGGCAAGGAAGGCCCCCGCGGCAAGGACTTCAACATGCGCTGGATCGCCAGCATGGTGGCCGATGTGCACCGCATTCTGACCCGTGGCGGCGTCTTCATGTACCCCTGGGACAAGCGCGAGCCGCACAAACCCGGCAAGCTGCGCCTGATGTACGAAGCCAACCCCATGAGCTGGCTGATCGAACAAGCCGGTGGCGCCGCCACCAACGGCAAAGAGCGCATACTCGACCTGCAACCCACCCAACTGCACGAACGTGTGAGCGTCATGCTGGGCTCGAAAAACGAAGTCGAGCGCGTGACCAGCTACCACGCAAAGGTATAATTTTGGAAGGTTAGCCGGTGTAGCTCAGTCGGTAGAGCAGCTCATTCGTAATGAGAAGGTCGGGTGTTCGATTCATCTCTCCGGCACCATTCACATCAAGCCCTGATTCGCAAGAGTCAAGGCTTTTTTGTTGAATCAAATATCCCCATGGGTCAAATTTCATGAAGCACCGTCTCAGGCGGCTATTGGTCAATAATTTTATTGCCTGACAGCCTAAACCCGCATGCATTACGCCTTGCAGTCGGGCATGGAACACACCCCAAAAGCCATGGAATGGCTCAGCATCTTGAGTTCATGCTGTTGCGTGATTGATTCTTGCAAGACTTCATTTGGACATCGATAAAAGTCGACGGCCGCCCCATAAACGACGTATTTCAAATCATCATGATGGCCGCCTTCGGTGAGCTCCAAAGTTGCCTTGGCCGCCTCAAAATGGTTTGAGACCAAAATGCCGACATCGCACAGTTGTGTCGAAAAAACGATAAACCGTTGCCACCTTACATCGTGCATCTCCCAGCGATTGAGAATGGAGAAAAACCATATACCGTTCACGCCTTACTTTGGCTGTCAACGAACCGCAATGAACGCCCCTGCACTGCAAACCCTTGATTTACCAAAGAAAAAGGGCGTTTACTGGAAGCCAGCGAACGCCCTTGAACTTGCATATGGGCTGGGGGACTTAGAACGATCACCTGAAACCCTCATGAATGCTAGCTTTTACAAATTACCGCTTAATTTTGTTCCCCGATTTGTTCCCCGGTTTGGTCTTTGCTACCCCCCTTTTTCAGGTCATCATCGGTCGATCAACACCAGGCCAAAATCCGGCCATAAAAAAAGGGTTGTCTCATTCATGCACCAGGCGGGCAAGCACACACCCGGCGAACAGGGGGGGGGCTTGAAGGCGTACACCCTGCCCGGCCATGCGCTCACCGTTCACCGTTCGCCTTTTCCAAAACTCGCCCGCTAGAAAAAATGCACGGCATGAATCACCAACACCCCAAAACGCCTCAGGGGTACATCGACAGGAGGGCAATCGGTAAATGGTTAAGACAAGTCAACCCCCTAAGTAAAACCATGCAACAGTCCGGTTTCATGCTCGCTTCGACCCGTGTGGGCTTTTCCCCAGGAGGACCCAACACGGGCGGGGGGGTATGGCCCAAACAGACCCAGCCACACCCCAGACAGGCAAAGGGAAAGCGGCCAAACCGGGGAACAATCGGCGGGGTGTTTGTGTGTTTTGCTTCCGCTATCGTTATTTTGTGCGGGGACAAGCGGGGACAGCGGGGACACCGCATAAACAGGGGCTTGTAGCTGTCCCCGCAACTTTGAGGGCAGCGGGGACAGCGGGGACAAAATGACACTTACCCACAGCACAAAACAAGTTATCAACAGATTTTGCTTAAATAATGCGCAACTCGCTTGAATCCTTGCAGTGCAAGTCACCATTACAAGTGGATTCGAAGCCTAGCCCGTTAACGTCCAGGCACCGGGCACCCGTGGCCCCCGCAAGATCGGACAGCAGCGCCAGCAGGGACAGGCCAAACGCTGGCGCTGCCCACCAGATCGGCGGGCACCGGGTGGGCGTGGGTATGGCACCAGGTCAAGGGCTTGGCTTTTCCCTTGCTTGGTGCGAGCCTCGCCTACCAGTTGCAGCGCGAAAGGAAACCCCGCCCGCCCCCTTATCGGGCGGCACAGCGGGTGGGCCTTCATGCCCACAGCATTGACGCTCTCATAAACAGCGCCGCCGCGTTTCAGCTTGCAGGGCGTTCATCGAATCAAACCCCAGCGCCAGGGCCGCATGGGTAAAGCTTTCCTGTTCAAAGTATCGGCTCCCGTTGGTGTCATGTTGCCGCCACAGCCTGCCCACCATGGGCACATGCACGGGCCACGATGTGGGCGGGGGGTTGGTATAGGGCTTCACAATGGCCAGGTCTAAATAAAACTCGCAAGCCTGCCCCACTGTTCGCATTGCAGGCAGGTGGGGCGTGACCTGTTCACGGCGATACAGCTTCACGCCGTGAACGTGCGTCCCCCTGCATACGTGTAGCAGCGGGTCATAACCCCCGGGCCACAGATTGGGGCGCACTGGCCAGGCTTCCAGCCTCTCATTCACCATTTGCTCACCAGCCCATGCAAAAGGTGCGCCCGGGTTGTCTTGCAGCACCTTCAACAGCGCGGCAAACGTGCCCGGGTTTATTCGGTCATCGGGATCAACCGAAGTCACTAAAGGGGCGCGGCCCAAAGCAAAGCCACAGGCCCGGGCCTCACCTAACTGGCCATCAATGCCGGGCAACCAATGTTGATTCACGGGCTGGGTGTCAAGGTCTGCCCGCATCTCGTTGACCCAGCCAGGGTGAAAGCGCGGCAATTCCAACACGTGGCAGTCTATGAGGTGCGGCAAAGCCGGGGCGGGGCTGTCTTGCTCGTTGCATGGGGTGGGCGTGGTCATGTTGGTGGTCATGGCTCACAAGTCCAATGCAAAGATAGCCGGGCTGATTCGGTAGCAGCGTGAAAGCCCTATCCCCGGCAATCGGGGTTTGCAGTCATGCCGCCCTTTAGCCTCAGGGATCAAGCAACCATGGTCAACCAACACCCGGGCCACAGCGCCAGCATCAAAGCCCCTGCACACCTCAGCCTTGAACACCTCAGCGTGAACGAAATATTCGGTACTGACTGATTCGGCCATGGTTGACGCCATGCGCTCCCCGTATTCCCGTTGGTGTTCAGCATCGTTCTTGATCGGCTTACCGTCCTCGCTCACCATGCGCCGGAACCCGGCCCGGTTCAGGGTCTTGGCTGCATGGTCATCCCCTGCCCTGTGCCACCAGGTGAACCGCCCTTCACCGTGCGATTCAAGGAATGCCCGCACTTGTCGCAGCATGGCGGTCACTTCACCGTCACCAGACCCGCCCCGTGAGGCCATCCAGGCATTGAAACAGGTGATCGCGGCCCGTTCGCTCTCGCCCGGCTCCCAGCCTGTCAGGCCCGCCTTTGTGGCCATCTCGCCCGCTGCACCCACCAGGGCAAAGCGCAGGCCCACCCTGTGAACCTGCCCGCCCCCGGATTCGGGGATCATGCGGGCTTCTATCGCCTGCACCCGCTGGCGTATGTCAGCTTTCAGCGTGTGGGCGTTGTCGGTCAACCACTGCAACCAGGCACGGCCCGGGCCACCGTAGCAGCGGCCCGCCTGTTCAACGATGTGGCGTGAAAACGCAGACCCGCCGCCCTCGATCCCGTGCAGGTTTTCCAGCATCCCCAAACCAGCGCCAGCATCGGCGGGAATATCGGCCATTCGCACTTCTTGCCCTGTTCGCGCCCGCTTCATGCCTTCGGCCATGTGATCGGCCAAACCCAATTCACCAGCAGACAAAAACAGCAGCCGCCATGAAAGCCGGGGCCGTGGTGCGCCGTTACGGGTTGCCCGTGCCTTGCTTGATTCATTGGCCAGCATGTAGGCGCACTCGCCCGCCGTTTTGGGGTCCACCTGTGCCAGTTCATCCAGCACCAGCAGCGAATCGCAGTGCTGGGCTGCAATCGCTTCAAGGGCGTTATCGGTGGTGCGCCAGCGTTGCAGGTAATTGGGGCCACCGTTCACGCTTGCCGCTACTTTCAGGGCCGTGGTTTTGCCCGTTGACGATCCACCGCGAAAGTGAAAACCGCCCGATTCAACACACCCAGGGCGCAGCAAAGGCCCGGCAAAGGCGCTGGCCACAGCGAACACCAGGCGCGAATTACCCGCACACATCGCGCCCACACGGTCACGCCATTGGTCAGCAGTACCTTTGACTGTGAAAGTGTTTTCCATGGCTTGGTCACTTTGGAAAACGATCTTTTCGGCTTCATCGCCCATGGTTTCGCGTGGCAAAACAAAGGCCAGGCCGTGCCACCCTATGCGGTCGGTGCAGGTGGTGAAATCTTCGGGCTGGCGCGTTTGAATGTATTGGGTCAGCAGGTTTCGGGCGCGTGGTGAAGTGCCAATTCTCAGACCCTGCCCCATCAAAAATGCTCGGTATTCGCCACCGTCACCCGCCAGCATACGGGCGGGCATGGCCCATGTTTTGACGTGCCCCAATGGATCGGCAAAGCGCAGGTGATAACCCCAGCCGCCGCCATCATGGTCACGGGTCAATGCCAGCACGTCCAAACGACTGCACAGCCATTCGGCCTTGGTGGGTTCGCCGTCCTTGTCCACACCAGCATAAAACACACCTTCATCGGTCACGCTGAATCTGTCCCACTCGTTCGCAGCTTTGCCGCCCGTGTGGCCACCGTCACCGCCGTGGCCACCATCGCCACCAGCAGCGCCAGCACTGGCCCCGCTTGAAGGCTTTTTGTTTCGTGCTGGGGGCTTGGTCTTGCCAGGCGCGTTTGTTTGGTGCGTGGCCCCGTCTGGTGCGTCCTGTGCGCCATCGTGCGCCGCCATCGCTGCCAGTTCGTGATCGGCAATCGCGGACAACACACAGTCACGCACAGCGTCAAGGCCGTGGGCTTGGTGCATGTCGTTGAAATCGCTTTGATTCGCTGCCAGGTCAACCGGGAACACGGCCAAACCCTTCACGGCCAAAGCCGCCGCCGTGGCTTTGATCTTGCCGGGGTTGTTGCCTGTTTTGATGAACGTGGCTTGGTCATCGTCACCACACAGCACCAGCAGCGCAGCGGGGTAAAGCTGGCGCAGGGCGTGGGCCACCTTGTCCATGTTGCCCGCATCAAAGGCCACCGCCACCGGATATCCCGTGGCTTCGTGCAGGCTTGCCGCCGTGGCGTAACCCTCAGCCACCAAAATGACGCGCACAGCCGCCCCTTGATCGCCCGCATGATCGCCCGCTTGATCGCCATCCCGGCCACCAGCGCCAGCTACAGCAGCCGGGGCAGGCACCGCACCCAGCAAGTGCCAAAGGCCCGATTTACGGCCATCCTTCAAAAATCGTTTTGTGCCCTCAGCGGTCACGCCTTGCAGGTTCCACAGCTTGCCCGCACCGTCAAACAGCGGGATCATCAAAGCGCCATCCACCGCACCAAAGCGCAGGCCGTGGGCCTTCACGCCTTTTCGCACCAGGTAAGCGGATTCGCCTTGATCGCTGCCCGCCTCCCATGCCTTCACAGCAGCAGCCGCCGCCGTTTCATGTCGCTGGCGCTGGGCTTCGGCTTCGCGGGTTTGTAGTTCGTGGTGATCGCGCTGCCTTTGTGCCAGCACTTCGGGCGAAGGTTTGGCCGCTGCCTGCCCGTCTTTGGGCACGGTGTAGCCGTGTTGTTTGGCGAGGTGGATCAATGAACCCATGGTCACAGACCCGCCCGCCATGAATGATCGCCAGGCCGTTCGGCAATCGTTGCCCTTGAAGTCTGGTGCAGTGGCAGACCATTCGAAAAACAGGTCATAGCCGCCCTCATCGGGGAATTCGGATTTGATCGCCATCCCTACCTTTGCCCATTCATCGCGGGGCAGGTTTGCCGGGATATGCGCCAGGGCTTGGCGGGTCGTTTCGTGTGTGTGGTGGTTCATGGTTTTTGGTTACTCCACATCACTGGATTCGGGGGGTGAAAATTCATCCTCTAGGTCAACCACCAAACGTGCGGACAACAACTCGCAGGTTGCCCGCACCCACTCGTTACGGGCGCTGGCAATCGTGTTCATCACTTGGTCACGCGCAGCTTCGGGCAAGTCAGGGCAGGTTTTGCGAAGTGCAGCGGGTAGCTGATCTAATCGTTCGACAACCGACTGACTCGCAGCGGCCAACACTTCGGCCAACAAGGTAATCGGGGCATATTCGCCCCGTAAAACTGCGTTTTTGATTTCTTGGCCCTCACGTTGTGCCCGCTTCAAAGCCGCCGATTCGTGCGCCGGGTCAAGCCCGCCCACCGTGTCACCCAATCGCCCCGCCGCTTGTTCGCGAAGGCGGGCGCAATAGGCCGCTATCAACTCCCCCGTTGTTTGACAAGGGGGGAGCTTTCCACTGTTCACCATGGCGCTGATCGCTTGTTGTGAAACTCCAACCACTTCGGCCACCGTGTATTGCAAAACGGGGGCGTTCATGTCGATCGATTTGTTGGGCGCTTTGGTTTGGTTTGGTTTTTTCATTTTTGCTTTGTTCAAACGGGGTTGAAGTTCAATTCACATTGCCGGGTGTTTGTGGTGGTCAACACATACAAGCCCACACGGTTCACGGAACCATCGGGGTTTGTTCGGTCGATCATTTGGGTTTCGATTCGGTGTCCATCGCTTCGCAGTTCGTGAACACGAGCGCGGGGGTCTGGTGCGTTGCATTCGGTGGTCAATTGCTCCACCGTGGCCGGGCCTTTGGCAAGCCTGCAAAGGATCGCCAGGCGCTGGCCTTCTATGCCGTTGTATCGGGGCGGGGTGTTGGTGGGCTTGTCCATCACGTCACCGCCGCATGGGTAAGCGCCGGGGCTTTGGGCTGGGGCTGGGCCTTGCCGTGGGCCGGGTCAGCACCAGCTTTTGAAATGCCGTGCTGCCCTGCCTGCCCTCGATCACGTCAAGCCCATGCAACCGAAGCCGCTGGGTTTGCGTGGTCTTGGTGTTGCCGCTGGGTTTGTCGCTTTTCATGGCTTCAATCCAGTTCTTCGGCAAAGCTAACCGGGGGGACAAAGGCCGGGGCCAGTTCGCACACCATGCCAGGCACCGACACTGCCAAAGGCTGGCCAGTTTTGGTATCCGTCACGGTCAACACACCGTCACCAGACAGGGCCACAGATCGCGCCCCGTGTGTGGCTTTCAGTGGCGTGGATCGCATCGCATCAAAGCCCCAGCGAAGGCACTCCAAAGCCTCAGCGGCCCGCATGTTTTGAATTCGCTCGGTCATTGGTGCGCCCCCTCTGTTTGCGCTTCCTGTGCTTTGCGTTTGCGCCCCAGGTGGTAAGCGGTCATCACGGCATAAACCGACACGTTCAAGCCGTGGCACTGGCCTTTGTTTTGATCGGCCCACACCGATATCGAAGCCTCGCCACTCACGGCCACTGAATCGCCATCGTCAAGGGCTTGCATCGCTGCAATCGCCTTTTGTGAAAAGGTGATACAGCTACAAAGCAGGCTTTCCCCGTCTTTGCCCGGCGCTGCAATGCGCCAGGTTGCAAAGGCGTTGCCGTTTGAGGATTGGCGAACCGTCACAGCGCCGCGAAGGCGTCCGGCAATCAGTGCATCAATCATTTGTCACCCCCTTGTGGTCTTGCCTCTGTACGGCCTGCAATCCATGCCAGAACATCGGATTCACGCCAGGCCACAGCGCGGGCACCAATGCGAACAGGCGTAGGGAACCCGTGCGACTTGCTGCCCATGTACGTGTAAATTGAAGATTTGCGAAGGCCCGTTAGGTTTTCAACGGCATCAAGGCGCAACAGTCGCCCGGGGGCTGGGGTGTTGAGTGGTGTTTTTTGGTTCAAAGCGTTTCCTAGAAAGTTGCAAAGGCCCGCATGGGTGCAGACAGGTGCAATGTCGTAGAACGTGAACTTAAAAGTAATCACCGCAAATAAACGATTTGCGGGCATTTGCGGGGATGTTTTCGGCGCTAGGTGGCGTTGTCAGCTTGGTGGGCCTTGATCGGCCTGCCATAGCTTGAGGGTCGTTGCTGCCAGTTTGGCGCTGAACGGGTGTCCCATCTTTTCACCCAGGTCGCTTAACCACTTGGTAAACCAGCCGCTTTCCGACAAGGGCGGGGCTTTGCCAAAGTGCGACAAATAGGCTTGGAAAACCGTCAAGATAATGGCCCTGCTCAGGGCGTGTTTATCAGCTTTGCCCGCCTGAGGGTTAAGCAAACCAGCCGCACAGCTTGCCGCATTTTCTAGGTTTTGCACGGCATCCCAAAACGCGCCGGGGGTGGTCAGTTTTGGGCGGGCATCCTCTAGAAAATCCACCTTTTGTGAAGCGTCACCCAATAAAGCCACTTCAACAGCACCAGCGCGAAACAACCTCAATCCGACAGGGTCAAGTGCTGCAAGGCTTTGCAATAAGGCGCGGGCTTGAGTCTTGACGTTTTCAATTTTTGCCTCGGTCACTTGTGCCCGTGCTTGCCCCTTTCGCATCAAGGGAATTCGAATCCTCACCAGAACATCACTCAGGAAAATTCTTCGCATTTCGTCTGGTGCGCGGCCCGGGATGTTTTTCAGAAGGGTCTTGAAGACTCCATCATTGATCGGGTTTTTATCAAGCCAGAAGGTACGGTTTTGGATGTCATGTTGCTCAAAGTTCGGCCTAATCAATGGGCGTTTTTTGGTTGCCATTGTTTTGGATTTTGGTTTTATTTGTTCGCTCACATCATCCCCCGTTCAGCCATGGACAACACAGCAGCGCCACCCACAATCATGTGATCCAACACCCGCACGTCAACGAATGAAAGCGCATGTTTCAGCGTTTGGGTCAGGTGTTCATCGGCCCGGCTAGGCTGGGCTGATCCGCTGGGGTGGTTATGCACCAACATCACCGACGCCGCTTCATAGCGCAATGCTGCAATGGCCACTTCGCGGGGGTAAACGCTCGTTTGTGAAAGCGTCCCCACAAACATGACTTCAAAGGCAATCACCGCGTTTTGACTATCCAAGAACAGCACCGCAAACACTTCACGCCGTTCACTGGCCAGGTGCAGCCGCAAATACTGTTTCACCGCATCAGGCGTTGTAAATGCCGCCCCAGGCTGGCGCAGGTAGCCGCCCAAAATGGTCAGGGCCGCATCAATCACAGCGCGTTCATGGTCGGGCATGACAAAGCGGGCAGACAGCACCCCGGGCGCTTCACGATGCACAGGCACCGCACAGCGGGCCGGGCTTTGTCGTGGTGCGCGTTTACGGGGCGTGGGCGGGGTTGCAGTGCCTACCCCTTGCAGGGCGTCAATCAGGGCCGTGGGCGGGCGTTCGCTGGCCTTGCTGGCGCGGCGTGTGGTGTTGGGCGTGGTGGTGGTCTTGATGTTCATCGCTCAACCCTTCACCGTTGGCAAGGTGGCATCAGTCGTGGGTGAATCCAAGTTCATCCAGTGGTTGACGTTCAACGGCTCAAACAGGCCCGGTATCAATGCGTTGCCTGTGATTTCGTTCACCATGCCCATTCGGGAAAGCAGAACATGCAGCGACTGTGCAAGGGCGAAGGTTTCCCGCCCGGTTGACGCAGTGGGAACCTCGTTTTTTTCTTGAATCATTTCCAGCAAAGCTAAGGCCGTGCTGATACCGGCGGCCATGTCGGTGAATCCACCGCCTACCAGGTCAAGGTCAAATGAATGAGCCATGGTTCAACCCTCCAGCGATGCAAAAGCACGAACACCAGCGCCAGCATGTGCAGACGTATGAACAGGCATGTTCAGGCGGTTCAGTGCGCCCAATGCCTGCACAGCTTTGCGGGTTGCGCCAGGGATGTTGGCCGCATTGGATCGCAGGTAATGCAGCGCCATGGACAGGGCGTTTTCTGCCTCTTGATGCGCGGCCATCGTGGCCAGGTTTTCGGCCGTAGTGCTGGCCAAGTCTTGCGGGGTGGTGGTGGGTGTTGCCGTGCTGGGTCGGCGGGTCAAGTGAATGACGTTGGTGGTCATGGTTCAGGCTCCTCTATGAGACTCTAAAACCACTCGCCACGTTTTCAAGCGCAGCGGGTGGACGGGATGTTGAAAACACGGATAGAGCCGTGCGCCGGGCGTTGCCGCTTCGGCCATCCCGCCCAAAAGCAAAGCCCCCGCCGCCGTGGCGTGGGCATGTTCAGACGTGACAAAACCTCACTATCGGGGAGGTTGCGCCGCTCTATCAAAAGGTGTTTTCAAGCACCGGCCCCGGTCAGGGGTTTGGGCGATTATGTCACGGGGTGGGGCGTGGGTGTCAAGGGCTAGGGCTTGAAGGGGTGGGCGGGCCGCATCGGTCCGGGCACAGGTAGACACTGCACCAGGTCAAGGGCAAGCGGCCACACTGCAAGACACAGGGCCGCAGGGGCCGGGCAATCCGGGGCCACCAGATCGGACGAAAACAACAAGCACCGACAGACAAAAACCGCCCGTGGGCGGTTTGTTGCGGGGGGTGCGGGTCAGGCTGCAAGGGGTTTGCGTTTGGCCCGTGGCGTGGTGCGTGTGGTGGTTCGTGCAGGTTTGGCCGTGGCCTCTGTGCTGGCCCGCCAGCCTTTGGCCGTCTCGCTCAGGGTCACGGTGAATCGTTCGGATTCATTCAGGGCCGTGACGATGTTTTTAACCTGTTCGTGTCCGTTGGTGTGGGCCGTGTAAAACAGGCGAATCATAGAGTCTGCCATTTTGGGCACCCGCCCGGTTTTCTCCCACAGGGCCACGGCCTGCCCGCTAACCCCCAGCATTTGCCCTAGGCTGGGCTGGGACAACATGAGGCCGTTTCGCAGGTAGCGGAATTCGGCGCCGGTCAGCTTGGATGGTTTCTTGGTCAAGGCCGTGCAAATGGTTTGCGTCAAGCCTTCCAGGTCATCAATCGCCATCGCTTCACCATAGGGTGTTTTTTGCACCCGGTAGCCGTTGGCCAGCCGCACATTTTGTAAGCCCCCGTCTGTGTAGTGGTACATGTTCATTCTCCAATCAATAACGCAGTGACAACAATTCCAGCCCCGGCGCTGGCATCTTCCAGCGCCAGCACAACCCCAATGTTTCGCCCTGTAATGGCCCGCTCCATGCGGCATAGGGTATGGCCGGTTTTTATGTCCGGCTCAGGCTCTCGCCGTATCACGCCCCGCTGCAAAACCTCCAGCACTTGGAGCCGTGTGATTTGCCGCTCTCGCATCCGTGCCAGTGCGTGGCGCGTGAAAAACACACTGCCGCTTTCAACGGACAAATGCCGTATCAGCGTCTCCCATTGGTTTTTTGTTGGCTTGCGTGGCATATAAAAATTATAGGTTACTCAGGCAGTATGAACGGCTGGGCATGTCTGGCAGGGTCTTTACTTTGCCCACAGGGCCGGGCAAGGCCAGCACCCAGCCGCTGGCGCTGGCCACCGCAAACACACAGGCAGGCAAGCCACACCCAACGGGTCAGCAGCGCCGCCGATAAGGGGGCAAAGGGGGGCACTTTTCGCGGCCATTTCCGGGGCCGTGCGTTCGCGTCCGTTGGCGGGGCATCGAATACCGCACCAGGGCAAACAGCAAAGCACCGGGGGCACCGTGCAGGCGTGTGGACAGCCGCACCGCCAACACCGCCCGAAAACGTCAAAACCATGGGCGGGCCGTTGCTCACTGGAACAAAACACCAAAACCGGGCACCAGCGCCAGCGATTCAGGCGGGCAAGGCAAAAACCAGCGAAGGCAAGGGGCGAAGGCAGGCGAAAAAAGGGGCCGAATATATGTGAATGAGTAAATTTTTTTCACATACTGATACTGTCCCGGCTTTGTCCCCGTTTTGTCCCCGTTTTGTCCCCGTTTTGTCCCCGTTTTGTCCCCGCACCTCAAACCGCTGCAAACCCGCATCAATCCTCACTTCCTCCAATTTGTCCCCGCTGTCCCCGCACTTTTAGAAACTAGCAGCCGGTAAAAAAAGGTGAAAACACTGTTCACACGCCTGCACGGGCGTAAAAAAACCGCCTCGGTGGGCGGTTCGGCCGGTCGCTGGGGCGGGTCATGCGGCCCTGTGCGTGGCCAGGTCGATCACGTTGCCATCGGTCAGCCGGTCCACGTAGTCGGCCCATAGCTGCACCTGTTCAAACCGTTTTTTGATGTATTGGGTCCGGTTGTAGCTTCGCCCGTTGGCATCCTTCACGGCATGGGCAAGGTTCGCTTCAATGGCCAGGTGATCGGCGTCCAGTTCATCTACCAGCATGGTGCGGGCGCTGGCCCTGAAGCCGTGCCAGGTCTGCTCCTTGCCAAACCCCAGCGCATACAGAGCGCTTCTCACTGAGTTGTCAGACAGCGGGCGGTCATGGCTTCGCTCACCCGGGAAAACGTATTTCCCGTGGCCGGTCAGGGGTTGCAGGTCACGCAGCAGGGCCACCGCTTGCGAAGGCAAGGGCACCACATGGGGTAAGCCGTGTTCCTTGTCTTTTTTGGTGCGCTTCATCTTGGCGCTGGGGATCGTCCACAGGGCTGCATCCAGGTCAAGTTCTACCCATTCCATTTCACGCAGGTTGCCGGGGCGTTGGTACAGCAGCGGGGCCAGTTGCAGGGCCGTGCGAACCAATGGCCCGCCCTTGTATGCCCGGATAGCCCGCATCAGTTCACCAAAGCGGCCCGGCTCAGTGATCGCTGCAAAGTGGCCTTTGACCCGGGGTGTCAATCGGGCCTTCAAGCCCTCGGTTATGTTGCGGTATTGGGGCGGGGCCATGGGCAACCAGTGCGTAAAGACCTGCCCCGCCGTGTCCAGGACTCGCCGGGCCGCTTCCATCGCGCCCCGTTCTTCCACCTTTTTAACGGCCTGCATCAATTCCATGGGGTGAATCTCGGTCATCAGCTTGGCACCAATGAAGGGGAACAGGTCTTTTTCCAGATTGCGAAGTGATCGGGTAGCGTGGCTTGGACTCCAACTTGGGGTTTGCAGTTTGAACCACTCCAAAGCAATCGCCTTGAAGGTGTCGCCCTCAGGGTTTGCCGCTTTGAGCTTTTCCAGCTTCCTCGCCTGCACCGGGTCAACCCCTTGCCCCTTGATCGCCTTTGCAGCGTCCCGGGCCTTGCGGGCCGCTGCAACACTGACAGCCGGGTAAGACCCCAGCGCCATGCGCCCTTCTTTCCCGTCTTGGTAGGTTTTCCAAAACCATCGCTTTGATCCAGCGGGGGAGACTTCCAGGTAAAGCCCCCCGGCATCGGTCAGGCGAAGGCGTTTTTTGTCAGCGGGGCAAAGTGCGTTTTTGCATTCGGCATCGGTCAGCATCGGGGGAATTCCTCAGGCGTCAGGGGTTAGAACCGGGGAACATTTTCCGATTTTCTCGGCTTTGCCCCGGTTGTTCCCCGCTATGTTCCCCGGTTTGGTCTTGGCTGTCAACGAACCCTAATGAACGTCCTTGCACTGTAAACCCTTGATTTCCCAAAGAAAAAGGGCGTTTACTGGATGCCAGTAAACGCCCTTGGATTTGCATATGGTGGAGCTGGGGGGATTTGAACCCCCGTCCACAAGCCTTCTTCGTACAGTTCTACATGTGTAGTCGTCTGATTTGGATCTCGCCGTGTGCGTCGCGCAGCGACACGCTACGCACCCAGCCAGCACCCTTTTTTCTCACACCATCCCAAGGTACCCGAGGTGATGCCAGCCCATATGTTTTCCCTTGCAGTTAGGAAGTCTTGCGACCCCCTAACCCAGCCTATCGGCCAACTGTTGCAAGGCTCACCGGATTAAGCGGCGAGTGCGAAACGTTCGTCGTTTGCAGTTAGTTTTTTTCTGCGGTTTTACGAGGTAACAGAACCTCGACATGCCCTGCCACGCGTCCGAACCCATGTCGAAACCAGTGCAGCCCCTGAACTTTCCATTTTAGGCGCTATGGAGGTATTTCAAGAGGTCGATCGGAAAATCAATGTGTAAATGGGCGTTCCAAGAGGAAATATCCGTCTGTTGCCCCAAATAACCATAGCTTGCTGCCACCGTGCCCATGCCTGCCGCCAAACCGGCGATGATGTCGCGTTCGTCATCTCCCACGTAGATGCAGCGTGCAGGGTCCACAGACAAACGGCGGGCTGCTTCAAACAAGGGCTCGGGATGCGGCTTGGCGTGGGGCGTGGAGTTGCCACTGACAATCGCTCGCGCCGTTGAGAACAAGGGCATGGCGGCAGTCAAAGGATCCGTGAATCGGCTGGATTTGTTGGTGACAACACCCCATGACAAGCCTCGCGCGACCAAGGCATTGATCAAGTTCACCACGCCATCAAAGATGCGGGTGCGCTCGGTCATGCAGTTTTCGTAATTGACGAAAAACTCTTCTTTCATGGCATCGAAATCGGGGTGATCCGGTGTCATGCCAAAGGCCAGGCCAATCATGCCTCGCGCCCCAGCACCAGCCATGTGCCGGTAGTGAGCCAGTGGAAAAGACGACAAGCCGCGATCAGTGCGCATTTTGTCCACGGCTGCACCCAAATCAGGCGCACTGTCGATGAGTGTGCCATCCAGGTCAAACAAGACGGCTTCAACGTGGTGAAACATGTCTGCTCCTCAAGCCTTGCGGCAAGCCATCAGGTAATTGACGCGGGTATCTGAGGTCAGGCTGTAACGCCGCGTGAAAGGGTTGTATCCCATGCCCTTGAAACCTTTTATATCCAAGCCCGCGTCGCGCGCCCAATTGGCCAATTCGCTGGGCTTGATCATGCGCGCAAACTCATGTGTGCCCCTTGGTAAAAGTTTGAGGATGTATTCAGCACCCACTATGGCAAAAAGAAATGACTTGGGGTTGCGGTTGAGGGTCGAAAAAAAGACCCAACCACCGGGCTTGACCATTTGCACGCAGGCGGTCACCACCGAAGCTGGATCGGGCACATGCTCCAGCATCTCCATGCAAGTGACAACATCGAACTGTTCAGTTTTTTCGGCCGCCAGCGCTTCGGCACTGATCTCGCGGTATTGGACACCGACCGTGCCAGCCTCTAGCGCATGCAATTGCGCCACTTTGAGCGACTTGGTGGCCAGATCAATGCCCATCACCTGCGCACCTTTGCGGGCCATGGCATCCGCCAAAATGCCACCACCGCAACCAACATCCACGACATTCAAGCCTGACAGCGGCACCTGGCTATTGATCCAATCCAAGCGCAGGGGATTAATCTGGTGCAAGGGACGAAATTCGCTTTCTGGATCCCACCAGCGGTGGGCCAAATCGGAAAACTTGGCCAATTCGGCGGGATCGACATTGTTTGCTGCGTGATTCATGGAATGAGATTGTGATGCAAGCACTCATGCATCAAGGCGAATCACCATAAAAAAAGCCCCATCGCTGGGGCTTTTTGCTTCACGTGAACTGTGAATCAGTTGGCGCGAGTGCCCACCACTTCGATTTCAACGCGGCGGTTTTTGGCGCGGCCGGCAGAAGTCTTGTTGTCAGCAACAGGCTGCTTCTCGCCCTTGCCTTCGGTGTAAACGCGGTTTTTCTCGATGCCTTTGGACACCAAGTAAGCCTTCACAGCGTCAGCGCGCTTGACAGACAGCTTCTGGTTGTAAGCATCGGAGCCCACGGAGTCGGTGTGACCCACGGCGATGATGACTTCCAGGTTGATGCCTTTGACCTTGCCGACCAGATCGTCCAGCTTGGCTTTGCCTTCAGGCTTGAGAGCCGACTTGTCGAAGTCAAAGAAAGCGTCAGCAGCGTAAGTCACCTTAGTGGCAGCAGCAGGAACAACAGCGGCAGCAGGAGCTTGAGCTTTTGGTGCGGGAGCAGCGGATGCAGCTGGAGCGGGTGCAGGAGCGGCTTTAGGAGCGACGATAGCGCCGTCGCAACCAGCAGCTGCAGTTGCAGGTGTCCAGTTGGCATCACGCCAGCACAGTTCTTGTGTGCCGTTTTTCCAAACCAGGTCACCGGAACCATTGCGCCAGTTGTCAACGGATTGAGCGCTGGCCACGGTTGCGAGAGCTGCGGAGGCCAACAACATTGCCACTTTGCTGAGTTTTTTCATGTTCTTCCTCTTGAGAGATAAAGCCGCAGACTCGCTGCGAAAAATTACGGATCGAGTGACCGTCACCCGATTCGTTACTAATAATTGTGCCATAGACAAGGGGCGCGATAGTGAAATGACCCACACACGAGCCTTCCTTCGCTCGGAATGTATGACAATTGTTGCAAGTAAGCGACACCCAGTTGCACCTAAAATCTCTTCTTTACTCCGCCTCTCACCTCTCCTTCTGAATATATGACCCAGTTCGCCAAAGAAACACTGCCCATCAGTCTGGAAGAGGAAATGCGGCGCAGCTACCTCGATTACGCCATGAGCGTGATCGTGGGCCGGGCACTGCCAGATGCCAGGGATGGCTTGAAGCCTGTTCACCGCCGCGCCTTGTTCGCCATGCACGAATTGAACAACGACTGGAACCGCCCTTACAAGAAGTCTGCACGTATCGTCGGTGACGTGATCGGTAAATATCACCCTCACGGCGACCAGTCGGTGTACGACACCATTGTGCGCATGGCGCAAGATTTCTCGATGCGCCACATGCTGGTGGACGGCCAGGGCAACTTCGGCTCGGTGGACGGTGACAACGCGGCGGCCATGCGTTACACAGAAATCCGCCTGGCCAAGATCGCTCACGAGATGCTGGGTGACATCGACAAGGAAACCGTTGACTTCGGCCCCAACTACGACGGCTCGGAAAAAGAACCCCTGGTGCTGCCCTCGCGCCTGCCCAACTTGCTGATCAACGGCTCGGGCGGTATTGCCGTGGGCATGGCCACCAACATCCCGCCGCACAACCTCAACGAAGTGGTGGACGCCTGCCTGCACATGCTGCGCAATCCAGACGCGTCCATTGACGAGTTGATGGAAATCATCCCGGCACCCGACTTCCCGACCGCCGGCATCATCTATGGCATCACCGGCGTCAAGGACGGCTACCGCACGGGCCGTGGCCGTGTGGTCATGCGCGCCAAGTGCCACTTTGAAGACATTGACAAGGGCCAGCGCCAGTCCATCATCGTTGACGAGCTTCCCTACCAAGTGAACAAAAAGACACTGCTCGAGCGCATTGCCGAGCTGGTGCACGAAAAGAAAATCGAGGGCATCAGCCACATCCAGGACGAATCGGATAAATCCGGCATGCGCGTGGTGATCGAGCTCAAGCGCGGTGAAGTGCCTGAGGTGGTACTGAACAACTTGTACAAGCAGACCCAGCTGCAAGACACCTTCGGCATGAACATGGTGGCCCTGATCGACGGCCAGCCCAAGCTGTGCAACCTGAAAGACCTGATCCAGGTCTTCTTGCAGCACCGCCGAGAAGTGGTCACGCGTCGCACCGTGTTCGAACTGCGCAAGGCCCGCGACCGCGGCCACGTGCTGGAAGGCTTGGCCGTAGCGCTGGCCAACATTGACGACTTCATCGCCATCATCCGCAATGCGCCTACGCCCCCCGTGGCCAAAGTCGAGTTGATGAACCGCGCCTGGGACAGCCAAATGGTGCGCACCATGCTCACTCGTGCCCGTGAGGACGGATCGACCATCAACGCCGACGACTACCGCCCAGAAGGCCTGGAGCGTGAATACGGTTTGAACCAGGAAGGCCTGTACCGCCTGTCCGACACCCAAGCGCAAGAAATCCTGCAAATGCGTTTGCAGCGCCTGACCGGTCTGGAACAAGACAAGATCGTTGCCGAATACAAAGAAGTCATGGCCGAGATCGAAGACCTGCTGGACATTCTGGCCAAGCCCGAGCGTGTGTCCACCATCATTGGTGACGAGTTGGGCACGGTGCGCCAGGAATTCGGCCAGACCAAGATCGGTGCTCGTCGCAGCGAGATCGAGCACAACGCACAAGACCTGGCCACAGAAGACCTGATCACACCCACCGACATGGTGGTCACGCTCTCGCACAGCGGCTACATCAAGAGCCAACCCCTGTCCGAGTACCGATCGCAAAAACGCGGCGGCCGTGGCAAGCAAGCTGCGGCCACCAAAGAAGACGACTGGATCGACCAGCTGTTCATCGCCAACACGCACGACTATTTGCTGTGCTTCTCGAACCGGGGCCGCTTGTACTGGCTCAAGGTGTGGGAAGTGCCGGCCGGCTCACGCGGCTCACGCGGTCGCCCCATCGTCAACATGTTCCCGCTGCAAGACGGTGAAAAGATCAACGTTGTGCTGGCCCTGACAGGCGAAATGCGCAACTTCCCAGCCGATCATTACGTGTTCATGGGCACCTCCATGGGCACGGTCAAGAAGACATCGCTTGACGAGTTCAACAACCCACGCAAGGGCGGCATCATTGCGGTCAACCTGGACGAAGGCGACTTTTTGATTGGTGCAGCGCTGACCGACGGCAAGCACGATGTGATGCTGTTCAGCGATGGTGGCAAAGCCGTGCGCTTTGACGAAAACGATGTGCGCCCATTGGGCCGCAGCGCGCGCGGCGTGCGCGGCATGATGATCGAAGATCACCAGAGTGTGATTGCCATGCTGGTGGCCGGAGACGAAACGCAAAGCGTGCTGACTGCCACCGAAAACGGGTATGGAAAGCGCACATCCATTGTCGAATACACCCGCCACGGCCGTGGCACCAAGGGCATGATCGCCATCCAGCAATCCGAGCGCAACGGCAAAGTCGTCGCCGCCACCTTGGTGCATGCCGACGACGAAATCATGCTGATCACCGACACCGGCGTGTTGGTGCGCACCCGTGTCTCGGAAATCCGCGAACTGGGCCGCGCCACACAAGGCGTTACCCTGATTGGCCTGGACGAGGGCGCCAAGCTGTCGGGCCTGCAACGCATCGTTGAAAACGATGCCAATGCAAACGACGGCGAAACCGACGCTCAAGACAGCACAGACGACAACACCCCCACTGCGGAATAAGGCATGAGCCGAGCTTTCAATTTCTCGGCCGGTCCGGCCGTCATGCCCGAAGAGGTCTTGCAACAAGCCGCAGCAGAAATGCTCGACTGGCATGATGCACAAGGCCGTTCCTCTGGCATGAGCGTGATGGAAATGAGCCACCGCGGCAAGGAATTCATCAGCATCTACGAGCAGGCCGAAGCCGACCTGCGCGAGCTGCTGGCCGTGCCTGCGAACTTCAAGATCCTGTTCATGCAAGGCGGCGGCCTGGCCGAAAACGCCATCGTGCCGCTGAACCTGTCGCAAGGCGGGGCGATGGACTTTGTGCTGACCGGCAGCTGGAGCCAAAAATCTCTCCAAGAAGCGGGCAAGTACGGCACAGCCCGTGTGGCCGCAACAGCCCAGGCCGATGGCTTCACCTCACTGCCCTCGCCCGCAAGCTGGCACATCGGCGCAGACAGCCGTTATGTGCACATCTGCGGCAACGAGACCATCCACGGCGTGGAATTTCATGAACTGCCTGACCTGAAAGCTTTGGGTTGCGATGCGCCTTTGGTCGTCGACTTTTCATCGCATGTGGCCTCGCGCCTGGTGGACTGGTCCCGCGTGGGCCTGGCCTTTGGCGGTGCTCAAAAGAACCTGGGCCCCGCTGGCCTGACCTTGGTCATCGTGCGCGAAGACCTGATCGGCCTCGCCCTGCCTCACTGCCCCAGCGCCTTTGACTACAAGCTGGTGGCTGACAACCAGTCGATGTACAACACGCCACCCACCTACAGCATTTACATCGCTGGCCTGGTGTTCCAATGGCTCAAAAAGCATGGCGGCATCGCGGCCATGGAACAACGCAACATCGCCAAAGCACAGCTGCTGTACGACTGCCTGGACAACTCGGCGCTGTACGTGAACAAAGTCGACAAGGCCTGCCGCTCGCGCATGAACGTGCCCTTCTTCCTGCGCGATGAATCCCGCAACGACGCCTTCCTGGCAGGGGCCAAAGCACGCGGCTTGCTGCAGCTCAAGGGCCACAAGTCGGTCGGTGGCATGCGTGCCAGCATTTACAACGCCATGCCTCTTGAGGGCGTGCGAGCGCTGGTGAACTACCTGCGCGAATTTGAAAAAACACAGGCTTAACGCCCCCTGGACCATGAGCCAACAACCTATCCAGTCCGAAGCGCTGGGCGCTTTGCGGGTGCAAATCGACTCGCTGGACAAGCAACTGCTGCAACTGCTCAACGACCGCGCCAAAGTGGCAGAAAAAGTGGGCGAAATCAAGCGCGCCGAAGGCTCGCCCTTCTTTCGCCCCGACCGCGTGGCGCAAGTCATCGACAAGATCACCCAAACCAACCCCGGCCCGCTCAAGAATGAACACGTCGCCTCCATCTGGCGCGAGATCATGTCAGCTTGCCTGGCGCTGGAAGCGCCACAGCGCGTGGCCGTGCTGGGGCCCCAAGGCACGTTTTGCGAGCAAGCGGCGATTGAGTTTTTTGGCAGCGCCGCCAACCTGATTTATTGCGCCAACTTCGACGAAGTTTTCCACGCCACTGCGGCTGGCTCCGCCCAATATGGCGTGGTCGGCATGGAAAACTCCACCGAAGGCGTGGTGGCCCGCTCGCTCGATTTGTTCTTGCGCTCGCCTGTGCATGTGGTGGGCGAAGTCAGCTTGCAAGTGCGCTTCAATCTGCTGCGCCAGCTCAACTCCGATGCAGGCATCGAAGTCGTCATGGCTCACCCTCAGGCCTTGGCCCAATGCCAAGGCTGGCTGTCCAAGCACCTGCCGCATGTGGAGCGCCGCGCGGTGTCGAGCAACGCTGAAGGCGCCCGCTTGGCTGCCTCCAACCCCGCCTGGGCCGCTTTGGCCAGCGAACGCGCCGCCAGCCAATTTGGCTTGCACATCGTGCACCACGCCATCCAGGACGAAGCCTTCAACCGTACACGCTTCGCGGTGATTGCTTTACCGCAAACCCTGGCCACACCACCCGCCTCGGGTAAAGACTGCACCAGCCTCGTGGTGTCGGTGCCCAACCGCCCGGGTGCCGTGCACGACCTGTTGGTGCCACTCAAAAACAACGGCGTGTCCATGACCCGCTTTGAGTCGCGTCCTGCCAAATCGGGCCAGTGGGAGTACTACTTCTATATCGACCTGCAAGGCCACATCAGCGAGCCACATGTGGCCGCCGCTTTGCAAGAGTTGCAAGGCTTGTGCGCGTTTTACAAGGTGCTGGGTTCTTTCCCTGTGCCCGAGTGAGCCCACAGTGAAGATCCAACGCTTGGCCCTGATCGGCTGCGGCCTGATGGGCGGCTCGTTTGCGCTCGCCTTGCGCAAGGCCGGTCTGGTGCAAACCATCGCTGGCTTCAGCGCGTCTGAAAAAACACGCCAACGCGCACTGGAACTGAAGGTCATCGACCAGGCTTGCACCAGCGTGGCCGAAGCCGTGCAAGGCGCTGATTTGGTTTTGCTGGCCGTGCCCGTGGGCGCGATGCCAAGCAGCTTTGCCGCCATGCGCGATGTGCTGGCACCGAGCGCCTTGCTGATGGACGTGGGCTCCACCAAATGCGATGTGATTGCAGCAGCACTTGCCACCTTGGGCGATCGCCTGAGCTGCTTCGTGCCCGCCCACCCGATTGCAGGCAAAGAAGTCGCGGGCATCGAGCATGCCGAGGCCACGCTTTACACAGAGCGCCGCACCATCCTCACGCCGCTGCCCAAAACCGGCATCCGCAAAATGCAGGCCGCGCACGATGTGTGGATGGCCATCGGCAGCCATGTCAGCAACATGACCCCCGAGGCACACGACGCCACGTTTGCCGCTGTCAGCCATCTGCCCCACATGCTGGCTTTTGCCGCGGTCAATGCTTTGACAGCGCAAACCCAAGGGGCTGCATTTCTGGAAATGGCAGGCCCGGGCTTCCGGGATTTCTCGCGCATCGCCGCCTCAGATGCATCGGTGTGGCGTGACATTTTGAGTGCCAACCATGCCGAGGTGCTCACGCAAGTGGCGCACTTCCGTGCGGCCCTCGATCAATTTGAAACCGCCCTGAAACAAGGGGACACCGCCGCGCTGCAACACCTGATTCAACAAGCCAGCGATGTGCGCTCGGCCTGGACACTGCAAGCGGGCAACGCTTGCAACAAAGCCTCTGAAGACTGAACGATGTTCTCCACCGCCTTCCTCGACCTTCCTGCGCTGCAAGGCGCGTCCGGCACTGTCACCCTGCCTGGCTCCAAAAGCATTTCCAACCGCGTGTTGCTGCTCTCGGCCTTGTGCCAAGGTACGACCGTGGTGCACGACCTGCTGGACTCGGACGACACCCGCGTGATGCTGGCCGCGCTGCGCCAACTGGGCTGCGGCGTTGAGGTGGCAGGCACCACGGTGACCATCACCGGCTTGGGTGGTCGCGCCTGGCCTGCAGAGGCGATCGAGTTTTTCATGGGCAACGCGGGCACGGCCATGCGTCCGCTCACGGCGGCACTGGCTGTGCAGGGCGGCGACTTCACGCTCAAGGGCGTGCCCCGCATGCACGAGCGCCCGATTGGTGACCTGGTGAACGCGCTGCGAGAGCTGGGCTGTGCCATCGACTACTTGGGCAACGCGGGCTACCCACCGCTGCGGGTACGCCAACCCACACTCCGGCTCGACAAACCCATTCCCGTGCGCGGTGATGTGTCCAGCCAGTTCCTCACCGCGCTGCTGATGGCCCTACCGCTGGCTGCGCAGGACCGTGCCATCACCATCGAGGTCGTGGGCGAACTCATCAGCAAGCCCTACATTGAGATCACGCTGAACCTGCTGGCGCGCTACGGCATCGCTGTGGAACGCCAAGGCTGGGAACGCTTTGTCATCCCGGCAGGCAGCCGCTACCAGTCGCCGGGCACGATCCACGTCGAAGCCGATGCATCCTCGGCCAGCTACTTCATCGCTTTAGGTGCCATCGCCGCAGGTGATCCATCCAAAGGCGCGCAAGGCAACGGCATCCGCATTCAGGGCGTGGGCGCCGACTCGATCCAAGGCGACATCCGATTCATGGACGCTGCCGCCCAAATGGGCGCAAAAATCACCAGCGGCCCCAACTGGCTGGAGATTCAGCGCGGCGCATGGCCGCTCAAAGGCATCACGCTCGACTGCAACCACATTCCCGATGCGGCCATGACGCTGGCCGTGATGGCGCTTTACGCCGACGGCCCGACCACGCTGCGCAACATCGCCAGCTGGCGCGTGAAGGAAACCGACCGCATCGCGGCCATGGCCACCGAAAGCCGCAAGCTTGGCGCCACCGTCGAAGAAGGCCCGGATTGGATCACCATCCACCCGCTCCCCGCAGGCCAGTGGCAACGCGCCAGCATCCACACCTACGACGACCACCGCGTGGCCATGTGTTTCTCGCTGGCCGCTTTCAACGCCGACCAGGTGCCGGTGCGCATCGAAGACCCCAAGTGCGTGGCCAAGACCTTCCCCGATTACTTCGAGGCCTTGTTCTCGGTAGCCCACACCAGCGCCCAAAACATCCCGGTCATCTGCATCGACGGCCCCACGGCCTCGGGCAAGGGCACGCTGGCCAGCCGCGTGGCCGCAGCTTTGGGTTACCACTACCTGGACTCGGGTGCGCTCTACCGCGTGACTGCCCATGCCGCGTTGCAAGCGGGCCTCACACTGGAGGCCGCCGATGAAGCAAAGATTGCCGATCTCGCCCGCCGTCTGCCCGTGCGCTTTGAAGGCGAGCAAGTGCTGCTGGACAATGTGGACGTGACCGACGCCATCCGCAGCGAGCAAGGCGGCATGAACGCTTCCAAGGTGTCCGTATTGCCCGCCGTGCGCGAGGCCCTGGTCGATCTGCAGCACAGCTTCCAGCGCCTGCCGGGCCTGCTGGCCGATGGCCGCGACATGGGCACCGTGATCTTCCCGAACGCCCCTTTGAAAGTGTTTTTGACCGCCAGCGCTGCCCAAAGGGCCGAAAGACGGCATAAGCAATTGATTTCTAAGGGTTTTTCGGCTAATATCGACAGTCTTCGCGCAGATTTGGAAGCGCGTGACGCCCGGGACATGTCCCGCAGTGTGTCGCCCCTCCAGCCCGCGCAAGATGCCTTGCAACTGGACAACTCCAGCCTCTCCATCGACGCTTCGGTGGCGCAGGTTCTGGACTGGTGGCAAGGCAAGAGCCGCTGACCTGTCAGCGGCTCAAAAGTAGTCCACACCGCTCCCTTCCGTGCCGACAGGCACACCGGCAGTGTGGGTTGTTCAACCTGACCGCGGTTCACTCCGCAAAACCAATCGCCACAGTCAGCTCCTGGAAACGACGCATTCCGCGCTCGTCAGTCCTGTTTGTGGATGAGGAAATCACATGTCTGAATCTTTTGCCGCCCTCTTTGAGGAATCCCTGCAACGTACCGAAATGCGCCCTGGTGAAGTCATCACCGCTGAAGTGGTGCGCATCGAACACAACTTCGTGGTTGTCAACGCCGGTCTCAAGTCCGAGTCCTACGTGCCCCTCGAAGAGTTCAAGAACGACCAGGGTGAAGTCGAAGTCCAGGTCGGCGACTTTGTCTCGGTGGCCATCGGCTCCATCGAAAACGGCTACGGCGACACCATCCTGTCGCGCGACACCGCCAAGCGTCTGGCTTCCTGGATGTCTTTGGAAAAAGCCCTGGAATCCGGCGAATTCGTCACTGGCGTGACCAGCGGCAAAGTCAAAGGTGGCCTGACCGTGTTGGTCAACGGCATCCGCGCTTTCTTGCCCGGCTCTTTGGTCGACACACGTCCTACCAAAGACCTGTCTCCCTATGAGAACAAGACCCTGGAATTCAAGGTCATCAAGCTCGACCGCAAGCGCAACAACGTCGTGTTGTCACGCCGCGCTGTGGTGGAAGCCTCCATGGGCGAAGAGCGCGCCAAGCTGATGGAAACATTGCGCGAAGGCTCCATCGTTCACGGTGTGGTCAAGAACATCACCGAATACGGTGCATTCGTGGACTTGGGCGGCATCGACGGCCTGTTGCACATCACCGACATGGCATGGCGCCGTGTCCGTCACCCTTCCGAAGTGGTCACGGCTGGTCAAGAAATCACTGCCAAAATCCTCAAGTTCGACACCGAGAAAAACCGCGTGTCCTTGGGCCTCAAGCAAATGGGCGACGACCCTTGGATGGGCGTGAACCGCCGCTACCCACAGGGCACCCGCATGTTCGGCAAGATCACCAACATCGCCGACTACGGCGCGTTTGTGGAACTCGAGCCAGGCATCGAAGGCTTGGTGCACGTGTCTGAAATGGACTGGACCAACAAGAACGTGGCACCTTCCAAGATCGTCGCTCTGGGTGACGAAGTCGAAGTCATGGTCCTCGAGATCGACGAAGACAAGCGCCGCATCAGCTTGGGCATGAAGCAGTGCCGTGCCAACCCATGGCAAGAGTTCGCTCAAAACACCAAGCGCGGCGACCGCGTCAAGGGCCCGATCAAGTCGATCACCGACTTCGGCGTGTTCGTGGGTCTGGCTGCCGGCATCGACGGTCTGGTGCACTTGTCTGACCTGTCCTGGAACGAGTCTGGCGAAAACGCCGTGCGCGAATTCAAGAAGGGTCAAGAAGTCGAGGCTTTGGTCTTGGCTGTGGACGTGGACCGCGAGCGCATCAGCTTGGGCATCAAACAGCTCGACTCCGATCCTTTCACCACCTTCACATCCATCAACGACAAAGGCCAGACCGTCACCGGTAAGGTCAAGACCGTGGATGCCAAGGGCGCTGAAATCGACTTGGGCGAAGACATCGTGGGTTACCTGCGCGTGTCCGAAATCTCGCGTGACCGCGTGGAAGACGCCAGCCACGTCCTGAAAGTCGGCGACGAAGTGACGGCTGTCGTGGTGAACGTGGATCGCAAGACCCGCAACATCCAGTTGTCCATCAAAGCCAAGGACCAAGCTGACCAGCAAGAAGCCATGGCTTCGCTGTCGCAGCAATCCAAGACTGAGAATGCTGGCACCACCAGCCTGGGCGCTTTGTTGCGTGCCAAGCTGGACAACAACTGATGTAAAGGTCAGGCGTTAGGCGTTCAGCGTTGAGCGGCAAGCCGGGTTTTCCGGCTTGTTCAGCTCAACGCTCAACGCCCTACGCTCAACGCCCAACGCACATGACCCGCTCCGATCTGGTTGAAGAACTTGCAGCGCGTTTCGCGCAACTGACCCACCGTGACGCCGAATTGGCCGTCAAAACGGTGCTCGATGCCATGAGCGACGCCCTGGCCAAAGGCCACCGCATCGAAATTCGCGGCTTCGGCAGCTTCTCCATCAACCGTCGCCCGCCCCGTGTCGGACGCAACCCCCGCTCGGGCGAAAGCGTTCAAATTCCCGAAAAACGGGTTCCCCATTTCAAACCCGGCAAAGCTCTTCGCGAAGCCGTGGATGCAGGCACTGCTGCCGCCACCCAGGCATCGCCCCCAAGCGCGTCGTAAATCGCAGGCCGAAGCCCCCATTCGATGCGGGCGCCACCCAAGACGTGGCCCAGATCACCCAAGCTGCCCATCGATCCTGCCAGCCGCTCCCAGGTGCGCCGTTAGAATGCTTGCAACGTCCCGAGGTCATTCATGAAACGTCTGCTCAGGCTGCTTCAGTGGCTACTGAAAGCAGCTGTTTTTTTCACCCTGTTTGCTTTTGCGCTGAACAACCAGCAAGAAACACGCGTGAACTTCTTTTTCGGCACTTTTTGGGCCGCCCCCACCGTGCTGGTGGTGTTGTCGGCGTTCAGCCTGGGTGTGGTGATTGGCGTGCTGGGCATGGTGCCGCGCTGGTGGCGTCACCGCCAGGCTGCGCGCCAACAATTGAACCCCACCGCCAGCCCAGCGCCCACCCCCGAGGTACCCCGTGGAACTTGATCTGACCTGGATTTTGCTGGGACTGCCCGCCGCATTTGCTTTGGGCTGGGTGGCCTCCAGACTGGATTTGCGCCAAATGCGCATCGCCAACCGCCAAGCCCCTCGCGCTTATTTCAAAGGACTCAATTACCTGCTCAATGAACAGCAGGACCAGGCCATCGATGCCTTCATTGAAGCCGTCCAAAACGACCCCGACACCTCCGAGCTGCACTTTGCCTTGGGCAATCTGTTTCGCCGCCGGGGCGAATACGACCGTGCGGTGCGCGTTCACGAACATCTGATCTCCCGCGGTGACTTGAACACTGCTGACCGGCAACGCGCCCAGCACGGTTTGGCCCTCGATTTTCTGAAAGCCGGTCTGCTCGACCGCGCCGAAGAAGCCCTGCGCAAGCTCGAAGGCACCAGCTACGAAGGTCAGGCCCGACTGGCGCGCCTGGCCATCTACGAACGCTCACGCGAATGGCCTGAAGCGGCCAACGTGGCCCGCTTGCTTGAAAACTCGGGGGAAGCCAACTTCGGCGTGCGCATGTCGCATTACCAATGCGAACAAGCCCGTGAAGCAGTGCAACAAGGCGACTCGGCCAAAGCATTGGCCATCCTGAGCCAAACCCTTCGCACCACCCCGGACGCTCCCAGACCACGCATCTTGCTGGGTCAACTGCAGTTGGCGCAAGGGCAAGCCCAAGCCGCTTACGACACCCTGGCCCCTCTGTTTGAGCGCTCGGATGTCGCGGCCCCGCTGGCCGCGGCCAGCCTGGCCAAAGCCGCGCAAGCCGCCCAGCAAACCCGCCCAGCACTTAAATTGCTGAGCACCCACTACCAGCGCCAGCCCGGCATGGATGTGCTCGAAGCCATCACCACCTTGCAAGCCAATGACCCGGCAGGCGCCGCAACAGCGCAACAACACTATCTCGACCACCTGCAAAAACAGCCCTCACTGATGGCCGCCACACGCTGGCTGACGGGCCAAAGCAGTAATGCCCATCCCTTGCCCGCCCCGGTGCAAAAAGCCCTGGAACAAGCCATCCGGCCCCTGGCCCGTTACCGCTGCGCGGCCTGCGGCTTTGAAGCCAAAGAGCACTTTTGGCATTGCCCGGGCTGCCAGGCCTGGGACAGCTACCCGCCCAGACGCATCGAAGAGCTGTGACACCCGCTTGAAACAAGTTGTTTCAAGTGATGCGTCCTCCCCCCTGCACGGCAGACCGGCTGGCGGCCCACAATGGCTGGCGCTGCAACGGGTTGCAGCCACCACCAAGGGAGAAAAGCAGATGATCAAAAAGATCGCCACCGCCGTCGCCACCCTGATGCTGGCAGGCATCGCCTGGGCACAAGTGGATTTGAACAAAGCCACAGAAATTGAACTTGACGGCTTGAAAGGCGTCGGCCCCACCTTGACCCGCGAGGTCATGACCGAGCGGAAAAAAGCCCCGTTTCGGGATTGGCCAGACGTGATGCAGCGCGTCAAGGGCATCGGCCCCAAAAAAGCCGCCAGCCTCTCAGAGCAAGGGGTTCGGGTGCAAGGCCAGGGCTATGCCCAGGCTCCTGCCAGCGCTGCGCCAAGGCGCTGAATTGGGCAACGTCGGACTCTGCGAGTGCCGACCTACAGGTACGTGCTTTGTAGGTCGGTGGTCGAAGACCCCGACATGGGTGTGCAGGGAGCTCGAGCCCCTGCAAGCAGTGAAGGTGTTCAGGGAGATGTCGGACTCTTCGAGTACCGACCTACAGGACATATCGTTGTAGGTCGGCGGTCGAAGACCCCGACATGGGTGTGCGGAGAGCCCGAGCCCATGCAAGCGGTGTAATTGATCAGGGAGATGTCGGACCCTGCGAGTGACGAGCTACAGGTACGTGCATTTGTTGGTTGGTGGTCGAAGACTCCGGCGTTGATGTCAACCTTGCTCAAGTTCGCCAAACCCACCACCGCCGGGCGTGTGAATCTCAAATACATCGCCCTCCTGCATCTCCACCTGGCCAATGTGACCCAGCTCTTGCACGCTGCCATCGACGCGCACAACCCGGTTGATGCCCGGCAGGCCGCTGTGACCGCCTGCCATGCCAAAGGCCGGATGGATGCGCCCGTTGGACAAAATGCCCGCCGTCATCGGCTCCAGAAAGCGCACGCGCCGCACACCGCCGTCACCGCCGTGCCAGCGCCCCGCGCCGCCTGAGCCCTGGCGAATTGCGTAACTTTCCAGCCGCACCGGAAAGCGGAACTCCAGCACCTCGGGGTCCGTGAGGCGTGAATTGGTCATGTGGGTTTGCACCACCGAAGTGCCGTCAAAACCACCCACCAGTTGGCCCTGCGCATCAAAGCGCCCACCCGCGCCACTGCCACCCGAAATGGTTTCGTAGTACTGCACCCGCGCATTGCCGAAGGTGAAGTTGTTCATGGTCGGCTGGCTGCCCGCCATCACGCCCAAAGCGCCAAACAGCGCGTTGGTGATGCAGGTCGAGGTTTCCACATTGCCCGCCACCACCGAAGCCGGGGGGTTGGGGTTGAGCATGGAGCCCTGGGGAATGGTGACCTTGAGCGGCTTCAAGCAACCGGCGTTCAAAGGAATGTCATCGTCCACCAGGCTGCGGAACACATACAGGACGGCTGCCATGCACACCGCACGCGGCGCGTTGAAGTTGTTGGGCAGCTGGGCGCTGGTGCCGGTGAAATCGATCTCGGCCGTGCGCTCGGCGGCATTCACGCGCACCGCCACCTGGATCTGCGCGCCGTTGTCCAGCGGCAAAGTGAATGAGCCGTCTTTGAGGCGTGTGATGACGCGGCGTACCGATTCTTCGGCGTTGTCCTGCACATGGCGCATGTAGGCCTGCACCACATCCAAGCCAAACTGCTCAACCATGCGGCGCAGCTCCTGCACGCCTTTTTCGTTGGCGGCAATCTGCGCCTTCAGGTCGGCCATGTTCTGCGCAGGGTTGCGCGAGGGGTATTCACCGCTTTGCAGCAGCGCCACCATCTCGGCCTCGCGCAGGTGTCCGGCATCGACCAGCTTGACGTTGTCGATCTGCACGCCCTCTTCTTCAATGCGCGTGGAAAACGGTGGCATGGAGCCGGGCGTCAAGCCACCCACATCGGCGTGGTGCCCGCGTGAGCCCACATAAAACACCGGCTCGGCGTGGCCATCTAAATACACCGGCGTGATGACGGTGATGTCTGGCAAATGCGTGCCGCCGTGGTACGGGTCGTTCAGCACAAACACATCGCCCGGCTGCATGCGGCCTTGGTTCTCCTGAATGACGGTCTGGATGCTCTCGCCCATCGAGCCCAAATGCACCGGCATGTGCGGTGCGTTGGCGATCAAATGCCCCTCGGCGCTGAACAAGGCGCAAGAGAAGTCCAGCCGCTCTTTGATGTTGACCGAATAGGCTGTGTTTTGCAGCTGCAGCCCCATTTGCTCGGCGATGTTCATGAACAGGTTGTTGAAGACCTCCAGCAGCACCGGGTCGGCCTGCGTGCCTGCGGCGTGTTGCACCGCCCGCGCTTGCACGCGCACAAGCAGCAAATGGTCCAGCGCGGTCAGGCGCGCTTGCCAACCGGCTTCCACCACGGTGGTGGCATTCTTTTCGGCAATGATGGCGGGGCCGTCGATCACGTCGCCGGGGCGCATGTCTTCACGCACCACCAGCGCCGCGTTTTGCCACTGGGCCACACCTTGCGCGTTAGCGGCGTAGACCTGCACCGTGTCGCGGCACGGCACATCGCGCTGTGGGTGCACGGCCAACACCGCTTCTTCGGGCGCATCGCCGGGCAACACGGCCTCGACCGACACGGCTTCAACCACCAAGGCCTTGCCCTGCATCAAGTAGGCAAAGCGCTGACGGTACGCCGCCTCAAAACCGGCCACCAATTGGGCTTGATCGTCCCAAGGCACCACCAACGCCGAGTCGGTGCCTTCGTAGCGCAAATGCGCGCGTTGGCGCAGCTCAATGCGGTTGGCACCTCCGACATCCACGCCCATTTGCGCCAGCAAGGCTTGGCGCGAGGTCTCGCCCAAAGCCTGCAAACGCTCGGCCATGTAGGGCATGGCGGCCGCATCCAAGCGCCGCTCAATCGATTCTTCGCGCATCACGTTCTGGTCGGCCAAGCCCATGCCGTAGGCCGAGAGCACACCCGCCAGCGGATGCACCAGCACCTGCGACATGCCCAGTGCATCGGCCACCAGACAAGCGTGCTGCCCACCCGCGCCGCCAAAGCACTGCAAGGTGTAGCGCGTCACATCGTAGCCCCGCGCCACCGAGATTTTCTTGATCGCATTGGCCATCTGCTGCACCGCGATCTGGATGAAACCATGCGCCACATCTTCAGCAGCACGCCCGGTTTGAGCGGCCAGTTTTGCAAAATGCCCACGCACCACCTCGGCGTCCAGCGGCTGGTTGGCTTCTGGACCAAACACCGACGGGAAAAACTTGGGCTGCACCTTGCCCACCATCACGTTCGCATCGGTCACGGCCAACGGCCCGCCGCGTCGGTAACTGGCGGGCCCCGGGTTGGCCCCCGCGCTTTGCGGTCCCACCCGAAAACGCGCACCGTCATAGGCCAGCAAAGACCCGCCGCCTGCGGCCACAGTGTGAATGCTCATCATCGGGGCGCGCATGCGCACACCGGCCACCTGCGTTTCAAACTCGCGCTCGAACTGTCCGGCAAAGTGCGACACATCGGTGGACGTGCCACCCATGTCAAAACCAATCACCTTGTCGTGCCCCGCCAGCTGTGCCGTGCGGGCCATGCCCACAATGCCGCCCGCCGGGCCGCTCAAAATCGCATCCTTGCCCGCGAACACCTGAGCGTCCGTCAGGCCGCCCGAGGACTGCATGAACATGAGCTTCACACCCGGCATCTCGCTGGCCACCTGGTTCACATAGCGTCCCAAAATCGGTGACAAATACGCATCCACCACCGTGGTGTCGCCACGGCTGACCAGCTTCATCATCGGGCTGGTCTGGTGTGAAGTGCTGACCTGCGTGAAACCCACTTCACGCGCCAAACGCGCAGCAACTTGCTCGTGCGCGGTGTGCCGCCAGCCGTGCATGAACACGATGGCGACCGAGCGCACACCTTGGACGTGCCAGTGCATCAATTGGGTGCGCAAATGGGCTTCGTCCAAAGGCTGCAAGACCTCGCCATCCACCGACACACGCTCTTGCGCCTCCACCACCGCGCTGTAAAGCAACTCGGGCAGGATGATCTGGCGGTCAAACAAACGTGGACGATTTTGGTAAGCAATGCGCAGCGCATCGCCAAAGCCTTGGGTGGTGACCAACAACGTTGGCTCGCCCTTGCGCTCCAACAAGGCGTTGGTGGCCACGGTGGTGCCCATCTTCACGCATTCCACCTGCTCTGGCGTGACCGGCTCACCGGGCTTCAGGCCCAGCAAATGGCGGATGCCCGCCACCGCCGCGTCGCGGTATTGCTCGGGGTTTTCGCTCAGCAATTTGTGCGTGACCAATGTGCCGTCCGGGCGCTTGCCGACCACGTCGGTGAAGGTACCGCCCCGGTCAATCCAGAACTGCCAACGGTTTTTGCCCGGGGAGGGGTTGCTTGCTTCGCTCATCTCTGGCCTCTGTTCACAATGATGCGGCGGCACGCGCCGCCTGGTCGTACATGCCCGACAACACACGCAGCAATCGGGCCAACTCGCCAATATCGCGGTTCAGACCATCGTCGGCCTTGAGGGCGTCAATCAGGCAGTTTTCGCGGATTTCGCGGTAGCGCTGCACAAACTGACGGCCACTGTCGGTGGCGGCGTAAGTCACGTCCTTGCCGTTCTTTTGCGAAGCCACCACACCCAGGCCCTGCAGCTTTTTAAGGGCGTAGTTCACCAGGTGCGTGTCTTCTATGTTCATGATGAAACAGATGTCGGCCAGGCGCTTGTCGCGGGCGCGGTGCGTGACGTGGTGCAACACCAGCACGTCCAGGGGCGTCAGGTCTTTGAGGCCCGCCGCGCTCATGCAGTGCACGATCCAGCGGTGAAAGGCGTTGCCTGCCACGATCAGGCCAAACTCGAACTCGCTCATCTCGGCGCTGTCGGCAGACACCAGATGGGCCGAAGACACGATGGGGCTGGCGGGTTTGGGTGAGGCTGGATGTTTGCTGGGCATGGGCACGCGCTTTCTGGGCAATCGAGAGAAAGTCTATTCGCCATCATGACAATTTGCCAACAATTTGTTGACATTAAGGGAAATCACCAATCCCAAGCCCCGCCAACTTGCCTACAGTGAACAACTGTTCAATGCACCACACGCGTGCTCATTTCAGGCACAGCATTTGCAGTGCTTCATGGCTTGGTCCCCTACTCAGGAGTTTTCATGAAACGTCGCGCCCTTCACCTCAGCCTGCTGGCTGGCTTGCTCGCTGTCTCCGGTTTTGTCTCGGCCCAGACCAAGTGGGACCTGCCCGCCGCTTACCCGTCCAGCAACTTCCATTCACTGAACCTGGCCCAGTTCGCCACCGATGTGGACAAAGCCTCCGGCGGCAAGCTCAAGATCACGGTGCACGCCAATGCGTCGCTCTTCAAAGCCCCCGAAATCAAGCGCGCCGTTCAGGGCGGTCAGGCCCAGGCCGGAGAAATCTTGCTGGCCAACTTCAGCAACGAGTGGCCGATTTACGCGGCCGATGGCTTGCCCTTTTTGGCCGACAGCTACGACGAAGGCATGAAGCTCTACAAGGCTCAAAAGCCCGTGATGGAGAAGAAGCTGGCCGAACAAGGCATGGTGCTGCTGTACTCGGTGGCCTGGCCACCTCAAGGCATCTACAGCAAGAAAGCCATCAACAGTGCGGCTGACCTCAAGGGCATCAAATGGCGCTCCTACAGCCCATCGACCGCCCGCATCGCCGAGCTGGTGGGCGCGCAGCCTGTTACGGTGCAGGCGGCCGAGTTCACCCAGGCCTTGGCCACGGGCGTGGTCGAGTCGACCATGACGTCGGGTGCCACAGGCGTGGACAGCAAGCTCTACGAACACCTCAAGTACTACTACGACGTGCAAGCCTGGTTGCCCAAAAATTCGGTGATCGCCAACAAGAAGGCCTTTGACGCACTCGACAAGCCCACACAAGACGCGCTCATGAAAGCCGCAGCAGATGCAGAAACCCGAGGCTGGAGCGAGTCGCGCAAAGTCAACGACACGACACTCGCCACCCTCAAGGCCAATGGCATGACCGTGACAGCCCCGTCCGCCCAACTCAAGGCCGACATGAAGAAAGTCGGTGACACCATGCTCAAGGAGTGGCTGGAGAAATCTGGCGCCGAAGGCAAGGCCTTGGTCGACGCCTACAACCACAAGTAAGTCCACATGAACACCAGCAGCACAGGCAGCGCCAGTTTGGGCAGGCGCTTTTTGGACGGTTTGTACCTCTTGGGGGGCAACCTCGCCGCCCTGTGCGTGCTGGCCATTTTGGTCTTGATGATCGCCGCGTCCGTGGGGCGCGTGTTCGAGTGGCGCGTCTCCTGGGTCAACGACATCGTGGCCTGGCTGTGCGCGGCCGCGGCCTTTTTGGGCATGGCTTACAGCTTTCGCAACGGCGACTTTGTGCGGGTGACGCTGGTGCTCGAATCGGTGTCTGCGCCCGTGCGCCGCTGGCTGGAGCTGATCTCGCTGGCGGTGGCCGCAGTGGCCATTGGCTACCTGGGCTACTGGGCCGCACGCTTCACTTGGGAGAGCTACGAGTTCAACGACATCGCAGGCAACATGGTGGCGATCCCGATCTGGATCCCGCAAATGAGCTTTGTGATCGGCTCGGCCATTTTGGTGATCGCCGTGCTCGACGAATGCGTGTGCGTGTTCCGAGGCGGCAAGCCCAGCTATGTGGCGCGTGTCGAAGAGCGGCACGCCCGTGGTGATTTTTCCGAGGAGATGTGATGGGCCTGCTTGAAATCGGAGGCCTGCTCCTCTTTTTGATGCTGCTGATGCTCAGCGGCGGCGTGTGGATCGCCATGACACTGGCGATTGTGGGCTGGGTCGGTCAGGCATTTTTCACGAACACCCTGCCCGGCAAAAACTTGTTTTCCTCATTCTGGGAAACCTCGGCCAGTTGGGAACTCGCTGCCCTGCCCATGTTCATCTGGATGGGCGAAATTTTGTACCGCACCAAGCTGTCCGAGCAGATGTTCGACGGCCTGTCGCCCTGGTTGTCCAAAGTGCCGGGCCGCCTGATGCACACCACCATTTTGGGTTGCGGCATTTTTGGCTCGGTTTCAGGCTCATCGGCCGCCACCTGCGCCACGATCGCCAAAGTGGCCCTGCCCGAACTCGAAAAACGCGGCTACGACCGCAACATCGCGCTGGGCTCTTTGGCCGCTGCAGGCGGCTTAGGCATTTTGATTCCGCCGTCCATCACCATGGTGGTGTACGCCGTGGCGGCTGACGCCAGCGTGATCCGTCTGTTTCTGGCTGGCTTTTTGCCCGGCTTTTTGCTCATGGGGCTGTTCTCGGGTTACATCATCTGGTGGAGCCTGCGCAACCCCGACAAAGTGCCCCCCGCCGAAGCGCCCACCACCTTCTTGGAAAAAATGCGGCGCTCGGGCAGTTTGATACCTTGCTCTTTGCTGATCGTGTTCATCGTCTGGGTGCTGGTGGCCGGCATTGCCACCGCCACCGAATGCGCGGCCTATGGCGTGCTGGGGTCGCTGGCCATTGCCGCCGCAGGGCGCAGCCTGACCTGGGAGAACTTCTGGCAAGGCCTGGTGGGCGCCACGCGTGTGAGCTGCATGATCATGTTCATCCTGGCGGGCGCAGCCTTCTTGACCAAGACCATGGCGTTTACCGGCATCCCACGCGAGCTGGCCGAGTTTGTGCACAGCATGAACCTCTCGCCCTTTGGCCTGATTGGCGTGCTGGTGGTGGTGTATCTGATTTTGGGCACGGCGCTCGACGGCATCTCGATGATCGTGCTCACCAGCGCGGTGGTACTGCCCATGATCCAGAAGGCCGGGTTCGACCTGGTCTGGTTCGGCATCTTCATCATCATGCTGGTCGAGATCGCTGAAATCACGCCGCCTGTGGGCTTCAACCTGTTCGTGTTGCAAAACATGACCGGCATCGACAGCAACCGCATCGCACGCGTCACCCTGCCCTTTTTCGCCTGCATGATCGTGGGCATTGGGCTGATCACGGTGTTCCCGTCCATCGTGACCATCGTGCCCGACATGCTGATGGGTGTGGCCAAGTAAAACAGCACCCCACTCCGGTAAGATGCCGCGCTGGCCTGACAAGGCATGAAAGAGTGACAGATGTTCAAAAATGTGATGGTTTACCGCATCGGTGAGGGTTTTGCCCCCACGCTCGCCGATGTGCAAGCGGCGCTGGAGCCGACCCAATTCGTTGAATGCGGCGCCAGCCAGGAAAAGTCCGTGGGCTGGATTCCCCCACGCGGTGAAGCCCATGGCCCACTGGTCGAGTCGGTAGGCGGTCAATGGATTTTGAAGCTGATGATCGAATCCAAGGCCGTGCCCGGCAACGTGGTGCGCCGCAAGGCTGACGAACGCATCGCCGAAATCGAAGCGGCCACCGGCCGCAAACCTGGCAAAAAAGAAAAGCGCGACCTCATGGACGACGTCCTGCTGTCGCTGCTGCCCCAGGCCTTTGCCCGCCAATCCACCGTGATCGTGTGGATGGATCTGGAAAACCGCCGCCTGGTGCTCAATTCGGGCAGCCAGGGCAAGGCCGACGAGGCCGTCTCGGCCCTGATGAACGTGCTGGCGGGCTTGTCGGTCTCGCTGATCCAGACCGTGACCTCGCCCCAAGCCGCCATGACCCAATGGCTGCTGGCCCCGACCGAAGACGAATGGCCAGCCGACCTGACCGTAGAACGCGAAACCGTGCTCAAGTCCACAGGCGAAGACGCCGCCAGCGTGCGCTTTACCCGCCACCACCTGGCCAACGACGACGTGCGCAAGCATGTGATGGAAGGCAAGCTGCCCACACAGCTGGCGCTCAGCTGGGACGGCCGCGTGGCCTTTGTGCTGACCGAAACCCTGCAGCTGAAAAAAGTGCAGTTCCTCGACGGTGTGATGGACGAATCGGGCACCGACAAGAACGAAGACCGTTTCGACGCAGACGTGGCCCTGTCCACCGGCTTGCTCGGGCCGCTGATCGACAGCCTGATCGAGGCTTTGGGTGGTGAGATGGAAATCGGTGCAGCAGCGGCCCCGGCCACGGCTGGAACTCCAGCACTGACCTCCTCCCCGGCAGTTGCCCACACGGATGCGTCCTCCACAGCGGTGGACGACGACGACCCGCCTTTTTGAAGCTGCTGACTGAGAACCTCCATGCTTGCCGTAATCGCCATTTGCCTGGGCGCCTGTGTCGGCGCGCTGGCCCGCTGGCAACTGGGCCTGTGGCTCAACCCCAACCCCGCCAGCAGCGGCCTGCTGCCCTGGGGCACCTTGGCGGCCAACCTGATCGGCGGCTATCTGGTGGGCCTGTGCGTTGGGGTGTTTCAGCAACTGCCTGAGCTGGACCCGGTCTGGCGACTGGCTTTGGTCACCGGCTTTCTGGGCGCCCTGACCACGTTTTCCAGCTTTTCCGCCGAAGTCGTCGGCATGCTGCAACAAGGCCGTTTTGCACTGGCCCTGGGCACGGCCGCCCTGCACCTGCTGGGATCGCTCACACTGACCGTGCTGGGCCTGCAAACCGCCGCACTGTGGCTCAGCCGCAGCTGAACGGCATCTCAAGTTCCGTCAAACACCTGAAGCTCCGCCCTACAAAGATGCCATGCAATTGCAGGTCGGCGGCTTCAGCCCCGACATGTAGCCTGTGCCAGAGCCAGAGCCAGAGCCAGAGCCAGCGTTGTCGGAGCTGAAGCTCCGACCTACGAAGGCAAGGCCTTGTAGGAGCCAGCAGCCCTGCTGGCGATGCGGCGCCTGTGCACCATTGGCTTTTCGCTTGCAGGGCAAGCTCCTCCAAAACCTGTTGTAGCGCTGATGGACCATGAGCCTCTTCAAGCACCTGGTTTTTTGAATACCGTCTGATCCAAACGGCTTGCATCAATCTGCAAATAAATTTTCTGCCACCTCAAAACCGACACACCTTGTCGCGGGAGATTTCTAGAATTTTCAGACCACCTCGCACCCGGAAAACTGACATGCACAAAATCTTGATCCGCATCGTTGTCGTTGTGACAGCTTTGCACCTGACCTGGATTTTGCTGCTCGTCTTCCTGGCCGTACTGCGACTGCTTTTGCCCTGGATATTCATGGCAGGACTGGTCTATCTGGCATGGCGCGTTGTGGCACAAGCCTGAAATTCATTCACCCGAGGAGCCACCATGAACACCCCACACACCCACAGCGCAGCCATCGTCCAGCCATCCACCCGCACGAGCCTGCCCGCCAACAGCTTTGAAGAACGCATGGCATGGCTGGATGCCGCTCCAGTCACCACCAGCGTGGACCTCCTGAGCGCACACATCTGCCCCGAGGACATCGCCACCGCAGAACAGGCACTCCAGCAAGCCAATCTCCGTTATTGGCAACACGTCCGCCAGTCACTGAGCACCTCCACCCAGCGCATCAAAAGCAGCCAGGCATTCACGCCCAAAGAAGTCCTGTTCAATTTTCTGGGCGTGCTCAAGGACGACGAGATGTGGGACAGCCTGCAAGCGCGGCAAGACCAAATACAAAAAGACTTCGACCAAGACGAGGCGCAAACCGATCGCCTCCAAGCCCAGATTGACCAATGGGAAGCACGCCTGGAAAAGCTCCAGCCGCTGCAAGCCGCATCCTCTGCTGCGCACTGATACATCGCATACATCAAAGATGGGAGAACCATGACACATCACCAACACCCACCCCAAAAACGCCTGCTGCTGACCGCCACCGTGTGCACCCTGCTGGCAAGCAGCAGTACAGCCCTGCATGCAGAAACCATCGACGGCGTCCTTGAAAAAGGCGCCACATGGTCGTCCCTGTTCACCGTCAGTGGCGAATCGGGCGACAGCATCGGCCAGATTTTTCGCAACCAATCAGCCCTGGGCAAAACCATTTTGGCCCACTGCCTACAGGGCATGCCCTGCCAAATCGAGCAAGGCCAACGGCGCCCCCTGGAGGGCCAGGTTCCGCAAAAGTTCAGCAGCCAGGCCATGGGCTGGTACGACATCACGGCCGGGCGCAACCCACGCATGACCTCAGCCATTTACAACACCCGCCAAGCGGTCGGCACACGCCAAGGGCCGCTGGTCATTGCCGAAGACAACACCTTGCGCCTGCGCGGCAAACCCATCTTGCCCCATGTGCAAGGCAACAACTTCCTGAGCATCGTCATGGACTACAGCATCGGCAACCAGGACGTGATCTTGCTGCAAAACACCGGCGGCAGCGCCTGCCCGGCGCTCTACCAGTTCATCATCGTGCAAGCAGGCAGCGTCAAAGCCACACCCGACTTTGGCAGCTGCTCGGACATCATTTACCCCCGCTGGGACGGCCAGCACACCATCACCATCGACATGCTCGGCTACTCCGGCCCCATGGGCTCGGAAAAAGAACAACGCCAAGCCGCCATGAGCAAAGAAACCTACCGCTACGCACAAGGCCGCGTCATGTTCCAGGGCAAGGAAATCAAGTAATTTGAAGCATGGGCAATGTGAGCCGCCGCATGTGAGGGCTATGCGGCGCACCCATTTGCAAGCAAACTGGTGCATCACATACTTAGCTGGAATCAGGCTATTTTCAAATTAGCTCAAATACAGCTATGATGCAAATATCTGCTTAACAGCTAAAACTGATGTCACCACTACCCCCACAAATTCTCATTTCTGGTGATCAACTGGGTCATCTTTTGCGCAGCACGCGCAAAAGTTTGAAGTTGTCGCAAACAGCGATTGCAAACCGTTTGAACTTGAGTCAAAACCGTGTTTCCTATCTGGAGCTCCATCCCGACACATTGAGCTTTTCTCAACTTCTGGCTTGGTGCTCAGCGCTGGGGCTTGATCTGAGGTTGGGGGCCCGTGACACGGCGACTGCATTGGACAGTGATTCTGCGGAGTGGTGACATGGGGCGCAAATCGGGCAGTCAAACTTTAGGACTTTGGGCAAACGGCGAACGCATGGGTCGCTGGACAGTGACGGCGCGCGGCGACATGGAACTGCAATATGACGATGCCTGGGTCCGGTCCCCACGAGGCAGACCCATATCGCTGTCTTTGCCATTCACCCCGTTTAATGAGGCGATCAAGGGTGATGCGGTTGCTCATTACTTTGAAAATCTTCTGCCCGACAGCGACAGCATCCGAAAACGGGTGGCCATCCGGTTCAAAACGGGATCTATTGCCGCGTTTGATTTGTTGCGAGCCATCGGGCGCGACTGTGTGGGTGCTGTACAGCTTCTTGATGAATCTGAAGTTCCGCACAATGTAGACAAGGTTGAGGCCGTGCCCGTTGATGATGCTGCGATTGAGCGTCACTTAAAGAGTGTTGTCACGCCGCATGCCTCGGATGCAGCTTTTGAAGCTGATGATGACTTCCGGATTTCCTTAGCGGGCGCACAAGAAAAAGATGCTTACCTGTGGTGGAACAATGCATGGCATAAACCTCGCGGGTCGACACCCACCACACATATCTTCAAACTTGCGCTGGGCTTGGTGGGCGGCAGGCAGGCTGACTTCAGCACATCGGTCGACAACGAATGGCTGTGCTTGCGCTTGCTCAAGGCTTATGGCTTGCCAGCAGCCTCGGCAGAAATTGCCAGCTTTGGCTCGCAACGTGTACTTGTGGTCGAACGGTTTGACCGCAGGCTTGTCGAAGGCCAACTTTTTAGACTCCCCCAAGAAGATTTCTGCCAGGCAACGGGGACTTCTGCGTTGATCAAGTATGAAAATGAGGGCGGACCTGGCTTGCGCAAAATTTTCTCGCTCCTTGCACAATCTCGCGCACCGGAATTGGACATGCGCACATTGATGGCGGCCCAAATTTTGTTTTGGCTTCTTCGGGCGCCGGACGGTCATGGCAAAAATTTCAGCATCCATCTTTTGCCCGGCGGGGCATTTCAGCTCACACCTTTGTATGACGTGATGTCGGCCTATCCCGTCATTGGAAATGGCCCCAATCTGTGGTCCGGTCGGGAAGTGAAATTGGCCATGGCTTTGCTTGGCAAAAACAAGCATTACCAAATGGCCAGCATTCAGCGCAGGCATTTCAACAGCACGGCCAAGCAAGTTGGATGGGGTCCTGATGCCGAGGCCATCATGGAAGACTTGATTGCCAAGACACCGCAGGCAATGGCCTCGGTTCAACGCGATCTACCGCCCGGATTTTCGCAAGTGGTGTTGGATCGTATTCTGGGTGGTTTGGAACAAGCGGTGGCTCAGTTAGCGTCTATGCCCGCTCAGTGATCAGACAAGGCGAGCACAACAACGCCGCCGCCACTGACCCTCAACAATCCCACACCCGCCACTGACTTGCATCCATGTGCTTTTGGCAACGGTGGGAAGTCAAGATGACTGTGCCAAGTCGTTTTCCAAGAGCATACGCACATACCTGGTGTAAGGCATTCCCTTCGCCTTGGCTCGGACTTTGAGCCCCTGCAAAAGTGCTTCAGGCAGGCGCAAATGAAGTGCGGCAGACTTAGGCGCAAAATCAAAGCGCATGGGTTTGAACTGCGAAAAATCGAGATCTGAGAGGTCTTGCTCCAAGAATGCCTCAGCTTCCTGATCAGTTTTGAGAACTGGAACTTTCTTCATAACGAACTACCTCCTTGTCATGCATGTATCGTTCACTGATTGGGCGAATGATATGCTGGCCATCATGAACGGCTCTGACAGCAAAAGCGACAAACCATTTTCTCCCCCTCCTTCACCGATCCCAAACCCGCCACTGACTTGCATCCATGTGCTTTTGGCACCGGTACTTGAGCAGCCGCAAAAAATTGTCCGAGTTTTCAAAATCACCCGTGACACAGCCCGATGAAAACTGGTGGCAGTTGTCCATGATCACGTTGTAGTCACGCCAGCTCCCCACCTGCGCCAGGGCACGCTGGGCAATGTGACGCCCGCCCTGCGGGGTGGCGTTTTCATCGCACGATACATAAATGCTGATCGCTGGATTGAAGCCCCCACCGCGCCATGGGTGCGCTCAACTTTGAACCTTCCAGCGATGACCCGCACACCCCCGTCGATTGGGCGCTGCAAGAACTCGCACAAGAAGTGCAAAACGTTGTGCAAGGACAAGACGGCGAAACACTCCAACAGCTCATCACCCTGGGCGGCTCACCCCAAGGCGCACGCCCCAAAGCCCTGGTGCAATACGAACCCGACACGGGCCGCATGAGTACCCTGGCCAGCGCCCTTGGCCAAGCGTGGATGGTCAAATTTCCGGCTGCAAACGAACACCCTGAAGTCTGCGCACTGGAACACGTTTATGCCGAAATGGCCCGTCTGTGCGGCATCGACATGCCACCCACACGGTACTTTGAATTGGCCCATTCACTGGCCGCATTTGCCGTACAGCGCTTTGACCGCGCAGGCCCCAAGCGCATCCCCATGCACACCTTGGCCGGAGCCCTGCATGCGGACTACCGCATCCCCAGTTGCGACTACCTCACCTTGCTGCGCATGACACGCCTCATGACACGCAGCGAGCTCGAAGTCCTCAAAGCCTTTCGCCGCTGCGTCTTCAATGTCGTCTTCCATAACCGCGACGACCACACCAAAAACTTCTCTTACCTGCTCAACCCGCAAGGCCACTGGCAACTGGCCCCCGGCTACGACCTGACCTATTGCGAAGGCCCACGCGGCGAACACCAAATGGACATCGAAGGCGAAGGCCTCACCCCCACCCGAACACACCTCCTGCGCCTGGCCGACAAAGCCGGGCTGCACGCCCCGACATGCCAAGGACTGATGTCGGACATTTGCACGCAAGCCAGCCAATTCCAAGCACTGGCCATGCAACACCCCATCCGCAAAGATACGGTGAAGCGGATTGCACAAGTCATTCAAAGCCACATCCAGCGGCTGAGCTGAATCGCTTGGGCATCGGATGCAGCTCAGCGACCCCAGCCCTTCGACTTCGACACGAAAACGCCGCTAGCGGTGCATGATTTCATTCGAAACTAATTCAAAATTTCCATAAGAACAGGCTCAATTGGGCCTCCGGTTCGGGCTAACTGATGTTCATCAGTCGCCGACGTTGAACAGTTGCGCATCTTCTTTACAAGAGGAAATGAGATAAGTATTTCTCCAATTTTTCAGATGAAAAATATAAATGTGCATTAATACCTATATCCTGCGCTACTTCAATGTTACGCACATCATCATCAATAAAGTATATATCCTCTGGCAATGAACGCTCAATATCAATAATTCTTTTAAATATCTCTGGATTTGGCTTCTTAACTCCCATTAAGTGAGACGAATAGACAAAGTCAAATATAGAATAGTTACCGAGACGGAGATGCTCTCTAAAATGACTTTCTATTGTGTTTGTACAGCAAACAACCCTATGCCCTCTTATTTTTAATTCATTTATAAGAAAAATTATAGAATTATCAACCTCTGGCTTATAAAGCTCCTTGAAAAGGTCTTCACTTATTTCAATATTTGAATTATGTGAAAAATTTGACCAATATTCTTCGGGACTAATTAAACCTAAGCTTAAATTTTGGTATGTATTTCCCCCATCAGAATCAAGTTGAAATATATAAAAGTCATCCAAACCAATACAAAGTTTTGTACAAATATTTTTCATACAAGATGAATTTGTTACAACACCGGCCATATCAAAGATAAAAAGCATAAAATTAATTTACATCCAATTAAAGCTGAACTTGTGATTCAAAAAAATATATTATTCAAAAATGCGATAACCCAGTTCAAATGATGAAATTCTTTCACTTGCATACCAATACGAAACCATCTAAAAAAGGTACCCAGTCATTATTTCCTGGATCGTAATTTCTTAATCCCAAAGCATAACCGAGTGCGGCAATTGTTCCTGACTGCGAAACAAACAATGAAATTTTTGATTCCATGGTAGTTTTTTCGAGAAATTTTGAGAGCTCTATACACAGCTCATCAGTGGTTCTAAGGGCATCATAATTTTTACCATTTTTCCATTGGGTATACATCGCACGCGCGCCATGCTCATTGAATATTTCTAGATACCTCTTATTGTTCCTAACTTGAACACCCGGCTGACCAAGAAATGAAGTTATCGTAATATCACTTTCGCACCCCTCTGAGATTTTAAAATTTAGTATCTCCGCAGTTTGAACGCAGCGCAATTCTGGGCTGGAATAAATCTTTATCGGAAGTTTAAATTTCCTAAGACTTAGCCCTAATTGTTCAGAGGCTATTTTAGCCTGTTGGGTTATCAACGCCGGGCCGCCCGCAAGAAGATCTTTTTCTCCATGTCTTATAAAGACAACCAGCCTAGAAGAATCATTGGCCAGGAACCTCGCTATTTCATTAACAATCACGGCAAAATTCTTTATTTGAAAGATTCAATACATGTGTTATTAAATGGTTGAAAAGCAAATGTATGTCCTCCGAAATTTGCATGTTATCAATCGGAACATTGAGGTGTATATCTGCAAATTTCATTATTTCACCTCCATCATAACCAGTCATTGCAACTATATTAGCTTGTACTGATTTTGCATAAACAACAGCATTTATAATATTTCTTGAGTTCCCACTCCCTGAAATAGCAATAACAAGATCACCATTATTTATTATACCCTGCAGTTGCCTTACGTAAATCAAATCATAAGAATAGTCATTTGCTATTGCTGTAATGGTTGCCACATTGTCTGAAAGGCAGTGAATATTTATTCTCTTACCCTTTAACTGGTAGACCGTATTTCCTAGGTCACTTTGAATATGAGAAGCAGTAGACGAAGATCCACCGTTACCCATGACATAAATACTTCGCCCATTCGACACAGCCAACTCTATTTCATTAATAACCCTAACCAATTCACTTACATCAATACGTCTTAACGTATTTATAAAGGCTAAGAAATAATCTTCTGCTAATTTCTTGTAAATCATCTTCTCTCCTTAAAAATAAATCGTGTCATTTTTTCAAAAATTTCCTTATAAAATTCTGACTGATAATGTGAAGGTGATGAACCGCCGGCTATTGGCGAGTTGACATCACTAATCCAGTTTGTAGACCTCATATCAATGTATTTCGCATCAGGGAATTCCTCTAGAAAAATTGAGTCATATACATCCCAATTATTATTAGTATTTTTAACCCAATTAATTTTTGTTTGCCAAATTTCAGAATTTGTTTTAAATTTCGACAGTCTCCCACCGACAAGGATAACTCTTTTTTCCAGGTTCAATTCGTGAAGGATAGAATATAAAATTCTTACGGCTTCACGATATTTATCTATGTGCTTCAATTCACCAGGAGTAAAAATTTTTTTGTTAGAGAATTTATGTTTAAAAATCGAATCAGCAAAATATTTGTTATAGGTTATAAAGCAATTTTCTTTCATTTCTATTGCTTCGAGAGTAGAGTCAGAATAGTTGTCGATCACTATATAGTCAATACTGGCTAAAAATATGCGCTCTTTAATGTTTTTCAGAAATTCAACTTCGATATAACGAAAAACCTTATCACTCATTAAATCAGCAGTTAAAGAATATTCAGGATCTTCAAAACAACTACTCATCAGTGAAATTATGGAGTTGTGGAAAAAAGTAAGCGGAACTAAAAAAAGATTTTTATAGCCTGGATTAAAATACTCCTCGCTTCGGAACATACTTCGAGAAAAGCAGGATCCGATGACAGCGATCGTGACAGGGCTTATTTTTGATTCAGATCTTTCAAAACCGTTTGAGGAGCAGCGCGAACTTAAATAGTCAAGATTCGCCGCCCAAATCGATTTAGCTTTTTTTCTTATGAATAATAGCAGTGCACCATTCTTTTCTTTTAAAAAAAACTCGGTATTCTCCCCTTGCATATATGGTGAGTAACTATTTTGCACAACGTAATGGAGCCTATCAGTATTATTTCCTAATGATAGTTTCAGGGATGCATGCGAAAAGAGATGAGGCAACTGACTACAATTAAAGCTATAAACACCAAAGTCAGTTTTTTCTAAATCATATACTTCAGGTATATGTTTGTTATCGTTTTCGAACCATGCCTTAAATCCAGATTTTTCAAAATAAAAATTAATTTTATCTTTTTCGATCGTAACTTTGAGAAGAGTTATTATATCTTCTGTAATGTGTGCATCTAGAGAAAAAACACTTCCGTTTGTCATAGTTAGGGCCTTTGATTACGCAAATGAAACAACCCTTGCTGGACAATTGATGTGAGTTTATTTCTCGATTCAATAATAGCTTCTACATCAGTCGTCCTCCCCCAGTCTTGGGCGAGCAATTCATTAATAGAAATTAGTGTAAATACCTCGTAGCATCTTGTACTTAAAGGGATACTGCGTCGATTCAGTGAGAACTCTATTCGATTAAAGTAAAAAATAAATTCCAAAAAAGATTTTTTAAGCTCAACAATGTACGCAGTGCCAAAAAACTCTAGCAGGACTTTATTAGACCACAATTCTGATATATTCATAGAGTAACTATCGGAGAAGTTCAATTTCTTTCTGAGTGATGCGATGAAAATATAGAACTCAACAACGCCCTTCGACTTCAATACTTGCTTTATTTCGGAAACCTGGAAACTATTCTTTAGTTCATATGGATCGAGATCAAACACATATCCGTCGCAAATATCGTATTTTTGTTCTAGTGCTGATAAATCACCAAGAAAATCATGCTTCGTAGAGTTTTCTAAAATTTTTATTGAATATAGACAGTCTATGTTGCACTTATATATGTACTTTTCTTCATACCCCGTAATCATAGATTGATAATCTCGAACGTTCTTAATGTGAATCAAGTTCTCAATCAGAGTCTCTGGTCCACATTTATAATCAATAGAGCCATCTTGGAAAACAAGCCTGTAGTGATTATCTTTATCAGAATATAAGTGGATCTCTGGCATGTCAGGGTAATGCTGAAACTTGCCATGAATATGATCAATGCTAAAACCCAAAATAGATGCTAAAGTATAATCTATTAAAACCTCCGCTACTTCATACTGCTCAGTTTTTGGTTCATCATAACAAATTGTAAAATCAAGATCACTGAAAATTCTTTCAGTTCTCTTTGCAAAGCTTCCAAATTCGGCAATTAAGCATTTATCAGGAAGATAACTCCTGTACTTAGAGATAGCATCAAGCATGATGCCGTAAATTATTTCAGAATATTCATATCTAAAACTCTCATATTTTTCAAAATCACCATCCCAACAAGACTTCTCAAGTGTTGAATATTTTTTAAATAAATCATCTTTTCTCTGTTTGAAATATGACATTTTTGCTTCGACGAAAAGGTCAAAATTTTTTTTAGTTGTGATGTTTTGAGCGTCAAATACAAACATTATCTAGCCTTTTAAAATTACAAAATTTCCTATTACAAGAACGTCAAAGTTACCGTGCAAAAAACAGGCAATAGCATCCTTCGGTGTATTTACCAATGGGGTCCCTTTAAGATTAAATGAAGTATTACAAAGAACTGGAATTCCTGTTCTTTCATAAAAAGCCTTTAAAAGGCCAAAGTATTTTTGATTTTCTTTAGTCACGACCTGAGGTCTTGCGGTTTCATCTACATGGACAACAGCCGGAATTAATTTCTGCTTATCTTTATGCACAAAAGCTGCAAAATTCATAAAATACTTATTGTCAGCAACTCCTGTGAAATAATCAGCGTAATATTCATACAAAATGCTTGGCGCGATAGGACGCCACATTTCACGATCTTTTATTTTGTTGAGTCGTATCAGACTCTTCCGCTCTCTTGGATCAGCCAGAATACTTCGATTTCCTAACGCTCTCGGTCCGGCTTCAAAAGCTCCCTGCATCCAGCAAACAATACTCCCAACCGAAATGGCTTCAGCAACATTCGAAAATAATTGATCATCAGTTAAAATTTCCCAATGTAGTCTGTCCTTGTATTTCTCAAGAGATAAAACTACTTCTGCATCAGTGTACGATGCTCCCAATGAAGCGGAATTTAGTATTTCAAAAGAAGGGCACCTATTATGTAGTTTGAAATCTAACTCCAGTGCAGCGCCGATTGCTGTACCTCCATCAGAGGCAAAAGGTGGTATATAGATATTATTGAAAACACCGGACCGTTCGATTCTGCCATTAGCGGAACAATTCAAAGCAACCCCTCCGGCAATTACGAGATTATCAAAGCCTGTGCTTTCTTTAAGCTCTTCTATAAATTCAATTATTACATCTTCTAATGCGTTCTGGGCAGAAGCTGCGAAGTTCGCATAACTCATTATCTCATCTTTATTACCTGACGCGTAAGGAAAACAATTATCTTTAAAATAAGCTTCCAACTGCATTTTTCTGGCGTTGATACATTCAAATACTGATAAACCATTTAAATCTTCTAGTTCTGAAAATATCTTCCCTTTCCGTGACGAAGTTATTGGCATCCTCATATTTGGAATACCATAAGAAGAAAGTCCCATGAACTTACCTACTTCACGGTACTTTCCATATAGACCTGTATATCTACAAGCACTATCATAAAAAATCCCTAAGGAGTTCGGTATATCAATAGTCTTTATGAAATTTATTTTACCGTCACGAGCGAATCCTAGTGAAGAGGAAGCATCTTCTCCCCTGTTATCCATAACAAGAACTGCAGATTCTTTAAAGCCGCTCAAGCGATAAGCACTTGAAGCATGTGACAGATGATGAGAAATGTAATGGACCGGCGGTTGGTAACCACCAAAAATAGATTTTGGCAGGTAGCGATTAATATCATCTATTTTTAGGTATTTTAGACTCTCAAAATCTGGTTCCTCATATACCTTGTTTCTATATTTCCAATCCATTCCAATAGCAATTGCATCAACATCCTCAATCGTAATTTTATTTATATTAAGGCAGTATTGAAGGGCATCTATAGGTGCTTCACCTATAGCCATCTTATTACGACTAAAGCGCTCTTGCTCTGCGTAGGAAAGTAGAACACCATCCTTAAGCAAACAAGCTGCAGAGTCGTGATTGCCAATATTCAGTCCAACAATATATTTACTCATTCACATTCTCAAGAAATTTTATACATAAGGGTTGGTCGTTTTATCGCGTTAAATAACTCTACGATCTTTAGGCATACTATAAATCAAACGATCAAACATCGCCTCCATATTCCATCCATACTTCGCACTGTAAAAAATTGGTTTCTTTATAGCTAAACCAACTGATTCTTTCAATCGATTCACAACTGAAAAAGATTTTTCATTCAAAAAATCCAGTAATATTTCATTTGGCTTCCCATTAGCATAATCCCAGTTTCGACCTTTCATGGCCATATCAGCTTGATTTATTCCTACGAATACACGATCTGGTGATATAGCTTTCAAAACGACAGACTCCAGCAGATTAAAAGTTGTTCCCAAATCACGGCTACCGCCTTCAAGAATGACAAAAACCATATCAATGAAACCATAGTCGGTACCATTAACTGAAACTCTTTTCATTAAAATGTCCGTGATGTTTTTGGCATGTCGGTGATCAGCCGATTTACCATCTCCAAGCCCTGCCGAGTCATGTATCCGTAAAAACTCATGCACTCTGTAATCCGAAACAATTTGTGTCTCTGGATCAACACCATCTCCTACTTTTGATACCGCATCTCCGAAAATCGCATTCAATGTTGAGCTTTTTCCTGAACCCGTTGCACCAACCAATAAGACATCTAATGGATAAAGCAATTTTCGCTCACGAATTTCTTTTTCTATGTCATTCGAACGATAGTTTTTCATATATCTCCTTTAAAAATGAGGATCGAGCATTCAATCCTCATTAATTTAATTACCAACCGAAAATACTTCCAATTGCACCGACTAAAGCACCACCAAGGGCCCCTACGCCGCGCCCAATAACTTCACCAAATTTGCCAGCTATTGCACCCCCAATCGCCCCAACAATATCAGCCCCCTGGGAAGCACCTGCTTTTAATGATTCCATAAATGAATTTTTAATTTCTTCTCTGTAATTCTCAAGTTGATCATCATCTTGCCACATTGCATTGTCTTTGTTTATATCTTGAGCAAAGACAATTCTTTTTTCTTCTTTGGTATGTCGAAGAATAAATGCAAGTAATTTTGAAAGATTGTAAGGTCGCTGCTCTTCGGAACCATCCTTATAACCAGCAGAATAATAAATAGGGTCCACATCGACCGACGTAGCTTCTTTAATACGTCGCTTAGTTGATTCAACTTTCTCATCCAAAAATTTAACCAGCTCCGGCTGTGGCTTATTATCTTTATAATTCCAGTGATTTCCTCCTTTCATGGCAATATCAGCCTGATTAATGGCTACCAAAAGTCGCTTTTTATCTTCACCCAAATTAGGAATGATGACATTATTAATTAATTCAAAAGATGTACCAAGATCACGACTGCTTCCATCAAGAATAACCAAGACCAAATCAATCAGCAGATCACCATCTTTATTTTTCTCATAAAGTTTATCAATAATATTCTTTGAATGGCGACGGTCAGCCTCCTTGCCATCACCAAGGCCAGGAGAGTCAAACAAAACAATATTATCCAATTCATATTTAGCGATATCCATCGTTTCCGGATCAACACCCTGGCCGACTTTGGCTTTATTTGAATTAAAAAGTGCATTGATCGTTGATGATTTACCACAGCCAGTGGCGCCTGTGATCAAAATATTTACTTTTGTATCTTTCAATTTTGCTAAATTTCTCATTATCAATGTTTTTGATTGTTCATCAAAAGATGGATCATCACGGAACACGCTGATCAAATCGTCTGTAAAGTGTTTGTTGCTCATTTGTATTTCCTTTTTGGTTGGTTGAAAATTAGTTAAACAGGTTTTTAAAAAAAGTTGACAGTGAAAGCTGCTTTTCAGTCTTCAGCTCCGATGCCCCACACCGCCCACACACACTCGGCGGTTTGAACATCATGGCGTCGCTGCGGTTGTGCGTGACGGTGCTCCAGCCGCATTTGGGGCAGGTGCTTTGGATAGGGCTGGGTGCAATGGGCATGGGGTCTCCGGTTGGTGGTGTGGTGTTCAAGTGGCACTGACGTAGGCGCGCAGTTCGTTTTCCATGTCTTGCTGCAGGCCTTCGGGGCTGATGATGCGAACGTGGGGCAGCCAGTAGCGCACGATGGGCAGGATCTGGTTGGGGTGAGCGACTTTGCCGCTGACGATGAGGCCGCCGTCTTCGAGTTGTTTTTCGATGGTTTGTGCGCCGATGAGTTTGCGGCGCTGAAAGTAGCCTGCGGCTTCTTTGGCCACTTTGATGACGACTTCGCTTTTGTCGGTGTTGAGCCAGATGCTGTCTTCGTCTTGCAGGTTTCGCAGCACGGCTGCGTCGGGTTCAAATGGCTGGCCATGCTCCAACAGGCGGGTGATCTTGCCCACTGCAAAGGCTTTGAGCCGCTCTTGGTGGGTAGCAGCCAGGTACCAAATGCCGCCGTGATTGACCAGTTTGTAGGGCTGCACGGGTTCGTACAGTTTGGGCGCTTGCGTCTGGCCTCCCAGGGTTTTGGTGTATTCAAAGCCGAGGCTCTGGTGCGCCAAAACGGCTTGTTCCAGCGCTTTGAACAGGGGCTCGTTGCCGCTGTGGTCTTCGTATTGGTGACCTTTGACGAGCCATGCGCTGTCCATGCGGCTGTCGAGCAGATCTTTGAGAAAGTCGGTGCTGAGTGCCGGAAACATGTCTTGCACACCGGCCAGGCAGGCAAAGCGTTCGAGGTCTTTGAGGGTGAGTCGACCCAGGTAACGGGGTTCCAGGCTGTAGTGGCCTTCGGTTTTTTGCAGTGGCAAAAAGGCCAGGCGTTCGTTGATGTCTCGCTGCACGGTGCGTTCAGAGACACCAAACTCTTGCGCCAGCACCTGGGGGTTGAGCCTTTCGCCTTGGTTGAGCTTGCCCAGGATGGCGGTCAGGCGAAAGGCCAGTTTGTCGTGTTCTTTCATTTTGAAAATTTTAGTATTCCAATTTCAAAAAATTGATCATATGTAAATTATTTTGTCTTTATTCGTTAACAATTTGCGTACTTTGAAGGTCATTGCCTGACCCACAATTGTTTGCTTGTCGGGCTTTTTGCTGCACATGGTCTGTGTAGGCCCTGAGCAAGCTGGCAGACAAAAAGCCCGCGACATAGGCGATGGCAAAGGCGGTCAGGTACTCCAGGGGGGATCGGTCTTTGTACATGTGGGTCTTTCGTGTGGTTCAACGGTTGCGCCAAATGCTAAGCATCTGGTTTGCACGGTGGTGTCGTTTTTCATTTCTTCTCACTCTTATTCATTTTTTGAACATGGCTCAAATTCATCCCTCCACCCCTTTGCACACCCCTTTGTCGGGCGGCGATTACCGCGAACGTGACATCCTGAATTTGCTGGAAAAGGGCTTGCCTGCTGGCTTTGATGTGTTTCACAGCCTGACCTGGGCGGTGATGTGGGACGATGCCGCGCACATGGGTGAAATGGATTTGGTGGTGGTGTCGCCCGGTGGGCATCTGCTGGTGCTGGAGGTCAAGGCGGGCAAGGTGAGTTCGCAAGGTGGTCACTTGAGCAAGGACTACGGACAGGATGGCCGCAAGGACATTGCGCAGCAAATTCGACGCCAACACCAAGGGCTGCTGGCGCGGCTGCGCAAAGCCAAACTTTCGGCCGTGCAAGCAGATGCCATGCTGGTCATGCCAGACGATGTGGTGCGGTCTCAGGTCTTGTCTTACCCGCGTGAACGGGTGATTGACGCCAGCGATATGCCTGAGTTTTGCCAGCGGGTGATGGCGAGTTTTCCTACCAAGGTCTTGGCAGCCGATGTGCGCCAGCAGGTGATCGATTTGCTGGCCAATCGTTTTGCGGTGCAACCCGATGTGTCAACCCATGTCGGCCAAGTCCAAAGAGCCTCTAAGCAGCTGGCCAATGGGTTGGCCACTTGGGTGCCTCAGATTCGGCATGAGGCGCAGATGTATGTGATTGAGGCCACGGCGGGTTCGGGCAAAACCCAGCTAGCCCTGACTTTGCTGTCGCAAGCCGCTCGTGAGGGTTGGCGTGCGGCTTATGTGTGCTTTAACCGCCCGCTGTCAGACCATGTGGCCGCTCTGGCGCCCGCTCGGGCAGAGGTGTCCACCTTTCATCAACTGTGCCGCGAACACGCCGACCGTGTGGGCTTGACGCCCGATTTTGCGCAGGGCGATGTGTTTGGCCAGATCACACAGCGCTTTCTGGACGATGCGCCAGGCTTGGCTGCGCGCTTTGATTTGCTGGTGCTTGATGAGTCGCAAGACCTGGAGGCCGAGTGGGTGCAGGCCCTGGCGCAGCAACTCAAGCCTGGCGGACGCTTGTATTTGATGGGTGACCCCAGTCAACAAATTTACGACCGTGAGGGGTTTGACTTGCCCGGGGCAGTGGTGGTGCAGTCGATGGACAATTTTCGTAGCCCACGCCGGGTGGTGGACGTCATCAATGCTTTGGGCTTGAGCGCGCAACAGGTGCAGGCGCGCAGCGTGTATGCGGGGCAAACACCGCATTTCAAAACCTATGCGCCAGGTCAAGTCAATGGCATGACGGCGCTGCATGCCTGCCTGGCCGAACTTTGGGCCGATGGCTACACGCCCGCGCAAGTGGCGGTGTTGAGCTTCAAGGGCATTAAAAACTCCGAAGTTTTGACGCAATCGCGTTTGTGCGGGCACAGTACGCGTCGCTTTGCAGGCCAATACGACGAAGCGGGCAACCCGATCTGGACAGAAGGCGATTTGCTGGTGGACAGTGTGTACCGTTTCAAGGGGCAAAGCGCCCCAGCGGTGGTGCTGTGCGAAGTGGATTTTGAAACGCTGTCAGACAAAGACAAACGCAAACTGTTTGTGGGCCTGACGCGTGGGCAAATGCGGGTGGATGTGGTGTTGAGCGACAGGGCCGCCAACGCACTGCTGGGCGCCAGCGCATGACGCAGGCCTGTGCCTTGGCCGTCAATGTCGGACTCTTCGAGTGCCGACCTACAAGGCACGGCCTTGTGGGAGACAGCCCTGCTGGCGATATGCCGCTAGTGCGCCACAAGCTTTTCGCTTGCAGGGCAAGCTCCTACAAAATCCGCACATCGCAACCCCCGCCAGCATCAACAAATTCACCGTCGTGTGGCCGGATCGATAACGCGTGTTGTGGTCGGCGGCAACAGCCGGACTGATGGCGCATGTTGTAGGTCGGCACTCGCAGAGTCCGACATGGGGCCTGTGCCTTGGCCGTCCATGTCGGACTCTTCGAGTGCCGACCTACGGGGTACGGCCTTGTAGGAGACAGCCCTGCTGGCGATATGCCGCTGGTACGCTACAAGCTTTTCGCTTGCAGGGCAAGCTCATACAACATCCGCATATCGACCCACCGCTTCAACAAATTCACCGTCGTGTGGCCGGATCGATAAAGCATGTTGTGGTCGGCGGCAACAGCTGGACTGATGGCGCATGTTGTAGGTCGGCACTCGCAGAGTCCGACATGGGGCCTGTGCCTTGGCCGTCAATGTCGGACTCTTCGAGTGCCGACCTACGGGGCACGGCCTTGTGGGAGACAGCCCTGCAGGCAATATGCCGCTGGTGCATTACAGGTCGGACTCTGCGAGTGCCGACCTGCGGGGGACAGCGTGGGGCGGCTCAGCCGCCGCCGCGCTGGGTTGTCAGATCGAAGTGGCGCATGAAGGTGTAGCGCTCTGGGGCGTTGATGCCTTCAAACTGGAAGTGCATGCGCAGCACGGGCAGGCGTATTTGTGCGATGGCGCGAGGGGGCATGACTTGCCAGTGCAGATGCAAGCGACCATGCCCGATGGTGATGTGTGCGCTGCTGCCTTCGCGCTGCATGGGGTGCTGGCCCACAGCACGGGGCAGCCACCCCAGCCATTCGGCTTCGGTGCAGCCCATGTCGCGCTGAAAGGCTTCGGCGTAACTCGCTTGCATGGCGGGCTTCAGCCGCCTGCCACGGGGGGCCAGATGGCCAGCACATCGCCGTCGACCAAGGCGTGGGTGTCTCGGTTTTCGGGGGCGATGTATTTGCCGTTGACGAGCACCAAGTGCACCAGCTTGGGCGGTAGGCCAAAGGGCTCGATCACTTGCATGATGGTGGTGCCGGGTGCCACGTCCATGACCATCTGGTTGCTACGGCGAACCTCGGCAGGCAGATAGTCAGTGAGCGTGGCAAACAGTTTGAAGGTGATGTTCATGCGAGGATTGTCACTTCTATCTGCGCCGCGCATCCGCCGCACCGCTCCACTGCCCTTGCCCTTGCGCACAGGCCAGATAGGCGTCCATGAGGCGTGTGGGGTCTTGCATCAGGCGGTCTTTCCAGTCGCCCAAACGCACTTGGCCTTCGACCAGCCCACGCATGACGCCCACATGCTCGGTCCAGCCGACCGAGTTGCAGCCCACCATGACATCGTCCTTGAACTGCAGGCTCAGGTGTTTGCCAGCGGCACGGTCGGTCAGCTGGGCTTGTTCGCCACCTTCCACACCTTGCCAATTGCCAAAGCTGGTGGAAATCAGGCCCAGGGTGTCGAGGACGTTGATCTGGGTCACGCCCTTGAGGGTGGTGTGTTGACCGGCCATGTTGAGCGCAGCCACACGGGCTTGTTCAGCGGCGTTGGGCTGGATGGCGCTGACGATGGTCTGGCCACTGACTTTGTCAAAAGCCTCGGCGCAGTCACCCGCCGCATAAATGCCCGGCACATTGGTTTGCAGGCACTGATCGGTCAGGATGCCCTGCAAGCAGGTGATGCCGCTGTCTTTGAGGAAGCCGATGGCCGGGCGCACGCCGGTGGCGCTGATGACGAGATCGGCCTCAACGGTTTGGCCGTTGGACAGGCGGACCTGCAAACCCTGAGCTGTGGGGGCTGGACCGCCCAGGCCAATGGCGCTGGCCAATTTGCCCAAGATGCCGCTGGGTGTACCGGCAGGCTCAATGGACTCAACACGGGTGCCCACATAGACCTTGACGCCTTTGGTTTCGCACCAGTCGCGGATCATGCCGCCAGCCATGGGGCCCATCATGCGGGGCACCATGCGGTCACCCATCTCGACCACCGACAGTTCGACGCCGCGCTGCTTGAGCGCTTCCATGATGATGCAGCCAATGAAGCCCGCGCCCATTTGCAAGACCTTGGCACCAGGCTGGGCCAGTGCAGCAATGGCACGGGCGTCGGCCAGCGTCCAGCAGGGGTGCACACCGGGCAGGTCCATGCCTGCAATCGGCGGACGCACGGGCTGCGAGCCGGTGGCGATCAGCAGTTTGTCAAAGGCCAGGCTTTGTCCGTTGTCCAGCACCACTTGCCGCGCTACGGTGTCCACCTGGGTGGCGCGTGCGTTCATGATGTCGATGCGCAAGTCGGCAAAGTGGTTGGCGCCCTTGCGCAGCCAGGTGCCTTTTTCTTCAACATTGCCAATCAGCAAATAGGGAATCGCCATGCGCGAGTAAGGCGCTTCTTTTTCGTCACCGACGATGGTGATGCGGTCTTGCGGGCAGTGCTTGCGCAAGGTTTCGGCGGCGATGACGCCTGCAGGGCCTGCGCCCAGAATCAAGTGATGGGTCATGGGTTTTTCTCCAAAAGCAGGCAGCGGCCACTGAAGGCCGCTGCGCATTTCATTCAAGCCTCACCAAGCGGTGACCATGGGTTTGACGACATGACCACGCCCTGTGGGCAATGACCGTCAAAGTCCCAGACGTTCCCGGGTGGCCGATGTGGGGCGGCCTTCGCCGTCCCAGCCACGCGCGTCGTAGTACTTGGGCAGCATTTCGTCCAACTTGCTGACCATGCCTTTGCCGGGGCCGGTTTTGGCGGCTTCGGTCATCAGGCGCTTGGGCAGGTTGTCGTCGGCCTTGGTAAAGCCTGCGGCGTTGTTGAAATCGCGCTCCATGTTCCAGATGCGCTCACCGATGTGGGCCAGGTGCTCCATGGTGAACTCTTCGCCGCATGCGGCTTGCACCTGCGGAGCCACGTCGGCCAGGGTCCAGGCGAAGCTGGTGAAGATGCAGATGCCGGCCGAGTCAAACGCCGCTGTGGCGTCCTGGAAGGCCTTGACCAGTTCTGGCTTGCCTTCGTGCTCGGTAGGCTCGGTCTTGACCGGAATGCCCAGCACTTCAGACGCGATGGTGTAGCCACGCAGGTGGCAGGCACCGCGGTTGGAGGTGGCATAGGCCAGACCAATGCCCTGGATCACACGGCCGTCGTAGGCTGGGAATTCCTGGCCCTTGACGCTCATGGACAGGTCGGGATGGCCGTACTTGGCAGTCAGGCGTTTGGAGCCCAGACCGATTTCCTTGCCAAAGCCGATGCCCTTGGCCGTCATGTCGGCGAATTCGCACAGGGCTTCTGCCGAGCCGAATGGCGCTTCCACACCAATTTGCTCTTTGGTCAGCACACCCATTTCATACAGCTCCATGACGGCGCCGATGGTGGCACCGAAGCTGATCGGGTCAAAGCCTTCTTCGTTGCAAATCATGTTGGCGTATTGCAGGGCTTCGAGGTCTTTGACGCCGTTGGCTGCACCGAGGGCCCAAGCGGCTTCGTATTCGAGGCCGCCCGATGCGCCCCAGTACTCGGGCTTGTTTTTGACCGAGAAGTGGCCTTCGTCCATCTTGCTGATGCGGCCGCAGGCGATGGTGCAACCAAAGCAGGCCTGGTTGGTCACCAGGTGCTTTTTGCCGTCGGTCTCGCGGGGCGTGACCATGGCTTCGGCCGAGATGTCCTTGGCACTTTCAAACTGCACGTCGCGGTGGTTGCGGGTGGGCAAAGCGCCCACTTCGTTGATCACGTTCATCAGCACCTGGGTGCCATAAGCGGGCAGACCCTGGCCTGTGACGCCGTTGTCGGCCAGCACTTTTTTGGCGGCTTTGGCAGCTGCCATGAAGGCCTTGGGGTTTTGCACATTGCCCACGCCTTTGGTGCCACGCACGGCAATGGCCTTGAGGTTTTTGCTGCCCATGACGGTGCCCACGCCCGAGCGGCCAGCCGCACGGTGCAAGTCGTTCACCACGGCCGCATACAGCACGCCGTTTTCACCGGCCTTGCCGATGCTGGACACGCGCAGCAGCGGGTCTTGCAGGCTGGACTTGAGGATTTCTTCGGTCTTCCAGACGCTTTGGCCCCACAGGTGAGCGGCATCGCGCAGCTCGACCTCGTCGTCGTTGATGTAGAGGTACACCGGCTTGGCCGATGCACCTTCAAAAATGATCATGTCCCAACCGGCCATCTTGAGCTCGGCGCCCCAGTAGCCGCCTGAGTTGGAGCAGGCGATGGCGCCAGTCAGCGGGCCTTTGGTGATGACGGTGTAGCGGCCGCCGGTGGAGGCCATGGTGCCGGTCAGCGGGCCGGTGGCCCAGATGATTTTGTTGTCGGCCGACAGCGGATCGACTTTGGGATCGACTTCGCTGATGAGGTATTTGCTGCCCAGACCGCGTGAACCCAGGTAGGCCTTGGCCCATTCCATGTTCAGCGGTTCAGATTTGACGGTGCCAGCCGTGAGGTTGACGCGGAGAATTTTTCCAGCCCAAGACATGTTGATGCTCCTTAAGGGTGGTGGGTTTAAGCCGCAGAGGGCTGATTGCCCAGCTTGTCGGCCCACTGTTTCATTTTGTCCATGCCAGTCCAGTTGGCATCGACGAAGGTGATGGCGCCAGTGGGACAAGCGTCAGCACAGGCTGGGTCGCCGCCGCAGAGGTCGCACTTTTGCACCTTGCCAGTTTCTTGCACGTAGTTGATCGTGCCAAACGGGCAGGCGATGGTGCACACCTTGCAGCCCACGCAGGTGGACTCGTTGACCACCTTGGCACCCGTGGCTTTGTCCACAGTGATGGCTTCCACAGGGCAGGCGTGCAGGCACCAGGCTTCGTCGCACTGGGTGCAGGTGTAAGGCACTTTTTTGCCGGTGTGGTGGAAGTCGAACACCTTGATGCGCGACTTGGAGGTGGCGTATGTGCCGTAGTTCTCGAAAGAACAGGCCATTTCGCACTGCAAGCAGCCGGTACATTTGTCCGGATTGATGTGCAGGACTTTCTGCATGGTGGGTCTCCTGTGGTGTGGCCGGTTGGTTCAAATCGGCACTTATGAATCAGAATGCATAGGCATTGTTGTTGCCTGCGCGACTTCACCGGATTCGTATTAACCCTAGATTTACGGGCTTGCCTGCATAATTTCTCAGCTTGAGACACATCTGACATGCCACTGACAACCCCCACCAGCGACCGATTGATGCGCATAGAACAAGCCCGTGACCGCGTGTTTCAGGGGCATGGCACCGATTTACAGGAAGGCGTTTCGCCCTGGATTGCCCAGTCCTGGCAACGCTGCATCGCGATGGGGCTGCAACCTGAGCAGCATGTGGGTTTTGACGCGGTTTCGGCGCAACACATGCACCGCGTGCAAGAAGCCAGCCGCCCGCTGGTGCGGGCGGCCCAGCCTGTGCTGGTGGAGCTGGCCCGGGCGATTGCCGACATCCGCTACTTCGCCGTCCTGACCAATGCCGAGGGCATCGTGGTCGATGTGCATGGCGCGGTGGACCGGCAAGACCGCCGTGCCGACGCCATCGCCCGCGTGGGCGTGGACCTGTCTGAAAAGTCGGTGGGCACCACATCCATCAGTGCGGCCTTGACCGAGCTGCAGCCGGTGTGGCTGCACCGGGGCGAGCATTTTTTCAATGACAACAGTGTCTACAGCTGCGCAGGCGCCCCGGTGTTTGGCCCCGATGGTTTGTGCGCGGGCATGCTGGATTTGACGGGCATCGAAACCATGGAGCGTCCCGCCCTCAAACACCTGGTGCGCCGCTCAGCCCGCAGCATTGAAAACAGCTGGTTGCTGTCCACCGGGCACGCGCTGGTCTTGCGCCTGAACTGGCCAGGCAACCAGCCGGGCGACGACAGCGATGGCTTGCTGACCCTCGATCAGGATGGCCACATCACAGGGGCCAACCCGACAGCGCGGCAAATGTTGTCGCTTTCACCCGCTGTGGCGGGCAAAACCCTGCACGCCAGTGAGGTGTTTGCCTCCCCCTGGGAAAGCCTGTTCGACACCGCAGGCCGCGCGACACAGGAGTTGCCTTTGTGGTCTGGGCTGCGCCTGCAAACGCTGGCCACGCGTCAGGGCGGGCGTGCCACACCCGTGACCACAGCAGTGGCCGAGCCGTCAATGGCAACCGGACCCAAGGCACTCAAAGACATTCAAACCGACATGATCCGGCAAGCCGTGAAGCAAGCCCGAGGCAATGTGGCCGAAGCCGCCCGGGCCTTGGGCATCAGCCGGGCCACGGTGTACCGCAAGCTCGGCGCGCCCAGGCACTCTTGATCCGGCAGGCTGAAGTCTGGACAGTGTGTTGACAGCTGGGATGATTTTCCAGGAGCTTGCCTTGCAAGCGAAAAGCTTGTGGTGCACCAGCGGCTTATCGCCAGCAGGGCTGTCTCCTACAAGGCCGTTTTCCTGCAGGTCGGCAGCTTCAGCTCCGACGCTGGCGACTTTTGCGCAGGCTTCATGTCGGGGCTGAAGCCACCGACCTACGGCAAAGCGTAGCCCTTGTGCATTGTCGGCACTCGAAGAGTCCGACATGGACGGCCAAGATACAGGCCCCTGTCGGGGCTGAAGCCACCGACCTGCAACCAATTTTGCAGGAGCTTGCCCTGCAAGCGAAATGCTTGTGGTGCACCAGCGGCTTATTTACCGGCATTCGGGAAGAACAGCTGCTCTCCCCCAATTTTGTAATCGGCAATGTTGGCCTGGCCCGCAGCCGAGGTCACCCAATCGACAAATTTTTGGGCATCGGCTTGCTTGACATGCGGGTGTTTGGCGGGGTTGACCACCATCACACCATACTGGTTGAACAGGCGCTGATCACCCTCAACCAACACCACCAGATCGGCGCGGTTCTTGAAGTTGAGCCAAGTGCCACGGTCAGCCAGCACATAGGCGCCTTGTGAGGAAGCGATGTTGAGCGCCGGCCCCATGCCGCAGCCACACTCCCGGTAGCCGCCGCCTTTGGCCGAGTCCAGATTGGCCATTTTCCAATAGCGCAGCTCGGCGGCATGGGTGCCGCTCTTGTCGCCCCGGGACACAAAGGCCGCGTTCGAGGCGGCCACTTTGGCCAAGGCCGCCACGATGTCACGGCCCTTGGTGCCTGCCGGGTCGGCCTTCGGGCCGATCAGCACAAAATCGTTGTACATGACGGGCAGGCGCTTGAGCCCAAAACCTTCGGCCACGAACTTTTCTTCAGCGGCCTGGTCGTGCACAAAGACCACATCGGCGTCGCCTCGCCGCGCCATGTCCAACGCCTGGCCGGTGCCCAGCGCCACCACCTTCACATCCAGCCCCGAGGCCTTTTTGAAGGCGGGCAGCAAATGCGCGAACAGGCCCGACTGCTCAGTCGAGGTGGTCGACGACATGACGATGGACTGCGCCTGCGCCCAGCTGGCCGAAACCGCCAGCACAGCACACACCAAAGCACGACGGGTCATTGCAAATTGGAAAGTCATAAACGTTCTCCTTGAACAAATGCATGGGCCGCCGGACTGTGCACAGACAGTTCGGCGGCATTGAAAAACACATCAACCGGCAAATCGGCCTGTACACGACCGCTCTCCAGGTAAATGACTCGGCTGGCCAGACGCTTGACCTGACCCAGGTTGTGGCTGGCCCAAATCAACGTCAGGGGCTGGCCCTGCCCCTGACCCTGAGCAAACTCAGCGATCAAGGCTTCGACCTCGCGCTTGGCATGCGGGTCCAGACTGGCGGTGGGCTCGTCCAGCAGCAGCACATCGGGCTGCCGGACCCAGGCCCGGGCCAGTGCCAGGCGCTGCTGCTGGCCGCCCGACAATTGCCGCCCCCCTTGGGCCGCCACCGCCGACAGGCCCACCCGCTGCAAGGCTTGTGCAGCCCTTGCCTTGGCATCGGTCCAAGACAAACCCTGCCAACGGTCAAGCCAGGCACCCAGCGCCACATTGTTCAGCGCCGAGGTGCGCAGCAAATGAGGTTTTTGGAACAGCATGGCCTGGCGCAGGCTGGCATGGCGCAAGGCCTGCCCCTGCGAGGCGGGCAGCAAACCGTGCATCACGCGCAACAAGGTGCTTTTGCCGGATCCGTTGGAGCCGACCAAGGCCACCCGTTCTCCGGCATCAATCTGCAACTGGACGCCGGACAGCGCCTGCACCGCACCCAGACGCACCCCCACGCCGTCGAGCTGAACCACGATCGATGACATCATGCCACCCACCCCTTAGGCGCATCCACAGCCTGTCCTTGTCCTTGTGCACCCCATCGGCGCAGCAAAGCCAGCAACAAATTGAGCAAAAGCACCAACGCCAGCAACATCAGCCCCAGTCCCAGCGCCAGCGGCAAATCGCCCTTGCTGGTTTCCAGCGCAATGGCCGTCGTCATGACCCGCGTGAACCCATCGATGTTGCCGCCCACAATCATCACCGCGCCCACCTCCGAAATGGCCCGGCCAAACGCCGCCACACCAATGGTGAGCAAGGCGTAGCGCTCATCCCAGGCCAGCAGCCAACTGCGAAAAACAGGCCCGGCCCCCAGCGACGCCCACTGCTCGCCATGTTGACGCTCCACGTCTTCGACCACCTGGCGCGTCAGCGCAGTCACCACCGGCACCACCAGCATGACCTGCGCCACCACCATGGCCTTGAAGCTGAACAACCAGCCCAAAAAGCCCAAAGGCCCGGTGCGCGAGAGCAACAGGTACACCATGAGCCCGACCACCACTGAAGGCAAGGCCAGCGAGGTGTTCAGCACCACCAGCACCGCGCCCCGCCCGCGAAAGCGCGCCACCGCCAGCCACGCCCCGAGCACCACACCCAAACCATAGGCCAGCACAGTGGCCGTGGCACTGACGGCCAAAGACCGCAGCACCACCGTCCACAAAGCCACATCCAGCGAAAAAATAAGTGTCAGCGCGGTCAGGACGCTGTCGGTCAAGGTGTTCATAAAGTAGCGGTCGATGCTACTGGAAGCCTGCCCCCCCAAGGCTACGGGTTGCCCACTATGAAATCACCTGCATAAGAGCCCACACACAGTTCGCAAACTGGCTGCATGATTCAGGCAAACTCTGGCCTGTGCAACACATCAACCTCTCCTACAGCTGGACACCCCACTCTGAAAACGACGCCTTGCGCAATCGGCTCAGCCCGATCCGCAACCCCCTCATGGACATGCTGCAAGCCGTTCGCGAGTCGGGCTCCATTGCGGCGGCGGCCAAAGCCATGCAACTGTCTTACCGGCATGTGTGGGGCGAACTCAAACGCTGGGAGCAGGCCCTGAACCAGCCACTGATTCTTTGGGAAAAAGGCCAGGCCGCCCGGCTGAGCGAATTTGCCGACAAATTGCTCTGGGCTGAACGCCAGGCCCAGGCCCGCCTGTCACCGCAAATCAGCGCGCTGCAAGCGGAGCTGGAAAAAACTTTTGCCGTGGCCTTTGATGCCAACAGCCATCTGTTGACCGTTTACGCCAGCCACGACGATGCGCTGGTCCATCTGCGTGAGCATTCCGCCCGCCAATCGCTGCATCTGGACATGCGCTTTTGCGGCAGCGTGGACGCGCTGCGGGCCCTCAACGAAGGCCGCTGCAATGTGGCAGGTTTTCATGCCCCTGTGCAGCCCTCGCCCCGATCCCTGGTGGCCCGAACCTACAAACCGCTGCTCAGAACCGGGCAGCACAAACTGATCGGCTTTGCGCTGCGCCAGCAAGGCCTCATCGTGGCCCCCGGCAATCCGCGAGGGGTTCGCCAACTCGGCGATCTCGCACAAGCAGGCCTGCGCTACGTTAACCGCAGTCTGGGCACCGGCACCCGACTGCTGCTGGACGATGCGCTGCTGACAGCAGGCATCTTGCCCAGCCAAATCATGGGTTACGAACACGAAGAAAGCTCCCACGCCGCCGTGGCCGCTTGCGTGGCTGCCGGTCAAGCCGATGCGGGCCTGGGCATCGCTTCGGCGGCTCAGGCCCAGGGGCTGGACTTTGTCCCCCTGGTACAGGAATGCTATTGGCTGGTTTGCCTGAAGTCGGTGCTGGAGACGCCCTCGGTCCAGGCGCTGACCCAGGTACTGCAATCCGACGCCTGGCGGCAGCACATGGACACCCTGCCCGGCTATGAAAGCACCGAATTGGCTGGACAAATCCAATCCCTCAAAAAAGCCCTGCCCTGGTGGCACTTCAAAACCGGGCACAACACACATACCCCGTAGGTCGGCACTCGAAGAGTCCGACAAATGGCCGTTCAGGCAACACCGCTTGCATCAGTCGTTGTTGGTCATCAAGCCCCAATGTCGGGGTCTTCGGCCACCGACCTGCAAATACCAGCAGCGTCGTAGGTCGGCACTCGAAGAGTCCGACTTTCCCTCGCTCAGCAGCCATCGCCCAAACAAGCACTGCGCATCATCACCAGTCATCGTCGGGGTCTGCGACCGCCGACCTACGCAAGACCTACTCCTCGCAGGTCGGCACTCGAAGAGTCCGACATGTGCCCTCGCCAAACCTCTAGGTACTTACCGCAAATAACCCCATGGATTCAGCCACTTAAAATGTCCAAAATCTTTGGAGAGATCATCTTGTCTGGACTGCTTAAATTGGCTTTTGGCATCGACTGGCTCAACGACCGAATGGGTCGGCTGGCCACCTGGACTGTTTTGCTGGCTGCGTTGATCAGCGCTGGCAACGCCTTTGTGCGGTATGGCGTGGACTGGAGCTCTAACAGCCTGCTGGAAATCCAGTGGTACCTGTTCGCCTACATGGTCATGATCGGCGCACCTTATGTGCTCAAGGTCAACGAACATGTGCGCGTGGATCTGATTTACGGCAAGCTCAAAAAGAACGGCCCCGTTTATGTGGACCTTTTTGGCCTGCTGTTCTTCCTGATGCCCGTCATGGGCTTTCTGGCCTGGATTTCCTTCCCCTATTTCTGGAACACCCTCGTCTCGGGCGAGGTCAGTAGCAATGCTGGTGGTTTGATCCGCTGGCCGGCCACTTTGGCCATGCCTCTGGGCTTTGGCATGGTCTGGCTGCAAGGTCTGGCTGAATTGATCAAGCGCGTGGCCTTTCTGAGGGGCAAATACGCCATGGACACCCATTACGAAAAACCACTGCAGTGAGCGCCCCCGCCACAACTGCTCTCTGTCTCGCTGCAAGGAATTAAAAAAATGCAAATGGAAAATTTTGCGCCCATCATGTTCGTGGGCTTGGTGTTTGTGATGCTGATCGGCTTCCCGGTGGCCTTTTCTTTGGCTGCACTCGGCCTGGCCAGTGGCTTTTTCGCTATTGAAATGGGCTGGTTCCCGCAGGCATTCCTGGGCAATTTGCCCATCTCGATTTTCTCGATCCTGAACAACGACCTGCTGCTGGCCATCCCCTTCTTCACCTTCATGGGCACCATCCTTGAAAAGTGTGGACTGGCTGAAGACATGCTGGACGCCATGGGCCAATTGTTTGGACCCATCAAAGGCGGTCTGGGTTACTCGGTCATCATCGTGGGCTTCATTCTGGGCGCCATCACGGGCACAGTGGCCGGCCAGGTGATTGCCATGGCGCTGATTTCGCTGCCAGTGATGATCCGCTATGGCTACAACACCCGTTATGCCACCGGGGTGCTGGCCGCCTCGGGCACCATCACCCAACTGGTGCCGCCTTCGCTGGTGCTGGTGGTGCTAGCTGACCAGCTCGGCCGCCCCGTGGGGGACATGTACAAAGGCGCCTGGGGGCCTTCGCTCATGCAGATCGCCATGTTCGCGATTTACACCTACGCACTGGGTGTCTTCAAGCCCCATTACGTGCCCGGCATCCCCAAAGAGGCCCGCACACTCAACGGCTGGCCGCTGTGGCGCAAGTGCCTCAAAGGCATCATTCCTTCGGCTGTGCTGATTTTCACCGTGCTGGGCTCGATGGGTGGCCTGCCCTTCCAGGACCGCGCCATTGCCACCCCCACCGAAGCGGGAGCCATGGGCGTGGTTGGGGCCCTCATCTTGGCGGCCATGCACAAACGCCTGAGTCCCAAACTGCTGTGGGAAGCCATGCACGGCACCATGCGCCTGACGGCCATGGTGGTGTTCATCCTGATCGGCTCACGCGTGTTCAGCCTGGTGTTCCAGGGCGTGGACGGTGCCAAGTGGGTCGAACACCTGCTGTCGGGGCTGCCCGGTGGTCAAGTGGGCTTTTTGATCGTGGTGAACGTCTTCGTGTTCTTCCTGGCCTTCTTCCTCGACTTCTTCGAGATCGCCTTCATCATCGTGCCCATGTTGGCTCCAGTGGCCGACAAGATGGGCATTGACCTGATCTGGTTTGGCGTGCTGCTGTGCGTGAACTTGCAAACCAGCTTCATGCACCCACCGTTTGGCTTTGCGCTGTTTTACCTGCGTGGCATTGCCGACACCATGTTCAAAGAAAAACGCATCCCCGCTCCGATCAAGACCAACGACATCTACATGGGCTCCATCCCCTGGGTGATCATGCAGATCATGCTGGTCGTGATCGTGATCTTCGTGCCGCAATCGGTCACAGCCTTCCTGGACAAAGCCGAGGTGGTGGACATCAATTCAGTGGTGCTGGAGGCGGCTCCTGCGCCCGATGAAGCGCCTGCCCCCGATGCCAATGCCCCGGCTACCGATGCGCGCACATCGGATGACCCGATGAAAGACTTGCCTGGCGCCAACGACAAGAAATAAACAACGACTACTCCTTGAGTCCAGGCACCTCGTCAGCATGGCCTGAATTGCTGACGCGGTGCTTTTTTTATTTCCCCTGTGGATCGCCATGCCCGTTACCGAAGCCTCTTCTACGCTGCCCTACCCCTACCAGTCCCCCTCACAGGCCATGAGCGAGCAGGCTTTTGGCCCGCTGTTCAAGGCATTGGCATGGAGCATGGTGCTGGCTTTGCTGGTTTGGTACTGGCGTCTGGGCATCGACTGGCAATCTCGCCAGGGCATCCTGAGTGCGGTGGTCATCAGCATGATGGCTTTCACCGCCTGGCACATCCAGCGCAGCCGCATCACGTTGGACACCGATGCCATCGAACAGACCTGGATGTGGCGCCGCCGCGTCACCTTGAAGGAGCTGGCTTTCGTCAAAGTCATGCGCGTCCGTGGGCTGGAGTTCCTCATCGCCCCCCGCATCTATGTGCGCAACCTGGGCGGCACATTCACCTTCTTTTACTGCCATGACCGGGCCATGCTGGACGAATTCGCCCGTCTGGCCGAAGCCCTGAAACGTCACGAACAGCGAGTCTGACACGCCGCCTCGTCGGACTCTTTGCGTGCCGACTTACGCGATGTGTGTCTGTTTGCAGGTCGGTGGTCAAAGACTCCGACGTTAAGGGTGAATCCACCACCACACTCATGCGGGCAATGGCTGCAAAGTGGAGGTTTGTCGGACTCTTCGAGTGCTGACCTACGGGATGCTTGTCCTTCGTAAGTCGCTGGTCGAAGACTTCGACGTTAGCGGCAGATTCACCACCACACCCATGCGGGCAGTGGCTGCAAAGCGGAGGCTTGTCGGACTCTTCGAGTGCCCACCTGCAAGAGGTGATTTCTGGCGAAAAAAACCCGCCGGGCATGCGCGCGGCGGGCTGGTTTGCAGATCGAAAAACGATCAGAGCTTCTGAGCCTGCATGAAGCTGTCAAAACGGGCTTCACCGAAACGGAACCACCAGTTCTGATCGGCACGGAACTTGGCGTAGTCTTCGTAGACTTTTTTCCAGCCAGGGTTCTTGGTGTTCAGTTCGGAATACACGTCCTGCGAGTGCTTGAAGGCCACGTCCATCATTTCTTTCGGGAAAGGCAGGACCTTGGTCTTCTGAGCCGCCAGCTGTTTGAGTGCACCGGGGTTGAATGCATCGTACTTGGCCTGGATGTCCACATGGGCGAAGGTAGAAGCGGCTTCAATGATGGCCTTGTTTTCAGGGCTCAGGGCATCGTAGGCTTTTTGGTTGACCATCAGCGTCAGCTGTGGGCCGCCTTCCCACCAACCGGGGTAGTAGTAGAACGGCGCGACCTTGTTCAGGCCCAGTTTTTGGTCGTCGTAAGGGCTGATCCATTCAGCAGCGTCGATCGTGCCTTTTTCCAGCGATTGGTAAATCTCGCCAGCAGGAATGTTTTGCGCAACCACGCCCATACGCTCGAGCACTTTGCCTGCAAAACCACCCACGCGGAACTTCAAGCCTTTCAGGTCGGCCGAAGACTTGATTTCCTTGCGAAACCAGCCGCCCATCTGGGTGCCGGTGTTGCCCATCATGAAGTTGACGATGTTGTACTTGGCGTAGTGCTCACGCATCAGCTTCATGCCGTTGCCGTGCACCATCCAGGCCGTCATCTGGCGGCTGTTCAGGCCAAATGGAATGGCGCAGTCCAGGGCGAAGGTCTCGTCCTTGCCAAAGAAGTAATAAGGCGCAGTGTGGGCACATTCCACGGTGCCGTTCTGTACGCCATCGAGCACACCGAAGGCGGGCATGAGTTCACCGGCGGCGTGGGTGGTGATCTCGAATTTGCCGCCACTCATTTCCTTGACTTTTTTGGCAAAAAGCTCAGAACCACCGAAGAGGGTGTCCAGCGACTTGGGAAAGCTCGAAGCCAGACGCCAACGAACGGCACTTTGGGCATGCACAGCAGGGGCCATGCCTGCGGCCAGCACACCTGCCAAGCCTGCATTTTTGATGATGGAACGACGATCCATGAATGAACTCCTCTTTGAAAAATAAACACACCCCAAACTTCAGGGCATGGACATAAGCGGTAATGTCTATTTTAGGAACATCCCATACGCGCACCGGGCCGGGTTTACCCTTCCAGAAGCAGATGCCCTGGCACAGGAGTGCGGCGTCTGAAGTCTTTTTAACTACTGGCCGATAGACTGACTGGCTGACGGAAAGCGTTGACGGATCGCAGCCTCGATGCCCGCAGAATCCAGACCCTGCAATGCCAGCAACTTGGCCGGATCACCGTGCTCAATGAACTCATCGGCCAACCCCAATTGCAAGACGGGTCGAACCAGAGCCAACTGTTGCAGGGCTTCCAACACCGCACTGCCTGCCCCACCCATGACACAACCTTCCTCCACCGTCACGATCTGGCCGTGATCTTTGGCAATCTGCGCCAGCAATTCGGTATCAAGTGGTTTGACCCAGCGCATGTTGACCACCGTGGCATTCAACGCCTCGCCTGCCAGCAGCGCCTGGGTCAGCAAGCTGCCAAAAGCCAAAATTGCTGTACCTTGCCCCACTCGGCGCACTTCACCCTTGCCAAAAGGCAAGGGTGTCAGATCGGCAAAGGGGGCCAAGCCCACCCCGGCACCGCGTGGGTAACGCACGGCCACAGGATGGTTTTGCGCGTACGCAGTGCTCAGCAACTGGCGGCACTCGCGCTCATCTGCTGGGCAAGCCAGGCTCATGTTGGGAATGCAACGGATGAAGGCAATGTCATAGGCCCCCGCATGGGTGGCGCCATCAGCCCCCACCAGACCCGCCCGGTCAATGGCAAACAGCACCGGCAGGTTTTGCAAGGCCACGTCATGGATCAGCTGGTCGTAGGCTCGCTGCAGAAAGGTCGAATAAATCGCCACCACCGGCTTGAGGCCTTCACAGGCCATGCCTGCTGCAAAGGTCACGGCATGCTGCTCTGCAATGCCCACGTCGTAATAACGGTCCGGGAAACGGCGATGAAAATCCACCATGCCCGAGCCTTCACGCATGGCCGGGGTGATGCCAACCAGTCGGGGGTCTTGCTCGGCCATGTCACACAGCCAATGGCCAAACACTTGGGTGAATGTGGTTTTGGGGGGCGCCGCTGGCGGCAGCAAGCCCACCGCAGGATCGAACTTGCCGGGGCCATGGTAGGCCACCGGGTCGGCCTCGGCCAGCTTGTAGCCCTGCCCTTTTTTGGTGACCACATGCAAAAACTGTGGCCCGGCCAGGTGTTTGATGTTTTCCAGTGTCGGAATCAGCGATTCCAGATCGTGTCCATCGATGGGGCCGATGTAATTGAAGCCAAATTTCTCAAACAAGGTGGCGGGCACCACCATGCCTTTGGCGTGCTCTTCCAGGCGCTTGGCCAGCTCGAACAGAGGCGGGGCATTCTTGAGCACGTTCTTGCCGACGTTCTTGGCGGCGGCGTAAAACTTGCCACTCATCAGCTGAGCCAGGTAGCGGTTCAACGCCCCCACGGGTGGGCTGATCGACATGTCGTTGTCGTTCAAAATCACCAGCAGTTTGCAATCTTCCACCCCGGCGTTGTTCAAGGCTTCAAAGGCCATGCCGGCGGTCATGGCCCCGTCACCGATCACGGCAATGGCGTGGCGTGGTTCCCCCTTTTGACGCGCGGCCAAAGCCATGCCCAACGCGGCCGAAATGCTGGTGGAAGAATGGCCTACGCCAAAGGTGTCGTATTCGCTTTCATCCCGACGCGGAAAGCCCGATAGCCCGCCCAACTGGCGCAAGGTGGGCATGCGCTCGCGGCGCCCCGTCAAGATTTTGTGGGGGTAGGTCTGGTGCCCCACGTCCCAAACGATGCGATCCTGGGGTGTGTTGAAGACGTAATGCAAAGCCACGGTCAGCTCCACCGTGCCCAGGTTGGAGCTCAGATGCCCCCCCGTTTTGGAAACATTGTTCAGCACACAAGCACGCAACTCGTCGGCCAGCTGCGGCAAATCGGTGCGCGCCAGTTGGCGCAAATCGGCGGGAGATTGGATGGAATGGAGCAAAGTGGTCATGACTTAATGGGTTCGTTGCACCACCATGGCGGCCAGGGCGCGCAAGGGCATCAGTCGCTCGGCGGGCAAACCGGTGTCTGTGAGTGCTTGCGCAGCTTCCTGCGCCAATTGATCGGCCAGGCGCTGCGCAGGCTCCAGGCCCATCAGCGCCACATAGGTGGGTTTGTCAGCCGCCGCGTCTTTGCCCGCTGTCTTGCCCAGGGTGGCGGAATCGGCGGTGACATCCAGAATGTCGTCCACCACCTGAAACGCCAGGCCCAAAACTTCACCAAATCGGGTCAAGGCTGCGGACGTTTGGGGTGCTACAGCGGGACAGCAGGCCGCCCCCATTTGCACACCGCACAGCAAAAGCGCACCCGTTTTGAGACGGTGCATCTGGCGCAACTGCGCTTCATCCAGGCGATGGCCCACGCTGGCCAGGTCAATCGCCTGCCCCCCGGCCATGCCGTAATAGCCACTGGCGCGGGCCAGTAAACCCACGCAAGAAGCCTGCACCGGGGCGGGCACCGATCCGTCTTGAGGGGTCAACAACTCAAACGCCAAGGCTTGCAGCGCATCGCCTGCCAGCAAAGCCTGCGCTTGACCAAACTGCACATGCACCGTGGGTTTGCCGCGTCTTAGCACATCGTTGTCCATGCAGGGCATGTCGTCATGCACCAGTGAATAGGCATGAATCAACTCCAGCGCGCAAGCCGCACGCAAAGCAGCGGGACTGTCCGCAGGCGCACCGACGGCTTCAGCCGTGGCGTGCACCAGCAGGGGACGCAGACGCTTACCGCCATCGAGCACGGCATATCGCATGGCCTCGCCCAATTGCGCAGGCGCCTGTGGGTCAACCCATTGCGACAGCGCTGCTTCAACACGGGCCAGATGCGCTTGCATCCAGCCTTTGAAATCCAAAGCCAAGTTCATGCGCCGTTCCAGGGTTTGAGTTGACCGCCATCCAGTACTTTGATTTGGTCTTCCACGGCCTTGAGCTTGTCTCGGCAAAACGCCAGCAAGGCCGCGCCCCGTTGGTAACCGGACAACAACAGATCCAGAGGCATTTGACCCGACTCCAACTGCCCCACCAACTGCTCCAGTTCCGACAACGCCGCCTCGTATGTGGCGGGCAGTGGCGGCGCTGCGTCCGGGGTCTGGATGGGGGAAGCCTTGGGCATGGGATGATCCGAAAAAACCCTGATTTTAGGCGCTTCGCCTTGCTTTGACGCATGCCCCAGACCTCACATCGATGCAAAAACCCTGGGAGGCCGGTCTCACAAACACTTGGGGCCAACAGGGGCAAAGGGCCAAACACCTCGCAGGGTACAATCCCTACCTCCTCGACAGGGCGTACCCTGTCATTTTTTTGCGCCAGGATCGAAGGATTCAGCGCTTTGTCCCTGCCCCTTCATAGGGGGAGTCTCTAGGTCAGGTCACCCATGTCTGATTTAAGTCTTCAACTGCAGCAGGCCGCAAGCCAACTACCAGTTTCAACTTATTTCGATGAGGCGCTGTTCCAGCGCGAATTGAAAACCCTCTTCCAGCAAGGTCCGCGCTACGTAGGCCACCAACTGGCTGTGCCCCATGTGGGCGATTACTATGCCCTGCCCCATGAGGCTCAAGGCAGGGCCTTGGTGCGAAATGCCCAAGGTGGCGTAGAGCTGGTCTCCAACGTCTGTCGGCACCGTCAAGCCATCATGCTGAACGGTCAGGGCAACCTGAACACACAGCAAAAAGGCCATGCGGGTGGCAACATCGTCTGTCCCTTGCACCGATGGACCTATTCGCCTGCAGGCGAGCTGCTGGGAGCACCCCATTTCTCGCACGACCCCTGCCTGAACCTCAACAACTATAAGCTGCAGGCATGGAATGGACTGCTCTTTGAAGACAACGGTCGCAACATCGCTGCCGACCTGGCCCATATGGGTCCGCGTTCTCAGCTCAACTTTGAGGGCTACGCGCTCGATCGTGTGGAGTTGCATGAGTGCAACTACAACTGGAAGACCTTCATTGAGGTCTATCTGGAGGACTACCACGTCGGCCCCTTCCACCCCGGGCTGGGCCAGTTCGTCACCTGCGACGACCTGAGTTGGGAGTTCAAGGAGCACTATTCGGTGCAAACCGTGGGTGTATCGGGCGGTTTTGGCAAACCCGGCTCGGACACCTACAAAAAATGGCATGAGGTGCTTCTGAAATACCGCAACGGCGCCTTGCCAGAGCGCGGTGCCATCTGGTTGACCTACTACCCACACATCATGGTCGAGTGGTACCCGCATGTGCTGACGGTCTCGACCCTGCACCCGATCAGTGTGGACAAGACCCTGAACATGGTCGAGTTCTACTACCCCGAAGAAATCGTTGCCTTCGAGCGCGAATTCGTCGAAGCCCAGCAGGCCGCCTACATGGAAACCTGCATCGAAGACGACGAGATCGGCGAACGCATGGACGCAGGACGCAAAGCCCTGCTGGCGCGGGGCGACAATGAAGTGGGCCCTTATCAGAGCCCCATGGAAGACGGCATGCAGCACTTCCATGAGTGGTACCGCCGCCAGATGCCTCCCCTCTGAACAGAAAACACCGATGCAAGCCTCCTGGATGCTCCTTGCTTCGCTGTTTTTCGCATCGATGAGCGTTTGCATCAAATATGCATCCACTCATTTCAATACATTTGAGTTGGTCTTTTACCGGGGCCTGATCGGCATCGCCTTCATGGCGGCCTTGTGCCGGGTGCAGCGAGTATCGTTGCGCACTGCGATCCCCATGATGCATATCTGGCGCTCGATCATTGGCGTGGCCTCCTTGTCGGCCTGGTTTTATGCCATTGCCCACTTGCCCCTGGCCACAGCCATGACGCTCAACTACATGAGTGGCGTCTGGGTGGCGGCCTTTTTGATCGGCGGCACCCTGGTCATGGGGCGCTTGCAAGATGCGGGCAAACAAGGCCCCATCGTGCTCACCGTGATTGCGGGCTTCAGCGGTGTGATCATGATCTTGCGCCCCACCATCGAACAAAACCAGCTGTTTGCGGGCGTGATTGGATTGCTTTCAGGTCTGGGCGCTGCAATGGCCTATATGCAAGTGGCTGCACTGGGACGTGTGGGTGAGCCTGAATCGCGCACCGTTTTTTACTTCTCGATCGGCAGCACCATCGTAGGGGCCATTGCCATCGTGTTCACAGGTGCCAGTGCATGGACCTGGCCAGAAGCCTTGTGGCTTTTACCCATCGGCGTGCTGGCTGCACTGGGACAACTGAGCATGACCAAGGCGTACAGCAGTGGAGCCACCTTGGTGGTAGCCAACTTGCAATACTCAGGCATCGTGTTTGCGGCCTTGTTTGGGCTGTTTTTGTTTGGCGACCAGATTCCCTTCATGGGCTGGGCTGGCATGGGGCTCATCATCGCCAGCGGCATTGCTGCCACAGTCCTGCGCAACAGAGCCTTGCCCACAGCTCCCGCAGAAGAACACTGACAAAGGAGAAGCACCTTGTACAACCTGTTGATCACCGTCGCCCAACTTCAAGCCTTGCAACAACAAGGCGCAGCGTTAGCCGTGCTGGACTGCAGTTTTGATCTCATGAAGCCTGATTCGGCTGACCAGGGGTTTCAGACTGAGCACATTGCCGGGGCAATGCAAGCCCACCTGGACCGTGACCTGAGCACGCATGATGCCAGTCAAGCCGTCAATGGCGGGCGCCACCCCCTACCCCAACGCGAGTCCGTGGCCCGCTGGCTAGGTCAAATGGGCATCCGCAACAGCGCGCAAATCGTGGTGTATGACCGCAATGCCAGCCAGTATTGCGGGCGCTTGTGGTGGATGATCAAATGGTTGGGGCACGACGCTGTGGCCGTTCTGGATGGCGGGTTGCAAGCCTGGAAAGCCCAAGGTGGGCCTCTGGTATCCGGCCCTGCCACAACAGGCCAAGCCACAAATTTTGAGCTCAAAGCGCCCTTGCGGCGCCTGGTTTTAACTGAAGACGTGGTGTCTCAACTGGCTCGCCCCACACAAACCATTATCGACGCCCGCGCAGCCGCTCGCTACCGTGGCGAGGTGGAACCACTCGACCCGATTGCGGGACACATCCCGGGCGCGCTGAACCGGCCATTCACCGACAATTTCACGACCCAGGGATTCTTCAAACCCACCGATGTGCTGAAAGCCGAATGGGAGCAAGTCCTGGCAGGGCGCAACGCAGAAACGGTGATTCACCATTGCGGCAGCGGCGTGACAGCGGTCCCCAACCTGTTGGCCATGGAGTTGGCCGGTTACCCTCCCGCTGCCTTGTATGCGGGCAGCTGGAGTGAATGGTCACGCACACCGGGCTTGCCCTGCGCACAAGGCTGAAAAGCCACGCCCCATAAAAAAACCGCCCTGGGCGCGAACCCGGGCGGTTTTTTGTACCGTCGAAAAGACTTTACGCAGCGGCCACGGGGGCTGCTTTGCGCTGAGGCAACTTTTCTTTGATACGTGCCGACTTGCCGCTGCGGTCACGCAGGTAGTACAGCTTGGCGCGGCGCACATCACCACGACGCTTGACTTCGATGCTGGCGATCACAGGGCTGTAGGTCTGGAACGTACGTTCCACGCCTTCGCCACTGGAGATCTTGCGCACGGTGAAGCCGCTGTTCAGACCACGGTTACGCTTGGCGATCACAACACCTTCGTAGGCTTGGACACGCTTGCGCGCACCTTCAACCACATTGACGCTGACGATCACGGTATCGCCGGGGGCAAATTCAGGAATCACTTTACCCAAACGGGCAATTTCTTCCTGCTCAAGAGTTTGAATCAAATTCATTTTTTGAACTCCGTCCGATCATGCCTCGCTACACAAGGGGCGTTCTGTGCTGTAAAGGCCATCTTTTGAAAAATGACTGAGCCAGATCGCGGCGGGTAGAGGATCGAAAAGCCTGCCATTATAGCTTTTTACAATCTCAAGTTTCCAAACCCTGTTCTGCCCCGCACCAGGGTTCCACAAGGCACGAAGCCGTCACTCACCCGAAATGGGCAGATTTTTCAAAAAAATCTCATCTTGACGACTCAATCGACCCTCTTCGCGCGCCTGGTGCAGTAACTCAGGGCGATGCTGGACCGTCAGGCGCAGGCTTTGCTCACGTCGCCACCGCTCAATGTGGGCATGGTGACCGGACATCAATTCGGCAGGCACTGCATGGCCTTGCCAGACCTCAGGGCGGGTGTAGTGCGGGCAGTCCAGCAGACCATCCAGCGCGGGGTTGAAGCTGTCAAGCTGGTGGCTGCCTTCGTCGTTGAGCACGCCCGGCTGCAAACGCGCCACGGCATCCAGCAGCGCCATGGCGGCAATCTCACCACCGGACAAGACAAAATCGCCCAAGCTGATTTGCTGATCGACATATTGATCGATGAAACGTTGATCGACGCCCTCATAGCGCCCACACAACAGTACAGCACCCGCACTTTGGGACCATTGAGCCACGGCGGTGTGCCTCAGGACCTTCCCGATGGGCGAAAACAGCACCAGAGGTGCGGGTTCGGCCTCGTTGCGCTCTGCACGGATGGCGGTGAGTGTTTTGAACAAGGGCTCGGCCAACATGACCATGCCGGGACCACCGCCAAACGAACGGTCATCCACCCGGCGGTAATTGCCTTCGGCATGATCGCGGGGATTCCACAAGCGCACATCAACCAAGCCACCTTCGTAAGCGCGACGTGTGATGCCGCTGGTCAAAAGCGACGCAAACAGTTCGGGAAACAGCGTGATGATGTCAAAGCGCATGGATGTGGCCCTCCACGGCCGAGGCCGATCAGTAGTCGGGCTGCCAGTCAACGGTGATGCGTTTACCAGGTAGATCGACGTCGGCGACAAAAGCACTGACAAAAGGAATCATGCGCTCGATGGGCTTACCGCCTTCGACTTCGGGCGCGGCTTCGATCACGAGCACGGTTTGAGGTCCGGTGGACATCAGGTCGCGCACTTCACCCAAGGCAACGCCTTCGCGGTTCACCACCTGCAGGCCTATGAGGTCTACCCAGTAATACTCGCCATCGGCAGCCGTAGGAAAGCTCGAACGCGGCACGAAAATGCGTGCGCCACGCAAGGCCTCTGCGGCATTGCGATCTTCGATGTCGTGAGCGGTGGCCACGATGGTGTCAGAATGGTTTTTGGACTCTTTGATGCGCAACAGCAATGGCTCGGTCCATGCAGCAGCTTCAGAATTGGCGGCTGCAGCTTCCACTGGTCGCTTGGGTTTCATGGGCCGATCGGGCGACAACAAAAACCAGCGCTTGGAAGAAAAAAGCGCCTCGGGCGAGGCGCTGTGGGGCAAGACCTTAAACCAGCCTTTGATGCCCCAGGCATCGGCAATGCGCCCGACTTCGATGGCGTCAGCGGGCAGAGCCGCTGTCTCCAGAGGTGGACGCATGGCCGACATCAGCCGATCAGGCTGCTGCTTTGCCAGCTTGACGGATCAGGCGTTCCACGGTGGGAGAAGCCTGAGCGCCAACGCTCTTCCAGTAGGTCAGACGGTCTTGAGCAATGCGCAGACCTTCTTCGCCACCACGGGCAGTGGGGTTGTAAAAACCGATGCGCTCGAGGAAGCGACCATCGCGACGCACGCGCTTGTCGGCGACGACGATGTTGAAGAAAGGACGTGCTTTAGAGCCGCCGCGGTTCAAACGAATAACAACCATGATTTATCCTTGGGTGGTTGGGTCTCTTCGGAACAAATGCCGAGACACCCGATTTCTTCCAGCGTTTGAGACACGCAACTGGCCACCCGGCCAGTGACACACTGAAAAGCCCACCATTATATAACGGGAGCAAAGATGCCCTTGATTCGACCCAGCCGTGATGAGGATGTCGCGGCCATCACCGCGATTTACAAACACCATGTTCTGACTGGAACCGGCACTTTCGAGATCGATCCGCCCTCAAATGCCGAGATGAGCGCCAGGCGTGCGGATGTCTTGAGCAAAGGGCTGCCCTATCTGGTGATTGAAGATGGAACAGAGATTCTGGGCTTTGCCTACTGCAATTGGTTCAGACCGCGCGCGGCCTTTCGCTTCTCCGCCGAAGACTCCATTTACATGGCGGCGAGCGCACACCAAAAGGGCCTGGGCCGTGCACTGCTGAGCGAATTGTGTCGCCAGGCTGAGCAGGTGGGCGTTCGAAAAATGATCGCGGTGATTGGCGATTCGGCCAACGCAGGCTCCATCGGCGTGCACCGCAGCCTGGGTTTCAGCCATGTGGGCATCGTCACCGCCTGTGGCTGGAAATTTGATCGCTGGCTCGACATGGTGTTCATGGAAATGCCTTTGGGCCTGGGAGACACCGCTGCTCCGCAATAATGGAGCAATGAAAAACAAAACACTGGCCACTTGGCTGACATTCTGGGGCGGCCCACTGGGCTTGCACCGTTTCTACCTCAAAGGTTTTGGTGACACCTTGGGCTGGCTGCTGCCCGTGCCCACGGCATTGGGCATTTACGGCTTTCAACGCGTCCAGGCCTTGGGGGTGGATGATCAACTCAGCTGGGTATTGATCCCGCTGCTGGGCTTCACAATTGCAGGCTGCGCCCTCAATGCCATCGTCTACGGCCTGATGGACACAGAAAAATGGAATGCCCGCTTCAACCCCCAAAGCCCAAGCGATGCCAGCGCAGGACAAACCCATTGGGGCACGGTCATTGGCGTTGTCACTGCCTTGCTGGTGGGAACCGCCATTTTGATGTCCAGTCTGGCCTTCAGCTTTCAGCGTTATTTTGAATACCAGATTGAAGAAGCCCGACTGATCAGCCAATGAAAAAGCCACCGGGCTTTTTTGAAGTCCGATGGCTTGGGGTCAAGGCCGGGCAACCAAACCCGGATCAAGGGGATCAGGAAAAGATCTGGAAGCTGACCCAATAGGCGATGGCGGCCACGAATGCGCTGGCAGGAATGGTCAAAATCCACGCCCAAATGATGTTACCAGCCACGCCCCAGCGCACCGCACTGGCGCGTTGGGTGGAGCCCACACCGACAATGGCGCCGGTGATGGTGTGGGTGGTCGACACCGGAATGCCCAGTGCTGTCGCCAGGAACAAGGTCATGGCCCCGCCTGTTTCTGCACAGAAACCGCCCACAGGCTTGAGCTTGGTGATTTTCTGCCCCATGGTTTTCACAATGCGCCAGCCACCAAACATGGTGCCCATGCCAATGGCCATGTAGCAACTGATGACCGTCCAAGACGGAGGCGACTTGTCAGCCGCTGAGGCATAACCTGTAGCAATCAGCATCATCCAGATGATGCCAATGGTCTTTTGCGCATCATTGCCGCCGTGACCCAGGCTGTAGGCGCCCGCAGAGATCAGCTGCAAACGACGGAACCATTTATCCACTTTGGAGGGGCGTGCCCGGCGAAAGATGTTGGCAACGATGACCATCATCAGCGAGCCGAGCAAAAACCCCAGCAAAGGCGAGACGAAAATGAAGGAAACGGTCTTGATGATGCCCGAAGACACCAAAGAGCCCGCACCCGATTTGGCAATTACCGCACCCACAATGCCGCCAATCAAAGCGTGCGATGAGCTGCTGGGGATACCGTAATACCAGGTGATCACGTTCCAGGTGATCGCCCCCACCAACGCGCCAAACACCACATGGGTGTCGACCACACCGGGCTGAACGATGCCTTTTCCGACCGTTGCTGCCACGCTCAGGTGAAAGATGAAAATGGCCACAAAGTTGAAAAAAGCAGCAAACACCACCGCCTGAGTGGGCTTGAGCACGCCCGTAGAGACCACAGTGGCAATCGAATTGGCTGCATCATGAAACCCGTTCATGAAGTCAAAAATCAGGGCCAGGGCAACCAGCAAGATCACCACCCACAAGGCCGCTTGTACGGTTTCCATAGTCAGAATTCCTGCTTCAGATCAGGAATTTTCGAGGACGATGCCCTCGATCTGATTGGCCACGTCTTCACACTTGTCGGTGATGGTTTCCAACAGTTCGTAAATGGCCTTGAGCTTGATGATCTCGCGCACATCGGCTTCTTCACGGAACAACTTGCTCATGGCGCTGCGCATCACGCGGTCGGCATCGGACTCAAGACGGTCGATTTCCTCACAGGTTTTGAGCGCGGACTCGGCCACCGCAGGCTCACCGATGCGGGCCAGCAGTTTGACCGCATCCTGCACACGCTCACAGCAACGCACAGACAAGTCGGTCAGGCGTGTGATCTCTTCGGTCATGTGGCGCACGTCATAAAGGGCCATGGTTTCGGCAGAGTCCTGGATCAAGTCGGCCACATCGTCCATGAGGTTGATCAAGGCGTGAATCTGCTCACGGTCGATCGGGGTGATGAAGGTGGTGTGGATCAGGCGGTTGACCTCTTGGGTCACTCGGTCCGCTGCGTGCTCGGCGTTGTCCACATCACGGTTGTACTTTTCGCGCAAGTGGGTGTCGCCGTAGTTAGCCACCAAATTGGAGAACGCGCGAGCGGCTTCAACAATGCGCTCAGCGTGTTGGTTGAACAGTTCAAAAAAATTGCCTTCTTTGGGCAGCAACTTGCCAAACAGCATGGGTAACTCCTGATTGCTTGAAAAAGCGAATGTGACATTCGCATGACTGCGGCGAGTTTAACCGCAGGCCATCGCCGGGCGTATCGCGAATGGATCACCCACTTCGGAAAATGAAATAAACCGCCCCTACCATGCAAAGTCCCGCCCAAAGGTAGTCCAGCTTGAAGGGTTCCTTGAGATAAATGACCGCAAAGGGCACGAAAACGGTCAAGGTGATCACCTCTTGCATGATTTTGAGCTGCCCCACACTGAACTGCGTGTGGCCAATGCGGTTCGCGGGCACCTGCAAGAGGTACTCAAACAACGCAATGCCCCAGCTCACCAAGGCGGCGATGTACCACGGCGCCGCCGACATGTTGCGCAAATGGCCGTACCAAGCAAACGTCATGAAAACATTGCTGCCCAGCAGCAGCACCACGGTTTGCAAAGACACAGGCCACGAAGTCCAGAAACTCATGACATGGACTCACTCAATGGTTCAATCTTCTGCCCCGCCACGCCAGTCCAGTGCGCAGCAGTGACCAGATCTGGCGCCAGATCAGCCAACGGATACAGCACAAAGGCACGGCCCCACATGCGCGGATGCGGCACCGTCAAGCGAGAGCTGTCAATTTGGGCGTCACCGTAGAGCAACACATCCAGGTCCAGCGTGCGCGGCGCATGGCGATAAGGCCTGAGGCGTCCGGCATCGTTTTCCAGGGCTTGCAAGGCATCCAGCAAATCGGGCGCACAAAGCCGAGTGCTCAGCCGGGCCACGGCGTTGATGAAATCAGGCCCCTGCGCCTCATGAGGGGCTGTGCGGTAAAGGCGCGAACGACCTGTACACACCGTTGCGGGCAATTGCGCCAGCGCTGCCAAACTGTCCAAAACGGTTTGACGCGCGTCGCCCAAATTGGCCCCGACTGCCACATAGGCCGTTACAGGGCTTGACTGCAGGGCGGGCATGAAACTTATTCTGCGCTGCCCGTGGGGCCGCCCTGCTCCCCATCGGGTTTGCGACGGCGACGGCGGCGTTTCTTCGGCGCTGCCTCGTCATCGGCGGCCTCGCCCAGATCGGGCGAAGGACCCGGTGCAGTCTTGGGCGCGGGTGCGCGGGCAGCAGCTGCGCCTTCCGGTTTGGGGGCACGACGCACCTTGGGTTTGGCCGATTGTTCGGCTTTGGCCGCATTGACCAGATCCTCACGCTCGGCATCGCTGGCCATGCTGAACTCCTGCCACCAGTCGGACAGGCGCTCATCCACCTCCTGCACATCGGCACGCAGGCGCAGGAAGTCAAACCCGGCCCGAAAGCGCGGCTGCTCCACCAGGCTGAAAGGGGTGGCGCCTACACGTTTTTCAAAGCGCGGCTGCATCATCCAGATTTCACGCATGTCGGCGGCCAATTTGCCGCGTCCCGAGACATCGCCAATGCGGGCGTCAAACACCTCATCAATCGCATCCTGAAGCGCCGGATAAGGATGTTCCTTGCGGGCCAGGCGTTGCGCCCAGCCATCGCGCACATCGGCCCAGAGCACGCACGCCAGCAAAAAGCTCGGGGCCACCGGTTTGCCCTCGCCCACACGCCGATCGGTGTCAGCCAGGGCGCCTTTGACAAAAGCACTGTCCGCACGCTCCACCACCACATCGAGCAGGGGGTAAATGCCTTTGGCCAAGCCCAGATGTTTGAGCTGCTCAATCGAGGCCAAGGCGTGGCCGGTTTGCAGCAGTTTGAGCATCTCGTCAAACAAGCGACTTTGCGGCACATCGGCCAGCAAGGCTTTGGCCTCCACCAGGGGTTTGGCCGTTTTGCTCTCCAGCTTGAAGCCCAAGGGGCTCAGTTTGGCCGCGAAACGCACAGCGCGGATGATGCGCACCGGGTCTTCGCGGTAACGGGTGGCTGGGTCACCAATCATGCGGATCGTGTGCTTTTTGGCATCCTGGATACCACCGTGGTAGTCCACCACGATTTGCGACTGAGGGTCGTAATACATCGCATTGACCGTGAAGTCGCGGCGTGTGGCGTCCTCGTCTTGCGGCCCCCAAACGTTGTCGCGCAACACACGGCCTGTCGAATCCACAGCATGCTTCATGCCTTCGAGCTGGCGCTTGCTGGTGCGTTCATTGCCCTTGACCTGCTCGGCGGCCGCATTGTCCAGATGCGCACGGAAAGTCGAGACCTCGATCACCTCGTGTTCACGGCCACGCCCGTACACCACGTGCACGATGCGAAAACGTCGGCCAATGATGAAGGCCCGGCGGAACAGCCCTTTGACCTGTTCCGGCGTGGCATCGGTGGCCACATCAAAGTCTTTGGGCCGCAAGCCCAAGAGCAAATCGCGCACGGCACCGCCCACGATGTAGGCCTCAAATCCGGCTTGCTGCAAGGTGCTCACCACGTTCACCGCACGCTCGTCCACCAATTGAGGGTCAATGCCATGAACCGATGCGGGCACTTCGGTGCGACGTCCGAATTGGGGCTTGCTGCCGCCAGCCGGTTTGCCCAGCAGCTTGGTGATGAATTTTTTGATCATTCTTGAAACAGTTCGAGGATGCGCCAGCCACGCTCTGTGGCCAGTTGACGCAACCGAGCGTCAGGGTTCGTTGCCACCGGATGGTGGGCTTTTTCCAAAAGAGGCAGATCGTTCATGGAGTCCGAGTAAAAACTCATCTCCACATCGCCCCAGTCCAGGCCACGCGCGGCCAGCCATTGGGCAACCCGGGTGACTTTGCCCTCCTGGAATGAGGGCGTGCCTTGAATCTCGCCAGTGATCCAACCCGTGCTATCCCTTTCGAGTTCCACGGCAATCAACTCGCTCACGCCAAATGCCTGGGCAATCGGTCGGGTCACAAACTCATTGGTGGCCGTCACGATCATTACCGTGTCTCCGGCGTGTTGGTGCGACTTAACCAGTGCCCGCGCTTCGGGCATGATGCGGGGCCGGATCACTTCATCCATGTAGCGCGCATGCGCCTGCGCTGCCTGGGCCGCGCCGCGCTCGCGTGCCGCTTGCGTCGCAAAGCGCACATAGTCATGAATATCGAGCGTGCCAGCTTGGTAGTGGGCATAAAACTCGTCGTTGCGTTGACTGAACACGGCAGGGTCATTCCAGCCCAACTCGGTCGTGAACACCCCCCAGGTGTGATCAGAATCGATCGGCAGCAGCGTGTGATCGAGGTCAAACAAGGCAAGTTTCATTCATTCTCCAGCATGGCTCGGACCAGCGGAATGGTCAGGGCGCGCTGCGTTTGCAAGGCAAATTGATCCAGATGATCCAACAACTGCATCAAACTGCCCAGATCACGCGAAAAGCGTTTGAGCATGTAAGACATGACCTCATCGCTCAAAAAAAGGCCCCGAGCATCCGCCTCCTGGCGCAATACAGCGCGGCGCTCGGGTTCGTCCAGCACACGCAGCGCATGCACATGCCCCCAGCCCAAACGGGTGCGCAAATCGTCGCGCAACTTCAAATCGGCTGGTGGCAGAGCCCCAGCAGCCAGCACCCAGCGGGGGGCGCCCCTGCGCGGCGTGAGCGCATTGACAAACCAGTTGAATGCCGAGTGCTGTTGCTCCGAATCGTACAAATGCACATCGTCCATCAACACCGCCGACCAAGCTTCATTGAACTCTGGCGGATTCATGGTCTGGGCATCGAGCCAGCCTACCTGCGCGCCCTGCTCTCTCAGAACATGGTGAACGGCTTGCAACAAATGGGTTTTTCCTGATCCGCTTTCACCCCACAGGTAGCTGGGCACAGGCGCCCGCGTGCCGCCTGCAGTCCACAAACGCAAATGCTCCAATGCAGCGACATTGGAGCCTGCAAAAAAATTGTCAAGCGTCGGTACTGAGGCCAGGCCGATGTCCAAAGCGAGTTGCTTCATGCCTGATCAGCGCCTTTCTCACTCTGTACAGTACCGCTATTTTGGTACAAGCTGCTGTCCAAATAACGCAGCCGCAAGCCTCTCAGCGCCACCAGCAACACGGCACTGGCAGGCAAGGCGATCAACACGCCAACAAAGCCCATCAATTGCCCAAAGGCCATCAAGGCCAAAATGACCGTCAGCGGATGCAAGCCAATACGCTCCCCCACCAAACGCGGGGTGAGCACAAAACTCTCAAGCAATTGCCCCAAGCCAAACACCACAGCCACCATGAGCAGGGCCTGAGATGACGCAAACTGCAGCAAGCCCGCCAGCAAGGCCAACACCAGCCCCATGCCAAAACCCAAGTAAGGTACAAACACAGCCAGCCCAGTAAAAACACCTATCGGCAACGCCAGGTCCAAACCAAACAAACTCAAACCCACCGCGTAATACGCCGCCAAAGACAGCATGACCAACATCTGACCGCGCAAATACTCACCCAGGACCTTGTCACTGTCACTCATGAACTGATCGACAAGGCTGCGCCAGGCAGGGGGCACCAATTCGATGAACGAATCAACCAACCGGGACCAGTCATACAGCATGTAAAACAAAGCCACCGGCACCAGCACCACATGTCCCACCAGGGCCAAGGCGGTGCTGCCTCCCAATTTGAGGGAGGACATCAGAGGTGCCCACCAGTCTTCTCGGTTGGCAGTGAGGTAATCCATCAACTGATCCTTGAGGTCTTGCACATCCAAAGACACATGCAAGCCCAATTGCTCAAGCCACGGGTTGATGACCACACCCAGTTTGTCAAAGAGCAACGGCAGCTGCTGCTTGAGCAAAGGCCATGCACGTACCAAGATAGGCGCCAGCAATAGGAAAATGCTCAGCAATGCCAACAAGGCCAGGCCTTCTACGCAAATCACTATCACCACCCGATGTATGCGGCCGCGAAACAGCGTCTCCATTTTGAGCACCAGGGGATGCAACACATAAGCCAGCACGGCCGCCACCACAAAGGGGGTCAACACAGGCGCCAGCAACCAGAAAACAAGCACAGCCAGCAAAGCCAAGCCCAGCCATGCGGCCAAGCGGGTCATCGAAAATGGGAAAGAAGCTTGCAAGATCGTCTCGTCTTTTGTGGAAGGATTGGCCGAAGGTCTAGGGTCAACCCTTAAAATAAGCGTTGATTTTAGTCTGCCAGCCCGTTTATTGGCCCCCCTGCCCCCTATTTAACTGCCCGCTTCGGGCCAAAACCATGAGCCACACACCCCTTTCCTACAAAGACGCAGGCGTTGACATCGTTGCGGGCGACGCGCTGGTCGAGCGCATCAAGCCCCTGGCCAAGAAAACCATGCGCGAAGGCGTGCTGGCCGGCATCGGCGGCTTTGGCGCCCTGTTTGAAGTGCCCAAGCGTTACAAAGAGCCAGTGCTGGTGAGCGGCACCGACGGCGTGGGCACCAAGCTCAAGCTGGCGTTTGAATGGAACATGCACGACACCGTGGGCATCGACCTGGTGGCCATGAGCGTGAACGACGTGTTGGTGCAAGGCGCCGAGCCCCTGTTCTTCCTCGACTACTTTGCCTGCGGCAAGCTCGACGTGGATACCGCCGCTGCCGTGGTCGGCGGCATTGCCAAGGGTTGCGAGCTGTCGGGCTGCGCCCTGATCGGCGGCGAAACCGCCGAGATGCCCGGCATGTACCCCGCTGGCGAATACGACCTGGCTGGTTTTGCGGTCGGCGCCGTCGAAAAATCCAAAATCCTCACCGGGCAGAACGTGAAAGCCGGTGACGTGGTGCTGGGCCTGGCGTCGAGCGGCGTGCACTCCAATGGATTCAGCCTGGTGCGCAAGTGCATCGAGCGCGCAGGTGCCAATGCCCCCGCCACCCTGGACGGCAAGCCTTTCAAGCAAGCACTGATGGAGCCCACCCGTCTGTACGTGTTGAATGTGTTGGCTGCGCTGGCCAAACACCCGATCAAAGCACTGGCCCACATCACCGGCGGTGGCTTGCTGGAGAACATCCCCCGCGTGCTGCCCGATGGCCTGGCCGCGCACCTGCAAAAAGGCAGCTGGCCCAAGACCGAGTTGTTTGCCTGGTTGCAAAAAACCGCAGGTATCGACGACATCGAGATGAACCGCACCTTCAACAACGGCATCGGCATGGTGGTGGTGATCGACGCCGCCGAAGCCGAGGCTTGTGCCGCCACCTTGCGTGCAGCCGGTGAACAGGTCTACACCATCGGCGTGATTGCCCCACAAGACACAGGTGAGCAAGTGGTGGTGGCCTGACCCCCGCAAAAAATCAACCGCCTGAGAGTTCGCTGATGCGATGCCTCAGCGCGGTCTGGTCGGATGCCTGGGGTTGGGCATCCAGGTAAGTCTGCAAATCCTGCTTGGCCTCAGCGCAATGGCCCAGCTCGGCATGCACCAATCCACGGTCACGCACCTCGGTCCAGGATTCGGGCAACAAAATCACCAGCCTGTTGAGCACCTGCAACATGCGCGGCCAGTCTTCTTGCGCACGGAAGATTTCCTTGAGATTGCGCAGCATGCGCGCCAACAAATCACGCGCTGGACAGGCCTGCAAGTACAAACCCAAAGGTGTTTCCCCATCGTCCAGGTCGGCACCCGCGGCCCAATCGATGTCATCACGGTAAGGCCCCAAGCGTTCGGCCAAGTTGTCAATGCCCAAGGATTCACCCGTTAACGGATCAAGCACAACCAAACCGCCCAAAAGCGTGATCTTGACCAGAAAGTGCCCCGGAAACGAAATGCCCTGCGCACGCAAATTGAGGCCCGCCGCCAACTCCAGCCAAATGACAGCGAGGGAAATCGGAATGCCCCGGCGCGTGCGCAGCACCTCATGCAAATAGCTGTTCTCGGGCGCGTAATAGTCATTGGCGTTGGCGCCAAAACCCATGTCTTTGTAAAACACCTGGGACAAAATGGCCAGGCGCGTCAGATCATTGGCATCCACCGGCAAGCTGGCCTTGACCCGCTTGAGCAGGCGCTCCACATCGTCCAACACATGCTGCACATCCAGCTCTGGCTCTTCGTCTTGCGCCAAACTCGCCGCCGCCTCCAGCACGGGGAAATGCTCATCGCTTTGCACCAGGCTCGCGAAATAGGCCAAGGGCGACGGAGGTTCCAGGTTCAATTTCATGTTGATCGCTCCACGCTTACCGTTTGAGGAAAGCACGATGCCGCAAGCCCGAGGCCCACAAGGCGCCAAAATACAACAAGGCAGAAGCCAGCAAAACCGCCACCATCCAGCCCATGCGCTGGCCTGTGTGTTCGCGCATCGCCACCCAAGGCAGATCATGTGCCGCCCACCACAGAAAACCCATCAACAAGGCCGTCGCCATCATCACTTGCAACGCAAACCGCAACCAACCGGGCTGGGGCTTGTAACTGCCCCGCTGCAACAAGCCCCATAACAACCAGGCTGCATTTACCAATGCGCCCAAACCAATGGACAAGGCCAGACCGGCATGCGCCAGGAAAGGCACCAGGGCCAAATTCAGCAGCTGGGTGACCACCAACACCACCACAGCAATTTTCACCGGCGTGCGAATGTCCTGGCTGGCGTAATACCCTGGCGCCAACACCTTGATGGCCACCAAACCCAGCAAACCGACGCCGTAACCCGTCAAAGCCAATGTGGTTTGCTGCACATCGCGCGCGCTGAAAGCGCCGTAATGGTAGAGCACGGCTACCAAGGGTTCCGAAAAAACCAGCAAAGCGGCTGCGCAAGGCAAGGCCAGCAAAACCACCAAACGCAGACCCCAATCGAGCATGGCGGCATAGCGCTCGATGTCGCCAGTGGCTTTGGCGGCTGCCAATTGCGGCATCAGCACCACACCCAAAGCCACTCCCAGCATGGCGGTGGGAAATTCCATCAAACGGTCGGCGTAAGTCAACCAACTGACACTGCCAGGCGCCAGATGCGAGGCGATTTGGGTGTTGATCAGCAAAGAAATTTGCGCCACACCCACACCCAGCAATGCGGGCGCCATCAACCGCAAAATGTTGCGTGTGGCCGGACTTTGCCAAGCGTGACGAATGGCCGATGGCGTCGACCCCAGACGCGGCATCAAACCCAGACGGCTGAGAACCGGAATTTGAACCAGCAGTTGCAACAAGCCGCCCAACATGACACCCGCGGGCAAGGCAAATACAGCCTCAATGCCTTGCACGGACAACCAAGGCGCCAACCACCAGGCTGCAGCAATCACACTCATATTGAGTAAGACGGGTGTGGCCGCAGGCACGGCAAAACGCCTCCAGGTATTCAAAATACCCGCCGCCAGCGCCACCATGGACATGAAGCCGATGTAAGGAAACATCCAGCGCGTCATCTGCACCGCAGCGTTGTACCCGCGGGGGTCTTGCTGCAAGCCGCTGGCCAAAGCCCAAACCAGCCACGGGGAAGCCAAAACACCGACCAAAGACAAAACCAGCACTGTCCAGCCCAGTGCCGTGGCCACACTGTCGATGACCTCCTTCGTCACCTCATCGCCATGCTGGGCACGGCTGGCGGCCAAAACCGGCACAAACGCCTGACTGAAGGCCCCCTCGGCAAACAAGCGACGAAACAGATTGGGTATGCGAAACGCCACATTGAAGGCATCGGTCAATGCACTGGCTCCGAAAGCCGAAGCAATCAACAACTCACGCACCAAACCAGTGACCCGCGAGGCCAGGGTAAACAGAGAAACGATAGAGGCAGAACGAAGAAGGCTCATTGTCCCGAGAGTGTAGCGACCCATGTTGACCTGCTCGGGTGTACTGCAAGCAGTTCTTGCTGCTTTTGTGCCAGCCCCCGGTGCATCAGAAGTTCCTGATTACTGCTAGAATGCTGGGTTCGCCGACAACATCCTCAGACCCCCAAAGGAAATCATCATGGCATCAGCCAAGCCCAAGAAAAAGAACCCCCGCCTTGCCTCCGGCCGCAAACGCGTCCGTCAAGACGTCAAGATCAACGCCGCGAACTCTTCGCTGCGCTCCAAATACCGCACCGCTGTCAAGAACGTCGAAAAGGCTGTTCTGGCTGGCGACAAAACCAAAGCCACTGAACTGTTTGCCAAAATGCAAACCGTCGTGGACACGATTGCTGACAAAGGCATCTTCCACAAAAACAAGGCTGCTCGTGACAAGAGCCGCCTGAGCGCCAAAGTCAAGGGCTTGGCCCTGGCTGCAGCCTGATCCGCTTTCAAAGATCAACAGCCCGGCCGGGTCACCTGGCCGCCGTTTGAAACGGGTGCGCTGTCAGCGAAATAAAAACCGCCTTCGGGCGGTTTTTTCATTTGTGGCTTTGGTTTGCTGGGGTGAAGGTGACGTTGTACGCCGCATGATTCGCAAGTTCATGAAATCAGCGCCCACGACAGCCCGCACCTCTGCTCAATGGCTGTATTGACACCATAAAAACCGCCCGAAAGCAGTTGGATTTTGTGCTGGAATTATTTGGCTGACGGCGGGTCAGGCAACAAACAAGCTTCTGCCACTTGCAGGCCATTGTCACGGGCGAAGTTCATGACGAAGTCCCAAGCCATGACATCGTATTCACGCAAATCGCGGTGAACCACCACACATTTGACGCCGCCCAATGTGGTGGGAATGCACCAGGGCGAATAACTGAGGTGGCTGCCCGGCGTTGCGCCGCCGGGGCGAAATGGGCTCATCACACCTGCCAAACGTTCGGCCCAGTCGCTGGGGCGGAATGTTCTGCCATCCTGGGTGATGCCCTGGATGAAAACTTCTTTGGCGTTGTTGGAAACCATCGGATAGAGGTGTGAGTGAAGACTTTCCAGTGACCGGGATCGCCGAGCACTGGTTTACCCGAGTATTGTATCTTATATAAGACTTGAGCCAGTCAGACGCTCGCCAATAAGCCGCCGCAAGCGCTGCGCTCAAGCTGCGCCGTTCTGCCTCTAAAATCTCGTTTCAACGGCCCTCTTCGTTGGGCCGCTTTTTATTTCAGGAGTTCACGCATGCCCGCTTTCATTGAAGCCGCCTCACCGCACACCATGAACACCTATGGCCGACTGCCGATTGCACTCAGCCATGGTCAGGGTTGCCGAGTTTGGGACGTCAATGGCAAGGAGTACCTCGACGCATTGGCCGGTATTGCCGTGAACACCCTGGGCCACAACCACCCAGAGTTTGCCCCCGCACTTCAGGACCAAATCAGCAAGATCATCCACACCTGCAACTATTTCCATGTGCCCAACGCCGAAGTTCTGGCGGCCAAGCTGGTGGAGTTGTCGGGCATGACGAATGTGTTCTTTTGCAACTCGGGCCTGGAAGCCAACGAAGCGGCCATCAAGCTCGCTCGCAAGTTCGGCCACGACAAAGGCATCACCAACCCCAAGATCGTCGTCTACGAAAAAGCCTTCCATGGCCGCAGCATCGCCACGCTCAGCGCCACAGCCAATGTGAAACTGCAGCAAGGCTTTGGCCCCTTGCTCGAAGGTTTTGTGCGGGTGCCGCTCAACGACATCGAGGCCCTGAAAAAAGCCACTTTGAACGACCCCGATGTCGTGGCCGTGTTCTTTGAAACCATCCAGGGCGAAGGCGGCATCAACCCCATGCGCGCCGATTACCTGCGCGACGTGCGCGCCCTGTGTGACCAGCAAGACTGGCTCTTGATGATCGACGAAGTGCAGTGCGGCATTGGCCGCACCGGCAAATGGTTTGCCCACCAGTGGGCAGGCATCGTGCCCGACGTCATGCCGCTGGCCAAAGGACTGGGCTCGGGCGTGCCGATTGGCGCGGTGGTGGCCGGCCCCAAGGCCGCCAACATCTTCCAGCCCGGCAACCACGGCACCACCTTCGGCGGCAACCCGCTGGCCATGCGTGCCGGTGTGGAAACCATCCGCATCATGGAAAAAGACGACCTGCTGGGCAACGCCGCCCGCCTGGGCGCTCACTTCCACGACCAGCTGACCGCTGCATTGGGCGGACTCAAGGGCGTCAAGGAAATCCGTGGCCAAGGACTGATGATCGGCATCGAATTCGATCGCCCCTGCGGTGTGCTGCTCAAGCAAGCCGCCGACGCGGGCCTGATCATCAACGTGACTGCCGACACCGTGGTGCGCCTCTTGCCCCCCCTGATCATGACCACCGCCGAAGCGGACGAGGTGCTGGCCATCCTCTTGCCGCTGATCAAAACCTTTTTGGCAGAACAAGCATGAGCCTTCAGTCCCCCGTGCCTGTTCGGCACTACCTGCAGTTCACCGACCTGAGCGCCGACGAATACGCGCACGTCCTGACGCGTGCCGCCGAAATCAAACGCAAGTTCAAAGCCTACGAAAAATACCACCCACTGGCCGACCGCACGCTGGCGATGATTTTTGAAAAAGCCAGCACCCGCACCCGCGTGAGCTTTGAAGCGGGCATGTACCAACTGGGCGGCTCGGTGGTGCACCTGACCACCGGTGACAGCCAGCTCGGCCGCTCCGAGCCCATCGAAGACAGTGCGCGTGTGATCAGCCGCATGACCGACATCGTCATGATCCGCACCTATGGCCAAGACAAGATCGAGCGCTTTGCCTCGCACTCGCGTGTGCCCGTCATCAACGGCCTGACCAACGAATTCCACCCCTGCCAAATCCTGGCCGACATCTTCACCTACATCGAGCACCGCGGTTCGATCACGGGCAAGGTGGTGGCCTGGGTCGGCGACGGCAACAACATGGCCAACACCTGGCTGCAAGCAGCCGAGTTGCTGGGCTTCACGGTCCATGTGAGCACCCCCAGCGGCTACGAAGTCAATGAAACCGTGGCTGCCCTCAAAGGCAAGGCCAACTTCAAGCTGTTCAGCGACCCGCTCGAAGCCTGCCGGGGTGCCGATCTGGTCACCACCGACGTGTGGACCAGCATGGGTTACGAAGCCGAAAACGAAGCGCGCAAAAAAGCCTTTGCCAACTGGTGCGTCAACGAAGCCATGATGCAAGTGGCCAAGCCTGATGCCCTGTTCATGCACTGCCTGCCCGCCCATCGCGGCGAAGAAGTCAGCGCCGAAGTCATCGACGGCCCGCAATCGGTTGTGTGGGACGAAGCCGAAAACCGCATGCATGTGCAAAAGGCACTCATGGAGTTTTTGCTCTTGGGCCGGGTTGATTGATCACAGAAATGTATGGAACTGATCGAACGGCTTCTCCCGCAATGGCAGTTCAGTGAACAACACGCCTTGGTGCTGGATGGTGTGACGCCCGCTCACGCTTACGCCAGCATCCTTCCAGGCCTCAGCACGCAAGACCCACTGATCAACCAAGCGATTGCGCTTCGCGAAGTGCCCGGTCGCTTTTTGCGTGCGCTAGGCCTGTCACGGAACGCCCTGCCATCACAACCCTTTGGCTTTCACAGTTTTACGCTGCTGGGTCAAGTGCCCAACGCGGAAGTCGCCTTTGGTCTGGCTGGCCGCTTCTGGCAACTGGATTACGGGCTATGCCCTGTTGCCAATGCGGAAGAATTTGCCGCCATGATCGACCAACCGAGGCTGGTGCTCAATGTCTGTGTGGAACCCTTGGGCGATCACAGCTGCCATTTGCTGACACACACCCGCGTGCATTGCCCCGACGAGGCACAGCGCCGCCGCTTCGCGCCCTATTGGTTCGCCATCCGTCCGGTCAGTGGTCTGATCCGCCAGCGCCTGCTGCGGCGCATCGCCCAACTCGCCCGAGCCACATCGCCATGAGCGCCTGCACCACCTGCGGCGCTTGCTGCGTGAGCTTTCGGGTGGACTTTTCCGTGTACGAATACGAAGAAGGCGGCGGGGATGTGCCCGCTGGGCTGGCCTCGCCCATCACCGAGCACACCTGCCGCATGCGCGGCACCGACCACAGCCCGCCGCGCTGCGCCGCGCTCTATGGCAAAACGGGCGAGAAAGCCATTTGCGGCATTTACGAATGGCGGCCCTCGCCCTGTCGTGAATTTGAAGAAGGCAGCCCCGCCTGCGAACAAGCGCGCCGCCGCCACGGCCTGCCTTTACTGAACCCCTGAAGTCTTTTTCCCGGGTGTTGGAAATAACCGACACCACGGGTTTTTGTGGGGTGCTACCTTCGCACACCATGAAAAAACTTTGGGACATTTCCCCACCTGTGCAGGCCAGCAGCCCGGTGTTTCCGGGCGACACGCCTTACACCCAGCAATGGGCCGCCACGCTCTCGGACACCTGCCCCGTCAACGTGAGCGCCATCACGATGTCGCCGCATGTGGGCGCACATGCCGATGCGCCACTGCACTACGACCCTCAGGGTGCGGCCGTGGGCGCTTTGGACCTGCTGCCCTTTCTGGGCCGTTGCCGCATCATCCATGCGCTGGACGCAGGCCCACTGATCACCCTCGCGCACTTGCAGCATGCCCTGTCAGATCTGCCCCCACGCGTGCTCGTGCGCACGTACCGCCAGTTGCCGCTCACGCAGTTCGACACCCAGCTCACCGGCTTTGACCCCGCCTGCGTGCAGCACCTGGCCGATCTGGGCGTGCTGCTGATTGGCACCGACAGCGCCAGCATCGACCCAGCAGACAGCAAGCAATTGCCCAGCCACCAGGTGATCCGCCAGCGCGGCTTGCGCGTGCTGGAAAACCTGCTGCTCGACGATGTGCCCGAAGGCGATTACGAGCTGATCGCCCTGCCCCTCAAACTCATGACCGCCGACGCCAGCCCGGTGCGTGCGGTCTTGCGCGAACTTTGAACACCACTTGAAAGACCACCCCATGATGAACCTCACCCCTTCTTTGCAAGACTGCGAACTGCTGGACGCGCAAGACCCTTTGCGTTCATTGCGCGAACAATTTGACCTGCCCGCTGGCGTGATCTACCTGGACGGCAACTCGCTGGGCGTGATGCCCAAAACCGCCCCGGCCCGCGTGGCCCAAGCCGTCACCCACGAATGGGGGCAAGATTTGATCAAAAGCTGGAACACCGCAGGCTGGTTCACCCTGCCCCAGCGCGTGGGCGACAAAATTGCCCGCGTCATCGGTGCCCAGGCCGGCGAAGTGGTGGCCGCCGACAGCACCTCGATCAACCTGTTCAAAGTGCTGGCCGCCGCGCTGCACATCGCCGCCGCTGACCAGCCGCACAAAACCAAAATCGTCAGCGAACGCAGCAACTTCCCCACCGACCTCTACATCGCAGAAGCCCTGTGCAAAGAACGAGGATTCACCCTGCAACTGGTCGAGGCAGACGAGATCGCCGCCGCCCTGCAAGCCGATGTGGCGGTGCTCATGCTCACCCATGTGAACTACCGCACCGGCGCCATGCACGACATGCAAGCCGTCACCGCCATGGCGCACGCGCAAGGCATCCTCACGGTGTGGGACTTGGCGCACAGCGCAGGCGCGGTGCCCGTTGATCTGAACGGCTCAGGGGCCGACTTTGCGGTGGGCTGCGGCTACAAATACCTGAACGGTGGCCCCGGCGCACCCGCCTTTGTGTGGGTGCACCCCCAACACACCGACCGCTTCTGGCAACCGCTGGCCGGGTGGTGGGGCCATGCCGCACCGTTTGCCTTCACGCCCGATTACCAACCCGCCAAAGGCATCACCCGCTACCAGTGCGGTACCCAGCCTATCCTGAGCCTCACCGCGCTCGACTGTGGCCTGGACGCTTTTTTGAGCGCCGAAGCGCTGGGCGGCATGGCTGCACTGCGCCAAAAGTCATTGGCCCTCACGGGTCTGTTCATGCAGCTGGTGCGCACGCGCTTGCACGGCCACGGCTTTGGCATCGCCACACCGGCTGACGAAGCCCTGCGCGGCTCTCAAGTGAGCCTGACACGAGCCGATGGCGCCTACGCCATCGTCCAGGCCCTGATCGCGCGCGGCGTGATCGGTGACTTTCGTGCGGGCGATGGCGGCCAGCACGCCGACATCTTGCGTTTTGGCTTCACGCCGCTGTACATCGGTTACGCCGACGTCTGGCACGCGGCCGAGCACCTGTGCCAGGTCATGCAAAGCGGCGAATGGCAAGACGCCCGCTTTGCCCAAAAACATGCCGTCACTTGAAGGGCCCCACATGAGTTCCTGTCCATTTCACGCTTCTGCACCTGAGCACGCCCAGAGCACTGACACCGCCCAACCCATCGCAGCTGGCGAGCGCATCGTGCAAGAAGAGCACGCCCAGCTCGACTTTGACGGCCGCATGAGCTACGGCGACTACCTGCAACTCGACGCCATCCTGAACGCCCAAAAGCCGCTCTCCCCCGACCACAACGAGATGCTGTTCATCGTGCAGCACCAGACCAGTGAGTTGTGGATGAAGCTGATGCTGCACGAGCTGCGCGCCGCCATGGCCAGCATCGCCACCGATGAACTGCCCGATGCCTTCAAGAAACTGGCGCGTGTGAGTCGCATCATGGAACAGCTGGTCCACGCCTGGGATGTGCTGGCCACCATGACGCCACCCGAGTACAGCGCCATCCGCCCCTACCTCGCGCAGTCCAGCGGCTTTCAGAGCTGGCAATACCGCTGCATCGAGTTTTCGATGGGCAACAAAAACGCCGCCATGCTGCAGCCGCACGCGCACCGCCCTGACCTGTCGGCCATCGTGCAAGCCGCCTACGAAGCGCCATCGCTGTACGACGAGTGCTTGCGTCTTTTGAAACGGCGTGGCCTGCCCGTACCCGACAGCCACACCCAACGCGACTGGCGCCAGCCCTATCCGGCCAGCGAGGCGGTGGAAACCGCGTGGTTGGAGGTCTACCGCGACCCCAAGCAGCACTGGGACCTGTACCAACTGGGCGAAGAACTGACCGACCTGGAAGACGCTTTTCGTCTGTGGCGCTTTCGGCATGTGACCACGGTGGAGCGCGTGATCGGCTTCAAGCGCGGCACCGGTGGCACGGGTGGCGTGAGTTATCTGCGCAAGATGCTGGACACCGTGCTGTTCCCCGAAATTTGGACGCTGCGCACGCAGCTGTGACCGCCAGAGCGCAGCGCGGGCGACCTCCCAGAAGGGACATTGATGTCTGTGGGAGCCCCACCCCCGGGGCGATGGCTTGTGGTCTGCACTGCTTTTCGCGACGAGGGCGTCGCTCCTACAGGGAAAAGGAGCCCAGCTCTTGGCGAGATGCATGTTGTGGGAGCCCCGCCCTCGGGGCGATGGCTTGTGGTCTGCAAGGCTTTTCGCGACGAGGGCGTCGCTCCTACAGGGAAAAGGAGCCCAGCTCTTGGCGAGATGCATGTTGTGGGAGCCCCACCCTCGGGGCAATGGCTTGTGGTCTGCACGGCTTTTCGCGACGAGGGCGTCGCTCCTACAGGGAAAAGGAGCCCAGCTCTTGGCGAGATGCATGTTGTGGGAGCCCCGCCCTCGGGGCAATGGCTTGTGGTCTGCACGGCTTTTCGCGACGAGGGCGTCGCTCCTACAGGGAAAAGGAGCCCAGCTCTTGGCGAGATGCATGTTGTGGGAGCCCCGCCCTCGGGGCGATGACTTGTGGTCTGCAAGGCTTTTCGCGACGAGGGCGTCGCTCCTACAGGGACAAGTCACTCCTGCACGTCAAGTTCTTGCGCAAGACCGTTAACATCTTGCACCAGCTACATTCCCGGGAGACTCCGTGCAACTGAACATCAACGGCCAAAGCCGCACCTCAACCGCCGACCCGAGCATGCCCTTGCTTTGGGTGCTGCGCGATGAATTGAACCTCACCGGAACCAAATTCGGCTGCGGCGTGGCCGCTTGTGGGGCCTGCACCGTGCACATCGACGGCCAGCCCGTGCGCTCGTGCGTGATGCCCGTGTCGGCGGTGGCCAATCAAGCGATCAAAACCATCGAGTCCTTGGGCACGGCAGAAAAGCCTCACCCACTCCAAGCGGCCTGGATCGCCGAGCAAGTGCCCCAATGCGGCTACTGCCAAAGCGGCATGCTGATGGCAGCGGCCGCCCTGCTCGACAAAAACCCCAACCCCAGCGACGCCGACATTGACGCCGCCATGACCAATCTGTGCCGCTGCGGCACTTACCAGCGCGTGCGCGCCGCCATCCACCGCGCTGCTGCGCAAATGAAGAAAGGCGGTGCCGCATGAAACGCCGCACTTGGTTACTCAGCGCGCTCGGCGCGACCGGCGCATTGGTCGTCGGCTGGGGCGTGATGCCCGCCCGATCACGTTTAGGTTCACCCGAACTCATGCTCCCAACCCAAGGCGATGTCGCCCTGAACGGCTGGATCAAGATCGCTGCCGACGGCGCCGTGGTGCTGGCCATGCCTCGCAGCGAAATGGGCCAAGGCGTGCACACGGCGCTGGCCATGCTGGTGGCCGAAGAACTCGATGTGCCTCTGAACCGCGTGCGTCTGGAGCAAGCCGGTGGCGACAGCATTTACGGCAACGTGGCCATGCTGGTCGCCAGCCTGCCTTTTCACCCGCTGGACAGCGAAGGCGAGCACAAGCCCACCAAGATCAAGATGGGCGAATGGCTGGTGGGCAAAGTCGCCCGCGAACTGGGCCTCAACGCCACCGGCGGCTCGTCGTCGGTTGCCGACCTGTGGGACCCTCTGCGCATGGCCGCTGCCACGGCGCGCGCCAGTTTAGTACAAGCCGCTGCGGCCGCATGGAAAGTGCCTGTGAGCGAAATCACTGTCGCGCAGGGCGTGATGCAACACGCCTCAGGCCAGTCCGCGCACTACGGCCAGATGGTGGCCGCTGCTTCGGGCAGCACGCCCTCGGGCATCCAAACCAAATCGCGCCAGAAGTGGCAACTCATCGGTCAAGCCGCGCCGCGCACCGACATCCCGTCCAAAGTCACAGGCCAAGCCACGTTCGGCTTGGACGTGCGTCTGCCTGGCATGCTGTTTGCCGCTGTGCAGATGTGTCCAATGATCGGTGGCAGCGCTGCGTCCATGGACACGAAAGACGCATTGACCCTGAAGGGTGTGTCCAAAGTTGTGCCGCTGGACGCCTGGGGTGGCGGCACCGCAGGCTTGGCCGTGGTGGGACAAACCACTTGGCACGCACGCCAAGGCGTGCAGGCCGTCAAAGTGCAGTGGCAAGCCCCTGCCACGGGCGCAGTAGACACCCAGCGCATCCAGGCCGACTTGCTCAAGGCTTTGAACGAAGACAGCGGCTTCACCTTCCATGAACAAGGCGTGCCCACCCAAGCCGAAAAAGCTGCCACCACCCGCATCGACGCGCTGTACCAAGCGCCTTATCTGGCCCACGCCACCATGGAGCCGATGAACTGCACCGCGCAGGTCAAAAATGGCAAGGTCGAGATCTGGGTGCCCACGCAAGTGCCGCAAATGGCCCGCGACATGGCCGCCAAAGTGGCCAAGGTCGACAAAGACCAAGTTACTGTCCACGTCACCCAATTGGGTGGTGGTTTCGGTCGTCGTCTGGACGTCGACTTCATCGGCCAAGCGGTGCAAGTGGCCATGGCCTGCGAGGGTAAACCGGTGCAACTGAGCTGGTCGCGCGAAGAAGACATGAAGCACGACTTTTACCGCCCCATGCACTTGGCCAAGTTCCAGGCTTCGCTGGACGAGAAAGGTGAAGTCACCAGTTTGCGCATCAAGTCGGCCGGTGACGCCATCACCCCGCGCTGGATGGCGCGTGCAGCGCCCCACCTGTCGGGCCCCATCGACATGCCCGACAAAACCGCGTCCGAAGGCCTGTTCGATTTGCCCTACGGTTTTGCCAGCCAGCACATGAGCCATGTGGCCACGAAGTCTGGCGTGCCGGTGGGCTTTTGGCGCTCGGTTGGCCATTCGCACAACGCCTTCTTCTCGGAAAGCTTCATCGACGAACTGGCGGCTGCCACGAAACAAGACCCACTGGCCTTCCGCTTGAAACTGCTGAAAGACGCACCGCGTTACGCAGCTGTTTTGCAGTTGGCGGCGGACAAAGCGGCTTGGAGCACGCCGCTACCTGCAGGCCGTGCGCGCGGCATTGCCTTGCACGAATCGTTTGGCTCCATCGTGGCGCAAGTGGCCGAAGTGTCCCTTGCCGACGGCCAGATCCGCGTGCACCGCGTGGTCTGCGCGATTGACTGCGGCACCGTGGTCAACCCCGGCACCGTGGCCCAGCAAATGGAAAGCAGCGTGGTCTACGGTTTGAGCGCGGCACTCTTTGGCAAGATCGACATCGTGGACGGCGTGGTGCAACAAGGCAACTTCCCCACCTACCCCATGGTCTCGCTCAGCCAGACCCCGGTGGTGCAAACCCACATCGTGCCCAGCACCCGCCACCCTGCAGGCGTGGGCGAACCGGCTGTACCCCCGCTGGCACCGGCCGTGGGCAACGCGCTGTTTGCCCTCACGGGCAAGCGGCAGCGGGCTTTGCCGCTGACCGCCTGAGCTCAACCGCCTCGCAGGGCCTTGAGGATTTTTTGGCCGCCACGGCCATTTGCCTCATGGCCCAGGCGCTGTTGTTCGGCGCGGATCGCTTGGCGCGATGCGTCGCCCAGCATGCCGTCGATGGGGCCGATGTCGTGGCCGCGCATCGTGAGCAAGCCCTGCAACTCGCGCCGCTCGGCGCGTGACAGACCCGCGTCGTCGGTCGGCCAGGGTGTGACAAATGGGCCACCGCCGCGCAGGCGGTCGCTCAGATGGGCAATCGCCAGGCCGTAGCTTTCGGCGGCGTTGTAGCTGTAGAGCGTGTCAAAATTGCGCGTCACCAAAAACGCCGGACCGTTGGCACCAGCGAGCGTCAGCAAGCCCACGTTGCCCAAGCTTTCTGGCAAGGCCGAGCCGTCCACCCGGCGCACGCCACGGGCAGTCCATTCAGACACCGGGCGCTTGGTGCGGCGGCCTTCTCCGGCCAATGACAAGCCAGCAGGCAGCTTGACCTCAATGCCCCAAGGCAGGCCGCGCTGCCAGCCCGCACGGGCCAAAAAGTTGGCGGTAGATCCCAGCGCGTCCACACTGCTGTCCATCAGGTCGGCGCGTCCGTCGCCATCAAAGTCCACCGCCAAGCGTTCAAAGGTGGTGGGCATGAACTGGGTGTGGCCAAAGGCCCCCGCCCACGAGCCCACCAAGCGCTCGGGCGCGATGTGTCCGGCTTGCAAAATGCGCAGCGCCGCAAAAAATTCGCCTCTGAAATAGCTTTGCCGCCGCCCGTGGCACGACAAGGTGCCCAGCGCCTGCACCAGCGGGTATTTGCCAAAGGTCTGGCCAAAATTGCTCTCCACGCCCCACACCGCCACCACCGTGGCCGGGTCCACGCCAAAGCGCTCTTCGGCACGCGCCAACGCTGGGCGGTGCTGGGCCAAACGCGCCGCGCCATCGGCCACGCGTTCTTCGTCCACCAGCGCCGACATGTAGTCCCAAATAGCAGTGCGAAATTCGGGCTGAAAGTTCAGCTTCTCGATCACGCTGAAGTCGGCTTGCAAGCCAGCCGTGTGGCGCGCCCAGGTGGCGTCGCTCACTTTGCCGCTGCGTGCTGCAGGGCGCAACTCAACCATGCAAGCCGACAAATCGGTGCTTTGCGCCCAGGCTGCTTGGGCAAGCCCCAATGAGGCAAACACCGCACTCATGCAGGCGGTGCGCACCCAAGCTGAGGCGCATGGGGTGGATGGACGTGGTGTCATGAAAAAAGTCCCTGAAAATTTGAATGTGTCTGAGTGCATCTCAATGCGCGCCAGCGAATGTACAGCGTGCAGCAGCTACAAGGCCAAAGGCCTGGGCATTGGGGGAAAAGGGTAGGAGTTTCAGGCCATCCAAGCATTCACGGTTTGGAACTGGTCGCGGTGATACAGCAAATATGGGGCATGTCCAGGCGCAAGCCAACGCAGCTTGAGGCCATTGGACAGCCCCAGCAAATGTCTATCGGCCAAGGACACTGAACTGCCGACCAGCAACTCACCTGCATCACTGAACGAGATCAAAAACTTGTCAAACAGCGCATCCAAGTTGGCGCTGAGCAAAAAGCCGTTGAAGACGTCTAAGCGCTCGGCGTCTGTGGTGCAGTCGGCCCAAGGCTTGGCGTGGCTGGCACGCAAGGCCGGGGCCAGCGACAGTCCGGTGACTGCGCAAGCGCCGCCCCAGTAGTCAAGCATGGCCTGGCGGTAACGGTCTTGACCCACACGCTGGCGCACCAAGCGCTGCACCTCGGTGCTCAGGCTGTCGGCTGCAGGCAGCTCGGCCAATGCCTGCTGCACCTGCGCATCAAAATCCACCGCCGCCTGATTGGGCAGGGACTGGGCCAGCACAGCTGCCCGATGCAGCCACTGGGCCAATTGCGCATCGGTAGTGGCCACGTAGGCATCGCCTGCACGGGGCCAGTCGGCAAAGCTGCGAGCCAGCTCGGAAGGCAAAGTGGCCGGGCCTTGCACAAGGGCCATGGCGTAGCCCTGCTGAGCCCAAGACACCTCGGCTTTGGCGGGGTGGCGGGCCGAGCCCAAAGTCACGGCAGTGCCCATTGCAGACACGGTGTGTTCAAAACCGTGGTCGTGACCCGCTTTTTCGATCAGGGCGCGTTTGAGAGGTGTCATATGTCCGGAAAAAACCCCCGTTTATTTTGATCCGCAAGGACCTAGACAACGTGGAATTTTGAAAATAACTATAAAAATCAATGACTTATCGAAATTTAATAATCCGCAAATGATCCGCAAATGATCCGCAAATGATCCGCAAATGATCCGAATCAAATGGCTTGCGGGTCACTTTGGCTCCACATAGGCGGTCGTTTTTCCTTGTCCGCGCATGACAATTTGCCCAGCAGCCAGCATTCTTTGCAACAGCCGCTTGACCTGCCCTTCCGTCAGGCGACACAACTCCATCACCTCAGCCCGCTTGATCTGCCCGTGCTGACGGATGTAGCTCAGCAACATCTGCTCGTGCTGAATGGGCCCAAACCCTACTTGCCGGGTGTAAGCCGCCTTGTCGCTCACCACCGAATACACGGCCGCAGTCAACGTATAGCTGCGGCCACGGGTGTTGCCGTGCGCCTCTACCAAACCGGCTTCGGTCAGCGCTTCCAGCGTGCGCTTGGCGCTGGCCGCGTCACGCTGAATGTGCTTGGCCAACGCGTCGGCCGACAGGCGCTTGAACTCACGCAAAGCGGCCAGGGCGATCAGTGAATCAATGGGCAGCTCGGCGTTGCGGTTGCGCTCAGCGTCCACCACCATGCGCCTGAACGCCACATCGGCGGGCACCGTCGGCAGGCTCAGCACCACGTTGTGAAGGTCGGTGCGGCCATAGTCTGGCGCGGGGCGACCAAACTTCAGCATGCCCCGGTAAATGGTGTCCACGCCGCGACCGGAACGCTCCACCACGCCAATGCGCTTCATGGCATCGGCCAGGGCGCGGTTGCGGGGGCGTGGCTCGGTCACCAGCAGGTTGGCCAGCGTTACGCCGTCTACCAAGCCGCCGGGGTTGCTGATCACCAAGGCATCGTCCTCCAGCCGCACATGCACTGCGCCCATGCGGTGGTAGTCGCGGTGTATCAGGGCATTGGCCACCGCCTCGCGAAACGCGGCCATGTCCACCAAGGGCACCGGCACACGGAACAAGCCCACTTGCAACTCCTGCTCGGGGTTGTAGGGGCGAAAGTTGGTCTCCAGCCAATCCAGCGCCTTGAGCAATGGAAAGCGCCGAAACTCGTTGAAGCGCACCGCCTGCTGCGCCAGCACCTGAAAAGCCAGCTCGTGGGTGGCCACGCGCTGCTGCAGCACCGACTCGCGCCCAATCAACAACAAGCCAGTCAGCGTGGGCACACGGGTGCCATCGGCCAAACGCTGCGTCAAGCCCAGTGCGCCATCCATGGCCTCGTCGTCCAGCTCCAACAACACACGGTCGCCACCGTATTGCTGCACCGCTTGGCGCAGGCGCTCGCGCTCAAGCGGGTCAAAGTCGGCCAAGGTGCAACCCGCAACTGGCTGGGCCGACACATCCACCAAACCAAAACTGCTGGCGCGGCTGATGCGCTCGTGCGGCAGCATGGGCACACACTCGGGCGTGCCGTCGTGCTTGATGCGGCGGCGCACATACACGCCCGCTTGCGTGGCCACCTCGCCCTGCGCTTTGGGCACGGTGATTTTGGCCACGGGTACACCATCCACTTGAAGCGCCTCCACCCTCACATGCAAAGCGGGCGACGTGCGCGCCGCCACCATGCCCGCCAAACCCGTCAGCACCATGTGCTCGGCATGCAGGCCCGTGGCTTGCCCATCGTCCTCCACCCCGAGCCACAACTCGCCGCCCTCGGTGTTGGCCAGGCACACCAAAGCTTCGACCAGTTCAGCATCCGGTAGGCGTTTGCGGTCGCTTTTGAATTCAACGGTGAGGGATTCTGATTGGGGAATCATGTGATGCCTCTCATGTGCAGCTGATCCCATGTAATCACCCAGCTGCTGGCGGGCAGCACATGCTCAAAGCCATGGTCGTGGCCAGCTTTTTCGATCAGGGTGAGCGGGGTCATTGAAAAATTTCTTGTAGTGACAGCGCAACTGTATATAATCACGGGTTACTCATCAGCCCAAGGCTGAAGGAGCTGGGCCAACGCCATGTGCGTTGGCCTTTTCTTTTGGCGAGCCGTATTTATAAGCGCCGAGCATATTTGGACTGCAAGGTTTTCCTCTTGCTTGGGTAGTCAATCCAGTAAGCGGTGATAAGCCTGCGGGCACCATCTGAGTAACGCTTCATCACCACCACATAATCCAAGTCCTTGAGCCAGACGTACGTGCGTATGTCACTCGCGCCCTCTTCAAAATCCCAAGCGAGCACGGCCGGATCGGTGTGATTCAGCAGCGTTGGACGCGCCCAAGTCAACCTTTCAGCACGTCGAAAATCTGGCAAACGAATCCCAGAGCGGGGAGGATCTTCACGCTCCACAAGGTGCCAGAAGATCAGCTCCTTGCCCCTTTCCATTTCCGGGAAGAACCAAACACGGCATCCTTGGTATGTGACGGGATTGATAACAAAATCTGTACGAAAAATGGCGTACAAGCGCTCCATCACCTCGTCTGACCAAGGTGACATGACGAACATCGGCGGTAACCAAGCAGGCACGGACATGCTCATGCGCTCCTTGGTGTGAACAGGAACACATTCAACTTTTGCTCAGCCAGGGATGTGGATGTCAACAAGCTGCGCCCCAGCTTTTTTTCCAAGTGTTCTATCACCGCCACTTTGGCTGTGTTGGACGACAGCGCCCTGTGACGATACGCCAACGCGCCCGTCAGGAAATCCGTCACCTGCATGATCTCCATCTCGTGCGAATGCACGTTCTGAACATGGCGAACCATTTCACTGGTGAAGTCATACACGTTGTTGCAAAGCACATCTTTGAGCCGCTTGAGCTTATTTCTGCCCTGCGTGTCCTTGATGTCAAGGTAGATCGCGTACTGGCTGTCTGGCGACAAGATTTTGCTCAGCAACGAAAATTGCATTTTGTAATAAAACAGATCATGGTCACCCTGATTGAAGGCGTCGTGATTCAAGGCCTGCTTATTGCGAACAACCAACCCACGGTAATGCAAAGGAGCCTCTGCCAAAAACCAATCCACCAACTCAATATAAAACGGCAAACGAGAGGCAGATACTTTTGCCCACTTGAGTTCACCCCTGGCGTTGTAACGCGCTTTGATGTCACGCAACTCGGCACCGATCCGGCGTGCCTCGTCTTGCGGACACCATGCTGCACCCAAAACCATGATGGGCTGGCCGTCATTTTCAAGATGGCAGCTTTCGTCGCAGTAAACATTGAATATAGGTTTTTCGCTCATGTTTAGACCACTTTAAATTCAAACCTTAATGACCTCAGCCGATTGAAACTTCACCATTCCAAAACGTTCGAGTGAAGACTTCACCATTCCAAAACGTTCGAGTGAAGACTTCACATACCGCTGACCGCGCTCAGGAAAAAGCACAAAGTTTTTTCCCGCTGTTAAAGCACTGGGGTAAATCAGCCCATCCAAAGGTTTTCCATCAGGAGAAAAGACTTGGGCGAGATATTCGCAAACCAGCTGGGTAGGCACATACTCAATTTCAGGAATGTCGTCTTTGCACAAAGGCTTAGAGATGTCCTCTAAAAAATGCCACAGAAAGATTGCATAGTCCTGTGTGGGATCACGCCCCTCGAAAATGGACATGCACTTCGGTTGGTGTGTCAGGTCTAACACCCGAAGTTCTCTGCTGGGCTGCCAACGACTGACAGTCACGGCATCACCCACTACAGCACGCGCTTCGTGAAGCGCCGTTGTTTGATCAAACGCCAAGTACAGATAGGGGATGCCCGCAGGGTTCATCCGCCCTCCAGTGGCTTTGGTGTGCGGCGGTGGTCCGGCTTCACCTGCAAGCAAAGGCCAAACACCTTTTCTAACCCTCAAAAACACTGCATTTGCTGAAATGGTTTGCACCATCTGGTTGTGCTCAAACACGTGCCCCAGAAAGCCCAGCATCTCTGCAGGACTGATAGGCCGATCGCCGTACTCATCAACGGACTTGTGAACATGAAAATGAAATCGGCTTTGGTGCTTCACTGCGGCGACAAAAGCAGACCAGGACCACCGATACCGTTGATGTCCGTAGCTCCCAAAAAAATCACCTTCAGGAGCCTCAACCCAACCTACTTCATGCAGTGCACCCGCTACGTCTTCAATCAGCTCGTTGCACCAATTCACACCTTCGTTACTCAATGTTCCTTCAAGCACATCTTGCGTCGACAAGTACTCAATTGGAAAGTCCTTGCTGTAAGGCACTCCGGCATTAGCTTCGTCATTGAATCCGTAGTGAATGCCAGTCTTTACTGCATCCAAAATACAACTGACCTCAGCTGTTGACACGCCAGTGTTATCGCAGTAGTCACAGCCCGTGTGGTGTGCTGACGCTTCTACCAAACTGGCCAGATAAACATCATCTACGCAGTCAACACATACGTGCCTGTCCAATCCATCCCACCCACGATCTTGCGCTTCCATCCATGCTTGTTTTGCTCTTCCCATGCTTCACTCCAAAGCATCCCAAGCCGCAAGCACCAAGCGCTGCGTCCGGTATTCGCCAAACTCGCGGAGTTCGCCGTTTTTGAGGACGCGGAATGTTTCGCTGGGGTAGTCGTCGCCCATGACGTCGGCGGGGTCGAGGATGTAGCGCAGTTCGTCGCGGGAGAGGCCGTAAAGTCGAGCATAGTAGGCATCGAGCTCGGCGCGAAGTTGGGCACGTCGTTCCGAGTTGAAGGGGAATGGCTGGCCACTATGGCCAAGGTCTTGCGCCCAAGCGGCCAGATCGTGGGCGGTGAAGGTGAGCTCCAGCACGCGGGGGACGATGTAGGCGAGGTCAGTTAAAGAATAGTTTTCAGGCGGCAATATAGGAAATTGTCGGAAAACATAATCTGAAAGATTGGTTCCGCCCAGCTTCTGACGAGCAATAAAATCCAAAGTTATTGAATTAAGATTTGCAAGTAGGGCAGCTTGATGTCTAGGCGCTTTGTTACTAATGCACAACCGAACGGAGTAATTTGTTGCACATCTCTTCAGTACAGATGCAATTATTGTTCTCTCATTAGTAGCATTTGTGATGTTTCGATAAGCAATCAGCCATTGAAATTTTGCGTTTCTTTCAATTAACCTACGCTCAGTCTCTGAAACCTCCATTACGTAAGAAGTATTTATAGAAAAATAAGGATCAGACTTAAACTCATCTTGTACAGTAATATCATTCCCCGATGAATCAATTGATGAATATCTATGATCATATTGATGAAAATATTTAGCCTCAATCATTGGGTAAGAATTAGTTCGCTCTGACTTCTCAGCAAGTAATTGATCTGCTGATTTCCCCATATCAAAAATTCGACTTAAATTTTCATTCCAAGGATCAGCAATCTGGAACTGATGGAAACAACCCGCTTTTTTATAGATTTTTTCAGTTAGTTTTGCATCCATCTGCGACCTAAACACAGGACACGTAAGAGTATTTGGATTAATGAGCTGAAACTCTTGCGGTGTAAGGCTGAAGCGGCGACGCTGGTCGGTGAGCTGGCTTGGATGGCTGGCAAAAAAAACAAACTCAGATACAGAAGCTTGACCGAGCGTGACCAAACTGAACTTGAAGCTGCGGTGCACTGACTCAAATAAAGCTTGTTTGTTTTCAATGTCATACAAGCTAATTAATTGCCCCGACTGTGAGATATGGCCAAAAAATTGCTTCGTGCTATCGTCGGTGGCAATGCCAGTTGGCACGATAAACCCCGCCCGCCCTGTTGGGGATTTGATTTGAAGAATGGTTTCAGCAAATAACGCGTAGGTGTTGACGTCGCCCACACCGGTGAGCGGGTAGCGACCGCCCTCGCCCCCTATGCCTGTGGTGCTGCCGCTCACATGCATGAACACGCTTGCGGCCTCAGCCGAGCGGCGAGCGGTGATGAACTCAGCGTAAAGGCGCTTTTCGGAGTCGGCCAGCATGCTACTGGCGGGGTTGGCTACATCGAACAAACCGCGTGGCTCCGCGTGTGCACCTAGGTGCTCGGCCAAGGTGCCTTCACTCAGCCATTGGATACGCTGTGCACGCTCGGCCTTGTTTTTAGCAGCGGCCACTGCGGGGTGGCGGGTGGCAAAGAACTCTTCCTCTTGCAGCTTGATGCGTTCCCATGGCGGGTTACCCAGCACGCAGTCAAAACCACCACAACCGAACACTTGAGGAAAAGCCAGAGACCAATGAAGTACGCGCGCCTCAAGGCAAGCAACTTGGGCTGCTACCAATGCGCATTTTTGGTCCTCGGGCAATTCATCACCCGACAAGGTAAGGTAAAGCGTGCCACTGGTGGGGATACTTTCCGCCCCCAGACGCTTGGGTAACAGATAGGCACCAACCAAAAGATCGGCAGCATGGGCTAGTCGATTGGTTTTGGCTTGCTCCAAAAACACACGGTAGGCCGATTCCTTAGCAGCGATCTCTTGGGTATTTTTTTCTGGCAGTGCCTCTAGTGCTTGCAGAGGCTTGAGGCCACTATCGAAAGCATTAACCACATCCAACTGACCAAAGGCATTGGATTTGCGTTTTTTTTCTAGGTCTTTCAATTCACCTACATTGATCTTTGCAAGCAGTTTGCAAACTTCCTTGTCGTCACCAGAAAGTGGCTTGAATGCATCTTTCGCAATGCCGAATTCCAACGCCTTAAGGTCAGTCAACCCGAGCAACGCATCACCCACTTGCAGGTGGTGGTCCAAAAAGCTCAGCGGCCTGCCCTCTTCAAAGCCTTCCAGCCACAGCGCGGTGCGAGCCAGTTCAATGGCCATGGGGTTGCGGTCCACGCCATAAATGCAACGGGCAATGACTTCGCGCAGCGCATGGCGATAGGCGGCGGGGGTGACCACGCCGTCGTCTGACCGCAGCGCGGCCAGGCGCTCGGCCAGCTTGCGGGCGGCGGCCAGCAAAAAGTGGCCGCTGCCGCAGGCCGGGTCGCACACCTTGATGCTGAGCAATGCGTCCACAGGGTTGTCAGGTTGGGCGGCGATGCGCTGGTCAATGACGGGCACCAGTGCGGACTGGATGAGTTCTTGCACCAGGCTGTCGGGGGTGTAGTAGCTGCCGGTCAGTTTGCGTTCGTTACCGGCGGTGCTGCCCTCGCTGGTCAGGCCCACAAAGCCAAATGTGCGGGCGGGCAGGTCCACCTCGGGCACGAGTTCGAGCAAGCTTTCGTAAACGCTGCCCAACTCCTCCACGCCCATGTTGCGGTAGTCGATGGGGGCCAAGCTGCCCCCCGCTTGCGCGGCCCAGCGCATGCTTTGCATGGTGGCCAGCAGGTGAGCGTTGCTCAGTTCGGCCACATCCAGCGCGGGGCATTGGCTGGTGTTGAACAAGCCGCCCAAGGCGGACAGGCCCAAGCGGGGCTCGCCGTGGTTGAGGCCTTTGAACACGATGCGCATGCTTTGCCACAAGTCGTCAAAGCGGTTGCGGGCGCGACGGCGCAGGGCCATGTCGCGCAGGCGGGCCAAGGCATAGCCTTGGGTGTATGCCGCGTTGGTTTGGCCATTGGCGTCTTTGAGCAAGCCGCGCTCTTCGATGCTGAAGACAAAGATGAGGCGGTAAATGAGGCGCAGCAGCTGGGCGAAGTAGGCTTCTTTGGTCAGCTCACCGTTTTGCAGGGCCAGGCGCAGGGCTTCGTTGGCTTGATGCTGTAAAAATCCGTTGCCAAAAGTGAGCAACGCTTGCGTGACGCCCATGCGCAAGCCGTTGCGCACGCGGGTGCCCTCTTCTTGACCGGCTTCTCGCCATGCTTCCCACACCACGGGTGCGTGGGCTTGGCTGTCGCTGGTGGCTTGCAGGCCTGCGCGGCTGGCGTGGAGCAAGCGCCAGGCGTAGGCAAATTCGGCATAGCGCTGGCCGCTGAGCAGGTCGGCCATGTCGATGTCGAGGTAGCTGGGGCGGGTGAGCGTGGCGGCGTCGCGCAACAGGCGGATGGTTTTGCCGTTGGTGACCAAGCCCCATTGGTGGTCAGGGCTGGCGTTGAGCAGTTCTTGCATCAACTGGAAAGGGGACTTTTTGCGGGTGCCACTGGCCGAGCCGTCGGCATGGCGCACGCCGTAACGCGGGTCGGCTTCGTCCAGGCCCAAGCTGTGCGGGGCAATGACGATGGGTAGCTGTGCGCCCAAGCCGTTGCTGGCGATGTGGGTGACGGTGTAATGCCGGTCGCCCACGGTAATGCCAGTGCTGGCCCCCACGGCGGGGTAGCCCAAGGCGTCGCGCAGCAGCTCGGTCACAAAGGTGGCGGTGGCGTGCGCGGCGTCCAGGTCGGCGCGTTCCATTTGCTTTTCAAAATGCTTCCACTGGGCGGATGCGATTTGAAAGGCGCGGCTGTATTCGTCTTTTTGCTTCAGGCCCTTGGGGATGCCGTAGTCGGCATCGGCTTGCAGGCGGGCAGTGCCCAGGGCGGCTTTTTCGAGGACGTCGGGCAAGAACAAGCCGCCTTCCAGGCGAAGGGTGGGCAGGTTCAGGGTGGCGAGCTTGTGGCAGGTGATGCGTTTCATGTTCTTGTTCTTTTCAGATCACAGCAATTCGGGCAGCAACACATAGACGCCGATCACATCCACCGGCAAGCAGGGGGTGACACTGTATTGGCCCACGTCGCGGGCGGCTTCGCGCACGCGGCGGTGGTCTTCCAAAAGTGCTTGGGCGCGTTCTTTGGCCAGTTGACCCAAGTAGTCTTGGTTGGCTTGTGCAAAGTCCAGCGATTGCTGGATCTCGCGAGTGATCAGCTCACGCGGCAAGTTGCTGGTGGGTGTGCTTTGCAGCAACTGAGACACGCCCTCATCGCTGAGCCAAACCGGGTTGGTGCGGCCCTGCACGGCAACCGCCACAGTTTCTTCGGCCATCATTTGGTAGGGCTCTTTGCGGCGGACATAACTGAGCTGGTGGCGCAAACGCAGCAAGTACACCGTGGTGACCACCTGCACTGCATCGGTCTCGGTGGCAGCGCAACGGGCGGTGATGCTGGTTTCGCCCTGCAAGGCGGTTTCGATCAGGTGATCGGCCAGCACGGTCACCAGCGGGTGGCTGCGGTGCAGTTCGGCAAAGTCGATCATCAAGCCTTTGGTATCGCCCTCTTTGACCAAGCCTTCGTCATCCAGGCGTTGACGCAGGGACTCAGGCAAGTGAACGGTGGGCAACTTGAAGGACTGGCGGCGGGCTTTTTCGAGTGGGGCGTTCAGGCGAGCGCAAGCGCTTTGCACAAAGCGCTGCACATCGTCTTGGGTGCCCAGGGCTTGCTGCTGCTTTTGCCATTCGGGCATGACTTCGTCGGGCCGAATGGCACGCTGGGCAAACACGGTGCGGTTGGCTTTGGCTTTTTCGAGTGCGTCGGTCCACTGCGCTTGCAGTGGAGCCAGAAGTTCTTCGGCTTCTTCAAAACCCAAACCCATTTGGCGGCTTTCAGCGCTGACACGCTTCATGAGTGCAGCCTTGACCATGGCCTGATTGATGCGGGTTTTATCTTCGGGCATGGGCACAAGCACGCCAAGCTCTTTCTGGATGGCTTCGCCTTTGCGCAAGATGACGTTAAGCACAAAGCCATCGACCGGGTTGTCTTGGCCGTAGAGCATGGTGCATCGCACTTCGGGGGCCTGCTGGCCAAAGCGGTCTACCCTGCCCTCGCGCTGTTCGTGCCGCGTCGGATTCCAGGCCAGGTCGTAATGCACCACGGCGGTGAACAGGTGCTGCAAGTTGATGCCTTCGGACAAACAGTCGGTGGCCACCAAAATGCGCGTGTCGCCGTCTTCCATGTTCTCCACCCGATCACGGCGCTCTTCGGGGCTGAGCTCACCAGTCACGGACAACACAGTGGCTTGTTTGAAGTGTTTGCGCAGTTCGTCGGCCACGTAATGGGCCGTGGCCACGTAGCGGCAGAACACCACGGGGTGGAAGCCTTCTTTCACCAAACCATCGAGGTGGGCAATCAGGTTGGCGAGTTTGGGGTCGCCCGACTTGCCGCTCAGGCGCTTGGCGTCTTCAATCAGGGCATGCAGACGCTGGGCATCTTGCAGTTGCGGGCTGAGCTGACCAGCGGGCTCCAGATCGGTGCCGGCCATGTCGTCGGCTTCGCCGTCGTGCAGGCGGTCGTCTTCCAGCAGGTCTTCACCATCGGCTTCCAGCGCGGTGCCGGTTTTGCCTTCAAGTCGGGTGGTCAGCGCTTTCACGGCAGCGGCTGGAGAAGAAGCCACGCACCGCAGCAGAGCCAAGGTGGCGTACCAAATCAGGCGGGCTTGGCCGGTCTGCTGCCCCTCCACCGATTCGGCCATTTCGCGGCAGTAGGTTTGCACGTTGTCAAAGAAGGCACCCCAGTCGCCCGTGAGCTTGTAGGTTTGCTCGGTCTTCATGCGGCGGGCAAAGCCACGCAGGTCTTGGGTTTGGGCTTGCCATTCCACAATGTCTTTGCGGCGGCGCTGCACAAAGTGTCGCGCCAACAATTGGCGCAAGGGGTCTTGTGCCGAGGTGCGGTTTTGCAGCTGCGCAAAGTCGGGGTTGAGCAAAGACAACAGGTTGTAAAACGCAGTTTCGTCACCCGAGTGGGGCGTGGCCGTGAGCAAGAGCAAGTGGCGGGCATCGTCTTTGGCCAAGCGCTGCAACAATTCAAACCGCAGTTGCTTGCCTGCGCCGCTGCTGGCACAGGTGTGGGCCTCGTCAACGATGATGCATGCGGGCGCGATGGACAAAAAGTGTTCGCGGTGGCGTTCACTCTTGATGTAGTCCAGGCTGACGACAACGATGGGGTAGTGGTCAAACAGGCTGACGCCGTGTGGCAACTCGCGCTCCACGCGGCTGGCACTGGCCGATGTGAGGGCCACGGCTTGCAGGTTGAAGCGGCTGAGCAGTTCGCTTTGCCATTGCTCCACCAAGTGCGGGGGGCACAAAACGGCAAAGCGGGTGATTTCGCCACGGTCCATCAGCTCGCGCACGATGAGGCCTGCCTCAACCGTTTTACCGATACCGACGTCGTCAGCAATCAACAGACGCACGGTGTTCAGGCGCAGGGCCATGAGCAAGGGCACCAGCTGATAAGCACGAGGCTCCACCGCGATGTTGCCGAACGAGCGGAAGGGACCACCACCGGCACGCAACTTGAGTCGCAGGGCGTCGCGCATGAGCAGCGCGGCCGCGTGGTTGCCTGGTTGGGTGGCGTCGGGCCAAGGAAAAGTGGCGGGTTCGACAGGGGTGAACTCTAGCTCTGGAATCAGGGCGATGGTGTCTTCGTCAGAGCCGCCCAAGGGGCGCAAGCGCAGCAGGCTGGTGGCTTCGTCAAACGATGAGTCGGCCTGAACGACCCATTCGCGCCCACGGGCGCGAACGAGGTTGCCGGGTTGGAAGTGTGCGGTGGCTGTGGTCATGGGGTGTTCTGATTTCCAGGGCCAAACACTTGGGTGTTGGCGGCAAACTGTTCGGGCCATTGGGCCGGGTCTGACATGACCAGCACGTCACGGCCTTTGTCGCGGAGGTGGCCAACGATGTCGTCACTGACTGCGCTGAGGAAGACCACTGTTCTGGCCGATTTGTAAAAAGCGTCTGCAACGGCGTTGGTGCCAGAGATGGGCACATTCATGTCTGAGGGCAATGCGAAACCACCTGCTTGCAAAGCTTGTTGCCACTGGCTGAGCAAGCTTGCCCCGGTTCCATCGTCAACAGGTGCGAGGGTTGTGGGCAAGGTGGATGCGCTTTGCGGCGCAGGCACAACTTGAGCATTGGCCAATGCAACCAAGAGCTTGAGAGCATCTTCATTGCGGCGGTTGATGTTGTCGTGGTCGGGTTGGTTGAAATAAGACAACAGACATTGGTAACAGCCCGCTTCGCAAATGTGATGACCGTTTTTGTCCAGTTGCTCCAGGGTGGGCAGTTCATCAAACTTCCACGGACCCGTGGGCGCGTTGTAGTGCAACAGCTTGAGGGCTGACGCGGCCACTTGGGCAAGGGCTTGGGGTTCGGTGGCCAAGCGTGTGAGCACACCTGCACCGCCCTCGGCAGCCTCGTAGAACATGATGGCTTGCCGGTTGTCTTGCGTGGGCAGGGCTTCGGCCACTAACTCGGATTCTTCGATCTGGTAGGTCATCTCGATGCCGCGCTTGAGAGCGGCTTGCAAGGTGGCCATGGTTTCCAAGTCCAGCGTTTGCTTTGCAGGCTGCAGGATCAGGATGTTGCGGTAGTCCTCTACAAACGGAACGATTTGCTGGTTGGGCACCTTGTCGAGCAAGTTGTCTTCAGCTTCGTTGGCTTCGGTTGCACCTGGTTCGTCTTTTTTGCTCCACTGCCCCGTGACGGGGTTGATGTAGAACCCCAGTTGGTTTTTGTCTTTGCGGCGACGCCAGCCCCGGTTGATGCGCCAGATGAGCGCGGCGGGGGCGTAGGTGAGTTCGGCCAGGGGTGCCTCGTTGGCATCTGAGCTCGGCTGGACGATGGTCTTGACCTTGGAGATTTGGCCATTGGGGCCGGGCAAAAACTTGTAGGTGGTTTGAAGCTCAAAGCCTTGACGCTGACGGTCTTCGTCGTTGATGGAAATGCGCTCGACGGCCATGGTCTCGACCGTTTCGATGCGGTAAAGGTTTTTGACCCAGTCGTTGTCGGTCAATAAGGCATCGCAGTTTTCGCAACGATCCACGATGGGATCGCTGCCCCCCAGCTGACTCATGTGGGCATAGCCACAGGCACTGCAAACACGGCTGGTAACGGTAGCCAGAGAGCTGTTGCCCGAGATGTGGTCGGTGTTGCCGACGTTGAGCTTGGCACGCACCACTCGGTACATGCGGCCCTGGTGGTAAATGAGGCTGCGCGGGCCAAACTCGGACAGAGCAAGAAAGCGTGGTCGGCTGACCATGCTGCCGTCGTCGTCCTTGCCCCCTGCACCGCCTTTGGCCGGTATCCACGCCATGAGGGGCAAACGCGGGAAGTTGTAGCCGGGCAAAAAGCCTTGACTGGCCAGGTAGCGGTAGGTGTAGAAGTCGTTGTTTTGGGCGTTGCCGGTTTTGAGCAGCAAAGCGTATTGCTTGGCGGCATCGCCGTAACGGCGCTGTGAGTTGAGTTTCTCAGCGTTGCTGCTGGTGTAGCTTTGGCTGACGGTGTTGGCCATGTCCATTTGCTTGCGCGTGGCCTCGACCAGGGTGCGCCAACGCTGGAAGGCTTCTGAAAAGTCCTTCGGTGCTTTATCAATGGTGTTTTTCGCATGTTCGGGCGAATACCATGGGCTGCTTTGGACTTCTGTCACCACCTGCTTCATGAAGGCCTGTGCGCTTTGGGCAGCCCGTTGGTTCACTTCGGGCGAATTGATTTTTTGCCACAAAGCGTCTTTGAGGGGTTGGTCTATTTTGTCCAGCTCCAACATGGGAGCGATGCTGGTGTCGAGCTGAACTTGTGCAGACGAGAGCCAGATGGCGTGGAGGTGGCTTTCGACAAGATCGCGGTTGGCCAAGTCCAGTGTGGGCGCCTTGACGATGCCGTGCACCATGTCGGTAGCGTGGTGAAAGAACCATTGATCGTGCGGGCTGAGGGCGGCGCAATAAGTGATGACCAGCGCCTGCATGCCGGAGCGGCCTGCACGGCCGCTGCGCTGAGCGTAGTTGGCCGGTGTGGGCGGTACGTTGCGCAAATAGACGGCATTAAGTGCCGAAATGTCCACGCCCAGCTCCATGGTGGGCGAGCAGAACATGACGGGCAAACGCTGCAATGGCGCATCGTTGGCGGGGTTTTCTGCCCAGTCCTGTCGGTCTTTGGTGGTGTAACGAAAGCGCTGCTCCAGAAGCTGGCGGCGTCCGGCATCGACCTGGGCGGTGTGCTCTTGCGCTTCAAAGTTGAAGAGTGCGTGTTGGGATTGTTGAAGCGTCTGTGCAACGGCCAAGTAGAGGTTGCGGAAGTAGGCGTTGTGGCGGGTGTCTGTGTCTATGTCTTCGTCGCGCACCAGCAGCCAGTCCATGCTGTTGGCGTTCAGGCGCCAGCCGAGCACCTGGGAGTCGATGTCGAACTTTTGTACATAGCCGTAATTGGATGCGGCCTTCAGCAGGTCTTCAATGAAGGCTGTCCATTGCGGGTCTTTCCAGCCGCTGACTACAGCGGCAGCTGAGCTGCTCTTCCACAGCGGGGACAACTTGATGTCTTTGAGTAAGCGGGTTCGTGGACCACCCGGTACCAGGTCTGTTCGAGGCTTTCCTCGGTATTCTGGACGCTTACCCAAGATGAGGTATTTGGAGGTTTCGAGGCTTTCGTCGTACGCGAATGCCCAGCGGTCGTTCAGGTATTGGAAGGCGGTGGTCTTGGCACGCTCTTGCTCGATGGGGTCGAGGTACATGCTTTGCAAGCAAAGACCGCGACGCATGTGGTCAAACAGGCACACCGAAAGCTCTGTTCTGTGTTGGGGCGAGAGCTTTGACAAAACCGGGTTGCCTACAAACAAGGATTCTTCGGTAGCAAATTCGGCAATGCCCCGGTATTGGATGTTCAGCAGGTTGAGCTGGTCCAGGTTGGGGTTGTTGAAGCGCCAGCCTCGACGCAGGTCGCGCATCAGTCTGTACCCAATGATGAAGCGCAAGGTCTTCTGGGCATCTTGCCGGGCAAGGCCCATGATCTTGGGGTTCTTGAGGTATTCGGTCAGTGTGCCTTGATCAACTTGCTCGAACCCCAGCGCTTTGAAAACTTGGCTGGCCAATACGTCTTCAGACAGCAAGCCCTGGTTGTTTTGCAATGCGCCAATGAGCGCTGCACGCAGGGTCAGCAAAAAAATGAAGTCGTTGAAGTGGCCCGCTTGCAGAGCGGCATCCTGCCGGTTGTCGGTGAAGCCCAGAATTTTGCGGGGATCGGGTTGATCCGTCTGCGGATCGCCTTCAGCAAACAACTGACGAATGGCGGTCAAGGTCAGGATGGTGGTGGCAGATGAGCGCCCCTCACCAGACAAGCTGGCCAGGCGGTTGATGTCTTTGCCATGGACCTCATGGGACAGACCGCAGCGCAGACAAAACCTGAACTTTCCGGGAATGAACCAGAAGTCTTCACCGCCCCGCCCGTGCAGGCCATCTGGCCCCAAGGTGACCGGTTGCGGCACGGCTTTTCGGTATGTGCTTTTGATCTTAGGTTCGGCTTTGCTCAGGTCGAGCCATGTTTCGGGCAATTCTTCGAGTTGACCTGTAAAGGTTTGACCCGTAGTTTGCGGGCACAAGAAGCCGTAATGCGCGTCTTCGTTTTCGTCGGAAGAAATGTCGTCAATTTCGCGGGGACTGTATTCCTGCTGGGCATTGTCGGATCGCCAGACGGGGTGGTATTCCTGCCCGCAATCACGGCAGAAGTGCACGGGATAAAGGCGCGTTCCCTCGTCTTGCCGGCCTGGTGCAAAGCGTTGTGCATCTAGCGTGATGTGGCGCTTACCTGCTGGCTCTAAAGTCGCGAGCACCTTGCCTGGTCCGCTGATGAATTGGTGCAGCTTGAAAGCAAATGGGGGGCGGCCTTGTTCGGTCTTGACTTCGTGGGCAGCCACCAAAAACAGTTGCAGGCCTGCACGGGCCAGATCAAAGTCACAACCCGCATCGTCGGCCAACCTGGCCGCCGCGTCCTTGAGGGTCATCGGTTTGGCGCGGCGCGGTGCTTCGAGTTCGGGAAGCTCAATGCCAAGGTTCAATTCGACCCAGATGGCCAAAGGGTCGTCTTGGAATGCTTCGTAATTGGGCCATGAGAAGCTGGTTTGAGATAAAGCCGACTTGAGGTAGGGCTTGATGGCGTCTACATTTTTGGCTGGGTTGGTCACTCGGTCCAGTGTTTCACCAATGACATCGTGCTCGGTGATGGTGGTGCCAAAAAGTTTGGAGGCCACTTCGGCGACGGTCTTGTTGCGGTCAGCTTGGGTGCCCGTGGATGACATGGTGGCGGATGTGCCAATGCAAACCAGCTTATTGGCTTGCAAGCGCTCGCGCAGGCGACGTACCAGCATTGCCACGTCAGCACCTTGACGTCCCCTGTAGGTGTGCAATTCGTCCAACACCAAAAACTCAAGCCCCTGGCAGTGGTCAACCACGCCACGGTCAATTTCTTCGTGCCGCGTGAGGATCAACTCCAGCATCATGAAGTTGGTCAACAAGATGTCGGGGGGGTTGTTTTTGATGCGTTCGCGCTCGGTTGCGCTTTCCTGTCCGGTGTAGCGGGCGACCGTGAAGGGCTGCTGGCCCGGTGCGTAGCCGTGCAAAAACTTGTCGAGCTCCTCCAGCTGGCTGTTGGCCAGTGCGTTCATCGGGTAGATAACGATGGCGCGTGTACGCGGCTTGGGATCGACCTGCTTGGCTTTGAGGATACGGTCGATGATGGGGATAAAAAACGAAAGCGACTTGCCCGAACCTGTGCCGGTCGTCACCACATAGCTTTTGTCCTGCCCGGCTTTGGCCAAGGCTTCCATCTGGTGTGCATACAAAAACAAATCGACAGGCGTGCCCTCGGGCTTTTTGGCCTTGAACAACTCGGCACAGGCGGCATGTAAATCGCCCTTGGCGGCCAACTGCTGAACGGTGGCACTGCGGCGGTAGTTGGGGTTGATTTGAATCAGTGGCTCGGGCCAATAACGGCCCTCGCTGTATTCACGCTCGACCTTGTCCAAGATGTCTGGTGCATGAATTTTGGAAAAACTTCTGGAAAAGGTGCTGTATTCACTGACCAGCTGGTCTCGAAAATTGAAGACGTTTTCCATAGGGTTTTTGCTAGGTTTTGGGGGGCAAAGTATTTGATGAGTCTAGCCCGGAAAAACGAGGTTTCGGATCAACCGATCCGCCGATTGTTGCCCCACCCAAACCTTTAAAAAAATTGGCAACTCCGACAAAAGTGGTCAACCGCCTCCATACAACCAAGGCACATCCATCAGCCGCTCGCCCATCAGGCGCATCGACACATTGCGCCCCCAAGCGACTGGGCCGGTAGCGTGGAAGATGCGGCCGTTGCGAATCGCCCGCGCTTGCACGCGGGCGTTACGCGCCCAGCGTGCTTGGGCATAGGCCTGCAATCGCTCGGCCACGCTGCCCGCGTCTGCGCCCAGGCACTGCCCCAACACCTGTGCGTCTTCCATCGCCATGCCCGCGCCTTGGGCCAGATACGGCCGCATGGGATGCGCGGCATCGCCCAGCAAAGCCACGCGGCCTTGGGCCATTTCACCGGCCCCGCTCATGGGGGCTCGGTCGTGCAGCGCCCACTGCCGCCAGGCGGGCACCGACGCCAATCGCTCATGCAAATCCACACCCACCGGGCCCATGGCCTGCATCAGGGCCTGTGCGTGCCCAGTGGCGTCCCAAGCATCGGCCTGCGCCGGTTTGTCGCCGTGCACGATGGCAATCAGGTTGAGCCATTGCCCCCCGCGCACCGGGTAATGCACCACATGCAGCCGCGGCCCCATCCAGACAGTGACTTGGTCGCTGCGCAAATGCGCGGGCAAATCGCCCTGCGCCACCATCGCCCGGTAGGCCAAGTGCCCGGTAAATCGGGCCGGGGCATCGCCCAGCAACTTTTGGCGCACGGCGCTCCACACACCATCGGCTCCGATCAACACATCGGCCATCAACGGGGGCTCTGTTGCGGCGGACTCCCCGCGCTGTTGGGCGGCACCAGCGGCCAGCTCTTGTGCCGTGGTCACGGCAAGACCCTCGGCGGTCTCGCGCCAGCCCTGCACGGTTTGGCCCAGGCGCACATCCACGCCCGCCGCCTGAGCTTCGGCGTGCAGCATGGCTTGCAAATCGGCCCGGTGGATGGTGGCGTAAGGCGCGCCATACAGCGCCTGCGCCCGCTCACCTAGACGCAAACTGCCCAGCACCTGCCCGGTCTGTGCGTCCCGCGCTTGCAAGCGCTTGGGAAAAGCCGCCACCTGCGCCAGCGCAGCCCCCAAGCCCCAGGCCTGCAAAATGCGCGTCACGTTCGGTCCGATCTGGATGCCCGCGCCCACCTCGCTCAGCTGCGCGGCCCGCTCCAGCAGCTGCACCGGCACGCCCTGCCGCGCACAGGCCAACGCCGCAGCCAAGCCGCCAATGCCGCCGCCTGCGATCAACACCTGTTTGAGCCCTGTTTCGGCCATGTTTCTTGTCATGCGTCAATTGTGCACGGCGCGTGGCAGGTTCAAAAAATTGGACAATCAAAGGCTATGACCGCGATCAAAACCCCTGAACTTTTATTGCCCGCCGGGTCGCTCGACAAAATGCGCGCCGCCTACGACTTTGGCGCCGACGCCATCTATGCGGGCCACCCCCGCTACAGCCTGCGTGCACGCAACAACGAATTCAAGCTCGAACAAATCGGCATCGGCATTGCCGAAGCGCACGCTCGGGGCAAGAAGTTCTTCGTCACCAGCAACCTGCTGCCGCACAACGACAAGGTGCGCACCTACCTGCGCGACATCGAGCCGGTGATCGCCATGAAGCCCGACGCCCTGATCATGGCCGACCCGGGCCTGATCATGATGGTGCGCGAGAAGTGGCCCGAGATGCCCATTCACCTGTCGGTGCAGGCCAACACCGTCAACTGGGCGGCCGTGAAGTTCTGGCAAAAAATGGGCGTGGCCCGCATCATCCTGAGCCGCGAACTGAGCCTGGACGAAGTCGAAAAAATCCGCCAAGAATGCCCCGACATGGAGCTGGAAGTGTTCGTGCACGGCGCGCTGTGCATTGCCTATTCGGGCCGCTGCCTGTTGTCGGGCTACTTCAACCGGCGCGACCCCAACCAGGGCACCTGCACCAACGCCTGCCGCTGGAGCTATGGCACGCAAGAGGCCACCGACGAGACCGACTCCGGCGAGGTCAAACCCACCCGCATGGAAGGCGATTTCAGCTTTGAGCAAGAACAAGAAACCGCCGAGAAAAACTTCTCAGCCTGCGGCGACGGCCAACGCCACCCCGCGGCCGACAAGGTCTACCTGATCGAAGAAGCCAATCGGCCCGGTGCGCTCATGCCCATCATGGAAGACGAGCACGGCACTTACATCATGAACAGCAAGGACCTGCGGGCGGTGGAGCTGATCGAGCGCCTGGTCAAGATCGGGGTGGACTCGCTCAAGATCGAAGGCCGCACCAAGAGCCTGTATTACGTGAGCCGCACCGCGCAGGTGTACCGCCGCGCCATTGACGACGCGGTGGCAGGCCGCCCCTTCAACCCCGAGCTGATCAGCGAACTCGACGGCCTGGCCTCACGCGGCTATACCTCGGGCTTTTTGGAGCGCCGCCCCGCGCAGGACTACCAAAACTACGAAACCGGCCACTCGGTGGGCCACCGCAGCCAGTTTGTGGGCGAGGTGCGCGCTGCTCAAGACGGCTGGGTTGAAGTCGAGACGAAAAACAAGTTCTCGGTGGGCGACACGATTGAGATCATTCACCCCAGCGGCAACCGCAAGGTTCAGCTGAACGCCATGAAAAACGGCAAAGGCGAAGCCATCGACGTGGCACCGGGCAGCCCACTCAAAGTGTGGATTCCAATGGAAGGCCCATCAGATGGCGCTTTGATCGCGAGGATGTTTTGACGGTCTGCAAGTTTGAGCAGGCCCTGTGAAGTTTTAAAGGGCTTTCAATTTTGCAGGTCGGCGCCTTCAGGTATGAATAGGGCTTGCGTTCAGCTCTTTCACGTCATGTCGGAGCTGAAGCCACCGACCTACAAAACAAGACTCGGCTTCAACTTCAGACCGCCTATCACCCCCCAGGAGTATCGGCAAGCCCTGCACCGCCGAATAATCCCGTTCGTGCGTGACCAGGGCAGCAGCGCCGATGTCGAGCGCCGAGGCCAGTTGCACGGCGTCGGGCAGCTTGAGGCGGTACTGAACCCGCAACTGAGCGGCCAGACAGGCCACGGAGGGCGTCATGGGCACCACTTGGTACTGGTTCAAGGCGGTTTCATAGCGTCTGGCCAAGGCCGTTTGGCCCGCTTTGAAAGGCCCGGTCAGCACTTCGGCCAGGGTGACAGTGCTCAGCGCCAACTGGAGCTGGCCACTTTCAGCCGCTTCAAACAAGCCCGCAAATCGCGGTGCAAATTCGGGATGGTCTTCCAGCAGGTAAATCCATGGCGCCGTGTCCACCAGCACGGTGGACCCTTCGGGCAAACCACACCAGACAAGCGAACGCTGACTCATTCGCGGGCTCCTCAAGCCTGCCATTCGTCCCGCAGGTCCGCCACGGCCTGCGATGCCCCCTCTGTCCACAAACCCCGCCCCGTACCGCGCAAGGCCAAGACACCAGCCTGCTGGAATGTGCGTGCCTGTTGATCGCGCCATTGCGCCACCGGCACCACCACCGCCACCGGTTTGCCGTGGCGCGTGATCACACTGCTGTAACCCGCCACGGCCTCCGTGGCAATGTGCGGCAACTGCGCGCGCTTGTTCCAATCCGTATTGCGTGATGTCTGACATGGTGACCGCCCAATTGATATGTACAGACTGCACGGATAAATTACCAATGGTGTCAAGAAATCACGTCTTCAGGAGATGGCCCTTGCGCAACAAGCAGGGTCTGGGCCATCTGCCCTAGGCGACTGAGCGCCTTTTTCTCCGCATCGCCCCAAGCCCCTGAAAAATTCAGGCGCAAACAATGGGCATACCTGTCCGTGGCTGAAAACAAAGACCCCGGAATGAAAGACATGCCCTCACCGGCCGCGACTTCAAACAAGCGCATGCTGTTCAGCGCCACGGGCAACTCCACCCACAAGGAATAGCCCGCTGCCGGATCGCTCACCCGCGTGCCCTTGGGAAAATGCGCACTCACCAAACGGCGGGCTTCATGCAAACGGGCTTTCATGGTGGCACTCAAACGCCGCATCTGCGACTCGTAAGCACTTTGGGTCAGCAAGTCGGCCAGGGCATGTTCCATCACTTCATTGGTAGCGCCCCCCTGCACGCGTTTGAGTGTGGCCACTTGGTCCTTCCAGCGACCCGCATCCACCCAGCCCAATCGGATGCCCGGCGCAATGGTTTTGGAAAACGAGCCGCAAACCATGACCGAGCCATCCTGATCAAAGGCCTTGACGGCCCGACGTCGTTCGTCAGACGCCAGCAAATCGTTGAAGACTACATCCTCAATGAGTGGCACACGGTACTGGGCCAACAGGTGCACCAAGGCCTTTTTTTCGGCCAGGGGCATGATCGCCCCCAAAGGGTTGGACAAGGTCGGCACGGCCAGTACCGCCTTGATCGGTTGGGTGTCCAGCGCCAGCTGCAAGGCGGGCAAAGACAAACCCGTGCGCGGGTGAGATGGAATTTCGACCACACGCAAATTCAGCGACTCCAGCAAGTCCAGAAACCCGAAAAACGTGGGCGACTCCAGGGCCACCACATCACCTGGTCGGGTCACCGCCATCAGGCACAGGCTGATGGCCTGCATGCAGCTGGCGGTGATCACCACGTCTTCCCCCCTGAGCGAACAACCCAGATGCAAGGCCCGCTGGGCCACGGCGTTTTGCAGGGCTTGCGTGCCTGCCACGTTGGAATAATCAACCAAGGTGCGCCGATGCACACGGGTGGCACGCGCCACCGCAACGCGCAGCCTGTCTTCATCAAACAATTGGGAGTCACGCGGGCAATAGCCAGTGAAATTCACAGCAATCCCCCCCTTGCGACCATCACGGTCAAGCACATCGGCACGGGTGCGCGGCACCAAGGGCACGCTGTGCGGGTGTGTTTGCCCCACCAAAGGCAATGCAATGCGCTGACGCTGCTTGCGCACAAAGTAACCCGCCTTGGGCTTGGCTTTCGCCAACCCCTTGTCTTCGAGCCAGCGAAACGCCTGCATGGCCGTGGAAACGGACACCCCCTCTTGGGCGGCAGTGTCGCGCACCGAGGGCAAGCGCTGCCCGGGCTGAAAAGCACCCGACTCGATCAGGTCGGCCATGCGCGTGGCCATCTGCACATACCTGGGCTGAATCGGGACGGATGAGGACAAAAGTGGTGCATTCATGGCTCGGCCATTGTGCATCAGCGCTTGCGGCCCATCGGGCACGCAAGCAGCACAGATCCGCTCAATTTTCACCAGACAGATGGCCGCCTTGCGATGCTTGTCAGGCCCTGCATGGTGGCCTGCTGTGTCTGTCGCCCGGGTCTGTTGTGCGAGACAGTCAAGGCATCAGCGTTCACATCTTCACGGGAGACCTTCATGCACTCAGAACAACGCCAAGCCTTGCCTGCACAAGGCATCCTGACACTGCGCAAACAGCCTGCCATGCAATTGCGTGTGATCTCTGGCAGGGTGTGGCTGACGGAAAGCCGCGATCCCGGCGATCATTTTTTGCAGGCTGGAGACACCTTTCGCTTGCACAGTGATCGGGCTGTGGTGGAAGCGCTCAAAGACAGTCTGATTGCCTTCACACCCCTCGCTGCCGCCGCTCAGCGCGCTCCTCAACAGGGCGCCAGTTTGCAAGCGCTTGTCGCGTCGAGGTGGCAGCATTGGCGGCAACCCCTCGCCGCCTGGTTTCAGCGACCATTCAGTGGATAAGCTGGATCGTTGTACCCGGGGGTCGAAGGGTGCCCAGGCGCCACCAGCGCGTTGACCACGGCCTCGTCTTCGGCGGTGATCTCCACATCCAGCGCGGTGGCGTAGTCTTGCCACTGGGCCAGCGTGCGGGGGCCAGCAATCACCGCGCTCACATGGCGATTGGCCAAGACCCAGGCGGTGGCAAAGTGGGCCAGTGAAACACCTTTGCGCTCGCAATGCTGCCCCAGCGTTTGCGCAATTTGCAGCGACTCTTGGCGGAACTCGGACTCCAGAATGCGCTTGTCACCCCGGGCGGCGCGGCTGCCCTCTGCGGGCGTCTGGCCGGGCGCATATTTGCCCGTGAGCACCCCGCGTGCAATCGGGCTGTAGGGCACCACACCCAGTCCATAGTACCCGCAGGCTTCCAGAATTTCCACCTCGGGTAAGCGGTTGAGCAAGTTGTAATAAGGCTGGCACACCACAGGCCCGGGCATGTTCATTTGCTTGGCCATGTTGACCAGCTCGGCGATGCGCCAGCCCCGAAAATTGGAAACACCCCAATAGCGGATCTTGCCGTCGCGCAACAAGGCCTCGATGGCGCGCAAAGGCTCTTCCAGATTCATGCCGTTGTAGTCGCGGTGCAGGTAGTAGATGTCCAGGTGATCGGTGCCCAGGCGGGCCAGACTGCCCTCGCAGGCGCGCAACACCCAAGTGCGCGAGTAAGCCCCTTCGTTGGGCAAAGCCGACATGGTGTTACCTACTTTGCTGGCCAGCACCCAGCGGTGCCGCTGGCCCGGCAACAACTGCCCCAGCATCTCCTCGGATTTGCCCACGCTGTAAACATCGGCGGTGTCCAGAAAATTGCAGCCCAGCTCCAGCGCATGATCCAGGATGCTTCGTGCCTCGTCCAGCGGCGTCTGATCCGCAAACATCATGGTGCCCACACACAGGCGGGAAACTTTCAACGGGCTCTTGCCCAAATTGGCGTATTTCATCAGCGGCTCCTGGGTCAAAGTGACAATCAGCTAAGCGTACGCCATCAGCCTGGCGCAGGCTGTCACGCACGCATGCACAGCACAGTTTCAGACGCTGCGTGTCCCAACCAGCACAAACTTCCTTGTAGGTCGGTGGTCGGAGACCCCGACATGGAATGGTTGACCGGTCATGTTCTTGCTGGCTTGGGCGGAGATTGGTCACATGTCGGACTCTTCGAGTGCCGATCTACGAGGAAGGAATTGATTTACCCGCCGAAGGCCTCTGGCACATGCCTGTTCGCAGCGGTAAGCGCCATAAAAAAGCCCCCGGGCTTTTCGGCACGGGGGCTGGGGCAGACCTTGAGGGGTCTATCAGGCAGCAACGCCCTTGGCGATGTCTACGTACTCTTCAATCTGGTTGAAATTCAGGTACTTGTAGATGGCTTCGCCGTCTTTGTTCACCACACCCATGGCTTCGTGGTATTCGGCCACAGTGGGGAACTTGCCCATCTTGGAGGTGATGGCAGCCAGCTCGGCAGAAGCCAGGTACACGTTGGTGTTCTTGCCCAGACGGTTGGGGAAGTTGCGTGTAGACGTCGACACCACGGTCGCGCCTTCGCGCACTTGTGCCTGGTTGCCCATGCACAGCGAGCAGCCGGGCATTTCAGTGCGGGCACCGGCGGTGCCAAAGGCAGCGTAGTGGCCTTCCTTGATCAGCTCGCTCTCATCCATCTTGGTGGGCGGCGCCACCCACAGCTTGACAGGGATGTCGCGCTGACCGCCAAGCAGCTTGGCCGCTGCACGGAAGTGACCGATGTTGGTCATGCAAGAACCGATGAAAGCTTCGTCGATCTTGGTGCCCGCCACTTGCGACAGGAACTTGGCGTCATCGGGGTCGTTCGGGCAGCAAACGATCGGCTCTTTGATGTCGGCCAAATCGATTTCGATGATGTGTGCGTACTCGGCATCTTTGTCGGCTTCAAGCAGGTTGGGCGCGGCCAACCAGGCTTCCACTTTTTCGATGCGGCGGGCCAAGGTACGGGCGTCGGCGTAGCCGTCAGCAATCATGTTCTTCATCAGAACCACGTTCGACTTCAGGTACTCCTGCACAGGTTCTTTGTTGAGCTTGATGGTGCAACCAGCGGCAGAGCGCTCGGCAGAAGCGTCAGACAACTCAAACGCTTGCTCGACCTTCAGATTGGGCAGGCCTTCGATTTCCAGGATGCGACCCGAGAACTCGTTGATCTTGCCGGCCTTGGCCACAGTCAGCAGGCCTTTCTTGATGGCGTACAGCGGAATCGCGTGCACCAAATCGCGCAGGGTCACGCCGGGCTGCATTTCGCCTTTGAAGCGAACCAACACGGACTCGGGCATGTCCAAAGGCATCACGCCCGTGGCGGCACCGAAGGCCACCAAGCCAGAGCCAGCGGGGAAGGAAATGCCGATGGGGAAACGGGTGTGCGAGTCACCGCCAGTACCGACGGTGTCGGGCAGCAGCAGGCGGTTGAGCCAGCTGTGGATCACGCCGTCACCCGGACGCAGGGCCACGCCACCGCGGTTGCTGATGAAGGCTGGCAGTTCGCGGTGAGTCTTGACGTCCACGGGCTTGGGGTAAGCGGCGGTGTGGCAGAACGACTGCATGACCATGTCGGCCGAGAAACCCAGGCAAGCCAGGTCTTTCAGTTCGTCGCGTGTCATGGGGCCTGTGGTGTCTTGCGAGCCCACGGTGGTCATCTTGGGTTCGCAGTAAGTGCCGGGGCGGACGCCTTGGCCTTCGGGCAAACCCACGGCGCGACCGACCATTTTCTGGGCCAGTGTGAAACCGGCTTGGGTTGCGGCTGGTGCTGTAGGCAAACGGAACAAGGTGGAGGCTGGCAAGCCCAGGAATTCGCGGGCCTTGGCAGTCAAGCTGCGGCCGATGATCAGGTTGATACGGCCACCGGCACGCACTTCGTCAAACAGCACATCACTCTTGAGCTTGAATTCGGCAACCGTAGCGCCGTCTTTCACAATCTTGCCCTCGTAGGGCAGGATGTCGATCACATCGCCCATTTCGAGCTTGGACACGTCGACTTCAATCGGCAGGGAGCCAGAGTCTTCCTGGGTGTTGAAGAAGATGGGGGCAATCTTGCCGCCCAAGGTCACGCCACCGAAACGCTTGTTGGGCACAAACGGGATGTCCTGGCCGGTGGCCCAGATCACGCTGTTGGTGGCCGACTTGCGGCTGGAACCGGTCCCGACCACGTCGCCGACGTAAGCCACCAGATTGCCTTTTTTCTTCAGGTCATCGATGAACTGCATGGGGCCGCGCTTGCCGTCTTCTTCGGGCTTGAACGCTGCGCCTTCGCGGGTGTTCTTGAGCATCGCCAGGTAGTGCAATGGGATGTCGGGACGGCTCCAGGCATCAGGCGCTGGCGACAGGTCGTCGGTGTTGGTCTCGCCGGGCACCTTGAAGACGGTGACCGTGATTTTTTGCTCGACTTCGGGACGGGTGGTGAACCACTCGGCATTGGCCCAGCTTTGCATGACATCCTTGGCTTTGGCGTTGCCAGCCTTGGCTTTTTCAGCGACATCGTTGAAGAAGTCGAACATCAGCAAGGTTTTCTTGAGGGCTTCAGCGGCCACGCCAGCGACTTCGGCGTCGTCCAGCAACTCGATCAGGGGGTGCACGTTGTAGCCACCCACCATGGTGCCCAGCAACTCGGTGGCTTTGGCTTTGGAGATCAGACCGACTTTGACTTCACCGTGGGCGACTGCGGCCAGGAAAGAGGCCTTGACCTTGGCCGCATCGTCCACGCCTGGAGGCACGCGGTGGGTCAACAAGTCCATCAAGAACGCATCTTCGCCTGCAGGCGGGTTCTTGATCAGCTCAATCAAGTCAGCGACTTGTTTGGCGTCCAGCGGCAGTGCTGGAATGCCCAGTGCAGCGCGTTCGGCTGCGTGTTCACGGTAGGCTTTCAACATGGTTTTTTCTCCGGTCAAACAAAAGGGGGACAGTCATCGCCCCATGCCGGTCGTATCGAACAGCTTGGGCGGGGGGTTGTGTTTCATGTCTTGAGCAAAGACGACTTGCTCAGGGTGTGCGCATTCATCGGCAATGCGTCGGCCTTTGTTCTGATCCATCAACATGGACTTGTTGGCCAGCTGGAGCCACACGGCTCCGGCTTTTTTGTCTTCAAGGCGAATGGCCCCCGTGCTGGTGGCGACAGGGTGCATGCGGTAACGAAAACCTTTACCGCGCACATTGAAATACCCTGGCTGAGAAGGGTCTGCGTCCAGACGAACCGTGGCCCCCAACTCACAAGCCAGATGGCCTTGGTGTACGCGGTCCGCGATGGCCAGTTCTTCGGCGCCCATGGCTCGGTCACCCGATGCGAGGCGCGCAGGCGGGAGTGCCGAAGGAACGGCAACGGGACTTGGCGGGCTGGACACCTGGACTGCGGCATTGACCGGCGCAGGTGAGGACTTGGCCTGAACGCTGGCCAAAGCTTGTGCGTTGGCCTGGGCCTGCAGGCTGGCAGTGACGTCTGCACTGGCGTGCGACGAGGAGACACTGGGCGCGGTGCGCACTTTGGTCGCGGAAGATGGGGCATTTTTCACAGGCGCTTGCGCACATGCGGAGCCCGTTAACAACACCCAGACCATCAGAATGGCTGTTTTGAACATGGGAAGCCCTTTCATGAAAGAAAGCGCCATCATGAACCCCGAACGGCCGATTGACCAGATTCGGCAAAAAACGAATGAATGTGGCTAGGCAGTGGGCGGCCCGTCTGGTGGGCACGCTCCAGCAATTGCCAGAAAAAGCGGTAACTGGCCCGATCATGCAATTGGCCAGCATGGCTGATGGGGGCCCAATCGGCGGCATGGGCCGCCTCAATGATCTCGCTGGCCTGGTCAATTTGTGATTCGCTGGGGGACATGGCCTCCAAAATGGGACGAATCTGATCAGGGTGGATGCTCCACATGCGGGTGTAACCCAGCTCACACGCCGCTTTTTGGGCCGCTTGCCGGATCGCATCGGGGTTCTTGAATTCGGTGACCACGCAGTGCGAGGGGACTTTGCCGTGGGCGTGGCAAGCGCTGGCAATCTCGAGCTTGGCGCGCAGCACCAGCGGGTGCGTGAACTGGCCCTGGATGCCCATGCCATCAGCGGGTATCGCGCCACCATGGGCCGACACGAAATCCATCAGGCCAAAGCTGATCGACTGCACGCGGGGGTGAGCCGCAATGTCAAAAGCGCGGTGCACGGCGGCGGGTGACTCGATCAACACATGCAAAGGCAAGCCTGCAGCGCCAGCAGTAATGAGTGCAGCCTGGGCGCGGTCCACATCGGCCACGGTCTCGACCTTGGGCACCATGATGTGGGTAAGAACTTGTCCTGCACGACCAGCAATGTGGGCCATGTCGGCATCAAAACTGGGGTGGTCCACGGGGTGGACTCGAACGGCAATGCGGGCGTTCGGGCGGGTGGCGGTCGTGGCAAGTGCCATTTCAGTGACCAGCGCAGCATGTTCGGCTTCGCCACCGACTGGCGCGCCATCTTCGCAGTCCAGGGTGACATCAAAGACGCAAGTGCCGAACTCTTGCGTCATTTCAGCCTGCAGTTGCAGGCTTTTGCGCATCCGCGCTTCCACTCCGCTGTAATGGTCACACACCGGCAGCTGAACGCTACCGGCTTGTGCCCCCAGCAAAATGGTGCGCGGATGACTCACTTGGGCTTCTCTTTCGAGAATCAGATCAGGTGAGCGACGCCAGCTTGCTCGTCGGTCAGCTCTTTCAGGGTCTTGTCAATGCAAGTCTGGCTGAATTCGTCAATGGCCAGGCCTTCAACGACTTTGTATTCGCCGTTTTCGCAGGTGACGGGGAAACCGAACATGACATCTTTAGGAATGCCGTACCAGCCTTGCGATGGGATACCCATGGTGACCCACTTGCCGTTGGTGCCCAGGGCCCAGTCGCGCATGTGGTCGATGGCCGCGTTGGCTGCCGATGCTGCCGAAGACAAACCACGGGCTTCGATGATGGCCGCGCCGCGCTTGCCCACGGTGGGCAAGAACACGTTGGCATTCCATTCCTGGTCGTTGATCATGTCCTTGACGGATTCGCCCTTGATGGTGGCAAAACGGTAGTCGGCGTACATGGTGGGCGAGTGGTTGCCCCAGACACACAGTTTTTCGATGTCGGCCACGGCTTTGCCGGTCTTGGCAGCGATTTGCGAAGCAGCGCGGTTGTGGTCCAAACGCAGCATGGCGGTGAAGTTACCGGGCTTGAGATCAGGCGCGGCCTTCATGGCGATGTAGGCATTGGTGTTGGCGGGGTTGCCCACAACCAGCACCTTCACGTCGCGCGAAGCCACAGCGTTCAAGGCCTTGCCTTGGGCAGTGAAGATGGCGCCGTTGATGGCGAGCAGCTCAGCGCGCTCCATGCCTGGGCCGCGTGGACGCGAACCGACCAACAAGGCATAGTCAACGTCTTTGAATGCGGTCATCGGGTCGCCATGGGCTTCCATACCCACCAGCAATGGGAAAGCGCAATCTTCCAATTCCATCATCACGCCCTTGAGCGCTTTTTGCGGGCCTTCAACGGGCACTTCCAGCAATTGCAGGATGACGGGCTGATCTTTGCCCAGCATTTCGCCGGAGGCGATGCGGAACAACAGTGCGTAACCGATTTGACCTGCTGCGCCGGTGACGGCAACGCGGACGGGCTTTTTGCTCATGGTGGAAAACTCCAGAAGTGTTGAAAACAAGGGTCGCAGTCCTTGGCCGACAAACAGTATCAGCAGGTCTGTCCGGTGCACCGGACTCGCGCCAAGTACCGCACAACGGACACCCAACGCAAGCAAACAGTTTTCAAGTGTACCCGCGAAAACCCTGATCCGTCAATTTGTCTTATGTCTTATATAAGATATGATGGCACACCTGACAGGCACCTGACCAGCATGTCGCCGCCCCCTAACAAAACACCCGCCAACGTGACCGATTCCAATCTTCCTGCCACAGACGTGTCCACGCCTACTCCGGCGTTCAGCCCGCTGTACCAGCAGATCAAGGGGTTGATCCTGCAAAGCCTGCAATCGGGTGAGTGGAAGCCCGGCGAATCCATTCCAAGCGAGATGGAGCTGGCCGCCCGCTACCGCGTCAGCCAAGGCACTGTGCGCAAAGCCATCGATGAACTGGCCGGCGACAACCTGCTGGTGCGCAGACAAGGCAAAGGCACTTTTGTGGCCACCCATGCCGAGCAGCATGTGCAGTACCGCTTCCTCAAACTCGTGCCCGATCAGGGCGGCGACCTCAACACCGAGGGCCCCGCCCAGCGTGTGATCGTGGACTGCAAGCGCTTGCGTGCCTCGGCAGAAATTGCCCGCGCCCTGGCTTTGCGGGCAGGCGATGCCGTCTTGCAGGTGCGCCGCGTGCTGTCTTTTGCGGGCGTGCCGACCATTCTGGAAGATTTGTGGCTGCCCGGCGGCCCCTTCAAAGGCCTGACCGCCGAACGCCTGGCCGATTATCACGGCCCCATGTATGCCTTGTTCGAAACCGAATTTGGCGTGCGCATGGTGCGCGCCGACGAAAAAATCAGGGCCGTACTGCCTGACGAGACACAAAGCCAGCTCTTGCAAGTGCCTGCCAGCACTCCCTTGCTGAGCGTGGAGCGCATTGCCTACACCTACAACGACACGCCTATGGAGTTGCGCCGGGGCATTTACAGAACTGACAGCCACCACTACCACAACGCACTGAATTGATCAAAAAAGCACGATCGAACGTATTTTTCCTTACGCATCTGAAATGCTCATGTCAGTTTGCTGCGTTGCAATAGAATCCGACGGTTTGTCATTCAAAATTACATCCGAGTTACCTCCCAGAAAGTGCCTACATGACTGAACTCGCCAAAAAGCGGCCAGAATTCCGCAACATCAACGCCTTCAAAGACCTGCCCACCTACCGTCTGCCGGTCGCAGGCATCGTCTCCATCTTGCACCGCATCAGCGGTCTTCTGATGTTTTTGCTGCTGCCACTCATCATCTGGATGTTTGACAACTCGATCACGTCCGAAATTTCGTTTGCCAAATTCTCGGCAGCCTTCAACGTCGGCATCGGCTTTGTACCCGGCTGGTTCATGAAACTGGTGGCTTTGGCACTGATCTGGGCTTACCTGCACCACTTCATCGCCGGTTTGCGCCACCTCTACATGGACGTGTGCCACGCCGTGACCAAGGAATTCGGCAAATCTTCTGCCATCGTGACTTTGACCCTGAGCATTGCCCTGACCGCCGTGTTGGGTGCCAAGTTGTTCGGTCTGTACTGATCCGCCTCCATTCATCACCCCAAGGAAACAGACTTATGTCCGTGAATTACGGCTCCAAACGCATCGTGACCGGTGCTGGTTATGGCTTTCGCGACTGGCTTGCACAGCGCGTCACCGGCTCTTTGATGGCCATTTTTACCGTGGTCTTGCTGGCTGAAGTGATCTTCACTTCGGGACCTATCGGCTACGAACAATGGGCGGGCATCTTTGCCGGCCAGTGCATGAAATTCCTGACCTTCGCGGTCATCATCGCCCTGCTCTACCACGCGTGGGTGGGTGTGCGCGACATCTGGATGGACTACATCACAGAAATGCATGTTTCCAACCCTGTCGCAATACGTCTGGTCTTGCACGTGATCTCCATCGTCTGGCTGGTCGGCTGTGCTGGCTGGGCTGTTCAGGCCCTCTGGCGCTTGTGATGCGTCTGCAATTGAGTTGACCCCACACCAAGATAAAGAATCATGAGCTATACCAAAGACCAAATCTCCAACCGCAAGTTCGACGTCGTGATCGTCGGCGCTGGTGGCTCGGGCATGCGTGCCTCGCTGCAACTGGCACGCGCAGGCCTGAACGTGGCCGTACTGTCCAAAGTCTTCCCCACCCGCTCGCACACCGTGGCAGCGCAAGGCGGCGTATCCGCTTCGCTGGGCAACATGAGCGAAGACAAGTGGGAATACCACTTCTACGACACCGTCAAGGGCTCCGACTGGCTCGGCGACCAGGACGCCATCGAATTCATGTGCCGTGAAGCACCCAAGGTCGTGTACGACCTTGAGCACATGGGCATGCCGTTTGACCGCAACCCTGACGGCACCATTTACCAGCGTCCTTTTGGCGGCCACACCGCCAACTTCGGCGAAAAGCCCGTGCAACGCGCCTGTGCTGCCGCTGACCGCACCGGTCACGCCATGCTGCACACCCTCTACCAGGCCAACGTGGCTGCCCGCACCACATTCTTTGTGGAGTGGATGGCGCTCGACCTGATCCGCAACGAAGCGGGTGACTGCGTGGGCGTGACCGCCCTCGAAATGGAAACTGGCGAGCTGTACACATTGCAAGCCAAGACCGTGTTGCTGGCCACTGGCGGTGCAGGTCGCATTTACCAGTCGTCCACCAACGCCTTCATCAACACAGGTGACGGCCTGGGCATGGCTGCTCGCGCAGGCATCGCACTGCAAGACATGGAGTTCTGGCAGTTCCACCCCACCGGCGTGGCCGGTGCTGGCGTGTTGCTGACCGAAGGCTGCCGCGGCGAAGGCGCCATCTTGCTCAACAGCAACGGCGAACGCTTCATGGAGCGGTATGCGCCCACTTTGAAGGATCTGGCACCCCGCGACTTCGTGTCGCGCTGCATGGGCCAGGAAATCCTGGAAGGTCGCGGCTGCGGTCCCAACAAGGACTACATCCACATGAAGCTGGACCACCTGGGTGCCGACACCATCCACAAGCGCCTGCCTTCCGTGTACGAAATCGGTGTGAACTTCGCCAACGTGGATGTGACCCGCGAGCCGATCCCGGTGGTGCCCACCATCCACTACCAGATGGGCGGCATTCCGACCAACATCAACGGCCAAGTCGTGCACACCGTGAACGGCGAAGACCGCCCTGTGAATGGCCTCTACGCTGTGGGCGAATGCTCTTGCGTGTCGGTGCACGGCGCCAACCGCCTGGGCACCAACTCTCTGCTGGACCTGCTGGTCTTCGGCAAGGCCGCTGGCGACCACATCATCGCCAACAACAAGCCTGGCACCGCTGTGCAAGACTTGCCTGCCAACGCCACCGATCTGACGCTGGCCCGCCTGAACCGTCTCGAAAACGCTCAGAGCGGCGAGTACGCCCAGGACGTGGCCAACGACATGCGCGCCATCATGCAAGCCCACGCTGGCGTGTTCCGCAGCCAGGAAGTCATGGACGAAGGCGTCAAGAAGATCGCCGAACTGCGCGCTCGCGTGGCCAACATCGGTCTGAAGGACAACTCCAAGGTCTTCAACACGGCCCGCATCGAAGCGCTGGAAGTTGAAAACCTGATGGAAGCTGCACAAGCCACCATCGAAAGTGCCGCTGCTCGCCAGGAATGCCGTGGCGCCCACCTGGTGCGCGACTACGAACACGATGTGACCCACGCCACTTGCCCACTGGGCCGCAACGATGCCGAGTGGATGAAGCACACCCTGTGGCACAGCGCCGACAACAGCCTGACTTACAAGCCTGTGCGCATGAAGCCCCTGACAGCCGAAACCGTGCCACCCAAGCCACGTACTTTCTGAGCGGCCCGCACGAACACAAGGAATCTGAAAAATGGCAAAACGCACCTTCAAGATCTACCGCTACGACCCGGACACCGACGCCAAGCCGTACATGCAGTCCATCGACGTGGAGCTCGATGGCTCCGAGCGCATGCTGCTGGACGCACTGGTCAAGCTCAAGGCCGTGGACCCTACGCTGTCCTTCCGTCGCTCCTGCCGCGAAGGCGTTTGTGGCTCTGACGCCATGAACATCAACGGCAAGAACGGTCTGGCCTGCCTGACCAACCTGAACACGCTCAAAGGCGACATCGTCTTGAAGCCCCTGCCAGGCCTGCCCGTTGTGCGCGATCTGATCGTCGACATGACCCAGTTCTTCAAGCAATACCACTCGATCAAGCCTTACCTGATCAACGAGACGCCCCCTCCTCAGACCGAGCGCTTGCAGTCGCCTGAAGAGCGTGACGAATTGAACGGTCTGTACGAGTGCATCTTGTGCGCCAGCTGCTCGACCAGCTGCCCCAGCTTCTGGTGGAACCCCGACAAGTTCGTGGGCCCAGCCGGTCTGCTGCAAGCCTACCGCTTCATCGCTGACAGCCGCGACCAGGCCACGTCCGAGCGTCTGGACAACCTGGAAGACCCCTACCGTCTGTTCCGCTGCCACACCATCATGAACTGCGTCGATGTTTGCCCCAAGGGTCTGAACCCCACCAAGGCCATTGGCAAGATCAAAGAGATGATGGTTCGCCGCGCTGTCTGATGACTGAAACAGCACTGCTCGAAGACGCGTCCTTGTTCGGCGCTGACCGCCATGCGCCCTTGAGCGAGCGGTCACTCAGCAAACTGCGCTGGCGCAGCCGCCGCGGTTTGCTGGAGAACGATTTGTTCATCGAACGCTTCTTCGCCCGGCATGATTCTCGCCTGACCGTGGGTCAGGCCCGGGGCATGTATGTGCTGATGGACCTGTCTGACAACGATCTCATGGACTTGCTGTTGCGCCGCAAGGAACTGCAGCCCGAGATCAGCACCGAAGAGGTGCGTGAAGTCCTGGACATGTTGAGAGCGTGATCCAAACTGGATCACATCTGGAATTTTTGAGGAAACCCGCCATGAAACTCGCCGATAACAAAGCCACCCTGTCGTTCTCCAACGGCAGCCCCAGTGTCGATATGCCTGTGTACTCCGGCAACATCGGCCCAGACGTCATCGACATCCGCAAGCTGTATGCCCAAACCGGCATGTTCACCTATGACCCGGGTTTCCTGTCGACTGCATCGTGCCAGTCCGCGATCACCTACATCGATGGCGACAAAGGCGAGTTGCTCTACCGTGGCTACCCCATCGAACAGCTGGCCAACAAGGCCGACTACCTGGACACCTGCTATTTGCTGTTGAATGGCGAGCTGCCCGTTGGAAACCAAAGCAAGGAATTCCACAAGCTGGTCAACCAGCACACCATGGTCAACGAGCAGATGCAGTTCTTCCTGCGCGGCTTCCGCCGTGACGCTCACCCCATGGCTGTTTTGACCGGCCTGGTAGGCGCCTTGTCGGCCTTCTACCACGACAGCACCGACATCAACAACCCTGAGCACCGCCACATCGCTGCGATTCGCCTGATCGCCAAGATGCCTACCCTGGTGGCCATGGCTTACAAATACGGCGTGGGCCAGCCTTACATGTACCCCCGCAACGACCTGTCGTATGCAGGTAACTTCCTGCGGATGATGTTCGGCACCCCTTGCGAAGAGTACAAGGTCAACCCCGTGCTCGAGCGCGCCATGGACCGCATCTTCACGCTGCATGCTGACCATGAGCAAAACGCATCGACCTCCACAGTGCGCCTGTGCGGTTCGTCCGGCACCAACCCGTTCGCCGCCATCGCTGCGGGCGTGGCCTGCCTGTGGGGCCCTGCACACGGTGGCGCCAACGAAGCTTGCCTGAACATGCTGGAAGACATCCAACGCATGGGCGGCATCTCCAAAGTCGGCGAGTTCATGGAAAAGGTCAAAGACAAAAACTCTGGCGTCAAGCTGATGGGCTTTGGTCACCGCGTTTACAAAAACTACGACCCACGCGCCAAGTTGATGCAAGAGACTTGCGACGAAGTCCTGAAAGAACTGGGCCTGGAAAACGACCCGCTGTTCAAGCTGGCCAAAGCCCTCGAAAAAATCGCCTTGGAAGACGATTACTTCGTCAGCCGCAAGCTCTACCCCAACGTGGACTTCTATTCCGGCATCGTGCAACGCGCCATCGGCATTCCAGTGAACCTGTTCACCGGCGTATTCGCCCTGGCCCGCACCGTCGGCTGGATCGCCCAACTGAACGAAATGATCAGCGACCCCGAGTACAAAATCGGTCGCCCACGTCAGCTGTTCACCGGCTCCCCACGTCGCGACGTGCAGCGTTGATCGGTTAACACCCGAACAGGAAAGCCCGCCTTGTGCGGGCTTTTTTCATGGTCAAAGCCAAGCCCGTGCAGGTCAGCCGAATTGACGCCACCGATGCGTCAAGCCACCACAACTTGAGTGGCTGTGGCCCGGGGCTGTCAGGCCGATTTGCTGGCGCGAAGCGACTGATGAGGCCTGGCAGCCCCGGGCCACAGGTACTCAAGTCCCTGTAACGGCAGCATCTCGTTAAAGCAAGTCCCCACAGAGACCTCCGTCCCTCAACGACAGGTCGAGATACAGCCCTCTCTCCGCATAAAATGGCAGGCTGCACAGAAGGAAGCCCCATGGCACGCACGCTTTACGACAAGATCTGGGACGAACACGTCGTCCACACCGAAGAAGACGGCACCTCCGTCCTCTACATCGACCGCCATCTGGTGCACGAAGTCACCAGCCCGCAAGCCTTTGAGGGCCTGCGCCAAGCGGGCCGCAAAGTCTGGCGTGTCAGCTCCATCGTCGCCACCGCCGACCACAACACCCCCACCACTGGCTGGGAACTGGGCTACGACGGCATCACCGACCCGATCAGCAAAGAGCAAATCACCACGCTCGACGCCAACATGAAGGAATCCGGTTCGGCCGCCTTCTTCCCGTTTTTGTCAAAGCGCCAAGGCATCGTGCACGTCATTGGCCCTGAAAACGGCGCCACCCTGCCCGGCATGACCGTGGTTTGCGGCGACAGCCACACCTCCACCCACGGCGCGTTTGGTGCACTGGCCCACGGCATCGGCACCTCCGAAGTCGAACACGTCATGGCCACGCAAACCCTCTTGGCCAAAAAAGCCAAGAACATGCTGATCAAGGTCGAGGGCACCCTGGCCAAAGGCATCACCGGCAAAGACATCGTGCTGGCCATCATTGGCAAAATCGGCACCGCTGGCGGCACCGGCTACACCATCGAATTCGCAGGCTCGGCCATCCGCAGCCTCTCCATGGAAGGCCGCATGACGGTCTGCAACATGGCCATCGAAGGCGGCGCGCGCGCTGGTTTGGTGGCGGTGGACGAGAAAACCATCGAGTACGTCAAAGGCCGTTTGCTCTCGCCCACAGGCGTGGAGTGGGACCACGCCGTGGCCTACTGGAAGACACTGCAGTCCGACCCCGGTGCGCACTTTGACGCCGTGGTTGAGCTGGACGCCAGCACCATCGTGCCTCAAGTCACCTGGGGCACCTCACCCGAAATGGTGCTGGGCATCGACGGTCACACGCCCGACCCAGACAAAGAAAAAGACGACGTCAAACGCGACGCCATCGAGCGCGCCCTGACTTACATGGGTCTGCAGCCTGGCAAAGCCTTGTCCGACATCACCATCGACAAAGTGTTCATCGGCTCGTGCACCAACAGCCGCATCGAAGACATGCGCGAAGCCGCTGCCGTCGTCAAAAAGCTCGGCCAAAAAGTGGCCAAAAACGTCAAGCTGGCCATGGTCGTGCCCGGTTCGGGTCTGGTCAAAGTGCAAGCCGAACAAGAAGGCTTGCATGAGATCTTCAAGGCTGCAGGCTTTGAGTGGCGTGAACCCGGCTGCTCCATGTGCCTGGCCATGAACGCCGACCGCTTGGAACCCGGTGAGCGCTGCGCATCGACATCCAACCGCAACTTCGAAGGCCGTCAAGGCGCGGGGGGCCGCACCCACCTGGTCAGCCCCGCCATGGCCGCCGCTGCGGCTGTGCACGGCCACTTTGTTGACATCCGCAAATTCGCCTGAAGCGTTCGAGGAAACCCAGCATGCAGAAATTCACCCTCCTCAAAGGCCTGGTGGCCCCGATGGACCGCGCCAACGTGGACACCGACGCCATCATCCCCAAACAGTTTTTGAAGTCCATCCGTAAAACCGGCTTTGGTCCCAATCTGTTCGACGAATGGCGTTACCTGGACGTGGGCTACCCCGGCCAAGACCCGGCCAGCCGCAAGCCCAACCCGGACTTCGTGCTGAACCAGCCGCGCTACCAAGGCGCCAGCATCTTGCTGGCGCGAAAGAACTTCGGCTGCGGGTCATCTCGCGAACATGCGCCTTGGGCGATTGACCAATACGGCTTTCGCTGCGTGATCGCGCCCAGCTTTGCCGACATCTTTTTCAACAACTGCTTCAAAAACGGCCTGCTGCCCATCGTGCTGCCCGAAGCGGTGGTGGCCCAACTGTTCGACGAAGTGGCCGCCTTCCCCGGCTACGAACTCACCGTCGATCTGGAGCGTCAAGTGGTGGTGCGCCCCCAAGGCCAGGAAATCCCATTTGAAGTGCAAGCCTTCCGCAAGTACTGCCTGCTCAACGGCTTGGACGACATTGGCCTGACCCTGCGCCACGCCGACAAGATCAAGGCCTATGAAGCCGAGCGTCTGGCCACCAAACCTTGGTTGGCGCACATTGCTTAAATGACCATTGGAATAGTAATGGCATGAAAGTTATTAGGCGTAATTCATGACAGCATCGATTCCATCGGCACCATTTACATGGACCAAACAACTTGAAACTGCTGCCAATCTGATTGAGACCCTTTCAAATCCGCAGCAATTTGCAAATAAATTCTTTCCAAACAACTGCTTGAGCCAGTCAAGCATCTATCCTCAATGGGTTTTCCGCGGTGTAGGCAACAGTAATTATCGTTTGACACCTACATCCTTACGAACGAAAACCGAGGATTCCAACACATATGCGTTACTCAAATCTTATGGTTTGAAAGAGTCCAATTGTTCAACCAAGACTTTCGATTCCAATAATCAAAAAAGAGTTGAATTAGAAATTATTTGCGAATTCTATAAACGCGCTCATCGTGCAGGCCTGGCATTACCTCGGTTGAGCTACACATTACATCAATACCTACTTGAAAGTAATGTAAGCGAGTTGATGCATATACAGCATGGATCAATGACTTGGCCCGATCACGAGTTGCTGCCGATTTTTGGAATTGCTCAACATTATGGTGTCCCCACTCGGTTACTTGACTGGTCACACAGTCCTTTTGTAGCAGCGTTTTTTGCAGCACAAAGTGCTGCAAAAGAGAACAAAAAAATTGAAACGTCCAAATTGGCAGTTTGGATTTTAAATTCCAAATTTCTCCAACATAATAATGCAAGTGGCGTGCCTAGAGAAGTACTACACATCATCGAACCTCCAACCTCAGATAATCCAAATTTGAGTTTACAACAAGGTGTTTTCACTTTACAGTCATACGAAAATGACAATCAAGAATTCGATCTATCTAAATATTTAATTGATAGCTTGGTGAAGTATCACATTAATCTACATATACCTATTCTGCTCAAACTAGAATTACCCGCATCCCAAAGTCGCGACTTGTTGCAACAACTAAGCGCCATAGGATATTCCGCCAATCGCATTTACAATGGATTTGAAGGTGCAGCCAAGTCGGTCTGGTTACGATAAGGAGTTTATAAATGCCTTGTGTTTACATTTTTTCAAACCCAACAATCCCAGGCCTTCTAAAGATTGGATACACATCCAGAAGTGCTGGTGATAGGTGTCGCGAATTAAGTGCTCAAACAGGAGTAGCCAGCCCTTATTCTGTTGTATGGTTTATTGAAACGACGACTATCGAATCAGCTCAAGACTTAGAACTGCGGGTTCACTCATCACTAAATCAACATAGATACAACCGTGCTCGTGAATTTTTTGATTGCTCTGAAGCTATAGCAAAAGATACTGTTGAACGCATTGCCCATATAACTGGAGCTGCCGCATCTCCAAATCTTGCATTGATTGCACAAATAAGAGAAGACGAACAAGCCCAACAACGTGCAGCCCAAATAGAAATAAATAATCGCCTAGCAGAGGAAAAAGCAATAATTGATAATAATATTTCCCTAACTCGAAATATTGCACTTTCAGCAGCAAAAGAAACACTGAAATTCATTGAATCAGAAGAGTTTATTCGGTCAAAAAAATATTTTATACTTCAACGTCACAGCGAATTTGAACGTGAATTACTACATAGATCTCGTTATATTGCCTTTAAAAAATTCACAACCAATGAAAATATAAGAACAATTATGGATGCACAAGGTATATTAGATTTTCATACTCAATCTTTCCATAATACATCACTCGCAGAGCACAAAAAAAGACTTTCAAATTTTATTAAAGAAGAGCAAGATAAAAACCACAAACAAAATATTATTCACCCTCAGTTATCAACAGTATTGTTACCCGAGAAATTTTAATTTTCTCTCTAAATCAGTAGATTAATTTAAACCACCCTTGCTCAGTTAACCATGGCTAAAGGTGTGTGGACAAAGACAACCCGAGCCTCGAAATCCACCACCGAGACATGTCAAAAATCCTGACGGATGAGGAAAAGAAAGATCTCAAACGAAGGCAAGCCATAGAACCGATGATCGGACACTTAAAGGCGGACCACCGGATGAACAGGTGCCACCTCAAAGGTGCGGTGTTTGTTAACAAAGTTTGCATGCTGTGCTGCGCATAGCGGGCTACAACATTCGGTGGTTGCTGCGCATGATCGCCAAAAAGGGCATTGGCTTTTTTTACGCCTGTTGTAGGCCAGCGGTTGGAGTCAACTTGACCGTCAATTCATGCGGTTTTTTGTTGGAAATTCGACTGCTAAAGGTTCAACGAGATTAGCTTTGCAGTGACAGTCAATTTGCAGGGGCGTCCAATCCCTAACAATGAGGAAAGCATCACTCGATTTTTAACCCATCTGGTATGTCCTGAATTCCAAAGCGCCTTAGCGAACGACATCTAGAATACGGCTTACCTTTTTTATTCTTTCTGCGAGCTCGCTCGCCTCACACCATGAAAATCGCAGTCCTCCCCGGTGATGGCATCGGCACCGAAATCGTCGCCGAAGCCGTCAAAGTCCTGAATACACTCAACCTGAAGTTCGAGATGGAAACCGCCCTGGTCGGCGGCGCGGCTTACGACGCCTATGGCCACCCCCTGCCCGAAGCCACGCTCAAGCTGGCCATGGCGTCTGACGCCGTGCTGTTTGGCGCTGTGGGCGACTGGAAATACGACAAGCTCGACCGCCCCCTGCGCCCCGAGCAAGCCATTTTGGGCCTGCGCAAAAACATGGGCCTGTTCGCCAACTTCCGCCCAGCGATTTGCTACGAGCAGCTGGTGGGCGCGTCCAGCCTCAAGCCCGAGCTGATTTCGGGTCTGGACATTTTGATCATCCGCGAGCTGACTGGCGACATTTACTTCGGCCAGCCGCGCGGCCGCCGCATCGCGACCGACGGCCACTTCCCTGGCGCCGAAGAAGCCTTTGACACCATGCGCTACTCCAAGCCCGAGATCGAGCGCATCGCGCACGTGGCCTTCCAAGCCGCCCGCAAGCGCAAAGCCGCAGGCAAAGAGGGCCGCGTGACCAGCGTGGACAAAGCCAACGTCCTCGAAACCTTCCAGTTCTGGAAAGACGTGGTCACCGAAGTCGGCCAGCAATACCCCGACATCGCACTGGACCACATGTACGTGGACAACGCCGCCATGCAACTGGTCAAAGAGCCCAAGCGCTTTGACGTGGTGGTCACCGGCAACATGTTCGGCGACATCTTGTCCGACGAAGCCTCCATGCTCACAGGCTCGATCGGCATGCTGCCCTCGGCCAGCCTGAACACGAAGAACCAAGGCCTGTACGAGCCCAGCCACGGCAGCGCACCCGACATCGCGGGCAAAGGCATCGCCAACCCGCTGGCCACCATTTTGAGCGCGGCCATGATGCTGCGCTTCAGCTTGAACCAGGGCGAAGCCGCCGAACGCATCGAAGCTGCTGTGCAAAAAGTGCTGGCGCAAGGCCTGCGAACCGGCGACATCTGGAGCGAAGGCACCACCAAGGTCGGCACCCGCGAAATGGGTGACGCGGTGGTCAGGGCCCTCGGCTGAGCCCCCAAAGGATGCTGTCAGGAAGCGCTCAGGCAGCATCCATTACAATTTCGGCCATGTTTCACGCCCGCCTGTTCACCCTGAACCTGATCACTGCCGCTGTAGTGGTTGTTGGCGCGCGTGCAACTTCCACAAAAACCACGACCATTAAGGGCTGATCCGGCCTGGTTCGTCGTGCGCCCTCCCGGCCAGACGAGCCGGGCAAACAGTCAGGTCAAACACTGTTTTAAAAACTGAAAGGGCGTTGAAATGAGCAAGTTAGTAGGTTTGGTCGGCTGGCGCGGCATGGTCGGCTCGGTTCTGATGGACCGCATGATTCAGGAAAAAGACTTTGACCTGATCGAGCCATTGTTCTTCTCCACCTCGAACGCGGGCGGCAAAGCCCCCTCGATGGCCAAGAACGAAACCACGCTGCAAGACGCCTTCAACATCGAGCAACTCAAGCGCTGCGAGATCATCATCACCGCCCAAGGCGGCGATTACACCTCCGAAGTCTTCCCCAAGCTGCGTGCTGCGGGCTGGAATGGCCACTGGATCGATGCCGCATCGACCCTGCGCATGGAAAAAGACGCCGTGATCATTCTGGATCCGGTCAACATGCCTGTCATCAAAAACGCCCTGGCCCACGGTGGCAACAACTGGGTGGGCGGCAACTGCACCGTCTCGTGCATGCTGATGGGTGTTGGCGCTTTGTACAAGGCCGGTCTGGTGGAGTGGATGAGCACCCAAACTTACCAAGCAGCTTCGGGTGGCGGCGCGCAACACATGCGTGAGCTGCTGACCCAATACGGCACCCTGAACGCCGAAGTCAAAGCCCTGCTGGACGACCCCAAAAGCGCGATCCTCGAAATTGACCGCATGGTGGTCGCCAAGCAGCGCGCCCTGACCGCCTCTGAGACCGCCAACTTTGGCGTGCCGCTGGGCGGCTCGCTGATCCCCTGGATCGACAAGGACCTCGGCAACGGCATGTCCAAGGAAGAGTGGAAAGGCATGGCCGAAACCAACAAGATTTTGGGGCTCGGCGAGGCATTCAACTCTGCCGCCATTCCAGTCGACGGTTTCTGCGTGCGTGTGGGCGCCATGCGTTGCCACAGCCAGGCCCTGACCTTCAAGCTCAAAAAAGACGTGCCCTTGGCCGACATTGAAGCCATGATTGCAGCAGATAATCAATGGGTTAAAGTGGTGCCTAATACGCGGGAAGCGACCATCAAGGATTTGACGCCTGTGGCAGTGACCGGGACGATGACCATTCCAGTGGGACGCATTCGTAAATTGGCCATGGGGCCAGAGTATGTAGGCGCTTTCACGATTGGTGATCAGTTGCTGTGGGGGGCTGCAGAGCCACTGCGGCGCATGCTCCGGATCTTGTTGGACGCCTGACCGCCGCTGCTTTCGATATAAGGATTCGGGGAAAACATGGGTAAAACACAACGCTTGACAGCAAAAGGCTGGAAGTTAAAAGCCATCAGCGGCTTGGTCATCTCTGCTTGGTGTTTATCTGCCCATGCCCTGGATTTGGGGCGATTTCAGGTTTTATCGGCCATCGGCGAACCCCTGCGTGCCGAGGTTGATCTTGCCCAGTACACCCCCGACGAATTGCGCGGCTTGCGTGCCCAACTGGCCTCTCCAGCCAGCTTTCAGCAAGCGGGTATGGAATTCAACAGTGCGCTGTACAGTGTCGCCACCACCGTGGAAACCCGCAGCAATGGCAAGCCCTATATTGCATTGAACGGCAGCGTGCCTTTACAGGACACATTTGTTGACCTGATTCTTGAAACCCAATGGGCGACCGGGCGATTGGTCAAAAACTATGCCGTCTTGTTGACCGCATCCAGTGAAAAACCGGCTGCACGAAGCACGCAGGAACAAAGCGCATCGTCCAGTTACTTGGCTGTGACGCCTGCTGCGCCCATCGCGCAAGCTACACCCGTGGCACTCTCGGCATCCAGCGATACGTCGCAAGTGACTCCTGCCAGTGTTGAACTCAATGCCCAGAATATTCCGGTTTACCGCTTTGATCCCGTTGACAACAGGACTCCAGCCAAAACCACAGGAAGCGCCCCCGAAACGCCTGCCGTCGCGGGGACCCAGCAATCGTATTCAAGATCCAGCGATAAATCAGCGGAAACCTTGACTGTTCGTCCAGGAGACACCGCCTCCAAACTGGCTTTAAGAAATCTGCCCTCGCATGTTTCGCTGGATCAAATGCTCTTGGCCATGGTCAAGGCCAATCCCGATGCCTTCATTGAAGGCAATGTCAATCTTGTTCGCGCAGGCGCGGTGTTGCGCATGCCTCAGGCTGACGAAGCGGCACAGATCCCACAAGCCGAAGCGCGACAAACAGTGATAGCGCAGACTCGCGACTTTGCCACTTACGCCAGACGCCTGGCCGAATCACCCTTGCTGGTAAGCAGCACTCGTGGTCGTGAAATGTCTGGAAAAGTGACCACTGACCTCAAAAATAACGAGGACAAGACACCACAGCAAGACAAGCTGACACTGTCGAAATCACAAGTGAGCACCAACAGTGCAGAAGCCGCGCTGGCTGCGGAGCGCGAAGCCAAAGACACGGCTGAGCAATTGGCAGCGCTGAACAAAAACATGCAGGAACTCGAAGCCTTGTCCAAAAGCAACGGCGCGGACACGGGCTTACTGCCTGACGTCAAGCGCACGGACAACGGTGCAAGCATGAGCCCCTGGAGCATTTCGATCCTGGATGAGTTCAATCAGAACAAACAGATGTGGATCTGGGGCGCAGGCTTGGCGGCTGTGCTTCTGGCATTTATTTTCTGGATGCGCCGGAAGTCATCGTCCAATGAGGAGGTGTTTGCGCCATCCTATGACGATGTGCCACCCCATGCATTCCAGACATCGACCAACTCGACGATGCGTCATCAGGACATTCCCCCACAAATGTCGGCACTTGATCTGAATCTGGGTCCGGTGGCACATGCAGCCCCGGCCGCTGCGGCATCACCCCAACATGCCGCAGTCAACATCATGCCGATGCACGCCGCACCAATGGCTACAGCACAAGCTCAAACCCTGCAGCAGCCCATTCATCAGCCCATGGCACAAGCAATGGCCATGGCGCCAATCCCTCAGCCGGCGCCAGCGGCACCTGTGGCTACGCCGATGCCAGCGCCACGCCCTGCACCGTCGCCAGAAGACACTGAAATGTCCAAGCTGAATCTGGCCAGCCAGTTGCTCGCGAAAGGTGACCAGGACCTCGCTCGCGCCCTGATCTTGTCCGTCGCATCGTCTGCCACGGGCGATCTCAAAGCACGCGCCTTGCAGTTGCTCGGTCAAATCCGGTGAGACTGGCGCTGGGGGTCAGCTACTCGGGCACGGCTTACCAAGGGTGGCAAAGCCAGTCCTCTGGCCAAACCATTCAGGACAAACTCGAAAAAGCCCTCGCCCAGTTTTGTGACACGCCCCGGGTCAGCACCTTGTGTGCGGGCCGAACCGATGCAGGCGTGCACGGCCTCATGCAGGTGGTTCATTTCGACACCGAGCTGGAGCGCGATCCCTATTCCTGGGTGCGCGGCACCAACCGGTATTTGCCATCCGACATTGCGGTGCAATGGGCGCAATACGTGCCCGACAGCTTTCACTGCCGCGCCAGCGCCACGGGCAGGCGCTATGTTTATGTGCTGCTCGACTCGATCGTGCGGCCCAGCCTGGAGGCGGGCCGGGTAGGCTGGGTTTACCGCCCCCTGAGCGAAGACGCCATGCACCAAGCCAGCCTGCACCTGCTGGGCGAACACGACTTCTCTTCCTTCAGGGCCAGCAGCTGCCAGGCCCTGTCGCCGGTCAAAACGCTGCGGCACATCCGCATTTCAAAACATGGCGCTTATTGGCGCTTCGAGTTTGAAGGCAACGCTTTTTTGCACCACATGATCCGCAACATCATGGGCTGCCTGGTCACCATTGGCCAAGACCACCAGTCGCCCGACTGGATGCGCGAGGTGTTGCAGGCCAAAAGCCGTGATGCGGCAGCGCCCACGTTTTCGCCCGACGGCCTGTACTTTGCCGGGCCGGTTTACAGCTCTGAGTGGGGCTTGCCCGACACCACCCCTGCTTTTGATTGGTTGCCATGAACGCGCCCTTTCAAACCCAACACCGTACCCGCATCAAAATGTGCGGCTTTACCCGCGAAGCCGATGTGCTGGCGGCCTGCGCCTTGGGTGCAGACGCCATCGGCTTTGTGCTGTACCCGCCCAGCCCGCGAAATGTCAGCATCGAGCGTGCCGCAGAATTGGCCCACTTGCTGCCTGCCTTTGCAACGCCGGTGCTGCTGTTCGTCAACGAGACCCCCGAACGGATTGAGGCCGCGTGTGCGGCCGTGTCAGGGGCCTTGCTGCAGTTTCATGGGGATGAGCCGCCCGAATTTTGCGAAGCCATGAGCCAACGCACGGGCCGCCCGCACCTCAAAGCGGCCCGAATCCCCCTGTCCGAGGTCGCCGACTTCGACTTGCTAGAATTTGCGCTTCTTCACCAGCAAGCCCAGGCCCTCTTGCTCGACGCGCATGTCGACGGATACGGCGGGGGCGGGAAAACATTCAATTGGTCACTGCTGCCACCAAACGTCAATGCTCACCTCGTTTTGTCTGGTGGACTCACACCTGCAAACGTGGCCGATGGCATTCGGACACTGCGCTCACACGGCCTGTCACTGGCCGTTGACGTGAGCTCGGGCATCGAAGCAGGCAAAGGCCTGAAAGATGTCACCAAAATGCAGCAGTTTGTCCAGGCGGTGCGCACCGCAGACAACGATCACTCCTTGTAAACCACTTCCGCAGGTTCGTCTCACCGCTGTTGACAGCGCTTGAACGCTGGCTCAATCACTGAGCGGCCTTGCCCCCTAACTGAGTTCCATCACATGTTCGAATACCAACAACCTGACCTCAAAGGCCATTTCGGCGTTTATGGCGGCAGCTTTGTCAGCGAAACCCTGACGCACGCCATCAACGAGCTGAAAGACGCTTACGCCAAGTACCAGCACGACCCTGAATTCATCGCCGAATTCAAGTCCGAGTTGGCGCACTTTGTGGGCCGCCCCTCGCCCATCTACCACGCCGCACGCATGAGCCGAGAAATGGGGGGGGCGCAAATCTTCTTGAAGCGCGAAGACCTCAACCACACCGGCGCGCACAAAATCAACAACACCATCGGCCAGGCCATGCTCGCCAAGCGCATGGGCAAGCCGCGCATCATTGCCGAGACGGGTGCAGGCCAGCACGGCGTGGCCACCGCCACCATATGCGCCCGTTACGGGCTGGAGTGCGTGGTGTACATGGGCAGTGAAGACGTCAAACGCCAAAGCCCCAACGTGTACCGCATGAAGCTGTTGGGCGCGACCGTGATCCCGGTCGAGTCGGGCAGCAAGACGCTCAAGGACGCCCTGAACGAAGCCATGCGCGACTGGGTGGCCAATGTGGACAACACCTTCTACATCATCGGCACCGTGGCCGGCCCGCACCCTTACCCCATGATGGTGCGCGACTTCCAAAGCGTGATCGGTGAAGAGTGCCTCACGCAAATGCCCGAGATGTTCAAGTCGCTCAAGATGGCTGAGGAGCAACCCGACGCAGTGATCGCCTGCGTGGGCGGCGGCAGCAACGCCATGGGCATTTTCTACCCCTACATCGCCCACGAAAACACCCGCCTGATCGGTGTGGAAGCCGCAGGCGAAGGCATGGACTCGGGGAAGCACTCGTGCTCGCTGCAACTGGGCAGCCCCGGCGTGCTGCATGGCAACCGCACTTACATCCTGCAAGACGAGAATGGTCAGATCACTGAGACGCACAGCGTGAGCGCCGGTCTGGACTACCCTGGCGTCGGCCCCGAACATGCGTTCTTGAAGGACATTGGCCGCGCCGAGTACGTGGGCATCACCGACAAAGAATCGCTCGAAGCCTTCCACTACCTGTGCCGCACCGAAGGCATCATCCCGGCGCTGGAGTCGAGCCACGCCGTGGCCTACGCCATGAAGCTGGCCAAAACCATGCGCGCTGACCAGTCGATCCTGGTCAACCTGTCGGGCCGTGGCGACAAGGACATCGGCACCGTGGCCGATTTGTCAAACGCCGACTTTTTCTGCCGCCCCAGCTGCCAAGGCCAGTCGGTCAAAGGCATCACCGTTCAGCGTTCAGCGTAAAGCGTGATGCGCCTTGCCAAACACCCTCCAACGCCCAACACTCAACGCTTAAGGCCAAACCCATCATGAGCCGCATCGACGCCACCCTCTCCGCCCTCAAAGCCCAGGGCCGCAAAGCCCTGATCCCGTATGTCACGGCCGGTTTTCCGCAAGCGGGCACCACCGTGCCCCTGATGCACGCCATGGCCCAAGCCGGGGCCGACATCATCGAGCTGGGGGTGCCGTTTTCTGACCCTTCAGCCGACGGCCCAGTCATCCAAAAAGCCGGTGACAAAGCGCTGGCGCTGGGCATTGGCACCGTGCAGGTGCTGGCCATGGTGCGCGAGTTCCGCCAGACCAACAGCACCACCCCTGTGGTGCTGATGGGCTACGCCAACCCGGTGGAACGCTACGACCAAAAGCACGGCACCGACAGCTTCATCCGCGACGCTTCGGCTGCCGGTGTGGACGGTGTGCTGATCGTGGACTACCCGCCCGAAGAATGCGTGGAATTTGCCGCCAAACTGCGCGCCCACAGCATGGACCTGATCTTTTTGCTGGCCCCCACCAGCACCGACGAGCGCATGCAACAAGTGGCCCAGGTGGCCAGCGGCTACGTTTATTACGTGTCGCTCAAGGGCGTGACGGGTTCGGGCACGCTCGATACCGACGCGGTCGAGGCCATGCTGCCGCGCATCCGCCAGCACGTCAGCGTGCCGGTGGGCGTGGGCTTTGGCATCCGTGACGCGCAGACGGCCAAAGCCATCAGCCGCGTGGCGGATGCAGTGGTGATTGGCTCGCGCCTGATCCAGCTGATCGACGCCGCCCCGGCAGACCGCATCAACGCCGTGGCGAGTGAATTCCTCTCGGACATCCGCCAAGCACTCGACGCCTGATGTTGCGCACCGTCAACCTGCCAAAATTACCAAAAGCGTTTCGACGATAATTCGCCCCTGAAGGAGAACCCTCATGAGTTGGCTAGAAAAACTACTCCCCCCAAAAATCCAGCACACCGACCCGGCTGATCGACGCCAAGTGCCTGAAGGCCTGTGGGTCAAATGTCCCAGCTGCGAGACCGTTCTTTACAAGACCGACCTCGAAGAAAACCAGAACGTCTGCCCCAGCTGCTCGCACCACCTGCGCATGGGCGCCCGCGCCCGCCTGAACGGCTTCCTGGACGGCGAAGGCCGCTACGAAATCGGCCAGGAAGTGGTGCCGGTGGATGCCCTCAAGTTCAAGGACAGCCGCAAATACCCCGAACGCCTCAAAGAAGCCATGGACAACACCGGCGAAACCGATGCACTGGTGGTCATGGGCGGTGCGGTGCACAGCATTGAGCTGGTCGCGGCCTGCTTCGAATTTGACTTCATGGGCGGCTCCATGGGCTCGGTGGTCGGCGAGCGCTTTGTGCGCGGCATCGAAACCGCCATCGCGCAAAAAGTGCCCTTTGTCTGCTTTACAGCCACGGGCGGTGCCCGCATGCAAGAGGGCCTGCTCTCGCTCATGCAAATGGCCAAGACCAACGCCGCTTTGACCCGTCTTGCCAAAAAGGGCCTGCCCTACATCAGCGTGCTGACCGACCCGACCATGGGCGGCGTGTCTGCGGGCTTTGCCTTCTTGGGCGACGTGGTGATTGCTGAGCCCAAAGCCTTGATCGGCTTTGCCGGTCCCCGCGTGATCGAAAGCACCGTGCGCGTGACCCTGCCCGAAGGCTTCCAGCGCGCCGAGTTCCTGCAAACCAAGGGTGCCGTGGACTTCATCTGCGACCGCCGCGAACTGCGCAAAACCATCGCCAGCACCCTGGCCATGCTGCAACGCCAACCCGCCGATGCGGTGAGCTGAGCGAAGCGTTCTTGCCCCACGACAAAGGCCCTCGCAAGAGGGCCTTTGTCGTGGGGGGCACGGTGGACGCTTGATGCGTAGACCTGCCAACCATCAAATGTCGGACTCTTCGAGTACCGACCTACGAGCAACCGAGCAACGGACAGGGCGGGCAGGTTTTTTGTCGGTCGGCGGTCGAAGACCCCGACAAACTTCTGATTCCTGCAATTTGGAGATCAGAACATCAAACTCATCTGCAAGCCTGACAACAACAAACCAGCCATTTGCAGCAAAAGCAACATTACGATCGGCGATAAATCCATGCCGCCAATCAATGGCACAAGGCGCTGGAATGGGCGCAAAAACGGCTCACACAAGCGCCCAGCCAGTGCGTGCATGGGCGAGCCGGGGTTCACCCAGGACATGACGGCCAAGACCAGGACCAGTGCACTCAGGGCCGATACCACCAACTGAGCCAAACCGATCAAGCTGACCAAGGGCAACATGCCCAAAGCCCCGCGCCCGCCCGCAAGCAGCCAAAGCAGCAGAAACTGCACCACCTTGACCAACCAGGCACCCACCAGGCTCGATAAATCCCAAGTCGACCAGGCCGGAATGACCTTGCGCAAAGGCAGGATCAGCCAGTCCGTCATCGCAAAAACAAAGTTTCCCAAAGGTTGATTGAAGGAAATGCGCTGCCACTGCATCAAGAACCGCAGCAAACAGGTGCCTGCGACCAAGCCCGCCACGACATCCAACACCATATTGACCATCTGAAACCACATTGCTTTTCTCCTGCTCATGCGATGATACCCAGATGCCTGACTCCGCCACCCCACCCTCTGCAGCCTTGGCGTCAATGCCGCTGTTTCCCCTGAGCACCGTGCTGTTTCCAGGTGCTTTGCTGCCTTTGCAACTGTTCGAGCTGCGCTATCTGCAAATGATTGGCGAATGCGAGCGACAAAGTACCGGCTTTGGCGTGGTCACCCTGACCCAGGGGCGCGAGGTACACCGCCCGGGCGCAGCCGCCGAGCGGTTCGAGCCCATTGGCACGCGGGTGCAGATTGAACGCATCGAGCGGCCCCAGGCGGGCCTCGTGATGGTGTGGTGCAGAGGGGTGGAACGCTTTCAGATCCAAAGCACCGAACAACGCAGCGACGGTCTGTGGCGTGGCCAAGTGCAGGCTCTGCCCCCTGAGCCCAGCTTGCCCGTGCCGGAGCACCTGCAACACCTTTCTGGGCAGATGCATGCGGCCTTGCAAAACCTGAGTGCCCAAGCCAGCGAGGTCCCCCACTGGAACGAAGCCTGGCGCCTGCAAGACTGCAGCTGGCTATCCAACCGCTACGGCGAGCTGCTGCCTTTGCCCCTGGCCATGAAATACCGCCTGTTCGCTTTGCAAGAGCCCATGTTGCGGCTGGAGCTGATTGGCGATCTGGTCGCGCCAACTTCTGATGACGCCGCAAACGGGAAACCGCCCGCAAACTCTTAAAATAGAGGGCTTTGCGCCTGCGCGCACCCCACAACCCCGGATCGGGTGGCGCCAGTCACCTCGGCCCCAACTGCACCCTCGCCATGTCCGACACGACTGCCAACGCCTCTGCCGCTGCCGCGCCCACCCCAGCGCCCCAGGATGAAAACCAACTGATCGCCGAGCGCCGCGAGAAGCTCAAAGCCATGCGCCAGGCGCAAGCCGACGGCAAAGGTGTCGCCTTCCCCAACGACTTCAAGCCCGAACACCACGCGGCCAACCTGCACCAGGCCCACGGCGAGAAAGCCGCTGAAGAACTGAACGGCGAAGGCGTGGCCAAAACCACCGCCAAAGTCGCGGGCCGCATGATGCTCAAGCGCGTGATGGGCAAGGCCAGCTTTGCCACATTGCAAGACGCCACAGGCCGCATCCAGGTGTATGTGACCCGCGACGATGTGGGCGAAGACCTGTATGCCCTGTTCAAGCACTGGGACCTGGGCGACATCGTGGGCGTGGAAGGCCACCTGTTCAAGACCCGCACGGGTGAACTGTCGATCCACGCCACCAGCATCCGCATGCTCACCAAGAGCCTGCGCCCCATGCCCGACAAGTTCCATGGCATTGCCGACCAAGAAGTCAAATACCGCCAGCGCTACGTGGACCTGATGACCGACGAAGCCGCCCGCAAGCGCTTTGTGGTCCGCAGCAAGGCCGTGAGCGGCATCCGCGAGTTCATGGTCAAGCACGGCTTCCTCGAAGTCGAAACGCCCATGCTGCACCCCATTCCCGGTGGTGCCAACGCCAAGCCCTTTGTGACGCACCACAACGCGCTCGAGCAAGAGATGTTTTTGCGCATCGCGCCCGAGCTGTACCTCAAGCGCCTGCTGGTGGGCGGCTTTGAGCGCGTGTTCGAGATCAACCGCAACTTCCGCAACGAAGGCATCTCGGTGCGCCACAACCCCGAGTTCACCATGATGGAGTTCTACGCGGCGTACTGGAACTACCAGGACCTGATGAGCTTCACCGAAAGCCTGATCCGCGACGCGGCCATGACCGCCGCAGGCACGCTGGATTTGACCTACAACGGCAAGCCTGTAGACCTGAACAAGCCTTTCGCCCGCATGACCATCCGCGAAGCCATCGTCAAGCACACCGAAGCGGGTGACAACGTGGATAACGCCGAGTGGTTGACCAACGCCCTGAAAAAGCTGGGCATGAACGAAGAAAAAAACAAGCTGTCCACCCGCAGCCTGGCCAGCCTGCAGGTGTTTTACTTTGAAGAAACCGTGGAAGACAAGCTCTGGGAGCCCACCTTCATCATGGAGCACCCCACCGAAATCTCACCGCTGGCCCGCGCCAACGACACGCGCCCTGAAGTGACCGAGCGCTTTGAGCTCTACATCACCGGCCGCGAGTTCGGCAACGGTTTCAGCGAGCTGAACGACGCCGAAGACCAGGCCGCACGCTTCCAAGCCCAGGTGGCGGCCAAAGACGACGGCGACGACGAAGCCATGTACTACGACCACGACTTTGTGCGTGCCCTCGAATACGGCATGCCCCCTGCAGGCGGGTGCGGCATCGGCATCGACCGCCTGATGATGCTGCTGACCGACAGCGCCAGCATCCGCGACGTGATCCTGTTCCCGGCCCTGCGCCACGTGCAGGAATAAGCACACAAGGCTCTAAAAACAAACCCGGCCAAGGCCGGGTTTGTCGTTTTCTGGGGTTCAGCCCTGCTGTCGTGGCGGCAGTCGGGGCGCGTCGTCCACCACCTCGCGCACCTCAACATCCACCACCTGGTCGTCATGGGCAAATGGGGCACCTTGACCTCTGGGCGGCTCAAAGCCTTGTCCGGAACCTGCACGGAAACCACCCTGTTTGAAACCCTGGCGCATGGCATTGAACTGCTGCCAGACCATCACCACCTGGGGTTTGCGGCCCGTCAACAGCCAACGAACCGTCGCGTAAACGATGTAGCAGAGCAAGCCAAAAAGCAAGGCCACCAGAAAACCCAGGCCGAGCAGGCCCATGAAGATGCGTGCAATCCAGTTCATCGAATTCCTTCGTTTCAAGGCAAGCGGTCAAGTGCCTGCATGTAGTCGGCAGAGCGCACCAAATCATCCCAAGGGCAGGCGGGCGATCGGGGCAAGAGGTTCAAACGGCGCTCTTCGCTGATTTCATTAGGCGTCCAGCGGCCTTTGAGTTGGGCCTCGGCCAGTTGGTCGAGCACCTCGTCCAGCTCTGCGCCGCCATTCACCGCCGAGCGGTTGCACAGCAGGGCCAGGTCGCAACCGGCTTGGAGTGCGGTGATCACCGCTTCGGTGTAGCTGAGGGTGCGGCCATCCAACTGGCGGGCGGCAGCCATCGACAAGTCGTCGGTGCAGACCACGCCCTGAAAGCCCAACTGCGCACGCAGGATGTCTTGCAGCCAGCGCGGCGAGTAGCCTGCCGGGCGGCTGTCCACTTTGCTGTAGATCACATGCGCAGGCATCACGGCCGTGAGCACGCTGGTGAGCCAGCGGTAGGGCTGGGCGTCGTCGGCCAGGATGGCTTTGAGACTGCGCTTGTCCACCGGTAGCGCTATGTGCGAGTCGGCCTTGACGGCGCCATGCCCGGGGAAATGTTTGCCGCAGTTGCCCATGCCCGCTTGCAGAAGGCCCTGCATCAGGCTGCGTGCCAGCAGGCTGACCACACGCGGGTCGCGGGCGAAGGCACGGTCGCCAATGACGCCACTTTCGCCGTGGTCGAGGTCGAGCACGGGCGTGAAGCTGAAATCGACGCCACAAGCGCGCAGTTCGCTGGCCAGCACAAAGCCCGCCGAAGTGGCCGCTTCGCAGGCCTTGAGCACACCCGAACCGGGTTGACCTTTGTCGTCTTGCGACCAGAGTTCACCCAAAGCGCGCATGGGCGGCAAATGGGTGAAGCCGTCGGTGCGAAAGCGCTGCACGCGACCGCCTTCGTGGTCGACCGCGATCAAGAGGTCTGGACGGATGCTTTTGATGTCGGCACACAAGTCGGTGAGCTGCGCCCGGCTTTGCCAGTTGCGGCCAAACAGGATCATGCCGCCCACCAGCGGGTGCACTAGGCGAAGGCGGTCCACGTCGGTCAGTTCTTGGCCTTCAATGTCGATGATCAGGGGGGCGTGCAGTGTCATGGGGATTCCATTCAAGGTGGGGCGCCTGCGCGGCAAATCAAGGGTGCGATGGGTCTAGGGTTTCGACCACGCAAAAACTCGCGGCGTATTCGGACTCGTCGGTCACTGTGATGTGCGCTTGCAGGCCCTTGGCCTCAAACCATTCTTTCAAAACACCGTGTAACACGATGACCGGCTGGCCGCTGGGCAGCTTGCCCACCTCACACAGCCGCCAGGTCATGGGCATGCGCATGCCCAAGCCAATCGCTTTGCTGAAAGCCTCTTTGGCCGAAAACCGTGTGGCCAAGTAGCGCACACCCCGCTCGGGCCAGCGGGCGCTGCGGGCTTTCCAGGTGGCCATCTCGGCGTCGCTCAGCACCTTGGCGGCAAAGCGCTCGCCGTGCCGGTCCAAGCTGGTTTTGATGCGGCGGATGTCGCAAATGTCGGTGCCGATGCCGTAAATCATGTTTTTGGGGTTGAACGTTGAGCGTTGAGCGTTGAGCGTTGGGCGTTGGGCGTTGGGCGTTGGGCGTTGATCTCTTCACGCTGAACGCTGAACACTCAACCCTTAACCAACAGACCGATGTAGGCTTGCACCGTGGCGGCGTAACCCATCTCCAGCGCATCGGCCATGAAGGCGTGGCCAATCGAGACTTCTTGCAAGCCTTTTACGGCAGCCACAAAGGCAGGCAAGTTGTCGCGGTTCAGGTCGTGCCCGGCGTTCAGGCCCAGGCCCACCTGCAAAGCCGCCGCTGCCGCATCGGCATAACGCTGCAGCTGTGCGGCGTTCTCTGGCGTGCCCCAGGTGGCCGCATAGGGCTCGGTGTAAAGCTCCACCCGGTCAGCGCCCACAGCGCGGGCGGCGGCCATTTGCTCCGGCAGCGGGTCCATGAACAGACTCACGCGCACACCCAGCGCCTTGCATTCGTCGATCAGGGGTTTCAGGCGCTCGGCGTCTTGCGGAAAAGTCCAACCATGGTCACTGGTGAACTGGCCTTCGCTGTCGGGCACAAAGGTCACCTGATGCGGGCGCACAGCACGCACGTGGTCCATCAGGTTATGGAAGGGGTTGCCTTCGATGTTGAACTCGCGGTCAGGCCAGGCCTTCATCAAGGCGGTGAGCTCAGGCACGTCGCTCGCGCGGATGTGGCGCTCATCGGGTCGAGGGTGGATGGTGATGCCGTTGGCGCCCGCTTGCAGGCACAGCTCGGCTGCGCGGACAACGCTCGGGATGCCCAGGTGGCGGGAGTTGCGCAGCAGCGCGACTTTGTTGACGTTGACCGACAGGGCCACGCAAGAATTGGAATGGGTCATAGGGTTTGCAGGTCCAGCATCATTTGGCGGGTGCGCAAAGCGCCCACACCGCAATGGTAGTTGAGCATGAGGCGCAAGGGCCGCTGCAGCGGCCCCAGCAGGTCAGCGCATTCGCGCAGCAAAGCAGCCAAGGGTCTGGGAGCATCAAGCGCAGCTTGCAGCGCTAGCCATTGCGCGCCGCACAAGGCGTGTCTGCTGTCGTCGGGCACCCATTGCAGTCCGGCTTCGGGCACCAGGGTGTAAAAACCTTCTAGCTCCAGGGGCTTGAGCGTCAAGGTTTGCAAGTTGAGGGCGGGCAGCAAGCCCATGTTTTTGAGCAGCAGCAGCTCAAACGCCCGCAAGGCCCATTGCAGGGCATCGGGGTCGCCACTGGCCAGCAAACGCACGGCTGCGGCATAAACCTCGAACAATTGCGGATGGGGGTCGTCTCGCGCCGTCAGGCGCATGAGCAATTCATTGAGGTAATAGCCCGACAGCAGTGCCTCGCCCGTGGGCATGACGTGCCCGCCCACCCATTCGGCAGATTTGAGCGTGCGGATATCGCCGTCGCCCCCAAAAGCCAGCGACAAAGGCTGCAAAGGCAGCAGCACAGGCCGAAAACTCGATGTTGGACGCTTGGCCCCCTTGGCCACCAAAGCCACCCGTCCATGGTGGCGGGTGAAGACTTCGAGGATCAGGCTGGTTTCGCTCCAGTCGTAGCGGTGCAGCACATAGGCTGGCTCGTCTGCGATCCGCTGGGTGGCCATTGAAGCAGGCGTTACTCGTAACCGAAGCTGCGCACGCGCGCTTCGTCGTCGGCCCAGCCGGAGCGGACTTTGACCCACAGCTCAATGAACACCTTGGCGTCCAGCAGCTTTTCCAGCTCGACCCGAGTCTCGGTGCCGATGCGTTTGAGTTTTTCACCCTTGTCACCGATCACCATGGCCTTGTGGCCTTCCCGCTCGACCACGATGGTGGCCGCAATGCGCAGCATGCGCTTGGCGGTGCGACCGGCTTCTTCTTCGAACTTGTCAATCACCACGGTGGAGGTGTAAGGCAGCTCGTCACCCGTCAGGCGGAAGAGTTTTTCGCGCACCATTTCGCTGGCAAGGAACTTCTCGCTGCGGTCAGTGAGTTCGTCTTCGGCATGCCACCAGGGCTGCTCGGGCAGGTATTTTTCGCAAATGTCGAGCAAGCGCACGATGTCCTTGGGCTGCTTGGCGGACATGGGTACAAACTCGGTGAAAGCGTGGCGCTCTTGCATGCTTTGCAGCCAAGGCGCGATGTCGCCACGGCGGTGCACGTTGTCGAGCTTATTGGCCACCAGCAAGACCGGGATACCGGGCTTGAGCAGGGCCAGCACTTTGGCATCGGCCGTGGTGAAGCTGCCCGCCTCGACCACGAACAACACCAAATCCACATCACTCACCGCACCGACCACGGTTTTGTTGAGCGACTTGTTGAGCGCAGTACCGTGGATGGTCTGAAAACCGGGCGTGTCGACAAACACATACTGGGCCGCGCCTTGGGTGCGGATGCCGGTGATGCGGTGGCGCGTGGTTTGGGCTTTGCGCGAGGTGATGCTGATTTTTTGGCCCACCAAGGCGTTGAGCAAGGTGGATTTGCCCACGTTGGGCTTGCCCACAATGGCCACCAGGCCGCAGCGCGGGCCTTCCACCGGCACAGGCGAGGGGGCGGCAGCGACCGGGGGCAAGGCAGCGTCTTCGGACGCATCGCGTGGCTGAATGGTCACGCCCGCTATTTGCACGGGACGGCGCATGGTTTGTTCTTGCGGCGTGCGTTCAGTTTCAGGCGTTTTCTTGTCGGTGCTCATGCGGCGCTTTCAGATTTCAGGGTCTGCAGCATGGCGGCTGCCGCTGCTTGTTCGGCCGCGCGACGCGATGCGCCCGAGCCTTGCTGGGTTTGGCGCAATTCGGTCACTTCGCAAGAGACTTCGAATTGTTGGCGGTGCGCCGCGCCGGAGGTGCCGACCACGGTGTATTTGGGCAGTGCGAGCTTGCGCCCTTGCAGCCACTCTTGCAGCTCGGTCTTGGGGTCTTTGCCCACCGCCTGCATGTCGGGTTTGATGTCGACCTGGGCGAACAGGCGTTCGACCAAGGCTTGCGCGTCTTTGTAGCCGCCGTCCAAATAGACGGCACCGATGATGGCTTCAAGCACGTCGGCCAGGATAGAGGGCCGGTTTTGCCCACCCGAGCGCATTTCACCCTCGCCCAGACGCATCACAGAAGAGATGTCCAAGGCCTTGGCCAATTGATGCAGCGTATCTTGTTTGACCAGGTTGGCCCGCACACGCGACAAATCACCTTCAGGCATCGCTGTCAGCTGGGCATACAACATGTGCGACACCGAAAGGTTCAACACCGAGTCACCCAAAAATTCCAACCGCTCGTAGTGGTCAGCACTGAAGCTGCGGTGGGTCACGGCCTGCTGCAGCAGACCCTGCTGCCGAAAGGCGTAGCCCAAGCGGATTTGCAATTCAGTCAGGGCGGGAGATGTGGCCACGCTCACCTCAGTCAAAAGCGCCAATGCGCTTGAGGTTGCCAAAGTTCATCCACACGAAAAAGGCTTTGCCCACAATGTTGGCATCGGGCACGAAACCCCAGTAACGTGAATCGAGAGAGTTGTCGCGGTTATCGCCCATCATGAAGTAATGCCCTGCGGGCACCTTGCAGGTCACACCTTCCACGGTGTAGTTGCAATTTTCGCGGCCGGCGAACTGGTCGGCGCCAGGCACGAAAGCCGGACGCTCGTCATCCTGAATGTTTTCGTGCGGTTTGGCCCCCAAGGTCTCGCTTCGGTGTTTGAAATACCGCATGGTCGAGTCGTCAAAAAAGTCGGGCAAGGCCTGGATGGGCAGCTCTTTGCCATTGATGGTGAGCTTTTTGTTCAGATACGCCACCTCATCGCCAGGCACACCTACCACACGCTTGATGTAGTCCACCGTGGGCTTGGGCGGGAAGCGGAAAACCATCACATCGCCGCGTTGCACTGGCGAGCCTTGCGTGATTTTGATGTTGGCCACAGGCAGGCGGATGCCGTAATGGAATTTATTCACCAAAATCAGGTCGCCGATTTGCAGCGTCGGGATCATTGAGCCGGAAGGGATCTTGAACGGCTCGAACAGGAAAGAGCGCAAGATGAACACCACCACGATGACCGGGAACAGCCCGGCAGTCCAGTCGAGCCACCAAGGTTGCATGAGCAGCTTGTCGCTGGCTTCCTGAATGTCCGTGTCTACTTTATCTATGCCCATTTTGGACAGCTCAGCCCGGCGTCTGGCCGTTTCAGCTTGCAGACGGGCCACTGCCTGCTGGCGCCTGGGCAAAAACACAAAACGCTCGGCCAGCCAATAAATGCCCGTCACCACGGAGGCCAGCAACAAGAGCAGCGCAAAGTTGCCCTCAATGAAGCCCATATACCAAGCACCGGCATAGCCCACAAAAGCGGCCAACACCAAAGACGTTAAAAACTGCATCAATCTTCCACCTGCAAAATGGCCAAAAACGCCTCTTGTGGCACCTCGACCGAACCAATCTGTTTCATGCGTTTTTTACCCGCTTTCTGCTTTTCCAGCAGCTTGCGTTTACGCGAAATATCACCACCGTAACACTTGGCCAGAACGTTTTTGCGCAAAGCCTTGATGCTTTCACGGGCAATGATGTTGGCGCCAATGGCGGCTTGAATCGCCACGTCAAACATCTGACGTGAAATGATCTCGCGCATCTTGGCAGCCACGGCACGGCCACGGTATTGGGCCTGCGTGCGGTGCACGATGATGGACAGCGCATCAACCTTCTCGCCGTTCAGCAAAATGTCGACCTTCACCACATCCGAAGCTCGGAACTCCTTGAACTCGTAGTCCATGGATGCGTAACCCCGGCTGACCGATTTGAGCTTGTCAAAGAAGTCCAGGACGATCTCGCCCAGCGGCATTTCATAGGTCAGCATGACCTGGCGACCGTGATACGCCATGTTCATCTGCACACCGCGCTTTTGGTTGGCCAAGGTCATGACCGGGCCTACATAGTCTTGCGGCATGTACAAGTGCACGGTGACGATCGGCTCGCGGATTTCCTGCAACTTGCCCTGATCGGGCATTTTGGAGGGGTTCTCAACCATGATGACTTCACCATCGGGCTTGACCACTTCGTAGACCACACTGGGCGCGGTGGTGATCAGGTCCTGGTCGAACTCGCGCTCCAGGCGCTCTTGCACGATCTCCATGTGCAGCAAGCCCAAAAAACCGCAGCGGAAACCAAAGCCCAGTGCTTGCGACACTTCGGGCTCGTAGTGCAGCGAGGCATCGTTGAGCTTGAGCTTTTCGAGTGCATCGCGCAACGCGTCGTACTGGTTGGCCTCGGTCGGGTACAGGCCAGCAAACACTTGGGGCTGAATTTCCTTGAAACCAGGCAAGGCGTCTGTAGCAGGACCCAAGTTGTTGGGCAGCTTCTTTTCAAGCGTTACGGTGTCGCCGACCTTGGCCGCCTGCAACTCCTTGATGCCCGCGATGATGTAACCCACCTCACCTGCCCTGAGCAACTGACGGGGTTCATTGGCCGGGGTGAAAACACCCAAGCTACCCGCTTCGTAAACGGCGTTGCTGGCCATCATCTTGATGCGCTCGTTTTTGAGCAACTGGCCATCGACCACACGCACCAGCATGACCACGCCGACATAACTGTCAAACCAGCTGTCAATGATCATGGCGCGCAACGGTGCATCGGGGTTGCCCTTGGGCGGTGGAATGCGGGCCACCACGGCTTCGAGGATTTCTTCAATGCCCATGCCGGTTTTGGCAGAACACGGAATCGCGTCGGTCGCGTCAATGCCGATCACGTCTTCGACTTCGCTGCGCGCGTTGTCGGGGTCGGCGTTGGGCAAATCCATTTTGTTGAGCACCGGCACCACTTCCACACCCAGGTCGAGTGCGGTGTAGCAGTTGGCCACTGTTTGGGCCTCCACACCCTGGCTGGCGTCCACCACCAACAAGGCGCCTTCGCAAGCCGAAAGCGAACGCGAAACTTCATAAGAGAAGTCCACATGACCGGGCGTGTCGATCAGGTTGAGGTTGTAGACCTGCCCATCTTTGGCTTTGTAATGGAGTGCTGCCGTCTGTGCCTTGATGGTGATGCCGCGCTCTTTCTCGATGTCCATCGAGTCCAGAACCTGGGCTTCCATGTCCCGGGCTTCCAGACCTCCGCAGCGCTGAATCAAGCGATCGGCCAGCGTGGATTTGCCATGGTCAATGTGCGCAATGATCGAAAAATTTCTGATGTGATTCATCAAAGAAGGTCTGCAAGTATTTGTGGATCAATGATCCGTAAAAGAAAAAAGGGCGCGTCGAGTGGTGACGCGCCCTGAACCAACAATCTATGGCAACTGCGATAGTTGGGACTTCATTGTAGGCAAATTGCCCCGTTCGCACAGCCCCAAAAACCAGTTCGGCAGGTCGTTGTTGCTTTGCAACATGATTTTATACACAGGCTACCCACAACCCTGCGGGTATCTTTATGAACAACTTGTGGATCATCAGTGGACACCTGTCTGGAATCCCGCATCGTGAATCCAAACCTGCGCTTTATGCCATCAATTCCCGGTCAAGACAGCTGATTTTATCCAAATTCGTTATGAGCGGGGAATAAAGTCAGCAAACACCAACTTCAAAAGTCTTTTGAGCAGGGCTGCTTTTTTTCAATACCGCCCCTATCAGTTGTGTCCCAAGTGGCCAATACCCCGAAAAAACTCAAGGACACTTGACAAATCAGGAGGCTCAATTGACAGGTCGAATCAAGACATATTGCGCACCATCGCCTCGTCGGATCAGTACGCTGACAGGACGGGTCTTGTCAATTCGGGACATGATGGCTTCAAATTCCTTGACGGATGAAACCTCTGTATTGGCCACTGCCAAAATCAAATCGCCCTCACGGATACCCGCCCGTGACGCCACCTCGGCAACCGCATCCACGCGCACCCCCCGGCGTACACGAAACTCTTTTTTCAAGGCATCGGTCAAGTCACTAACGCTCAAGCCCAAATACTGCACGGCCGTTGTTAGAGGTTTTTTGTCAGGCAAGGCGGCAATCTGCTTTTCTGCTTCAATCTCGGCCACCATGACGTTCAATTCGTGGGTTTTACCGCGTCGAAAGACAGTAATGGCAACCCGACTTCCGGGTTTGGTATTGCCTACCGCGCGCGGCAAATCAGCCGGCTTGTCAATGGCTTTGCCCTCAAAACGGGTGATGATGTCACCCGCTTCAATGCCCGCCTTTTCAGCAGGCGAGCCTTCTTCAACGCCGCGCACCAGCACACCTTGCGTTTTACCCAAGCCAATCGACTCGGCCACCTCTTTGGTCACAGGCGCGATTTGTACACCGATGCGCCCACGGCTGACGCGGCCAGTGGAACGCAGCTGTTCACTCACGCGCATGGCCTCGTCCATGGGAATGGAAAAAGAAATGCCCATGAAACCGCCAGAGCGGGAATAGATTTGGCTGTTAATACCTACAACTTCGCCTCGCATGTTGATCAGTGGCCCGCCTGAATTGCCCGGATTGATCGCCACATCGGTCTGAATGAAGGGCAAATATTCACCCGTATCGCGTTGCTTGGCGCTCACGATACCGGCCGTTACGCTGTTTTCCAAACCAAACGGGGACCCAATGGCCATGACCCACTCGCCCACCTTGAGTCGGCTGACATCGCCCACGCGTACGGCAGGCAATCCTGTGGCTTGAATTTTGACCACCGCCACATCGGTGCGCTTGTCTGCTCCCACAATGCGGGCCTTGAATTCACGCTTGTCGGTCAGCGTCACCACCACTTCATCGGCACCCTCCACCACATGGGCATTGGTCATGATGAAGCCATCTGCACTCAGGATGAACCCCGAACCCACACCACGTGGCTGAGCCTCTTCCTGAGGGCGGTTCTGGCGTGGCCCTGGTCTTGGGGCATTGGGCACATTGGGCAAAGGCACCCCGAAAAATCGCCGGAACAGCTCTTGCATTTCTTCGTCTGGCGTCATTGGCCCAATGGCGTTGGCACGGACTTTTTCAAGCGTACGGATGTTGACCACAGAAGGACCGACTTGCTCCACCAATTCAGTGAAGTCGGGCAAGCCTCGCAAGGCAGCACCTGAGCCTTGCGCCATGGCAGCCCCTGGCGTCATCACCACCCCAGTGGTCACCAAGCATGTACTCAGCAAAACTGCTGCCGAGGCTTTGAGCCAATTGTTTCTGATCACACATTTCTCCTTGTGCTATTCATTGTCGGAAGTGCATGTGTAAATTGCGTCTGAGCATGTAAGTTCAAGTGGGTTTTACACATCCTGAACAAAATTTGCAGGCTTATCCTGTGCATGTTGGCGCGAATATACCGCGCATCGAAAACCGTGCCAATTCCGGGGCATCCGCTGCCGATACAGCCACGCAATGCGGATGGCATGCGGGTTTGCACCCACGACTGGGAGAATTCGCACCACCATGGCGTTACCAGCATCCAGCAGAAGCTGGACAACAAGTGCCGACTCGGCCCCCTGCGCATCCTGCCAAAACCATTGCTCACCCGTCCATACCAACTGCCCATCAGGCGTCTGCTCACGCGCCCACAACCACAACGCCAGCACCCAGCAAATGCCCCAGACCGTCCAGGCCCATATGACGCGCAGGCTGCTGACAGCACCCATACTTTGCCAGATAGACAAACCCAGTGCCCCCATGCCGCCCCACAGTGCAAGCCATGCCCAGCCCCAAACAAAACGCCCCACCGGGTAAACCACAGGTGGGGCGTTGTGCATGGCGTGAACCTGTCAGGCTCGTCAGATGCGTTTGAACACCAGAGAGCCGTTGGTGCCACCGAAACCGAAGTTGTTTTTCAGGGCCACATCGATTTTCATGTCGCGTGCCGTGTTGGCACAGTAGTCCAGATCACACTCCGGGTCCGGGTTCACCAGGTTGATGGTTGGCGGCACTTTTTGGTGGTGCAGCGCCAACACTGTGAACACGCTCTCAATGCCGCCCGCGCCACCCAAGAGGTGACCGGTCATGGACTTGGTGGAACTGACCACGGTTTTGTACGCGTGGTCGCCCAAGGCCGCCTTGATGGCATTGGTTTCGTTGATGTCGCCCAGTGGTGTGGAGGTGCCATGGGCGTTCAGATAGTCGATCTGGTCGGCATTGACACCGGCATTGCGCATGGCGTTGAGCATGGCGCGGCGGGGGCCGTCCATGCTGGGTGCGGTCATGTGACCGGCATCAGCGCTCATGCCATAGCCACCCAGCTCGGCATAGATCTTGGCACCGCGGGCTTTGGCGTGTTCGTACTCTTCGAGCACCATCACACCAGCGCCTTCTCCCAGCACAAAACCGTCACGGTCTTTGTCCCAGGGCCGAGATGCTTCTGTGGGGTCGTCGTTACGGGTCGACAAGGCGCGCATGGCCGCAAAGCCACCCACACCCAGCGGAGACACGCAAGCTTCAGAGCCGCCAGCCACCATCACATCTGCATCGCCGTATTCGATCAAACGACCGGCTTCGCCAATGCTATGCAAACCCGTGGTGCAAGCGGTGACAACGGCCAAATTAGGCCCCTTGAAACCACTGCGCATCGACACATGACCCGAGATCATGTTGATGATCGAGGCTGGGACGAAAAATGGGGAAATGCGACGCGCACCGCGCGCCGTATATTCAGTATGTGTTTCTTCGATCAGCGGCAAGCCGCCAATGCCAGAACCAATCACAACACCAATGCGGCAGGCCTCTTCTTCCGTCAAGGCATCACCTGCTGGCAAACCGGCGTCTTTGATCGCCTGGGTAGCCGCAGCAATACCGTAATGGATGAAGCGGTCCATCGTCCGCGCTTCTTTGGTGGAGATGTAGGACTCGAGATCAAAGTTTTTTACTTCACCCGCAAACCGACAGGCTATGGCTGAAGCATCAAAACGTGTGATCGGAGCAATGCCGGACTGGCCGGCAAGCAAGTTGGACCATGCATCGGCCACCGTGTTGCCCACGGGGCTGATGCATCCCAAACCCGTGACAACAACGCGGCGCCGGGTCATCGTCGATCAGGCCTTCTTGCTTTGGGCGTAGTCGATCGCGGCTTGCACAGTCGTGATCTTTTCTGCGTCTTCGTCAGGAATCTCGATGCCGAACTCGTCTTCGAGTGCCATCACCAATTCCACCGTGTCCAGGGAGTCTGCACCCAGATCAGCCACGAAGGCTTTTTCGTTGGTGACTTGTGACTCTTCAACGCCGAGTTGTTCAGCAATGATTTTTTTGACACGTGCTTCGATATCGCTCATGGGGTCCCTCTGAGGGTTGTGAAAAATGAAGATTTTACCTGTCCGGAAAGGGTTTCCGGAAAATCAGGCCATGAACATGCCACCATTGACATGCAATTCTTGACCGGTGACATAGCCCGCGTGCGTTCCGGCCAGGTAGGCCACGGCATGCGCGATGTCTTCGGGTTTGCCCAGATGGCCCAGAGGAATCTGGCCCAACAAGGCTTTTTGTTGTTCTTCGGGCAGGCTGGCGGTCATGTCGGTTTCGATGAAACCGGGGGCCACGCAGTTGACCGTGATGTTGCGGCTGCCCAGCTCGCGGGCCAGCGCACGGGTCATGCCCGCCACACCCGCCTTGGCAGCTGCGTAGTTGGCTTGGCCCGGGTTGCCCGATGCTCCCACCACGCTGGTGATGCTGATGATGCGGCCATAACGCTGCTTCATCATGGGGCGGATCACGGCGCGGCTCATGCGGAACACCGCCTTGAGGTTGGTGTCCAGCACCGCATCCCAGTCGTCGTCCTTCATGCGCATGGCCAGGGTGTCGCGGGTGATGCCCGCGTTGTTGACCAGCACCTGCAAGCCGCCGTGCTCTTTGACAATGGCGTCGATCAGGGCTTCGCCTGCGGCGGCGTCGTTCACGTTCAGATTGGCACCGCGGCTGCCGGGGAAGGCCGACAGGGCCTGGCTGATTTTGGCGGCGCCGTCATCGCTGGTGGCGGTGCCAATGACCACAAAACCTTGTTGGGCCAGGTGCAGGGCAATGGATGCCCCGATGCCGCGCGATGCGCCGGTCACCAACGCCACTTGTTTGTTGCTCATGCCAGGAGTCCTTTCACTTCGGCCAAGGTGGAGGGGTCGTAAAGCGCCACGCCGTTCAATTCCGCATCGATGCGCTTGGTCATGCCGGCCAGCACCTTGCCCGGGCCGCACTCCACCAAGGTGGACACCCCACGGGCCTTGATGGCCTGCACACACTCGACCCAGCGCACCGGGCCAAAAGCCTGACGGTACAGCGCATCGCGGATGCGGTCGGCATCGGTTTCGATGGCCACATCGATGTTGTTGAGCACCGGGATCTGGGGCACGCCCAGAGTCAGGGTGGCCAGTTTCTCGCGCAGCTTTTCAGCGGCGGGCTTCATCAGGCTCGAATGGAACGGGGCCGACACGGGCAAAAGCAGCGCGCGCTTGGCGCCCATGCCCTTGAGGACTTCGCAGGCTTTGTCCACCGCGGCTTTGCTGCCCGCGATCACGGTTTGCGCCGCGTCGTTGAAGTTCACGGCTTCGACCACTTCGGCGCTGCCTGCGGCAAATGTGGCCTGGGCTTCTTTGCAGCCCTCAATGACTTTGTCGGAGGCCAGGCCCAAAATGGCGGCCATCGCCCCCACGCCCACCGGCACGGCTTCTTGCATGGCGGCGGCGCGCAGACGCACCAGCGGCGCAGCTTGCGCCAGCGTCAGCACGCCAGAAGCGACGAGGGCGCTGTACTCGCCCAGCGAGTGTCCTGCCACCACGGACGGCTTGGCACCGCCTTCGGCCAGCCAGGCGCGGTAAGCGGCCACGGCCGACACCAGCATCACGGGCTGGGTGTTGGTTGTCATGGCCAGCGCCTCTTTGGGGCCTTCGTGGATCAGTTTGGCCACGTCTTCGCCCAGGGCGTCAGAAGCTTCTTGAAGCGTTTCGAGCACCGCGGGGTGGTCACCCCAGGCATCCAGCATGCCCACCGATTGGGAGCCCTGGCCGGGAAAAACAAAAGCAAATGTGGTCATGTGCAAATGGAGTATCTGGAAAGAAACTGGGTGAGCGTGCCGCGCATCGCTGACCCGGGCCTGTCAAATCAACAGCGGGTCAATAACGCAAGAGGACCGAGCCCCAGGTGAAACCACCACCCACGCCCTCGAGCATGAGGGTCTGGCCGCGCTGGATGCGCCCGTCACGCACGGCGGTGTCCAGCGCCAGGGGGATCGAAGCTGCGGAGGTGTTGCCGTGCTGATCCACCGTCACAACGACTTTGTCGGCAGTCATCTTGAGCTTCTTGGCCGTGCTTTGCATGATGCGGATATTGGCCTGGTGCGGGATCAACCAGTCGATGTCCGCGTCGGTCATGTTGGCCTTGGCCAAGCTGGCGCGGGCGGTTTCTTCGAGCACGCCCACTGCCAGTTTGAAGACGGCCTGGCCATCCATCTTGAGGACAGGATCGCCCAGAATGCCGCCACGGTTCACATGACCCGGTACGCACAAAATGTCTTTATATTTGCCATCGGCGTGCAAGTCGGTGGCCAAAATGCCGGGCTGGTCTGAAGCCTCAAGAATGACAGCGCCTGCGCCGTCACCAAACAGCACGCATGTGGTGCGGTCCTTGAAGTCAAGGATGCGGCTGAAGATTTCGGACCCGATCACCAAGGCACGCTTGACTGAGCCGGACTGGATCATTGAATCGGCAATCGTCAACGCATAAATAAAACCACTGCACACCGCCTGCACATCAAATGCGGGGCAGCCTGCGGTCCCCAACTTGTGCTGCACCATGGTTGCCACAGACGGAAACACCATGTCTGGCGTCGATGTGGCGACGATGATCAGGTCCAACTCATCGGCCGAAATGCCAGCGGCGGTCAAAGCCTTTCGGGCGGCTTCGGTCGCCAGATCGCTGCTGCCTTGAGTGTCGGCGGCAAAGTGCCGGGCACGGATGCCGGTGCGCTCGACAATCCAGTCGTCAGAAGTTTCAACGCCTTGTTGCGCCAATTCGGCGGCCAGGTCGGCGTTGGTTAGGCGTTTTTCTGGCAGGTAACTGCCAGTGCCCAGAATGCGGGAATAAATTCTCATGGTGTGGTGACCGCTGGTTCTGCCCGATCGGCCTGCGCACCCATCAATAAAGGGGCAGCATGCGCGATGCGTTCACGAACGCGATCCAGCAATTGGTTTCGGGCTGCATCATAAGCCCGGTTCAGCGCCGTCTCAAAAGCGATCTCGTCGGCCGAGCCGTGGCTCTTGAACACCAGACCCCGCAAACCCAATAACGCCGCACCGTTGTAGCGCCGATGGTCCACGCGATTTTTGAATGCAGATAAGACCGGATACGCCAAAATTGCAGCAATTTTCGTGAAAATATTGCGCGAAAACTCGGTTTTCAAGAAGCCGCCAATCATGGTCGCCAGACCTTCGCTGGCCTTTAATGCCACATTGCCTACAAAGCCGTCGCACACCACGATGTCGACCGTGCCCTTGAAAATGTCATTGCCTTCGACGTTGCCATGGAAATTCAGATCCCCTGAATTTCCGGCGGAACGCAGCAATTCACCCGTTTTTTTGATGACCTCATTGCCCTTGATGGCCTCTTCACCGATGTTGAGCAAACCGACCGTCGGATTCTGCTTGTCTTGCAACACCGACACCAAAGCCGATCCCATGACCGCAAACTGAAGTAAATGCTCGGGTGTGCAATCGACATTGGCACCCAAATCCAGCATGGTGGTGCCGCCACCCTTGAAATTAGGCATCTGCCCCGCAATGGCCGGGCGGTCAATACCGTCCATGGTCTTGAGCACATAACGCGCAATCGCCATGAGGGCGCCCGTATTGCCCGCAGACACCGCGGCACCGGCTTTGCCATCGCGCACTTGCTCAATGGCCACGCGCATGGATGAGTCTTTTTTCTTGCGCAGCGCAATTTCCAGTGGATCATCCATCTCCACCACCTCGGTGGCAGCAACCGCTTCAGCACGCGGGTCCACAAAACCGGAGAGCGCCTCAGCACGGCCTACCAACAAAAGACGTGCATCGGGATGGGTCGACAAAAAACGACGACAGGCCGCCAGCGTGACGCGGGGACCGAAGTCACCGCCCATGCAATCGACTGCCACAGTGATTGAAGTGGACGAGGTCATGGAATCCTTGGGCTCAAAACCAGAAAGTACAAAACAAAATCCACAAAAACAAAAGCCCGATGCTACTTAAAAAGTAGCGCCGGGCCTCTGGAGGCTTGAGGGCTGACGCCGATCAGGCTTCAGATTTGTTTTTCAACACCTGACGACCACGGTAGAAACCGTTAGGGCTGATGTGGTGACGCAGATGAGTTTCACCTGTCGTGGGTTCCACCGCGATGCCGGGCACATTCAGTGCATTGTGCGAACGGTGCATGCCGCGCTTGGAAGGCGATTTTTTGTTTTGCTGAACAGCCATGATGGCTCCTTGGAAGCTTGTGGAGGCCGCGCAAATACAACGCAGCTTCTGGTTGATGACAATGTCGCACAGTCAGACTGAGCGAAGCCATTGATTATAGCCCAAGCCGAGGACCTTGCCCAGCCAGGTAATTCAACTCCGTCAGGAGGTCGACTTTTTCAGCCCTGCCAACACGCCAAACGGGTTGGGGCGCTCTGCCGCCTGTTCAAACTCGGGGTCTACAGCGGACATGGGGACAAGCTCAGGACACACCTCATGCAAAGGCACGAGTGGCAAAGACAAAATCAGTTCATCTTCCACCAGGGCCAAGGCATCGAAGTCACGGCTGATCACCAGAATGTCTTCTTCTGCCTCGTCATCGAGCGCGGCAGCCGTGGCTTCATCGCTCACAAAACGGAATGACCGCTGGGCCTGCACGGTTTCGAGCACAGGCGACAGACAACGCTGGCATTGCATGGGCAACGCCACCGAAGCGTCCAATTCGAGCCAGATCTGGTCTGCGCCGCCGGATTGAGGCACTGATCGTCCCTCCAGCCGCCAGACCACAGGTCCTGCCTGCAGCGCACCAAGTACTTGCTCTTGCAACAAGCGGGGCATGGCTTGTAAAGCACCCAGCCCTTCCAGAGCGGCCCCATCGCGGGCAAACGCCACAACATCCAAGTGTTGGGGATCAAACTTTTTTTCCATGCGTGCAGTGTAAGAGAATCACCCCATGAGTATTTCCTCCAGCCCCCCTTCCTCCCCCACCAATGCCAGCCCCATCAGCCGCACCGTGGTTCTGGGCTCCACATCGCGCTACCGCCGTGAACTCATGGAGCGCCTGCGCATTCCGTTCACCGTCGAAGCACCGGACGTGGATGAAACCCCCGCCGCAGAAGAGTCACCACGCAGCCTGGCCCTGAGACTGGCCTTGGCCAAAGCCAAGGCCGTGGCTCAAAAACATCCCGAATCGGTGGTGATTGGATCCGATCAAGTCGCTGACCTGGCAGGTCACCCCCTGGGCAAGCCCGGTGAACATGCGCGTGCTGTGCAGCAATTGCGTCAAATGCGCGGTCAAACCGTGATTTTCCAGACCGCCTTGGCCGTGGTCTGCCTGGCCACAGGCTTTGAATCGGTCGATTTGGCCGCCGTCCGGGTGGTGTTTCGCGACCTGAGTGACGACGAAATCGAGTCTTACCTGCAGGCCGAAAAGCCCTACGACTGTGCAGGCAGCGCCAAAAGTGAGGGTCTGGGCATCACCCTGCTCGAATCCATTGACAACGACGACCCGACCGCCCTGGTCGGTCTACCACTGATACGCACGGCACGCATGCTGCGCCAGGCTGGAGTGAAACTGCTGTGACCGCCCCCCAAAACACCAAGGGCCGCTTGTTTCTGGTGCCCACGCCGCTGGATTTTGGCTGCGCAGAGCAAGCCCCCATCTCCGACGTTCTGCCCCTCGCCACATTGGCTGCGGCAGCGTGCCTGCGGCACTGGGTTTGCGAAAACGCCAAGACGACTCGGGCGTTTCTCAAACGCGTGGGCGAGTCACACCCGCTGATTGCCCCGTTGGCCGAACAGCAAATCACCGAATTACCGCGCCATGTGCACAAAAAGGGCGATCACCAATCCGGTTTTGACGCCAAACCTTTGCTGGCTGCCGCCCTGCAAGGGCACGACATCGGCTTGATCAGCGAAGCGGGCATGCCTGCGGTGGCCGACCCGGGCAGCTCTGTGGTGCGCGCCGCGCACGATTTGGGCATGACGGTCGTGCCACTGGTCGGGCCTGTGTCTTTGCTGCTGGCCTTGGCGGCCAGCGGGCTCAACGGCCAAAACTTCGCCTTTGTGGGTTATCTGCCGCAAGACGCCAGCGAACGCGGGGCGAGGCTCAAACAACTGGAATCCTTGGCGTTTAAAACAGGCCAGACCCAGCTGTGGATTGAAACGCCCTACCGCAACGCCGCCATGCTCAATGGTTTGCTGCAAAGCCTCCAAGGCAACACCCGCTTGGCCATCGCCAGCGGACTGACCTTGCCGTCTGCACGTATTCAGAGCCACTCGGTAGCCCAATGGAAAAAGGGGCTGCAAGGCCCCGACGGACACACGCCAGCGGTTTACGCCATCGGGCCTTAAGCCACCCAGGCCACGCGCTGATGAACATCGCCCAGCAGCGCTCATGGCCGGGATCGTGCATCCAAGATGTCAGACTCGACGAGTGCCGACCTACAGGGCCACGCGCTGATGAACATCGCCCAGCAGCGTTCATGGCCGGGATCGTGCATCCAAGATGTCAGACTCGACGAGTGCCGACCTACAGGGACAGGCCTTTTGTACGTCGGTGGTCGCCCCCTCCGACGTTGCAAATCTCAGCGCAAATTGGCCCCCAAGCGCAGAGCATGGACTGCGCCCTCACCCAAGGCGGCGCCAAAGCGCTTGGCCAGCCGCTCGGCCACGTTTTCGTGGCGGGTGTAATCCACCACTTCTGGCGCCTTGACCACATCGCGGGCTACTCCATCAAGGCTGCCCAGACTGTCGGCCAATCCCATGTCCACGGCTTGCTGACCACTCCAGAACAAACCGCTGAACATTTCAGGGGTTTCCTTGAGGCGGTCGCCGCGTCCTTTTCTGACCACGTTGATGAACTGGGCATGAATCTGATCCAGCATGGCCTGAGCGTGTTTGCGTTGCGCATCGGTTTGGGGGCTGAATGGATCGAGAAAGCCCTTATTCACGCCAGCGGTCATCAAGCGCCGCTCAATGCCCAGCTTGTCCATGAGTCCGGTAAACCCAAAACCATCCATCAGCACACCAATACTGCCCACGATGCTGGCTTTGTCCACATAAATCTTGTCCGCCGCTGCCGCGATGTAATAAGCCGCCGAAGCACAAGACTCTTCAACCACCGCATAGATGGGCTTTTTATGCAGCGCCTTGAGGCGGTGAATTTCGTCGTTGATCAAGCCCGCCTGAACAGGACTGCCGCCCGGCGAATTGATCAACAGCACCAAAGCCTGCGAGCCGGAGTCTTCCAGCGCATTGCGCATGGCTGTCATGACGTTTTCAGCACTGCCCTCACCTTCCGAGCCTATTTCGCCACGGATGGAAACCATCGCCGTATGCGGCAAGCTGGGGTTGCTGGTGGGCGTGTTGTAACTGAAGGCCACCCAAAAGACCACCGCCAACAGCACCAACCAAGCCAGTCGCAAACCGACTTTCCAGCGCCGAGCTATTTGCTGCTCACGCAGTGTGGCAAACGCCAATTGCTCCAGCAATTTGCGCTCCCATCCAGGTGCAGATGTCGCCTCAGTAGCTGCAACTGAAGAAGCAGCAGGTTCAGCCGCAGCAGTTGGGGACACATTGTCCAAAGGGTCTTGCATGGTCAAAATTCAAGGGGTTTCAAGTTGTAGGCAGTATGCCAGTGAACCACCCCGTCCCGTTCTGAAAGGTCAATTTTCACCAGGCCTCCACGGCATGGGCCGCCGGAACAAGCACCGGTATCAGGCTGGTAAGTGGCGCCATGCGTCGCGCACATCAACCAGCGGCCAGTGTTATCAAAGAAACGATCGGGTTGGTAGTCCATCTCCATGGCCACATGCGTACAGCGGTTCAGATAAGCATGCACCTGTCCCTGATACCGAATGGCGAATGCGCGACAAGTCTGTCCGGCATACACGATGTCAAAAGGGACCGCCCGACCGCCATGGATCAAATCCTTGCTGTTGCACAAAGGGATCATCGGCTCCATAGACGTTTCCTTGTTCAGGCGTGTTGCAGCAGCCAGTCATGCAAATCACGCACACTGTGCGCCACATGGCGAGGCTTCAAGGCATGAAAGGCATCGGGTTCATGCGCCCCATAGCTCACCCCCACACTGGCGCAACCGGCGTTCAGAGCCATTTGCAGGTCGTGCGTGGTGTCGCCAATCATCAAGGTGCGCTCTGGTTCCACGCCAAACTCGCGCATCAACTCATGCAGCATCAAGGGGCTGGGCTTGCCCGCCGTCTCATCGGCCGTGCGCGAGCCGTCAAACACATGGCGCAGCTCCACCGCCTGCAAGGCTTCATTGAGGCCGTGACGGCTTTTGCCTGTGGCCACCGTGAGCCAGTGGTGGCGTGATTTCAAGTCGGCCAGCAAAGGCAGCACCCCTTCAAACAGGCTGATGTCATTTTGATGTGCCAGGTAATGGTGGCGGTAGCGCTCACCCAAGGCCGGGTATTTGTCTTTGGGCACATCAGGCGCGGCATGGGCCAGTGCTTGCATCAATGCCATGCCAATCACATAGGAGGCAGCTTCACGACTGGGCTGCGCCCCGCCCACATCGACCACCGCCCGCTGGATGCAGGTCGTGATGATGGCGGTGGAGTCAAACAAGGTGCCGTCCCAATCAAATGCGATCAGGTCAAACTGGCGAGGCCGAAAATCATTCATGGGGGATGGCATGTGAAATGTAGTCTTTCAATTCAGGCGGCAAATCGGCTTGCAGGGCCACGCGCTCGTCGGTCACCGGGTGCTTGAACTGCAAGCGCCAAGCGTGCAAAAACATGCGTTTGAGCGCAGGTTGGCTGCCTGGTTTTTGAATTTGGCGATTCCAGTCGAAATCACCATATTTATCATCCCCGGCAATCGGGTGCCCTTGCGACGACAGGTGCACCCGAATCTGGTGGGTGCGCCCGGTCTTGATCGTCACCTCCAGCAGCGTAGCCCCTGGCAAACGCTGAGACACCTTGACCAAGGTGATGGAACGCATGCCATCCGGGTCTTCGGCTGTAGTCACCCGCACGCGCCGCTCGCCATCGGGCAGCAAAAATTTGTGCAAGGGCTGGTCAATCACCTTGAGTTTGGCGGGCCAATCGCCTTTGACCAAGGCCAGATAGGTCTTGCCGGTTTCACGCTCGCGGAACTGGTCTTGCAGGTTTTTCAAGGCGCTGCGCTTTTTGGCCACCAGCAAAATACCGCTGGTGTCACGGTCCAGGCGGTGCACCAACTCCAGCAACTTGGCTTGCGGCCTGGCCTGGCGCAATTGCTCGATGACCCCAAAGCTCACACCCGAGCCACCGTGCACCGCCACACCGGCAGGCTTGTCGATGGCCATCAGGCTGTCGTCTTCAAAAAGGACCGGGAATTCACGGCCTGGCGCCGGGCGTGCGGCCTTTTCAGCGACTTTTTCAGAAATTCGCACAGGTGGCAAACGCACTTCATCGCCCGTTTCGACCCGGGTTTCTGCACTGGCACGACCTTTGTTGATGCGCACTTCGCCGCTGCGGATGATGCGATAGACGTGTGTTTTGGGCACCCCTTTGAGGTGGCGCATCAGAAAATTGTCCAGTCGTTGGCCGGCAGATTCGTCATCCACCAACAACCATTTGACAGCAGGTGCCGTGGCCGCAGTTTGGCCCCCTATAATGTGATTCACTGGCTATTGGCGGTAAGTGGTTGATTCAAATGGAAATGAATTCCTGAAGACAGGAGTTTAGTCCACCACCACCACGCCAAACCAGACGGTCGATGCCACCCCCGGCACGAACTTGCAGACTGAAGGCCAACGCCAACAGTGGCAAACCACCCCGGAGGTCAGGCCGACGCCCAGAAACCCAGATACGGAATACCCCAAGTCCAGCAGCTTTGAAGAGCTGTTGGGCGGATCAAAGCGAGATGGTTGTGTTGTTCGGAACTTTGCTGATATGGATGGAGTGGCTCACGAAGCCCGGCTCTGTCGTCACGCCTTGTGCCCGGCAGTTTGTCTTGGACACCGGGGGGAGCCCCCGGAAGTGGATGAATCTCTGCACACCTTTGAACTCGCCCCATCCACGCGCCACGATCCCCATTCCTGTGCTCACGCGCAGCTGAATGGTCGATCATCTTCGGCAATTCCTTTCGTTTCAGGCGTCAGCTCCGGCAACGGGGACCCCTTGAGGGTCAGAACGTAAACCGGTCGTGCGCGCGCAATCAGAAAAACTGCGCCGCCCGGCCGACACTGATTAAAGAAGGAACGCATCATGAAACGGATGCTGATCAACGCCACGCAAGCTGAAGAGCGCCGCTTGGCCATCGTCGACGGACAAAAACTCCTCGACTACGAAATCGAAATCGAAGGGCGCGAACAGCGCAAGGGCAACATCTACAAAGCCATCGTCACCCGCGTTGAGCCCTCGCTCGAAGCCTGCTTTGTGGACTACGGCGAAGACCGCCACGGCTTTTTGCCCTTCAAGGAAATCTCGCGCCAATATTTTGCTGAAGGCGTGTCCGTCAGCCAGGCACGCATCCAGGACGTCATCAAAGAAGGCCAGTCCCTCCTGGTGCAGGTCGAAAAAGAAGAGCGCGGCAACAAAGGCGCAGCGCTGACCACCTTCGTCAGCCTTGCGGGCCGTTATGTGGTGCTCATGCCCAACAACCCCCGTGGCGGTGGCGTCAGCCGCCGCATCGAGGGCGACGACCGCGCCGAACTCAAAGAGGCGATGGACCAGCTGGAGTACCCCAAGGGCATGTCCATCATCGCCCGCACCGCAGGCATTGGCCGCTCCGCGCCTGAGCTGCAGTGGGACCTGAACTACCTGCTCAAACTCTGGACCGCCATTGACGGCGCCGCCCAGGGCAAAGGCGCTTTCTTGATTTACCAGGAATCCTCGCTCGTCATTCGCGCGATTCGTGACTATTTCAACAACGACATCGGCGACATCCTGATCGACACCGACGACATCTACGACCAGGCTCAGCAGTTCATGAGCCACGTGATGCCCGAGTTCGCCAACCGCGTGAAGCGCTACCGCGACGACGCACCGCTGTTCAGCCGCTTCCAGATCGAGCACCAGATTGAATCGGCCTACGCCCGCACCGTGCAACTGCCGTCTGGCGGCGCCATCGTGATCGACCACACCGAAGCCTTGGTGTCGGTGGACGTGAACTCGGCCCGCGCCATCAAGGGTGGCGACATCGAAGAAACCGCGACCCGCACCAACCTGGAAGCCGCTGACGAAGTGGCCCGCCAGATGCGCCTGCGCGATCTGGGTGGCCTGATCGTGATCGACTTCATCGACATGGACGAGTCGAAAAACCGCCGCGATGTGGAAAACCGCCTGCGCGACGCGCTGCGCCAGGACCGTGCCCGCGTGCAATTTGGCACCATCAGCAAATTCGGCCTCATGGAAATGAGCCGCCAGCGCTTGAAGCCTGCCCTGTCCGAAGGTGCGTCCATCCCCTGCCCACGTTGCGGCGGCGCTGGCCACATCCGCGACACCGAAAGCTCGGCACTGCAAATCCTGCGCATCATCCAGGAAGAGTCCATGAAGGACAACAGCGCCGCTGTGCACGCCCAAGTGCCGGTGGAAGTGGCGTCTTTCCTGCTCAACGAAAAGCGCTCCGAGATCGCCAAGATCGAACTGCAGCAACGCATCAACGTGCTGCTGGTGCCCAACAAGTCGCTGGAAACCCCGCACTACAAGCTGGAACGCTTGAAGCACGACGACCCACGTCTGGACCGCATCGAAGCCAGCTACAAGATGGCCGAAGAGATCGAAGACGCCACCACCGTGACGCGCCGTTCGCAAGAGCCCACCAACAAGCAGACCCCGGTCATCAAGGGCGTGCTGCCCGACGCACCCGCGCCTGTGGCACCGGTCAAAGTCGAAGCACCTTCCCCTGTGGCCAAGCCAGCCGCCAAAGCCGCGCCTGTGGTGGCTGCACCAGCCGCCAGCGCCACTAGCTCGGGTGGCTTCTTTGGATGGATCAAGGGCCTGTTCGGTGGCGCCAGCGCCGCCACGCCTGCCGTGCAGGACAAGAAAGAAGAGAAAGCCCGCGAAGGCCGTCGTGACGGTGAGCGCCGTGATGGCGGCCGCGAAGGGGGTCGAGATGGCCGCCGTGGTGGCCGCCGTGGCGAAGGCCGCAACGAAGGGGCACCCGGCGAAAACCGCGCACCCCGTGAAATTGGCCGCCGAGGCGACAGCCGAAGCGAAGGCCGCAACGAACTGCGTGATGGTGAAGCACGTCCCGCACGCGGTGAGCGTGCTGAGCGTGGCGAACGCGCCGAGCGCCCTGCCGCAGACCGCGCACCCCGTGAAGGCCGCCGCAATGAGCGTGGCGACAACCGCCAGGACGCCCGCAGCGAAGCACCCGCCGAGCTGAGCGCTGAAGGCAGCGACAACCGCACAGAACGCGCCCCACGCGCTGAACGCGGTGAAGGTCAAGGTCGCCGTGAACGCGGTGAGCGTGGCGAAGGCCGCCGTGAACGTGGCGAGCGTGGTGAACGCCGCAACGACGAACGCGCACCCAGCGAACTCAACCTGAACAACGAGTCCACCCCTGTGGCCGAAGGCCAGGATGCCCCAACCCAAGCCGAAGCCGGTACAGGGTTTGAGAACAACGGTGAACGCCGCGAACGCCGCTCACGTGACCGCTACGGCCGCGATCGCCGTGAACGCGCTGGCGAACCTCGTCAAGAGCGTCCAGACAATGGTGCTGAAGCAGCCCCCCAAGGCGAGTTCGATGCAGCGCCAGCCACTCAAGCCCACAGCGAAGATCGACCAGCAGGACGCTCTTACTTTGAGCAGCGTGCGCAGCAAGCGTCTGCACCCGTGGCTCAGGGCCAGGTTGCGGCTGAAACACCTGTGCAAACGATGGCTGCGCCTGCTCCAGCAGCTGAACTTGCCGTGGTGGCACCAGCCCAAGTGACAACACCTGTCACAGCATCAGCGGCAGCACCCGTCCCAGCTCCCGCCGCGGCATCTGTTGCTGTGGCTGTGGCCGCACCGGCCGCCCCCCCAGCAGGTTTGCCCACCGTCACCGACTACAAGCTGCCCATCGACAGCCTGCAGCAAGTGGCTCAAGGCTCCGGTCTGGTCTGGGTGAACTCGGATGCAGCCAAGATAGCGGCCGTGCAAGCGGCGATTGCTGCTGAACCCCAGCCCGTGCGTGTGCCGCGTGAGCGACCACCGGCCGTGGTGGTGAACGAAGGCCCCCTGGTTCTCGTGGAAACACGCAAAGACCTGAAAGACCTGAACGTGCCGTTCTGAGGAATGCGCTGACACCCGTCAGCCTTTTCATGCCAAGCCGGACCTGCGAGTCCGGCTTTTTTTATGCGCGCAAGCAAGGCGAGCCAACGCGCCCTCACCTCACGTCAGAGTATCCGGCCACCGCCCTGCGGGCCGACTGCGTTTCATGGGTTGGGGCTGTGGTCGGAGAGCCTGACAGGGGACCTGGGCCATGCCCGCAAAGCCTTCAGCCAACGCAGAAGGGGCGGGCGCGGTCAGATTTTGGCGGCTTGTTTCCAGGCTTGGGCGGCGGCAATCGGTTCCTGTCGTTGTTCGGCCAACTCGGCCAAAGCGCACCAGGCGCTGCGGCCCAACTCGGGCTCTTGCAAACCCTTGACGGCCTGCGACAACAGGGATTGCGATTTGCCCCAGAGTTGATGGCGCAAGCACACCATGCCCGACAGGTACTGCAAGCGGGGGTCTCGCGGCTGGGCTTGCTGGGCCGATTCGACGCGGGCCAGCCACTGGCGAGCATCGCCCAAATCGGGGTCCAGCAGACTGCTTTCAACAGCACGAACAAACCGAACGCACTGCGCAGGCGTCCACTGTGCGGTCAGGAGCTGGGGCCACAAAGGCAGCAACCACTGGCGCGCCAATACGGCAGAGCCGCCTTGCGCCATGAAACGCAAGGCCACTTCGGCCACCACATCGGGCATGCTGCGCTGCGCAGAGCTCAGGGCATTCCATAAACGGTGGGTCGCATCGGCATCGTGCACATGGGTTAACCATTCCATGATCAAGCCGCGTATCAGGCTGTCAGCTGCAGCGGGGGTAAAGGCGCGGTGCTTGGCCAGCAACGCGGCCGTTTCCAGCGCCTGAGCAGGCTGTCCGGCCAAGCGTGCGGCCTTGAGTTGCAAGCGCATGGCCACCATGCGACGCCCCACGGCAGGAGACAGCTCGTGCAAACGGTCCAGACTGGCCTGGGCATCCCGGTCGTCCAACAGCCAGCGTGCGGCACGCAACTGAGCCCCCTCCATCAGCGTTTGTCGCTCGGTGACGTTTGCTTGGTTGGCATGGAACACTGCCTGTGCCCAATGGTGTTGGCGAAGCCCCTTGTCTTGCAACGCATGGGCGGACTCGGCCGCCATGATGTGCGCCAAGGTGCGCAAAGACACGGCATGGTCCAGGCTCATGCCCGCCTCACTCAAGAGGGCTTCTTTGATCAGGGTCGTCTGCGCCGCCTTGCGCGCCCGCAAAAAACGTCCGGCCATGAAATGGCTGATTGAATCGAGCAAAGCCGCATGGGCAGCACGTTCTTTTTGCTGCAAACGCCAGCGTTGGGCCTGCCTGGGCAAGGACAGCAAAGCCGACAAAGCCTGCTGCGCCAGTACGACCACCAGCACCACCGCACCAAACACCAGCAAGACCAGATTGAGTGACACATCAACACGGTAGGGTGACAGGAAAAAAGCGACGGTGCCGTTGTTGTGGCCAGCCAGCCAGGCGCCCGCAACGGCCAAGGCGAAAAGACTCAGGAGCCAAAGAGCTGCACGCATAAAGCCCCTTACCTTCCTGCGGCAGCGGTGGCCAAGGCGGTCAACGAGGCCTCCAGCCGCGGCATGTCACCGGCCTTCATCTGCTGCCCGGATTGCTCCAGCATCTGCAACAACTGGGTCGTTTTGCGCGAACTGGCGTCGGCGTAGCGTCGCACCATGACAGAAGCGGATGCCAGGTCGGCACGGGCAGCGTCTTTTTGACGGGCCAGCAAGCCCAGGCGAGCATTCAACAGCTTGAGTTTCAGGTTTTCCCGCAAGAAAAATGCCTGATCAGGCGAGAGCAAGGCGGCCTCGGGCGAGTCAAGGCGGCTGACCCGCACCAGGCCCTTGAGTTGTTCACCCCACAGAGAAAGCTCGGTCTTCCACCAACTGCCAGGGCTTGGGCTACCGGACAAATCCCCTTGGGGACGCGGTGCAACAGTCGATGCCAACGGCTGATTGGCCAAAGGCAAGCCATCGACCAGGGCCACGCCCTCGTCCAGCTTGATCAATAAGCCTGGCAGATCAAACACCTGTGCGGCGCTCAGGCGCTCCAGGTCTTTTTCAAGTGCCCGCTGCAAGGGGGCCAAACGGGGTTGCGCTGCGCGCTGCACCCGCTGCTGGGCCGATTTGAGCGCGGCCAGCAAAGGCTCGATGCTGCCGGTCAACTGGGCCTGCTGCTGCGCCATGCGCAAAGCCGCATCAATGTCCACCACCAGGTTTTCATCGCGTGAGCGTGACAGGCTCTGCATCAACTCTTCAAGTTGGCTGCGCTGCAGCGCCACCTCGCCCAGCCGGGCTTCCACCAGGGCCAGGCGTGCTGCGCTGTCCTGAACGGTTTCCTGCGCCTGCTTGGCCCAGGCTTTGGCCTCCAGAGACTGCTGGCCTGCATCGGCACTTTGGCGGGCCAATTGTTCTTGAATGCGCGAGAGTTTTTGCCACAAGGACACCGACACGAGCAAAGCCAGCGCCCCCAATGCCACAGCCAGCCACAGGCCCCATGGACGGCTCGCGTTGCGCCCCACCGGCGTGGGCGTGAGGGTGGCTTGGGCGGATTCGGGCGAAGAGGTCATGCAAGCGATTTTATCGACATGGCCTGTGCGCCAAGACCCGCAGGCACCAGATCCACCCGGCCCCAGCCCGCCTGCTGCAAGCGCTGGGCAATGCGCGGGTGCGTGGCCATGGCGCGGGCATGCCTGACGTCCAGCCCAGGACAGCCCTGAAGCAAATGTTGTGCCGCTTCTGAACTGCTGAACAACCACCAACTGCCATCGGTCATCGCCTGCCGGGCACGCTGCTGCCTGGCAGGTGTGAGCACTGGGGCCTGGCGCACATAAGCCACGGTCTGCAAAACCTCGACACCCGCACTGGACAGCTGCTGCGCCAACCAGTCACGCCCGGCCAACTGGCCTTGCGCATCAGCCCCCCGCACGATCAGCACCTTGGGCGCAGTGTGTGGGCCCATTGCAGACACCGCACGATGCGCCCGTTCAGCCACCACAGTCCACAAGGCTTCCGAATCGAATTGATCGGCCTGCGCATCAGGCGAGTCGATCTGATCGGCTGGCCAACCCGCCGCCAGCAAAGCGGCCTGAGTGCCTGGCCCGGTGGACCAAGCATGGCACAGTGTCCCCTCAGGCCCAAGAGGGCGAGCCGCCATGAAAAACCGCACCGCATTGGCGCTGACAAACATCACCGCCAGACAGGCGGGCACCAGCGCCCAGGCGTCTTGCAAGACCGAAGGATCAGGCGGGGGGGCGATGTCGATCAGCGGAAAAATCTCGGCCTGTACGCCCTCGGCCCGTAAGGCCTGGACCCAAGGCAGCGCTTCGCGCTCGGGCCGGGTGACGATGACGCGGGGGCCTTGCTCAGACATGGAAAACGCCATGTCAAGCCTCACCCATCAATGCGCACCGCCGCGTTGCAGCGTCTGCGCCACGCGCAGGCCCAGGGCCTCGGCGCTGGCCAAGTCATTGGAGACGACATCTTCGGCAGCGGTGACCAATGCAGCTGAACCTTCCGGCTCGCCCCAAGCCGCTTGCAACTTGAGCACATCGCCCAACATGACCGCATGCGCCGCCAATGGCATGGAGCAACTGCCCCCCATGGCGCGGCTCACGGCCCGCTCAGCGGCCACACGTTGCCAGGTCACGCGGTCGGCCAGCGGCGCCAGCAAGGCACGCAAATCGGCGCGGTGGCTGCAAATCTCGATGCCCAAGGCGCCTTGGCCTGCGGCCGGCAGCATCTCGGTGATTTCGAAAATGTGGCGAATGCGGTCGGTCAAGCCCAAACGCTTGAGGCCCGCCGCAGCCAGCACGATACCCGCATATTGACCTTCATCGAGCTTGCGCAGGCGGGTGTCGAGGTTGCCACGCAGGGGCTCGATCTTCAAATCGGGGCGCAGCGCCCGCAGCAACACCGTGCGGCGCAGACTGGAGGTGCCCACGACCGCGCCTTGCGGCAAATCTTCCAGCCGGGCGTATTGCGACGACACCCAGGCGTCACGCGGGTCTTCCCGATCCATCACGCAGGCCAGCTCAAAGCCTTCGGGCATGTCCATGGGCACGTCCTTGAGCGAATGCACGGCGATGTCGGCGCGACCTTCGTGCAGCGCGACTTCCAGCTCCTTGACGAACAGCCCCTTGCCGCCCACCTTGGACAGGCTACGGTCCAGAATCTGATCGCCTTGTGTGGTCATGCCCAGCAATTGCACCGTACAACCCATGCCTTCAAGCAAGGCTTTGACATGCTCGGCCTGCCACAGCGCCAGACGGCTTTCTCGGGTGGCGATAACAATGTGGGGAGCAGAAGGCGAAGACACGTTGAATTTCTCTGTGAAAGGATTTCATCGCAAGATGAAACCCGTTGGTAATTTATGGGGGCTGGCCGATGCTAGCATGAGGTACACGCTGTCCTGGGCGCATCCGGGCTGGCTGTAGGGGCCACAAGCCCCACCCGCGCTCTTGCCGAAACACCACCTTCACCGCACACCCCCCGATGAAACAGGCCACCAAAGACACCACCTCCGCGCTTGCCAAAACAGCCCCCAGCCGCGCCAGCCAACAAAGCGACAAACGCGACAGCGAACGACCCCTGGTGGAAGACATCCGCCTGTTGGGCCGCATTTTGGGCGACGTGATCCGCACGCAAGAAGGCCCCGAAGCCTTTGAGCTGGTCGAGCAAATCCGCAAGTTGTCGGTGGCCTTCCGGCGCGATGCCGACCACGAAGCCGACAAGGCGCTGAAAAAACTCCTGAAAAGCCTGAGCGGCGATCAAGCCGTGAGCGTGATCCGCGCCTTCACTTACTTTTCGCACCTGGCCAACTTGGCTGAAGACCGCCACCACATCCGCCGCCGCGCCATCCACGAACGTGCAGGCCACACGCAAGAAGGCAGCATCGACGTGGCACTCCAGCGCCTGCGCTGGGCGGGCATCACGCCCAAAAGCATCTCGGACATGCTGGCCACCAGCTACGTGGCCCCAGTGCTCACCGCCCACCCGACCGAAGTGCAGCGCAAAAGCATTCTGGACGCCGAGCGCGACATTGCCCACCTGCTGACCGAGCGCGACGCCATCAAAGCCCGCGCCGCTGCTGTCAACGCCGCCAAAGACGCTCTGACGCCCAAAGAGCTGGCGGCCAACGAATTGCAAATGCGCGCCCGCGTGATGCAGCTGTGGCAAACACGCTTGCTGCGCTTTACCAAGCTCACCGTGGCCGACGAGATCGAAAACGCACTGAGTTATTACGAAGCCACCTTCTTGCGCGAGATCCCCAAGCTCTATGCTGAATTGGAACAAGCCCTGCCGGGCCAGCCCGTGGCCAGCTTCTTGCGCATGGGCCAGTGGATCGGTGGCGACCGCGACGGCAACCCCAACGTGACCGCGCAAACACTGGAGCACGCCCTGACCCGCCAAAGCGATGTCGCCCTGCGCCACTACCTGACCGAGGTGCATTACCTGGGCAGCGAGCTGTCGCTGTCGGCCATGCTGGTGCCCTTTGGCCCCGAAATGCAGGCCTTGGCCGCGCAGTCACCCGACACCAACGCGCACCGTCAAGACGAGCCGTATCGCCGGGCGCTGACCGGCATGTATGCCCGCCTGGCCGCCACACTCAAGCATCTGACCGGCGGCGAAGCCGCCCGCCACGCCGTGGCGCCACAAAACCCTTACGCGAGCGCCGAAGAATTTTTGGCCGACCTGCGCGTGATCGAAGCTTCGCTGTGCAGCCATCACGCCGAAGCGCTGGCCGCCCAACGCCTGCACCCGCTGATCCGCGCCGTAGAGGTGTTTGGCTTCCATCTGGCCACGGTAGACCTGCGCCAAAGCTCGGACAAGCACGAAGAAGTCGTTACCGAACTGCTGACCACTGCCCGTGTGGAAAAGCACTACAGCCAGCTCGACGAACACGCCAAGCAAGCCCTGCTGCTGGGCCTGCTCAACGACGCCCGCCCGCTGCGCGTGCCCGGCGCCGATTACAGCGCCCACGCCGTGTCGGAGCTGGCCATTTTTGAAATGGCCCGCCGCATGCTGGTCAGCTTTGGCAAGCAGGCGATTCGCCACTACATCATCAGCCACACCGAAACCGTGAGCGACTTGCTGGAGGTGTTGCTGCTGCAAAAAGAAGTCGGGCTGCTGCGTGGCACCCTGGACTTTGAGGCGCACAACGACCTGATCGTGGTGCCGCTGTTCGAGACCATCGAAGACCTGCGCAACGCCGCGCCCATCATGCGTGACTTTTATGCCCTGCCCGGCGTAGCCGGGTTGATCCAGCGCTCGGGCGGCGAGCAAGACATCATGCTGGGCTATTCGGACAGCAACAAAGACGGCGGCATCTTCACCAGCAACTGGGAGCTGTACCGCGCCGAAATCGCCCTGGTCGAGCTGTTTGACAAGCTGCAAAGCAGCCACGGCATCACGCTGCGCATGTTCCACGGCCGAGGCGGCACCGTGGGCCGGGGCGGTGGCCCCAGCTACCAGGCCATCCTGGCCCAGCCACCGGGCACCGTGCGCGGGCAGATCCGACTGACCGAGCAAGGCGAAGTGATTGGCGCCAAATTCGCCAACCCCGAAATCGGCCGCCGCAACCTGGAAACCCTGGTCGCCGCCACCCTGGAGGCCACGCTGCTGCAACCCACCAAGCCCGCCACACGGGCATTCCTTGACGCCGCAGCCGAGCTGTCAGAGGCCAGCATGGACGCCTACCGAGGGCTGGTGTACGAAACGCCCGGTTTCACCGACTACTTCTTTGGTGCAACGCCGCTCAAGGAACTGGCCCAGCTGAACATCGGCTCGCGCCCTGCGTCGCGCAAGGCCCTGCAAAAAATCGAAGACCTGCGGGCGATTCCTTGGGGCTTCAGCTGGGGCCAATGCCGCCTGACCCTGCCCGGCTGGCTGGGCTTTGGCTCGGCGGTTCAAGCCTTTTTGGACAAGCCCGACGCGGCCGAGCGCAAAGCGGCTCTGGCCCTGCTGCAAAAGATGTACCGCCAATGGCCGTTTTTCCGCACCTTGCTGTCGAACATGGACATGGTGCTGGCCAAGAGCGACCTGGCCTTGGCCTCGCGCTACGCCGAACTGGTCAGCGACAGCCGCCTGCGCAAAAAAATCTTCACCGCCATCGAAGCCGAATGGCACCGCACCGCCGACGCGCTGGCTCAGATCACCGGCGAGAAGAACCGGCTCGAAGGCAACCCCGCCTTGGCCCGCTCGATCCGCCACCGTTTCCCCTACATCGACCCGCTGCACCACCTGCAAGTCGAGCTGATCCGCCGCTACCGGGCAGGCTTGGCCGACGAACGGGTGCAACGCGGCATTCACATCAGTATCAACGGGATTGCGGCGGGGCTGCGCAACACGGGTTGAGGCGTCAAACGCATCCAGGCGATTGATGTCTGATGGATTAGGCACGCTGAAGTTTGAACTGTGTGAGAAATGTCATCTCGCAGGTCGGTACTCGCAGAGTCCGACATGATGGGTTTCGGCACAGGCCCATGTCGGGGTCTTCGACCGCCGACCTACAACATCTTTGAGCATTGAAAACTTCACAGGGCCGGATCAATCACTCGGCTGCTTGTTCAGCTTTGCTGTCACGCGCCAGATGGTGTTGCCCACATCATCTGCCACCAAAAGGGCACCCTGTCGATCCAGGGCCACGCCGACTGGACGCCCCTGCGCATGGCCGTCGGCAGTGAGAAAGCCTGTCAGCACTTCAATGGGGGCCTGGTCTTGAGGTCGGCCATTCGCAAACGGCACAAAGACCACCTTGTAGCCGCTGTGAGGCTTGCGGTTCCACGAGCCGTGCAGGCCGACAAACATGCCGTTGGCAAATGCGGCGGGTAATTCGGCGGGTAAAGTGGTCCCCACCGAAGAGGCCAGCCCCAAGGGTGCAACATGCGCACCCAGGGCATAGTCCGGCACCTTGGCTCGTGCCACCAGCTCGGGGCGTTCTGGGCTGACGCGTGCATCCACATGCGCGCCGTAATAGCTGTAGGGCCATCCATAGAAGTCGCCATCGCGCAGCGCAGTCAGGTAGTCCGGCACCAAATCACTGCCCAGTTCATCACGCTCATTGACAACCGCCCACAGCATGCCGCCGTGCGGCTCCCAAGCCATACCCACGGGATTACGCAAGCCCGAGGCATAAATACGGTGCTTGCCGCTGGCCACATCCACCTGCCAGATGGCTGCTCGCTCAGCTTCCACCGCCATGCCACGCTCAGCCACATTGCTGTTGGAGCCGACCGCCACATACAAGCTGCGACCGTCGGCACTGGCGATCAGATTTTTGGTCCAGTGGTGGTTGATGTCCCCCCCTGGCAATGTCACCAGGGGTGTTCCGGCCGCCTGGATGTGCGTGTCGCCTGGTGAGTAGGGAAAGCGCAACACCGCATCCGTATTGGCCACAAACAACGTGTCCCCCACCAGCGCCATACCAAATGGGGAATGCAAACCGTCCAACAAGACCGTGCGCACATCGGCCACACCATCGCCATCCGTATCGCGCAGCAGCGTGATGCGGTTGGCACTGGCCACTGCCGCACCGGCGCGCTGCATGAACACCCCCATCAGCCAGCCCTTGATGCCGCGTGCATCGTCTGGTTTGGGCGGGGCATTGGTTTCGGCCACCAACACATCGCCATTGGGCAGCACCAGCAACCAGCGTGGGTGATTCAGGTTCTTGGCAAAAGCTGCAACCTGCATACCGGGTGCGGCCGTTGGCTTGGCACCGCTGGCCCAACCAACGGATGGTGCAATGTGCACAGTAGGAATCAGCGTGGAAACCGGTGGCGGCAGCGTCGGCGAAAGGCCGGTACCTGCCGCCACCGGCAACTTGGCAACATCGCCGCAGGCCGCAAGCAGCAGTGCGGCCATCACCCCCAAGGCGGGTGTGAGTTTGCTGGGCCAAGACGGCAACACTGGCCCGGTTTTGGTGGCATCGCGGTTCAAGTCGACCCTGCCCAAGTTCCGATCTTCGGTCAGGCACACGACGGGTTCGAACCCGCTATCGGTGGCGAGGATGACAAAATTTTTCAAGTCGTTCGCAAAGCGCAACACAGTCATCTTCCTTCAAAAGGCTGGGGTGCAAGGCACCGTGAAGGGGACGCAGTCTTAAGACAAACCAGCGATCCAAGCTGTCAATATTTTTGCCAATGTGTCCCCAAAGTACGGCCATGACAGTGCGCTGGAATACCCGCAGCCGCGAATACCACTTACTGTCTGGGACGCATGCTGAGACCTTGTGTGATATCGGAGATGAAGTGCCCGTCATGAAATTGCACCTGGTTTACAAGCTTCGATGGCCGCCCATTTTTGTGAGAGATATGTCGGTTCGTTGGCGCACTGAATAAAAAATGCCTCTGTTGCAAAGTGAAATTTTTAATTTCATGAAACTCCATGTCCACGCCATTGAACCCTGACAGGATGGCGGTCTTGTGCTCTGCGGCGCACGGCCTGCTTGTCGCGCCACATCGGACTTTGACTTGATCAAGCCTTGGCATTGGGCACCTGCAGCTTTGGTGCTGATCCTGGGCGTGGGCTTTGCTGTGGGTGAGACGATGGGCTGGCCCTTTCTGGCGGGGCCATTGCAAAGTCAGTTGCAACAAAAATTGGGGCGCAATGTGCGCCTGAGTGCGGCAAACGACAAGGACCAAGCCTCGGTGGCATTGCACTTTTGGGGTGGCATCCGTTTGCAAAGTCGCGTCCTGGAAATCGGCGCACCTTCATGGAGTCGTGCGCCTTATTTTCTGTTGGCACAAGACGTCGATTTACACCTTCGCTACAGCGATGTGTGGCGTGCATGGCAGGGTCAGCAGTTGGTCGTGCAGGCCTTGGCGGCCCGCAAGCTCACGGTCTATCTGGAACGCACCGCCGATGGGCATGCAAGCTGGCTACCGACGACGACGGGTGCAGCCTCCAAGCCACCGCGCGTGCAAAACATGGATTTGCTCGATGGCACTGTGCATTACACCGATGTGCCTCTGGCGTTGAACTTTGAAGCCCAGCTGAGCCTGAGCAGCCCTGCACTCTCGTCATCCACGCCTTTGGCACCACAAAACCGTGTGTTGCGCAGCACTGCCCGCGGTCATTACCGGCAGGACGCCTTCCAAATCACTTTGCAATCCACCGGCGCACTGCCTTGGGAAGTGGAGGCGGGACAGGGCACACCGGTGGCTGTCAAGCTGGCTGCAACCCTGGGCCAAGCCAGTCTGAATTTTGAAGGTGCCGTACGCGACTTTCTCCATCTCAATGGCTTGGACGGTGCGTTCCGCGTGCAAGGCCCGTCGCTGGCAGTCATCGGTGAGCCCTTGGGCGTGACGCTGCCCACCACGCCTGCTTTCAACGCCAGCGGTCAAGTGCAGCGCAACGGAGCACATTGGACCGTAGCTCTGCACAATGCCCTCGTTGGCAGTAGTCAATTCAGAGGTGACTTTGTGTTCGATAAAGCGGCCACGCCGCCGCGGCTCAGCGGAACGCTGAACGGAACACGCTTGAAAATGGCGGATCTCGCACCGGCGGTGGGCGCTCCCGGAGGAGCCAGCAACAGCGTAACTCGAGCCAAAGTCCTGCCTACCCGGCCCTTTGATCTGGCCTCTTTACGCGCCATGGATGCCGATCTGCAAATAGCCTTCAAGCAAGTCGACACCCACACCAAGTGGCTCGAACCCCTGCGCCCTTTCAAGACGCATTTGACGCTCAACAAGGGCGTGCTCACGCTGTCCAACATCGAGGCCCGCACTGCCCAGGGCCATCTGACTGGCACCCTGTCGCTCAACGGCCAGCGAAACACGGCGCAATGGGTGGCCGATTTGAACTGGAACGGCGTGCAACTGCAGCGCTGGATTCACCAGGAGCGCCCCGAGGGTCGGCCACCTTATGTGTCCGGTCTGCTGAAAGGTCACGCCAAGGTGCATGGCCAAGGGCGTTCTACCGCTGAAATCCTGGCAACTCTAGAAGGTGACATCGACGCCAGTGTGGTGCATGGCACCCTGTCGCATTTGCTGGTGGAGATGGGAGGATTGGATGTGGCCGAGTCACTGGGCGTGTATTTCCAAGGCGATAACCCGTTGATACTGGACTGCGCTCTGGCAGACCTGCGTGTGTCCGCAGGCACACTGCGCCCGCGCTTGTTGGTACTTGACACCGGTGACTCGACACTCTGGGCAGATGGAACCGTATCCCTCGCCTCAGAAAAGCTGGATCTGCGCACCGTGGTGGCGCCCAAAGATTTCAGTGTGCTGACGCTGCGCGCTCCACTGCGAATCCAGGGCAGTTTTGCCCATCCCTTGGTGACCGTGGAAAAAGGGCCACTGGGTATGAAGCTGGGTTTAGCGCTGCTGCTGGGACTGGTGAACCCACTAGCGGCTATGCTGCCGTTGGTGGATACGGGCAACGTGCAAGAGGCCGACGCCAGCGCCGCAAAATGCAAAGCGCGCATGCATAAAAAACTGCAAGCTGCCCAGCCAAATGGCCCCCGCAAACGTTAAAGGCCTGATGCGCCAAAAAACCATTTTGCTGCTGACCATCGGGGCGGTGCTGGCCAGTCTGGTCGCCATCGTGGCCGAGCTGTCCGCCATCAAGTCGCTCAGCGGCAGCGACAAATTGCTGCACATCGCCCTGACCGGGGCGACGGTGGCCAGTTCGTGGGTGTTCATGCACCTCATGTTTGCCATGCACTACGCCCACGACTACTACCTGAGCGGGCGGCACGGGCGCGAACCGGGGCTGGCTTTTCCGCAAGAGCCTGCGCCTGACTATTGGGACTTTTTGTATTTTTCAGCCGTGATCGGCACCTCGGGGCAGACGGCGGACGTGTCGTTCACCTCCAAGGCCATGCGACGCACGGGCCTTGTGCACTGCGTACTGGCCTACTTCTACAACACCACCGTGCTGGCCCTGACGATCAACATGGCGGCCAGCCTGATGTGAACCCGGCCGGGGGACAGGCCCCGCGCCCGATAAAATCGGCGTCTATGACAAACCAACTCGACAAAAAATCCCAAGCCTGGTCCGCGCTCTTTTCTGAACCCATGAGCGAGTTGGTCAAGCGCTACACCGCCAGCGTGTTCTTTGACAAGCGCCTGTGGCAAGCCGACATCCAGGGCTCTTTGGCCCACGCCGACATGCTGGCCGCGCAAAACATCATCGGCGCCAGCGACCTGGCCGACATCCAGCGCGGCATGGCGCAAATCACCCAAGAGATCGAATCCGGCGCTTTTGAATGGAAGCTCGACCTCGAAGACGTGCACCTGAACATTGAGGCGCGTCTGACCCAGCTGGTGGGCGACGCGGGCAAGCGCCTGCACACTGGGCGCAGCCGCAATGACCAAGTGGCCACCGACGTGCGCCTGTGGCTTCGCAGCGAGATGGACCTGATCATCGATTTGCTGGTGGACCTGCAAAAGTCGCTGGTCGATGTGGCCGAGCAAAACGTCGAAGTCATCCTGCCCGGCTTCACCCACCTGCAAGTGGCCCAGCCGGTGAGCTTTGCGCACCACCTGCTGGCCTATGTCGAGATGTTTGCCCGCGACGCCGAGCGCATGAGCGACGTGCGCCGACGCACCAACCGCCTGCCCTTGGGCAGCGCCGCTTTGGCGGGCACCACTTATCCGCTAGACCGTGAACGTGTGGCACGCACTTTGGGCATGGTTGACGAGCAGGGCAACGCACAGGTTTGCCAAAACAGCCTGGACGGCGTGAGCGACCGCGACTTCGCCATCGAATTCACCGCCGCCGCTTCGCTGTGCATGGTGCACATCAGCCGTTTCTCTGAAGAACTGATTTTGTGGATGAGCCAGAACTTCGGCTTTGTGCGCATTGCCGACCGCTTCACCACCGGCTCGTCGATCATGCCGCAGAAGAAAAATCCCGACGTGCCCGAACTGGCGCGCGGCAAAACTGGTCGCGTGGTCGGCCACCTGATGGGCCTGATCACCCTGATGAAAGGCCAGCCACTGGCCTACAACAAAGACAACCAGGAAGACAAAGAGCCGTTGTTTGACACCGTCGACACGCTCAAGGACACCCTGCGCATCTTCAGCGAAATGGTCGGCGGCCAGGTGAACCCCGCTACGGGCCAAAAAGAAGGCGGCATCACTGTGAATGCCGCCGCCATGGAAGCGGCCGTGAAAAAAGGCTACGCCACGGCCACTGACTTGGCCGACTATTTGGTCAAGAAGGGCTTGCCTTTCCGCGACGCCCACGAGGTGGTGGCCCACGCCGTCAAATCCGCGCAAGGCCTGGGCGTGGACCTGTCAGAGCTGCCGCTGGAAACCCTGCAAAAGTTCGACAGCCGCATCGAAGCCGATGTGTTTGGGCCGCTCAGCCTGCAAGGCTCGCTGAATGCACGCAACACCTTGGGCGGCACAGCGCCTGCGCAGGTGCGGCTGCAGATTGCGCGCCATCGCGTGCGTTTGGGCTGATACCCCGCAGGTCGCAAGCCTGCGCGCCAGTCAGGTGGGCTTCGGCGAAGGCCCACGTCGTGGCTGAAGCCACCGATCTACAGGGGCCAAATGATTCGGCCCTGTGAAGTTTTCAATGCTCAAAGATGTTGTCGGTGGTCGAAGACTCCGACATGCTCCTGTGCAGAAACCCATCATGTCGGACTCTGCGAGTGCCGACCTACAGGGACGTAGCGCGCTCGCAAAGTCCGACCTTGACTGACTCGCCCAGTCGTTGAAGTACGATGCGTCAAAACCACGGCTCCCCATACTCCAAGAGGTCGGCAGATGAACTTTGCATGCAATCACGCTATCCAAGCTTTACGTATCCATGCAAGTCAGGTGTGCAAACTGTCGCTGCTGTTGTTTGCCAGCGCAAGCTGGGCACAGTCGCTGCCGACCGAAGGGACATCCACCATTCAAAACGTGACCGTCTACCCCGGTGTGGCCGTGATTGAGCGTGTAGCCAAAGTGCCTGCAGGTACGCGACAGCTGGTGCTGTCCTGCCTGAGTACAGCGTTTGACATGTCGGCTTTGCGCGTCGATACAAGCCACGGCGTCATGCTGGGCGCCATCAGCGCGGTGGACATGCCCCGCTCCGAAGTACCCGCATGTGCCAACAGCTCGCTGGACGAGAAAATCACAACGCAGGAGCAGCGCATTGCCGCTTTGCGTGCAGAAGAAGCGTCCTACGATCTGGTTCTGAACTATCTTAAAAATTTGGGTTCCAATGTCACGCCTCGAAAAACCAAGCAGGGCATGACAACGATGATGGCGCACATGCAGCGCAGCGGTCTGGATGCCAGTTTGCAGCAGTTGCGTGTCGCACGCGAACGCGAAACACTCGAACGCGATCTCAAACCCCTGCTGAGTCAACGCGAGCGTCAACAATCGCAAGAGCAAGTGCGGCAATTGAGCCTGCAGGTCACGGCTGAACAAGTCAGTGAGCTGCGACTGGTCTACCCTGTACAAACTGCCACCTGGGCGCCCGCCTATCGGGCCACGCTGGACACCACTCAGGCCAGCTTACAAATGGAACGCCTGGCACAGGTCAGTCAAAACAGTGGCGAAGACTGGCGTGGTGTGAGCTTGCGGCTGTCAACAGGCGCCCCCCGTTCAGCACCACAAGGACCTTTGCCACGGGCTTGGACTATTTCAACTCGCCCTCTGTTACTAGAAGGTCGCGTCATGTTGCTAGCACCCACGGCCGCACCCGCGGCCGCGGTCTCCTACCGCCAAGGCACTGAGCCTGTTTTGGACTTTGCCGTGCAAGTGGCGCAGGGTGAATACGCAACCGAATTTCAGGTGCCCGGTAAAGTGGATGTCTCCAGCAGTCATCAGCGTGTGGCGTTCAGTCTTGAGCATCAAACCTGGCCTGCCAAAATATTTGTCCAAACCAGCCCCAAACTGGAAGCCAGCGCCTGGCTGAAGGCACAAGTGGCACGGCCTGACGGAGTCTGGCCTGACGGGATCTTGCATCTGTTGCGCGACCGACAAACCATCGGCCAAAGTACCTGGCGCATGGGTGACGACACCCAAATAAAGCTGCCCTTCGGAAGAGATGAACAAGTGCGCGTTCAGGTCAACGCGACCCCCGATCAAACAGCGAGCGCTGGGTTGCTCAGCACACGTCTGGAACGACGTGAATCGCATCACTATGAAATTCAAAACCTGCATCGCACACCCATTGAGCTGGAGGTGTTGGAATCGCGACCAGTAGGAACCGATGCACAGATCAGCATCGAAGCTGGGTTTGAACCCGCGATAGAACCTCAACCTTGGGGCCATCAAGCAGGCATCGTGGTCTGGAGAAAGACTTTGCCCGCTTCGGCGACAGCCACTTTCAAGGCCAACTATCTGATCACACACCCCAAGGACGTTCGGATCAGCGAAACCCGCTGATGACCACACACACCTGCCATCTGCCCCCAAGAGCCTGTCAAAGCCGCACAAGCCAACGGGTCACAGTCGGCCTTGGATCATCGCCCTGCGCACCATGAAGGGCGCAATGAAACGGTGAAACGGCTTGACGATGAACATGTAGACATGGCCTAGCCGATTGTGGATTTGCACCACAGTGGAGAGTGTGATGAAAGCCTGTCCATCGCGCGGGGTCTTCAAACACGAGATGCGGAAATTCAAGTGCTTATCGTCATCTCCCACGATCAGTTCAGTGGCAGAGACAGATTGCACCGTGAACGGTCCCACGCGAAGTCCTGGCTGAAAAAGAGGTATTCCGCCTGACAACATCCGGGGTGAATTGAATGGGTGCGCCAAGCCCAAGCGCACAGCGATGAGTCCACGCACGCGCATCAACCATTGAACCCATGTGGGCTCAGCGCCAAACACGGCCCAATAGGCTTCTTCCACACCTATGTCGGCTTGACAGCAAGGGGCTTCATAGGCATCGGCAAAGTCTATGCGCTGGAATGAAGTCAATACCTCACTGCTGACAGGTACAGGGACAACACGCGGGCCAGCATGACGATCGACCATGATGCGTCAACCCCACTCCCGCCCCAAGCGAGGCGCCTCAACGCCCCTTTGCAAGCGGATCACCGGCACCGCCATGCTGATGACACGGGGTTTTTCGTCCTTCAGCAGGACAACGTTCAAAAACAAGGTGCCCAAGCCTTTTTCGGTTTTAAAGAGGCCCCAGCGCCGCTGGGGTGCGATGGCCGTCAACAGCGCTTGTTCGTCCCAGTCGTCGGTCAAAGGCAAATAGCTGTAGGCCTGTTCGCGATGGCGCAGCATCACATGGGTGTAGCTGTAGCCGGGAATGGGCAGACCATCCGTGCCCATGGGGCGAAACTTGATTTCGTAATCACCCGTGGCGGTGTTGCCATGCGCATAACGTCCGGCATGAACGCCTTTGGCAAATTTGAAGTTGGGCCTGCCAATCACCAGCGGTGCGTCCATCAGGTTGCGCAGCTCGATGTTGAGGACGTTGGGGTAGTTTTTGTGTCCCGTGCCCATGGAGTATGTGAGGTGGACGGAAAACTCAGGGATCTTCTTTTTGTGTCCACCCAGGACAAAGACCGAAATCATCACACCCGAACCTGCAGTGATGAAGTCCCATAAGCCCTGGTCTTTGGCCCATTTGATCCAAGCCAGGGGAATTTGAACCAAGTGCCAGAGCTCATCAATCATCATGGATGGATTTTAATCACCACAAAGTATTCAAAAAGAGTATCCATCCACCTCGCCACATGGACTGCCGCCAAGGCGTGGGCCAGAGACTGGCGTTCACATGGCCAAGGCGCTGAGGATTGCAGACCTGCAAGCTGGGCCGCGCAATACGGACATCTTTGACAACTCACAGTGCGGCCCGAGACCAGGGGCAACAACGATGGCCGGGCACACAGGGGATTCAGCCATGCGCGACCCTACCCTTTTGCTCTTTTTCCCTATTTATTGATCCGGCCTTGTGAAGTATTCAATGAGCAAAGGTTTTGTAAGTCAGCAGCCACAGCGCCGACAAGTGCCCACGCCGAAGCCAGCAAGGTCGGCGCTCAAGCCACCGACCTACGGGGTGACGGTGCACAAAATTCAAACCTCAGCATGCCGGTTCAATGTATGCGCGTCAGTGAGCCTTGACCGCTCGATCAAGGTCTTGAAAGGGACGAGACAGGGCTGGATCAGCACTTCCACGATAATTTGCCTAACTTTTTGACCTTGCCTCCTTCAAACCATGACCACAGCCACCCCCACCCACATGCCCTGGACCGAATCCCTCCGCACAGGCGACGAGCGCATGGACGAAACCCACCAGGAGTTTGTGGACAAGATCAACCAGATCCTGGCCACGCCCGAAGACGAGCAATTGCCGCTTTACAAGGAATTCCTGAACCACACGGTGGAGCACTTTGCCCAGGAAGAGCGCTGGATGCTGGCCACCGGGTTTTCGGCCGACAACTGCCACGCCGAGCACCACGCCACCATTTTGGAGACCATGCGCGTGGTCGAAGCCCATTACCTGGACAGCGACAAAACCATCATCACCCGCCTGGCCGAAGCTTTGGCCGAGTGGTTTCCGGGGCATGCCAACAGCATGGACGCCGGTTTGGCCGCGCACCTCCAGTCGGTGGGCTTTGACAGCGTGACCGAAACTTTGGCTGATCCTTCGGTGATCCAGAACGTGACCATGTCGGGTTGTGGCAGCGTCAGCTGCAGCAGCTGAAAGCCGATAGGCAGCGCCGCCCAGCCGTCTGGCGCTGTCAACTGCGGCACTCGCTGTGGGCTGCCGCTCTTTACGCACAGGGCATGGGGCCACTACCATGCCGGTCATGACAAAACACCTCTACATCCTCACAGGCGCCTCTCGGGGCATGGGTTTGGCCATTGCAGAAGCACTGCTGCAGGCAGGCAACAGCCTGCTGTGCATCTCTCGCCACACCAACGACGCACTGGCCGCTGCGGCGCAAAAAGCCGATGTGCCTTTGTGGCAATGGACGCAAGACTTGGCAGACGGGCAAAGCGCCAGCGAGCGCTTGCGCATGTGGTTGGGTACCCAAGACGTCACCCAGCTGAGCGGCGCCACCTTGATCAACAACGCCGGGGTGATTCCGCCCATCTGCCCACTGAGCCAGTCCCAACCCGCCGATTTGGCCCTGGCCTTGCGGGTGGGCCTTGAAGCGCCCTTGCAGCTGTGCGCCGCATTTTTGGGGGCGACTGAAGCTTGGCCTGTTGCGCGCCGCGTGCTCAATATTTCTTCAGGCCTGGGTCGAAGCGCCATGGCGTCTCAGGCCGGGTACTGCGCTGCCAAAGCCGGGATGGACCACTTCACCCGATGCATGGCGATGGACGAAGCCCTCAAAGCCAACGGCGCCAAAGTCTGCTCGCTGGCCCCCGGGGTGATCGACACCGACATGCAGGTGCAATTGCGTGGCGCAGCGGGCGATGCGTTCCCGGACCAGGCGAAATTTGCCCAACTCAAGGAAAAAGGCTTGCTCAGCTCGCCGCAGCAGGCGGCCCATCAAGTGTTGTCCTACCTGGCCCGGGCCGAATTCGGACACAACCCCATCGGAGATGTGCGGGACTGAGCCCTTTCCAGCCCAGCAAATCGCCGCCCCTGTCAGGTCAATGTAGCGATTGGCCCTGACACTGAGCGGCTTTTTCAATTTTTATTTCCCCACTGGAGACTTTTCCCATGAGCCGTGAAGTTGTTGTTGTCAGCGGTGTGCGCACCGCCATTGGTACCTATGGCGGCAGCCTGAAGGACATCGCCCCCACCGAGCTGGCCGCGCAAGTCGTGCGCGAAGCCCTGTCCCGCGCGGGCACCGATGGTAAAGACGTTGGCCATGTGGTGTTTGGCCATGTGGTCAACACCGAACCCAAAGACATGTATTTGTCACGCGTGGCGGCCATCAACGGCGGCTGCGCCGAAGGCACGCCCGCTTTCAACGTGAACCGCCTGTGCGGCTCGGGCCTGCAAGCCATCGTCAGCGCCAGCCAGTCCATCTTGCTGGGCGACTGCGACATCGCCATTGGAGGCGGCGCTGAAAACATGAGCCGTGGCCCCTACGCCAGCCTGAGCGCCCGCTGGGGTGCCCGCATGGGTGACACCAAGATGGTCGACATGGTCGTGGGCGCGCTGCATGACCCCTTCCACACCATCCACATGGGCGTGACGGCTGAAAACGTGGCCGCCAAATACGGCATCACCCGTGAAATGCAAGACGCGCTGGCTGTCGAAAGCCACAACCGCGCCGAACGCGCTACCGCAGCGGGCTACTTCAAAGACCAGATCATGCCGGTCATGCTGAAAAGCAAAAAAGGCGAAGTGGCCTACGCCACCGACGAGCACTTCCGCCCCGGCTGCAAGCTCGAAGACATGGCCAAACTCAAGCCCGTGTTCGTGAAAGAAAACGGCACGGTGACCGCTGGCAACGCCTCGGGCATCAACGACGCCGCTGCCGCCGTGGTGCTGATGGAAGCCGGTGCCGCCAAGGCCCGTGGTGCCAAGCCTCTGGCCCGCCTGGTGGGTTATGCCCACACCGGCCTGGACCCCAAGATCATGGGCGTGGGCCCCATCTCGGCCACGCAAGCCGTGCTCAAGAAGACCGGCCTCACGGTCAATGACTTGGACGTGATCGAAGCCAACGAAGCCTTTGCTGCACAAGCCTGCGCCGTGACCCGCGAATTGGGTCTGGACCCCGCCAAGGTCAACCCCAACGGCTCGGGCATTTCGCTGGGCCACCCCATCGGCGCGACCGGCGCTTTGATCACCGTGAAGGCTTTGTATGAGCTGCAACGCGTGAACGGCCGCTATGCGCTGGTGACCATGTGCATTGGCGGCGGTCAGGGTATTGCGGCGATTTTCGAGCGCATGTGATCCATGCTGATCCCGGTTCGCCGGGATCACGCCAAAACAAAGAGCCCGGTGTTTTTACACCGGGCTCTTTGTTTTGGGGACAGCGCAGCTGTTCAGATTTTTGTTGCAGGTTCATCCAAAAAGCTGCCTGAGCGCAAGGTGATGACCAGCGTGTCGCGCCAGCCACCCTCTCGCTCAGGCTGAATCGGTGTGGTTTCGTGGATCACGCGGGTGTCGTCCAGCAGCAAAAGCGACCAGGGCTCGCTCAACGTGAAACGCTGGCCGCGCGGGCTGTCCATGTCGAACACACGGGTCTCACCGCCCTTGATGCCGTGGCGGCCGATCAAAAACACCGCCACCCAGTTCACGCCATCGCGGTGCGCGCCTTCGGGCGTGGGGCGACCGATGCCGTCGGTGGTGTCGATGCGAAACTGGTGCGCTTCAGTGAACCAGGTCTGATCACCCTGCGCCGCCGAGGCCACGCGGGCCAGCCAGCGCAGCAGCGCAGACCATGCCGCTTGTTGCACCACCTCTTGGACCATGGGCTCAAACCAGCGCTGCATACCGCCATGCAAGGCGTTGTAGGACAGAGGCTGCCAATGGGCGCGGTGTGGCACAGCATGCATGGCGTCGGCAGTGACTTCAAAACTGGCGTGGCGCCTACGGCGGTAACGGCCACCGTCTTTGAGGTACTGGTCGGGCGGCAAATCGTTCCAGGTGAATTCCAGCGACTGCAATGTCTGGGCAGACACCCCCGCCAAAGCGCACACGCTGGACGCACTCAACACGGCAAAGCCCTGCGCAGACAAGGTGGCATTGAGCTGCTCAGGCGAAGTCAGCGGTGGCGTCAAGGTGTTTTGAGGCATGAAAACGTCCAGGCAATCAGGCAAAGCCGCAAGCATAACGCCCAGTGAAGCCCTTCTTCGCCATGAGCGCACACCAAACGGCCGATCGCAGCCGCAGCTGATGTGGATCAAGACCCCTTGGGGCGCAAAAAATGAAGCTGCAAAGCCTGCGCAAGGCGGGCTACGACCCGGCAACAGGTGTGCTCAGCCTGCCTCAGACGTCTTGAGCTGATCCATGTCGGGGCTGAAGTCACCGACCTGCAGCTCGGCCATGCCCTGAGCCGCGACATGCACCGGCTTCAGGCGTAGCGCTGGCTCGCCAGCTTGGCGCCTTCAGCCAGGGCCTTGAGCTTGGCCTCGGCCACAGCGCGGCTCATGGGGGCCAAGCCGCAGTTGGTGCAAGCGATCAGACGGTTCTTGGGCACGAACTGCAAGGCGCGGCCAATGGTGTCGGCAATTTCTTCGGGCGTCTCGATGGCCGGGTTGGCCACATCGATCACGCCGACCATCACGTCTTTGCCTTCAAGCAGCTTCATCATTTCCATCGGCACATGCGAGTGCATGCACTCCAGGCTGACTTGCTGGATGCTGCTCTTGGCCAGGGCCGGGAACACCTTTTCGTACTGACGCCATTCGTGGCCCAGCGTCTCTTTCCATTTGTTGTTGGCTTCGATGCCGTAGCCGTAGCAAATGTGCACGGCGGTGGTGCAGGTCAAGCTGCGTGCGGCCACCTCCAGCGCCTTGACGCCCCAATCGGCCGCGTCGTCCATGTAGACGTTGAAGGCGGGCTCGTCGAACTGGATGATGTCCACGCCGTCGGCTTGCAGCGCCAACGCTTCCTGGTTCAACAATTCGGCAAAGGCCATCGCCATCTTGACCTTGTCGCCGTAAAAGCGGTCGGCCACGGTGTCCACGATGGTCATGGGGCCAGGCAAGGTGAATTTGAGCTTTTTCTTCGTATGGGCACGGGCCAGTTGGGCTTCGAAGGCGTGCACGCGGCCCTTGAGGCGCAGGGGTGCGATGACCTGCGGCACCTGCGCGTCGTAGCGGTTGTTGCGGATGCCCATGGTGACTTTGTTCACAAAGTCGATGCCTTCGACCTGCTCCACAAAACCGTGCACAAAGTGCTGGCGGGCTTGCTCACCGTCGCCGATCACGTCCAGGCCTGCGTCTTCTTGTGCCTTGATCCACAGCAGCGTGGCGTCGGCCTTGGCTTGCTGCAACTCGGGGCCCTGGGTGGTCCACTGGGGCCAGAGTTTTTCGGTTTCGGCCAGCCAGGCGGGTTTGGGCAGGCTGCCAGCGATCGCGGTGGTGAACATGTCAAAAGTCCTTGGGTTGAAAATTCAAAGCTCAGCAGTTTGCCGACAAACCAAACTCCTGGGCGAGCAGCTCGTAAGAACGCATTTGGGCTGCAGGGTCATGCGTCCATGTAATGACGACCAGCTCGTCGACTTCCAGCCGTGCCGCCAACTGGCGCAGCTTGGCACCCACCGTGGCGGCCGAGCCGATCAAGGCCCCTTCGCGCAGGCGCTGCAGCGCGAACGCCTCGGCCGGGCTGTAGTCACGCGCCGCTTCTTCGGGGGGCAGCAAGGCGCCGATGCGGCCCAAGTTGCGGTCCATCTTCCAGCGGGCGCGGCTTTCAAACAGGTGCAGCGCCTCTTCATCGGTGTCGGCGGCAAGCGCCCAAACACACAAGGCGGCAGATGGCTTGTGCAGGTCGGCGCTGGGACGGAAGGTTTCGCGGTAGATCTGCAGCGCCTCCTCAGCGCCCTGCCCATCGGTGATGAAATAAGCAAACGCATAGGGCAGCCCCAAGTGCGCGGCCAGCTGGGCGCCATAGTCCGAGCTGCCCAACATCCAGACCGTGGGCGAAGTCTCTGACTGCGGATAGGCGTACACGTTGTGCCCCGGGTGGCCGGGCGGCATGTTCTGCCCGCTCACCCAGGCTTGCAATTCCATGACCTGCTGCGGAAAGCGCTCGGAGGCATGGCGGTCGGGATTGAGCAATTGCGCCGTGCGCCCGTCGCTGCCAGGCGCACGGCCCACACCCAAGTCGATGCGGCCCGGTGCCAGCGCATCCAAGACACGAAACTGCTCAGCCACCTTCAGGGCGGCGTAGTGCGGCAGCATCACGCCAGCGCTGCCAATGCGGATGCGCTGGGTGCGTGCGGCAATGGCGGCCATGAGCACTTCGGGTGCGCTGCCCACGATGCTGGGGTGGCTGTGGTGCTCGCTCACCCAAAAACGCTCATAGCCCCAAGCCTCGGCCTTTTGCGCCAGCGCCAGGGTCTGCCGAATGGTCGCGTCCTGGCCGCGCCCGGAGGCAGCGGCCGATTGGTCGAGGATGGAAAGTTTCAAGTTCATGAGGATGGGGCGATCACAAGGTCTCAAGCCTTGGCAGGCGCCCCCGTGGCCGCCAATTCGGCTTCTTGCAGAGCCCGCCACATGACTTTGCCGCTGCCGCTCTTGGGCAGGGCATCGACAAAACTCACAGCGCGGGGCATTTTGTAAACCGCCATGTTCTCACGACACCAGTCGATGATGTCCTGCTCGCTCACTTGGCCCTGGTGGCTCTGACGCAAGACCACCACCGCCTTGACCGATTCGCCCCGGTAAGCATCCCGGGTCGAGATGATGCAAGCCTCCTGAATGGCCGGGTGGCGGAACATCAAGGCCTCGACTTCGGCCGGCCAGACCTTGAAGCCGCTGGCGTTGATCATGCGTTTGAGGCGGTCGGTCATGAAAAAATAACCTTCTTCATCGATCCGCCCCATGTCGCCCGTGCGGAAAAAGCTTTTGCCATCCCGCTCAAAAAACGCCGCAGCTGTCGCCTCAGGGCGCTTCCAGTAACCCTTGAACACCTGCGGCCCACAGGTCACGATTTCACCGGCCTCACCGACTGGCAATTCCACCAGGGTTTCCGGGTCCACGATGCGCGAATCCACATTCATGAAGGGAATGCCCAAACATTGTTTTTTGGGCGCATCCGGCGGATTGGTGTGCGAGGGCGCGGCGGTTTCGGTCAAGCCATAGCCTTCGACATAACGCAGGCCGTATTGGTCCAGCAGGCGCTGTGCGACCGCCTCGGGCATGGCCGCACCGCCGCCACCGATGTAAACCAGACTCGACAAGTCATAGCGATCCAGATTCGGACTGCCCAACAAATCAATCACCATGGTGGGGATATTCGTCCAATGGGTGACCTTCCATTTGGAGATCAGGTAACCCGCCACATCGCGGTCCCAGCGCGGCATGATGACCAGGCAAGAGCCCAACAAGATGTTGGTGTGCATCAGGCTGACCATGCCGGTGATGTGGAACATGGGCACCACGCAGAGTGTGACGTTTTCGGGTGTTCCGCTGCCCCACAGGCCACTGGACATGGCGTTGTGCATGATGGTGCCGTGTGTGTGCACACACCCTTTGGGCAAACCGGTGGTGCCGCTGGTGTAAGGCAAAACCGCCATGTCTGAGGGCGTGGCCTGGACCGGGGGCAAGGTGGCAGGCACCCCTTGCGCCATGAGCTCGGACCAAGCATGCACCTGCCCGGATGACAACACAGGCAATCCACGTTGGGGCAGCAGCCAGCTGCGCCAAGCCTCAGGCAGATCCTCGGCGGTCACTTGGTCTGGCTCAAACACATCGGTGAACTGCGTCACGACCAGGTGCTTGAGCCTTTGCTCGGCAGGCAAGGCTTCGCTGGCCTGCACCAGATCGGGCGCCAAATCGGCCGTGGTGATCGCCACACGCGTGTCCGGGTCGGTGATGTAGTGCTTGAGCTCTTCGGCCCGGTTCATCGGGTTGACCGGTACCACGACCGCGTCGAGCCGCAAAATGGCGAAATGGGAGATGACCAGCTGGGGGCAGTTTTGCATGTTGAGCACCACCCGATCCCCGGCTTGCACGCCCAAAGCCGACAACTGAGCCGCCATGTGCTCTGCTGCCTGCATCAGCTCACGAAAAGTCCAGACACGTCCCATGAACACCAGTGCGGCCTTGTCTGGGTAGCGCATTGCACTGATCGCCAGGTTCATCCACAGTGAAGTAGCTGGTGGTGTGATCTGGGTCGGTAAGCGGGCTGGCCAAACAGCGGCGTGGGCGGGCATCAAGGGTCTCCTCATTCTTTGGGTGTGGTGCATGTTAATCTTCAAAGGACTCCAGCAAATCCCCTGCTTTGTCGCAGGGGAGACCACCACAAAGAGCCACGGGTCAACTCGATCAAATGTTTCTAATTGTTTATTTTTTCATCCCTTAGTGTTATTTTTGTGCCCAATTAACATTTTTATCACTAAAATAACCACATGCAAACACATCACACCCCCGACACCCTCGAAGATTATTGCGGCACCACTTACGCAGCCAAATTACTTGGACTGTCGGTGGGAACTATTCAGACGCTGGTCGAGAAAAATGAACTGCAAGCCTGGAAGACCCAAGGCGGACACCGCCGCATTTCCATGCCTTCCATCCGCGAATACCAGCGTAAACACAATATGCTGATGTCGCCTCTCGACAACCGGGAAGGCCGACTGAAGGTTTTGCTGGTCGAAGACGATGCGGTCACACGCGACATGCTGCGCGATTTTTGCCACCGCTGCGAAATGCCTGTCGACTGCACCGCCATGTCCTCCGGTCTGGAAGCACTGATCGACATCGCCAGCATCCAGCCTGACGTCATGATCGCCGACCTCAATATGCCTGGCGTCGACGGTTTTGAGTTGCTGCGCACCCTGCGTCAGACAGCCCAATTCAATCGCATGACTTGCCTGGTCATTTCTGCCCTGTCCCAAGAAGAAATTGCAGCTCGCGGTGGCTTGCCCGAAGGCACCATCTTCATGGCCAAGCCTATCAACATGCAGTGGTTCAACGGATTTTTCACGGCATTGATGGCAGGTCGAAAAGTGGAACTGCAAGCGGCCTGAAACCCACAGCCGCTTCTTCATTTGAAGCCTTCAGGTGCTGCGGTTTGCACCACCACCTGATCAGAAACAGAGCCACTGCATACCGTGCAGTGGCTTTTTTTTGCCTGCCAATTTCATGACAGGGTTTTTACGCATCCCATCACCCCCCATTTTGTATACAGTTCAGCACACAAAGCTGCAAAATTCTAGCCGCTTTGGGATTGTCCCCCTCCCGTTTACTTCCAAGGAGCCCCCTCCATGAGTTCAACCATCCACCCCGTGGACGAGAAACTGCCCTCGGGCAAGCTCGCCGCTTTGGGCCTGCAACATGTGCTGGTGATGTACGCCGGCGCCGTGGCCGTGCCTCTGATCGTGGGCCGCGCCCTCAAACTGAGCCCGCAAGACGTGGCCTACCTGATTTCCGCCGACTTGTTTTGCTGCGGTCTGGTCACCTTGATCCAATCGCTGGGCGCGACCCAACTGTTTGGCATTCGCCTGCCCGTGATGATGGGCGTGACCTTTGCCTCCGTGGCACCCATGGTGGCCATGGCCAACGCCAACCCCGGCGAAATGGGGGCCCAGCTGATCTTTGGCTCCATCATCGGAGCAGGGGTGATATCGATCCTGATTGCGCCACTGGTCAGCCGCATGTTGCGCTTCTTCCCGCCGGTGGTCACCGGCACCATCATTGCCGTCATCGGCATCAGCCTGATGCGCATCGGCATCAACTGGATTTTTGGCAACCCCTTCGGCCCCACGGCACCCAGCGTGGTGACGCCTGAACACAAAGCCTGGCTGGACGCCGCCACCGCTGCAGCGGGTGCGCCCGGCTCGACCTTGCCAGCCCTTCCCAAAGACCTGGCCCTACTGCCCAAGATGCCCAACCCCAAATACGCGGACCTGGGCGGTGTGGGTGTGGCCGCTTTGGTGCTGGTCTCGATCCTGCTGATCGCCCGCTACGCCAAAGGCTTTGTGGCCAACATCTCGGTGCTGTTGGGCATCGTGATCGGTGGCGTGGTCGCCACCGGCATGGGCCTGATGAACTTCGACAAAGTCGGCAAGGCCGACTGGTTCGGCATCGTGACGCCTTTCCACTTTGGCATGCCGGTGTTTGACCCGGTGCTGATCCTGACCATGTCGCTGGTCATGATCGTGGTGATGATCGAGTCGACCGGCATGTTCCTCGCTTTGGGCGAAATGACCGACAGCAAGGTGGACCAAGCCGCGCTGACACGCGGTTTGCGCACCGATGGTTTGGGCACCTTGATTGGCGGCATCTTCAACACCTTCCCCTACACCAGCTTCTCGCAAAACGTGGGTCTGGTCGCTGTCACCGGCGTCAAGAGCCGCTTTGTCTGCGTGGCCGGTGGTTTGATCCTGGTGGCCTTGGGCCTGTTGCCCAAGATGGCCGCACTCGTCGAGTCGCTGCCCACCGTGGTGCTGGGCGGCGCAGGTCTGGTGATGTTCGGCATGGTGGCCGCCACCGGCATCCGCATCCTGGGTGGCGTGGACTTCAAGAACAACCGCTTCAACGCGCTCATCGTGGCCATTTCGATCGGCATCGGCATGATCCCGCTGATCGCCCCCAACTTCAAACAGTGGATGCCACACAACCTGCACCCCCTGATCGAGTCGGGCATTTTGCTGGCCTCCATCAGCGCGGTGATCCTGAACCTGTTCTTCAACGGCGCCAGTGGTGACAACCGCGACGCGATCGAGGCTGCCAAGCAGGCCGAGGCGCACTGATCCAGAAAACCATTTGTGGGAGCGACGCCCCCGTCGCGATTCGGCGCTCACACGAGCACCCCGCATTCGCCCCGAGGGCGGGGCTCCCACAAAGTACCCCAAGGCCAAGCCAAGTGCTTGGCCTTTTGCTTTTTAGGGGGGTAATGGTCAGCAAAAGCGGGTTACAAATGGGTTACGCTGTCGCCCATTCTGTGTTTTTACCCCTAGAGACAACCACAATGAGCGACAACCTCTCCCCCGCCGAACAAGCCCTGCGCGACGCCGCCCGTGACTACCACCGCTACCCCACACGCGGCAAGATTTCGGTCAACCCCACCAAGCCCATGTCCAACCAGCGCGACCTGTCGCTGGCCTATTCGCCCGGCGTGGCCTACCCGTGTCTGGACATCGCGGCGGACCCGTCCAAAGCGCACGAGTACACCTCGCGCGGCAACCTGGTGGCCGTGATCACCAACGGCACCGCCGTGCTGGGTCTGGGCGACATCGGCCCGCTGGCCAGCAAACCGGTCATGGAAGGCAAAGGCGGCCTGTTCAAGAAATTCGCCGGCATCGACGTGTTCGACATCGAGCTGGCCGAGCGTGACCCCGACAAACTGGTCGAGATCATCGCCAGCATGGAGCCCACCTTGGGCGGCATCAACCTCGAAGACATCAAAGCCCCCGAGTGCTTCTACATCGAGAAGAAGCTGCGCGAGCGCATGAACATCCCGGTCTTTCACGACGACCAGCACGGCACGGCCATCATCTCGGCCGCCGCCATGCTCAACGGCCTGGAACTGGTGGGCAAAGACATCGGCCAAGTCAAAGTGGCCGTCTCGGGCGCAGGTGCTGCGGCCATCGCCTGCCTGGACGTGATGGTGGGCCTGGGCGTCAAGACCAGCAACATCTTTGTGTGCGACTCCAAAGGCGTGATCTACGAAGGCCGCCCCGGCGGATATGACGAGTCCAAAGCCCGCTACGCTCAAAAGACCGAAGACCGCACACTGGCCGATGCGGTCAAGGGCGCTGACGTGTTCCTCGGCTGCTCGGCCCCCGGCGTGATGACGGTGGACATGGTCAAGACCATGGCCGACAAACCGATCATTTTGGCGCTGGCCAACCCCGAACCCGAAATCCGCCCCGAACTGGCCAAGGCCGCCCGTCCGGACTGCATCATCGCCACCGGCCGCTCGGACTACCCCAACCAGGTCAACAATGTCCTGTGCTTCCCCTACATCTTCCGGGGTGCATTGGATTGCGGTGCCACCAAGATCACCGAGGCCATGAAGCTCGCCTGCGTGCGCCAGATCGCCGACCTGGCCAAGGCCGACATCAGCGAGGAAGTGGCCAGCGCCTACGCCGGGCAAGACCTGACCTTTGGCAGCGAGTACCTGATCCCCAAGCCGTTTGACTCGCGCCTGATCTTGCGCATCGCGCCCGCCGTGGCGCAGGCTGCGGCCGACTCGGGTGTTGCCACCCGGCCGATCACCGACATGGATGCCTACCGCCAGCAGCTGCAGAGCTTTGTCTCGCAAACCGGCCTGCTGATGCGCCCGATCTTCAACGCGGCCAAGGCCGTGCCCCATGGCGCCAAACGCGTGGCCTACGCCGATGGCGAAGACCAGCGCGCCCTGCGTGCCGCCCAAATGGCCATCGACGAAAAACTGGCCCACCCGATCCTGATCGGTCGCCCCTCGGTCATCGCCGCCCGCATCGAAAAAGCCGGTCTGCGCATGCGCCTGGGTGTAGACGTGGACAACGTGAACCCCGAGGACGATCCGCGTTTCCGTCAATATTGGGAGCACTACCACCAGCTGATGAAGCGCAACGGCGCCACCCCCGCCGTGGCAAAGGCCGCCGTGCGCAGATCCAACACCATCATCGGCTCGCTGATGGTCTCGCTGGGTGATGCCGACGCCATGATCTGTGGCCTGGCTGGCACCTACATGACGCACCTAGAGCGCATCGACGCCATCTTGGGCAAGCGCGTGGGTGCTGGCAACTACGCTGCCGTGAACGCCCTCATGACCAACCAGGGGCCGCTCTTCGTCACCGACACCTATGTCAACGAAGACCCCAGCGCCGAGCAACTGTCCGAGATCGCCTTCATGGCCGCCCAAGAAGTGCAGCGCTTTGGCATCGTGCCCAAGGTGGCTTTCCTCTCGCATTCGAGCTACGGCTCTTCCAAGCGGGCATCCGCTCGCAAGATGCGCCTGGCGCGCGACCTGTTTGTGGCGCAGCACCCCGACATCGAGTGCGACGGCGAGCTGCACGGCGACGCCGCCCTGCAGCCCGAGATCCGCAGTGCCTACATCGAGGACAGCACCCTGAGCGGTTCTGCCAACCTGCTGGTCTGTCCCAACCTGGACGCGGCCAACATTTTGTACAACGTCATGAAGACCACCACCAGCGGCGGGGTCACCGTGGGCCCGGTGCTGATGGGCACAGCGGCCTCGGCGCACATCCTGACGCCTGCTGCCACCGTGCGCCGCGTGCTGAACATGACGGCACTGGCCGTGGCCTGCGCGCAAGGCTGATGCCCCCAAAGAGGTCGGACTCTTCGAGTGCCGACCTGCGTCACCGACGCCCGCACAAACTCAAGCACCTCGCCCCGATTCAGTGCGCCTTGCCCTGCGCAGCGCACCAGATTCGGGCGTTTCATCGGGTAAACCTGACAAATAGCGTCAAAGGCTTGGTCGATAATGGCACCGAATTTGCTTAATGGCATTCACCGTTTATTGACTCAGGAGTTCCCATGGACAAGCGCTTCTTCCTCAAAACCACCACCCTGCTGGCTGCAGCTTGCGCCTTCGGCTCAGCCCAGGCCCAGACCACCCCGATCAAGTTTCAAATGGACTGGCGTTTTGAGGGCCCTGCTGCCTTCTTTCTGGTGCCCGGTGCCAAGGGTTATTTCAAGGACGCCAAGCTCGACGTGACGGTGGACTCGGGCAACGGCTCGGGCGGCGCAGTCACCCGCGTGGCTTCGGGCACTTACGACATGGGCTTTGCAGACTTAGCCGCCTTGATGGAATTTCACGCCAACAACCCCGACGCGCCCAACAAGCCCGTGGCGGTGATGATGGTCTACAACAACACACCTGCATCGGTCATGGCGCTCAAGAAGTCGGGCATCAAGACCCCCGCTGACCTGGCTGGCAAAAAGCTGGGCGCGCCCGTGTTTGATGCAGGCCGCCGCGCCTTCCCGATCTTTGCCAAGGCGAACAACGTGGGCAATGTGGCCTGGACCGCGATGGACCCGCCACTGCGCGAAACCATGCTGGTGCGCGGCGATGTGGACGCCATCACCGGCTTCACCTTCACCTCACTGCTCAACATCGAGGCGCGTGGCGTCAAAGCGGCTGACGTGGTGGTCATGCAATACCCCGACTACGGCGTCAAGCTGTACGGCAACGCCATCATCGCTTCGCCCAAGATCATCAAGGAAAACCCAGCGGCTGTGAAAGCCTTCCTGGCCGCCTTCACCAAGGGCGCCAAGGACGTGATGGCCGATCCGGCCAAAGCCATTGAAACCGTCAAGGCCCGTGACGGCATCATCAACGTGGAACTCGAAACCCGCCGCTTGCAGCTGGCGATTGACACGGTGATCAACAGCCCCGACGCCCGCAGCGAAGGTTTTGGTCAGGTCAAAGGCCCACGCCTGAGCCTGATGTCGTCACAAGTGTCCGACGCCTTCAACACCAAGACTCGCGTCAAAGCCGACGACATCTGGAACGGCTCATTCCTGCCTTCTGCCAAGGACCTGGACATCCTGCCCAAAGGCAAGAAGTAATCCACACCCGCCTGATGCCGCATCAGGCTTGGCTGGATTTCAGTCATTGCCCGCCCCACAAACCCCAGCTACGCGCTGCGGTTTGTTTCGGGTCAGGCTGTATGCACGTTAGAACACCCCTTCAAAGTTGACACCATGTCCCAAGACGCATTCGTCGATTTCCAGAATGTCTGGCTGGCCTACAACGACGAGTTGCTGGCACAAAACCACTTTGCGGTAGAAGACATCAACCTGCAGGTCAAGCAGGGCGAGTTCATCGCCATCGTCGGTCCGTCGGGCTGCGGCAAATCGACCTTCATGAAGCTGACCACGGGCCTGAAGATGCCCAGCCGTGGCCGCATTCTGGTCGATGGGCAGCCCGTGACCGGCCCGCTCAAGATCAGCGGCATGGCTTTTCAGGCTTCTTCGCTCTTGCCCTGGCGCACCACACTCGACAACGTGCTGCTGCCGCTTGAAATCGTGGAGCCCTACCGCTCCAACTTCAAGCAAAAAAAGGCCGAATATGCGGAGCGCGCCCGCAAGCTGCTGAACACCGTGGGCCTGGCCGGTTACGAAGACAAGTTCCCCTGGCAACTGTCAGGCGGCATGCAGCAACGCGCCAGCATCTGCCGAGCCCTGATCCACGAACCCAAAATGCTCTTGCTGGACGAGCCCTTTGGTGCGCTGGACGCCTTCACCCGTGAGGAACTCTGGTGCATCCTGCGCGACCTGTGGACCGAGCAAAAATTCAACGTGATTCTTGTCACGCACGACCTGCGCGAATCGGTGTTTCTGGCCGACACGGTGTACGTGATGAGCAAGAGCCCGGGCCGCTTTGTGGTCAAGCGCGACATCGACCTGCCCCGCCCCCGTGATCTGGAAGTCACCTACACCCCGGAATTCACAACAATAGTGCACGAGCTGCGCGGCCACATCGGTGCCATGCGCAAGACCGGCGCAGCGATCAACCAATAAACGGGAGCCATGCACATGAAACAAAAAACACTGGAACGCTGGTCCCCCTGGGTTTTGCTGGTCATCAGCATCCTGATCTGGGAAGGCCTGTGCCGCGCCTTCAACGTGTCGGAATTCGTTTTCCCCAGCCCCTCGCGCATCGCGCAGCAAACCATCGAATTCAAGGACGTGATCGCCGGTCACGCCTGGCGTACCTTCTGGGTGACCATGGTCGGCTTTGGCATCGCCATCGTGGTGGGCGTGTTGCTGGGCTTTGTCATCGGCAGCTCACGCCTGGCCTATGCCGCCGTGTACCCGCTCATGACCGCTTTCAACGCCTTGCCCAAAGCGGCCTTTGTGCCGATTTTGGTGGTGTGGTTTGGCATCGGCATCGGCCCGGCCATCCTCACGGCTTTCCTGATCAGCTTCTTCCCGATCATGGTGAATATTGCCACCGGTTTGGCCACCTTGGAGCCTGAGCTGGAAGACGTGCTGCGCGTGCTGGGCGCCAAGCGCTGGGACGTGCTGATCAAAGTGGGCCTGCCCCGCTCCATGCCTTACTTTTATGGCTCGCTCAAAGTCGCCATCACGCTGGCCTTTGTGGGCACCACCGTCTCCGAGATGACCGCCTCGAACGAAGGCATTGGCTACCTGTTGATTTCTGCTGGCTCGGCTATGCAGATGGGCCTGGCGTTTTCGGGTCTGGTCGTGGTCGGGGCCATGGCCATGATCATGTACGAGCTGTTCAGCACCATCGAAAAACACACCACCGGCTGGGCACACCGCGGCTCGCAAGGGGAATGAACATCCTGCGAGTGAGGGCATGACCTGGCACGCCAGCCTGCAGCTGGACTACACGCAAGAGTCAGGTCGCAGTGTGGCCCGCTACCTGCATCAAGGGCCGCTGCGCATTTTGCAAAGTCTTTACCCCGAAGGCGATGCGGTCTGCCACAACGTGCTGGTGCACCCGCCCAGCGGCCTGGTGGGAGGCGACACCCTCGACATGACCGTGACTGTGGGCGCAGGCGCCCATGGCTTGGTCACCACGCCTGGGGCCACACGCTTTTACCGATCCGATGCTGGCCTGGCCACGCAGCAAGTGCATGCGCGTGTGGCCGCCGATGCACGGCTGGAGTGGCTGCCACTGGAAGCCATTGCCTACAACGGCTGCGACGGCCTCAACCGCGCCGTGTTTGACCTGGCCCCCGGCGCAGAAATGATGACTTGGGACATCACCGCATTGGGCCTGCCCGCTGCCGACTTGCCTTTTGCTCGAGGCAGCTTCCGCCAGCACCTGGAGATTCCGGGCGTGTGGCTGGAACGCGGCAACATCAACGCCACCGACACCCGATTGATGAACAGTCCGCTGGGTTTAGCAGGGCAGCGCTGCATGGCCACGCTGGTGTTTGCGGCGGGCAGTTCGATTGCCGCAGAACGCTCAGATCGCGCCTTGGCCTGCGCCCGGGAATTGCTGGAAGCGTCTGAACTGCGCCTCACGGCCGGGGCCACCTCCCCGCACAAGCAGGTCATCGTGCTGCGCGTGCTGTCACCTGTGACCGAGCCGACCATGCAATTGCTGCGGCAGGTGTGGGCCGCATGGCGGCATGAAATGTGGGGCATGAGCGGCACGGTGCCGCGGTTGTGGAATCTATGAGCTGACAAATGCCATTTGGCTTGATTGAATAGGGTGGACTGAAAAGAGGCAATGAAACTGTCAAAAATCCTTGACAGTTCAAAACGAGACAGAAGCATCACCCTGACCATAAAACAACACCAAGGCTGTTTACTTTGAATTATTCCCGAAGGATAATTATCGCCATCAGATAAATCCAGGTAATTGCCATGGCTGAAAACCCTTTCTTCCACCGCCCCCAGTACGCCAATGACTTGGCACAGCAACTGCTCAAGCCCACGGCCTTGCAGTTGCAAGTGCGTTCAGGCGTATTTCTCTCGGGCATCCGTCGCATCGGGAAGACCACCTTCTTGCGGCAAGACCTGATCCCCGCGCTGGAGTCCATGCAGGCCTTGGTGATTTATGTGGACCTGTGGGCGGACCGCAGCAAGAGCCCCGCCTTGCTGGTGCATGAGGCGGTCAAGTCCACACTGTCCGAACTGGCCTCTCCGGGCACCACGCTGCTGGAACGGTTCAAGGGACTGAATGTCGGCGCCGCGGGGTTCAGCTTTGGTTTTCAGGTGGACTCCGTTGGCAAACCGGGCGGCGCCACGCTCAGCGAGGTATTCACCGAACTGGTGGACAAAGTCAGCACCAATGTTGTGCTGATACTGGATGAAGTGCAACAAGCGCTGGGCACCGAAGATGGCAACAACCTGCTGTTTGCCCTCAAGGCTGCGCGCGATGCCGTCAACACCCGCCCTGGCACGGCAGGTTATCTGCTGTTTCTGGGCACGGGCTCACACAAATCTCTGGTGGCCGACATGGCCACACGCCGCTCGCAACCCTTTGCAGGTGCCGTCGCGACGGAGTACGAACCTCTGGGTGCCGAATTTGTGCGCTGGAAGCACGAACAACTGCAGCCTCTCAAGGGCGTCAAACTGCCTTCGCAAGAGGTGATGTACCAAGGTTTTCTGGCCATAGGCCAACGGCCAGAGGAATTGCAGAACGCACTGGTGCTGCTTCAGTCGCGCCCCGAAGACCCCGACATGGCCTTCCCCATCATCTGTACGACGCTGGCCGCATCAGCGGCAGAGGTGGAAATTGCCACGGTCGAATCCATGGGGGCTTTGGCATCGGCCATCTTTGACCGTGTGGCGCATGGAAACGAATCCGGCGAGTCCGGCCTGTTTTCAGCAGATGCGATACAACAATACGGCGCGCTGATCGGGGTCTCTGTCGATACGACGCAAGTCCAGAACATGATGGATCGGATGATCACGGCCAACCTCATCCACCGCCGTTCACATGGCGTCTATGCGATTGCCGACCCGTTTGTGCGGCAGGCATGGCAACAACGCAAGGCCATGCAGCTCCCAAGCCGATAGTGGCTGACGTTACATATTAAGCAGAACTTCATAGTTGCCGCAAACGCGCAGGTGCCTTCCCTTTCTGAATCTAAAAAATTCGTCAACCGCATCGCACCCTTAGAAGAAGAGAGATGGCTGATGCAAAAACGGTCATGGATGGCGCCCCCGCACCCCCAGCAAGCCATCCTGGATAAGTACTTGCAATGAACAGGATTGAAATTCGAGCAGCCGGCCTTTCGATAGTTTGCCAACCATCCACTGGCAAGAGACCCCTCAGATTGCCACCAACTGCTGAATGTTCTTGGCTTTCATCTCGCTGCCCGGACCGCGTGCAATGACTTCGCCACGCTCCATCACCAAATACTGGTCAGCCAGTTCTTCGGCAAAGTCGTAGTACTGCTCGCAGAGCAACACCGCCATGCGCTGGCCTTGCAGGCCCACGTCGGCCAGCTGTCGGATCACGCGGCCGATGTCTTTGATGATGCTCGGCTGAATGCCTTCGGTAGGTTCGTCCAGGATCAGCAAGCGCGGTTTAGCGGCCAATGCGCGGGCAATGGCCAGTTGCTGTTGTTGACCGCCAGACAAGTCACCGCCACGGCGGTGCAGCATTTGTTTGAGCACCGGAAACAGCTCAAACAACTCGGGCGGGATCGGCGTGCCACCCGGCTGCGTTGCCAGACCCATCAGAAGGTTGTCTTCGACCGTCAAGCGGGCAAAAATTTCTCGGCCCTGCGGCACATAGCCGATCCCGGCTGCAGCACGTTCGTAGGGTTTGGCATTGGAGATGTCTTTGCCGTCCAACACCACACTGCCGCTTTTGATGGGCACCAGGCCCATGAGCGATTTGAGCAAAGTGGTTTTGCCCACACCATTGCGCCCCAAGAGCACGGTGACCTGGCCTTGCTGCGCGTTCAGGCTCACATCGCGCAGGATGTGGGAGCCGCCGTAGTACTGATGAATATTCTTGACTTCCAGCATGTTTCACTCTTCAAGTAGGTCGAACCTTCATGTCCGACATTCGGTCATGGGGGGGCACTTGTCGGCGTTAAAGCGCCGACCTGCAAGAACCCAGACGCATCAGCGTCCCAAATAAACTTCAATCACCCGCTCGTCGGCCTGCACCTGATCGAGCGTGCCCTGGGCCAACACCGAGCCATCGCACAGCACGGTGACGATGTCCGAGATGGTGCGGATGAAGCTCATGTCGTGCTCCACCACCATCAGCGAGTGCTTGCCTTTGAGCGTCAAAAACAACTCGGCGGTGCGCTCGGTCTCGTGGTCGGTCATGCCGGCAACGGGTTCATCCAGCAGCAACAGCTTGGGGTCTTGCATGAGCAACATGCCGATCTCCAGCCACTGCTTTTGACCGTGACTGAGCAGACCCGCCTGTTTGCTGACGCTGTCCGCCAAATGGATGGTATGCAGCACTTCGGCCAAGCGGTCACTTTGGCGTGAGTCGAGCTTGAAGAACATCGAAGCCTTCACGCCCTTGGGTGTTTTCAGGGCCAGCTCCAGGTTTTCAAACACCGTCAAATGCTCGAACACCGTGGGCTTTTGGAACTTGCGGCCAATGCCCAGCTGGGCAATCTCGGGCTCGTTGTGTCGCAACAAGTCGATGGTGCTGCCAAAGAACACGCTGCCTTCGTCAGGGCGGGTCTTGCCGGTGATGATGTCCATCATCGTGGTCTTGCCTGCACCGTTGGGGCCGATGATGCACCGCAGCTCACCGGGCGCAATGTCGAGCGACAGCTTGTTGATGGCCTTGAAGCCGTCAAAGCTCACGCTCACGTCTTCGAGGTACAAGATGCGGCCATGGGTCACATCCACCTCGTTGGCGTCTTGCACCACGCGGCCATAGCCTGCGCTGCGGCCACCGGACTCGGTCGATTCGGCCACCAGCTTGGCGTGTTCAGCCACGCGCTCAGCGCCTTTTTTCAGCAGGTCGGGCGTCATGCGGCACCGCCTTTCTTGTTTTTGATTTTGGCGACCAGCCCCACCACACCCTGGGGCAAATACAAAGTCACCGCGATGAACAACGCACCCAAAAAGTACAACCAGAACTCGGGCGCAGTCACCGTGAGCCAGCTTTTGGCCCCGTTGACCAGGAATGCGCCCACGATGGGGCCGATCAAAGTGCCACGGCCACCCACTGCGGCCCACACGGCAATTTCAATCGAGTTGGCCGCGCTCATCTCACCCGGGTTGATGATGCCCACTTGCGGCACATACAAAGCCCCGGCAATACCGCACATCACGGCCGAAATGACCCAGATGCTCAGCTTGTAAGGCAGTGGCGAATAGCCCGAGAACATCACACGCGTTTCGGCATCGCGGATCGCCATCAACACGCGGCCGTACTTGCTGCCCACCAACCAGCGCGAGAACACATAAAAGCCCAGCAAGGTCAGGCCGGTGATGACAAACAGCACCATGCGCATATTGGGTGTCGCAATGGGCAAGTCCAAAATGCGTTTGAAATCCGTGAAGCCGTTGTTGCCGCCAAAGCCGGTTTCGTTGCGGAAGAACAGCAGCATGGCCGCATAGGTCATGGCCTGGGTGATGATGGAGAAATACACTCCTTTGATGCGCGAGCGGAACGCGAAGTAACCGAACACGAAGGCGATGAAGCCTGGCGCCAGCACCACCAAACACAAGGTCGCGATGAAGCTGTCCGACAGCATCCAGTGCCAGGGCAGCTCTTTCCAATCCAGAAAGACCATGAAGTCGGGCAAGTTGCTTTTGTAGTTGCCGTCTTGCCCGATCTGGCGCATGAGGTACATGCCCATCACATAGCCGCCTAAAGCGAAGAACAAGCCATGGCCCAAGGACAAGATGCCGGTGTAGCCCCAGATCAGGTCCATGGCCAAGGCGCAGATGGCATAGCACATGATCTTGCCAATCAAAGCAATGGCGTAGTCACTCAGGTGGAAAGCGCTGCCCGCAGGCACCAGCAAGTTGAACACCGGTGCCAAGACACCGACCACGATCAGGGCCAGCAAAAACACCGACCAGGCTTTGCGCGTCAGCAAGGGCGCGGCTTGAGGGAGTTTGAAAGTTGTCATGGTCATGTCCATATTCACGCTTCGGCGCTGCGACCCTTCATCGCGAAGATGCCTTGAGGCCGCTTCTGGATGAAGATGATGATGAACACCAGCACGCAGATCTTGGCCAGCACAGCGCCGGTCCAGCCTTCGAGCAACTTGTTGACCAGGCCCAAGCCCAGCGCGGCATACACGGTGCCGGCCAACTGGCCCACGCCGCCCAAGACCACCACCATGAACGAGTCCACGATGTAGCTTTGGCCCAGGTCTGGGCCGACGTTGCCGACCTGACTCAAGGCGCATCCGGCCAGACCGGCAATGCCCGAGCCCAGCGCAAACGCATAGGTGTCGATGCGTGCCGTGTTCACGCCCATGCAAGACGCCATGGGGCGGTTTTGCGTGACACCACGCACAAACAGGCCCAGACGCGTTTTACCGATCATGAGCGACATGCCGATCAGTACCGCGGCTGCGAAAACGATGATCAGCACACGGTTCCAGGGCAATTGCAAATTGGGCAGAAGTTGCAAGGAACCACTCATCCATGACGGGTTTTCCACCCCCACGTTTTGCGCGCCAAACAGACTGCGCACGCCTTGCATGAGCACCAGGCTGATGCCCCAGGTGGCGAGCAAGGTCTCCAGTGGACGGCCATACAAGTGCTTGAGCACGGTGCGCTCCATCACCGCGCCCACCAGGGCCGAAGTGATGAACGCGACCGGAATCGCCACGGCCAGATAGGCATCAAACGCGCCGGGCAGGTAATGGCGGAACAAGGCTTGCACCACATAGGTGGCGTAAGCACCGATCATCATCAGCTCGCCATGCGCCATGTTGATCACGCCCATCAAACCATAGGTGATGGCCAAACCCAGCGCCACCAGCAGCAAGATGGAACCCAGACTGGCACCGGTGAACAGCGTTCCCAAGCGTTCGCCCCAGCGCAAGCTTTCCTGCACGGCGGCCAAGGAGGTTTGAAGTTGTTTTTTGACCGAAGGGTCCTGCTCCTCAGCCAAGCGCTGGTTGAGCAGCAACAGGGTCTCAGGTTGCCGGCTGGCAGCCAACTCTTGCGCAGCCAGCAAGCGGTCATTGGCCACGTTGCTGCCCAAAAGCGCTGCAGCACGGGCTTGACGCACCAGGCTCTTGACGGTCTCGTCTTGTTCGGCGGTCAGCGCCTTGTTCAGCAGGGGCGCGCGGCTGGCGTCGGGCTCCTTGAGCAGCGACAAGGCGGCCAAGCGGCGCACCTTCACATCGGCACTGAACAACTTAAGTGCTGCCAAGGCGGTGTCCAACTCGCCACGCAGGCGGTTGTTCAGCATCACATCTTCGGCATCATCGGGCACTTGCACCGACTGACCTGTGACCGGGTCTGTCCCCCGGCCATCACGGGCAATGATCACCTGAGACTTGCTGATCTTGACGACATCGTCCGACAGCGCCTGCAGGTAAACAGCCGTTTTTTCATCGCCCTGTGCCACCGCCTTGGCCAAGGCTTCTACGCGGGCATCGCTGTCTCCTGTCGCAATGCCTCGGGCTTCGTCCATCGTCAGGGCGTGCGCAGCCGTCAGGCTCCACACCGCACTGGCGATCAACGCGCCTTTCACAATCCATCTTTTCATTTTGATCATCTCTTGGCCTCACATGACTTTGGCCGTAGGTCGGAGCTTCAGCTCCGACAAGCACCCATGTCGGGGCTGAAGCCACCGACCTACAAAACGCTGTTGCCATCCGGAAAAAGGGAGGGAATGCGCCCTCCCTTTTTCAGAACGACTTCAAACGATCATTTCTTGGCTGGCTCGTCAGGCTTCTTGTCGTTGCCTTCAATGAAGGGGCTCCATGGCTTGGCCTTGACGGGGCCAGGTGTCTTCCAGACCACGTTGAACTGGCCGTCGGCCTTGATCTCGCCGATGAACACCGACTTGTGCAGATGGTGGTTTTTCTCGTCCATCTTGCTGGTGATGCCGCTGGGTGCCTTGAAGGTTTGACCGGCCATCGCGGCGATCACTTTGTCGGTGTCGGTGGACTTGGCTTTTTCAACCGCTTGCTTCCACATGTTGATGCCGATGTAAGTGGCTTCCATCGGGTCATTGGTCAAAGGCTTGTCTTTGTGACCGGCGATGTTCTTGGCCTTGGCGTAAGCAGACCACTTCTTGATGAAGTCATCGTTGGCGGGGTTCTTGATGCTCATGAAATAGTTCCATGCAGCCAAGTGACCCACCAAAGGCTTGGTGTCCACGCCGCGCAACTCTTCTTCACCCACAGAGAAGGCCACCACAGGCACGTCTTTGGCTTTCAGGCCAGCGTTGCCCAGTTCCTTGTAGAAAGGCACGTTGGAGTCACCGTTGATGGTGGAGACCACAGCGGTCTTGCCACCGGCTGAAAATTTCTTCACGTCAGCCACGATGGTCTGGTAATCGCTGTGACCAAATGGGGTGTATTTTTCGTCGATGTCAGACTCTTTCACGCCCTTGCTTTTGAGGTAAGCGCGCAAGATTTTGTTGGTGGTGCGGGGGTACACGTAGTCTGTACCGAGCAAGACCCAACGCTTGGCCGCGCCGCCTTCTTTGCTCATCAGGTAGTCCACGGCAGGAATCGCTTGCTGGTTGGGCGCAGCGCCTGTGTAGAACACATTTTTGGACAGCTCTTCACCTTCGTATTGCACGGGGTAGAACAGCAGGCCGTTCATTTCTTCAACGACCGGCAACACCGATTTGCGTGACACCGAAGTCCAGCAACCGAAGATCACCGAGACTTTGTCTTGACCCAGCAACTGCTTGGTTTTTTCAGCAAACAAAGGCCAGTTGGAAGCGGGGTCCACGATCACGGGCTCGAGCTTTTTACCGAGCACGCCACCCTTGGCGTTGATTTCATCAATGGCCATGAGCACGGTGTCTTTCAACACGGTCTCGGAAATGGCCATGGTGCCGGACAAGCTGTGCAGCACGCCCACCTTGATGGTGTCAGCGGCCAGTGCTTGGACCGAAAAAGTCAAGCTGCCTGCCACGAGGGCGGCAGCAGTAGCGAGGGCTTTGAGATTGCCACGACGGTTCATCATGTGATCACTCCAATCAGGTTAAGGATGTTTGAAAAAACAAGCGGAGACTTGCAACGCTGATTCCTCACTTGCAAACGCCGTGCCAGCTTTTGAAAATACGTTCATGCACCAGAAACGCCTGGGCCTGCCCATGGAAAATTTCAAAGTCCCTATAAAGAGGCACGCTCTTTGCTACATTGAAGGCATCAGACCGATCCACTTTCAAAGCACGCACCAATATGGAACTCACCCCTCGCGAAAAAGACAAGCTGCTGATCTTCACAGCCGCTTTGCTGGCCGAACGCCGCAAGGCCCGCGGCTTGAAACTGAACTACCCCGAAGCCATCGCCCTGATCAGCGCTGCGGTCATGGAAGGCGCACGGGATGGGAAGACTGTGGCCGAACTGATGAGCGAAGGCCGCACCGTTTTGACTCGTGCCTACGTGATGGACGGCATCGCCGAAATGATTCCCGACATCCAGGTCGAAGCAACCTTTCCCGACGGCACCAAATTGGTGACCGTGCACCAACCTATCGTTTGAACACCCCTCAGCCCGACCCACCTGGAGACATGCCCATGAAAAATATCGCAACGCTTTTCATCGCCACGACGGCCATCACCGCAAGCGCTCACGACGGACACGGCCTGGAAGGCGCCCACTGGCACAGCACCGACGCCTGGGGCTTTGTGGTTTTTGGCGCCGTGGCGCTGGCCGCCTGGTTCTTCGGTCGCGGCAAGTGAGGCCCACATGACACCCGGAGAATTTTTGATAGACAGCGGAAGCCATCCACTCAATGTGGGCCGACGCACATGCACGCTGGTGGTGCAAAACGCCAGCGATCGGCCGATTCAGGTGGGCTCGCATTACCACTTTGCAGAAACCAATGGCGGCCTGAGCTTTGACCGCGCTGCCGCGCAAGGCATGCGCCTGAACATCGCCTCGGGCACGGCGGTGCGCTTTGAGCCCGGCCAACAACGCACCGTCGAGTTGGTGGACTATGCGGGCGACCGTGTGGTGTATGGCTTCAGGGGCCTCACGAATGGTGCACTCGATGGTGCACCTGACAACGCACAGAAAGCAGACTGACATGGCCCACATCGACAAACGCGCTTACGCCGAAATGTTCGGCCCCACCGTGGGCGACCGCGTCCGCCTGGCCGACACGGCCCTGATCATCGAGGTGGAAAAAGACTTCACGCTGCAAGCCGGTGGCTATGGCGAAGAGGTCAAGTTCGGCGGCGGTAAAACCATCCGTGACGGCATGTCGCAATCGCAACGCACAAACGCTGCCTACGGAACGGGCCCCGAAGCGCCCGGCGCGATGGACTGCGTGCTGACCAACGCCCTCATCGTCGACCACTGGGGCATCGTCAAAGCCGACATCGGCCTCAAGGGCAACCGCATCGCCGCCATTGGCAAAGCAGGCAACCCCGACACGCAACCGGGCGTGGACATCGTCATTGGCCCCGGCACCGAGATCATCAGCTGCGAAGGCCTGATCGTCACCGCCGGCGGCATCGACTCGCACATCCACTTCATTGCCCCCCAGCAGATCGACGAGGCGCTGGCCAGCGGCGTGACCACCATGTTGGGCGGCGGCACGGGCCCGGCCACCGGCACCTTTGCCACCACCTGCACACCCGGCCCTTTCAACATCGAACGCATGATGCAAGCGGCCGATGCCTTTCCGATGAACCTGGGCTTTCTGGGCAAGGGCAATGCGGCCCTGCCTGCGGCGCTGCATGAGCAGATCAGCGCGGGCGCGATTGGCCTGAAGCTGCACGAAGACTGGGGCACCACGCCTGCGGCCATCGACAACTGCCTGAACGTGGCGGAAGAAACCGATACGCAAGTGGCGATCCACACCGACACGCTCAACGAGTCGGGCTTTGTGGAAGACACCGTGGCCGCATTCAAGGGCCGCACCATCCACACCTTTCACACCGAAGGCGCGGGCGGCGGGCACGCGCCCGACATCTTGAAAGTGGTGGGCGAAGCCAACGTGCTGCCGTCTTCGACCAACCCCACACGCCCCTACACCATCAACACGCTCGACGAGCATGTGGACATGCTCATGGTCTGCCACCACCTGGACCCGGCGATTGCCGAAGACCTGGCCTTTGCCGAGAGCCGCATCCGCAAGGAAACCATTGCGGCCGAAGACATCCTGCACGACCTGGGCGCCATCAGCATGATGAGCAGCGACAGCCAGGCCATGGGCCGCGTGGGCGAGGTGATCATCCGCACCTGGCAGACCGCGCACAAGATGAAGCAACAACGCGGCAGCCTGCCCGGCGACACCGACCGCCACGACAACGCTCGCGTCAAACGCTACATCGCCAAGTACACCATCAACCCGGCGATTGCTCATGGCATGAGCCACGAAGTGGGCAGCATCGAAGTGGGCAAGTGGGCTGACTTGGTGATCTGGAAGCCGGCCTTCTTTGGCGTCAAGCCTGCGCTCATCTTGAAGGGTGGCTTCATCGCCTTGGCCGCCATGGGCGACCCGAACGCGTCCATCCCCACGCCGCAGCCGGTGCATTACCGCCCCATGTTTGGCAGCTTTGGTGGTGCGCTGACCCGCAACTCGCTGACTTTTGTGTCGCAAGCAGCTTTGAATGCCGGCATCGGCGCACGTTACGGCCTGGCCAAAACCCTGAGCGCCGTGAAAAACATCCGCCAAGTCGGCAAAAAAGACATGGTCCACAACGACTACGCGCCCCGCATGGAGGTCGATGCACAGACCTATGCGGTGCGTGCAGACGGCCAATTGTTGGTGTGCGAGCCAGCCACCAGCTTGCCCATGACGCAACGCTACTTTTTGTTCTGATGCATGCTCACATACCTCACCATCCATTTGACCCTTGGAGCAGCGGCGCTGTTATTGGCGCTTTTGGTGTATTCCTTTTCCAGAAAGAATTTCCTGAAGACTTATAGGTATGCAGACTCAGCGATTGGAGTATTGCTCATCGTGGCCGGAGTCGTTGTCACTTTGATTTATTCTTGACATGTTGCAAATTTCAAAAATTCTTCCTGCAGGCAAAGGCTTGGCATCGGTACTGCTGCGACGGGCAGCAACGGTCAGTCTTGATTGGGACATCCGTCAAAAAAGTCGATTTCCCACCACAGATACCCAAGGGCGAAAACTGGCAGTTTTCCTTCCACGTGGCACGGTGCTGCGTGGCGGCGATGTGTTGGTGGCCGAAGACGGCTCGCTTATCCGTGTGGAGGCCGCACCGCAAAACGTGCTGCGCATCACCGCCTGCACCGAGCAGGGCTCGTCCTTTGACCTGACCCGCGCCGCCTACCACCTGGGCAACCGCCATGTGCCGATCGAACTCAAGCCCGACCACCTGAAGATCGAGCCCGACCATGTGCTGGCCGACATGCTGCGTGCCATGCACATGACGGTGGTGCTCGTGTCCGAGCCCTTCGAACCCGAAAGCGGCGCTTATGGCGACCATGGTGGGTCTTCACACCATCATGGACATAGCCACGATCACGGGCACGATCAACCGGGCCATGAACACACAGCTCTCGGCGAGCCACATATGCACGGGCCAGATTGCAAGCACGAGCATGCGGCTCCAGCAGCGAGCCCCATGGCAGGCAAACGGATCGCCATCCCGATCCGTTCCGCCGGTGCCGACCATGTGCACAGCCCCGGCGGCAACCATGACCACTGACACCGCGCCTTCGGGTTTGCTGCAACTGATCTGGCTCGCATCGCCCGCGCTGCCCATTGGCGGCTTCTCATACTCCGAAGGCCTGGAAGCCGCCATCGAGCAAGGCCTGGTGCACAGCGAAGCCAGCGCCACCGACTGGGTGGTGGACCAGCTACATCTGACGCAGTCACGCGGCGACATGGCCGTGATGGCACAAGCCATCCCTGCCTGGCAAGGCATGGACACTGCCCGCCTGCAAGCGCTGAACGATTGGGTCATGGCCACCCGCGAAAGCGCCGAGATGCGCTTGCAAGCCGAGCAAATGGGTCGCTCCTTGCTCGATTGGCTGCGCAATTTGCAGCAAGCCAGCGAATCCCAACTGCAATGCTGCGCGCAACTGCCCCCCACCTACCCACTGGCCATGGCGCTGGCTTTGTCCTTGGCACAAGCGCCCATCGACCATGCGCTGCAAGCCTGTGCTTTCGGCTGGGCCGAAAACATGACCCAGGCCGCGCTCAAGGCCGTGCCCTTGGGCCAAAGCGCAGGGCAGCGCATGCTGGCGCGATTGGCCCGCGAAATCCCATTGGCTGTACAAACGGCCACTGAACTACAAGATGAAGATCGCCAAGCCTTCAGCCCCATGCTGGCCATCTTGTCGTCGCGCCACGAAACCCAATACTCCCGCATCTTCCGATCATGAACAGCCCATCCTTTTCTGCACTGCACCACATTCCCAACCGCAGCAAAAAACTGCCGCCCCTGCGAGTGGGCATTGGCGGACCTGTGGGCTCCGGCAAAACCACGCTGCTGGAGATGCTGTGCAAAAACATGCGCGAACGCTGGGACCTGATCGCCATCACCAACGACATTTACACCAAGGAAGACCAACGCTTGCTCACCGTGAGCGGCGCGTTGCCTGCCGAGCGCATCATGGGCGTGGAAACCGGCGGCTGCCCGCACACGGCCATCCGCGAAGACGCGTCCATCAACCTCGAAGCGATTGACCGCATGCTGGAGAAATTTCCGAATGCCGACGTGGTCTTCATCGAAAGCGGCGGCGACAACCTGGCCGCCACCTTCAGCCCGGAACTCTCCGACCTCACGATCTACGTGATCGACGTGGCTGCAGGTGAAAAGATCCCCCGCAAAGGCGGCCCGGGCATCACCAAGAGCGATTTGTTCGTGATCAACAAGACCGACCTGGCACCGCATGTGGGGGCCGATCTGGAGGTGATGCGCACCGACACCGACCGCATGCGCCCCAACCGCGAAACCCGCCCCTGGGTCATGACCAACCTCAAAACGCTGGACGGTCTGGCCGACGTGGTGGCCTTCATTGAAAAGCGCGGCATGCTGGTTTAAGGCAGCCCGCGCAGCCTCTAGACCTCAATGGCCACCATCGGCCATGAAGGACTGAAAGGCGGTGACCGAATCCACATGGGTTTGCCCCTGCAAATCCAACAATTGCGCCCAGACCTGCGCCATGTCGGTGCCTGCTACCGAGGGGGTCTCGACCGGCCAAGAACGGGCATAACGCCCGCCCCCCGCCACCAGCACCTGGCCGTTGATCGCGCACTCAGGACTGAGCAACCAAACCGCCGCAGGGGCCAGCGCCTCGGGCGCCAGCACATCGGCCCAGGCCGGTGGCAAATGCGATGCGGTCATTTGCGAATGCGCATAGGGCGACAGCGCATTGCATTGGATGCCATGCTTGATGCCCTCCAGCGCCAGTGAGCGCATCAGAGATTCGATGGCCCCTTTGGAGGCGGCGTAAGCCGTCAAGCCATGGTTGCCAAATCGGCCAGCACTCGAAGAGCTGACCAGGGCGCGGCCGTAGCGCTGCGCACGGAACACGGGCCAGGCCGCATGCAACAAGGACAAGGTGCTGACCACGCCCGAGTCGATGATGGTCCTGAGTTCATTCAGGCTCAGGGTATGAAAGGCGGCCTGCTGGGGAATGGCCGCATTGGCATACACCATGTCCAGGCGCCCCCATGTGTTCATGGCCTGCTCGACCATGCGGGCGCCCGCATCGGGGTCGAGCGCATCGTCATGGTTGGCTTGAGCCTGCCCGCCTTGCGCACGGATCAGCGCCACCACCTGTGCGGCACTGGTCTGCTCATCCTGCTCCCCCGGATGACGGCGGTTGTTGACCAGCACCCTGGCCCCACGGCTGGCCAATTGCAGGCTGACAGCCCGGCCGATGCCCTTGCCTGCACCGGTCACGATCACCACGCGCCCTGTCAATAAGGTGGAGGTGGCTTGGCTTGCTTCGTTCATGAAATCTCCTCTTGTGAAAACCGTGCGCTCGGCCGTCAGACCCGACGCCTGCGCTTGAAAACTCAAGGCATTGAATACGGGAAGTGCCCCCAAAAATAGTCGCGTAAGTTACTGGACACCCGATCAAACCCCATTGCGTTGCGAAATCAAGTGACCTATTCTCAGTTCAACAGCGATAGTAATCAAGGTGAAAAACGATGACAACTGAAATAGTGAGCACACTGCGCAGCGACCTGGTCGCTGGTGACCATCCCTATCTTCAAGGTGCCTGGACACCCTTGCTCGAAGAAGTCAATGCGACCGATCTGAAGGTCCTGGAAGGCGCTATTCCCCTGGACATCGATGGCGTGTATTTGCGCAACACCGAAAACCCGCTCTTCCAGGCCAAGGGCAAGTACCACCCCTTTGATGGCGACGGCATGCTGCACATGGCCGCCTTCAAAAATGGCCAGGTCAGCTACCGCAACCGCTTCATCCAAACCAAGGGTCTGCAGGCTGAACTGGAAGCCGGGCGCGCCCTGTGGGCGGGCCTGATGGAAGACCCGGCCTTGTCCGAGCGCGCAGGCTGGGGCGCTCACGGCAGCCTCAAGGATTCGTCGAGCACCGATGTGGTGGTGCACGCGGGCCGCGCTCTGACCACGTTTTACCAATGCGGCGAAGGCTACCGTGTTGATCCACTGAGCCTGGAGCACGAGGGCATCCCGCCCTGGTCACCGCTGGACGGTATTTCTGCCCATTGCAAAGTGGACGAAAGCAACGGCGAACTGCTGTTTTTCAACTACTCCAAGCATGCCCCCTACATGCACTACGGCGTGGTCGACAAGCACGACAAGCTGGTGCATTACGTGCCCATTCCCTTGCCAGGCCCCCGCTTGCCACACGACATGGCCTTCACGGAAAACTACGCCATCCTCAACGATTTTCCTCTGTACTGGGACCCCGAGTTGCTGGCCCAAGGCAAGCATGTGGTGCGCTTTTTCAAAGACACGCCCTCACGCATCGCCATCATTCCACGGCGCGGTCAGACCGAAGACATCATCTGGTTTGAAGCCGCGCCCACCTTTGTGCTGCACTGGCTCAATGCTTACGAAGAGGGTGACGAGATCGTGCTTGACGGCTATTTCCAGGACGACCCCATGCCGCGCAACTACGAAGGCGCGCCTGCGGGTTACGAGCGCATGATGTCGTATCTGGACCAGAAAAAAATGGGCTGCCACCTGCACCGCTGGCGCTTCAACCTGAAAACCGGCAAGACCACGGAAAAGCGTCTGGACGAGCGCATTCTGGAATTTGGCATGTTCAACCAGCGCTACGCCACAAAGCCTTACCGCTATGCCTACAGCGCCGTGCAAGTGCCCGGCTGGTTTTTGTTCCATGGCTATGTCAAACACGACTTGCAAACCGGTGACTCCTGGGAGATCCGTTTGCCCGAAGGCCAATACGCCAGTGAAGCACCGTTTGCCCCACGCGTGAACGCCAAGGACGAAGACGACGGTTACTTGGTGAGCTTCATCACCAATGAAAAAACCCAGCGTTCAGAAATCATCCTGATCGACTCGAAGAAGTTTGAAGCCGGGCCGGTCTGCCGCATCGAGCTGCCGCACAAACTGTGCAGCGGCACGCATGCCTGCTGGGCGAGTGGGGCCGACATGCAAGCCGGTGGCTTGCTCTCCGGGCAAGCACGCTGATCCCGCCCCGCTGCCACCCCCCCCCCCGAAACGCACACTGATTTGGAGAACACCATGGGACTTGAAACCTTCGTTGAGACACCCCCCTATCTGATTGACAACCCGAATTTGCAGGGGGGGTTTGCCCCTGTGGACCAGGAGTTGGTGGTGCAAGATTTTGAAGTCATCGGTGAAATACCCAAAGACTTCAGCGGCATGTATGTGCGCAACGGACCCGTTCCGCAGTACAGCCCCAAGGGCAAATACCACTGGTACGACGGCGATGGCATGTTGCATGCCGTGCATTTCCGCAACGGCCAGGTCACTTACCGCAACCGGTGGGTCGACACCGAAGGCTTGCAGGCCGATCAGGCCGCTGGAGAAAGTCTGGCCCCAGGCCTCAAGCAGCGCCTGCCCGAAGGTGCTTTGCCTGACGATGCGCTCAAAAACACCTCCAACACCGATGTGAAATTTCACAACGGCAAACTGCTGTCGATGTGGTACCGCGGTGGCGCCGTCTACCAAGTCGACCCCTTAACGCTGCAGACCGTGGGCAAGCTCGAATCCGATCCACGCCTGAAGGGCCTGCAAATTTCAGCGCACTCACGCGTGGACGAGCGCACGGGCGAATACCTGTTTTTCGCCTATGGCAACAAGCACCCTTACATGCATTACGGTGTGGTCAATGCGCAGGGTCAATTGCAAACCCTGGTCCCGGTGGAATTGCCAGGCCCACGCTTGCCGCACGACATGGCCATCACGGCCAACTACAGCGTCTTGCATGACTTCCCGCTGATCAACAACCCTGAAGCCTTGAAGGCAGGGCGTTACAGCCTGGAGTTTCACCCCGAGTGGAAATCGCGCTTTGCCGTCATCCCCAGACACGGCAGCGCGCAAGACATCCGCTGGTTTGAAGCCGACCCGCGCTACATGCTGCATGTGGCCAATGCTTGGGAAGAAGTCAATGACAAGGGTGAAACCGAAATCGTCATGCTGGGCACGCCTTACGCCATGCCCAAGCAGTTTGACGGCAGCCTGGATGTCAAGCGCTTGCTGTTCACCATTGGCACCCAAGGCACCGAATACGAGTTCTACCAATGGCGTTTTAACCTGGCCACTGGCCAGACCCGCGAGAGCGTGGTGGACGACATCCTGAACACCGAGTTCCCGATGATCAACGCTTGGTACCAAGGCTACAAAACCCGCTACACCTACCATGTGCTGATGGGCCGTGCGCGCACTGTGGAGCAACCCCACTTTGCAGGTTTGGCCAAGTACGACCTGGAAACCGGCAGTGCGGTGACCTACCACCCCGGCGAAGGCTATTGGTTCAGCGAAGCCCCATTTGCCCCGCGCGACAACCCGCAGGCCGAAGACGACGGTTACCTGATTGGCTTTGTCTGGAACGGTCTGGAAAATCGCTCGGAAGTCTGGATCATCGATGCTCAAAAAGTGGCCAATGGGCCGGTGGCTCGGGTCATCTTGCCGCAACGTGTGCCCCACGGTTTTCACAGCACCTGGGTGCGTGAATCCCTCTTGCCTCAGGCCTGATTCGGTCGCGAACACCATGAGCACCTCCACAACCCTAAGAACAGCCCAGGATTTGTTGGGTGTCTGGAACCTGGTGCGCTGGGAAATCACCTACGACGATGGTCGCCCCACCACCTACCCCTTTGGCCCGGATGCCACCGGTCTGATCCAGTACACGCACGACGGCGGCATGGCCGCCTGCATCGCCCGCGCAGGCCGCGCCCCCCTGTCCAGCGCCAGCGTGCGCAGCGCACCAGAGGCCGAACGCCTGGCCGCGTTCGAGAGTTTCTTCCAATACGCCGGGCGTTACGAAGTGCTTCAACACGAAGGCCGGGCCCAGGTGGTGCACCACGTCAGCCATGCGCTGAACCCCAACTTTGTGGGCAGCGACCAGATTCGCAACATGGACTTTGCAGCCGATGGCACGCTGACCCTGTCGGCATCTGACCCGGTGCCCGGCACCGCCATCTTGCGCCACCACCGATTGATCTGGAGACGTTGATGACCCTCTTCGAAAAGCACCAAGCCCGCTTTGAGCAGGCCCAGCAAGCCTGTGCCACGCGCCACTGCTGGAGCCCTTATCCGGAAATGCCCGACAAGTACCCCGAGGCCGCGCACGCCAAAAGCGCGGGACTTGCCGCTTTCGAACAGCACCTGAAAAACGGCCGATTTGAACTGGACCAACCCGGTATCACCGGCTGGATCGGCGAAGAGATATCGCCTTACACCCAGCAAGCTCTGGGTGTGGTCTACCCGCAATCGGACATCAACACCCTGTTCAACGCCGCCGAACAAGCGATGGACAGCTGGGCACAAGCGCCTTACACGCAGCGCATTGGCGTGCTGATGGAAGTGCTTGAAGTTTTGTACCGTGACCACCTCTTTGAAGTCTTGCACGCGGTCATGCACACCGCAGGGCAAAGCTACAACATGGCCTATGCCGGCTCGGGCGTGAACGCGCTCGACCGCAGCATCGAAGCCCTGGTGTATGCCGAGCAAGCCATGTGCTCGGTGGCTCCTTCGGCCCACTGGTCCAGGCGCTTTGGCAGCTCTGAGATCCACTTGCAAAAAACCTACCGGCTGGTGCCGCGTGGCACAGCCGTGTGTTTTTCGTGCGCGAGTTTTCCCACCTGGAACGCCTGGCCTTCCATGATGGCCAGCCTGGCAACTGGCAACCCGGTGATCCTCAAACCCCACCCGGCCACCGTGTTGCCCATGGCCATCACGGTCAAGGCCTTTCGCCAGGTGCTGCAGGCCGCAGGCTTTGACCCCAACCTGGTGACCCTGGCCATTGACACGACCAGTGAGCCGATTGGCAAAGTGCTGATCAAGCACCCCAAAACGGCCATCGTGGACTTCACCGGCAGTGTTCGTTTTGGCCAATGGGTGGAACAAAACGCCCACCCTGCATTGGCCTTCACCGAAACAGCCGGTTGCAACACCGTGGTGCTGGAGTCGGCGCAAGACCTGGACGCGGCTTTGCGCAATCTGGCCACCACCATGTGCCTGTTCAGCGCACAAATGTGCACCAGTCCGCAAAACATTTACATCCCGAAATCGGGCGTGAACACGCCGCAAGGCACGGTGCCTTTCAACGAAGTTGCCCAACGCCTGGCCACGGCCGTGCAAGCCCTGACCTCGGACCCGAAAAAAGCGTCCATGATTTTGGCCACCATCCAATCGCCGCAAACACTGGCGCTGCTGCAAGAGATGCAAGCCCAAGGCCAGCAGCGTGGCCAAGTGCTGCTGTCACCCCGGCCCTATTCACACCCGGACTTTCCAGGCGCCCGCACCAGCACGCCGCTCATGCTGCAGGTCAGCACCCGCGAGCGTGACCTGTACGCCGAAGAACGTTTCGGCCCGATCAGTTTTGTCATCGCCTGTGAAGATGCAGACGATGCACTCAAACAAGCCACGCAAGACGCCCGCAGCCAAGGCGGTTTGACCGCATTTTTGTATTCAATGCGCGAAGACTTCATCGCCCAGGCCGAAAAGGCCTATGCCCGTGCAGGCGCCCAGCTGACGATTAACCTGGTGGGGGCCATGCCTTTGAACTTTGCAGCGGCTTACAGCGATTACCACGTCACGGGCCTGAATCCGGCGGGCAATGCCACGCTGACCAACCTGGCGTTTGTGGCCGGTCGCTTTGGCATTGTTCAATCGCGTCGCCCGGTCACGCAAGATAGCGGCACCACCCCATGACACACGACCGCATGAGTTCCTCACGCCTGCCCCTGCGACTGCCGGTGTTTGCTGCCCCCATGTTTTTGATCTCGGGCCCCGAGATGGTGATGGCCGCTTGCAAGGCGGGCATTGTGGGGGCTTTTCCCACACCCAATGCGCGCCCCATCGACAAACTCGACGAGTGGATGAAAACCATCACCGAAGGCCTGGCGGCCGCCCGTGATGTGCAAGGTGCCGACACGGTGGGCCCCTGGTGCGCCAACCTCGTCACCCACTCGTCCAACACCCGGCTGACACAAGACCTGGAATTGATTGCCCGCTACAAACCGCCGGTGGTGGTCACGGCTTTGGGCAGTCCCAAACCCGCCATCGAGGTGGTGCACGGCTATGGGGGTCGGGTATTCGCCGATGTCATCAACCTGTCGCTGGCGCAAAAAGCCGTCAAGGCCGGGGCCGATGGCCTGGCTTGCGTCTCGGCAGGTGCAGGGGGGCACACCGGCTTTTTGTCGCCGTTTGCGTTCGTCAGCGCCATTCGTGAGTTTTTCGATGGCGAAGTGGTTTTGGGCGGCGGCATCAGCGACGGTTGGGGCATTGCCGGGGCCATCGCAGCAGGCGCCGATTATGTGTACATGGGCACACGCTTCATTCCAGCCCTTGAGAGCATGGCGCCCGAGGCCTACAAACAAATGGTCGTCGACAGCACAGTGGACGACCTGATCGTCAGCGCCGGGGTGACCGGCACATCGGCCAGTTGGCTCAAGCCCTCGCTGCGCCTGAACGGCCTGGACCCGGACAACATGCCCGATGCCCCTTCCCGCCAATACGACAGCAGTGCTTCGTTTGCGGGCAAGAAATGGCTGGATGTCTGGGCTGCAGGTCAGGGCCTCGGAACCATCCACCAAACCGCCCCCATGGCCAGCATCGTGGACCAGCTGGCCATCGAATACACCACTGCCATGCAGCGCCTGCAAGCCCTGCCCTATCCCCAAAGGAGTTTCCAATGAGCGCACCTGTTTACATCCTCGGCGGCTACCAGTCCGACTTTGCCAAGTCCTGGGCGCGTCAGGGTCAAGACATCTCTGACATGGTGCAAGAAGCCACCCAGGGCGTGCTGGACCATGCCGGACTGGACACCTCGGCGATTGAGAGCATTCATGTGGGCAATGCCTTTGGTGAAATGCAACGCCAGCAAGCCCACCTGGGCTCCATGGTGGCGCAAATGACCCCCGAACTCTGCGGCGTGCCAGCCATGCGCCATGAAGGCGCCTGCGCATCCTCTTCGCTGGGCGTGTTGGCAGCCATGGCCGAAATCGAAGCGGGCCGCTACGACTGCGTGCTGGTGATGGGTGTCGAAGAGTTCAAGAACACTTCGGGCAATGTGGCCTCGGTCAACCAGAACGCTGCGGCCTGGCAGGGGCATGAAGACATCGATTGCACCTTCATGTGGCCCGCCGCCTTTGGTTTGCTGGCTCAAGAATACGAACGCCGCTATGGCCTCGACCGCAAACACCTGAACCGGATTGCCGAAATCAATTACGGCAACGCCAAACGCAACCCTTTGGCACAAACCCGCGCTTGGCAATTCGATGCCCTGAGCTTCACCGACGACGATGAAGCCAACCCGATCATCGAGCCCGGCACACGCCGCCAGGACTGCGGCCAGATCACCGATGGTGCTTGCGCTGTGGTGCTGGCCTCTGCCCGTTTTGCACAGGCCTATGCCCAAAAGCGTGGCCATGGCCTGGACCCATTGGCCCGCATTGCGGGCTGGGGCCATCGCAACGCGGGTCTGCGCTTGCGCGACAAGATCGAACGCAGCCAAGGCCAGCCCTATGTGTTTCCCCATGTGCGGCAAACCATCGAAGACGCCTGGCGCCGTGCCGGTGTGTCGGGCATTGACGCGATGAGCGGCATCGAAACCCACGACTGCTTCACCACCACCGAGTACATGGCCATTGACCACCTGGGCCTGACGGCTCCTGGGCAAAGCTGGCAAGCGGTGGAAGACGGCTCGATTGCCCCCGGTGGTCGCTGCCCGGTCAACATGAGTGGCGGCCTGATCGGTTGTGGTCACCCGGTGGGTGCCACCGGTACGCGCATGCTCTGGGACGCGGCTCGCCAAGTCACCGGACAAGCCGAGGCCTGTCAGATAGAAGGCGCCAATCGGATTCAGACCTTGAACATCGGTGGCTCTTGCGCCACTGTGGTGAGTTTTGTGGTGGAGGCAGGACAAGCATGATCAATTCTTTATGGCAACAACACGCGCCAACCCTTTTGGTGGCTTGGGCCTTGCTCGCCGCCGTGTGGCTGTGGGCCATGCCGCGCGAAAACATCCGCTGGATTGACCGGGCTTACCCTGTGCTGCCCCTGGCGGTGGCAGCCGTGGCCGCCAGCGGCCAGGTGGCCCCGGGGTTTTTGGCTGATTTTTTGCAGTTCGGCATCTGGCTGTGGCTGTGGCTGACCGTGGTGTGGGTCATCAGCCTGATCAAACGCGATGCCAGCATCATGGACATTGCCTACGGCCTGCTCTTGTTGGCTGCACCCTGGTGGCTTTACCAGCATTTGGGGGCTGATGGACAAGCATCGCATCTGCTTTTGCTGGCCATGGCCACGGTGGGTTTCGGCCGTTATTCGCTCTACATTCTGTGGCGCAATCTGCCGCACGGTGAAGACCCGCGCTACGCCCGCTGGCGTCAGCGCTCAGGCGCGCGCTTTTGGTGGTGGAGCTATTTCCAGGTCTTTTTGCTGCAAGGCGTGGTGATCTGGGTGTGGGCCATTCCCTTGTTGTTTGGCATGACCTCTCCTGGCCCCATTGGCTTTTGGCATGTGGCGGGCGCCTTGGTCTGGCTGGTCGGTTTTGTCTTCGAGGCCGGTGCTGATTGGCAGCTGACCCGGTTCAAGCGCCTGCGCACAGACAAGTCTCAATTGCTCAACACCGGTTTGTGGGCCCTGACACGCCACCCCAACTATTTCGGTCAGACCTGCATGTGGTGGGGCTACAGCGTGTTTGCGCTGTCTCATCCGTGGGGCTGGCTGTCGGTTGTTCCAGCGATTTATGTGACCTGGTTCATGAACAAAGGATCGGCCACCTCGCTCATGGAACGCCACATGGCCAAAAGCAAGCCCGGCTACGCCGACTATTGCGCCAATGTGCCGGCATTTTTTCCCCGCCTGCCGACCAAGACCTCTCAAGCCAAGGACAAGGCATGACCCAAGCTCTCATCATCGAAGCCCTGCGCACCCCCCGGGGGCGAGGCAATGACAAAGGCGCGCTGCGCAGCCTCAAACCGGTGGATTTGCTGGCCAGGCAATTGCAGGCACTGGCCCAACGCACCGGTATTGATACGGCCCAGGTGAGCGACGCCATCATTGGCTGTGTGACGCAAACGGCCGATCAAGGCGCCAACATCGCCAAACTCGCCCTGGTGCGGGCAGGCTGGAGCGATCAGGTGCCCGGCCTGAGCATCAACCGCTACTGCGCCTCGGGCCTGAGCGCTGTTCATTTGGCTGCACAGCAGGCCATGGACAACGACAGCTTGGCCGTGGGTGGTGGCGTGGAAATGATGTCGCGCGTGCCCATGGCGTCTGATCAGGGACCCCTGACGCACGACTTCGAATTTCAGCAACAGACCACGCTGGTGCCCATCGGCATTTCAGCCGACACCATTGCCACCATGGAAGGTTTTGACCGCGCCCAATGTGACGCCTACGCGCTGGCCTCGCAGCAACGTGCTGTGGCGGCCTTGCAGCAAGGCCGTTACCGGTCCGTGACCCCGGTGCTCAATGCCGAGGGTGCTGTGCTGCTGGCGCAGGACGAAACGCCCAGAGCGCAAACCACACTTGAAAGTCTGGGCCAATTGCCACCCGCATTCGCGGCCATGGCCGAGAAATACGGCATCGACAAGCTCATGTGCCAACGCTATGGCCTGAGCCACGTCGACCATGTGCAGCACGCAGGCAACTCCCCCACCATGGCCGATGGGGCCTCGGCCGTTTTGCTCGCCAGCCCTGCGGCCGCCCAACGCCTGGGGCTCAAGGCCCGCGCCCGCATCCTGGCCACCGCCACGGTGAGCGTGGACCGCACCCTGGCCCTGACGGGGGCCGTGCAAGCCACCGAGAAGGCCCTGGCACTGGCGGGCCTGACCGTGCAAGACATCGACCTGTTTGAGGTCAATGAATCCTTTGCCTCGCTCATGTTGCACTACATGAAGCACCTGAACGTGCCCCACGACAAGCTCAATGTGAACGGCGGCGCCATCGCCCTGGGTCATGCCATGGGCTCGACCGGCAGCACGCTGCTGGGCATGGCCATGGACGAGCTGGAACAGCGTCAGGCCCGCTACGCACTGGTGTCCTTGTGTGGTGCGGCAGGCTTGGCCGTGGCCATGGTGATTGAGCGGATTTGAACCGGCGACATGCCCATCATTGAGCCGCCGTCCATGCTGAAAGCCCTCGACCTTGAGCTGACGCACGATGCGCTCGCCACGAGCACGCTGAGCCACGGCCTGAAGGTCTTTGGCGACCGCTGGACCGTGCAGGTCATGTTGTCGGTGTTTCTGGGCATCCGGCGTTTCGATGAACTGCAAAGTCACTCCGGCATTCCTCGCCCCACTTTGTCGAACCGGCTGCGTGCGCTGGTGCAAATCGGCGTCCTCAAACCCCGGCTCTACCAGGAAAGACCACCGCGCCATGAGTACCACCTGACGCGCAAAGGCACGGGCCTTTATGACGCGACCTTGATGGTCTGGTTATGGGAGCAACGCTGGGGCAGCCGCGCTGTGGCCTTGCCTCAAAAATTGCACCACAAGACCTGCCAGCACGACTTTTCGCCCGAATTGACCTGTCAGGCCTGTGGTGACAAGGTCGGCATGAACGACCTGAGTTTCAGCCTGTCGCCCAACGCGCGTTTGCGCCACGAGCCGCTTGAGGGCATGTCCCCACCCCGCATGTCCACCCGTGAATCGGCAGAAATGAGCCTCGGTTTGCGCGTGGACCGCTGGAGCCTGCTGGTGTTGACCGCCGTGGTTCTGGGATGCCATTACTTTGACCAGATCTCCAAAGTCCTGGGCATTGGTCCCAACGTCTTGTCCCGGCGCTTGTCCGGCATGGTCGAAGTCGGCTTGCTGCGCTGTGCAACCGATGCCCACGACGCCCGCAGACGCCTGTACCGCCTGACCCCCAGCAGCCGCGATCTGTTCGGCTACATCGTGTGCCTGTCCACTTGGGCGGGCGAGTCACATCTGCACGAACCCAGCTCCATCCGCCCACGTCACCTGGCCTGTCAACACAGTTTCATGCCCCGTGTGGCCTGTGACCATTGTCACCAGACGCTTTTCCCCTGGGACGTGAGCTTCACATCTTCGAAAGCTAAAAACACATGAATGATCTCTGGTCAACCTTGGCCCAATTGACGGTGAATGGCATCGCCGTGGGGGCCATTTATGCCCTGGTGGCGCTGGGCATTGTGCTGATCTACAAAGCCACCGAAGTGCTGAATTTTGCACACGGCGACTTGCTGGTGGTCTCGGCCTTCAGCGCCTGGGGGCTGATCACCGTTTGGGGACTGCCGTTCTGGCTGGCCCTGCTGATCACCGTCATCAGTGTGGCGCTGTTCGCTTACGCCCTCGACGCTTTCATCATCCGCCGCATCGCCGGTCAACCCCAGTTTTCAGGGGTGATGCTGACCATTGCCCTGGCCTTCATGATCCGGGGCGCTGTCAGCATGGTGTTTGGCCCGGAGTCGCGCAACTACCCCACGCCCTGGACCAACCAGAGCAGCCAGATTGCGGGACTGTCCATCGCCAACTTGCAATTGGTGATTCTGGGCACCTCCATGCTGGTGACGTTGGTGCTGTTTTTCTTTTTCCGCTACACGCGTTTGGGCGTGGCCATGCAAGCCGCTTCGCAAAACCAGCTGGCCGCTTACCTCAACGGTGTGCGTGTCAAACGGGTCAACTCGCTGGTGTGGGCACTGGGCGGCATCACCGCAGCCTTCGCTGGGGTTTTGCTCGCGCCCATCACCTTGGTGGACATCAGCTTGTGGTTTGTCACGCTCAAAGCACTGTCAGCCCTGGTGCTGGGGGGATTTGGCAGCATTCCGGGCGCCATTGTTGGCGGCTTGCTGATCGGTCTGATTGAACAATACGCCGGGGTCTACATGCCCGATGGCACCAAGGACATCGTGGCCTATCTGGTGCTGATCGGGGTCCTCATCGTGCGCCCGCATGGTCTGCTGGGTGAAGCCCACGGACGCCGCGTCTGAACAGGAAAAGCTGCATGCAATTCGATTACCACACCCGATACCGCGAAGGCTTTGCGCTGTGGCGCACCGCTTTTGACCGCAACGTTTATGCCTTGCTGCTGCTGGTCTTGTGCGCCCTGCCCTGGTTCATCACGCCCTTTGCACTGGGTGAGATGGCCTACGTGTTCATTTTGTGCGTGGCCAGCCTGGGCTTGATGGCCCTCACAGGGCTGACAGGTCAGGTCTCACTCGGTCATGCCGCTTTCGTGGCCATTGGTGCCTATGGCCACGCCTGGTTCTTGTCCAAGGGCTTGCCCCTGCCCGTGTCCATGTTACTGGCAGCCTTGACCAGTGCAGCAGCAGGTCTGCTGGTGGGCATTCCGGCCATCCGGGTTTCGGGGCTTTACCTGGCCATGGTCACCATGGCTTTTGCCATCATCATTGAACAGGTCATTGGCCACTGGAGCTCGGTGACCGGCGGCTTCACGGGCCTGGCCGTGAACGACCCGATCGTGTGGGGCCTGTCCCTGAGCGGACCCAAGGCCTTCTATTACTTTTGCCTGGCGATGCTGACCCTGGTGTTGCTGGCCTTGCTCAACCTCTTGCGTTCGGGCATGGGCCGCGCCTTGATGGGCGTGCGTGAGTCCGAGGCGGCATCGTATGCGCTGGGCATTCCGGTCGAGCGCGTCAAAGCGGGCGCCTTTGCACTTTCAGCCGGTATCACCGGTCTGGCGGGCAGCATGCTGGCGCATCACCTGAAATACCTGACACCCGATGGTTTCACCTTGCTGCTGTCCCTGGAGCTGGTGCTGATGGTGGTCATTGGGGGCTTGGGCAGCCTGCGGGGCGCGGTGCTGGGCGCCATTTTGATCAGCTTGCTGCCCACGGCGATCTCGCGCATCAAGCCCTTTTTGCCAGATGGACTGGCCCGGCAATTCGGGCTTGAAACTTTTATTTTTGGCCTCGTGCTGGCCATCTTTGTGCTGTATGAACCCATGGGCCTGAATGGCCGCTGGATCAAGATCCGCAGTCTTTTGGAGTCTTTCCCCCTCTACCGCAAAGACACCTTCAAGCGCAACAAGCGCTACATGAAATCGGAGCGTTACCGTTGAGCCCCATCCAAGCCCCAAGCCCTTTGCTGTCGGTCCAGAACCTGTCGCTCGCCTTTGGTGGCGTGAAGGCCATCACGGACCTCAGCCTGGAGGTTCATCCCGGTGAAGTCCTGGCCGTGATCGGACCCAATGGCGCTGGGAAAACCTCCCTGCTCAATGCCGTGACCCGCGTGTTCGACCCCACCAGTGGGCAGATCAACTTCAAAGGCCAGGACCTCACACGCCTGCAACGCCACCAGATCGCCCATCTGGGTGTGGCGCGCACCTTCCAGAACATCGAACTCTTTGAAGCCGCCACAGTGCTGGACAACTTGCTCTTGGGTCGAAACCGCTTCTTCCAGGGCCATTGGTGGCAGCAAATCCTGCGCACCCCGGCACTGACACGCCTGGAAGAGGCTGCACACGCTGAGGTGGAAGATGTCATCGATTTTCTGGAACTCACCCCCTGGCGACATGCCCAGATTGCAGGCCTGCCCTATGGCGTGCGCAAGGTGGTTGAGCTGGGCCGCGCCCTGTGCGCCAAACCCGAATTGCTCTTTCTGGACGAGCCCGCTTCCGGTCTGAACCCGGAGGAAACGCGCGAGCTGGCATTCTGGATCGACGACATCCGCAGTGAACTGGGCATCACCGTGGTCATGGTCGAACACGACATGTCCCTGGTCAGTGCTGTGGCCGACCGGGTCATCTGCATGGCGCAAGGGCGCGTGCTGGCCGAAGGCAGCCCCAGTGCTGTGCAAAGTCACCCGGCCGTGATCGCCGCTTATTTGGGAGCCTGAAGATGGGCGTTTTGCTGGACATACGAAACCTGGAAACCTGGTACGGCCCGATTGCGGCCATGCAAGGCGTGAACCTGCAGGTTGAACAAGGCCAAATGGTGACCGTGCTGGGTGCCAATGGCGCAGGAAAAACCACCTTGCTCAACACCCTGGCAGGCGTGATCGACCCTTTCAAGGGAGAAGTTCTTTTCAACGACCAGAAGGTGCATGGCCTGGATGCCGACGAGGTCTGCCGCCGTGGTTTGGTGCTGGTGCCTGAAGGGCGTCAAATCTACCCCTTCCTGAGTGTTCGGGAAAACCTCAACATGGGCGCTTACACACGAACCGATGGCTCGCAGACTGAACAAGATTTGGCGCGGGTCTTTGAATGGTTTCCTCGCTTGCTGGAACGCCAGGAGCAGCACGCCGGTTTACTCTCCGGTGGTGAGCAGCAAATGCTGGTGATCGGCCGCGCTTACATGAGTCAGCCGAAACTGCTGATGCTCGACGAACCGTCTTTGGGTCTGTCGCCTTTGCTGACCAAGGAAATTTTCAACATCATCAGCCGCATCCGGCATGAAACCGGCACCGCTGTGTTGGTGGTTGAACAAAATGCGGCCATTGCGCTGGCCCATGCTGACTATGGCTACATCATGGAGTTGGGTCGCATTGTGGCGGCGGACACCTGCAGTGCCCTGAGCCAAAAAGCCGATGTGCGCGAAGCCTATCTCGGCGGACATGCCACGCAAGGCCTGAGCGGCACCCAACAACGCTGGAAACGGCGCAAGACCTGGCGATGAAACGGCCCCCCATGCACACCATTCATACGATGACACCCTCCGCCATCACCTACCTGGGCGAAGACACACCTGCCAAGGTCTTTCGCCAACGTTGCAAGGCTTGGGCCGCGCTGCCCGCCCTGCGTTACAAGCAACGGGGCCTTTGGCAAACCACGACGTGGGGCGAGTACTACGGCCATGCCCGAGCCACAGGCCTGGCTTTGCAAGCCTTGGGCATGGAGCGCGGTCAGGTGGTATGCGTCCTGGCCGAAAACCGCCCCGAATGGCTGTTTGTCGACATGGGCGCGCAGTGCATGGGCTTCATCGGCAACGGTGTGTACCCCACCTCCTCCGAAGGTCAGTTGCAACACATCCTGGTCGACTCCGGTGCGCGCATCCTGTTTGTGGAAAACCAGGAGCAACTGGACAAGGCCCTGGCCATTCGGGATCAATGCCCGCTGCTGCAACGCATCGTGGTTATGGAACGCGAAGGTCTGCGGGGGTTCAGCGACCCGGCGGTTGAATTCTTTGACGACTTTCTGGCACAAGGCCACACCCTGGCACAAACCCGTCTCAACGACTTTGAAACCTCGATCGATCACACCCAAGGTGATGCACTGGCCTTTCTGGTTTACACCTCGGGCACCACGGGCGCGCCCAAGGGTGCCATGATCCTGAACAGTAACCTGGTGTTTCAGCTGAGCCTGGCCACCGAATACCTGGATGTGCAGCAGGGCGACAAATCGGTGTCATTTTTGCCCTTGTGCCACATCGCCGAGCGCATGTCCTCGGTCTACAACCCACTGGCTGTGGGTTTGATTGTTCACTTCCCGGAAAACTCCGGCACGGTGTTCAATGACCTGCGCGAAGTCGCCCCGCATCTTGTGTTTGCGCCCCCGCGCTTCTGGGAAAAAATGTACTCCCAGATCGACCTGTTCATGCGCGATGCGATTGCACCCGCCCGATGGGCCTACCAGACGGCCAGAAGATGGGGCGCGGCCCATGTCGAAGCGCAATTGCAAGGTCAACACATCTCACCACCGGGTTTTTTGCAAAAGGCCTTGCAATGGCTGGCCCTGCGCAATGTGCGCATCTTTTTAGGCCTGCAAAACGTCAAAAGTGCCTTGACCGGCGCTGCACCGGTGCCGCCCGATTTGATCCGCTGGTATCTGGGCTGCGGCATTGAATTGCGCGAAGCCTTTGGCATGACCGAAACCACCGGCTTTTGCACCGCCACACCCCAAGGGGCATTGCGCCTGGGCTGGGCGGGCATCAAGGCCCCGGGCACCGAAATGCGAATTGGCGTTGACAATGAAGTGCAGGTGCGCGGCCCCAACGTTTTTGGCGGCTACTGGAACATGCCTGAGAAAACCCGCGAAAGCATCGACGACGAAGGTTGGTTGCACACCGGTGACTGCGGCGAAATCAGCGCTGAAGGCTATCTGGCGATCCGCGATCGCATCAAGGACATCCTGATCACCTCCGGGGGCAAGAATGTCACGCCCAGCCACATTGAAAGTCTGCTCAAGTTCAGCCCCTACATCACCGACGCCGTGGTCATTGGTGATGGCCGCAAATACCTCACTTGCCTGGTCATGATCGATCAAGAGCATGTGGCCCGCTATGCCCAAGAACATCAAGTGCCCTACACCGACTTTGCCAGCCTGACCCGTGCGCCGGAGGTGATTGCCCTTATCCATGCCGAAATCGAGCGGATCAACCCCCAACTGGCCCGGGTGGAACAAATCAAGTCTTTCAAAATCATTGGCGAATTGCTCACGGCCGAGGACGAAGAGCTCACGCCAACGATGAAACTCAAACGCAAGGTCATTGCCAGCAAATACGCGGCCTTGATCGACAGCATGTATGAAAACTGAGAAGGCCACTCAGGATAAGCACGGTTCCATGAAACAGGCCAGATGGCTACCTTTTACCAACCAGGAGACAACCATGAAACTCAGCAGAAGACTTCTCATCCTCAGCGCCGCGGGCGCCCTCATGGCCTCGGCGCAGGCCCAGACCTCACAAGGTGTCAGTGACACCGAAATTGTGATCGGCACCCACATTGACCTGTCCGGCCCGGCAGCAGCGGGCATGCCCATGCTGCGCAACGGCATGCAGTTGCGCATCGATGAACTCAACGCCGCAGGCGGTGTGCATGGTCGAAAGATCAAACTGATCGTGGAAGACAACGCCAGCCAGCCCCAACAAGCGGTGCGGGCAGTGCAAAAACTGATCAAAAGCGACAACGTGCTGGCCATCGTGAACCCCTTCGGTTCCGGTCCCACAGCGGCCACCGTGAAAATGGCCACCGATGCAGGGGTCATGGTGTTTGCGCCTTGGGCCGCCTCAGGCATCATCCAGAAGGTCAGTGCCAACAGCCCCTTGCTCTTCACCACCGTCCAAAATTACGACACCACCACCGCCAACGGCCTTTCCTGGGCTGTCAAAAACTGGAAAAGCCAAAAAGTGGGGGTGATTTATCAGGAAGGTCCATTCGGTGACCTGGTCAGAGCAGGTGTCAACCAAGCCCTGAAAGACGCAGGCCAAACCGTGGCCGCCGAAGCCGCCTACAAAGTGGGCGACATCGACTTCTCGTCCCAGGTGGCCAAGATGAAAGCCGCCAACGTCGATCTGATCGTGGCAGGCACCCTGGTGCGCGAGTCGGTAGGCGTCATGACCGAAGTGAAAAAACTCAACTGGAGCCAAGTCAAGGTCCTGACCACCATTCCAGGTCGCTCGACCATCGTGGCCAAATTGGGCAAAGAGGCGACCGAAGGCATGTATGGCATCGGTGGCTGGAAATTGCACGACCCGGACACCAGTGACGCTGCGGCCAAGAAGTTCATGACAGACTTCAAAGCCAAGTTCAACATGGATGCCGATGAAAACGCCGCCAATGCGTATTCCTACACTTCGTGGTTCATTGCCGGGCTGCAAGCGGCCGGTCGCAACCTGAACTCCCAATCCCTGGCCAAGGCCATGCCCGCTGTGGCCCACCAGGATTTCACGACCTTTTCGCGCCAGACCTTCGTGAACAACCACGTCGGTCAGGAACTGGCCTCGATCGATCAGATCAAGGGCGGCAAGTGGGTGCAAATTGCACCACCCAGCGGCAAGTGATCACCTGACGGGCCCGTTCCATGTGATCGGGCCCGGCGATGCTTTACAATACCGGCCATCGACGGAAGCGTGGCAGAGTGGTCGATTGCAACGGTCTTGAAAACCGTCGACTCGCAAGGGTCCGTGAGTTCGAATCTCACCGCTTCCGCCAGCATTCCAGAATGCGACCATTTCTGCACCCTTGCGCCTATGAGGCGCATTTTTTATGCGCGAATCGGTGCAAATGCGATCCAATCATTGATTGACCTCAGACGCTGCATGCACACCGTCATATTCCTAAGGCATGGACAAGACATGTTGAGCGCTGGCTGCGCAAGGCGCTCAAGTTACACTGGCCTGTTGATGATTCTGATGGCCCGCAAGCCATGAGCCGTCCGACGAAGATCACCGCAAAACCACCCATCGCGCTTAACCAATGACAGAGAACAAAAAGTCCTGGCTGACCATCGCATGCATCTGGCTATTGCTGCTGATCCTCGCGACCATCAGACCCTTGTCCCTGCCGGATGAGGGGCGTTACGCAGACATTGGCCGCTGGATGTTCCTGTCTGGCGACTGGTTGGTTCCCCGGCTCAATGGCATCCCGTTCTTTCACAAACCCCCTTTGCTGTATTGGTTGCAAGCCGAAGTTTTCAGCCTCATGGGCGTGCATGTTTGGACGGCTCGGCTGGTCACCGCTGTCCACGCCCTGATCATGCTGAGCTGTGTCTACCTCGGCGTGCGGCACATTCAGGGCGATATCACAGCCCGTAAAGTGAGCATGGTGCTGGGCTCAAGCGTGGGTTTTTTGATTGGCGGTCAGTACATCAACCATGATTTTTTGGTGGCGACCTGGATCACGGTGGCCATTGGCCTGTTTGCCATCTCTTTGAAAGATGACGATCAGCCGAATGCCCTTTGGGCTCGGCTTGGCTTTGTCGCTTGCGGCCTGGGTGTTTTGAGCAAAGGCTTGATCGGTGTCGTGCTGCCCGGCATGGTGATGTTGCCCTGGGTGCTCATGACCGGCAAAACCCGCCAGCTGATCCACTTTCCCTGGATCAGCGGCCTGCTGTTGCTCGCCTGCACCGCCATGCCCTGGATGCTCGAAGCGCAAAGGCATTACCCGGAGTTCTTTGACTATTTCATCATCGGACAGCATTTTTCCCGTTTCAGCGGAAACCAATTCAACAACCAGCAAGCCTGGTGGTTTTACCCCGGGGTCATTGCGATCTTCATGTTTCCATGGGTGATTTTCATCGCCTGGAATGCATTGCAAAAACTCCTCGTGTGGCGCCCCTTCGGCGACAAAGGCCTGACTCAGCGCGATCCCTGGACTGCTTTGGCCTGGATCTGGCTGTTGATGATTCTGCTTTTTTTCTCGCTGCCAACTTCCAAACTGATGGGCTACATCCTGCCCGTCATTCCACCGGTCGCCCTCCTGGCGGTCTACAGCTGGAACCAGCTCACTTCTCAGAAAAAATCCGCACCGTTCTGGTTCACGGGGCTGTGTGGCTTGAGCATGGCGTTCGCCATCGGTGGCAATTTCCTGGCCCGTTACAACAGTCTGGAAGATGCCGCGCTGGATACCGCCCAAAAATTGACCTGCCTTTCAGCCCCCAAGGATCCAGTGTTTGTCACCGGAGACTATCCCTTCGATGTGCCGTTTTTGGCCAATCGCTCCCAAGCATTGATTGTGGTTGAGAACTGGGATGAGGCCCGCCGCAATTCAGGAGACAACTGGCGGAGGGTATTTTTTGAAGGTGCAGACTTTGATCCTGCATCGGGCAAGGTCCTGCAAAACCCGGATGTCCTGCAACAGTCTTCATCAGATGTCCGGTGGCTGATCACCCCTGCACAGTTTCAATTGACACCGGCCATGCAAACTGTCTGGCAAATCGCTTTCGAGGAAAAGGCCTGGAAGCTTTGGCGCTCAGGCCCCACGCCATCGGACACCGGTGCAGCGCATTGTGGTCCCCCCCGGACAAACGGCAAGCCATGAGCCATCCTGCTTTGACAGCCTTGGATTGAGGGAGGCTCCGTGGTTTTTCAGTCCTCGCTCCGTAAGGATCTCGCCCAATCGTTCGTGACCACTTTGGTGGTTCTGCTCACTGTGGTCATGACCAACATGCTGATCCAGACACTGGGGCAAGCCAGTCAGGGAAGCATTAACCCCTCGGATGTTCTTTTGGTCATGGGATTCACGGCACTGGGTTATTCCGCCACCTTGCTGACCTTGAGCCTGTTTCTTTCTGTGGTGTCTACGCTTTCACGCATGTACAGTGACAGTGAGATGGTGATCTGGTTTTGCAGTGGTCGTAGCCTATTTTCTTTTGTGCGGCCCATATTGCGGTTTGCTTGGCCCATCTTGCTGGCCATATTTTTCTCGGCCTTGGTGGTTTGGCCATGGAGCAACCAGAAAATTCAGGAGCTCAAAAACCGCTTTGAATCCAGAAGCGATGTGGAACGTGTAGCCCCTGGAAAATTCCAGGAGTTCTCGGGCGGCAAAAGTGTATTTTTTATCGACAAGGAAAATACTGGCAGTTTGGCTGGCACCAACGTCTTTGTGTCCACCACGGATGGTGACTGGCAAGTCATCACCACAGCACAGCAGGGCCGTGTCGACAAAATCAAAGACGAGCGTTTCTTGAAACTGCAAAATGGTCAACAAGTCTCGCTCAATACTGTTACGCATGAAACCCGCATCACCTCCTTTGAGAACTACCAACTGCTGATCAGCGAACAGGCAACGACGGCCTCCAGTGCTCTGGCCAATTACATGGTGCACAGCCTGGAACTGATCCAGAGCCCCAATGAGTCGCGCATGGGTGAGCTTTTTTGGCGAATCGGACAAGGTCTTTGCGCGCTGAATCTGGTGTTTTTGGCTGTCGCCTTAGCGGCAGTCAATCCAAGAGCGGCCAAAAGTTACCATTTGATGAAGGCCATTCTGACCTTCATCATTTACTACAACATGATCAATTTCGGACAACGTTGGATTGCTGAAGGACGCATGTCACTCACTTTGCTGTTGATCTGCCTACACGGATCTGCTGCTTTGTTCGCCTCCCTGTGGATCATGACCCGCCAGTCCAACTGGACGATCAGACTTTGGCTCTTTCGACGTCAAAATATTTAATGATGAGGAATAAAACGGTATTTAGGGAATTTCCTAAAAATGCAGGCACCCGATCCATCCAACTGTGTTTTCATGGTTAATTGAATATTTCAATTTGATTGATAAAATCAACCTCATGGAAAAAATCGATAGTCCTTTTGCCACTGCTTACTTGCGATTTTTGCAATTGACGCGGGTCATTAAAGCCTTACCGGCAGGCATGGAGATGGATGCCAATGAAAGCGCGCTTTTGCACGCCGTGGTTTTGCGTTGGTACGAAAATCAGCCCATGACCGTGCGTGAGGCCATTGGTCTGGCGCAATTAGGCTCTCCGGCCACCTTGCACAAGCGCATTACGCGCCTTCGCGAAAAGGAAATGCTCGGCACCCTCAATCTGGAAGGTGATCGACGAGCCAAGTTTCTGATTCCAACACCGCGCACCATCGAGTATTTCAGCCATCTCGGCCAATCCATGCAGCAGGTACATCAAAGCTTGGCTGCATGAGAACGACTGTCCAGGAAGCTTTACAAACCGCAATGCTGATGCTGGCGAGCGCGGCTTTGTTTGCAGTTTTCTTCCAATTCAACGCCTGGATTTTCTCCGCGCTGGAATACCGCTCCGGGATCAATTGGGTCTTTTTGCCCTCCGGTTTTAGGGTCATTCTGGTGCTGATCCTGGGTTTACCTGGTGCTGTCGGCATCATGCTGGGCACTTGGTACATTGACCGAATGGATCTCAGCAATGAATTCATTTGGCTGGCCTTGTGCAATGGCCTCGTTTCCGGGTGGACACCGTGGCTGACTCTCAAGTGGTTTGAGAAACGCAAAATGATCAGCCTGCACTTAAATGACATGACGGTGCAACAACTGCTGAACTTCACCATGGTCTATGCCGCAGCCAACGCCTTGGCACACCACGGCATCTGGCTTTTACTTCACCGAGTCAACATCAATGGGTGGGTCGATGTGTGGCCCATGTTCGTTGGCGACATGACTGGCGCGCTCTTGATGCTTTACGCATGGAAGCTGCTGCTCAAGTTTGTCAAACAAGGGCTGCCCCTTCCCAAGAAATGAAACAGTTTTTCAGGCGTTTTCGCTCAAAAAGAGCGCCTGCAAATCGCTCAAAAAATCAAAGCCCCGTTCAGTCGGCCATACCTGATTCAGGTCACGCCCTATCAAGCCCAATCGTTCCGCCTCTTGCAAGCCCTTTTGCAGACTGGTCATCGCCAGGCCCGTGCGGTCGACAAAGTCCGTCAGGGCAAAGCCTTTGCGCAGGCGCAAGGCATTGAGCATGAATTCAAATGGCAGGTCTTGACGGGAAACTTCCGTGCTTTGGGTCACGGGCTCGCCTTTCGCGGCTTGCTGCATGTACAGCTGAGGCTCGCGGTAACGCACCTGACGCACCACGCGGTGTGCAAAACTCAGTTTGCTGTGTGCCCCTGCGCCAATGCCCAGGTAATCCCCAAACTGCCAATAATTCAGGTTGTGCGCACATTGGTGACCTGACTTTGCATAGGCCGAAACCTCATAGCGTGACAAGCCATGCGCCGCCGTCAACTCGGTGATGGCGTCCATCATCTCGTAAGCCAAATCATCTTCAGGCAGCACCGGTGGGAACTTGGCAAAGACTGTGTTCGGCTCAATCGTCAGGTGATAGATCGAGATGTGCGGTGGCGCAAATGCCAGTGCAGTCTGCATGTCCTGGCTCAAATCATCCAAGGTTTGACCGGGCAAGGCATACATCAAGTCAAGGTTGAAGGTGTCAAACACCTGCGCCGCCTCGGTCACGGCGGCCAAGGCCTGATCGCGGTCATGCACCCGCCCCAACGATTTCAGATGGTCATTGTTGAAGCTCTGCACCCCAATGGACAAACGGGTGATTCCAGCTTGTCGGAAAGCCTTGAAACGGTCTTTTTCAAACGTCCCTGGATTGGCCTCCATGGTGATTTCGGCATCAGGCGCCAAACGCAAACGCGCACGGATGCCACCGATCAAACGATCAATGGCTTCGGGAGAAAACAGACTGGGCGTTCCGCCCCCCAAGAACACGGTCTGAATGCTGCGCCCCCAAATCAGAGGCAAGCTGGCCTCCAAATCGGCCAGCAAAGCGTCCACGTATTGGTCTTGAATGGCGCGATCATCGCCTGCTCGCCACTCATGCGAATTGAAATCGCAATAAGGGCATTTTTTGATGCACCACGGCAAATGCACATACAGCGAAAGCGGCGGCAACGCATTCAACTGCAACACACCCGGGCGCATCGCATGGACGGGATCCAGCGGATGGGTCATGCGTCAAATCATCCAGCGTTCACGCATCAGGGTCAACATGGCCTGTGCGGCTCGGCCACGGTGGCTGTTGGCATTTTTCACCTCCACGGGCAACTCGGCAAAAGTCTTGCCAAATTCCGGGATGAACATGATGGGGTCAAAACCAAAACCATTCGTGCCGCGTCGCTCTCGGGTGATCTCCCCGACCACGCGGCCGACTGCGATCAAAGGCTCGGGGTCATCGGCACTGCGCACAGCCACCAGCGTGCTGACCATGGCGGCACGTCGCTTGTCGATGCCCTGCATTTGCTCCAGAAGCGCTGTGACGTTGTTGTCATCACTTTTGGCGTAACCAAAACGAGTGGCGTAGTAAGCCGTGTCGACGCCTGGCTGCCCACCAAAGGCATCCACGCACAGGCCCGCATCATCTGCCAAAGCAGGCAAGCCGCTGAGCTGAGCTGCATGGCGTGCCTTGGCCAGCGCGTTTTCAACAAAGGTTTTGAAAGGCTCTTCGGCCTCGGGAATGTTCAATTCAGACTGGCGCACCAAAGTCATCTGCAGCGGTGCGAACATCGTTTGCAGTTCGGCCAATTTGCCCACATTGTTGGAAGCAAGAACGATTTTCATGGACGCGTCCAAGCGCCGATCAGGCGGAGAAGGTCAAGGTTTGGGGTTCGTCATGCGCCTTTTGTTGCAAACCAGCCAATTGGGCAATGCCTTTTTCGGCCAAAGCCAGCATGCGGTCCATCTCGCTGCGGGTGAAAGCCACACCTTCGGCCGTGCCTTGCACCTCGACAAAATGACCCGAGCCGGTCATCACCACATTCATGTCGGTGTCGCAAGCGGAGTCTTCGGGGTAATCCAGATCCAGCAAGGCGGTGCCCGCTTTCAGCCCCACCGAAATGGCTGCCACCCGGTCAATGATCGGCGACTCTTGCAGCTTGCCGGTGGTCATCAGCCAACTGACCGCATCTTGCGCGGCCACAAAAGCCCCGGTGATGCTGGCCGTGCGCGTGCCCCCATCGGCTTGCAGCACATCGCAGTCGAGGTTGATGGTGCGCTCCCCCAATTTTTTGAGGTCAAACACCGCCCTCAGCGAGCGGCCAATGAGGCGCTGGATTTCTTGGGTGCGGCCACTTTGCTTGCCACGGGCAGCCTCACGGTCGCCACGGGTATGCGTGGCGCGGGGCAGCATGCCGTATTCAGCCGTGACCCAGCCCTCGCCACTGCCTTTTTTATGGCCAGGCACTTTCTCTTCCACCGAAGCCGTGCACAAAACGCGGGTCTGGCCAAACTCGATCAACACCGAGCCCTCGGCGTGAATGGTGTATCCACGGGTGATGCGCACTGGACGCAAGGCATCGGCAGCGCGGCCGGTTCGGACATAAGTGGAAGCGGTGGTGTTCATGAAGGTGCTCGGAATGGTCCTGGACGGCACCCTATCGAGGAAATGAATCGGGTGGTCAGGCGAGAGTTTGAGATAATGCCTCGTTTGATGCTCAGCTGCCCGGCTGGGCATCTGCAGCGCTCAAAAGCCAAGTTGGCCAAGCGCTGTCACAAGGAACCTGATTGATGCCAGTTTACAGTATGACCGGTTACGCCAGCGTGCAGCACAGCCCGCTGCCCGTAGACGTCGAGACCCCCGCCACAGCGGTGGCGCCAGCCCCCACTGCACGACTCGGGCTTGAAATCCGCTCGGTCAACAGCCGCTTTCTGGACCTGAGCTTTCGCCTGCCTGAAGAGCTGCGCCAACTCGAACCTGCTCTGCGTGAACTGATCACACGCCACATCAAGCGCGGCAAGGTTGAAGTTCGTGCCAGCCAGGACGCAGGCGATGGCGCTGTTTTGCAGGCCCCCAATCACCAGGCACTGCAGAAAATCGCCGCCCTGCAAGACAAGATTCAGGACTGGTTGCCCAAAGCCCGTGACTTGAGCGTGGCCGATGTGCTGCGCATGACAGCGGGCAGCTCGGGTCCCATCGCGCTCGACGAAGCCGCCTGGCTCCAACTGGCGCAAGCGGCGGTGGACGCCTTGCGCGATGCCCGTGCCCGAGAAGGCGCTCGCCTGACCGATATGCTGCAAGGCCACATTGGCCAACTGCGCAGCTTGGCCGAACAAGCCGGCCCCTTGGTGCCGCAGCTCGTTGAGCAACAGCGCCAACGTTTTTTGGAACGCTGGAAAGACGCCATGGCGCTGGCCGACGGCAGCCACCTGCCAGAAGCGGCTCAAGACCGCGCACTGACCGAAGCCACCGCGTTTGCCATCCGCATTGACGTGGCCGAGGAGTTGACGCGCCTGCGCTCACATCTGGATGAGATCTCCCGCTTGCTCCAGAAAGGTGGCGACATCGGCAAACGCCTGGACTTCCTGATTCAGGAACTGCACCGCGAAGCCAACACCCTGGGCTCCAAATCGGCTGTGCTGGAAATGACCCGGATTTCCGTGGACATGAAAGTGCTGATCGAGCAAATGCGCGAACAAGTCCAAAACATCGAATAAGCCATTGACACCATGGAATACCCAGGAAACCTATTCGTAGTGGCCGCCCCCAGCGGGGCTGGCAAATCCAGTCTGGTCAAAGCTTTGATGGAGCTCGACTCAGGCGTGCACCCATCGGTCTCACACACCACCCGTGCGCCACGAGGTCAGGAAAAGCACGGTCGGGAATACTTCTTTGCCTCACACCAGGAATTTGATGCGATGGTGCTGGCGGACGCCTTTGTCGAGTGGGCCAATGTGCATGGTCAGCGCTACGGCACCTCCAAGAAAATGATTGAAGAGCGCATGGCACAAGGCTCCGATGTAGTGCTGGAAATTGATTACCAGGGCGCCATACAGATCAAACAGATGTATGGCAATGCCGTACTGATCTTCATCCTCCCCCCCAGCTGGGAAGAATTGCGCTCAAGGCTGGAGCGCCGAGGTGAAGACGCCCCAGACATCATCGAGTTGCGCATGCAAAATGCCGCGGTGGAGCTGGCCCAAGCCAAGGAATTCGACTTCGTTATAATCAATGAAGTTTTTGAGCGTGCTTTGTTTGACCTCAAAGCCATCGTTCATGCCCAAAGGCTCAAATATCCCGCCCAGCGGAGAGCCCGCGCAGACACATTCGAGGCGCTGCATCTCGCCTAACCTGAAGGAAATTCCACCATGGCCCGTATCACTGTTGAAGACTGCCTGGAGCAGATCCCGAACCGCTTCCAACTGGTGTTGGCGGCCACCTACCGCGCTCGCATGCTGAGCCAGGGCCACACCGCCCGCATTGAAAGCAAAAACAAGCCTGGCGTGACGGCTTTGCGCGAGATTGCAGCAGGCAAAGTCGGCATCGAAATGCTCAAGCGCGTTTCCTGATCCGCCCCAGCCTGGCTGGCCAGGTCATCGAAAGCCCCAGTAATGGGGCTTTTTTTCGTCTGCGCATCAAGTCACGGACGGCTTCAGTTACATTGATGTCATGAGCTCCCTCATGCCCCCCTCCCCTCAAACTGGTCACAATCGCCATGCCGCGGTGAGTCCTGCCTCCGCCAATGCGGCGGCAGCCAGTTTTGCGGCTCTGACTGCCAGACTTGATTACCTCAGCGCATCCGATGCAGAAATGGTGCGCAAAGCTTACAAATTTGCGGATGAGTCCCACCTGGGTCAAATGCGCAAAAGCGGCGAACCTTACATCACCCATCCGATTGCGGTGGCAGCGCTGTGTACCGAATGGAAGCTGGATGCGCAAGCCTTGTCGGCCGCCTTGCTGCACGATGCCATGGAAGACTGTGGCGTCACCAAAGTCGAACTGATTGAACGCTTTGGCGCTCCGGTTGCCGAACTCGTTGATGGACTGACCAAGCTCGAAAAGCTGGAATTCAATACCCGCGAAGAAAACCAGGCCGAGTCATTTCGCAAAATGCTCCTGGCCATGGCGCGCGATGTGCGGGTGATCCTCATCAAGTTGGCGGACCGCACGCACAACATGCGCACCATGTCAGACATGCCGCGCAGCAAATGGGGACGCATCGCCTCCGAAACGCTCGAAATTTATGCGCCGATCGCGCACCGTCTGGGTCTGAACCAGATCTACCGGGAACTGCAGGACTTGTCTTTCAAGCACTTGCTGCCATGGCGCTATGCCGTTCTGACCAAGGCCGTATCGCGCGCTCGCAACCGTCGACGTGACCTGATCCAAAAGGTGCAAGCCGAAGTGGAATCCGTCTTTTCTCAAGCGGGCATGGACGTGCGCATCAGTGGTCGCGAAAAAACGCTTTACTCCATTTACAAAAAAATGGATGACAAGCACCTGAGCTTCGCACAGGTCACCGACATTTACGGCTTTCGAGTCATCGTTCCGTCTGTCATCGACTGCTACACGGCCATGGGCTTGTTGCATCAGATTTACAAACCGGTCCCCGGCAAATTCAAAGATCACATCGCGATTGCCAAAGTCAATGGTTACCAATCCTTGCATACGACGCTGGTAGGACCGTCTGGCGTGAATGTCGAATTTCAGATGCGCACCGAAGCCATGCACTTGGTGGCCGAATCAGGGGTCGCCGCACACTGGCTTTACAAGGAAAACAGCCATGCAAAAGCCCAATCGGATCGGTTGGGCACACAATGGCTGCAATCACTGCTGGACATTCAAAGCGAAACCCGGGATGCAGCCGAGTTCTGGGACCACGTCAAAGTCGATTTATTTCCCGATGCGGTCTACGTCTTTACGCCAAAAAGCCAAATCATGGCCTTGCCGCGCGGGGCCACCGTGGTGGACTTTGCCTACGCTATTCACAGCAGCGTGGGTGACCACGCCATGGCGGCCAAAATCAATGGTGAGCAAGTACCCCTTCGCACCGAGTTGAAAAATGGCGATGTGATCGAGGTGATCACCGCCCCTGTATCCTCCCCCAACCCCGCATGGCTGGGCTTTGTGCGCACGGGTCGCGCCCGCTCCAAAATCCGCCACCACCTCAAGACCATGGCGCAAACCGAGTCCGTTGAGCTGGGTGAAAAACTGCTCAACCAAGCCCTTCGTGCCGAAGGGATTGACGAGTTACCTACAGACGATGCAAAGATGCAACCTTTGTGGGACAAGTTGCTGCGTTTTACAGGCAACAAGAATCGGCAAGATTTATTGATGGATTTGGGCTTGGGCAAACGCATTGCCAGCATCGTGGCCAAACGCCTGGTCTTGCTGGTTGGCGAATTGGGACAAAAACCCGATGCCTTGTTGATGACCCGTGAACGCTTTACGGCCCATGAAACTGTGTCACAAGGCGCCATCACACTGGATGGCAGCGAGAACGCCTCAGTGGTTTATTCGCGTTGCTGCCGCCCACTGCCAGGCGATGCCATCCTGGGCTATCTCGGTCGGGGCGAGGGCTTGGCCGTCCACCGCCGCGATTGCACAATCGCCCTAAAACTGGAACACAAGGACAGCGAACGGTTCATCGGTGTCGAATGGTCAGATGAGCCAGTGCGCAACTTTGAAACCGCCATCGAAGTTACAGTGGTCAATGGCAAAGGTGTATTAGCCCGCGTGGCTGGCGCACTGGCCACTGCTGAAGCCGACATCGTGCATGTGGACATGGGACAGGAAACGCCTCAGGACGCGGCCGAATTGAGATTTGTGATTGCCGTCAGAGATACATCCCACTTGGACAGTGTGCTGCGCCAGCTCAAACGCACAACGTCGGTCATTCAAGCGAGCCGCCAAACCACCACAGGCACTACAGTCAGCTGACACCTTTCATGCAGGGGATGGATAACTCACCTGCAAAACTTCAATGGCCATGACGCCTGAAGGCGTCACCAGCTGAAGTTCATCACCTTCACGCGACTTGATCAATGTGCGCGCAATGGGCGACACCCAACTGACTTGGCCCTTCAAACTGTCGGCCTCATCGATGCCCATGATGGTGACTGTGCGTTCAAGCCCGGAGGGCTCCAGATAAGTGACGGTGGCGCCAAAGAACACCTGGTCACTGCCATGGTGAACCGAGGGATCGACCACCTCGGCCATTTCAAGGCGCTTGGTCAAGAACCTTATGCGACGGTCAATCTCGCGCAAACGTTTCTTGCCGTAAAGGTAGTCACCATTTTCTGAACGGTCACCGTTGCTGGCTGCCCAATGCACGATCTCCACCACCTTGGGGCGCTCATCGTCGATCAAGGAAAACAACTCAGCCCGCAAGCGGGCATATCCAGCAGGCGTCATGTAATTGCGCGTGCCTGTCGGTAAAGCGGGCAAGCTCACTTCATCGTCGTCGTCAGAATCGGTTTCTTTGGTGAAAGCTTTGCTCATGGGATGAAGGCCAATGATGCGACATGTGGAACCCACAAAGAGAAAAAGCCCACAACTTTCGTTGTGAGCTTTTCAATATGGTGCGGCTGGCAGGAATCGAACCCACGACCCCTTGGTTCGTAGCCAAGTACTCTATCCAGCTGAGCTACAGCCGCGCTATGCATTGAATTATAGCGGCATTTTTAGCCGCTTTTGAGACGGGGCTCAAATTATTGCCAAGAAACTGCAGCAATGTCGTTGGCAAAAATGGGCGAGCTGGACCACAGGCCTTTCAAGCCTTTTCGGTACACCGCGGTGTTGGACGCATTGAACAAGAAAACGTTCACCGCATCGTTGGCAATCATGCGCTGCATGTCACCAAACAATTTGGTGCGCTCCTTGGCACCGGTGGCCTCTGAATGTTTGGCCGACAACTCACGAAATGCCTTGCTGTCGTAACCCCAGTAATACTGAGGGTTGGCATAGGCCATGTAGTCCAGCGGCTCCACATGGTTGATGACCGTCAGATCAAAGTTGCCCTTGAACGCACCACCCAACCATTGAGCCCACTCCACGTTTTCAATCTTGGCATTGATACCGACCTTGGCCAGCTGGGCGGCCAGAATTTCTCCGCCTTTGCGTGCATACGGCGGTGGGGGCAAAGTCAGCGTCACGTTCAAGGGTGTCTGAACCCCGGCCTCCTTGAGCAAGGCCTTGGCTTTTTCCGGGTCGTAAGCATACAGGCCACTCAACTCCACATAGCCCGCGTCGGTCGGTGCCATGTGGCTGCCAATCGGTTTGGCCATGCCTTCAAACACACCGTCGATGAATGCTTTTTTATCGACCGCATACGACAAGGCACGACGCACACGCACATCGTCAAACGGCTTCTTGCGGTTGTTGATCGTCATGATGCCCTTGCCAGCGGTGCTGCCCAACTCAACCACAAAGCGCTTGTCACTTTGAAATTGCTTGAGGCTCTGAGGGGACTGAAAGCGCGGCATGCCGTCAATGTCTCCGGCCAGCAAAGCCGCCACTTGCGCTGCCGAGTCATTGATGAAGCGGAAGGTCACTTTCTTGATCTTGACGGCCCCTGGATCACGGAAACCATCCCATTTGGACATTGAAATCGAGGACCCCTTGGCCCATGAGTCCAGTCTGTAGGGGCCAGTGCCCACGGGTTTGGTCGCCGCATTGGCCGCACTGTTGGGATGCAAAATCACAGCCGTGTTTTCACCCAGGCGGAACAGGAAGTTGCCATCAGGGTTGTTGAGCACCATGACCACCGTGTGGGCATCAGGCGTGGCGATGTGGCTGATGTTGTTGAACACCGACTTGGCCTTGTTGGTGCTCTTTTCATTTTTGGCGCGCTCAAAACTGAACTTCACCGCCGAGGCATCAAAGTCCGAACCGTCTGAAAACTTCACGCCCTTACGCAACTTGAAGGTGAACGCCTTGCCATCTGCATCCATCTTCCAACTCTCTGCCAGCAAGGGCGTGATGGCGCCATCGACGTTGATCTTGGTCAAGCCCTCCAGAATGTTGTAGTGCACCACTTCCCCAATGGCTGCAGCCGGGGCCATGGTGGGGTCCAGGCTGGTCGGCTCCAAAATCATGCCCAACACCAGACTGTCTTTGCGCACTTGGGCTTGAGCCAGTGAAGGCATCACCCAGCTTGCGCCAGCCAGCAAGGCCACCGCGCACCAGCCGATCGAGCGACGCGTCAAAGCGTGTTCATTGAATTTCATAAGGTCTCCTCAAAAACGGGTTAATTCTGTCCGGGTACAGCAGCGATCAAAGCCTGCGTGTAAGGATGTTGCGCATGCCTGAACACCTGCTCGGCACCGCCATGCTCCACCACATGGCCCGACTGCAAAACCAGCACATCGTCGCACATGAGGTTGATGACAGCAAGGTCATGGCTCACAAACAAATAACTCAAGCCATACCGGTCCTGCAAATCCAGCATCAAATTGAGCACCTGCGCTTGCACGGAGACGTCTAGGGCGCTCACAGGCTCATCGGCCACGATCAAGGACGGCCGCGTGATCAAAGCCCGCGCAATGGCAATGCGTTGTCGCTGCCCACCTGAAAACTCATGCGGGTATTTGTCCAGATCAGACGTCCGAAGACCCACTTCAGCCAAGGCTTGCGCCGCACGCTCACTCAACTCATGCTGCCCATGATGCGACAAGGTTTCCAGGGGTTCCGTCACGATCTGGCGCACCTTCTGGCGGGGGTCGAGGGAGCCATACGGGTCCTGAAAAACCATCTGGAACCGCGGTCGCACCTGGCGCAAAGCAGAGGCGCTGAGTTGGTGCAAGTCCACGCCCTCCAGCAAGACTTGGCCTTCAGTGGGTTTGTCCAGGGCCATCACCAACCTGGCCAGCGTGGACTTGCCAGAACCCGACTCGCCCACAATCCCCAGACTGCGCCCGGCCTCCAGGCGAAAACTGACATCGGACAGCGCCTGCAAACTGCCCGCAGGCCCCAGCAAGGATGTCCGCGGCAAGGCAAACCGCTTGCCCAAATGCTTCACCTCCAGCAAGGGAGCTGCCTTCACCGCGCGATCGGTCCTCATGACAAACTCCAACGCGGACAACTCACTCGGTGCGCTGTGTCCGTCGGCACACAAGGGGCAATGGTTTGCGCCAGCACAGGCGCCCTGCGGCAATCCTCGACCGCCCATGCGCAACGGTCTGAAAAAGCGCAACCCGCAGGCAGGTCCCTCAACTCGGGCACGCTGCCTGCAATGGTCTCCAGGCGACTGCCGCGTGGCAAGCCCAGCCTGGGCCGCGCCGCAAACAAGCCTCGGGTGTAGGGATGCGCCCTTTGCGCAAACAACTCTGGCGTAGCGGCTTCCTCGACCACGGTGCCGCCGTACATCACCATCACGCGATCGACCTGGTCCTGCATCAGCCCCAAGTCATGGCTGATCAGCACCAAGCCCATGCCATCTTCCCGAACCAATTGCTTGATCAGTGCCAAGACCTCTTTTTGCACGGTCACATCCAATGCCGTGGTCGGCTCGTCCGCAATCAGCAAATCCGGACCACACGCCAAGGCGATCGAAATCATCACCCGCTGACGCTGTCCGCCAGACAACTGGTGGGGATATGCCTCCAGCCGCTCGCGGGCACGCGGCAGTTGCACACGCTCCAGCAACTCCAGGGCTTTGGCCTTGGCTTGCGCCGCCCCCATGTTCTGGTGCAAGCGCAAAGGCTCTGCAATCTGCCGCCAGATCGGATGCAGCGGGTTGAGCGCCGTCATCGGCTCCTGAAAAATCATGCCCATGCGTGCGCCGCGCAAACGGCCATACGCCGCATCGGCCATGCCCACCAACTCGGTGCCTTGAAAACGGATGGACCCGCTGACCTGCGCCTGCTCTGGCAGCAAGCCCATCAAAGCCAGCGCCGTCAGCGACTTACCGCAGCCACTTTCACCAATCAAGCCCAGTGTCTGACCCCGCTCCAGCTTGAAGCTCACCTCCCGCAAAGCCTGCGCCCGACCACGGGCCGTGGGCAAACTCACACGCAAGTCCTCGACCTGCAACAAGGGCTGGAGCACGTTGTGGGTCTCGGCGCTCATCTTTGCCTGGCCAAACGGGGGTCCAGCAAATCACGCAAGCCATCGCCCATCAGGTTCAAACCCAAAACAGCCAGGGCAATCGCGACCCCGGGATACACCGCCAACCAAGGGGCCTGAAACATCTGCGACTGCGCCTCATTGAGCATGCGCCCCCAGCTCGGTTGCGGTGGCTGCGTGCCCAAACCCAGATAGGACAAAGCAGCTTCGGCCAGAATGGCAATGGCAAACTGGATCGTGGCCTGCACGATCAGAACGCTCAAGATGTTGGGCAACACATGCTCGCGCGTGATGCGCCAAGCACCCTTGCCCGCCGTACGGGCAGCCGCACAAAAATCCCGCGACCACACGGCATTTGCCGCCCCACGGGTGATGCGCGCAAACACCGGGATGTTGAAAATACCGATGGCCACCACGCTGACCACCAAACCCGGCCCATAAATGGCAGACAGCATGATTGCCGAAAGCAAGGCGGGAAAGGCGAAGGTCAAATCAGCGGCCCGCATGACCAGCTCCTCCACCCAACCGCGACGCGCCGCAGCCAGCAAACCCAAAGGCACACCGGCCCCCATGCCAATCCCGACGGCAATCAAACCCACCCACAGCGAATTCTGGCTGCCCACCAACAACAAGCTCGCAATGTCCCGCCCCAGACTGTCGGTGCCCAGCCAATGCGCTGCACCGGGCGAAGCCAACTTGTTGGGAATGTCGATATCAGCCACCGGGTAAGGTGACCAAAACGCCGACACCAGCGCACTGAGCACCAGCAAAAAGACCATGCTCCCCCCCGCCACGAAACTGGGATGGCGCAAAGCACGGCGCCATGACGCATTCAGCCGTCTCATGCAGCACCTTTCAAACGGGGATCAATCCAGACATACAAGACGTCGATCAAAAAATTGATGACGATGACCATGACCGACAGCAACATCACCACATCGCGCACCACGATCAAATCACGGTTGGCAATGGCCTGAAAAATCAGGCGCCCGATACCCGGCAAGACAAACACGTTCTCGACCACGATCGCGCTGGTGATCAGGTTGCCAAACTGCAAGCCCATTACCGTGAGCACCGGAATCATGGCATTGCGCAACACATGCCGCCACAGCACCTGCCTGCGGCTCAGGCCTTTGGACCGGGCCGTGCGCACAAAGTCCTCGCGCATCGTCTCCAGCACGGCCGAGCGCGTCACCCGCGTCAAAATGGCCGTCTGCACTGCCGCCAACGCCATGGCAGGCAAAAGCAAAGCCTTGACCGCCTCCAAAACCCCACCGCCGGATTCTTCGGTCCAGCCCGGAAAGCCCCCTGCACTGACCCACTCCAGATGCACGGCAAACAGCAAAATCAGCAAGATGGCCAACCAGAAATTGGGCAGTGCCAAGCCCAACTGACTCAAACTCATGACGCCGACATCCCCTGCGCGGTTTTGCCTGGAAGCGGCATAAATGCCCAGCGCCAAGGACAGCACCACCGTCAGGCCCATGGCCATGATCGCCAAAGGCAAGGTCACTTGCAGGCGCTCGGCCATCAATTGCACCGTGGGGGTCTCATAAGAAATGCTGATGCCCGAGCGCCCGGCCAACATGCCGCCGACCCATTGCACATAACGGACGCTGGCGGGTTGATTCAGACCCAGCTTTTCTTCCATCGCCGCCAAAGACTCGGGCGTGGCTGTCTCGCCCAGAATCACCTGCGCGGCATTGCCGGGCAGCAACTCCAGCACAGCAAACACAATGACCGAGGCGGCCACCAGCGTCACCACAAAGCTGATCAGTCTTTTCAGGAAAAATAAGGACACACGTTCGCCTAAGATGAAGCACACCACGGAACCCATGCACCATTCAAAACGAGCACGCCCATGACATCTCAAAACATTGTAAACACAGGCCATGGCTCGCTGGTGGATGTGCCAGGCTTGCAAATTGGCCACTTCACCCACAGCCAGCGCTTGACGGGCTGCACCGTGGTGCTGGCCCCTGACGGCGCGGTCGGTGCGGTGGATGTCCGGGGCGCCGCCCCTGGCACACGCGAGACCGATTTACTCGACCCCGCCAACCTGGTCGAACGGGTGCATGCCGTGCTGCTCAGCGGCGGCAGCGCATTCGGACTGGACGCCGCCAGCGGCGTGATGCGCTGGCTGGATGAACACCAAATCGGCTTTGAAACCCCCTATGGAAGGGTGCCGATCGTACCTGCTGCGGTGCTCTTTGATCTGCCCGTGGTCCGGCCCGGTGACTCGCCCAACATCCGGCCCGATGCAGCAGCCGGTTACGCTGCCTGCCAAGACGCCTCATCCCAGCCACCGGCCGCAGGCAATGTGGGCGCCGGTGCGGGTGCCAGTGTGGGCAAACTCTTTGGGATGGATCGCGCCATGAAAGGCGGCATCGGCCATGCCAGCGTGCGCACAGGCCCTTGGGTGGTCGCCGCCCTGATCGCCTGCAACGCCGTCGGTGACGTGCTCGACCCGCACACCGGCCAAATCATTGCCGGAGCCAGAAGCGCCGACGGCACCACACTGCTCGATACACAAAGCGCCCTGCTCAGCGGCAACCCTGGCAGCCGCCCGCTGCCTGGCACCAACACCACCATCGGCGTGGTGGGCACCAACGCCACCCTGAGCAAAGCGCAGGCCAAACGCCTGGCCATGAGTGCCCACGACGGCCTGGCCCGCAGCATCCGCCCAGCTCACACCACCCTCGACGGCGACACCCTCTTTGCCTTGGCCACCGGCACCGAAACCCGAACAGCCGACCTGATGCTGCTGACCGTCATGGCCGCACAAGCCACTGCCTTGGCCACACTGGACGCCATCCAGAAGGCGCAAGGCATTGCAACGACCTTGGGCTATTTACCGGCCGCACGGGAACTCGTGGCCTGATTGCTCGCCCTGTGAAGACCCATCAACCCTCCACCGGATCGCCGCAGCCGATCCATGGAAGACGGGATGACATGGAATTTGCAAAGTTCCGCAACGCAAGCGACAAACAGGCCCAAATTTGTGTCATAATTTGCGTCTTCACAAATACCTGCCCGGGTGGTGAAATTGGTAGACTCAGGGGACTCAAAATCCCCCGCCGCAAGGCGTGCCGGTTCGAGTCCGGCCCCGGGCACCAGATCAAGCCTCCAGTTCCGACGAACTGGAGGCTTTTTTCTTGCCAGCACCTATCCCCTTGCGCATGCCTGTGACATGCGCTGTCAACCGCCCTCAAGCCCCAACACCGGGCTCCATCACCTCGATGTGCCCAGCCAAGTCCACTGCGGTCACGCCGCGCATGGGCACGCCCACGGTCATGAAGCCTTGTTCGGCCCAATGGGCGCGGCTGTCCAGGCTGTCGTGCTGGTGGCCGTGCACCACCAGACGGGCGCGCATGTCGCGGGCCAGGGTGTCCAGGGCGGCAAAGCCGTGGGGGTGGTAACCAGGGGCTTCGTGCAGCACGAGCACATCGCAACGTTGTGCGCGCAGTTGCTCAAAATGCGAGGGATACAAGGTGGACCAATGCCGCAAATGGGGGCCATTGCGCCAGCGGTCTTGGCGAGGGGTGCGTGCGGCGTGGGCCTGCGGGTTGTCGTAGACCGGTGCCTGTGCATGCTTGGGATACCAGACGGCTCCGCGAAACACCCCGCCCAGACCGGCCAGCCGCACATCGCCGGGCAGGGTGTGCACGCTGGCATGCACCAAGCGCTGGGCGTAGCGCGGGTTCCAGGCGTGCTCGGCAGCCTGCGGGGTGTCGGTGTCGTGGTTGCCCAGGATGTACCAGGTGCGTTCCATCAAGCCGGGCAGCACTTCGTCCAGCGGCTGCTGCAACTCCATATCACCCAGGATGATGATGGGGGCCTCTGGCAAACGCTTTGCGGCGCGCACGATCTGTTCAAACTGACCGTGGGGGTCGCCGCAAAAGAGAAAGGTCATAGGCTTTGGAAAAAATCAGGGTTTGGTGCCGATGGGCCAGACAGCAAAGCGGGTCATGTACTTGATCGCGTCGCCAATGCTGTCGCGCCACACAGACCATTCATGGTCACCATCCACCACGCGGTACTCGACCATTTTGGGCTGGTACTCAAAGAGCTTCTGGAACAGTCCGGCCGCATGGTACGCGATGGAGAAGGTGTCGTGGTCGCCGCTGTTGATGTACATGGGCACCACCAGTTTTTTGGCTTTGTAGGTGTCCAGGTTGGCGGTGTAGTTCAGGCGGTCCCAGCTGGCTTGGTCAAACTTACCATCTTTCTGAAAGGGGGCCACGCGCATGGCCGAAGAGTGCGAGGGGGGCGTGGGGCTGTAGATGGCCGGGCTCAAGGCCGCCGCCGACACAAACATTTCCGGGAATTTCATGACCGCGTTGGCCGTGCCAAAGCCGCCCGCCGACAAGCCAGCCACCATGCGGCCTTCGCGTGCGCTGATGGTGCGGTAGGTGGCGTCAATGTGGGGGATCAGCTCCTTGATCAGCGCATCTTCCGCTCTGTCTTTGTTGCCATTGACCCACCAGCTTGAGCCCGCTCCGGGCATGACGATGATGAAGGGCTGCACACTGCCTGACTGGATCAGCTTGTCCACTGTGGGGTGGACCTGGCCACTGACCAGCCATTCGTTTTCATTGCCGCCGTTGCCATGCAGCAGGTACAAAACGGGGTAACGCAGACGCCCGTTGTCGTAGCCGTCGGGCAAATAGATCGTGTATTTGAAATCGGCATTCAAGGCCGCTGATTTCATGCTCCGCGCCGTGACCTCACCGGCCGTGGCCGCCGACAAATGGATCAGGCACAGGGCCAGTCCACAAGCCATGGCGAATCGTTTCATGAGTCCGAATAATTTCATGGTCATCCTTAAAGTGAATCTGAGGAAATACGTGGGTCTGTGCGCCCGTTCAGCGCAGGAGACTCTTGCACTTTGAGGGTTCAGCACAGGCCGGTCTGTCACATCACGGACAGCCGTGGCGGGGCGGCGCTCTCCAACACCTCAATCTATCCCGGCACTCCAACGGTCATCCCATGTGCGCTCGATCTGCCTGCGGTCGCGCTTGGTGGGCCTGCCTTGCTCAATGCTCAGCGCAGGCTCGCGCGCCAGGCGGTGCTGCTCGGCCGCCTCGGCTCGGGCCTGGATGCTTTCAGGCGTCTCGGTGTAGAGCAGTTGCGCAACCGGCGCTGGGCCACGCACACCACTGAGGCCTTGCACCACCACCGTGCGCTGGATGGCTCCTTGCCGCAAACGCACCGTGTCTCCGGGTTTGACCTCTTTAGAGGGCTTGGCGTCCTGGCCATTGACCTGCACACGGTTCTTGCCGATTTCGTCACTGGCGATGCTGCGGGTTTTGTAAAAACGTGCGGCCCACAACCATTTGTCGATGCGCAAGGAATTCATCAGCCCTCCGAAAACAAAGCGCCTTGCGGGCTCAGGCCGTCACGCACATGCGGGTAAAGCAGCTTGAGCCTCAACTCTTGCTTCATGCGGGTGTTGTCCAGACGGCGAGACTCGTTCATGAAACTCAGCAGCATCAGCGGCAGCGCCGCATTGGCATCGCGGCGCGACAAGCGGGGTGGGCGGGTCAAGCCATACAGATCTGCGGCCAAATCAAAGTAGTCGCCCATCTTGAGGTCGGTGTCGTCCGTGACGTTGACCACCCGCTGCGCTTTGCCGCGCCACAAGGCGGCCGCGCAAGCGCGGGCCAGGTCATTGGCGTGGATGTGGTTGGTGTAGACGTCTTCCTTGGCCACCAGCACCGGCGTGCCTTTGAGCAAGCGCCCGCGCGGCGTGCCGCCCTCGCGGTCTGGCGCATAAATACCGGGAATGCGCAAGACGCTCACCCGCACGCCAGAGCGGCCCAAAAACCGCATCGCGGCTTCGGCATCCACCCGGCGCTGGGCGCGCGGGGTGTGCGGGTTCACAGCCCGCGTCTCGCTGACCCGTTGCCCGCCGCAATCGCCATAAACGCCCGTGGTCGAGCCATACACCAGCGCCAAAGGAGGCGTGCGCAAGCGCAGCACACGCCCCAGCGCCACGCTGCGCAAATCCCGCTCCGAGTCGCCCTGGCGCTCTGAAGCCGGGGGGGCCAGATGCAGCACCCGATGCGCCAGGCCCGCCAGCCGCTTCACACTGCCCGGATCATCCAGATCGCCCAGCAAAGGCGTGATGCCGCAGGCCCTGAGTAAGCGAACGCGCTCAGGCGATGAGGTCAGGGCCATCAAGCGCACCCGCTGGCTTTGCGGTGCGCCCAGCTGGCCTGCGGTGCGCAAGCCCACATCGCCACAACCCACGATCAAAACACGCTGACGGCGAAAGCGGGCGGGCAAGGCGCCCAGGGGGGTCTGGTTTGAAGGCAAAATCAGGGGTTCCGGGTCAAAGACAACCCCTCAAGGATACCGAAAAGATGAGCTTCCAAATTTCCGTGCAGCCCAGTGGCCGCAGCTTCACCGCCGATGACAACGAAACCCTGCTGGCCGCTGGCATTCGTCAGGGCATTGGCCTGCCCTATGGCTGCAAGGACGGGGCCTGCGGCTCGTGCAAATGCAAAAAGATTTCGGGCACCGTGGTGCACGGCCCGCACCAGTCCAAAGCCCTGAGCGACGAGGAAGAAGCCCAAGGCCTGGTGCTGACTTGCTGCGCCACCGCCCAAAGCGATGTGGTACTCGAATCCAAGCAAGTGACGGCTGAAGGCGGCTTGCCCGTCAAGAAGATGCCCGTGCGCGTGGTCAGCCTGGAGAAAAAATCGCACGACGTGATCGTGCTGAAACTCCAGTTGCCCGCCAACGACGTGATGAAGTTTCACGCCGGTCAGTACATCGAATTTTTGCTGCGTGATGGTTCGCGCCGCAGCTACAGCATGGCCAATGCGCCGCACACCCTCGAAGTGGCCCCGCCCACGGTGGACCTGCACATCCGCCACATGCCTGGCGGCAAATTCACCGACCCGGTGTTCACCACCATGAAAGAAAAAGACATCCTGCGTGCCGAAGGCCCGTATGGCAGCTTTTACCTGCGCGAAGACAACGACAAACCCATCGTGCTGCTGGCTTCGGGCACCGGTTTTGCGCCCATCAAGGCGCTGATCGAGCACATGCAGCACCGCGGCATCACCCGCCCGGCCACGCTGTACTGGGGCGGTCGCCGTCCGGCTGACCTGTACATGGCCGACTGGGTCGAGGCCCGCCTGGCCGAGATGCCCAACCTGAAATATGTGCCCGTGATCTCGAACGCCGAGGTTGAAGACAACTGGACTGGCCGCGCAGGCTTTGTGCACCAGGCCGTGCTGCAGGACTTCCCGGATTTGTCGGGCCATCAGGTCTATGCCTGCGGTGCGCCCATCGTGGTGGACTCGGCCAAGCGCGACTATGTGGCGCAAGGCGGTTTGCCCGAAGAAGAGTTCTACGCCGACTCGTTCACGTCTGAGGCGGACAAGGCCAAGGCCTGAGCCAGCCGCCGACCTACAAATACCTCCCCCTGTAGGTCGGTACCTTCAGGTCCGACATTGCAGGCTTCGGCAAACGCCCATGTCGGGGCTGAAGCCACCGACCTACAAAAACCGCCCCCGTAGGTCGGCACCTTCAGGTCCGACATTGGTGGTTTCGGCGCAGGCACCTGTCGGGGCTGAAGCCGCCGACCTACAATTTGGCGCTGTTTTGGCTCATCTTTCTTAAGGACACCCCATGCAACGCCGTGATTTTTGCTTGAGCACTCTGGCCGCTGCGCTGCCAGCCTGGAGCGGGGCTCAGGGCAAGCCGGTCCGCATCATCGTGCCCTATGCCCCCGGTGGCCCCATCGATGTCACGGCGCGGGCCTTGGCCGAGCGCGTCAAGGACAGCTTGGGCACCGTCATCATTGAAAACCGCCCCGGCGCAGGGGGCAATTTGGGCGCCGACCTGGTGGCCAAAGCGGCGCCCGATGGCTTGACGATAGGCATTGCGGCCACCGCCACCCATGCCATCAACCCCTGGCTGTTTGCCAAGATGCCCTATGACGCCAGCCGTGACTTTGCGCCCATCACGCAAATGCTGCGCGTGCCCAATGTGCTGGTGATGAACGCCGACACCGCCCAACGCCTGAACATCCACACCCTGGCCGATCTGGTCGCCTATGCCAAGGCCCACCCGGCCAAGCTGAATTTTGGGTCTGGCGGCAACGGCAGTGCGGGCCATCTGGCCGGTGAAATGTTCAAACGAGCCGCTGGTGTTTTTGCGGTGCACATCCCCTACAACGGCGGCAACCCGGCGCAACTGGCTTTGCTGTCGGGTCAGGTCGATTTCAACTTCGACAACTTGGCCACCGCAGCCCCCAACATCAAGGCGGGCAAACTCAAGGCCCTGGCCGTGACCACAGGACAGCGCAGCAGCGCCCTGCCCGACATCCCGACCATGAGCGAAACCCTCCAAGGTTTTGAAATTGACACCTGGTGGGGCCTGGTGGCCCCCGCGGCCACGCCCCGCGATGTGGTGCAGCGGCTCAACAAGGCTTTTGTGGCAGCGCTGCAAACACCCGAAACCCAAACCCGCTTTGGCATGCTGATGGCCGAGCCCGTGGGCAATACGCCCGAACAGTTTGGCGCCTTCATGAAAAAAGAGCTGGCCCGCTACGAATCCGTGGTCAAAGCCAGCGGTGCCCGGGTCGACTGAGCTCCCGGCCAACGTGATCGGTCCGCGTGGAGTCGTCGGGGTCTTCGACCGCCGACCTACGAGTAGACTACTTGTCGCTTTGCCTTGTAGGTCGGTACTCGCAGAGTCCGACACCCTTGCGGATCAGTACGTGCCGGGATACGCCCCACCATCGGCCAACACGTTCTGGCCTGTCATGTAGGCCGCGTGCTGGCTGCACAAAAAGGCGCAGATCGCACCGAACTCCTGCGGGTTGCCGTAGCGACCAGCGGGAATTTGCGCCTGCTGGATGGCGCGCATTTCTTCCACCGTCTTGCCCTGCTTTTGCGCCATGGCGGGCAGCGTGGAACGGATGCGGTCGGTGTCGAACTTGCCGGGCAGCAAATTGTTGATGGTCACGCCCTGCCCTGCGATCTTGCTGCGCGATGTGCCGGCCACAAATCCGGTCAGGCCACTGCGGGCGCCATTGGACAAGCCCAGCACATCGATGGGCGACTTCACCGAGCTGGAGGTGATGTTCACAATGCGGCCAAAGCCGCGTGCGGCCATGCCGTCCACCGTGGCTTTGATCAGCTCAATGGGCGTGAGCATGTTGGCGTCGATGGCCTTGATCCAGGCCTCGCGGTCCCAGTCGCGGAAGTCGCCGGGGGGTGGGCCGCCTGCGTTGGTAACCACGATGTCGTAGTCTTTGCCGGGACCACCGGCCACCTTCCAGATCGCTTCGCGTCCGGCTTCGGTGGTGATGTCTTGCGCCACTGCGATCAGTTGCACACGGCCTGCGGTTTCGGCGCGCAAGTCGTCGACGGCCTTGTTCAGCACTTCGGCGCCACGCGCCACCATGACCACGTTGACACCTTCAAGTGCCAAGGCACGCGCACAACCCCAGCCCAAGCCTTTGCTCGCGCCGCCCACCAAAGCCCATTTGCCTGCAATGCCCAAATCCATGTTGATCTCCTGAAAGTTAACTTGTGCGGCCCGCTGGCCGCGTCACCCAAAACACACCACTGACCACCAGACAGGTGCCCGCAATGACCCATGCATTGAAGGGCTCCCCCAGAATCAGCACGCCCATCACAATGGTTGACATGGGGCCGATCATGCCCGTCTGAGCGGTGAGGCCCGGCCCAATGCGCTCAATGGCCATCATGACCAACAGCACCGGCAAGGCGGTGCAGGCCGTGGCGTTGAGCAGCGACAACCAAAGCACAGGTTCGGGCACCAGCGCGGCCCCCAAAGGCCTGAGCAGCGCAAACTGCAGCAGGCAAAAAAAGCAGGCCACCGATGTGGCCAGGCCCGCCAGGCGCAAAGAGCCCAGGCGCTGCACCAGCTGGCCGCTGTAGATCATGTAAACCGCATAGGTGAAGGCGCTGCAAAACACCAGCAAGGCCCCCAGCGCAGCATGCGTTCCGGCCAGACTGACCTCGTGCCCGAACACCAGCAAGACACCAGAGTAACTGATGGCCATAGCCACCGCCTGGCGCGTGGTGATGCGTTTTTTGAACAGCACCCAGCCCAGCACCAGCACCAGCGTGGGGTTGAGGTACAGGATCAAACGCTCGAGCGAAGCGCTGATGAACTCCAGCCCCCAAAAATCCAGAAAGCTCGACAGGTAATAACCACAGAAACCCAGGCCCATCACGCCCAGCCAGTCTCGCCCCGTGAGGGCAGCCTTGCCCCGCCCGGCCCACCAAGCCATGAGCAAAAACATGGGCAGCGCAAACAGCATGCGATACATCAAAAGCGTGACCGCATCCACGCCATGGCGATAAGCCAGCTTGACGATGATGGCTTTACCGCTGAAGGCAATCGAGCCCGATGCGGCCAAAAGCAAACCTGTGGTGGCTTTGGAGTAATGCGTGCCCACCATCAAAAGCCCACCGCCTGCCCGTCACGGCGCGGGTCGCTGGCCGCCATATAGCCTTCCACCCCCGGATCGCCCATGCGCCAGATGAACTGGCCAGCGCCAAAGTCCTGGTAAGAGTCATTGATGATGTCCAGCTCATGACCGCGAGCGATCAGGCCCTGCACCGTCTGGCCATTCATGGCGGCTTCGACGTTGATGTTCATGCCGCTGTTGTAGCGCCAGCGCGGTGCGTCGCAGGCGGCTTGTGGGTTCTGCTGGTAATCCAGCATGCGCACCAGGGTTTGCATGTGGCCTTGGGGCTGCATATTGCCGCCCATCACCCCGTAGCTCATGACAGGCTGACCGTCTTTGGTAAGGAAGGCCGGGATGATGGTCTGGAAAGGCCGCTTGCCAGGCTTGACCAAGTTGGCCATGTTGGGGCCGTTCAGGTTGGTGCTGAAACCATGCCCCCGGTTTTGCAGGCTGATGCCGTAGGTCGGCTCCACCACGCCCGATCCAAAGCCCATGTAATTGCTCTGGATGAAGCTGATCATCATGCCGTTTTCATCGGCCGCCGTCAGGTAAATCGTGCCGCCTTTGACCGGGTTGCCCGCCTGGAAGTTTTGCGCCTTCTTCATATCGATCAGCTTGGCACGGCTGGCCAGATAGGCCGGGTCGAGCATCTGCTCGGGCGTGACTTCCATGTAGCGCGGATCGGCCACATAGCGGTACACGTCGGCAAAGGCCAGCTTCATGGCTTCAATCTGCAGGTGCTGCGAATCGACGCCATCCACCGCATGGCTAGCCAGGTCAAAGTTGGACAAGATGCCCAAGGCGATCAGCGCCGCGATGCCCTGCCCGTTGGGCGGGATCTCGTGCAGGGTGTAGCCCCGGTAGTCTTGCGCAATCGGCTTGACCCATTCGGGCTTGAAGTCGGCCAGGTCTTTGGCGGTGATGCTGCCGCCGTTTTCCTTGGCGAACTTTTCAATCGCCTCGGCGATCTCGCCGCCATACAGGGCCTGGCCCTTTGTGGCGGCAATGGCTTTGAGGCCCCGCGCTGCGTTCTTGAACTGGAACAGCTCGCCCACTTCGGGCGCACGGCCCCAGGGCAAAAAGCTCTGCGCAAAGCCGGGCAGTGACTGCAACTCGGGTGTGGCTGCCGCCCACTTTTGCTGCACCACCACCGGCATCAAATAACCGCGCTCGGCCACATCGATCGCGGGCTCCAATAAATCGGCAAAGGGCAGCTTGCCAAAGCGTTCACTCAAAGCCACCCAGCTGGCCACCGCACCGGGCACAGTGACCGAGTCAAAGCCACGCTTCGGCGGCGTGACCGCGTCGGCGCCGTATTTGCGGTGAAAGTAATCGGGCGTCCAGGTGGCCGGTGCCGGGCCGGAGGCGTTGAGGCCATGGAGCTCTTGGCCATCCCAAAGGATGGCAAAGGCGTCGGAGCCCAGACCATTGCTGACGGGCTCCGTCAAGGTGATGACAGCGGCGGCAGCGATGGCGGCATCGACCGCGTTGCCGCCTTTGAGCATCATGCGCAGACCCGCCTGCGCGGCCAGCGGGTGCGAGGTGGACACCACATTGCGCGCAAACAGTGGCAGGCGGGTGCTGGTGTAGGGGTATTGGTTTTGAAAGTGCATGTCAGTCCAGCGTGATCTTGCGTTCACTGATGATTTTTTTCCATTTGGCCGATTCCTTGGCCAGCATGGTGGTGAATTGGGCTGGCGTGCCGCCCACGGGCTCAATGCCCAGGCGGTGCAACTTGTCGATGACTTCAGGATCTTGCAGCACCTGATTGGCGGCGGCATTCACACGCGTCACCACATCCGCGGGCAAGCCTTTGGGGCCAAACAGACCAAACCAAGTGGTGGACTCGTAACCCGGCAACACATCGGCAATCGGGGGCACGCCGGGCGCCAGCGGTGTGGCCTTGAGCGAGGTCACACCCAAAGCACGCAAACGGCCATCGCGCACATGCGGCAAGCCGGTGGGCAAGCTGTCAAACAGCACATCGACCTTGCCACTGACCAGATCCGGAATGGCCAGGGCCGTGCCCTTGTAGGGAATGTGCACGACAAACACATCGGCCTGTGACTTGAACAGCTCAGCCGTCAACTGCACGATGGTGCCGTTGCCGCTCGATGCGTAATTCAGGCGGCCCGGGTTCTTTTTGGCGTGGTCGATCCATTCCTTCACCGTCTTGGCCGGGGAACTGTTGGGCACCAGCATGATGCTGGGCGCATTGCCCACCTGGCTGATGGGGGTGAAATCTTTCACCGCGTCATAGGGCATGCGCGGGTTCAGGTTGGGGCCAATCGAGTGGGTGCTCGATGTCGCCAGCAGCAAGGTGTAACCGTCCGGCTGCGCTTTGGCCACCAGGTCCGAGCCCAGGGTACCGCCCGCGCCAGGCCGGTTTTCCACGACCAGGGATGCGCCCATTTTTTCGCTGAGTTTTTGCGACAGCGTGCGGGCAAACAAATCGGTGGCGCCCCCGGCCGGGAAAGGCACGATGAGCCGAACGGGCTTGACGGGGTAGGTCTGTGCTTGCACCACTGCCCCCAAGGGCCAGGCCAGCACCAAGGCCAGAGCGGTGTAAATCAGGTGTCGTTTTTTCATGAAATGCGCCCTCACAAAAAGAAAAAAGTGAGCCCATTGCCCATCGTGACAACCATTTTGGCAGAGGCACAGGCGGCGCGGCGCCCACGGGTGACATGACCCCGCTTCAAGGCCGCACAAAGCTTGTGGCTGCGAGACCTATCGCTTGTAAGGCACGACCTGCAAATACTGCGGCACCATGACAAACGGCCTCCGAAGAGGCCGTTTGTCAATGCACTGGGGGGACCCCGGGCATCAGGCGGCGGTCATTCTTCCACGAAGGCTTCTTCACGTTTGGATTTGACCGAAGGCAGCAGCACGATGATCAGCAGCACCAGGGCAGCCGCCAACAGGCTGGCCGACAGGGGACGCGTCACAAACACGCTCCAGTCACCACGCGACAGCAGCATGGCGCGGCGCAGGTTCTCTTCCATCATCGGGCCCAAAATGAAGCCCAGCAGCAAGGGCGCTGGCTCCACACCCAGCTTGATGAAGGTGTAACCGATCACACCAAACATGGCCACCATCCAGATGTCGAAGGTGTTGTTGTTGGTCGAGTACACACCGATCGCGCAGAACAGCACGATGGCCGGGAACAACCAGCGGTAAGGCACTGTCAGCAGCTTGATCCACATGCCGATCAAAGGCAGGTTCAAGATCACCAGCATCAGGTTACCGATCCACATCGAGGCAATCAGGCCCCAGAACAGTTCGGGGTTGCTGGTCATCACCTGGGGGCCAGGCTGGATGTTGTGGATCGTCATCGCGCCCACCATCAAGGCCATCACGGCGTTGGGCGGAATGCCCAGCGTCAGCAAGGGAATGAAGGAGGTTTGCGAACCGGCGTTGTTGGCCGACTCAGGCGCGGCCACACCACGGATGTTGCCTTGACCGAAAGGCACTTCACCGGGCTTGAGCTTGGTTTTCTTCTCGATGGTGTAGGCCGCAAACGCTGCCAGCAAGGCACCGCCACCAGGCAAGATGCCCAGGATGGAGCCGATGGCCGTGCCGCGCAACACGGCAGGCACCATGTTCCGGAAGTCTTCTTTGGTCGGCATCAAGCCCTGCACCTTGCCGGTGAAGACTTCGCGGTCTTCCTCTTTTTGCGACAGGTTGGAGATGATTTCGCCGTAGCCAAACACACCCATGGCGATCACGATGAAGCCAATGCCATCGGTCAATTCGGGAATGTCAAAGCTGAAGCGCGCCACGCCAGAGTTCACGTCGGTGCCGACCAGGCCCAGCAGCAAACCCAACACGATCATGGCCACGGCCTTGAGCAAAGAGCCAGAAGCCAACACCACGGCGCCGATCAAGCCCAAAATCATGAGCGAGAAGTATTCGGCAGGGCCGAACTTGAAGGCCACTTCGGTCAAGGGCGCAGCAAATGCAGCCAGGATCAAGGTGCCCACACAACCGGCAAAGAAAGAACCCAGACCGGCAGCAGCGAGCGCCGGACCCGCCCGCCCTTTACGGGCCATCTGGTAGCCGTCGATCACCGTGACCACCGACGACGATTCGCCAGGCAGGTTCACCAAAATCGCGGTGGTCGATCCGCCGTACTGGGCGCCGTAGTAAATACCGGCCAGCATGATCAGCGCAGCCACGGGGGGCAGTGCATAGGTCGCGGGCAGCAGCATGGCGATGGTGGCGACTGGGCCAATGCCAGGCAACACACCAATCAGCGTGCCCAACAGGCAGCCGATGAACGCATAAATCAGGTTCTGAAAGGTGAATGCCACCCCAAAACCGAGGGACAGGTTATTGATCAGATCGGTCATGAATGTCTCCTCAGCCGACGATGAAAGTGGGCCACACAGGGAACTGCAACTTCAGCAGCACGATGAAAGCCAGGTAGCTGCCAATGGACAGCACCACGGACAGGATCAGCACTTCCTTGAGGCTGAAGGTGTCACCGGCCAGGCTGGCCACAATCGTCACACCAAAAATGGCCGCGATCAGGCCCATGGCCGGAATGCCCACGCTGGGCAAGCCACCCAGCAAAATACCAAACAGCAAGTTGGCCGCGATGATGTAGAACAAAGGCTTCCAGGCCCAGGCGCCAATCTTGTCGCCGCTGGGTGTCTCAACCACAAGGGCCTTGAACATGACCACGCTGCCCAGCAGTGCCAGGATGATGCCCAGCAACAGCGGGAAGTAACCCGGCCCCATGCGGCCACCGGTGCCAATGGTGTAGTTGGTCGCACCATAGGCAAATGCAGCACCGACGACGGTGAACATCAGCCCTGAGAAAAAGTCTTTTTGACTCTTGATTTTCACGAGATATCTCCTCTGATTGAGTTGGGGTGATTCTGCGTGAAGATGCTCTCTTGGCGGATGTGGGTTACACCTATATCCCGAGGGTGACAAACCGATGGTTTACCCTGATGCGCTCGGGTATTTTTTCCCGATTTTGTGACCCCTGTAGTGACTTCGCATTCACTTGGTCAGTGGCTTGAAAACGCGCAACCACTTGGGTGCGGGCAAGCCCCACTTTTCCTGAATTTTGTCGGCGGCCGCCAGCAACTGCTCGCGCTTGGGCCGCGAGGCGGTGCGCTGCGCCAGCACGATGGCATTGCCTTCACGGGTGGGCTTGAAAATCCACACCGCGTCTTCGCCAAAGGTGGCGCAGATTTTTTCCACACTTTCGCCATAACTCGACGAGCGGCCAAACAGGTTCACCGTCATCACGCCTTGCGGGGTCAGCACATCGCGGCAATGGCGGTAAAAGTCGGGCGTGTCCAACACGGGCGCGGCGGCTTCTTCGTCGTACAGGTCAACCTGCAAAGCATCCACCGTGCCCCGCCACTCTTCCTTTTGAATCTCCTGCAGGGCATCGGCCAGCACCACACGCAAGCGTTCATCGTCGGGCGGCAGGCGAAACCAGCCCCGGCAAGCGTGCAGCACCCCGGGGTTGAGTTCGATGGCAGTGCAGGTCATCTTGAGTTTTTTGTAGCAAAACTTGGTGATCGTGCCCGCCCCCAGGCCCAGCTGCATGGCGTGGGCGCCTTTCACATCGGCGTGCGGGTAAAACAGCAGCCAGCCAAACATGCGCTGCACATATTCCAGTTCGATGTCGTAGGGTCGATCGAGGTACATCGAGCCCTGAATCCACTCGGTGCCCAGGTGCAGGTAACGGATTTCGCCGTCTTCCGAGAAGTTGACTTCGGGCAGTTCAATGGCTTGGGCGCCAGCTTTTTTTCGGCTCATGGAGTGGTTCTGTGGTGCATGGCGCTGTCGTCAGCGGGCGGTGTCATCACGGCCCGCCAGGCGGCCAGTTTTTGTTCAAACGTCCAGGACGCGTGGGCCGGACTGGTCGATGGTAGGCGATGAATCGTCACCCGCCCGGCCAAACCGGCCACTTCCAGCGCTTTTTTGAGCACCCGGGCGTGGCGAAAGCTCTCGCCACCGTTGTGCGCGATGGTGCTGAGCTGTGGGCACTGCATCAGCAGGCCCGGAAAATCATTGAGCTGGGCCTGCTGAATGGCACTGTCCAGGCTGCCCTCGCGCTCGCAAGCGGCATACACATCCCACACGCCCACACCTTGCGACAGCAGGCATTGGCAGCGCCGGGCGTAATCGCGGTCTGCGGGCCACCCGGCATCGGGCCACAGCGCCTGCATGATGGGCCAGAACTGGTTTTGCGGGTGCGCGTAATACTGCTGCGCCCGCAAGGACTTGACGCCCGGAAAACTGCCCAGCACCAGAATTTGAGTGGCGCGCGAGACCAGCGGGGCCAGACCTTGCAGCCGTGGGCTTGCACTCATGCCTGCACCACCCTAGTGGCCGGAGTGGCCAGTGCGGCCAGCCGGGGCAAGGCCCGCTGGGCATTGGCGGTGGTGAGCTGCGCCAGCGCCGCCAGCGGCATGCCACGCAACTGGGCCAGCTGCTGGGCAATGCGGGGCAACTCGGCCGGGCTGTTGCGCCCTTGCGGCAGGCCCAAGGCGCGTTGTTCGGCGGTCTGGTAGAGCCAATGCGGGGGCATGTCGGGCGCATCGGTTTCCAGCACCAGGGCGCTCGCGGGCAGCTCAGCGGCCAGGCGGCGCAACTGCAAAGCCCGGTCGTAAGTCAGTGCCCCGCCAAAGCCCAGCGCACAACCCAGGGCCACAAACGCCTGCGCCTGCTGAATGCTGCCATTGAAGGCATGCGCTATGCCGCCGGTCACCGCCGCCTGGCGCAAGCCCTTGAGCAAGAGATCGGCCGATCGGCGCACATGCAAGATCACGGGCAGGCCATGCTTTTGCGCCAGTTGAAGCTGCGCCGTGTAGAAAAACCATTGGCGCTCACGCATGGCGGGCGTGCACAGCGCAGGCACAAAATAATCCAGCCCGATCTCGCCCACCGCCACCAGTCTGGGGTCTGCTTGGCGTTCGGTCAGCGCAGCGTCCAGCGCCTGCAAATCGTCGTCCTGGGCCTGCGGCACATACAGCGGGTGAATGCCCAGGGCATACGCATCGCCGTCCCGTGCCGCCAGCTGCGTCACACGCGCCCAATGCGAACGCTCAACGGCCGGGATCACGCACAAGCTCACCCCCTGCTGGCGCGCCTGCTGTCTCACCGCATCGCGGTCCGCATCGAATTCGGCCGCGTCCAGGTGGCAATGGGTGTCGATCCACATGGCGCGATCTGCCGCCGCTCAAACGGACGCTTGCAGCACGCCCTTGACCAGGTGCAGCTGCCGGTCACAACGCGCGGCCAGCGCGGCGTCGTGCGTGACCACCACAAAAGCGGTGCCACGTTCGCGGGCCAGCTGCAGCATCAGGGCAAACACGCCATCGGCGGTTTCGCGGTCCAGATTGCCGGTGGGCTCGTCGGCCAGCACGCAAGCGGGCTCATTCACCAGGGCGCGGGCCAGCGCCACACGCTGGCGTTCGCCCCCCGACAGCTCGGAAGGCCGGTGGTGCAAGCGTTTGTCCAGGCCCACACGCGCCAGCCACTGCGCCGCCACCAGGGCGGCATCGCTGCGCTTTTGACGGCGAATCCACAGTGGCATGGCCACGTTGTCCAGGGCGCTGAACTCGGGCAGCAAATGGTGAAACTGGTAGACAAACCCCAGGTAGCGGTTGCGCCACTGACCTTGCTCAGCCGGGTTCAAAGCCGACAGCAACTGGCCTTGCAACTGCACACCGCCCTGGGTGGGCGCATCCAGACCGCCCAGCAAATGCAAAAGCGTGCTCTTGCCCGAGCCCGACGCACCCACTATGGCCAGCGTCTCGCCCGCGTGCACCTGCAGGTCCACGCCTTGCAGCACGGTCACGTCCAGACGACCTTCGGTGAATCGCTTGGTCAGGCCTTGGGCCTTCAACACGACATCTGCTTTGGGACTGCGCAGGGGTGGGCTTGATAGCGATCGACTGTCATCGAGCGGGCTTGAAAGTGACGTGCTGGTCAGGGACAAGCCTTCCAGAGGCAAGCTTGCCTGCGAGGGGCTGGCCACACAGGGGCTCACTGTCGTGAGGCTGTCCACTACAGGCGGCAAATCGCAAGCCCCCGTGGTGCCGGAGTCAGGCTCCGGCACAGTACCCGTGGTCGACGTCGTCACGGCGCCCAAGCTGGGCGTGGCTAAGGAGCCCAAGGTCTCGGGCAGCGTGGGCAGAGAAAGTTTATTCATAACGCAAGGCCTCCGCCGGGTTCACTTGGCTGGCGCGCCAGCTGGGGTAGAGCGTGGCCAGGAACGCCAGCACCAAAGAAATGATGGCAATCGGCCAGATGTCGCTGGCCAGCGGTTCGCTGGGCATGCGGCTGATCAGGTAAATGTCACGCGGCAAAAAGCTGGCGTTGAACAGCCGCTCCAACCCAGGCACGATCACGTCGATGTTGAAGGCCACCAGCAGGCCCAGCCCCAAACCGCTGAGCGTGCCAATCACGCCCACTGTGGCGCCCTGCACCACAAAAATGCCCATGATGCTGCGCGGGCTGGCGCCCAAGGTGCGCAAGATGGCGATGTCGGCGCGCTTGTCGGTCACCGTCATCACCAGCGTGCTGACCAAGTTGAAGGCCGCCACCGCCACGATGAGCGTGAGGATGATGAACATCATGCGTTTTTCGACCTGCACGGCGGCAAACCAGGTTTTGTTTTGCTGCGTCCAGTCGCGCACAAAGAACCGGCCGCCCAGTTGCATCTGCAAATCGCGCCCCACTTCGCGGGCCAGGTGCAAGTCGCGCAGCTTGAGCCGGATGCCGCTGGGACCTTCAAGCCGGAACATGCGGGCCGCGTCGTCCACATGCATCATGGCCAACGCAGAGTCGTATTCGTAGTGGCCCGAATGGAAGGTGCCCACCACCTCCATCTGTTTCATGCGTGGCACCACGCCCGCTGGTGTGACTTGCCCGGAGGGCGAGACCAGCGTGACCGGGTCACCGGTTTGAACGCCCAGGTTTTGCGCCAAATCGGCGCCCAGCACGATGCCAAACTGCCCCGGCACCAGCCGCGCCAGCACGCCCGCTTGACCATCCGCCGACAGATCGGTCACCTCAGGCTCCAGCGCCGGGTCAATGCCGCGCACCATCACCCCCTTCATGTCTTCGCCCCGCGCCAACAAGGCCTGCGCGGTGATGAAGGGTGCAGCGCCCAGCACATGCGGATGTGCCTTGAGTTTGACCAGCACCTCGGGTAAGTCAGCCACCGCGTTGCCATCGGCGGCATACACCTCGATGTGCGAGACCACGCCCAGCATGCGGTCACGCACCTCGCGCTGAAAACCGTTCATCACGCTCAGCACAATGATCAGCGCCGCCACGCCCAAGGCAATGCCCAGCATGGACACGCCCGAAATGAAGGAAATGAAGCCATTGCGCCGCGTGGCGCGGCCCGCGCGCGTGTAGCGCCAGCCCAGCACCAGCTCGTAAGGGATATTTTTAAAAAACGACATGGGGCCTATTGTGCAATGCGGCTCCATGAGCACCCGCACGAGCAGGGACTCAAATACCGACTTGGGTCCTGAATTGGTCACAATGTGCGCATGAAATCTGACAACGACTCTGCCTTTGTGCGCTTTTTTGCCAACGAATCGGCTGCCGGCATGGTATTGGCCATGGCGGCCATGGCCGCCATGCTCATCAGCAACTCACCATGGGGACAGTGGTACGCATCCTTTTTGCACATGCCCGGCCAAGTGATCATCGGGGACCAGGCCTTGGTGCTGTCCAAACCGCTGATCGTTTGGGTGAACGACCTGTGGATGGCGGTGTTCTTCTTTTTGGTGGGGCTGGAAATCAAACGCGAGTTTCTCGAAGGCGAGTTGAGCGGCCCCGGCCAGTTGGCGCTGCCCGCCGTGGCAGCACTGGGCGGCATGGTCCTGCCCGCACTGATTTACACCGCCTTCACTTGGGGCGATGACTTGGCCTTGCGCGGCTGGGCCATTCCGGCAGCCACCGACATTGCCTTTGCTCTGGGCATTGTGGCCTTGCTGGGCTCGCGAGTGCCCTTGTCGCTCAAGGTGTTCCTGACCGCCGTGGCCATCATCGACGACTTGGGGGCCATCGTCATCATTGCCCTGTTCTACACCTCGAGCCTGCACTGGCCCATGCTGTTGGGGGCACTGCTTGCGGGCTTGGTGCTGCTGAGCTTGAACCGATGGCGCATCACCCGAACAGATGTGTACATCGTGGTCGGCCTGGTCATGTGGTTGTGCGTGCTCAAGTCCGGGGTGCATGCCACGCTGGCCGGGGTGGTCACGGCGCTGGCCATTCCCATGCGGGATGCACAGGGCCAATCTCCGCTGGAATCCCTGGAGCACGGGCTGCACCCTTGGGTGGCATTTGTCATCTTGCCCTTGTTTGCGTTTTGCAATGCCGGGGTGGTGCTGTACGGCGTGAGCCTGAGCACCTTGATGTCACCCATCCCCCTGGGCATTGGCCTGGGTTTGCTGCTGGGCAAAGCTGTGGGGGTGTTTGGCGCTGCGTACCTGATGGTTCGATCCGGCCTGGCCCAAGCCCCCACCGAAGCATCGACCCGCCAACTGCTGGGCGTGAGCATCTTGTGCGGCATTGGCTTCACCATGAGTTTGTTCATCGGCGGCCTGGCGTTCAGCGGCCTGGGTCCGGCTTATGAACTGCAGCTCAAATTGGGCGTATTGGGTGGCTCCACGTTGGCTGGCCTGTTGGGCGCCTTGGTTTTGGGGGTAGGCAAGCAGACGAAGGGTTGAGTCCCATCCAAGAACCCTTTTTTCAGGGTGTTTTCACTTAAAAAGTCACGGTTGTGACGGTTTGACCGGGACAGGCGCAGCAAAACTTGCACGTCGCATGCCCGCACGCCAGAAAACCCACCATGACAACACACATCGCCACGCCAAAGACAACCTTCCTCATTGCCTTGTTGAGCGCCATCCCCGCCGCCCTGCTGCTGAGTGCCTGCCAGACCGCCCCAGTCAAAACTGCCGAGCCCCCCACCTCACCCGACGTGGTGGGCGAGTTCCGCAAGGGTTCGGGCTATCTGAATGGCTACCTGGACCGCAAAGCCCTGCCCGACAGCCTGGCGTTGGTGCCACCGCCGCCCACCGCAGGTTCGGCCCGCCAGGCGGCTGATCTGGAGATACACCGTCAAACCCGCGCCCTGCGCAACTCGCCGCGCTGGGAACAGGCCGCCAAAGACGTGAACCTCAAGTTCCCCGAGGCGGCCGGGGTGTTTTCATGCGCGCTGGACATGCCAATTTCGCAAGAAGCCACGCCGCACCTGAACATGTTGCTGCGTCGGACCTTGATCGATGCCGGTTTTGCCACCTACAAAGCCAAAGACCATTACCAGCGCAAGCGGCCTTTTGCCGAGCTGGGTGAAACCACCTGCGCGCCCAAGGAAGAAGCGCATTTATCCAAAGACGGCTCTTACCCCTCGGGACACGCCGCCTTGGGCTGGGCCTGGGGCCTGATCCTGACCGGCGTGGCGCCCGACAAGGCCGACGCCTTGCTGCAGCGCGCCCACGCCTTTGGTGACAGCCGCATGGTGTGTGGCGTGCACTGGCAAAGCGACCTGGAAGCCGGTCGCGTGGTCGGTGCCGCTGCCGTGGCCCGATTGCAAGCCGACCCGGTGTTTCAGGCGCAAGCCCAGCTGGCGAGGGCCGAGATTGCCTCCGCCCGAGCCAAAGGCCTGAAGTCAGACCGGCAAGATTGCGCCGCCGAGGCCGCGGCCCTGAAGCGCTGAAAAGGAGTGCCGACCTACAAAACACAAGGCGGTGTCCCGCAGGTCGGCGGTCGAAGACCCCGACATGAGGCTGTGCCGGAACCCGAATACATGGGCCTGCGCCGGAGCCCGCATGTCGGACTCTCCGAGTGCCGACCTACAAAGCACAAGGCGGTTTCCCGCAGGTCGGCGGTCGAAGACCCCGACATGAGGCTGTGCCGGACCCCGGTACATGAGCCTGCGCCGGAGCCAGTATGTCGGACTCTGCGAGTGCCGACCTACAAAACACAAGGCGGTTTCCCGTAGGTCGGTGGTCGAAGACCCCGACATGAGGCTGTGCCGGAGTCCGAAATGGGTTTTCAGAGGCAAGCCTTGTCCAACGCTTGATCGATGTCCCACAAGATGTCGTCCAAATTCTCCAAGCCCACCGAAATGCGCACCATGTCGGGCGGCACGCCTGCGGCCAGTTGCTGGGCAACGCCCAGCTGGCGGTGGGTGGTGCTGGCGGGGTGGCTGATCAGGGTGCGGGTGTCACCGATGTTGACCAGGTGGCTCATGAACTGGGCCGACTCGATGAACTTGACACCCTGCGCCAGACCGCCTTTCACACCAAAGGACAGCAGGCCCGAGGCCCCGCGCATCTGGCGCTGCATCAGGGCGTGCTGTGGGTGATCGGGCAGGCCGGGGTAGTTGACCCAGGCCACACGCGGGTCGGCCTGCAAAAACTTCGCCACGCCCAGCGCGTTGTCGCAGTGCTTTTGCATGCGCAGGGGCAGGGTCTCGACGCCTTGCAAAATTTGCCAAGCGCTCATGGGGCTGAGCGATGCGCCAAACACACGCAGGCTTTCCATGCGGCAGCGCATGGTGAAGCCAAAGTCGCCAAAGGTCTCGTAAAACTTCACGCCGTGGTAACCCTGCGAGGGCTCGGTCATGCCCGGAAACTTGCCGTTGTCCCAAGGAAATTTGCCGCCCTCAACCACCACGCCACCCAAGGTGGTGCCGTGGCCCGCTAAATATTTGGTGGCCGAATGCACCACGATGTCGGCCCCCAGCGACAAGGGGTTGCACAGCAGCGGGCTGGGCACGGTGTTGTCGATGATGAGCGGCACGCCGTGCGCGTGGGCCACCTCGGCCACGGCCGCGATGTCCAGCACCACCATGCTCGGGTTACCCAAGCTTTCGGCGTACACCGCGCGGGTGTTGGGGCGCATGGCGGCGGCAAAGGTTTCGGGTTGGGTAGCGTCCACAAAGGTGGTCTCGATGCCGAACTTGGCCAGGCTCACGGCCAGTAGGGTGACCGAGCCGCCGTACAAAGCCCCGGCCGCCACCACATGGTCGCCCGCTTGCAAGATGGTCATCAGCGCCATGGTTTCGGCCGCCATGCCCGAGGCACTGGCCACGGCAGCGCGCCCGCCTTCGAGCGCGGCCACACGTTCTTCGAGCACCGCCACCGTGGGGTTGCTCAGGCGCGAATACACATTGCCAAAGGTCTGCAGGTTGAACAGCGAGGCGGCGTGCTCGGCGCTGTCAAACACAAAGCTGCTGGTTTGGTAGATGGGCAAGGCGCGTGCGCCGGTGGCCGCGTCGGGAATCTGTCCGGCGTGGATGGCCAGGGTTTCGGGGTGGAATTGGCGGTCGGTCATGGTGTTGGGGATGAATAAAAGGGGTCAAAAATGGCAAGTGCAGAGCGATTGATCCGGCCCTGTGTCGTTTGAAGTGGAGGGCTTGTCTTGGGCTTAGCGGTCAGCAATATCTGTGTGGGAGCCCCGCCTTCGGGGCGATGGGTGTTGGTCTGCGAGGCTCCATCGCGGCGAGGGCGCCGCTCCTACAAAAAAGGGTTCATGCAAACATCATCGGACCTGATCCATAAGAAGCTTTCACACCAGCCGCCGCGCCGAAATGATGCCGGTGTTCACGCCCACCCAGTTCAGGCCGCCAAACAGCCGGGCGTGTTCGATCTTCACGCAGCGGTTGGTGACCGAGTCCAACCCGGCTTGGCGGGCCAGCGCATCGGCCTCGGGGTTGGCCACGCCCAGTTGCTGCCACAGGCACTTCGCGCCAATCTGCACCGCTTGCTCGGCAATCGGCAACACGTCTTCGGTGCGGCGAAACACATCGACCATGTCCACTTGGAAAGGAATGTCTCCCAAGCTGGCATAGCAGATTTCACCGAGGATCTCGCCGCCCGCATAGCGAGGGTTGACCGGCACGATCTTGAAACCGTGCGACTGCATGTACTTGGCCGCAAAGTAGCTCGGCCGGTGCCACTCGGCCGACAGACCCACCACGGCGATGGTGGGGCACGTTTTGAGGATGCGCCTGAGCGCGTGCAAATCGTTGTGCATAAAGTCCTTTTGTCTTTTCAGCGTCGTTCCGTTGAAACCTCAAGCTTAAGCGGTGCAAGGATATTTGTAGGAGCCCACAGGCGATGGTTTTTGTCTTTGTAGGAGCCCACCCTGTGGGCGATTTCACGCACATCGCTAAGGCAAGCCATCGCCCACAGGGTGGGCTCCTACAAAAAACCATCCACCTCCATGTCGAGTCCATCTGCTGCCAACAGATCGCAGGCTCAATACGTCACCTGCCCGCTGCGCTTCATCTGCCTCGAGGCCCAGGTGGCGCTCAGCGACAACACGCCGCACACCGCCATCACGCCCAAATAATGGCCGCTGTGGTCAAACACCGCCCCGGCCAGCACCGGCCCCAGCAAGTTACCCAAGGCCGCGCCGCTGTAGAGCGTGCCCACCACGCTGGCCACCGATTTGCCGCCAAAGTAGTCCATGCAAATGGCGGGCAAGAGCGACACGATGGAGCCATAACTCAAGCCAAACCACAGCGCAAACACCACCAACAACCCCTGCCCGCCTGCCGCACCCCACAGCACATACGACGCGCCCATGGACAGCTGCATCAGCACCAGCGTCTGCGCCCGCCCCAGCCGGTCGGCCAGCAGGCCAATGGCAAAGCGCCCCACCAAACTGCCCACGCCAATCAAGCCCACCAGCCCCACGGCAAAGGCTTCGCCCAAGCCCAGATCACGCGCCGAGGCCGACACATGGGCAAATGGGATGAACATCACCGGGGAGGCCAGCACCGTGGCCAAGTACAGCCAGCGGAAAGTGGGGCTGCGCAAAGTTTCGCGCAAACTCAGGCCAGAGGCCGAGCCACCTGCCCCCGAGGACGGGGCAGCAGGTGCGCGCCGCAACAAAGCTGCCGCCACCAAACCGAGCACCAAGACCCCCAGCGCCAACACCCGCATCGCCTCGCGCCAGGGCATGGGGCCAATGGCCATGGCCACCAGCACAGGCACCAGCAAGGTGCCCGCGCCCACGCCCGAACTGGCAATGCCCCCGGCCAAACCGCGCCGGGTGGTGAACCAGGGTTGCACGCTGGCAATCGACGGGGTGTAGACGAGCGCAATGCCCAGGCCCACCAACAGGCCGTAGCTCACGTACACCGCCAACAGCGAAGACGCCCAACTGGTGGCCAGCAAGCCCAGTGCAATCAAAGCCATGCCGGCCGAGCAGACGATGCGTGGACCCAAGCGGTCGGCCAGCATGCCGCCGCCCGCGCCCAGCACAAAGTAGACAAAACCCGAGAGGCCAAAAATCCAGGACACATCAGCCCGCTGCGCCGAAAACTCGGCTGCAAACGATTCAAAAAACGCCGCGAACGAATACGACACCCCGAAGATCAGGGCCAGGCACACAAACGTGGCCCAGACCACCACCCAGGCGTAGGGGGTTTCTTTCATGGTGTCTCCGTATGTTTCTCAGGTGTTGGCGATTGTGCCCTCTAGGCACAGTCGCAACTGCCCATAATGAACACCCCAACACCGTCAATGAATTTGCCATGTACCAGGACCCTTGCCCCCCGCACACCTCCAAAAGCCTGGAGGACGTGGTGCTCAAATTCATTGAGAAAAACAACCGGGCCATTTGGGCCGTCATTTTTGCCGTGGCCTTGGCCGTGATTTACGGCATGAATGCCCACTGAGCCCACGCTCTCACGCCTGCAGCCCCAAGCAAGGACTTGGGGCCTGCGACAATCAGCCCCCATGCACCTGATCATTCCCTACGCGGCCAGCCACGCCTTCACCGGCCCCGAGGTCTGGGGCGGTTTGCAGCTGCCCCACTTGCACACCCTGCTGGGCCAATTGCAGCGCCAACAGGTCTGGCAAGACCCTGAGCCCACCCCCTTGCACCTGCCCCACGAACGCCTGCAGGCCCAAGCCCTGGGCTGGAGCAGCGACGCCACGGCCCTGCCCTGGGCCGCTTGGCATCATGCACAACACGGCCAGACCAGCACACAGGCCCAAGCCTGGATGACGCCCTGCCACTGGCAAGTGGGCATGGACCAGGTGGTCATGACCGACCCGGCGCACCTGCACTTGACCGACGACGAGTCGCAGCAACTGCTGCAAGCCATGCAACCCTTTTTGCAGGAAGACGGCCTGCAAGTGACTTGGCACAGCGCCTTGCTGTGGCATGCCCAGGGCGAACTGTTGGCCGATCTGGCCACCGCTTCGCTGGACCGCGTGATCAACCAGAACGTCAAAGCCTGGATGCCCAACAGCCCGGCGGCCAGACCACTGCAGCGCCTGCAAAGCGAGATGCAAATGCTGCTGTACAACCACCCCGTCAACAACGCCCGCGATGCGCGCAGGCAAATCGCCGTGAATTCTTTTTGGCTGCACGGCGCGGGCAGCTTGCCAGTTGGCACACAGCCAAAGGTGCACCCCGTGACCGTGACAGAGAGCCTGCGCACAGCCGCCTTGCATGGCGATGTGCCGGCCTGGCGGCAAGCCTGGCAGCAGCTGGATGCCACCGCCGTGGCCGATGTGCTGGCCCACTTCAAAGCCACTGGCCAGGCCACGCTGAGCCTGTGCAGCGAACACGCTGCCCACACCTACACCGCTGCACCTGCGGCCTGGCACCAGCGGATCACCCGCCTTTTCAACAAGACCGCCCCTGCGGCGGCATTGGCAGCCCTCATCACCCCTTAAACGCTCATTGATTGCCCCATGAATTTGCTCACCCGAGATGTGCCCCCCCGCAGCGCCTGGGCGCTGGAACAAGCGGGCATCCACCCCCTGCTGGCCCGCCTGTACGCTGCGCGCGGCGTGCAGTCCAAAGAAGAACTCGACGATGCGCTGAACCTGCTGCTGCCCCCGGCGGGCATGCTGGGCACGCACGAAGCGGCGAAGATGCTGGCCGACGCCATCGCGCACAACAAGCGCTTGTGCATCGTGGCCGATTACGACTGCGATGGCGCGACCGCCTGCGCCGTGGGCGTGCGCGGGCTGCGCATGCTGGGTGCCCAGAACGTGAGCTATCTGGTGCCCGACCGGGTAGTCGACGGCTACGGCCTGACACCCCCCATTGCCCAGCGCGTGCACGCGCAAGGGGCCGATGTGCTGATCACGGTGGACAACGGCATCGCCAGTGTGGCGGGCGTGCAAGCTGCGCAAGCCCTGGGCCTGCAGGTGCTGGTGACCGACCACCATTTGCCGGGCAACGAACTGCCCACGGCCGAGGTCATCGTCAACCCCAACCAGCCCGGCTGTGCCTTTGCCAGCAAGTCCATCGCCGGTGTGGGCGTGATGTTTTATGTGCTGCTGGCCCTGCGCGCCGAACTGCGCCAGCGCGGCGTGTTTGACGCCAGCAACCAACCGAGGTTGGACGCCCTGCTGCCGCTGGTGGCTTTGGGCACCGTGGCCGACGTGGTCAAGCTCGACCCCAACAACCGCCGCCTGGTGGCCCAAGGCCTGCGCCGCGTGCGGGCGGGCGCATTGCCCCCGGGCATGTCGGCGCTCATGCGAGCGGCCAGCCGCGAAACCGCCAAGGCCACGACCTTTGACTTTGGTTTTGCCTTGGGCCCACGCATCAACGCCGCAGGCCGCCTGGCCGACATGACGCTGGGCATCGAATGCCTGCTGACCGACGACGCGGGCCGTGCTGACGAGCTGGCCAAGCAGCTGGACGCGATCAACCGCGAACGCCGCGTGATCGAGGGCGACATGCGCGAGATGGCCATGGAAATGGCCGAGTCGCTGTTTGACGAGGGCGACGAGCCGCCCCCGGCCATTTGCGTGTTCGATCCGGACTTTCACGAAGGCGTGGTCGGTATCGTGGCCTCGCGCATCAAGGACAAGCTGCACCGCCCCACGTTCGTGTTTGCGGCCAGCAGCGCGCCGGGTAAGGAACACGAACTCAAGGGATCGGGCCGCTCGATTGCGGGTTTTCATTTGCGCGACGCGCTCGACCTGGTGGCCAAACGCGCCCCGGGCGTGCTGTTGCGTTTTGGTGGGCATGCCATGGCGGCGGGCTGCACCATTGCCGAAGAGCACCTCGATGTGTTTGAAGAAACCCTGAACCAGGTGGCCATGGAATGGCTGGACGCCGCCACGCTGCAACGCCGCCTGGAAACCGATGGGCCGTTGCCCGCCGAATACCGCAGGGTCGATTTGGTGGACATGTTGCACCACGAGGTCTGGGGCCAAGGCTTTGCGCCACCCGTGTTTTGTGAAGAGATCGAGATCGTGTCGCAACGCTTGGTGGGCGAGAAACACCTGTCACTCAAGATGAAACACCAGGGCCAGCCGGTGGACGGCATCTGGTTTGGCCGCACCGAGCCGCTGCCTGCAAGGGTGAAGCTGGCTTATCGGCTGGACGCCGACGAGTGGCAAGGCCAAAAGCGCGTGCGGTTTTTGGTGGAAGGCGCAGAGCTGTAACCCCAACATCACCGCTCATCGCACACATGTCGGACTCTGCGAGTGCCGACCTACGAGAAGACCTTTGGTGTTGTAGGTCGGTGGTCTAAGACCCCGACATTTGCTTGCCATGCCCACAGGCCCATGACAAACATCACCGCTCACCCCAGAAACGTCGGACTCTACGAGTACCGACCTACGGTAAGACCTGTGGTGTTGTAGGTCGGTGGTCGAAGACCCCGACGTTTGCTTGCCATGCCCACAGGCCCATGACAAACATCACCGCTCACCGCAGAAACGTCGGACTCTGCGAGTGCCGACCTACGGTAAGACCTGTGGTGTTGTAGGTCGGCGGTCGAAGACCCCGACATTTGCTTGCCATGCCCACAGGCCCATGACAAGCAGCACCGCTCATCGCAGAAACGTCGGACTCTGCGAGTACCGACCTACGAGAAGACCTGTGGTGTTGTAGGTCGGCGGTCGAAGACCCCGACGTTTGCTTGCCATGCCCACAGGCCCATGACAAACATCACCGCTCACCGCAGAAACGTCGGACTCTGCGAGTGCCGACCTACGGTAAGACCTGTGGTGTTGTAGGTCGGCGGTCGAAGACCCCGACGTTTGCTTGCCATGCCCACAGGCCCATGACAAGCATCACCGGTCATCCAAGAAACGTCGGACTCTGCGAGTACCGATCTACGAGAAGACCTGTGGTGTTGTAGGTCGGCGGTCGAAGACCCCGACGTTTGCTTGCCATGCCCACAGGCCCATGACAAACATCACCGCTCACCGCAGAAACGTCGGACTCTGCGAGTGCCGACCTACGGTAAGACCTGTGGTGTTGTAGGTCGGCGGTCGAAGACCCCGACGTTTGCTTGCCATGCCCACAGGCCCATGACAAACATCACCGCTCATCGCAGAAACGTCGGACTCTTCGAGTGCCGACCTACGGTAAGACCTGTGGTGTTGTAGGTCGGTGGTCGAAGACCCCGACATTTGCTTGCCATGCCCACAGGCCCATGACAAACATCACCGCTCACCCCAGAAACGTCGGACTCTGCGAGTGCCGACCTACGTGGAGGCTTGTGGTGTTGTAGGTCGGTGGTCGAAGACCCCGACGTTTGCTTGCCATGCCCACAGGCCCATGACAAACATCACCGCTCACCGCAGAAACGTCGGACTCTGCGAGTGCCGACCTACGGTAAGACCTGTGGTGTTGTAGGTCGGCGGTCGAAGACCCCGACGTTTGCTTGCCATGCCCACAGGCCCATGACAAACATCACCGCTCATCGCAGAAACGTCGGACTCTTCGAGTGCCGACCTACAAGAAGACTTGTGGTGTTGTAGGTCGGCGGTCGAAGACCCCGACATTTGCTTGCCATGCCCACAGGCCCATGACAAACATCACCGCTCACCGCAGAAACGTCGGACTCTGCGAGTGCCGACCTACGTGGAGGCTTGTGGTGTTGTAGGTCGGCGGTCGAAGACCCCGACATTTGCTTGCCATGCCCACAGGCCCATGACAAGCAGCACCGCTCATCGCAGAAACGTCGGACTCTGCGAGTACCGACCTACGAGAAGACCTGTGGTGTTGTAGGTCGGCGGTCGAAGACCCCGACATTTGCTTGCCATGCCCACAGGCCCATGACAAGCATCACCGGTCATCCAAGAAACGTCGGACTCTGCGAGTGCCGACCAACAAGGCTACCGGGTTGCGTGGGTCAATTGGAGAACGCCGCGATGCCGGTGATGGCGCGGCCCAGGATCAGGGCGTGCACATCGTGCGTGCCTTCGTAGGTGTTGACCACTTCCAGGTTGACCAAGTGGCGGGCCACGCCGTATTCGGCGCTGATGCCGTTGCCACCCATCATGTCGCGCGCCAGGCGGGCGATGTCGAGTGCCTTGCCACAGCTGTTGCGCTTGAGGATGGAGGTCACTTCCACCGAGGCAGTCCCTGCGTCTTTCATGCGGCCCAGCTGCAAGCAGCCCTGCAGGCCCAGGCTGATTTCGGTCAGCATGTCGGCCAACTTCTTTTGGATGAGCTGGTTGGCGGCCAAGGGGCGGCCAAACTGCTGGCGGTCCATCACGTATTGGCGGGCGCGGGCGTAGCAGTCTTCGGCAGCGCCCAAGGCACCCCAGGCGATGCCGTAGCGGGCGCTGTTCAGGCAGGTGAAGGGGCCTTTCAAGCCGCGCACTTCGGGGAAGGCGTTTTCTTCTGGGCAGAAGACTTCGTCCATGACGATCTCGCCCGTGATCGAGGCGCGCAGACCAACTTTGCCGTGCACGGCGGGGGCCGACAGGCCTTTCCAGCCTTTTTCCAAAATGAAACCGCGAATGGCGCCACCGTCATCCTTGGCCCAGACCACGAACACGTCGGCGATGGGGCTGTTGGTGATCCACATCTTGGCGCCGGACAGGCTGTAGCCGCCGGGCACCTTCTTGGCGCGGGTGATCATGCTGCCGGGATCAGAGCCGTGGTTGGGTTCGGTCAGGCCAAAACAGCCGACCCACTCGCCACGGGCCAGCTTGGGCAGGTACTTTTGCTTTTGGGCTTCGGTGCCAAACTCATTGATCGGCACCATCACCAGGGATGACTGCACGCTCATCATGGAGCGGTAGCCCGAGTCCACGCGCTCGACTTCGCGAGCGACCAAGCCGTAGCAAACATAGTTGAGGCCTGCACCGCCGTATTGCTCGGGGATGGTGGCGCCCAAGAGGCCCAGCTCGCCCATCTCATTGAAGATGGCGCGATCGGTGGTCTCATGAAGAAAGGCGTCCGTCACGCGGGGCAGCAGGCGTTCCTGGCAATAGGCGCGGGCGGCCTCGCTGACCTGGCGCTCGTCATCGGTGAGTTGAGACTCGAGCTGAAAAGGGTCAGACCAGGAAAAGCGGTGACTGGAACTCATGATGGTGTCTTTCAAAAAACAAGAAGATGCTGCGATCCTAGAGTGAAAACCGCCAAGAATCAAACGATTGTTTTTCACCCAGATATGACATTTTGTATGATCTGACAACCCCAGAACCCACACCATGCGCCGCAAACTCCCCTCCACCCAGGCCCTGATCTGCTTTGAAGCCGCCGCCCGGCACGCCAGCTTCACCAAAGCGGCGCAAGAGCTGGCCCTGACACAAGGCGCCGTCTCGCGCCAGGTGGCCGCGCTCGAAGACCTGCTGGGCGTGCCGCTGTTCAAGCGCGGGCAGCATGGCATGCAATTGACACCGGCCGGGCAAGACTATGTGCGCCAGATCAGCACCCGGTTGGACGCGCTGGAGCGCGACACGCTGGACCTGATGGGCAGACAAGGCCTGGGCGAGAGCCTGACGCTGGCGGCCGTGCCCACCTTTGCGTCACGCTGGCTCATTCCCCGCCTGCCCGGCTTTGCCAAGGCCCACCCGCAAACGCCCATCCACATCGAAACCCGCACACGCCCCTTCATGTTCAGCGACTCGGGGCTGGACGCGGCCCTGTACGCGGGCACTCCGGCGCAAGTGGCGCAATGGGCGGGCACAGCGGCCACGCACTTGTTTGACGAAGAAGTCCTGCCCGTGTGCAGCCCCGAACTGCTGGGCCAGACCCAAGCTCTGCCGCCCGAAGCCCTGGCGCACCTGCCCTTGCTGCAACCCTCCACCCGCCCCGAGGCCTGGCGCCAGTGGTTTGACGCGCAGGGCGTGGATGCCCCACGGGCCATGGCCGGGCCGAGGTATGAGCTTTTTTCAATGCAGGTGGCCGCGGCCCGCTGCGGCTTGGGCGTGGCCCTCATGCCCACGCTGCTGATTCCATCAGAGCTGGCCAGCGGCGAGCTGGTGGTGGCCTGCGACCGCCCGATTCGCGGACAGCGGGCCTATTACCTGGTGCAGCCGCAAACAGCCCAACCCCGGCCCATGCTGGAACACTTCAAGGCCTGGCTGCTGCTGCAAAAAGAGGTGGACGCTGCACCCTGAGCAGCATGCAAGGCCATCCAATGTCGGGGTCTTCGACCGCCGACCTACAAAACCACAAGCCTCCCCGTAGGTCGGTACTCGCAGAGTCCGACGTTTCTGCGATGAGCAGTGCAGCTTGCCATAGGCCTGTGGGCGAGATGAACAAACGTCGGGGTCTTCGACCACCGACCTACAAAACCACAGGTCTTCTTGTAGGTCGGCACTCGCAGAGTCCGACGTTTTTGCGATGAGCAGTGCTGCTTGCCATAGGCCTGTGGGCGAGATGAACAAACGTCGGGGTCTTCGACCACCGACCTACAAAACCACAGGTCTTCTTGTAGGTCGGCACTCGCAGAGTCCGACGTTTCTGCGATGAGCGGTGCTGCTTGCCATGGGCCTGTGGGCGTGATGAACAAACGTCGGGGTCTTCGACCACCGACCTACAAAACCACAAGCCTCCCCGTAGGTCGGTACTCGCAGAGTCCGACGTTTGTGGGGTGAGCAGTGCTGCTTGCCATGGGCCTATGGGCGTGATGAACAAATGTCGGGGTCTTCGACCACCGACCTACAAAACCACAGGTCTTCTTGTAGGTCGGCACGCGCAGAGTCCGACGTTTCTGCGATGAGCAGTGCTGCTTGCCATGGGCCTGTGGGCGTGATGAACAAACGTCTGGGTCTTCGACCACCGACCTACGGGGTGACGGTGCAATCAATTCAAACTTCAGCTTGTCGGATCCATAGACTCAGGCGTAACGCTGGCGCAAGTCACGCTTGAGCAGCTTACCGCTCGGGTTCTTGGGCAGCGCGTCGGCAAAGACCACGCGCTTGGGTGTCTTGAAGCCCGCCATGTGCTGGGCGCAGTGGGCGATCACCGCTGCTTCGTCCAAAGACTGACCAGCCTTGACCACGATGACCGCCGTCACAGCCTCCACCCATTTAGGGTCAGGCAAGCCGATCACAGCCACCTCGCTCACTTGCGGCAGGCGGTAGATCATCTCTTCCACCTCGCGACTGGCCACGTTTTCGCCGCCGGACTTGATCATGTCCTTCTTGCGGTCCACCACGGTGATGTAGCCCTCGTCGTCGATCATGCCCAGATCCCCGCTGTGGAACCAGTCGCCCTCAAACGAGGCCTTGGTGCGCTCATCGTCGTGAAAGTAACCCAGCATCAAATGCGGCGAGCGGTGCACGATCTCGCCCACCTCGCCCACGGCCACATCCTGCATGGCGTCATTCACCACACGGGTCTCAACGTTGCGCACCGCCTTGCCGCACGAGCCGGGTTTGCGCAGCTGGTCTTCGGGGGCCAGCATGGTGGCCAAGGGCGCGATTTCGGTCTGGCCGTACAAGTTCCACAAGCGCACCTTGGGCAGACGTGCGGCCAGCTCTTTGAGCACCTCCACCGGCATGATGGACGCGCCGTAGTAGCCCTTGGCCAGCTTGGAGAGTTTGTCGGCATCCAGCAGGGGCGAGCGCAGCAAGGCGATCCACACCGTAGGCGGTGCAAAGAAGCTGGTGATGCCGAACTTCTCGATCATCGGCAACAGGTTGTCGGGCGTGGGTTTGGACGTGATGACGTTGGTGCTGCCCATGTAAATGGCCGGACCAAAAAATACATCGAGCTGGGCGCAGTGGTACAGCGGCAGCGCGTGCAGGGCCACATCAGCCTCGGCGATTTCGGCGTCGATCACGCAGCTGACGTACTGCCACATGACGGCGTCGTGCGTGAGTTGTGCGCCTTTGGGCGACGATTCGGTGCCGCTGGTGTAGACGATCTGCGCCACGTCGTAACTGCCCAGCCGCAAATCGGGCAGAGCATCGGGGCAAGCGGCCAAGGTGTCAAAGCTGTGCATGCCGACCACAGGCTGGCTCGGGTCTTCGGACGGCAGCCAAATGAACTGCTGCACCTGCGTGTCCAGCTTGGCTGCAGCCTGCGCCAGCTCGGCCAGGCCGCTGTCGGTGGCCAGTGTTTTGGCGCCTGCGTGTCGCAAGATGTAGGCGACCTCTTCGGCCTTGAGCATGAAGTTGATCGGCACCATGACCGCGCCCCGGCGGGCCAGTGCAAAGCGCAGCGCGGCAAAGCCGTGCGAGTTGCGGGCCAGCACCGCCACCTTGTCGCCCTCGGCCACGCCGATGCTGGCCAGGCCTGCGGCCAGGCGCGTCACCAGCGCATCGAACTCGGCATACGTCCAGGTGGTGCTGCCACACACGATGCCGGTCTTGGCGGGCAGGCGGATCGCGGTGCGGCGCAAGGCATCGGCGATGGTCTGGCGGCGGACGGCGGGGTGGATGGTGTGGGACATGTTCGGGGCTCCTGCGTGGCTATGATCAGGTGATTCAACATCAGACCCGCGAGAATTCCATTGGCACTTCCCCCTCCCTCCCCCCGAAAACTGTCACATACGCGAACCGTGGTGTACCAAGGCTATGACCGCGAAGACGGCCTGTGGGACATCGAAGCCCAACTGACCGACGTCAAGACCTATGGTTTTGAAGTTTCAAACGAACGGCCCTTTCCAGCCAACGAGCCGATCCACAACCTGAAAATCCGCGTCACACTCGACAACAAGATGGTCATCCAGGACATCGCCACCTCGATGGACGACATCCCCCACCCTGAGTGCACGCAGGCCCCCGCCACCTTGCACCGGCTGATCGGCTGCACCATGGGCCCAGGCTGGCGCAAAGTGATCAACCAACACGTAGGCGGCACCGAAGGCTGCACCCACTTGCGCGAAATGCTGTTCAACATGGCCACCGCCGCCTTCCAGACCCTGCCCGCCGGTCAATGGCACCGCCGCGAGCTGGCCGGACAGCCCCAGCCCGAAATCACCCAAGCGCCCTACTTCCTGGGCCAATGCCACAGCTGGGCCTATGACAGCCCGACGGTGCAAAGGGCTTATCCGATGTTTTTCAAGCCGAAGAATGCCTAAACACTCAAGGCCACTCACGACTGCGGCTGACCGTCAAAGAGTTGTGGCCAATACCCTGGGAACCTTGCGCATCGAAAACTTGAAACCCAGCAAAAATCTTCTGCACAAGCTGAACAATTACATCAACGGTCAAACAACGACTGCCGATCTTCTTGCTGATGCGCGTCTGACATATTTCATTCAAATTAGGTCACTGTGACTCTTACGCCATTCCAGCACAAAGGCATTGCGGCCATTGAGGAAACAAAACGTCTGGGTAATGGAATCGCCGCCGAAGTTGTGATGTCAAATCTGGATGATCGCTTAGCGGCAGCCAGAACTACTCAAGCAAAAGTGAGACATCCAGCGAACTTCGTTGCTGAACAAACAGCCGAGCGTTCAGGCGTTGCGGACATCGTCGGACAACTCGTCTTTGAGCAAATCGATCGATGTCACACCAAATCTTGACAACTCTCCCATAAATGAAAGGCGGTCTAACCCGGCCAGTGCTGCCGCCATGCCCGCAGACAGGCGTTTCATTTCAAAAAATTTGATAGCTATGGCCAATTTGGCATCCCGCTGGAAATCCTCTTTGCTGCAATGCATCACATCCAAGTATTTTTCTGGAACGTCTAACAAAATTTGCATGGGAATATCCGAAGGATCAAATGATCATCAAGCCGCAGCTCGGTGCTTGATGTCATCCAGCACCTGAACCAGCTCAGTCACCTTGGTAGGTGGGGCAATGCTTCAAGCCTTCAATGTACTGAACCAACTCATCCACATTCGTCCAGGGGTTGGCGTGGATTTGAGGATCTTGTTTGAGGGTTTTGGCGGCGGACTGCCGCAACTTGTTGGCATGCTTGGCGGCGGTGGCCAGCTTGCCTTGAAGCAGCGCGGCCAAGCCACGTTGAGCCTTCCCGTATTGCGCCAAGCCCGCTTTGGTTTTGAACTGGCTGACCACCACGTCGCCCACCGATTTGTTGCCCGCCTTGGCAAAAGGCGCATCCGAATAGCCAAAATGCAGCAAAAACCAGAACTCAAAACAAGGCGTTGACGTGATGGCATTGAAAGGCTTGCCGCCTGCTGCCAGCTCACGCGCGCGTTGCAAGGCCGCGCTGAACGTTGGGTGCGCATCGCGATCAAAGACGCAAAAAACCTGGTCAAAACTGTCGCCCATTTGAGCGTCTTCGGCATACAGTTTCTCGGCCGTCTGCACTACACGGTCTGGCGACGAACCCTCACTGGGCTTGATGTTCACCCATGAATGTGGAATGCCCCGCACCTCGCGTAACTCGGCCAGGTAATGCGGCTCGGTCTTGCTGCCTTCACAGACGATCAAGCAGCGTGGGCTCTGCGCCCGCTGCTGCTGCTGCCTGGCCAGGGCGTTGCTGGCCCTGGCCTTGCGCTTTTTGAACAGATCGTCAGACCCCATAAAAGTCCAGACCCTTCAAAAACGGAATACCGCCATAACGGCCATTCAGATAACCGCGTTCAATCGCTTCGTTCTCGCGCGGGCTGAAGTCAGACAAGGGGTACAACTTGGAGGCCCGTTGTGCGTCTTTTTCCATGAACCACACCTGGTCACGCCGCAGAATTCTTTGGCTCAGCAGCGTGGTGTCGTGCGTCGTGAAAATCAACTGCGCCTTGGAGTTCTCCAAGTGCAAACGCTTGACCAGGTAATGGACCAGCATCGGGTGCAAGCTGGTATCAAGCTCATCCACCACCAGCACACGGTTGTTTTCGGTCACATCCAGCCAAGGCCCAGCAAAAGCAAACAAGGCGCGGGTGCCGTCTGACTCTTCATCTTCCGCAAACTCCACGCCCTCGCCAGTGACCACGTCCTGGTGCACAAACTTGATCGAGGTGATCTTCTTGCCATCCAGGTCCTTGGCAATTTGATCGCGGACAGCAGACGGCATGCCTTTGGGCAACTGCTCAACGGCAAACGTAGACTCTTCAAGCCGAAGGTCTGCAATGCACAGGTCTGCCATGTTCATGAAATCAACAATCCGCTGCCGGTCGGCGGCGTTTTGGCAGCGTTGCATCGTGTAGCCCGCGCTCAGACTGTGCGGCGCATCCACCACGCGCAAGCGGTCTTTGAACCAATCAAACACGGGGCGCAGTTGCTCTTGCTTGTTTTGAACGGCTTTCGAGAAATACAGCGTGTTCTCCAAGGTTTCATCCGCCCAGTCCTGGCGTTTACGCCCGCCCACAAACTGGGCGCTGAACTTGTAAACGTCTTTGCCTGCCTCGGCATCCCAGGCACGGTGGAACCACTTTTGAGCACGGCCTTGCGGGTAGGCGAATAGCCACTCTTCGGTCACCCGCACGGCGTTGCAGCGCACGCCGTATTCGTAACGCACCGCGCCCTCTACAAAAGTGACTTCAAACTCGCTGTCTTCGGAACGCGATTGGGGCGACAGCCTGAAAGGCACCACATCAAGTGCGTCCCCCGCCTGATGCTGGTGCGAACGCAAAACCAGCTCTTGCAGAAATTTCAGCGCAGCAATCAATGTGCTCTTGCCAGACGCATTGGGACCATACATCACCGCCGAGCGCACCAAGCGTGGCAGGCTGCTGCCCGCACTGACTTCAAACGTGTTCGTCGCCAGCAACTCGTCATAGGCGACCGCAGCCGCCATGCTCAGAGTCTGGCGTTGGTGGATGGAGCGGTAATTGCTCACTGAAAATTCAATCAACATGGATCAAATTATGCATCAGATGCATTTTTTTGCACGTTATGCGCAAAAATTATTATGGAAATTTAATTTATATAAGATTACGTTAACCACAAACACAGTCCGTGCAAGTCTTGGAACGCACAACTTAAGGACAGGATAAGGCTCGTTTTATTAAAGACAGTCATTGCGACAGTATTTATGTCACAATAACCCCATGACCACCACCTACTCCATAGACCAGCTCTGTGCGCTGACCGATTTGCCCAAGCGCACGGTCCGCTATTACATGCAGCTGGGCTTGGTGGACCGGCCAGTGGGCGAGACACGGGCAGCGCACTACACGCCCTTGCATTTGGGCCAACTCATGCAAATCCGCAAGCTGGCCGACTCAGGGGTGTCGTTGGAGCGCATCCGCGCCGTCATGGCCGGTGGCGAATCGCCCGTGCCTGAGCGCCAACAACAGCCCGGCAGCATCCGCGTGCGCAGTCATGTGTTCATCGCGCCAGGGGTGGAACTGCAAATCGACCCGCAAGAAGCGGGCTTGTCACCCGAACAACTCCGCGCCTTTGTGCGCACCGTCATGTCTGCATGGGAAAACAAAAATGAGCAATGAAGTGATGGGCCTCAAAAGCCGCGATGACGGACAAGCCGTCGCCCTGCAATCGGTGCTGGCCCAAGGCCAACTGCAAGGCCTGATGCTGCGCATGAAGCTGCGGCAGGTCTACCGCAACACCACGGGCGACAACCTCGAATGCGTTTACACCTTCCCCTTGGCTTGGGGTAGCGTGTTATTGGGCATGGCGGTCGAACTCAACGGCAAACGCATGACCGGCACCGTGGTCGAAAAGAAAGAAGCAGAAACCACTTACGAAAAAGCCATCCAGTCCGGCGACTTGCCCGTGATGCTGGAGCGCTCGGGCAAAGACCTCTACACCGCCAACCTGGGCAACATACTGCCCGGCGACGAGGTGGTGATCGAGCTGGAATACGCCCAACTGCTCAAGCTGGAGGGCGGCATGCTGCGTTTGAGCCTGCCCACAACAATAGCCCCGCGCTATGGTGACGAACACAGCCAAGGCGGCCTGGCTCCACACCAGACCGCAGCGGCCAGTCCACTCGCCGAATACCGCCTGCATGTGTCGCTCGACATCGCCAACCCATTGGCCCAAGGCACCATCACCAGCCCATCGCATGGCGTACAGCGGGTTAAACACCAAAACGGTGTGATGGTCAAACTGCAAAACAAAGCCTGGTTGGACCGCGACTTTGTGCTGACCATCCACGGCCTGAAAGACATGGTCTTTGCCATGGCCAGCGCCGACGCCACGCAACCCGGCCAATACACCCTGCTGACCAGCGCTACAGCCCATTGGGATGCTGCCAACACCGCGCCTGCCAAGCTGCGCATGAAAGTGCTGGTGGACGGCTCGGGCTCCATGCAAGGCGACAGCAACGAACAAGCCCGTGATGCTCTGGACTGGCTGTTCCATCAACTGGAGAATGACGACGAAGTCTCAATGACGCGCTTTGGCAGCCATCCTTTGCATGTACTGCCCCGGCTACAACGGTGCACCGAGTCTTATCAGCGTCGCCTGCGTTCAGAAGCCCGCAACATCAAAGCTGAATTGGGTGGCACCGAAATGGACCGCGCACTTGAAGCAGTGATTCGGATTAGGCATGAAGACGAACGCCCTGTTGAAGCGGCCAGCATCCTACTCATCACAGACGGCGAAGTCTGGAACATTGAAAACATCGTTGCCACTGTGCGTCAGTCGGGCCACCGTCTGTTTGCGCTGGGCGTGGGCAGCGCCCCGGCCGAAAGCCTGCTGCGAGAGCTGGCCGAAGTCAGCGGCGGCGCCTGCGAAATGGTCAGCCCCAGCCAAAGCATGCAACAAGCCGTGGCTCGTTTGCTCGAACGCATGCGCCACGCCTGCGCCATCCAATGCAGCATGGAAAGCGATGCCGAACTGATCTACCAGTCGCCCAGCCCACGCAAAATCACCCCAGGCGATACCATTCACCAATGGGCACAAGTGGGCAGCAAACCTGTTGCCGCGCCAAGCCAGCGTTGGGCACTGTCAGACAAAACACTCACTCGCAGAGCAGAAAACCTGATGGGGGACGATGAAGGCATATTGCCCCGCCTGTGCGCAGCACAGCGCCTGCTGGACACCACCGACTCCGAACGCCAACGTGAATTGGCTATGCAATCAGTAGTGTCCGGTTAAAAAGTGAACAAATTCAACTGCTTAGCGCAGTCAGGTGGTGCGGTTATGTAAGCATCGGTCTGCAAGGCGCATGAAATCGACGTTTTCTCGAAAACAGACACCGACAAAATCTGTAGAAAAGTGTAGAGCGAGGCTTTCAATTGCAACTCCTTCTTGACAACGGCAATCAGCACGTAAGTGGCCACGGCGCACCAGATTTGCGTCTTGACTGCGTTCTCGCTGGTGCCCAAAAACTTCTTGATTCGCAGATGCTGCTTGATCCATTTGAAGAACAACTCGACCTGCCAACGGTTCTTGTACAGGGCTGTGATGGTCAACGCTGGCAGTGTCATGTTGTTGGTCAGAAAGACCAACACCTTTGCCGTCTGCGGGTCCTTGAACTTGATGCGCCGCAAGTGCTCGGGGTAGTCCTTGCTGGCGTATTGCCCATTGAGCGCAATGGTCTGATCGCAGACAAGGCCCGTGGTTCTGTCTACAGGGGCCGAGTACACACGCCGGGCGTTCATATTGCTCTTGGCACGGGTCACGAAGAAGGCGGCGCACTGGTGCATGGCGTACAGGCGAGAGAAGTCCAGATAGCCCCTGTCCATGACGTAGAAAGCGCCCGCCTCGATGGGCATCATGTCCAGCACATGCACATCGTGCATCTTGCCGTCGCTGATGTGGATGAAGGCGGGAATTGCGCCGCGCAAGTCCAGCAAGGTGTGCATCTTCACAGCGGCCTTGGTGGAGCGAAACGGTGCCCAGTCGAACAAACCCAGACACAGGTCGATGGTGGTGGAGTCCAAGGCGTAGACGGTGGCATCCAAATCCACGCCCATGGGTTCTTGTGCATACAGTCTGCGGGCTCGGTCGATCAATCGCATCGCCAGAGCATGGTAAATACGCCAGTCGCGAGAGTTCAGGGCATCGGCCAGCGTCGAGCGTGCAGGAATGTGGCGCATGCCCATGTGAAAAAGTTTGGACTGATTGGCCGTCAAACATGCTTCGATGTCGCGCAAAGACTCGCGCCAAGTCAGTTGGGCAAACGCCATGATGCGAAACAGCTCGGTACAACTGAGCGTGCGCACCCCAGCATCGCCGCGATGGCGATCGACGATGCGACCAAAGGTCTTCCAGGGCACAAAGTCCATGACCTGCGCGAACAAGGTTTTGCCTGCGTTCATGGGCATCTCCAGGTGATTGAACCCTTGGAGCATGCCTAGTGTGCAAAATAAAATTCAAATCGTGGACACCCATGAAACCTCTGAAACCCTTGCCGTTACTCGCTTGCAGCGAGTTGGCTATCAAATAAACCGGACACTACTGCAAGAAAGAATGACTTTTGACGCCCTGGGATAAGGTTTGTCCGACTTGAAAAATTCCATGCATGACCCCCTGCGATAATCACCCCTCCCCAGCGCCCCAAGCGCTTCCCCTCAACAGCCTCTGGATCTACACCATGAACCGCTGCACTTTGGCCCTTTTCGGGCGTGCTTTGCTTTGCCTTGACTTCATCACCTCCCTGAACGCCGTGGAGGCCGCATGAGCAAGAAGGTCTTCATCAAAACATTTGGCTGCCAGATGAACGAGTACGACTCGGACAAGATGGCCGATGTGCTGGGCGCGGCCCAGGGCTATGAGCCCACGCAGGATGTGGACGAGGCCGATCTGATTTTGTTCAACACCTGCTCCGTGCGCGAGAAGGCGCAAGAAAAAGTCTTCAGCGATCTGGGCCGGGTGCAGCACCTGAAAGCCAAGGGCGTGCTGATTGGCGTGGGCGGCTGCGTGGCCAGCCAGGAAGGTGCCGAGATCATCAAGCGTGCGCCTTATGTGGACGTGGTGTTTGGCCCGCAGACCCTGCACCGCTTGCCCGAGTTGCTGGCCGATCGCGAGCGCAAGCAACGCCCGCAAGTCGACATCAGCTTCCCCGAGATTGAAAAGTTTGACCACCTGCCGCCCGCCAAGGTGGACGGCGCCACGGCCTTTGTGTCGATCATGGAAGGCTGCAGCAAATATTGCAGCTACTGCGTGGTGCCCTACACCCGGGGCGAAGAAGTGTCGCGCCCGTTTGACGATGTGCTGGTTGAAGTGGCGGGCCTGGCAGCGCAGGGCGTGAAAGAGATCACCCTGCTGGGCCAGAACGTGAACGCTTACCGGGGCAAGATGGGTGGCACCTCAGAGATTGCCGACTTTGCCTTGTTGCTGGAATACGTGGCTGACATGCCAGGCATCGAGCGCATCCGCTACGTGACCAGCCACCCGAATGAGTTCACACAGCGCCTGATTGACGCGTACGAAAAGATTCCCAAACTGGTGAGCCACTTGCACCTGCCGGTGCAGCACGGCTCGGACCGCATCTTGATGGCCATGAAGCGCGGCTACACCGCCATGGAATACAAGAGCACGATCCGCAAGCTGCGGGCGATCCGCCCCGACATGTCGCTCAGCAGCGATTTCATCGTGGGCTTCCCCGGCGAGACCGAAGACGACTTCAACAAGATGATGAAGCTGATCACCGATGTGGGTTTTGACACCAGCTTCAGCTTCATCTTCAGTCCCCGCCCCGGCACGCCAGCGGCCAACCTGCAGGACGACACACCACACGCCGAAAAATTGCGCCGCCTGCACCACCTGCAAGCGACCATCGAAGAGAACGTGCAGCGCATTGGCGAGAGCCGCGTGGGCACGGTGCAGCGCATTTTGGTGGAGCGCCCTTCACGCAAGGACGCGACCGAGCTGGCGGGCCGCACCGAGTGCAACCGGGTGGTCAACTTCCCCGGCGGCCCGAACATGGACCGCCTGATCGGTCAGATGGCCGATGTGCGCATCACCCAAGGCCTGTCGCACTCGCTGCGCGGGGAGTTGGTGATCAAAGATTGATGCCGGGCGACATGCCGGGACTGATGGAACGACCTGCGTTTGTAGGTCGGTGGTCGTAGACCCCGACACTGGGTGGATCGACCTGTGACGCCATTTGTTGGCGCTGGGGTGGTGCCGGCACATGTCGGACTCTTCGAGTGCCGACATGCGGTGTCGGTGGGGATTGCGTCGTTTGTACGAACGCGAAGGGCCGTGGCGATTGCACGAACGCGCTGGTTCCGGCGTGGGGATGTGGGCACGGTGTTTTGTAGGTCGGGGGCTTCAGCCCCGACACAGCGCACGGCCAAGGCATGCCCGGGCTAAAGCCTTCGACCTACGAATCTCTCTCGTTATCTTCAGGCCTGTCCTTGTGGGCTGGGCGCAGGTTCAATGTCGGGGTCTTCGACCGCCGACCTACGGGGGATCAGGAGTCGCGCCCGACTTCGCGGATGTAGCGACGGTAGTCGCCATGCGCGATGGGCCTGCAGCCATCCACCGTGCGGTTGTACACATAGGTCTGCACCCGCTGGCCTTGCAGCGGGCCGCTGAGCACGGTCACTTCTTCGCGCCAGTATTGCGAGGCGGCTCGATCGCTGGGCACCATGTCTTCGACCCCATCGAGTCGGGCCAGGTGTGCGTCATCGACTTCGTAAACTTCGCCGACCACTGAACCCTCGCCATGCAACAAACCAGGATAGCGGCTCAGATCGACCAAGCGTCCAGGCACCTGAGCTGGCCCCATGAATCGGGCGCCATGCATTTCGGCCTCCAAGCGCAGGCCGGGCATCAGGGTGCCGTAGATGAAAAGTGCGTGTGTCATGCGCAGGATTTTGCGTCATGGCGGTCCAAATGGCCTGCCCCGAAATTGACACGCATCAAGCTCCGTCCATCGTGTCGCCTGTTGGCAGGCCGCGTCCACACAGCCGTTTAAACTGATTGACAAGAGACAGGCCTGTCCCGCCACAGGGACGAGCACACCACAAAGACAGACACACGGCGCAAGTCAGAGGCTTACATGAAAGCAGAACAGAACGAACTCATCACCCGCATTGGCCCGGGCACGCCCTGCGGCGAGGTGATGCGCCACTATTGGCAGCCCGTCGCCCTGGTGGACGAATTCAACCCCGCGCTCGACCCGCGCATGGCGATTCGTCCCGTCAAAGCTGTGCGCATTTTGGGGCAAGACCTGGTGCTGTTTCGCAACGCACAGGGCGAATATGGCTTGCTCGACCGCGACTGCCCACACCGAGGCGCTGACCTGGCCTTTGGCCGCAACGAAGGCGATGGCCTGCGCTGCCCTTTTCACGGCTGGAAGTTTGACGTCACGGGTCAATGCATCGAAACCCCCGCCGAGCCCACCGGCAGCACGCTGTGCAAGCGTGTGCGCCAGCGCAGCTACCCGATCATTGAGCGCAGTGGCATTGTGTTTGGCTGGTTCGGCCCCGAAGGCCAGACGCCTCCGCAACTGCCCGCCATCGACGCTTTCAGCGCCCCCGCCACGCACACCTTTGCCTTCAAAGGGCTGTGGCATTGCAACTGGTTGCAAGCGTTTGAGGTGGGCATTGACCCGGCACACGCGTCGTACCTGCACCGCTTTTTCAATGACGAGTCGCTCGAAGGCAGCTATGGTCGCCAGTTTCGCGGCGCGAGCGCGGGCGATGTGCAAGGCGAGCGCTGGCCCATGACGCGGGTGATGCGCGAGCTGGACCAGCCGGAAATTTCGTTTGAGCCCACCGATGCGGGCCTGCGCCTGACGGCCCTGCGCCCGATCAACGAGGCGCTGACCCATGTGCGGGTGACCAACGCGCTGTTTCCGCACACCTTTGTGATTCCGCTGTCGGAGACCATGACCATCACGCAGATGCATGTGCCGGTGGACGACACGCACACCTATTGGTATTCGGTGTTCACCAGCTTTGCCGGGCCGGTGGACAAAGAGGCCATGCGCAACCAGCGCCTGCCCTCGGTCACCCTGCCCGACTACATCCCCAAAGCGGGCAAGCACAACCACTGGGGCTTCAACCCCGAAGAGCAAGTGGCGCGCACCTACCTGGGCATGGGGGAAGACGACATCAACGTGCACGACCAGTGGGCCTGCGAGAGCATGGGCGCGATCCAGGACCGCACCCGCGAACACCTGGGCACCAGCGACAAGGTCATCATGGCCAACCGCCGCATCTTGCTCAAAGCCATTGAGACGGTGCAGGCCGGGGGCTTGCCACCCGGCTTTGCGCAGGGCGCCGTGGCCAGCCAACGCATCGGCCCCGACACGGTGGACGGCATCGCGCCCAGCGGGCAATGGCCGCAGTGGTGGCGCGAGGCTTGTGATGCCAAGCGCAGCGGCGCACCGTGGGACGCGGCACTGCCGGGCCATACGCCCACGCCAGCGGACACCCCAGCCAACACGAGCGCGGCATGAGCTTCGCTGAACGCTGCGGCCTGCACAGCCGCGAACGCCAAGCAGCTTGCGAGCAATTGGTGCGGCAGGTCGAGGCCTCGGGCATCGAGCTGATCCGCCTGGGCTGGTGCGACCTGCACGGCGTGGTGCGCGGCAAAACCATCGTGGCCTCGCAGCTGCGCCAAGCGCTGGCCAACGGCATCGGCATGGTCAGCACCTTGCTGCTCAAAGACAGCTCGGACCGCACCGCTTTCAAGGTGTTCGAGTCGGGCATCGAAGACACCCTGCCTGGCTTTGCCGGGGCCAGCAATTTCACGCTCATGCCCGACCCGGCCAGCTGGCATGTGCTGCCCTGGGCCGACAAGACCGGCTGGCTGCAGTTCCAGCCCTACTTTGCCGACGGCCGCATCGTGCCGCTCGATTCGCGCCATGTGCTGCAACAAGCCGTGTTGCGCTTGGCCGAGCGCGGCTGGCAAATGCGCTGCGGGCTCGAAGTCGAATTCCACATCTACCGCCTCAAAGACCCGCTGCATGGGGCAGACCTGGACCCGGATCGCGCCGCCTGGCCCGGCCCCGCGCCCGAAGTCAGCCTGATCCACCCGGGCTACAACCTGCTGACCGAAGGCTGGATGGACCGGGCCGAAGAGCCGCTGCGCATCGTGCAGCGCACCGCGCAGGCGCTGGGCTTGCCGCTGATCTCGCTCGAAATCGAACTCGGCCCCAGCCAGGTCGAAGCGGTGTTTGACGTGAGCGACGCGCTCACGGCCGCCGACCAGATGGTGCTGTTTCGCAACGCCACGCGTCAGGCCCTGCGCCGCGCCGGTTACCACGCGACCTTCATGTGCCGCCCGCCGTTTGAACACATCATGTCCAGCGGTTGGCACCTGCACCAATCGGTCTGCGAGTTGGCCACGGGGCGCAACGTGTTCATGCGCGACACGCCCGCGCCCGGCAGCAGTTCACGCGATGCACGGCAGGTGCTGAGCGATGCGGGTGCTGGCTGGCTGGCCGGATTGTTGGCGCACGCTCCGGCGCTCACCGCCCTGTGCACCTCCACCAGCAATGGCTATGGGCGCTTTCGGCCCAACGCGATGGCACCGCAGTCGATTTTGTGGGGTCGTGACAACCGGGGTGCGATGCTGCGCGTCATCGGCGAACCCGGCGACCAGGCCACCCGCATTGAAAACCGCTTGGGCGAACCGGCGGCCAACCCTTATCTGTACATGGCCTCGCAAATCCACGCAGGGCTTGATGGTGTGGACGCGCAGTTGCAAGCACCTGAGGCCACTGAAACGCCTTATGCATCAGGGTCTGTCTCTATTCCCACGTCTTTGGCCGATGCGGTGCAGGCGCTGCAGCAAGATGCGGCCTTGTGCCAAGCCATGGGTCAGCCCTGGGTGGATTACTACAGCACCATCAAACTGGCCGAACACCGGCGCCTGACCCAGGCCGAAGACGTGCTGGAGTTTCACAAGCGCGAATACTTCGGCCGAATTTAACAACCCCTATAAAGCGCGTTTGAGCGCCATGCCCCCATGATCACGATCCACCTGCAACCCCACGACCCGACCCAAGCCGCGCACAGCCTGCAAGTGCAGCCCGGCCAGAGCCTGATGCAAGCCGCAGTCGATGCCAACTTGGACGGCATCCAGGCCGATTGCGGCGGTCTGCTGACCTGCGCGACCTGCCATGTGGTGGTTCAATCAGATTGGCAATCCAAGCTGCCGCCTGCTTCAAGTGACGAGGACGGCATGCTGGCCTTCACCGCCCAAGCACGCGCGCCGGGCAGCCGCCTGTCGTGCCAGATCATGCTGACCGAAGCGCTGGACGGCCTGCAGGTGACGCTGCCCGAGAGCCAGTATTGAAACCACCGTAGATTTTGTAGGTCGGTGGTCGAAGACCCCGACATTGGCCCGTCAAGTAACAACGCCCATGCCCGAACGTGTCGACCCACAATCATGTCGGACTCTTCGAGTACCGACCTACGAGGATTTGGTCGGCGGGGGGTCACAACCCAATTCGATCGACGGAGGTCAACGACCCAAGCAAATGGAAATTCGATCGGTGTTGATCACGCCCCAAGCCGTTGGGATTTCGATCGGCGGTGATCAACGCCCCGGGCTATTGGGAATTCGTAGGTCGGTGGTCGAAGACCCTGACGTTGGGCAGCCAAGCAGCAACGCCCATGCCCGAACGTGTCGGCCCACAATCATGTCGGAATCTTCGAGTAGCGACCTACGGGGAGTATTGGCGATCAGCGTGGCATGCCGGGGAAGCCCCCGCCGCCCATCATGCCTTTCATGGCACCCATTCGTTTCATCATTTTCATCATGCCGCCGCCGGACATTTTTTTCATCATGTCCTGCATTTGCTCAAACTCCTTGAGCATGCGGTTGACGTCTTGCACCTGAACGCCCGCGCCCGCAGCAATGCGCCGCTTGCGTGTGGCCTTGATCAATTCAGGCTTGCTGCGCTCTTTGGGCGTCATGCTGTGGATGATGCCTTGCTTGCGGCCAATGTCTTTTTCAACCTTGTCCATGTCCATGGACCCAGCCTTGGCAGTCAATTGCGATGGCAGCTTGTCCATCAGGCTGGACAGGCCACCCATTTGCTTCATCTGCTGGATCTGCGCCAAAAAGTCGTTCAGGTCGAAGCTGCCGCCGCTCTTGACCTTGGCGGCCAGTTTTTGCGCGGCCTCCATGTCCACGCCCGCAGTGACTTGTTCCACCAAGGCCACGATGTCGCCCATGCCCAGCACACGGCCTGCATGACGCTCAGCATCGAACACTTCCAGTCCGTCAATTTTTTCGCTGGTACCTGCAAACTTGATCGGCACGCCCGTGATCTGGCGCACAGACAGGGCAGCACCGCCGCGCGAGTCGCCATCGAGTTTGGTCAACACAATGCCGGTCAAAGGCAAGGCGTCGCTGAACGCCTTGGCGGTGTTGGCCGCGTCCTGACCTTGCATGGCATCCACCACGAACAAGGTTTCAACCGGCTTGAGTTCAGCGTGCAGGCCCTTGATTTCAGTCATCAAGGCTTCGTCAATCGCCAGGCGACCGGCGGTGTCAACCAGCAACACATCAAAAAAGTGCTTGCGGGCGTAGTCGATGGCGGCGCGGGCAATGTCAATGGGCTTTTGGTCGGGTGAGCTGGGGAACCATTCAGCACCGGCCTGCGCAGTGACGGTCTTGAGCTGTTCAATCGCGGCGGGGCGGTACACGTCACCTGAAACGGTCAGCACCTTTTTCTTACGCTTTTCGATCAGGTGTTTGGCCAGCTTGGCGGTGGTGGTCGTTTTACCAGCACCTTGCAGACCGGCCATCAAAATCACAGCGGGCGGCTGCGCGGCCAGGTTGATGTCTGACACACCTTCGCCCATGGTGGCGGCCAGCTCGCGGTTGACCACGCCCACTAAGGCTTGGCCGGGCTTCAAAGAACCCATGACTTCTTGCCCCAGCGCTTTGTCTTTCACGCGGGCGATGAAATCGCGCACCACGGGAAGTGCCACGTCAGCCTCCAGCAGGGCCATGCGCACTTCGCGCAGCATGTCGGCCACGTTGGATTCGGTGATGCGGGCCTGTCCGCTGAGGGTCTTGACGAGGCGTGAAAGTTTGTCGGTCAGGGCGGAGGCCATGGGGAGATCCAGAAATAACCGGTCAACCGTGGTGGTGAAGCCCCTGTGGCCACACCTGAAAGGCTAAACTCGGACCCATGATTTTAGCGAGTACCCCATTCTGGATGTTGCCCGCCTCAGGGCTGGCTGCGCTGGCCTATGCACTGGCCGCCGTGGCCGGCACGCGCTTGAGCGATGAACGCGCTCGCCGCTTGCTGTGGTTGGCTTGGGCCGCCCATGCCGTTGCGTTGCTGGGCTTGCTGGCGGGGCCAGTGCGCTTCGGGTTTGCACCAGCCTTGTCGGTCATGGCTTGGTTGGTGGTGACCGCTTATATGGTGGAGCGACACATTTTTCCTCAGCTCAAGGCCCGTTGGGCCATGGGTGGGCTGGGGGCGGTGGCCGTGCTGCTGGCCTGTTTTTTTCCAGGCAGTTTGCTGTCGTCTCTGACCTCGCCTTGGCTGCCTTTGCATTGGGCTTTGGGTTTGTCCGCTTATGGCATGTTTGCCGCTGCCGTTGTTCACGCCTGGATGATGACCCGCACAGAGCACGACATCCGACAAGGACAGGAAGCGGACAGCGGTTTGCCCTTGCTGACGCTGGAGCGGCTGACCTTTCGTTTTGTGAGCGTCGGGTTCGTGCTGCTGAGCGCGACGCTGGTGGCGGGTGCTCTGTTTGGTGAAAGCCTGTACGGGCAAGGCCATAGCCATTGGCGTTGGGATCACAAAACCGTGTTTGCCTTGCTGTCCTGGCTGACTTTTGCGGTTTTGCTGATCGGGCGCAGCCAATGGGGCTGGCGGGGTCGCCGCGCCGTGCGGGTGCTGTACACGGGCGCGGGTTTGCTGCTGCTGTCTTATGCAGGCTCGCGCTTTGTTCTTGAAATTTTGTTGGGACGTGCAGGATGAAGTACCTGTTTTGGCTGTTGATCATTTTGCTGGCCATTTGGGCGTTCAAACGCAGCCGTGCGGGCAACGCCACACCCTCTCAGAATCCACCGACCGCAGGACCCACTGAAATGGTCACATGTGCCCACTGCGGCATTCACCTGCCGGTGGAAGAAGCCGTGTCGGGTCAAAAGGGCGCTTATTGCAGCACCGAGCACCGCACTTCAGCCCATGACCGCAACGCGGGCTGATGCAGCGCACGATGCCTGAGCTGCCCTCAACACCTGACCACCTTTGGCAGGACGGCTGGTACCAACCGGCCCAGCGACTTGATTCACCCAATTTCGGCCCGCGCCCCACAAACGCCTGTATTGATCTGGTGGTCATCCACTCCATCAGCCTGCCTCCAGGCCAATACGGCGGTCATGAAGTTCAGGACTTGTTCACCAACCGCCTGGATTGGCAGGCCCATCCTTACTTTGAACACATACGTGGCCTGCAGGTGTCGGCCCACTTTTATATCCAGCGCGATGGCGCGCTGTGGCAATTTGTCAGTTGTGACGACCGGGCCTGGCATGCCGGTCCATCGCACTACAGGGGCCGCAGCAATTGCAATGACGATTCCGTGGGCATTGAGCTCGAAGGCCTGGAAGGCGATTGGTTTGAAGATGTGCAATACAGCCGTCTGACACAACTGTGTAACGATCTGAAAAAGCACTACCCCATTGCGCACTTGGCAGGTCACGAGCACATTGCCCCGGGTCGCAAGCAAGATCCGGGTGCGGGTTTTGAATGGCGGCGTTTGCAATCTGCGCTGAATTTTTCAGCATCCTGTTTCCCCGCCATCTGAGCGATCTCATCCAGATCAAAAAAATAGAGTTGTGTGACCGCGCACACCTCTTCATCCAGATGTCCCTGTAACCCGCGCGCGCCCAACAACGCATTCCCTGTGTTTTCAGGGTTTTGCAAAGGAAAACCCTTCAAAAGCCACCAGAGGCTTGAATCACGTCGCAAAAAGTGGATGTTTTCTGGGGTTTTAAGGCCTCGTTTCACCCACTGAAAATCTCCACTGACTTTGACAGTTTGGAATTTTTTAGATCCAAGCTCAAAGACCACGCAAATGCCCCGGTACACTACCTGTAGTGGCTTGAATTGCTCCCGGACACCATATATAGTGTCCAACACAAATTAAAAAAATTCACATTAGTGACAATTCAACCCTCCTTAACAGAGACCAAACACCCCCATTGAAGCCCATGACCATGCAAACCAACCCAATCATTACCTCCTCGTCTTCTGGCGCAATGACCCAGCCAGAATCCGACAGCCTCAGTGCAACAAGCGGTCATGCACTGACCCACTACCAGATCATTCGCCGCAACGGCGCCGTGGTCCCGTTTGAACCCAACAAAATCGCCGTGGCCTTGATGAAGGCTTTTCTGGCGGTTCATGGCACGCAAGGCGCAGCATCTGCCAGCGTTCGCGAAGTGGTGGAAGATTTGACCAAGAATGTGGTGCGTGCACTGATGCGCTCCCGGCCAGGTGGCGGCACGTTCCATATTGAAGATGTGCAAGACCAAGTCGAACTGGGCCTGATGCGCAGCAGCAACCACGAGGTCGCACGAGCCTACGTGCTGTACCGCGAACGCCGCAATCAGGACCGTGCGCAGCAGCAAGTGGCCTCAGCCCCTCAAGAACCCACTTTGCACGTGCTCGATGGCGGCAACCTCGTCGCACTGAATCAGGACTACCTCAAAGGCATCATGGTCAACGCTTGCCATGGCCTGGGTAAAGACGTGAGCCCCGAGCCTATCGTGGCTGAGACCATGCGCAACCTGTACGACGGCGTGCCCATGGAAGAGGTTTACAAAGCCTCCATCCTGGCGGCCCGCACCTTGATCGAAAAAGACCCGGACTACACCTACGTCACCGCCCGCCTGTTGATGCACACCATTGCCAAGGAAATCCTGGGCAAGGAAGTGACGCAAGACCAGATGTCACAGGCGTACCTCGACTATTTCCCTCAGTTCATCCAAAAGGGCGTAGACAACGATCTGCTGGACGAAAAGCTGTTGCAGTTTGACTTGAAACGTCTGGCCGCAGCCCTCAAGCCCGAGCGCGACATGCAGTTCGACTACCTGGGCCTGCAAACCCTGTATGACCGCTATTTCCTGCATGTGCGCAAGACCCGCATCGAGATGCCTCAGGCCTTTTTCATGCGCGTTGCCATGGGCTTGTCGCTCAATGAAACCGACCGCGAAGCCCGAGCGATCGAGTTCTACGAAATCCTGTCGTCATTCGATTTCATGTCGTCGACGCCTACGCTGTTCAACAGCGGCACCTTGCGCTCACAGCTGTCGAGCTGCTACCTGACCACCGTGCCCGACGATCTGGACGGCATCTACGAATCGATCAAGGAAAACGCCCTGCTGTCCAAATTTGCTGGTGGCTTGGGCAACGACTGGACCCGTGTGCGCGCCATGGGCTCGCACATCAAGGGCACCAACGGTGAATCACAAGGCGTGGTGCCATTCCTCAAAGTCGTCAACGACACCGCCGTGGCGGTCAACCAGGGCGGCAAACGCAAGGGCGCGGTCTGCACCTATCTGGAGACTTGGCACCTGGACATCGAAGAATTCCTGGAACTGCGCAAGAACACCGGCGACGATCGCCGCCGCACGCACGACATGAACACAGCCAACTGGATTCCGGACCTGTTCATGCGACGCGTGATGGAAAAGGGGGACTGGACCTTGTTCTCCCCATCCGACTGCCCTGACCTGCACGACCTGTTTGGCGCTGCATTTGAAAAAGCCTATGTTGCCTATGAGCAAAAAGCCGAACGCGGCGAGCTCAAGCCCAGCAAAAAGGTGCCAGCCACAGACCTGTGGCGCAAGATGCTGTCCATGCTTTTTGAAACCGGCCACCCATGGATCACCTTCAAGGACCCTTGCAATGTGCGCTCCCCACAGCAACATGCGGGTGTTGTGCATTCCTCCAACCTCTGCACGGAAATCACGCTCAATACCAGCGATACCGAAACGGCGGTGTGTAACTTGGGCTCGGTCAACTTGTCCAAGCACCTGAAAGACAGCCCAAACGGCAAGATCATTGACCAAGAGAAGTTGCGCAAGACCATCTCAACAGCCATGCGCATGCTGGACAACGTGATCGACATCAACTATTACGCCGTCAAAAAGGCACGCGACTCCAACTTGCGCCACCGCCCTGTGGGTCTGGGCCTGATGGGCTTCCAGGATGCGCTGTATGAAATGCGCATTCCTTACGCCTCACAAGCGGCCGTGGAATTCGCCGACCAGTCGATGGAAGCGATTTGCTATTTCGCCTATTGGGCATCGACTGACTTGGCCAAAGAGCGCGGTCAATATGACAGCTACAAAGGCTCGCTGTGGGATCAAGGGATCTTGCCCCTGGACACCCTCGACCTGTTGGCCCGCGAACGTGGCGGCTACGTTGAAGTAGACCGCTCCGCCACTCTGGACTGGGATGCATTGCGTCAGAAAATCGCGCAAAACGGCATGCGCAACTCCAATTGCGTGGCCATTGCGCCCACGGCCACCATCTCCAACATCATTGGTGTCGATGCCTCCATCGAGCCATGTTTTGGCAACCTGTCCGTGAAGTCCAACCTGTCGGGCGAATTCACCGTCATCAACAGCTACTTGGTACGTGACTTGAAACGCCAGGGCCTGTGGGACGACGTGATGGTCATGGACCTGAAGCACTTCGACGGTTCACTGCGCCCTATCGACCGTGTTCCCCAAGAAATCAAGTCTTTGTACGCTACCGCGTTTGAAGTCGAAACCACTTGGTTGGTCGAAGCTGCAGCACGTCGTCAGAAATGGATCGACCAGGCGCAGTCGCTCAACATCTACATGGCTGGTGCATCGGGCAAAAAACTCGACGACACCTACAAGCTGGCCTGGTTGCGTGGACTCAAAACCACTTACTACCTGCGCACATCAAGTGCCACACAAGTCGAAAAATCGACGGTGCAAGCCGGTTCGCACAATGCCGTTTCTTCTGGTGCGCCCTCTGCTGGCATGGGTGCATTGGAAGCAGCCGCCGCTGCGGCGCAAGCTCAAATGAACGCCATACCGGCGACCGACATCAAGTTCTGCGCTATCGACGATCCTGGATGCGAAGCCTGTCAGTGATTTTTCAATGCATCGCACCTCGACGCTTAGACCTGGTGCGATGCAATTGAACAACACTTCTGGCCAGCGCAAACGCATAACGTCAATCACTGCTTTGCATTTTGTGTGCATGCTTTCATAATTTGAAGACTGGAATTTTTTATGCTGTCCTGGGACGATCAAGTCAAACCCGCATTGCAACCTGCAATGCCTGCCTCATCTGGTGCTGATGCAATGGCAGCGCCCGCTGCGGCATCTCCCGTTGCAAGTCCACGCCGCATGAACGCCGCAGACAAGCGCATCATCAACGGCCAAACCGACGTCAATCAGCTGGTGCCTTTTAAATACAAATGGGCTTGGGAAAAATACCTCGCCACCTGCGCCAACCACTGGATGCCGCAGGAAGTGAACATGAACCGCGACATCGCCCTATGGAAAGACCCCAACGGTCTGACCGAAGACGAGCGGCGCATCGTCAAGCGCAACCTCGGTTTCTTTGTGACCGCTGATTCACTGGCCGCCAACAACATCGTCTTGGGCACATACCGTCACATCACAGCCCCCGAGTGCCGCCAGTTCCTGCTGCGCCAAGCCTTCGAAGAAGCGATCCACACCCATGCTTATCAGTACATCGTGGAATCGCTGGGCCTTGATGAGAGCGAAATCTTCAACGCCTACAACGAAGTCAAATCCATCCGCGACAAAGACGAGTTCCTGATCCCGTTCATCAACGCGATCATGGACCCCAACTTCAAGACGGGAACACTGCAAACCGACCAGACCTTGCTCAAGTCTCTGATCGTGTTCGCATGCTTGATGGAAGGCCTGTTCTTCTATGTCGGCTTCACGCAAATCCTGGCATTGGGTCGTCAAAACAAGATGACAGGCGCTGCAGAGCAGTACCAATACATCCTGCGCGACGAGTCGATGCATTGCAACTTTGGCATTGACCTGATCAACACCGTCAAACTCGAAAATCCGCAATTGTGGACAACCGAGTTCAAAGCCGAAATCAAGGACCTGTTCCTCAAGGCCGTCGAACTGGAATACCGCTATGCCGAAGACACCATGCCACGCGGTGTGCTGGGCATGAACGCCTCCATGTTCAAAGGCTATTTGCGCTACATTGCCAACCGTCGGGCCACCCAAATTGGCCTAGAAGCTCTCTTCCCGAACGAAGAAAATCCCTTCCCCTGGATGAGCGAGATGATTGACCTGAAAAAAGAACGCAACTTCTTTGAAACCCGGGTCATTGAATACCAATCTGGCGGGGCCTTGTCTTGGGACTGAAGCTCTGAACACCCCTCGCATGACTCACCTCTTCAAGCCACACTCCCCAACGCCTCAAGGCGTTGTGCAGTGTGGCTTTACCGCGTTCATGGCGTTGAGGAATTCCTCAGCGCCATGGATCGCTTTGTGCACTCCAACAAGCACCAAGCGTTCCCTTTCCGTTGAGTTCTCAACTTGATCAAGGAGAAAATCATGGCAACTGCAAAAAAAGCAGCAGCAAAAAAAGCTGCCCCCGCGAAGAAGGCCGCTCCGGCCAAAGCTGCTCTAGCTAAAAAAGTAGCTGCAGCCAAGAAACCCGCTGCAAAGAAAGCCGCTCCGGCAAAAAAGGCTGCTCCAGCTAAAAAAGCCGCTGTAGCCAAAAAGCCAGCGGCCAAAAAAGCTGCGCCAGCCAAAAAAGCTGCACCCGCTAAAAAAGTAGCCGCAGCGAAAAAGCCGGCCGCCAAAAAAGCCGCTCCAGCAAAGAAAGCAGCACCAGCCAAGCAAGCTGCAGCGAAAAAAGTAGCGGCCAAAAAGCCAGCTGCCAAAAAAGCTGCACCCGCCAAAGCTGCAGCACCAGCAAAAAAAGCCACAGCCAAAAAAGCTGCTGCCAAAAAGCCAGCCGCCAAAAAGCCTGTTGTAAAAAAAGCTGCGAAAAAGCCTGCTGCAAAGAAGGCCAAGGCACCCGCTGCCCCTGCTGCACAAACTACTCTGAATCCTCAAGCTGCATGGCCGTTTCCCTCGGCCGCCAAGCCCTGATTCAGCTGTCGAACGTCAGCACTAAAAACCCGACACGGTCACACGTGCCGGGTTTTTTTATGGGATTTCAAGGGTAAAAACTCAGAACGCGATAACCCACCACGGGTAAATCCGCACCGATACGCAGCATCAGCTCGCCGGACCAAGTTTGCCCGCCTGCCAGTGTAGAGGGAGCACCCATGTCGTGCGGCAAAAGCACACGCCGCACCAAATCCTTGTCTTGCGCATCCTTGAGCGTCAACTCCAAAGCAGTCATGCCCAAAGTTTGTGCTGAGCTGTTACGTACCGTCCAATGGAGCACAAAACCGTCTTGACGCCGCACAAAGCTGGAGCTGTCGATCACCATACTGTCCGGATTGCGCAACACGGCAGACTCACAGCCTGTGATTTGGCACACCGCTTGAAAAGCTGGTGCCGAAAAAGAAAACTCTGAGGCCAGCACATCCCTTTGCAGCCAAAGCCCTTGACTCAGTAAAGTCAATATCAAGCCGACCGACAAAAAAGTCCAAGGCCAACGGTGTGCTGGCTCTGGTATTGAAGGCATATCTTGCAGGTCTGAGACAGCAAGTGGGCTGAACATACCCTCATCGACAGCCGGGAAGGCAGTTGGACTTGCGCCAGAAAGTACAGGCTCAGAACTGGAAACTTGGCCTGACAACGCCGCCTCGGGCAAAGCAGTTACGACGGGATCGTGCAGGAAGTCTGGCTCTGGTGGATGCGCTGGCTGCCAAGAGCGCTCAGAATGCTCAGAAGACAGCGGCGTTTCACGCGACTTGACCACATCAGTTAGACCTTCGGTAGCCCCTTGCCAGGCCAGCACCCGACCCGTGCTGTCAAAAACATGGTCGCAATGCCCGCACCGCAACCAGCCTTTGGCCATTTTGAACTGTTCGGGCACGACCTGATAGACCGTGACGCACTCTGGGCAGCGGGTGATCCAATTCATGCCCGATTTTAGTCAGAGTCCGCAATCGAGCTCAAGCGTTCGCAGCTTGTGCTGTCATCAAAATCCAGCCATCTTCCGAATCAGCCACCTGCAACTGCACCCAGGGCGCGTAGGCGTCCTGCAACTCCTGGGCCTGTCGCTCCAAAATTCCGGCCAAAACCAGCGAGCCACCGGGTGCGACATGCGAACACAGTAAAGGTGCGAGCACCTTCAAGGGCGTGGCCAAAATATTGGCCAAGACTGTCTGATAGCGCCCTTGGGCCTGCTCTGGCAGACCCGCCACCAACTCGACATGGTTGGCTTCGGCATTCAAACGGGTCGAGGTCACCGCCGCCTCATCAATGTCCACCGCGTCAAGGTGGGTGGCACCGTATTTGGCTGCACCAATGGCCAGGATGCCCGAACCACAGCCGTAATCCAGCACACGTTGGCCTGCCAAGTCATGCCGGGCAATCCATCGCAAGCACATGCGGGTGGTTGGATGCGTTCCGGTACCAAACGCCAGCCCCGGGTCCAGACGAATGATCTGGCGGGCTTGTGCTGGTGGCTCATGCCAGGTCGGCACAATCCAGAAATCGGGCGTGACCTCTACCGGTGCAAACTGGGACTGCGTCAAACGCACCCAATCCTGATCGGCCAGCGCTTGAATGCCCAGCAGGCGGCATTCTTCAAAAAAATCCTGCGCACCCAGCAACACCGCCGCCTCTTTGGCAGCTGCTTCCTGTGCAAACAGGGCCACCATGCGCGAACGCTGCCAGCCGTCTTTGGGCGGTGGCATGCCAGGCTCGCCAAACAAAGCCTGCTCTGCAGGGGTCTGGGCGTCAGCGTCTTCCACCGACACGCTCAAGGCATCCAAGGCATCGAGCGCATCGCTCAAGACATCGACCCGCTCTTCCGGGCACAGCAAGCTGAGTTCAAACATGCGTGATCCGTTCAGCGCTTATGCTGGCTGAGCCAGTGTTCGAGATAGTGGATGTTGGTACCACCCGACATGAATTTGGCGTCAACCATCAACTCGCGGTGCAGCGGAATGTTGGTGCTGATGCCTTCGATCACGGTCTCGGCCAAAGCCGTTTGCATGCGGGCCAGCGCCTGTTCTCGCGTGTCGCCATGCACAATGATTTTGCCGATCATCGAATCGTAGTTGGGTGGCACAAAGTAGTTGTTGTAAGCATGCGAATCCACTCGCACCCCAGGGCCACCGGGCATGTGCCAGGACGTGATGCGGCCAGGAGAGGGCGTGAACTTGAAGGCATCTTCAGCATTCACGCGGCACTCAATGGCATGCCCGCGGATCTGGATGTCGCGCTGGGTGAAAGGCAGCTTTTCGCCTGCCGCCACCATGATCTGGGTTTTCACGATGTCCACACCCGTGATCCATTCGGTCACCGGATGCTCCACTTGAACACGGGTGTTCATTTCAATGAAATAGAACTCGCCATTTTCGTACAGGAACTCAAAGGTGCCCGCGCCACGGTAGCCGATCTTCTTGCAAGCGGCCACGCAACGCTCACCGATCTTTTCAATCAGCTTGCGGGGAATGCCTGGCGCTGGCGCCTCTTCGATCACTTTTTGGTGACGACGCTGCATGGAGCAGTCACGCTCGCCCAAATAGACGGCGTTCTTGTACTTGTCGGCCAGGATCTGGATCTCGACATGGCGCGGGTTCTGCAAGAACTTTTCCATGTAGACCGCAGGATTACCGAAAGCCGCACCGGCTTCGGCCTTGGTCATTTGCACCGCATTGATCAGCGCCGCTTCGGTGTGTACCACACGCATGCCGCGACCGCCGCCGCCGCCTGCAGCCTTGATGATCACCGGGTAACCCACGCTCTTGGCAATGCGCCGGATCTGGGCAGGATCGTCGGGCAATTCACCTTCAGAGCCGGGCACGCACGGCACGCCCGCGCGGATCATGGCCTGCTTGGCCGACACCTTGTCACCCATGATGCGGATCGACTCAGGTGTTGGGCCAATGAACTGGAAACCACTTTTTTCGACGCGCTCGGCGAAATCAGCGTTCTCGCTCAAAAAGCCATAGCCAGGATGAATCGCCTCGGCATCCGTCACTTCTGCCGCCGAAATGATCGCAGGCATATTGAGGTAGCTCAGGGGCGAGGCTGCAGGGCCGATACAGACGGCTTCTTCTGCCAACTTCACGTATTTGGCTTCTTTGTCCGCCTCGGAATAGACCATCACGGCCTTGACACCGAGTTCGCGGCAGGCCCGCTGGATACGCAAAGCGATCTCACCGCGGTTGGCCACCAGGATTTTCTTGAACATGAAATCCCCGTTCGGTTTATTCAACGATGAACAAAGGCTGGCCGTATTCGGTCGCTTGACCGTTTTCGCACAGGATTTGTGTCACGGTACCGGACTTGTCCGATTCGATCTCATTGAGGATTTTCATTGCTTCAATGATGCACAGCGTATCGCCTTCCTTGACGACCGAGCCAATTTGCACAAAAGGCGCTGCACCAGGGCTGGACGAGCGGTAGAAGGTTCCGACCATGGGTGATTTGACGGCGTGGCCTGCAGGCGCTGCAGGAACTTCAGCAGCCACAGGTGCCGCTGCTACAGGTGCTGCGACAACCGGTGCGGGTGCTGCGACTTGCTGCATCACCATCGGGGCAGCGACACCCATGCTCTTGACAATGCGAACTTTGCCTTCGGCTTCGGTGATCTCCAATTCAGAGACGTTTGAGTCTGATACCAAGTCGATCAGGGTTTTGAGTTTGCGCAAATCCATAGGTCCTCCATTGCGTAAGCCAACGTAATGGTTTGAATTTACACCAATTTCCGGCAAAAGCACGCTAAATCAGCGCCTTCTTTGCGCAAAAATTTGATTTTTTAATCAAATTTGATAAATTCAACAGTACAAAGCACGGGCTTTGCCGCATCCATGAGATTCAAGCGCCTTGAGAGCGCCATCGGGACAAGTCATCTGGCGACAATTGCCCCAGTTTTTGCAGCCAAATGGCGCCATCACTCTTAAAAAACACGCTAAAAGGCAAACCGCCCGCGCTGTTCCCCAATGATTTAGCCAATTCTGTGCCCCCCAAACCCGCCAGACCGATCGGGAAACCCAAAGGCTGCCGAGCGAGGAAGCGCTTGACTGCACTCGGTTGATCAATCGCCAATGCCAACACTTGAAAGCCGTTGACATGCTGTTCGCGCCAAAAGGCATCAATCAGGGGCAACTCCTCGACACAAGGTGGACACCATGTGGCCCAAAAATTCACCAACAGCGGTTTGCCGCGAAAAGTGGCCAGGTCGAGCACTTCGCCCGTCACCGTTTCAAATTTTTGCGTCCAAAAAGTCTGCCCCACATCGCTGGTGAGTGCGCGCGGCTGCAAACGCCACCAAGACAGCGCAGCGCCACCCACAGCAGCCAGGGCACCGGCCCCCAGCAACCAGCGCCGACGGGAAGGCGTGTGAATTGTTTGTGTCATGGCGGGCATTGTCTTTCAAGCAGCCAACAAGCGCTCCAGCGCCTGCAAATCGCCCCGAGGGGGGCGGCCTTGCGCATCAGGCAGCAAAGCCCCTCGCACATCATCCAGGTCATAAATGCGCAAATGCACACCAATGTCTTCGCCCAGTGCTTCACAAAAACTGTGCAGACTGAGCACATCGACATCATCGCCATGCATGCCCCGAACGGTCTGAACTTCATAGCGCTGGTTCTGGTTGATCAGGGCAATTTCGGCCGACTTGGGGTCATCGCAAAACAAGGCCAAATCCACATCCGATAAACGCGTGGCCCACCCTTGCCAGACTGCCCCCCCCAAGTGGGGGCGAAATTCTGCCAGCCGCTGCATCCAGACGCGGGCCAATTCGCGCAGGGCCAGCAATTCGCCGGGCTGGGTATCGGCACAAAACAGGGCGATGTAATCACGAACCTCGCTCTCCAGCAGCTCATTGGGTGGTAAAGCGGTGCGCCCCGGTAAGCCCAACTCCTTCAATGCGCGGTGCTTGGCGGGACCAAAAGCCAAGCCCTCTTCCACCACCAAGCGCGCCGCCGTGGCAGCAATTTCGTGTGCGACATCATTCATGGCGTTCGATTGTGCCTGTGCGCTTGCGGGCCGCTCAGCCCCCGGCGCCTAAAATCCTGCCATGCATATTCATATTCTGGGCATTTGCGGCACCTTCATGGGTGGATTGGCAGCACTGGCACGCGAAGCCGGGCATCGGGTCACCGGTTGCGATACCGGGGTCTACCCCCCCATGAGCGAGCAATTGCGGGCTTTGGGCATCGACTTGATCGAAGGCTTTGGTGCTGATCAGATGGCGCTCAAACCTGACATGTATGTGATCGGCAACGTGGTCAGCCGCGCCAGACAGGCCGATGGCAACCCGAAATTCCCGCTGATGGAGGCCATTCTCGAAGCTGGGGCCCCCTACACCAGCGGGCCCCAATGGCTGTCAGAACATGTCTTGCAAGGCCGCCATGTGCTGGCGGTGGCTGGCACGCACGGCAAAACCACCACCACCTCCATGCTGACTTGGGTGCTGGAGCAAGCGGGTCTTCAACCGGGCTTTCTGGTGGGTGGCGTGCCTTTGAACTTTGGCGTCTCGGCACGCCTGGGGGCCGGCAACTGTTTCGTGATCGAAGCCGATGAATACGACACCGCCTTTTTCGACAAGCGCAGCAAGTTTGTGCACTACCGCCCCCGAACCGCCATCCTGAACAATCTTGAATTCGACCACGCCGACATCTTTGACAACCTGGCCGCCATCGAACGGCAGTTCCATCACCTGGTGCGCACCATCCCGGGCTCCGGCCGTGTCGTCGTCAATGGTCTGGAAGAAAGCCTGACCCGCGTGCTCTCACAAGGCTGCTGGAGCGAAGTGCGCAGCTTTGGCGCAGCGGTCAGTGACTTCGCGGCAGAAGGTGAGCCCTCAGACTTTCAGGTCCTTCAAGCTGGCCGGTCTGTGGCCCGCGTGCAATGGTCCATTGGCGGCGTGCACAACCAGCTCAACGCCCTGGCTGCCATCGCAGCAGCCGAGCATGTCGGGGTCGCCCCTGAAACGGCAGCTCGGGCTTTGTCCAGTTTTGAAAACGTCAAACGCCGCATGGAAGTGCGTGGCACCGTGAAGGGCATCACCGTCTATGACGACTTTGCGCACCACCCCACCGCCATCCGCACCACCATCAACGGCTTGCGTCGTCAGATCGGCCCGGATGCGCGCATCCTGGCCATCTTTGAGCCACGCAGCAACACCATGAAACTGGGCACCATGAAAGCCCAACTGCCTTGGAGCCTGGAAGAAGCAGACCTCGCCTTTTGCCATGCAGGTGGCCTGGACTGGGACGCCGCTGCGGCGCTGGCCCCCATGGGCCAGAAGGCTCAAGTCGGTGCCAACGTGGCCGAAGTCATTGGCCAGGTGCTGGCGCAAGTCAAGCCTGGCGATCACCTCTTGTGCATGAGCAATGGCGGTTTTGGTGGTATCCATGCACAGCTGCTGAAGGCACTGGGCCAAGCCTGAGCCCCTTTACACCTGCTGCCCCATAAATCTGCCAGATTGCTCACTCATGCCCCCCATCCTTTACAGCATCGAAGCTGCCGACCTTCACGCCCACCTTTTTCGCGTCACCCTGACCGTCAGTGAACCCGCGCAATTGCAAACCGTGTCTTTGCCGGTCTGGATTCCTGGCAGCTACCTGGTGCGCGAGTTCTCCAAAAACCTGCAAAAACTGCAGGCCAAACAAGGCCGCCGCACAGCGCCGATCGAACAAAAAGACAAATGCACCTGGCACATCACTTGCCGCACAGCTGAGCCTCTGGTGCTGAGCTATGAGGTGTATGCCTTTGACAATTCGGTGCGCACCGGCTGGCTGGACAGCCAACGGGGCTTTTTCAATAGCACCAGCTTGTGCCTGCGGGTGCACGGGCAAGAGCAGCATCCGCAGCAGTTGCTGCTGCACCCCGTCAAAGGCCAAGCCAGCTGGCAAGCGGCCACAGGACTGATGCCGGTCAAGACCGACAAACGCGGTTTTGGCCTCTACCAAGCCGCCAACTATGACGAACTGGTGGACTGCCCCGTGGAGATGGGCGATTTCTGGTCTGGCAGCTTTGTGGCCTGCGGCATCACGCACCGATTTGTCGTGGCGGGTGCCCTGCCCTCTTTCGATGGTGATCGCTTGCTGGCCGACACCCAAAAAATTTGTGAAGCCGAAATCCAGTTCTGGCACGGCCCTGGCAAACAAGCAGGCCGCAAAGCCCCCCATCAAAACTACCTCTTCATGCTCAACGCCGTGCATGATGGCTATGGCGGTCTGGAGCATCGCAACAGCACCGCCCTGATCTGCAACCGTGCGGACTTGCCACGCCAGACCAGCCCCCGCACCAACGAGGGCTACACCACGCTGCTGGGGCTGATCAGCCATGAATACTTCCACACCTGGAACGTCAAGCAGCTGCGCCCCGACGCCTTCACCCGCTACGACTACACGCAAGAAAACTACACCCCATTGCTGTGGTTCTTTGAAGGCTTCACCAGTTACTACGACGACCTCTTGCTGCGCCGCGCAGGGCTGATTGACGACGCCACTTACATCCAACTGCTGGGCAAAACCATGGCGCAAGTGCAGCAAACACCGGGCCGCCTTGTGCAGACGGTGGCCCAGGCGAGCTTTGACGCCTGGGTCAAGTACTACCGGCAAGACGAGAACACGCCCAACGCCACCGTGAGCTACTACACCAAGGGCGCGTTGGTGGCGCTGTGCCTGGACCTGACGCTGCGCAGCGAATTCAAGACCGAAGGCCACACGCTTGACGCTGTGATGCGGGGCTTGTGGAAACACTGCAAAGCCGGACCCATGCGCGAACAAGACCTGCTCGACGAACTGCAATCGCTCACTGGCCGCAGTTGGCAGCGAGAGATCAAGGCCTGGGTGCACAGCACGGCCGAGCTGCCACTGGCCAAACTGCTCGAATCACAAGGCCTGCGCATCCACGCAGAACCGGGCAACTTTGCCCAGCACCTGGGCGTTCGCGCCGTGGACAGCCAAGGCTCGGTGCAGATCAAGGCGGTGCTGCGCGGCAGCGCGGCCGAGCAAGCCGGGCTGTCGGCAGGCGACGAATGGTTGGGGCTGGAGGTCGGCGCGCGCGGCCAAGGCGGCAGCTGGCGCGTGAGCCAGCTCGACCATGTGCCCACCCTGCTGGGCAAGGAGCGCCAACTCATTGCGCTGGTATCGCGCGACCGGAAACTGTTGCGCCTGCCCATGACCGTGCTTCAGCAAAGCACCGTGTGGCGGCTGGAAGTGCCCAAGGACCGCCAGGCCAGCTGGCCTGCGGTCTGAATTTCGGGGAAACCCTCGCGGCGAGAGCGCCGCTCCTACACTGCAAGGATGTTGGGCACGCCTTGTGGGAGCCCCGCCCTCTGGGCGATAGCCGGTGGACTGCGCACGCCCAATCGCGGCGAGAGCGCCGCTCCTAGGCTGCAACGATGATGGGCACGCCTTGTGGGAACCCCGCCCTCGGGGCGATAGCCGGTGGACTGCGCACGCCCAATCGCGGCGGGGGCGCCGCTCCTACACTGCAACGATGTTGGGCACGCCTTGTGGGAGCCCCGCCCTCGGGACGATAGCCGGTGGACTGTGCACGCCCAATTGCGGCGAGGGCGCCGCTCCTACACTGCAACGATGATGGGCACGCCTTGTGGGAGCCCCGCCCTCGGGGCGATAGCCGGTGGACTGTGCACGCCCAATTGCGGCGAGGGCGCCGCTCCTACCCCCCCCGCCCACGACAAGCTTCACTTCTTGCGAAGGTCGACCACCCGTTTGGCCTTGCCCTGGCTGCGTTCGACGCCGCCCTCGGCCTTGAGCTCGATCGCCACGCTCGAACCGATGAACACCTTGATCTCGTGCTGCAGCATCTTGGCGGCAGCGCGGGCTTCGATGCTGTCGGGTGACACGCCGGGCTTGGTCTCAACCAGCACCTTCAGGTCGTCCATAGGGCCATCACGGGTGAGCACGCACTGGTAGTGCGGGGCCAGTTCGCTGCGCTTCAAGATCAGCTCTTCGATCTGGCTGGGGAACACGTTCACGCCGCGGATGATCATCATGTCGTCGCTGCGGCCGGTGATCTTTTCCATGCGGCGCATGGTGCGGGCGGTGCCCGGCAACAGGCGCGTCAGGTCACGCGTGCGGTAGCGGATGATGGGCAGCGCTTCTTTGGTGAGGCTGGTGAACACCAGCTCACCCATCTCACCGTCGGCCACGGGCTCGCCGGTCTCGGGGTGGATGATCTCGGGGTAGAAATGGTCTTCCCAGATGGTCGGGCCGTCCTTGGTCTCGATGCATTCGCTGGCCACGCCCGGCCCCATCACTTCAGACAAGCCGTAGATGTCCACCGCGTCAATGTTCATGCGCTTTTCGATGGCGGCTCGCATGTCGTTGGTCCAGGGCTCGGCGCCAAAGATACCGATGCGCAGAGAGCTGGTCTTGGGGTCGATGCCTTGCCGCTCAAACTCATCAGCAATGGCCAGCATGTAGCTGGGCGTGACCATGATGATGGTGGACTTGAAATCCTGGATCAGCTGCACCTGGCGCTCGGTTTGGCCGCCGCCAAAAGGCACCACAGTGAGGCCCAGTTTTTCAGCGCCATAGTGCGCACCCATGCCACCTGTGAACAGTCCGTAGCCGTAGCTGACGTGCACCATGTCACCAGGCTTGGCACCACCCGCGCGGATGCTGCGGGCCACCACGGTGGACCAGGTGTCAATGTCTTTCAAGGTGTAGCCCACCACCGTAGGTTTGCCCGTGGTGCCGCTGGACGCGTGGATGCGGGCGCAGTTTTCACGCGACACGGCGAACATGCCAAAGGGGTAGCTGTCGCGCAGGTCCGACTTGGTGGTGAAGGGGAACTTGGCGATGTCGGCCAGCGTTTTGCAGTCGTCCGGGTGCACGCCTGCGGCGTCGAACTTGGCGCGGTACACGGGCGAGTTGGCATAGGCGTGCTGCAGGGTTTGTTGCAGGCGCTTGAGCTGCAGGCTGCGCAGCTCGTCGATGCTGGCCTTTTCAATCGGCTCCAGGGGGAAGGCTTTTTGACTCATGAGAACTCCACTTGTTCAGTTGAAGGCAGCGCTCAAGCTCTGCCCTGATGGATTTATTCAGGCACCACGGTGCCAGGGATTTGCGCACTCTTGCCACGGAACATGGCGATCACTTCGCCGTTCTGGTTCGTGACCTTCATGTCGTAGATGCCGTGGCGGCCGCTGAGCGTTTGCTCAAGGCCTTCACAGGTCAGCACATCGCCCAATTTGCCGGGCTTCAAAAATTCGATGCTGCAACCGGCCGCCACCGCGTTCTTGTTGTAGCTGTTGCAGGCAAAGGCAAAGGTGGAGTCGGCCAGCGTGAAGATGAAGCCGCCATGGCAAATTTGGTGGCCGTTCAGGTGCAGCGCTTTGACCTCCATTCGGATGACGGCGCGGCCAGGCTCGCAACTGAGCAGCGCCATGCCCATGGTGTCTTTGGAGGCCACGTCGACGGCGAACATGGTTTCGCCCACCAGACGGGCCAGGGCTTTGGGGTCGGTTGTGCTCATCATTCGCCTTTGAATTGGGGGGCACGCTTTTGCAGGAAGGCGTTCACACCTTCCATATAGTCGTGCGTTTTGCCCAGCGCCGATTGCGTGTCGCGCTCCACATTCAGGTGGGCGTCCAGCGAGCGGGTGCCCGCGTCGCGCAACAGGTGGCGCGTAGCGACCAGCGCCTTGGTCGGCATCACCGCCAGCTTGTCGGCCAGCGCCAGCGCAGCGGCAACGCAATCCTCGGCCACATCCCAGATCAAGCCCCACTCCTTGGCCTTGTCGGCGCTCAGCTTGTCGCCTGTCATGGCCAGCGCCATGGCGCGGGGCAGACCCAAGCGCTCCACCAGCAGCCAGCTGCCACCCGCGTCCGGAATCAGGCCGATCTTGCTGAACGCCTGCACAAAGCTGGCCGTGGGTGCGGCGATCGCGATGTCGCAGGCCATGGCCACCGAGGCGCCTGCACCCGCCGCCACGCCGTTGACAGCGCAGATCACGGGCATGCGCAGTGATTGCAAGCGGCGCGTGGTGGGGTTGAAGGCGTCATTGATCACCGGACCGGGATCAGCGCGCTCCAGCAAGCCGGGGCCGGGTGTGAAGTCGAGTTCAGACAGATCCAGCCCGGCGCAAAAGCCACGACCTGCTCCCGTCAGCACCAAGGCGCGCACGGCCGGATTGGCCTCAGCTTGGTCCAGCGCAGCCCACAGGGCCTGGTGCATTTCCCGGGTGAAGCTGTTGAGGGCTTGGGGGCGGTTGAGGGTGACCAGCGCCACGGCGCCTCGCACTTCATACAGCACCGATGCGGTTGATTCGGTCATATGGTGTCTCCAGAATCCACGAATGTACCATTAACCGACCGATCGGTTGGTTAATGTTTTCCCTATGAAATCAGCTCTATCGCTCTCCGGCGACAGACAAGTGACAGGGGGCTTGGTTATAGTGCGAGGCAATCATTTTCACCCCCTGCTGGAGAAGCACTTGAGCTACGAAAACATCGAAGTCCGCACCGAAGGCGGCAAGGTCGGCATCATCACCTTGAACCGTCCCAAAGCGCTCAATGCGCTCAATGGTCAGCTCATGGACGAACTGGGCGCCGCCCTCAAAGTATTCGAAGCGGACGACGCCATTGGCTGCATGATCATCACCGGCAGCGAAAAAGCTTTTGCCGCGGGCGCCGACATCTCGGCCATGGCCAAGTACAACTTCCACGAGGTCTACAAACAGGACTTCATCACACGCAACTGGGAAACCATCCGCAGCATCCGCAAGCCCGTGATCGCCGCAGTGAGTGGTTTTGCGCTCGGTGGCGGCTGCGAGCTGGCCATGATGTGCGACTTCATCATCGCCGCCGACAACGCCAAGTTTGGCCAGCCCGAAATCAAGATTGGCATCATTCCCGGCGCAGGCGGCACACAGCGTCTGCCCCGCGCCTTGGGCAAGTCCAAAGCCATGGACCTGGTGCTGACCGGCCGCATGATGGACGCCCAAGAAGCAGAACGTGCAGGCCTGGTCAGCCGTGTGGTGCCACTGGACAAGATGATGGACGAAGCGCTGGGCGCGGCCTTGATGATCTGCGGCTATGGCCAGCTGTCGGTGATGGCCGCCAAGGAAAGCGTGAACCGCGCCTTTGAAAGCGGCCTGTCGGATGGCGTGATGTTTGAGCGCCGCCTGTTCCACAGCCTGTTTGCCACGGCCGATCAGAAAGAGGGCATGGACGCCTTCCTGAACAAACGTGCACCGAACTTTGTGAACGGCTGAAAAGCAGATCGCCAGCAGGGCTGGCTCCTGCGTGTAAGACCCGTGCTGGCCTGCCAGCGTTCAGCTGTTCGATGTTTTATCGACCAGCTCGGGTTGCCAGACCAAGCGCTCAGCCCCGCTGAAGCACAAAAAGCGCTTGTTGGTGGCCCGGCCAATGGCGCACAAACCCAGACGATTCGCCACATCCAGGCCCATTTGGGTGATGCCGCTGCGCGAGACCACCACCGGAATGCCCATCTGGGCCGATTTGATGACCATCTCGCTGGTCAGTCGTCCGGTGGTGTAGAACACCTTGTTGTGCCCGCTGATGTCGTTCATCCACATCCAGCCCGCAATCGTGTCCACCGCGTTGTGACGGCCCACGTCTTCGACAAACATGACCATCTTATCGCCTTCAAACAAGGCACATCCATGCACCGAGCCCGAGGATTTGTAGGTGGTTTCCTGCAAACGGATGGCGTTCACCAAGCCATAGAGCTGGCCCTGGGTGATCTGTGCGGGCGGAAGCTGAATGTCGTCCAGATGCGCCATCAGGTCACCAAACACACTGCCCTGGCCACAACCCGTGGTGACCACGCGTTCAGCACTGCGCTGCACGATCACCTCGGCACCGGGTCGGGTCTTGACGGCTGCCACACCAGGCTCGCCCACTTCGCCCTCACCCACCGTCCAGTCCACGGTGATGGATTCAATCTGGTCGACCGAATCGATCAGGCGCTGGTTGCGCAAAAAGCCCAGCACCAACAACTCGGGCTGAGCCCCCAGGGTCATGAGCGTCACCAGTTCATGCTTGTCCAGATACACCGTGAGCGCCCGCTCCGCCGGAATCGCCGTCTTCAGTGGCTCACCGCGTTCGTCGACGACAGGCACAGTGCGTGTCAAGCGGGCACGCGTCTGGGTCAGATGGGGCTTGGTGGGGGAATCAATCACAACAGCAGACATGGGTGGAGCCTAACGCAAAAAAATCCCCCGCCGCTGCCGACGGGGGATTTTGGACAACAGGCAAAGAAGAGGTCAGCCTTTTTTGGCAGGTGCTGCTGCAGGCACAGGAGCCGCAGGCTTGACCGCGGCGGGCGCGGCTGCAACACCAGCAGGCGCAGCCGGATCGGCGGGTTTGTAAGCCCCGGGGTCCACACAAGCGGGCGTGGCAGTGGGGGCGGCTTTGCCCTTGCCGTTGGTTTTGTAATAGTGCGCAGCCACTTTCTCACGTGACTTGCACAGCTGGAAATCGGCCACTTTGTTGCCGTGGGCGGTCTTGGCCGCAGCTTCCGCTGCTTTGGCTTTGGCCTCGTCGCTGGGCGCGGGCAATTTGGCCCAAGCGCTTGAGGCGAGAAGCAAGGCAACTGCCAGGGTGATGTTCTTGATCATGAAGGTCTCCAGATTCAGACTGAGGCCGAAGAAGCCGGGGTGCTGGTCGTTGCAGGCGTTGGTGACGGTGCAGTAACGGTCCGTTGGGCAGGGATCTTGCCCGACTTGATGTCGTCGTACCAGAGTTCGTGGTGCTCCTTGGCCCAAGTTTCGTCTACATAGCCGTCGCGCATGGCGCTGTAGGCGCCGCGCATGCCGATGGTGCCCATGTAGATGTGACCAATGAACATGGCCATCATCAAGCAGGTGGCCACGCCGTGGACCATGTTGGCGATCTGCATGGTGCTGCGCTCGTAAATCAGACCAGGCACCAGTTTGTCGAGCACCAGGCCCGACGCCACCACCACCAAACCCAAAAAGAACACACCGCCCCAGAACAGGAGTTTTTCACCGGCATTGAAGCGGTGCGAAGGCACCTCGGTGCCCGAGATCATGCCGCCACCCTTGAGCAACCAGGTGATGTCTTCCTTGCGCGGCAGGTTGTCGCGCACAAAGGTCACGATCACAATCACCAGCGACACCGCAAACAGCGGCCCGGCAAAGTTGTGGATGTTCTTGAGCGCATAGCTCAGCCAACCAAACAAGGCGTTGCCAATGATGGGCTGGATGAAGAACTTGCCAAAGGCCATGACGATGCCCGACACCGCCAAAGCCACAAACGCGATGGCATTGGCCCAGTGGGCCGAGCGCTCAAACGGCGTGAAGCGCTCGATCTTGCGGCCGGTCTCCTGGCCATGCAGCTCCATCGTGCCTTTGCGCCAGTAAAACAGCGCCACAGCGCCCAGCACGATCAGCAAGAGCGAACCACCATAAGGAATGATCCACTGGTTGCGCACCTGGCGCCAAGCTTCACCCGCGTTGGTCAAGCGCGAACCCGGGTACTGCACGAACTTCTGGATCAGGTTACCCGCTTCGGGGGCTTGGCTGAGGGGAAGACTGCTGTAGCCCGTCACGCCCTGCCCCACCTGGCGCCACATGGGCGCGTTGTTGCCGGGCTGGACCTGGCCGCGCTCGGCGTTGGTCTGGTCTTTGTACTTGGGATCCGTGTCGGCACCGGGTGCGACCTGGAAGATGTTGGCGCTCTTGACACCAGCGACCGCATCGGCGGGCAAAGCAGTCTGGGCAACAGCACCCAGGGCCATCCAGCCCCAGGCCAAAGTGAAGATCAAGCGACGCATGATCGGCTCCTCAATGTGCTCACTTGGGAGCACGCAGGTGATCGTTCATGCCGTAATTGGCACGGGCCTTGAGGTGGTTGGACCAGCTGGCCTGGTCACCGGCTGTCCAGCCTTCGGCGGTGAAAGCCGCCACACCCGTGCCCGCTTGCGCAGGTTGGTCGCTGCGGATGCCCGCACGGTCTTGTGGTTTTTCGCCACAGGCTGTCAAGCCAGCCAGAGCCAGCAGCACAGAAGTCGAGATCAGAATGCGGCGCATGGTCAGGCTCCTTGCTTGGCGGCAGTGCCGTAGGCCGTGCCCCAACCCCAGACTTCGGCACCCTTGCCGCGTTGGACCACGCGGCTGCGGAAGATCTCGGAGACCACGTCACCGTCACCGGCGAGCAGGGCCTTGGTCGAACACATCTCGGCACAGGCGGGCAGCTTGCCTTCGGCCAGGCGGTTGCGGCCGTATTTATCGAACTCGGCCTGGCTGCCGTGCTCTTCGGGCCCACCGGCACAGAAGGTGCACTTGTCCATCTTGCCGCGCACGCCGAAAGTGCCCTGACTGGGGAACTGTGGCGCACCGAAGGGGCAGGCATACGAGCAGTAACCGCAGCCGATGCACACGTCTTTGTCGTGCAACACCACGCCTTCATCGGTTTTGTAGAAACAGTTGACCGGGCACACCGCCATGCAAGGGGCGTCGGAGCAGTGCATGCAAGCCACCGAGATGGATTTTTCGCCAGGGATGCCGTCGTTGAGTGTGACCACGCGGCGGCGGTTCACACCCCACGGGACTTCGTGCTCGTTCTTGCAAGCGGTGACGCAGCCATTGCATTCGATGCAGCGCTCGGCGTCACAGATGAATTTCATTCGTGCCATCGTGTTCTCCTCAAGCCTTCTCGATGTTGCAGATGGTGGTCTTGGTCTCTTGCATCATGGTGACGCTGTCGTAACCGTAGGTGGTGGCCGTGTTGACCGCCTCGCCGCGCACAATGGGCGCTGCCCCTTTGGGGTAATGCGCCAGCATGTCTGCGCCTTGCCAGCGACCCGAGAAGTGGAATGGCATCCAGACGGTGCCCGTGTCCACACGCTCGGTGACCAACGCCTGGACATTCAGGCGGGCACCCGTGGCACCCAGCAACCAGACGCGGTCACCGTTGCGGATGCTGCGGTCGGCCGCCGTCTTGGGGTTGATCTCGACAAAGGCTTCTTGCTGCAACTCGGCCAGCCAGGGGTTGGAGCGGGTTTCTTCGCCGCCGCCTTCGTATTCGACCAAACGGCCAGACGTCAGGATGAGTGGGAATTTTTCGTAGGCTTTGTCGGCGATGTTCTTGTCCTGCACGGTTTTGTACAGGGTGGGCAGACGCCAGAAGGCTTTCTTGTCGTCGTGCGTGGGGTACTTGGCCGCCATGTCAGGGCGCGTGCCGTACAAAGGCTCGCGGTGCTGCGGGATGGGGTCTGGGAAGTTCCAGACCACGGCCCGTGCCTTGGCGTTGCCAAAGGGGTGGCAGCCGTGGTTTTGCATGAACACACGGATCATGCCGCCCGAAGCATCGGTCTTCCAGTTCTTGCCTTCGGCCTTGGCTTTTTCGGCATCGCTCAGCTCGTCCCACCAGCCCAACTTTTTCAGCAGGATGTGGTCAAGTTCGGGATAGCCTGTGGTGATGTCAGCCCCCTTGGAGTGCGAGCCGTCTTCGGCCAGCAAGCTCTTGCCTTCACGCTCCACACCGAAGTTGGCGCGGAAGTTGCCGCCGCCTTCCATGACGTGCTTGGAGGTGTCGTACAGATTGGGCGAGCCGGGGTGCTTGAGCTCGGGCGTGCCCCAGCAAGGCCATGGCAAGCCGAAATAGTCGCCGGTGAAGTCGTAGCCGGTTTCCTTGTCCTTGCCGCCTTTGGCCTTGAGGGTTTTCACGTCGAACACGTTCATGTTCTTCATGTGGGCCTTCAGCCGCTCAGGGCTTTGGCCGGTGTAGCCAATGGTCCAGACACACTTGTTGATTTCACGCAGGATGTCTTCGGGCATGGGCTCGTCCATGCCACCGACTTTTTGCATCTTGTAGTTCTTGGACAGCTCTTTGGCAAAGCCCAGTTTCTCGGCGAACTGGTGCATGATCATGTGGTCGGAGCGGCTTTCCCACAAAGGCTCAATGACCTTTTCACGCCACTGCAGCGAGCGGTTGGAGGCGGTGCACGATCCGCTGGTCTCGAACTGGGTGGCGGCGGGCAAGAGGTACACGGCGCGGTTGGGGTTCAGGTCTTCCGCCTTGCCGGGCATCGCAGCCATCGCGGCAGTGGCCGATGGGTAAGGGTCCACCACCACCAACAAGTCCAGCTTGTCCATGGCGCGTTTCATCTCCAGACCCCGGGTCTGCGAGTTGGGTGCATGTCCCCAATAAAACACGCCGCGCAGGTTGCTGTCCTGGTCGATCAGTTCGTTTTTCTCGAGCACACCGTCGATCCAGCGGGACACAGTGATGCCGTTTTTGCCCATCATGGCCGGGCTGGCGAACTGCTTTTTGATCCACTCAAAGTCCACGCCCCAGGCATTGGCAAAGTGTTTCCACGAGCCTTCGGCCAGCCCGTAGTAACCGGGCAGCGAGTCGGGGTTGGGGCCGACGTCGGTGGCGCCTTGCACGTTGTCGTGACCACGGAAGATGTTGGTGCCGCCACCGCTCTTGCCCACGTTGCCCAAGGCCAGTTGCAAGATGCACGATGCGCGCACGATGGCGTTGCCAATCGTGTGCTGGGTTTGGCCCATGCACCAGACGATGGTGCCGGGGTTGTTCTCGTGCAGCATCTTGGCGATCTTGAAGACTTGCTCTTCTTTGACGCCGCAGGCCTCTTCGACCTTGTCGGGTGTCCACTTGGCCATGACATCGGCCTTGACAGCGTCCATGCCGTACACGCGGTCATTGATGTATTTTTTGTCTTCCCAGCCATTCTTGAAGATGTGGTACAGCACGCCAAACAAGAATGGGATGTCGGTGCCCGAGCGGATGCGCACGTATTCGTCGGCCTTGGCGGCGGTGCGGGTGAAGCGCGGATCGACCACGATCATCTTGCAGCCGTTTTCCTTGGCGTGCAGCATGTGCAGCATCGACACGGGGTGGGCTTCGGCCGCGTTGGAGCCGATGTACAAAGCGACCTTGCTGTTTTGCATGTCGTTGTACGAGTTGGTCATGGCGCCATAACCCCAGGTGTTGGCCACACCGGCCACCGTGGTGGAGTGGCAAATACGGGCCTGGTGATCGCAGTTGTTGGTGCCCCAGAAGCTCACGAACTTGCGCATCAGGTACGCCTGTTCATTGTTGTGCTTGGACGAGCCGATGAAATACACGCTGTCCGGGCCGCTGGCTTTTTTCAGCTCCAGCATCTTGGCGCTGATCTCAGTCAGGGCGGTGTCCCAGCTGATGCGCTCGTACTTGCCGTTCACCAACTTCATGGGGTAACGCAGGCGGTACTCGCCATGGCCGTGCTCACGCAAGGCAGCACCTTTGGCGCAATGGGCGCCCAGGTTGATGGGCGAATCGAACACGGCTTCCTGACGCACCCAGACGCCGTTTTCAACCACGGCGTCGACGGCACAGCCTACCGAGCAGTGGGTGCACACGGTGCGCTTGACTTCGACCTTGCCTTTGCCAATGTTGTCCACACCGCCGGCGGCATGGGCTTTTTGCACCAGGCTCAGCTGTGAGGCGGCCAGGCCAACGCCCACGCCCAGGCCAGAACGGCGCAAAAAGCTGCGGCGGTCCAGTGTCGGCAAGGCTTGCGACAAGCCACGGCGCAAACTGTGAACAAAAGCAGAAGGGGCAGCGCCTGAGGCACCGGATTGTTTTTTGGTCAGCAACATGGAGGGCTCCAGTTGGGAAAAGAATAAAAATGAATCAAATGCGGGTGGTCTTGTAGTAGCGCTGGACGTGTTCGCTCAGGCTGTAACCCCCACCGCGCTCAGGCTTGGGCAAGGCCATGGCAGGCGCTGCGGGCAGATTGTTCTTGATCACGGTCGGCAAGACACTGGCTGCAGCCGCCACGGCGCCAACAGTTGCTGCGCCCGCAAACAAGCTGCGACGCGATACGGGTGAAGATTTTTCGCTCATGGTTTTTCTCCTGAACTGTGGGGGGCAAAAGCGCACGGACCTAGGCAAACCTTTGCATAACGGTCGATATTATCGATGGGTGATGTCCAAACCATCGGGGTAAACCGGTAGGTGGACAAAAAATCTTTTCAACGGCTGCCATCCAAAAGATCAAAACCCTGGGTCTCCACACTCACAAAAGCGGCCGTGAACGCGGCCACACGGGCATAAAAAACAGCCCGGGGGTGGGCCGCCAGCGCCTGACACAAAGCGGGCACCCAAGGCTGCACATGCTGAGTGAAGAACGCTTGCTGTTGCGTCAGGTTGGCCACCGACACGTCCTCACCGGCAATCAGGTAGCGCATGACCTCCATCACATAGGCCACATGGTCCTCGGTTTCGGGCATCTCATGGCTGCGGCCCAAACCCAATTCAGCCAAATCATTGCGCAACCTGACCAGGGGTTTTTCATTGAGGAAACCGCTCAAATAGTGCGAGCCAAACAAATACACCTCGGGCTTGCCCACGCCGCCAAACAGGCTGTTGTATTCGTTGGCAATGCGTGTCTCATCCAGGCTGCGGGCACAGGCCACGAGGTAGCGCCAGGATTCTTCCAAAAAGGCCCCGGCATCGGGCGCCTCGGTCACGGCCACCTGCAAGAGGCTGAGCAAATCGGCGCTGGGCGCCTGGTAATACAGTTGGGACAGCAGCCCGTAAATTTCGGCGCGAGCCGTCTCTTCATCCAGCGCATTGCCGGGTACGGCGGACAGGTGCAAGTCTGTGCTCATGTCTGATTCCATCACAGGGGTTTGTCATTGGCAGGTGCCACGCGCACCTGATCGGCGTCAGTGAACATGTCCACCACGCGGCAGTCGCCACACATCTTGAGTCGCTCCAGCGCCGCGCCCTGGAACATGCTGTGCCCCGCCAGACGACCCAGCATGGTTTCGATCGCCTTCACGGTGCCAAAGGGTTTGCCGCAACGCACGCAACCATAGGGTGGGCTGTTGTGCAGCACACGGGCTTGGTGCCGCTCGGGCAAGAGCGACAGACGCGGCTGCAAGCGAATGGCCTGCTCCGGGCAGGTCGTGGCACACAGGCCGCACTGCACGCAGTTCTTCTCGATGAATTTGATCTCGGGCTGCTGGGGGTTGTCTTGCAAGGCCGACGATGGGCAGGCCCCCACACAGCTCATGCACAAAGTGCATTTGAAGCCATCCACCACAATGGCCCCGAAAGGTGCGCCCGCCGCAGGCAAGGCCAAGGCCTGCGGACGACTTGCAGCCTCCTGCGACATGACCGGGGACTGGGCCATCAGGTGGTCAAGTGCCAACTCCAGGTTGCTGCGTTTTTCAGCTTGCACCGCATGGCGCGCAACCACAGCAGGCCCCGCTGGCGCCTTCACGCTGCGCCCGGCCAAGCGCTGCAAATCCGCATCCAGCGATTGCGGGTGCCCGGCTTCGATCAGCTGGAAATGCACCCCGGCATAACCCAGCCCCTGCAACAGGCTCTGGGCCACCGCCATTTGCTCCGTGAGCGCGGCGCGATACTGCGTCGCCTCTTCGTCGGTCAGCAGCACCAGCACCTGCCGCGCGCCATAAGCCACGGCCGACAGCCACAATTCCAGACCCACACTGGCCGTGTGCCACAAGGCCACAGGCAGCACACGGGCGGGCACGCCCTGCATGACCTGAAGTTGTGCGCCCCGGCCGAGTTCATCGATCAAGGCCTGGCCTTTGACCTGGCTGTGCAATAGCAGCACGGCATCGCGCCCCCCAGCAGCCTGATACGTCGTGAGCAAGGTGCGGATTTTGGCGCCCTGCTCTGCCGGGCGTGGATAGGCGTAGGTCAGTGCGCCCGTGGGGCAAGCCGTAGTACAGGCGCCACAGCCCACGCACAGGTGGGGGTTGACCACGATCTGCTGGCGGCTTTTGTCCGAACTGACCGCCTCGGCCGAGCAAATGTCGATGCAGGCGCTGCAGCCGACTTGTTCGTTGCGGCTGTGGGCGCAGAGCTTTTGTTTGTAGGCAAAGAAGCGGGGCTTTTCAAACTCGCCCACCAGCTCGCGCACCTTGAGCAAGGTTTGCAGGTCCTGGCCGTCCCAGCGGAAGTAACCCTGCGGCAGGGCGTGCGTGTGGAAGGTCGGCGATGCCTGGGCACCACGCAGATCAAGCACCACGTCAAAGCGTTCGGTTTGTGGCCGGGCGTCACGCATGAAATCGATGGCGCCAGCGGCCTCACAAGCCTTGACGCAGTCGCGGTGCGAAGTGCAACGCGACAAGTCCACCTGGTAATCCAGGCCAATGGCCTGCTCCGGGCAAGCGGACACGCAGGCATTGCATCGGGTGCACAGGTCCAGATCAATCGGGTTGCTCGCATCCCAGGCCACATCAAAGACGCCCAGCCAGCCCTTGAGACTTTGCAAGCGCCCAGCCAGCACCGGGAATCGCCGCTCTTGGCTGCCACCAGCGTTGCCGGGACCCTGGGCAAACACCGTGACTTGCATCGCATCCGACAAGAAGCTGGCGGCGCGTTCGGCGGCATCCACAGCGCCGATGATGAGCAAGCGCCCTGCGCTTTTGTAGGTGACCGTGGGCACCGGCTCAGGTTCAGGCAGGCGGGCTGCTGCCAACAAAGCGGCCATTTTGGGCATGGCGTGCGCGGCTTCGCGGCCCCAGCCGCCGGTTTCACGGATGTTGACAAAGCGAATGGGGGAAATGGCGCCTTCGGTTTGCTCCGCCAGCTCGGAGAACAGGCGTTTTTCCTGGGTACAGGCCACGACGACGGTGTCGCCGGTTTTCACGGCTTTTTGAAAGTTCCCGGCCTCACGGCGGCACAAAGTGCTGTGTAGCGTCAGGTCTTCACCCAGTGCTTTGCCCAGCGTCTGGGCTTGCAGGGGCATGGTTTGGTTGCAGTTGCAAATCAGGGTTGTCATGTTCACTCGGTGACCGTTGCGTGTCAGGTTCTCGAACCTGCGAATGCGGCGACTGTGCCACAAGTGCGGTCTGTGCTGTCGCCACCGAGTCCACAGCAGGGTTTTCATGGGGCGGCATTTCAGTGCTCACCGGATCACCCTGTTCGCGCTCCGGCGGCACCAGATTCAAAAACTGGGCGCCCACCATTTTTTCCAGCATGCCCGCGGGCAGCGGGTCTGGCGTGCTGTAGTCCCCAATGTAGATGTCCAGGCCGTCCATCACGTTGAAATGCGGATCGGTGAACAGCTTTTTGACCGCTGCATTTCGCACCTCAGCGGGCACGCCCTGGCGCATGAACGACTGAAAGTCCGACGATGGCGTCAGGGCTTGTGCGTCTTGCAGCGTGGGCAAAGCCTCGGCGGCTGTCGCTTCGGGGGGCGCATTGACACCGCTTGCATGCGGGTCTTGAGGCACGTCACCCTCTGCAGGCAAGCCCTCGCGCCCTTCCCCTGCGCCTGGTTGGGCCAATGGTTGATCGGGCTCATCGGCAGGTAAACCTTGTGCGGCTGCCTGCTTGCGGCGCGACCAGCGGCTGAAAAAATGATCGCTCATGCGCCCGCCCCACCGCCGCCGGGGCCTCGGCGTTTTTCTGTGGTGCTGACCGATGCGGGCTGCCCAAAGCGATCGGTCAAGCCTTGGAAACTTTGTGGGCGCTGACGTTTTTTGACCTCGGGCACAAAGTGTTGTTGCACGAAATCACGCAAGGCCGCCAACACCACCGGAGGCGCAGGGACGGTCTCGACCGTTTCCTGCGCATCCAGCCAGCGCCCGGCATCGTGGTAACTCAAACTCACCGCCTGGGGCACGGCCACCGGCTCCTGGCCCTCACGCTCTTGCAAGCGCCACATCACAAAAAAGCAAGGCGTGGTCGAGCTCAGGTTCAGCCAATAGCCCTCGGCATCATCGGTGAACAACTCGACTGGCCAACCAGGGTAAAGCCACAAGGACTCCAGCCCGCTTTCGCGCAAACAGCGCGGCTCAGCACCAAAACTGTCTTCGTGCGGCACCAAATCGTCCAGCACCCAACGCGTGGCCTGCCAGCGGGCCATGGGGCCTTGCAAGGCCTCCTGGCGCATCAGCACTGCCACCGTGGTCAAAACTTGTGCGGACATAAGACCTTTCTGCTTTACAAGAGCGCGTAATCGATGGTGGGCAAGCTCAGGGTGAACACCGTCCCCTTCCCTGGTTCGGACTTGAATGTCAGCTTGCCACCATGCGACTCGATGATCGATTTGCTGAGCCACAAGCCCACCCCCATGCCTTGGGACTTGGTGGTTTTGAACAAGCTGAACACATCGTCGGCGCGCTCAGGGTCGATGCCCATGCCATTGTCTTGCACATGCAACTCCAGATGATCTTGGAGAACTTGACCGTGAACCTTCAAATGCGGATAGCGAACAGGGGACTCCAACATGGCATCGATCGCGTTGTTCAGCAAATTCAGCACCACTTGTTGCAATTGGGTCGCATCGCCCGTCAAACGGAAATTTTCATCAAATTCAGTGCTCAGCCGAATTTCAGACTCCAGCATTTTGAAACTCACCAAATCAATCACATCCATCACCAGGCGCTCAAAATCCATGCGCGTGTATTCGCCTTTGCCCATGCGAAACAAGTTCCTGAGCTTGCGAATGATGTCCCCTGAACGCTGGGTATTTTTGACGATGGCATCGGCGACGGTCTTGAGCGTTTTCAGATCCGGCTGTGTCTGCTCCACCATGGCTGTTGACAGTTTGCTTTGTACCAATTCCGCATGCAGCATCGTCGCGGTCAATGGCTGGTTAAGCTCATGGGCAAAACTGGCCACCAGCGCCCCCATGCCTGCGCTTTTGTTGGACAGGGTCAGCTGACGGATGATTTCCTCGCGCTCACGCAGCAAGGCGCCCAAGTCGTCCGAATGTTGCTGAAACAAGGAGGCGCGCTCTTGTTCGCGCGCCAATTGCTGCTCAGCCTGCAAGCGTGCACGGTGCGTCTGATCGATAAAGATCTGCATGAAGCCCACATTCAACATGCTGATCGCCACAAACTGCCCGGCAAACACAATGAACTGGTCCCAGGACACGTCGTAAAGTTCGGTGGCTCCCCACCCCATCAACAACGCAAACGTCTTGATGCCCAAGCTGACGGTCAGCACGCCCCCCGCCGCCTTGACCGAGGTCGCCCCAATCGTGTCGTGCTCAACTCCGATGCGCTGACCAGACACAAAATATTCAAAGCAATTGAAGGTGAAATAGCCATAAAAAACCAACATGACCACTTCGACAGATGCGCCTGAAAACTGCAGCGTATAGCTGCCCGCCAGAAAAGCCAGATTCAGCAGGCCATGCACCCACAGCCAGGATGTGGGGGCGGCATCTGCCAAGGAGCGCAGGGCAATTTGCCGCCCCCAGTTGCCCAAAGCCATGAGCAAGACGCCCAAGACGACCACCGTGTCATCACTCAGCCATCCCCGGCTGCCAAACACACACAGGCTCAGTGCACTGAAGATGCCTGACAGACTCCACAAAGAGACCAGCTGGCTGCGAAAACGCGCCAAGCCATACCAAATGGCAGCATGCAACATCAAATAAAGGAACGCGTCCATCCAGAAGATGGTTTGCACGTCTGGGATCAAAAAAGCTCTCCTTGGCTGTCAGCAGTCATATTCAAAAGGGGGTGCAATTCCCCCTCCTTGATGACTTTCAAGCCGCAGATTATGCGGTCAGCGCACGACCAGGGCGTCATGTGCGGGGCATGGGGCCCGCCATGTCAAGGGCTGGTCGTTGCTTGCTGAGCGTAACCCTGCACCACCGAAAGATCACCCCCAGCCCGGATGGCGACTGCGCAATACTTGAACTCGGGAATTTTCCCGAAAGGGTCCAGCGCTGCATTGGTCATCAGGTTGGCCGCCGCTTCGTAATACGCAAAGGGCACAAACACCGCACCTTGGGGTGTGCCATCGTCGCGCCTGACATGCAGGGTGACTTGACCGCGGCGGGACTGGATTGTCAGCACATCGCCCGTACTCAAACCCAGCTGAGCCAAATCGCTGGCGCACATCGATGCCGTGGCCATGGGCTCAATGGCGTCGAGCACGGTGGCACGCCGGGTCATGCTGCCCGTGTGCCAGTGCTCCAGTTGTCTGCCGGTGATCAGCACAAAGGGGTATTGGGCATCGGGCCGCTCGTTAGCGGGAATGATGTCAGCGGGCACCAGATTCACGCGGCCGTCTTCGGTCGCGAAATGGTCAATGAACACCGTGGGGGCACCCGGGTCATCGGCGGTCAAGCAAGGGTAAGTCACGCTGGACTCGCGCTGCAAACGTTCCCAAGTGATGCCCGAGATGGCGGAGTGCATGGCCCGGCGCATTTCGTCATAGACCTCGGCCACGCCATCGAATTCGCCTTCGTAGCCGCAGGCCAGTGGACGGCCACGGCCCCAATCCCCCACGGGGGTCGACAGGGTGTGCGAGGCATGGGCCCCGATGCGCTCAGCCATCTGCTGGATGATCCACAAATCGGGTTTGGCCTGGCCGGGCGGGTCAATCGCTTGCTTGCCCAATTGCACCATGCGGTCGGTGTTGCTGACGGTGCCGTTTTTCTCGGGCCAAGCGGTCGCGGGCAACACCACATCGGCCAGCCAGGCGGTTTCGGTCATGAAGATGTCCTGCACCACCAAATGGTCGAGCGATGCCAGCGCGTGGCGGGCATGGTTCAAGTCCGGGTCGCTCATGGCGGGGTTCTCGCCCATGATGTACATGCCGCGCACCTTGTGCGCATCGGTCTCGGGTGCCAGGATCTTGTGCATGATCTCCACCACCGTGTAGCCCGGTTGGGCATCCAGCGGGGTGCTCCAGAAGTCTTCAAACCAGGCGTGCGCCGCCCCGTTGGTCACGCGTTGGTAGTTGGGGAACATCATCGGGATCAAACCCGCGTCCGATGCACCTTGCACGTTGTTCTGGCCACGCAAAGGGTGCAGACCCGAGCCGGGTTTGCCGATCTGGCCCGTCACGGTGACCAAGGCGATCAAGCAACGGGCGTTGTCGGTGCCGTGGACGTGCTGGCTCACGCCCATGCCCCACAAAATCATGGCGCCTTTGGCTTTGGCAAACTCGCGTGCCACTTCGCGCAAGGTTTCTGCGGGCACGCCGCAAATGGGCGCCATCGCCTCAGGGCTGTAGCCTTTGACGTTCTCTTTCAGAGCTTCGTAATTGTTGGCACGATGGGCAATGAAGTCCTGATCGACCAAGCCTTCTTCGATCACCACATGGATGAGCGCATTGAGCATGGCCACATCGGTGTCGGGCTTGAATTGCAAGGTGCGCCAGGCGTGTTTGCCAATGTCGGTGACCCGGGGATCGGCCAACACGATTTTGGCGCCGCGCTTGGCGGCATTTTTCATCCAGGTCGCGGCCACAGGGTGGTTGGCCGTCGGGTTGGAGCCAATGACAAAAATCAAGTCTGAATGCTCCACGTCATTCACTTGGTTACTCACTGCACCTGAGCCTACGCCTTCCAGCAAAGCGGCCACACTGGAGGCATGGCACAAGCGTGTGCAGTGGTCGACGTTGTTGGAGCCAAATCCGGTGCGCACCAATTTTTGGAACAAGTAGGCTTCTTCGTTGCTGCCTTTGGCGGAACCGAATCCGGCCAAGGCCTTGGGGCCAAACTGGTCACGCAATTGTTTCAATTGGCCAGCGCCCAAGGCCAGGGCTTCTTCCCAAGTGGCTTCGCGGAACACCTCGGACCAATCGGCACTGTCGCGGTTCAAGCGGTTGAGCAACTCTGGGTCTTTGGAAACCCCGTCCTTGCGGATCAAGGGCACTGTCAGGCGCTGTGGGCTGGCGGCGTAGTCAAAGCCAAATCGCCCTTTGACACAGAGGCGGTTGTGGTTGGCGGGGCCATCGCGCCCGTCCACACTCACGATCACGTTGTCTTTGACGTTGTAAGTCAACAAACAACCCACGCCGCAAAATGGACACACCGAATCGACCTTTTTGTCGACCACTTGCGTGCCCACTTGGGTTTTGGGCATCAGGGCACCTGTGGGGCAGGCCTGCACACATTCACCGCAAGCCACGCAGGTGCTGTCGCCCATGGCATCGCCCAGGTCAAACACGATTTCACTGTGCGCGCCGCGCGAGGCGTAACCAATGACGCCATTGACCTGCTCTTCACGGCAAGCACGAACGCAGCGGTTGCACTGGATACAAGCGTCCAGATTCACGGCCATGGCGGGATGGGAGACATCGGTCTCGGGCTGTTCGCGGCGCAGGGCTTTCAGCTCAGGGCGCACCGTCACGTCCATGCGGCTGGCCCAGTCGCTCAGTTCACCGTGCTGCCCCGTGTCGGTGGCTGCACCCTGACCGGTCACGTCAGCGTCGTTCCATTTGTGTCCCACGTCGGGCATGTCAGACAGCAGCATCTCCAGCACCATCTTTTGGCTTTTGACAGCGCGCTCACTTTGGGCCTGCACTTGCATGCCCTCGGTGGCACTGCGACAGCAACTGGGGGCCAGTGTGCGTTCGCCTGCGATCTCGACCACACAAGCGCGGCAATTGCCGTCGGCGCGGTACCCGTCCTTGTAGCAAAGGTGGGGAATATCGATGCCATGGCGCTTGGCGGCCTTGAGGATGGTTTCGCCCTCATAAGCATGGATGGTTTGGGCGTCGAGCTTGAATTCGACGGTTTTCGGGGTCACTTCGGACAAAGAGGTCGGTGCGTTCACAGCGATGCTCCAATTTCCTGAGGAAAATATTTCTGGACGCAGCGAACCGGATTGGGCGCCGCTTGACCGAGACCACAAATGGAGGCATCGGTCATCACCCCATTGAGGTCCTCCAGTGTGGCGTTGTCCCACACCTGGGCGTCCATCAATGCGGCCGCTTTGGCCGTGCCCACCCGGCATGGCGTGCACTGCCCGCAGCTTTCGTGGGCAAAGAAGTTCATCATGTTCAAAGCAGCATCTCGCGCTTTGTCTTGGTGTCCCAACACGATCACGGCCGCTGAACCGATGAAGCAGCCATACGGCTGCAGGGTGTCAAAGTCGAGTGGAATGTCACCCATGCTGGCGGGCAAAATGCCGCCCGAAGCGCCACCTGGCAAATAGGCATACAGCTCATGGCCTGGGGCCATGCCACCGCAGTATTCGTTGATCAACTCTTTGACAGTGATGCCCGCTGGTGCGAGTTTCACCCCGGGGTGTTTGACGCGTCCGCTGACACTGAAACTGCGCAAGCCTTTGCGCCCATTGCGGCCAAAGCCACTGAACCATTGCGGCCCCCGCTGCACGATGTCGCGCACCCAGAACAGGGTTTCGAAGTTGTGCTCCAGCGTCGGGCGGCCAAAGAGGCCCACTTGCGCGATGTAAGGCGGGCGCATGCGCGGCTCACCCCGTTTGCCTTCAATGCTTTCGATCATGGCGGACTCTTCGCCACAGATGTAGGCACCGGCACCGCGACGCAGCTCGATCAAGGGCAATTTGCAAGGCGGGTTCGCCTGCAACTTGGCCAACTCGGCCTCCAGCAGTTCGCGGCAGCCGTGGTATTCGTCACGCAAATAAATGTAGCAAGCGTCAATGCCCACCACCTGCGCGGCCACCAGCATGCCTTCCAAAAAACGGTGCGGGTCGCGCTCCAGATAAGTGCGGTCTTTGAAGGTGCCAGGCTCACCCTCGTCAATGTTCACCGCCATCAGTTTGGGAGCGATTTGGTCGCGCACGATGCGCCACTTGCGCCCGGCCGGGAAGCCTGCGCCACCCAAGCCGCGCAGGCCCGAGTCTTCCATGGCTTGGATGCACGACTCGGCGTCGAGACGACCCGAAGCGACGTCCTTGAGCAAGGCGTAACCGCCTTGGGCCAAATACGCGTCCATGCCCACATAGGCGGGCGCGGTGCTCACATCGGACACAGGCGAGACCGCTTGTTCTGCCAACGCTGCCGCATCGAACTGCGCTTGGTCTGCCGCCTTGGGGTGGCCGTGCAAGTTGGCAGTGACTGCCTTGGCCACCGCCTCGGTGGTCGCAAAGGGCACGGGATGCTGGTGCACCACCACTGCAGGCGCTTGCTCACAGCGGCCAATGCAGGGCGCTGCGATCACACGCACATCGCCTGAACCCAAAATTTGGGGCAATCGGGCCAACAAGTCTTGCGCCCCCGCCAGCTCACAGCTCAGGCCATCACAGACCCGTACAGTCAAGCCCGGCGCGACGTCGTCACCCTTGATCACTTCAAAGTGGTGATAGAAGGTGGCGACCTCGTACACCTCGGCCATCGGGATGTTCATCTCTTTGGCCAGCGCCACCAGATGGTGATCGTGCAGCCCGCCGAAATGGTCATTGAGCACATGCAAGTGTTCGATCAACAGATCACGCCGATGGGGTGCCGCACCCAACAATTCGCGCACGGCGGCCAAAGAGGCATCGTCAGTTTGACGGCCTTTGAGTTTGCTTTTGGAGCGGATGCGCTGGCGCATGTCGTCGACCGTGGCCAAGGTCACGGCAGACGACGAATGGGGAACTGAACTTTGAGAATTTTGCATGGATCGTCCATTGAAACATATGCGCACCAAGGCAGTTTCGCCAAAACCAAAAAGCCCCGCAAACGCAATGACTGCGACAGCGGGGCTTGAGCAGGCGCTTTACCGACGCGGTGTTGGGCGCATCAGGCGAAGAACTTCGCGACGCTGAGCAAGGTTCTGTAGATGCCCCAAGCCAAGGGGATGCCAACAGCCACCCAAGCCAATGCCACGAACATGGGACTCACCGCATCCGACCCTGAGGCTTCGCCACCGCGCACCACTTCAGAGGCGACCGCCTTTTCGTGGGCCAGGCGTTTTTCGTGCGCCAGCTCGTCTGGCGTCATGAACCATTTGTCGTTCAGCGGTTTGACCAGCAAGTTGCAAATCAAGCCCACCACCAGCATGCCCACCAGGATGTACATGGTTTGGTTGTAAACCTGCTCACGCGGGATGCCCAAGCCCAGTTGGTATTCGCGCATGTAGTTCACCACCACCGGGCCGAGCACACCCGCCGTAGCCCATGCCGTGAGCAAGCGGCCATGGATGGCGCCCACCATTTGTGTGCCAAAAATGTCGGCCAGGTAAGCCGGCACGGTCGCGAAGCCACCGCCGTACATGCTCAAAATGATGCAGAAGGCGGCCACAAACAACACAATGCTGCCCGCTGCGGCGCTGCCTGGCACACTGAAATACAGCACGCCACCGAGCACAAAGAACACGATGTAGGTCAGCTTGCGGCCCAGTTTGTCAGACAGGCTGGCCCAGAAAAAGCGGCCACCGATGTTGAACAAGCTCAAGAGCGCAGTGAAACCCGCAGCCACCGTGGCAATGGCTTTGAGTTGGTCCTTGTCCAGATCACCAAACTTTGCAGGGACACCGATCAAGGTGCCACCAAAAACTTCTTGCAGCATGGGCGAAGCCATGCCAATCACACCGATGCCTGCGCTCACGTTCATGCACAGCACCATCCAGATCAGCCAGAACTGGGGAATGCCCCAGACCTTGCTCACATGCACGTGACGCTGCGTGATCATGGCGTTGTTCACTTGGGCAGGGGGTGGCGTCCAGCCCGCTGGCTTCCAGCCCGTTTCAGGCACCCGGTAACCCAGAGCGCCCGCCATCATGAACACGAAGTACCCCAAGGCCATGACGATGAAGGTTTGCATCACGCCCACGTCGGTGGGGGTGGCGAAATACTTCATCAGGTCAGCGGCCAAAGGCGAACCAATCATTGCGCCGCCGCCAAAGCCCATGATGGCCATGCCCGTGGCCATGCCGCGGCGATCGGGGAACCACTTGATCAAGGTCGAAACCGGCGAGATGTAGCCCAATCCCAAACCAATGCCGCCGATGATGCCGGAGCCGACAATCATCAACCAGAACTGGTGCAGGTAAATGCCCAAGGCCGACAGCAGCATGCCGCCACACCAGCACAGCGCCGAAACGACACCCGCCTTGCGAGGACCGGCACGTTCAAGCCAGCCACCCCAAGTGGCCGCACTGGTGCCCAGCAACACGAAGAACAGGGTGTACATCCACCCCAAGGTTGAAATTTGCCAGTCGCAGCTGGTGGTGAAGAGTTGCGCCCAGAACCCCACATCAGGGCCACATTTGACTGCATCCTTGATGCCGATCGCTTTGGACAGCGGCAACCAAAACACCGAAAAACCATACGCCATGCCAATGCACAGGTGAATGGCCAAGGCAGCAGGGGGAACCAACCAACGGTTAAAGCCGGGGCCGGCGATGATCCGTTCTTTGTCCAACCAACCAGGCGATTGAGTCGTCATGCAAATACTCCAAAGGTTCATGGATGCTGGTCTAAGCCAACACGGCCGAGATCAAGTGAACGTTGAGAATCTGCGCCAAAGCTGAATGAAAACTTACATGAATCACTGATTCACCTCAAGGCAAGGGATAACCATGACCAATGACTGAATCCAATTTTTCACTGAGCCCTATAAAAAAAATCAATTGAATCAGTAAGTTTCCAGATGCAGTCGACCTTGTTGCTTGAGGGACTGACCCAACGCTTCCCAATCCAAGCCCGCGTTTTGTGCGATGTCACGCAAGGCCATGACCACGCCCTCTTCCATGCTCTTGAGGCCACACACATAGAAACAGGTGTTGCCGTCTTTGAGCAGGGCCGCCACATCGGCAGCGCGGTCGCGCAGGGCGTCCTGCACGTAGCGTTTTGTTTTGCCTGCTTCGCGCGAGAAAGCAAATTCGATGTCGATGAAGTCTTTGGGCAGGTTGTTCAGCGGTCCAAAGTACGGCAACTCAGCGGGCGTGCGGGCGCCGAAAAACAGCATCAGCTTGCCGCCTTCAAACTTGCCGCTGGCGCGCAGGCGGCGACGCCATTCGGTCATGGCGCGCATGGGCGCAGAGCCTGTGCCGGTGCAGATCATGACGATGTTGCTCTTGGGGTGGTTGGGCATCAGGAAGCTGGCACCGAACGGCCCAATCACCTGCACCTTGTCGCCCACATTGAGGTCGCACATGTAGTTGGAGCCCACACCGCGCACAGGCTTGCCGTCGTGGTCTTCGAGCACCCGCTTGATGGTCAGCGACAAGTTGTTGTGGCCTGGCCGCTCGCCGTTGCGGGGGCTGGCAATCGAGTACTGGCGCGCATGGTGCGGCTTGCCTTTGGCGTCTTCGCCGGGAGGCAAGATGCCAATCGATTGGCCTTCGAGCACCGGGAAAGGCAGGTTGCCGAAATCGAGCACGATGTGGTGGGTGTCGTAGTCTTTGCCGACTTCGGTCACGCGCAGGTTGCCCGTGACGGTGGCGGTGATGGTTTTGTCGGCAGCTTTGGGGCCATAGAGGTTGGTGTAGGCGTGGGCGGCCGACCAAGGGGGAATGGTCGCACCGAACTGGGCCGAATTGAAGCCCGAAGCGACAGCGGTTGTGGCTGCCGATGCCGAAGAGGCGGCAGCTTGCACAGCGGCTTGTGCTTCTTGTTCTGCGACAGCGGCATCACCGCCACCCGTGTCACCTGTTGCTTCGGCCAGTTCTTCGGCACTCAGTTCAGCAGGCAGCTCGTCCCACTTGAGTTGTTCTTCGATGCTGTAGGCCTTGGCCTTGGGCATCATGCGCCAGTTGTCAATCGAGCCTGTAGGGCATGGCGAGATGCAGTCCATGCAGAGGTTGCAGATGTCGGCCTTGACCACGTAGTTGAGCGAGTCGTGCGTGATCGCACCCACCGGGCAGATCGCTTCGCAGGTGTTGCAGCGGATGCAGATCTCGGGGTCGATGACGTGCTGTTTGATCAGCGTTGCTTCGGTGCTCATGTCTTGACTTTCGGGTGTTTTGTCTTTGGGGTCTGCGTGGTCCGCAACGGCATGGCCTGGGGCCGGGCGCCTCATACTGGGGTACCAGAAATCGGCGCCCGGCCCCAGGCCATGCCGTCGCTCTGTGCCAGTTTTAGCCTCGGCAGTCTACCGGTGTTTGTGCGCTGTGCGCACTCATGCAGTTGACAGGGGAAGGGGCGGGTGACGATTTCTGGTACCCCAGTATGAGGAACCCGCCCCTTCCTCTGTCAACTGCCGCCCCCAACATGGAGGCAGCAGTCGATCAAGGAATCAATCAGTTAAAACGGACGTAATCAAAGTCCACGGGCTGACGGTTGATGCCCATGACGGGTGGTGCGATCCAGTTGGCGAACTTGCCTGGCTCGACGACACGGCCCATCAGGCTGGCCACATAAGCGCGGTCTTCATTGGTGGGCAGCCACTCGCCCACTTGCGCCATCCACTGCTCGTCGGTCACCACTTGGCCGTCGGGCGTGATCTTGGAGCCGGACAAAGAGCCGATGTTGCGGTGGAAGGCTTTGTGCGGTGCCTTCAAGGTGAAAGGAATGCCAGCCTTGGCAATCACGCGGTTCCAACGGTCAATGCCGCCTTTGGAATCGGTGATGTAGTCGTCGCGCAGCACTTCGTTCAAAGCGTTGAGCATCGGCACTTCTTTTTCGACCAGCTTGCCGTCTTCGACCGACAAGATCTTGTAGCTGTTGCCCTTCAGGATGTGGTCATCACCACGCTTGCCTTCTTCGTAACGGCCTTTCAAGCCGGAGCTGTAGAAGGTGGCCGCATTCGACGACTGGTCGGCACCGAACAGGTCGATGGTCACCGAGAAGTGGAAGTTGATGTAACGCTGGATGGTGGGCAAATCGATCACGCCGGCAGCGCGCAGCTTGGCCACGTCGTCGGTCTTGAGTTCGTTCATCACATCGACGGTGCGCTGGATGGTGCGGCTCACACCGGACTCGCCCACAAACATGTGGTGCGCTTCTTCGGTCAGCATGAACTTGGTGGTGCGGGCCAGTGGGTCGAATGCCGACTCGGCCAAGGCGCACAACTGGAACTTGCCGTCACGGTCGGTGAAGTAAGTGAACATGAAGAACGACAACCAGTCAGGGGTCTTCTCGTTGAAGGCCTGCAAGATGCGGGGGTTGTCTTGGTTGCCGCTGTTGCGCTCCAGGAGGCCTTCGGCTTCTTCACGGCCGTCCTTGCCGAAGTATTTGTGCAGCAGGTAGACCATGGCCCACAGGTGGCGGCCTTCTTCCACGTTCACCTGAAACAGGTTGCGCAGGTCGTACTGGCTGGGGGCCGTGAGGCCCAGGTGGCGCTGTTGCTCCACAGACGCTGGCTCGGTGTCGCCTTGCGTCACGATGATGCGGCGCAGGTTGGCGCGGTGTTCGCCAGGCACGTCTTGCCAGGCGGCTTCGCCGATGTGGTCACCGAAGTGGATCTTGCGGTCTTGCTCGCCGGGGTTCAGGAAAATGCCCCAACGGTAGTCGGGCATCTTCACGTGGCCGAACTGGGCCCAGCCTTGAGGGTCCACGCTCACGGCGGTGCGCAGGTAGACGTCGAAGTTTTGCGAGCCGTCAGGACCCATGTCATTCCACCATTGCAGGTAGTTGGGCTGCCAGTGCTCGAGCGCACGCTGCAAGGTGCGGTCTTCGCTCAAGTTGACGTTGTTGGGGATTTTTTCGCTGTAGTTGATACCGGACATGATGTTCTCCTGGGGTGGTTAATCGGGTTGAGTTGTTTCGGGTTATGCGTTGAGCGTTCGGCGTTGAGCGTTGGGAGTCAGGCGTTGAGCGTTATTGACCAGCTTCACGCTGAACGCTCAACGCCAAACGCTGAACGAATCAGACACGGTTCATGTCGAATTGGACTTTTTCGCCTTTGCCGTAGACCTTCAAGGCACCTTTTTCGCCAACAGCGTTGGGGCGCTGGAAGATCCAGTTCTGCCAAGCGGTCAGGCGGCCGAAGATGCGGGTCAGCATGTTTTCCTGGCTGGCGAAACGCAGGTTGGCTTCCAGACCGGTCAGGGCGTCGGGCGACATGGATGCACGCTCTTCCAGGGCCAGGCGGATTTCGTCAGCCCAGTCGATGTCGTCAGGGGCGGCAGTCACCAAACCCAGGGCCAGAGCAGCGTCAGCGTCCAAGGCCTTGCCGATGGCAGCGCGAGCGGCTTCCATGACAGGCACTTCTTCATAGAAGCGGCGCTGCAAGCGGGTCTGGTCGTTGACCATGGGGAAAAAACCGAAGTTCATTTCGTTCAGTTGGATCTTGGGGGCCTTGGCTTCGTCGTCGGGCAGGGCCAGCATGTAAGCACGGTCGGCGCAGAAAGCCAATTCAGCCAGTGTGCCCACAAAGCAGGTGCCTTCTTCGATCAGAGCGAACAGGCTGCGCGAGGTCACGTCCATGCGTGCCAAGGTGCGGCGCAGGTGGCCGATGGTTTCGCGCACAAACCAGTGGTCTTTGTGGGCCAACAAAGTCGCGTCAGACGCCAGCACGGCCGCAGCGTCGCCCGCTGTTTTGAGCACCCAGGTGCCGATGTCGAGTTCGTTGGTGCGCATGTGCAAGATGGCATCGTCGAGTTCGCGCACCATCTGCAAAGGCCACCAGTTCACACCAGCGGCTTCGATGCCAGCGATGTCGGTCGGTTGCGCTGTGGCAGGGGCTTTGACAGTGAAGGTGGCGATCCGCTTGGCGCGGTCGATCTCCACCGTGACGTTGGTGTAAGTCAACGCATCGGCCGCGATGGTGCGGTTCAACGGTGTCAACTCCACGCCTTTGACGCCTGCGGTGCGGATGCTGCCAGCGGCCAGTTGGGTGGCACGGGCTTTGACGGCTTCTTTGAACACAGCCGGCTTGGCGATCGCATCGACCAAACGCCAGTCCACGGCTTTTTGGCCGCGCACACCTTCGACGCTGGTGCAAAAGATGTCGGCCAGGTCATGGCGCACATGGCGCTTGTCGGTCACGCGGGTCAGGCCACCGGTGCCAGGCAACACGCCGAGCAAAGGCACTTCGGGCAGCGACACAGCGCTGGAGCGGTCGTCGACCAAGACGATTTCATCGCAAGCCAGGGCCAACTCGTAGCCGCCGCCAGCACATGCACCGTTCAGGGCAGCCACAAATTTCAGGCCGTCGTGCTTGCTGGAGTCTTCGATGCCGTTGCGGGTTTCGTTGGTGAACTTGCAGAAGTTCACTTTCCAGCCGTGGGTGGACACACCCAACATGAAGATGTTGGCGCCGGAGCAGAACACGCGGTCCTTCAAGCTGGTCACCACCACCGAGCGCACTTCAGGATGCTCGAAACGGATGCGCTGCAGTGCGTCGTGCAGTTCAATGTCCACACCCAGGTCGTAGCTGTTGAGCTTGAGCTTGTAGCCAGGGCGGATACCGGCGTCTTCGTTGATGTTGATCGACAAGGTCGCGATCTCGCCATCAAAGGCCAGATGGATGTGCTTGTATTGGGAAGGGTTGGTTTGGTAGTCAACCTGGAAAGCTTGCGTCATGTGGGTGTCTCCGTGGAAGAAGGTGGATGTTGATTTCGGTCAGAAAATGCATTTCAGTGCATGTTGGACGGAATTTTAGTGCAGGTCATCACCCCGCACAACATGCACTTTATTGCATTTACTAAGTATTTACCCTAGGAAATGTATTTTCCTTCCACCCTTCAAACCGGCAGCGTCAAATGCTGGCGCACCGAAGTACGCAAGGCGTCAAAGGCCTGGTCTTCGCTGCGGCCACTGGTGTTGATGGCCAAGTCGGCTTTGGAATAAAAAGCCGAGCGCCCTTCCAGGATGCGCTTGAGGTCTTCCATCGCCTCGCGGCTGGCGGCCATGGGGCGCATGTCGCCCTGCGCGGCCACACGGCCCATGTGGTCTGCGGCGTCGGCCTGCAGCCACACGGTGGTGCAGTGCGAGAGCAGCAAATTGAAGTTGGCCGAATCCGACACCAGCCCGCCGGGCGTGGCGATCACCACTTCGGGGTAAATCTGGATCGCCTCTTCGAGTGCCCGCCGCTCGTAGCGGCGGTACGCGTTGGCGCCATACAGGTTGTGGATCTCGCTGATCTGGCAACCGGCAAACTGCTCGATCTCGCGGCTGAGCTCAATGAACGGAAAGCCCATGTCATCGGCCAAGCGTTGTCCCAGTGAAGTTTTGCCTGCACCGCGCAATCCGATCAGGGCGATGCGGTTCTTGCGCTCCTGGGCGTTGCCACCTTCGCCAAACATTTCGCTCAGCTGCACTCGGGCGCGGCGCAAATCGGCCTCACTGCGCTTTCCCAGCAACTCACGGATCAACAACCACTCAGGCGATGTGGTCGTCACATCGCCCAACAACTCGGCCAAAGAACATTGCAGCGCTTGCGCCACCTGCAGCAGCACCAAAACCGAGACGTTGCCCGTGCCATATTCGAGGTTGGCCAAATGGCGTTCGGACACGTCGGCAGACAGGGCCACAGCGCGGCGCGTCATGCCTTGGCGTGAACGCAAAGTGCGCACGCGCTCGCCCAACGCCTCCAAAAATGGGCTGCGCTTGGTCTCCGGCTCGCTGGGTTCCATCACTGTGGAATCTTGACTGCTCATGTTCAACTTTTGATCAAAGACAAGGGAAAACCCTTAATTTTCAACAAGCCCAAAACATGCACTTTATTGCATACTTGCAGGCACGCACAATAGTGCATCAATCGTTGTTTATACCGCCAACTGGACAGCAAGAACAGTTTTTTGTTGCATGCCACGGCCTGCCCGCCCACACCACTCTTGGAAAGCCCCCCATGACCACCGCATTGCTCCCCAACTTTTTCGCAGGCCGCTGGCAAACCGGCACCGGCGCTGGCACGCCGATGTTTGACCCGGTGCTGGGCACCGAGCTGGCCCGTGTGTCGAGCGCAGGCATCGACTTGGCCGAGGGCTTTGCCTTTGCCCGCGAACAAGGCGGTGCGGCCCTGCGTGCCATGAGTTACGGCCAGCGCGCAACCCTCCTGACGAAAATCACCGAAGTGTTGCAAGCCAACCGAGACGCTTACTACGAGATCGCCACCGCCAACAGCGGCACCGTGGCCAAAGACTCGGGCGTCGACATCGACGGCGCCATATTTACTCTGGGCTACTACGCCAAGCAAGGCGCAGCCTTGGGCGACGCGACGCTGCTGCTCGACGGCGAGCGCATCCGCATGGCCAAGGACCCGGCCTTCCAGACACAACACATCCAGGTGCCCACGCGCGGCGTGGCGCTGTTCATCAACGCTTTTAACTTCCCCAGCTGGGGCTTGTGGGAGAAAGCCGCACCCGCCCTGCTCGCTGGCGTGCCGGTCATCATCAAGCCCGCCACCGCCACCGCTTGGCTCACCCAGCGCATGGTCAAAGACGTGGTCGATGCAGGCGTGCTGCCCGTGGGCGCTTTGTCGGTGATTTGCGGATCGTCCGCAGGCCTGATGGACCAGCTGCAGGCCTTTGACGTGGTCAGCTTCACCGGCTCGGCCGAGACGGGCAAGATCATCCGCAGCCACCGCGCCGTGACCGAGCTGTCGGTGCGCTGCAACATCGAAGCCGACAGCCTCAACAGCGCCCTGCTCTCGCCCGACGCCACGGCCGACAGCGAAGCCTTCAAGCTGCTGGTGGCCGAAGTGGCCCGCGAGATGACGGTCAAATCGGGCCAGAAGTGCACGGCCATTCGCCGCGTTTTTGTGCCCCGCGCTTTGTACCCAGCCACCGCTGAGGCCATTGGCGCGCGCCTGGCCAAAACCACCGTGGGCAACCCGCGCAACGAGACCGTGCGCATGGGCGCACTGGTCAGCCAGGAGCAAAAAGCCAGCGTGCTGGCGGGCTTGGCCCAGCTCAAAACCGAAGCCACCGTGCTGTTTGACGGCAGCGCCGCGGGTCTGGTCGATGCCGACGCCAACAGCGCCTGCGTGGCCCCGGTGCTTCTGGGCACCGAGTCGCCCATGACGGCCCAAGTGCTGCACGCGGTCGAAGTGTTTGGCCCCGTGTCCACCCTGATGCCTTACGACAGCATCGACGAGGCTTACGCCATGATCCGCCGGGGCGAAGGCTCGCTGGTGTGCTCGGTCTACAGCGAAGACCCGGTCTTCACCGCGCAAGCCTCGGTCGAGCTGGCCAGCAGCCACGGCCGGTTGCATGCGATTTCGCCCGATGTGGCCGCCCTGCACAGCGGCCACGGCAACGTGATGCCCATGAGCCTGCACGGCGGCCCTGGCCGCGCCGGTGGCGGCGAAGAGCTGGGGGGCCTCAGGGCGCTCAACTTCTACCACCGCCGCACAGCGGTGCAGGGCAGCTCGCTCGCGCTGGACCAACTCGCGGCCCAAGGCGGCAAGCTGGCCCTCTGACCCCCCTTGTAGGCGCCGCGCCCTCGCGGTCAAAATCCCCAGCAGGCTGATCGCCGCGAGGGCGCGGCTCCTACAAAAGATTGGCCAACACAGGTCATTTCGACAACACAGACACCCCGAGGAGACAAAAATGACATCGCCCGTGAATGCCCCGAGCACCGACTTCAACTTTGCCCAACACCTGATCGCCAGCAACGCTGGCCGCGCTGCCAAAACCGCGCTGATCGACGATGAGGGCGCGCTGACCTATGGCGAGTTGACCGAGCAGATCCGCCGCTTTGCAGGTGGTCTGCAGGCCATGGGCCTCAAGCGCGAAGAACGCGTGCTCTTGCTCATGCAAGACAGCAGCGACTGGGTCGTGGCCTTTTTGGGCACGCTGTATGCGGGCGTGGTGCCGGTGGCGGTCAACACCTTGCTGACGGCCGAAGACTACGCCTTCATGCTGAGCAACAGCCGAGCGCAAGCGGCGCTGGTGTCGGGGGCCTTGCTGCCCACCTTGCAAGCGGCCATGGATTTGGTCAAAACCGAAGTGCGCCATGTGGTCGTTTCGCGCCCAACCACAGCACTGGCACAGGGCCAATTCAACATGGCCGACTTTGTGGCGCAAAACACCCCGGTGTTGCCCGCACAAACACTGGCCGATGAACCAGCGTTCTGGCTTTATTCGTCGGGCTCCACAGGCAAGCCCAAGGGCACGGTGCACAGCCAAGGCAACCTGTATTGGACGGCCGAGCTGTACGGCAAGCGCGTGCTGGAGCTGAAAGAAAGCGACACCGTGTTCTCAGCAGCCAAGCTGTTCTTTGCCTACGGCCTGGGCAATGCCCTGACTTTCCCTTTGAGCGTGGGTGCCACCGTGGTGCTGATGGCCGAGCGCCCCACACCGCAAGCCACCTTCAAACGCATGGTTCAGCATCAACCCACTGTGTTTTATGGCGCGCCCACCGGCTACGGTGGCATGCTGGCCAGCCCCGACCTGCCCGCCAAGAAACAGGTCGCGCTGCGCCTGTGTTCCTCAGCCGGCGAAGCCTTGCCCAGTGACATTGGTGAGCGTTGGTCCAATCACTTTGGCTGCGAAATCATCGACGGCATCGGCTCCACAGAAATGCTGCACGTCTTCCTGTCCAACCGCCCCGGCGACGTGCGCTACGGCACGACCGGCAAGGCCGTGCCCGGCTACGAAGTGCAGCTGCGCAACGAAGACGGCAGCGTGGTCACCGGCCACAACGAGATTGGCGACCTCTACATCCAGGGCCCCAGCAGCGCGCTGATGTACTGGAACAACCGCGAAAAGTCGCGCGACACTTTCCAGGGCGTGTGGACCAAAAGCGGCGACAAGTACACCCGCGACCCCGATGGCTACTACACCTATGCAGGTCGCAACGATGACATGCTCAAGGTCAGCGGCATCTATGTGTCGCCTTTTGAGGTCGAAGCCACCCTGGTGCAGCACCCGGCCATTTTGGAAGCCGCTGTGATCGGCAAGGAAGACACCGACGGCCTGACCAAGACCAAGGCCTTCATCGTGCTCAAAGCCGGTCAAAGTCTGACACAGGAAGAGGTCAAGGCATTCGTGAAAGAGCGCTTGGCCCCCTACAAGTACCCGCGCTTCATCGAGTTTGTGGCCGAGCTGCCCAAGACCGCCACGGGCAAGATCCAGCGCTTTCGTTTGCGCGACCTGGAAAAAGCCAGCGCCTGAACACAGCTGAACGGAACAGGCAAAGGGCTCAGGCAGGCACCCTATTGATCCGGCCCGATGAAGTTTGCATGAGCGCTTTTTTTTAGGAGCGGCGCCCTCGCCGCGATGGAGCCGCGCAGACCACCACCCATCGCCCCGAGGGCGGGGCTCCTACACTGATCGCAAAGCTGATCGCTATGCCAAGAAAAGCCTTTCACTTCAAACTTCACAGGGCCGGATCAATAAGTGCGCCTGAGCACAGCACTTTGCCCTGCGGGGCTCAAGACGCATCCACCTGACGATCTGCCGCCACCCGGTTGATTTCTTTGAGCAAGGCGACCTGAGACATTGGTTTGGACACATACCCGTCCGCACCGGCCGCCAAAAACCGCTCCTTGTCGCCCGTCATCGCGTGGGCGGTCACCATCAAGACGGGTGTTCGGCGCCCTGTCAGGGCTTCTTTTTCACGCAACAGACGCAAAGCCGTCAGACCATCCATCACGGGCATCATCACGTCCATGAGCACCACATCAAAGCGGTGTTCATCCAGCAATTCCAGCGCTTGCTGCCCATCGTTGGCCGTGGCAAAACAAAAGCCCATGCGCTGCAACATGATTTCAGCCAGTTTGCGGTTGATGTCATGGTCTTCCACCAGCAACACGGACAAGGACCGCCCCACCGGCTGGCTGGCTGAAACTTGTTGATTGGCTTGGCTGGCTGCAGCTTCATGTGCCAAATCACGCACCACCAATTTCACAGGCAAAGTGGCCACAAACGTGGCCCCCTGGCCCGGCTGGCTCTGGGCCGTGATGTCTCCGCCCATGAGCTGCAACAGGCTGCGTGTGATTGCCAGACCCAACCCCGTGCCCCCAAACGAGCGGGTCACCGACCCGTCGGCCTGCGTGAACGGACTGAACAAGGCGTCTGTGCGTGCCGGGTCAAAGCCAATGCCTGTGTCGATGATGCGGATGCACAACAGGCGGGTCTGCGCATCAGGCCCTGGCAAGGCCTCGGCTTTAACGGTCACGCTGCCTTGAACGGTGAACTTGATGGCGTTGCCAATCAGGTTGGTGAGCACCTGACGCATGCGCACCGGATCCAGCCACACCAGTTCGGGCAGCGATGACTCGGTCTGTACCTTCAACTCAACGCCTTTGACACGCGCCAGCTGCTCCAGCGAACGCGCTGTGTGCCGGATCAATTGCGCCGGGGCCACCTCCAAAAGCTCCAGCTCCAGGGCTTTGGCCTCAATCTTCGAAAAGTCCAGGATTTCATTGATGATGTGCAGCAGGTGGTGGGCCGAATCACGGGCCAGCGTCAAATACTCCTTTTGCTGCCTGCCGTCTTCTGTGTCCAACGCCAGCTCGGTCATGCCCAAAATGCCATTCATCGGCGTGCGGATTTCATGACTCATGTTGGCGAGGAATTCCCCCCGCAGGCGGTTGGCCTGCTCGGCCTTGTCCTTGGCGTCCACCAGCATGTCCTGCGCATCCTGAATGGCTGTGAAATCCTGCATCACACCGATGAAAAAGTGTGCATTATCGACCCGCATTTCATTGATGGTCAGACGCACCGGGAACGACGTACCGTCGTGACGGCGCCCCAGCAAAACGCGGGGCTGATTCATCAGTTTTTTCTCGCCACTGCTGAGGTAGCTCTGCAGGTAAGCATCGTGTTGCGTGCTCTCGGTGGGGTTCATCAGCAAATTGATGCGTTGCCCCATGAGTTGGTCCATGCTGTAACCAAAAATCGCTGTGGTGGCATCGTTGCACTGAACAATGCGGCCATGGGCATCGGCTACCACAATCGCTTCGGGCACCGACTTGAAGATGCTGTTGAGCTTGCTTTCGCTCAAACGCAGACTGAGCTCCACCGATTTGCGCTCGGTGATTTCATCACTCAATTGACGAATCGCCTGCTTGCGCTCGGCAGACAGATGCCGTGAATCCAGCAAAGCACCGCGCAGGCGCCGCACCGAAAACCAGATCAGCCACAAACCACCAAACAGCAGGGCCAGCAAAATGCCAAAAGTGCGGTTGAGCACCTCGGTGCTGGCCACTTGCCATTGCGACACCGGCAAAATCACTTCGAGTGCCCCGCGCACATCCCCGACTTTCCAATCCGTGCGTGGCGAGCCCGGATAGCTGTTGTGGCAAGCCACACACTTGGGCAACATGCGATCGGCCTGCGCAAAACGCAACACACGGACACCGTTCAAAATTTCTTCGCGCACAAAGGGCTCATCAGGACGCTCTTTGAGGTGCAGCAAAGCCTGTTGCTGAAAGGTGTCCAGCTGCCGCTCCGCCAGGCGCCAGGGAAAGGGCTGATCGCTGTACAGGCGCACTTGGGTGCCCCCATCCACTTTGGACAAATAGTGGCCCAAATCAATTGTCAAGGTGGCAGGCAAAGGCAGGGCGTTGTGACGCAACTTGTAGTCGTGCGTGATCTCCATGCCGCCTTCCACCGCTCTGGGAACCAGCTCCTGGGTATAAAAGTTGCGAAACTGCGTGATCGAAGCCGCATGAGCCGCAGCACTTTCGGTTGCATATTGCTGAACCACACGCTCACTGGACTGGTAGGTATAGACCACCATCCAAACGCCCATGGCGAGCAAAACGACACCCAGCCACTGCATTGGCCAGCGCAACATGAACAGCCCGAAACCTGAAATCCAACGATAAAAAACCTTCACATGTCACTTTCAAATAGCCGCTGGATGATAACAATGAATACTTTGATACCCACATAACATAACACTCTGCTGAATAAGGTCGCACGCCAAAGCAAACCCATCACGGGGTACTGGGCTCGGCCGCCAGCCAACCAGCACGAACACCAGGCCCCACTGAAGCCAGCACTTGCTCGATCTTGCCGATCAACCACAAAGCCGCGGGCGACAGCACCCGGCCCTGGGCATGGATGACCGATGTGGCCAGCGCCTGTGCAGCGGCGTAGTGCACATGCGGCAAGGCAATGCAAGGCGCAGTGGGCAAAGCGGCATCCATCGCTTCGAACGTAGCGAACAAGACACAGTCGCTGGACAGCATCACCGAGCGCAGCACGGCCACACTGTCGCAGCTCAGGCCCATGGGCAATTCTTCGTGGTGCTGCAGTTGATAGATGTCTTGCAAGGCCAGTCTGGCCTGGTGCGGCAAGACCGGACCGATGAGCTTGTACTGGCGCAAAGCTTGGCGCTGCGCCAAGGCATCCATGGCCAGCAAGGGATGCGCCTGCCGCACAAAAAACCCAAAGCGCTGCGGCGGCAAGGGGTGCACGGCAAAGTCGGCAGGCGGGGGCAAGCTGTGGGTCAGGGCCACCACAAAATCAAGCTCGTTGCGTTGCAACTTGCCCCGCAGCCGCTGCCAGTTGCCAATGTCCACATCCACCGTCAGGCCCGGTTTTTCGCGCACCTGCTCGATCAGCAATCGGGTCAAAAACGCTTCTGCCGGGAAAACCCCGACCCCGAAATTCACATGCCCCGACTCCACGCCAACCAGTTGCTGCGCCTCGCGTTTGAGGCTTTCGGCATCGCCCAAAATTTGCAAGGCCCGGGGCAAGATGCGCTGCCCGGCGTCCGTCAGGTTCACCCCTTCATGCGCCCGGTTGAGCAACTGCAAGCCCAAGGACTCTTCCAGCGTCTGGATGCTGCGCGTCAGGGCCGGTTGGGTCAGGTTCAGGCGCAGCGCCGCCTTGAGGAAGGATTTTTCCTCCGCGATGACGGCCAGGTGTTCCAGTCTGCGCAGGTTCAACATATAAAAATATTTTATGAAAATTCAATTTAATTGCAATTGTTTTTTATTTCTTGCAGCCCCTAAGCTGAACAGCGCGCAGCGTCACACGCGCTGCTGCGACCGATAAAACCACAGGAGACAACCATGACATCACCTCACCAGGCGTTTCTGGGACGCCGACGGACCTGGGCCAGCGCCCTGCTTGCCAGCCTTTGCATGGGGCCGCTGAGTGGCCTCGCCTTTGCGCAAGACGCCGCCTGGCCGACGCCCGGCAAACCCGTTCGGATCGTGGTGCCCTTCCCGGCCGGTTCAGGCTCCGACGGACTGGCCCGCACGATCGCGCGCAAGCTCAATGAGGACACCGGTGGCAACTTTGTCGTGGACAACAAACCCGGCGCGGGCACGCTGATCGGCGCCCAGGACGTGGCGCGTGCGGCCAACGATGGCCACACCTTGCTCTACACCATCGTGGTCACGCACACCCAAAACCCGCACCTGTACAGCAAGCTGCCCTACGACCCCTTCAAGGACTTCACGCCCATCACCCAGGTGGCCCGCTCCGCCACAGTGCTGGTGGTCAACAAGGAGTCGCCCTTCAACTCGGTGCGCGACATGGTCAGCTTTGCGCGCAGCAACCCCGGCAAACTCAACTTTGCCTCCTACAGCCAGGGCTCAACCTCGCACCTGAATGCCGAAATGCTGATGTTGCGCAGCAACACACAGATGGTGCATGTGCCCTACAAAGGCACGCCCGACGCCACACGGGCGCTGATGGCAGGCGATGTTCAGTTTTACTTTGACGGCACCGCTACTGCTGTGGAAGGGGCCAAGGCCGGACGCTTCAAGCTGCTGGCCGTTGCCGCCGACAAGCGCCTGTCTGTGCTCCCCGATCTGCCCACCATGACCGAGGCCGGGGTGGAGGGCATCGACATTGTGGGCTGGCAAGGCTTTTTTGCCCCCGGCAACATGTCACCTGCATTGGCCAAAAAGATCTCGGACGCCATGGGCCGCGCTTTGAAATCGCCCGAGGTCAGCCAGCTGATCATCAACCAGGGCAATGAAGTCAGCGGCGCTGGGCCGGAAGAGTTTGCCCGCATCGTCAAACGTGACCACGAACGCTGGGGTGCCGTCATCAAGCGGCTGAACCTCAAACTCGACTGAAACCACCCATTCAATCACCACAGGAATTTCCCCATGCACGATCTCGTGATTCGCGGCGGCAGCCTCATTGACGGCACCGGCGCTCCGGCCCAAGCGGGCGACATCGCCATTGACCAAGGCGTCATCAGCCAGGTGGGTGGCAAAGCAGGCCCGGCCCGACGCACCCTTGACGCCCAGGGCGCCTTGGTGACCCCGGGCTGGATCGACATCCACACCCACTACGACGGCCAGGCCACCTGGGACCCTTACCTCTCGCCCTCCACGGCGCACGGCGTGACCAGCGTCGTCATGGGCAACTGCGGCATGGGCTTTGCCCCGGTCAAGCCCGACAAACGCGACTGGCTGATTTCGGTCATGGAAGGCGTGGAAGACATCCCCGGCGCGGTGCTGTCCGAAGGCATTCAGTGGGATTGGGAGAGTTTTCCCGAATACATGGACGCCCTGGCACGCCGCCCCAAGGCGCTGGACATTGCCACGCAAATCCCCCATTCGGCCGTGCGGGCCTATGTGATGGGCGAGCGCGGCATCCAGCACGACGAAACCACACCGGACGATCTGTTCGAGATGTGCAACATCGTTCGCGAAGCACTCAAAGCCGGGGCTTACGGCTTTTCCACCTCGCGCACCTTCCTGCACAAATACGACCAGCGCAAATACCCACCCGGCACCTTTGCCACCGGAGAAGAAATCTCCACCCTCGGTCAGGTGCTGGGTGAAGTGGGTCACGGCGTCTTCCAGATGACGTCCAACCACATCTCGATGCACCACGAGATCCCGTGGATGCGCAACCTGGCCCTCAAAAACAAGCTGCCCGTGCTGTTCAACCTGCAGCAAACCGACCCGGCCCCGGACCTGTGGAAAGACATTCTGGGCACGCTCAAAGAGGCGCATCAGCAAAACATCCCCCTGTACGGCGGCATTTGCGGACGTCCCGTGGGCCTGCTGTTTTCATGGCACAGCAGCTTGCACCCTTTCATTATCAGCCCGGCCTATTTGGAAATCGCCAAGCTGCCCTGGCCCGAGCGCATCGCACGGCTGCGCCAGCCCGAAGTGCGCCAGGCCATCCTGACCGGCGAACGCCTGCGAACCGATGAGCGCATGCGCACCATGTTTGGCAACTTCCACAAAATCTACCGCCTGGCCGACAACCCGGACTACGAGCCCGAAGCCAGCGAAAGCGTGCAAGCCATGATGCAGGCCCAGGGCCGAAGCGGCCTGGAAGTGGTGTACGACCTGATGATGGAGCGCGAGGGCATGGCCATGCTCTATTACCCCAGCTTCAACTACTCGTATGGCAACCTGGACCACCTGCACGAATGGCTGCAGACCGACGTGACCGTCAACAGCCTGTCGGACGGCGGCGCGCACTGCAACTACATTTGCGATGTCAGCATGCCCACCTTCATGCTCACCCACTGGAGCCGCTCACGCACCCGGGGCGGCACCTTCAGCGTGGAGGCCATGGTCAAACGCCAAACCCAGGACACGGCCCGCATCTACGGCATGCACGACCGGGGCACGCTGCAAGTGGGCAAGAAGGCCGACATCAACATCATCGACTACGACAAACTGCGCCTGTACGCCCCCGAAATGGTCTACGACCTGCCTGCAGGCGGACGGCGCCTGACCCAGCGCTGCGATGGCTACATCGCCACCCTGGTGGCTGGCCAGCCCATCTTTGAAAACCAGCAAGCCACAGGCGCTTTGCCGGGTCAGCTCTTGCGGGCGGGTCAAAAAGATTGATCGCGCCGCACAGGGATTTTGTAGGTCGGTGGCTTCAGCCCCGACATGAAGCCTGCGCCAAAACCACCAACGTCGGAGCTGAAGCTACCGACCTACGAGGAAACGGTCTTTGTAGGTCGGCGGCTTCAGCCCCGACATGGGCCTGCGCCGGAGCAAGAAAACGTCGGACCTGAAGGTGCTGACCTACGGGGAAACGGTCTTTGCAGGTCGGCGGCAACAGCGCCGCCATGGCGCCTGCGCCGAAGCACCCAATCAGGTGTCCTTGCTGACCTTGATGGTGGGGAACTTGCTAGAAAAATCCTTGGCCTTGGCCGCGATCTTGACCGCCACCTGGCGGGCCACGGCTTTGTAAATCTGGGCCACTTCGCCGTCGGGGTCGGACACCACCGTGGGCTTGCCTTGGTCGGCTTGCAGGCGAATCTGCATGTTCAGCGGCAAGGCGCCCAGGTAGTCGATGCCTTTGTCTGACGCGTAGCGCTTGCCACCGTCTTCGCCAAAGATGTGCTCCACATGGCCGCAGTTCGTGCACACATGCACCGCCATGTTTTCCACGATGCCCAGAATCGGCACGCCCACTTTCTCGAACATCTTGATGCCTTTTTTGGCGTCCAGCAGGGCGATGTCTTGCGGCGTGGTCACGATCACGGCGCCGGTCATGGGCACCCGCTGACTCAGTGTGAGTTGGATGTCGCCCGTGCCGGGTGGCATGTCGACGATCAAATAATCGAGTTCTTTCCAGTTGGTCTGGCGCAGCAACTGCTCCAGCGCCTGCGTGGCCATGGGGCCGCGCCAAATCATGGCTTCGTCCTGGTCGACCAAAAAGCCGATCGACATGACCTGCACGCCGTAGTTTTCCATGGGCTCCATGTTCTGGCCATCCAGGCTTTCGGGGCGGCCTTCGATGCCCATCATCATGGGCTGGCTGGGGCCGTAGATGTCAGCGTCCAGCAGGCCCACCTTGGCACCTTCGGCGGCCAACGCCAGCGCCAGGTTCACGGCGGTGGTGCTCTTGCCCACGCCGCCCTTGCCCGAGGCCACGGCCACGATGTTTTTCACCTGCGGCAGCAACGCCACGCCGCGCTGGGCAGCGTGAGCCGTGATTTTGCTGGTCACATTGGCCGACACATTGGCCACACCCGCCACGCCTTTGGCAGCCGCAATCAGGGCCTGACGCAAAGCCGGGATCTGGCTCTTGGCGGGGTAACCCAGCTCCACGTCGAACGACACATCACCGCCTTCCAGCTGAAGGTTCTTGAGGGTTTTGGTGGAAACGAAATCTTTGCCCGTGTTCGGGTCGATGACGGTTTGCAAAGCTTGCAGGAGTTGTTCGGTGGTCGCCATGGGGGTCTGATGCTTTCTGAGCTATCCAAGAATGGGGGGCAGTTTAACGATATGCAGCCCGGTACACCCTAAAATCACCGATTCCCCTACAAGTTGCCCCACCATGTCTGCCCCCAACGCGCCCCGCCAGCTTTTCGTCACCACCGCCTTGCCGTATGCCAACGGCAATTTCCACATCGGCCACATCATGGAATACATCCAGGCCGACATCTGGGTGCGGTACCAGCGCATGCAGGGCAGCCAGGTCAACTTTGTGGGTGCCGACGACACGCACGGCGCGCCGATCATGATCGCCGCCGAAAAGGCGGGCAAGACGCCCCAGCAGTTCGTGGCCGACATCGCAGCCGGCCGCAAGCCGTATCTGGACGGTTTTCACATCGCTTTTGACAACTGGCACAGCACCGATGGCCCCGAAAACCACGAGCTGGCCCGCCAGATTTACCGTGACCTGCGCGACATCCCCTTGGACAAAGGCGGCTCGCTGATCGAAGTGCGCGCCGTAGAACAGTTCTTTGACCCCGAAAAGAACATGTTCCTGCCCGACCGCTTCATCAAGGGCGAGTGCCCCAAGTGCCACGCCAAGGACCAGTACGGCGACAACTGCGAAGTCTGCGGCGCGGTGTACGCCCCCACCGACCTGATCAACCCGTTCTCGGCCCTGTCGGGTGCCAAACCTGAGCTGAAAACCTCAGAGCATTTTTTCTTCAAGCTGTCCGACCCACGTTGCGTGGAGTTTTTGACCCATTGGACGCAAGACGGCAAGCTGCAACCCGAAGTGGCCAACAAGGTCAAAGAGTGGTTCAGCGTGCGCACCAACCCCGACGGCTCGACCAGTGAGGGCCTGGGTGATTGGGACATTTCGCGCGACGCACCTTACTTCGGCATCGAAATTCCTGACGCGCCGGGCAAGTACTTTTATGTCTGGCTGGACGCGCCTGTGGGCTACCTGGCGTCGCTCAAAAACCTGCTGGACAAGCGTGGCGAAGACTACAACGCCTACATGGCCAACCCGAATCTGGAGCAGATCCACTTCATCGGCAAGGACATCGTGACCTTTCACACGCTGTTTTGGCCCGCCATGCTGCACTTTTCCGGCCGCAAGACGCCCAACAAGGTGAACGTGCACGGCTTCCTGACGGTGAACAACGGCGAAAAAATGAGCAAGAGCCGGGGCACGGGCCTGGACCCGCTCAAGTACCTGAGCTTGGGCATGAACCCCGAGTGGCTGCGTTACTACCTGGCCACGAAGCTCAACAACCGCAACGAAGACGTGGACTTCAACGCGGAAGACTTCATGCTGCGCGTGAACAGCGATTTGATTGGCAAATTCGTCAACATCGCCAGCCGTGCAGCGGGCTTTTTGACCAAGCGGTTTGAGGGCCAGCTGACCGCCTCGTTTGGCGAGCAAGGCAGCGTGCTGCTGTATGACATCCACACAGCGAAAGACAGCATCGCCCAGGCCTATGACGCACGCGAGTTCGGCAAAGCCACCCGTGAAATCATGCTGCTGGCCGACAAAGTCAACGCCTATGTCGACCAACACAAGCCCTGGGACTTGGCCAAAGACGCCGCCAACAACGAAGCCCTGCACCAAGTGTGTTCGCTGCTCATCAACGCCTTTGCCGAGCTGAGCCGCTACTTGGCGCCGGTGCTGCCATCGCTTGCGCAAGCTGTTGAAGCCTTCACAGGCACCCCCATGCAAAACTGGGACACCACCGGGTATGTGACCCGCATTCAGCCTTACCAGCACCTGATGCAACGCGTCACGCCCGAGCAACTCGAAGCCCTGTTCGAGCCGCCTGCCGTGGTGGAAGAAAAGACCATCCCCGGCGGTGAAGAGATCGCCCCCACCATCAGCATCGATGACTTCGCCAAGGTCGATTTGCGCATCGCCGAGATCGTCAACTGCGAACCGGTGGAAGGCTCGGTCAAGCTCTTGCGCCTGACCCTTAACGTGGGTGAGGGCAAGACCCGCAATGTGTTCAGTGGCATCGCCAGCATGTACAAGCCCGAAGACCTGATCGGCAAACTCACGGTGATGGTGGCGAATCTGGCCCCGCGCAAGATGAAGTTCGGTATCAGCGAAGGCATGGTGCTGGCCGCCAGCCATGCCGACGAAAAAGCCGAACCCGGCATTCATGTACTGCACCCCTGGCCCGGCGCCAAGCCCGGCATGCGGATTCACTGATCTGCATTTCACGGAAAGCCCCTGCACATGTTTCCCCTGATTCGAGGATGGACCGATGTGCAGCGAAACCCTCAAGTCAATTTGCGTCTGGGGTGGGTGCTTTGTTTTGTAGCGGGGGCCACCAACGCCGGAGGTTTTCTGGCCGTGGGCCGTTACACCTCGCACATGACGGGCATCGTGTCGTCCATTGCGGACGACCTGGTGCTGGGTCATGGCGTTCTCGTCTTGGCCGGACTGGCCTGCCTGATCGCTTTTGTGCTGGGCGCCATGTGCACCGCCATCATGGTCAACTGGGGGCTGCGCAAACAGCTGCGCAGCAGCTACAGCCTGCCGCTGTTGCTGGAATCCCTGGCTTTGCTGGTTTTTGGCCTGTTTGGGGCGGCCATCACGTCCTGGTCCCAGGTTTTCATGCCCATGACGGTGGTTTTGCTGTGCTTCATCATGGGTTTGCAAAACGCGGTCATCACCAAAATCTCCCATTCCGAAATCCGCACCACCCACATCACCGGCCTGGTCACCGACATTGGCATTGAATTGGGCAAGTTGCTGTATATCAACCGCTTGCGCATTGACGCCCCTGTGCGCGCCAACCGTCAACGCTTGCGCATGCACAGCAGCCTGGTGCTGAGCTTTTTGCTGGGGGGCCTGATCGGCGCATTGGGCTTCAAAACACTGGGTTACATCACCACGCTGCCATTGGCGGCTTTGCTGTGGCTGCTGAGTTTGCGCCCACTGATGGATGACCTGCGCCAACGTGCAGCCGCCTTTTCCAATGCCCGCATTCACTGACCCGTCATGACCCGCTTTGCGTTCTCTTTTTTCCACCCTCGATTGATCGACAGCCTGCAAGGCTACAACCGGCAGCGCCTGATGCGCGACATCGGTGCCGGGTTCACGGTGGGGGTGGTGGCCTTGCCGCTGGCCATGGCTTTTGCGATTGCCTCCGGCCTCAAGCCTGAAGCCGGGCTGTTCACCGCCATCATTGCGGGTTTCCTGATTTCTGCGCTGGGCGGCAGCCCGGTTCAGATCGGCGGCCCGGCGGGCGCCTTCATCGTCATCGTCTACGGCATTTTGGAGCGCTACGGCTTGGCCAATCTGATTTTGGCCACGGCCATGTCGGGGGTCTTGTTGTTCTTGATGGGCGTGTTTCGGCTGGGCACGCTGATCCGTTTCATCCCGGTGTCGGTGGTGATTGGTTTTACCAATGGCATCGCGGTGCTCATCATGCTGTCGCAGATCAAGGACTTTCTGGGGCTCAAAATTGTCGCCATGCCGGCCGATTTCTTCGGCATCCTGAACAGCTTGAGCCAGAACCTGCACACCACCAACCTGGCCGCCTTGCTGGTGGCGCTGGGCTCTTTGTCCCTGGTGGTGGGCTGGATGCGCCTGAGCCGACGCCTGGACGGCACCCGCTACCAGTGGATCAGCATGGTGCCGGGCTCCATCATTGCCCTGGTGTTTGCCACCTTCGCCTGTCTGGGCCTGTCCTTGCCGGTCGAGACCATTGGCAGCAAGTTCGGTGGCATCCCGGCGGCCATGCCCGGTTTGCAATGGCCCGACTTCAGCTGGGACAGCGCCCGCTTTTTGCTCATGCCCACCCTCACGCTGGCCTTGCTGGGCGCCATTGAATCGCTGCTGTGCGCCCGCATCGCCGACGGCATGATCGGCGACCGGCACAACCCCAACCAGGAGCTGATGGCGCAAGGCGTGGCCAATTTCGTGACCCCATTTTTTGGGGGCATGCCCGCCACGGGCACCATTGCCCGCACGGTGACCAACATCAAAAGCGGCGGCACCAGCCCGATTGCAGGCATGGTGCATGCCCTGACCTTGCTGGCCGTGGTGCTGGTGGCCGCGCCGCTGGCAGGCCATGTGCCCCTGGCCGCCCTGGCCGCCATCTTGATGTTTGTGGCCTGGAACATGGGCGAGTGGCGCGAGTTTTTGCACCTGCGGCAATTTCGCCTGCCTTACCGCATCACCTTGCTGGCGGTGTTTTTCCTCACCGTGGTGTTTGACCTGACGGTGGCGGTCGAAGTGGGTCTGGTGGCCGCGTGCCTGACTTTTATTTACCGCATCTCCAGCTTGAGCCGCAGCGAGACCGTGACCCGTTATGAACACCCCACGCTGGAAGGCCATGAGGCCCACATCCAGGCCTGGCGGATTTACGGCGCGTTGTTCTTTGGCGCCGTCAAGCTGATTGAAGAGATCGAAGACAAAATCAGCACCCCGGTCTTGGTGGTGGACCTGAAAAACGTGATTTATGTCGACTCCTCCGGCGCCGATGCCCTGGTGAACCTGATCGACACTTGCCACAAAAAACAAGTGCAATTGATCATCTGCGGCTTGCTGCATCAACCGCTGGACATTGCCCGACGCAGCGGCATGCTGGAACTGCTGGACGGTCAGCTGGCGCCCGATCTGTCTGCCGGTCTGAATCGCGCTGTCAGCCTGCTCACCCCTGCGCCCGGTAAAATGGCCGACTCCCGGTGATGGGCGGCTGTTTGCCCGTCCTTGGCCATCCTACCGAGCCTGTGCCGCGTCCCTCTTTCACTGATTTTTTGCTTCCCAGAAAGCCTCCACATGTCTTTTTTCCGCCGACCTGACTACGCCTCTGATACCACCCAGTTCATCGACCAGCTCAAGGCCCAACACCCCGAGCTCGAAGCACAGCAGCGCGAAGGCCGCGCCTTGCTGTGGGACAAAGCGGTGGACCGCAACGCCCAGCAAGAGTTCAAAGCCGCCCGCGTGACCCAAAAACCCTACGTGTACCAAACACAGTCCTGAACGCCTGCGGGGGTGACATCCACCCCTTGACCGACGCGCACGCCCCACAGCCTGATGACCCACCCCACCGAGCCGACTGCACTGCCCGAGTTGCAAGCGCCATCGACTGCGACCATGCCGCAGGTGGTGGACCAGGTGGCACTCGCCCGCTTGTATGGCGAGCCGCTGTTTTCGATGCCCACCGACTTGTACATCCCGCCGGATGCGCTGGAGGTGTTTCTGGAGGCATTCGAGGGGCCACTGGACTTGCTGCTCTACCTGATCCGCAAGCAGAACTTCAACATCCTCGACATCCCCATGGCCGGGGTGACGCGCCAGTACCTGAGCTATGTCGATGAAATCCGGGCACGCAACCTGGAGCTGGCCGCCGAATACCTGCTGATGGCCGCCATGCTGATTGAAATCAAGTCGCGCATGCTGCTGCCGCCCAAAAAAGTGGCCGAAGGCGAGGAAGCCGAAGACCCCCGGGCCGAACTGGTGCGCCGCCTGCTCGAATACGAGCAGATGAAGCTGGCTTCCATGCAACTGAACGCCTTGCCCCACTACGGCCGGGACTTCCTCAAGACGCAGGTCTACATCGAGCAAAGCCTGCAGCCGCGTTTTCCGGATGTGAACATGGAAGAGCTGCAATCGGCCTGGCGCGACATTCTCAAGCGCGCCAATTTGGTCCAGCACCACAAGATCAGCCGCGAAGAGCTCAGCGTGCGCGAGCACATGAGCATCGTGCTCAAGCACCTGCAAGGCCGCAAATTTGTCGAGTTTGAAAACCTCTTCGACCCCACCCAAGGCACGCCCGTGTTGGTCGTCACCTTCATCGCCTTGCTCGAATTGGCCAAAGAAACCCTGATCGAAATCACCCAGGCCGAAGCCTTTGCGCCCATTTACGTGCGCCTGGCGTTCACACCGGTCTAACCGCATTTTTAATGGTCGGGGTCTTCGATCGTTGACCTACAAATCACCGCATACCCGGAGGTCGGCACTCGCAGAGTCCGGCAGATGCCCGCACAACAACCACCACACGCCTTAAGAGCCCTGGCCTCAATACCCAAATGTCGGGGTCTTCGACCACCGACCTACAAATACACGGCGGCCGCATCGTCGGTCAGGGCTGAGACTGCGGCGTCAATGGCTGCGGCCGCTTCTGAACATGCCATGGGTTTTGCGGTTGAGCACCCCTTGGGCGGCGAGTTTGTTCATGGACGGGCTGGCGTGGGCGTGGGTGATGGCCATGCCCAGTGCGTCGGCGGCGTCCTGACGGGGCACCACCGGTAATTGCAGCAAGCGTTTGACCATCTCCTGCACCTGCGATTTGGCGGCCCGGCCATGGCCGGTGACGGACTGCTTCATCTGCAAGGCGGTGTATTCGGCCACGGGCAAGTCGCAAGACACCAGTGCCGTGACGCAGCAACCGCGTGCCTGGCCCAGCAACAAAGTGGCCTGGGGGTTGACGTTGACAAAAACGATTTCCACCGAGGCCACATCGGGTTGGTAGCGCGCATGGATTTCGCGGATGCCGTCGTACAGCACTTTCAAGCGGGCAGGCAGGTTGCCCATTTCTTCGCGGGTGGTCTCGATCACCCCGCTGGCCACGTATTGGAGCTTGGAGCCGGTCATGTCGAGCACGCCAAAGCCCGTGGTTTGCAAGCCCGGGTCAATGCCCAGGATGCGCAGGGTTTGGGGCGCCGAGGTGGTCAGGCTGCTCATGGCAGGGCCACATCGTTCATGCGGGCCATGATGGTTTCTGCCCGACTGGTCAGGTAGGCCGACTGGGGCAACTTTTCAAAGTAACGGGGTCGGGGCAGCATCACCGCCAAACGAGCTGCCTCCCAGGCGGTCAGGCGCGCCGCACTTTTGCGAAAGTAATGCTGGGCCGCAGCTTCGGCGCCAAACACACCCTCGCCCCACTCCACGCTGTTGAGGTAAATCTCCAAAATGCGTCGCTTGCTGAGCAGGGTTTCCAGGGTCAGGGTCAGCAGCATTTCCTGGCCTTTGCGCAGCAAGGTGCGCTCACCAGAGAGCAACAGGTTTTTGGCCAGCTGCTGGGTGATGGTGGAGCCGCCCACAATCTTCACCGCGGCGGGCTTCGTATCGGGCCTGCGCTGGGCACGCTGTTCGGCCTGGGCTTTGGCTTTGGCGTTTTTGTCCCAGGCTTTTTCCAGCGACTCCCACCAGATGCCGTTGTGTTGCGTGAATGCACTGTCTTCAGAGGCCATGACCGCACGTTGCAGCAAGGGGGAAATGGCCTTGAATTCGACCACCTCCTGGCGCCAGGGCAGCCGCCCCTGCCGACTGACAATTTGCCAGATTTGCGAGCGCTCAAACGTGGTGGACTCGGGCATCCACACCGCCATGCAAGCGATGCGCAAGACAAAAAACAGCTGCAATCCGGCAAAAGCCAGGACCACCAGCAACAAACAACGTCCTAATGCACGCATCGGTGAACTTTATCCCTTGGTCACTTTTTGTCGGGATCGGGGGCCAGCATGCGGGTTTCCAGCGTGTCATCACGCGAGAAATTGAAGCGCGTGACCACCACGATCTGGTCGGCCTGCTGGCGCATTTTTTTGTTGAATTCGCCAAACGGTGCCGAACTGCGCACGATGGCGATGGCCCGCTCATCCAGCAAAGGGTTTCGGGAAGAGCTGGCCACTTCGGTTTTCAACAGCAGGCCTTTGCTGTCCACCGTGATGATCATGGTCAGCTGGCCATAGAGTTTTTCGCCCCCCGACTCCGGAAAATTCAAGGTGCCTTGCTGCTCAATCGTCCGGCGCATTTTGTCGTAGTAAAGCGCATACACCACCTCTTTGGTGGCAGGGCTGATGTAGCGCTTACGGGCCGCGCCCTGGGTTTGCACCACCCGCTGTTCGATGCGCGCCAGTTGTCGGGCCAGCTGCTGCTTGCGCTCTTCGCGGGCCTGACGGTCGGGACTGTCGACTTTGTCGCCAGCGTTGTCCCGGGAAAGCACAGCCAACTCGTCCTTGAGCTGGGTCAGCAAACGCATTTGCTGCATTTTCAGCGCCTCAATTTTGCGCTGCATTTCACTGATGTCAGTGCCCGCTTCGGTTTCCAGTGCCGGTGGCAAAGGTGTGCTGGACAGACTGACATCAGGCACTTGCCCGCCCCCCGCCAGTCGCACCTGAGCCAAGACCTGTGCATCGTCGGGTTTGTCCTCGCTGCGGGCATTGACCAACACCACTTCGAGTGGCGTGTCCGCAAACACCCGGTTGTAGGTTTCGGGTGCGGCAAAGCGCAGCGTGACCAAGCCCAGGTGCACCGCCACAGAAAACGCCAAAGCCCAAGTCAAGCCCCTGTGGGGAGATGGCTTGCTTTCCTCGGGGGCTGGCAAAGAGGTGTCTTCAGCTTGCATCGCTTGGAGTGCTGTCATTCAGATCCACGGCAATGGTCAATGGCCCTGCGGCCATGGCTTCATCGTCTTCCTCATCGTCTTGCGCTGCGTCGGCTTTACTGCCCTCGGTCGCCTCTGGCAGGTCCAGATGCGCCGTCACGGTGCCGCTCACATCGAGTGCCATGAGGTCAATGTCGCCCAGTTTGACGCGTACACGGGCACCCCGGGCCAGACCCTGAGCCCCCATGACGCTGAGCATCAGCGGCAGGCTGTCGGCCCGCACCAGCCAGATGCCGCCGCCCATTTCCTTGACCAGACTGGCCTCCAGCTCTTCGATGCCTTGCTGCTGCACGTAGCGCAGCGTCCAGTAACGCTCCATGCTCGATTGCACGCTGTTGTAGGCGCTGTAGGCCGCATCAAAGCCGCTGATGATGGAAAAAAGCTCGGCATCCTTGGGCTTGAAAGGGGCCGCCAGTGCCGCCGTGGCGCCGTGGCGGGCACAGGCAATGATCTGCCACTGGTTGACCAGATCGGTGTAACGGCGCAGGGGCGAGGTGCTCCAGGCGTAGCTGGGCACGCCAATGCCGGCATGCGGCAGGGCCTTGGTGCCCATGCGCACCTTGACGCCAGGCGCCATGCTGGCCTGGCTGCGGTAGATGCCGGGCACGCCCAGCTGGGCCATCCATTGGCCCCAGGTGCTGTTGGCCAAAATCATGGCCTCGGCCACCATCAAATCGAGCGGGGCACCGCGCTGGCGGGTACCAATCAGCACCGTCTCTTCGCCGCTGGGAGGCAGTTCGTTGCTGGGACGGTCGATCTTGAAGCTGTAATCGGGGCGATTGAAGTTTTCTGGCTTGCCGCGCACCACTTCGCGGCGCGCCTTGAGGGTTTGCGCCAGGCGCCAGAAAAAGCCCAGCGTGGCACGGTCTACCGGCAAATCGGCCGGGGTCTCGGCTTGTTCGGCCTCCAGCCATTCACGGGTGATGGTCTGATCGAGCTGGTCGTGCCGCAAATTGGCGAGGATCGACACACGCTCCAACCGCGTTTCGGTTTTTTGCACCTCGAGGTCGGCCTCATTGAAAGTCACATACAGCGACACAGCCGGGCAGTCACGCCCTTCAATCAGGGTGTAGGTCTGCACCACACTGTCGGGCAACATGGTGATTTTGTAGCCTGGCATGTAGACCGTGGACAGGCGCGCACGGCCCAGCTGGTCAATCGGGCTGCCGGGCGTCAAGGCCAGACCGGGGGCGGCGATGTGGATGCCCACGGTGACCGTGCCGCTGCCCAGGCCTTGCAGGGACAGGGCATCGTCGATTTCCGTGGTGTGCGAGTCGTCGATCGAGAAAGCCTGCACGGGGGCCAACGGCAGTTCGTCCTGAATGGCGGGCGCCTGCAAGGCCGGAAAACCGGTGCCCTTGGGAAACAGGTCAAACAGGAAACGCTGCCAATGGAAATCCCAGGCCGAAGCGATGGCGCCTGCGTTTTGCAGCAAATCCAAAGGGGCGGTCTGGCTGCTTTTGCTGGCCTCGACCACGGCCTTGTATTCAGGGGTGTTCTTGTCGGGGCGAAACAGGATTTTGTACAGCTGCTCGCGGATGGGCTCAGGGCAACGGCCCGCCACCAGGTCGGCAGACCAAGCCTCGATCTGCGCCTGCACCTGCTTCTTTTTCTCGATGGCGGCCAGGGCCTGCTGCACGATCTCGGCTGGGGCTTTACGAAAGCGGCCTTTGCCTGCACGGCGGAAATAGTGCGGCGCCTCGTGCAGGCGCAGCAAAGCGGCCACCTGCTCCACCGTGGTGGCGCCCGTACTGAAGTAATCGCGGGCCAGATCTGCAAAGCCGAACTCTTCGTCCGCAGCGAATTCGTAGGCCAGCTCCAGCTCAATGCTCTGGCTCAAGGCTGTGGCCTCGCTGAGCAAGGCGGCGGGCGTGGGTTTTTCGAACTTGAGCAGCATGTTCGCTGCCTTGACTTTGACCCGTTTACCGGAGTCCAGTTCGACTTGGGCGGAGGCGTCGGCCTCTGACATCACCCGACCGGCCATGAATTTGCCGGCATCTTCAAATAGTACGTACATGCCCTGATTTTCCCATGCCCCTTGAACTTTCTGCGGACAGCGCTCAGGCCAATCGCAGAAATTCCAGGATTTCGGGCAAGTGCTCGTCAAAATCACTCAGGGCATGGTCGCCGCCCTCGATCAGTCGCACCCGTCCACCCTGGTGGGCGGCCAGCATCTCACGCCAGTCCAGGACCTCGTCACCTTGGGCGATCACAGCCAGGGTGTCCACAGGGCTGGACTGGGGTTGAGTCTCCAGATCGGCCAGTTCTTGCACATAGGCTGCATCGAAAAAGATGCTTTGAGAAGGATCGTGCCACGCCGGGTGCTCGCCGATGTAGCCCGCCAGATCGCGCGAAGGGTGGACGGCCGGGTTGATCAACACCGCTGGACAGCCCAGGTGGTGGGCCAGCCAGGTGGCATAAAAACCACCCAAAGAAGAGCCCATCAGGGCGGTGCTTGCCAAGGGCCAGTCAGCCAGCCCCGACAACAGCATCTTGATGGCTTGACGGGGCGAAGCAGGCAACTGAGGGCACCACCAGCTCACATGGGGGTGCTGCGCTGCGACAAGGGCGGCCATTTGCCTGGCTTTGACCGACTGCGGCGAAGACCGAAAACCGTGGAGGTACAGCAAATGGGTGGTTTTTTGCATGGCGCCAATGCGGCAATTGTTTTTTGGAGCGCCCCAGGACAGATCGCTGCGCTAAACCATAAGGTCGAACTCTGCGAGTGCCGACCTTCAAGCGCTGTGCCCATGACGGGAGAAGGCTTGTCAAATCTCGATTTTTGAGCCCAATTCCACCACCGCGTTGGTCGGCAAGTTCAAGAACTCGGCCGCCGCGCTGGCGTTGTGGTGCATCTGCGCAAAAAGCTTTTCGCGCCAGGTGGCCATGCCGCCGCCAATGGTCGGGATCACGATGTCTCGCGACAGGAAGTAGCTGGTCATCATCGGGTCGATTTTGTAGCCATCTCCCTCAATGGATGCCAAGGCTGTGGGCAAATCGGGGTTGTCCTTGAAGCCGTAGTTGACGATGACTTGCCAGCAGTCATGGCCCAGCGGCGTCACTTCGAGGCGCTTGTCTGCATCCGTGCGCGGGATTTCGTGGCTGCGCACCGTGACAAACAGGTTGCGCTGGTGCAAGACTTTGTTGTGCTTGAGGTTGTGCAGCAATGCGTTGGGCACGTTTCCGGGTTCAGAGCTCAGAAAAACGGCTGTGCCCTCCACGCGCGTGGGTGGGGCCACAAACACAGCTTCCAGAAAGTCGTTGAGTCGAAAAGCATCTGAGCGCAAGGAGTCATTGAGCAAACGTCGGCCATCGTGCCAAGTCAGCATGAGGGTGAACACGGCTGCGCCAATGAGCAAGGGGAACCAGCCACCATCGAACAATTTGAGCAAGTTGGATGCCCAGAAAGCCAGATCGACCGCAAAGAAAAAACCGGTCGCGCCGATGCACAGTGCCAGCGGCAATTTCCAGGCATAACGAATCACAAAGAACGTCAGCACCGTGGTGATCAGCATGTCAGTACATACGGCGATGCCGTAGGCTGCGGCCAGGTTGCTCGACGACTTGAACATGACCACCGCCATGACAATCGCTGCGAACAGGCCCCAGTTCACAAAAGGCATGTAAATCTGGCCGGTGTCGGTCTCGCTGGTGTGCTGCACCTGCAAGCGCGGCAAATAGCCCAGCTGGATGACCTGCTTGGTGACGCTGAAGGCTCCCGAAATGAGGGCCTGCGAAGCAATCACCGTGGCCATGGTGGCCAAACCCACCAAGGGCAGCAAGGCCCAATCGGGGGCCATCATGAAGAACGGATTTTCTTTGGCCTCGGGATTGGACAACAGCAATGCGCCTTGGCCGAAATAGTTCAAGGTCAGGCACGGCATGACCACGCTGAACCAGGCCAAACGGATCGGCTTTTTGCCAAAGTGCCCCATGTCCGCATACAAGGCCTCGCCACCCGTGACGCACAAAACGACGGCGCCCAAAATGATGAAGGTGGTGCCGGGGTTGTTCCAGATGAAACCCACGGCGTAGTGAGGGCTGATGGCGAACAGAATCTCGGGGTGATCCACGATCTGCGACACGCCCAGCAGGGCAATCGTGAAAAACCAGACCAGGGTAATGGGACCAAAGAACTTGCCAATGCCGGCTGTGCCGCGCTTTTGCACCCAAAACAGCAAAAACAAGATCACCAGGGTCAGTGGAATGACCGATTTCTTGAAGGTGGGGGAGATGACTTCCAGCCCCTCCACCGAGGACAAGACGGAAATCGCCGGGGTGATCACCCCGTCACCATAAAACAGACAGGTACCAAAGATGCCCACGACCAGCAACACCTTGCGCAATTGAGGCCGGTCTTTGACCGATTGAGAAGCGAGCGCCAACATGGCGACCAGCCCCCCCTCACCGTGGTTGTCGGCCCGCAGCACCAGCACCACGTATTTGACCGACACGATGGTGGTCAGCGTCCAGAAAAAGATGGACAGAATGCCGTAAATGTTCTCGGACGTTAAGGGCACATGGCCAGAGCCAAAGACCTCTTTCATGGCGTAAAGCACGCTGGTGCCGATGTCGCCGTAAACCACGCCAATGGCGCCCAGGGTCAGGGCAGCGAGTGAGGATTTGGATGAGGACACAAAAAAACAGCCTGACCGGGGTCAGGCTTTTGATGACTAAGATGTGCGCTATTTTGCGCCTGATCAAGGACAGATGTCATCCTTGATTGGTGCAATTTGTTGCAGCGCAACAACTTCAGTCGTACACCTCGGCCTCGGGGTCGGTCGCTTCCAGCTCGTAACTGGCCGCCAACATGGCCAGGCGGCCAATCACACCGTACATGTAAAAACGATTGGGCACACTGGCACCGGGCTTGATGCCTGGCTGGGGCAGGTGCGGGGTGTCGGCGAAGGCCAAAGGCACAAAGCTGGCGCCCGGGGCGTTGAGGTTTTCGTCCACGCCGCGTTCGGCATGCACGCGGTAAAAACCACCCACCACATAGCGGTCCATCATGTAGACGACCGGCTCGGCCACCGCGTCGTTGATGCGCTCGTTGGTCAGCACGCCTTCCTGGATGATCACATCGTTGACGGTCTGGCCGTCCTTGATGACGTTCATCTTGTTGCGGGTCTTGCGGTTGAGCGCGTCCAGATCGGCCACGTCGCGCACCGTCATGATGCCCATGCCGTAAGTGCCGTTGTCGGCCTTGACGACCACAAACGGCTTTTCGTTGATGCCGTATTCCTTGTATTTGCGCTTGATCTTGGTGAGCAGCGCATCCACATTGCTGCGCAGGCATTCCATGCCCGTGCCTTCGGCAAAGTTCACATCGCCGCACTGGCTGAACATGGGGTTGATCAGCCAGGGGTCAATGCCCAGCAGCTTGCCAAAGCGCTTGGCCACTTCCTCGTAGCTCTGAAAGTGCTTGGTCTTGCGGCGCACACTCCAGCCCGCATGCAGAGGCGGCAGCAAAAATTGCTCGTGCAGCTCTTCCAGAATGCCGGGGGCACCGGCCGACAGGTCGTTGTTGAGCAAGATGGTGCAGGGGTCGAAGTCTTTCAGGCCCAGGCGGTGTTTGCTGCGCACCACGGGTTCGAGCGTGATGCTCTCGCCGTTGGGCAGCTCAATGCGGGTCGGCTCCTTGATGTCGGGGTTGATCGAGCCCACCCGCACGTTCAAGCCCGCCATGTGGAAGATGCGCTGCAGCTGCAACACATTGGTCAGGTAAAAGGTGTTGCGCGTGTGGTTTTCGGGAATGATCAGCAGGTTTTTGGCCTCGGGGCAGATTTTTTCGATGGCTGCCTGTGCCGCCTGCACCGCCAACGGCAGCATTTCCTGCGTCAGGTTGTTCCAGCCGCCTGGATACAGATTGGTGTCCACCGGGGCCAGCTTGAACCCCGCATTGCGGATGTCCACCGAGGTGTAAAACGGTGGCGTGTGCTCCATCCACTCCAGGCGAAACCAGCGCTCGATCGCGGGCATGGAGTCGAGGATGCGCTGCTCCAGCTCATTGATGGGGCCGTTCAGGGCGGTGACGAGATGAGGAACCATGGACTTGCCTTCAGTGAACCAGAAAAATCAAAGGGATCATACGGGGCTGGTTGGCGGCATTGCAAGAACCCACCGGACAGCCCCGCTGTGTTTCGTGTGCTCAGGTACGGACTTCACCTTCGCCCAGCACCACGTACTTGAGCGAAGTCAGGCCTTCGATGCCGACCGGGCCCCGAGCGTGGAACTTGTCGGTGCTGATGCCGATTTCGGCCCCCAGCCCGTACTCGAAGCCATCGGCAAAACGGGTGCTGGCGTTGACCATGACGCTGGACGAGTCCACCTCGCGCAAAAAGCGCTGGGCGTGCATGTGGTCGCGGGTCAGGATGGCTTCGGTGTGGTGGCTGCTGTAGTGGTTGATGTGGGCAATCGCCTCATCCACCCCTTCAACCACCTTGACGCTGATGATGGGCGCGAGGTATTCCTCGGACCAATCCTGCTCGGTGGCGTCTTTCAGGTTCGCGCCGCTGACCTGGCTCAAGATGGCCTTGGCCTTGGGGCAGCAACGCATCTCGACGCCTTTGGCTGCGTAAATGGCGCCAATCTTGGGCAAAAACTCACCCGCCACACCGCGCGCCACCAGCAGGCTTTCGCTCGCGTTGCAGGGGCTGTACTTTTGGGTCTTGGCGTTGTCGGCCACGCGGACCGCCATGTCGATGTCACAGGGCTCGTCCACATAGGTGTGGCAATTGCCGTCCAGGTGCTTGATGACGGGCACTTTGGCCTCGGCGCTGATGCGCTCGATCAAGCCCTTGCCGCCACGCGGAATGATCACGTCCACATACTGCGGCAAGGTGATCAGCTGGCCCACAGCGGCCCGGTCGGTGGTTTGCACCAGCTGCACAGCGTTGACGGGCAAACCGCTTTCGGTCAGGGCTTGCTGCACCAGCAACGCCAGCGCCTTGTTCGACTCGATCGCCTCGGAGCCGCCGCGCAAGATGCAGGCGTTGCCGCTCTTGATCGAGAGGCTGGCTGCTTCGATGGTCACATTCGGGCGACTCTCGAAAATCATGCCGAACACGCCAATGGGCACACGCATCTGACCCACACGGATGCCGCTGGGCATTTGCTTCATGCCCAGGATCTCGCCGATCACGTCGGGCATGGCGGCCAGCTGTTCGCAGCCTTGGGCACAGGTCTCCAGCACCTTGGGGGTGAGCTTGAGGCGGTCCACCATGGGCTCAGACAAGCCATTGGCCTGGGCACGGGCCAAGTCTTTGGCGTTGTCGTGCTGCAAGGCATCAATGTTTTCACGCAGCAAATCAGCCAATCGGCGCAAGGCCTGGTTCTTGACAGCAGCCGAGGCCTTGGCCATCAAGGCAGAAGCTATCTTGGCCTGCAGCCCCAGGGCCTTCACATGTTCAGCGGTGTTCAGATCGGTCATGGGGTCATTTTCGCAGATGCGGCGGCCGGGTTCTTTGAAAGAAATATGTCGCTGCTTTGAGGGTTTATCAGGTCGGCACCGAGGCCGCAGACAAGCGGTGACTTGGAGTTTTGTAGGTCGGTGGTCGAAGACCCCGACATGGGCACGCCACGCGCTCAGGCCCATGCAGCTGGTGCAGGTGATCGGGCAAATGTCGGACTCTTCGAGTGCCGACCTACGGGTGCATTGATTGCTGCGACGACACTGGCTTGGGGTTTTGTAGGTCGGTGGTCGAAAACCCCGACATGGGCAAACCATGCGCTCAGGCTCATGCAGGCGGTGCAGGTGATCGGGCAAATGTCGGACTCTTCGAGTGCCGACCTACGGGTGCATTGATTGCTGCGACGACACTGGCTTGGGGTTTTGTAGGTCGGTGGTCGAAGACCCCGACATGGGTGGGCCACGCGCTCAGGCCCATGCAGGTGGTGCAGGTGATCGGGCAAATGTCGGACTCTTTGAGTGCCGACCTACGGGTGCATTGATTGCTGCGACGACACTGGCTTGGGGTTTTGTAGGTCGGTGGTCGAAGACTCCGACATGGGCAAACCCTGCGCTCAGGCCCATGCAGGCGGTGCAGGTGAACGGGCAAATGTCGGACTCTTCGAGTGCCGACCTACGGGTGCATTGATTGCTGCGACGAAACGGGTTTGGGGTTTTGTAGGTCGGTGGTCGAAGACTCCGACATGGGCAAACCCTGCGCTCAGGCCCATGCAGGCGGTGCAGGTGATCGGGCAAATGTCGGACTCTTCGAGTGCCGACCTACGGGTGCATTGATTGCTGCGACGACACTGGCTTGGGGTTTTGTAGGTCGGTGGTCGAAAACCCCGACATGGGCAAACCATGCGCTCAGGCTCATGCAGGCGGTGCAGGTGATCGGGCAAATGTCGGACTCTTCGAGTGCCGACCTACGGGGGGATTTTTTCGGCGGTGAAACGGATGGACCGACGTGCAACGCTTATTTGGCGCTGGGACAGGCTCAGCGCACGATGCAAAAGCGCGAAAAGCGCACGGCCAGGCGTTGCAGGGCTTGCCAAGGATCGGTGGGCCAGTCGGCCACTTTCAGGCCTTTGACGATGCCGTCGACCTGGTGGGCCGCTTGCAGCAGGCCGTTCAGTCGGGCTTCGGTCATGCGGGGCAATACGCGCTCGAACAGGCGTTCGCGCGGCCCCCACACGCGCTGCTCGCGCAAGGCCATGGGCATGGGTTTGCCTGCGGCGATGGCATCCTTGACGCGTTTCAAGGCGCGGATGTCTTCGGCGATGGTGTAGTGCACCAGCACGGCTGCCTCGCCTTCGGCCTGCAGGCCGTCAAGCATGCGCTGCACCCGGGCCACTTGCCCGGCCAGCACAGATTCAGAGAGTTTGAACACGTCGTAGCGCGCCACATTGAGCACGGCCGATTCGACTTGTGCCTGCGTCAGCTCGCCGGGCGGATGCAGCAAACCGAGCTTTTGAATCTCCTGATGGGCCGCGAGCAGGTTGCCTTCGACCCGATCGGCAAAAAACTGCAGGGTGCGCTGGCCTTCTTCGCCTGCTGCCACGTTTTGCCCTTGGCGTTGCAGGCGCTGGGCAATCCATTGGGGCAAGGCATGGCGTTCGATTGGCTCGACGGGAATCACGACGCCGCCGCCTTCGAGTGCAGTGAACCACGCCCCCTTTCTGGTGGCCGCATCCAGGCTGGGCAGTAAAAACAGGGTCAGGGTCGAGTCGTTGCCTTGCGCCGAAGCCACCAATTGCTGGATGGCGGTGCTGCCTTCCTTGCCCGGTTTGCCGGTGGGAATGCGTACCTCGACGATCTGCTTGTCGGCAAACAGGCTGAGCGAGCCGCCTGCGGCCAGCACTTCGCTCCAGTCAAAGTGGGCACCCGACACGGTGTGCACCGAGCGCTCGGTATAACCCTGGGCGCGGGCGCTGGCACGGATGGTGTCGGCAGCTTCCTGCATCAGCAAGGCTTCGTTGCCGTGCAAGGTGTAGAGGCTGCGCAAGCCCTTTTGCAGGTGCGCAGCAAGCTGTGGAAGGGCCAGTTGCATGAAGGCGCTCAGGATTTGGGAGCGGGCACGGGTCGGGCCTTGACGGCCGACAGGCGCCGCATGATCTGCTGCACGATGTCGGTCTGCATGTCGCGGTACATCATGCCCATCTCGATCTCTTTGGACAGCGCCGCCGTTTCGCTGAAGCTCAGGTCACGCTGCTGGTACAGCTCGACCGACTCGATCAGCTCCACGCCTTGCGGCGTGCGCAAGCGGAATCTGACGCGTAAACGCAATTGCATTTCGCGAATCTGCCCCGAAGCATTCATGCCCACAATCACCTGCTGGCGATCTTCTCCGAGGATGTCAAGAATCGCATCGGCCTTGAGCATCTGCTTGGCGTCGGTCCACAAATCGATGCGGCCAGTGCCCAGCAAGTTGCGGCGCAACTCCACTCCCAGGGGCGATGTGGCAGAAAAATTGCCATAAAGGGTCTTGAAGGCGTAGTCGCCCGCCTGACGCAGCTGAAAGCCGCAGCCCACCAGCAGCGCGGCCACAGGCAACAGGCCCAAGGCATGCAAAACGTGGCGACGGGATGCGGTCATGCGGCGCAAGGCGTTCACACCACGATGTTGACCAAACGGCCTGGCACCACGATGACCTTTTTGGGCGCAGCGCCTGCGGCCTGCTTGACGAAGGCTTCGCTGGCCAGGGCTGCCGCTTCGATCTGCGCTTTGTCAGCCGTTGCAGGCACCAGAATCGAACCGCGCAGCTTGCCGTTGATTTGCAGCATGAGTTCAAGCTCATCGCGCTGCAAAGCCGACTCGTCCACACCAGGCCATGCCACATCGAGCAGTTCGCCGCAGCAAGCGGCGTAGCCCAATTCGGTCCACAGCTGCTCCGCAATGTGCGGGCAAGCGGGGTAGAGCACGCGCAGCAGGATCGAGAAGCCTTCAGCCAAAGCAGCCGCGTCTTCGGGGCTTTCAGACAAGGCCACGTCTTCCAGCGTGTTGAGCATCTTCATCACCGCCGAGACGACGGTGTTGTACTGCATGCGCTCGTAGTCGTAATTGGCCTGCTTGAGCACGGTGTGGATATCCAGGCGCAGCGCCTTGGCGGCCTTGCTGAAGTCCACCGCTTGGCTGCGGTCGACCGCTATGCCCGCCTTCAAAGCGGCTTCTTGCTTGACGCCAAAGTTCCACACGCGGCGCAAGAACCGGTAGCTGCCTTCCACGGCGGCATCGTTCCACTCCAGCGTCACCTCGGGGGGCGCGGTGAACATGGTGTACAGGCGCGCGGTGTCTGCACCGTATTTTTCGATCAGGTCCTGCGGGTCCACGCCGTTGTTCTTGGACTTGGACATGGTGCCCACGCCCTCGTAGTCGATGGCGGTGCCCACGGGCAGACGCCCATCGCCGCTGTCGGCTTCGTTTTTGAGCTTGGCGCCCACCACTTTGCCGGTCTCGTCGAGCACATGCTCCACGTCGTGTGGCCAGAAGTAGTCCTTGCCGCCTTTGGCGGTGCGACGCGAGTAAATGTGGTTGAGCACCATGCCCTGGGTGAGCAGCTTGCTGAAGGGCTCGTCCACCTTGACCAGACCCAGATCACGCATGACCTTGGTCCAAAAGCGCGCATACAGCAGGTGCAGAATGGCGTGTTCGATGCCACCGATGTATTGGTCCATCGGCATCCAGTAGTCCGCACCCCCTGCCACCATCTTCTCGGTGTTGTTCGGGTCGCAGTAGCGCATGAAGTACCAGGACGAATCCACGAAGGTGTCCATGGTGTCGGTCTCTCGGCGGGCGGGCTTGCCGCACACGGGGCAGGTCACACCCGCATGGAAACCTTCGTGCTTGTGCAACGGGTTGCCCGAACCGTCAGGAATGCAGTCTTGCGGCAGCACCACGGGCAGGTCTTTTTCGGGCACGGGCACCGCGCCGTGCTCCTCGCAATGGATGATCGGGATCGGCGTGCCCCAGTAGCGCTGGCGGCTCACACCCCAGTCGCGCAGACGCCAGGTGGTTTTCTTCTCGCCCAGGTCTTTGGCGGCGAGCAGTTCGGCCACCTTGATGACGGCGGCTTTCTGGGTCAGGCCATCGAGTTCGCCGGAGTTGACGCACACACAGTTTTGCTTGTCGGCATACCACTCTTGCCAGGTCTTGTCGTCAAAGGCCTGGTCCTTGACAGACACGACCTGCTGGATCGGCAGCGCGTACTTGAGTGCAAACGCGAAGTCACGCTCATCGTGCGCAGGCACGCCCATGACGGCACCGTCGCCGTAACTCATGAGCACGTAGTTGCCAACCCAGACTTCTACTTGCGCACCGGTCAGTGGGTGCGTGACGAACAGGCCCGTGGGCATGCCCTTCTTTTCTTGGGTGGCCAGCTCGGCTTCGGTCGTGCCGCCGGTTTTGCACTCTTCCAAGAAAGCCGCCAAAGCGGGATTGGTCGAAGCAGCGTGCAGCGCCAGCGGGTGTTCGGCCGCCACCGCGCAAAACGTCACACCCATGATGGTGTCGGCACGGGTGGTGAAGACGTACATCTTGCCCTCGCCGATCAAGGCACCGTCAGCGCCCGCAATGCTGTGCGGGAACGCAAAGCGCACACCTTCGGATTTGCCGATCCAGTTTTCCTGCATCAGGCGAACCTTGTCGGGCCAGCCGTTCAAAGTGGCTTTGTCGTTGCCGATCTGCACATGGTCCAGCAGCTCTTGCGCGTAAGCGGTGATGTTCAGGTAATAACCAGGAATCTCGCGCTTTTCGACCGGGGCACCTGTGCGCCAGCCTTTGCCATCGATCACTTGTTCGTTGGCCAGCACGGTCTGGTCCACCGGGTCCCAGTTCACAACCTGGGTCTTGCGGTAGGCGATGCCTTTTTCGAGCATCTTGAGGAACAACCACTGGTTCCATTTGTAGTACGTCGGGTCGCAGGTCGCGACTTCGCGTGACCAGTCGATGGCCAAGCCCATCGCCTGCATCTGCTTTTTCATGTACGCGATGTTGTCGTACGTCCACTTGGCGGGCGGCACTTTGTTCTTGAGCGCCGCGTTTTCGGCGGGCAAGCCAAAGGCGTCCCAGCCCATGGGCATGAGCACGTTGTAGCCGCGCATGCGCAGCTGGCGCGTGAGCATGTCGTTGATGGTGTAGTTGCGCACGTGACCCATGTGCAGTTTGCCGCTGGGGTAGGGCAGCATGGAGCAGGCGTAAAACTTCTTTTTGCTCTGGTCTTCGGTGACGCGGTAGGCGTCGCGGGCCGTCCAGCGGGCCTGTGCGGCGGCTTCGACGTCGAGGTGGGTGTACTTGTCTTGCATAGCCTGCGATTGTAGAGGGGGCGGATCAGGTCAAACGTGGACCTCGGGCTGCACCGGCAGGCAATGGCCGGGGGGTCGTCAGACGCCAGCGCCACAGCATCACCAGACCCCCTGCCCATGCCCAGATGAAGGGCATGCCGCTCAGCGCGTGCCAGTGACCGGGGTTTGCGCCACAAAACCGATGCGCGTGAGGCCGGCTTTCTGGGCCAGACCCATGGCCTCGACCACCCGGCCATAGGGCACGGTCTGGTCGGCGCGCAACTCGAGCTCGGTGTTGGGGTTGCGCTTAGCGACTTCGGCCAGACGCAGGCGCAAAGCCTCAGGGCTGATGGCTTTGTCGTTCAGGAACAGGGCGCCCTGGGCATCCACCACTAGGGACACCGCTTGCGGCGAAGACCCGGCTTCTGCGCCTTCGGCCTGGGGCAAATCCAGGCGAATGGCACTGGTCATGAGGGGGGCCGTGAGGATGAAGATCACCAGCAGCACCAGCATCACGTCCACCATGGGGGTGACGTTGATGTCGCTCATGGGCGCATCGGGTTTGGCAGAGGCCAGACGACCAAAGGCCATGTCTCAGTCCTTGGGGCCTGCCCGCAGACCCAGCACATCGTGCGCGAAGCCTTCGAGTTCGGCCTCAATGTGCCCCACTTGGCGCCCCAGAATGTTGTAGCCCAGCACGGCCGGAATGGCCACGGCCAAACCGGCGGCCGTCATGATCAGGGCTTCCCCCACAGGGCCTGCCACCTTGTCGATGCTCAGCGGGCCGCCTTCGGCCATGCCGGTGAGGGCATTGAAAATGCCCCAGACCGTTCCCAGCAAGCCGATGAATGGCGAAGTGGAACCGGCCGTGGCCAGCAACAACTGCCCCCAGTGCAAACGGCGCACCACGCTTTGTAAGGCGTCGCGCAAGTTGCGGGTCAATTGCTGGTGGCGGTCGCCCGCAGCAGCCAGCGTACCCCCAGAAGGCGCAGACGTGGCCAGCAGCAAGGGCAGCACACAAGCATCCCGGTCAAACTGCGCCACCCTGTGCTGGGCATCGTCCCAGGAAGACGCTTGCCAAAAAGCCGCCACGCTGCGGCGCACATCCAACGACACGCGTGCCAGCAGACGCCATTTCCACAAAATCACCACCCAGCTGCCCACCGACAAGGCGAGCAACAACAGGGCCAGCCATCGGCTCACACCATCGCTGTGCAGCAAAAAGTCATTCAGGTTCATGGCGGCAGCAAATTGGCGACTCAGCGCAGGTTCAGCACATCAAACATGTCGAACAGGCCGCGCTGTTGCCCTGCCAGGTAGCGCACGGCGCGCAGGCTGCCTTGCGCGTAGGTGGAACGGCTGGATGATTTGTGGGTCACCTCAATGCGTTCGCCGATCCCGGCAAACAAGACCGTGTGGTCGCCCACAATGTCGCCACCACGGATGGTGGAAAAACCGATGGTGGACGGGTCGCGCTCGCCCGTGTGACCATAACGCTCATACACGGCGCATTCTTTAAAGTCGCGGCCAATCGCCTCGGCAATCACCTCCCCCATCTTGAGGGCGGTGCCCGAAGGGGCATCCACCTTGTGGCGGTGGTGGGCTTCGATGATCTCGATGTCGTAGCCGGTGGCCATGGCTTGAGCTGCCATTTGCAAGAGCTTCAGGGTCACGTTCACGCCCACGCTCATGTTGGGCGCCATGACGATGGCGATGTCTTGGGCGATGTCAGCGATTTCGGCTTTTTGGGCTTCGGAAAAACCGGTGGTGCCGATCACGGCTTTGACACCCAGCTCGCGGCAGACCTTCAGGTGCGCCAAGGTGCCTTCCGGGCGGGTGAAGTCGATCAGAAAGCCCGATGGCTTCAAGCCTGCATGCAGATCGGACACGACTTGCACGCCACTGGCCTGGCCCAGATAAGCGGCCGCATCCTGGCCCAAAGACGCACTGGTCTGGAGGCACAAAGCCCCCGTCAAGCGGCAATCTTCGGAAGCCATGATGGCTTCGATCAACATGTGTCCCATGCGGCCAGAGGCCCCTGCAACGGTGATGGACAAATCGGTCATGGCGGTCATTTATGTATACAAAGAAACGGGTAATTGGGGGCACCAAAGCCCTCAGCCCTTCAGGTCACCGGGGTGTGGCCTCGAGAGGGGGGTAGCTGGCAGGCAATGCAGCCCCAGTTGGACGTGTGGTGTCCGAGGCCGATTTGGAGGCGGGAAACTTCTTCAAGTCTTCTTCACTGGCTTGCAAGTTCGGCACCTTGCCAACCTGGCGCTTGCTCACCAGACGCCCCACAAATTCCGACTCACTGGGCAATTCGTCGTTGTCGATCTGCGCCAACACATCGCCTTTGAAAAACACGGTTACGCGGAAATTTTGTGAGGGTACGCCCTGGCGTTTGATGCTGAAGACATAGTCCCAGCGGTCAGCATGGAACACACTGGCCACCAAAGGGGTGCCCAGAATGTCTTTGACCTGAGCACGAGACATGCCCGGACGCAGTGCCTGGCGCTGCTCTTTGGACACAAAATTGCCCTGCACCACTTCGGCAACGTAGGGTTTGAAGGTGTCTTGATTGATGCCAGAAGACAAGCCGCTGCAGCCCGCCAGGCCGACGCCCAGCAAGAGCGAAGTGAGGAAGGCACCAGTAAAGCGAAATGTCATGAAAGATGTCATGGTTGAAGGCGGGCCGATATGATCGAGGCATTGTAGCGGCTGCTTCACACCCGAGCCTGATGTGCAACACCCAAACACTGCGCCCATGACCCAAATCGATGAACTCAAAAACAATGGCCTGAAAGCCACCTTGCCCCGTTTGAAAATCCTGGAGATTTTTCAAAGCGGTGTGCAGCGTCATATGACGGCCGAAGATGTTTTTCGTCACCTGATCAACGACAACACCGACATTGGCCTGGCCACGGTGTACCGAGTGCTGCTGCAATTTGAGCAAGCTGGCATCTTGAACCGCAACCATTTCGAAAGCGGCAAAGCAGTCTATGAGCTCAATGAAGGGCAGCACCATGACCACATGGTGTGTCTGGACTGCGGTCGGGTGGAGGAGTTCTACGACCCCGAAATCGAGTCACGTCAACAGGCGGTAGCGCAGGCCAAGGGCTTCGTGATCGCCGAACATGCATTGAGCATTTACGCGCATTGCATGCAAAACCCTTGCCCTCACCGTCAGCGCTGAAGGCCGCTGAGTCTCATTCCATGGCGCGGCGCTGTCGGTCGATGAAATCCTGGTAAGTGTCGATCCCGCGCATCTGCAAGATGGTGTTGCGCACTGCAGCCTCGACCAACACAGCGATGTTGCGCCCTGCCACCACCTGGATGACCACCTTACGCACAGGGATACCCAGTACATCCTGCGTCAAAGGCTCTGAAGGCAAGCGCTCATAGTCCCGCTCCAGCGTCTCACGGCGCACCAGGTGCACGATGAGCTTCAGGCGCATTTTGCGACGCACCGCCGTCTCACCAAAAATGGCCCGGATGTCGAGCAAGCCGATGCCCCGCACTTCCAGCAGGTTTTGCAACAGATCGGGGCACCGTGCCTCGATGGTGGTCTGGTTGATGCGGTAAAGGTCCACCGCATCATCGGCGACCAGACCGTTGCCACGAGAAATCAATTCCAGGCCCAGCTCGCTTTTGCCCAGGCCAGACTCACCGGTGATCAAGACCCCCATGCCCAAAATGTCCATGAACACGCCATGCATGGTCATGCGGTCTGCAAAATGCTTGGACAGATAGGCCCGCAGCACATCGATCACAAAGGCCGAGGACTGGTCTGTGGCAAACATCGGAATCTGGGCACGTTCGCACATTGACAAGAGCGCATCGGGTGCGGCTTGTCCATCGGCCAGGACCAGCACAGGCGGCTCCAGGGTCACGATGCGGGCAATGCGCCGGGCACAGTCTTCAGGCGTTGAGTTGCTCAGATAGGCCACTTCTCGTGGCCCCAGGATTTGCACCCGGTAGGGATGAATGTAGTTCAGGTACCCGACCAGATCGGCACCCGAGCGGGCTTCTCGCACCGCGACCTCGTCAAAGCGGCGCTCGGAGGCGCCCAGACCGGCCACCCATTGCCATTTGAGTTTGCTTCGGTGGTCCTCAAAAAGGACATCAGCACTGATAACGCTGGGCTTCATGGCTCAAGCTCTATGGGGAACGGGTTCAGGCCGGTTGGGCCGATTGCCACTGGGCAATCAATTGGTGCAGATTTTCCTGAACCGTGCTGTTCTTGATGTTTTCGCGCAAAGCCGTGTCACTGAGCAACTCGGCGATCTCAGACAAGATTTCCAGGTGCTTTTGGGTGGCAGCTTCTGGCACCAGCAAAAAAATCAGCAGGCTAACAGGTTGCTCGTCCGGTGCGTCAAAGCCAATGGGCTGGGCCAGTCGAAAAACTGCAGCCATTGGCGCTTTGAGCCCCTTGATGCGACCATGCGGGATGGCCACGCCGTGCCCCAGACCGGTCGACCCCAAACGTTCACGGGCAAACAGGCTGTCTGTGACAAGTGCACGTGAGAGCCCGTGCAGGTTCTCAAAGAGAAGTCCAGCTTCTTCGAATGCACGTTTCTTGCTGGTGGCTTCCACCCCTACAAGAACTTGGGCAACAGGCAATATGGATGAGAGACGGTTCATGTTCGAGGGCGGATTATGCACCTGTCGCACCAGACCTGGTTGAAGTCGCTTGGCGTCAGGTTCAAACTCCTGCCCAAAAAAACCAGAAAACACGGCCTGCTTCAGAGGCAGGCGCACCATTGAAAAGGGCCGCTTTAGGCGGCCCTGAAGACATGGTTTTCAACGACGAATCACATCATGCGCTTGGGGGCAATGTGGTGGTGATCCGTGAGGCGGTCTTTGTGTTTGACCACTTGCCGGTCCAGTTTATCAACCAATTCATCGACTGCGGCGTACAAATCTTCATGCGCACATTCAGCGAAAAGATCGCTGCCTTTGACATGGATATTGCACTCAGCACGCTGGCGCTTTTCCTTTTCTTTCTGCTTCTCGACGGTCAGCAGCACTTTCACATCGACCACCTGATCGAAATGCCGTGTGATTCGATCGAGTTTCCCCGTGACGTACTGACGCAAGGCAGGGGTCACTTCAAGATGGTGTCCGCTGATGGTTAAATTCATAGTCGTAGCCTCCATAGAACCAAGGTTGAAAAAGCCCCACCGAAGCCGGGCTCTGAAACCACCTTGTGCAGGTGGTTCAGCCCCACTATGCGCCCGACCCCTTATGAAAAGCAACGTATCCACAAGTACCCTCCTAAAGCAGTCCCCCTTTGCCCACAAGCGGGCATTTCAGTGCTATCGTGCGGGTTTAAACGATATATACCCTAACGCCATCTGAGGCGTCCTCGGCTTTATGCCCTGACAGGCGTGCTGGACTCGTGCAACCGAATACGCCCAGCCAGCCAGACCGACGCCAAGCTGGCAACCACCCCCAAAAGACCCGCGACCCAGTAATGTGTCAATTGGCCCAGCCCATCACGGCCAATGATCAGTCCGGACACAATGGCCGCCAAACCCATGGCACCCGACTGAACGGCCGAATTGAGCGTCATGAAGGTGCCACGAAGCCTGGGCTCTACCGCAGAAGAGACCAGCGCCATGCCAGGAATCATGCGGCCACTCATCAAGGTGAAGAACAGCGTGGAAATGGCCAGCAAACCCGCCAAAGGCAGGCCCTGAGACAAGGTGGTGGCCATCAAGGGCACCGCCACCGCCAGGGCAAGGCGACGGAAAACCACCACTTTGCCCACCCGGTCGGTCAGCCTCCCAAAAAAGCGCGATGACAGCAAAGTGGCAACCCCACCGAGCAGGTACACCCAAGGCACTTGATCGGATCGCATGCCCGAATTCGATTGCAGGTAAATCGTGATGTAGGGAATGACGGTGAAGCCCGCAAACATCATCAAAGCCGACAGGCCAAAGGCTTTGAGGTGGTTGGTATCTGCCAAGACTTGCCCGATGCTGCGCCAAACCGAGGTGCGGTGGGGATGGTGCAAATGTTCATCCAGACGCGGCAAGGTTTGCCAGGCGGCAAAACACAACACGCCTACCAGGGCGGCTATGCCAAAAAACGGCGCATGCCAGCTCAGGTGTGCCGCCAAAAACAGGCCCAAAGGCACGCCCGCCACCGTGGACACGGAAAACGAGGTCATTACCACGCCCATGGCACGGCCACGCCGCTCGAACGGGATCACATCGGCCACGATGGTTTGCGACAAGGCCGACAAGACCCCGCCAAACAAACCCGCAGCCACACGGGCCACCATCAACCAGCCATAGCCGGGCGCCAGACCACAGGCCAGGGTGGCCAGACCAAACAGGGCGTACATGCTGAGCAACAAGCGCTTGCGGCTGAATTGATCCACATACGTGGCGGCCACCAGGCCCGAAACCCCGGCTGACAGGGTGTAAGCCGAGACCAACAAGCCGAATTCGGCATTGCTGATGTCAAAAAGTCGGGTGAACTGAGGCCCCAGGGGCATCATGATCATGAAGTCGAGAATGTGGGTGAACTGGATGCCCGCCAAAGTCAGCAGGAGCCAGCGTTCACGCCGAGGGGTCAAAGGTGCAGTCATGGGAATCAATGGGACGAAGCGGGGGAATCTAACACTCTCATGGCAAAAAGCATATTCAGAGCCATGGCGCAGTGCGATAATCCGCCAACATTTCTGGAGACATCTGCCGTGGAAACTACCCCGAGTCGGTAGCTTTCGGACGCCTTGAGCATTGCGCCCATCGTTCGAAAGCTGCATTCCCCCTTCGCCGCCCCTTTGAACTTTTGGCACCTGGCCATTTTTCGGATTCGCCATGCTCAACATCTTCACCCTTGTCAACGGTCGCCTTTTTCAGGAAGAAATCGAATCCCTGGAAGAGTTGTCACGCTTTCAGCCCATCTGGGTCGACCTCGAATCGCCCACGCTGGAAGAAAAACGCTGGATAAAACAGTACTTCGGCCTGTCCATCCCCGAAGATGCAATGGACGAGGACATCGAAGAATCGGCCCGTTTCTACGAGGAAGACAACGGCGAGCTGCACATCCGTTCGGACTTCTTGATCGCAGACGAGGACGAGCCCCGCACGGTACGCTGCGCGTTCATTCTGAATCAGCACAACGCCGACCTGAAAAGCTTGGGCGTGCTGTTTTCGATCCACGACGAAGACGTGCCGGTCTTTCGCCTTTTGCGCATGCGGGCACGCCGCGCACCGGGCCTGATCGAAGACGCCAAGGAAGTGCTGCTCAAGCTGTTTGACGCTGACGCCGAGTACTCGGCCGACACGCTCGAAGGCATTTACGACCAACTCGAAAAAGCAGGCAAGCAGGTGTTGTCGGGCGATGTGACCGACGCCTTGGCGGGAGAGGTGCTGGGCGCGATTGCCCGCCAGGAAGACTTGAACGGGCGCATCCGCCGCAATGTGATGGACACACGCCGCGCCGTGAGCTTCATGATGCGCTCCAAGATGCTCAACGCCGAGCAGTTTGAAGAAGCCCGCCAGATCCTGCGCGACATCGACTCGCTGGACTCGCACACGGCCTTTTTGTTCGACAAAATCAACTTCTTGATGGACGCGACGGTTGGTTTCATCAACATCAACCAGAACAAGATCATCAAGATCTTCTCTGTGGCCAGCGTCGCCTTGCTGCCGCCCACGCTGATCGCCAGCATCTACGGCATGAACTTCCAGTACATGCCCGAGCTGAACCAGTCCTGGGGCTACCCCATGGCCATCGCCCTGATGGCCGCCAGCGCCGTGGTGCCCATGTGGTACTTCCGTCGGCGTGGCTGGTTGAAGTAAGTTTCCAACTTGGGGTGTATCTGTCGGGCTTGGGCTGTACAGGGTCCCAGCCTGTCTGATGCGGCTCGGCCGTAGCGGGTGACGATGTTGAGCTTGCGTCTGAGGAGCCCGGTATGGCCGGGCCGCATCAGACAGGCTTACTGGACGTCAACCACTCTGACAACATGGCCACACTGTAACGGCTGGCGACGGCACGAATGAAGCGGCTGAAGTCGGCATGGGCATCGTCGTCGGCTCGGTCTGAAATCGTGCGCAGCGCGGCAAACGGCACGCCGTAATCTGCACAGACCTGAGCCACCGCCGCGCCCTCCATCTCGACCGCCAATGCCTCGGGCAGCGATTGCTGCAGGCTGCGGCACTCGGCGGTGGTGGAGACAAAGCGGTCGCCGCTGGCGATCAAGCCCTCATGCACACGGACTGACTGCAGGGCAAACTCGCTCATCGCCTCGGGGCCCACATGGACAGCCACCTGCGCCAGCACAGCTTGGACAGCTGGCAGCAACTGCGCAGACAAATCGGTATCCGTCTCAAAACGGCTGCGGCCATACAAAGGCACTTCATGCTTGGGAAACAAGGGCGAGGCGTCCATGTCGTGCTGCACAAAGCCATGGGCCAGCACCACATCGCCCACCTTCACGCCCGACCCCAGACCGCCCGCCACTCCGGTGAAGACGATCTGGCCCACGCCAAAGCGCTCAATCAAGGCCGTGGCCGTGGTGGCAGCCGCCACCTTGCCGATGCGGGAGAGGACTGCCACCACCGGACGGCCATGCCAATGGCCTTGCCAAAAATCGCGGCCTGCCACCTGCACGCGCTGCTCGTCGGGCAAGACCTGCAAGACGGCCGCGAGTTCTTCGTGCATGGCACTCATGATGCCGATGGGGGTCATGTCATGTCTCCAAAAGAAAGCGGCCCCCAAGGGGCCGCCCAATACCTCACGCGGGGAAACACCTCAGCTTGGGTTGCGCAACTCGCGCCGCAGGATTTTGCCCACAGGCGTCTTGGGCAGTTCGTCGCGGAACTCCACCACGCGCGGCTGCTTGTAGGCCGTCATGTTCTCACGGCAGTAGGCCTGGATCTGCTCGGCAGTCAGCGCCGGGTCTTTGCGCACCACCACCAGCTTGACGGCTTCGCCGGTTTTTTCATCGGGCACCCCGATGGCGGCGCACTCGAGCACACCGGGGCAGGCCGAGGCCACTTCTTCGACCTCGTTGGGGTAGACGTTGAAGCCACTGACCAGGATCATGTCCTTCTTGCGGTCCACGATCTTGAAGAAGCCGCGCTCGTCGACGATACCGACGTCACCGGACTTGAAATAGCCATCGGCCGTCATGACCTTGGCGGTTTCGTCGGGGCGCTGCCAATAGCCTGCCATCACCTGAGGGCCCTTGATGGCGATCTCGCCGTGCTGGCCGGGCGTGGTCACCTCGTGGCCATCATCGTCGAGCAGCTTCATCCATGTGCTTGGAATCGGCACGCCAATCGTGCCGGTGAATTCCGGACTGGTGGTCGGGTTGCAGCTGGCCGAAGGGCTGGTCTCGGACAGGCCGTAACCCTCACAAATAGGACATCCGGTCTTTTCCAGCCACAGCTTGGCCACGCTGGGGGTCACGGCCATGCCGCCACCGACCGACACCTTGAGGTTGGACCAATTGACGGTGTTGAAGTCGGGATGATTGACCAAGCCATTGAACAATGTATTGACGGCCGGAAAACTGTGAAAAGTGTGCTTGGACAGCTCCTTGAGCACCGCAGACAAGTCACGGGGATTGGGGATCAGGATAGTCTTGCCTCCGGTGCGCATGGACAGCATCATGTTCACCGTGAACGCGAAGATGTGGTACAGCGGCAAAGCACACACCGAGGCGGGTTGTTCGTTAGCCGGTACGCGCTTCATGACCGGGTCGTTCCAGGCCTCAGACTGCAAGACGTTGGCAATCACATTGCGGTGCAGCAGCACAGCGCCTTTGGACACCCCGGTGGTGCCACCGGTGTACTGCAAAACGGCAATATCTTCCGGTCCAATTTGGGGTTTTCGCCAAGGCAGTTTGCGCCCCCGGGACAATGCCGCATTGAAAGTCACTGCTTCTGGCAAGTTAAAGGCGGGCACCAGCTTCTTGACCTTGCGCACCACATGATTGACAACCATGCCCTTGAGCAAACCCAGCCGGTCACCCATGGTGGCCAGCACCACATGCTGAACAGGGGTCTGGGCAATGCATTTTTCCAACGTGGCAGCGAAGTTTTCGATGATCACAATGGCCCGAGCCCCAGAGTCCTTGAGTTGGTGCTCAAGCTCGCGTGCGGTGTACAGCGGGTTGACATTGACCACCACATAACCAGCTCGCAAGATAGCCGCCACCGTGACCGGGTATTGAGGCACGTTGGGCATCATGATGGCCACCCGGTCCCCCTTGGCCAAACCCAAGGACTGCAGATAAGCGGCAAGCGCCTGGCTCTCTTCGTCGGTGCGGCGATAGCTGATGTCCTTGCCCATAAAACTGTATGCCGTGCGGTCGGCGTAATGGGCAAAACTCTCTTCCATCAAGCCGACCAATGAGCTGTATTGGCCAGGATCGATGTCAGCAGGAACGCCTTCAGGGTAGCTGCTGAGCCAAACACGGTCGGGGGTCATTGCGTCGTTCTCCATGCAAGCCAGTCTACCGCACAACTGACTACAAACTGACTTATAAAGATGCAGGGTTTCCCGAGGTTTACGCCTTCAAGGCCACCAACACCTCATCCAGCATCTTCTTGGCATCGCCAAACAGCATGCGGTTGTTCTCTTTGTAGAACAGGGGGTTGTCCACACCCGCATAGCCGCTGGCCATGGAGCGCTTCATCACGATGCTGGTGCGGGCCTTCCAGACTTCCAGCACCGGCATGCCGGCGATCGGGCTGGTGGGGTCGTCTTGCGCCGCCGGGTTCACGATGTCGTTGGCGCCGATCACCATGGCCACATCGGTGTCCGGGAAGTCGTCGTTGATTTCGTCCATCTCCAGCACGATGTCGTAAGGCACCTTGGCCTCAGCCAGCAACACATTCATGTGGCCGGGCATGCGACCGGCCACCGGGTGGATGCCAAAGCGCACATTGACACCTTTTTCACGCAGGTGTTTGGTGATTTCATTCACCGTGTGCTGCGCTTGCGCCACCGCCATGCCATAGCCAGGCACGATGATCACGCTCTTGGCATCGCGCAGCAGTTCGGCAGTTTCGGCCGCGCTGACGGGCACCACTTCGCCTTGCGGCTCGGCAGGCGCGTCATCGGCCTTGGGTGCAGGTTTGCCCGCACCCCCCCCAAAGCCGCCCGCAATCACGCTGATGAAATTGCGGTTCATCGCGTTGCACATGATGTAGGACAGGATGGCACCGGACGAGCCCACCAGCGCGCCAGTCACGATCAGCAAGTCGTTGCTCAGCATGAAGCCGGTGGCCGCTGCGGCCCAGCCGGAATAGCTGTTGAGCATGGACACCACCACCGGCATGTCGGCGCCGCCAATGGCCATGACCATGTGGATGCCGAACAGCAAGGCGATGGCGGTCATCACGATCAGGGGCGTCATGCCGCTTTGCACATCGTGCGCATTCACGAACTCGCGGCCAAACCAGATCACGACCAAAAGGCCCGCCAAGTTGAGCCAGTGGCGCGCAGGCAGCAAGAGCGGCTTGCCACCGATCTTGCCGTTGAGCTTGCCAAAAGCGATCAGCGAGCCCGAGAAAGTGACCGCACCGATCAAGATGCCGACATAAATCTCCACTTCGTGGATGGCTTTTTCAGCCCCGGTGAACTGGATCGAGGTGTCCACATAGCTGGCAAAGCCCACCAGACAAGCGGCCAGGCCGACCAGGCTGTGCATGAGCGCGACCAACTCGGGCATCTGGGTCATCTTGACGGTTTTGGCGGCATAAAGACCAACGCTGCCGCCAATGAGCAATGCGCCAATGATCCAGGCGATGCCCGCTGGGGCCACACGCGGACCCACGATGGTGGCGAGCACTGCGAGCGCCATGCCGACAACGCCGTAAAGGTTGCCGCGACGCGAGGTTTCCGGGTTGGACAAGCCACCCAGGCTGAGGATGAAGAGAATGGCTGCGCCGATGTAGGCGACCGTGGCCAGGCTGGAAGTCATGAACGTCTCTTTTCTTTCACTTGATCAGTTGGGGACAGAGCTGAAGATCTGTCCCCAAAGAAATTATTTTCGGAACATGTCGAGCATGCGACGGGTCACGGCAAAGCCACCAAACATGTTGATGGCCGTGAGCACAATGCCGGCAAAGGCCAGCCACTGGATGAGCTGATCGGCCCGGCCATTGGTGCCCGCTTCGGGCGGCAGGATCTGCACCAGCGCACCGATGACGATGATGCTGGAGATCGCGTTGGTCACGCTCATGAGCGGCGTGTGCAGCGCAGGTGTCACGTTCCACACCACCATGTAACCAATGAAGCAAGCCAGCACAAACACGGTGAAGTGGCCCAGGAAAGCCGCCGGGGCATAAGCACCCATGGCCCAGAAGACCAGTGCACCCAGGCCAAACACCATGGCCAGTGTTTTGACGGGCATCGGGCCGCTGCTGCCGTGGCCGTGACCGCTTTTCTTTTCGGCCACAGCCGTTGTGGGCTTGGGCGCGGGTTTGGGGGCGACGACCAATGGCGGCGCAGGCCAAGTGATTTCGCCGTCCTTGATGACCGTCAGGCCCCGGATGGCGTCGTCTTGCATGTTGACGTTGATCACGCCGTCTTTGGTCTTGCACAGCTCTTCGGTCAGGCGGAACAAGTTGGTGCCGTACAGCGTGGACGACTGGCGCGCCATGCGCGAAGCCAGATCGGTGTAACCGACGATGGTCACGCCGTGCTTGACCACGGCTTGGCCGGGCTCGGTCAGTTCGCAGTTGCCGCCTTGCTCAGCAGCCATGTCCACGATCACGCTGCCGGGCTTCATGCTTTGCACCATCGCGGCGGTGATCAACTTGGGCGCGGGCTTGCCGGGGATCAGCGCGGTGGTGATGATGATGTCGCACTCTTTGGCCTGCTGCGCGTACATCTCGCGCTGAGCGGCCTGAAAGCCTTCACTCATGACCTTGGCGTAACCGCCGCCGCCCGAGCCTTCTTCTTCGTAATCGACTTTGACGAACTCACCGCCGAGCGACACGACCTGGTCGGCCACTTCAGCGCGGGTGTCGTTGGCGCGCACGATGGCGCCCAGACTGGCGGCTGCGCCAATGGCGGCCAATCCGGCCACACCGGCACCGGCAATGAACACCTTGGCAGGGGGCACTTTGCCTGCGGCCGTGATCTGGCCGTTGAAGAAACGGCCAAAGGCATTGGCCGACTCGACCACGGCGCGGTAACCGCTCACGCCGGCCATGGAGGTCAAGGCGTCCATTTTTTGGGCGCGGCTCAATGTGCGGGGCAGTGCGTCAATCGACAGCGCGGTGACCTTTTTGGCCGCCAACTGCTGCATCAAATCGGGGTTTTGCGCAGGCCACAAGAAGCCGATCAGCGTCTGGCCTTCGTGCATCAGCGCGACCTCGTCAGGGGTGGGGGCGCGTACTTTGAAGACAATGTCGCTGCCGCTCCACAGCGCAGCGGCACTCGGCGCGATGGCGGCACCGGCTTCGACGTAGGACTCGTCCGACAGGTCGGCGAGCGCACCCGCGCCTTGCTCCACGTCCACCTCAAAGCCGAGTTTGACCAGTTTGGTCACCACATCGGGCACAGTGGCCACCCGTTTTTCGCCGGGGAAAATCTCTCTCGGCACGCCTATGCGCATGGTTGTTCTCCTGAAAATGATGAAATCGGTGGGCCTGCTTTTGTGAGGCGCAAGTCAACTGCCCAATATAAACCGAAAGCCACAACACCCAACTCAGTCAGACACCGGGCATACCCTGATAAGCCGCAACAGATAATCACCCCTATGGACACTCGCTGGAAACCCAACGTCACCGTGGCCGCCATCATTGAAAAAGATGGTCGCTATTTGCTGATTGAAGAACACACCCAAGAAGGCTTGCGCCTGAACAACCCTGCGGGACACCTGGACCCGGGCGAATCGCCTGCCGAAGGCTGTGCCCGCGAAGCCCTGGAAGAAACCGCCCATCCCTTCACCCCCACGGCCCTGGTGGGGGTCTACCTGTCGCGCTTTCAGCGACCGGCCAGCGGCGAAGACATCACCTATTTGCGCATGGCCTTTTGTGGCGACATTGGCGATCTGCAAGCAGACCGCGGCCTGGACACCGGCATCGTGCGCACAATTTGGATGACCCCCGAAGAAATCCGGGACAGCGCGGCGCGCCACCGCAGTCCGCTGGTTTTGCGCTGCATTGAAGACCACCTGGCCGGTCAACGCTATCCGCTGGACCTGATTTACACCGATGAGGCGGTGGCCACATTGCCGCCCCTGACCCCATGAATGGTGGTCTGCCCTTGGACGCGGTGTGGCTGGTCACCGGCGCCGCCGCATTGGGCGCCGGGGTGCTCAATGCGATAGCGGGCGGCGGAAGTTTCCTGACTTTTCCTGCCCTGGTGTTTGCGGGCGTCCCTCCTTTGGCGGCCAACGCCACGAGCGCCATGGCCGTCAGCCCCGGCTACCTGGGCAGCAGCTGGGGCTTCAAAGCAGAAATCCAGGCCCTGCCCACCCACACACTGCGCCGCGAAGTGAGTGTGGCCGCCATAGGCGGTCTGATCGGCGCAGGCTTGCTGCTGGTGACCCCGGCACGCCTGTTTTCAGGGCTGGTGCCTTGGTTGCTGCTTTTGGCCACCTTGCTGTTTGCTGCGGGGCCGTGGATCGCCAGGCGGGGCAGCGGACTGGGTCACCCGACCTGGCGTCTGCCTGGCTTGCTGGCCGTGGCCATTTACGGTGGCTACTTCAACGGCGGACTGGGCATCTTGTTGATGGCGCTTTACACCCTGACCGGTGAGCCGCGCCTGAACACGGTCAACGCACTCAAAAACCTCAACTCCTTTGTGCTGTCCCTGCTGTCCGTGGCGGCCTTTGCGGCTGCGGGCGCCATCGTCTGGCCGCAAGCCCTCTGGATGATGACCCTGGCCACCGCCGGTGGCTGGCTGGGCGCCCGCTTGGCCAAACGCTTGCCCGTGCGCTGGGTTCGCTGGCTGGTGATCAGCACAGGCCTGGTGATGAGCGCCGTGTTTTTCAGTCGCTTGTAGGCTTGGGGCCTGCACCTAGCTGGTGCTGATTCGGTCACGCCCCACCCCCAGACAAGACCGCTCCTGTAGGTCGGCGGCTTCAGCCCCGACATGAAGCCTGCGCCAAAACCACCAACGTCGGAGCTGAAGCTACCGACCTACGGGGAGGTATTTGTAGGTCAGCGGCTTCAGCCCGGACATGGGGCACCCAAGGCCGAATCTGCCCCTGTCAGGCCTGAAGGCCAGGCTCTCAGTCTGCGGCGGATGCGGGGGCCGGGCGGGCAAACACGGCGGGGTTCCAGCCCAGGTCATGGGCAAAACTCTGGGCCAAACGCTGGTAGCCTGGCACCGTGAAATGGATCAGGTCACGGGCCATGAGCGCTGGCGTTTGCTTGGCCCAGCGGTAGGCCCCGCCTGCGCCGCCCATGGCGTCAAGCATGCTCCAGTAACGGCAGCCGTGCGCCACCGCCACCTGCTGCTGGATGCGGCCAATGTGGGCATGCACCCGCGTGAAACGTAACAGGTCGGTGCCGCCCACTGGCGGGGTATCCGTTCGAGCGGCATGCGCCTTGTGCGGGCTGGCAGCTGGCGCCCGTTTTTGGGAACGCCGCACCAGCACCCCTCGGTCACCTGGCGCCACCAGCACACAAGCGGCCTGCGGAAACTGCTGGCGCCAGGCGGCCACCGAAGCTTGCAGCATTTGCGCATAGGCCGGGGCGTCAAACGGCTGCACATTGCCCTCGTTGGTGCCGAACTCCAAAATGACCACGTCATAAGGCGCACGCCCCCACCAGGCCGCCAGATCGTCAGGCCTGACCTGCTTCCAACCTGCCACCGTGGCGCCGGGGAAACCGAACACATCCAGCTGCAAGCGCGTCTGGGCAGGCAAAGGCCACTCCAGCCCCTGCCACCTGAAAGCCCCTTGTACCAAGCGCAGCTGCACCGTCGACAAAGGCGCATCACCGACCAGCTCCAGCACCGCCGGGCCTTCAGGGCCTTGCAAGTCAATGCGCTGCTCCGCGCCATCGTCCACCCGAATGAGCACGGTGATCGGGCTGTTCGTTTGTTGGTACAGCCAGCGCACTTGCCGCTTGTCGGGTTGACCCTGGGCGTTTCTCAAATCCCAGGCCAACCAGGCCCCCTCTTGCTGGCTGAACAGGTTGACCAGGCCCGGCCCGGTGTCAGGCACTGTATGGGGCACATGGGCGGGTTCATACTGCCACTGGGGACTCACGCAACTTTTGCGCAAGGGCAATCGAACGCCCGCGCGGTTCATGTTGGCCGGCACAAAGCGGCTGGCCACCTGATCGGCAGGCAATTGCGACAGGCGCACCAATTCCGCCGTGAAAAACCCGGCCGCCAGATGGCTGTCGCCCCAAATGCCCACCCGCAAGGGCCCCTCAGGCTGAGCCGGGCGCCAAAGCCGGGCTGCCGCAGGCCTGCCCCCGCTGGGCAAGGCCACGGGCACATCGGGGCTGCTGCGAAAATCCTGGAGCTGACGCGCCACCGCTTCGTCGTCTGGCACCTCGGGCGGGTCGGTATCCACCGGCTTGTCTGCGCGGGGCTTGGCGCGCGCCGGGCTGCATTGCAAGTCCGGCACATCGGACAAGGTCTGGACCCGCAGGCTGGTCAGCGCCGAACGCGGCTGAGGTTGAGGTTGAGCCTGAGCCCCCGCAACACCCGCGCAGCCGAGCCACAGCGACAGTGCAGCAGCGCCACCCAACAGGCAAGGCTTCATGGCTGAACCGCCTGCTCAATGTGCTCGACCACCAGCCGCTTGACGCGGTTCAGGCCCGAGGGCGTCATGTGGATGCCGTCTTCAGCGCGCAGGTTGAGCGGACGCCCGCCCTCGTCGATGACGAATTTCTGGAATGGCTCCGACAGCTTGCCGATCAAGGGCTCGGTGGCCAGGTAGTCCATGCCCCAGGTTTGAGCCCGCGAATGAAAAATCCGGTTTTGCAGCATGGCGCCGTCGCGAATGCGGCCTTCGCGCATGGCAGGCAGGCCGAGCCAGATCACCCGCACCTGGCGCTGTGCGGCCGCCGCCAGGATCTCGTCAACCCGCAAGGCGTAGTTCAAAGCCCAACCGGGTGAGGGAAAGCCATGCCGCTGGCCGTCGACCAACATGTCGGCCGGGTCATTGGGGCCCAGAAACACCACCACCAGGGTCAGGTTTCGGGCATCCATCTCCTCCTGAATCCGCGCTGGCCAATCGAAATACTTGCGCACCGTCAGGCCCGTGCTCTGGCGGCTCAGATCGAGCATTTCCCAGTCAGGGTGTTGTGCAGACAGGGCCCGCATCACCAGCGGCGCCACGCCCTGCATCATCGAATCGCCCGCAAACAGGATGCGCTGCGGCCCGGGCAACAATTTTTGCTGCTGCAAACTGGGCACAAATTCTCCGGTCGGCAAAGGCGCTGGCAGCGGCCCCAATTCGGGTGGCTTTGGCGATTTGTCCAACAGGGCCACCTGCGCAGGCTCTGACCAGCCTGTGGCCGTGGGCCAGGCCAGACGGAACAACGGTTTGGAGGCGCCCTGGCGCACATGCGCATCCAGCCAACGCGATGGCCCGAACACCCCATCGGCCAGCGCCTCGGGCAAGGCCGACTCCAGGCTCAGGTGGTAACGGCCGCCCAGATAGCGCTCCAAAGAAGTCAGCCAACACACACACACGATCAGGCCCATCACGGGCAGCATCCAGCTCAACTGGCGCTCGGACAAACGATCAGACATTTCAAAACCGGTAATAAATAAAGCCTGGCACCCCTTCCGGGCCCAGGTACAACACAGCGCACAGCAGCGCCGACAAACACCCGCACGCGGCCACGCGGCCCATGCGCTGCAAGCCATCGGTGCACCAGTCCTCCAGGGCTTGGGCCCAGTGGCTCAAACCCAAGACCAGACCCAGGATCAGCAGCAAGGGCGGCCACGGCACGGGCTGCCCCAGACCGGCGGTTTCATGGGGCAGGATCACCAAACCTTGCAGCATCTGCAGGGCCTGCGGCACGGTATCGGCCCTGAAAAACACCCAGGCCAGGGTCACAAACCCGAACGTCATGGCCTGCGCCGCCAGGCGTGGCCAGGGCTTCATGCCCCAGCGGCTGGCCAGATTCAACACGACCACCCCCAGGCCATGCATCAGACCCCAGGCCACAAAGGTCCAGTTCGCGCCATGCCACAGACCGCTGATGAACATGCCCGCCAGCACATTCCACTGGGTGCGCGCCCAACCCCGGCGATTGCCGCCCAGAGGGATGTAGATGTAATCGCGAATGAAACTCGACAAAGACACATGCCAGCGTGTCCAGAAATCGGAGAGATTGCGCGCCAAATAGGGCTGCCGAAAATTGACCGGCAAGCGGTAACCCATCAACAACGCCAGCCCCGTCACGATGGCGGTATAGCCCGCAAAGTCGAGAAAGATCTGCAAGCTGTAGCCCAGCATGGCCGCCACCAGCGAGGCACTGTTGTATTGCTCGGGGAACTTGTAGACAGGATCCACCACCTGGGCCGCCAGCCACGAAGCCAGCACCACCTTTTGCACCAGCCCCAAAGCGATCAGGTACAGCGCCCGCCAGCCTTCAAACGGGCGTCCGACTTGCGCCGCATCCACCTGGGCAAAGAAATGTTCGGCCCGCAAAATCGGCCCGGCAAACAAGGTGGGCCAAAAGCTCAAGAAGAGCAGCACATCGGCCCAGGACCGCGCAGGCAGCGACTGCCGCCCCACCGACACCAGATAAGTGATGGCCTGAAAGGTGAAAAACGACACCCCCACCGGCGCCACCACATCCAGCACCGGCAGCAAGGACTGAAACCCCGTGCCCTCCAGCAGCGCCTGAAACGACTCCCGCACAAATTCGTAGTACTTGAGCACCACCAAAAAGCTGCCCGCCAGCCACAGCCCCAAAGCCAGGGGCTTGTGGCTCGACCGGGCCACCTGCATCCAGCGGCCCAAGGCCCAGACCCCGGTGCTGTAAGCCAGCAGCACGGCGGCAAACACCGGCACCCAGCTTGTGTACAGCGCATAGGCGGACACGATCAACAGTCCACGCTGCCAGCGCCAGTGATCGGCCAAAGCCCAGTACAGGGGGAAAAACAGCAAACAGGCCAGCGCAAACTCTGGCGATACAAAACTCATTGGAATCGACTCACTGAATGGGCACGTTCACGCCAGCGGCCACCTGATCCAGGCGCGCCTGCTCGGCCAAGACCTTGGCCACGTAACCGCCGTCTTCGACAACCGCGTCGCCGCCCAGGTAAAACTTCAGCCCCTCTTCGAGCGAGCCGCCTTTGAGCTTGATGGCATCGACCAGCACCCCCACCCCCACGCGCAAATTGGTGATGGGGTCAAAAGCGGCCAGCCTGCCGCCATAAGCGTCATAGCGTTTGGCGTGGATGCCGGTCATCACCTGCATCAGCCCTTGCGCACCGGCCTGGCTTTGCACAAAGGGATGGAAATTCGACTCGATGGCCATGACCGCCAAAATCAGGTGCGGCTCCAATTTGGATTTTTTGGACACGGCATAAGCCTCTGCCACCAAGGCGGCCAAGGGCTCGGGGGCCACCTTGTATTTGCGCGCCAGCCACTGGGCCACAGCCGCCTGCTTGGGCGGCAAATCGCGGATATTGACGGCAGTGGCGCGCTCGGCCGTGTTTTCGGGCAACCACGACACCAGCACCTGCCGATCACGCAGCCAATTGAACAACTCCACTTCGGCCGCCTGCAGCCATTGCGGCTCTACCCACAGAGCCAGCACGCACGCAGCCACCGTCAAGCCCACCATGGCCAGACCACTGTGGGTGACGAGGAACATGCCATGGGCAATATCACTCAGGAATATTCGAAAGAGTTGGCACCAGGTGCAGTGTTTGAGCATGAATTTTTAAGAATTCGGCATTATAAATTTTCGGACTCAGCGCTCACAGGATAATCGAGCCATGTCTCACCTTCCACGCGTGGTCGTCGGCTTGTCCGGCGGCGTCGATTCTGCCGTCACTGCCTACCTGCTCAAGCAGCAGGGTTACGAGGTCATTGGCATCTTCATGAAAAACTGGGAAGACGACGATGACAGCGAATATTGCTCTTCCAACATCGACTTTGTCGACGCCGCCGCCGTGGCCGATGTGCTGGGCATTGAAATCGAGCACATCAACTTCGCCGCCGACTACAAAGACCGCGTGTTTGCCGAATTCCTGCGCGAATACCAGGCCGGGCGCACGCCCAATCCCGACATCCTGTGCAACGCCGAGATCAAGTTCAAATCTTTTCTGGACCACGCCATGCGCCTGGGGGCAGAAAAGATTGCCACCGGCCACTACTGCCGGGTGCGACGCAATGAACAAACCGGCCGCCACGAACTGCTCAAAGGCCTGGACCCGTCCAAGGACCAGAGCTACTTTTTGCACCGCCTGAACCAGGCGCAACTGGCCAAAACCCTGTTCCCGGTGGGCGAGCTGCACAAGACCGAAGTTCGCCGCATCGCCGAAGAAATCGGTCTGCCCAACGCCAAGAAGAAAGACTCCACGGGGATCTGCTTCATCGGCGAGCGGCCCTTTCGCGAGTTTTTGAACCGCTACATCAGCAAGGAACCCGGCCCCATCAAGGACCCGACGGGCCGCACCATCGGCCAGCATGTGGGCCTGAGCTTTTACACGCTGGGCCAGCGCCAGGGCTTGGGCATTGGCGGCATCAAGGCCAAAGGTGCGCAAAAGGGTGGGGGCGAGCACACGCCCTGGTTTGTGGCCCGCAAGGACATCGAGAAAAACACCCTGTGGGTTGTGCAAGGCCACGACCACCCCTGGCTGCTGTCGCCCGCCCTGCTGGCCGATGACGCCAGCTGGTGCGCGGGTGAGCCGCCAGCGCCCGGCGCCTATGCTGCCAAAACCCGTTACCGCCAGGCCGATGCGCCTTGCCTGCTGGTCGCGGGCGCAGACGGCAGCACCTCACCGGGTTTTGGTCTGCAGTTTCCCGAAGCCCAATGGGCGGTCACGCCAGGCCAAAGCGCCGTGTTGTACGACGGTGACGTGTGCCTGGGCGGCGGCGTGATCTCTGCCGCCATCCCCCACGCCTGAGACCGCGCCGGAGCCCGCCTTGAAAATCGACTTCGACGGGCTCCAGGCTTTTGTCTGCGTGGCCGAGCTGGGCAGCTTCGTCAAGGCAGCGCTGCAACTGCACCTGACGCAAACCGCGCTGACCCGCCGCATCCAGAAACTCGAGGGCCTGCTGGACACCCGGCTGCTGGATCGCACCACCCGCAAGGTGGAACTCACCGCCACCGGGCGCGACTTTTTGCCGCAAGCACGCCACCTGGTGCTGGACGCCACCCGCACACTGACACGTGTGCGCGACAAGGCGCAGCTGGGCGGCGGGCACTTCACCCTGGCCTGCGTGCCCTCGCTCACTACGCACGTGTTGCCCGAACTCATCCGCGCCTATGCGCAGCAAAGTCCGGGCAACACGCTGCGGCTGCTCGACGCCTCGTCGCACGATGTGCGCGCTGCCGTGTTGGACGGGCAAGCGGAACTGGGCATCGCCATCAACGGCGAGCAACACGCCGAGCTGGAGGAGGTGGCGCTGTTCGAAGACCCGCTGACTCTGTTGTGCCCTACACCGCACACCTTGCAGGCCCGCACCACAGTGAGCTGGACCGACCTGCAAGGGATCGACCTGATCGTGGTCAGCAGCTTCATGGCCACCCGCATGTTCCTGGACTACCAACTGGCCCAGCGCGGCATCCGCCTGAGTGGGCATTACGAAGTACAGCACCACGCCACCGCCATCAACCTGGTGGCCGCAGGCGTGGGCTGCGCCGTCCTGCCGTCATCTACGTTTGAAAACGGTGACCGCCCCAATGTGGTCAAGATCCCCTTGACCGGCCCCGTGGTCAAGCGCCGCGTGACCTTGCTGCGCCGCAAGCAGGCCAGCCTGTCGGCTGCAGCAGAGGGGTTTTATCAATTGAGTTTGCGCCACTTCGGCAAGCGTCGCCGAAAAGATTGATGCATCAATCGCAATAAATCAGCCAAATATTTCATTTCACAAAAATCCTGCTTTCACCGACACTGCGCGCTGACGCGACAAACAAGGACAAGCGATGGGCACCGATGTGCTGGTGATTGGCGGCGGCAACGCCGCCCTGTGCGCGGCCCTGATGGCCGCAGAGGCTGGCGCCAGCGTGATGCTGCTCGAAGCCGCCCCCCGCGAGTGGCGCGGCGGCAACTCGGGCCACACCCGCAACCTGCGCTGCATGCACGATGCCCCGCAAGACGTGCTGGTGGACGCCTACCCCGAAGAAGAATTTTGGCAAGACCTGCTCAAGGTCACCGGCGGCATCACCAACGAAAAACTGGCGCGCCTGACCATCCGCGCGTCCAGCACCTGCCGCGACTGGATGCGCAAGCATGGCGTGCACTTTCAGCCGCCGCTGTCGGGCGCGCTGCACGTGGCCCGCACCAACGCCTTCTTCATGGGCGGGGGCAAGGCCTTGGTCAACGCCTATTACCGCAGCGCCGAAAAACTCGGCGTGCAGATCCGTTACGAGGCACCTGTGGAGCGGCTGGAGATCGAGAACGGCCGCTTTGTGGCCGCCTGGGTGGGCGATGAGCGCATCACCGCCAAAAGCTGCGTGCTGGCCGCCGGGGGCTTCGAGTCCAACCGCGAATGGCTGCGCGAGGCCTGGGGCCAAAACGAGCGCGGCGAATGGCCCGCTGACAACTTCTTGATCCGGGGCACCCGCTTCAACCAGGGCGTGCTGCTCAAGCACATGCTGGCGCAAGGCGCTGACCCCATTGGCGACGCCACACAGGCGCACATGGTGGCGATCGACGCCCGCGCACCGCTGTATGACGGCGGCATCTGCACCCGCATCGACTGCGTCTCGCTGGGCGTGGTGGTCAACACCGAGGCACGCCGCTTCTACGACGAGGGCGAAGACTTCTGGCCCAAGCGCTACGCCATCTGGGGCCGCTTGGTGGCCCAACAACCTGGCCAAACCGCCTATTCGATCATCGACAGCAAGGCCATTGGCCGCTTCATGCCACCCGTGTTTGACGACGTCAAAGCCAACACCCTGCCTGAGCTTGCCCAAAAAATCGGGCTCGATGTGGACACCTTCATGCAAACCCTGAACGACTACAACGCGGCTTGCCGCCCGGGCACCTTTGACCACACCACACTGGACGACTGCCACACCGATGGCGTGACGCCTGCCAAAACCCACTGGGCGCGCACCATCGACTCCGGGCCGTTCTACGCCTATGCGTTGCGCCCCGGCGTGACCTTCACCTACCTGGGGCTGGAGACCGACGACACCGCCGCCGTGCGCTTTGGTGGCGTGCCCAGCGACAACCTGTTTGTCGCGGGCGAGATGATGGCCGGCAATGTGCTGGGCAAGGGCTACACCGCTGGGGTGGGCATGTCGATCGGCACCGCCTTTGGCCGCATCGCGGGCACGCAAGCGGCGCAAGCCGCATTGGCAGGAGCCCAACCATGAGCTCGCTGCAACAACTCACGCAAGAGGCCAAGGCCCTCGCCAACGGCCAATGGGTGCCCACAGAAGCCGAGAGCGAAACCGCGCGCCAGCTGCAAATTTGCAATGCCTGCCGCTACTGCGAAGGCTTTTGCGCCGTGTTTCCGGCCATGACACGCCGCCTCTCGTTCGGGCAAGCCGACATCCATTTCATGGCCAACCTGTGCCACAACTGCGGCGCCTGCCTGCACGCCTGCCAGTACGCCCCGCCCCACGACTTTGCTGTCAACATCCCCAAAGCCATGGCGCAGGTTCGCGGCCAAACCTACGCACATTACGCCTGGCCCGCCCCGCTGGGCCAGCTGTACCAGCGCAATGGCTTGACGCTGAGCTTGGCGCTGGCTGCCGGTCTGGCGCTGTTCCTGTGGCTGGCGCAGCGGAGCGCATCGGCCGGTCCCATCGAGAATTTTTACAGCATCTTCCCGCACAACTTGCTGGTGAGCCTGTTCGCACCGGTGTTCCTGTTCGCAGTGCTGGCCCTGTCGCTGGGCGTGCGCCGCTTCTGGCAAGACATCACCCCGGCCACCAGCGGTGCAGCGCTCACCCCGCCCGCGGCAGCCGAAGCCACACACGATGTGCTGCGCCTGAAATACCTGGACGGCGGTCACGGCGAGGGCTGCAACAACGAAGACGATGCTTTCTCGCAGGCTCGCCGACGCGCCCACCACCTGACCTTCTACGGCTTCCTGCTCTGCTTTGCAGCCACCAGCGTGGCCACGCTCTACCACTATGCGCTGAACCTGCCCGCGCCTTATGACCTGCCCAGCTTGCCCAAACTGCTGGGCGTGGTGGGTGGCGTCAGTTTGACTTTGGGCACAGCGGGCCTGTTCAAGCTCAAGCTGCAGCGCCACCCCGAGCAAGGCGACGCCGCGCAAAAACCCATGGACCTGGGCTTCATCGCGCTGCTGTTCCTGATCAGCGTGAGCGGGCTGGGCCTTTGGCTGGCACGCGGTCACGCATCCATGCCCACCTGGCTGGCCGTGCACCTGGGTGCGGTGATGGCCTTGTTCACCACCTTGCCGTACAACAAATTCGCCCACGGCATTTTCCGCACCGCATCGCTGCTGCGCCATGCCGTCGAAAAACGCCAACCCAACCCCATCGGGCTGGGCAGTGATTGACCCCTGAGGAGACTTCCATGAACAAACGCAACACCCTGCAAGCCATCGCCTGCGCCGCACTGGCCTGTATCGGCCTGAATGCTTTGGCGCAAACCTTCCCACCCAAGAAAACCATCACCATGGTCGTCGGCTTTGCCGCCGGCGGCGCAGCCGATACCGGTGCGCGCATCATCGCCAAAAAGCTCGGCGAGAACATTGGCGCATCGGTCGTGATCGACAACAAGCCCGGCGCGGGCGGCAACATCGCCCACCAGTTCACCGCACAGGGCCCGGCCGACGGCAGTGTGATCCTGTTCGGCTCGGTCGGTCCACTGACCATTGCGCCGCACATGATGAAGCTGCCCTATGACCCCGTCAAAGACCTCTCGCCCATCACCATGGGCGTGAACTTCCCCAATGTGCTGGTGGTCGGCGCACACACCGGCATCAAATCCTTTGCAGAATTTGTCGCCTACGCCAAAAAGAACCCGGGCAAGCTCGACTTCGCATCGACCGGCGCGGGCTCCGCATCGCACCTGGCCGGTGAATTGCTCAACGACATGGCCAACATCGACACCGTGCACGTGCCCTACAAAGGCGGCGCACCTGCCATGCAGGACCTGATCGGCGGCCGCGTGGCAGCCTATTACTCCACCCTGTCCACATCATTGCCCCACATCGAAAGCGGCAAACTGATCCCCCTGGCCAGCACAGGCACCATGCGACTGAATGCGCTGCCCAAAATCCCGACGATTGCCGAGTCCGGCTACCCCGGTTTTTCCGCCACCAACTGGTACGCCTTTGTGGCCTCTTCCAAGGTACCCGCACCCATGCTGGACCGCTGGAACACTGAGCTGGTCAAAGTGCTCAAGAGCCCCGACGTGGTCGAGCAACTCAACAGCCACGGCCTGACACCCCAGCCCAGCACACGCGACGAGTTTGCCAAGTACATGGCCAAGGAAACCGCCACCTGGGGTCGCGTGATCCGTGAGCGCAAGATCACCGCCGAATAAAACAACACCCAGGAGACACACCTTGAAATTTTTGAAGACACTCACCCGCCGCAACTTGCTCGCCAGCGCCTTGCTGGCCTTCGCGTCCTTGGCAGCACAGACTGCAGCGTATTCGGCTGAAATCCACGTCGTCACCTCCGGCGCTTTCACCGAGGCCTACAAAAAGCTGGTGCCCATCTACGAAGCCGCCAGCGGCCACAAGGTCATCAGCGCATATGGGGCATCCATTGGCAATGCACCCGACTCGATCCCCAGCCGCTTTGCCCGCGGCGAGAAGTTCGACCTGGTGATCCTGTCGGAAGGCGGCCTGGAAGCCCTGATGAAAGACGGCAAGCTCGTGGTTGGCAGCCGTGTGGACCTGGCCCGCTCGCAAATCGGTGTGGCGGTGCGCAAGGGCACGCCCAAGCCCGACATCAGCACCGTCGAAGCGCTCAAACAAACGCTGCTGAATGCCAAGTCGGTGGCCTACTCGGCCAGCGCCAGCGGCACCTACCTCTCGACCGAGATGTTCCCCAAGCTGGGCATTGCCGAGCAAATGCAAAAGACCGCTAAAAAGATCATGAGCGAGCGCGTGGGCGCTGTGGTGGCGCGCGGCGATGCCGAGCTGGGCTTTCAGCAGGTGAGCGAGCTGATCTATTTCAAAGAACTCGACTTCGTGGGCACCCTACCCGACGCCGTGCAGCAGACCATCTTCTTCTCGTCGGCGCTGGTGCAAGGCGCTCAGCAGCAAGAAGCCGCCAAACATCTGGTGCGCTTTTTCACATCGCCTGCGGTGGCCGAGATTGTGCGCGGCACAGGCCTGGACCCTGCCGCCAAACCCTGAATGAAAACGACTTGCAGGTCGGCGGCTTCAGCCCCGACATGGGCCTGCGCCAAGTCCAGCAATCGTCGGACCTGAAGGCACCGACCTACGGGGGTGACCATTCGGTGGCATCACCCCTGGCTGTGAATGCGGGCGTGAATGCGTTGGACGGTCTTCCATACCCCCAACAGCACGATCGGAATCGACAGGCCCGCCGCCATTTCAGGGTTCATCGGCAGGCCCAGTTTGTTCAGAGCCTTGGCGCCATACAGCACCAGACTCACCACGTAGTAGCTGATGGCCGCGATCGACAGGCCTTCCACCGTGGACTGCAGGCGCAGTTGCAGGTCTTGCCCCCGGGTGAGCTTTTCGAGCAGCTGCTGGTTTTGCGATTCGGTGGCGATGTCCACCCGCGTACGCAGCAAGGCACTGGCGCGTGCCACACGCTCTGACAACGCCGCCAGGCGCTGCGAAGTGGCTACCACCGTGGCCATGGCGGGTGACAAGCGCCGCTGCATGAACTCCCCCACCGTTTGCGTGCCGGCCAAGGGGCGTTCGCGCAACTCGGCAATGCGCTCACCCACAAGCCGGTCGTACGCCCGCGTGGCCGAAAACCGATAACCGTGCTCAGCCGTGGCGCGCTCGACCCGTGCAGCCAGCCCCACCAGATCATCCAGCAGCGACTGGTCGCCGTCCTGCTTGCGCTCCAGCCGCGCCGTGATGTCGGCGAGCTGCGCCTCGGCCTGAGCCAGCACGGGCGACAGGTGCTTGGCCACAGGCAGCCCGCGCAGCGCCATCAGGCGGTAGGTTTCCAGCTCCAGCACACGCTGAGAAATGCGCCCCGCACGGCCTTCAGGTGTGTCGGCAGGGGCCAGCACCAGCATGCGCTCAAAACCGTCTTCGCCAATGCGGAAATGTGTCAGCAAACAAGAGTGCGATTGCCCTTCGCTGGTGTTGCCCATGCGCGAGCCGATGATCGCGCCCGCGCCCAGCCAGGCCTGGGCCTTGTTCAGCAGATCCGCATCTTGCATGCCCTCGGGCAGCATGGCCAGCTGGATGGCGGCCACCGTTTGCCCCGGAATGCCGCGCAGCCACTCGGTCCCCACCGCCACATGGGGCGCCAGCTCAGGCAGCGTGGCCCCCCACTGCGCGTGGACGGGTAAGGCCTGAACAATGGAATAGCGGGTGAACTCGGTGTGCCGCTCCCACTTGACCGTGTAGCCATCGCAGCGCAGGCGCAAAAAGTTGCCGCCCAGCTTGTCCAAGTTCAAATCGGCATGCCCGGGCAAGCGGCACAAATGCTGCCATTCCTGCTCGCGGCTGATGCCTGCATTGAGCACCGCCACATACACAATCAGCGCGGGCAAACGCACCCGCGCTGAAGGGCGGGCATGGATTTCGTTGTGCAGGGTACGGCGCTGGGCGTCGTCCAGCGGCAAATAACGCGAAGTGATTTCGTTCATGGGAACATTTTGGCGCAAGTGCGCGAAGCCACGCTTTGCCTGAAACAGGAGACTGAGCTGGAGCGAGCAACGTCGGACTCTTCGAGTACCGACCTACAACATACCCTCTCCGTAGGTCGGTACTCGAAGGGTCCGACATTTGCCTATCTCCTTAACCGGCTGCGCAGGTCAAGCCGATGACGCAACCGGCGCCGCTTCAGCTTGCAGCAACTGCCCCTGCCACAGGCCCCGAAGGGTCCACCACAGCAGCAAAGCGATCACCAAACTCACACACGTGAGCCAAGCCAATGCCAGCGCCTGAAGCCAGGGCACATCAGGCACCAGGCGCAGCGACAAGGCGGCAAAGCCGGACAAGGGGAATGACATGCCCCAGAACGCGACACCAAAGGGCTGGCTGATGCTGCGGCGAAACACGGTCAGCGACAGGAGTGTGAAAAACAGGGCCACCCCCCAGGCCATCTGCACCAGCAGCAGGGGCGCACCCAGCAAGCCGCCCGACAAGCCCACCAGCGCGGGGGGCGCGATGGTGATGAAGGTGGTGGCCAGCAGGCGCTCAGGCCACAGGCCGACCATGCCAATGCGCACCAGCACGAGGGTCAGCGCCACCGGCCACAGCAGCAGCGCCACCCCGAACTGGGCGGCAGACCAGACCTCGTGGCCCAGGGCCACCCCGGCCAGCGGTGGCAGCACATTGCCCACGACCGGGATGAACAAGGCAGGTGTCATGGCGGGCCAAAATGCGGCCGCTGAGCGCCCGGCATGCAACCAGCGCTGCACCACCCAGACAGTGGCCAAGAGCAAGGTGGCCGAGCCGAACATCCACACAGCATCGGCCAGCGCACTGGGGCCCAACAGGGTGACCATCACCGTGGCCACCAGCACAAAGGAAGTGGGCACCGCCGCCACAAACACATGACGCACCGGATGCGCCAGGTCTTCGCGCACCGCTGCGGCGTAGTGCAGCACACGCCAGCCGGTGGCCAGCAGCAGCACCCCAAAAATCACGCTCGCCAAAGCACCTATGCCCAGCGACACCCTGAAGGCCAGTTCACCCAGCAAGGGCGTTGCACGCTGCCAGGCCAGCGACAAGCCGCACAAACCCAGCACCATGGAAAACCACCCCAAAACCAGATGTTGCACAGAAGAAGGGTTGGGGGTCTGGCTCATGTGAAAGTGTGGGAAAGGTGAGAGGTTCTATTTCAGGATGTGGCCCTGACTGTCCAAGACCTGGATTGTGACCGGAATGCCCTGCCCGACGCTCTGCGTCACGGTGCAATAGGTCTCGAAGGTGTCCAGCACCCGGTCCAGATGTTCCAGGCTGTCGGCAGGCACACCAAATGTCAGCACGGCATGCATGCCCAGCACGCGCAGGCGCTTGTCGGCGTTGCGGCCTACCTCACTCGTGACCACGCAGTGGATCGGCTCGGGCGCCTGATTGAACTTGCGCAGCGCAAACAGCAGTGAATCCGACAGGCAGTTGCCCACGGCTGCACTGAGCAGCTGCACAGGCGATGGCCCCAGGCCTGTGCCCAGTGGCGCGGGCTCGTCACTGGTGAGCATGGGCACGTCGCCGCCAAAGGCGATGTCAAAGCGGTAGTCGTGCTGCTGAATCAGGCGGACCTGAATGGATTTTTCGCTCATGGTTTCAGCAGCATTTGCTGCCGCATGCGGCCTGGTCTTTCACGCCCAGCTTGCGCAAGATGAGGCCCATGGGGCAGAAATTGGTGAAGCCGAACTGAAACAGGTTCAGACCCACAAAGGCGGTGAAGGCCAAACACCATTTGTTCACAAACACGGGGCTGCCTTCGACGCCCAGCGCGAGCGAAACCATGATGAACAGGCCAGCAAAAATTCGGATGTAACGTTCTACAGTCATGCTTTTCTCCAGTTAAAAATCAAACAGATTCGTGCTGCTTGCGGTACAGCGCGTAATACAGCACCGGGATGACCACCAGCGTGAGCACGGTGGACACCAAAATGCCAAAAATCAGGGAAATGGCCAGCCCGTTGAAAATCGGGTCGTCCAGAATGAAGAAGGCGCCGATCATGGCCGCCAGGCCCGTCAGGGCAATCGGCTGGGCGCGCACAGCGGCCGACTGCACCACCGCGTCCTTGAAGGCCATGCCGGTTTTGACCTGCAATTCGATGAAGTCCACCAGCAAGATGGAGTTGCGCACGATGATCCCGGCCAGCGCGATCATGCCGATCATGCTGGTGGCCGTGAACTGCGACTGCAGCAGCGCATGCCCGGGCATGACGCCGATGATGGTCAGCGGGATCGGCGCCATGATGACCAGGGGGGTCAAATAGCTCTTGAACTGCGCCACCACCAGCAGGTAAATCAGGATCAGACCCACGCCATACGCGGCCCCCATGTCACGGAAAGTTTCATAGGTGATTTGCGATTCGCCGTCCCACTTGATGGCGTATTGGCGGTACGGGTCTTGCGGCTGCGAAATCCAGTATTCGCCCAGTTCACCCATGCCCGGCAAGGCGGCTTCGGCCAAATGCGGACGGATGGCAAACAGGCCATACAGCGGCGAATCGAGCTGCCCCGCCATGTCGCCAAACACATAGCTCACGGGCATCAGGTCTTTGGTGAACAAGGGTTTGTTGATGACGCCGCGCTCGACCTTGACCAGCTCGGACAGGGGCACCAGGCGACCGTTCGATGCCCGCAGCGGCAGCGCCAGCAAGCTGTCCAGCCCCACCTGCGAGACCTGGGGCAATTGCAGACGCACCGGCACCGGCAGCTTCGACTGACCATCGTGCAGATAGGTCGCATCCATGCCAGACAAGGCGCCATACACCGTCTGCGCGATGACGGCCACCGGAATGCCCAGCGACTCGGCCTGCTGACGGCGCACCGTCAGATGCACGCGGGGCGCGTCTTCCTTGAGCGAGCTGTCCACGCCCACGATGTCGGGCGTCTTGGCAAAAGCCTTGGCGATGCGCTGGGCCAATGCCTGGCGACCGGCTTCGTCCGGGCCATAGACCTCGGCCACCAGCGGGCTCATGACGGGCGGGCCGGGGGGCACTTCGACCACTTTGACGCGGGCGCCGTGGCGCTGGCCTATTTTTTCGAGCGCGGGGCGCAGGCGCTGCGCAATGGCGTGGCTCTTTTCGTGGCGGTGCTTTTTGTCCACCAGATTGACCTGCAGATCACCCTGATCAGCATCGGCGCGCAAATAGTATTGGCGCACCAAGCCATTGAACGTGATCGGGCTGGCCGTGCCCGCGTAGCCTTGCAAATCGCGCACTTCAGGTTGCTGCGACAGGAATGCTCCCATCTCGTGCAAGGCCGACGCGGTGTTCTCCAGCGGGGTGCCTGCAGGCATTTCCAGCACCACCTGGAACTCGCTCTTGTTGTCAAAGGGCAGCATCTTGAGGACAACCCCAATCCCCGAAGTTGGCACGAGCGTCAGGCCCACCGACAGCAGCAGCGCCGCCACGATGCCCACCAACAGAAACCAGCGCTTGCGGCTGCTCGCCAGGAACGGCGTCAACACTTTGGCAAAAGCGGCTGGCAACTTGCTGGCCAAACCACCATGTGCGGCCTGGGCATGCGCTACGCTGTGCGGCTTCATGAGTTTCAGGGCCAGCCAGGGCGTGACGGTGAAGGCAATGCCCAATGACAAGGCCATGCCCAGACTGGAGTTGATCGGGATCGGGCTCATGTAAGGACCCATCAAACCGCTCACAAAGGCCATGGGCAGCAAGGCGGCAATCACCGTCAGCGTGGCCAGGATGGTGGGGCCGCCCACTTCATCGACTGCGGCCGGAATGATGTCTTTGAGCGATTTGCCCGGAAACAGTTGCTGGTGCCGGTGGATGTTTTCCACCACCACAATGGCGTCGTCCACCAGAATGCCGATGGAGAAAATCAGTGCAAACAGGCTCACGCGGTTGAGCGTGAAACCCCAGGCCCAGCTGGCAAACAGCGTGGCCGTCAGCGTCAGGATGACCGCGCCGCCCACGATGACCGCCTCGCGGCGGCCCAGCGCCAGGCCCACCAGCAAGATCACCGAGCCGGTGGCAAACGCCAGTTTCTGGATCAACTTGTTGGCTTTTTCAGCCGCCGTTTCGCCGTAGTCGCGGGTCACGGTGGCCTGCACGCCAGCCGGGATCACGGTGTTGCGCAGCACATCCAGCCGCGCCCGTGCGGCCGAGGCCACATCCACAGCGTTTTCGCCGGGCTTTTTGGTCACGGTCAGAGTCACCGCCGGAAACACCTGCCCGGCAGCTGGCCCGGTTTGCGCCTCTTTGTTGGCATCGCCCTGAGTCTGTCCAGCCGCAGCCCCCGGGGTGTACCAGACATAGCGCTGCGGCATCTGGGCGCCCAAATCCACCCGCGCCACTTCGCGCAGGTACACCGGTTTGCCCTGGTGCACACCCACCACCAAGCCCGCCACATCGTCTGCCGAGGTCAAAAACTCACCGGTCTCCACCGTCAGCATCTGGCCGCTGTCGGCTTGCAGCACGGCGCCCGAAGGCATGCCGAAGTTGGCCGCCGCCAGGCTGGCTTTGAGGCTCAGCAAGTCCACACCGCGCTCACGCAAACGGGTCGGGTCCAGCCAGACTTGCACCGCACGGCCCGGGCCGCCCAAGGTCTGCACCTCGCGGGTGCCTTTGACCTGCTTGAGCTCCATCTCCAGGGTGCGGGCCACCTGCTCCAGATCGTGCGCCGAATCTCCGTCCTGGCTCCACAGGGTGACACCCAGCACCGGCACATCGTCAATGCCCTTGGGTTTGACGATGGGCGGCAAAGTGCCCAGCTCACGCGGCAACCAGTCCTGGTTGGCATTGAGCACGTCGTACAGGCGCACCAGCGCTTCGGTGCGCGGCACACCCACCTTGAACTGCACCGTGAGCACCGCCACACCCGGGCGGGCCACCGAATACGTGTGCTCAATGCCCGCGATCTGGCTGAGCACCTGCTCGGCCGGCCGGGCCACCATGTTTTGCACATCCACGCTGCTGGCCCCGGGGAAGGGAATCAGCACATTGGCCATGGTCACATTGATCTGCGGCTCTTCTTCACGCGGCGTGACCAGCACGGCAAACAGGCCCAACAGCAGAGCCACAATCGCCAGCAAAGGCGTCAGCGCATTGGACTGAAAGGCTGCGGCCAGGCGGCCTGAAACGCCCAGTTTTTGTTCGGGGGAGGTGTAGTTGGACATGCCCACCTCACTTGGCCGCAGGGGCTGCAGGGCTTGCAGACGTCGCCGCCGCTTTGGAGCCCAACAGGCCCGCCTGCACGGCATTGACCGCCACGGCGTCACCCGCCTTCAGACCTGCCAGCACCTCGATACCGGCTGCGCCATGGTCTTGCCCCACACGCACCGCCTTGAGGGCAAAGCCCTGGGCCGTGGCCACATACACGCCGGTGATTTCACCGCGCCGCAACACCGCTGCCGCAGGCACCACCATGCGCTGGGTCTGCCCCCCCACAAACTTCACACGGGCAGACTGACCGGGAATCATCTGGGCTGCCGCCTGTGCAGGCAAATCAAGTCGCCACGCCAGGGTCTGGCTCACCGGATCGGCCGCGCCCACCGGCTGGCTGCCCGCAGGCGCCACCCAGGTCATCTGGCCATCGGCACCCGGCACTTGCAGCTGAATTTGCTTGGCGTTTTTGGCCTGTGTGTTCATGGATGCGGGCACCTGCACCACCACCCGCAAAGGCTGGGGGGCGTAGACCACCGCCACCGGCTTGCCCGGCACCGCCAGATCACCGGCTTGCGCCAGCGTTTCCATGACAAAGCCGTCAAACGGTGCGGTCACCTGGGTGAAGGACTGGGCCAAACCGGCCTGGCGGGCACCGGCGCCCGCGCCATCACGGGCGGCCTGGGCGCCTTTGTATTGGGCAGCGGCCACGTCCAGTGCGGCCTGGCTCACAAAGCCCTTGGCCCGAAGGTCTTGCTGGCGTGCATAGTTGGCTTTGGCATTGCTCAACTCGGCTTCGGCCTGCGCCACCTGCGCCTGGCTGCGCTGCACGCCGGTCTGGGTGTCGCGGTCATCGATGGTGGCCAGCACCTGCCCGGCCTTGACCGAGTCGCCGGCACGCACCAGCAAACGGGCCACACGCCCCGAAGCTTGCGCCGCCACGGTGCTGTAACGCACAGGCTCCACCACCCCATCGATTTCATAGCCGGTGCTCACCGACTGCGCCCCCATGACCAGAACGGGTACCGCAGGCGCGGCATGCACAGCAGGCACCACACACGCTGCGGTACACAGCACAGCCCGCAGGCTGAGTGACAGAAAGGGGGGATGAGTGAGCAGGCGCATGAAAAGTCTCCTTGCGCCCCATTCTACATGTACCCCATGGGGTATATACCTGACACCAGCTGTTCACCCCTTTTCAGCACAGTTTTGACAGCGCCGTGCCTTGCAGGTCGACGGTCAAAGCCCCCCAACATGCGACCGCATGATCACAACGCTTGCCCTGGCTCCACCTGTGCTGCAAGGCATGTCGGAGTCTTCGACCACCGACCTACCAAACACCACGCCCCCTTAGGTCGATGGATGGAGATCATCGGCCATGACCTTGATGTGACATATCCATAACGGTGTGTCAGGCAACAGACAACCGCGCTTGTAATTTTTAAACTGAACTTTCATTGTTCATTTACTCATGCAAAGGTAGCCATGTCAGACCCCAAAGTAACTCAAGAAAAAATGTCGGCCGTTGGCGCTGAAATTTCCAGCACAGTCAACGACGTTCTGGATGAGGCACGTCCAGTGCTGCACCGCATCGCTGATCGCGTCACCGACAGCGCGCAGGAATTGGTCAAGAAAAGCAAAGACGCCGCCTATGAGGCACAAGAAAAAATCGAAAGCGGTGTTCAAAATGTTCGCGACAACGCAGAACACTACATCCACGATGCACCTCTCAAATCCATCCTGATCGCAGCAGGCACTGGTGCCGCGATGGCGTTGGCCTTGTCCTGGTTCATGAGTTCCAACAAACGCTGATGTTCAAGCTGCTGCTCAAACTTCTGGTGTTGCCTCCTGAATTGCTCAAAGTGCATGCACTAGGTTACGCAGATTTGGCCAGCCAGGCGTGGGCAGATCACCTGTGCACACTGAAAAACCGTTGGGTGATTTATTCACTCAGCGCATTGAATCTGTTGCTGGCCCTGATATTTGGAGGCATGGCCTTGTTGCTGTGGAGCACTTTGCCCCTCACCGACTTACCCCATGCCTGGGTCTTGCTGGCGTTGCCACTGACTCTGTTGGTCCTGAGTGGTCTGTGTTGGGCTTGGGCTCGCAGTCTGCGCACGCGCCCCCTCATGGACGACATCAAATGTCAGATTCAGCTGGACCTTCTGGCCATCCAAAAAGCGCAAATGTCATGAGCACCGAATTGACGCCTGCACAGCGCCTGGCCGTGTCGAGGGCCAGACTGGCAGATGCTTTGCGCGACCCGGCGTGGCTGATTTTGCTACAGCGCTGGCTCCAGGCCAAAGCAAGGGAATCGTCGACCCGGACACCATCCGGACCCGGTACCGAAAGTTAACACCGTGAACAACAAAGCAATTTGATGAACACCCGATTTCGACACAGGCATTTCGCCTATTTTTTGGAGAAAGACAAATGAAACGCTTGATTTTCACCCCACGGCCAGTACTTTTGGTAATGACTGTTCTGGCCAGTGCCTTGGCACATGCGCAATACGACACCCCCAACAACGGGGTGTATATCGGCATTGGCGCGGGCGAATCCAAAGCCAACTTTGACATGCGAAGAACCGATCCGGACCTGAACTCCAGAAACTTCGCTCAAGACCGCAGAGGTGCACACTACAAAGCCTTTGTCGGTTTTCCGTTGAGCCCGTTCTGGGCGATCGAAACCGGGTACTTTGATCTGGGTCGTTTTGGCTACAGCGGCGCACAGTCTGACATCCCCTGGGCACAATCCCGTAGCAGAGGCCTGAACCTGGATTTGGTGGGCACACTGCCCATTACTGACCGCTGGTCTTTGCTCGGTCGTGTGGGCGCAGCCTATGCAGAAACCAAAGAAAATTACAGCGGCATTGCTTCACAAACCACGCGCGATACCAATTACAAATTTGGTTTTGGTACGGAATACGCATTCACCCCTGCTGTAACCATGCGGCTGGAAGGCGAACGCTACCGCATCAACAAAATCATGGGCAACCGATCTGATGTGGATGTGGTCTCGCTGTCCCTGATTTACCGCTTTGGCGGATCAACCCCCACAACCAAAACAGCGTACACGCCTTATGTGCCCCCAGAGCCCGCCCCCATGGTGGCACAAGCCCCTGTGGTAGCGCCAGAGCCGCCTCCCCCTGCACCAGCGCCTCCTCCACCCAAGCCTTGGGTCAAAGTGAAGCTGGAAGCCGACTCGCTGTTTGGCTTTGATCAGGACAGCTTGCAAGCCGACGGCAAAAAATCTCTGGACAAACTGTTGGATGAGCTGAAAAGCGTCAATCTCGAGATGCTCCAGATCACGGGACACAGCGACCGTTTGGGCAGTAAGGCGTACAACACCAAACTGTCCACACGCCGTGCCGAGGCCGTGCAGAACTACTTGGTGCAAATCGGTGGCATTCCTGCCAGCAAAGTCACTGCAACGGGTGTAGGTTCCAGCCAACCCGAAACCAAGCCCGGCGAGTGCAAAGGCAACAAGCCTACTCAGGCCCTGATCACCTGCCTGCGTATTGACCGTCGTGTAGTCGTGGAAGTCACAGGTTCACAACAACAACCCTGAGCGTTCATGAAAAAGCCTGCACCTTGTCAAAGGTGCAGGCTTTTCTATGGGAACTGCCGTTTGTTGAAGGCCCTGATGGCAACTTGTTAAAGGCGTCTGCCCTGTATCACACGCACCAAAATCACCACCACGGCGATGACCAGAAGAATGTGGATGAACCCGCCCATGGTGTAGGACGATACCAAGCCCACGAGCCACAGCACCAGCAAAATAACCGCAATTGTTTCAAGCATGGTGACAGCTCACTTCTTGGGTTTTGCTTTGGATTTGTCAACTTCATGACCAATCACGCCGCCCACCGCAGCGCCGCCGACTGTACCCGCCGTGCTGCCTCCGGTCAGGATCGAGCCACCAATGCCCCCTACGCCAGCACCAATGGCCGTGCTTTTTTCCTGTTGCGTCATGCCAGCACATGCGGACAGGCCCATGGACGCCATGGCCAGCGCCACAGCGCCCATGTTTCTTGGGGTGTATTTCTTGAACATTGCAGAACTCCTTTTGTCGACATGTGGGATGGCTTGGCCCCTGTCAGCACGGATTCAGTGCAAACAGACCAAGTCAGTTCAGCATAGAAACTCGAGGGGCCCATGTCTGTGAATTGGTTCACGTTGGCCTCTTCAAAGTGAACAAATAGGTCGCGCAGGCAAAGCCGCAAACGTCGCACTCGTCGAGTGCCCAACAGAGAAACTTCAACAAAGGGTGCGATTCATGCGATCGCCCATCGCCCATAAAAAAACGCACCCGAAGGTGCGCCAGATTCTGAATGGACTTGATCAAGTCAGATTCAAAACGGGATGTCGTCATCCATGTCGTCAAAGCTGCTGGCCGCTGGCTTGGGCGCAGGCGCCGGACGCTGTGCGGGAGCTGCGGCTGGGCGAGCGGCCGGGGCCGACTGCCGTGGGGCATAACCGCCGCCACCACCGCCGTCTTCTGCGGGGCCACCCATGCCCTGGCGGCTGCCCAGCATCTGCATGCTGTCAGCACGGATGTCGGTGGCGTACTTTTCGACGCCGTTTTTGTCGGTGTATTTACGGGTGCGCAAGCTGCCCTCGACATACACTTGGCTGCCCTTGCGCAAGTACTGGCCTGCGATTTCGGCCAATTTGGCAAAAAAGCTGATGCTGTGCCACTCTGTGGCCTCGCGCATTTCACCCGTGGCCTTGTCCTTGTAACGGTCGGTGGTGGCCACACGGATGCTGGTGACCGCATCGCCAGAAGGCAAATAACGGGTTTCTGGGTCGGCCCCCAAATTGCCGACGATGATGACTTTGTTGACAGATGCCATGAAAACTCCTCGATGATGTTCGAATTATGCGGCCTTTAATTGGCCTTTGACTCGGCTCAGGCCGCTTGAATAGTGCCTGCAACTCGGCCCGGCGCCTGCATCGGCCACGCCACCACCAACCAGCTCAGCATGGCCACACTGCAACACAAGAACAAGGCCGGACTGCCCCAGGCCTTGACCAAGCCCCCCCCCAGCCAGCCCCCCACAAAAAAGCCCAGCGACTGCAAGGTGTTGTACACCCCCATGGCAGTGCCGCGCACCTCGGCAGGTGCCAGGCGCGAAGCCAGGCTGGGCTGGGTGGCCTCCAGCACGTTGAAGCCGCTGAAAAACACAAACATCAAACCCGCCATGGGCCACAAGCGGGCGGTGGCCGAGGATTGCAGCAGCAAACCCAGCTGCACCAGCGCAATCAGGGCAATGGCCAACAGGAACACCTTTTTCAGGTGCCCACGCCGCTCCATGGCAAACACACCGCCCATCAACACAAACGAGCCCAGCACGGCGGGCAAATAGACATGCCAGTGCTCGGCCTTGGGCAAACCGGCTTGCACCAGCATGGCGGGCACGGCCACCCACATGGCCAATTGCACGGCATGCAACACAAACACCCCGAAATTCAGTCGCAAAAGACCGGCATGGCTCAGCACGGTTTTGAGGCTGCCCCGCGCTTTGGCGGCCACCGGCGCCGGGGCTGCTGGCGCCCCCCACACCACCACGATCACCCCCAACAAAGCCAGGATGCCGGTCAACCCAAACAGGCCCGACAGGCCAATGGCCGCAGCCAGCAAGGGCGCCACCACCAAAGACAGTGCAAACATCAGACCAATGCTGGCCCCCACCAGCGCCATGGCTTTGGTGCGCACCTCGTCGCGCGTCAAATCGGCCAGTAAGGCCGTCACGGCTGCTGACACGGCGCCCGCCCCTTGCAAACTGCGCCCAAGCAGCAAGCCGGTCAGATCGGTGGCGCCAGCCGCCCAAAAACTGCCCAAAGCGAAAATCACCAGCCCCAGCACAATCACCCGCTTGCGCCCGAACCGGTCCGACGCCATGCCAAAAGGCAACTGCAAAAAGCCTTGCGTCAGGCCGTAAATGCCCATGGCCAAGCCCAGCAAAGCCGGGTCTTCGCCTCCTGGGTATTTGCGCGCCTCCAGGGCAAAGACCGGCAAAACCAGAAACAGGCCCAGCATGCGCAGGGCAAAAATCGAAGCCAGCGAGGCGCTGGCACGGCGCTCCAAGGGCGTCATTGCATTGGATGGCGCGGGAGCTGTGGCAGAAATGGCTTGAGAATGGGTCACAAGAACAAGAAGCGGGAGGCTTGTCTGGAAAAGCCGTGATTGTCCCTGATTGACGGGCTGACATGTCAAAAAGAAGGCCGACGGGGATAATCAAAGGTTTTGCTGAACCGACGCGCACCGTGAACCTTGCCCCAACACCCTCTTTGCCTGACGAACCTCAAGAAGCGCGTTATCTGGCGTCAGCGCTGCGGCAAACCCACATCAGCGTGCGCGGTGCCCGCACCCACAACCTGAAAAACATCGACCTCGACATCCCACGCAACCAGCTGGTGGTGATCACCGGCTTGTCGGGCTCTGGCAAGTCGAGCCTGGCCTTTGACACCCTGTACGCCGAAGGCCAGCGCCGCTATGTGGAAAGCCTGTCGGCCTATGCCCGGCAGTTTTTGCAGCTGATGGACAAGCCCGATGTGGACCTGATCGAGGGCCTGTCGCCTGCGATTTCCATCGAGCAAAAAGCCACCAGCCACAACCCGCGCTCCACCGTGGGCACCGTGACCGAGATCCACGACTACCTGCGCTTGCTGTACGCCCGCGCCGGAACGCCCTATTGCCCCGACCACAACCTGCCCCTGCAAGCGCAAACCGTGAGCCAGATGGTGGACGCCGTGCTGGCCCTGCCCGAAGACATCAAGCTCATGATCCTCGCGCCCATTGCGCGTGAGAAAAAAGGCGAGTTCGAGAAAGTGTTTGAGCAGATGCAGGCGCTGGGCTATGTGCGCTTTCGCATCAATGGCCAGACGGTGGAAGTCGAAAACCTGCCCACGCTCAAGAAAACCGAAAAGCACAACATCGACGTGGTGGTGGACCGCATCAAAGTGCGGTCGGAAGAGGATGCGAAGGCACGCGACGCCCTGCGCCAGCGACTGGCCGAAAGCTTTGAGGCCGCGCTGCAACTGGCAGAACACCGCGCAGTGGCACTCGAGATGGACACGGGGAAAGAACACCTGTTCAACGCCAAATTCTCCTGCCCGGTGTGCACGTATTCGATCAGCGAGCTGGAACCACGCCTGTTCTCGTTCAACTCGCCCATGGGCGCGTGCCCGACCTGCGACGGCATTGGCAGCATGGCGTTTTTTGACCCGGAGCGCGTGGTGGCCTTTCCGTCGCTCAGCTTGGCCAGCGGTGCCATCAAGGGCTGGGACCGGCGCAACGGTTTTTATTTCAGCATGCTCGAAAGCCTGGCCAAGCATTACCAGTTCGACATCGAAGCGCCGTTTGAAAAACTCGCGCCGATTCACCAACAGGTCTTGCTGCACGGCTCGGGGCTAGAGGAAATCAAGTTCAGCTACACGATGGAGTCCGGCGCCTCGCAAGGCAAAAAGGTCAGCAAGAAGCACCCCTTTGAAGGGATCATCCCCAACATGACGCGGCGCTACCGCGAGACCGACTCGGCCGTGGTGCGCGAAGACCTGGCGCGTTACCGCAACATGCAGGCCTGCACCAGCTGCCAGGGCACGCGACTGCGCCGCGAGGCCCGCCATGTGCGCATTGGCGAAGGCGCGCAGGCCCGCGCCATCTTCGAGATCAGCCACATCACCCTTGGCGAGTCGCAGCAGTATTTTCAGGGCCTGAAAATGCACGGGGCCAAGGCCGAGATCGCCGACAAGGTGGTGCGCGAGATTGCACTGCGTCTGAAGTTCTTGAACGACGTGGGTCTGAATTATTTGAGCCTGGACCGCAGCGCCGACACCCTGAGTGGTGGCGAGTCGCAACGCATTCGCCTGGCCAGTCAGATTGGCTCCGGCCTCACGGGCGTGATGTATGTGCTGGACGAGCCCAGCATCGGCCTGCACCAGCGCGACAACGACCGCCTGATCGGCACGCTGCAACACCTGCGCGACATCGGCAACAGCGTGCTGGTGGTCGAGCACGACGAAGACATGATCCGCGTGGCCGACCACGTCATCGACATGGGGCCTGGCGCGGGCGTGCACGGCGGGCGCGTGATGGCGCAGGGCACCTGCGCCGACATTTTGGCTGCGCCCGATTCGGTCACCGGCCAATACATGTCGGGTCGCAAAAAGATCGAGATCCCCAAACGCCACAAGGCGGGCAAGGATTTCATCGAGATCGTGGGCGCCAAAGGCAACAACCTGAAAAACGTGAACGTGAAGTTCCCGGTGGGGCTACTGACTTGCGTGACGGGTGTTTCGGGTTCGGGCAAATCGACGCTGGTCAACGACACGCTGTATGCCGCAGCTGCTCACCAGATCCACCGTGCCCACGATGAAGCCGCAGCGCACGAAGAAATCAAAGGGCTGGAGCATTTCGACAAAGTCATCAACGTCGACCAGTCTCCCATTGGCCGCACGCCACGCAGCAACCCCGCCACCTACACGGGCCTGTTCACCCACATCCGCGAGCTGATGGCCGAAGTGCCCGCCGCACGCGAGCGCGGTTACGGCCCCGGGCGTTTCAGCTTCAACGTGACCGGTGGCCGCTGCGAAGCCTGCCAGGGCGACGGCATGGTGAAAGTGGAGATGCACTTTTTGCCCGACGTGTACGTGCCCTGCGACGTGTGCCACGGCATGCGCTACAACCGCGAAACGCTCGAAGTGCAATACAAGGGCCAGAACATCGCGCAGATTTTGAACATGACGGTGGAAGCCGCGCACCAGTTCTTCAGCGCCGTGCCCAACATCGCGCGCAAGCTGCAAACCCTGCTGGATGTCGGCCTGACTTACATCCGTTTGGGCCAAAGCGCGACCACGCTCTCGGGGGGCGAGGCGCAACGCGTCAAGCTCGCACTCGAATTGTCCAAGCGCGACACCGGCCGCACGCTCTACATCTTGGACGAGCCCACCACAGGCCTGCACTTTGCCGATATCGACCTGCTGCTCAAAGTCTTGCACCAGCTGCGCGACGCGGGCAACACCATCGTCATCATCGAACACAACCTCGACGTGATCAAAACCGCCGACTGGCTGATCGACATGGGGCCGGAAGGTGGCGCGGGTGGCGGCACGGTGCTGGGCGAAGGCACACCCGAGAAGCTGGCCAAAAACAAAGCAAGCTTCACGGGGCATTACTTGGCGCGATTGCTCTGTTAATTCGGCCCCAAAATGTTTGCATTAACGCTTTTTTGTGGGAGCGGCGCCCTCGCCGCGATGGCGCATCGCAGACCACCACACATCGCCCCGAGGGCGGGGCTCCCACTCTGATCGTAGAGCTGATCGCCATGCCCAAGACAAGCCTTTCACTTCAAACTTCACAGGGCCGGATCAATAAAACGCTGGCCAGGCCACCCACACCGCTTCATCCATCCCTTTTTTGAAACTTCAAGCCTCCATGAAAACCGTCATCCGTGCTTTTTTCAGAACCTTGCGCACCGTGCTGGGCCCCGTCATGCTGCTCAAAGAGCGCCTGACCCAACCCGCTGGCGTGGTGCGCGAACCAGCGGCGCAAGCCAGCGTAGACCAGCAGTGCCAAAGCCTGGCGCTGTACCAGTTCAGCACCTGCCCGTTTTGCATCAAGGTGCGCCAGGAAATGCGCCGCCTCTCGCTGCCCATTGAAAAGCGCGACGCCCAGCACGACAGCGCCCACCGCGAACAACTGTTGCTAGGCAGCGGGGCCACCAAAGTCCCGTGTCTCCAGATCACCGAAGCGAATGGCCAGATCCGCTGGCTGCAGGATTCGGCCGCGATCGCGGCTTATCTGCGCGAGCGTTTTGCTTGAGGGCGAAACCCATAAAAACCTGCCTCAGGCAGGTTGGTGGCTTCAGCCTCAACATGACTGCGCTGAGCAGATAGCCGTGTCGGACCTTAAAGCTCAAACCCGTTGGACACTTGCGCATCGAAGATTGACAAGGCCGCCCCCATGTACCAAGCACCGAACAGGCTCATTAAAAAAGTGCCCTGTTCGGCAAGCTTGCCAAGACAAAGCACCGTCCAGAAATTACGCATACTGGCGGGATGCAAGAAATGACACCCAAAACAGGTCCGGTAGGACGCGATAAAGCACCCCGCCGCATCTTGATCTGCGTGACTGGGCTATCTCCGCAAATCGTCACCGAAACATTGTTCGCCCTAAGCGTATGCCAAATCCCTCCGTGGATACCCGACGAAATCCGCCTCATCACCACGCAGCGTGGCGCAGACAACGCTCGACTGACCCTGCTGTCGGACAACCCCGGTTGGTTCCACCGCCTGTGCCGCGACTGGCAACTGCCCCCCATTGCCTTTGACGCTTCGCACATCGAAGTGCTTCAAGACGCCCACGGCAAGCCGCTGGAGGACATCCGCGACGACCAAGACAACCAACGTGCTGCCGACGGCATTGCCGACCTGGTGCGCCGCATGACCGAAGACGACAACACCGAAATCCACGCCTCGATTGCAGGTGGGCGCAAAACCATGGGCTTTTTTATGGGCTACGCCATGAGCCTGTGGGGACGCCCACAAGACAAACTCTCGCATGTGCTGATCTCGGCCCCTTTTGAATCGCGGCCCGAATTTTTTTACCCCACGCCCACACCGCACGTCATCCCGGCACGCGCCCCGGGCCAAGACCCCTTGGACGCCAGCACAGCCAAAGTCTGGCTGGGCGACATTCCCTTTGTGCGCCTGCGCGGCCTGTTGCCGACCAGCATCACCCAACAAAACAGCGGCTTTGCCCAAGCCGTGGCAGCCGCTAACCAAGCGCTGGACCAAATCGACCTTGAAATCGACATCGCCCAATCTTGCGTGCGCGTCAACCAGCAAAGCATCGCCCTGCCCCCCATGCAAATGGGTCTGATCAGCCTGCTGGCCTGGCGCTGCCAACAACAACTTCCCCCGCTGACCGCGCCACTCAAAGACATCAACGACCCCGAATGGAAAACCTTGGCACACCACGCGCTGCGTCAAGCCATGGGCGAGATGCACATTCCAGACAAACTCGATGCCCGATTGAGCGACGATAAGCCCATCGGGGACACCTTCATCCAACAGCTTTCCAAAATGGAAAAAACCCTGCGTGACAGCGGCGCACTGCCCCTGAGCGGCCTGATTGCCCGCACCAACATCGGCACCCGAAGCCGCCAACAAGGCTACAGCCTGAACCTGCAAGCCGAGCGCGTGCGCATTACCAAACCCTGACCATGTATCGGCAAGCTTGCCGAACCAAAAAACACCAATTTATTAACTTATAGTCACTTTAATTAATTCATTAGTGACCAAAAAAATGCAAACACGGCAACTCCAAATTCAGTTCCACACCCCCGCGTTTCTGGGCGATGCCACCCAAAGCGGCCGCTGGCGCACCCCGCCCTTCAAAGCTCAATTGCGCCAATGGTGGCGCGTGGCCTATGCGACGCAGCAGCAGTTCGCGGTCAACGTACGAGAAATGCGCGACATCGAAGGGCGTCTGTTTGGGCATGCTTGGCTGGAAGACGACCGGGACGAAGACAACAACAAAGTCGCCGCACGCAAAAGCCTGGTGCGCATTCGCCTGAACCAATGGAGTGAAGGGCAAGAAACACAATGGGCAGGACAAGACCCGCTGGTGCAACACCCGAACGTGCACGACAGAGACGGCAGACAAAAACCTGTAGGTGCACAGCTTTACATGGGCTTTGGCCCCCTGATCTTTGACAGGGGCACCGCCCTGAAGGCGCATGCGGCCATCCAAGCCAATGAGCAAGCCCAACTGTCCATCGCTTTCCCGGACGAGCACGCCAACACACTGGACCAAGCTCTCTGGCTCATGAACCTGTACGGCACCGTGGGTGGGCGCAGCCGCAACGGCTGGGGCGCTTACAGCCTGCATCGCACCGACGGTCAGACCATGCCCAACATCGAAACGCCTGGCCAAGCCCTCGCCAAATGTCTGAGCTTGGACTGGCCTCATGCATTGGGTACAGACAGCCAAGGAGCGCTGGTCTGGCAGACACTGCCCCACAAAGACTGGGCTGGCCTGATGAAAACACTGGCCCAAATCAAGATCGGATTGCGCACCCAATTTGTGTTCACGACCGGCAAAACACAAAACCCAGAAGACCGCCACTGGCTGAGCTACCCCGTCACCAACCACACCGTCACCAGCTGGAGCAACAACGCCCGCCTGCCGAACAGCCTGCGCTTCAAAGTGCGGCCTACATCCGACGGGCAATTGGTCGGGGTCGTCTTCCACATGCCACACAAGCCGCCCGCTGAATTTGGCTCCAGCCCCCAAACCCTCGAACGCATCTGGCGACAAGTCCACAGCCATTTGGACCAAACCGCCACCTTGAAACGCATCGCCGCCTGAACACCATGACCCACCCCACCACACCAGACAACGTTTGGCACACCAAAATTGCCGCCCGCATCCACGACCCGGCCGAAAAAGCGCTGGTCCTCATGCGCGACCCGGCCGGCCACGAAAACGGCACCTCGCTGGCGCTCAGCCGCCTCATGGGCCTGCGCAACTACAGCGAAACCGAAGACGCCGATCAGCGCACGCTCAGCGCCCTGCTGTTCAAAGCCAGCTTGCCCACGGGCATGTACAAAACCGTGCAGCGCGCCGACTGGTGGGCCGCCGCCGCAGACCGCCCGCAATGGCCCATGCAAGCGCTGGACGTCACCACGAAGACGGGCAAAGAAGTCACCCTCAAAGTGGCTCCTGGCTCGCAAGTGCGTTTCAGCAGCCAACCCGTGCTGATTCACCCGCTGACTGGCCAACAAATCGACTTGGGCCAACTCAAAGACACCGAAGTGGCGGACATCAAAGACCGCAGCCTGGACCACCACCTGGGCTTGCTCAAAGCACTGGGCATTCAGGGCGACCAGCCGCACGACATGCGCCGCACCCTGCTGGCCCTGTGGCGCTTTGCCCCCGAAATGAGCGAAGAGCAAAACAACGGCACTTTGGGTGCCCTGTGGCACCAACTGCCCGCCGACACCCGCGTGCCCGACCACAGCATCTGGGACCACCTGGACCTGACCAGCGCCTTTGCCGGAGCCTTCGCGGCCGACTCGCATCAAGAAGTCGCCTTGCTCACCGTCTCCCTCGGCCCGGTGCAAAGCTTCATCGCCGCCGCACGCTCCACCAGCGACCTGTGGGCCGGATCGCACCTGCTGTCTCGCCTGGCTTGGGAATGCATGCGCCCCCTGTGCGAAGCGCTCGGGCCAGACGCCGTGCTGTTTCCCCGCCTGCGCGGCATCCCGCAAGTGGACCAGTGGCTGCGTGACCAAATGCACCTGCCCGCAGACCTGTTCAAAGACTGCGAATGGCAAAAGGGTGCCACCGACGCCAACCCCCTGTTCAGCGCCGCCCTGCCCAACCGCTTTGTGGCCGTGGTTCCCGCATCGCAAGCACAAGCCATTGCCCAGCAGTGCGAACAAGCCGTGCGCGACTGGCTGCAATCCACTGGCCAGGATGTGGTCAAACGCCTGCTCGACGCCGCAGGCCTGAATACTGGGGCCGAGCAGCACTGCCACCAACAAATGCGCGAGCAACTTGCGGGCTTTCCCGAGGTGCATTGGGCCGCCGTGCCGTTTTCGCTCATCCACCCGCGCAACGCCGACAAACAAAACGACCTCGACACCACCCAGCTGAGTGCGGCCATGGCCCCGTTCTTTGGCGTGGCACCCGACCAGCCCAGCGGCTTTCTGGCCAGCCCCGCTTGGCAAGTGCTCAAAGACGACATGGCTTGGGACGACCGCACCACTTTCTGGTCGCCCAACCCCGGCACGCTCTACCCGGCGGTGTTTGACTTGGCCGAACGCGCCCTGGCCGCCGCGAAAGCCTCGCGCACCTTTGCGCAACTGCCACAACACGGATGGCGCTGCTCCCTCACGGGCGAAAGCGAATGGCTCACCACCGACCCGGCGCAATTGCAAAAGTCTTACCGCCAGCAAAAAGACACCCTCTGGGCCAAGGTCCACCAGGCCAAAAAATCCTGGGCCAAAGCCGGTGAACACCTGGGCGGCTTGTCGGCGCTCAAACGCCTGTGGCCTACCGTGTTTGCCGACCAAGTCAGCCAAGCCACGGGCAAGGCTTGCGGGCGTTTTGTGGTCAGCACCCACACCATGGCGCTGGCCAGCCAAATGGAACAATGGCTGCAACGCGGTGCCCACACCGCACCGGGTTTTTCTGACACCACTGAAAAATTTAAAGCCGAACCCGTGGCCCTGCCCAGTCGCCTAATTCGACAAGCCCAGCGAGACGGCTTCAGTGAGAACGTTGTGAGCGACATCAAACGCTTACCCGGCCTGCTTGAAGCGGCCCGTGACCAAGACGATCCACAAGTGCTCATTGAGGTGCAAGGCATCGTCAAAAACACGCTCCAACAAGGCCACGCTGCGAGCGACAAACCATTTCAACTCGAAACCTACTACAGCCTGATCATGATGGACGGCGACCGCATGGGTGCCATCCTCTCGGGCGACACCGCCACCCACACCGCCATCCCCTACCGCGACAGCTTTCACCCCAACGTGCAAAAAGGCTTTGACGCGCAAGCGGCCCAACACAAAGCCCTCAAGGCCTACGGCCAGCAGCCCCGCGCCATCAGCCCCAACCGGCACCTGGCCATCTCGGGCGCACTCAACGACTTCTCGCAAATCGTGGTGCGCCATGTCGTGGAACAAGAACACCTGGGCCGCGTGATTTACGCCGGGGGTGACGACGTGCTGGCCATGCTGCCCACGGCCGACCTGCTCAGCACCATGCAACGCCTGCGCCACGCCTACAGCGGCAGCGCCCCGCAAGACGCGCAAACCGACTGGGGCATGGTGCGTGACCGCCAAGGCGATGTGCGTGAGCGGCTGGTGCTCAACAAAGGTTTTGCCTGGCTCAACGGCCGACTCATGCGCATGATGGGCGAACACGCCACCGCGTCGACCGGCGCCATCGTGGCCCACCACCAAGCCCCGCTGGGTGCTGTGCTGCAAGAGTTACGCGCTGCCGAAAAACGCGCCAAAAACGAGGGCGGCAGAAATGCTTTCTCCATCACCATCGTCAAACGCTCGGGCGGTGCGCTCTACTTGACCGAAAAATGGGGCGAACCCGTCAACCTGCTGCAGGACCTGATCGGCTTTTTGCGTGCTGATGGCACCAGCCGCCGTGCCGTCTACAACAGCCTGGAGTGGATGCGCGACCTGCCCGAACCCACCGGCTCGGCCACAACCGAGATGCTGGCCAGTTTGTTGGCCTACCAACTCGACCGTCAAGCCAAAGGCGATGCGAAGCACAACGCACCCGACTTGGCCCATCGCCTGGCCCAACTCTGCGCCGAACAAAAAAGCAAAGGCCTGAACTGGCTCGCCAACTTCATGGGCGTGGCCGAATTTTTGGCCCGAGAAACCCGCGCAGGCACCACCACGGCCAACACCCACACCACCAACGAATCCACAGAAACCAACGCATGAGCGCCGCCACCCCACACCCCACCGAACACCGCTTCATCGAGCCACTCGACGTGCTCTTTTTGCGCGGCAACAAACTCTTTGGCGACCCCGGCAGCCACGGCGAATCGCTGGTGCCCCCTTGGCCATCGGCCGCTGCAGGCGCATTGCGCAGCCACCTGCTGGCGCAAGACGGCACCGACCTGGCCGCCTTTGCCAAAGGCCAAATCACCCACCCCAGCCTGGGCACACCCGCTGCACCAGGCCCTTTTGCACTCACCGACTTCACGCTGGCCCGCCAGCTTGACGATGGCTCGCTGCAAACCCTGCACGCACTGCCCGCCGACCTGGTCGTGACCGACAAAGACGGTGACGCCAAACACATCCAAAGCTTGCGCCCCCAAACGCCGCACACGGGCCTGCTCAGCTCCAGCGGCTTTGCCCAGGTGCCCGTGCTGGCCGAAACCGAACGGCGCAAAGCCACCAGCGGCCTGTGGCTCAGCCAAACAGGCTGGCAGCGCTACCTGAACGGCCAATTGCCCAACGCCGAACACGACCTCGTCAAAACCAGCGAACTGTGGGCCATCGACTCGCGCGTGGGCATTGGCCTGAACGCCGACACCCGCAGCGCCGACGACGGCAAACTCTTCACCACCCAAGCCGTGGCTTTCAAACCCCGCGTCGGCTTTGTGGCCAGCGTGCGCGGTGCCACCTTGCCCGCGCAAGGCAGCCTGCGCTTGGGCGGTGACGGCCGCGCCGCCAGCAGCCAAAGCGTGGACCACCAAGCCCCGCAGGCCGACCTGCACGCCATCGCCACCCAAGGCCGCTGCCGCGTCGTGCTCACCACCCCCGGCTTGTTTGCCCAAGGCTGGCTGCCCAACGGCTTTCAACTCGAAGCCGACGGCCACCACTGGCTCACGCTGCAAGGCGTGCGTGCCCGCCTGGTCTGCGCCACCGTGCCGCGCTCAGAAACCATCTCGGGCTGGGACTTGGCCGCTAACAACGGAAAAGGGCAACCCAAAGCAGCCCTGCGCAGCGCCCCTAGCGGCAGCGTCTATTGGCTCGACCAACTGCAAGCCACACCCGAAGCGCTCGGCAAGCTTGCCGACAACGGCTTTTGGTCGGATGCCTGTGAAGATACGCACCGCCGCGCCGAAGGCTTCAACCGCTTTGCCTTTGCCGCCTACGACTGCATCTGACCGCCCAACACCTGCCACACCCGCAACACCCAACACCCTCATTTCAAGCTCCAAGGACTTCTCATGTTTGAACAAAAAGCCGCCGTTTTTCTGTACGCCGTCAGCCCCGTGCACATGGGCGCAGGCCAAGCCATTGGCGTCATCGACAACCCCATTCAGCGCGAACGCCACACCGGCCACCCCTGCTTTGCAGGCAGCGGCATCAAAGGCGCGGTGCGCCACAGCTTCAAAAGCCTGGGCGGTGACGAAAACCACATCACCCGCCTGTTTGGTCCCGAATCGGGCAGCGCCGAGCTGCACGCCGGAGCCGTCAGCTTTGGCGACGCCCAAATCGTGGCCCTGCCCGTGCGCAGCTTGAAAGGCGGCTTTGTTTACGCCACCTGCCCCCAAGCCATCGCCCGCGCCCAGCGCCTGCTGGCCCACCTGGGCCTGGCACGCCATTGGCCTACCCTGCCCGAAGTGGCACAAGGCCACTGCCTCACGGTCCACGCCACCCAACTCGGCGGCAGCAGCGGCAACCAACTGCACCTCGAAGCCTTTGAATACGCCGCCGCCGACAAAGCCTGCGCCGCCCTGAACACCATCGCCCAAGATCTGGCAAACGCTGCCATGCCAGCAGGCGACGGTTACAGCTTCTTCCGAGAAAAAATGGCCAAAGACCTGGTCGTGCTCAGCGACAGCGACTTTGACTACTTCAGCCAACACGCCATGCTGATCGAGCCCCATGTGCGCATCGACGACACCACCGGCACCGCCAGCGACGGCGGCCTGTTTTACACCGAAAACCTGCCGCCCGAAGCACTGCTGATCGCCCCGCTCTTGGCCAGCCAAACCCGCAGCGCCAAAGAAGAAAAACTTGACGCCCAAATCGTCATGGCCCACATGAAAGCCGTGCTGCACAGCCAACTGCTGCAAGTGGGCGGCGACGCCACCACCGGGCGCGGCCTGGTGGCTGCCACGGTGCTCACCGCTTAAGCCCAAGGAGCCGAAACATGAACGCCCCCAAAACCCTGAGCCTTGGCAGCAAAACCAGCGGCACTGCCCCAACGCCAACACCCAGCACTCAATCCACCGCCCCCCTGACGCTCGAACAACAGCGTGCGCAAGACGCATGGAACCAATGCGAAAAGTACGAGAAAGAACACGTCAACATCGCCAAAGGCCTGCCCGCGCTCATCATGAACAGCGGCCTCATGCAAGTGCTGGCCTTTTGCCATGAAAAAGGCAAAGCCAATGAACTGGTAGCGACCCACCTGCGCACCTGGCTCAACCAACGCTTCAACGGTGTCGCCCGCGACCCCGGTTTTGAGCTGTTCATGCAATCGCTGCTCAAAGCCAACCCCGCCGACTACCAAGCCATCACCACCGAAGCCTTCGCCTGGCTGCGCTGGATGCGCCAAATGTCTTCAGCCCGCGTGAAGCAAGACCAGAAAGCCTGACATGCCCATTGCCGCCGTACCCGAATACCTGGGCAAAGATTTCAGCCAAGCCTCACCCGGCTTGCGATTTGGCATGTACCTGCCCCTGTGGGGCACCAACCAGCGCAGCAAAGAACTGCTCTGGAGCACCCACGACATCGCCTACGAAGTGCGTGGCCAGCAGCAGCAAGAGCGCGAAGTCAAAAAAGAAAACAAAGTCACCGCCCTGCAACAGGCCTGCGCATTGAGCGCCGCCGACAAGCACATTGGCAAAGCCATGTTTCAACGTCAAAACCAAATCTTTGACCACATGCCCCCTGCTCAAGGCCTGCGCCTGCACGCCACCGCCGTAGCCCCGTTCACCACCGGGCTGGGCAATGAGCACCCGCTCGAAAACGGCTTTGCTTTCCTCAACCCCTACGGCCTGCCTTATTTGGCAGCCAGCGGGGTCAAAGGCGTGCTGCGCACAGCCGCCAAAGAACTGGCCAGCGGCCAATGGGACAGCCAAGAATGGCACCACGCTCAAGATCTGCGCCACGAAGTCCACAACAAACAAGGCCAACGCCTGTTTGACGCCAGCGACCTCGACGTGCTCTTTGGCAGCGAAGCCCTGGACGGTGAAAACCACCTGCGCGGCGTGCTCAGCTTTTGGGACGTGATCCCGCAAATCGAAGGCAACAGCCTCATGGTCGAAATCATGACGCCGCACCAAAGCCATTACTACCAAGACAAAGACGTTGCAGGCAGCAACAGCCCACACGACAGCGGCTCACCCAACCCCATCAGCTTTTTAACGGTGCCGCCCAAGTCGCAATTTGCCTTCCATGTGGTGTGCGACAGCGCCCGCTTGGAACACCTGGCCCCCGACTTGGCCAACAAGGACCGCTGGAAAGCACTGCTGACCGAAGCCTTTGAACACGCCTTTGGCTGGCTGGGCTTTGGGGCCAAAACCTCGGTGGGCTACGGGGCCATGGACCGCGACACCAAGGCCGAAGCCAAACTGGCCAACGCCCAAGTGCAAGCACAAGCCGCCGCCGAGCAAGCCGCCAAAATGGCCAGCCTGAGCGACAACGCCCGCCAAATCGAAACCTTTGTACAAACCTGCCAACAAAAGCTGGTTGCCATGGGTGCCAACGGCAAAAAAGACAAAGCCAACACCGACCTGCACGCCAAAGCCCGCGCCCTGTCCAAAGCCGCCCTTGAGGGTGCCGACTGGACCGCCGAAGAAAAGCGTTCCGCCGCCGAAGCGCTGGCCGAATGGCTGCCCCAGGTTGTCGAAGTGGACATGAAAGACGAGCGCAAAAAGCTCAAACTCGCCGTGCTGCGGGGCGAAGCCTGAGCCCATGACAACCTATTTCATCAGCCGCCACCCCGGTGCCAAGGCATGGGCCGCAGAGCAAGGCCTGCGCATCGACCAGCATCTGACCCATCTGGACACAGCGCTCATTCAGCGTGGCGACACCGTCATCGGCACCCTGCCTGTGCACCTGGCCGCTGCCGTCTGCAGCCAAGGCGCACGGTTTTTCAACCTCAGCCTGGACCTGCCCGCCCACTGGCGCGGACGCGAACTCAGTGCCGACGAACTGCGCCAATGCCATGCACGGCTTGAAGCTTTTCACGTCTCGCCCAGCCCATTGCCCGAATTGACCACTTCACCATGACCACCCCTGCCGCCATCCACCCCATCCAACTCATGCTCGTCTCCGAGCAAGCCGCGCCCAACTTGCTGCCCGCGCTGGACCCGGCCATTAAGCCCCGTGAAGCCGTGCTGCTGGTCAGTCAAAAAATGGCGCACCGCGCCCAGGCGCTGCAAGCTGTGCTGCAAGAGTCGGGCATCAAAACCCAAAGCGTGCCCCTGCCCGACGAGCACAACATGGCCGCACTCGAAAGCATCCTGATGGACGTCGCCACACAACGCGACGGCCAAGCCATCGCGCTGAACGTGACCGGCGGCAACAAACTCATGGCCCTGGCCGCACAAGCCGTGGCCCAGGCGGCAGGCTGGCCCGCGTTTTATGTCGATGTGGACACCGACCAAATCATCTGGCTCGACAAAACCCGGCCCGCCCAAGCCCTGACCCAGCAACTGCGCCTGCGCCACTACCTGCGTGGCTACGGCTTCACCCTGGCCGAAGGCATCGAACGGCCCCAGCCCAACACCGCCTGGCAAACCCTGCTGCAAGACCTGATCATCAACGTCGGCTCACTCGAAGAAGCCATTGGCCAACTCAACCACCTGAGCCAAGAAGCCCAACGCAGCCTGCGCGTCACCCTCAGCCCCCGCCAGCGCGAGCACCACGGCCTGGACGCGCTGCTGCGCAAGTTCGAGCAAGCCCAAGTCCTCAAACGCCAAGGCGACACGCTCGTCTTTGCCACCGAAGCCGCCCGCAGCTTTGCCAACGGCGGCTGGATCGAGCACCACGTCTACCAAAGCGTGAGCCAAGTCACGGGCGACCTGGCCATCCGCGACAAAGCGGCCAACCTGCAAGTACTGGGCGACAGCGGCCAGCCCAACGAAATCGACGTCGCCTTCATGGCCCGCAACCGCCTGTTCATGGTCGAGTGCAAAACCGCCCGCATGAACCACGAAGGTGACCTCAAGGCCAACGACACCCTGTACAAACTGGCCGAAAACTGCCGCCGCATCGGCGGCCTGGGCACACGCGGCATGCTGGCCACCTACCGCCCCCTGCGCGAATCCGAGCAACGCCTGGCCAAAGCCCTGAACATCGAAGTCGTGGCCGGCCGCGACCTGAACCGCCTGGGCGAGCGCCTCAAACAGTGGGTCAAACCCAAAGCCTGACCCGGCACGCCACTCAACAGACTCGCCATGCACAGCATCACCCGCATCACCACCACCCTGCAAGCCACCCAAACCGTGGCCTGGCCCCACTTTGCGGGCAGCACACTGCGCGGTGCCTTTGGCCGGGCCTTGCGCCAAGCCACTTGCATTACCGGCCAAGACAAATGCACAGGCTGCCCCCTGCGCCACAGCTGTGCCTATGGCGTGGTGTTTGACCCTGCGGCCCCTGCCCAGCCGCTGCACCCCTCCTTCAGAGACGGCCTGCCGCGCTATCTGGTGCAACCCCCAGCGCTGGGCGCATGCCAACTGCACGCCGGGCAAACCCAAAGCTTTGATTTGCTGCTCATGCCCGGCACCCAAGCGCACCATGGCCTGATCGAACACACGCTGCGCAACGCCGTCGAAAAAGAACTCTTTGCGCCCGGCGTGTTCAAGTTGCTGGGCATACAAATCAACCCAGTCCCCATGCCGCCAGCATCGGCACAAACACGCGCCCCCTTAAGTGGCCCAGCGGCAACCCACATCATCTTGCGCTGGCTCACCCCCATGCGCCTGCAGCACCAAGGCAGACCCGTCTTCAAAGCCCAACAACTGGATGCGCTCGGCCTGGTGCGCGCCTTGCTGCGCAGGCAATTGCAGTGGCAGCAAATCAGCGTTCAAAAGCCCGAAGCGTGCACGCCAACACCTTCGCAGCAAGATCTGCTGAGCCATGCACAAGCTTGCACGCTCGACACGCGCCAACTGCAGTGGCACGACATCCAAAGGCACTCGGGTCCCCAAAATCAAAAACTGCCTTTGGGTGGGTTGATCGGCAGCGCCAGCTTGAGTGGCCCCACAGCAGACTTGCAGGCATTGCTGCCCCTGCTGCAAATGGGTGAGCAACTGCACATCGGCAAGGAAACCGTCATGGGCTTGGGGCGCTACCGACTCGGCGCTTAAGCCAAAAGGGTTTGTGCCTCTTGCCGTGCTGCATGTTCAAACGCAGGCCTGAAATCTGCAATTTCAGCGGCTTGCAAACCCACATCGGCTGACGTGGCCACCTCTTTCCACCGCACAACAGCAGCCAGCACCTCAGCCAGCACCGTTTGAGCTTGGCCGGGCGTCAACTCAAATCGAAACGCCTGTGCCATCAACTGTTGCACCGAGGTGATCGGCCCCGTGTCCTCGCTCAACCAGGTTTTCGACTCTGGCGCCTTGTCAGGGAACGGATTCAAATCAAACGCAGGCGACAAGTGCCACAAGTTGTAGCCGCTGTACAAAAAGCCGATGTTTTGCAGATGGTCGTCCACATTGGTGATCAGGTGGTTGAACACCAATCTGCGCCACAACTGCCGCGCATCGCGGGTGTAGTCGTCACATTTAGCCCGCATCACATCCAAAATCTCGGTATACGAATGCTCGTCATCACGACGCGCTTGGAGCAAGCTGGCACCCGACATGTAGGGAATGCGCTGATGCTCAGGCGTTCGGTCAAAGCGTTTGACAACCGCCACCGGGGCACCCTGCACCATCACCACCCGCGCCGCAGCGGTGTCGATGCCCGCCAAGCGGGCCAAGTGCAAGGCCAACACCTCGCCACGCGTCACGGCGCGCTCGTCACCCACACTGGGGAATTTGGCCAAACACAACGAGCCATCTGTGTCTTGCAGCGTGCATTTGGGGCGCATACCGCCCAAAGATGTGCCCTTGCCCTGCAGATACGCCAAGTCTGCACTCGTCTCTTGACTCAGCTCCACGGCACGCGATGCGCTCAGGATTTTCTCCAACTCCAAAAACGCGGGTGTGGTGCGCTCACCATCGGCCACGCTGCGCAGGTATTGACCTTGTTCGTTGCGCAAACGCAGCGCCCCCACGCGGCTGAAATCATCCACCGCAGCCAAATAATCCAGTTCGGTCAGTGGTGCCAGTGCCGCATCTTTGGCCCGAGCCTTTGCGTGCGCACGCGCAATCACCCGGCGGCCCCAGGCGTCAGGCTCGGTGTCGGCCAATGCCCCCCAAAAACAGCTGTCGTTTGGGGTTGGTGGCTTGTGTAATTGATAACCCATGGTGCGGCTGAGATCGGGCGACACATCAAAACAGCGTGGGTGCGACAACCACGCAGGGCTGTACGCAAACTGAGAAAACTCGCGTTGTCCGTCTTTGACAAAAATGAGTCGTCCCAGCGGGCTCTCGGCCTGCCCCAAAAAAACATCCAAGTTCTTGCGCACAGGCCCCGATTTGAAAGCACTGGGTGTTGCCATCAAAACGCCCCAGACTCTGGTGTTTTGCGCGACTTGCGCACCCGCTGGGGCAACTGCTCGTCCATCAAGGCCAGACCAATGGTGTCTTGGGGCGTATCGAGCAACTGGTCCAGCTGGCCCAGCTCGCCAAAAACCTGCATCGCCCGGGCGAAATGCACCAGCGCCGTGCCGGGGTGGCCCGCCTCCATGCGTCTGACTGTGGTTACCGACGCACCAATGCGCTCGGCCAAGTCTTGTTGAGAAAAATGCCTGCGCCGCCGCGCCAGCGACATGGCCTGCCCCAAACGCGCAAGGCTGCGCGTGACGGGCAAAGGGAGCGTATCGCGTTCATTCATAAAAAGTATTTTATAACTCTCAAAACAATTTAAGTGTTCATATTAGACGTTTTAAATTTCATTCCTGCAAGGCCTACCCATCGGCAAGCTTGCCAAATTGCGGGCCAGCGCCAAAGCGCCCGACACTGACCGACATGAACACACGCCACCTGTTCCTTGTGGGTTACGACATCCGCGAAAACCCCATCCGCCGCCGCGCACTGCGCGACGTGCAACACCACGCGCTGGGTGGGCAAAAGTCTTTTTACGAATGCTGGCTCAGCGTAGGCGAGTTGCAAACCCTGCTGGCCCAAATGCGCCAGCGCATCCACGACAACACCGACCGCGTGGTCTTCATTCGCCTGGACGGCCGCAGCCAAAGCCTGCAACTGGGCCAAGCCGAGCCCATTGACAGCGCCGACTACTTCCACATCGCCTGAACACCCTCACCGAAAGCCCCGTATGAGCACCCTCTACATCGACCGTCAAGGCAGCCAACTCAACGTTCAGACCGGCGTGCTGCACATCACCACGCCCAACGGCGAGGCCGACCGCCGCCTGCCCCTCAAATACCTGGACCGCATCGTCTTGCGCACCGACACGCAACTCAGCAGCAAAGTGCTGTGCGCCCTGGCCGACAGCGGGGTCAACCTCATTGCACTGGGCGGGCGCGGGGGCCAAAAAATTGCGCAAATCACCGGCACCCCCCACAACGACGCCCGCCGCCGCTGGCAACAAGTGCTAACGCTCAGCCAGCCACAGGCCTGCGTTAAGTTAGCGCACGGCATCATTCACAGCAAAGTCAAACGCCAACGCGCCACGCTGCAACACATGGCAGCGCTCAGGCCCGACATCCGCAAGCCTCTGTTTGACGGGCAGCAGCGCCTGGCGGGCATCTTGGCCACGCTGCAAAGCGCAGACACAAACACCCACTCGCTGGACCAACTGCGGGGGCTCGAAGGTGCCGCTGCTGCCATGTACTTTGAAGCCTACTTCAGCGCATTTGCCCCGGCACTGGGTGCCACGGGCCGCAACCGCCGCCCACCGCGTGACCCGGTCAACGCCGTGCTGTCGCTCAGCTACACCATGCTGTACGCCCAAGCCACCGCCGCCTGCTGGGCCGCTGGGCTGGACCCGGCTTTGGGCGCTCTGCACACCCTGAGCCACGGCCGGGCCGCGCTGGCCTGCGACCTGATGGAGCCCTATCGTCCGCTGATTGACCTGTGGGTCTGGCACCAGTTTCGCCAAGGCAACTTGCGCCCCGAGCACTTTGGCCACGACGGCGCGGGTGCCTGCCTGCTGAGCAAAGCAGGCCGGGGGCACTTCTACCCCGCTTGGGAACAACAAGCCCACCACCACCAACGCAGCTTGCTGCGCTACGCCCGCGCCATGGACAAGGCCCTGCAAAACGGCAGCCCCCAAGCCGCTTGGTCACACCTGTGGGACAGCCCTGCCGACCACGTCGCCGACACCGTCACACAAACCACCCAGCCGAACGGATTGGACTGAACCATGCAACACCACGCCCTGCACACCCCCGCCATGAACGCCCTGCCCCTTTACCTGCACAACGGCAGCGCCCAGCGCTTGGACCTGGACGCTGCCCAGCGCCTGCGCATTGAGCGCAAAGATTTGCCCGAGCGGCGCATTCCGCTGCACCACGTCTCACGAATCGTGTGCAGCAGCACGCTGGACATCAGCGCCCGCGCCCTCATGGCTTGCATGAAAAGCGGCATTCCCCTGGCCGTGGTGGACACCAACGGCGAAACCCTGGGCTGGTGCTTGGGCGCACGCCGCAAAGAAACCAGCTTGCGCCAACTGCTGACCCACGCCCTGGACGACCAAGCCTGGCCCACCCACTACACCGAATGGCTGGCTCAGCAACACGCCGCCACCGCCGCGCAAACTTTGCTTTTGTGCGGCGTACCCACCACCGCCGCTGCCCGCCACAACCCCAGAACCGCGCTGTGCAACGCCCACTTTGTGAAACACAGTCAAGGCTGCGCCCAACAAGTAGACGCCCTGGCATTGCTGGCCCAACACGAGTTGGCCGCTCAACTGGCCCAAGCCACCAGCGCCCCCGAGCTGCTGGCCTGGCACCGCCCGGGGCTCAACCTGATCGAAGACTTGGGGCAAGTCATTGGCCTGCACGCCCACACCGACCTGCACCACGCGCCGCTGTTGCCCGAAGCCGACAAGCTCACGCCCTGGGCGATTCGCCATTACGAGCGCCACGCCGCCCACTGGCAGCAGCGCATCGGGCAGCTCATGTACGCGTTTGAACAATTTTTACGCAGTCACTGGCTGTGAGCCCACCACACGAGCGCCATGACCATGCCCCCAAAAACCCATCTCATTCAACAAATCCCCCACAGCCACGCCCAACGCTGGCTGCTGGCCCACGACATCCGCGATAAAAAACGGCTGCAACGCGTCTGGCGCTTTTTGCGGCAAGAAGGCGTGCGCTTGCAGTACTCGGTTTACCTGCTGGCGGGTACGCGCCAACACGTCGAAACAATCATCGACCGCCTGCGCGAACTCATTGATGAAGGTGCAGACGATGTGCGCATCTACCCCCTGACCGAAAACACCCGCATCTGGGGCCTGGGCACACAATTTAATGATGACGGCAACACGCTGTGCGATGCATTCATGGATAAACTCAAGCAAGCGGATATTGGCGCACCCGAAACGATGGCAAACGACGACCCCAGGCTCAGCTTTTCATGACACGAATTCATTGGCAGGCGATCACGCAAGTGCTTGTTGTCATTCGATTTTTTGACGTGAGGAGCCAAACCGCAGCCCCGAATATCAGGGGATTAAGACATCTTAGCGATCATCCGATTTCGGTCAACATAGCCAAACCGCAGCCCCGAATATCAGGGGATTAAGACGGTTAACCCATTCAATCTTTGCAGCCCAATAGCCAAACCGCAGCCCCGAATATCAGGGGATTAAGACGCTTGGCCGTCGTACAGGTTAAAGAATGCCAGCGCCAAACCGCAGCCCCGAATATCAGGGGATTAAGACAACCGGATGCTGTGCAGCACTGGCTTGCTAGGCTGCCAAACCGCAGCCCCGAATATCAGGGGATTAAGACAATCGCCGGGGTTTTTGCTGTTGCGGTCATGGCCAAACCGCAGCCCCGAATATCAGGGGATTAAGACGCGTTGTCTTTAGCTAGGAGCTGAGCTTTATAGGCCAAACCGCAGCCCCGAATATCAGGGGATTAAGACGCCATGGGCTAGTCCAATCGTTAATCACTGTAAGGCCAAACCGCAGCCCCGAATATCAGGGGATTAAGACGCATGTGGACGCGGTGCCCATGATTGTTAAATTGCCAAACCGCAGCCCCGAATATCAGGGGATTAAGACTCTTGCAACTGTACCATATTGTAAATGATACTAGCCAAACCGCAGCCCCGAATATCAGGGGATTAAGACCCGCCCAGGCCTCCACCGATTTTATTTGGAGCGCCAAACCGCAGCCCCGAATATCAGGGGATTAAGACGCCATGACAAGGGCGATGATGCACAGTGCCACAGCCAAACCGCAGCCCCGAATATCAGGGGATTAAGACCCATGTTGTTTACTCCTATTTGTTGCGTGTGCCGCCAAACCGCAGCCCCGAATATCAGGGGATTAAGACTTCCCTCAAGCGTTGCACTTCTTCCAGGTCTTTTGCCAAACCGCAGCCCCGAATATCAGGGGATTAAGACGTTTTTCTTTGTCGCTAAGATTGTTGCCGCCGCGCCAAACCGCAGCCCCGAATATCAGGGGATTAAGACATCCAGATAGCCAGTACCGTTCGCCCATCGGGCGCCAAACCGCAGCCCCGAATATCAGGGGATTAAGACCCTTTTACCGCGTACCCTACAGCCAGCAGTGTGCCAAACCGCAGCCCCGAATATCAGGGGATTAAGACAGAGAATATATTATCTCAGGCATTCAATATAGGCAGCCAAACCGCAGCCCCGAATATCAGGGGATTAAGACTTCGGGGCTTGAGCAACGGCAACGGCCGAAAAGCCAAACCGCAGCCCCGAATATCAGGGGATTAAGACAGATATCTATGTACTGTCCGTGTTTACCACTCCGCCAAACCGCAGCCCCGAATATCAGGGGATTAAGACCCAAAATCCTGCTGTTCAGACCAACGATAGACGCCAAACCGCAGCCCCGAATATCAGGGGATTAAGACCATAGTTAGTTTTACAGTGATCGATGATTTCTTGCCAAACCGCAGCCCCGAATATCAGGGGATTAAGACAAATTTCATTTGCTTTAATATCGACCAAACCTTGGCCAAACCGCAGCCCCGAATATCAGGGGATTAAGACGCATACTTGGCCATGTTCTCGCGCAGCACCGAGCCAAACCGCAGCCCCGAATATCAGGGGATTAAGACCAAGTTGGTCACACCGGCCACTGCCGAGTTCACGCCAAACCGCAGCCCCGAATATCAGGGGATTAAGACCCTTGGAAAGGTTGGAGACTTGCAATCGCTTGCGCCAAACCGCAGCCCCGAATATCAGGGGATTAAGACTCCGACTGCCGGCCCAATCATCACAATTATCATAAGCCAAACCGCAGCCCCGAATATCAGGGGATTAAGACGCGGGTTGCTTGACACTGATCAACCCCGGTACAGCCAAACCGCAGCCCCGAATATCAGGGGATTAAGACGGCCTCATTTGTTTCATCAATCAGCGAGTTTCTGTCAAACCGCAGCCCCGAATATCAGGGGATTAAGACGTGTGGGGTATGTGAAATCTGCTTTTGTGGTACGCCAAACCGCAGCCCCGAATATCAGGGGATTAAGACGATGCTTTGTTCCCAACTGCCTCAATTTCGTATAGCTAAACCGCAGCCCCGAATATCAGGGGATTAAGACAGCCAAAAGTTTTTGCGCGTCCCCTTTGGAAACAGCCAAACCGCAGCCCCGAATATCAGGGGATTAAGACCTATCAGGCACATTAGCACAATCAAGACTTCCGCCAAACCGCAGCCCCGAATATCAGGGGATTAAGACATTTGCGCACTTTACAGCTTCGTCTGCGAGGTCGCCAAACCGCAGCCCCGAATATCAGGGGATTAAGACACGTCGGCACCCTTCACGTCGCTGAAAAGGTCGCCAAACCGCAGCCCCGAATATCAGGGGATTAAGACCCCAGAACTTTGAGGCTGCTTCATCCATCGCCCGGAACGCCAAACCGCAGCCCCGAATATCAGGGGATTAAGACTTCTGGCCCACTGGCCAGTTGAGTGGTGATGGTAAGGGCCAAACCGCAGCCCCGAATATCAGGGGATTAACAGGCTATTGAAATACCGCCACACAGAAAGCGCCAGTTCAGCACCTGCCCGTTTTGCATCAAGGTGCGCCAGGAAATGCGCCGCCTCTCGCTGCCCATTGAAAAGCGCGACGCCCAGCACGACAGCGCCCACCGCGAACAACTGTTGCTAGGCAGCGGCGCCACCAAAGTCCCGTGTCTCCAGATCACCGAAGCGAATGGCCAGATCCGCTGGCTGCAGGATTCGGCCGCGATCGCGGCTTATCTGCGCGAGCGTTTTGCGGTGCCATTGGCTTGACCCATGTCATTCCGCGTTCATGTTGGACCAGCACAATAGGGTTTTCAGGGAGAACAACATGAACACACCACGCACCCACTACGACACCTTCAGCCGTGCACTGCACTGGCTCACAGCCATCGTGGTCATCGCCGCCTTCATCCTCGGGCCTGAGCACTTTGGCCGCGAAATGCGCCAAGGTCTGGACCCGGCCACACGCTGGGACATCGTGGTGCACGAATCGCTGGGTGTGCTGGTGGTGGTGCTGACGCTGCTGCGCCTGCTGTGGGTGGCGGTGCGCCCAAGCAAACCCCAATTTGAGATGTCCAAGTGGATGCAGCTGACCGCCAAATCCACGCACGGCTTGTTGTGGCTCATGCTCTTGGCCGTGCCGGTGAGCGCCTTTCTGGCCCTGGGCAGTGAAGGCCACCCTCTGACCTTGTTGGGTGGCATCCGCGTCAACGAGATGCCTTTCATTGCCCAGTCACCGCTTGCTGATCTGGCTGATTGGGGTGATGTGCACGGTCTGCTGGGCGACATGATTTTGTGGTTGTCAGGCCTGCATGCAGTGGCTGCGATCTTTCACCACGTTTTGCTCAAGGACGGCGTTTTAATTTCCATGTTGCCTTCACGCCGTTGAGCGCTGCCCCTGCGCATGGAAACCGAACTCAAACTCACCTTGTCCGAGCCAGACCTGCCGCGTCTGCTGGACCACCCATTGCTGACGGCACAAGGCACAAGGCAACACCTGCTCAACACCTATTTCGACACGCCCGATCTGGCCCTGCAACAACGCCGCATGGCCGTGCGCGAAAGGCGGTCAGGCGAGCGATGGCTGTTGACCGTCAAGACCGCAGGCCAAAGCACAGGTGGCTTGTCACGCAGGCAGGAATGGGAAGGTCCGACCACCCCCGGAGCGTTGCAGTTCGATCAGCTGGTGAATGACGCCGCGCTGAGCCAAACGTTGATGACCCTTCGCCCAAGACTGCAAGCCATGTTCTGCACCGACTTTGAACGCCAGCGCTGGCTCATCACCCACGCAGGTGCTGAAATCGAAGTCGCCCTCGACCAGGGCCGCATCCATGTGCCCGGCACCGCTCTGAGCGAGCCGCTGCTGGAGTTGGAATTGGAACTTTTGAGTGGCCCGGAAGAGGCCCTGCTGGCACTGGCCGAGGTGCTGCGCCAGGCACCTCAAGGCCCCGTGACGCTTGCGCCCAGTGATGCGAGCAAGGCGCAGCGGGGCATGGCGCTTTGGCGGCGGGCTTAAAGAGCCAAGTTAGCCGTCGTAGGCACGTCGAAACCTGCAAGTTGCGCCCATGCCCGATAGACCCAAAACGCCTCATCGGTGTTGAAGCCATGCCGCAAGGCCTCGGGGCTGAAGCCGGTGATGCGGCGGGTCTCGCGGATGAAATGGCTTTGGTCAGAAAACCCGTTGTCCAAAGCGATCTGCGCCCAGTCGACACGATCTTCGAGCATGGCCTCCATCACCGCAAAAAATGCAGCCTCACCCCTGACGGAGCCTTGCAACTTGCGCAAGGACCAACCCGTCCACTGCTTGATGCGACGTTCGGACTGTCGCAAGCTGCGCCCCCATCCGGTGCCTGCAGCCCGCATGGCCAAAGACGCCATCCACGGGGCGAACGCTTGCGCCCAGTTGCGCTGCGGGCCTGCAGGTGTGAATCGGTCCACCTCCCGGTCATTCCACAGGGGCAGCAAATCTTCAAAAAAAGTATGCACACGACTGTCGGTGTGACCACCCTCGCGCATGCGCTGACATGCCGCCAGCAAGGCCGCAGGCAAGACACTGCGCGCATCGACGATTTGGTTGCTCAAATCCTGTGGCGACACCCCCGTGAGCGCCCACCAGGCATCCGGATAAAAAAGGACCATCACGCCATCCGCTTGAGGCCCGTACAAAACACTGCGGGGCGAACTGTGTGGGCCTGTCACCGTTATCGCGGGCAGGCTCTGGCGAGGAGCCTGGGGGTCAAATGGCGTACTGGCATCCAACACTTCGGCCGAGCCCTCGAACATGCAAGCGATCGCACAGATCGGACCGGCAGGGTAGTGCCCCCAGCGCTGTGACGCATTCAAACCCACCGCGCTGCGGGCTATCGCCGCACGCACACAAGCACTCAGGCCCCATGGCGGCAGCCAAGTTTGTAGGGGTGCAAAGTTGTGAGCAGGGGCATCGCAAGACATATGCAAAGTATAGGTAAGACAACATTCATGCAAAACCAATACCCCCAAGGTGTCGATTCGATTCAAGACGGCCAGCCAGTGACCGCGCAAGATCAGGCCATGGACACCACACACACCCCCCATCACCACACATCCCCCACCCAGCCCATGCACACCATCCCCCCAGGCCCAGCTGCCCGCTTATGGGGTTTGAACCACCTGCGCACCATGCGAGCCGACTATTTGGGGTTTGTCGGGCGCTTGCAAAGCCAGCACCCAGACATCGCGCATGTGCAAGTCTTGAACGAGCACATCGTCCACGTCTTTCATCCTGACTGGGTCCGCGAAGTGTTGGTCGACCAATCCGATGCACTGATCCGCTGGGAACGTGCGACCGAAATCTTCAGTGTCGCCATGGGGCAAAGCGTGCTGGTGACCGAAGGCACCTCATGGCAGCGCCAGCGCCGCATGCTGCAGCCGGGCTTCACCCCCAAGCGGGTGACAGGCTACGCCGCGTTGATGACGTCCGCAGCGCAAGACGCGCTGGCCGACCTGGCCCAACGCCCGACAGAACAAAGCGTGGACATGGATGCGCTCATGACCACCATGACGCTGGATGTGATTTTGCGTGCCTTATTCGGCTCGCACCTGGTCAGGGATGCCCGCACTATTGCCGAGGCCATCCAGACCTTGAGCCATTCGGGCATCGAGGAGATGTTCAAACCGTTTTCATGGCCGCTTTGGATGCCCCTGCCTTCGGTGCGCAAAGTGCGCCATGCCAAACAAACGCTGGACCGCGTGATCCAGCAACACATTCAGGCCCAACCATCAGCGCAACAGCAAGACAGCGAAGACCTGCTGACCATGCTGCAACAAGCCCGCGACCCCGTGCACCCAGAACAAGGTCTGAGCGCGCAAGAACTGCACGATCAGACCATGGTGATGTTCCAGGCCGGTCATGAAACCACGGCCACGGCCATGACCTGGTGGAGCGGGCTGATCGCACGTCACCCTGAAGTGGCCGAGCGCATCCACGCCGAAGTCGATGCGGTGTTGCAAGGCAAAACCCCAACGCCTGACAGCTTGCAGCAACTGCCGTGGCTGCAAGCCAGCCTCAAAGAAGCCATGCGCCTGTACCCACCCGCAGCGGTCTTGATGACCCGACGCGCCATCAAGGATGTGAAGGTCGGGCCATGGACATTGCCAAAAGGTCAGTTGATCGCTTTCACCCCCTACGTCATTCAACGCGATCCACGCTGGTTCGAATCTCCCGCTGAATTCAAGCCAGAACGCTTTTTGCCCGGCGCACCCACCATGCCTCGCGGTGTGTGGATGCCCTTTGGCACCGGCCCCCGGGTGTGCATTGGCCAGCACTTTGCCCTGCTCGAAATGGGTCTGATCGCGGCCATGCTGATGCAGCGTTTCCGATTGGAATGGCCTGAAGGTACGCCATGGCCCCAAGGCGATTTGGCGGTGACTTTGCGGCCTGCGCAAGCCATTCGGTTGAAACTGCATCCCAGAATGTCACAGCCCCGTTGAGAGGAACACTCTGGAGGCGGTCTACCCGCCTCGAAACATCATGCCCCCTGAACCACGGTCAGCAAAGTCTGACCATTCGCCACCAGCTTCTCGCCCTCTGAATCCACCGTAAACAAATCACAGCTGGTGAACACTTGTGCTTTGCCGGGTTTGACCACCCGCGCTCGGGCAATGAACTTCTGACCCACGGCAGGGCGCAAGCAGTTGACTGAAAAGTTGGCGGCCAACAAATTCGGCCCCGCCACGGTTCCGGCTGCAAAGCCGCAGGCGGTGTCGATGAGTGTGCCGATCAGGCCTGCATGCAAATAACCCGAGTACTGCCCCACCTCTGCACGCCAGGGCATCTGGATCTCGACAAATCCAGGTTCGGCCACCGTCACCTCGATGCCGCACCAGCGGTTGAACTCGGCCATGGCGTTGATTTTTTTCAGCATGTCCAGTGGGCTCATGGTTTTTTCCTGGCTTGGGTTTTGAACCATCCGATGTGGTCCATCAGTTTTTGGCGCAGTGCTTGTTGCTCGTTCAAGAGCTGGTCAATCTCGGCGACACGCTTCAGGATCGCGTCGATCATGTCTTGCGCTGACAGCTTGCCCGTTTTGAAGCGCGGCAAATACTCGGCAATGAAGGGCAGCGAGAACCCCATCTCCCGCGACATGGCAATGAAGATGACGTGATTCACGGTTTTTTCGTCGTACACACGGTAGCCATTGGCCAATCGCTGGCTTTCAATCAGGCCGTCGGCCTCGTACCGCCGCAAGCGGTGCACCGACACCTGGGTCTTGGCAGAGAGTTCTGAAATGCGCATGAATTCAGTCTAGCAACGCTTGCACAGCGCAAGGGTTATGGCCTTTGACGCATGGGCGACAAGCCAAAGCGACCGCTGCGCTCCAGGTGATACCCCCTCAGCAGTCACTGGTGTACAAAACACACTTCAACCGGAGCCCCGATGACTGCACACACTGCCTTGCCCCACGCCCAACCCGCCGATGTGGGCTTGTGCCCCGAGCGCACCCAACGATTGATGGACGTGCTGCGCCGCGAAGTGGCCAGTGGCAGGTTACCCGGTGCCGTGGCCATGGTCGCTCGGCGCGGCCAGATCGGGTTGTTCGAGGCCGTGGGCCAGCAAGACCCCGCCACGGGCGCGCCGATGAAAACCGACAGCATCTTCCGCATCTATTCGATGACCAAGCCGGTCGTGTCGGTGGCAGTGATGATGCTGGTCGAGCGCGGGCAGCTGCTCTTGAGCGACCCGGTCAGCCGCTGGTTGCCTGAATATGCCAACCAGCAAGTGGCCACGGCCCAAGGCTTGGAACCCGTGCGGCAAGAAGCCACGGTGCAAGACCTGCTGCGCCACACGGCGGGGCTGACCTATGAATTTTTGGGTGACTCGGCCGTGCAGCGCCAATACGGCGAGGTGAAGATCGCCTCACGCGAGCGGACCAATGCCGAGTTCTCGCAAACGCTGGCCTCTGTGCCGCTGCAGTTCCAGCCCGGCACCGTGTGGGCCTACAGCCGCGCCACCGATGTACTGGGCAGGCTGGTCGAGGTGGTCAGCGGGCAAGGCTTGGGCGCATTTTTGCAAGCTGAAATCTTTGGCCCGCTGGGCATGGTGGACACGGGCTTTGCCGTGCCGCCTGATCAGCAGCACCGAATTGCCGAGCCCTTTGCGCACGACCCCGATGGCGGTGTGCCGATGAAAGTGCTGGAGCCGCGCCAAGTGCCCGCCACGGAAGGCGGCGGCGGAGGCCTGATGTCCACCGCCATTGACTACACCCGCTTTTTGCAGTGCCTGCGCAACCGGGGTGAATTGAACGGCGTGCGCCTGCTCGGCCCCCACACGGTGGACTACATGACCGCCGACCATTTGGGCGGCATGCCGTCCGACGGCACCTTGCTGCCACCGGGCCACGGCTTTGGCCTCGGGTTTGCGGTACGCACCCATTTGGGCTTGTCGCCTGTGCCTGGCTCGGTGGGCTTGTATTACTGGGGCGGCATCGCGGGCACCACCTTTTTTGTGGACCCGGCGCTCGACATGGTCGCCATGCTGATGGTCCAGGCGCCCAACCAAAGAGATTACTATCGACCCCTGTTTCGTGACTTGGTGTATGCAGCGCTGGTTTAACGGCAGCCGAGCATCATGGACTTGAAAAAAATGTTCTGAGATGCCCTCGGACCATAGCGATCATTTCATCCATCATGATCCGCTCAACCCGCCCGCCAATCTCAACGGACACGCGTGTCATGTGCGCGCCTGTTTCAATGCAGGTCAGAAACACATTCTGTGCCCTATCAGCTCTGAGATTTGGAACGAACTGACTGACTTTGTCCACCCATTCCTGGGCATGACGCAAGTTGTCTTTTCTGTCTATGGCCCTCAACTCTGACCAACCTTGAGAATCCATCCAGATGGCTCTGTAAGTGGCATTGGTTTTGACATAGTCGTGGTAGCCATACACAACGTCCTCGATATAGACAAGAAACGACTCAACACTGTCAACCTGACTCAGGAGTTGCGTGTTTTGCTCATAAAAATAATCCAGATATCTTTCCAATAGCGCTTGGATGATTTCTTCCCGATTGCTGAAGTACTGATACACGCTGGCATTGGCCATGCCTGATGCGGCAGCAATGTCGGTGATTTTTAGGTTTGCCGCCCCCACCTCCAGAATGCACGCCTCTGCTGCGGCCAGGATTTTCTCCAAGCGTTCTTTGGATCGATCCTGCGAGGGCTTGCGCCTTGAAGTGCCATCGCTTTTTGGTGGCGAAGAACTCTCGTCAACCGAGGCGGAATCCGACGCCAATTTTTCGGAATCTCTTGTGCTGTTGACCATAACTATCTCACCCTCCTGAATCAAACAAATCTTTCAAGCGTGTTGATCGTATGGGCAGTGGGCACATCGGGTATTCAGACGTGTGTGAAATCCACATTTTTTTCATGACATACCCCCACATATTTCAAAAAATTTACCATATTAGACAGAAATTTCGGGCTTTTCTACTCTTCAAATTAGTCATAAATGACACTTCATACACCTTCAACTATCTTTAGAAATAAGGGAAAACAACTATTCATGACTACTTGTCACGTTAATACTTCGCGGCTAACATCAACATGACAAGTTGTCGCATTTGAAGGTATTCCAGTATGGTCGACCGGTAAATTGCCCAACTGTGCACACAAGAACACGTCTGCAGCCCAAGCCTTCAGGGCTGACGACTGTCAACACGACATACCTGCCGCGCAAGCGCGCAAAGCCGGATACGCATACAACGCAAGGAGACCACCGATGAAATTGAAGACCCCAAGCCCTTGGCGCACACTTGCCCTGACTGTCAGCCTGAGCCTTGGCACGAACGCCGTGATGGCCGCCGTAGGTGAACAAGAGGCAGCCAAATTGGCTAAAGAACTCACGCCAATTGGCGCTGAAAGGGCGGGAAACAAAGACGCCAGCATCCCGGAGTGGAGTGGCGGATTACCCAAGGGCAAACACAAAACAGGTGAGCCACGCAACGATCCTTTTGCCGCAGACAAGCCGCTCTACAGCATTGATGCGAGCAACGTCGAAAAATACAAAGACAAGCTGTCTGCGGGTCAAATCGAGTTGATCAAAACCCGCAAGGGTTACCGCATGGATGTTTATCCCACCCGTCGCAGTTGCGGTTATCCGGAAGCGGTCTACAGCCAAACCAAAAATAACGCCACTCAGGCCAAACTCACATCCGATGGCCTGGACAATCTTGCGCAAGCTGTAGGTGGTGGCTTCCCGTTTCCGATACCAACCAACGGCGCTGAAGCGGTTTGGAATCACCGATTGCGCTGGCAAGGAGAGGGACGCATCGAACACTACCAAACCAACTTCATCAATGCAGACGGCAGTTTTTACAGCCTGGCTCAAGATCAATGGGTAACGATGCCCTTTGCATCGAGTAAAGCCAAATCACCCGAGGATGTTCAGGATGTTTTGCAGAAACTGCTGAACGTGGCCACCAGCCCCGCGTCTCGTGCTGGCGAGGTCATTCTGGGGCACTTCTTCATGTCAAAGCCCAACGATGCATGGATGTATTTCCCGGGTCAAAGGCGGGTGCGCCGTTTGCCGAACTTGGCTTATGACAATCCGATTCCTGGCTACGAGAACCTCGAAACGGTTGATCAATACCCCATGTTCTCGGGTCAACTGGACCGCTACGACTGGAAGTTGGTCGGTAAAAAAGAGATGTACGTGCCCTACAACAATTTCAAGTTGGTGGCCAAGCGCCCCATCAAGGACATCTATGAAGGGCAGTATCCCAAGCGGGATTTGATGCGCTACGAACTCCACCGCGTCTGGAAAGTCGAGGCCACAGTCAAGGCCGGCAAACGACATGTGTTTGCAAAGCGCGAGTTTTACCTGGACGAAGACACCTGGATGCTCCTCAATGCCGATCAGTACGACGCGCAAGGCAAGCTGTGGCGCGTAATGGAGGCCTCGATCTACCCCGCTGTTGAATTGGGAGCGTGCGTGAGCCAGGAATTCATGTCTTGGGATCTGAATGTCAACCGCTATATCGCCGAGAACGCCACACAGGAGTCCAAAGCCACGGACTGGTTGGCGGGTGCCGAAGGCCGCATTGACCCGAAACGCTTTGAATCCGAAGAGCTGCGCCGCTTTGGTGATCGGTAAAAAATTCCCAAATCAAAATCAGGAGACAAGCCATGCATAAAAAACACAAGTTCACCCATAAGAAATTGGCCTGGGTGTGTGCGGCATTCACGGCCAGCATGAGTCCGCTGGCACACGCTGTAAAGTTTGAAATGGACAACGGCATCACCGGCAGTTTTGATTCCACCCTCAGCTTTGGCATGCAGCAACGCCTGAAATCGCCCAATACCCGGATGATCGGCAACGACAGTGGCGGAACTGGCGCCACCTCAGGTGCACTGGGCACTTTGGTCAATGGCGATGCAAGCACTGCCAACCCGGACATCAATTTCACCAACTCTGACGACGGCAACCTGAACTACAAGAAAGGGGCTGTGGTTTCATCTGTGGTCAAAGGAACGCATGAATTGTTTTTGCGGGAGCAAGGCAATTGGTCCATGTTGGGACGGTTCACCTGGTCAAGTGATTTGTCTGCTCGCAACACCAGTCGAAGCCCTCTGGATAATGAGGCGGCCAATGCCCTGAAAAAAGACATCAGTCTGCTTGACCTCTGGATTGCCAAAGATCTCGATTTGGCTGGGAATTCAGCCAAGCTGAAGCTGGGCAATCAAGTCATCAGTTGGGGCGAAGACATCTTCATCCTGGGCGGCATCAACTCGATCAACGCACTGGACTTGCGCAAATACCATATCCCCGGTACGCAATTGAAAGAAATCTTCATCCCTGCCCCGATGGCCTCGCTGAGCACAAGCCTGGGCAAAGGATTCTCTACAGAAGCCTACTACCAGTTTGCATGGAACGGCATGAAGCTCGACCCGGCAGGCACATTCTGGTCAACCGCAGACTTTGTCGGAGCTGGTGGAAGACGCGGAGGCTATTTTCCAACCAGCTCGTTTTTGGGTGTTGGTGATTTTGATCCGACACGCGCCAGAGATCTCGCCAGTGTTGCGGCAGGTCGTGTTCCGATTGAAACGCAAAAGCCACAAAGAGGGGGACAGTACGGCGTGAACCTGCGGTACAAACCCACCTCAGCTGATACAGACTATGCGGCTTATTACATGCGGTATCACGACAAAATGCCCTTCATCGGCTACAAATCCAATGGTCTCGGAACACCCAACGCCATTGGCCTTTCAGCCCTTGAGCAATACGGCGAGAACCTGGATCTGTTTGGCGTTTCGATGAATACCAAGATGGGTGACTGGGCTTTCGGTGCAGAGTTGTCATACCGTCCCAAGGACAGTGTGGCGATTGACCCCACGGTGCCATTTTCCGGACGTCATAGCCTTTATGAGAAATCCAATGGGTACACAACTGCTGCGCTGGCAAACGGTTATGTGAGTGAAAAGAAATACCAGCTGCAAGCCACTGCATTCCGATTTCTACCCACTGAGTTGACCAGGGCGCTGGGCGCCTCCGAAGGCTACATGATGGCGGAAGTGGCCTATACAAATTACCCTCAGCTGGATCTTTCTGGCGCAGTGCCTTATTACATCACCGACTATTCCCTGCCCACCAAAAGTTCTTGGGGCTACGTCGCTGAGATCGGTCTGAGCTACGCCAACTTCATGAATTCAGGTTGGACCATGAGCCCGGTTGTGGATTTCTTTCATGATGTAAGAGGCACAAGTCCCAATGCCATTCCCTTTGTGCAGGGTCGAAAAGCCCTTGCATTGGCAATGAACTTCGACTACCAGAACAAGATCAAAGCCAGCATTGGCTACACCACGTTCTTTGGTGGTGGAACGAAAAACCTGATGAGCGACCGCGATGTCATGAGCGTCATGATGTCCTATTCATTCTGAGCTGAATGAGCCCGATTTTTCCGGCATGAGGGCCGGAAAAATTTATTCCCCCTATGACTTGACATGTGAACCGGCCTTCGGCTCGGTGGAATGCGAACGTGACAACACAAACAAGCTTGATGCAAAGACTGGAAGATTTCTTCTTCCACTTCAGAAAGACCATCCTTGCTGCGCTGGCCGTTTTCACGGTGTTGATGGGTGTGTTGGCTTCACAGCTGCACATGACAGCCGGTTTTGACAAGCAGCTGCCGCTGGGTCACGAATACACCGACACCTTCTTTCAATACCGCGATCAACTGTTCGGTTCAAACCGCATCATGGTCGCGGTGAGGTCAACCCAAAAAGACATCTGGGACGCAGCTTCGCTGAAAAAGCTGCACGAGGCCACACAAGCCTTGATGAATTTGCCCGGCATCGACAAACGCTCGGTTCAATCGCTGTGGACACCCAACACCCGGGTCTATGAATTGACAGAAGAAGGGTTTGAAGCCGAAGACGTCATTGACGGCAATGTGACACCCGACCGGCTGGATGCGGCACAAATTAACCGGATCAAAGCAAGGGTTGTCCGTGGGGGATATATCGGCAACCTTGTGGCCAACGACGGCACGGCCGCCATGATTGTCGCGGACCTGCTTGAAGAAGATCCACAAACGAAGCAAAAGCTCGACTATCTGAAACTGGCGCATCAAATCGAACAAGAAGTTCGCGTGCCACTGCAAACGCCTGAACATGCCATCCACATCGTTGGGTTTGCCAAACAAATTGGGGACATCGCCGACGGTGCCAAAGGGGTCCTGGTCTTTTTTGCATTGGCCATTGTGCTGACGGCCCTGTCGGTTTACTGGTACTGCCGATCCGTTTCATTGACGCTTTTGGCCCTGGGCTGTTCGATGGTCTCCGTGATCTGGCAGTTTGGCACCCTGCGTCTGCTGGGCTTCGGGCTCGACCCCCTGGCCATTCTGGTGCCCTTCCTGGTCTTTGCCATCGGTGTGTCCCACGGCATCCAGCAAATCAATGCCATTGCCAAGGCCTTGGCGTCTGGCGCCCATCCGATGGCGGCGGCCAAAGCCAGTTTCACGGGCCTGTTCATACCCGGAAGCTTGGCTCTTGTGACCGCTTTTGTGGGCTTCATCACCTTGATCATCATCCCCATCCCGATGATCAGGGAGTTGTCGATTGCCGCGTCGATTGGGGTCGGCTACAAAATCGTGACCAATCTGATCATGCTGCCTTTGGTGGCTTCTTACATCCAATTCCCAAGCACCTACGCTCAGCAACAGGAGGCACTGCAAAATCAGCGCAGCCGTCTCGTTGAAAAACTCGGCTGGATGGCCGAACTGCGCAACGTGCGCTATGTGATGGCTTTGACAGCGGTGCTCTTTGGCGTGGCCGTTTGGCAAAGTCAGGGCCGACACATCGGTGCCTTGCAAGCAGGTGCCCCGGAATTGCGCAGCGAGTCGAGATACAACCAAGACATCGATGCGATTGTTCAACGCTTTGACCTCGGCATGGAAGTGTTGACGGTGGTTTTTGAAACACCCGCCGATTCCTGCAATCAATACGAGGTCGTGAACTACATCGACCAATTCACGCAGCACATCTCGCAGGTACCCGGCGTGCTGACGGTCTCATCCATCTCGAGCTTGGCCAAGTTCGCCAACGCCGGCCTGAACGAAGGTCATCCGAAAATGACCGCCCTGCCCAGAGACAGCCAAGCCTTGCAAATCGCCGTGGGCTACTTGCCAGAAGCCGGTGGTTTGTTCAACCGGGCATGCACCATGATGGCGGCCAACATCTACCTGAGCGACCACAAAGCCACCACCATCCAACCCGTGATGGAAGCGGTCAAACGTTTTCGCACGGATTTCGATGGCCAAGACCAAGGCGTCAAGCCTCGCCTGGCCTCGGGCAATGTCGGCTTGATGGCCGCGATCAATGAAGAGGTCGAGCAGCGCGAAATCGCCATGATGCTGTATGTCTACGCCGCCATCGTGGGCCTGGTTCTGCTGGCCTACAGGGACTGGCGTGCCATGCTCGCTTGTTGCCTGCCTTTGACCTTGGCCACATTCCTGGGTTACTGGTTCATGAAGTCACTCGACATTGGCCTGACCGTGGCCACCCTGCCAGTGATGGTTCTGGCGACAGGCATTGGCGTGGACTACGCCTTCTACATCTACAACCGCTTGCTGGCCCATTTGGTGGCAGGCGCCAACATGAAGTCCGCAATTCAGGGGGCGCTGCGCGAAGTGGGCATTGCGACCATTTTCACGGCCATCACCTTGTCCGTGGGCGTGGCCACATGGGCTTTCTCTGACCTCAAATTCCAAGCGGACATGGGCATCTTGCTGACCTTCATGTTCATGATCAACATGATCATGGCCATCACCGTACTGCCCGCTTTTGCTGTCGCACTCGATGCACTTTTCCCACGCACGAAGCCGATCAAAGCAACGGCCCTTGCCCATTGAAAGCCTATCCATGAAACATCCACTCGCAATGCTTGGCCTGTGGCTGGCCATCGCCTCATCCGCTTTCAGTGCACAAGGGCAGAACACACCCGTGAAAGAAGATGCACAACACCGATGGACCCACGCCCCCTCAAAGGTGGATCCGATGCGCGGGGTGTTTTTTGCCGCCACCCAGGCTGGCCAACGCATCGTGGCCGTGGGTGATCATGGGCTGGTGGTTTTGTCAGAAGATGGCAAAACATTCAAGCAAGCTCAAAAAGTACCCACCCGATCACCCTTGACCTCGGTGCATTTCCACGATGCCAAGCAAGGGTGGATCACTGGACACGATGGCACCATCCTGGGCACACGCGATGGCGGCGAGCATTGGGACATCTTGCGACAAGAGCGCGGTAAAGACGAGGTTTTGCTGTCCATCTGGTTTGCTGACGCACAACACGGCTTTGCTGTGGGGCAATTCGGTCTTGCACTCGAAACCCAAGATGGCGGCAAAACCTGGGAAAGACGAACCCTCTCCACACAAACGCATGTGGCTGAAAAACATTTGATCCATCTGTTTCCCGGACGCCAAGGCATGCTGTTCATCGCTGCAGAGTCGGGCACCATTTTCCGATCTGCCGATTCAGGCAAAACCTGGCAAGCCATTCAAACCGCGAACAAAGGCTCTTTCTGGACCGGCAAGGCCTTGAGCGATGGCAGTCTGCTGGCAGCGGGCATGCGCGGCCATGTCTACCGCAGCCAAGACCAGGGCTTGAGCTGGACTGCCGCTGTCAGTGGCACGCAGCAATCCCTGACCGTCATTCATGAGCGCCAGGACGCCAGTGTGCTGATCACCGGAACCGGTGGCACGCTGTTGCAGCGCGCAGGGGTTCATCAAGACTTCAAGCTTCAAACCCGGGGGGACAACGCCAGCCTGACCGGCGTTGTGAGCCACGCCTCTGGCGACGTCTTTGTCTCGACTGCAGGCATTTTGCGCAACGATTGAACAACCCAGCCCCCCTTCCAACACACCGAACAACGCCCATGACCGAAGCCACACCCGCATCCGATTCACAAACCCTGTCCATTGAGCGCATCCAAGCTGTTTTTCAGGCACAAAAATCGGCCTTTGACAAAGCCCCTTACCCCAGCGCACTCCAACGACGCCAACAACTCAAGGCCATCAAGAAACAAATCAGCCGCTACCAGGATGTGCTCGCGCACGCGATGCATCAGGATTTTGGTTGCCGCTCGCATGCCGAATCCAAGATGCTGGATTTGCTGGGTTCCACGTTGGAGGCCAATCACGCCATCTCGCATGTCAAGCACTGGATGAAACCCAGTCGACGCGGCACAGAGCTGCTTTTTCTTACCAACAAACTGGAAGTGCGATATCAACCCAAAGGTGTGGTTGGCGTCATCGTGCCGTGGAATTTCCCTGTTTACCTCGCGCTGGGACCCTTGATTGCAGCCATCGCTGCGGGCAACAGGGTGATGGTCAAAATGCCGGAAATCACCCCCCACACCAACGCGGCCCTGGAAAAAATGCTCACCGACATATTCTCGGAAGACGAGGTCTTTTTGATCGGAGAAGAGTTGAGGACGCCAGGTGATTTCACCGCCTTGCCTTTTGACCACCTGATCTTCACAGGCTCACCTGCAGTGGGAAAAATCGTGATGCGCCAGGCGGCCGACAACTTGACGCCCGTCACACTGGAGCTCGGTGGCAAATCACCTGCTGTTGTGAGCCGCCACTACCCCATTGCCGATGCCGCCAAACGCATTACCCATGGCAAAGCCACCAATGCCGGGCAGATCTGTGTCTCGCCCGATTACGCCATGGTGCCGCGCGAGAGCATGGGGGCATTTGTCGAGGCCGTCCAGGCCAGCTATGCCCAACTGTTTAAAGGCTCCGTCCGGGACAACCACGACTACACCTGGATCATCAACGATCGACATTTGGCCCGCATCCAGGAACTGCTGGCCGATGCCGTGAGCAAAGGTGCAACCGTTGTCGCTTGCGCCGCGTATGACTCGGCACAGGACCGCCGCAACATGCCCCTGCATGTGGTGACCGATTGCACGCACGACATGCGCATCATGCAAGAAGAAATCTTCGGTCCTGTTTTGCCTGTGGTGTCTTATGACACAGCCCAAGAAGTGATCGCCTTCATCAACGCCAGGGCACGTCCCTTGGCCTTGTATTGCTTCAGTCACAACCAGGCTGAACGTCGTCAGTTGCTGGAGCAAACCCATTCTGGCGGCGTCACCATCAACGACTGGGGGTGGCATGTGGTTAACCATGACGCCCCATTTGGCGGTGTCGGCAATTCCGGCATGGGGACCTACCACGGCGAAGAGGGTTTTTGTGAACTCTCACACGCCAAAACGGTTTTCAAGCGGCACCGATTTTTCCCCATCGGCCTGTTTTATCCCCCTTACGGAAATTTTGTTCAGCGCCTGGCCCTTCGACTGTTTTTGGGCTCGGCCGATCCCAAGCTGTAACCGGTCGTGCTGATCGTTCCACCATTCAACTTCTCTTAACGCCATGAAACATTCACCCCTCTTTACGAAGCGGCGCTTCTTGAAATTTTCGCTATTGGGCGTTGCTGGCGCAGCCACCTTGGTGGCGGGTGCCGGGGCCTACATCACTCAGACCAACCGCTACCGACAACGCTACGGCAGGTTGCTGGTGCTCGATGGCCATCTGGCAGACATAGCCCACACACTGGCCGAAGCTTGTGTGCCAAAGCGGCCAGGTTTTCCAGACATCGAGCAAGCTGAAGTAGTCAAACGGCTCGATGAGGAATTGTTTTTTGTGAGCGACAACATCAGCAGCGATCTCAAAGCTGCCTTTTACCTCCTTGAGATGTTTCCTCTTGCGTATGGTCACCTGTCGCGCTTTTCAAGGTTGACGGTTGAGGAGCGTAAACAAGTGCTCTCGGCAGCATCCGACACCCAGGACGACACGCTGCGCGCAGTGATTGCCAACCTGTCGGCCATGATGCGTTGGTACTACTACGGCCACCCGTCCACATGGAAAGTCATTGGCTATGACGGCCCCTTCGCCAACCTGCCAGAAAAACACAGCGAACAGCGCGTTCTCTATGCCAAGCTGGTCCACGAAACTGACTCTACTATCCAAGCGAAAAAGCCATGACAAATAAAGTTCACCAATACACCGATTACGGCCAACTGACTGAAATCGTGGCCGAGGTCTGCATCATCGGATCAGGATGCGGAGGCGCCACTGTGGCGCATCGACTGGCAGAGGCTGGCATGGATGTGGTCATTCTTGAAAAAGGCGGTTACTACCCTGCATCCACCTTTGACAACAGAGAACTCAACCAAGCCGGCAAAGTCGATGCTGAGCGTGATCTGTCCACAGATACCAACGGGTCCACCATGTTGACCTATGGTGAGTTGGTGGGAGGCACATCGGTTCATTACTGGGCCGACAGTTATCGAACCCCCGCAGACCGTCTTGAATTGTGGCGAACACGCTATGGCATGACAGGTCACAGCGCAGAAGTGCTTGATCCAATTTTTGCGGATATCGAAAAGCGTCATCACATCGAGGAAGCTGAGCCCTTTCGTTACAACCGCATGAACCAGTTGTTCAAGGAAGCTGTCGATGCCCTTGGCTGGGAAAGTGCCCCCATCAAACAAGCCCGAAAGGGCTGCGCTGGTTCGGGCCATTGCATGCAAGGTTGCGCCATTGATGCCAAGCAAAGTCAATTGGTCACCAACATCCCTTCTTCCATGGCTTTGGGTGCAAGGGTCTACGCAGACCTGAAAGCCGAAGACTTTGTGTTTGAGGGCCATCACATCACGCAACTGAATGCGCAGGTAATTGATCGCGCCCGGAATCGACCCAGCGGCCAAAAGATCACCGTCAAAGCCAAGCATTTTGTGGTGGCAGCAGGCGGCTTCAATTCACCCGCATTTTTACTGGCACAACCTCGGCTGCGTGACACATTGCCCGCATTGGGCAAGCATTTCGGCATGAATCCCTGCACCTACGCGCACGGCCTCTACGATGAACCGATCATCTTGTGGCGCAACATACCTGCAGCCTATGGCGTTGAAGGTTTCCGCCAAGCCCGCTACGACGCGAAAGGACAATACATTGAAGGGGGGTATTTGCTGGTACCGGATCAAATTCAACCGGCTCTGATGGCTTACACCATCCCGGGCTTTGATGACGGTGCGGCTGAATGGATGGAAAAGCTGCCCAATGTAGGGGGCGCCATTGGCTGGCTGGATGACCACCCGGATGAGTTGGGAGAAATGAAACTGGACAGCAACGGCGTTCGGCAAATTCACTACCCATACGGACCCACAACCCAAAAAATGTTGCGTGACTTGATGAAAAAAGCCGCCATTGTGAATTTCAAGGCAGGCGCCAGAAAAGTCATGCTCGGTGATTTGAAGCGAACCACGCTGACATCCCTGTCGGAACTGGACCGCATTGACAGCATCGAGATCAAGCCTGGCAGCTTGACGCTGGTTGCACCTCACCCATTTGGCGGTTGCCGCATGGGGCCAGACCCCAAAACGTCCGTCACCGACTCCAATCACCGGGTGCATGGCGTCGACAATCTTTTTGTCGCCGATCCATCTGTTTTCCCGACAGGCCCCTCTGTCGATCCAAGTGTCACGATCATGGCCTTCAGCTACATCGCAGCTGAACAGATCGCACAAGCCATGGGTAAAAAAACACTCCCTGTCAAGACCTCCTGATGTGCGCCTGTTTCTCGTTGAATCGGCTCAGGATTGGCGAGTCAAACCGATTAACATCGACTGGATGAGGCTTTGGTGACCTCGTGCCGTTAATCGGCTGTTGACCGTCATGCCCCTGGACTCATGCCGGGGCTGAAGCGGCCGACCTAAGAGCAACGCTGATCTGCAATCATTTGAAAATTTTGGAAACAAAACCATGACCACATCCGGCCTCATGATGAACCGCCCTTTGCTCATTTCGGGCATCCTCGAACACGGCGCGGCCCAATTCGGCGACCAGGAAATCGTCTCGCGCGAGACCCACGGCCCACTGCACCGCACCACCTATGCCGAGACCGCGAGGCGGGCGCGGCAGCTGGCCAACGCTTTGGCCCAGATGGGCCTGAAAGCAGGCAGCGCGGTTGGCTCCATCGCCTGGAACAACCACCGCCACCTGGAAGCGTATTACGCCGTTTCGGGCAGCGGCATGGTCATGCACACCTGCAACCCGCGCCTGCACCCCCAGCAACTGATCTATGTGATCAACCACGCCGAAGACGAGGTGGTGCTGTTTGACGCCACCTTTGCGCCCCTGGTCAAAGGCATTGCTGCGCATTGCCCCAAAGTGCGCGCCTGGGTCTGCCTGGCCGATGCGGCCAACACGCCCGCCATCGAGGGCGTGGCCAATGTGATGAATTACGAAGGCCTGATCACCGGGCACAGCGACAGCTTCGATTGGCCCGAGCTGGACGAGCAAACCGGCGCAGCGCTGTGCTACACCTCGGGCACCACCGGCAACCCCAAAGGCGTGCTGTACACCCAACGCGCCATCGTGATGAACGCGACCACCGCCTGCCTGCCCGATGTGCTGGGCTTGTCCACGCAAGAAACTGTTCTGCCCGTGGTGCCCATGTTCCACATCAACGCCTGGTGCATCCCCTACGCCGCGCTGGTGGCGGGCACCAAGCTGGTCTTGCCTGGTCCCAAGCTCGACGGTCCGAGTTTGTTCGAGTTGATGGACACAGAGCAGGTCACCATCAGCGCAGGCGTGCCCACCATCTGGATGGGCTTGATCCAGCACGTCGAACAAAACAACTTGCGCTTTGCCCACATGAAACGCACTTGCGTGGGCGGCTCGGCCATGCCCATGGCCCTGATCGCCAAGTTCATGGACAACTATGGCGTGGAAGTGCGCCACGGCTGGGGCATGACCGAGACCACCGCGGTGGCCACCATGAGCAACCTGGGCCGCGCCGACCGCTTGCGCCCCGCCGCCGAGCAGCACGCCATCGTGGCCAAGCAGGGCAAAACCGTCTCAGGCATCGAGATCAAAGTGGTCGATGAGAACGGTGTCACGCTGCCCCGCGACGGCACCTCCCAAGGCGAGCTGATGGTGCGCGGCCAGTGGATCGTGGAGCGCTATTTCAAGGCCGAGAAAACTGCGCTGGTCGACGGCTGGTTCCCCACGGGTGACATCGCCACCATCGACGCGCACGGCACCATGCAGATCCGCGACCGCACCAAAGACGTCATCAAAACCGGTGGCGAATGGATCAGCTCGATCGACCTGGAAAACGCTGCTGTGGGTCACCCCGCTGTGGCCATGGCCGCCGTCATTGGCGTCAAGCACCCCAAGTGGGACGAGCGTCCATTGCTGTTCATCGTGCGCAAACCGGGCCAAGCCGTCGAGAAGCAAGAGATCCTCGACTACTTGGCCACCCAAGTCGCCAAGTGGTGGGTGCCAGACGATGTGGTCTTTCTCGAATCCCTGCCCGTGGGCGGTACAGGTAAGGTTCAAAAGAACGACTTGCGCAAGGACTACGGCGGCGTGTTCAGCTGATCACGCCTTGTTGAGCAAGGTTGTGCCCTGTGGGAGCCCCGCCCTCGGGGCGATCAGTGGTGATCTCATGGGCTTGATCGCGGCGAGGGCGCCGCTCCTACAGAGGCGCGCCTGAAACAATCATCAGCACTTAGCCTCAGCCTGCGGCTCAAACTTTGGCGCTTGGCCGATCGTTCATGCGGTCGCGCCAGCCCTGCAAGGCGTGCATGCCCTCGTCGCCGGGCACGAACTTCATCAGGCCGCGCGCAAATTCCAGCGCGCAAAACGCGGTGATGTCGGCGATGGTGAAGCGCTCGCCCGCGATGAAGGGCTGGCTTTGCAGGCTTTGGTCAAACCAGCGGGCGACCTCGCGCACCTTCTCGGCCTGCGAACGGCCAAATTCGGCGAACTGCGGTTTTTCCAACGCTGCCAAACCCGGGTGGCTGTGTCGGATCGCGTTGGCGATGCCACCCAGCAGATACAGCTCCACACGTCGGTCGGCCATCTCGATGAAGCCACGCTCGTCGCCGTCCACGCCCATCAGGTTGGGCGCGGGGTAACGGCCTTCCAGCAAGGTGCAGATCGCCCGCGTCTCGGTGATCACGCGGCCGTCGTCCAGCTCCAGCGCAGGCACTTTGGCCAGCGGGCTTTTGGCCAGGTACTCGGGCTGACGGTGCTCGCCGCCGTTCAGGTCCATGTTGACCATCTCGATGTTCGTGATGTTTTTCTCAACCAGGAACATCAGCACCCGGCGGGGGCTGGGGGCGCGGTGGGCGGTGTAGAGCTTCATGGCTTATCCTTGCTGGCGGCGCTTTGGTTTTGGCCCATCTCGACCATCTTGCGGGCCTCTTCAGAAAACTTCTTGGCGGCATCGTCGCCGTCTTTGGTCAAATTGATGCGCGACGGTGGCGCTTCGATGCCGCGCAGCACCGCAGGGCGCTGCCGAATCGCATCGAGCCAGCGCTTGAGGTGCGGCAGGTCATCCACTTCGACACCCGACCAGCGGTGCGTGCGCACCCAAGCCCAGTTGGCGATGTCGGCGATCGAATAGTCACCCGCCAGGTATTCGTGGTCTTTCAGGTGGCTGTCGAGCACCGTGAACAGGCGCTTGCTCTCGCCTTGGTAGCGGTCGATCGCGGGCTGGATCTTTTCCGGAAAGTAGCGAAAGAACACATTGGCCTGCCCCATCATCGGCCCGATGCCGCCCATCTGGAACATCAGCCACTGCAGCACACGCGAACGGCCCTTGGCATCGGTGGGCATGAGCTGGCCGGTTTTTTCGGCGAGGTAAATCAGACAAGCACCCGACTCGAACACCGCAAAGTCATCAGCCTCACGGTCCACGATGGCGGGGATGCGGCCATTGGGGCAGATGGCCAAAAAGTCAGGCAGCTTTTGCTCGCCCTTGGACAGGTCCAGCACCTTGAGCGTGTAAGGCAGCGCCAGCTCTTCGAGCGCGATGGAGACTTTGTGCCCGTTGGGCGTGGCGGCGGTGTAGAGGTCGATCATGGGGGAAGGCTAACAGGTAGGCCCAGGCCATGCCAGCGCTTGCTGCCACCTGCAAGACAGGTGGCCCCATGAATCACAACTGTACGAACGCTTAAAAGCGGTAGGACACGCCCAGCGTCACCTGAGGCAACACGTTCAATTTGGACACGCTTTTTCGCACATCGGCCAGCTCCTTGTCCACATCGGCCTGAGGCACATTGGCCAACTGACCCGTACGCGTTTCGGTGACGCTGAAGCTGCCAATGATCACACCAATATCCGAATGGAAACCCCAGCCCTTTTGGGTGGATTGGTGGCCAAATCCAAAGCCGATATAGGGTGTGGTGCTGGGCATTTTGACTTGCACGTTCATGCTGTCGCCAGCCACCAGCGTGTGGGGACTACCATTGATGTCCACAGTCTGACCGCTCGTATTGGCCATCAGATTGAATTTCAACTGGTTGAACGTGACGCCGGTGGTCAACCTGAAGGAGCCCTGAAAGGGGAACCAATCAGCCAGCAAAGCGGTACGGCTCAGATCAATGTTTGCCTTGTAATCCGTTCCCGACTGGTTGTTTGTTTTTTCGATATTGCCCATGGTCATGTAATCGGCTCGCACATTAAAGGACGAGTTCAGGGCATGCGAGTAACCCAGCTGGACACCAAACAAACCAGCCCCTGCATAAACCTCCTGAGCTTGTGCTGCATGCATGGAAACACCCAAACCCAGCGCAGCAGCGACAACGGCTGCAATTCGACTCTGCTTCATAAGAACCCCCTGTTAAAAGCATTCAATAATACACAAATGAATACCTAATATTTCAATAAATGTCCATTTTCCATTACATATTGCGTACTTGGTTTCAAAACTGCACCTGTTCGATCGTGGCTGTGTTGGGCCTGTTCCCTGCAGGCGGCCAGATCGTCTCGCGCCATGGGAAATATTGATCCGGCCCTGTGAAATTTGCAGGACCCATGTGTTTGTCAGCCATGCGCTTATTTTTGTTGCCGTAGGAGCCCACCCCCTGTGTTCGATGGCTTGCAGGGCGTGTGCCACGCCCATCGCCCACAGGTGTGGGCTCCTACAAAAATCCAGCCATCGCCTGTTACTCAACACCTCAATGGGCTGGATCACTCGTCAAATTGACTCACTTTCGGCTCACATTTCACATCCATGATGAGACACATCAAGGTGGGTCACTTGGTAGAATTTGCTTTAAACGGTTCGAGAGCGAGTGAGTAAACGAACCAGCCGCCTACACCAACACAGGTCTGCATACCAGCATGGGAAACGGAAGCTCGCAAGATTTTTGGCAACAAGAATCAAGAAGAAGGCCTTGAGGGCCTTTTTTCTTTTCACCACACCAAGTTCTGAACCTGCATCAATTTTTCAGGCATGGGCGCCAGACCGAATCAACACTGCGCTGCATCCATTCATGCCCGACCACCCCAGCTCGCATTGAATCGCCTGTTGCAGTTTCAAATCAGGGCTGCATAACCACGTAGGCCGCTTCGATGTTCGCGTGGAACGCCTGTGGCAAGCGCGACCACACATGCACGTCCACCAACATGGGAAGCTCGCTGTCTTGCAGGGCAAGTTTCAGCGCATCCCAACCTGGCACGTCCAGGGTCAGGTCTGCCCGGTTGCGCAGAACCAAGTCCAGGTCACTGCCTTCGTGGGACTGGCCTCTGACACGGCTGCCATAAGCCCATACTTGTGCCTGTGGCGTGTGTTGGGTCAGCAAGGTTTGCAGCATGTGACGGTGGCGCTCAGACAAGTCGAGCGCAGCCAAATCAAGCGCTGGCATCAAACACCTTTTGTAAGGCCAGCGCCAAATTGCGCACATCGTGCAAATACGCAGGCAACAGCTGCAGCGTGTCGTTGGCGAAACCCGCGCCGTAGTCGTGCGCCGTGCTGTTTCGGTTGGCGCGATAGGCCAGCCAGCGTTCCACCTCGGCGCTGGTCAAAACGCCATGTTTGCCTGCGTGGCGCAACACATCGTTGAACACCCAGGCATCTACGGTGCGCGGTGAGGCCTCAAACGCCTTGAGGGCCTTTCGCAACAGTTTGCCTGCCGTTTCCAACGACAACTCAAAGCTTTTGATGGCAGCGTTGCGGTACAGGTCAAACAACACGCCATGTGTGGATTCAGGGTGCTGCTCGATCGCAAGCAGGGCTTGCTCCAAGGTGTCACACCTTCTGTAGAGGTGTTCCACACTCAAAGTCATGGCTTGTTTCTGTTGGCGCTTGCTGGTTCAGCCCTTGGCCGCTTCCAGCATGTCCCGTGTCTGCATGGCCACCTTGCGCGCCGCAGCTTCAAAGTCTTCCCCGCTCGATGCATACAACACCGCACGCGATGAATTGACGATGATGGCCCCTGCGCTGGAGCCGTCGGCATTCGCACGCCAGCCGGCCTTGACTGTGGCCACGGCGTCGCCGCCTTGTGCGCCCACACCGGGAATCAGCAGGGGCACGGTGGGGGCGATTTCGCGCACGCGCTCGATTTCTGCGGGATAGGTCGCGCCCACCACCAGGCCCAGTTGGCCGTTCAGGTTCCAGGGGCCTTGGGCCAGTTGGGCAATGTGTTCGTACACACGGGGTTGGCCATCCACCGACGCGAGGCGTTGGTTTTGCAGGTCGTCACCGCCGGGGTTGGAGGTGCGGCAGAGCAAAAACGCGCCTTTGCCGTGGTACTTGAGGTAGGGGGCCACCGAGTCCCAGCCCATGAAGGGCGAGAGGGTCACGGCGTCGGCGCCGTAGCGCTCAAAAGCCTCTTTGGCGTATTGCTCGGCGGTGCTGCCGATGTCGCCGCGCTTGGCATCCAGGATGATGGGCACATGGGGGGCCACGCGGCGCATGTGTTCCATCAGGCGTTCGAGCTGGCCTTCGGCGCGGTGCGCGGCAAAGTAGGCAATTTGGGGTTTGAAGCTGCTGACCAGGTCGGCCGTGGCGTCGACGATGCGGGCGCAAAAGTCGTAGATCTTGTTGGCGTCGCCCTTCATGCCCGCAGGGAACTTGGTGGGTTCGGGGTCCAGGCCCACACAAAGCATGGAGCCGTTTTGGCGCTCGGCGGTGCGCAACATGTCGAGGAAGGTCATGCGGGGATTTTAAGGGTCCGGGAGAGGACCACTTTTCTGGCTTACGGACAAGATGTCGGACTCTTCGCGTGCCGACCTACGGAAGCGGTGTCTTGTAGGTCGGTGGTCGAAGACCCCGACATGGCGCTTGTAAAGGCCGCTTGTCGGGATTTACCAGGCCGGTTGCAGAGCCGCAAAACCTTTAGGGGCCTGGCTGGATTTGTCGAACGTCACCACTTCGTAGGCATCGGGTTGGGACAGCAACTCGCGCAGCAGCAGGTTGTTCATGGCGTGCCCCGAGCGGAATGCGCTGTAGGCGGCCAGCAAGGGTTTGCCCACGATGTACAAGTCACCCATGGCGTCGAGGATTTTGTGTTTGACGAATTCATCGTCGTAACGCAATCCGTCTGAGTTGAGCACTTTGTAGTCGTCCATGACGATGGCGTTGTCCAGGCCGCCACCCAGGGCCAGGCCGTTGGCGCGCAGCATTTCCACATCTTTGGTGAAGCCGAAGGTGCGGGCTCGGGCGATGTCCCGGGCATAGACGCCTTCAGACATGTCAAATACGACTTGCTGACCCGTGGAGTCCACAGCGGGGTGATGAAAGTCGATTTCAAAGCTCAGTTTGTAGCCGTGATAGGGCTCCAGGCGCGCCCACTTGATGTTTTCGCCGGTACCCTCACTGACCTGCACCGTCTTGAGCAGGCGGATAAAGCGTTTGGGGGTCTGTTGTTCTACGATGCCCGCGCTTTGCAGCAAGAACACAAATGAGGCGGCCGACCCGTCCAGAATGGGCACCTCTTCGGCAGTGATGTCGACATACAGATTGTCAATGCCCAAGCCTGCACAGGCCGACATCAGATGCTCCACCGTGTACACCTTGGCCTGGCCCACTGAAATCGTGGAAGCCAGTCGGGTGTCGGTGACCGACTCGGCCCTGACCGGAATGTCCACCGGTTCAGGCAAATCGATACGGCGAAACACGATGCCCGTGTCGGGCGGCGCAGGCCGCAGCGTCAACTCGACCCGTTGGCCACTGTGCAAACCCACGCCGACGGCCTGGGTCAAGGATTTAAGGGTACGTTGAGCGAGCATGTTTGAATTTTAATTGGCAAGGCTTTGTGTCGTCCTGACAAGGTATAGGCTGATATCAGCCCCCGCGCCACATAAAAATGAGGCCTGACAGGCCAAGCCTGTCAGGCCTCAAAGCACCTGTGACCGACAGATCAGGTCATCAATCTGCCTGCTTGCGCAAGAAAGCGGGAATCTCGATGTCGTCCATGCCCGCAGCTGACATGCCGTCCACGCGGGTGGCTGCGTGGGTGCGGTTGCTGCGCCAGATGGCGGGTGTGTTCATGCCATTGGTGGCCGATGGCACTGCAGTGTGCATCGACGAAGCCACGGCATCATGTCCGCCCATCATGAAAGGCACGTTGTCGGTGCCTGTGCGGATCACTTGCATGGGGGCGCTGCGGCGTGCGCCTTGCTTGGACAAGCCTGTGGCCACGACGGTCACGCGGATTTCGTCACCCAGGCTTTCGTCGTAAGCCGTGCCATAAATCACATGGGCGTTGTCAGAGGCATAGGCGCGGATGGTGTTCATGGCCTGCTTGGACTCTGTCAGCTTCAAAGAGCCTTTGGCTGCACTGATCAGCACCAGAACGCCCTTGGCGCCCGACAGGTCTACACCCTCAAGCAATGGGCACGCGACGGCTTGCTCGGCTGCGATGCGGGCACGGTCCGGGCCGCTGGCAGCAGCGGTGCCCATCATGGCTTTGCCAGGCTCACCCATCACGGTGCGCACGTCTTCAAAGTCGACGTTCACATGGCCTGGCACGTTGATGATCTCGGCAATGCCGCCCACGGCGTTTTTCAGCACGTCGTTGGCGTGCGCAAACGCCTCGTCTTGCGTCATGTCTTCGCCACCGGGCAGTTCCAGCAGTTTTTCGTTCAACACCACGATCAATGAATCGACATTGGCTTCGAGTTCGACCATGCCCTGATCGGCATTGCTCATGCGGCGACCGCCTTCAAACTCGAATGGCTTGGTCACCACACCCACGGTGAGGATGCCCATTTCTTTGGCGATGCGGGCAATCACGGGCGCGGCGCCTGTGCCGGTACCGCCGCCCATGCCGGCGGTGATGAACAACATGTGCGCGCCTTCGATGGCGGTGCGGATGTCGGTTTCGGCGCTTTCTGCCGCTTCACGGCCTTTGTCGGGCTTGCTGCCAGCGCCCAGGCCGGTTTGACCCAGCTGGATGAAACGGTGCGCCGCGCTGCGGGCCAATGCCTGCGCATCGGTGTTGGCGCAGATGAACTCCACGCCTTGAACTTGACGCTCAATCATGTGCTCCACGGCATTGCCGCCGCCGCCGCCGACACCGATCACTTTGATCTGTGTGCCTTGATTGAATTCTTCGGTTTGAATCATTTCGATGCTCATGGTGCTCTCCTAAATCTGAATATCTGCAGTTGCCTGAAATTTTGAGTGTTTGCCTAATGGGGATGTTTCAACATCGCCTGGGCCTGAAAGGGAGTGGACTGCCTCTGGCCTGAAATCGGTTTTTCCAGTTCATCAGAAGTTCCCCACAAAAAAATCACGAAGACGACCAAATGCGTTGTTTACTGAACTTTGCTTTTGGGTCACTTTGTAGCCACGCAAGCGCGCCAGGCGGGCTTCTTCAAGCAAGCCCATCACGGTGGCTGCGCGTGGCTGGCTGACCATGTCGGCCAGTCCGCCTCTGTATTTGGGCAAGCCACGGCGCACGGGCTTGAGGAAGATGTCTTCACCCAACTCGACCATGCCAGGCATGACCGCGCTGCCGCCTGTGAGCACGATGCCCGAGGACAGCACTTCTTCATAACCTGACTCGCGGATGACCTGGTGCACCAGCGAGAAGATTTCTTCGATGCGCGGCTCGATCACGCCCGCCAGCGCTTGCTTGCTCAGCATTCGGGGGCCGCGATCACCCAGCCCCGGCACTTCCACTTGCGCGTCCGGGTCGGCCAGAAGCTGCTTGGCATAGCCGCTTTCGACCTTGATGTCTTCGGCGTCTTTGGTGGGGGTGCGCAAGGCCATGGCGATATCGCTGGTGATCAGGTCGCCCGCAATCGGAATCACCGCCGTGTGGCGGATGGAGCCGTTGGCAAAGATCGCCACATCGGTCGTGCCTGCACCAATGTCCACACAGACCACGCCCAATTCACGTTCGTCTTCGGATAACACCGCCAGGCTCGATGACTGGGGGTTGAGCAGCAATTGGTCCACTTCCAGGCCGCAGCGGCGCACGCACTTGATGATGTTCTCGGCCGCACTTTGCGCACCGGTGACGATGTGCACTTTGGCCTCCAGGCGCATGCCGCTCATACCTATGGGCTCTTTGACTTCCTGGCTATCGATCACGAATTCTTGGGGGGCCACCAGCAGCAAACGCTGGTCGGTCGAGATGTTGATGGCACGCGCCGTCTCCATCACACGGGCCACATCGGCGGGCGTGACTTCCTTGTCCTTGATGGCCACCATGCCACTGGAATTGATGCCTCGGATATGGCTGCCCGTGATGCCGCAATTGACACGCGTGATCTTGCAGTCCGCCATCAGCTCGGCCTCTTTGAGCGCCTGCTGAATGCTTTGCACAGTGGCGTCGATGTTGACCACCACGCCGCGCTTGAGGCCATTGCCAGGCGCGATGCCCAAGCCCGCGATCTTGAGTTCGCCATCGGGCATGACCTCAGCCACCACCGCCATGACTTTGGAGGTGCCAATGTCCAACCCGATGACCAGATCTTTGTACTCTTTTGCCATTTGACTCACCGTTTCCGTTTCATGTTCCGTTGCCTGATTGCTCAGGGCTTTTTCTTGCTGTCCACATCGACCGTGCTCACACCGCGCAAGCGCAGCGCGTAACCGTCCTTGTGGCGCAAATCTGCGGCCAGCAAAGCCGTTGGCGTTCTGCCATACCGTGACGTGACCTGTGACAGCGTTCTGAGAAAGCGCTGCACAGTCAGGCCGATTTCAGCTTCTGTGCCACGGCCCAATTCAATCTGCGCACCGCCTTGCAGCAAGACGCGCCAGCTGCCTCTCGGGGTCAACTCCATCTGTTCAATGTCCATGTCCAAGGCTTGAAACAAGGGCTGCAGATAGCGGTACATGCGCATCACATCGGCGGACAAACCCACTGGCCCTTTCATGCGGGGCAGTTGCTCCACATCGGCGTCTTCCACATTGGCCTCAAACACTTGGCCCTGTTCGTTGACCATGGTGTTGGCGTCTTCTTCGCCCCACAAAGCCACCGGGTGGTGCTCTTGCAAAATGGTCCGTAATCGATTGGGGAAATCTCGTTGCACCACCGCTGTACGCACCCAGGGCACGTCTTCAAAGGCATCACGGGCTTGCGCCAGGTCGAGTGTGAAAAAGTTGCCACTCAACTTGGGCATCACATTGGCACGCAAGGTGACGGCGTTGTTATGACCCACTTCCCCTTGTACGGTGATGGACTCGATGGCAAACATGGGATGACGAATCAACCACCAGACCCCTGCGGCGACGGACAGCCACACCAGCACGGCCACCAGCAAAGCGGTGGTCATGTTCATGAGCCGGACATCCAGCGGCAAGGGCAGGGTCTTGTTCATCCCAGGCGCTCCTTGACGTTGTCCAACGTGGCCGACGCCAGCAGTTGCGTGCACAAGGCCTCGTAGCTGATGCCCGCAGCGCGAGCCGACATGGGCACCAGCGAATGCCCCGTCATGCCTGGCGATGTGTTGATTTCCAACAGATACGGCTGGCGCGTGGCGGCATCGATCATCACGTCGATGCGGCCCCAGCCCCTGCAGCCCAACACCTGATAAGCCTTGACCACCAAGGCCTCTATTGACGCCTCTTCGGCAGCAGACAGACCGCTGGGCACCAGGTATTGGGTGTCGTCGGTGAAGTATTTGTTTTGGTAGTCGTAGTTGCCCTCAGGCGCCACGATGCGGATCACAGGCAAGGCGCGGGCGCTGTCGCCTTCGCCCAGAACCGGGCAGGTCACCTCGTCACCCACAATGCATTGCTCGCACAGGATGTCGGCATCGCACTGTGCAGCGGCTGCCAATGCGGCAGGCAAGTCCTGCACATTCAGCACCTTGGTCACGCCAATCGACGAACCCTCGCGGGCAGGTTTGACGATCATGGGCAAGCCCAGCTTCTCGACCAGATCAGCCCCATTCACGGTGGCCAGTTGCGCTCGGCGCACCAGCACATAGGCGGGGGTAGGCAAGCCCTCTGCCAGCCAGACCCGTTTGGTCATGGTCTTGTCCATCGCAATGCTTGAAGCCATCACGCCCGATCCGGTGTAGGGGATGCCTAGCAACTCCAGTGCGCCTTGCACCGTGCCATCTTCCCCATAACGGCCATGCAGGGCGATGAAGCAGCGCGCAAAACCTTCGCGCTGCAACGCGCTCAGGTCCCGTTCGGCGGGGTCAAATGCCTGCGCGGTCACCCCCTCGGCCTGCAAGGCTTTGAGCACGCCCTGGCCGGACATGAGAGAGACTTCGCGCTCTGCCGAGCGCCCGCCCATGAGGACCGCCACTTTGCCAAAGTTGGATGTGCTCACACCGCACCTCCCGTCTCGACCACTTTGGCGGGCACACCGCCGATGGAGCCTGCGCCCATGCAGATCAGCACATCGCCATCGCGGGCGTTGCCCAGCACGGCTTGCGTCATGTCGGCGATGTCATCGACAAACACCGGCTCCACCTTGCCTGCCACGCGCAGGGCCCGCGCCAAAGACCGACCATCCGCAGCCACAATCGGTGCTTCGCCAGCGGCATACACCTCGGACAAGAGCACGCTGTCGCAGCCCTGGCCAATGACCTTGACGAAGTCTTCAAAACAATCGCGTGTGCGGCTGTAGCGGTGCGGCTGAAACGCCAGCACCAGTCGACGCCCCGGAAAGGCACCTCGCGCAGCGGCCAGCGTTGCGGCCATTTCCACTGGGTGGTGCCCGTAGTCGTCAATGACCGTGAAGCGCCCAACGCCGCCAGGCACGGCCACATCGCCATAACGCTGAAAACGTCGGCCCACGCCCTTAAAACCTGCCAGTGCCCGTTGAACGGCGGCATCGTCCACGCCCAGCTCCACCGCCACGGCCACGGCGGCCAAGGCATTGAGCACGTTGTGCAGGCCCGGCAGGTTCAGCACCAGGTCCATGTCGGGCAGAGTGACGCCGTTGCGCCGTTGCACCGTGAAGTGCATCTGACCGTTCTCGGCGCGCACATTCACGGCACGCACCTGAGCGCCTTCGTTCAGGCCATACGTCGTTACGGGGCGGGCGATCTCGTCCACGATGGATTGCACACCCGGGTCGTCACTGCAAACAATCGCAGTGCCATAAAAAGGCATGCGGTGCAGGAAGTCCACAAAGGCTGCTTTCAGCCGAGCCAAGTCATGGCCATAGGTTTCCATGTGGTCGGCGTCGATGTTGGTGACCACCGCCATCACCGGCAACAGGTTCAAAAACGATGCATCCGACTCGTCAGCTTCGACCACGATGTAGTCACCCGTGCCCAGCTTGGCGTTGGCACCTGCACTGTTCAGGCGCCCACCGATCACAAAGGTGGGGTCCAACCCGGCTTCGGCCAGCACACTGGCCACCAGGCTGGTGGTAGTTGTTTTGCCGTGCGTGCCGGCAATGGCCACGCCTTGCTTCATGCGCATGAGCTCGGCCAGCATCACTGCACGCGGCACGATGGGAATATGACGTTCGCGGGCAGCCAGCACTTCGGGGTTGTCGGCTTTCACGGCGGTGGAGGTCACCACGGCGTCAGCATCCTTGACGTTGGCAGCGGCATGGCCCACATGCGTTTCAATGCCCAGAGCCGCCAAACGGCGCAAGGTGGCGCTGTCGGACAGGTCAGACCCCGACACCTGATAGCCCAGGTTCAGCAGCACTTCGGCAATGCCGCTCATGCCCGATCCACCGACACCGATGAAATGGATTTTTCGGATGGCGTGTTTCATGCAGTCAACTCCTCACAAGCCATCACAAGCTCTTGTGTGGCTTTTGTTTTTTTCTGTTCATAAGCTTTTTCGGCGCAAGCCAGCAAGCTCTCCCGGCGCCAGCCCGACAGGCGATCCGCCAGGCCCTGCGGCGTCAATTGCGATTGCGGCAACAACCAGCCCCCGCCCTGCGCGCACAGGAACTGGGCATTGGTGGTTTGGTGGTCATCCACCGCATGAGGAAAGGGCACGTAGAGCGCCGCCGCCCCCACGGCCGCCATTTCAGTGACGGTGCTGGCCCCTGCACGGCAGATCACCAAGTCGGCTTGGGCAAAAGCGCTGGCCGTGTCGTCGATGAAAGGCGTCAACTCGGCTTGCACACCTGCCGCTTGGTAATTGGCACGCAAGGCCTCAATTTGTTTGGCGCCACTTTGGTGAATGACCACCGGGCGCACAGCCGCTGGCATCAAGGCCAAGGCCTGTGGCACGGTGTCGTTCAAGGCTTTGGCCCCCAGACTGCCGCCCACCACCAGCACACGCAGAGGGCCGGTGCGGCCTGCAAACCGCATCGCTGGTTCGGCTTGCTCGGTGAAGGCTTTGCGCAGGGGGTTGCCCACCCATCGGCCTTGTTTGAACACCCCCGGAAAAGCCGTGAACACCCGGGCCGCGACCCGGGCCAGCACCTTGTTGGACAGACCTGCCACAGAGTTTTGCTCGTGCAGCACCACCGGTTTGCCGCACAGACGCGCCATCAAGCCGCCCGGCAAGGTGATGTAACCGCCCAGGCCCAGCACCACATCGGGCTGGACACGGCGCACGACTTGCAGGCTTTGCCAGAAGGCGCGCAGCAATTTGAACGGCAGCTTGAGCCAGGTCATGAGGCCTTTGCCCCGCACACCACCAAATTCGACGGTTTCAAACGGGAAGCCGCGCGGCGGCACCAACTGGCTTTCCATGCTGTCGGGTGCGCCCATCCAGTGCACGCGCCAGCCTGCTTCGCGCAAGGCTTCGGCCACGGCCAGGCCCGGGAAGATGTGCCCGCCGGTTCCGCCAGCCATGACCAATGCGCATCGGCGGTTCATGATCGCCCTCCACGCATCAGTTGTTTGTTTTCGGCGTCGATGCGCAACACAATGGCGATGGCCACCAGATTGAGCATGATGGCGGAGCCGCCATAGCTCATCAGCGGCAAGGTCAGCCCTTTGGTGGGCAAAGCGCCCAGATTCACGCCCATGTTGATGAAGGCCTGAAAGCCGATCCAGATGCCCACGCCTTGCGCGACCAGTCCGGAAAAAACTTTGTCCAGCGCGATGGATTGGCGACCGATGACCATGATGCGGCGGCTCAGCCACAAGAACAGAAAAATCGCCACCGACACCCCGACCAGACCGAACTCTTCACCGATCACGGCCAACAGAAAGTCGGTGTGCGCTTCGGGCAACCAATGGAGTTTTTCGACACTGCCCCCCAGGCCCACGCCCCAGATTTCGCCGCGCCCGATGGCAATCAGCGAATGCGACAACTGGTAGCCTTTGCCCAGGGCATAGGCCGAGTTGAAGGGGTCAAGGTAAGCAAAAATTCGCTCGCGCCGCCAGGGCGACAAGACAATCATGATCACGAATGCGACCAGCAAACCGCTGAGGCTCCACATGAACATGCGGACATTCACCCCGCCCAGAAACAGGATGCCCATCGCGATAACGGCGATCACCATGAAGGCCCCCATGTCGGGCTCGGCCAGCAAAAACACACCGGCCACCGTCATCGCCGCCATCATGGGCCACACCGCGCGGATGAAATCTTCCTTCACATCCATCTTGCGCACCATGTAATCAGCCGCATAGATGATGGTGGCCAACTTGGCCAACTCGGAAGGCTGAAAATTCGTGATGCCCAGGGCTATCCAGCGCCGTGCGCCATTCACGCTCTTGCCGATGTAGGGAATCAGCACCAGTGCCAGCAGCACCAATGAACAGACAAACAGGGGGCGTGCCATTTTTTCCCAGGTGGCCATAGGCACCTGAAACGCCAGCAAGGCCACCACAGTGCCCATGGCCAACGACATCACATGCCGCCACAGGTAATGGGTGTGCGTCAGCCGCACCAGACGGGGGTTGTCCGGCATCGCAATCGATGCCGAGTACACCATGACCATGCCCCACATCAGCAAGGCCACCACCACCCAGACCAAGGCCTGATCGACCCCTTGCAGCCGGGCACCTGATCGCCCCGACTGGCCTGCAAACTCATAGCCGCCCAGGTTGACGGGCAAGCCTGCATGGCTGACCGCAGGCGTGCCCCCCGAAAACACGGCCCCCAGGCGTGCCACGGCGGCGCTAACGCGTTGCGACAGGCTCAGGGTCTCGCTCACAGGCCGCCCTCCATCGACACACCGGCCGCATCGGCCAATTCGGCCACGGCCTGACAAAAGACCTGCGCACGGTGCTCATAGTTGTTGAACATGTCCAGGCTGGCGCACGCTGGCGACATCAGCACGGCGTCGCCACTGCGGGCCATGTCTTTGGCCTGAACGACCGCGGCCTGCAGACTGTCGGCGTCTTGCAGGGGCACAGCGCTCAGCTGCAGTGCCTCGCGGATCAACGGGGCATCACGGCCGATCAGGACCACGCCACGCGCATAGCGGCTGACGGGCTCGACCAGTGGCGAAAAATCCTGCCCCTTGCCGTCGCCCCCCAAAATGAGCACCACGCGGCGGTCGGCGCCCAGCCCGTGCAAGGCCGCCACCGTGGCGCCCACATTGGTGCCTTTGCTGTCGTCAAAGTATTCCACCTCATGGATCAGGGCCACAGGCTCCACGCGGTGCGGCTCGCCACGGTATTCGCGCAAGCCATACAGCATGGGCGCCAGCGCACACCCGGCCGTGCTGGCCAGCGCCAGCGCAGCCAAGGCGTTGACGGCGTTGTGGCGCCCCCGAATCCGCAAGGCATCCGCAGGCATCAGGCGCTGAATGTGCAGCTCTTCGGCATCGTCTTTGCGACGGCGTCGGGTTTCATCGGCCTCCAGGGCGCGCACCAGCCAGGTCATGCCGTTCATGACTTCGATGCCGAAATCACCGGGCCGCTGGGGCATGTCCCCGCCAAACGACACATAGGGCCGCTCTTGCGGGCGTTGCAACTTGACGCGAATGGGGGCAGGCCGCATGGCCATGACCTGCACGTCTTCACGGTTGAGCACCATCAGGCCTTGCTGCCCAAATATGCGTGCTTTGGCCGCCGCATACGCACTCATGGAGCCGTGCCAGTCCAGGTGGTCTTGGGTGATGTTGAGCACCGTGGCTGCTGTGGGCTCAAAGCCTTCGCTGCTGTCGAGCTGAAAACTCGACAGTTCCAGCACCCAGACCTGGGGCAAGGCCGGGGCCATGGGGTGCACGCGGACGGGTGCTTCGGGCGCCACGATGCCGGGGGGCAAGGCGGGTGTGGCCTCTTCTTCGTGATCCGCTTTGGCTTTCGCTTGAGCATCCACTTCGGCATCCGCCTCGGTATCCGCCTCGGTATCTGCATGGGCAGCCGTTGTGGCCTCGGCTGCCTCGGTATCCGGGCCTTCGCCTTCTGGCGCTGTCGATGGCTCTGCTGCGGGCTCGGGCTGAATCGGTGCAGGCACGTCATCTGCTGCAAGCGGCGCCTCGGCCTGTGCATCCTGCTCTGTAGCCTCCAGGGCTTGCTGTGCAAGCAGCGCTTGGGCTTGCTCAATGGCTTCGGCCAAGGTGTCGAGCAAGGTGGGTCCGATGTTGCCAGCCACCTTCACCGACTTGCCTGCACGCGCCACCAGTTGACCGGTCAGCGAGGTCACCGTGGTTTTGCCATTGGTGCCGGTGATGGCCAGCACTTGCGGGGCGTAGCCGTAAATGGTTTTCAAATCCTCCAAGGCTGCGGCAAACAGCGTCAGCTCACCGCCTTGCCACAAGCCCACGGCCTTGGCCGCATCCACCACGGGTGCCACCACTTCAGGGGCCAAGCCGGGGCTGCGGAACACAGCGCGCACAGGCGTGCCGTCCACCAGGGCTGCGGTGAAGGGGCCAGACACAAAGCGGACCTGCGGCCACTCGGCCTGCAGGGCGGCCAATTGCGGCGGGGCTTGGCGGGTATCGGCCACGGTCACATCCGCTCCGGCACGGGCGCACCAGCGGGCCATCGCCAGGCCCGAAGCACCCAAACCGAGAATCAGAACATTGAGACCTTGAAGCTGCATGGTTTACCTCAGCTTCAGGGTCGACAAGCCGACCAGGCACAGCAGCATGGTGATGATCCAAAAGCGCACAACCACCTGTGTCTCTTTCCAGCCGCTCTTTTCGAAATGGTGGTGCAAGGGCGCCATCTTGAGGATGCGGCGTCCCGTGCCATATTTCTTTTTGGTGTACTTGAAGTAGCTCACCTGCGCCATGACCGACAAGGCTTCGACCACAAAGATCCCGCCCATGATGGCCAGCACGATTTCCTGGCGCACGATGACCGCGATGGTGCCCAATGCACCGCCCAGCGCCAGCGCGCCCACGTCGCCCATGAACACCTGTGCGGGGTGCGTGTTGAACCACAAAAAGGCCAGCCCGGCGCCCGCCATGGCCGAACAGAAAATCATCAACTCACCGGAGCCGGGAATGTGGGGCAAGAACAGGTATTTGGCGTAAACCGAACTGCCGGTCACATAGGCAAACACGCCCAGGGCCGAGCCCACCATGACCACCGGCATGATGGCCAGGCCGTCCAGGCCATCGGTCAGGTTGACCGCATTGCTCGCCCCCACAATGACCAGGTAGGACAGGATCACAAAGCCGAACACACCCAGCGGATAGCTGACTTCCTTGAAAAACGGCACCATGAGACCGGCTTTGGGGGGCAGGTTGACATCAAAACCGGACATGACCCATTTGGCAAACAAGTCCACCACGCGCAGGTTGGAGCTTTCAGAGATGCTGAACACCAGATACAAAGCCGCCAGCAAACCGATCACCGATTGCCAGAAATACTTTTCCCGCGAGGGCATGCCTTCGGGGTCTTTGTTGACCACTTTGCGCCAGTCATCGACCCAGCCCACGGCGCCGAAGCCCAAAGTCACGATCAAGACGATCCAGACAAAGCGGTTGGACAGGTCAAACCACAACAAAGTGGACGTGGCAATCGACAACAGGATCAGAACGCCGCCCATGGTCGGTGTGCCGCTTTTGGACAGGTGCGACTCCATGCCATAACCGCGGATGGGCTGGCCGATTTTCAGCGCGGTCAGGCGCCGGATCACGGCAGGCCCTGCCGCCAAGCCAATGAGCAGCGCCGTCAGCGCCGCCATGACGGCCCGGAACGTGATGTATTGGAAAACACGCAAGAAGCCCCATTCGGGCGACAAACTTTGCAACCATTGCGCCAAGCTAAGCAGCATGGGCTTCTCCCTGTTGTTGGTTTTGTTCTGAGCGGGGTGTCATCAGCGCCTGCACCACTTGCTCCATCTTCATGAACCGCGATCCTTTGACCACGATGCTTTGAAAGCCCAAGACATTGCGTGTGACGGCGTCGAGCAGATCGGCCATGTCTGCAAAATGCCGAGCCTCGCCAAAGGCCTTGGCAGCGTGCACGCACAAATCACCCAACGTGTAAAACGCCTCAATTCCCCGCCCGGCGGCATAGGCGCCCACTTCGGCATGGAACTCAGGGCCCTGGTTGCCGACTTCACCCATATCGCCCAGCACCAGCAGACGTGGGCCGGGCAACTCGGCCAGCACGTCAATGGCGGCCAGCACCGAATCGGGGTTGGCGTTGTAGGTGTCATCCACCAGCGTGATGTCGGAGCCCGGCACAACGCACGCCCGCGAGCGGCCCTTGACCGGCTCAAACGCCTGCAAGCCTTGCGCCACCGCTTCCAGGGGCACGCCTGCTGCCAAGGCGCAAGCACTGGCCGCCAGGGCGTTCTTGACGTTGTGGCGCCCGGCGATATGCACGCGCACAGGGGCTGTGCCTTCGGCGCTTTTGAGGGTGAATTGCCAGGCCCCGGCTTGCCACAGCACCACCGCCGCGCTCACATCGGCTTGCTGCAAGGCAAATGTGCGGCGGGCACGCTGGCCCGACAGCGCTTGCCAGACGCTGGTGTAGGCATCGTCAGCGGGGAAGATGGCCACCCCGTTGGCAGGCAAGGCCTGGAGCACGGCGCCGTTTTCTTCGGCCACGGCCTTGACCGTGCCCATGAACTCCTGGTGCTCACGCTGCGCGTTGTTGACCAGCGCCACCGTGGGCTGGGCCAGCCGCGCCAGGTAGGCTATCTCGCCCGGGTGGTTCATGCCCAGCTCCACCACCGCGATGCGGTGGTGCGCACGCAGGTTGAACAAGGTCAGGGGCACGCCGATGTCGTTGTTGAAATTGCCCTGTGTGGACAAGGCATCGTCTCCCGCATGGGCGCGCAGGATCGAGGCAATCATTTGCGTCACGGTGGTTTTGCCGTTGCTGCCCGTGACCGCAATCACGGGCACATCAAACTGGGCACGCCAGCCTGCGGCCAATTCGCCGAGCGCCAGGCGCGCATCGGGCACCAACAAAGCGGGCATGCCCACTTCGGCGGCAATGGCCTGGCCTGAGGCCTCACACACCACGGCCACAGCGCCTTGCGCCTTGGCTTGCGCGATGAACTGGTTGCCGTCGAAGCGCTCGCCGCGCAATGCCACAAACAAATCACCGGCTTGCAGGCTGCGGCTGTCGGTGTGCACACGTTGTGCCTCAACGCCGTCCAGCCGTTCCCCCCGGGCCTGGCTGAGCCAGCTCAGCGCCAAATTCAAATTCAGGTGCATGGCGCTCATGCCGTCACTCCTTGCGCTGCGCGGCGCTGCAAGGCCGCCTCGACCTGCGCAACGTCAGAAAACGGCTGCCGCACGCCCAGGACTTCCTGGTAGGTTTCGTGTCCTTTGCCAGCCACCAGAACCACATCGCGGGCATCGGCCTGGGCCACCACCTGTGCGATGGCCTGCGCACGATCGGGCTGAATTTGCACTTGCTCGGGGCTTTTCAGTCCTTGCACCATCTGCGCCAAAATCGCTTCGGGCGACTCCGAACGCGGGTTGTCACTGGTCAGCACCACCTGGTCGGCACAGGCCTGGGCGGCTGCGGCCATCAAGGGGCGTTTGCCAGGATCACGATCACCGCCACAGCCCAGCACACACCACAGTTGACCGCCGCGCTGCGCCGCTTGCGTGCGCAAAGCCGTCAGGGCATGCAGCACGGCATCGGGGGTGTGGGCGTAATCGACCAGCACCAGAGGGGCATCGCCTGTTGTGCCCACGCGCTGCATGCGCCCGGGCACGGCACTGAGCTGCGCACAGGCTTGTACCGCGTGGGCCAGGCTCACGCCCAGGGCGCGCAAACTGCCGATGACCCCGAGCACGTTGTCAATGTTGTAGTCACCCACCAAACAGGTATGCAGCGTGTGCACCTGATCGCCTTCGCGCACCTCAAAGGCCAGGCCTTGCAGGCTGGGCACAGAACGGGCTTGCAAACGGGCCGCACAACGGCGCGAGCAGGTCCAAACATCCAGATCCAGATCCAGCGCCCGGCCAGCCAAACTCTGGGCCAGGCTGGCGCCTTGGGCATCGTCGATGTTGATCACGGCCGCTTGCAAACCAGGCCAGTCAAACAGCGCCTCCTTGGCAGCCCAGTAGGCGCGCATGTCGCCGTGGTAGTCCAGGTGGTCTTGCGTGAAATTGGTGAACACGGCCACGCGAATGTGCGTGCCCGCCAGGCGGTGCTCGGCCAGTCCGATGGACGAGGCCTCGATGGCACAGTGGGTGACGCCAGCATCCACCATGGTGCGGAACTGGTGCTGCATCAGCACCGGGTCGGGCGTGGTCATGCCGGTGGTGGTCAGGTGCGGCAGCTGGCCCACACCCAAGGTGCCGATCAGCCCACAAGCCTGGTTCAGCACGGCGGACGACAGGGCTTGCGCCAACCACCAGGCGGTGGAGGTTTTGCCGTTGGTACCGGTCACAGCCAGCACTTTCAGGGCGTGGCTGGGCTGCTCGTAATAGGCATCGGCCACCTCACCCGTCTGGGCTTTGAGTGCGGGCATCGCGGCCAGGCGTTCATCGCCGTGTTGGCCTGTCAGCCCAGGCCAGGCATCCAGCCCTTCAAGCTCCATCAAGCACGCGCTGGCGCCCTGGGCCAAGGCTTGCGCCACATACTGACGGCCATCGGTCGCAGCGCCGGGCCATGCAATGAAGGCATCGCCCGCCTGCACTTGCCGGCTGTCGGTGCGCAGCTGACCCGTGACGCGCTGGCGCAACCAACGTGCGGCATCGAGGGGACTGTGCAAAGTCTGCATCAGAACGACTCCTCGACAGCCTTGGCCACCACTTGCGGCTTGACCGCCATGTCGGGCTGCACCCCCATCAGGCGCAATGTTTGCTGCACGGTCTGGCTGAACACGGGCGCGGCCACATCGCCGCCGAAATAACGACCATTGCTGGGCTCGTCAATCATCACGGCCACGATGATGCGGGGCGCCTCGATCGGGGCCATGCCCACAAAGAAGCCGCGGTATTTTTTGCTCGCGTAGCCTTTGCCTTCTTGCTTGTGCGCGGTGCCGGATTTGCCTCCCACGGAATAGCCCATGGTCTGGGCTTTCGGGCCTGTGCCGCCGGGGCCTGCGGCCATTTGCAGCATCTTGCGCATGGCCCGGGCCGTCTCGACGCTGATGACGCGTGTGCCCGCCACCTGGTGATCGGTTTTCATGAGCGTTGCGGGCACCACTTCGCCATCACGGGCAAACGTGGTGTAGGCCCGGGCCACCTGAAACAAGCTGGCCGAAATGCCGTAGCCATAGCTCATCGTGGCCTGCTCAATCGGGCGCCAGGTCTTGTAGGGGCGCAAACGCCCCCCCACCACCCCCGGAAAGGGCAGCTGCGGTTTTTGCCCGAACCCGACCTGTGTGAACATCTCCCACATGTCATGGGGCTGCATTTGCATGGCCATCTTGACCGTGCCCACGTTGCTGGATTTCTGAATCACTTCGCTGACGGTGAGCATGCCGTGAGGATGCGCGTCGGTGATGGTCGAGCCGGTGATGGTGATGCGCCCGGGGGCCGTCTGTATGGGGGTATCGGGCCTGACGATGCCTTTTTCAAGCGCCAATGAAACCGCAAAGGGTTTCATCGTGGAGCCCGGCTCAAACGTGTCGGTCAAGGCGCGGTTGCGCAATTGCTCGCCGCTCAGGTTGACCCGTTTGTCCGGCGAGTAACTGGGGTAATTGGCCAGGGCCAGCACTTCGCCAGACTGGGCATCGAGCACGACCACGCTGCCCGCTTTGGCCTTGTTGTCCAGCACGGCTTCGCGCAGCTTTTGGTAAGCAAAAAACTGCACCTTGCTGTCGATGCTCAACTGCAGGTCACGCCCGTCTTCGGGTGGAACCGTCTCGCCCACATCCTCCACCGCACGCCCAAAGCGGTCCTTGATGACGCGGCGAGAACCCGACTTGCCAGCCAGCTGCTTTTGGAACACCAGCTCAACGCCTTCTTGCCCTTGGTCTTCCACATTGGTAAAGCCCACGATGTGGGCTGCAGCTTCACCTTCGGGATAGAGGCGCTTGTATTCCTTGATGTCGTAAACGCCTTTGATGCCCAAGGCCAAAACGCTCTTGACCACCGACTCATCGAGCTGCCTGCGCAGCCAGACAAATGTTTTCTCGTCGTCCTTGAGTTTGCGGTCCAGATCGGCCGAAGTCATCTCGAGCAAACGGGCCAGCTCCCGCTCTTTGGCGGGGTCTCGGTCCATCTCGTCCGGGTTGGCCCAGATGCTGGGCGCAGGCACGCTGGACGCCAGCAGCACGCCATTGCGATCGAGCACGCGCCCCCGGTTGGCAGGCAGGGTCAGCGTCCGCGCAAAGCGCACCTGCCCTTGACGGATAAAAAAATCATTGGCGATCACCTGCACATAAGCCGCACGCACCACCAGCCCCAAAAAGCCCAGGGCAATGGCCGCCACAATGAATTGGCTGCGCCAGACCGGCGTCTTGCTGGCCAGCAAGGGGCTCGATGAAAGCTGCACACTGCGGGTGTTCATGGACGCGCCCCCTTGGCCGATGGGCTCCACTCTGCGGCGGTCACGTACTGGGTGATGGCGGGCGTGGCCTCACGCATTTGCAGCTTTTGCCGTGCCAATTGCTCCACGCGCAAAGGGGTGGCCTGAGCCCGGCGCTCAACCTGCAAGCGGTCTTGCTCGACCTCCAGGCGCTTGGCTTCTTTGCGCGCGCTGTCCAGCGCCATGAACAGCTGACGTGACTCGTAATGGCTGTGCACCAGTGCCATGGCACTGAAGACCACTGCCAGCAAAAGCAACACGTTCAGACGGGTCATGCAGGCACCCCCGTGCGCTCGGCGATGCGCATGATGGCGCTGCGCGAGCGCGGGTTGCCACGCACTTCTTCTTCACTCGGCTTGACACGGCCCAGGGCATTCAGGCGCATGGCCACCGGCTGCGCGAATGGCACGCGGCGGTCCACCACCTCCTTGGAGTGCTTGGCAATGAACTGCTTGACGATGCGGTCTTCCAGCGAATGAAAGCTGATCACCACCAAGCGCCCCCCCTCGGCCAGCACACCCAGGCTGGCTTTCAGCGCCTGTTCGAGCTCTTCAAGTTCGGCATTGATGAAAATCCGAAAAGCCTGAAATGTCCGCGTTGCAGGGTTCTGGCCCGGCTCGCGGGTTTTGACCGTGTCAGCCACGAGCTGGGCCAACTCAGCGGTGGTTGAAATTGGGCCCCGCTCTTGTCGGCGAGCCACAAGCGCCTTTGCAATCTGAAAAGCAAACCGTTCTTCGCCATAGTCACGTATCACCTCCGTGATTTGATCCACTGTTGCCGTTGACAACCACTCGGCCACACTCTCACCGCGCGTGGTGTCCATGCGCATGTCGAGTGGACCGTCGAAACGAAAAGAAAAACCCCTCTCGGGGCTGTCAATTTGTGGAGAGCTGATGCCCAGATCCATCAGCACACCATCGACGCTGCCCGCAGGCAACTCCCCCAGGTTGGAAAAGCCTTCATGCCGGATGGCAAAGCGGGCATCGTCAATGCGCCCGGCCTCTGCAATGGCCTCCAGATCTTTGTCGAACGCCTGCAAACGCCCTTGCTCAGACAAGCGCGACAAGATGAGGCGCGAGTGGCCCCCGCGACCAAAGGTGCAATCGACATACCGGCCGTCAGCACCTGCAGCGCCGTCGAGCAAAGCGTCCACCGCTTCGTTCAAAAGCACCGTGGTATGGGTCAGTGGGGTGTCGGTCATGGTGTTCAGAAAGAGAAGTCCTTGAAGACATCGGGCATCTCGCCTTGCATGGCTTGGGCCTCTTGGGCGTCATAGCTGGTTTTGTCCCACAGCTCAAAGTAGCCCCCCATGCCCAGCAGCATGGTGTCTTTGGAAATACCCGCTGCTTGGCGCAGCTCGGGCGAAATCAGCACGCGGCCGGTGCCATCCATCTCCACATCCATGGCGTTGCCCAGAAAAATGCGCTTCCACCACTGGGCAGACATGGGCAACTGGGCAATGCGTTCGCGAAACTTTTCCCACTCGGGACGGGGGAACACCATCAAGCAGCCATGCGGGTGCTTGGTGATGGTCAGCTGGCCTTGTGCGGTGGCGCTCAGCACGTCACGATGCCGGGTCGGCACAGACAGCCGCCCCTTGGCATCCAGACTCAGCGATGAAGCCCCTTGAAACACTGCGAAGACCTTTTTTCAGTTGCAAGCAGCAACAGCGGGCACTTTTACCCACTTATTTGCACTTTTTTGCACTGTATCAGGAATTCATGGCACCACAAAGATGCGCTGACAGATTTTTTTCAATGAAATCAATGGCTTAGCGACGAAACTGAACGCTCAAAAAGATGGAATACCTTTATAAATTAGACACTTAGAGTTTGTAGTGAAAGTGGCGCCTGAAGAAATAAAAAGAATAAATACCAAATATTCATTAAATATCAAATACCAGAAAAAACCTTCAATAAAAGCCTCAAAGCCACCATGACGACCACTTCGAGTCACAACCTGCGGAAAAATCGCATTTTTGGAGGTCGATGGTGGAAGGCTCTGACGCCTTGCCTGCGATTCGACCTGGCTTGTATTGACGGTGTTCGATCACGCGTAAAAAAACCCCTCAACAGGGGTTTTTCTACAGATCAAAATGATCGGGCCTTCAATCACCAAACATCTTCTGTTTGAGCTCACGTCGCTGCTGGGCTTCCAGAGACAAGGTCGCTGTAGGCCTTGCCAGCAAACGGCCAACGCCAATAGGTTCGCCGGTTTCATCACAATAGCCATAGTCACCTGCATCGATCAGCATGATCGACTGCTCAATTTTCTTGAGCAATTTGCGTTCACGGTCGCGGGTGCGCAACTCCAGGGCATGCTCCTCTTCAATCGTGGCCCGGTCCGCCGGATCAGGCACCACCACAGTGTCTTCACGCAGATGCTCGGTGGTCTCACCGGCACTGTTGAGGATGTCCTGCTTGAGCGTGACCAGCTTGCGTCGGAAATACGCCATCTGCACTTCGTTCATGTACTCACTGTCCGGCATGGCCAGAACTTCAGCGTCTGTGAGCTGTTCTGCCGTCTTGGTTTTCCAATTGTTGGCCAGCTTTGGGTCTTTCTTGATGGGCACGAAAGACATCACCGCAGGCGCTGGCGCACTGGGCAAAAAGCTGGCCTTGGCCGCTGTCGATGCCACCGCAGGTGGCAGTGAGGGCACGGTGATCTGGGCCAGGCGTGCCGAAGGGCGCGTGGCACGAACGAGTTGGTCAGGGCCTGCTGGCGTCGCAACAGGGGTGGGGGCTTGAACGGCAGGTGCCTTCACAGGCTCCGCTTTTTTAACAGTCATAGATTTCGCTTGAGGTGCTGGCGCTGTTTTTTTCACAGACGCCACAGAAGCTGCCTTGGGTTTGGCAGCAGGGCTGGGTTGAGACACTGCTGCCGCGGCTTTTTTGGCCACAGGCTTGGCAGCTGGGATTTTGACTTTGGACACAGGCTCAGGAGCTTGTACCTTCTTTTGAACAGGCACCGCTTTGGCCGCAGGTGCGGCCTTGGCTGTTTTGGCCGTCACCTTGCTGGCAGCAGAGGCGGCCTTGGCGGGTGTCGCATTTTTTTGGGGCGCCGCAGCTTTCGCCTTGGGTTCCTCCGCCTTGGATGCCGGTTTTTTCGAGGTCTTCACGTCTTGTCTCCTAGCCGTGTGAAAGGGCAGGTGTCTGATCACTGCAAACACATTGCAGATGAACCGATAACCTGTACATGTTCATTTCAAACCCTTGTTATAGACCTTGTGGGGTTCGCAAGTCGCCCGCAAAGGGGAGGCTTTCAGGCGGGCGATTGTAGCGACTAGAACGATCAAAAAACGTCTGGCTACGGATTAAAGACAAGTCCACCAGAAAAAAGCCGCCAGGCGGTATGCACGGGCCAGGGTTCAAATCAGGCACTGCTCCAGACCCTGCAACAAAATATCCTTGGGCAAATCAATGCCAATGAACACCATCTTGCTCATTTTGGTCTCGCCATCGGCCCACATCGGCCCCAAATCGCTGCCCATGAGTTGGTGCACGCCCTGAAAAATCACTTTGCGCTCAGTGCCGCGCATGTTCAGCACGCCTTTGTAGCGCAACATGCGGGGGCCATAGATGTTCACGATGGCGCCCAAAAAGTCTTCCAGCTTGGCCGGGTCAAAAGCTCGCTCGGACCTGAAAACAAAACTCTTCACGTCGTCGTCATGGTGATGGTGGTGGCCATGACCATGGCTGTGTTCGTGGTCATGCGAAGGATGGTCGCAGTGCTCGCCGTGGACATGGTCATGGTCGTCTTCGTGCGAGGGGTGATCGCAATGCTCGCCGTGGACATGGTCATGGCCTTCGCTCAGGAAATCCGGGTCGATGTCGAGCTTGGCGTTCAGGTTGAAGCCTTTGAGGTCAAACACCTCGGACAGGGCCACCTCACCAAAGTGCACCACCTTTTGCGGCGCACGCGGGTTCATGTGCTTGAGGCGATGCTGCAAAGCGTCCAGATCAGCGGCCGACACCAGATCGGCCTTGCTGATGAAAATCTGGTCGGCAAAGCCCACCTGGCGACGCGCTTCCTGGCGGTCGTTGAGTTGCTGCGCCGCGTGCTTGGCGTCCACCAAGGTCAAGATGGAGTCGAGCAAGAAGGTCTCAGCGATCTCGTCATCCATGAAAAAGGTCTGCGCCACCGGGCCGGGATCGGCCAGTCCTGTGGTTTCGATCACGATGCGCTCAAAGTTCAACAAGCCCTTGCGGCGCTTGGCGGCCAACAGTTGCAGCGTGGCGCGCAAGTCTTCACGGATGGTGCAGCAAATGCAGCCATTGCTCATCTGGATGATCTGCTCTTCGGTGTCCGAGACCAGGATGTCGTTGTCGATGTTTTCCTCGCCAAACTCATTCTCGATGACAGCGATTTTCTGGCCATGGGCCTCAGTCAAAACGCGCTTGAGCAGCGTGGTCTTGCCCGAGCCCAAAAAGCCGGTGAGGATGGTGGCAGGAATCAGGGCCATGAAATGCTCCGCAAAAGATCAATGACAAGAGGTGGGGAGTGTAGCGATGAATGCAAGAAGCGCTCTGGACGGGTTTCGTCCCGGCGGACGGGAAACGGGGCGAGCGAAGCAATGCCCCGTGTGGACTTCACGCCATTCAGGCAGGGCTGAGCAGCACAGCAGCGGGCGGATCAGGGGCGGGTGCTTGTTTGAGCGAAGCGAGTTTGCACCCGACCCCGCCCGATGCGAGCAGCGCAAGGAACCCGAAGGGTCCTGACTGCGGCTCGCCTTTCTTTGCTTACTTTCTTAGGCGAAGCAAAGAAAGTGAGTGCGCTGCCGGGCGCAACACCCGGCCAACAGACTCAAAAAGATGAAAACAATCGGAATCTGACCCCAATTAAAAACCTCACTTGCGCACCACCACCAGGCCTTTCAAATACTCCCCTTCGGGGAAGTTGATGGTCATCGGGTGGTCGGGGGCGCCTTGCAGGCGTTCGCTGATATAGCCGTCCACGCCCGCATCGGTGCCGGCCAAGGCCACGATTTTGTGGAACAGGTCGGCGCTGATGCCGCCCGAGCAGGAGTAGGTGAACAGCTCACCACCCGGGGCCAGCAACTTGAAGGCCAGGCGGTTGATGTCTTTGTAGGCGCGGGCGGCGCGCTCGGCATGGGCGGCCGTGGGCGCGAACTTGGGCGGGTCGAGCACGATGGCGTCAAAGGTTTCACCCGCTTCGATGAAGGCGCGCAGGCTGGCGTTCACGTCGGCGTCCATGAAGCTGGCGCGGGACTCGTCAAAGCCGTTCAGGCGCACATGGGCACGGGCACGCTCGAGTGCCGGGCCAGAAGAATCAATTGAGGTCACATGCCCTGCCCCACCGGCCAGCGCCGCCACGGTGAAGCCGCCGGTGTAGCAATAGCAATTGAGCACCTTTCCAAATTGGCGGTGGCGCGTGTGCTGGGCAAAGCGGTGGCGGCTGTCGCGCTGGTCCAGGTAAAAGCCGGTTTTGTGACCGGTGGCAATGTCCAACGTCAGCTGCCAGTCGTGTTCGCGGATGGTGATCTCGGTGGGGCCTTCGCCGCGCAACCAGCCAGTGACTTCGGGCAGGCCTTCGAGGTTGCGCACGTTGGCATCGGATCGCTCATACAGACGCGAGAGGCCTGTGATTTTGAGCAAGGCATCGGCAATGACCTGCTTGAAGCGCTCGGTGCCGCAGCTGGTGAACTGGGCGACCAGCGTGTCGGCGTAGCGGTCCACGATCAGGCCCGGCAAGCCGTCCGACTCGCCATGCACCAGGCGCACGCCGTCGCTCTGAATGTCAAACCACTGGCGGGCGGCCAAGGCTTGGGCGATGCGTGCCTCGATGAAGGCCGCGTCAATGCGCTGGGCTTCGTCAAAACTCCAAACACGCGCCCGGATACGCGAGCTGGGGCTGAACGATGCCCAACCCAGAAATTGCCCCGCGTGCGATTCCACACGTACCGTCTCACCGGGGTCACCGCCGCCTTTGGCAATGGCAGAGTCAAACACCCAGGGGTGGCGGCGCAGCAAGGAACGTTCTTTGCCGTCTTTGAGTCGAATGGTTTTCATGGAAGGTATTGTCAGGCACCGGCTGGGCCTGTCCGCTGCGCCGACATTCATGGCTTCGGCGCAAGCCCATGTCGTGACTTCGGCGCAAGCCCAAGCTTATTTGCGCTTGGCTCGAGGGTGCGCCGCATCGTAGGCTTTGGCCAAATGCTGAAAATCCAGCCGGGTGTAGACCTGTGTGGTGGTGATGTTGGCGTGGCCTAAAAGTTCTTGCACGGCCCGCAAATCACCGCTGGACTGCAGCACATGGCTGGCAAAGGAGTGGCGCAGCATGTGCGGGTGCACCGGCGTGGCCAGGCCAGCCAGCAGGCTGCGGCGTCTGAGGCGTTGCTCGACGGCCCGGGCAGTCAGCCGGGTGCCACGGCGCCCGGGAAACAGCGCCAGCGCCAGACTCGACGCACCGGGTGTGGGCTGCGTCAGCAGGCCGGGCACCTGAGGGCGCAGTTCCAGCCAACGCGTCAGCGCCTCGATGGCCGAGCGCCCCAGAGGCACGCTGCGGCGCTTGCTGCCTTTGCCTTGCACCTGCACTTCGGCGTTTTGCAGGTCGATCCAGCCTCGCCCGGCCCGACTGGCCTCGGTGCTGGCCACCACGTCCAGGCCCGTGAGTTCGGCAATGCGCAAACCACAGCCATACAGCAGCTCGACCATGGCGGCATCGCGGGCCTCCAGCCAGGGGTCATCGTCGGTTTCTTCATGCTCGGCCAATTGCACCGCCTCATCCACCCCCAAGGCTTTGGGCAAGGGTTTGGCCACCCGGGGGGCACGCACATCTTGCACAGGGTTGTGGCTGATCAGGCCTTCCCGTCCCAGCCACACATAAAAACCACGCCAGCCGGACAAGATCAGGGCAATGCCCCGCCCGCTGCGCCCAGCGCTGTGCATTTGAGCCACCCAGCGGCGGATGTGCCCGGTCTGCACCTGAAGCAAGGGCACTTGGGCGGCCGCTGCCATGTCGGCCAGACGCGTCAAATCCAGTTGGTAGAGCGTGCAAGTGCGATCGGCCAGGCGTTTTTCAAAGCGCACATGCGCCAGATAGCGGGTGACCAATGGATCGGCGTCGCGTGGCGCCGAAGGGGTGTCAACAGCCATGCCTGCCAGAACTCAGTCCTGGGTCGCGCGCAGCACCGTCAAGGCTGCGCCTGCCAGCTCGCCCAGACGCTCCAGCAAATCGGTGCCCATCTGGCTGTTAAAGCGTTGCGGATCAGGTGAGGCCAGGATCAGCAGGCCAAATGGCGGCTGCCCAGGCGCTGGCCGCAAAGCCAGCAGCGCCAGTGAGGCGGCTTGGGCGGGTTCAGTCAACCACTGAACGGCTTCATAGCCGGAGTTGGGGCCGACATACGGGGTTTCCAGCGAAACCGCCAAGCTTTGCAACGACTCGGTCACCCCTTGGGCATAAGGCGCCGATGCATGCTCAGCGCCCAGTGACCACAGGCGCAAAGCCAGCTGGGGCACCTGGAACAGTTCACGGATATTTTCCAGCGCCGACTCGGCCCGCTGCGCAGGCGGCGTGACCAGCAGATCACACGACCAGCGGTGCAGCTTGTCGGTCAGGATCATGTTTTCATTACCGTGCCGGATCATGTCCATGATGCGGTGCTCCAGCCCTTTGATCTTGTCGCGCAGCATCTGCGCTTGGCGCTCTTGCAGGCCCACGGCGCGGTGGCTTTGGGGGTGCGTCAATTGCACCGTGGCCAGCAGCGAGGCATGGCGCTCAAAAAAGTCCGGCGTGTTCACCAAGTAGTCGGCAATGTCGTCTTCGGTGATGGGGCTCATGGGTTCAGGCGTGGTCATGTCTTGGCTCCAGAAATTCAGGAAAGTATGTCCGGCACGTCGATGTCGCCATCGAACACGGGGGTGGCGGGACCGGTCATCAGGACGGGGCTGTCGGCTTGTCCGGCCCACTCGATGGTCAGCACACCGCCCCGGGCCTGCACATCCACGCGGCTGTCCAGCCAGCCCTGACGGATGCCCGCAACCACGGCCGCACACGCGCCGGTGCCGCAAGCCAGGGTCTCGCCCGAGCCACGCTCGAACACCCGCAGCTTGATCTGGCTGCGCGAGACGATTTGCATGAACCCGGCGTTCACCCGCTGCGGGAAGGCCGGGTGGTTTTCAATCAAGGGGCCTTGGGTCAGCACCGGGAAGCTGTCCACATCGTCCACGCGTTGCACCGCATGCGGGTTGCCCATGGAAACGACACCCACCCGGGCGATGCCCTGCTCGCCCAGCGCCAGGTCAAACACCGGCCAGCCATTGACCTGGTCGCTGATCAGGCCAATCGGGTTAAACGGCACGCGTTCCCAGTCAAACACCGGGGCGCCCATGTTCACCGTCACACGGCCATCGGGGTTCATGGTGAGTTCGATCTCGCCTTGTTGCACCTTCACGCGCACCGTGCTTTTGTCGGTCAAGCCCTTGTCGCGCACATAGCGCACAAAGCAGCGCGCACCATTGCCGCAGTGCTCCACCTCACCGCCGTCGGCGTTGTGGATCACGTATTCAAAGTCCAGTCCGGCGGCGGGCGAGGGGCGCACGGTAAGGATCTGGTCGGCGCCCACGCCAAAGTGGCGGTCGGCCAGAAAACGGTACTGGGCGGCGTTCAGGCCCAGACGAGTCTGGGTCTCATCGAGCACGACAAAATCGTTGCCGGCCCCTTGCATCTTGGTAAAGCGAATGTGCATGGCCGGGATTATCGCCCTTGAGCCCCATAGAACCGAGCCCCAGCCGCCTGATAATGGGGCATGGCACGCACATCCCAACTCCTGCACCCCCAACGTGAACCCGCCCCTCTGCGCCCCGCAGCCACTGTGCTGCTCTTGCGCGATGGGCCACAAGGCATTGAGGTCTTGATGACCCGACGCTCCATGACCGCCAGCTTTGCGCCCGGCGCCTATGTGTTTCCGGGCGGCGGCGTCGATGCGGCAGACGCACAGGCCCACCCCCTGGCCACCCGCCGCCCCAAGCAAAGCGACTTGCACCTGACGCAAGCCATTGCCGCGATCCGCGAAAGCTTTGAAGAGCTGGGCATCCTGTTCGCCCGCCATGCCGATGGGCGCTGGGCCGACAACACCGATATTGCCCAGATCGACCGCAAAGCCCCATTTGCCTCGCAATGCCAGGCCAAAGGTTTGACCTTGGCCGCCGACCAGGTGTTTGTGCTGGCCCACTGGATCACCGACCGCGACCTGCCGCGCCGCTTTGACGTGCCCTTTTTGGTGGCCCGCATGCCCGAAGGCCAGACCCCGGTGGCCGACGAGTCCGAGCAGTTCGAGCCGGTCTGGGTGCGCCCGGTGGATGCGCTGACGCGACACGAAGCGGGTGACTTCTTCATCATCTTCCCGACCATACGCACGCTGGAGCGCCTGAAGGCCTTTGCCAAGGTGGATGACGTGCTGCAAGCCTGCGCCGTGAACGACGAACCGCTGTGGACCAGCTGCCCCCGCGCCGGTTGGCTGGCGGGCAACGAAGCGCGCTACATGGAGCACGAAGCCCCGTTTGGCGAGCTGGCCCTGGTCAGCCCCGACGGTCAAATCCAGCACCACCTGGACTGGCAAACCGATGCGCCCGTGCCCTTGCTCAAAAACGTGCAGCGCCTCACGGCTCCCAACCCCGGCGTGATGACCGGCCCTGGCACCAACAGTTACTTGGTGGGCGACCCGAACACCGGTTACATCGCCATCGACCCGGGCCCTGCCGACGACGACCACCTGCAACGGCTGTGGCGTGCGGCAGGTGGTCAAATCAAAGCCATCGTCTGCACACACTCGCACGCAGACCACTCACCCGGCGCAGCCCCCTTGCAAGCGCTGTGCACCAACACCCCCCCCATCCTGGGCTTGGCGTCTCGCCCCACGGCGCGGGCCAACAGCCGCTTCACGCCCGAACGCGAACTGGCTGATGGTGAAAAACTGGTCTTGCAAGGCATCGGCATCGAAGGCGCGATCACCCACACCTTGCGCGTGGTGCACACCCCTGGCCATGCGGCCAACCACCTGTGCCTGGTGCTCGAAGAAGACGGCCTGCTGTTCTCGGGCGACCATGTGCTCAATGGCAGCACCACCGTGATCGACCCACCGGACGGCCACATGGGAGACTATTTGGACTCGCTGGACAAACTGGCTGCGGCCTGCGAGGCCGGAGGCATCGAATTCATCTTGCCTGCACACGGCCATGTGCTGGGTTTTGCGCACCAGGCCATCACACACCTGAAAGCCCACCGCTTGAAGCGCGAGGCCAAAATCGCCGCCGCCATGCAAGCCCTGCCCCAGGGCAGCCTGCAGGAATGGGTGGAAAAAGCCTACGACGACGTGCCTCCCCGCCTGTGGCCAGTGGCCGCCCGGTCCCTGCAAGCGCATGTGGACCACATCCGCGAACAAACCCTTTCGTGAAAGACTTGATGAACGCTTCTGATGAAGGTATCCGCCTGGCCAAACGCGTGGCTGCCGAGCAAAACTGCTCGCGCCGCGAAGCCGAAGCGCTGATCGTGGCCGGTGGCGTGCAAGTCGATGGCCAAGCGGTCACCGACCCGGCCCGGCGCGTACGGCCCGAACAAGCGGTGAGCGTCAACCGCATGGTCTCCATGGCCGCCCTGGCCCCACTGACATTGGCCATCTACAAACCGGCCGATGTGGCCATGAACGTGCACTGGCTGCAAAAAATGCTGGGCCTCAAAGCCCCCAAGCCGGGCATCTGGGGCCATGAACGCCTGGCCAGGCTGCAAGAGCCCATGCCCCTGCCCAAACCGGCCAGCGGCTTGTGCATTTTTTCAGACGACGTGGGCGTGCTGCGCCACCTGGAAGACCGCCGCAGCCCGATGGAGCAAGAATGGATGGCCACCATGGGTGGCGAAGTGCCCGAAAGCCTGCTCAAAGCCCTGAACGGCCCGGGCCTGCGCGCCAGCATCAACCGCCAAACCGACACCCTCACGGTGCTGCGCATCGCGGGCAAAGACATCGATGGCCTGGAGCTGGGCCGCTGGCTGGACCAGCAATGCCCCCTGAAGGATTTGCGTCGCCAACGGGTGGGCCGCATCAGCTTGGCGCCCCTGGAGCCTGGCCAATGGCGCCAACTCGAAGGCTACGAGCGCTTCTGATCAACTTGCCTTTGATTTCTGACAAGTTTCACAGGATTTACCCTTGAAATGTGGGGTAACAGACCAATCTAGGCTATGAGTCTGAGAAAATGACCGAACAGTCACCTCCCCGCACACTCTGCGGGCGGGTGACTCCGGAAAGCCCGCCAAGGGCTTCCTGAACGCAGAAAGGAGCACACATGCGTTTGAGCACCAAGAGCCGATTTGCCGTGACCGCCATGATTGACGTGGCGTTGCGCGAAGACCGCGGCCCCGTATCGCTGGCGGCCATCAGCGTGCGCCACCAGATTTCACTGTCCTACCTGGAGCAGTTGTTCAGCAAACTGCGTCAGCAAGGTTTGGTCGAGAGCACCCGCGGCCCTGGCGGTGGTTATTCTTTGGCCCGCAATGCCGAAAAAATCACCATGGCCGACATCGTCGGCGCCGTGGACGCCCCCACTGAAGAAGAGTTGGCGGCTGAAGGCGGCTGGATGAGCAGCGATCTGTGGGCCAGTCTGAACGACAAAATGCTGAGCCATTTGAAATCGATCAGCTTGCGCCAACTGGTGGCCGAGCAGCGCGCCAAAGGCGTGGCGGTAGAGCCTGCACCACAACCAGCCATCAAGCGTGGCGTGTTTGCCAAGCCCAAAAGCTCATTGAAGATCACTGCGCCCAACTCAGTGTTTGCACTCGCGGGTACTTTGATGCCCTCCCGGGGCTGATACCCGGCGACTGAGCCTCTGGTCTCCAGGACACAAAAACCCGCATCAAGCGGGTTTTTTGTTGTCTTAAAAAAAGTGTGAAGCTCGCCGATAAGCCGGATTCTGTGCACAGCGGTTGCCCGCTGCGTGACCGCCATTACTCTGGGCCGGGGGTTGCCCACCCGGCTCGATGCTACCTACCCGCCAACTCTGCGGAACCACATCAACGCTGGCCTACTTGGTATTGCTGCGCGTAGAGATTGCCCGTTTCACCCGCCAAGGGTTGCCCCCTGGCGACTCGTCTCTGTTGCTCTGATCCTCACCTCACGGTGGAGAGGAGTTACCTCCTACGCTGTCCTGTGCAGTCCGGACGTTCCTCCAGTGCCTCCTTTCGGAGATTGCACCAGCGGCGGTCTGGCGAGCTTCACCAGTTGATTATCGCCTGTGGGCATAAGCTCATGCCGAAAAAGGTCTGAACTTTCACGCACAATGTTTTTTTCATCGATTTTTCAAACGGAGACCCGACCATGAAAGCCAACACCATTCTCGACACCATCGGCAACACCCCTCATGTGCGCATCAACCGCCTGTTTGGTGCGGGGACCAATGTGTGGATCAAATCCGAGCGCAGCAACCCTGGCGGCTCTGTCAAAGACCGCATCGCGCTGGCCATGATCGAAGACGCAGAAAAGTCGGGTGCCTTGAAGCCTGGCGGCACGATCATTGAGCCCACGTCGGGCAACACCGGCATTGGCTTGGCCATGGTGGCGGCCGTCAAGGGTTACAAACTGGTGCTGGTCATGCCCGACAGCATGAGCATTGAGCGCCGCCGCCTGATGCTGGCGTATGGCGCGAGCTTTGACCTCACACCTCGCGAGAAAGGCATGAAAGGCGCGATTGCCCGCGCCGAAGAGCTGGTGGCCAGCACGCCCGGGGCCTGGATGCCCCAGCAGTTTGAAAACCCCGCCAACATCGACGTGCATGTGCGCACCACGGCGCAAGAAATTCTGGCCGATTTCCCCGAGGGCATTGACGCCCTCATCACCGGGGTGGGCACAGGTGGCCACCTGACCGGCACAGCCCGCGTGCTCAAGGCCAAGTTTCCCAACCTCAAGGTGTTTGCGGTCGAACCTGCGGCTTCCCCTGTCATCTCAGGCGGCGCCCCAGCACCGCACCCCATTCAGGGCATTGGCGCGGGCTTCATCCCCAAAAACCTCGACACCTCATTGCTCGACGGCGTGATACAGGTCGACGCCGAAGCCGCGCGTGAATACGCCCGCCGCTCAGCGCGTGAAGAAGGCATGCTGGTCGGCATCTCGTCCGGCGCCACCTTGGCGGCCATCGCGCAAAAACTGTCCGAGCTGCCCACAGGCGCCACCGTGCTGGGCTTCAACTACGACACGGGCGAGCGCTACCTGTCGATCGAAGGCTTCCTGCCTGCTTGAGTCGGCTGACACATCACCAAGTCAGCGCAGAATCTGCCGACCAGTAACTTTGTAGGTCGGCAGTCGAAGACCCCGACGAAGGGTAATGGAGGCAACTGCGATTTTTTGCGCTGTAGGTGAATCGGGCCATTGTCGGACTCTCCGAGTACCGACCTACAAGGTCATGGCCGTATACCTGGACGGCGGTCGAAGTCCCCGACAAGTGCCAACCAAACGCGCATCTGCTGAGCAGATCAGCGACTTCAGCCTCGATATCTCCGTACCCCAGCCGCAGAAACTCAACTCGCGCAAGACTGCGCCCGGTGCAGGGATAATCACGGCTTCTTGCTTGATAACCACAAGCCACGACCATGATACGAATTTCCGAACTCAAACTGCCCCTGTCTGCTCTGCCTGTGGAGGTGCGTCGCGCTGCTGATGCACCGTCTGAAACCGTCGAAGACCGCACCCCGCCACCGCATCCTGAAGCCGCCTTGCGTCAGCTCGCGGCCAAAGCGCTGAGCATGGACGAACAAGACATTGCCTCGCTTCATGTGTTCAAGCGCAGCTTCGATGCCCGCAAAGTCGAGCTGCTCGCGGTGTTCATCGTGGACATCACACTCAGTGATGCAAAGGCCGAAGCCACACTGCTGAACAAATTCAACAACCATCCACACATTCAGCCTACCCCCGACATGCTTTGGCACCCGCCTTGCCATGCGCCTGAAGGCTTTGGCGCCCAAGAAGGCGCGCGCCCAGTGGTGGTGGGCTTCGGGCCTTGCGGCATGTTTGCCGCGCTGAGCCTGGCGCAAATGGGCTTCAAGCCCATCGTGCTGGAACGTGGCAAAACGGTGCGCGAACGCACCAAGGACACCTGGGGTCTGTGGCGCAGGAAGGTGTTGCAGCCCGAGAGCAATGTGCAGTTTGGCGAAGGCGGTGCAGGCACCTTCAGTGACGGCAAGCTCTACAGCCAGATCAAGGACCCGCGTCATCTGGGACGCAAGGTCATGGATGAGTTCGTCAAAGCCGGCGCGCCTGCAGACATTTTGTTTGCCGCCCACCCGCACATTGGCACCTTCAAGCTGGTCAAGGTGGTCGAGAACATCCGCGAACAGATCGCTGCATTGGGCGGCGAGATCCGTTTTGAGCAGCGCGTCACCGATGTACTGCTATCGCCTGAGCAAGAGGGTCGACACATCACCGGCCTGCAAGTGCTCGACCAGCGCACAGGTCAAAGTCACACACTGCCCACGCGACATGTCGTGCTGGCTCTGGGTCACAGCTCACGAGACACTTTCGTCATGCTGCACAAGCGCGGGGTGGCACTGCAAGCCAAAGCGTTTTCGATCGGTGTGCGCATCGAGCACCCCCAAAGCGTGATCGACTTGGCCCGCTGGGGCCGCCACGCGGGCCACCCATTGCTGGGCGCAGCCGACTACAAGCTGGTGCACCACGCGCAAAACGGCCGTGCAGTCTACAGTTTTTGCATGTGCCCCGGCGGCACCGTGGTGGCGGCCACCAGCGAGCCCGGCCGCGTAGTCACCAACGGCATGAGCCAATATTCGCGCAATGAGCGCAATGCCAATGCGGGCATGGTGGTGGGCATCGACCCGCCCGACTACCCGCTGGACACCACCTCCTGGCAAGCCGCCTTTGGTGAAGCAGAGGGCGCACAGCTGGCGCAGGAAGCGAATGCCATGGCGCAGCAACAACCACCCGTCACACATCCACTGGCAGGCATCGTGATGCAGCGTCATCTCGAATCGCGCGCCTTCCTGGTGGGGGGCAGCAACTACGAAGCCCCCGGCCAGTTGGTGGGCGACTTTCTGGCAAGGCGCCCATCGACCCTATGGGGCAGCGTCCAGCCTTCGTACAAGCCTGGCGTCAAACTGGTGGATCTGGCCGAGGTGCTGCCCGACTACGCTGTGGCCGCCATGCGTGAAGCCTTGCCTGTGTTCGGCCGCAAGCTCAAAGGCTTCGACATGGCCGATGCGGTCATGACAGGTGTGGAAACCCGCACCTCATCACCTTTACGCATTCCTCGCGCTGAAGACTACCAGAGCACCAACACCCAAGGGCTTTATCCCGCAGGCGAAGGCGCCAGCTATGCCGGTGGCATTTTGTCGGCCAGTGTGGACGGCATCAAAGTGGCCGAAGCGCTGGCAAGTGCCATTCAATCATCCGCCTGAGCCTGGCGTGTGTACGCACGCCATGAAGGTCTTGATCAGCTTGTCAGTGACATGACCAGACGGCTGTTCGGGTTCGAGGGTGCGCAAAATATGACTTATTGCGCCTGCTCCTGGATTTTTTAAGCCGGGCATGAACGAATGTGATGATTCTGAAAGTTGCTTCAATTTTTAATCTTTTTGCATTTTCTTTTCAATGACGGATACATGTGGATACGACTTAAAAACTTTAAACTTCATGAAAGTTAAATCCATCAAGAAAAATAAATACATTTAATTCATTGAAAACAAGTTAATCACAACAAACCATATTCGCATCGCATATTTCAACAAATACGTTGCCATGATTTGGCTGACTAATCGGGCTATATTCAATCCCCCCTGTACGTGGGTACATTTCGTCATTTTTTAACCCGCGCCCTCTGGCACACATGTTTGGCGTGTACCGGCTGAACATCCTCTTGGCCGCTTGTGAGCTGCGGCAACAAGGTCTGTTGAGCTGTACATGAGGTCTGGTGGAAATACTTGATTGCGAAGATTTCCCAAAAATGGCCTGCAGTTCCGATATGGCTCTTGTTTGATATGCATCAAAAAGTTACCATCACACAAAAAATACTACACTTAATGTGCGATACCAAACACTGCATTACCTCGATTTAACTAAAATTAAGGAACTTTTAAAAAAAGCTGAAACTTTGAATCCATCAATGACTGCTCGCCGCAACACCCTACTCGAACTGCTCCCGGAATCCGTTTATGCCAACTGGAAATTTGAATTCGAGTACGTCGATCTGCCAATGGGCAAGGTACTGTGCGAGCCCGGCAGCATTGTGAGTCACATTTATTTCCCGACGTCAGCCATCATTTCCTGGGTTCATGTGCTGGAAAACGGCGCATCCACAGAAATTGCCATGATTGGGCGAGAAGGGCTGGTGGGCTTTTATCTCTTGTCGGGCGCCGCGCATTCCCCAAATCGGGCCGTGGTCCAAATTGCAGGTCAAGCCATCCGCATCCGTCTGAGCAGCGTGTTAGCAAGCCTTCAAGAAGAAGGCATGTCTCTGCAGAAAATTTTCTTACGCTTCAATCAGGTACTGATCACCCAAATGGCACAAATGGCCGTTTGCAACAGACACCACACGCTTGATCAACAATTGTGCCGACTCCTCCTGCTCACACTGGATAGGCAAGATGGGAACACCATCAATCTGACGCATGAAATGATTGCCAACATGCTGGGCGTGCGCCGCGAAGGAGTCACCAACGCAGCTTCCCGTTTGATGAAAGAAGGTGGCATCAACTACAGCCGAGGTCGCATCACGGTGCTCGATACCTGTGAACTCCAAAAACGCTCATGCGAGTGCTATACCGTAGTCAAAAAAGCATATGACCGACTCAAGGAGGTGCCTAATAAGTTGATGAAATACTGATGACAAAACAGCCCCACTTCCTGTCAAGAGCTAAAAATTTTGTCATGACAACAACCAAGAGATATGCACGTCTCCGACAGTACTCAGCAGTCTGCTCAGATAGCGCCTACAACTTCAGACCGAGACCATCTGATTGCGGATGGCATAACGTGTCAAGTCGGCCACTTTGTGCAAGCCAACCTTGCGCATGATGTTTCGTCGATGCACTTCCACCGTGCTGGGAGCGATCTGCAAATTGCGGGCTATTTCCTTGGACGAATAGCCATCGGCAATCAAGCGCAACACTTGCTCTTCTCGCCAGCCCAACTGACCACGTACGCTGATGTCGCCAGAGCGGGTTTTGCGAACGCTGTCCATCATCTCTGAAGCGGCCGCCTGACACAGATAAATTCGGCCTGCTGCCGCTGCTCGTATCGCCGTCATCAACTCGTCAATGCTGCTGGTCGTGGACACATAGCCTTTGGCCCCCGCATCCAGAATTTCTATGATGGCATGCCGATCCGATGGGCTGCAAAAAGCCACTGTGTTTCTGGGCGGCTGGCGACTAGAAATCTGATGCATCAACTTCAAATCCTGGGTGTCGTTTGAATGCATGCCAAACAAAACGACATCCGGATCCACCTCATCACACAGCTCATGCGTGCGTGCCTCACTGTCTGCCATACCTACGAGATCCATGTCATGATGGGTTCGCAGAAAAGCGGCTATTCCTTCAGACACCGCCTTGTGTTTGGAAGAAAGCAAAACTCGAATGGACATAGAAACTCCTAGAAGCATGAGTCAAAAAAACCTGTGGATTGACTGCCATAGGCCCGTCATGCACCTGTCCGAAAAATAAGGGCCTACTTGTATGTCACCAGAAAAGTTTATACAGGTATATCCCAACTAGATGTGCGCAATAGCACATATGAATAGCATTTTTACAATTCATTTGTGTCACTGAAAAAATGGTCCTCCCCTTCCATCTCCGCGTGAACCAAGTGACACATCTACACCGTGCATTTTTTCGGAAATTTCCAAAGCTTCGTTCAAATGCTCATGCGCATTGAATGAATGATGCTTGGACAATCTGGCGTGATGCAATGCCGCCTTGAAAGCGCCAACCTCATGGTGATGCATGGCCTCCTTGTTACGTTGATAAGCATGCAGCAGCTCTTCCGAAGCCTTGCGGTAATGCTCTGTGATGTGCTCTATGTAGGTGTTTCCAAGCACCTTTTTTACGTCAGTCATGTCGACTCCTGAATGGGAAACAGGGTGCAGCGACAGCGCTGCAACCGCTTAGCAGGCATCACACCAATCCATGCTCCTGCATGTAACGTTGCAATGACATGCGCCCAGGACAATTGAGTTTTTGATAAATGTGATGCAGATGCAACTTGGCAGTACCTTCACTGATGAACAATTTGCTGGCAATTTTTTTATTAGGCCAACCCTCTGTCACCATGCGAGCCACCATCATTTCACGAGGCGTCAAAAGATGCGAAGCCTGCCCATTTTTCTTTTGTTGCTCCAGCAACAAGGACATTGTTTTCACAGTCAAATCGCGGTCCAGCCACTTGCCCCCCTCGTGAACGGACTTGATGCAACGCGTCAACACATGACTGGCCTTCTCCTTGGACACAAGTCCCGGAATGTCCATATCAATAGCGCGCATCACCTCACCCACTGGCGCCCCCGTGAACACAATGGGCCGTGCACGCAAATTCTGTCCTTTGATTTCCTCCAGCAGGGACAAACCGCTGCGTTGGGTCAACGACAGATCCATCACCAAAATATGAGGTTGATGGTGAAGCAAAGCATGCAAAGCGTCATCACCATTTTTGACGCATGACTTGACTGAAAAATCTGGCGACGCACCGAACACATGAGACAAGCCGTCCAGCATGACTGGATAGGGGTCGGCAAGAACAATATCTATACACACGGGATGCCGTCCTTATCAATGAAACTTCAAACAGCGTTCTCTACAAAAGAAAACGACCATTGACCATCCCACTCAGCTTAAAGTCAGAGCACAAAGCACACCATCATCGGAATTGGTGAATCCCACTACTTTCAAACCAGTAAATTTCCAGAATACGGGTAAGTCGATGCATCATCATGCACATCCAGTGTGACAACCCTCACACCATCCTCTTGCACGAATTCTCATGCGATAGAGCATGAGAGTGCTTGATATTCAACCCCTCGCACGCACGGCGATAACGCAACAAAGACTTTTGCGCTCGCCCCAAAAAAGTGTCGACACCGTACCCATGCACACCCCCATCGCCAAATGGCAAGACCGTCTATAAAGCCATACCTTCACCGACCCGATCCGTGGTGTAAACATGAAACTTTCCATCGGCAACGGAAGACACCACCTGTGTGTCCAACATCAAAAGAATCAGATCACGGGCCAACTCACCCAGGCAAGGACATAGCCTGTTGCGGCAGGGTTTTGACGCAAAGAGGCGCACACCTGGTGGGGTGTACCTTTTTGTGTTTTCAGATTCAGCAAAAATGACGGCGAGGGAGATCGCTGTTTCAATGCCAAGACACGCGACTGCAGTTGCCGGGCACTTTCTGCGGTCAAGCAGGCATCCATTCTTTGCCCCACCAAGCCATTGCGGCCTGCTGAATCCACACCCAAATCTTGTGCTGCGGTAACATTTAAATCGATCAGCCGTCCCTGGGCATCCACCACCAGATGTGCACTGGGTGAAGCATCATAAAGTTGACGTTGTGTTGCCAGCATGGACTCCAGGTCCTGACGCGACTGAGTCAGCTCTTCGGTCTGCAAATCCAGCTCCACCTGATACACCTGAAGCTCATGCAACAGCGCCAAGGCATCGGCTGCAGTATCCACGTTGGCCGCCAGATCGAATAAAACGCGCAAAGCTTGCGTGGCATCAATCCAGGTGCCTGTGGCATCGCCTTTCAACTGAGCTTGAGCGCGCGCACGCAATGCGGTGGACGTTAAAGTGAATTTTTTGGGCGAAGTCATGGCAGTGGTACCTGGTTAGGGTTGGTGGCTTGGGTTTGGCGCAATCTCAACTCAAGGTCTTTGGCTTGGGTGATGTCAACAAAAGTCAACACAGCGCCCTGAATCGTGTTTGTCACGGTGCGATAAGGCATGATCCGAATCGTGAACCACCGCCCATCGCTCGATGCAATTGACTTGTTGCATGGCGTCAGTGTCTTCAAGGTCTCCATCAGGTCAATCTTCAGATCGGAGTAGTCCAGTGTATTGGACACATCGCTAAACGGCCGCCCCACATCACCCTCTCGAAAATGGAAGATGCCTGTAGCCTTCTCGGTGTAGCGCCTGACATTCAAATCATTGTCTAAAAAAAGCATGGCAATGTCTGTGCTGTTGAGCAGGTTTTGCATGTCACTTTGGGCCAGCGCCAAATCATCCAAACGACTTTGTAATTCTCCGTTGAGGGTCTGCAGTTCCTCATTCATCGACTGACCTTCTTCTTTGGAGGTGGTCAACTCCTCGTTGGCTGATTGCAACTCTTCATTCATCGATTGCAAGGATTCATTGGATGCTTGCAAGGTTTCCTTGAAAGTTTTCATTTCATGGCGCAAGGTCAAAATTTCTTCACGCGCATTTTGCAGCTCTGACATCAAGGAATGATCTGGCGCTGGTATGGCCTGAAAGTCACCACCGGTCACCGGCATGTCCATCTCTTTGAAAATCACCATGACCATGCCAGACAAAGCCTGGGGCTCTTGCAACGCTTGCACGGTCAACAGCAAACTACAAGGCATTTCATCTTCCAGTTGTTGCACCTGGACAGACACGGGTTGTTGTGTTTTAAGTGACTGACGCAGGGCTACGGCCAAAGGGGCTCGCAAACATGGAATGGCCATCACATGAACATTCCAGTTGGCGTTGCCCGCAGCAGGCTCCAGATAATGGCCTATGCGTCCATTGATGTACAGGATATCGCCCGCCTCATTGACGAGCACCGCTGGAGGAGTGAAGTTTTGAAGCAACATTTTCTCTACCATCGACTGCAAGTTGGGGAGCGATGGTGCAAGAATTTCTGGAACATGCATGGGTATAGGTATTGAGCGTTGAACAGGAAAATCGACAGCACCAGGTAACAACGGCAAATCATTGCGTCGAAAAATCCGTGATTTGGAAACCAATGGTGTGAACAGTGCATGCGATCGCCCCACAGTCTCAGCACCACCCAAAATCAACACACCGCCCGAACGCAAACTGTAGTGAAAAAGGGGCAACAGGCGATGCTGCAATGCTGCATTGAAGTAAATCAGCACATTGCGGCAGGTCAACACATCCAATTGCGTAAACGGTGGATCAAGGATCACGTCATGCCGTGCAAAAAGCACCATGCCGCGAATGGCTGGACGGATAACAAACCCACCCAAGTGCGGGGTAAAAAACCTCTCCAGACGCTCATGCCCCATGCCCTGCACAGCCTTGGCGGAATACCAGGCTTTGCGAGCTACGGTTATGGCGTGTGGATTCAAGTCGGTGGCAAATATTTGCAGGCGCAAGTCCAGTAGATGTGGTTGACTATCTTGCAACTCCTGAAAAATCATGGCCAGGGTGTAGGCTTCTTCACCGCTTGAGCATCCCACAACCCACGCTCGCAACATACCTTTATGAACACGCGATTGAATCAGGTCCGGCAACACCTTATTTTTCAAATCATTCCAGACCTCGGAATCTCTGAAAAATGCGGTCACGCCAATCAGCATTTCAGCGAAGAGAAAGTCCAGCTCTTGCGCATTGCCACGCAACAATTTGATGTAATCGTCCATGACTGTCACGCCATGCGCCACCATTCGCCTCTTAATTCGGCGCAATATGGTGCTGGTCTTGTACATGGACATGTCGTTCTTGGTGTGCTCTCGAAGCAAATTCAAAATCGTGTTCAATGCTTGGCCCTGTACTGGTACAGAGGCTGCCGTGCCACTGCCCTGTTCATGCACCATTTGAATGATCCGGTCTGGCATGTCCTCCGGGATCGCCACCACACGTACACAACCCGCATCAATGGCACTTTGAGGCATGGATGGAAAACTAGCCGTTTCAGGCTGCTGGGCAAAGGTCAAGCCACCTTGGGCCTCAATAGCCCGCAGGCCTGCGACACCATCGTTTCCCATACCCGATAACAGCACCCCAATGGCCTGAATCCCTTGCTCCTGAGCCAGAGTCTGAAAAAAAACATCAATCGGATGATGCGACACCTGCGCAGTTGTTGACGCCCGAAAGTGCAGACAACCATGCGCCAATGTCAATTCCCCTCCAGAGGGCATGACATACACCGCATTGGCTTGCACCACCGTCACCTCTTGCACATCGTGCATAGGCAGTGCAGTCACGCGGGACAGCAAATGGGACAACGAGGTTTTGTGGTCAGGGCCCATGTGTTGCAGCACAACATAGGCCAGTCCAGAGTGCAGTGGCACATGCGCAAAAAATGCTTTTAGAGCTTGCAACCCTCCAGCAGAGGTACCCAAGCCCACCAAACGGGTCATCCCACTGGATGCATCAAGCTCACCCTGTTTCAGCGGAGCAGTCGTGTGCGAAGTCGACATCATGGCACCCAAGTGGCGGGTAAAAGACGTTCATATTCTTTCTTGATCGCTCCATAGCACTCACAGCTGCCATGCGCCAAGCCGCTGCGGTCCAGCACCACAATACGTCCGCGAGAATATTGGATCAATCTGGCGCGTTGCAATCGTACAGCCGCCTCGCTCACCCGTTCTCTGCGCACACCCAATACCTGAGCAATCAATCCCTGAGTCATGTTCAGTTCAGTCGACTGCACGCAGTCCAGGCTTAAAAGCAGCAAACGGCTCATGGCCTGGTCAACCGTATGGTACTGATTGCACACGGCCGTCTGGGCCATTTGAGAAATGAGGGCCTGCGTGTATCTCAACATCAATGACATCACAGCACTCGAATTTTCAAACTCGTACCGCATTGCCATAGCCCCCATGCGCAAAGCAGGCCCTGACGATAAAACGATTGCATCGCTGGTACTGGAGCCCCCGCCCAGGAAACTGACGATCCCGACCAGACCTTCACGTCCAATCAATGCCAATTCAGACATCAAGCCACTTTGGCTCATGCCATGCAATGCAACGATGGACCCCATCGGAAAGTACACATAATTCAAGGCCTGCCCCGATATATAAAGCGATTGACCTTGCCGTAAATAAACGTATTTCAACAGCGGCAACCATCGCGCCTTGTCCGCTGCTGGCAACAAAGCCAAAAGCTGATTTTCCAATTGGCCCTCAGAAAGTACCAATGAATAGTCCTTCTCGATAATGGCAAAAACCCGTCAAGAACCAGCGTGCATGCATCACGTTTAAATACCTTTTTGATCGTACGGACAAGCGCCAACATTTGAAAAAAAACGGTGGGGGGATCGCAAAAAGCTATGTCAATACGCTTGGTCAAGACACTCGAGACCCAGTCTCATTCTTGAAAATATCGTCATCGTGCGTCTGTGCGATAAACCACTGTCTTGCACAAAAATCACGCGCAAACCACCCCTTCAAGCACAAGTGAATCTGGACACACAAAAACAGAAGAAAATGCAAGCCATGCAACCGATCCCTGCCCCATCCGAACAACCGCGCAACCCACTGCACGGCCTGACCCTGGAAGCCCTCGTCACACAACTGGCTGACCATTACGGCTGGGCTGATCTGGGCAGCCGCATCCCGATTCGCTGCTTCACCCATGAGCCCAGTGTGGGCTCCAGCTTGAAATTCCTACGCAAGACGCCCTGGGCCCGAGAAAAGGTGGAAAGTCTTTATCTGTTCATGCTGCGCGAGCAAAAGCGCCATGCCGCTTATAACCCTTGACGCGAAGTGGGCACCGCAGACTCCCGCTTTACAGCCGCATGCCTGTAAAAACGCTTTTTGGTCACCTCAACCGCGAGCACATAAGCCAGCGTCAATCCGACCAGACCGAGCATCAATGAGGCAGGCAAAGGCACAAACCCAAACAAAGGACTGAAAGGCCAATAAGGCAAGGTCAGTGCCACACACAACACCACCGCACTGCTGACCCACAAGCCAGTGCCTGGACGGCTGCGGTAAAAGGGCCGGCGTGTTCTGACCACCATGGCAATCACCAACTGGGTCAGCAAGGACACAATGAACCAGCCCGTCCTGAATTCGTCGGGCACAGCCTGGAAAATCCACAGCAAAACCCCAAACGCCATGAAGTCAAATGCCGAACTGAGCAACCCAAACACCACCATGTAGTTGCGAATGAACACCGTGTCCCAATGACGCGGTTGGGCCACTGACTCCGGATCGACCCGGTCACCCGCAATGGTGGTGGCCGGAATGTCGGCCAGAAAACTGTTGAGCAAAATTTGCGAGGCCAACAGCGGCAAAAACGGCAAGAAGACCGAGGCCACCGCCATGCTGACCATGTTGCCAAAGTTGGCACTGATGGTGGTCAGGATGTATTTGAGCGTGTTGGCAAAGGTCATGCGCCCCTCGTCAATGCCTTCGCACAAAATATCCAGATCCTTGCGCAGCAGCACAAAGTCAGCGGCATCCTTGGCCACATCCACCGCTGTGTCCACCGAGATGCCCACATCGGCCGAGTGCAAGGCCAGCGCATCGTTGATGCCATCGCCCATGTAGCCCACCACATGACCTGTTTTTTGCAGGGCCAGGATAATGCGCTCTTTCTGGTTCGGGTCCACCTCGGCAAACACCGTCACCTCTTTGACGATGTGCATCAAGGCTTCGTCGCCCAAATCGAGCAGATCACGCCCGGTCACCACACGGTTCACCGGCAAACCCACGGCTGCGGCCACATGCCGGGCCACCTTGTGGTTGTCGCCCGTGATGATCTTGAGCTTGACGCCCCGCTGTGCCAAGTCCAGCAAGGTCTTCTGCACATCGGGCTTGGGCGGGTCCATGAACAGTAGGAATCCTTCAAAATTCAAAGCACTTTCATCGTCACGGGTGTAGGGCACGCTGCGCGGGTCGATCGCCCTGGAAGCCACGCCCAAGACCCGATATCCCTGCTCGCTCCAGGCATCAAATTGCGCATCGATGCGTTGCGCCCAGGCCGCATCCAGCGGCTGCCCATCGCCCACACTGACACAACGCGCCAGCACCTTGTCGAGCGCGCCCTTGGTGATCAAGGTGCAGCCCTTGGGGTCATCGACCACCACCGACAAACACTTGCGCACAAAGTCGTACGGAATTTCATCGCGCTTGTGCACAAGACGCACGTCAACTTGCGCTTTTTGCAAAGCCGACGTCACGGCCTCATCGAGCGGATTGGCCAGTCCAGACTGAAACTGCGCGTTGATCCCCGCCAATTCCAGCACCCTGGCTGACGCTTGTCCCTGCGCATCGAAAGCGCCATCCAGCGCCACCACACCCGCCGTCAGGGTGCCGGTCTTGTCGGTGCACAGGACATCCATCGCCCCCAGGTTCTCGATTGAATTGAGGCGACGCACAATCACCCCCAGCTTGGCCATGCGCTTGGCGCCATGTGACAAGGTGATACTGACGATGGCGGGCAACAACTCCGGTGTGAGCCCCACGGCCAGCGCCAAGGCAAACAGCAAAGAATCAATCGGCGGCTTGGCCATGAAAATATTGATCGCCAAAACAATCACCACCATCACCAGCATGATGCGGGTGAGTAAATACCCAAACCGGTGAATGCCCCGCTCAAATTCGGTCAAGGCCGGGCGCAGCGCCAGCTTGCCTGCGATCTGCCCGAACACGGTAGATGGACCCGTTTGCACCACCAGCATGCGCGCTGTGCCACTGCTCACACTGGTGCCCATGAACACCCCATTGCTGCGCTCACTCAGACTGGCCTGCGCATGGACCACACCGGGCCGTTTTTCCACCGGGAACGTCTCCCCGGTGAGCACCGCCTGATTGATGAAAAAGTCTTTGGCCTCCAACACCACCCCGTCGGCCGGAATCAAGCTGCCTGCCGACAACAAGACCACATCACCCGGCACCACCGCGTCAGAGGCCTGGTTCTGTGCCCGGCCATCGCGCAGCACCTGAGAATGGATCTTGACTTGGATGCGCAGCTTTTCAATCGCATTGCCCGCGATGAACTCCTGCCCAAAGCCCAGCAAGGTGCTGCCCAGCACAATGGTCAGCACCACCCCGGCGTCGATCCACTCGGCCGCAAACATCGAGATGACCGAAGCCACGATCAGGATCAAGACCAGTGGACTTTTGAATTGACTGAGCAGCAAACCCCAGGTCGAAGAAGTCGTCGACGCCGCCAGGACATTGGGCCCCAGACGCTTGAGCCTCAATTCGGCCTGGCTTTGTGCCAAGCCATTGGGCGATGAGTGCAGCGCTTGCAGCAGCTTTTCAGCAGGACTGCTCCAATAAGCGCCGTCTGCGACTGTCTGAACGGAGGTCGAGTCTGCGGGACGGCGGCGAAATCGGGCCAAAAAAGGCATCTGAGGACTTTCCGGGCAGGGCGAATGTGCAGGCCGCAGAATGACAGCCATTCAATGGAATCGTCAAACCCCTGCGTCACCTTGTTTGACCCAAGTCAACAACATGCCGCTTGACATATAAGCGCCAATCGCTCGTGCCTTGGCACAAGGTATCGGTGATCGGGGACATGTCGGACTCTGCGAGTGCCGACCTACAGGGCGTCTTTCAGGTCGGCGGCTTCGGCCCCGACACGGGTCTGTGCCGGAGCCAACTGTTCAGCGCCCCGTCCAGAGGGGCTTGCGCTTTTCGTTGAAGGCAGCCAGGCCTTCGCGTGCATCTTCGGTCATGGCCAGCAGGGCGATCTGGCTTTCGGTGTAGGCAATGGCCTGGTCAAAAGACATGGCCTCGATGGCGCGCATGGCGTATTTGCCGCGCCGGATGGCGGTGGGTGATTTGTTCACGATGCGCTCAATCAACCATTGGGTTTTGGCATCCAGCTCGGCGCTGGGCACCACATGGTTGACCAGCCCCGCTTGCTGGGCCTCATGGGCAGAAAATGGCTCACCGGTGATGGCCCATTCGCGCACGGTGCGCGGCGGCACCAAGTCTTTCAGCAAGCTCATGACCTGCATCGGGAACACGCCCACCTTGACCTCTGGCAAGCCAAACAGCGCATGGTCGGCGGCAATGGCGAAATCAGTCATGCAGGCCAGGCCCATGCCACCGGCCATGCAGGTGCCGTTGATGCGGGCAATCAGGGGCAAGGTGGCGTTTTGCGCGGCGCGCAGCAAATCGGCATAGGCCGAATTGGGCTTGGAATGGTCAAAATTAAAGCCCTTGCCGGGTTGCAAGTCGCCACCGGCACAAAAGGCTTTGTCTCCGGCCCCGGTCAGAACCACGGCGCGCACCTCGGGGTCGGCATGCGCCAGGCGCAGGCCTTCGCGCAGGCCCTGAACCACCTCGTCATTGATGGCATTGCGCTTGTCCGGGCGGTTGATGGTGATCCAGAAGGTGGGGCCCTTCACTTCGTGCAAGACAGCGGCTAATTCATTCATGGTGTGTGTCCTTGTTGGGCTGTGAATGGGCATGTGCAGGTGCAACCGGTGGAGGGTGGGCGCTGCATCGCGGCGAGGGCGCCGCTCCTACAGGAGAGGGTCAGCGACATCATCTTCGGGCCAAATCCATCGTTGGCGCTTGTTCAGTATGAACGGCGACGGCATCCGCCTCAATTTCGACCACCACACGGCCCGCTTGAACCTGCTCGCCCGTGGCGATGTGCAAGGCCACCACCGTGCCAGACACAGGCGCGGCGTGCACATGCTCCATCTTCATGGCTTCGAGGGTGACCAGGGGCTGCTTAGCCTGCACGCGCTCGCCCACGGTCACCAGCACGGCGACCACGCGGCCATTCATGCTGGCGCGCACTTTGCCATCGCCACCGGCTTGCCCCTGTCGCGCACTGGGCTGGCGCGTGCGGTCGATCACCTGATACGGGCGTCCCGCATGCAACAGCCACAGGCTGTGCCCGTCGCGCTCAAAGGCCACATGCTGCATGACACGGTCCAAAATGAAACGGACTTCATGCTGCCTCAGCGACACCACGTCGATGGTGTGCAAAGCCTCGCCCACTCGCACGTCAAAGCGCTGCGGACCTGTTTGTGCCACGCTGACCTGAATGTCCTGACCGTCGATGGCCAGACGCATGCCCATGGGCAAGGCGTGGGTCAGGCGTTGGCCACTCTCGCCATGCACACTCACGCCCTGCGCGTCCTGGTCATGCAGGCTGCGCCCTGCAGTCTGGTGCAGCAAGCAAGCGGCCACGGCCACGGCTTTGTCTTGCGCGGCCATATCCACATCGAGCAGGGCGGCCTCATTCTGGGCGATGAAGGCCGTGCTGGCCTGGCCTGCTGCAAACACGGGGTGGGCTAGGCACCGGCCCAAAAACGCCTGATTGGTCGTCACGCCCAGCGCCACCAGATCGTGCAGGGCATTCATGAGCTTGCGGCGGGCTTCTTCCCGTGTCTGGCCGTGGGCAATCAGCTTGGCTACCATCGAGTCGTAATAAGGCGGAATCACCGCGCCTGAATGCAGCGCATGCTCCACGCGCACACCGGCTGGCAACTGCCAGCGGCTCAGGGTGCCGCTTTGCGGCATGAAGCCCCGGGGCACGTCTTCGGCGCACAGCCGCACCTCGATGGCATGCCCCTCAAACGCCACCTCAGCCTGCGTCAGCGGCAAGGCCTCGCCCGCCGCCACACGCAACTGCCAAGCCACCAGGTCCAGCCCCGTGATGGCTTCGGTCACCGGGTGCTCCACCTGCAGCCGGGTGTTCATCTCCATGAAGTAGTAGTGCCCGTCCTGATCGAGCAAGAACTCCAGCGTGCCCGCGCCCTCGTAGGCAATGGCTTTGACCGCCGCCACCGCGGTGGCCCCCATGCGCTCGCGCAATGCCGCATCGACAGCAGGCGACGGCGCCTCTTCCACCAGCTTTTGGTGGCGCCGCTGCACCGAGCAATCGCGCTCGCCCAGGTGGATGGCGTTGCCGTGCCGGTCCGCAAAGACCTGGATTTCAATGTGGCGCGGCTGCTCAATGGCCCGCTCCAGGATCACGGTGGCATCGCCAAAGGCGTTGAGCGCTTCGGACTGGGCACTGCGCAATTGCTCGGCAAAGTCTTGCGCCTGCGTGACCAGGCGCATGCCGCGCCCACCGCCGCCTGCGGTGGCCTTGATCATCAACGGGTAGCCCAGTTGCGTGGCCTGTTCGGCCAGGTGCTGCGCACTTTGGTCGGCCCCTTGGTAGCCAGGAATGCAAGGCACGCCTGCATCGATCATGAGCCGCTTGGCGCCCGCCTTGTCGCCCATGGCCCGGATGGCTTCGGGCGAGGGGCCGATGAAGACCAGCCCGGCCTCACGGCAAGCAGCAGCAAAGTCCTCGTTTTCGGCCAAAAAACCATAGCCGGGATGGATGGCATCGGCCCCGCACAGCCGGGCCGCTTCGAGGATGGCCGCAATGTTCAGGTAGGACTGCGCGGGCAAGGGCTCGCCAATGCACACCGCCTCGTCGGCCGCCTGCACATGGCTGGCTTGGGCGTCGGCGGTGGAGTACACCGCCACCGTGCGGTAGCCCAGCGCTCGCGCCGAGCGCATCACCCGCAGCGCAATCTCGCCCCGATTGGCAATGAGAACTTTGTGAAATGGTGTGACTTTTGACATGTGATGAATTCGTGAATGGTGGTCAGCATCAGCCCGTCAGGGACGGGCCACCGAGAACTGCATTTTTTGCGGCTCACGGGCCTCTGCCTCACGGCAAACGGCCAGTACTTTAGACAGCACGGCGCGGGTGTCGCGGGGGTCGATCACGCCATCGTCCAGCAGCAGGGCGCTGGTGGTGAACACGCTCATCTGGCTGTCAAAGCGCTCGACGATGCGTCGGCTCATGTCGTCAAGCTTGGCCTCGTCCACCTCGCCTTTGCGGCGCATGCCCGCTTCGGTCACGATGCGCATGGTGCCTGCGGCCTGCTCGCCGCCCATGACGGCGGTCTTGGCGTTGGGCCAGCTGAAGCAAAAGCGCGGATGAAAACCCCGGCCACACATGCCGTAATTACCCGCCCCGAATGAGGCACCGCAATACAGGGTGATTTGCGGCACGGTGGCATTGGTCACGGCCTGGATCATCTTGGAGCCGTGCTTGATGATGCCCGCCTCTTCATAAGCGCGCCCCACCATGAAGCCGGTGGTGTTGTTCAGGTAGATGATGGGCGTGCGCGACTGGCAGCAGGCTTGGATGAAGTGGGTGGCCTTGGTGGCACCGGCCGGGTCGATCGGGCCGTTGTTGGTGATCACGCCCACCGGCCAGCCTTCGATCTTGAAATGCCCGCACACCGTGGCGCTGCCGTAGTTTTCGCCAAACTCCAGAAACTCCGAGTCATCGGCAATGCGGGCGATCACCTGGCGCATGTCCACAGGCCGTTTGTGGTCTGCGGGCATGATGCCCAACAACTCTTGGGCGTCGTAGCGCGGCGGCTTGAAGCTGCGCGGGGCCTGAGTCGGCATGCCCCGATTCCACTCGATTTGCCCCATGATCTCGCGGGCAATGCGCAGGCCATCGCGGTCGTCTTCGGCCAGGTAGTCGCCCAGGCCCGAGATGCCGGTGTGCATGACAGCGCCACCCAACTCCTCTTCAGTGGCGACCTCGCCCGTGGCCGCCTTGAGCAGCGGCGGCCCGGCCAAAAAGGCCCGCGAGCGGCCACGCACCAGGATGATGTAGTCCGACAAGCCCGTCTGGTACGCCCCACCGGCGGTGGACGAGCCGTGGGTCACCGTGACCACGGGCAGCCCGGCCGCAGAGATGCGCGCCAGGTTGCGAAAGGAATTGCCGCCGCGCACAAAATCTTCGACCCGATACGTCATCAAATTAGCCCCGGCGCTTTCAACCAGTTGCACATAAGGCAGCTTGTTGTCCAGGGCGATTTCCTGCACCCGCAGCAATTTGTCCAGGCCCATGGGCTGCAGGGCACCGGCATCAATGCCAGAGTCGGACGCCAGCACCATGCAGCGGATGCCGCTGACAAAGCCAATGCCCGCAATCACCCCGCCCCCGGGCACGCTGCGTGCCAAATCGGGCGTGTCCAGGCCCAGACCGGCCAGGGTCGACAACTCCAGAAAAGGTGCCCCCGGGTCCAGCAGCAGGGCCAGCCGTTCACGCGGCAAAAGCTGCTGGCGCTTTTCAAAACGCTCACGCGAGGCGGCCGATTTGGTGTGTGTGCGCTGCTCATAAGCGCGCACCTGCGCCAGCAGCGCCAGCATCTGCTCGCGGTTGGCCACAAAGGCAGGGCTGCTGACGGAGACGGTGGACTCAATGTGTGCCATGTCGAAAACTTTCACCAATCGGGAAGATCAAAAAAACGCAGTCCACCTGCGGTGGTGCGCCTTGGAAACAAGCATAGTGAATGGGGCATCACGACTCTTGCGAGAACTGGCTGACGCGCCACTTCTGGATCATTTGCGCAGGCTGGTAGCTGAGCTTGGTGCGCCGGAAATTGGCCAGCCCCATGTCTTGCTCGAAGTTGAGCCATTGCACAGGCCCCGGCGCAGACAGCGCAAAGTGGTGAAACATGTACTGGGCCATGCCCTTGAAGTTCACCAGGGCCTTGGCAAAGCGCACCACCACCACGCCCGGCTGCAACGCTTCGGCCAGCAAAAAACCGGCGGGCTGCGCGTCGGCCCAGTACACAAAACCTGACAAGCCCAACTGCGGCGCCAGCGCCAGCGCCTCGCGGCAGGGCAGGTCATCGGCAGCGCCTGGGGCTTTGTCTTTGTCCTGCAACCAGCCTTGCAAGACCTGCAGGGCATCGCCTTGCAGCGTCAGTTCATAAGGCTGGGCCGTCACGCTGTGCTGCGCCAGCAGCTGGGCCATGAGGTTGCGTTTTTTTTGCAGCACGCGACCGGGGTAATGGCGAAATTGCTCTGCGGGATAAAGGTAATCGGCATCATCGCGCTGGGTCTCGACACGGTAGTGCGCCAGATCAAAGTGCTGGGCCTCGCGTTCACTCAGCGGGTACAGACAGCCAAAGCGGCTGAGCAGCCCGTCCAGCACAGCCGCCGGGGCGTCACGCACATCAAACAGGGGCAAGGCATGGGCTTGGCCATCGTAGGTCTGACCGCTGATGCAAGGCCAGGGTCCGGCGTGGTAGCGGTAATGGTGGGGCCTTCGAAACAGCCAGAGGTTGCTGTACGACAACTCGGCCAAGGCCTGCGCGCCCAGCCCTTCCAGACGCTGCGCCAGGCGGGGGGCCAAGGCCGGTGCCAGGTCCAGCGTCAGGGCCTGCCCCGCCATGCCGTCTTCGGGCAGGGGCACACCCCCTGGCTCAGCGGGCGCGGCCACGCACCCCTCGCGCTGGGCCATCGGCAGGTGGACCGGCAAAACATTGCGCGATCAAAGTCCACTGCTCGGCCCCTGCGCCCGCCCAACGCAAAGCGGTGTCATCGCGGTGACGCCGCTGGGTCACCAGCAAGGCAAAGTCCATGGCAGGCCCCGTCACGCAGTCGGTGGCAGACGGCTCTCCCCAAGTCCAATGGCTGCCATCGGGCGCCACCAAGTCCACATGCGGTACAGGTTGCGGCACTGGCAAGCCCCGGTTAACAAAGGTCCAGCCATACGTCGTCACCCCCAGATGGGCGATGTGACGCAGGCCAGGACTGAGTTCGCGTGTGCGGCCCAGCATGTCCCAGATGTCCTGGCCATGGGCCCAGGTTTCCATCAGGCGTGCCGTGGCAAAAGAGCGGGCACTCATGTCCGGCCCATACCAAGGCAGACGCGCCTTGGGGTCCAGCGGGGCCAGGGCCGCCACCAGCGCTTCATGTCGCTGACGCCACAAGGCCAACAAAGCAGGCCCTGACAGATCGCCAAAATGATCACGCGCCACCCCACGGATCGGGTCGCCCCGCAGCATCACCCGGACCAGCGAAGGCATGTCCTTGGCAAATGCGGCCGCATCGGTGACGGCTTGCAGCGCGGTTTCATCGAAAAAAGCCAGGTGGGCGATTTCATCCCAAGGCGTCCAGTCATAAAAGTCCGTGCGCATCTGCCACTGCGCGGGGGTCAGGGTGTCGCACAAATCGGCCAGAGCGCGGTATTCACCCAGCAGGTCGTCACAGAGGGATGTCATGGCTTGTCCTTGGCCTCAAATGCCCAGCTGCCGTGCAGCCAGGTCTTTCATGATTTCTTCTGAGCCGCCACCGATCATCATGACCTTGACCTCGCGGTAAATGCGCTCGCAGCGTGTGCCGCGCATGAAACCCATGCCGCCCAGAATTTGCACGGCCTGATCGGCGCAAAACTGCATGGCTTGCGTGGACAAAATTTTGGCCATGCAGGTACGCGCCACCAAGTGTGCGGGGTCACCTTGTCGGTGCTCAACCTGCCAGGCCAGTTCGTACACCAGACTGCGGGCGGCCTCGATCTTCATGGCCATGTCCACCAGCTTGTGGCGGATCACTTGGCGCTGCGACAGCGGCTGGCCAAAGGTCTGGCGCTCACGCGCCCAATCGGTGGCTTCTTGCAGGCACACCTGGGCAAACATGCAGGCCTGCGCCGACATGCCCAGGCGCTCGGCGTTGAAGTTGTTCATGAACACCTTGAAGCCCTGGTTTTCTACCCCCAGCAGGTTCGCCACCGGCACACGCACGTTGTCAAAGCGCAGCTGCGCCGTGTCCGAAGACCACCAGCCCATCTTCTTAAAGGGCGTGCGGGTAAAGCCTGGGGTGTCAGCCTCGATCATCAGGGCCGAGATGCCGCCCGCGCCCTGGTTGGCCGGGTCGGTGCGAACCGCCACCGTGAAATAGTCAGCCCGCATGCCCGAGGTGATGAAGACTTTTTCACCGTTGACCACATAGTGGTCACCATCCAGCACAGCCGTGGTTTTGAGCGCGGCCACATCCGAGCCGCCGCCGGGTTCGGTCACGGCCAGTGCGGCAATTTTTTCACCGCGCAGTACAGCAGGCACGATGCGCTGCTGCAGGGCCTGGCTGCCGTAATTGGCAATGGGGGGCAGGCCAATGGTGTGAGAGAGCAGCGAAGCCGACACGCCACCGCTACCCGAACGCGCCATTTCTTCGGCCGTGATGATGTGGAAAAAGAGATCGGCCGGTGTGCCGCCCAGGGCTTCGGGATAACCAATGCCCAAGACGCCCAGGCGAGCAATGCGCTGGTACAGATCGCGAGGGAAGGTCTCGGCTTCGTCCCAGTCATGAACGTGGGGCGTGATTTCGAGGGCCACAAAATCGCGCAGCGAAGCGCGATATTCCTCATGTTCCGCAGAAAAATAATGGGGCAGTGATTGCGTGTCCAGCATGGCAGGGGCCGTCATGGGTTTCAGATCAGGGCAGCTTAAACGCCGCATGGGGCACGTCTTGCGTGAACTGGTTGCCCCCACCCGGCGTCATCTGCGTTCAAGTCAGCCATCTTGCCCCCTGTCTGGCACCTGCACGCCCCAGGTGTGTCGCCATGGCGCCAGATTCAATGACACTGGGCATTCATGCACATGTCGGGGTCTTCGACCACCGACCTACAAAAACACCGCATTCCCGTAGGTCGGCACTCGAAGAGTCCGACATGGGTGACCCACCACTTTGATTCAGCACCAGGCTGATCCGCGCACATGTCGGGGTCTTCGACCACCGACCTACAAAAACACCACATTCCCGTAGGTCGGCACTCGAAGAGTCCGACATGGGTGACCCACCACTTTGATTCAGCACCAGGCTGATCCGCTTGCACATGTCGGGGTCTTCGACCGCCGACCTACAAAAACACCGCATTCCCGTAGGTCTGCACTCGAAGAGTCCGACATGCAGTAGTGTCCGGTTAAAAAGTGAACAAATTCAACTGCTTAGCGCAGTCCGGTGTTGCGTTTGTGTAGGCATCGCTCTGCAAGGCGCATGAAATCGAGGTTTTCTCGAAAACAGACACCGACAAAATCTGTAGAAAAGTGTAGAGCGAGGCTTTCAATTGCAACTCCTTCTTGACAACGGCAATCAGCACGTAAGTGGCCACGGCGCACCAGATTTGCGTCTTGACTGCGTTCTCGCTGGTGCCCAAAAACTTCTTGATTCGCAGATGCTGCTTGATCCATTTGAAGAACAACTCGACCTGCCAACGGTTCTTGTACAGGGCTGTGATGGTCAACGCTGGCAGTGTCATGTTGTTGGTCAGAAAGACCAACACCTTTGCCGTCTGCGGGTCCTTGAACTTGATGCGCCGCAAGTGCTCGGGGTAGTCCTTGCTGGCGTAGTGCCCATTGAGCGCAATGGTCTGATCGCAGACAAGGCCCGTGGTTCTGTCTACAGGGGCCGAGTACACACGCCGGGCGTTCATATTGCTCTTGGCACGGGTGAAGAAGAAGGCGGCGCACTGGTGCATGGTGTACAGGCGAGAGAAGTCCAGATAGCCCCTGTCCATGATGTAGAAAGCGCCCGCCTCGATGGGCAGCATGTCCAGCACATGCACATCGTGCATCTTGCCGTCGCTGATGTGGATGAAGGCAGGAATTGCACCGCGCAAGTCCAGCAAGGTGTGCATCTTCACAGCGGCCTTGGTGGAGCGAAACGGTGCCCAGTCGAACAAACCCAGACACAGGTCGATGGTGGTGGAGTCCAAGGCGTAGACGGTGGCATCCAAATCCACGCCCATGGGTTCTTGTGCATACAGTCTGCGGGCTCGGTCGATCAATCGCATCGCCAGAGCATGGTAAATACGCCAGTCGCGAGAGTTCAGGGCATCGGCCAGCGTCGAGCGTGCAGGAATGTGGCGCATGCCCATGTGAAAAAGTTTGGACTGATTGGCCGTCAAACATGCTTCGATGTCGCGCAAAGACTCGCGCCAAGTCAGTTGGGCAAACGCCATGATGCGAAACAGCTCGGTACAACTGAGCGTGCGCACCCCAGCATCGCCGCGATGGCGATCGACGATGCGACCAAAGGTCTTCCAGGGCACAAAGTCCATGACCTGCGCGAACAAGGTTTTGCCTGCGTTCATGGGCATCTCCAGGTGATTGAACCCTTGGAGCATGCCTAGTGTGCAAAATAAAATTCAAATCGTGGACACCCATGAAACCTCTGAAACCCTTGCCGTTACTCGCTTGCAGCGAGTTGGCTATCAAATAAACCGGACACTACTGATGTTGGACATATCCAGACCATGAGGTTGTAAGAAGAATATTGATCCGGCACGCAGAAGTTTGAAATGTGTGGGGTATGTCATCTCCCAGAGTCCGACATGAGGGGTTTGGGCACAGGCCCATGTCGGGGTCTTCGACCGCCGACCTACAACATCGTTGAGCATTGAAATTTCTCAGGGCCGAATCAATAGATCGGAAATTCAAGCACATAGCGTCAACTGTGTCGGTGCTTCAGGACCAATAGGGCCTTGTAACGGCGCGTTTCTTTGGGCCCGCTCTGACCCTCAAGCCCGCCCGAAGCCGATTTCCCATACAGAGATAATCACCCCTCCGAACGCTCTACTGCACCGTGGTAGGTCCATTCCTCTTCATTTGAAAAATCTGCCATGGAAATCAAAGTCAACTTTCTTGACAAGCTTCGTCTTGAAGCCAAATTCGATGACTTCACGGTCGTCGCTGATCAGCCTGTCCGTTACAAGGGCGATGGTTCGGCCCCGGGACCGTTCGATTATTTTTTGGCCTCATCGGCTTTGTGTGCAGCGTACTTTGTCAAGCTGTACTGCGTGACGCGCAATATTCCGACCGAAAACATCCGTCTTTCGCAAAACAACATCGTCGATCCAGAGGACCGCTACCAGCAGATTTTTAAAATCCAGGTGGAGTTGCCGTCCGACATTGAAGAGGTTGATCGGCGCGGGATTTTGAAATCGATTGAGCGTTGCACGGTTAAAAAAGTCGTGCAAGCGGGCCCCACGTTTGTCATCGAGGAAGTCGACAACCTGGATGCCGATGCGCAGTCTTTGCTGACGCTCAAGCCCAGCGCTGACTCCCACACGTTTATTGCGGGCAAGGATCTACCGCTCGAGCAAACCATCGCCAACATGTCGGGCATTTTGGCCAGCTTGGGCATCAAGATTGAAATTGCTTCGTGGCGCAACATCATTCCCAATGTGTGGTCCTTGCACATCCGCGACGCGCATTCGCCCATGTGCTTTACCAATGGCAAGGGCGCGACCAAGGAAAGCGCCTTGGCCTCGGCCTTGGGTGAATACATTGAGCGGCTCAACAACAACCATTTCTACGCCGGTGCCTTTTGGGGAGAAGACATCGCCAACGCTGCATTTGTGCATTACCCGAATGAGCGCTGGTTCAAACCGGGCAAAAAAGATGCGCTGCCCGCTGAAATTCTGGACGCGTACTGCCGCAACATTTACAACCCCGATGGCGAGTTGCGTGGCTCGCATCTGGTGGACACCAACTCCGGCAACACCGCGCGCGGCATCTGTTGCCTGCCGTATGTGCGGCATTCGGACGGCGAGGTGGTGTACTTCCCTTCCAACCTGATTGAAAACCTGTTTGTCAGCAATGGCATGAGTGCGGGCAACACGCTGGCCGAAGCGCAGGTGCAGTGCCTGTCCGAAATTTTTGAGCGGGCGGTCAAACGCGAAATCATCGAAGGTGAAATCTGTTTGCCAGATGTGCCGCAAGATGTGCTGGCCAAATACCCCGGCATCCTGGCCGGCATTCAAGGCCTCGAAGAGCAAGGCTTTCCGGTGCTGGTGAAAGACGCGTCGCTGGGCGGGGCCTACCCGGTCATGTGCGTGACCTTGATGAACCCACGCACGGGTGGTGTTTTTGCATCGTTTGGCGCGCACCCCAGCTTGGAGGTGGCGCTGGAACGCAGCCTGACCGAGCTGCTGCAAGGCCGCAGTTTTGAAGGCCTGAATGATTTGCCCCCGCCCACGTTTGAGAGCAACGCGGTCACTGAGCCCAATAACTTTGTGGAGCACTTCATCGATTCCAGCGGCATCGTGTCGTGGCGCTTTTTCAGCGCCAAAGCAGATTTTGAATTTGTGGAATGGGATTTTTCTGGCCAAGGTGAAAACAGCAATGCCGAGGAAGCGGTCACTTTGTTGGGCATTCTCAAAGACATGGGCAAAGAGGTTTACACCGCGGTCTATGACCAGTTGGGTGCCATCGCCTGCCGGATTTTGGTGCCTGGGTATTCCGAGGTGTACTCCATCGAAGATTTGATCTGGGACAACACCAACAAGGCCTTGCTGTTTCGCGCCGACATTCTGAATTTGCATCGCCTGGACAATGCCAGCTTGTCAGCCCTGCTGGAACGCCTGGAAAACAATGAGCTGGATGAGTACTCTGACATTGCCACCTTGATCGGCATCGAGTTCGATGAAAACACAGAGTGGGGTCAGCTGACGGTGCTTGAGTTGAAGTTGTTGATTCATCTGGCTTTGAAACAGTTTGACCAAGCGCATGAATTGGTGGGCGCCTTCCTTCAGTACAACGACAACTCGGTCGAGCGCGGCTTGTTTTACAAGGCCTTGAACGTGGTGCTGGAAGTGCTGCTCGATGATGAGCTGGAACTGGATGACTACGCGGTCAACTTCCGGCGCATGTTTGGCAACGACCGGATGGACGCCGTCATGGGTTCGGTGGAGGGCAGCGTGCGCTTTTTTGGCCTCACGCCCACGAGCATGCAACTGGAAGGGCTGGACAGGCACCACCGCTTGATGGACAGCTACAAAAAAATCCACCGGGCCAGGGCCAAGCATTCGGCCCTTTTAGGTTTTTTGGGCAAAAGACAAGGGCTGTATTTTTGCAAGAACGCACCTTTGTGGGCGATGGTTTTTGCCTTTGTAGGAGCCCACCCCTGTGGGCGATGGTTTTTGTCCTTATGGGAGCCCCACCCCTGTGGGCGATGGTTTATTGTCCTTGTGGGAGCCCACCCCTGTGGGCGATGGGTGGTGGTCTGCGAGGGTGATCGCGACGAGGGCGTCGCTCCTACAAATACCCCGGTTTTGTGGGTGCGGATCGTTAAGGCGAAGACGCTGGAGTGCCCTTTTTGACCCCCGCCCCGCGCACTTCCAGCTTGACTTCGTCCAGCACCTTGCCTTTGGCGTCGGTGATTTGCAAGGTGTGGCGTCCGGGCCAGGGCAGCCACAGCGCTTGGTTGCCTTGTGCCAGCTTTTTGCCGTCAAGCAGCCAGCGCAGGTTGTGGCCTTGGGCTTGAAGTGTCAGGCGCTGCCTTTGTGGCGGGATGTCGGGGTCCAGGGCGATGATGCTGCCGTGTGTGGGCGAGGTGATGCGCCCGACATTGGCGAGGGTGCTTTTGTCCTGGCTGGCCGTGTCAAAAGTGGCTTGTTCTGTGCCTGTGATGAACCACTCTTGTCGGGCGGCCTCGGCATGGGCTTGTCCTTCAAACTGCACCCTTTGTTGCACCATGCCGGGTGGTGCTTGGGGGGCCTGGCTGCTTTGCTGGCTGTGCAGAAAGTTCATGGTGGCGGCCCAGATGGGGGCTGCGCCTGTGGTGCCGCTCACGTCCCACATGGGGGCGCCGCTGGCGTTGCCCACCCACACGCCCACGGTGTAGTGTTGTGAGTACCCGATTGCCCAGTTGTCGCGCATGTCTTTGCTGGTGCCGGTTTTGACGGCGGTCCAAAAGCGTGTGGCCAGCACGCTGTCGGTGCCAAAGGTGCGGGCGCGTGCCAATGGGTCGCTGAGGATGTCGCTGATGATGAAGGCGGCGCGTGGGTCCAGTGCCGGGGGCGGGGCGGGTGTCAAAGTCGGGGCAGTATTGCTGGGCGGCAACAGGGTGGTGGGGCTGCTGCGTCCGCCGTTGGCCAATGTGCGGTAGGTGTTGGTCAAGTCGAGCAAGGACACTTCGGCGCTGCCCAGGGCCAGGCTGTAGCCGAAATAGTCGCCGCTTTGCGGGAGGGGCAGGCCCAGCCTGCGAAGTTGTTTGTGAAAGGCATCGGGGCTGACCATGACCAAGGTGCGCACGGCCGGCACGTTGAGCGAGGCGCCCAGCGCCGTCCGGGTGCTGACCCAGCCTTTGAAGTGGTGGTCGTAGTTTTGCGGAATGTACAGGCCGCCCGAGGTCTGGATTTGTGCGGGCGAGTCTTCCAGCAGCGATGCGGCGGTGATGCGCCGCTCGGCCAGGGCTTGCGCATACAAAAAGGGCTTGAGTGTCGAGCCGGGCTGGCGCAGCGCGGTCACGGCATCGACCTGGGTGGCCTGGCTCAAGGGGCCGGATGAGCCGACCCAAGCGCGCACTTGGCCGCTGGCGTTGTCCAGCACCAGCAATGCGCCGTCTTGCACATGCCGTCCGCTCAGCTCGCGCAAATGGGTTTGCAGGGTTTGCACGGCAAAGCGTTGCAGGGGTGCGCTCAAGGTGGTGGTGATGCGTTGGCTGGCGCCACTGGGGCCGCGCGTGGGGGCGACTTGCCGGGCCACATGGGGGGCGATGCCTTCGTCTGCGGCATAGTCGCGTCGCGCCAGGGCGTTGCTGACAAAGGGGGCGATGAATTCGCAGTCGGCTTGGGCTTGCAGGCTTTTGAGGACTTGACAGGTGCGCAGGGCCACTTGCCGCTCTTTGGCGTTGGGGGCGCGCACCAGGGCCACGGCCAAGGCGGCTTCGTGGTGGTTGAGGCCGTGTGCGGCTTTGCCAAACAGGGTTTGGCTCAGGGCTTCAATGCCGACCAGTTCGCCGCGAAAGGGCACGAGGTTGAGGTAGGCCTCCAGGATTTGGTCTTTGCGCCATTGGCGCTCCAGGCTTTGGGCGGAAATGGTTTGGCCGATTTTTTGCACCACGCTGCGCCCCGCGTTGCTGCGGCGCAAGTCCTCGTCCAGCAGGCCTGCCAGTTGCATGGTGAGGGTGGATGCGCCCCGCGTGCGGGTGTTCCACAGATTGGCCCAGGCCGCCGCCGAGACGGCTTGCCAGTCCACGCCGCTGTGTTCGTAAAAGCGTTTGTCTTCGGAGAGCACCAGCGCGGTTCGCATGGCCGGTGAGATGTCGGTCAATGCCCGCCAGGGGCCGCGCCGCGCCTGTTTGTCGGTGCGCAGGCGGTGCAACACGTCGCCTTGACGGTCCAGGATCACGGTGTCAGAGGGCTGGTGCGCCGCTTTGACCTCTTCAAAGCTGGCCGCCAGGCTGCAGGTGTGCAGACACAGCAGCCAGATGCCTCGCACCCAGGCTTTGCGCCCATTCACCGAGGCGCCTCCACTTTGAGTTTGGCGTTGGGGGTTTCGCCAAACATTTCGGGGGCGTACATGGCTTCGACGCGGCTGGGGGGCAATGAAAATTCGCCCACGTTGTTCAGCCGGAAGGTGTAGCTCATTTTGACCTTGCCCTTGGGCAGGAACTGGTAGTAACTGCGGAAGGATTCAAAGCTGCGCTCTTCAAAGGCCACCCAGGCGTCGCCTTCGCTTTTTTCGCCCTGGATGGCGATCTCGCTGTCACGGCCCATGCCGCTGCCCAGAATGGTGCCGCCGCCAGGAATCGGGTCGGTGACCACGGCCCAGCTCATGTCGGCGCTGCCGTTGACTTCGAGCGTGACCCGCAGCACATCGCCCCGGGTGTAGGTGTTGGCGGGCAGGTTTTTGTTGGCCTGTTCAACGGGGGTGATGGTTTTTTTGATTTGATAACCGGCAAAGAACGGCGCCTTCAGGGCCACAGCGGCCACCGATTGCAAGGTCATCCAGGGTTTGCCGGGGCCTTGGTGGGTGACGCTCAAGATATGGGCGGCGCTGTCTTGGCTGCTGGTTTTGGCCCAGGGTAGAAAGGCGGTGTTGTTGCGCAATTGGCCGGGCACAAAGGGCGCGCCAAAAAGATTGAACGCCTGCGATGCGCCCGGGACGTCATTCGGTTTGACGCGTTCAACTTTGCTCCAGTCGACGGCCGCCGTGGCGGTGCCCAGCTTGGCCTGGGTGGTGCCCGAGACGGTGACGGCTTCAAATTTGGCCGAGAATTTTTCCAGCGCCAGACCGCCCCACAAGTTGGCGGTGGTGGTGTACCAAGCGCCGTTTTTCTGGCGTCCGATGAAGCCATTGGCCAGCCGGCCCATGTCGTCTTTCCAGGCGGGATCGTCGATCACGGCCAGGATCAGTTTGGCGGTGTTCACATCCCCGTTTTGCATGAGCCACCACCAGTAATCGTCTTTTTCGGTGCTGAAAATCATTTTGGTGCCCTGGTAGCTGATGCGCGCACGCAGCACCTGGGTGGCTTCGGTCAGGCGTTTGTTGCGCTCGGGCACGTCCTGCACGCGCTTGAGGATGTTCAGCCAGTCAAGGACGGCATGGGTGGGCCACTGGTTGGGCGCAATGGTGATGCTTTGCAGCATGCGTGCTTGCGCTTTGCCGTAGCGCGACAGCGCTTCGATGGCGGCAAGTTTGCGCACATCGAGGTCTTTGCCGGTGCCCCGGGGGCTCCAGACGTCGCGTTGGAGCTTGCCTTCCACAAAGGCGATCAGGCCACGTTCCATGGGGGCGCGCACTTCGTCGCTCAGCGCAAAGGCGGGGTTCAGGCTGGACGCTTCGTGGGTGGCGGCCAGCAGGTAGGCGGTCAGTGTGTCGCTGCCCGTGTTGGCGTTGCCGCCTTGTGGCGGAAAGTAGTTGGCCAGGCCGTCGCTGTCCAGGTAGCTTGGAATTTGCGCCGCCACGGTTTGCCAGAGTTTGCCGTCACGCAAGCCCACCGATTTGCTGGTTTTTTGTTCCAGGCAGGCAAACGGGTATTGGGCGAACCAGTTTTTCACACCCGGCAGGCCTTCGGCCAGTTGCGGCTGCAGGGCCATGCGCAAGCCGCCCCGGCCGGGCAAGGCGTCTGCAGGCGGTGTCACATTCAAACTGAAGGGGCCGTCGAGTTGCACCAAGGTCGCTTGCTGCACGGTCAAGGACACGGCCGGGATGATGCGCTGGCTGGCCTTGAGCGCATCGCGTGCGCCGCTGAGGGTGTCTTTGGCTTCGATCTCCCACAAAATGGCTTCGTTGCGCGTGCTGGCCAGTTGTGCGGGGGCGGTGACTGACCAGGCGACTTCTCGCGCATCGCCCGCCGGAATGTCCACCGTTTGGGCGGGCAAATCGAGCAGGGTGGCGCGGGGCGTCACCACCACTTTCATGGCTTGCCGGGTGGTGTTGCGCAGGGTCAGTTGCGCGCGGTATTGGTCGTCCTCGCGCACCAGGGGCGGCAAGCCGCTGATGATTTGCAGGTCTTGTGTGGCGCGGATGCTGGCGCTGCCGGTGCCAAACAAGCCGGTTGATGCGTCGGCCACGGCCACGATCTTGAAGGTGGTGAGTGCGTCATTGAGCGGCACGGTGATGCGGGCTTGGCCCTGGGCGTCCAGCTTGACGGCGGGTTGCCACAGCAACAAGGTCTCCAGCAGTTCGCGTGCGCCGCTGTGGCCACCGCCACCGCCCGGGGCCACGGCTTTGCGCCCGTAATGCCTGCGGCCAATGATTTCCATTTGCGCGGTGGAGGTGTCCACGCCCCAGTTGCGGCGTTGCATCATGGCTTCCAGCAGATTCCAGCTGCTGTTGGGCATCAGTTCAAGCAGGGCCTGGTCCACCGCGGCCAGCGCGATTTCGGCATGGGCGGCGGGTTGGCCGTTGGGCAGTTTGACTTGCACGGTGACTTGCGCTTTGCCACGAACGGGGTAGCTGTCTTTGTCGGTTTTGACGCTGACTTGCAATTGATGCGCCTGGGTGCCGATCTGGATTTCGGCCACGCCCAGCCTGTAGGCCGGTTTGCTCAAGTCCACCAAGGCGGTGGGGGCGACGTATTCGCGTCCTTCGTACCAGAAGGAGGTCCACCATTCACGCGGTGCTTTGAAGCCCCAGGTGAAGAAGGAGTACCAGGGCACTTCGCGCAGGCGACCGCGCAGCGCCAACACGCTCACGTACACATTGGGCCCCCAGCCGTCCTGGATTTTGAGCTGAATCGTCGGGTCTTGGCCGTTGAGTTGCACCACTTCGGTGTGGATCACGCCTTCGCGCTCCACCGTCACCAAAGCGGTGGCAAAGCGGAACGGCAGGCGCACCTGGAATTTGGCGATGTCGCCAGGCTGGTAGCTCTTTTTCTCGGGCAGCAAGTCCATGCGGTCGTGGTTTTCGCCGCCAAACCAGAGTTCACCCTGGCGTGTCACGTACACGCTGGAGGCGGCCTGGATGCTGTTGCCGTTGCTGTCTTTGGCGGTCACCACCAATTCGATCTCGCCAGCCTCATTGATGGCGGTGTCGCACAGCAGCAGGCCGCGTGCATCGCTTTTGCCGCTGCACACACTGCCCAGGTCTTTGATGCTGGTTTGGTTGTCATAGGTGTAGAAGCCACCGATCATGCGTTTGCGCGAGGTGGTGGTGATGCGTGCGGTGGCTCGAACATCGAGTGCCACGCCTTCTTGTGTTTTGCCTGAGAGGTTCAGGGCCAGGGCCTGGAACTTCATGTTCTGGCGCGAGGACACCCAGCCTTCGGTTTTGATGCCCGCCACCACCGCGGCGGGCCACAGGGTGTTTGTGCTGCGCAGGGTTTGGATTTCACCGTTGGGGTCGGCGTAGGTGGCTTCGAGCAGCAAATCCTGGGGCTGTTGGCTGGCCGGGATGGGCTGGACTGTGAGCTTGCCGCCGCCGGTTTTGCCCAGTGTCAGGGGCAGTTTGTCGGCCACCACACGCGCATCGGTGCTGGGGCCGTTTTCATCGTCGCCTTCATTGGGCGTTTTGTTTTGCGTGCCGCGAGGTGGGTTGAAGCTGAATTCGCTGAAGTCGTTGAAGGAGAGGCTTTTTTGCCGCACCAGTGCCGACACGCGCACCGGCAGGTTCACGGCGGGGCCGCCTGAGAGGTAGTTGATCTGCACATCGACGGGGACGTTTTTCACGTTGACCAGAGGCTTGTTCTCTTGCGGTGCAATGCGACCCTCCAGCACGGGCAGGCGGAATTCTTCCACGCGGAATTGGCCGGTCGAAAAAGACCGGTCTGCGTTGTTGATCAGCGCCACTTCATAGACACCCAATTTGGCCGCGGCAGGAATGGCAAAGCTGTTTTCAGCACTGAGGCCGCCGGTGGCCGTTTTTCGCCACATCAGGGCTTGTGTGTAGCTTTGACCGCTGCCCATGTGGGTGATGCGCAGCGTCTGAGGCCGCGCTTGGGGCAACCCGAAGCCTTGGCTGTTTTGTTCACGCAAGACATGTTTCATCGACACGGTTTCGCCCGCTCGCAAAAGCATGCGGTCAAACACTGTGTGGGCTATTTGATCGGGGTGAGGTGAGTTGTCTGTGGGCAGGCCAAATCGCCAAGACTCGATGCCCCGGTTCCAGTCGCTCCAGGTGAAGGCGAGGTCTTCCACCGTGCCTTTGCCGCCGGCCTGGGCTTGCGTTGCGCGTGCGCTCACGAAATAGGCTTGCCGATACCCGTCCTCGTCATGGCCACGGCCACACGCGGGGGCTTGTGGCGAAATGCCCAGCAGGGTCACCATGCCCTGTGCGTTGGTGACACCCTGGGCCAGGGGTTTGCCGCTGCAATCGGAGACGGCCACTTTGGCGCCTGCCACGGGTTGGCCTTTGTCCAGCGTGGTGACCCAGGCCAAGGCGTTTTCGCGGCCCAGCTTGAAATGCACCCCCAGGTTGGTGACCAGTGCCGAGGTGCGCACATACAGGGTTCGTTGGGGGCCATGGCGCTCGTCGAGCAAGCTGCTGCCCAGCTTTTGCGATGCGATTTCGACCACATGAAAGCCCGGGGTCAGCGGAATGCCCACGACTTCAAACGGGCGCGGGTCTTGGGCTGCAGGCTGCGGCAAGTTCAGGGTTTTGGCTTGTGCCTGGCTTTGCAGCAAAGACACCATGCGCGACTGCACCATGCCCGCGTCGTTGCTGTCGAGTGGTGGGGGCACTTTGCCCCCCGTGTCCTTGAGGGCTTGTGGGCGAGAAATCCAGTGGTTGTCGTAGTGTTGAACTTTGCGAAACCAGGCAATGATGTCCGCGTCGGTGTCGGCCTTGAGTGTGCTGACTTTGCCCGTGGACGTGTTCAGGCTTTTGACCTTGAGTTGGGCTTCTACATTGCGCAGGGTGACCGGCAGCATGGCCGTGCCGTCGGGTTCGGCCAGGCGCTCCACAATGCCAAAGGGTGAGGCTGCAAATTTAGCCAAGGGTGGCATGCTTGCTGTGGCGGTTTGCAATGGAAAGCTGTCTGCATTGCGAAGGCTGCGCCCGGACGCGTCCTGGAAACCTTTGGGCAGGGTGACGCTCAGTGCCGTTTGCTCGGGCAATGGGCTGGCAAAGCTGACGCTGTCGGCCACAGCGCTGTCGTCGCCCGAGGCTTCGACCACGGGCTTGAGGCTGTCTTTGCCATGGACCAGTCGAATCCCCTGCAAGAGTTTGATGGGCACCGGGGCGTTGAAGCTCAGCGTCATGGGCCGGATCGGCAAACACGCGGCTTTGGCGTTTTCCCGTTCACAGTTGAAGCTGGCCGCAAAGGGCTCGCGCACTTCAAAGTCAAAACGCTTTTCGACCGAGTTGGCCACCCCCGCACTTTGGGCGGTCGCAGGCGTAGAGACGCCTTTGCCAAACACCAATTGAACTTTGGCCGAAGGCGAGAGGCGGCGGTTGCAGGCTAGTGTCACGATGCTCAAGGGCGAGGCTTGGGCTTGTTTGATGAGGCCCTGGGCTTGCAGCAAGGCCTGTCGTTCTTTGTCATTCAGCAGCCGAATCGGGACTTTTTCGCCCAGATCAGAAACTTGGCACCAGACGTTGTTTTGCAGGCTTTGCAAGCTGGCAGGGCCATTGAGTTGCAAGGTGAAAAACTGGTCTTCATCGATGTTGTTCCAACCTGGAGGTTGAATGTATTTCACATAAGGCCCCCCTGTGTTGAAGGCGAAGCGGGTCGTGCCTGTCAGGGTTTCGCCCTGGGGGGATTTGAATCCCGCTTTGGTTTGAAGCTGGCAACGCACACCGGGGGGCAGTGTCGTGCTGAAGTCGTAGACCCATGAGCGGTCACTCAACCATCTGCCCGTGCCTTGACTCACTTGTGCGTCTGAACAATGGAGCGTGACCGGGGCTGGGGCTTTGGGGTCGCCAAATTGGACGGCGCTTGTGTCAAATTTGATTTGAACCTGCTGGACCTGAGAAATTTCGCCTTGAGGAGAGAGGGAGACGATTTCAAGGGCATGCGTAGCCCATGTTGCAGTCGCCAGGCCCAAGGCCAGCCATGATTGATTCCAGCTCACATCCACTCCTCAAACAATCATTGAGGGTAACTGAATTAATGGATTCTTTTGTTTTATTTCAGGGTTGGTGCCGTCTGGTTTCAACGGGCAAAGACCGCTGTGATCGGTCCAGCCCCATGAGGTTTGAATGGCCCCTGTAGCGCATTCCCGTCGCTGCCCTTCCTTGTAGGAGATGGTTTTTTGTCCTTGTGGGAGACCACCCCTGTGGGCGATGGTTTTTTGCCTTTGTGGGAGCCCCGCCCTCGGGGCGATGTGTGGTGGTCTGCGAGGGTGATCGCGACGGCGATGTGTGGTGGTAAGCGAGGCTGATCGCGACGAGGGCGTCGCTCCTACAAATACCCCGGTTTTTTGTGGGAGCCCCGCCCTCGGGGCGATGTGTTTGGTGGTCTGCGAGGGTGATCGCGACGGCGATGTGTGGTGGTAAGCGAGGCTGATCGCGACGAGGGCGTCGCTCCTACAAATACCCCGGTTTTTTGTGGGAGCCCACCCCTGTGGGCGATGGTTTTTTGTCCTTGTGGGAGCCCCGCCCTCGGGGCGATGGTTTTTGCATTTGTGGGAGCCCCGCCCTCGGGGCGATGTGTGGTGGTCTGCGAGGGTGATCGCGACGAGGGCGTCGTTCCTACAAATCTGCCTCTGTGGCTGACAGCGTCCGCCTACAGCCCTCAGCCCATTTACCCTGCGCTGCCCAGCGCCAAGCCCGCGTGCTCGCGTAGCGGGTGAAAGTGGATTTTGGGAAAGCGTTCTTGCGCCAGGCGCACGTCATATGGGCTGGTGCACAAATACGCCAGCGTGCCTGCCGCGTCCAGCGACATGCGCTGCGGGTAGGCGTTGGTGAACTCGCGCAATTCGGCCGGGGTGTCGGCGGTGATCCAGCGGGCGCCGGTGTACTGGCAGCCTTCCAGGCGCACATCGCAGTCGTATTCGGCTTTGAGGCGGTGCTGCACCACTTCAAACTGCAGCTGACCGACCGCGCCCAGAAGCATGGGGCCGCCGATTTCGGGTTTGAACACCTGGATCGCGCCTTCTTCGCCCAATTGGTCGAGACCGGTTTGCAGTTGCTTGGTGCGCAGCGGGTTCTTCAGGATCACGGTCATGAAGAGTTCGGGTGCAAAGAAGGGCAGACCGGTGAATTGCAGGTTGGCGCCGTCGGTGATGGTGTCGCCCAGCTGCACGCCGCCGTGGGTGGTGAACCCAATGATGTCGCCAGCAAAGGCCTCTTCCACGGCTTCGCGACGTTGGCTCATGAAGGTCACCACGCTGGTGGGCCGCAGCTCTTTGCCGGTGCGTTGCACCTTGAGCTTCATGCCCGGGGTGTATTTGCCAGACGCCATGCGCACAAAGGCGATGCGGTCGCGGTGGTTGGCGTCCATATTGGCTTGCACCTTGAACACCACGCCCGAGAACGCGCTGTCTTCGGGTTGGATTTCTTTGACCACGGGCTGCTTGTTGACCAGCAGGTTGCTGGTGCGGGGCTTGGGCGCGGGGGCCAAATCGACCAGGGCGTCGAGCACTTCCATCACACCGAAATTGTTCACGCCGGAGCCGAAGAACACGGGGGTTTGTTTGCCCGCCAAGAAGGCTGCTTCGTCAAACGCGGGCGATGCGCCGGTGGCCAGCTCCATGCTGTCCATGGCGGTTTGCCACTCCAGACCAAAGCGCTCGGCCAGTTGGGCTTGCTCGGTGAGCGGGATGGTTTCAAAGTCTTGCGGCAGGCGTTCGCTGCCGGAGTCGAACACCGTCATGGCCTGCGTGCGCAGGTTGATGATGCCGCCAAACGATTTGCCTTGGCCCACAGGCCAAGTCATGGGCACGCAGGGCATGCCCAGCTCGCGCTCGACTTCGTCGAGGATGTCGAGCGGGTCGCGCACTTCACGGTCCATCTTGTTCACAAACGTGATGATGGGCGTGTCGCGTTGACGGCAAACTTCAATCAGGCGGCGCGTCTGGGCTTCCACACCGTTGGCTGCGTCGATCACCATCAAGGCCGAGTCCACGGCGGTAAGCACGCGGTAGGTGTCTTCACTGAAGTCTTTGTGGCCGGGGGTGTCGAGCAGGTTGATGACGTGCTCGCGGTACAACATTTGCATCACGGACGAAGCCACCGAGATGCCGCGCTGCTTTTCAATTTCCATCCAGTCCGATGTGGCGTGGCGCGAGGCCTTGCGGGCCTTGACCGAACCGGCGATCTGGATCGCGCCCGAAAACAGCAAGAGCTTTTCGGTCAGCGTGGTTTTACCCGCGTCGGGGTGGGAAATGATGGCAAAAGTCCGGCGGCGCCGGGTCTCGTTGGCGTAGGTCACAAGGGGTCCTGATCGGGGGGGCACCACAGGGGTGCTGAGCGGGCGGCCAAGGTGTGACCGCGATGGGGGAGATTTTAACGGGCCAAGGGGAGTGCCTTGTGGGGGCTGGGCCGGTCAAATGCAGCCCCAATTCTCACCCGGTGCCTTCAGCGTCCAACAAGCAACTTGAGTGCATCTTCCACTTTTTTAAGATGGTTGCTGCTCAGCGTTGCAAGCGGCTGAGTGCCCATGAACCGTTGATTGGAAATGGCGCGAATTTGGTCAATCAGCAAATCAGTTTCCTGAATCAGCCCGGGCTGGTTGACCAAGGCAATTCGCAATGGAAAGTAGTCTTGGTCACGCCTTATTTGCGTTGTCCCGACCACCACAATGGTGGTGGCATGCCCGGCCCGGTTTAACAAATCGGTCTGAATGACCAAGGCTGGTCTGTTGCGTTTGCCGGGTTCTTCTTTGTGGGCTTGGGGCTCGAAATTGACCTCCCAGATTTGGCCCCGCAAGACCTTAATGGAGGCCATCTTCGAGCGAGTCGTCAAGCGATTCATTCAGACTCAGATGATCAGCGGAGAGTGCTTTGGAGAGCATCGCCATGCGCTGTGCCATGACCTGCTCGTTTTTCTCCCGAACAGCCTGACGGATGTAGTCAGAGCTCTTTAAACCCAGCATGTTGGCCAGCGTACGGGTTTGCTCGGCGAACTCGTCACCGGCTCGAAATGAAAGCGTGGCGGCATGCATGGTGATCTCCTTGAGGATAAGCATGAATATACAAAATCCATTGCGAAAATTGTAATACGTTTTTGTGTGGTGTATTAGTCGCCGTTGAAGGAGGTCGCGGGGCAGGCCCGTGCCTTGCTGGCGCTGGCACGCTCCGAATCTCCCCGCAGGAGCGACGCCCTCGTCGCGAAAAGCCCCGCAGACCACGACCCATCGCCTGGGGGGCTCCCACAGTTGGCATCCACTTTCGCCTCTGTTTGAACTGTTTCATAATGATCGTTTATGAACATCGCGCCTCAACAGCAAGCCCTCATTGCCGATATTTGTCGGCGTTATAAGGTTCGCCGCATGCAAATGTTTGGATCGGCTGCGCAAGGGCAAGAAAGGCCTGACAGCGATGTCGACTTGTTGGTTGAATTCATTCCCAATCAATACCCCACAGGCTTTGCGCTGGTGGACATGCAACATGAGCTGTCCATGGTCTTTGATGGAAAGAGCGTGGATTTGGCTTTTTCCTCGGTGTTGAACAACCCCTTCAGACGCAAGGCCATTGAGCCCCAATTGCGTTTGCTTTACCAATGAGTACCGACCGCGCACCTGCGCACTTGGCCGATATGCTTGGTTTTTCTGAGGAGCTGCAATCTTTGGTTGTGGGCTTGAGTCCCACAGAGTTCCAAAGTCAAAGAGTTTTGTGCCTCGCTGTTGAGAAATTGTTCATTAATTTGGGTGAGGCTGCGGCCAGGATGGGGGATTCAAATGTTCAATTTCCTCAAATTCCTTGGCGACAAATTATTGGTTTGCGCAACATCTTGGCACACGGTTATGAACAGGTTGCCCACGAAATCCTTTACCAAACCATTGTGCAGGAGCTGCCAGCCCTCAGCGAGAGTCTGCGTGTTGCGCTGCAGGTCCGGGTTCACGGCAGCACTGTGAGCGGCTCGCTATAATCAGCAACTTCCGAGGAGCGTTGCAGCGCCCACCAGCCCCAAAGCTGGCAGCAGGCGTGAGGCTCGGAACCTTCATACAGCAACGACGCTCATCCACTCGACGTGCGGTGAGCCTGTACCTTCCATCCAGTGCTTTCATCCACGCGTGTGGCTTTTTCACATTGCTTTGGAGCTTTTCTCATGAATGCACGTATGCCTTCCACCGTCAACGCTGATTGCGTGATTGCCGACATCGGCCTGGCCGATTGGGGCCGCAAAGAAATCAAAATCGCCGAGACCGAAATGCCCGGCCTGATGGCCATCCGCGAAGAGTTCAACAAGGCCCAGCCCTTGAAGGGCGCACGCATCACCGGCTCGCTGCACATGACCATCCAAACGGCTGTGCTGATCGAGACCCTGCAAGCCTTGGGCGCTGATGTGCGCTGGGCTTCTTGCAACATCTTCTCGACCCAAGACCACGCCGCCGCCGCGATTGCTGCTGCCGGGACGCCCGTGTTCGCCATCAAGGGCGAAACCCTGGCCGATTATTGGGATTACACCCACCGCATTTTTGACTTCGGCGCCGCAGGTACGCCAGGCGAAGGCCCCAACATGATTTTGGACGACGGCGGCGATGCCACGCTGCTGATGCACCTGGGCAAGCGCGCCGAAACCGACGCCAGCCTGATCGCCAACCCCACCAGCGAAGAAGAGACCTGCCTGTTCAACGCCATCAAGGCCAAGCTGGCCGTGGACCCCACCTGGTACAGCCGCAAGGGTGCGCACATCATTGGCGTGACCGAAGAGACCACCACCGGCGTGTTGCGCCTGAACGAGATGGCCGCCAAAGGCAGCCTGATGTTCCGAGCCATCAACGTGAACGACTCGGTGACCAAGAGCAAGTTTGACAACCTCTACGGCTGCCGCGAATCGCTGGTCGATTCGATCAAGCGCGCGACTGACGTGATGATCGCGGGCAAAGTGGCTTGTGTGGCCGGTTACGGCGACGTGGGCAAGGGCTCGGCCCAAGCCTTGCGTGCTTTGAGCGCCCAAGTGTGGGTGACCGAGATCGACCCGATCAACGCCCTGCAAGCCGCGATGGAAGGCTACAAAGTCGTGACCATGGAATACGCCGCTGACAAGTGCGACATCTTCGTGTCGGCCACCGGCAACAAGAACGTGATCCGTTACGAGCACATGGCCGCCATGAAAGACGAAGCCATCGTGTGCAACATCGGTCACTTCGACAACGAGATCGACGTCGCTTCGCTCGAAAAACTGCAGTGGGACGAGATCAAGCCGCAAGTCGACCACGTCATCTTCCCCGATGGCAAAAAGATCACCCTGCTGGCCAAAGGCCGTTTGGTGAACTTGGGTTGCGCCACCGGCCACCCCAGCTTCGTGATGTCGTCGTCGTTTGCCAACCAGACCATCGCCCAGATCGAGCTGTTCACCAAGCAAGACCAGTACGAAGCCGGTAAGGTGTATGTGCTGCCCAAGCACCTCGATGAAAAAGTGGCGCGTTTGCACCTCAAGAAAGTCGGCGCCATGCTGACCGAGCTGAGCGACGAGCAAGCCGCTTACATCGGCGTGTCCAAGAATGGTCCTTACAAGGCCAACTCTTACCGCTATTGAACCGAATCGCCCCGAGGGCGGGGCTCCTACAAATTCCCTGTAGGAGCGATGCCCTCGTCGCGAATTGCGTTTCATCGCCCGGGGGCGGGGCTCCCACAAATCCCCTGTAGGAGCGACGCCCTCGTCGCGAATTGGGTTTCATCGCCCGGGGGGGCGGGGCTCCCACAAATTCCCTGTAGGAGCGATGCCCTCGTCGCGATTCTTAGAACTGAAATGACTGATTGATGCGCATTGACCAACTTCTCGTCGAACGTGGCTTGGCCGCTTCTCGTTCCCAGGCACAGCGACTCATTGCTGGGGGGGTGAAGTGGCAGCAGCCCGATGGCGCTTGGCGCACCGTGGTCAAAAACCGCGACGAAGTGCCCGACAGTGCCGCCCTGGAGCTGCTGGACGATGCCGAGTCGCGCTACGTGTCGCGTGGGGGTCTCAAGCTCGAAGGCGCTTTGAAGGCCACAGGCGTCAAGGTCGATGGCCTGCGTTGCCTGGATGTGGGCCAAAGCACCGGCGGCTTCACCGACTGCCTGCTGCAAAACGGTGCGGCCGAGGTGGTGGGCATTGATGTCGGCCATGCCCAAGTGCACCCCCGCATCCGTGAAGACGAACGTGTGGTGTGCATTGAAGGCGTGAACGCCCGCGAGCTGGAGCCTGGCGACGAGCGCATACCCGAGGCACTCGAAGGTTTTGACTTGATGGTGGGCGATGTGTCGTTCATCTCGCTGACCTTGGTGTTGCCGGGCGTGGTGCATTTGCTCAAGCCCACAGGTCAGTTGCTGATGCTGGTCAAGCCTCAGTTTGAATTGCAACCCGGTCAGGTGGGCAAGGGCGGCATCGTGAAAGACGACACGCATTTCCCCTTCATCGAGAACCGTGTGCGCACGGCTTTGACCGAACTGGGCATGCAAGTGACGGCGTGGCTGGACAGCCCGATTGAAGGCGGCGACGGCAACCGTGAATTTTTTGTGCAGGCCTGCTGGCCGGACCCGGCGGCGGTGCTGCCTGCGCGTGAGGCCACACGCGTGGCCCACGAGGCCGATCTGGCCGCCAAGGCGTATGCCAAGGCCAATGACTATTGAATTGGAAAGTGAAGTGATGTCTGGTTTGAAATTGCCCATCAGTCTGGAATTTTTCCCACCCAAGACGCCAGAGGGCGCAGAAAAATTGCGTGCAGTGCGCCAACAGCTTTACGCCTTGAAGCCGGAGTTTTGCTCGGTCACCTATGGCGCAGGGGGCTCAACGCAAGAGGGTACCTTCTCAACCGTGAGCGCCATTCTGAGTGAGGGCGTGGCCGCCGCTTCGCACTTTTCGTGCATTGGTGCGACCAAGGCTTCGGTGCGCGAAGAGTTGGCCACCCTCAAGGCCATGGGCGTCAAGCGCCTGGTGGCCTTGCGCGGCGACTTGCCCAGCGGCTATGGCGCAGGGGGTGAGTTCCATTACGCCAGCGATCTGGTGGCCTTCATTCGGGCCGAGACCGGTGACGACTTCCACATTGAGGTGGCGGCCTACCCCGAGATCCACCCCCAGGCCAAGTCGCCCGAGTCCGATTTGCAGGCGTTTGCCACCAAGGTCAAAGCCGGGGCCAATTCGGCCATCACCCAATACTTCTACAACAGCGATGCGTACTTCCGCTTTGTAGACGATGTGCACAAGCTGGGCGTCGATGTGCCGGTGGTGCCCGGCATCATGCCGATCACCAGCTCCTCGCAGTTGCTGCGTTTTTCAGACGCATGCGGTGCGGAAATTCCCCGCTGGATTCGTTTGCGTCTGCAAGGCTTTGGCGATGACTTGGACTCCATCAAGGCGTTTGGGTTGGATGTGGTGACCGAGCTGTGTGATCAATTGATCTCGGCGGGTGTGCCGTCGCTGCACTTTTACACGATGAATCAAAGCGCAACCACAGCGGAAATTTTGCGGCGGTTATGAAGTGCACACAAAGCGGGTCTGCAGCCCACTTTGTTGATCCGCTCTAAAGACCATGGTTGAGCGCTGTTGCCAATTTGCACAATGTGAGCCCTCCCACAACGCAGGACGGGCACAAGACATCCAATGGCATGGAGAGCCGTTTCTCTCATCCACCAAGGAATGTCAAATGCAAAAGAAAACCATTGTTGCCGCCGCCATGGCTGTGTGTTCTGCCACCACTGTGATGGCCCAAGTTTCCGGTGAAGGCCCGTGGCTGGTGCGTGCCCGTGTTGTCAATCTGGACAGCGCCAACAGCGACTCCACAGGCTTGGGTTTGTCCATCGACAACAAAACCTTGGGTGAGCTGGATTTCACCTATTTCTACACCAAGAACGTGGCGACCGAACTGGTCTTGACCACGCCTCAGACCCAGCGGGTGTACGCCAACAATTCACAAATTGGCTCATTCCGCCATCTGCCGCCCACCTTGATGTTGCAGTACCACTTCACGGATATGCAGGGTTTCAAGCCCTATGTCGGTGCAGGTATCAACTACACCAAATTCACGGGTGTGAGCTTGCCCCCTGGCCTGAGCCTGAGCAGCGATCAATGGGGCGGCGCGTTGCAGGCGGGGCTGGACATTCCGCTCGACAAAAACTGGTCGATCAACTTTGACATCAAGAAGGTCTACATCAGCACCAATGTTTACAACAACGGCGTACGCATTGGCGAGCTGAAGGTCGACCCCATGCTGTATGCGGTAGGTGTGGGCTACCGTTATTGATTCGATTGGCTGTGCCGCAGGTCAGTGGTCAAAGACCCCGACGTGTGCATGATTGACCCGCAATGCCTGTTTTGCCCGCGCCGGTGATCGTGCAACGTCGGACTCTGCGAGTGCCGACCTACAAGAACGCATGCTGTAGGTCGGAGGCTTCAGCCCCGACATGGTTGTCTTCAGCGCTCGTCGAAGCTCACCACCACGCGCCCGCTGGTGGGGCGGGCTTGGCACGAGAGCACGTAGCCTTGGTCGACTTCGGGTTTTTCGAGGGTGAAGTTTTTCTCCATCTCGGTGGAGCCTTCGACCACTTTGCAGCGGCAGGTGCAGCACACGCCACCTTTGCACGAATACGGCAAGTCCAGGCCCATGGCCAGCGCAATATCGAGGATTTTCTCGTTCTTGTTCATCGGCATGTCGTAGGGCTTGCCGTCGAGCACCACCGTGAGCTGCACTTCTCCACCATCGCGTGTGGCTTTGTGGCCCAGCACGGCTTTGGCTTTTTGCTCGGGGCTCAGCGCTTCGAGCGTGGGCGAGGTGAAGCGTTCGGTGCGGATGCGGTCGGCCTTCACGCCGGCATTGAGCAGTGTCTTTTCAGTTTCTTCGATCATGGCCTCGGGGCCGCAGATGAAGACTTCGTCCATGCTGCCCACAGGCAAGAAGGCGTCGATGATGGCTTGCACTTTGGCAGCGTCGATGCGGCCTTCGAGCAGCGGCACTTCTTGCGCCTGGCGCGAGAGGATGTGGATCAGCGTCAGTCGCGAGGGGTAGCGGTCTTTGAGGTCTTGCAGTGCTTCGTTGAACATCACGCTGTCCATGCGGCGGTTGCCATAGACCAGCGTGAATTTGGACGCAGGCTGCTCTTCGAGCGTGGTGGCCAAGATCGACAGGATGGGCGTGATGCCCGAACCGGCAGCAAAGCCCACGCGGTGGATGGCGCGCTGCTTTTGCACGGTGAATCGGCCATCGGGCGGCATCACGCGCAGGGTGTCACCGGCTTTGAGTTGCGTCGCGGCCCAGTTGGAGAACACGCCGCCTTCGACCGGACGGATGCCCAATTCGACTTCACCATTCTTCAACTGGCTGCGGGCCGAGCTGATGGAGTAGCTGCGCCGCACATCGGCACCGTCGATGGCAGCGCGCACGGTGAGGAACTGGCCGGGCGCAAAGTCAAAGGCTTCGCGCAGATCGGCGGGCACCGCCAGCGTGATGGCCACGGCGCCTGCGGCTTCGGGCGTGACTCGGGCGACGGTGAGGTCATGAAATCGCAAGGCGGTCATGGCGGGCTTTCTTGAGAAGCTTCAGTAGGGTTTGAAGTAGTCGAACGGTTCCATGCAGGCGAGGCACCTGTACAGGGCCTTGCAGGCGGTGGAGCCGAAATGGGAGGTTTCGGTGGTGTTGGCCGAGCCGCATTGCGGGCAATTCACAACTTGGGCTTTTGCGCCGCGTGCTGCGAACTGCACCACGTTGCTCGCGCCGGACTTTTCGCTGGCGCAGGCGTGCGGCGGGGCAATGCCGTAGGCACGCAGCTTCTCGCGTGCCGCTTCGGTCATCCAGTCGGTGGTCCAGGCGGGGGCGAGCTGTGTGACCACGGTCGCTTGCAGGCCCTCGGTAGCCAGTGCAGCTTTGACGTCGTCTTCGATCTGGCCCATGGCCGGGCAGCCGCTGTAGGTGGGGGTGATGACCACTTCCAGCCCTGATGCTCCTTCACGCACGTCGCGCAGGATGCCCAGCTCGCGCAGAGAGACCACTGGGATTTCCGGATCGCTCAGGTGCTCGAGCAGGGCCCAGGCGCGTTCGGCCGGGCTCAAGGTGTGGGTGGTCATGGGCTTACCAGGTGGCTTCGGGGTGCGCGCGGGCGAGGCTTTGCATTTCGGCCAGCACAAAGCCCAGGTGCTCCGAGTGGATGCCTTGCTTGCCGGTGGGCACAAAGCCGCCTGCAGCGGGGCGCTTGAGCGTCGCCTCTTGCAGCGCGGCGTCCACGATCTGGTTCCAGTCGGCTTGCAGCGCGGCCATGTCGATGCCGGTGCCGTTGGCCAGCGCAGCCGCTTCTTGCGGGCTGGCGCTCCAGAACTCTTGTGTGTAGGGCAGCAGCTGGTCGAGTGCGGTTTGTGCCTTGGCATGCGACGCGTCGGTGCCGTCGCCCAAGCGCACCAGCCAGTCGCGCGAGTGGCGCAGGTGGTAGCGCACTTCTTTGAGCGACTTGGCGGCGATCGCAGCCAGTTGTGCGTCTTGCGAGTGTTGCAGCTGGTCCCACACCAGCACCATCAGGCTGCTGTAGAGGAAGTTGCGCACGATGGTCATCGCAAAGTCGCGGTCGCCCTTTGATGTGGCGGCCATCAGCGGCATGTGCGGCAATTCGCACAAGGTGTAGTTGCGAAAATCCGGCACGTCACGGAAGTACGCCAGCGTGTCTTCGGTCGCACCGTTGCCGATTTGAGCGGCGGCGTGCTGATACAGCATGCGGGCTTGACCGATCAGGTCAAGGCTGTTGTTGGACAGGGCAATGTCCTCTTCAAGGATGGGGCCGTGACCGCACCATTCGGCATTGCGCTGACCCAAAATCAGCGCGTTGTCGGCGAGGTGCAGTAAGTAATCGACCGGCGCGTTGAGCGTGGCGTGTTGAGCGTTGAGCGTATTCATATTGGACGAGTCTGGTGCGTGCCGCTCAACGCTGAACGCTGAACGACAGACATGAATCACATGTGGCCGACTTCTTCGGGGATGCTGTAAAAGGTGGGGTGACGGTACACCTTGTCGCTGGCGGGCTCAAAAAACTCGCCCTTGTCATTGGGCTCGCTCGCCGAGATGGTGGCTGAGGGCACAACCCAGATGCTCACGCCTTCCTGGCGGCGGGTGTAGACGTCGCGCGCCATTTGCAGGGCGTGCTGCGCGTCAGACGCGTGCAGGCTGCCGCAGTGCTTGTGCTCCAGGCCTTGCTTGCTGCGGACAAAAACTTCCCACAGGGGCCATTCTTTGAGTGCGGTGGTGTTCATGGGGTTTCCTTGATCAGTGGGTGACAGCGCTGAACATCTGTCACGCCATTTTTTTTGCTTGACGCGCTTGTTGCTTTTGGGCGTGGGCCAGGGCCGCTTCGCGCACCCAAGCACCGTCGTTCCAGGCCTTGACGCGGGCGCCCAGGCGCTCTTTGTTGCAGGGGCCGTTGCCGTTGACGGTGGCCCAGAACTCGTCCCAGTCGATCTGGCCGTAGTCGTGCGCTTGACGGGCTTCGTTCCACTTGAGGTCGGGGTCGGGCAAGGTCACGCCCAGCACCTTGGCTTGTGGCACGGTGGCGTCCACAAACTTCTGGCGCAGGTCGTCGTTGCTGATGCGCTTGATGCCCCAGCGCATGCCTTGCGCGCTGTTGGGGCTGTCGGCGTCGGGCGGGCCAAACATGGCCAGGCACTTCCACCACCAGCGGTTGACGGCGTCTTGCACCATGGCTTTTTGCTCGGCCGTGCCTTGCATCATCACCAGCAAAGCTTCGTAGCCCTGGCGCTGGTGGAAGCTCTCTTCTTTGCACACGCGCACCATGGCGCGGGCATACGGGCCATACGAGCAGCGGCACAGCGGGATCTGGTTCATGATGGCCGCGCCATCGACCAGCCAGCCGACCACGCCCACATCGGCCCAGTTGAGCGTGGGGTAGTTGAAGATGGAGCTGTATTTGGCTTTGCCGGTGTGCAGGGCGTTCAGCATCTGGTCGCGGCTGGTGCCCAGTGTCTCGGCTGCGCTGTACAGATAGAGGCCGTGGCCGCCTTCGTCTTGCACCTTGGCGATCAGGATGGCCTTGCGCTTCAAGCTGGGCGCGCGGCTGATCCAGTTGCCTTCGGGCAGCATGCCGACGATTTCGCTGTGGGCGTGCTGGCTGATCTGGCGCACCAAGGTCTTGCGGTAGGCGTCTGGCATCCATTCGCGGGGCTCGACGCGGCCGTCAGCGTCGATGCGTTCGTCAAATTGTGCTTGCAGCGCTTGTTCGCTGGCGCTGGCTTGTTTGGGCACGGCCTTGAGTCCGGCCGACTTCGCGTCGTCCTGGTCGGAAACGCTGAAGGATTGCGTGTACATGGGCTTCTCCTGCGCCGGACAGGATGGAATGATCGTGGCGCGCTGAGAAGTATAACAATTAACCGACCGGCCGGTCGGTTAATTGTTGCCCATGGACTCAGGACTTTCCCTGAGCGGAATCGAGGTCGATCAAGACGAGGATTCGACCTGCCAGCTCTTGCCAGTGCCGCGTGCGAGAGCGGGGCCGACCACGTCCAGTGCCTTGCGGATCTGGTCTTTCAGGGTGAAGGGCGGGTTGATCACGAACATGCCGCTGGCCACCAAACCACCTTCGTCGCCAGGGCCACGGCCAATGGCCAGCGTGGCGTTGAGCCAGGGCTTTTGCGCCTGGTTGGCCAGGGTGCGCAGGCGGCGGGGCAGCTCATGTGCTTCGGGGCGCGGAATGATCGGATACCAGACCAGGTAAGTGCCGGTCGAAAAGCGCTTGAGGTATTCCTGAATGACGTTGGCCACCTTGACGTAATCGGACTTGATTTCGTAGCTGGGGTCGATCAGCACCATGGCGCGCTTGGAGCCGGTGGCCGAGGGTGGCGGGGGCAGCAGCTTTTTGAGGGCTTCAAAGCCGTCCTCGCGGCTGACGGTGACGGTGCGACCCGCATCCAGTTGGGCAATGTTGGACATCAACGCCTTGCTGTCGGTGGGGTGCAGCTCAAACAGACGCAGCCGGTCACGCGACTCGTGTCGCATGAGCCGCTGCATCAAAAAGGGGGACCCTGGATAGACGCGAGCCTGGCCATTGGGGTTGAAGCTGGCGATCTGTTCAAGATAGTCTTCAATGGGTTCGGGGATGCTGTCCAGCTTTTCGAGGGCAGCCAGAAGTTTGAACAGACCGTCTTCGGCCTCGGCGCCTTTTTGCGAGTAATCGCCATCGAGCCGGTAAAGTCCTGCGCCCGAATGGGTGTCGATGAGAGTGATGCCGGCCTCTTTTTGCATGAGGTGGCGCATGGTGGCGAGCAAGGTGATGTGTTTGAGCACATCGGCATGGTTGCCCGCGTGGAAGGCGTGTCGGTAACTGAACATCCGTCGATGGTAACCAATTACATCTGCAAGTCCTTGATTTTTCGTATAATGGCAGGCTTCGCAGCGATTTTGTGGTCCCGCGGCGAAGAAGCCCTTGTTTGTAAAGACAGTGGCAAATTCCCACCTAAGAGGCTCCCAACAGAGGAGCACCGACCGTGGAAAAGGGCCCGACAAACCTTTCTTTCAAAGAGAAAACTCATGACAACAACTTTCAGCGCAAAACCCGCTGAGGTCGTGCACGAGTGGTTTGTGATTGACGCGACCGACAAGGTCCTCGGACGAGTAGCCAGCGAAGTTGCTCTCCGTTTGCGCGGCAAACACAAGGCCATTTACACGCCTCACGTCGACACCGGTGACTTCATCGTCATCATCAATGCTGCCCAGCTCAAAGTGACTGGCACCAAGACCATCGACAAAGTGTATTACCGTCACTCGGGCTATCCCGGCGGTATCACTGCAACCAACTTCCGCGACATGCAAGCCAAGCACCCTGGCCGCGCACTCGAGAAGGCTGTCAAGGGCATGCTGCCCAAAGGCCCACTCGGTTACGCCATGATCAAGAAACTCAAGGTGTATGGCGGCGCAGAGCACCCACACACCGCCCAACAGCCTAAAGTGCTGGACATCTAAGGAGCCTTGAGATGATTGGTGAATGGAACAATGGCACAGGCCGTCGCAAATCCAGCGTCGCCCGCGTGTTTCTGAAAAAAGGCACTGGCAAGATCACAGTCAATGGCAAGGACATCCAAGCCTACTTTGGCCGCGAAACTTCCATCATGATTGCCAAGCAACCCCTCATGTTGACCAACCATGCCGAAACTTTCGACATCATGATCAACGTGCACGGTGGTGGTGAATCCGGTCAAGCCGGTGCATCGCGCCACGGCATCACCCGCGCCCTGATTGACTACGACGCAACGCTCAAGCCTATGCTGAGCCAAGCTGGTTTTGTCACTCGTGACGCTCGTGAAGTCGAACGTAAAAAGGTCGGCTTGCACTCTGCTCGTCGCCGCAAGCAGTTCTCCAAGCGTTAATCCGCTTTTCCTGCTTCGTCAAAAAGCCGCCCGGTTCGCCGTGGCGGCTTTTTGCTTTTTGCAGGGTGAACGCATAAGCCCATGTGCCCAGTAGCGTTACTGGCGTTCAGGCCGGTAATTCCCGACAAGCGCGCTATACTATTTGTCATTGAACCCGGAGAAACACCATGAGCGCTGTTGCAGAAAATATCCAGACTGAAATGCCCGCCCCCATCGTCTTCACAGACAGTGCCGCGGCCAAAGTAGCCGACCTGATTGCAGAAGAAGGCAACCCGGATTTGAAGTTGCGCGTGTTTGTCCAAGGTGGCGGCTGCTCAGGCTTTCAATATGGGTTCACCTTCGATGAAATCACCAACGAAGACGACACCACCATGAGCAAAAACGGTGTGTCCTTGCTGATCGACGCCATGAGCTATCAATACCTGATCGGTGCTGAGATTGACTACAAGGAAGACCTGCAAGGCGCCCAGTTTGTGATCAAGAACCCCAATGCCACATCCACTTGCGGCTGCGGCTCATCGTTTTCGACTTGATCGGAGCCATGGGCGAGCAAGGCTTGCCCTGGGTCAGCGGGGGTAAATGGCCCCCAAGACACGGGCGCCTCTGGCGCCCGTGACGTTTGGCAAACTCGCTGTTTCGCGGCGAATGGTCTTGAAGGCCAGCCAGGCAAAAGCGGCGGCCTCCACCTGCAAGGGCGGCAGCCCATGGTGGTCACTGCTGACCACCTGTACACCGGGTAAATGCGCAGCCAAATCACGCATCAAATGGCCATTCAAAGCGCCTCCACCGCACACGATCAAGGTGCGGGCTTCGGGCGCAAAGCGCAAGATGTCCTGGCTGCAGGCCAGCGCCGTATAGGTGGTGAGTGTGGCTTGCACATCGGCCGCAGCCAACCCCGGGTGTGCATTCAGATGTTGAGCCAGCCAGCTGGGGTTGAACAGATCACGGCCCGTACTTTTGGGTGGTTGCCGATGCAAGAACGGTTCGGATGCAAAGCTGTACAAGAGTTCAGCATCAAGCCGTCCTGAAGCTGCCCAAGCGCCATCCCGGTCAAAAGCCAGACCTGTGTGCTGATGGCACCAGAAATCCATCAAGGCATTGCCCGGCCCGCAATCCCAGCCCAGAACGTCGCCTTTGGGCGACAGCACGCTGAGGTTGGAAATGCCGCCAATGTTGAGCACCGCCACGCAGGCATCAGGCTGACCGAACAACCCATGATGAAAGGCCGGAACCAGCGGCGCACCTTGGCCACCTGCAGCCAGGTCGCGGCTGCGAAAATCTGCCACCACATCGATGCCTGTCAGCTCAGCCAGCAAAGACGGGTTGTTCAACTGGAGCGTGTAGCCCACAGCGGCTTGCTGGCGGGTGGCATCGCCATCAAATTCCAGCGGACGGTGGCGCACCGTCTGGCCGTGCGCCCCGATGGCTGTGATGTGCTTGGCTTGCAGCTGGCTTTGCGCCAGCAGGGCGTGCACCACGCGTGCGTAGTTCCGGGCGATCTGGTTGCCTGCCAGGGCGCTGCGGTGCAACTCGTCCTCGCCTGGTTTGTTCAGTTGCAGCAGCTCGGCCCGAAAAGGCGCGTCAAACGCCTCAAAGGCATGTGCCAGCACCTGAATCTGCCCACGCTCATCCAGTTGTGCCAACACGCCATCCACGCCATCCAGTGAAGTGCCCGACATCAGGCCAATGTAGTGTGAGTGCGTCATGGGGTGAGTGGGCAAATATGAATCGATTCTGGGAAGTCACCGAGCGTATCAAAACCGCAGGGACAAAGAAAAAGGGCCTTGCGGCCCTTGTTCACTGAATCGAGCTTTCGCGCATTTGCGCAGCCGCTTGCAACTGACTTCGGGATTGACCGACCAGCGCATTGAACTTGGCCATGGCCAACGGGCTGATCGGCGAGCTTTGCGCTTGCTGAATGATCTTTTGCGGGTCAACGTGCACGCCATTCACGCGGAACTCGAAATGCAGGTGCGGGCCGGTGGACCAACCTGTGGAGCCCACAGCGCCCACAACCTGACCTTTTTGAACGCTCTGACCCTTGCGCACATGGATGCGGCTCAAGTGGGCATACACCGTCGAATGGTTGTTGCCATGGCGCACGATCACCATGTTGCCAAAACCACCCTGAACGCCTGCAAACTCCACCACGCCATCACCGACTGACTGGGCTGGCGTGCCTGTGGGGGCCGCATAGTCCACGCCGCGATGTGCTTGCATGGTCTGAAAAATGGGGTGCAAGCGCATGCTGAAACCACTGGTCTTGCGCGAGAACGCCACGGGCGCCGCCAGGTAAGCGCGGCTCAGGCTCTTGCCGTCCATGCTGTAGTAATTGCCCTTTTGGCCGGGTTCCTGAAACCAGACGGCTTCATAAGTTTTGTTGTCGTTGTTGAACTCGGCGCTCAAAACACGGCCTGTACGCAAAGGCTCGCCATCGGCTTCCAGTACTTCATAAATCACCGAGAAGCGTGCGCCCTTGCGCAAGGTTCGGTGAAAGTCGATCTGGTTGGAAAAAATCTGGGTCAATTGGCTGATGACGGCGTCGGGCAGTCGGGCCTCGTCAGCCGCGTCATACAAAGAACTGGCCACCGTGCCACCCGTCATGCGGATGCTGGTGTTCATGGGCGAGGTTTCCAGCGTGGCTTGCAGGCCTTGCGCTGAGCGCATGACTTTCAGACGCTGAAAAAAAGTGTCGCTGTCATTCTTGAGCCAGCGAACGTTCAGTTCACTGAGCAATTGGTTGCCGGTTGACTCGACCGACACAGCGCGTCCGGCTTGCTGCAAGGCCAGTTTGGCCAAGGGGTTGCTGCGCAAAAACGCAGCCGCCTGCGCATCTACCAGACCCAGACGGCGCAGCAAGCTTTCGGGCGTGTCGGCAGAACGGGTGGTGTCATTGCGTGTCAGGCGAAGATCAGACAAGTCCAGTGAAGCAGCCTGGGTTTGAAGCTGGGCAATTTCAAGGGGGGAGCTCACCATGACCACAGGTTGGTCAGCGATGTCTGGCCCCAGATTGACAATGGCAAATGCACCGCCGCCACCCGCCAGCAGAACAGATGCCACGGACATGCTGATCGTTTTGGGGTGCCGGGTCAGCCAGCTCAGCGCCCACTTGCTCGTTTGAGTCAGTTGCGGGTGCTGGCCGTCAATCCAAATCAGGCCGTTTTGCGCAGTCTTGAGCGTCCAGCCCATGGCAAGGCTGCACTTGTACAAAGAGGTCATCAGCACGGCATAGAGCTGAGATCGCATGGAAGAGAAAAATGTCATCAGTCTGGGTGATTTCGTGTCACAAATCGACAGGGCGATGGGTGATCAACAAGAATTAGGGTGGGTCGCCTCTAGAATGGGCGCCTCGGACAGCGGCCCATTCTAATGGGCCAATGCCTTTTGACTCCAGAAAAAACCCTTATGAATCAAGCGCTTGTTACAAAATACCCGGTTACAGACAAGACTTTGAATGCTTTAGAAGTCACCTTGCGGGGCTGCGATGAGCTGATCCCCAAAGAAGACTGGTTGCAAAAGCTGGCCAAATCCGAAGCCACCGGGGTGCCCTTGCGCATCAAACTGGGTTTGGACCCGACGGCCCCGGACATCCACATTGGGCACACCGTGGTGCTCAACAAAATGCGCCAACTGCAAGACCTGGGGCACCAAGTCATCTTTTTGATTGGCGACTTCACCAGCCTGATTGGCGACCCATCGGGCCGCAACAGCACGCGCCCGCCGCTCACGCCCGAGCAGATCAAGGCCAACGCCGAGACTTACTACAAACAGGCCAGCCTGGTGCTGGACCCCTCCAAAACCGAGATCCGCTACAACAGCGAATGGAGCCTGCCCCTGGGCTCCATGGGCATGATCCAGCTGGCCGCCAAATACACCGTGGCCCGCATGATGGAGCGCAACGACTTCCATGACCGCTTCAAGGCGGGCACCCCCATCAGCGTGCATGAGTTCCTGTACCCGCTGATGCAAGGCTACGACTCGGTGGCCCTCAACTCCGATCTGGAGCTGGGCGGGACCGATCAAAAGTTCAACCTGCTCATGGGCCGCCACCTGCAAGCCGAATACGGCCAGGAGCAGCAGTGCATCCTGACCATGCCCCTGCTGGAGGGCCTGGACGGCGTGGACAAAATGTCCAAGTCCAAGAACAACTACATTGGCATCGCCGAAGAGCCCAACACCATGTTTGCCAAGGTGCTGAGCATTTCCGATGTGCTGATGTGGCGCTGGTTCACCTTGCTGTCCTTCAAGTCGATGGCCGAGATTGAAGCGCTCAAAAAAGAAGTGGAGGCTGGGCGCAATCCCAAAGACGCCAAGGTCATGTTGGCCAAGGAAATCACGGCGCGCTTCCACAGCACCGCTGCAGCCGAAGCCGCCGAACAAGACTTCATCAACCGCAGCAAGGGCGGCGTGCCTGACGACATCCCCGAAGTGTCCTTGTCGGGCGCCCCCATGGGCATCGGCGCTTTGCTCAAGGCGGCCGGGCTGGCCCCCTCAACCACAGAGGCCGGTCGCCTGATCGATGGCAGCGGTGTGCGCGTGGATTCGAGCGTGGTCAGCGACAAAGGCCTCAAACTCGAAGCCGGCACTTACATCGTGCAAGTGGGCAAGCGCAAGTTTGCCAAGGTCCATCTGGCCTGATGCCATTCTTTTTGGCCGGGTTTTGTCCGCTCATGTGCGCTGAGGGTGTTTTGAAATGATCGCGGTACTGCAACGCGTGAGCGAAGCCAGCGTGCGCGTGGACGGTGACGTGATCGGCCAGATCGGCGCAGGCTTGCTCGTGCTGCTGTGTGCCGAAAAAGGCGACACCGACGCGGTGGCCGACAAGATGCTGGCCAAGATGCTCAAACTGCGCATCTTCAGCGACGAGGCGGGCAAGATGAACCGCAGCGTGCAGGATGTGGGAGGCGGCCTGCTCGTCGTCAGCCAATTCACGCTGGCCGCAGATGTGGCCGGTGGCAACCGCCCCAGCTTCACCCAGGCCGCTGCGCCCGACGAAGGCCGCCGCCTGTACGAGCACTTTGTGGCCCAAGCACAAAAAGCCCACCCCGAGGTGCAAACCGGCCGCTTCGCCGCCGACATGAAAGTCGCACTTATCAACGACGGCCCCATCACCATCCCCCTGCGCATGAGCGCTTGAGTCCGTCACAGCCTCAACATGGCCCTTCGGCCATTCATCGCCATGTCGGGGTCTACTGGGTGACAACTTTGTAGGTCGGTACTCGCAGAGTCCGACGTTTGGGCGATCCGGCACGGCAGATCATTGGGTTTGAGTGGTTAGCGGGCGCATGTCGGAGTCTTCGACCGCCGACCTACAAAGATTCTCAGCCCCATCACGTCCCATCGGCCATTTACCCTGCCATGTCTGGGGGCACGACGCTCGACAAACGGTAGTGACCATTTGTGGCCATGTCGGGGTCTACTGGGTGACAACTTTGTAGGTCGGTACTCGCAGAGTCCGACGTTTGGGCGATCCGGCACGGCAGATCATTGGGTTTGAGTGGTTAGCGGGCACATGTCGGAGTCTTCGACCGCCGACCTACAAAGATTCTCAGCCCCATCACGTCCCATCGGCCATTCACCCTGCCATGTCTGGGGGCGCGACGCTCGACAAACGACAGTTCCCTCGTAGGTCGGCACTCGAAGAGTCCGACATCTGCCCGAAGCGCCGCTGCAAAAGTAATTCGGCCTGTCTTGGCTGAGCATGCCAACGATAATCGACGCATGACTGCAACATCTCCCGCCGCGACCCTTGTCCAAATGACTTCTCGCTTCGATCAGCTTCAGCTGGCCCCCGCCACCCTCCAAAACCTCGAACAACTGGGCTACACCCAGATGACGCCCATCCAGGCGGCCAGCCTGCCGCTCACACTGGCGGGGCAAGACCTGATCGCCCAAGCCAGCACCGGCAGCGGCAAAACTGCCGCTTTTGGCCTGCCCCTGATCGAGCGCTTGCAAACTGCAGGCTCGCCCAGCGCCGCTATTCAGGCGGTGATTTTGTGCCCCACGCGCGAGCTGGCTGACCAAGTCACGCAAGAAATTCGCAGACTGGCCCGCGCCCGGCAAAACGTGAAAGTCGTCACCCTGTGCGGCGGCGTGGCCTTGCGCGGCCAGACCGTGAGCCTGGAGCACGGTGCCGATGTGGTGGTGGGCACGCCCGGCCGCATCCTGGACCACTTGGAGCGCGGATCGCTGAGTCTGGCGGGCGTGAACACGCTGGTGCTGGACGAAGCCGATCGCATGCTGGACATGGGCTTTTTTGACGACATCGCCAAAGTGGTGCGCCAGTGCGCCAAAGACCGCCAGACGCTGTTGTTCTCGGCGACTTACCCCGAGGGCATCGCCAAGCTGGCGGCGCAGTTCATGCGCTCGCCCCAGACGGTGAAAGTCGAGGCGCAGCACAGTGCCCACAAGATCCGTCAGATTTATTACGAAGTGAGCGAAAGCCAGCGGCTGGACGCTGTGTCCAAACTGTTGGCGCATTTCCGCCCAGAGCGAACGCTCGCGTTTTGCAACACCAAGCAGCAGTGCCGCGACCTGGTTGCAGTGTTGCAAGCGCAGGGCTACAGCGCGCTGGCGCTGTTTGGTGAGCTGGAGCAGCGCGAGCGTGACCAAGTGTTGGTGCAGTTCTCCAACCGCAGCTGCTCAGTGCTGGTGGCCACCGACGTGGCCTCGCGCGGGCTGGACGTGGAAGGCCTGGAAGCCGTGATCAACGTGGACGTGACGCCTGACCCGGAAATCCACATCCACCGCATTGGCCGTACCGGCCGGGGCGATGCCGAAGGCCTGGCCCTGACGCTGGCCAGCATGGACGAGATGGGCGCAGTCGGCAAGATCGAAGTCATGCAAGGCCGCGAGTCCAAGTGGGAACCCTTGTCGGGCCTGACGCCTGTCGCTGGCGGTCCGCTACAGCCGCCCATGCGCACATTGCAGATCGTCGGTGGTCGCAAGGAAAAAATCCGCGCGGGTGACGTCATGGGCGCTTTGGCGGGTGAATGCGGCCTGACCCGCGAGCAAGTCGGCAAGATCAATGTGAACGAGTTTTCGACCTATGTGGCGGTGCAGGCCGCGCTGGCCAAAAAAGTCGAAGCACAGTTGTCGAGCGGCAAGATCAAAGGCAAGACCGTCAAGGTGCGTTTGATCTGACAGTCAAGGGCTGCACCCGCATTGCAGGCGGCAGCCCACGTCGGAGTCTTCGACCACCGACCTACAAAAACCGTCCTCCGCAATACAGACCACTGCCCCCGTAGGTCGGCACTCGAAGAGTCCGACATTGCCCCATTCACCGCAGCCGCCCGCAAAGGCCCGAATGGTCCACCCGCCGCCCGCAAAGGCGCCAATGGTCAACCCGCCGCCCACGTCGGAGTCTTCGACCACCGACCTACGAAAACGTCAGCCCCCGCAAAACAGGCCACTGCCCTCGTAGGTCGGCACTCGCAGAGTCCGACATTGCCCCATTCACCGCAGCCGCCCGCAAAGGCGCGAATGGTCCACCCGCCGCCCGCAAAGGCGCCAATGGTCAACCCGCCGCCCACGTCGGGGTCTTCGACCACCGACCTACAAAAACGTCACCCCCCGCAAACCTGGCCACGGCCCCCGTAGGTCGGCACTCGCAGAGTCCGACGTTGGTCCATTCACCGCAGCCGCCCGCAAAGGCACCAATGGTCAACCCGCCGCCCACGTCGGAGTCTTCGACCACCGACCTACGAAAACGTCAGCCCCCGCAAAACAGGCCACTGCCCTCGTAGGTCGGCACTCGAAGAGTCCGACGTTGGCCCATTCACCGCAGCCGCCCGCAAAGGCCCGAATGGTCAACTTGCCGCGCACGTCGGAGTCTTCGACCACCGACCTACAAAACCTCAGGCCCATTCACCGCAACCGCCCGCAAAGGCCCGAATGGTCAACTTGCCGCCCATGTCGGAGTCTTCGACCACCGACCTACAAAAACGTCAGGCCCATTCACCGCAGCCGCCCGCAAAAGCGCCAATGGTCAACCCGTCGCCCACGTCGGAGTCTTCGACCGCCGACCTGCGAAAACGGCAGCCTCTTCATAGATAGGCCGACAACCGTCCCCGATCCCCAAAGCTTTTTTTGCGCAACCCGAGCAGACCGACAAAGCTGTTTCGCCCCATCCCTGCACAAATGCCATTATTTAACTTGACAAGCGCAACAGCGTAAATTAGCCATTTTTACTGTTTGAATTTACATCTTGTTGTTTTTATTAAAACTATTTAAGTATCACGAAAAGTGATTCCAAATAGAATGTGAGTTCTTAGGTGCTCGTTTTGTAACTGCAAGTCACATTTGGAGGCATTTGTTGCCAACTTTCGTGATCTTTTCAACAGATTGGAATGAATTTTCCTTCATTGTTAGAAAAAAAGTTCTTACGAGAGCATGGGTGCCAAAGCGATGGAATTTGGCACTTTAAGAAACAAATTGAAAAAGTGAATCCCCATGAACGCCAATTGCTACAAGACTGTCTTCTCCAAACGCCTGGGCACCCTCGTTGCTGTTGGTGAGCACGCAGCAAGCCAGGGCAAGGCCACTGGCAGCTTTGCTGGTGCAGGGTTTGTCAAAGGGTTTTCACACGCCACCGTTTACTACGTGGGTGCCTTGACCCTCAGCTTTGCACTGGTCACCATGGTCTGGGCGGCCCCCGCCAACAACGCATTGCCCACAGGCGGGCAAGTGGCCCAGGGCGCAGCGGCCATCAGCCAAAGCGGCGCCAACATGGCCATCAACCAAAGCACGGCCCGCGCCGTCGTCAACTGGCAAAGTTTTGACATCGGCAAGGATGCCAAAGTCAACATCGTGCAGCCCAACAGCCAGTCCGTGCTGCTCAACCGCGTCAACGGCCCCGCGCCCAGCCAAATCTTTGGCCAAATGACCGCCAACGGCCAGGTCGTTCTGGTCAACCCCAACGGCGTCACCTTTGGCAAAGACGGCTCCGTCAGCGCCGCAGGCCTGACCGCCAGCACACTCAACACCACCGACGCCGACTTCATGACCGGGCGCAACCACTACACCCGAGACGGCGCCACCGGCCAGGTGCTTAACCAAGGCACCCTCACGGCAGCTCCCGGCGGCTACGTGGCCCTGCTGGGCGCCAGCGTCAGCAACGAAGGCAAAATCGTCGCCCCCCAAGGCAACGTCGCCATGGGCGCCGCAGAGTCCATCACCTTGCCCCTGTACGGCAGCAGCCGCATCAAGATGGAGCTGACCCCCTCGGCCATCAACGCCGCCGTGGCCAACCAAAAAGGCGGCAGCATCATCACCGAAGGCGGCCAGGTCTACATGCAAGCAGCAGCCCTGGGCAACGCCATCGCCAGCGTCATGCAGTCCGGCAGCATTGACACATCAGGCGCCCAAGGCGGCGCGGTGCACCTGCTGGCCGATGGCGGCAGCATCAAAGTGGACGGCAGCATCACCGCCAACAGCACAGCCGCAGGCCACAAGGGTGGCGACATCGTCATCGGGCGTGATGAAGTGACGGGTGTGCTGGCCAAAAGCACGGATGTGAGCGGGGCGCAGTTGGAGAGCAAGGGGGGCTTTGTTGAGACTTCTGGTGATTTTTTGGCGACGGATGGTGTTTCCATCAAAGCCGCCCAATGGTTGCTGGACCCTTCTGACATCACAATCTCATCATCTGCTGACAGTCTTATTGCTGGTGCTCCTGGCAGCATCACGCCCAATGGAGGGGCTGGAACAACTAGTAACGTCAAAGTTGATACTATTCAAAACGCTATCAACAGTGGGACTAATGTCACCATCCAAACAACCAATGGAAGCAACACGACAGGCGCAGGCAACATCACCATTGCCAATGCATTGGCTTTCAAAAATACAGGCGCTACCGATGCAACCTTGAGTTTAATCGCCGATAACGGGATTATCCAAAACGCAGGTGCCACCATCACGACCGATTTGGTTAACAGCACCAAGCTGGTCAACATCAGCATGGAAGCCAAAGGCAACTACCAAGGCATCAACACTGCAAACGTCAACAGTAAAGGCATCACGCTCAACAGCAACATCACCACCAACGGTGATGTCACCCTCAAAGGCACAACCAACAACTCTTTGGCAGCCAGTGCATCTAACGCGATTGGTGTGGATATCAAGACCGCCGCAGCCATCACTGCGAAGAACATTTCCATCACGGGTAAATCTGAAAGCTCTATCGGTATTCAGTCTGCTTCAGTCTTGAACGCTACAGGTGACCTCACACTTGACGGTACCAGTAAAAATTGGGTGGGGGTTGTGACTACCAATGCCGTCACTGCTGGCGGTGCGCTCACAATCACAGGCCACAAAACCACGGCTGCGGGTTATCAAGGCATCAACATCAACAGCGCGGTAAAAGGTGCCAGTGTCGCAATCACTGGCGACACAGTTGGTCACTATGGTGTTGGCATCGGCACCAGCGGCTCCGTGGAGTCAACGACAGGTGATGTCACCATCATCGGTACAGGTACTGGCGACACCACAATGGGGGCAAACAATAACGCTGTCGGGGTTCAAGTGCGGGGCGATATCACTGCCAAAGGTAAGCTCAGTATCACGGGAACAAAGGTTGGGTCTGGCGGCTATCAAGGTGTCACGTTTTCTGATGCAAAGACTATGAAAGGTGACAGCATTGAGATTACTGGCACGTCCAACGCTTATGACGCGATCACGTTCACCAATGCCACGTTTAATGCAACAAAGACGCTCAAGGTCACAGCCGATTCAACAGCAGTCGGCAAGGGCATTTTGTTCTCAGGGGGAAGCACCAATACCTTTACCGCCGACAGCTATTTGGTAACGGCCAAGACAGCGGTCAACAATGGCATTTACTTTAGCGGGACCAACACATTCAACTCCACCTCGACCACCACAGACAGCCTGATCGATGTGACCAAAACCACTGCAGGTGGCGAAACGATTTTTAACGCTGGCACTTTGTCGATCAACAGCGGCGCACGCAAAGCGGCTCTGCAAACCTCGGTAACCAACGTTGGCGGCGGCATTCGTATCAATTTTGGTTCGATAGTTAATACCACTGGTGATGTCACCATAGGCTCCAAAAATAGCAGTAACGCTTACACCTTCAACCAAGGCACCATCAATGCACAAAGCGGTAATCTGACTTTGAAAGGCCAAATAAATTCTGCATCAGGTGCGAATGCGGGCGTTTGGATGCAAGACGCTTCAGGGACTCCCGCCAAAATTGTCGGAACGAATGGCGCGAACATCACCATCGACGGCACCAATACTTCGAGTGATGCGGGTGTCAACTTGAGCGTTAACAACAACGCCAACAGCATCACAACAACGGGCACTTCAAGCACTGGTGCAGTAGGCCATATTTCAATTACTGGTACGTCAGCCTCAGGCGACGGTATCTCTAATACCGCAACAACAATCAGCAATGCCAGCACCAACAGCATTACTGGCGCCAATGGCAACATCACACTCACAGGTACTTCTAACGCTGGAAATAAATATGGCATCAACAGCAAAGGACTCATTACTGCGGCAGGTCTTGTGAAAATGACCGGTACTGCTAAGGGTACATACCAAGGTGTTTACGTAGGTGCCAAAGTTGAAGGTAGCAATGTAGATATTTACGGCTCCACAACAGGGGGGGTCGGCGTTGATGTTTCCGCGCTTGTAAAGGCCACCGACACGTCCTCTACTGCAACCGGCGTGACCATAACGGGTTTTGGTGGTAATACCTATGGAAATTACAATCAAGGAGTTTGGGTAAAAGCTGCTGGCTCTGTTGATTCAGCAAGCAAAGTGAGTATTGTTGGTACCAACAATGTTGCAACCAATATGCCCACATTGATGGGCGCGCAAATTGACGGCACGGTTAAAGCTGCTGGTGATATTAATTTGGAAGGTTATTCAACCAGTCCAACTAACCCGAATAGCGGTTTGGTGATTCAAAACACTGTCACCTCGACCGGTGGCAACATCACCGCCACAGCGTCAGCCGCCAACTCCACAAAAGTGGCGTTGTCAATTTCTGGCGCAGGCGCGCTGATTGCAAGCGGTTCGAATAAAAACATCAACATGGTGGCTAACACCATGGACTTTAGCACTGCAACAGCCATTAATGCAGGCACTACTGGTACCGTGAATATCACCACCAAGGACGCAGGCAAGGCAATCAAAATTGGGTTGGAGGATGGTTCTCCCACAGTAAGCTCACAATTGAGCTTAAATCAAGCAGAGTTGAATAAAATCACCGCTGCAAAAACGGTGTTTGGTGATAGCTTAAACACAGGTGGTATCAGTGTTGATGGTGTAGTGACGACTGCAAGTGCCGCAGGCGATATCACCTTACTCACAAAAGGCAACATCGCGGTCAATGCGGCGTTGACGGTGGGTGATGCAGGTGCAACAAAGAACCTGACCCTGAACGGTGGCGGCTCAAGTAGCGCAATCTCTCAAACCGCAGCAGGTGTTATCAAAGCCGCAGGCCTGGAACTGCTGGGCGCCAACGCCACGCACACCCTCACAAACGCCGGCAACGACATCAAGAAACTCGCTGGCAACACAGGCACCGTCAGCCTGACCAACAACGCAGCCTTTGCCATTGACACCGTGAATACGGTGGGCTTGACCACATCAGGCAACACCACGTTGAATTCGACGGCAGCGGTCACGCAAACCCAAGCCGTCAACGCGGCAGGTCTGGAATTGAAGGGCGCAGGCGGCAGCTACACCTTGAACCATGCCGACAACACGGTCCAGAAACTCGCTGGCAACACCGGCTCGGTGTCGCTCACCAACAAAGGTGATCTGGAAGTCAGCACGGTCAACACCAATGGCCTGACAGCCACTGGCAATGTGTCGATCACGACAACAACGGGCAGTACGGCAGGCAATTTGGGCAACCTGACCCTGAAGCAAAACGTCACCGGTGCCACTGTGAACCTGAACGCAGCCGGTTCCGTGCTGCGTGACGGCAACGCCACTGCCGCGGCCACATCACTGCTGCGCATCAAAGCCGGTGGCAGCATCGGCACATCCTCAAGCCGCATCCAAACCGATGTCGCCACCTTGTCGATGGAATCCGTTGGCGACCAATTCGTCACCGAAGCCAGTGCAGTCACCGTTGCAGCCAAGTCCACAACCGGCAGCGTCAACATCGACGCTACAACAGGCGCCTTGACCGTGGGCAGCTCGACATTGATTGACGGGTCGGCCATTGACGGCGTCAGCGCCGCCACAGGTGTTGTACTGACCGCGCAAGCGGGCGACTTGAACATCAACAAAGGCATCAGCAACAGCACATCGGGTGATGTGGTGTTGGGCGCGGGTGTGTCCAAATTGGCGGGTGATGGCACTGGCGGAGATGTGAAGACCGGCGGGGACGTATCAAATTCCGCCTCTGCAGGGAAAACATACATCTATACCGGCGCCGTTGCTACAACAGGAACGCTGACAGACAGTTTTTCCAGCAGCCTCGGTTCGCTTTACTTGTCCACCATTGGGGCAAATCTGGCCAATACGGCTTCACACACGCGCTATACAGGTACACCTGCGCCGATCTTGGGTGGTGACACCACCCAGGTGTTTTTCCGTGAAGCCATCAACGTGGGCACCGTTGGGTTGGGGGCAAGTAGTCTCACCAAAACCTACGGTGATATCAGTCAGTCCGATGCTACAGGTAGTAGCTTGACTGCAGGCTTGCGCAGCCTAGTCAAAGCCAACAACTCAACAGGTAGTACATCTAACACCATAAACCGCACTGGTGTGACTGGTGCCGCAAGCAACATCTACATCAGCTCATCCGACCTGATTGACTCTCTGCTCCTGACAAAGACATACGCAACAACAGATTTCAGCACATCTGCAAACCTGCGCGCCAACACCAGTGGGTATGTGTACGCAATGGGTCAAGGATCGGCTTATGCGGTGACGTTGGACAGCGGTAGTTCGGCTAAGGTGGTGGTGGATAAGAAGGTGTTGACGGGTGTCACGGTTGATGCGGCAGGCAACACCTATGGTGGTCCAGTGGCAGCGGGTGCTGTGAAATTCGACACCTCCAACAAAGTCAGTGGCGACCAAATCGGCGGCACAGCCAGCGTGCAAAGCACAGCAGCAGACCTGTCAAGCAGCAGCAACCTGAAGTACAAGGTAGGCGGCTACGACCAGAAGGTCAGCGCGCTGACCAGTGGCAACGCCAACAACGATGCAGACAACTACACGTTCAGCCCTGTGACTACCACGGGTAACTACACCGTGAGCAAACTGTTGTTGACGGGTGTCACGGTTGATGCGGCAGGCAACACCTATGGTGGTCCAGTGGCAGCGGGTGCTGTGAAATTCGACACCTCCAACAAAGTCAGTGGCGACCAAATCGGCGGCACAGCCAGCGTGCAAAGCACAGCAGCAGACCTGTCAAGCAGCAGCAACCTGAAGTACAAGGTAGGCGGCTACGACCAGAAGGTCAGCGCGCTGACCAGTGGCAACGCCAACAACGATGCAGACAACTACACGTTCAGCCCTGTGACTACCACGGGTAACTACACCGTGAGCAAACTGTTGTTGACGGGTGTCACGGTTGATGCGGCAGGCAACACCTATGGTGGTCCAGTGGCAGCGGGTGCTGTGAAATTCGACACCTCCAACAAAGTCAGTGGCGACCAAATCGGCGGCACAGCCAGCGTGCAAAGCACAGCAGCAGACCTGTCAAGCAGCAGCAACCTGAAGTACAAGGTAGGCGGCTACGACCAGAAGGTCAGCGCGCTGACCAGTGGCAACGCCAACAACGATGCAGACAACTACACGTTCAGCCCTGTGACCACCACGGGTAACTACACCGTGAGCAAGAAAACCATCACAGTTAGTGGCCTGAGCGTGAACAACAAAACGTATGACGGCACCACGGTTGCATCAGTGACTGGTGGCTCCAGCCTCTCGACAGTGGCAGTGGGCTCGAGTCTTGCAAATGACAACAGTGTTGTTGTGGGCGACAACGTCTCGTTGACGGGCACGGCGGTTGGCACATACGACAGCAAAAATGTGGCGGCAACAGGCAACAAAGTCACCTTCACCGGTAAGGCCTTGAGCAAGACTGTGGCAACGGGCGCGGATGACACCAGCAACTATGCATTGGTGCAGCAAGCGCAGGCAACGGGTGATGGCACGATCAAGGCCAAGACCATCACAGTTGGTGGCCTGAGCGTGAACAACAAAACGTATGACGGCACCAAGGTTGCATCAGTGACCGACGGCTCCAGCCTCTCGACAGTGGGAGTTGGCTTCAGTGGTGCCAATGACAACAAACTTGTTGCGGGCGACAACGTCTCGTTGACGGGTACAGCAGTGGGCACATACGACAGCAAAGATGTGGCGGCAACAGGCAACAAGGTCACCTTCACAGGCAAGGCCTTGAGCAAGACAGTGGCCACGGGCCCAGATGACACCAGCAACTACAGCTTGGTGCAGCAAGCGCAGGCGACGGGTGATGGCACGATCAAGACCAAGACCATTACAGTTGGTGGCCTCAGCGTGAACAACAAAACGTATGACGGCACCAAGGTTGCATCAGTGACCGACGGCTCCAGCCTCTCGACAGTGGGAGTTGGCTTCAGTGGTGCCAATGACAACAAACTTGTTGCGGGCGACAACGTCTCGTTGACGGGTACAGCAGTGGGCACATACGACAGCAAAGATGTGGCGGCAACAGGCAACAAGGTCACCTTCACAGGCAAGGCCTTGAGCAAGACAGTGGCCACGGGCCCAGATGACACCAGCAACTACAGCTTGGTGCAGCAAGCGCAGGCGACGGGTGATGGCACGATCAAGAAAGCTACTTTGAGTGTCTCCCTTGCCGCCCAAAACAAGACCTATGACGGCACGACAGGGGCTGCCTTGGCATCGGGTTCGATCACAGCCGCGGGCGTGACAGTGGGCGGCGTGGCAGAAACTGCAACGGTGAACAAAGCCAGCGGCACTTACAACGACAAGAACGTGGCTGCTGCAACCACAGTCACCGCGAGCTTGGCGACAGGCGACTTCGCTTCTGGCACAGCCGATCTGAGCAACTACAACTTGCCCACCACGGTGGCTGGTAATGGCACGATCAGCAAGAGTTCCAATACCGTGACTCTGACCGCCAACAGCGATAACAGCAAGGTGTACAACGGCACGACACAAAGCGTTTCTGGCTTTGGTGTGACAGGTCTGCTGGGTGATGACGCCATCAACAGTGCGGCCGCAGTTGCAGGTATCAATGCAGGCACTTCCGGCAAGAACGCAGGCAGCTACACCAGCACCTTCACGGGCAGCAATGCTGATTTGGCAAATAACTACGCCAACATCACCAAGACCAACGGTACGTTGAACATCGCCAAAGCCAACCTCACAGTAACCCTAGCCGACCAAACCAAAACCTACGACGGCAGCACAGCAGCCACCCTGGTCCCCGCCGCCTTCACCGTCAAAGGTGTGACCGTTGCGGGCCAGACCGAAACCGCCAGCGTGAACCAAACAGTCGCCTTGTATAACGACAAGAATGTGCTGGGCGCGAGCAGTGTCACGGCCAATCTGGCAGCGGGCAACTTTGCGGCAGCGGCGGGTACGGATCTGAACAACTACAACTTGCCGACTTCGGTCACTGGCAAAGGCACGATCACACCCAAGGACGCTGCCGTGACAGGCACCGCCACCACGGTGCAGGCCAATGGCACGCTGCAAACTCAGGCGGCTGCGACCAAGTCGGGCTTTTTGGCGGGTGAGGATGTGACGGTGTCTGGCGTGGCCACGGGCCTGATTGCGGGCACTTACAACTCGAACCTGAGCGCTGCACCAGCCAATGCGGCCACGGTGCTGAGCAACTACAAGATTGCCTACACCAATGCGGCGCTGAAGATCACCCCGGCCGTGGTGACCAACAGCACAGTGACCGTGGCCTTGGCCCGCACCACCACGCCGACCAGTCGCTTGAACTTGACAGGCTTCTCTAACTCGGGTGGTGTGGGTGCCGCTGTGGCGGGGGGCGTGGATTCTGGCGCTGACAGCAAAGAGCCTACAGGCGCAACAGCCCAGCCGCCGCAAGTTTGCTCACCCGAGAGTTTGCAAGAGTGCGAGTGCGAGGAAAGCACCACAGGTGAAGGCATTGAGCTGTGCCTGGCACCTGGAAACAAGTCTTGAGGGTTTGTTGTCGGATGGGTGGGTGAATGTCGGGGGCTTGGGCCCCCGACCGCCTGAGGTGTGACGGGCATTTGTCGGGGTCTTCGACCGCCGACCTACGGGGCGGTGGTCTTGTAGGTCGGTACTCGGAAGGTCCGACGTTGTGAGTGACCTGTAAAAAATGGGAAAGTTCTGCAAATGTTGGGAATTTCCCGAGAACAACGGGAAAACTTGTACCCTAGCTTTCTCCAAGGCCCCTGCGAACCGGAGGCAATGGGTGATGTATAAAACCATAAGGTATAGAAAAATACACCATCAAGATTTTTGAAAAAACAAACAAAATCAATGACTTACGCTTCGTTGGCATTTACGAAAAAAGCTCGGAGTGAGTCCCACTACGAACAAACACCACCAAGCCAGTCTTACCTGAATCATCAATCCTGTAGATCAACAAGAAGTCGCCACCTGCATGGCACTCACGATGACCTGACCAATCGCCCGTCAAGGGATGGTCTAACCACTCTGCGGGCAGAGGTCCATCGTTCGCAACCAGAAGCAACATGGCCTCTTTCAGTACATTCATGTCGTACCGACCGGAATGAGAAAGGCGTTTCCAATCTTTCTGAAATTCTCTGGTGTAGTCCGAAGCCCGCGGCAGGCTTGCCCGCTTACTTGCGGCTGGCTTCTTCGAGGTCATTCATCAGCGCGTCAGCAGTTGCAAAACGAGCGCGGCGGCTCTGAACAATCTGATCGCCCTCAGCGATAGCCGCACGGCTGGTTTCATTTGGAGCTTTGAGCGCGAATGGGAGTTCTTTGTCTGCAACGATACGGGTCAAGAACACGCGAACAGCATCCGAAACAGTCAGCCCCATAGCGCTCAACGTTTCAGCCGCTTGGGCTTTGATTTTTTCGTCCACCCGGACGTGAACCATTGTTGTGGTAGCAGCCATGATTGCCTTCTGAGTTGGTGAATTGAGATGCATTGTATCTCAATACGCTGGTTTGGCTAAAGTGTGACTGTCATCCATCCTAGGCACCAATCCATTCGAATGAAATTCGATTTTTTCTCACGTATTAAGAACAAAACAAAGCCGACAACGTGGTTTATTCCCAATATTTGCGGCCTTGTCAAAGACGTTTTTGGGGTTAACGAAGGCTTCATGTCGGGGCTGAAGCCACCGACCTACGGGGGAGCTATGGGCTTGTAGGTCGGCGGCTTTAGCCCCGACGTTTTGGCCGTGAGCGAAGGCGCTGTGTCGGGGTTGTGGTCGCGCTGTGACTACACTTGAACTTTCAAATCGTTTGATAGAAGGCCTCCCATGACAATTGCCGCTGACACTTACGTTCGTGCCCGCATCGACAGCGACACGAAGGAGCGCGCCGCTGAAGCACTCGAAGCCATGGGTTTGTCCATCTCCGATGCCATTCGATTGCTCATGTTGCGTGTGGCCGATGAGCGTCGGTTGCCCTTTGACGTCAAGGTTCCCAACGCGAAAACGCGTAAGGCGATTGCAGAGCTTGAATCAGGCAAGGGCAAGAGGTTTGCCAATGTCGATGATCTGATGGCTGATTTGCATGCGGACGATTGATCGCGCATCAATTTTCAAACGCGATTTCAAGCCCGAAGCCAAAGGTCGATACCGCGCCACGCTGGATGAAGACTTGAGGCCTGTTCTTGTGGCCTTGCTCTCTGATCATCCACTCGATGCCAAATACCGCGACCATGATTTGAGTGGTGATTGGGCGGGCTACCGTGAATGTCATGTCAGGCCTGATTTGCTCCTGATTTATCGAAAGTCAGATTCAGAAACGCTCAGACTGGCCCGGTTTGGCTCACATAGCGAGTTATTTGGTTAGGTCGGCGGGCCGTGGTTTTGTAGGTCGGTACTCGGAGAGTCCGACGTTTGGCGTGAGCGAAGGCTCTGTGTCGGGGTCTTCGACCGCCGACCTGCGAGTGGATGGCAAGCTGCGCATAAATTCGGTTTTTTCGACGAAAACAATTCGATAAATCAATAATTATAATTATCTGGAATATAAATAATGAAATAAAAGTAATTTCCATATTTAATTAGTACTAATTAAAAAATGATCAAATTTAAATAAATAATAGGTTAATTTAATTAAAAAAATTACCAAAACAACAAATAAAATCGTATATGTGCGATAGATAACAGACATTTAGTACTCATAGATTTAACTTCTGTAGTTAAGCCTATGAACAAACTTTGCTATAAAACCATCTTCTCCAAACGCCTGGGTGCCCTCGTGGCCGTTGGCGAGCACGCTGCCAGCCAGGGCAAGGCCACTGGACAATTTACAGGAGCGGTCTTTGTCAATGGCTTTTCACACGCCAGCGTCTTCTACATCGGCGTCCTGACTCTGAGCTTTGCGCTGGTCTCGATGGCCTGGGCAGCCCCGGCCAACAATGCCTTGCCCACCGGCGGCCAAGTGGCCCAAGGCGCAGCGGCCATCAGCCAAAGCGGCGCCAACATGGCCATCAACCAAAGCACGGCCCGCGCCGTGGTCAACTGGCAAAGCTTTGACATTGGCAAAGATGCCAAGGTCAACATCGTGCAGCCCAACGCCCAGGCCGTGATGCTTAACCGCGTGACCGGCGTGGCACCCAGCCAGATCTTTGGCCAGATGACCGCCAACGGCCAAGTGGTTCTGGTCAACCCCAACGGCGTGACTTTTGGCAAAGATGGCTCCGTCAGCGCCGCAGGCTTGACGGCCAGCACCCTCAACACCACCGACGCCGACTTCATGGCTGGGCGCAACCGCTTCACCCGCGACGGCGCCACTGGCCAGGTGATCAACCAAGGCACCCTCACGGCAGCCCCGGGCGGTTACGTGGCCCTTTTGGGCGCCAGCGTCAGCAACGAAGGCAAGATCGTGGCCCCGCAAGGCAATGTCGCTTTGGGCGCGGCAGAGATGATCACCTTGCCCCTGTACGGCAGCAGCCGCATCAAGATGGAGTTGACCCCCTCGGCCATCAACGCCGCCGTGGCCAACCAAAGGGGCGGCAGCATCGTCAGCGAAGGCGGTCAGGTCTACATGCAAGCTGCGGCAGTGGGCAGCGCCATCGCCAGCGTGATGCAGTCCGGCGGTATCGACACATCAGGCGCCCAAGGCGGTGCGGTGCATTTGCTGGCGGACGGCGGCCGCATCAAGGTGGACGGCAGCATCACTGCCAACAGCACTGCAGCAGGCAACAAGGGTGGCGACATCGTCATAGGGCGTGATGAAGTAACAGGCGTGTTGGCCAAGAGCACGGATGTGAGTGGGGCGCAGTTGCAGAGCAAGGGCGGATTTGTTGAGACTTCGGGTCATTACTTGAAAACAGAAGGCATTTCGGTCAAAGCCAAAGAGTGGTTGCTGGACCCGACGGACATCACCATTGTTGCAACAGGAACGGCCACAGCTGATACCGCATCCAGCACCGCATCGGGCACGACCACTTATGAAGACAACACAGCAGTGGCTAGCAGCGAAGTGTTGAAGTCCACCATCGAATCCGCCATCAATGGCGGCACGAATGTGACGATTAAAACCAGCAACACCACAGCAGGTGCTACAGGGGCAGGCAACATCACCATTGCAACAGCGCTGGCTTTCAACAACACGGGCGCGACAGACGCCACCTTGAGCCTGATCGCTGACAACGGCATCACACAAAATTCGGGTGCATCCATCACCACGAATGCCGCCAGCACCAAGCTGGTCAACGTCACCATGACGGCCAACGGCAACTACCAGGGCAACACTGCCGCAAGTGCCAGCAGCCGAGGCATCGTGCTCAACAGCACCATCAACACCAATGGCGCAGTGACGGTGACAGGCACCAGCAAAAATACGGGAGGTGGCGCAGGTGTTCAGTTTGGCGGTGGTGCAAGCATCACCACCAAAGGTGCTGTCACAGTCGATGGCACATCGACTTCGGGTACTGGGTATGGTGTGTCATTGAACAACACGCTCATTGATGCAGGCACCTCAGGTGATATTTTGATCACCGGTATGTCCAACGGCAATCACGGCGTTTTCAACAATTCCACAAGCAACAACTTCTACAACATGAAGTTGGTGGGAAAGGATGTCACGATCAATGGCACCACATCTGGCCTGAATTCATCGGGCTTTTACAGCTTCATTGGTAACTACGCGGGCAACATCATTGAAGCAGCAGGAAATATAGCCATCACAGGAACGACCAACGGCACAGGCACAGGTTCGGGCTTGTACTATGCAACGACAAACTGGCAGAAATATGTCAACAGCTACACCGCTGGAGGATCGATTGCACTGAGCGGAACAAACACCTCTGCAAGCAACACAGCAGCGGCTGTTCGTTTGTTTGGCGTGCAAGCAAAAACAACAGGCTCGGGCAGTGTTTCTGTCAACGCCAGCACTCAAAACGCAAGTGTCAATGCCATCCATATTTATTCTGAAAAAGGTCAAGTCCCTTCAGGGCAAACACAAATAAGCTACCAAGGCGGTGCAAGCTCTTTGGTGTCTACATCAGGTGATGTCAAGATTCAAGCCAACCAAGGGGGTATTCTTCTGAATGACAGTGTTCCCAACAGCGCGACACCCACCACCATCAGCGGCAGAAACATCAGCATTGACAACACCGGTGGCAACATTGACACAACGAGCGGCGCGATCACCAAGGGCTCGGGGAAATCCACCTCAGCGAATTCAGGCATCACAATCAATGATGCGCGCGCCATCACCGCCACGGGCAACATCAACCTCTATGGCGTAGGCACTTCGGGCAGTGGTGTCGAAATCAGCGCTGCAGCTGCTTTGACGGCAGCCAACATCACCATCAACGGCGAAAACACCGGCACATCCGGTGCAGCCATCAACATCAGCCATGCGGCAGCTACGTTGTCTTCCACACAAGCCAGCACATTGACTACTGGCGGCTCGGGCTCCGGCACTTCTTTGGTGGCCGCAGGCAACATCCAAGTGGGAACGCAACTCACTGTGACCACGCCAGCGGCGGGCACGATCTCTGGGGTGATCAGCGGTTCAGGCGCGCTGCTCAAAATGGGCACGGGCAAAACCACACTGAAGGCTAACAACACCTACACCGGCGCAACGGCGGTCAACGCAGGCACCTTGTCTTTGACAGCAGCTTTAGCCACTTATGCAGCAAGTACCACTGTGGGCTCTTTGTATTCGTCCAGTGGTTTCAACATCGCATCTGGCGCCACATTGGATTTCAACCTTCCAACCAATGCCAGCTCCAACGGCAATGCAACGACATTCACGGGCACTGGCAAGGTCACCAAAACAGGCGGCGGCACTTTGACCTGGGGCTCAGGTGGCACCAATGCCACCAAGTTTCAATTGGACGCAGGCTCTTTGTTGGATGTGCAGGCCGGTAGCGTCACCGCGAGCTCTTCCAATGCGGGTGATTGGAGCTTGAACAAGTCAAGCTTGAACATTGAAAATGGCGCATTTTTCTCAACTGCAGAAGCCAATGTCCGGGTGGATGCATTAACGGGCTTAGGCGCTTTGGGTCTGGGCTCGACCAGCTTCGGCGGCATCACGACAGGCGTTAACAACACGGCTGCGGGTACTTACAACACAACCTCCAACACGGCCACTTTCAGTGGCGTAATCTCTGCAAATTCAGGCGTCACAACAGGTGGCACATTTGCTAAAACGGGCTCAGGTACGCAAGTTCTGACGGGTACCAACACCTACACCACTACCAACGTCAACGGGGGTACTTTGCAAGTTGGTAATGGTGGAGGCACAGGCTCATTGGGCACCGGTGCCGTGACCTTGGCCAATGGTGCCAATCTGAATTACAAACGCAATGTCACCACCACCATTGCGAATACGATTGAAGGCTACGGCAACGTGAATGCCGACATCACCGCAGGTGGGCTGATTGTTGATCGTGGCATCAACTTATCAACAGGCAACATCACACTTGTTGGGTCTAATTCAGCGATTGATGGCGTAGGTGTCAAGATCAATGGCTATACATTGAAAGCTACGAACAACGAAACGACTGGAGTTGCCCTGGGCAAAGTGACGATCACTGGCACCTCAGGTACTGGTACAGGCGCAGGTATCCACAACACAGGCACCATTTCGGGTAGCTCTGTAGAAATGACAGGCATCAGCACTGGGTCTGGCGCAGGTATCAGCATGACTGGAACGGGTTCGATTGCAGCGACATCTGTGACGCTGGGCGCTGGTTCAGGCACAGTCAAATCAGGCGACATCAAACTTCAGGGCACTTCAGCGGGGGGCTTGGGTGTTAATGTGAACACCAGCACTGCGGTTCCTATTGATGCCACCAACGATGTGACCATCGAAGGCATATCCACAGCCACTGCACCTCAACAACATGGCGTATTTTTGTATCCCGCGAACAAGACAGTTCAAGGGAAAAAAGTCACGTTGACCGGTAGATCAGTCAATGGCAACGCGGTGCAAACTTATTCCGCCATCAAAGCCACAGGCGGCGATGTCAACATCACTGGCACCAGCACCGGTGCACTACAAACCGCCTCTGCGCTGAGCTTGCAAGGGGAGATCACTGCCGATCAAAATGTTGTGATCAAAGGTGAAAACACCGACGCTGGTAATAACAACGCCGTGGCGTATTTCAATAAAACGGTGCAGGCGACCAAAGGCCAAGTCGACATCACCACCTCCACACAGGGGACAACATCGGTCGCCTTGCAATTGGTTCTCGGTGCCAATTTGGTGGCCAAAAGTGATGTGAACATCAAGACGGATACGCTGAGCATTGATACAGCAAATGCCTCAATCAAGGCAGGAGCCTCAACCACGGCAGAACCTACAGGCACAGTCACCATCAAAACAGACTCGGCTGCCGTCAAGATTGACATCAATGCGGGTAATTCCAATACAGGTGATGCAGGCTCATCAACCCCGGGTTCACGAACCCTTGGGCTGTCCAACGCCGAACTCAACCGCATCACCGCAGGCAACCTGATCATCGGGGACGCCAGCAACACCGGTGGCATCACCGTCTCACAAGCCACCACAACCCATGCCACCGTCGGCAACGTCACCTTGCAAACAGGCGGAAACATCGAGCTCAAGGCTGCGGTGACGGTGGGTGATGACCCATCAACGCCTGCGGTTGAGGCCAATAAAAAACTGTCCCTCCAGGCAGGTGGCAACGTGAAACAAGCCCCTGGCGCAGCCATCAAAGCGGCTGAACTTCAGTTGAAGGGTTTAAGTACATCAGCCAATTTCATGTTGGGCGAAACATCAAACGCAGTGGGCAAATTGGCTGCAGTGGGCAGTAAAGTGGTGTTTGCCAATGCCAGTGCGCTGGAAATTGGCGAAGTCAATGTTCTGGGCTTGACTACACCTGTCTCGACCGCTGTTTCTGGCATCACAACCGCTGCCGGTGCATCCATCACCACACAAACCGGTGACATCACGATCACGAAAGCCATCAGCAACACAGGATCGGGTGATGTGGTGTTGGGCGCGGGTGTTTCCAAATTGGCGGGCGATGACACGGGTGGAGATGTGCAGACCACAACAGGCATCACGGCGACGAATTCGGGAGCTGGCAAAACTTACATCTACACAGGGTCAGTGGCTGGGACAGGGTTGTTGAGCAATCTCACCAACAATCTGAGCGACTTGAATCTTTCAAGTTTTGGCAGCGCAGCAGGCGAAAAAGCGAACACCATTTCGCATGTGACTTACACCACTAACAATGAAGCAGCCATTGCGGATGCCAATGGTGGCGGCACCGCCCAAGTGTTCTTCCGTGAAGCCATCAATTTAGGCAATGTGAATTTGGGTGCCAGCACAGTCAATAAAACTTATGGCGACGTCATGAATGACTATGTGACTGATGGACGTTTGACTGCGGACGTCCGCAGCCAAATGAAATCGACGAATTCCAGTGCATCGTTAAACACCATCAGTAAATCTGCTTCCGGTGCAGCCTCAACCGTCAAAATCAAAACGGCCGACTTGATTGACGCATTGAGTATTGCCCCAACGACGGCGTTTGATGCCAATAACTACAGCAGCTCCAACAATCTCAAAGCCTATGCGACGGGGTATGGGTATACCGTTGCTTCTGGGAGCACGTATAACGTGAGCTTGGGTGCGACCAGTGCTCATGTGGTGGTGGAGAAGAAGACCCTCACAGTTGGCGGTCTCAGCGTTAACAACAAAACATATGACGGCACCAAGCTTGCATCAGTGACTGACAGCTCCAGCTTCTCGACAGTGGCAGCTGGCTCGAGTGTTGCCAATGACAACAAACTTGTTGCGGGCGACAACGTCTCGTTGACAGGTGCGGCGGTTGGCACATACGACAGCAAAAATGTGGCGGCAACAGGCAACAAAGTCACCTTCACCGGCAAGGCCTTGAGCAGGGCGGTGTCCATGGGTGCAGATGACGCCAGCAACTACACCTTGGTGCAGCAAGCGCAGGCAACGGGTGATGGCACGATCAGTGCTAAAACGGTGAACCTGACGGGCACGCGAGCCTATGACGGCACGACCGCTGTAGCGGCTGCTGATTTGGTAGTGGCCACAGGCGTAAGCGTCAACGGCAAGACTGAAGTATTGGACCTCTCTGGTTCGGGCCTGATTGCCAGCAAGAACGTCATCACTGACAGCAATGGTGCGGTGCGGACGCGTCAACTGAGTGGCAAGGGTTCGCTGGATTTGGGTAGCAAAAGTGGTAACGGCACAAGTAGCATTGACGGACAGGCCTCCAACTATGTGATCGATACAGCTCAATCCACGGTGACCATCAATAAGCGTGATCTGACCTTGGCAGCGGTAACGGACAGCAAGACCTATGACGGCACGACTGCTTCAAGCAAGAGTGTGACTGTGAGCAACAAGGTGGCAACAGACAGCGTGACGGCGAGCCAGTCATACACGGGCAAGAACGTTGCAGGCACAGGTGGAAGCACCTTGCAGGTGAACGACACCGTGACCATTGTTGACGGCAACAACGTTGACATGAGTGGCAACTATGCGCTTGTTAAGCAAACTGCTTCAGGAACTATTGGTAAAGCCACATTGACCTTGGCACTTGCAGATCAGTCCAAGGTCTACGACGGCTCCGTCGATGCAGCGATTGCGGCAGGTCAAGTCAGTGCCAACGGCGTGACCGTTAGCGGTCAAACCGAATCGGCCTCGTTCAAGGCAGTAAGCGGCAGCTACAACAGCAAGAACGTTGTGGATGCCAAAACGGCGAGCACCACAGTGCGGGCAAGCGATGTGGTCTCTACAGCCAATAACCTGGACTTGAACAACTACACCTTGTCCAATACCAACGCCACGCAAACGGTGACAGGTACAGGCAAGATCACCAAAGCCAACTTGACGCTCACCGCCAACAGCGACCGCTCCAAGGTCTACAACGGTGCAGAGCAAAGCGTGAGTGGTTATTCGATCACCAGCGGTAGCCTCAAAGGCACTGACACAGCAGCCGTTGATTTGGCTGCCATCACTGCAGGCGGCAAGCGCACCGATGCGGGCACGACGGCGACCACAGTCAACGACAGCGCCTATACAAACGGCAACTACGCCATCAGCAAAGTTGATGGCGCCTTGTATGTTGCCCAAAAAGAAGTCGCCCTGTCTGCGGCCAAGACCTATGACGGCAGCAAGACCCTGACGGGGACGCAGCTGGCCATCACCACAGGCGTGGGCACTGAGACCCTGGGCTTCAGCAGTGCCACGATCAACAGCAAGGACGTCAAAGACAACAACACCAACTATGTGAATGCGGTTGCCTTGACGGACGGCACGGGCAAAGCCAGCAACTACAAGTTCACTGCGGCGCGCAGCGATAACAATTCAGTGGCGTTGACCAAAGCCAACTTGACGCTCACCGCCAACAGCGACAGCTCCAAGGTCTACAACGGTGCAGAGCAAAGCGTGAGTGGTTATTCGATCACCAGCGGTAGCCTCAAAGGCACTGACACAGCAGCCGTTGATTTGGCTGCCATCACTGCAGGCGGCAAACGCACCGATGCGGGCACGACGGCGACCACAGTCAACGACAGCGCCTACGTCAACGGCAACTACGCCATCAGCAAAGTTGATGGCGCCTTGTATGTTGCCCAAAAAGAAGTCGCCCTGTCTGCGGCCAAGACCTATGACGGCAGCAAGACCCTCACGGGGATTCAGCTGGCCATTGCCACAGGCGTGGGCACTGAGACCCTGGGCTTCAGCAGTGCCACGATCAACAGCAAGGACGTCAAAGACAACAACACCAACTATGTGGATGCAGTTGCCTTGACGGACGGCACGGGCAAAGCCAGCAACTACAAGTTCAATGCGGCGCGCAGCGATAACAATTCAGTGGCGTTGACCAAAGCCAACTTGACGCTCACCGCCAACAGCGACCGCTCCAAGGTCTACAACGGTGCAGAGCAAAGCGTGAGTGGTTATTCGATCACCAGCGGTAGCCTCAAAGGCACTGACACAGCAGCCGTTGATTTGGCCAGCATCACTGCAGGCGGCAAGCGCACCGATGCGGGCACGACGGCGACCACAGTCAACGATAGCGCCTACGTTAACGGCAACTACGCCATCAGCAAAGTCGATGGCTCTTTGTATGTTGCCCCCAAAGAAGTGGCCTTGTCTGCTGCCAAGATCTATGACGGTGGCAAGACCCTCACGGGGACGCAGCTGGCCATTGCCACAGGCGTGGGCACTGAGACCCTGGGCTACAACAGCGCCTCGATCAACAGCAAGGACGTCAAAGACAACAACACCAACTATGTGAATGCGGTTGCCTTGACGGACGGCACGGGCAAAGCCAGCAACTACACGTTCACTGCGGCGCGCAGCGCGGGCAACACCGTGGCGTTGAGCCAAGCCAACTTGACGCTCACCGCCAACAGCGACCGCTCCAAGGTCTACAACGGTGCAGAGCAAAGCGTGAGTGGTTTTGCGATCACCAGCGGTAGCCTCAAAGGCACTGACACAGCAGCCGTTGATTTGGCCAGCATCAGTGCAGGCGGCAAACGCACCGATGCGGGCACGACAGCGACCACAGTCAACGACAGCGCCTACGTCAACGGCAACTACGCCATCAGTAAAGTTGATGGCGCCTTGTTCGTTGCACAAAAAGAAGTGGCCTTGTCTGCAGCCAAGACCTATGACGGCAGCAAGACCCTCACGGGGACTCAGCTGGCCATCGCCACAGGCGTGGGCGCTGAGACCCTGAGCTACAGCAGTGCCGCGATCAACAGCAAGGACGTTAAAGACAACAGCACCAACCATGTGGAGTCAGTTGCCTTGACGGACGGCACGGGCAAAGCCAGTAACTACACGTTCACTGCGGCGCGCAGCGATAACAACACGGTGGTGTTGACCAAAGCCAACTTGACGCTCACCGCCAACAGCGACCGCTCCAAGGTCTACAACGGTGCAGAGCAAAGCGTGAGTGGTTATTCGATCACCAGCGGTAGCCTCAAAGGCACTGACACAGCAGCCGTTGATTTGGCCAGCATCACTGCAGGCGGCAAACGCACCGATGCGGGCACGACAGCGACCACAGTCAACGACAGCGCCTACGTCAACGGCAACTACGCCATCAGTAAAGTTGATGGCGCCTTGTTCGTTGCACAAAAAGAAGTGGCCTTGTCTGCAGCCAAGACCTATGACGGCAGCAAGACCCTCACGGGGACTCAGCTGGCCATCGCCACAGGCGTGGGCGCTGAGACCCTGAGCTACAGCAGTGCCGCGATCAACAGCAAGGACGTTAAAGACAACAGCACCAACCATGTGGAGTCAGTTGCCTTGACGGACGGCACGGGCAAAGCCAGTAACTACACGTTCACTGCGGCGCGCAGCGATAACAACACGGTGGTGTTGACCAAAGCCAACTTGACGCTCACCGCCAACAGCGACCGCTCCAAGGTCTACAACGGTGCAGAGCAAAGCGTGAGTGGTTATTCGATCACCAGCGGTAGCCTCAAAGGCACTGACACAGCAGCCGTTGATTTGGCCAGCATCACTGCAGGCGGCAAACGCACCGATGCGGGCACGACAGCCACAACAGTCAACGACAGCGCCTATACAAACGGCAACTACGCCATCAGCAAAGTTGATGGCTCTTTGTATGTTGCCCCCAAAGAAGTGGCCTTGGCAACGGCCAAGACCTATGACGGCAGCAAGACCTTGACGGGCACTCAGCTGGCCATCGCCACAGGCGTGGGCACTGAGACCCTGGGCTTCAGCAGTGCCTCGATCAACAGCAAGGATGTCAAAGACAACAGCACCAACTATGTGGATGCAGTTGCCTTGACGGACGGCACAGGCAAAGCCAGCAACTACAAATTCACTGCGGTGCGCAGCGATAACAACACCGTGGCGTTGACCAAAGCCAACTTGACGCTCACCGCCAACAGCGACCGCTCCAAGGTCTACAACGGTGCAGAGCAAAGCGTGAGTGGTTATTCGATCACCAGCGGTAGCCTCAAAGGCACTGACACAGCAGCCGTTGATTTGGCCAGCATCAGTGCAGGCGGCAAACGCACCGATGCGGGCACGACAGCCACAACGGTCAACGACAGCGCCTACGTCAACGGCAACTACGCCATCAGCAAAGTTGATGGCGCCTTGTTCGTTGCACAAAAAGAAGTGGCCTTGTCTGCAGCCAAGACCTATGACGGCAGCAAGACCCTCACGGGGATTCAGCTGGCCATTGCCACAGGCGTGGGGACTGAGACCCTGAGCTACAGCAGTGCCTCGATCAACAGCAAGGACGTCAAAGACAACAGCACCAACCATGTGGAGTCAGTTGCCTTGACGGACGGCACAGGCAAAGCCAGCAACTACAAATTCACTGCGGTGCGCAGCGATAACAACACCGTGGCGTTGACCAAAGCCAACCTCACAGTTACCCTGGCCGATCAAACCAAGACCTACGACGGCACAACAGCCGCCACGCTGGTCCCCAGCGCCTTCACCGTCAAAGGTGTGACCGTGGCGGGCCAGACCGAAACCGCCAGCGTTCATCAAACAGTTGCTTTGTACAACGACAAGAATGTGCTGGGTGCGAGCAGCGTCACGGCCAATTTGGCGGCTGGCAACTTTGCAGCAGCAACCGGTACGGATCTGAACAACTACAACTTGCCGACTTCGGTGACTGGCCAAGGCAAGATCACACCCAAGGACGCTGCCGTGACGGGCACGGCCACCACGGTGCAGGCCAATGGCACGCAGCAAACGCAGTCGCCAGCAACCAAATCGGGCTTTGTGGCGGGTGAGGATGTGACGGTGTCGGGTGTGGCCACGGGCTTGGCGGCAGGTACATACAACTCCAACCTGACGGCGGCTCCGGCCAATGCGGCCACGGTGTTGAGCAACTACAAAATTGCCTACACCAATGCGGCGCTGAGGATCAATCCGGCTATCGTGACAAACAGCAACGTGGTAGTGGATTTGGATTTGGCCTTGGCCCGCACATCGATGCCCATCAGACGTTTGAACTTGTCGGGCTTCTCTACCGCGCGTGGTGTGGGTGCTGCCATTGCGGGTGGCGTGGATTCAGGTGCTGGCAGTAAAGCGCCAACGGGCACCCCAGCCTTGCCGTCGCAGGCTTGTTCACCTGAGAACTTGCAGCAGTGTGAGTGCAAGGAGAGTGGTGACGATGGCATTGAGTTGTGCTTGGCGCCCGACGGCAAGCTTTGAGCGTACATGGCCGGTTTGACCCATTAACGTCGGGGTCTTTTGCCCCCGAGCACCAGAGGGGTGATCGGCATTTGTCGGGGTCTTCGACCGCCGACCTACGGGGCGGTGGTCTTGTAGGTCGGTACTCGCAGAGTCCGACGTTTTGGGTGTCGGCGAAGGCGCTATGTCGGGGTCTTCGGCCGCCGACCTACGGGGCGGTGGTCTAGTAGGTCGGTACTCGCAGAGTCCGACGTTTCGGGTGTCAGCAAAGGCGCTGTGTCGGGGTCTTCGACCGCCGACCTACGGGGGCAGGGGGCTTTATGTGTAGCGCTTGTTGCGCAGGTTGTTTTTCATGTCGCGCAGTGTGGGTTGCAGTTCTTCGCCGATGCGCAGGGCCACGGTGGTGGCGAGGATGTCGATGATGAGCAGGTGCAAAAGGCGCGAGACCATGGGGCTGTATTTGTCGTAGCCCTCGGGGTGGTCGGCCGTGAGGTGGATGTGCCCGGCGCTGGCCAGGGGCGAGCCGCTGGCGGTGATGACGATGGTGGTGGCGCCTTGTTTTTTAGCGATGTCGCAGGCGTCCATCAGGTCGCGGGTGCGGCCCGAGTTGGAGATGATGACGGCGCAGTCGCCAGGCTTGAGCATGGAGGCGCTCATGACTTGCATGTGGCCGTCGCTGTAGGCAATGGCATTCACACCCAGGCGGAAGAATTTGTGTTGCGCATCTTGCGCCACGATGCCGGAGTTGCCCACGCCGTAAAACTCGATGCGGCGGTTGGTCTTTTGGGTAGAGGCCAGGGCCTGGGCGGCGTGTTCCAGCGCAAAGGAGCTGGCGTCGTTGCGGTATTTGAGGAAGGCCGCCACCGTGTTGTCGATGACCTTGACGGCGATGTCGCTGGTTTTGTCGTCCACATCGACGCTGCGGTGGATGAAGGGCACGCCTTCACTCACGCTGCCTGCGAGTTTGAGTTTGAAGTCGGACAGGCCGTCGTAGCCCATGCTGCGACAAAAACGCACGACGGTGGGTTTGCTCACATGCGAGCGATCGGCCAGTTCGGTCACGGGCAGGTTGGCAAACGCCCTGGGGTCGGCCAGCACGAGCTTGCCCACACGTTGCTCGGCCGGGGCCAAGGAGGGCAGGGAGGCTTTGATTCGTTCGAGCATGGCGTGTCTCTTTGGGTTTTTTTCAGGCAATTGTCGGACTCTTCGAGTGCCGACCTACGGGGTGCTTGGGAATGTCGGACTGTTTGAGTGCCGACCTAGAAGGGAAGTCTTCGCAGGACGGTACTCGGAGAGTCCGACATGGGGTGCTTTTTAATTCGGCATTCTCAAATTTCCTCAGACCAGCAAAACCCGTCGCGCGCAATCATGGCGCTCGATGCGCTGGGTCCCCAGGTGCCTGCGGCGTAGGGGCGGGGGCCGATGGTGTCGGTGCTCCAGTGGCGCAGGATGGGTTCGACCCAGCGCCAGGCTTCTTCTTGTTCGTCGCTGCGCACGAACAGGTTCAGGCGGCCATCGAGCACGTCGAGCAGCAAGCGTTCATAGGCGCCCACGCGCTGGTTGCCAAAGCGTTTGTCAAAGTCCAGGTCCAGGTGCACGGGGCTCAGGGTCTGGCCGCCGCTGCCTTGGCCACGCTTGCTTTGGCCCTGGGCAAACAGGTGCAACTCGAGCCCGTCTTTGGGTTGCAGGTGGATCACCAACTTGTTGACCTGGCCCACCGGGCTTTTGAAGATTTCGTGCGGTGTGGGGCGGAAGTTGATTTCGATGTGCGCTTCGCGCGAGGCCATGCGTTTGCCGGTGCGGATGTAGAACGGCACGCCCGCCCAGCGCCAGTTGGAGATTTCGGTGCGCAGGGCCACAAAGGTTTCAGTGGTGCTTTGGGGGTTGACGCCTGGCTCTTCGCGGTAGCCGGGCACGGCCTTGCCTTCGACGCTGCCCGCGCTGTATTGGCCGCGGATGACGTGTTGGCTGAGCGTTTCGGGGGTCCAGCGTTTCAAGGCGCGCAGCACCTTGAGTTTTTCGTCGCGGATGGCATCGGCATGCGCGTTGATGGGCGGCTCCATGGCGATGGCGCACAGCAGTTGCAATGCATGGTTTTGCACCATGTCGCGCAGGGCGCCCGTGGTTTCGTAAAAGCCGCCGCGCTTTTCCACACCCAACTCTTCGGCCATGGTGATCTGGATGTTGGCGATGTGCTCGCGGCGCCAGAGGGGCTCAAACAAGGCGTTGCCAAAGCGCATGGCAAACAGGTTTTGTACTGCGGGCTTGCCCAGGTAGTGGTCGATGCGGAAGATTTGCTGCTCTTTGAAGACTTTGCCCACGGCCTCGTTGATGGCGCGGTTGGAGGCCAGGTCGTGGCCCAGTGGTTTCTCCAGAACGATGCGGGTCTTGGGCGTGTTCAGTCCGTTGGCAGCAAGTTGCTCGCACACGGTGGTGAACAGGCTGGGTGCGGTGGACAGGTACATGACCACATGGTCGGTGTCGCGTTCGGCCAAGCGACTGGTGAGGGCCGCGTAGGCTTCGGGTTTGGACAGGTCCATGCGCACGTAGCACAGCAGGCTGGCAAAGCGGGCAAATTCTTCGCTGTTGGGGCGCTTGTCGCCTTCGACTTGCTCAAAGCGCGACTGGATTTGCTGGCGGTATTGCTCGTCGCTCAGGTCGTCGCGGCCGACGCCGATGATGCGGCCGCCTTCGGGCAGCGTGTCGTGGCGGTAGGCCTGAAACAGGGCGGGCATGAGTTTGCGCCACACGAGGTCACCGGTGCCGCCGAAAAAGACCAGATCAAAAGCCATGATGTTCTTGGGTTACATGAAAAATTGATTTGTAATGTAACTTTGTTTCACGGATAATTCAAGCCAAGTTTCAAAAATAGGCCTTGTCCTTTGAACTCTTCCGCAACCCGTTCGCGCTGAGCCTGTCAAAGCGCACCGACCCACGATCCTTCATGAACCAACTCAACGCACTCAAACAATTCACCACCGTGGTGGCCGATACCGGCGACTTCAAGCAACTGGCTCAGTTCCAGCCGCAAGATGCGACGACCAATCCTTCGTTGATTCTGAAGGCTGTGCAAAAGCCCGAATACGCCCCTTTGTTGTCCGAGACCGTGGCCGCTCATGGGGGGCAGCCGCTGGATGTGGTCATGGACCATTTGCTGGTGCGTTTTGGCTGCGAGATTTTGAAGACCATTCCAGGCCGCGTGTCGACCGAGGTGGATGCCCGATTGAGCTTTGATGCAGCCGCCACCGTGGCGCGTGCGCGCCGCATCATGGCCTTGTATGAGGCGCAGGGCATTGCCCGCGAGCGCGTGCTGATCAAGATCGCTTCGACTTGGGAAGGCATTCAGGCAGCGGCAGAGTTGGAGCGCGAGGGCATCCGCTGCAACCTGACGCTGTTGTTCGCGTTTTGCCAGGCGGTGGCGTGTGGCCAGGCCAAGGTGCAGCTGATTTCGCCTTTTGTGGGCCGCATTTACGACTGGTACAAAAAGTCCGAAGGTGCAGCGTGGGATGAAGCCGCAAAGTCGGGTGCCAACGACCCCGGCGTGCAGTCGGTGCGGGCCATCTTCAACCATTACAAAAAGCACGGCATTGCCACCGAGGTGATGGGCGCGTCGTTCCGCAACATCGGCCAAATTACCGCATTGGCCGGTTGCGATTTGTTGACCATCAGCCCTGAGTTGCTGGCGCAATTGGCCGCGACCGAAGCGCCGTTGAGCCTGGCCCTGGATGACGCTGCAGCCCAGGCGATGGACTTGCCTGCTGTGAGCTATGACGAAGCTTCTTTCCGTCTGGCCCTGAACGAAGACGCCATGGCCACCGAGAAACTGGCAGAAGGCATCCGCGCGTTTTGCGCCGACGCCGTGAAGCTCGAAGAATTGATGAAGAAAGTTTGAAATCCCATGGGTCTTTGTAGGTCGGCACCTTCAGATCCGACAAGCCTTTGTGGACCGCTAGCGGTTTGTCAGTCGCTTCGCGAAGTGATGGCTGTCGGGGCTGAAGCCACCGACCTGCGAATACCCTGTAGGTCGGCACTCGAAGAGTCCGACGTTTAGTGCCTATGGCGCACGTCCCAAGACGGAGTCTTTGACCGCCGACCTACAAAAACGGAAAACCCTTTGAGCGCTTGCCCTGAAAGCGCTCATCTCACTGAAAGACCCTGATGCGCTGTGACTTGACCCCTGCTTGGAAAAACCTGCAAACCCATGCGGTGGGATTTGCAGGCTTTGATTTGCGCACCGCGTTTGCGCAGGATGCCAAGCGGGCATCGGCCCTGAGCCAGATCGCCCCGTATGTCTTTGCCGACCTGTCGAAAAACCACACCGATGCCGCCACCGAAGCGCTGTTGATGGAGCTGGCCAGGCAAACTGGTTTGGCCTCGCACCGCGATGCCATGTTCCGGGGCGAACATATCAACAGCACCGAAGACCGCGCTGTGATGCACTGGCTGCTGCGCCAGCCTGAAGGTTCACTGTCGGGTGATTTGGCCGAGCCCCTCAAGCTGGTGCACGACACCCTCCAACCCATGCTGGCCTATGCCGAGCAGATCCGCGCCGATGTGCAAATCACCGATGTGGTGAACATCGGCATTGGCGGCTCTGACCTGGGGCCGCAAATGGCCGTGTTGGCGCTGCAAGACTTCGTGATCCCGGGCAAGCGTTTTCACTTTGTGTCGAATGTGGACGGGCATGAACTGGCTGCGGTGCTCAAGGGCCTGAAGGCCGAGAACACGCTGTTCCTGATCGCGTCCAAAACCTTCACCACGATCGAGACCATGACCAACGCCCGCTCGGCGCTGGCCTGGTTCAAGGCCCAGGGTGGCGGCGATGTGTCGCGCCACTTTGCGGCGCTCACCACCAACGTGTCGGCTGCGGCCGAGATGGGCATCACCACCACTTTCGGTTTTTGGGACTGGGTGGGGGGGCGTTACTCCGTGTGGTCGGCCATTGGCCTGCCCGTGGCCATTGCTATCGGCGCGCAAGGCTTTAAAGACTTGCTGGTCGGCGCACACGCGATGGACCAGCACTTCCAGTCTGCGCCGCTCGAAAGCAATTTGCCTGTGCGCCTGGGCTTGCTTGACGTTTGGTACCGCAACTTTTTGAACTACACCAGCCGAAGCATTGCGCCGTACCACAGCGCCTTGCGCCGGGTGCCTGCGTATTTGCAGCAGCTTGAGATGGAGAGCAACGGCAAGCGTGTGGACCGCAATGGCCATGCGCTGCCGTATGGCACTTCGCCCGTGCTGTGGGGCGAGCCGGGCACCAACGGGCAGCACGCTTATTTTCAGATGCTGCACCAGGGCACCGACGTGGTGCCGCTGGAATTCATCGCGGTCAAAAAGCCCACACACAGCCTGAAAGACCATCATGAGTTGCTGCTGGCCAATGTGATCGCGCAAGCGCAGGCGCTGATGCTGGGCAAGTCGGACGATGGTGGGCACAAGCACTTTCCCGGCAACCGGCCCAGCACCTTTTTGTTGCTCGATGAACTCACGCCCGCCAGCCTGGGTGCGTTGATCGCCTTGCAAGAACACCGCGTGTTCGTCAGCGGCTCGGTCTGGGGCATCAACAGCTTTGACCAGTGGGGGGTGGAGTTGGGCAAGGTGCTGGCCAAAGACATCCATGCGCGCATCGTGTCGGGCGACGTCAGCGGGCTGGATGCGTCCACTGCGGCCTTGTTGAACAAGGTTCGTTGATTCAGTTGTGACTTCGTAGGTCGGCGGTCGAAGACCCCGACAATGGGCGAGCAAGCTGAAACGCCAAAGCGGGCCATTGTGGTGAGATGTAGATGTCGGACTCTGCGAGTGCCGACCTACGAGGCTGGTGCCTTTTTGTAGGTCGGCGGTCGAAGACCCCGACAATGGGCGAGCAAGCTGAAACGCCAAAGCGGGCCATTGTGGTGAGATGTAGATGTCGGACTCTGCGAGTGCCGACCTACGAGGCTGGTGCCTTTTTGTAGGTCGGCGGTCGAAGACCCCGACAATGGGCGAGCAAGCTGAAACGCCAAAGCGGGCCATTGTGGTGAGATGAAGATGTCGGACTCTGCGAGTGCCGACCTACGGGGCTGGTGCCTTTTTGTAGGTCGGTGGTCGAAGACCCCGACAATGGGCGAGCAAGCTGAAACGCCAAAGCGGGCCATTGTGGTGAGATGAAGATGTCGGACTCTGCGAGTGCCGACCTACGAGGCTGGTGCCTTTTTGTAGGTCGGTGGTCGAAGACCCCGACAATGGGCGAGCAAGCTGAAACGCCAAAGCGGGCTATTGTGATGAGATGAAGATGTCGGACTCTGCGAGTCCCGACCTACGGGGCTGGTACCTTTTTGTCGGTCGGCGGTCGAAGACCCCGACAATGGGCGAGCAAGCTGAAACGCCAAAGCGGGCTATTGTGGTGAGATGAAGATGTCGGACTCTGCGAGTGCCGACCTACGGGGCTGGTACCTTTTTGTAGGTCGGCGGTCGAAGACCCCGACAATGGGCGAGCAAGCTGAAACGCCAAAGCGGGCCATTGTGGTGAGATGAAGATGTCGGACTCTGCGAGTGCCGACCTACGGGGCTGGTGCCTTTTTGTAGGTCGGCGGTCGAAGACCCCGACAATGTGTGACCACGCTCAATGCTTGTGTGTGCTGCGATCGTGATCTGCTTCGGGCTTGGTGGTGGGCTCTCTTGGCGCCACACCCGATAAGACTTTGATGGTTCCGCGCATGCCGGCTTCGTAATGACCCGGAATCAGGCAAGCCATTTGCAGGGTGCGGGCATCTGCAAAGGTCACCACCAACTCGCCGGTTTGCCCGGCTGCCACGCTGATGGCGGCCCCTGTGCCGTGCGGGTGATCGCTGCCATGGGCCAACCTTTGGGCTGCCGCTTGTTTCATAGCCTCGGCGTGAGCGCGAATGTCCTCGTCGCTGCCCAGCACCATTTCATGCGCTGTGCGGCCCGAATTGGTGACCACAAAACGGATGGTTTCTCCAGCGTGCACGTCGATCTGGTTGGGTGTGAAACGCATTGGGTCATCCATGTTGACCGTGATGCTGCGACTGACCACTTGCGCGATGGCCCCAGCCTTGAGCGAGGCCCCTTGGTGGTCGTCTGTTGCAGCGGTCTCGCCGTGGCTGTGCCCTGTGGCAGCCCAGTCGGGGTGGTGTTCCAGCCACTGCCAAGCGGCCCAACTGCTTGCTGAGACGGCTGTGCCGACCATCAGTAGATATACCGTGGCCGCCCGAGGCCAGTGGCGGGGTGCACTCAGGCCCAGCGCCACCACCGAGATGAAAAAGCCCAGCGGCACCACCCAGGCGCTGCGCGCGGGTGAATCCGGAAAATGCTGCAAGCCGCCGGTGAAAAAGCCCAGCCCAATCGACAGCAAACTGCCGATGGCCAGGGTCTTCATGAGGCCCGACTGCGGTGTGTCGGTATCTGCGGCTTGCCAACGGTGTTCGAGCCAAGCGCCCAGCACAAACAAAACCATGCCGACCAATGCGGTCCACAAAGAGCGTTCGCCGCTGAAAAAGCCGTGGTTGACGGCCCCCGAAATGAAGCTGATCCCCGAATACTTGAGCAGCATCGCCCCGTGGTGTTGTTGTAAAGAAGAGGTCATGCGTCCATCCATGCGCGGTTTTTGCCAGCGCGTTTTGATTGTTCAGCTGCGCGAGACTTGGCCCGTGCAGAACGTGAAAAGAGGAGGCGCGTTCAGGCGATGGGCGGGCGCCACGCTGCGCTCAATGGTGGCGGCTTTGTTGATCAGCACATCATCGGCCATACACGGCTCCTCTTCGCATCACGTCCTGGATCAAAGGCTGCCTGGCTGCGTCCCAATGCAGTTTTTCAGTGAGCATGGCGGCTTCAAACAAGCCCGCCGCCACATCCCTGGCCCACAGGCGTTCGCCTTCCATCAGAATTTGGTGTTGCATGACGGTGGAGGCTGCACGAAGGTCCAGCAGATCGACTGGGCAAGCGACCAGGTCGGCCATTTCCCCGGAGAGTTCAAAAAGCTCAACGGGATCGGCATAGCCTTCGACCAGCACGGCCAGATCCAGATCGCTGTCTGCATTGGCATGGCGGCCTTGGTCACGCACACGGCTGCCAAAGGCGTACACCGCCATCAGCTTGGGGAGCCGCTTTTGTAGCAGGCCAACAAGTGCTTGAAAATTCATGCAACGATTGTGGCGCATTTGCTGCACACCGAAAAAAAGCCCCGCTAGGCTTTCACCTTGCGGGGCTTTGTTTGGGGTCGGGTGAGGGCCTAAGCCCTCAGTCCGGACAGCCGAGCCATTACATGCCCATGCCGCCCATACCACCCATGCCGCCCATGTCAGGCATGCCGCCGCCCATAGGGGCGTCGTCTTTCGGAGCTTCCGAAACCATGCACTCGGTGGTCAGCATCAAAGAGGCCACAGAAGCGGCGTTCTGCAAAGCAGTACGGGTCACTTTTGTAGGATCCAGGATACCCATTTCGATCATGTCGCCGTAGGTGTCGTTGGCAGCGTTGAAGCCGTAGTTGCCCTTGCCGGCCAACACAGCGTTCACCACCACCGATGGCTCGCCACCGGCGTTGTACACGATCTCGCGCAGAGGCGCTTCGATGGCTTTGAGCACCAGCTTGATGCCGGCGTCTTGGTCAGCGTTGTCGCCTTTGATGGTGCCAGCTGTTTGACGTGCACGCAGCAATGCCACGCCGCCACCAGCCACGATGCCTTCTTCCACAGCAGCGCGAGTGGCGTGCAGGGCGTCTTCAACGCGGGCTTTCTTTTCTTTCATTTCGACTTCGGTGGCAGCGCCGACCTTGATCACAGCCACACCGCCAGCCAACTTGGCCACGCGCTCTTGCAGCTTTTCGCGGTCGTAGTCGGAAGTGGCTTCTTCGATTTGCACGCGGATTTGTTTGACGCGGGCTTCGATGTCGCCAGCAGCGCCTGCGCCATCGATGATGATGGTGTTTTCTTTGCCCACTTCGATGCGCTTGGCTTGGCCCAGATCGGCCAAAGTCACTTTTTCGAGGGTCAGGCCCACTTCTTCAGCGATCACTTTGCCGCCGGTCAGGATGGCGATGTCTTCCAACATGGCTTTGCGACGGTCACCAAAGCCAGGAGCCTTGACGGCCACAACCTTCAGGATGCCACGGATGGTGTTGACCACCAAAGTCGCCAGGGCTTCGCCGTCGACTTCTTCTGCAACGATCAACAGAGGACGGCCAGCTTTGGCAACGGCTTCCAGTGTGGGCAGCAGATCGCGGATGTTGCTGATCTTCTTGTCGAACAACAACACGAAGGGGTTGTCCATCAAAGCAGCTTGCTTTTCAGGGTTGTTGATGAAGTAGGGCGACAGGTAGCCGCGGTCGAATTGCATGCCTTCAACGACGTCGAGTTCGTTGTTCAAAGACTTGCCGTCTTCCACGGTGATCACGCCTTCTTTGCCCACTTTGTCCATGGCGTTGGCGATGATTTCGCCGATGCTGGTGTCGCTGTTGGCAGAGATCGAGCCGACTTGGGCGATTTCTTTGCTGGTGGTGGTGGCTTTGGTGGCCTTCTTGAGCTCTTCGATCAGGGCTGCAACAGCCTTGTCGATGCCGCGCTTCAGGTCCATCGGGTTCATGCCGGCGGCCACGTACTTCATGCCTTCGCGCACGATGGCTTGAGCCAGCACGGTCGCGGTGGTGGTGCCGTCGCCTGCGTTGTCAGAGGTCTTGGAAGCGACTTCCTTGACCATCTGGGCGCCCATGTTCTGCAGCTTGTCTTTGAGTTCGATTTCCTTGGCCACGGACACGCCGTCCTTGGTCACGGTGGGGGCGCCGAACGAGCGCTCCAGAACCACGTTGCGGCCTTTGGGGCCCAGTGTCACTTTGACCGCGTTGGCTAAAATGTTCACGCCTTCAACCATGCGTGCGCGGGCTTCGCCGCCGAAAATTACGTCTTTTGCTGCCATGTGAGTAGCTCCTGAAAGTATTTAAAAATGGGGACTGAGAGACTTATTCGACGACGGCAAACAGGTCTTCTTCTTTCATGACCAACAGCTCATCGCCACCGACCTTGACGGTCTGGCCGCTGTACTTGCCAAACAACACGCGGTCGCCGACTTTGACGCTCAGGGCTTTGGTCTCGCCTTTGTCGTTGGTCTTGCCGGGGCCGACTGCCAAGACTTCACCTTGATCAGGCTTTTCAGCTGCGGAATCAGGAATCACGATGCCCGAAGCAGTTTTGGTTTCGCTCTCGACACGTTTGACGATCACGCGATCGCCCAAAGGACGCAGTTTCATGGAATCTCCTAGATTTGAAACAAGGGTTTTAAAGAAAAGCACCCACTTCGGGTGCTTTTTAACGGTGTGGAGTTTTGTTAGCACTCAACTCCATCGAGTGCTAATGATAAGGGCATTTGCCCAAGTTTCAAGACACTGCCATCTCAATGCGTCTCATGGATGAGGGCTGTTCGGCATCAACACCCTGTTGTATGTGGGTGTGGATGTGGCCCAGTTGATAGCCATAGACCAGGTCGGTGCTGATGTCGTTTTCAAACAAGCTGATGCTTTTGGCCAGGTGCAGGGCACTGTCGGCGGGCAAGTCTTTGCTGTTGTAAACCACGATGTGGGCATTCTGGATGGTGTCTTCTTGCAAATGCAGTGGCGAGTTATGCAGCCAGGGAATGCGTGCATCAATGAAAAAGACCCCCACGTTTTGATGGATGCCCATCAAGTCCAGTGGTTGGGTCATGACCTTGACTTGTGCCCATTCCTTGAGAATGGTCAGCGCCGGTGTCAGTGTTTCGCTGCTGTGCAGGATGCAGACCAGCGGTTTGTCTGTGGTGGTCTGAGGGGCCTGAAAACCTTGCTGTTTGCAGTAGTGGCTGAAAGAGGTCGCCAGAATGCGTCGATGCCCTCCTTGTGTCACAAACGCTTTGAATACGCCGTTTTCGACCATGCGCTGGATGGTGCCGACAGACAGCCCCAGAATTTTGGCGGCTTGGCTGGTACTGAAGTACTCTTGCGAGCTCTGGGCATTTTTCATCTCGGATTCCTTAATTGGTGATTTCCGTGGTCGGGTTTGAAGTTTTTGGGTTGTTTGGATGTTATGAGCAGTCTTGCCAATCTGGTCGGTTGCTGAACCGGTAGCGGAGCTAACAAAAACAGGTAGTGTTACCACCGCGATGTTCCATCGACACGCATGTGTCGGGGTCTTCGACCACCGACCTGCAAATTCCCCGTGTCTCGTAGGTCGGCACTCGAAGAGAGCGACATGTCGGCTTGACGGGGCGCCGCCGCCAGGGGGCATGGTTTCAAGGCAAAATCCCCCTCCTATGCTGAGTTGGTTCCGTTTTTTTTCTCATTGGCCTTTGTTGGCCTTGCACGCCATCGGCTGGGTGGGCGGCTGGCTGGCTTGGTGCCTGTCGGGCACCTACCGTCGCCGATTTTTGGACAATGCCCGCCAAGCGGGCTTGAATTGGCGTGCTTTTGTAGGCGCCATTGGGCAAGCGGGTTGCATGTCAGCGGAGTTACCGCGTTTGTGGCTGGGCCGCACACCTGCCTTTGAATGGGCCGATGACCGGGCTGCCGTGCAGGCCTATGCCGCAGGTCAAGGGGTCTTGTTTTTGACACCGCACATGGGGTGTTTCGAGATCACGGCTCAGGCCCTGGCGCTGCGCTTTGCACCGGCGCATGGTGATTTGACGGTGCTGTACCGTCCGTCCCGTCATGCGGGACTGAATGAGGTCATGACCCAGGCGCGCAACCGCCCCGGGCTGGAGGCGGTGCCCACCACGCTGGCCGGGGTGCGCCAGATGATCAAGGCCCTGCGTGCTGGACGTGCCGTAGGTTTGCTGCCTGATCAGGTGCCCCCCGAGGGCATGGGGCAATGGGCGCCGTTTTTTGGCAAATCGGCTTACACCATGACTTTGGCGGCCCGTTTGGCGGCGCAGACCGGGGCGCAGGTGGTGCTGATCTGGGGTGAGCGTTTGCCTTGGGGGCGCGGTTACCGCTTGCACACCCAGGACTTGGGGCATGCCTTGTCGAGCGATCTGGACACGGCGGTGGTGCAAATCAACCAGGCCATGGAGGCGCTGATCTTGCAACGTCCCAGCCAATACATCTGGGGCTATGCCCGTTACAAGCAGCCGCGCTCCGCATGAACAGGGTCCTCTCAACATGGTGAATTTGCTGATCGCTTATCTGCGCTTGTGCGCCCGCTTGCCGCTGCCTTGGGTTCGCGCCTTGGGCACCGGGCTGGGTTGGCTGTTGTGGCATGTGGCACGCAGCCGCCGACACATTGTGTGTGTCAACCTGGAAAAAACCATGCCTGAGCTGTCGGCGGCTGAGCGCGAGGCGCTGGCGTATCGGCATTTCATATCTTTTGGCCAGTCGGTGATGGATCGCGCCTGGCTCTGGCACGCGCCCGAGTCGCTGGTGCGCCAGCGCTTGCGCTGGGTGGGCGACGTGTCGGCCTTGACCGCGCCGGGGCCTTTGGTGATGTTGGCGCCGCATTTTGTGGGGCTGGATGCGGGCGGCATGGCCGTGTCGCTGGATGTGCCGGGGCCGGTGGCTTTCATTTTTGTGGGGCAGTCGCGCCCCGCCGTCGAAAACTGGGTGCGCCAGGGGCGCGAACGTTCGGGCAATGTGCGGCCGTATTTCAGGCACCAAGGCATGCGCCAGATTTTGAGCGGCATCAAAAAAGGCGAGCCCCTGCACCTGTCTCCCGACATGGATTTCGGGCGGGAGGAGTCGATTTTTGTGCCCTTCATGGGGGTAGAAAAGGCGGCTACCTTGCCTTCGCTGTCTCGCTTGTCCAAAGTGGCGGGCGCCCGTGTGGTGCCGGTCGTCACGCGCATGACGGCGCAGGGTTATGACATCGAGGTGCATGCGCCTTTGGTGGATTTTCCGAGTGCCGATGCCGTGCAGGACACGGTGCGCATGAACCGCCTGCTGGCCGAATGGGTGCGCACCATGCCCGAGCAGTATTACTGGGTGCACCGGCGCTTCAAGACGCGGCCCGAGGGCGAGCCGGGGTTTTACTGAAACGGGGGCTGCAAAAAGTCGGTGATTTCCGTGATCACCCTTTGCGGCTGCTCATGCACCACCCAATGTGTGGCGTTTGCAATCGGCACCAGAGACAAGTCAGCCACATGCGTGTCCAGCCCCTCGGTCAGGCAGGGCAACAAGGCGATGTCGTCTTGCGCCCAGAGCAGCAAAGTGGGCACCTCAATACGCAGCATTTCGGGGGGCAGGCTTACTTGCGCCACAGCGGGGTCTTGGGGTGTTGATGGGCGCAGCGGGGATGCCCGGTAGTAGTTCAAGGCGCCGTCCAGGCCATGGGACCAAACTTCGCGGTAACGCGCTTGCAGGGCGGGCGTGAGCCAGGGCGCGGCTTTGGCGGCCAGGCTGGGGATGCCGCCGGTTTGCTCCGCATTGCTCTTCAAAAAACTCAGCAGCTTTTCAAAGTTGTTGGCCGAGAGCTGGGCCGCCGAGTCGGCTTGCACCAGAAAGTTCATGTAGGCGCTGGCCGCCTGCTGCGCCGGGTTGTGCTGCATGGCTTGCACAAAGGGGCCGGGGTGCGGGGCGTTGATGACCACCAGTTGGCGCAAGCGGTTGGCGTGCTGGTTGGCCACGCTCCAGGCCAGGGCGCCTCCCCAGTCGTGCGCCACCAGGGCGGCCAGGGGTCTGTCTTTGCCGCATTCGGCGTCGATCAGGGCGACGATGTCCTGCACCAGGAATTTGGCTCGATACGCCTTCACGTCTGTGGGGGCGCTGGATTGTTCGTAGCCGCGCAAATTGGGCGCCACGCAGCGGTAGCCGCCATTTTCCGGGCGCGAAAAGTGTTGCAGCAGCTCGTCCCAAACAAAGGCCGCTTCCGGAAAACCATGCAGAAACATCAACACCGGGCGGCCAGGCTCACCGCAGGCGCGGCAGCTCAGGGTGATGCCATGGGGCAGAGTTTGTTGCCAGGTGTCAATCATGCAGGTGCTCCTTGAGGTCCGGGGGCAGGGGGGGGGTGTCAGGGTTTGCGAATCATCACCACCCGAATTGCCAGCATGGCTGGCTGCCTTATCGTGGATATTGTCGGACTCTTCGAGTACCGACCTACGGGGGGGTGCTTTTTGTAGGTCGGTGGTCGAAGACTCCGACGATGGTTTGCGCACAGGCACAGCGCTTGATGGGGCGATGGTGGCCATGCGAAGAGATGTCGGACTCTTTGAGTACCGACCTGCGGGTGAGTGCTTTTTTGTAGGTCGGTGGTCGAAGACTCCGACGATGGCTTGTGATGAGGCACAGCGCTTGATGGGGCGATGGCGGCCGTGCGAAGAGATGTCGGACTCTTCGAGTGCCGACCTGCGGGTGAGTGCTTATGTAGGTCGGTGGTCGAAGACTCCGACGATGGTTTGTGATGAGGCACAGCACTTGATTGGGCGATGGCGGCCGTGCGAAGAGGTGTCGGACTCTTCGAGTGCCGACCTGCGGGTGAGTGCTTATGTAGGTCGGTGGTCGAAGACTCCGACGATGGCTTGTGATGAGGCACAGCGCTTGATGGGGGATGGCGCGTATCAGGCGCCGCGTGGATTATTCGTCCAGCGCTTCGGGCTCGTCTTCGGGCGGCTCAGCGGGCGCTGCCGCTTCAAGGCCGTCGGCGGAGTGCGTCCAGTCCCACAGCAGTTTGGCCACCTCGTCCACGCCTTGCTTTTTCAGGGCCGAAAAGAGCTTCACCTCGCCGCCACCGGCTTGCAGTCGCGCAATCGACAGGGCTTTGGCTTGCTCGGCGCGGGTGAGCTTGTCTGCCTTGGTCAGGATGATCAAAAACTTCAGACCTTCTTCGACGCGGGGGCGGATCACTTCGAGCAGGATGTCGTCGAGCTCGGTCAGGCCGTGGCGCGGATCGCACATCATGACGATGCCCTTGAGGTTTTCGCGACTGACCAAATAGTTGGCCATGACCTGCTGCCAGCGCAGCTTGTCCATCTTGGCCACGGCGGCGTAGCCGTAGCCGGGCAGATCCGCCAGCACGGCATCGGTGATGCCTTGCTTGCCCAGAGCAAACAGGTTGATGTGCTGGGTGCGGCCGGGTTTTTTGGAGGCAAAGGCCAGCTGCTTTTTCTGCGTCAGGGTGTTGATGCAGGTGGATTTGCCTGCATTGGAGCGGCCCACAAAAGCGATTTCAGGGGTGTCCATCGCGGGCAAATGGTGCAGTTGCGCGGCGGTGGTCAAAAAGCGGGCGGTGTGCATCCAGCCCATGGGCGTGACCGCCGCAGGGGTGGCGGGCGCGGGTTTGGGCGATGGGGTGGAGACGCGGGGACTGGAGCTCATAAATCAGGGGGCCTTGGGTCGTCAGGAAACTGACGCAGACCTCATTGTAGAATCCTTGGGTTTTGCGCCCATTCTTCCAACCATTGGACGACGCCCATGAAGTCTCTTGCCTCTTTTCTGATCTCAGCCACCCTGTCCGCGCTTGTGGCGGGTTCTGCATTGGCCAACCCCGCCGCTGCCCCTGCAGCCGCCAAGCCCGATTTGGCCAAAGGCGAAGCCGCATTTGCCATGTGTGTGGCTTGCCATGCAGCCGACGGCAACTCGACCACCCCGGTCAACCCCAAACTGTCTCAGCAACACCCCGAATACCTGATCAAGCAATTGCAAGAGTTCAAATCGGGCAAGCGTGCCAACGCCGTGATGAGCGGCATGGTTGCAGGCCTGAGCGATGTCGACATGCGCAACATCGCTTACTGGCTCGCTTCCAAACAAGCCAAGCCAGGTTTTGCCAAAGACAAAGACACTGTGGCCATGGGTGAGCGCATCTATCGCGGTGGCATTCCAGACCGTCAGATCGCCGCTTGCGCCAGCTGCCACTCGCCCAACGGTGCTGGCATGCCCGCCCAATACCCCCGCGTGTCGGGTCAGCACGCTGACTACACCACAGCCCAGCTGGTCGCCTTCCGTGATGGCGTTCGCAAGAACAGCATCCAGATGACTCAGGTCGCAGCCAAGATGAACGACCGCGAAATCAAGGCGGTTTCGGACTACATGGCCGGTCTGCGTTGATCCACAAGAAGATCCTTATCCAGGGGCTGCCCCCAGAGTTTTCAGGGTCTTCGGTCTGCACGCACAGTGCTGCGTCACAATCGGCATGCCGGTGGTGACGCGACAAAACAAGGCCGGTCTTCCGGCCTTGGTCGTTTTTGGCGGGTTTCGCTGGATGGCCCGCCCTCTTGTTGGTTTGTTCACACCTTTGCACCATGACGTTTGCTCCCAGCCCTGAATCCGAGCGCGGCTCCTCCCGATGGCACGCCGTGCAGGAGTTGCTCTCGTCGATGCGGTTTGCCATTTCCCTGCTCACCGTCATTTGCATTGCCTCGGTCATTGGCACGGTGCTCAAGCAAAACGAGCCCTCGGGCAACTACGTCAACCAGTTCGGACCCTTCTGGGCCGAGGTGTTTGAGACGCTCAAACTGCACAGCGTCTACAGCGCCTGGTGGTTTTTGCTGATCCTGACTTTTCTGGTCATCAGCACCAGTTTGTGCATTGCGCGCAACACCCCCAAGATCCTGGCCGATCTCAAGACCTACAAAGAAAACATCCGCGAACAAAGCCTCAAGGCCTTTCACCACAAGGCCAAGGGGCATTTGAATGAAGCGCCTGAGGCCGCAGCAAACCGCTTGGGCCAGCTGCTGGCCACGGGGGGCTGGAAGGTCAAGCTGCAGTCCCGCCAGACGGCGCAGGGCACGGGCTGGATGCTGGCGGCCAAGGCGGGTGCGGCCAACAAGCTGGGCTACATTGCCGCGCATTCGGCCATCGTGCTGGTGTGTGTGGGGGGCTTGCTGGACGGTGACCTGATCGTGCGCGCCCAGATGCTGTGGGGCGGCAAGTCGGTCTACAACGGTGGCGGTCTGATTGCCGATGTGCCCGCGCAGCACCGCTTGTCTGAGCGCAACCTGGCTTTCAGGGGCAACCTGATGGTGGCCGAGGACACCGCCTCTGCCACCGCCATCCTGAATCAATCCAGCGGCATCTTGTTGCAAGAGCTGCCTTTTGCCATTGAACTCAAGAAGTTCATCGTCGAGTACTACTCGACCGGCATGCCCAAGTTGTTTGCCAGCGACATCGTGATCCACGACAAGGCCACGGGCGAGAAAAAAGAGGCCCGGGTCGAGGTGAACCACCCGGCCAGCTACAAAGGCATCGAGATTTACCAGTCGAGCTTTGACGACGGCGGCTCCAGCGTCACGCTGCAAGCGGTGCCCATGGCGGCAGCCACCCAGCCGTTTGAAGTACAGGGCACCATCGGCGGCAGCACCGAGCTGAGCAATGGCGCCGAGAAGATGCGCCTGGAGTTCACCGGCCTGCGCGTCATCAACGTCGAGAACATGACGGGCGGCAGTGCACAAAGCCAAAGTGTGGATGTGCGCAAGGTCGACTTGCGCAGTGCCATCGATGAGCGCATGGGCGCTGGCCACAAAACCAGCCAGACCAAAGAGCTGCGCAATGTGGGCCCAAGCGTGAGCTACAAACTGCGCGACGCCGCAGGCCAAGCCCGTGAGTACAACAACTACATGGTGCCAGTGGACGCGGGCGATGGCGTGCCGGTGTTCTTGCTCGGCATGCGCGAGAGCCCGGCGGAGCCTTACCGCTACCTGCGCCCACCGGCCGACGAAAACGGCAGCCTGCAAGGCTTTATCCGCTTGCGCGCCGCGCTGGCCGATGCGCGTTTGCGTGAACGCGCCGTGCAGCAATACGCCCGCAAGGCGGTGGACCCCAAACGCCCCGAGTTGGCCAAACAGCTGGCCGATTCGGCTGCCCGCGCCTTGGGCCTGTTTGCCGGGCTGGAAGAGATCAAAGGCAAAAAAGTGGCCGGTCTGCAGGCCTTGGCCGACTTTCTGGAAGCCAATGTGCCCGAGGCCGAGCGCCCGCGTGCTGGTGAGATGTTCGTGCGCATTCTCGATGGTGCCCTGTTCGAGCTGGATGTTGCCGCGCGTGCGCAAGCAGGCGCCAAGCCGCTGGCTGCCGACAAGGTGCAGGGCTACATGGCGCAATCGGTGCTGGCGCTGAGCGATGCACCGTTTTACCCCGCGCCCATGACCTTTTTGCTCAAGGACTTCAAGCAGGTGCAGGCCAGTGTGTTCCAGGTGGCCAGAGCCCCGGGCAAGAACGTGGTCTATCTGGGCTGCTTTTTCCTGATCCTCGGCGTTTTTGCGATGCTCTACGTCCGCGAGCGCCGCTTGTGGGTGTGGCTGGCCCCTGAGGGCGAGGGCGCCAAAGCCAGCCTGGCCCTGTCGTCCAATCGACAGACGATGGACGTGGACCGTGAATTTGATCAATTGACAGCCCGTTTGCTGGGCCGTTCCGAGAGCAACCCATGAATTCAACCGTGACTTTGAACCCCGGCTATTTCTCACGCCGCAGCCTGTTGGACTGGGGCTTTGCCGTGCTGGCGCTGCTGGGCATGCTGTTGGCCTTCAGCCGCTACAGCGAGGCGATGGACATTTACGAGCAAGGCATTTTGGTGGCCAGCGTGCCAGCGGCTGTGGCCCTGGCTTGGTTCTGGCGGCCTTTGCGCACCTTGCTGCTGGTGGTGGCTGGCTTGTCGCTGTGGGCGGTTTATTCGTACCAGGGCGATCTGGCGCGTGCCGACCAGGTGTTCTGGCTCAAATATTTCCTGTCCAGCCAATCGGCCATTTTGTGGATGAGCATGGTGTTTTTCATGAGCACCGTCTTTTACTGGGCTGGCATGTTCATTCGTGGGCAGGGCGACGCCCTCGAGGCATTGGGCAGCCGCTTGGCCTGGCTGGGGGTGGTGCTGGCGCTGGTGGGCACCATGGTGCGTTGGTACGAAAGTTACTTGATGGGGCCTGATATTGGCCACATTCCGGTGAGCAACCTCTACGAAGTGTTCGTCATGTTCTGCTGGATGACGACGGGCTTTTACCTGTACTACGAAGCCCGTTACCGCACCCGCGCCCTGGGCGCTTTCGTGATGCTGGTGGTCAGTGCCGCCGTGGGCTTTTTGCTCTGGTACACCCTGGTGCGCGAAGCGCATGCCATTCAACCCTTGGTGCCTGCCCTCAAAAGCTGGTGGATGAAGCTGCATGTGCCCGCCAACTTCATTGGTTACGGCACTTTTGCGCTGGCGGCCATGGTGGCTTTTGCCTACCTGATCAAACAGCAAGCCAACGAGACCCGCTGGTACAAGCTGACCCCCATCTGGCTGCTGGGCGTGGCCTTGTGTTTTGTGCCGATCGCATTTCGTGTGCGTGCTGTGGCTGAGGCCGGAGGCAGTTACTGGGTGGGTTATGCGCTCATCTCTTCGCTGATTGCCGCGGGCATCTTGCTGGGTCGCCGTCGAATGGCCGAGCGTTTGCCAGCGCTGGATGTGCTGGACGATGTGATGTACAAGTCGATCGCGGTGGGCTTTGCCTTCTTCACCATCGCCACTGTGCTGGGCGCCTTGTGGGCGGCCGAAGCCTGGGGCGGTTACTGGAGCTGGGACCCGAAAGAGACCTGGGCCCTGATTGTGTGGCTCAACTACGCTGCATGGCTGCACATGCGCCTGATGAAAGGCCTGCGCGGCACCGTGGCCGCCTGGTGGGCTCTGGCGGGTCTGGTGGTGGTGACCTTCGCATTCCTGGGCGTCAACATGTTCTTGAGCGGCTTGCACAGTTACGGCACCCTTTGAACATCACTCCGTCGGCGCTTTGACTCCGGCGCAGTGGGTTTGGCAAAGGCCCATATCGGGGCTGAAGCCACCAACCCACAGACAGTGCGTCGCACCGGCATTGGGTTTTGATGGTGACGGCTTTTTGCAGGTCGGCACTCGCAGAGTCCAACATCTCCCTGGAGCCGTTTCGAGGCGAGACTTGACTGGACACCACAAGTGGAGCGTCAGACGGACTGGAATGTTCCGAGGCCTTGTGTGATGGCTTGAAGCATCTGCTCGGTGCGAAAGGGTTTCCACATGAAGGCGATGGCGCCTGATTCCTGGGCGGCCATGGTTTCGTGTGGCAGGCTTTCGCCGCTCATGAACACCACAGGGATGTCGTCGCCTGCTTCGCGCATTTTGGCGAGCAATTCGATGCCGCTCATTTTGGGCATGCGAATGTCCAGCAGCATCACCCGTGGGCCACTGGATCGGTCTGCGCGAAGGTATTCAGGGCCACCACAATGTGTACGCACTGCAAACCCGTGTGCATCCAGCACCATGCTCAGCATTTGCCGGATGTCTTCGTTGTCGTCGACCACTTCAATGATCGCCTGGATTCTCATATTTACCTGTATTGGCGCCAAAGGATCAATATTATCAAATTTAAAAGGTGAGTAGGAGCCAGCTCGGAGCCCATGGTTCAGGTGTGGCCATGCCCTGAAAGCAAGCATGCAGTGTTCCTTGAGCAAACAGTGGTCGGGCATGCCTAAGGATGCCGCAGCGTAAGGTATTGAAAACCTCGACAATCCATTTTTTGTCCACTGCTCCGAGGTGCCCATGCTCATTTTTTCTTCTGACAAAGGTTTTGTGCATCCTGTTGCCAGCGAGATCACCTCTTCGCAGGTTTATCAGGCGCGCCGTGACATGTTGCGGGGCCTGGCCGCGGGCTCGGCCGGCTTGGCGCTGACCGGTTGGGCCGGGCGAGCGGCCTGGGCTCAAGGGGCTCGACCGGGGGCTGGGGCCGCATTGCAGGCCTCCCCCTCCAGCGTGCCGGGTGCCATGACGATGGACAAGCCCACGAGCTACAAGGACGCGACCACGTACAACAATTTCTACGAGTTCGGCACCGACAAGGCCGACCCGGCCAAATATGCCCACACCCTCAATGCCCAGCCCTGGTCGGTGGAGATCGAGGGCCTGGTGAAAAAGCCCGGACGCTATGCCTTGGAAGACCTCATGAAGTGGGGCGCCATGCAAGAGCGCATTTACCGTTTGCGCTGTGTGGAGGGCTGGTCCATGGTGATTCCCTGGATCGGGTATTCATTGGCCGATTTGATCAAGCGGGTGGAACCCCAGTCGGGGGCCAAGTTTGTGGAGTTCGTGACCCAGGCCGACCCCAAGACCATGCCCGGTGTGCGCGGCGGCGCGCTGGATTGGCCGTACGTCGAGGGCTTGCGCATGGACGAAGCCATGCACCCGCTGACCTTGCTGGCGTTTGGCATGTACGGCGAGGTCATGCCCAAGCAAAACGGCGCACCCTTGCGCCTGGTGGTGCCCTGGAAATATGGTTTCAAGAGCGGCAAGAGCCTGGTCAAAATCCGCTTCACCGACAAGCAACCCGTGTCGTCGTGGGAAAAAGCCGCGCCGCAAGAGTACGGCTTTTACTCCAACGTGAACCCCTTGGTGGATCACCCCCGCTGGAGCCAGGCCACCGAGCGGCGCATCGGTGAAGACGGCTTGCTGGCCAAAAAGCGCAAAACCCTGATGTTCAATGGTTACGAAGCGCAGGTGGGGCAGCTTTATGCGGGCATGGACTTGAAGAAGTTCTTCTGATGCGCGGCTGGCTCCGTCGGCCCATCGCCTGGTGGGCGCTGTTGGCGCTGGGCTGTGGGCCCCTGCTCTGGCTGGTGTGGCGCACCCTGTCTGACCAGTTGGGCGCCAATCCGGCCGAAACCTTGATTCGAGCCACGGGCGACTGGACGCTGCGCAGCCTGTGCGTGGTGCTGGCCGTGACCCCTTTGCGCACCTGGCTGGGCTGGCCCGAGCTGTTGCGTTTTCGGCGCATGCTGGGCTTGCTGGTGTTTGGTTATGCCAGTCTGCACCTGCTGTGCTACGCCTGGTTTGACATGGGCTTTGACCTGGCTGACACGGTGCAAGACATCACCAAACGCCCCTTCATCTGGTTGGGATTCAGTGCTTTTGTGATCTTGTTGGCGCTGGCCGCCACCTCGTTCAACCGGGCCGTGCGCTGGCTGGGCGCCAGGCGCTGGCAAATGTTGCACCGGGGTGTTTATGCGGTGGCCGTGCTGGCCGTGCTGCACTTTTGGTGGATGAGGGCGGGCAAACAGAATTTTGCCGAGGTGTTGGTGTATGCGGGTGTGTTGGCGGGTTTGCTCGGTTGGCGGGTTTGGCGAGGTTTGAGGCGGTGGTCCATTCGGTGATTTATCTATCAATAAAAAACACAATTTTTTGTAAAAATTGTTTTTTGACAAGTACTTGGGATAAAGTATCTATTAATGAATGATGCTGATTTACCCCTTCAAACAGCTTTGCATCAGTTGCTGGCAAGAACGCCGGAGCTGACCGCCGCCCAGCTGCAGGCGGCCACTGGCAAGAGCCAGCCGAGCATTTCGCTGGCACTCAAGGCCTTGGGGTTGGGTCAGCCGAACGGGGTTGTGCATCGCCTGGGTGCTGCACGCAGCACGCGCTATGCATTGACACAAAGCATTCAAGGCTTGCCCGCCCGTCACGAACTGTTGTGCGATGGGCCTGACGGGGTGCCGCAGCCATTTGGGGCCTTGACTTACCTGAGCAGTGACCGCGTGCATGTGCGCAGTGGCGCACACGAGTGGTTGGCACAAGGCGGTTTGCCCTGGTTTCTGACGCCACTTCAGCCTCAGGGATTTTTAGGCCGTGAATTGGCCCGTTTGCGGCCCGACTTCCCAGCCGATCCCGAGCGCTGGTCATTGGCCCAGTTGCTCTACTTCGTGGTCAACCATGTGCGCGATCCCAGTGGGGCATTTGCTGTAGATGGACCGGCACTGACCGTGCCCGGCGCAGTTCTCAGCGAGACACCTTCTCTGGCAGATGCCTGTGACCAGTTGGCGGCGCTGTCAGGCATCAGCTTGCCTGCAGGATCATCGGCGGCGGGCGAGCAACCTAAGTTTTTGCTGCGTGAATCCGACGACAGACGCTGGGTTGTCAAGTTCAGCCCCCCGCGTGGCACGCCCTTTGGGGAGCGCTGGCACGCCTTGCTGCACCTTGAAAAATTGGCTTTGGACGTGTTGCAAGACCATGGCGTCGCTTGTGCTGACACCCAGATCGTAGAAACCGACACACGCACTTATTTGCTGTCCAGGCGTTTTGACCGCAGTGCGCTGTTTGGCTACCGCCATTTGGTGGCCGCAGCGGCCGTGCATGACCACTTTGTCCGTGCGCCACGCCAGCACTGGGTGGGCACCTGTCGCGCGCTGCAGGGGCAAGCCTTGCTGAATTCAGACGGGGTGGATATTGCGGCACAGGCTTATTTGTTTGGCCAGTTCATCGGCAACACCGACATGCACTTTGGCAACCTGTCATTTTTCGTGAAAGACGTGACCCGCCCGCGTTTTGAAGTGGCGCCGATCTACGACATGCTGCCCATGATGTGGCGCCCCAGCATCCACAGCGGCAGTCTGGATGCTGAGCCCTTGCGGCAGCCCCCGGCTTTGGCCGGTTTCGCCGCCCTTGCCGACGCAGCCCTGGACTGCGCGGTGGATTACTGGCAGCGTGCCGCTGCCATGGGCACCTTGGGGTCTGCATTGCAGGCGGTGTGCGACATCAATGCCCAGCGTTTGAAAACGCGTTTTGCCGGTCTGTGAAGGCGTCGCCTCAGACCAGCTGTTCCAGTGCAAAGGTGTCAAACGCCGATTCGCGCTGGCGAATCAGGTGGGCTTTGGTGCCATCCACCAGAATTTCAGCAGCGCGGCCTCGGGTGTTGTAGTTGCTGGCCATGCTCATGCAGTAAGCGCCTGCTGACAGCACGGCGAGCACGTCACCCGCTGCTACCCGCATTTGGCGGTCGCGACCGATCCAGTCGCCGCTTTCGCACACCGGACCGACCACGTCGTACACCACACCATCGCCTGGGCGGGGTGTCACCGGCACGATCTGGTGGAAGGCCTGGTACATGGCCGGGCGCGGCAGGTCGTTCATGGCGGCGTCGACGATGCAGAAATTCTTTTGCTCGCCGGGCTTGAGGTAGAGCACCTCGGTCAGGCACACGCCGGCATTGCCGACGAGTGAGCGACCTGGTTCGATCATCAGCTGGCGCTGGCCGTAGCCACGGGCATCGAGCTTGGCCAGCAGCTGCGCCCACAACGCATCGGCTTCGGGCGGTTTGTCGCCGTTGTAGTTGATGCCCAGACCGCCACCAAAGTCGATGTGGTGGATGGGGATGCCTGCAGCCTCGACCTCGGCCACCAGGTCGAGCACGCGGTCCATGGCGTCCAGATAGGGCGTGCTGTCGGTGATTTGCGAGCCAATGTGGCAGTCAATGCCCACCACCTTCAGACCCGGCAGGCTGGCGGCGTGGCGGTAGGCGCGCAGCGCGTCTTCGTGGGCGATGCCGAACTTGTTTCCCTTAAGACCGGTCGAAATGTAGGGGTGGGTTTTGGGGTCCACATTGGGGTTCACGCGCAGGCTGACTGGGGCTTGTTTGCCCAGACTGAGCGCCACCTCGCTCAGCACATCGAGTTCGGCTTCGCTTTCCACGTTGAAGCAGCCAATGCCCACTTGCAAGGCTTGTTTCATCTCATGACGGGTTTTGCCCACGCCCGAAAAAATCACCTTTGCTGGATCGCCGCCTGCGGCCAGCACGCGGGCCAGTTCGCCGCCCGAGACGATGTCAAAGCCGCAACCGGCGTCAGCAAACACCTGCAGGATGGCCAGGCTGGAGTTGGCCTTCATGGCATAGCAAATTTGCGCCTGGCGCCCGGCAAAGCCGCGCTGGTAGGCGGCCAGGTCCGACAGCATGGCGGCTTTGGAGTAAACGAACAGTGGGGTGCCGTGTTCGCGGGCCAGCTCAGACAAGCTCACGCCTTCGATAAGCAGCTGATCGCCCGAATAGGCGATGTGGGGTTGGCCGGGCAAGGTGGCGTTGAGGGAGGTGTTCATGTGCGCAATTCAGAGGGACAAATTGGGGGGCAAATATGGGGGCGGGCAGAGGGGGCGGTCGTGCCTGTCAAGGCGCCAGAGGGGGCATGCCGGGCAAATCGGTTACTTCCGCAGGAGTTTGATCTGGCGGCTGCTGCGCAGGCAATGCCGGTCGGGCTGGTAGCTTGGGCGATGTTGTGGATTTTTGATGCCAGGGGTTGAGGGCTTCGACCAAGGTGGCACGTCCGACCGATTCGGGGGTGGTGGGCATGAGCAGCGGCCCTTTTTGACCGCAAGCGCTCAATACAGCCGTACCCCCAACAAGGGCAAGTGTCGTGACTAGAATCCTGGATACCTTCAACATGCACCGATTGTAATGACCGACCTTGAATTTCTGGACCACGCGGAACGCCTGTTGGCGGGCATCGAGACGAGTTGCGATCGCCTGAACGACGACACGGATGCCGATGTCGACAACCAGCGCGTGGGCGGCATGATCACGCTCACCTTTCCCAACCGCAGCCAGATCGTGGTCAACCTGCAAAAGCCCTTGCACGAAGTCTGGTTGGCGGCGCGCTGTGGCGGTTTTCATTACCGTTTTGATGGCGCGCAATGGTTGGACACCAAGGGCCAAGGCGAGTTTTGGGACAGCCTGTCGCATTATGCCTCGGAGCAGGCTGGGCAAAATTTGCAGTTTGGGCAGCAGTAAAAACGTCTCACCCGAAATTGCCGTCCCACGAGAGGCATTGGCAGGTCGGTGGCTTCAGCCCCGACAAGTGCAGGACTTCGCAGTCTTGTAGGTCGGTGGTCGAAGACCCCGACAGCGGCTGGGCAGGCCCTTTTGCCAGTCACAAGCCCGCAGCCCCATTCAACAATGTCGGACTCTGTAGGGGCCGACCTGCGCAAACCAACGCCGTCTTGTAGGTCGGTGGTCGAAGACCCCGACAGCGGCTGGGCAAGCCCTGTTGCCAGTCACAAGCCCGCAGCCCCATTCAACAATGTCGGACTCTGTGAGTGCCGACCTGCGCAAACCAACGCAGTCTTGTAGGTCGGTGGTCGAAGACCCCGACAGTGGCTGGGCAGGCCCTTTTGCCAGTCACAAGCCCGCAGCCCCATTCAACAATGTCGGACTCTGTGAGTGCCGACCTGCGCAAACCAACGCAGTCTTGTAGGTCGGTGGTCGAAGACCCCGACAACGGCCTGCCAAGCCCTGTCGCCAGTCACAAGTCCGCAGCCCCATTCAACAATGTCGGACTCTGTGAGTGCCGACCTGCGCAAACCAATGCCGTCTTGTAGGTCGGTGGTCGAAGACCCCGACAGCGGCTGGGCAGGCCCTGTCGCCAGTCAGAAGCCCGCAGCCCCATTCAACAATGTCGGACTCTGCGAGTGCCGACCTACGGAACCCAACTGCGCCTCGCAGGTCGGTGGTTTCGGCCACGACTCAGTGCCGGAACAGATCGAGGATCTTGCTTTTCTCTTCGTTGGGCGGCGCAGGGGCCGGGGCTTTGGCGGTGCCTTCATTGCCTGTGCCCAAGGTGCTGATGCCGCCGCCTTTGGCGAACTCTTCAAACATCCAGTCGCCGTTCACATTGACCACGCCTTCGGGCACGGGCGGCTCGGATACCGGCGTGCCGCGCAGCGCTGTTTCCATGAAGCTGATCCACACGGGCAGGCTCAAGCCGCCACCGGTTTCGCGGTCACCCAGTTTGCGCGGGGTGTCGTAGCCCATCCAGACCACTGCCGCCAGGTGTGGTTGGTAGCCTGCAAACCAGGCGTCCATCGAATCGTTGGTGGTGCCGGTTTTGCCGTAAATGTCGGGCCTGCGCAGCATGGCTTGCGCGCGCGCTGCGGTGCCTGATCGGGTGACCTCTTGCAGCAGGCTGCTCATCACAAAGGCGTTGCGCTCGGGCAGGGTGTGCTGCTCTTCGGTCATTTGCGTGGGCAGCGGGCTGTCCACCAATACGCGGTCTTTGAAGTCGCTGATGCGGGTGATCAGGTGTGGCTGCATGCGGTAACCGCCGTTGGCAAACACCGAGTAAGCCGTGGCCATTTGCATGGGCGTGACCGAGCCTGCACCCAAGGCCATGGTCAGGTAGGCGGGGTGTTTGTCTTCGTCAAAACCGAAGCGGGTGATCCACTCTTGCGCATTGCGTGCGCCGACCGCTTGCAGCACGCGAATCGAGATCATGTTTTTCGACTTGGCGAGACCCCGGCGCAGCGTCATGGGGCCATCGAAGGTGCCGTCGTAGTTTTTGGGTTCCCAGGGTTGGCCGCCCGTCACGCCTGCATCGAAAAACAAGGGAGCATCGTTGACCACCGTGGCAGGCGTGAAGCCTTTTTCGAGGGCTGCCGAATAAATGAAGGGCTTGAAGCTCGAGCCCGGCTGGCGCCATGCTTGCGTGACGTGGTTGAACTTGTTTTTGGCGTAGTCAAAGCCACCCACCAGAGCGCGGATGGCGCCAGTTTGAGGGGTGATGGCCACAAAGGCGCCTTCCACTTCGGGCAGTTGCGTGATCATCCACAGCCCTTTGGGGGTCTGGGTGATGCGGATCACCGCGCCTTTGCGCAGCTGTTTGGCCGGAGGTGCTTTTTCGGATAAACCCGATTGCGCAGGCTTGAGGCCATCGCCGGTGATGCTGATCTGCTCGCCGTTTTGACGCACCACCACCACTTTGCGGGGCGAGGCTTCGAGCACCACGGCCGACATCACATCACCGTTGTCGGGGTGGTCGTCCAGCGCATCGTCGATGGCTTCTTCCATCTTTTTGGGGTCCGTCGGCAGATCGACAAACTTTTCCGGGCCACGGTAAATTTGGCGACTTTCGAAATCCATGATGCCCTGGCGCAGGGCTTTGTAGGCCGCCATCTGCTCGGTGGATTGCACCGTGGTGTAGACGTTCAGACCCCGGGTGTAGGTGTCCTGGCCGTACTGGGCAAATACCATCTGGCGCACGGTTTCGGCCACGTATTCAGCGTGCAGGGTGCGCTTGTCGCCCGAGGTGCGCAGATTCAGCGGCTCGGCTTTGGCGGCCTTGGCCTGTTCTGCGGTGATGTATTTGCTGTCCTCCATGCGCTCGATGATGTAGAGCTGGCGCGAACGTGCGCGTTTGGGGTTGCTGATCGGGTTGTAGGCCGAGGGGGCCTTGGGCAGACCGGCCAGCATGGCGGCTTCAGCGATGCTGATGTCTTTGAGCGGCTTGCCAAAGTAGGTTTCTGCCGCTGAGGCAAAACCATAGGCCCGATTGCCCAGATAAATCTGGTTCATGTAGACCTCCAGAATCTGGTCCTTGGTCAGCAGGTGTTCGAGCTTGTAGGTCAGCAAAATTTCATAAATTTTGCGTGTGAAGGTTTTCTCGGATGACAGGTAGACATTGCGTGCCACCTGCATGGTGATGGTCGATGCCCCCTGGCTTTTGGCTCGCCCGATGTTGGCCAAACCGGCGCGCAACAGACCAATATAGTCCAGGCCTCCGTGCTGGTAAAAACGGTTGTCTTCGATGGACAGCACCGCGTTTTTCATGACCTGGGGGATGTCCTTGATGGGGGTGAGGTTGCGGCGCTCTTCGCCAAATTCACCCATCAACACGCCATCGGCGGTGTAGATGCGCAGCGGCAGTTTGGGTTTGTAGTCGGCCAAGTCCGAGATGTCGGGCAAGTTGGGATAAGCCACCACCATGGCCACACCCACCACCAACAGGATCGAGGCCAGCCCCGCTGCCATGATGCCCATGGCCCAGAGGGCCAATTTGACCAGCCAGGATGGCACCCGAGATGGACTGGCAACGTCACCGGGGCGCTGCTTTTCAGAAGAGGGGGTGTCTTTGGATGGCATAGATGGGGGAAGGGTGGGGGCACCTGGCAGGATGCAAGGTGCCCGCCATTATAAAAATCCCACCTCACTCCATGGCGGCATTGAAATTTAAAAAGACTTCTTTTGTATTCAAAAAAGTTGTTGCCTCACAGGATTCATGTTACAAAACCTTTCTCACAAGGCCAGACAAGGCCTCCTTCAGGGAGTTTCGGCATGAAAGGCTTGGTTCGGTGGTGGCAGCGCATCAGTGCACGGCCCATGCGCTGGGGTTGGGGTTTGGCGCCGCAGGGGCAGGCATGGTCTTTGGTGGGCTTACAGCGGCAAAGTGAACTCTTGGCCAAAGTTCAGACCACCCAGGCCCTGCAGCCCCCGACTCGCGACCACGGCGAGGACTTGCGTTGGCTCAGCCATGCCCTGCGACAAATTGGCGCAGCCCAAAATGGCGCGGGGCAACGTCTGAGCATGGCATTGCCATTGACGGGGCTGGCTTCGGGTCAGATTGAATTCCCGGCGCAATTGTCAGAAGACGAATGGCAAGCTGAAGTGCAATTGGAGGCCTCTCAGGCCTTGGGGCTCGAGCCCGATGAGGTCAATTTTGATTTTCAACCCGAGCCAGCGTCTGGGGCGCTGGTGCGACGCGTGCAGTGGGTCGGGTGTGCCAAAACACACATTGCCGAATTTAAAACCTGCACGCGTGCGGCGGGCTGGCGTCTGGTCACGGTGGAGCCCGAGCTGCATGCCGCTCGCCGTGCGGCAGCGGCATTGCAAGGCGGTTTGCACAGCATGTTGACGCAGCCCACTCAAGACTGGCAATTTCGTTTGTCTACAGACCCCGCCACCACACGCACCGTGGCGCCCACCGATGCGGCCTTGCTGCAAGCCATGGCCTCGCCTGTGGGGCCATGTTTGGTGGCCGCAGGCCTGGCATTGAAGGCCTGGTCATGAGCACCGCATTCAATTTGCTGCATTACCCCACTTTGGCGCAGCAGCAAAGGCGGCGCCACCGTGGGTGGACAGGCAGCTTGGGGATGGTCGTGGGCTGCGCAGCGGCCTGGGTCCTGTTGCAATGGCAAGCTGCCAAAACCGAGGAACTGCAAGCCGAGCAAGTGCAGCTGCAACGCACACTGAACGAGCGCAATCAACGTTTGAAAGTGCTACAGGCGCAACGCATGCAGGCGCAAACGCAAGGCTTACAACGCCAGCAATTGAGCCAGATCGCGCAACACCAACACAGCTGGGTGGTCTGGCACGAGGCCCTGCTGGCCGAGGCGCAACGCGGCAACTTGCGGCTGGAGCGGCTGCAAGCGCAAGGCGACAAGCTGGAGTTGCAAGGTAATGCCCCCAGCGTGGCGGCCATGACCGCGTCACGCCAGCACCTGGCCGATCAGTCGGGGCAGCCGGTGCACTTGGCCAGTTGGGCGGCCGTCGACACCCAAGGCGATGCCGCGACTGCGCGACCCTCTCAAGCCTCTCCTGCGACGCCGGTGTCCTTTGTCTGGCAGGCCGCCTGGACAGCTGCTCAGCCACCCACAGACGCGGTGGGCGCCGCGCAGTCCAAGGGGGCGCGATGAACCTCGGTCAATGGGCGGACGTCTGGATGCTTGACCACCATGCCCGTGGGGCGGCGTGGTCGCAACTGCAAAACAAGGGGGCTCGCTGGTTGCGCCGCTGGGCCTGGGGTTTGGGCAGTGCGTTGTTGGGGGCGTGCGCGGTCGTGTGGGGGCATTCGGACGTTACAGACGCCTATGCCCAGGCCGATCAAGCGCTGAAGGGTACGCGGCAACAGCTCGCCGCATTGCCGCCGCCAGCCCCCTTGAAAGCACAGGATGCAGAGCTGGAGCAGCGAGACGTGCTGGCCCGCTTGCCCGGACAGGCGCAGTCAGGCCGCATTTGGCAGGACTTGCAGCAGACCCTGAGCCAGCACGGCCTGCGCGTGCTGGCTTTGCGCCCCTTGGTCAGTGAGCTGCCGCGCAAGCTGCCGGGCCGCGCAGCCCCCCTGGCCGACAAGGTGTCGCCTGTGCCCAGTCAAGCCGTGGCGTTGCGCTTGATCGCGCCTTTTGAACGCTGGGTTCAGGCCTGGGCGGCCTTCGCGGATGCGGGCCCTGTCTGGTCTGTAGACAACCTGAGCATCGTGGCGTTGCCTGAAGCGTCAGAGGTGCAAATTGATGCCGTGCTGCGCGTGTGGATGCGCCCAGGCGACAGCACTTGGCAATCGTGGCCAGGGCAAGACGCATCCAGCGGCCAGGCCAAGCAGGTGCTGCGCCAGGCGCCTGCTGTGCAGGCCTCGCAGCTGTTTGCGCCGCCCGGCTCGGCCGCCTTGCCGGTGACGCCCGCCGGGCTGACGCGGGTGCCGGCCAATGCGGCACAGCCAGAGCCAGACAGCTTGAGCGACGACCCAACACACTGGCCCTTGGCACGCCTGCGCCTGGCCGGTGTCTGGCAGCAAGGGGCAGATCGGCACGCCGTTCTGGTGGCTGGGCCGCATTGGGCACGGGTGCAAGCGGGTCAACGCGTCACGCAAGAGGGGCACCGGGTGGTGACCATCACGAGCGAAGGGGTGACGCTGCGCCCCGCGCACGGGCCGGTGCATGTGCTTCAGTGGCAAGGGGGGCGATGATGACAAACCTGTTGGCTAGGACCTGCTGGACGGCCTTGGGCTGCATTGGGGCGCTGTGTGCAGCGGCGCAAAACCCGCCCACCCCGGTGCCTGGGGCCACGGCTTTTCCGGTGGAGTGGCCTGCCTCCGCCCCCGCGCCCGACAACCGGCCGATCAGCCTGAATTTTCAGAACATCGAGTTGCGCGCCTTGCTGCAAGTGTTTGCCGAGTTTTCCGGGCTCAACCTGGTGCTGACCGACAACGTCAGTGGCCCTGTCACGGTGCGTTTGAACGAGGTGCCTTGGCAGCAGGCGCTGGACATCGTGCTGCAATCCAAGGGGCTGAGCTCGCGCCAGGAAGGGCGCGTTTTGTGGGTGGCGCCGCAAGGCGAATGGGCGCTGCGCGAGAAAAAGCAGCGCGACGCCCAGGCCGCCCTGGACGCCGTCAGCCCCTTGAGCTTTTGGTCACTGCGCCTGCAATACGCCCGTGCCAGTGAGGTGGCGCAGCGCTTGCAAGGCGGGGGTGCAGCCCCTGGCGCTGGGGGGGCCGGTGGCGCCACCGCTGGGGCGGGAGGCGGGCGCTGGCTCAGCCCGCGTGGCACCGTGTTGGCCGAGCCGCGCACCAACCAGCTGTTCATCTCCGATTTACCCGCCCGGCTGGCCGACATCCAGCACATGATCGCGCTGCTTGATGTGCCGGTGCGCCAAATCCTGATCGAGGCGCGCATCGTCGAAGCCGACGACCAGTTTGGCCAATCGCTGGGTGTGCGCCTGGGGGCGGGCCTGGCCGTTCCCCTGAAAGTGCAGGGCAACAGCCAAACCCTCAGCATGGGGGCCACCAACCAGCCCGCGGCGGCGGGTGTGGCCAACGGCAACCAGGTGAATTTGCCTGCTGGCAGCGCGGGCCAAACGGTCAACACCCCCGCCACCTTTGCCGTTTCGCTGTTCAACGCTGCAGCCGACCGGTTCATCAACGTCGAACTCTCGGCCCTCGAAGCCGCTGGCCTGGGTAAAGTGGTCTCGCGCCCCCGCGTGGTGACGGCAGACCAGACCAAGGCCCTGATCGAGCAAGGCACCGAATTGCCCTATCAAAGCTCGGCAGGCATTGGCGTGACCGCCATCTCGTTTCGCAAAGCCAACCTCAAACTCGAAGTCACGCCCCAGATCACCCCCGATGGCTCGGTCGTGCTCGATGTGGATGTGAACCGGGATAGCGTGGGGCAGCTCACTGGGGCGGGCTACGCCATCAACACCAAACACGTCAAAACCCAGGTGCGCGTGGAAGACGGCGGCACCGCCGTGCTGGGCGGCATTTTTGAAGAAACCCGCCGCAACGACGAAGCCAAGGTGCCGGGGCTGGGCGATGTGCCGGGCCTGGGCTGGCTCTTCAAAAACCGCGACCAGACCCAGCGCAAAAGTGAACTGCTGATCTTTTTGACCCCCCGGGTGGTGGCCGACGCACCCGCCAGCTTGCCGCCGTAAGGGCAGCCGCGGGTCGAATACACTTGCACACTCTGAACGGCACGCCCTTTGTTGCGGCGCGTGCAGACTACTTCGTGTGAGACTTCCTTGAGCATCATCTTCGTGGGCCTTCCGGGCTCAGGCAAAACCACCATCGGCAGGCAATTGGCGCGCCGCTTGGGCGTGCCTTTTGTGGATTCCGACCATGTGATTGAAGAGCGTTTGGGCTGCTCTATCCGGGAATACTTTGCCCGCGAAGGCGAAGACAGCTTTCGCGATGTGGAGCAGCAAGTGCTCGACGACCTGACCCAAACCCAGCAAGGCGTCATTGCCACCGGCGGCGGCTCCGTTTTGCGCGAGGTCAATCGCCAACACCTGCACGAACGCGGCCACGTCATTTATCTGCGTTCCACCCCCGAAGACGTCTACCGCCGCGTGCGCCACGACACGGCCCGGCCCCTGCTGCAAGTGGACGACCCCATGGCCCGCCTGCGAGCGCTGTACGAATCCCGCGACCTCCTCTACCGAGAGGCCGCCCACTACGTGATCGAAACCGGCCGCCCCTCCGTGCCCACCCTGGTCAACATGATCACCATGCAACTGGAACTGGCTGGCCACCTGCCCGCCAAGTCTTCCTAAGCGCCCACCCAGCTGCCGACCTACGGCCTATGGCCGAGCACCCCATTCGCGCGACAGTGCTGCATTTGTAGGTCGGCGGTCGTAGACCCCGACATGAGCCTACACCGAAGGCACAACATCGGACTCTTCGAGTACCGACCTACAAGACAGTCCCCATGTGCGCGCTCGACAGTGCTGCATTTGTAGGTCGGCGGTCGAAGACCCCGACATGGGCCTACACCGAAGGCACAACGTCGGACTCTTGGAGTACCGACCTACAAGACATTCCCCATGTGCGCGCGACAGTGCTGCATTCGTAGGTCGGTGGTCGAAGACCCCGACATGGGCCTACACCGAAGGCACAACGTCGGACTCTTGGAGTACCGACCTACAAGACAGTCCCCATCTGTGCGCGACAGTGCTGCATTTGTAGGTCGGCGGTCGAAGACCCCGACATGGGCCTACACCGAAGGCACAACGTCGGACTCTTGGAGTACCGACCTACAAGACAGTCCCCATGTGCGCGCGACAGTGCTGCATTCGTAGGTCGGCGGTCGAAGACCCCGACATGAGCCTACGTCGAACGTACAACGTCGGACTCTTGGAGTACCGACCTACAAGACAGCCCCCATGTGCGCGCGACAGTGCTGCATTTGTAGGTCGGCGGTCGAAGACCCCGACAAAATCCCCGCCTATCCGGGATCATGCCCAAGCCCCTCAAAGCCCTACACTTACGGCCTATGTCCGAGCACTCCATTTCCATTGAACAGGTCGCCATCTCGCTGGACGACCGCAGTTACCACATCCAGATTGGCCAGGGCCTGCTGAGCCGCCCCGATACCTGGGCTGGCCTGCCCAAGGCGCAGACGGCCATGATCGTGACCAACGACACCATCGCGCCGCTCTACGAAGCCGCTTTGCGCAGCGCCATTGCCCCGCATTACAAACAAATCCACACCGTGGTCCTGCCCGACGGCGAGGCGCACAAAGACTGGCAAACCCTGAACCTGATTTTTGACGCCCTGCTGGGCCAAGGCTGCGACCGCAAGACCGTGCTGTTTGCGCTGGGTGGCGGCGTGATCGGTGACATGACCGGCTTTGCTGCCGCCAGCTACATGCGCGGCGTGCCCTTTGTGCAAGTACCCACCACGCTGCTGTCCCAGGTCGACTCGTCGGTCGGCGGCAAAACCGCCATCAACCACCCGCTGGGCAAAAACATGATCGGCGCCTTCTACCAGCCAGTGCGCGTGGTCTGCGACCTGAACACCCTGGCCACCTTGCCCACGCGTGAGCTGAGCGCAGGCCTGGCCGAAGTCATCAAATACGGCCCGATTGCCGACATGGCCTTCTTCGACTGGATCGAGGCCCACATCGAAGCGCTCATGGCGCAAGACCCGACAGCCCTGGCGCATGCCGTCAAGCGCAGCTGCGAAATCAAGGCCTGGGTGGTCGGGCAAGACGAACGCGAAGCGGGCCTGCGCGCCATCCTCAACTTTGGCCACACCTTCGGCCACGCCATCGAGGCGGGTTTGGGCTTTGGCACCTGGCTGCACGGCGAAGCCGTGGGCTGCGGCATGGTCATGGCCGCCGAACTGTCGCACCGCCTGGGCAAAGTCGATGCCGCCTTTGTGGCCCGGCTCAAGGCCTTGATCGAACGCGCAGGCCTGCCTGTGCGCGGCCCCATCATCGACGCCAGCGACAACGCCGGGCACTACATCGAACACATGCGCCTCGATAAAAAAGCCGAAGCCGGTGACATCAAGTTCGTCATCATCGACGGCCCCGGCCAGGCCGTTGTGTGCGGCGCGCCCGATGACATGGTGCGTGACGTGATCAACGCCTGTTGTAGTTGAGGCCCATGACCGAATCGGCTCTGGCGGGTTTGCCCGTGAACGTGTCAGGGCAAGGCAGCTTGTTGGCCCTGGCCTGCGACCCCGCCCAAACCCGGGGCCGCCGCTTTGCCGAGCCGCCTGCGCCCACGCGCAACGCTTTCCAGCGCGACCGGGACCGCATCGTGCATTCCACGGCGTTTCGGCGGCTGGTTTACAAGACGCAGGTGTTTTTGAACCACGAGGGGGATTTGTTCCGCACGCGGCTGACGCATTCATTGGAGGTGGCGCAGTTGGGCCGATCCATTGCGCGGGCGTTGGGGCTCAATGAGGATTTGGTCGAGGCCGTGGCGCTGGCGCATGACCTGGGCCACACGCCCTTTGGGCATGCCGGGCAAGACGCGCTGAACGAGTGCATGGCAGCGCACGGCGGTTTTGAGCACAACTTGCAAAGCTTGCGCGTGGTGGACCAGCTTGAAGAGCGTTACCCCGCGTTTGACGGCCTGAACCTGAGTTTTGAAACCCGCGAGGGCGTGCTCAAGCATTGTTCGCGGGCCAATGCCGAGCATCTGGAGCGGGCCGAGCCGGGCGGGGTGGGGCGGCGTTTCATTGACCGCACCCAGCCGAGTCTGGAGGCGCAGCTGTGCAATCTGGCCGACGCGATTGCCTACAACGCCCATGACATTGATGATGGGGTGCGTTCGGGCCTGATCAGCATGGGGCAGTTGCAGGAGGTGGCGCTGTTTGCCCACTACCACCAGCAGACCTTGAACGAGCACCCCGCCCTGTCTGAAAAGCCGCGCCGACTGCTGTATGAAACCATTCGCCGCATGCTGAGCGATCAGGTGTATGACGTGATCGACACCACCCGCCAGGCGGTGGCGCGTGCAGGGGTTCAGTCTGCTGACGAGGCCCGCCTGGCCGGGCCTTTGGTGGCTTTCAGCGCCGACATGAAAGCCCGTACGGCGGAACTCAAGAAGTTTTTGTTTGCGAGTCTGTACCGCCATCCGCAGGTCATGCAAACCACCGGCCAAGCCCAGCAGGCTGTGCGCGAGCTGTTTGCGGCGTATGTGGCGCGCCCTGCAGAAATGCCCGCTGACTTTGCAGCGGGCGCCGACTTGCATCGCGCCGTGGCCGATTACATCGCAGGCATGACCGACCGCTTTGCCCTGCGTGAACACGAACGCCTGACGGGGCGCAAGCTGCTGTGAACCGGATTGGGGAACTTCTTGCAGGTCGGTGGTCGAAGACCCCGACGTTGGTCGCTTGTGCGGCGGGGTTTGCACCAGCGCTGGTGGTGTGCCCAGCACATGTCGGACTCTTCGAGTGCCGACCTACAGGGCGGCTCGCATGAAGGCTGCTGAACGCTCGGCCTGGGTGGTCGTTTTGGCTGGCGGCGTGGCCGCCTTGCAGGTGGGCAAGCTGCCCCCGGCCTTGCCTGCGCTGCAAGCCGAGCTGGGCATCACGCTGGTGCAATCGGGGTTTCTCTTGTCCATCGTGCAACTGGCGGGCTTGAGCCTGGCGGTGTTCATGGGCCTGCTGGCCGACGGCATGGGGCTCAAGCGCAGCATGGTCCGCGGTCTGTGCCTGCTGGCGCTTGCCAGTGGCCTGGGCGGCTTTGCCACTTCGGTCACGGCGCTGCTCGTGTTGCGTGCCATCGAAGGTCTGGGCTTTTTGCTGGTGGCTTTGCCTGCCCCTGCCTTGATCCGCCGCCTGGTGCTGCCTGCGCAACTGCCCGGCATGTTGGGCGTGTGGGGCGCTTACATGCCCACGGGCACCGCGCTGGCTTTGTTGCTGGGGCCGCTGTTCATTCCGGCCTGGGGCTGGGGTGCCTGGTGGTGGTTGTTTTCGGCGGTCTCGCTGGCGATGGCGCTTTGGCTGTACCGCGCTGTGCCTGCAGACCCCCCCGTCGATGTGGCCCGCGCAGGGCAGGGCGCTTGGAGCCGTTTGCGCCTGACCTTGAGCGCGCGCGGCCCCTGGTTGGTGGCGCTGACTTTTGGCATGTATTCGGGCCAGTGGCTGGCGGTGGTGGGGTTCCTGCCGTCCATCTACGCAGCTGCGGGCGTGAGCGGCGCGCTGCTGGGCGTGCTCACCGCCATGGCTGCGGCCGTCAACATCGTGGGCAACATGGCCTCGGGCCGCCTGCTGCAACGCGGCTGGGCGCCGCGCTCCACCTTGTGGCTGGGCTTTGGCGCGATGGCCGTGGGCAGCACGCTGGCCTTTGCTTCCTTCACCGAAACCCAGCCCTGGTTGCGCTTTGCCGGTGTGCTCTTGTTCTCTGGCGTGGGTGGTTTGGTGCCGGGCACCTTGTTCAGCCTGGCGGTACGGCTGGCCCCAGGCGAGCAGCAAGTGGCCACCACCGTGGGCTGGGTACAGCAGCTGTCGGCCCTGGGCCAGTTTGCCGGGCCGCCCTTGGTGGCGGCGGTGGCGGCGCGTGCAGGCGGCTGGCAGTTCACGCCGCTCGTCACGGTGGGGTGTTGCGTGGTGGGGGCTGGGCTGGCTTGGGGGGCGAGTCAAGCGCTGAAACGTCAGGTTTGATGGCCAACACATGCGCGCCAGTTAAGCCAGGGTATCGGATCAGCAGGTGGTGTTTCAATCACTGATGCGCGGCCTATGGATCCGGCCCTGTTAAGTATTCAATGATCAAAGGTTTTGTAGGTCGGCCGCTTGAGCTCCGACAAGTAGCCTATGCCGAAGCTCGCAATGTCGGCTCTATTGCCACCGACCTACGGGGTGACCGTGCAACCATTTCAAACTTCGGCGTGACGGTTCAATGATCAGTCGCTTGCCATCCCAACCGACAGAGCCACAGTTCTCGACACGGCACAATCACCGGATGACTGATATGCCATTGCCCAAAATCGCCGACACCGTGCGCGGGCTTGAGCGAGCTGTGATCGGTCTGAGCCCGTGCCCCTTTGACAAAGCACCGCATGTGAAGGGTCAGATTCACTATGGCGAGAGCAAAGCACAAGGCTTCGAGATCAACGACACCTTTTTGCACAATCTTGACCTTGACGTACCGGACAGCGAACGCCTGAATTACGCCGCCTACTTGCTGGCGGATACCAACAGCATTTCCATCAAGGTCGCCAAATATGCAGGCACCGACAAATGCGACCTGATTGAAAACCAGGAATACGGCTACTGCTCATTGCTCAAGGCCACGCACCGTGTGCTCGACAAGCTCGAAATCGAAAACCGCACCCTGACGCGCATTACCGGCGCGGCAGAGCGCGAGCAGCGCCGCTTGTTCAACGCCCGCGCCCTGCGCGAAGCGTTGATCAACGCCATCATCCACAACGACTACACGGCCGAGGTGCCACCGCTGGTGGAGATTTATGCTGACCGGCTCAGCATCACATCCTATGGTGGGCTGTTGAGTGGTTTGAGTCTGGAAGAATGCCTGAGCGGCCGATCCATGCCACGCAACCGTGAACTGATGCGGGTGTTCCGGGACATGGAACTGGTCGAGCACCTGGGCTCCGGCATGCGGCGCATCTTGAGCGCCTATGACAGCCACATCGTGCACATCAGCGAGCACTTTTTTGAACTGCGTTTTCCGATGGCGTCTGAAGCCCTGGCGCTTATCCCCGAAGGGGCAGAGTCAGGGGCAGAGTCGGGGGCAGAGTCGGGGGCAGAGTCGTTATCGAAAAAAATCCTGCATCTTCTTCGCGACGCCGCTTTATCCAAGTCCGAACTCTCAAGCCAATTGGGCCTCAAGTCCGTCACTGGCGCACTGAACCGCGCAGTCAATGCGCTGCTGGAGGCCCATTGGATTGAAAGAACCCTGCCCGACAAACCCCAAAGCCGCTTGCAAAAATACCGACTGACGCATGCGGGGCGGCAATGGATGGGGAAATCGGATAGCCAGATTTCAAAGGCTTAGACCATGACACAACGTAAATCACCGCAGCCGTCCAAGTCAAAAGAGGTGTCCATCGTCCGCTCTTCAGCGGCCGAATACCTGACCTTCATCGCCGCCAGCGGTCAGGGCGGCGTAGAGGCGATTTATGCAGACGAGAGCATCTGGCTCACACAAAAGATGATGGCCGAGCTCTACGGCGTGAACGTGCGCACGGTCAATGAGCATTTGAAAACAATCTTTGCCGACAGCGAGCTGCAGGAAGATTCAGTTATCCGGAAATTCCGGATAACTGCCGCCGACGGCAAAAGCTACAACACCTTGCATTACATGCTGCCCGCCATCATCGCGGTGGGCTACAAAGTCAATTCCGAGCGGGCGGTGCAGTTCCGCAAGTGGGCCACGGGCATCATCGACGAGTTCACCATCAAAGCCTATGTGATGGACGATGAGCGCATCAAGGCGGGCGGCTCCATTCTGACCGAGCAGTATTTTGAAGAGCAGGTTCAGCGCGTCCGTGAGATCCGCTTATCCGAACGGAAGTTTTACCAGAAGGTCACCGACATCTACGCCACGGCGATCGACTACGACGTGACGGCGCAGGCCACCCAGCGGTTTTTTGCCACGGTGCAAAACAAGCTGCATTGGGCCATCCATGGGCAAACAGCGGCCGAGGTCATTTACAACCGAGCAGATGCGAGCAGGGACCAGATGGGGCTGACCTCGTGGAAGGATGCGCCGCTGGGCAAGATCCAGAAATTCGATGTGGTGGTGGACAAGAACTACCTGAGCGAGTCGGAAATGGCGCAGCTCTCGCGCCTGGTCAACGCCTATCTGGATGTGACCGAAGACATGGCCCAACGCAAAATGCCCATGACGATGCAGGATTGGGAGACCCGCCTGAACCGTTTCATCGCCGCCACCGACCGCGAGGTCCTGCAAGACGCGGGCAAAGTCAGCGCCGAAATTGCCAAGGCGCATGCCGAAAGCGAGTTCGAGAAATACCGCATCGTGCAGGACCGTTTGTTTGAAAGCGACTTTGACCGCTTGGTCCAACAAGCTGGCTTTGGGGCTTCTTTAGTGGACGACGGTGTCTGAATAGCTGCCCGCCCAACAGGCACAATCTCGCCCATGACCGACCTGAACACCCCCGAAATTGCCGACACCGTGCGCTGGCTTGAGCGCGCCGTGATTGGCCTGAACTTGTGCCCCTTTGCCAAAGCCCCGCATGTCAAGGGCCAGATCCATTACGTGGTGAGCGAGGCCAAGGGCCTCGAAGGCCTGCGTGATGAACTGATCGAACAACTGCAAGTGCTGGCCGTCTTGCCCGCTGAAGAGCGCGAGACCGTGCTGCTGATCGTGCCGCACATGCTGCAGGATTTTCTGGAGTTCAACGACTTTCTGGACGAGGCCGATGCCGTGCTGCAAGAGCTCGATTTGGAGGGTGTGTTTCAGGTGGCCAGTTTCCACCCGCAATTCCAGTTCGCCGACACCGAGCCGGACGACATCAGCAACTTCACCAACCGCTCGCCTTACCCCACGCTGCACCTGCTGCGCGAGGAAAGCATCGACCGGGCGGTGGAGGCTTTCCCTGAAGCCGAGATGATTTACGAGACCAACATCGAGACCCTGGACAAGCTGGGGGCTGAGGGCTGGAAAGCTTTGGATGTGGGTGCTCATTGACGTTGTGTTGCCTCCTCTGTCGGGGTCTTTGACCACCGACCTGCACACTGCAAATCCTCCGCCGGCGCGCAGAGAATCTCTGAAACCTCTCCTGTAGGTCGGTACTCGAAGAGTCCGACATGCCTGCACACTGACCTCCTCATGAAACGCTCCACCAAAAACACCCCCACCACCAGCCTTGACGCGCTCCCACCCGAAGTGCGCCCTGGCCAGTCCATCGAGTTGCTCAAGCAATTGCACATTCTGACCCGCGAAGGCAAGCTCAACCAAGACTCGCGCCGCAAGCTCAAGCAGGTCTACCACCTGTTCCAGTTCATCGAAAAGCTGCTCAAGGAGTTGCCAACCAGCGACACCGGCCCCACGCTGGCCGACCATGGCGCGGGCAAGTCTTATCTGGGCTTCATCATTTACGACCTGTTTTTCAAGGCACTGGGTCAAGGCACGATCTACGGCATTGAGACGCGAAGCGAGCTGGTGGAGTCGTCCAAGGCTTTGGCCCAGCGGCTGGGTTTTGAGCGCATGCGTTTTCTGAACGTGAGCGTGGCCGAATCTACCCAAAGCGACGAATTGCCCGCGCAAATCGACGTGGTCACCGCGCTGCACGCCTGCGACACTGCGACCGACGACGCCATCGCCTTTGGTCTGCAAAAGAAAGCCCGCTACATGGTGCTGGTGCCCTGCTGCCAGGCCGAGCTGGCCCGAGCGCTCAACCAGAACAAGGCGCTGAATCTGCAGCGCACGCCCCTGGCTGAACTCTGGCGCCACCCTCTGCACACCCGTGAAGTGGGCAGCCAGCTGACCAACGTGCTGCGCTGCCTGTATCTGGAGTCACAAGGCTACGCGGTGACGGTGACTGAGTTGGTCGGCTGGGAACACAGCATGAAGAACGAGCTGATTTTGGCCAAGTACACGGGCCAGAAAAAGCGTTCAGCGGGCGAACGCTTGCAGGCGTTGCTCAAGGAGTTTGGGGTGGAGGGCTTGATGGGCGGGCGGTATCCCTTGGTAGGCGTTATCGCCCAGGCGTGAGGCCGCGCTTATCTGTTCGGTGTTCAAAATGCTGCACATGGTAGGAGCCAGCCCTGCTGGCGATATGACGCTTGTGGGCCACGGGCTTTACGCATGCAGGGCAAGCGCCTACAAAACCTGAGCAAGTCGCAGTGCCTTCAGTGCCAAAAATCAAACCTCATGGGACCGGATCAAGTGATCGGGAGCTGGTGCTGGTGCTGGTGCATGCATCAAGCCCCATTCCCAGCACCTGTGCCTCAATGCTGCCCGCGCCCACGCTGTCCAGCCCCTCGGCCATGACTGAAAAGTTCTGTGTCCAACGGCCGCTTTGCAGGGGCTCAGCATAGAGGCGGGGCAGGTGGATGTCCCAGGCTGATCGGTGGTCTGGCTGTGGGGTGGGCGCACTCAGGCGGTGCATGGGGTAGCGGAAAACCAGGGTGCCGGTGGCGTCACTCAGGGTCAGGTAAAGGCATTCTCCGGGGGCTAAAGCTTGTTCCAGTTCGCACTGGACCCGACAGGTGGCGTGGTGGGCACCGATGAAGGCATTGAGGGGGAGCGTGCCTCTGGGGGCGAAGAGTTCCAGCTGCTGCACGCGATCACCGAAGCCATAGATCCGATCGTGGGCCAGATGGTGGGCACGCACAGCAGGCCAGACGTGGTGGCGCAAAAACAGTTGGTCTGCGTAGCGACGCCAGGCCGCGTCGCCTTGAGTCTGCACAAAGTCGGCCATGCTTTTGGCGATGCCGCGCAGCACGCCTGAGCGGATGCCCAGCAGCCCCGCCAGGATGAGTTCGGTGTGGCAGCAGTCGTCGCGGATGATGTGAAACGCCTGACCCGATTGGCGCCATTGCTGCACGGCCTGCGCTTCTCGGGCATCGATGAGGGCGTCCACATCGCGCACCACAACGCAATCGGCCTGTGCGTCGTCCATGGGCCAAAAAACGCCAGAACGTGGCGGGCAGCTGCTGGCCTTGTGCGTTCATGGGCAAGCATTGGGCGCCCAGGCTGATCAGTCGCTGCACCAGGGCGGGGGGCACCGAGTCGTCCAGATAGAAACGGCAGACAAAATCGGGCAAATGCACGCGTGCAGCCAGCACATTGAGCACAGCCATTTCGCAGTAGCGAGGCAGCTGGCCGTAGAGGCTGAAAGACACCAGATTCAGGGGGCCGTGATGGGGCGCTTGCAAGGCATCAAAGCTGCGCGTGGCAGGCAGTTGGCAGGCTTCTTCGTCCTTGATGTGCAGGGCTGCGCGCCCCATGTCCACGGCGCGCGGGTGTTCGCCCAGTTCATAAAGCGCGTGCGCCAGATTGGCCAGCACGTACATGTTGCGCGGCTGCAAGGCCAGGGCCTGTTCGTAGAACACGCAAGACAGGCGGTGTTCGGCCAGGATCAGGTGCGCAAAACCCAGCTGTTCGTACACATAGGCCTGCTGCTCATCGTTGTGAACCCGTTTGAGCAATTCGCGCGCCGCTGCGATGGCGCGTTCTGGCTGTGCATAGACCTGGGACTCGACTTGCTCCACCAGGGGGGCCAAGTTTGGGGGGAACAGAGCAGCCATGCTCAACCGTCGTGCCGGGGGGGGGCTTATTCCGCCTCGATCTTCGCGTCGCGAATGGCTTTGGCCCACTTGGCAGTTTCGGCCTTGTTGCGCTGGGCCAGCGCCTCGGGTGTGCCGGGGCTGGTTTCAAAGCCAATCGCCGAGAACTTCTCGATGATGTCCTTGTCAGCCGCTGCTGCGTTCAGGGCTTTGTTGAGTTTGGCGATCACATCGGCCGGGGTGCCTGCCGGGGCGAACATCGCAAAGTAGGCGATCAGTTCGTAGTCTTTCAGGCCCAGGGCTTCGTTGACGGTGGGCAGCTCAGGGATGGCTTTGGAGCGTTGCATGGACGTGACGGCCAAGCCACGGATCTTGCCCGCTTTGACCTGGGGCAGCATGACCGCAAAGTCGGCCGTGAACAGGTTCACCTGGCCGCCGATCAGGTCGGTCATGGCGGCAGGGCCGCTCTTGTAGGGCACATGCGTCATCTGGATGCCCGACATGCTCATCAGCACTTCAGTGGACACGCGCTGCGATGTGCTGGCGCTGGCAAACGTGAGCTGAGTGGGCTTGGCTTTGGCGGCCGCAACGAGTTCCTTGAGGTTCTTGACGGGCACGTCGTTGTTAACGGCGACGATCAGGGGCACCGAGCCCATGTAGCCGATGGGTGCAAAAGCGGTGTCTTGATCGTAAGGCAGCTTTTTCATCAGGCTCTTGAGGGCGGCGTTGGTGCTGTTGGTGCCGACCATGAGGGTGTAGCCATCGGGCGCGGACTTGGCCACCGCGTCGGCACCCAGCATGCCGTTCACGCCCGCCTTGTTCTCGATGATGATGGGCTGGCCCAGTTGTTCGGACATTTTTTGCACGAAGGCACGGCCAATCTGGTCGGTGGCGCTGCCGGCCGCAAAGGGCACGATGGCCTTGATGGGTTTGCTGGGGTAGCTTTGGGCGTGAGCGGTGGCCGTGGCCATCAGGGTGGTGGCCAGCAAGGCGGCGAGGTGGATTTTTTTCATGTGAGGTTCCTGATTCAAAGGTTGGGGCTTATTCAATCACAAGGCTCAGCAGTTTGGCACTCAGGCATTTCCCGTGGGCATCCAGGGCCAGCGAGCGGGTCACGCCACCGCCCAAGGCCTGGTGCATCACGAAGTTGAGCGCGCCCAGCTGGGGCAGGCTGTAGCGTTCGACCTGGCCGTGCACGATGCCGGCGTAGTGCTGCTGAACCCGCTCGGGCGTCAGCGTTTTTTCGAGCAGCGCAAAGTCTTTTTTGTCGTAGGCAATCACCGACAGGGTGGAGCGGTTGCCTTTGTCTCCGGTGCGGGTGTGGGCGATGTCGCGCAGCAGCATGTCAGAGTCCTTCGGCGTTGAGCAGCACGGTGCTGGTGTGCACCGCGTCACGGGGCATCAGCACCGCCGCAGCGGCGATGACTTCGCGCACCGCGCGTGTGGCGCCGCCGCCGCCCGCCGGGCCGTTGAGGTAAAGCGCTTCGACTTCGTGCGCCACGTGTTGGGCCTGGCGCTGTGTGGGCACGCGCAGCGCCACGCGGGCGCGGACCTCGGCCGGTTCTGTGGGGGTGATCGGTCCGCCCGCAATGGCGTTGACGCCGATCAGGTCATAGCGGCCTTGATATTCGTTGTAGCCAGCATCGGCCAGCCGCGCGCGCACCAGATCGAGCGCGAGTTGTCCGCGTGCTTGTGCGCCCGGGCCTGCGTAAGAAATTTGACCCTCACCGATGAAGCCATCGCGGTAACCCACGGTGACTTTGAGCGTGTCGGTGCGCGGGCTGCCCTTGCCGCCCGTGACCTGCACGCGGTCGGGGCCGATCTGCGTCAGCTGCACTTGCGAGAAGTCGGCCACCACATCGGGCTGCAAGTAGCGCGCGGGGTTTTCGATTTCATAAAGCAGTTGTTCGGTGCAGGTGGCCACCGTGACGCAACCGCCCGAGCCCGCCACCTTGGTGATGACGGCATCGCCCGATGCGCTGACCTCGGCCAGCGGAAAGCCCAGACGCGCCATGTAGGGCACATCCTTGTAGCCCGGGTCGGCAAAGTAGCCCCCGGTGATCTGCGCCGCGCACTCGAGCAAATGGCCGACCAGCACGCCTTTGCCCAGGCGCGGCCAGTCGTCCAGCGCCCAGCCAAAGTGGTGCATCAAGGGTGCCAAAAACAGCGCCGGGTCGGCCACGCGGCCGGTGATGATGACCTGTGCGTCGGACTGCAAAGCGGGCAGTAAGGCCTCGGCGCCCAGGTAGGCGTTGGCCGAAATCAGTTGCGGCTGCAGTTCGGCCAGGGTCTGCTTGGATTCGAGCACGGGCAGTGACAGGTGGTTTGCCGTCAGCGTGGTCAGCACATCGTCGCCCAGCACCACAGCCACCTTGATCTGGGGCAGACCGAGTTCGCGCGCGATGGCCAGCACCGCGTGCCCGGCCTGCAAGGGGTTGGCCGCGCCCATGTTGCTGATGATGCGCACGCCTTGGCGGATGCAGGCGGGCAACACCGCCTCCATACGGGCCTGGAGCAGCGGGTCGAAACCTGCGGCCGGGTCTTTGGAGCGTTCAAGTTGTGCCAAGGCAATCGTGCGCTCGGCCAGGCACTCGAACACGAGATAGTCCAGCTGGCCTTTTTCTGCCAGCTCAAGTGCGGGCGGGATGCGGTCGCCCGCATAACCGGCACCAGCGCCAATTCGGAGTGTTGAGTTGTCCATCCGCAAAGCTTAATCGCACAAGCGCGAGTTGGCAGTCACCCAGGGAGGGCTCAATACAACACAGCAACAGGCACCCGACCCACGGTGGGCAAGCCCGCTTGGGTCCATGCCTTGAAGCCCCCTCGGTACCAAATGACTTGGGTGTAGCCCAGTTGGCGCGCACGCATGGCCGCATTCACGGACAACCAGCTTTCCGAGTGGCTGCAGTAAAAAACCACTGGTTTGTTCAGGTCTGGGGCGGCTGCCCGCAGCATCTGGCCAAAGCGCTCGGCATAGGGCTGCTCCAACTTGTCATCCTCGAAAGCCAGGCCGCTGTTGATGAAGCTCAGTGCACCGGGAATCACCGGGCCAAAGCTGGCCGCATCAATGACCACCGGGCGATCGGTTTGCCGCAAGGCTTGGGCCAATGTTCCTGTATCCCAGCGTTGAATGCCATCCAGTGATTTGGGGGTCATGCCCGTGAGCGCCTGACCCCAACGCAATTTGGACGGGGTGCTTGCACCCGGTTCATCGCGCTCTGCCTGAAGGTGTTCGAGAGAAGGTGTTGGCAACTGGCCCAACATGGCAGCGGCTTGGGCACTCTCCTCGTCGTAAAGGGGCAGCACCTCATGCTCGTTGACGGACACCAAACGGCAAAGTTTGGCGTTGTTTTTGGCGTGGTTGCAGTGATACAGCGCCCCCAGCATGGCCAGTCCGGGGTCATCCACACCCCAGCGCACGCCATAACCCGATTTGCCCCAGCCAATCGCCATGGCTTTGTTGTGATTGGCACTCAGATAGTTGTTGAAAGTGCGTTGTCCAATGGTCTTGCACAGCAATTGGCCTTTGCAAAGTCCTTCAATCAGTACCCCGGCGCGGTCATGCATGTCCACCATGGGCTCGCCCAGAGATTTGCCAAAAAAGCCCAGCTGTACTTTCATGCTGGCGGGCAATTGCAGCGGCACGGTCTCGGTTTGCGTCACCACACCCAGACTGAAGGCGTCTTTGCCGGTATGTTGTTGGCATTGATCGAAAGGCGTTTGACCGGTTGGGCAGAACCAGGGCGTTCTGTCTTTTTCTTGCGTGCGTTTGAGTTCGCGGATTCTTAAAAATCCAGAAGCCTCTTGGATGTCGTTCAGCGCTTGGTTGATGACCTGGGCCTCAAATTTGTCGCCCATTTGCTGTTTGTACCAGTCGAACATCTGGGGCATAAAAGTTGAATTGACGCGTTTGGAGTCCCGGTCGTGTGCGCCGTGAATGCCGACCATGGTGACTCTTGGCAAGCTTCCCGTGCCAAAGGCTCTTACTTGTCCGGCCATGAAAATCAGCGAGCATGCCGACATGCAGGCCCCCGAAGCCAAGGTGGTGATCTTGGCGTCTCGGACCATGCGTGCCACTTGCATACCAGTCCAGAGGTCACCCCCAGGCCCGTTGACCAAAATCAGCCGCTCAATGCCGCCTTGAGCAAGTGCATCCTTGAACTGCACAAAGTCATGATCGACGGTGGGTCCCGTAGCGAATAGGTCCTTGCCCACGCGTTCCAGTGTCATGGCCTGCGAGTTGGCGGACAGCCAAAACGAGAGGCACAAAATCAATGCTTTGAAAACACGGCTCATCATGACCTCGCGCAACAGTGGACAAACTGGCCCGTATTTTTGCATTTAAGAGTAGTGCTTTGAGGCTCAATTTAATTGGGGTCAGATCCCAATTAAACTGCGAATCTCACAAAGGGAGTCACCATGGCCCGCCAACCCCGCCTGACCGTTTCAGGCTATCCCCACCACGTCATTCAGCGCGGCAATGACCGCCAGGCCATCGTGCGCGACGATGCGGATCGCGAGCGCTTGCTGGCACTGTGGCAAGAGCATGCGCAAACTTTCAAGGTGGCCATTCATGCCTACGTGATCATGGACAACCATTTCCATTTGCTGCTCAACCCAGAAACCGATGAGAGCCTGCCTCAGATGATGCAGGCGGTTGGCCGGGCGTATGTGCGCTATTTCAATCTTCGGCATCAGCGCACGGGCACACTGTGGGAGGGGCGCTACCGCAGCAACCTCATTGAGAGTGAGCGCTATCTTTTAGCCTGCATGGTCTACATTGATCTGAATCCTGTGCGAGCAGGCATGGTGGCACAAGCGGCTGATTTCAAATGGTCCAGCCACAGGCACTGTATTGGGCTGGTGAGCGACAAATTGGTGACGCCGCACGCCCTGTTTTGGGGCTTGGGCAACACCCCTTTTGCGCGCGAAGCGGCTTATGCCGAGCTGGTTCAGACCGGTCTGGAGTTGTCGAAGAAGGATCAATTGACCCGCAGTGCGCTGGCGGGTTGGGCTTTGGGGTCACCCGGTTTTGTCAACGAACTACAGCAAGCGACCACTCGTCGGCTCTTGCCTGGCAAGGCGGGGCGGCCGTTCAAAAAGTCTGTGGATTGAATCTGTCCCCAATTAAAAATGGGATTGTCAAAACCGTAAATTAATTGGGATCTGACCCCAATTAAATAGCTTGGCATGGTTGCTGCAGTGCACTATGATCGACCCCCTGCGTATAAACCCTAGGAGTGCGCCATGACCACGGCAGCCGAAAAAGAACATTTCCAAACGACCGGTCTCTATGACCCGGCCAATGAGCACGATGCTTGCGGTGTTGGCTTTGTGGCCCACATCAAAGGTCAAAAGAGCCACGCCATCGTGACGCAGGCCCTCAAGATTCTTGAAAACCTGGACCACCGGGGTGCTGTGGGTGCCGATGCGCTCATGGGCGACGGTGCCGGTATCCTGATCCAGCTGCCCGACGCGCTGTACCGCGAAGAGATGGCTAAACAAGGCATCAACTTGCCGCCTTTCGGTGAGTACGGTGTGGGCATGGTCTTCTTGCCCAAGGAACATGCTTCGCGCATGGCCTGCGAGCAAGAACTCGAGCGCGCCGTCAAGGCCGAAGGCCAGGTGGTCTTGGGCTGGCGCGATGTGCCGGTCAACCGCGAAATGCCCATGTCGCCCCGCGTGCGAGAAAAAGAGCCGATCATGCGCCAGATCTTCATTGGCCGTGGCGCCGATGTGATCGTGCAGGACGCTCTGGAGCGCAAGCTGTACGTGATCCGCAAGACCGCCAGCGCCGCCATCCAGGCATTGAACCTGACGCACAGCAACGAGTACTACATCCCCAGCATGTCCAGCCGCACCGCGGTCTACAAGGGCTTGCTGCTGGCCGATCAGGTCGGCACGTATTACCTGGACCTGCAAGATGAGCGCTGCGTCTCGGCGTTGGGTCTGGTGCACCAGCGTTTCTCCACCAACACCTTCCCCGAGTGGCCATTGGCTCACCCTTACCGTTATGTCGCCCACAATGGCGAGATCAACACCGTCAAGGGCAACTACAACTGGATGAAGGCCCGCGAAGGCGTGATGTCTTCGCCCGTGCTGGCCGCCGATCTGCAAAAGCTCTACCCCATCAGCTTCGCCGGTCAGTCCGACACCGCCACCTTTGACAACTGCCTGGAACTGCTGACCATGGCGGGTTACCCCATCAGCCAGGCCGTGATGATGATGATTCCCGAGCCTTGGGAACAGCACACCACCATGGACGAGCGCCGCAAGGCCTTCTATGAATACCACGCTGCGATGTTGGAGCCATGGGATGGCCCCGCGTCGATCGTGTTCACCGACGGCCGCCAGATCGGCGCCACGCTCGACCGCAACGGCCTGCGCCCTTCGCGCTACATCATCACCGACGACGACATGGTCATCATGGGTTCGGAAACCGGCGTGCTGCCGATCCCCGAAAGCAAGATCGTGCGCAAGTGGCGTCTGCAGCCCGGCAAGATGTTCCTGATCGATCTGGAACAAGGCCGCATGATCAACGACGAAGAGTTGAAGGCGGGCCTCGCCAGCGCCAAGCCCTACAAGCAGTGGATCGAAAACCTGCGCATCCGTCTGGACGATGTGGACCACCCCGTGGCCGGAGAGGGCGCACAGGAGTTGCCGATCAGCCAAACCGAACCCCAGTCGGTGGGCACCAGCGCAGCGTCACCCCAGTTGCTGGATCTGCAACAAGCCTTTGGCACCACGCAAGAAGACATCAAGTTCTTGTTGGCCCCCATGGCGTCTGCCGGTGAAGAAGCCATTGGCTCGATGGGCAACGACAGCCCACTGGCAGTGCTGTCCGACAAGAACAAGCCGCTCTACAACTACTTCAAGCAGTTGTTCGCGCAAGTGACCAACCCCCCGATCGACCCGATCCGCGAAGCGATCGTGATGTCGCTGGTGTCCTTCATCGGCCCCAAGCCGAACCTGCTGGACATCAACCAGGTCAACCCACCGATGCGCCTGGAAGTCAGCCAGCCGATCCTGGACTTCGCCGACATGGCCAAGCTGCGCAACATCGAGCAAGCCACCCAGGGCAAGTTCAAGAGCGCGACGCTGGACATCACCTACCCCGCCCTGTGGGGACGCGAAGGCGTGGAAGCCAAGCTGGCCTCGCTGTGCGCTGAAGCTGTGGACGCCATCAAGGGCGGCCACAACATCCTGATCATCAGCGACCGTGGCGTGAACGCCACCCAAGTGGCTGTGCCCGCGCTGCTGGCCCTGTCGGCCATCCACCAGCATCTGGTGACCGAAGGTCTGCGCACCACCGCAGGCCTGGTGGTTGAAACCGGTACTGCCCGCGAAGTGCACCACTTTGCTGTGTTGGCCGGTTACGGCGCCGAAGCCGTGCATCCCTACTTGGCGATGGAAACTTTGGCCGCTTTACACAAAGAGCTGCCCGGCGACTTGTCGGCCGAGAAAGCCATTTACAACTACGTCAAGGCGATCGGTAAGGGCCTGTCCAAGATCATGTCCAAGATGGGCGTGTCGACCTACATGTCTTACTGCGGTGCGCAGTTGTTCGAAGCCATCGGCATCAACACCGAGACCATCAACAAGTACTTCACCGGCACCGCCAGCCGCGTGGGCGGCATCGGCGTGTTTGAAATCGCCGAAGAAGCCTTCCGCATGCACACCGCCGCCTTTGGCGACGACCCCGTGCTGGCCACCATGCTGGACGCCGGTGGCGAATACGCCTGGCGCGCCCGTGGCGAAGAGCACATGTGGACGCCTGACGCGATCGCCAAATTGCAGCACTCCACACGTGCCGGCAACTTCAGCACCTACAAGGAATACGCACAGATTATCAACGACCAAAGCAAGCGCCACATGACGCTGCGCGGTTTGTTCGAGTTCAAGATTGACCCGTCCAAGGCCATCCCGCTGGAGCAGGTCGAGCCTGCAGCCGAGATCGTCAAGCGTTTCGCCACCGGCGCGATGTCGCTGGGTTCGATCTCTACCGAAGCACACGCCACTCTGGCCGTGGCCATGAACCGCATCGGCGGCAAGAGCAACACCGGTGAAGGCGGCGAAGACGCCAACCGCTACCGCAACGAACTCAAGGGCATTCCGATCAAGCAGGGCGATTCGCTCAAGAGCGTGATTGGCGAAGCCAACGTCGAGGTCGATCTGCCATTGCTGGCTGGCGACTCGCTGCGTTCGCGCATCAAGCAGGTGGCTTCGGGCCGTTTCGGTGTGACCGCCGAATACCTGTCAAGCGCTGACCAGATCCAGATCAAGATGGCCCAGGGCGCCAAGCCCGGCGAAGGCGGTCAGCTGCCCGGCGGTAAGGTGTCCGAGTACATCGGCAAGCTGCGCCACTCGGTGCCCGGTGTGGGCCTGATCTCGCCACCACCGCACCACGACATCTACTCGATCGAGGATTTGGCCCAGCTGATCCACGACCTGAAGAACGTGGCACCGCACAGCGACATCAGCGTCAAGCTCGTGTCCGAAATCGGCGTCGGCACCATCGCCGCCGGTGTGGCCAAGTGCAAGGCAGACCACGTTGTGATCGCTGGACACGACGGCGGCACGGGCGCATCGCCCTGGTCGTCCGTCAAGCACGCGGGCTCGCCATGGGAAATCGGTCTGGCCGAAACCCAACAGACCTTGGTGCTCAACGGCTTGCGCGGTCGCATCCGCGTGCAGGCCGATGGCCAGATGAAGACCGGCCGTGACGTCGCCATCGGCGCGCTCTTGGGCGCGGACGAATTCGGCTTCGCCACCGCACCGCTGGTGGTCGAGGGCTGCATCATGATGCGCAAGTGCCACCTGAACACCTGCCCCGTGGGCGTGGCCACGCAAGACCCGACTCTGCGCGCCAAGTTCACCGGCAAGCCTGAGCATGTCGTGAACTACTTCTTCTTCATCGCCGAAGAAGTGCGTCAGATCATGGCCCAGCTGGGCATCGCCAAGTTCGACGACATGGTGGGCCGAGCTGACCTGCTCGACATGCGCGCTGGCGTGAGCCACTGGAAGGCCCGCGGCCTGGACTTCGGTCGTCTGCTGGCCGTGCCGCAAGTCACGATGGACGCCGACGTGCGCCACGTGCAAACCCAGGACCATGGCCTGGCCAAGGCCCTGGACAATGTGCTGATCGCCAAGAGCCGCGCTGCCATCGACAAGGGCGAAAAAGTGCAGTTCATGGAAGCTGCCCGCAACGTGAACCGCTCGGTCGGTGCCATGCTGTCTGGCGCGGTGACCAAGGTGCACCCCGAAGGTCTGCCTGACGACACCATCCGCATCCAACTGGAAGGCACAGGCGGTCAGTCGTTTGGCGCTTTCTTGTGCAACGGCATCACGCTGTACCTGATCGGCGAAGCCAACGACTACACCGGCAAGGGTTTGTCGGGTGGCCGCGTGGTCGTGCGCCCAAGCCTGGACTTCCGTGGCGTGGCCTCGCAAAACATCATCGTGGGCAACACCGTCATGTACGGCGCGACCACCGGTGAAGCCTTCTTCGCTGGCGTGGCTGGCGAGCGATTTGCGGTGCGCCTCTCGGGTGCCACAGCGGTCGTTGAGGGCACGGGTGACCACGGTTGCGAATACATGACCGGCGGCACCGTGGCGGTGCTGGGCAAGACCGGCCGCAACTTTGGCGCGGGCATGAGCGGTGGTATCGCTTATGTGTACGACGAAGACGGCGAGTTCGCTTCGCGTTGCAACACCGCCATGGTCAGCATGGAAAAAGTGCTGTCGGTGGCCGAGCAGGAAGCGCAAGTGGACCGCAAGGTCTGGCACCGCGACCAAGCCGACGAAGCACAACTCAAGAAGCTGCTGGAAGACCATTTCAAGTGGACCGGCAGCCAGCGCGCTCGCGAGTTGCTGGACAACTGGTCCACAGCCCGAGCCAAGTTCGTGAAGGTGTTCCCGAACGAATACAAGCGTGCTCTGGGCGAGATCAACGCCCGCAAAGCAGCCAAGGCCGCCCAGCCTGTCGCCGCCTGAGCCCCAAGTCAAGAATCGAAGGAAACATCATGGGAAAAATCACCGGCTTCATGGAATTTGAGCGCATCGAAGAGGGCTACAAACCCGTCGCCGACCGCTTGAAAAACTACGGCGAATTCGTGATCGGGTTGACCGAAGAGCAGTCCAAGACGCAAGCTGCGCGTTGCATGGATTGCGGCACACCGTTTTGCAACAACGGCTGCCCGGTCAACAACATCATTCCGGACTTCAACGACCTGGTGTACCAGGGCGATTGGAAGAACGCGATCGAGGTGCTGCACAGCACCAACAACTTCCCCGAGTTCACAGGCCGCATCTGCCCCGCGCCTTGCGAAGCAGCTTGCGTGGTCAACTTCAACGACGACGCCGTGGGCATCAAGTCCATTGAGCACGCCATCATCGACCGCGCCTGGGCCGAAGGTTGGGTCACGCCCCGCCCTGCCAAGGTCAAGACCGGCAAAACCGTGGCTGTGATCGGTGCAGGCCCTGCAGGCCTCGCCGCAGCCCAGCAGCTGGCACGCGCTGGCCACGACGTGACCTTGTTCGAGAAGAACGACCGCGTGGGTGGTTTGCTGCGTTACGGCATTCCTGACTTCAAGATGGAAAAGTCGCACATCGACCGCCGCGTCCAGCAGCTTGAAGCCGAAGGCGTGAAGATCCGCACCAGCGTGCTGGTGGGGGGGTGGCCCAAGGATTCCAAGGTCACCAACTGGGCCAAAGAAACCATCAGCGCCGAACAGCTCAAGAAAGACTTTGACGCCGTGCTGCTGACTGGCGGCTCTGAGCAGTCGCGTGACCTGCCCGTGCCTGGACGCGATCTGGACGGCATCCACTTTGCGATGGAGTTCCTGCCCCAGCAAAACAAGGTGAATGCGGGCGACAAGCTCAAGGGCCAGCTGCGCGCTGACGGCAAAAACGTCATTGTGATCGGTGGCGGCGACACCGGCAGCGACTGCGTGGGCACCAGCACACGCCACGGCGCGGTCAGCGTGACCCAGTTCGAGGTGATGCCCGAGCCACCCGAAAAAGAAAACAAGTTGATGGTCTGGCCTTACTGGCCCATGAAGCTGCGCACCAGCTCCAGCCACGACGAGAGCGCCGAAAAAGGCCTGTTGCAACGCGAGTTCGCCATTTCCACCAAAGAGTTCATCGGTGAAAAAGGCAAGCTCAAGGGTCTGAAAACCGTGCACGTCGAATTCAAAGACGGCAAGATGGTCGAAGTGCCCGGCACCGAGAAGGAATACAAAGCCGACATGGTCTTGCTGGCCATGGGCTTCACCAACCCGGTCGCCACTGTGCTCGACGCCTTCGGCATCGACAAAGACGCCCGTGGCAACGCCAAGGCCACAACCGACTTCACCGGCGGCTATGCCACCAACGTGAACAAAGTGTTTGCTGCCGGTGACATGCGCCGTGGCCAGTCGCTGGTGGTATGGGCGATCCGTGAAGGCCGTCAGGCAGCACGGGCGGTGGACGAGTTCTTGATGGGCCAAACCGACTTGCCCCGTTGAGGTTTTTTGTTCTAGGTAAAATCCCTAGAGCTCCAAGATTTACAAATTGTTGATCTTGGGCCATTAACATCACAAGAGCCGGTTTGCCCGGCTCTTGTTTTTCATGAATACACCGACTACATCCTCTCTTGTTGAAATCCGTGACCTGAGCTTTGACTACGGGGACCGCGTCATTTTGAAGAACCTGAGCTTCAATGTGCCGCGAGGGAAAGTTACGGCCTTGATGGGCGTGTCGGGTGGCGGAAAAACCACGGTGCTGCGCCTGATCGGTGGGCAAATTCGGGCCACCCAGGGGCAGGTGCTGGTGAACGGTCACGATGTGAGCCGCATGAACCAGCAAGAGCTGTACGCCGCGCGTCGCCGCATGGGCATGCTGTTCCAGTTTGGCGCGCTTTTCACCGACATGAGCGTGTTCGATAACGTGGCCTTCCCCTTGCGTGAACACACGGCTTTGTCGGAAGACTTGATCCGTGACATCGTGCTCATGAAGCTCGATGCCGTGGGCCTGCGCGGCGCCCGGGATCTGAAGCCTTCCGAGATATCCGGCGGTATGAGTCGTCGTGTGGCTTTGGCCCGCGCCATTGCCCTGGACCCTGATCTGATCATGTACGACGAACCGTTTGCCGGTTTGGACCCCATTTCATTGGGCACGGCGGCGCGTTTGATTCGGCGCCTGAACGACAGCTTGGGTATCACCAGCGTGATCGTCTCGCACGATGTGACGGAAACCTTCGAGATTGCCGACCATGTGGTGATTTTGGCCAATGGCGGTGTGGCCGCCCAAGGTACACCGGCCGAGTTGCGCGTGAGTGAAGACCCCTTGATTCACCAGTTCGTGCATGCGCTCAGCGATGGCCCGGTGCCGTTCCACTACCCCGCGCCCGCCGCCGCGCAAGACTATGACCGGAGGACGGCATGAATGTGTTGAACATGCTGGCCGCATTGGGCGCGAACACCCGCCAGGCCTTGGCTGATTGGGGCTATGGCGCACGCTTGTTTTTCAAGCTGTGCAAGATGTCCGGCACCACGCTGCGGCGCTTTGGTCTGGTGCGAGACCAGGTGCATTTCCTGGGCAACTATTCGCTGGCCATCATCACGGTGTCTGGTTTGTTTGTGGGCTTTGTGCTCGGCTTGCAGGGCTATTACACCTTGCAGCGTTATGGCTCGGCCGAGGCTTTGGGCTTGCTGGTGGCGCTGAGTCTGGTGCGTGAATTGGGACCAGTCGTGGCTGCTTTGCTCTATGCCGGTCGTGCGGGCGCGTCGCTCACTGCCGAGATCGGCCTGATGCGTGCGGGTGAGCAATTGACGGCCTTGGAGATGATGGCGGTGGACCCGATTCAGCGCATATTGGCGCCCCGTTTTTGGGGCGGCATCATTGCGTTGCCCTTGCTGGCTGCGGTGTTCAGTGCAGTGGGCATTCTGGGCGGTTATGTGGTGGGCGTCTTGCTCATTGGCGTGGACGCAGGATCGTTTTGGAGTCAGATGCAAGGTGGGGTCGATGTCTTCAAGGATGTGGGCAACGGCATCATCAAGAGCGTGGTGTTTGCCATTGCGGTGACGTTCATTGCCTTGCTCCAGGGCTATGTCGCCAAGCCCACGCCTGAGGGAGTGGCCAGTGCCACGACCCGCAGTGTGGTGGTTTCTTCTTTGTCGGTTTTGGGTTTGGACTTCATCCTGACCGCGATGATGTTCAGCATTTGAGGAGGACGGCATGCAACGTTCAAAAAATGATATCTGGGTGGGTTTGTTTGTGCTTTTGGGCGCTTTGGCCGTGTTGTTTTTGGCGCTCAAGTCGGCCAATTTGCTGACGCTGAATTTCAGCTCGGATTACCAGGTCAGTGCCAAGTTCGACAACATTGGCGGTCTCAAGCCCGGTGCTGCGGTCAAGAGCGCAGGGGTTGTGGTGGGCCGTGTCAAGAAAATCGAATTCGATGGTGAGTCGTATCAGGCCAAGGTGACCCTGGGCTTGCAGTCGCAAAACACTTTTCCGCAAGATAGCTCGCTGAAAATCTTGACCAGCGGGCTGCTGGGCGAGCAATACCTGGACATCGTGCCCGGTGCCGACGAAAAGAATCTGGTGGCTGGCGACAAAATCGGATCGACCCAATCGGCGGTCATTCTGGAAAACCTGATCAGCCAGTTCCTGTACAGCCAGGCTGAAAAGCCCAAGGCCGAAAGCGCCAAGCCATGATGGTGCGAATCAAAAAAGGCGCGATGACCCTGGCGGTTGTCGTCCCCATGCTGTTGCAAGGCTGCGCTACGGTCAAAAGTGCAGATGTCCGCGATCCCTGGGAGTCCATGAACCGCAGCGTGTACAACTTCAACGACACGCTGGACGCAGCTGTCCTCAAACCCGCTGCCAAGGCTTATGTGGCGGTGTTGCCCAGGCCAGTCCGCACAGGCATTCACAATTTCCTGGGCAATCTCGGTGATGTGTGGTCCATGGCCAACAGTGCCTTTCAATTGAAAGGGCAAGCGACCGCTGAAACATTCATGCGCATCAGCGTCAACACGATTTTTGGCCTGGGGGGCGTGCTGGATGTGGCCACAGAGATGCGACTTGAAAAACGCAAGGAAGATTTTGGTCAGACCCTCGGGTATTGGGGTGTCAAGCCGGGGCCATACCTGATGCTGCCACTCTTGGGGCCTTCCACCTTGCGCGATGCACTGGGCACGCCCCTGGACATCAAGGGCAATGCGGTGCAGCAATTCAACGATGTGGCAACCCGCAATGTGTTGACCGCCACGGGCGTGATTGATACGCGCGCAAGCCTGATCAAGACGGTGGATGTGGTCAAAGAAGCCGCACTGGACCCTTATTCCTTCGTGCGAGACGCCTATTTGCAAAAGCGCGAGAACGATATTTATGATGGCAATCCGCCATCCAATTTTGACTACAGCGAATCTGAAACGCCATGAATCTGAACCGACTTGGCGCGTTACAGTTGTTCACAACGACTGACCCAAGTCCTATGGATTGACTGCCCGATCCCACTATATTCACTGTATGAAAAACATTCTGAACTCCTTTTCCCGTCGCTATTTTGTGGGCGCCGTGCTGGCTGTGGGCCTGAGCGCCACGGTTGGCGCGGCTTGGGCTGCAGATGAAGCGCCCGAAGTGTTCATCAAACGCATCACCAATGAAACGCTGGACAGCATCAAAGCTGACAAGGCTTTGCGCAATGGTGACATGAACAAGATCATGCTGTTGGTCGATGGCAAGCTGATGCCGCATGTCAACTTCCGTCGCATGACCGCGCTGGCGACAGGTCCGGCCTGGCGCAAAGCCACGCCGGAGCAGCAAAAAAGGTTGCAGGACGAATTCAAGATTTTGCTGGTGCGCACTTACGCGGGTGCCCTCAGTCAGGTGAACGACCAGGTGGTTCAGGTCAAGCCTTTGCGCCCCGGTCAGGAAGACAAAAACCTGGTGGTGAACACGGAAGTGCGTGGCAAAGGCGATCCGATTCAATTGGACTATCGCCTTGAAAAAACCCCGGGCGAAGGTTCGGGTTGGATGATTTTTGACCTCAATGTTCTGGGCGTTTGGCTGATTGAGAACTACCGTACGCAGTTCACCAAAGAAATCAACGCCGGCGGTATTGATGCCTTGATCGCCAGTCTGGCGGCGCGCAACAAGTCCAATGCGGGCAACTCTTGATCTGCCAAGGCCTGACGATGAGCGATCTGACACTGCCTGCGACCTTGATGCATGACCAGGCCAATGCCTGTCTGGCGCAGTGGGTTGCCCGGTTGCAGGCGCAACAAGCGTCGACAGCGCCGGTCCAACTCGACGCATCGGCCCTGCAAGATTTTGATTCTTCGGCGCTGGCTGTCTTGCTGGGCTTGCGCCGGGAAGTTCGTGAATTGGGGCGCAGCTTGCAGGTGCAGGGCATGACCGCTCGTCTGCGTGAGTTGGCCACTTTGTACGGCGTACTGGATTTGCTTGAATCGGCCTGATTCATGCCATTTGATTTTTTTTAAGCGTTTCGTCTGAACGGCGGCCCTTTTGGGCTTCTTTTGACACGATCTTCGTCATGACGCAGCGCCAGAGCGGGGCAGCACTTAAAATAAAGCCCTGACATGTCTGCACTCTCATTCCAATCCATCTCTAAAACTTACCCTGCCAAACAGGCTGGCGCAGCCGCGTTCAAGGCGCTCGACCAGGTCACCCTGGAGGTGCAAGAGGGTGAGTTTTTCGGCCTTCTGGGTCCCAATGGCGCTGGCAAAACCACCCTGATCAGCATCCTGGCGGGCTTGACCCGTGCGACCGAAGGCACGGCCCGGGTGCATGGCCATGACGTGCAGGCCGACTATGCGGCGGCTCGCCGTTTACTGGGCGTGGTACCTCAAGAGCTGGTGTTTGACCCGTTTTTCACGGTGCGCGAGTCGCTGCGCATCCAGTCGGGTTATTTTGGGGTCAAGAAAAACGACGCCTGGATTGATGAACTGCTGGAAAGCCTGGGCCTGACCGACAAGGCGGGCGCCAACATGCGCCAGCTCTCGGGCGGCATGAAACGCCGAGTGCTGGTTGCCCAAGCCCTGGTGCACAAGCCCCGCGTGATTGTTCTCGACGAACCGACCGCAGGCGTCGATGTGGAATTGCGCCAGACCTTGTGGGCCTTCATCGCCAAACTCAACAAGCAAGGCCACACGGTGTTGCTGACCACGCACTACCTCGAAGAAGCCGAAGCCCTGTGCGGCCGCATTGCCATGCTCAAGCGCGGCCAGGTGGTGGCCCTTGAGCGCACCTCTGATCTGCTCAAGTCCGCCACCAGCCAGGTGCTGCGCATGAAGCTCGATGGTGATTTGCCTGCTGCCCTTGCTGCCATGGCGCGCGTGACAGGACGCATCGTTCAGCTGCCGGTGCACAACGCGCTCGAAATTGAAAACCACCTGGCCACCATCCGCGCGGCGGGCCTGGTGGCCGAAGACGTGGAAATCCGGCAACCTGATCTGGAAGACGTCTTCCTCGAAGTCATGAACCGAAAACAACCCGCACACGGAGTCTCGGCATGACCGGCTGGCAAACACTGCTTTACAAAGAAGTGCTGCGCTTTTGGAAAGTCGCTTTCCAGACCATTGCGGCGCCCGTGCTCACCTCGGTGCTCTACATGCTGATCTTCGGCCATGTGCTGGAAAATCATGTGAAGGTTTATGACCAGGTGGCCTATACCTCGTTCTTGCTGCCTGGCCTGATCATGATGGGGGTGCTGCAAAACGCCTTTGCCAACAGTTCGTCGAGCCTGGTGCAAAGCAAGATCATGGGCAACATCGTCTTTTTGCTGCTTACGCCCTTGTCGCACTGCAGCTGGTTTGTGGCCTATGTGGGCTCGTCGGTGGTGCGTGGCTTGGCCGTGGGCCTGGGCGTGTTTGTCATCACCGGCTGGATGGTCAACATCCAGTTCATCTACCCCTTGTGGATTTTGGCCTTCGCCATTTTGGGCGCGGCCATGATGGGCGCCTTGGGCGTGATTGCAGGGCTGTGGGCCGAAAAATTCGACCAAATGGCCGCCTTCCAGAACTTCGTCATCATGCCCATGACCTTCCTGTCGGGCGTGTTCTACTCCATCCACTCGCTGCCTGCCTTTTGGCAACAACTGAGCCACCTCAACCCCTTCTTTTACATGATCGATGGCTTCCGCTACGGCTTTTTTGGCCACAGCGATGTCTCCCCCTGGATCAGTCTGGCGGTGGTGGGCACAGCCATGGTGTTGGTGAGCAGCGTGACCCTTTATCTTTTGCGCACCGGCTACAAAATCCGGAGCTGAAACACATGAACGCAGAGCAACTTCACGCCATCATTGCCGCAGGACTCGAATGCACCCACCTTGAAGTCGACGGCGATGGTCGACACTGGAGTGCCGTGGTCGTGTCTGACGCGTTTGCGGGTATGCGCCCAATTGCCCGCCATCAGCGGGTGTATGCCACGTTGGGGCAAAAAATTCACAACGACGAGGTGCATGCCTTGTCGATGAAAACCTATACACCAGCTGAATGGGCCACCCAAGGCCGTTGAATGGCTTTGAAGAGTCGTCAAGACACTGAACAGATCAAAACCCATGGACAAACTGAAAATTAGAGGCGGCCAGCGCCTGCAAGGGACGCTGGATGTGGCCGGTGCCAAAAACGCCGCCTTGCCCGAGCTGTGTGCGGCCTTGTTGAGCGCCGACCCCGTCACGTTGGCCAATGTGCCTCGCTTGCAGGACGTGTCCACCATGCTCAAGCTGATCCGCAACATGGGCGTGACCGCTGAGCACCACGAAGACGGCCGCGTCACGCTGGATGCCGGTGCTTTGAACAACCCCGAAGCTCCCTATGAGCTGGTGAAAACCATGCGTGCCTCGGTGCTGGCCTTGGGGCCTTTGCTGGCCCGTTTTGGCCACGCCAAAGTCTCGTTGCCCGGTGGCTGTGCCATCGGCTCGCGTCCGGTGGACCAGCACATCAAGGGCTTGCAGGCCATGGGGGCCGAAATTTCGGTCGAGCATGGCTACATGCTGGCCAGCCTGCCCGCAGGCCGCACACGCCTGAAGGGCGCGCACATCACCACCGACATGGTGACCGTGACCGGCACCGAAAACTTCATGATGGCTGCGGCTTTGGCCGAAGGTGAGACGGTGCTCGAAAACGCCGCCCAGGAGCCCGAAATTGGCGATCTGGCTGAAATGCTCATCAAGATGGGCGCCAAGATCGAAGGCCACGGCACACGCCGAATCCGGATTCAGGGCGTGGAGCGTTTGCACGGTTGCGAACACCAGGTGGTGGCCGACCGCATCGAGGCGGGCACTTTTTTGTGCGCGGTCGCTGCAACCGGTGGTGACGTGGTGTTGCGCCACGGGCGTGCCGATCACCTGGAAGTGGTCATTGAGAAGCTGCGCGATGCCGGTGCCACGATTGAAGCTGGTGATGGCTTCATCCGCGTCCAATCCGAAGGGCGCTTGAAAGCCCAGAGCTTTCGCACCACCGAATACCCCGGTTTCCCGACCGACATGCAGGCCCAGTTCATGGCGCTCAACTGCATCTCGCAAGGCGCGAGCAAAGTGACCGAGACGATTTTTGAAAACCGTTTCATGCACGTCAACGAACTGGTGCGCCTGGGCGCGCACATCCAGATCGACGGCAAGGTGTCGGTGATCGAAGGGGTTGAAAAATTGTCGGGTGCCATCGTCATGGCCACCGACCTGCGCGCATCCGCCAGCCTGGTGATTGCCGGTTTGGTGGCCGAAGGCGAAACCATTGTCGACCGCATCTACCACCTGGACCGCGGCTATGACCGCATGGAATTGAAACTGCGCGGCCTGGGTGCCGACATCGAAAGAGTGAAATGATCACGCTGGCCCTGTCCAAAGGACGCATCTTTGACGAAACCCTGCCGCTGCTCAAAGCCGCTGGCATCGAGGTGCTCGAAGACCCCGAAAAATCCCGCAAGCTGATCTTGCCCACCAACCAGGCCAATGTGCGCGTGGTGCTGGTGCGCGCCAGCGACGTGCCCACCTATGTGGAATACGGCGGCGCCGATTTGGGCGTGACCGGGTTGGACACGTTGATCGAACACGGCGGCCAAGGCCTTTACCAGCCGCTGGACCTGAACATCGCCAAATGCCGCATGAGCGTGGCGGTGCGTGCCGACTACGACTACGCCGCGCAAGTGCGCACGGGCGCGCGCCTGAAAGTGGCGACCAAGTACACCACGATTGCCCGCGACTTTTTTGCCACCAAAGGCGTGCACGTCGACCTGATCAAGCTTTACGGCAGCATGGAACTGGCACCGCTCACGGGCTTGGCTGATGCCATCGTCGATCTGGTGTCCACGGGCAACACCCTCAAGGCCAACCACCTGGTTGAAGTCGAACGCATCATGGACATCAGCTCGCGTCTGGTCGTGAACCAGGCAGCTCTCAAACTCAAGCAAGCACCGATCCGCGCCATCATCGACGCCTTTGCGGGCGCGGTGAAGAAAGACTGAACCCCATGGACACGTTAGGCTTGCAGGCCAAACCCTTGCAACTGAACACGGCGGATGCCGGTTTTGAAGCGGCCTTCGCGGCGCGCCTGCATTGGTCTGCCGACACCGACGCCGCCATTGAGCAGCGCGTGGCCGACATCCTGGCCGATGTGCAGCAGCGCGGCGACGCGGCCGTGCTGGAGTACACCCAGCGTTTTGATGGCCTGCAAGCCGCCGATGTGAAGGCCCTGGAGATCACCCAAGCCGAATTGCAGGCCGCTTTGGATAGCCTGCCTGCCGTGCAGCGCGAAGCCTTGCAAGCGGCTGCACAACGTGTGCGCATGTACCACGAGGCGCAAAAGAAAGCATCGGGCGAAAGCTGGTCTTACCGCGACGAAGACGGCACCTTGCTTGGCCAAAAAGTCACACCGCTCGACCGCGTGGGCATTTATGTGCCCGGTGGCAAAGCCGCTTACCCTTCGTCGGTGTTGATGAACGCTATTCCCGCGCATGTGGCGGGTGTGCAAGAGATCATCATGGTCGTGCCCACGCCGCAAGGCGTGCGCAATCCGCTGGTGCTGGCTGCTGCCTGTGTGGCGGGCGTGAGCCGCGCCTTCACGGTGGGGGGGGCGCAGGCCGTGGCGGCGCTGGCTTATGGCACCGCCACCATCCCCAAAGTGGACAAGATCACCGGCCCCGGCAACGCCTATGTGGCCAGCGCCAAAAAGCGCGTGTTCGGCACCGTGGGCATCGACATGATCGCTGGCCCCAGCGAAATTTTGGTGCTGGCCGATGGCACCACGCCCGCCGAATGGGTGGCGATGGATCTGTTCAGCCAGGCTGAGCACGACGAATTGGCGCAAAGCATTTTGCTGTGCCCTGATGCGGCATACATCGCTCAAGTGCAAGCCGCCATCGACCGCCTGCTGCCCGAGATGCCGCGTCGCGAGATCATTGCCAAGAGCCTGAACGACCGGAGTGCGCTGATCCTTACGCGCAACATGGAAGAAGCCTGCGCCATCAGCAACCGCATCGCGCCCGAGCACCTGGAGGTGTCGAGCCGCGACCCGCACCGCTGGGAGCCACTGCTGCGCCACGCGGGTGCGATCTTTTTGGGCGCTTTCACCAGCGAGTCGCTGGGCGACTACTGCGCTGGCCCCAACCACGTTTTGCCCACCAGCGGCACGGCGCGTTTCTCGTCGCCACTGGGTGTGTACGACTTCCAAAAGCGCAGCAGTCTGATTGAAGTGAGCGAAGCGGGTGCCCAGACGCTGGGCCGCATTGCCGCAGAGCTGGCTTATGGCGAAGGCCTGCAAGCCCACGCCCGCGCTGCCGAATTGCGTTTGAACCCTGTGCCCCCGATGCGAGATACCCAATGAGCCACGTCAGTCCCCAACTCATGCAACGCATCCGCCAGGACGTGCAGTCCATGCACGCCTACGCCATCCAGGATTCGGTCAGCATGGTCAAGCTCGACGCGATGGAAAACCCGCACCGCCTGCCCGCTGAGTTGCAAAAGGCTTTGGGCGAGCGCCTGGGCGCGTTGGCGCTCAACCGCTACCCTGATGGCCGTGTGAACGACCTGCGCGCTGCGTTGGCCCAGCACGCGGGCATGCCTGAAGGTTTCGACATCATGCTGGGCAACGGCTCAGACGAATTGATCTCGCTCTTGGCCATGGCCTGCGACGTGCCCGGCGCGTCCATCTTGGCGCCACTGCCCGGCTTTGTGATGTACGCCATGAGCGCCCAGCTGCAAGGCCTGGCCTTCCACGGCGTGCCGCTCACGGCCGATTTTGAGCTGGACGAAGCTGCCATGCTGGCCGCCATTGCCGAGCACAAGCCGTCCATCGTTTACCTGGCTTACCCCAACAACCCCACCGGCAACCTCTGGAACGACGACACGATCGAAAAGATCGTGCTGGCCCAGGGCGAACAAGGCGGGCTGGTGGTCATGGACGAGGCCTACCAGCCTTTTGCCAGCAAGACCTACATGGACCGCATCACGCGCCACTCGCATGTGCTCTTGATGCGCACGCTCTCCAAGTTTGGCCTGGCCGGTGTGCGCTTGGGGTATATGGTGGGCCCCAAAGCTTTGGTGGCCGAGATCGACAAAGTGCGCCCGCCTTACAACATCAGCGTGCTCAACTGTGAATGCGCCCTGTTCGCGCTGGAGCATGCCGAGGTGTTTGCCGCACAAGCCAAAGACCTGCGCGAGCAGCGTGCCCGCCTCTTGAAAGAGCTGGCCACCTTGCCTAGCGTGCAGCCTTTCCCCAGCGAAGCCAACATGATCCTGGCCCGAGTGCCCGATGCGGCCAAAACCTTCGAGGGTATGAAAGCCCACAAAGTGTTGGTCAAGAACGTTTCTAAAATGCACCCATTACTGGCCAATTGCCTGCGCCTGACAGTGGGCACCGCTCAAGAAAACGACCTGATGCTGGCCGCCCTGAAAGAATCGTTATGAACCGTACCGCCGAAGTCAGCCGCAAGACGGCAGAAACCAACATCCGCGTCGCCATCAACCTAGACGGTACAGGCCAGGCCAAGCTGGCCAGCGGCATTGGTTTTCTGGACCACATGCTCGACCAGATCGCCCGCCACGGCTTGATCGACTTGGACATCGCTTGCGAAGGCGACTTGCACATCGACGGCCACCACACGGTGGAAGACATCGGCATCACCTTGGGCCAAGCATTTGCGCAAGCCATTGGCGACAAAAAAGGCATCCGCCGTTATGGCCACGCCTATGTGCCGCTCGACGAAGCTTTGAGCCGCGTGGTGGTGGACTTTTCGGGTCGCCCCGGTCTGCACATGGACGTGAAATTCACTTCGGGCTCGCTGGGCGCGCTCGACACGCAGCTGGTGTACGAATTCTTCCAGGGCTTTGTGAACCACGCCCTGTGCACGCTGCACATCGACAACCTCAAGGGCGTCAATGCGCACCACCAGTGCGAGACCATCTTCAAGGCCTTTGCACGGGCTATTCGCGCGGCGCTCGAACTCGACCCCCGCTCGGCGGGTGTGATCCCTTCCACCAAAGGCAGCCTCTGACATGAGCTCCAACCGCGTCGCTGTCGTCGATTACGGCATGGGCAACCTGCGCAGTGTGGCGCAAGCGGTGATCCATGCGGCCTCCAGCGTGGACCATGCCGAAGTGACGGTGACCTCTGACCCGCAAGTCGTGCGCAACGCGCACCGCGTGGTCTTGCCAGGGCAGGGCGCCATGCCCGACTGCATGCGCGAGTTGCGCGAGTCGGGTTTGATGGACGCCGTGCTCGAAGCCGCCGCCAGCAAACCGCTTTTTGGCGTGTGTGTGGGCATGCAGATGCTGCTGGACCACAGCGACGAAGGCAACACCCCCGGCCTCGGCTTGATCCCCGGCCGCGTGGTCAAGTTCGAGCTGGCGGGGCAAATTCAGCCTGACGGCACCCGCTACAAAGTGCCGCAAATGGGCTGGAACCAAGTCTGGCAAGACACCCCAGCGCACCCGCTGTGGAGCGGCATTGCCGATGGCAGCTGGTACTATTTTGTGCACAGCTTCTACGCCCAAGTGGCCAACCCGGCGCACAGCGCGGCCCAGACCGATTACGGTGGCCGCTTTGCCTGCGCCATTGCCCGTGACAATATTTTTGCCACCCAGTTTCACCCCGAAAAAAGCGCGGATCAGGGTTTGGCCTTGTTCCGCAATTTCCTCCACTGGCAGCCTTGAGTTTTTGCTGCCGTTTGTTCTTTCAACAGCTTTTTAATTCGCCATGATTCTGATCCCCGCCATTGACCTCAAAGACGGCCACTGCGTTCGCCTCAAACAGGGCGATATGGACCAAGCCACGACCTTCGGTGAAGACCCGGCTGCCATGGCGCGCACCTGGCTCGAAAAAGGCGCACGCCGCCTGCACCTGGTGGATCTGAATGGCGCCTTTGCTGGCAAGCCGCAAAACTTCAGCGCCATCAAGTCCATCCTCAAGGCCGTGGGCGACGACATCCCGGTGCAGCTGGGTGGCGGCATCCGCGATCTGGACACGATCGAAAAATACATCGACAGCGGCTTGCGCTACGTCATCATCGGCACCGCAGCCGTGAAGAACCCCGGCTTCTTGAAAGACGCCTGCACCGCCTTTGGCGGCCACATCATCGTCGGCCTGGATGCCAAAGACGGCAAAGTCGCCACCGACGGCTGGAGCAAGCTCACGGGCCACGAAGTGGTGGACCTGGCCAAGAAGTTCGAAGACTGGGGCGTCGAGTCCATCATCTACACCGACATCGGCCGCGACGGCATGCTCAGCGGCATCAACATCGACGCCACCGTCAAGCTGGCCCAAGCCCTCACCATCCCCGTCATCGCCTCGGGCGGCCTGTCCAACATGGCCGACATCGAGCAGCTGTGCGCGGTTGAAGACGAAGGCGTGGAAGGCGTGATTTGTGGCCGTGCTGTGTATTCGGGCGACCTGGACTTCGCGCTGGCGCAGCAACGCGCCGACGAATTGAACGGCTGAACCTTCAAGAAAACGCCAGATGACCGGCTTGGCCACTTGTCGCGACACCACGTTCGCAGGCCTGCCGGCTTGTGAGTTGGCGTTGCCAGCGGGCGACCGCTTGGTGGTGGCACTGCACGGCGCGCATGTGCTGTCCTGGGCCTCGGGCGGGCAAGAGCGGCTGTACCTCAGCCCCCAAAGCGTGATGGACGGTCAGGCCGCTATCCGAGGCGGTGTGCCCGTCTGCTTTCCGCAGTTCAACCAGCGCGGCCCCCTGGCCGACCGCTTGCCCAAACACGGCTTTGCCCGCAACGTGGCCTGGCAGGCCGATGCGGCTCAATTGAGCGATGACCATGCCCGCCTCACGCTGCGCCTGAAAGACAACGCCCAAACCCGCCAGTGGTGGCCGCAGGCCTTTGAAGCGGAGCTGCACATCGACCTGAGCCCCGGTGAGCTGCAAATCACTTTGGGTGTGCACAACACCGATGCGCAGCCCTTGGCGTTTTCGGGCGCACTGCACACCTACATGGCCGTGCCCGACGTGACGCAAGCCACGCTGCAGGGCTTGGGCGGCCAGCCCGAGTGGGATTCGCTCACCGACACCCATGTGACCGCTGCCGACACGATCCGCTTTGACGCCGAGTTTGACCGCGTGTACGAAGCTGCGCCGAATCCGATGACGCTGAACCAGACCCTGCAGATCAGCCAAAGCCCAAGCTGGGCCAACACCGTGGTCTGGAACCCCGCGCAAGACCTGTGCAAGCGCCTGGCCGACATGCCCGATGACGGCTGGCGGCACATGCTGTGCGTCGAAGCCGCGCAGGTCTATGCGCCCATCACCTTGCCTGCGGGCGGGCGCTGGGCGGGCTGGCAGCGCTTGAGCTTGTATGCATGACTCAAGCCCATTCTGATCTTGAGGTTTTCATCATTGCTGGTCCGAATGGGGCGGGAAAGACTACCTTTGCGCGTGAGTTTTTGCCGCAAGAGGCACACTGCAAAGTGTTTGTGAATGCCGATTTGATTGCAGCGGGATTGGCTCCATTTGAACCTGAAACAGCTGCATTTCAGGCGGGCCGTCTGATGATTGAACAGCTGGATCAAAGTTTTCAAAAACGACAATCTTTTGCCCTGGAGACCACTTTGTCTGGTCGTGCGTACCTGAATTCAATTGCGTGTTGGCAAGCTGCAGGCTACCGAGTGACTTTGATTTTCCTCAAGCTTTCCAATGTTCAAGAGGCGGTGGCTCGGGTTCGTCAAAGGGTTTTGCAAGGTGGGCACAACATTCCTGAAGACGTCATTGCACGCCGCTTTGCATCAGGCTATCGCAATTTTGAGAAGATCTACAAGCCCATCGTCGATGCTTGGGCTGTGTACGACAATGGTGGGCCAGAGCCGGTTTTATTGGATTGGGGTGAAAAATGAGTCAGATGATGTCAATTGAACAAGCACGCAGCAGCAGCCTAAGAGGATCAGTGGCTGCCATGGCCAGGGCGGCCAATCAAGCCCGACGAACAGCTGCGCAAACCCAAACCGCTGTGGTCGTTGAGCGCAATGGTGTTCTGGAGCATCTGTACATCTCGGCCACACAAGCCGACATCAAGCCCATTACCGTCTCCATCGAACCACAAGAGAGTCACTGAAACATGCTCGCCAAACGCATCATCCCTTGCCTCGACGTGACTGGCGGTCGCGTGGTCAAGGGCGTCAACTTTGTTGAACTGCGCGACGCCGGAGACCCGGTTGAAATCGCGGCCCGCTACAACGAGCAAGGCGCTGACGAACTCACGTTTTTGGACATCACCGCCACCAGCGACGGGCGCGACGTGATCCTGCACATCATCGAAGCCGTGGCCAGCCAGGTCTTCATCCCGCTCACCGTGGGCGGCGGTGTGCGCACCGTGGAAGACGTGCGCCGATTGCTGAATGCCGGGGCCGACAAAACCAGCTTCAACTCGGCCGCCATTGCCAACCCACAAGTCATCCGCGAAGCGTCTGCCAAATACGGCGCGCAATGCATCGTGGTCGCCATCGACGCCAAACGCCGCAGCGCGGAAGACGAGCAGCGCATCGGCACCAACGGTTTGCCCATGGGCCCCGGCTGGGACGTGTACAGCCACGGTGGCCGCAAAAACGTGGGCTTGGACGCCGTGGCCTGGGCCACCCAAATGGCCGAATACGGCGCGGGCGAAATCCTGCTGACCAGCATGGACCGCGACGGCACCAAAAGCGGCTTTGACCTGCAACTGACCCGCGCCGTGAGCGACGCCGTGAGCGTCCCCGTGATCGCATCGGGCGGCGTGGGCAACCTCGACCACCTGGCCGACGGCGTGAGCATCGGCGGCGCGGATGCGGTGCTGGCTGCGAGCATTTTTCACTACGGTGAATACACGGTGCAGCAGGCTAAAGAACGGATGCGGGAGCGTGGGATTCCTGTGCGCTTATGAGGTCTGTTCAGACTTGAAGCAATAAATCCAAAGGGCTGGCGGTGACACCCGCCAGCAGCGCGGTCATTCCTTTCATTTGTGCCAATAGGCCAGGTAGCTCGTTCTTGGTCAGCACCGCTGGAATGCGCTTGGTCTGCTGCGGTCGCCCAATGTTGTTGAGCCAAGGCAAATCAATGCCCAGTACCTCGCGATAGAAAAACAGCACAGCATTGAGCGCTTGGTTGTGAGCGGAGGCAGATACCTTGCGCTCATTGACCAGTATGGACAAAAACGCTTCCAAATCGGCCACACCCTTCTCGCGTGGGTGGCGAATGCTTCCAGCCTGACTAGCACTCCAGTGAATGAAAAAAACGAATTCAATAGCGGTAATTTTTTTGTTTTTGAGGCTATAGTGCAGAAACCGAACCTGCTCGCTCGCATGAGCGAGCGAGCAGGTGGACTATAAGGAAGGGGCACCGGGTTACGGGGTTAAGACCACATGGGAAATTTATGCCTGTGCGAAATCACAGCATATGAACCTGTATACCAAGGCGCGAGCGGCTTGCAGCTATTTAATCCAAAAAATGTATCGACTGCGCCCGGATGTATCCACAGGGTTTTGCGGCCTACATCACGTTAGGCTTTGTTGCTTAACGCAATGACCAAAATTCTGAACCAACTCACGGAGTCAGGCATCCTTCAAATTTAAAAATATGTGAAATGTAACCATGTTGAAATTATTTGTTTTTAATATTTTTTTTTCTATGCTCATTTGGGCTTCATGCTAATGAGGCTGAAATTTACGACTGTAGTCGTGATACGGATATTAAAATTAATCGACTATGGGTCAAATATCGAAGTGTTGTAACAGAGTCGCTACAGAAGGATCTTACTTTCTCTGAGATCCAGTCTCTTTATAAACAAACTTTAGATCGTAAAGTTTTTTCCTCGTGCCTTCGACAAGTTAGGGCTGAGTTTGATTTCTTTAAAAAACTAGAATCTATACAAGAATGTTCCAATAATATATTGGGATCACATAACATCTCACATAAAGACATCTTCGTACTGAATCGTCTACGACAAAATCGCTACGTTGACTATACTGAAACTGGTGCTAAGTTGGCTCATACTTGCATTTCAAAATTCTATGAAATAGAGATGCCAAAAGTTTGCACTAGGGAAAAATGGGGCGATATTGAGACATCCAAGACGAATGATTTTTATTCTAAATCCTTGGATGCACAGGAGGCAGAAATTAGGCAGATGACATCTTCAATGCAAACGCCGAGTTACACAGACTTAGGTCCAATGGGGAAAAGTTTATTTGCAGACTGTTTGGCGTTAAAAAATGCATCAACGAGTGATCGAATTAGATTCGCACAGTATCTTGATGCCCGGGTTTTTTGGCTTTCTTCCGAACAGAAAGTTTTAGAGATCGTTTCGAGATTTAAAGCAACAAGTTCCCCTTATCAAAAACTTATTGACGACAAAAGATATGAAGTAAGTACAGTTACAGCCCAGCCTATCAATACACTTGTGCGAGTAGAAGCCAAGATTGGCAGCATTTGTTCTGGTGCATTTATAGTTGATTTGCAAACTATTGCCACAGCGGCACATTGTTTTGGAAATAAAGGAAATAACAGTCTACCGATTAAAGTGCATTTAGTTCGAGAGAATGGCCAAATCATTGAAAGTCTTCCAGCAATTATCGCCGAAATGGGTGATTATGAATTTAATGGCAAAAAAGTCAGACCCAATACCCATGATGATGCCTCTGTTGATTGGGCCATTCTTCGACTTGCATACAAACCAAAATCGCAACATGTTCAAGCGCTTGAGGTCATTGAAGATAATTTCAAATTCGGAACCATACCTCGTGCAATATCCCCATTTTTGAGTATGGGTTTTCCTGGGGATTGGCCGGGGGGGCGACCAGTCTTTAAGCAATGCAAGCCAATTCTCAGAGAGGATACTCATTCAAAGCGACAGGTGGAATCCAGACGCAGAGTTAATGATACAAACTTGGTCTTTGACCAAAAGTGCGCAATGTACCCAGGCGATTCTGGGGGGCCTATGATTTTTTGGGATCGTGATGCTGATGTATATAGACTTGCTGGAATTTTGACTGGTGGTACTGGATTTTGGGCCCCAGACCTAACAGCTTTACCGAAAGAGGTCGGAGGTATAAGAGCAAAGCTGAAGGGGTTAGGTGCTATGAAAGATCGGTTCGGTGATGAGTTTGATGCTGTTGAATTTGATGGAAGCCTCATGCAACGCGATAGCAAATTCCTCATGAACTCCACGTTTCTTTGCGCACTTTCAAAGTACCATCCAAATCTTGCATCCAGTTGTAACCTTTCCCAAATACCAGAGTTGATGACTATGCCGTTCGAGTGGTAACTTAAAGTTGGGTCATTCGTAGGCGTTGATATAAGTTGTAGTCTTTCGAGCATCTTCCTAAGTCATAGCTTCCAATTCAGGCTGCACAGTTTTACAGACAATGCCGAGTCGTAGATGGTCACAACTGCGCATGGGTTGGTGCATATATGCCTAACTGTCGCATCCCAATGTCTTAAGATCAACCCCCTATGAACTGGCTCGATCAAATCAAATGGGACGACAAAGGCTTGGTGCCGGTCATTGCCCAAGAAAAAGACACTGGCGACGTGTTGATGTTCGCCTGGATGAACCGCGAGGCGCTGCAAAAGACGGCCGAACTCAAGCGGGCGGTGTATTTCAGCCGTTCACGCAACAAGCTGTGGTTCAAGGGTGAGGAGTCGGGCCATGTGCAGACGGTGCACGACATCCGCATCGACTGCGACAACGATGTGGTGCTGCTCAAAATCACCCAGCTGGGGCACGAGCCGGGCATTGCCTGCCACACGGGCCGCCACAGCTGCTTTTTCCAGAGCTTGCAGCCAGATGGCTGGCAGGCGACCGATCCGGTCTTGAAAGACCCAGAAACCATTTACAAGTGAATGCGATGAGTTCTACAGATACCTTAGATAGACTGGCCGCCGTGATTGAAAGCCGCAAAGTGGCTAATGGCGGCGACCCCGAAAAAAGCTATGTGGCCCGCCTGCTGCACAAGGGGCCTGACGCCTTTCTGAAAAAAATCGGCGAAGAAGCCACCGAAACCGTGATGGCCGCCAAAGACGTCGACCACGGCGGCGATGCCTCCAAGTTGGTCTATGAGGTGGCCGATTTGTGGTTTCACAGCATGATCGCATTGGCTCACTACGGCTTGACGCCCGCCGATGTGGTCAACGAATTGGCCCGCCGAGAGGGGCTGAGTGGGCTGGAAGAAAAAGCATTGCGCAAGGCCACCGAGCGGGAACGCCTGGGTGAGTGAGTTCAAACTTTGGAGACAATCCGATGCAGCAAGATCCTCTGAATGACAACACCCGTACGGTGAGCTGGGTCAGCTATATCCTGCACCTGATTGTGGCTGTCAGTGCCATCATCCCGGGGGCTCAGTTGGGGCCGACTTTACTGGTGGTGGCGCTGATCATTGACTTGGTGAAAAGAGGCGATGTCACGGGTTGGGAGGCGACGCATTTCAGTTACCGCATTCGTACCGTGATGTGGGTCGCCTTGCTTTATCTCCTGACGGCTCCCCTGTGGTTTCTTTTCATCTTCCCGGGTTTTGTAGCCTGGGGACTGATTTCAATTTGGTTTTTGTACCGCATTGTGCTGGGCATGGTGCGTTTGAGTGGGCACCGTCCCATGACTGAGTGAGTTGTAAGGTATTTGTCTCATGAGTGAATTGAACTGTATTTTTTGCAAAATCATTGCGGGTCAAATCCCGTCTCGCAAAGTGTATGAAGACGAGCATGTGTATGCTTTTCATGACATTGCGCCTTGGGCTCCTGTTCATTTTCTGATTGTTCCAAAGCTGCATATCCTGTCCATGGCCCAGTTGACGCAAGACGATTCGGCTTTGATGGGGCACATGATGACGCTCGCTCCCCGATTGGCTTTGCAAGAGGGTTGCCGACCATACCCGGATGGGGGGTTTAGGGTGGTGATCAACAATGGCGCCGAAGGCGGTCAGGAAGTACATCATTTGCACATGCATGTCATGGGCGGTCCCCGTCCCTGGCTCAGGGGTTGATCAGAGGCTTGGCACCCACAAGCCCCTGATCCAGGAAGGCCGTTCCGTTCGGGGCGTTCTATCCCCTTAGAATCCGTTCATCTAGACAGGAGAATTTCATGGGTTCCTTTTCCATTTGGCATTGGCTGATCGTGCTGTTGATTGTGGTCATGGTGTTTGGCACGAAAAAGCTCAAAAACATCGGCTCTGATCTGGGGGGCGCGGTCAAGGGCTTCAAAGATGGCATGAAAGACGGCGGTGCTGCTGCCGATGACAAGCCAGCTACAGGTCAGGTGTCTGCACCTGCCACCGCTGAAAAAACCACCATCGATGTTGAAGCCAAGACCAAGTCTTGAGCGCTTGATGCAACGGATCACTTGCTGTGCTTGATTTAGGTATTTCAAAAATGGCGCTGATCGGCGTCGTGGCGTTGATCGTCATCGGTCCCGAGAAGCTGCCAAAGGTAGCGCGCACGGTGGGCACCCTGATCGGCAAAGCACAGCGCTATGTGTCCGATGTCAAAGCCGAGGTCAGCCGGTCCATGGATCTGGAAGAGCTCAAAAAGATGAAGGAGTCGATGGAGTCGGCTGCGCGCGATGTGGAGCAATCGGTGCAAACGACGGCTTCCGAGTTTGAGAAAGACTGGGCGCAAACCACTGCGGGTATGACCAGCAGCATGCCCGATGTGGAGCCGCTGCCCCCGACTTATAAACATCCGGACAAAAACTGGCGTCTCAAGCGCGGCGCTATGCCTCAGTGGTACAAAGCCCGTACAGGTGTTCGCACCAAGGCGCTGTCAGGGGCTGCACGCGTGGCGCGTTATCGGCCCAAGTCTTTCAACTCCTTGTGATCGCCAGGCGCCTTGGGTGCTGGCTTTCCAACTGATTTTTCCATGTCCGATTCCAATTCCCAAGATGAACTCGCTGGCTCTGAACAGCCTTTCGTGGCCCATTTGATCGAGTTGCGTGATCGGCTGGTGCGTGCCGTGATCGCCATCGGTGTTGCTGCCGCCGTGCTGGCTATTTTCCCGGGCCCGGGAGAGTTGTATGACATTCTCGCGCAGCCCTTGGTGGCGCATTTGCCCAAAGGGGCGACGCTGATCGCCACTTCGGTGATCTCGCCATTCATGGTGCCGCTCAAGATTTTGATGATGGCCGCTTTCTTGATCGCCTTGCCTGTAGTGCTCTACCAGGTGTGGGCTTTCGTGGCGCCGGGTTTGTATGCGCACGAGAAAAAACTGGTGCTGCCCTTGGTGGTGTCCAGCACTGTGTTGTTTTTCATGGGGGTGGCGTTTTGCTATTTCTTCGTGTTTGGTCAGGTGTTCAAGTTCATTCAGGGCTTTGCGCCCAAGAGCATCACGGCTGCGCCAGACATCGAAGCTTATTTGAGTTTTGTGCTGACCATGTTCCTGGCCTTTGGTCTGGCCTTTGAGGTGCCTGTGGCCGTGGTGGTGCTGGCCCGCATGGAGGTGGTCAGTGTGCAAAAGCTCAAGGATTTTCGGGGCTATTTTGTGGTGCTGGCATTCGTGATTGCGGCTGTGGTCACGCCACCGGATGTGGTTTCCCAGTTGGCGCTGGCGATTCCCATGTGTCTGCTTTACGAGATGGGTATTTGGGCGGCGCAGATTTTCATCAAGCACACGCAAGCGCCGGACGAGGCGGCCAATGCAGGTTGAGTCCTTATGGGGGGTAATCCCCATCCATCCATGAAGGGGCCAGTTGGCCCCTTATTTTTTGATTCTTTGAGACTTTGACCAAAGGTGGGAAGGCCTACTCAAAGTGGTCAGTTCAGCGGGGCCTTTTAGCAGTGGGGCGTTCTGCGGGGGTCACGCGTAAGCTGGTTTCGCCCTGTCGGCGCCAAATTTGAACATCGGCAGGCGTGCCGGGCTTGAGCGCAGACACCTGGGTGAGTAAATCTGAGACGTTGGTGACGGGTGTGCCCGCTATTTTCAAAATCACATCGCCTGGGCGCAGGCCTGCTTTGGCAGCTGGACCGTTTTGCAAAACGCCCGTGATCACCACGCCTTGGGGCAAGACGTTTTGTGTTGCTTTGGGCAGCTGAAAGCTTTCAGCCAATTCGGTGGTCATGTCTTGCGGTTCCACCCCGATCCAGCCGCGTGTGACTTTGCCGTCTTTGAGCAGGTCTTGCATGACCTGGCGGGCTGTGGACACTGGAATGGCAAAGCCAATGCCCATGTTGCCACCAGAGCGTGAATAAATGGCGGTGTTGATGCCCATCAAGTGACCATTGACGTCGACCAATGCGCCGCCAGAGTTGCCCGGGTTGATGGCCGCATCGGTCTGGATGAAGTTTTCAAAGGTGTTGATGCCCAATTGGTTGCGTCCCAAAGCACTCACAATGCCGGATGTGACGGTTTGCCCCACGCCAAACGGATTGCCGATGGCCAGCACCACATCGCCAACTTGGAGGGCTTGGATTTGCCCCAGGACAATCACAGGCAGTTTGTCCAGCTTGATTTTCAGCAGTGCCAAGTCGGTGTCGGGGTCGGTGCCGATGACTTTGGCCGCAGCGTGGCGGCCATCGGTCAAGACGACCTCAATGTCGTCGGCATCTTCGATGACGTGGTTGTTGGTCAGGATGTGTCCCTCGGGGCTGACGATGACGCCACTGCCCAGTCCTGCGGTGTTTTGTTCGTCCTGTTCGCCGTAGAAGAATTTGAACCAAGGGTCTTGCGGAGTCTGGCGGTTGGCTTTGCTGGTGTTGATGCTGACCACGGCGGGTGAGGCTTTTTGGGCTGGGGTACTCAAACTGCCGGCTGGGCGGCTGAGCGAGGAGCTCGCCGGGGCTTGCTGGAGCGTGATGTCGCTGGTGGCGTGTTTTGCGCTGCGCAGCCATTCGGGCTGGAGTGTGGCAACGACGAACCAGACTGCCACAAGGACCGTCACCCATTGAGAAAAGAGAAGCCAATAGCGTTTCATAGGTGGGAATTGTCCTTGATCTGCGCGCCGTCTTGTGTGTTTTTGGGGCATAAGGGGCGATGCCAGGGGTGAATGTGGTGTCTCAAATTCACCTCTGGTGGTATCGGCTTCAGAGACAATAGAACGTTACTGCAAGAGACTCACTCATGACCGATGCCAAAACCTTAGGCCAGGCTTTAGATGCCTTGCTCCAACCGGAAAAATTTCGCGATTACGGCCCCAATGGCCTGCAGGTCGAAGGGGACCGGGACATTCGTTTACTGGTCAGCGGAGTGACTGCCAGCCGAGCCTTGATTGAAGCGGCCATTGAGGCGGGAGCGGATGCCATGCTGGTGCACCATGGTTTGTTTTGGCGTGGCCAGGACGGACGCATCACAGGTTGGATGCGTGAACGTTTGCGTTTGCTTCTGGCCCATGGCATTCATCTGTTTGCCTACCATTTGCCTCTGGATGCGCACCCTGAGTGGGGCAACAATGCACAACTCGGCCGTGTGCTGGGCTTGCAGGCCGATGGCCGCTTTGGTGAGCAGGACTTGGGTTTTGTCGGCGTTGGTGCCCAGACTTGGGCACTGCCTCAGGCTCTGGCGGATCATGTGGCTGCGGCACTGGGGCGGCAGGTGATTTGTGTGGGCGATGCCTCGCGGCCAGTTCGACGTGTGGCTTGGTGTACGGGTGGTGCACAGGGCTACTTCGAGTCAGCCATTGCTGCCGGGGCTGATGCGTTCATCACGGGCGAAATTTCTGAACCGCAGGCCCATTTGGCGCGAGAAACCGGTGTGGCCTTTTTGGCTTGTGGTCACCATGCCAGCGAGCGCTATGGTGCGCTTGCTGTGGGTGCTCATATCGCGCAGGAGTTGGGGCTTGAGCATCGTTTCATTGAAATCGACAACCCCGCTTGAAATAAGCTGAATGAAAACTGCCATGAACATTTTGACAAAGCCTGTTGCCATCACACCCGGTGATCCCTGTGGCATCGGCCCCGAAATCATCGCGCGGACCTGGTGTGAAGCACCGGATGTCGTGCAGGGCTGCTTTGTGGCCGGGGATGTCCAGTTGATGCGCCGCGCCATGGCGCTGGTGCAATCTACGCCTGCTTTTCCTGTCTGCGAAATCCTGGAGCCATCGGATGCTTTGCATGTGCCGCCACGTTGTTTGCCCGTGCTGCAAGTCGTGAGCGCTGCGCCCCCATTACCTTGGGGGCAAATTGATGCGCGGGCTGGGCAGTTGGCCGGGGAGGCGGTGTTGTGGGCAGCGCATGCAGCCTTGCGTGGGGAGGTGGCGGCGCTTGTGACAGCGCCGCTGCACAAAGAGGCCTTGCACGCAGCTGGCGCGCCGTATGACCAATATCCCGGGCATACCGAATTGCTCCAGGCTGAAGCTGCGCGTCATGCGGGGGTGTCGCTGGCGCAGATGCCTGTGCGCATGATGCTGGCCAATGAAGAATTGCGCACGGTGTTGGTCAGTATTCATGTGTCTTTGCGAGAGGCGCTGGATGCTGTCACGCCAGATCGCGTTCTGCAAACATTGCGGATCACGGATGCGGCTTTGACCCGAATGCTGGGGCACAAACCCCGCATGGCCGTCGCTGGCGTGAATCCACATGCGGGCGAGGGGGGCTTGTTTGGCCGGGAGGAAATCGAGGTGTTGCAGCCTTGCCTGGCTTTGGCACGCCGGGAGGGGCTGGATGTGCATGGTCCTTTTGCGCCAGACACCGTGTTCATGCGCGCTCGCAAGCAGGCCGATGGTCGGCGTGAATTTGATGTGGTCATCGCGATGTACCACGATCAAGGCTTGATACCGGTCAAGTACCTGGGCTTGGAGCAGGGGGTCAATGTGACCCTGGGCTTGCCATTGATCAGAACCAGTCCTGACCATGGCACCGCCATGGACGTGGCCGGAAAAGGCCAGGCCGATGCTCGCAGCATGATGCAAGCCATCCGCATGGCGCGGCAACTGGTGAGTGGCGGCTGAGTTGCCTCCGGTACTCAACCTTTGTTTTTCAGGCTGTCGCGGATTTCACGCAATAACTGCACATCCTCGGGGGTTGCAGGTGTTTCTGCGGGGGCGGTTGAGATGAGTTTGTTCATCTGACGAATGATCACAAAGATGATGAGCGCCAGGATGATGAAGTTCAGGGCCACGGTGATGAAGTTACCGTAAGCGAAAACTGCACCGAGTTTTTTGGCTTCAGCCAGAGGCAGACCCGCAGTTTGCCCCGCCAAGGCCAGGTAATAATTGGAAAAATCCAGACCACCAAAGGCTTTGCTGATGAGCGGCATGATCAGATCGCCAACGACTGAATCCACAATTTTGCCAAAAGCTCCGCCGATAATCACCCCGACAGCCAGATCCATGACGTTGCCTTTGAGGGCGAAAGCTTTGAATTCTTGAACTAAGGACATAAAAATTCTCTATAACAGTTGAGTGAAGCTCATGATTGTGAATCAAGAATTGTCACTCGCTTCAAGTTGTAAGACGCTTGTCTGTTTCACTCCGCTACAATCCCGGGTTGACCCTGATAACGACTCGCTAGAGGAATCCCATGAGTGACACCCCAGTCGACAGCAGCAAACGGACATGGCTTGCAGCCACCGTTGGCGTGGGCGCCGTAGGCGCTGGCTTTGTGGCCACCCCCTTCGTCAGCAGCTTTCAACCATCTGAACGAGCCAAAGCCGCCGGCGCAGCCGTCGAAGTGGACATCTCTGCACTCAAGACGGGTGAAAAACTCACCGTCGAGTGGCGTGGTAAGCCCGTTTGGATCATGAAGCGCTCGCCTGAGCAGCTCGAAGGCTTGAAAAAGATCGAAGGCAATCTGGCTGATCCAAACTCCAACCGCACGGCCTACCCCATCCCTGCATACGCAAAGAACGAATTCCGTTCTATCAAGCCTGAAATCATGGTGGCTGTGGGCATTTGCACCCACTTGGGTTGCTCGCCTGGCGACAAATTCGCAGCGGGTCCTCAGCCTTCTCTGCCTGATGACTGGCAAGGCGGTTTCTTGTGTGCTTGCCATGGCTCGACATTCGACCTGGCTGGCCGCGTGTTCAAGAACAAGCCTGCACCTGACAACCTCGAAGTGCCGCCGCACATGTACCTGTCCGACACCAAGTTGCTCATTGGTGAAGACAAGAAGGCCTGATGGAGACCGACATGGCTGAATTCAAAGAAATCTCTCCCAACGCCCCTGCTGGCGAAAAATTGCTCAATTGGGTGGACAACCGCTTCCCTCTGTCCAAGCTCTACAAAGAGCACATGAGCGAGTACTACGCACCGAAGAACTTCAACTTCTGGTACATCTTCGGCTCGCTGTCGCTGTTGGTGCTGGTCATCCAGATCGTCACTGGTATTTTCCTGGTCATGCATTACAAGCCTGATGCAGCCGTGGCATTTGCTTCGGTTGAATACATCATGCGTGATGTGCCTTGGGGCTGGTTGATCCGTTATATGCACTCCACGGGCGCTTCAGCGTTCTTCATTGTGGTTTACCTGCACATGTTCCGGGGCCTGATTTATGGCAGCTACCGCAAGCCACGTGAACTGGTCTGGATCTTCGGTTGTGCGATTTTCCTGTGCCTGATGGCAGAAGCCTTCATGGGTTATCTGTTGCCTTGGGGTCAAATGTCTTACTGGGGCGCTCAGGTGATCGTGAACCTGTTCTCCGCCATTCCTTTCATTGGCCCTGATCTGGCTTTGTTGATTCGTGGCGACTTCGTGGTGGGCGATGCCACCCTGAACCGCTTCTTCAGCTTCCACGTGATTGCAGTGCCATTGGTCTTGCTGGGTCTGGTGGTGGCGCACATCATTGCGTTGCACGAAGTGGGCTCCAACAACCCCGATGGCGTGGAAATCAAAGGCCCGAACGCACCAAAAGATGCTCAAGGTCATCCTTTGGACGGCATTCCTTTCCACCCTTACTACTCTGTGCACGACATCTTTGGTGTGGGCGTCTTCTTGATGGCCTTCACTGCGATTGTGTTCTTCGCGCCTGAGTTCGGTGGTTATTTCCTCGAATACAACAACTTTATCCCGGCCGATCCACTGACCACACCGTTGCACATTGCACCAGTCTGGTACTTCACACCGTTCTATTCGATGTTGCGTGCGATCACCAGCGAGATGATGTACGCCCTGATCGCTTGCGTGGTGTTGGGAGCTGTTTTGGCGGTGATCAAAGGCAAATTGCCTCAGGTGCTCAAGGGTGCTGTGATCGGTGCCGCTGTGGTGATTTCTGCCCTGATGCTGTCGATTGACGCCAAATTTTGGGGTGTGGTCGTGATGGGTGGCGCTGTTGTCATCCTGTTCTTCTTGCCATGGCTCGACAACAGCCCGGTCAAATCGATTCGTTACCGCCCTGATTGGCACAAGTATCTGTATGCCGTGTTCGTGATCAACTTCCTGATCCTGGGCTATTTGGGTGTGCAGCCACCTTCGCCTATCGGTGAGCGTGTCTCTCAAGTGGGTTCACTGTTCTATTTTGGCTTCTTCCTGTTGATGCCTTGGTGGAGCAAGCTGGGTACGCCCAAGCAGGTTCCAGACCGTGTGACCTTCACGCCTCACTGAGATCCCGGAGATTCAAGAACATGAAAAACATCAAGAAACTCGCATTGGGCTTTGTGATGGCCCTGGGCCTGATGGCCGGTGCACAAGCTTCCAGTGGCGGTGGCATTGCATGGGATAAAGCGCCCGTCAAAACCAATGACCTGGCATCTTTGCAAAATGGTGCCAAGTTGTTTGTCAACTATTGCCTCAATTGCCATTCGGCCGCTTTCATGCGATTCAATCGCCTGAAAGACATCGGTTTGACTGAGCAGCAAATCAAGGACAACCTGTTGTTCCCGACGATCAAAGTCGGTGACACCATGAAGTCTGCGATCGATCCGCTGCAAGCCAAAGAGTGGTTCGGCAAGAATCCACCTGACCTGACTTTGATGGCACGTTCGCGTTCTGGTCATGGCGGCACAGGTGCTGATTATCTCTACACTTACCTGCGCAGCTACCACCGTGATGCATCCAAGCCAACAGGCTGGAACAACATGGCTTTCCCGAACGTGGGCATGCCCAACGTGTTGTGGGAATTGCAGGGTGAACGTGAACCTGTCTTCGAAGAAAAAGAAGAGCACGGTCACACGGTTCAAATTTTCCAAGGATGGAAGCAAGTCAAGCCAGGCACAATGACACCTTTGCAATATGACCAGGCCGTGGGAGATTTGGTCAATTACATGCAGTGGATGGCCGAGCCAGCCCAAAATACCCGAGTTCGCATTGGCGTCTGGGTCCTGATTTTCTTGTCGTTCTTCACCTTTATCGCCTGGCGTCTGAATGCAGCGTACTGGAAAGACATCAAGTAATTGATCTTTCACCCGGCTATTCGTCGGGTTCTGTGGAGTGGTGGGTCCAAAAGACCCCCCACTCTTTTTGATTTTTTGAGGAGCCTCTTGCCATGATGGTGCTTTATTCCGGAACCACTTGCCCTTTTTCCCATCGTTGCCGATTTGTGCTGTTTGAAAAAGGCATGGACTTCGAAATCCGTGATGTGGACCTGTACAACAAGCCCGAAGACATCAATGTGATGAATCCCTACGGCCAGGTTCCAATTCTGGTCGAGCGCGACCTGATTTTGTACGAATCCAACATCATCAATGAGTACATTGATGAGCGCTTTCCGCACCCTCAACTGATGCCTGGTGACCCGGTTGACCGCGCACGAGTGCGTTTGTTCTTGCTCAACTTTGAGAAAGAGCTCTTTGCCCATGTGCTGACACTTGAAAATCGTGCTCTCAAAGGCAATGACAAGGCGCTGGAGAAAGCCCGTGCCCACATTCGTGACCGTTTGACGCAGTTGGCCCCTGTGTTCTTGAAGAACAAGTTCATGTTGGGTGACAACTTCTCGATGCTTGATGTGGCCATCGCACCGTTGCTGTGGCGTCTGGACTACTACGGGATCGAATTGAGCAAAAATGCAGCTCCATTGCTGAAATATGCCGAACGCATCTTTTCACGCCCAGCATATATCGAAGCTTTGACCCCATCTGAAAAGGTCATGCGCAAATAAACTCGCATGGAGTCCACAATGATCAGTGACACCGAATTGCCTTCAACGCGCCCGTATTTGATTCGGGCGCTGTATGAGTGGTGCTCTGAAAACGGCTTCACTCCCTATGTTGCTGTGAAAGTGGACAACTCTGTGCAGGTGCCGCGGGAGTATGTTCAAGGTGGTGAAATTGTGTTGAACGTGAGCATGGACGCCACCAGCTCCCTGAAATTGGGCAATGACTTCATAGAGTTCAAAGCCCGGTTTGGGGGCAAGCCGCGTGACATCATGGTTCCCATATCGCGCGTGATGGCCATTTATGCCCGTGAAAATGGCCAAGGCATGGCTTTCCCAGTCAGCGAAGAAGAACCTGCTGCATCCAGTCTGTCTGAAGCACGGATACAAGAACACGTATCAACCGATGATGACGCGACACCACCCCCTTCAACGCCTCCTAGGCCGACATTGAAACGTATCAAATAAAAAATAACGCCATGTGTCCTGGAATGTGCACTGGAGCACGTTAAAATCTAGCCCGTGCCGCTTTAGCTCAGTTGGTAGAGCACCCGCCTTGTAAGCGGTAGGTCGTCAGTTCGAATCCGACAAGCGGCACCAAAATCAAAAGGCCCTGATCATCCGATCAGGGCCTTTTTTCTTGAGGGGGTGACGAATCAACCGATTCGGCTTTGAACTTTGATCCGTATGGAGTTGACGGCCATCCCTTTGGTGTTGAGGTGTGCCTGCAAGGCGGGCACCAATTGACGCAACTTGGCAGCAACAGCGTTGGAACTCACCAGCAAACACCAGGCGCCGTCTTCAATAGGGCCTGCCTGAACACTGGCTCGCAGTGGTGCAGGTAACAAGTTACGTATGGTTTGCAGGCGTTCTGACGATTCGCGCAGTCTGCTGGCCAAGAGTGCAAAAGTGGGTGACTCTTGCACGGCTTGTTGCAGGGGAATGGCGTGATGTCGTCTTTGCATGGCCAGCCGATTATCCGGCAGATGCTCCTCACAGGATGACGTCTTGAAAACCAAGTGGGCACAGAGGCTAAAATCCCACGATTGAGCTGGCGTCCTTGGCGCTCAGCATGGCAAGTAGGGTCTTGTTACCCGGCGGCCTGGCTTCATATGAAACTTTTAACCTGACAGGATAGACGGTCTGTTTCTCAGCCTTTTGGCTGAAGGTGGATCTTGTAGACATGGCCATCCCATTCCTCACCAAAATTTTCGGCAGTCGCAATGACCGCCTGCTCAAGCAATACCGCAAATTGGTCGAACGCATCAATGCGCTCGAAACCAGTCTCGAGAGTTTGAGTGATGATGACTTGCGTGCCAAGACCCAAAGTTTCAAAGAACGCGTCGCAGCAGGTGAAACCTTGGACGCCCTGCTGCCTGAGGCTTTTGCCGTGGTCCGCGAGGGCTCCAAGCGGGTCATGAAGATGCGCCATTTCGACGTTCAGCTGGCGGGTGGCATTGCGCTGCACAACGGCAAGATCGCTGAAATGCGAACTGGCGAAGGCAAGACACTGACGTCCACACTGCCCGCCTATCTGAATGCGCTGGCTGGAAAAGGCGTGCATGTGGTCACGGTCAATGATTACCTGGCCAGCCGCGATGCACAGTGGATGGGCAAGCTGTTCAACTTCCTGGGGCTGTCTGTGGGCATCAACTTGCCGCAGATGCAGCGTGAGGACAAGCAAGGCGCTTACAACGCCGATATCACCTACGGCACCAACAACGAATACGGCTTTGATTACCTGCGCGACAACATGGTCTACGAAGCGCAAGACCGTGTTCAACGGCCGCTGAACTTTGCCATCATCGACGAAGTGGACTCGATCCTGATCGATGAAGCTCGCACGCCGCTCATCATCAGTGGTCAAGCCGAAGACCACACTGCCACCTACATGGCGATGAAGCAGGTTATTCCGCTTCTCACCCGCCAAGAGGGCGAGGCCGATCCACGCACTGGTGAAGGCATCATCACGCCCGGTGACTTTACGGTCGATGAAAAGGCGCATCAGATATTCCTGACCGAGCAAGGCCATGAAAAAGCCGAAGCGGTGTTGGCCGAAATGGGCATGATCCCTGAAGGCGCGAGCCTCTACGACCCCGCCAACATCACGCTGATGCACCACCTGAACGCAGCATTGCGTGCTCAGCATCTGTACCATCGTGACCAGCACTATGTGGTGCAAGACGGTGAAATCATCATCGTGGACGAGTTCACGGGCCGCCTCATGAGTGGCCGCCGCTGGAGCGATGGCTTGCATCAGGCTGTGGAGGCCAAAGAGGGTGTGCAAATCCAGGCTGAAAACCAGACGATGGCATCGATCACGTTCCAGAATTATTTCCGTTTGTACAACAAGATTGGCGGCATGACGGGTACGGCAGATACCGAAGCCTATGAGTTCCAGGAAATATACGGTCTTGAGACGGTGGTGATTCCGCCGCACCGTAAGAGCCAGCGTGAAGACCAGCTTGACCGCGTCTACAAAACTTCTCAAGAGCGCTACGACGCCGCCATTGCGGACATTCGCGAATGCCATGAGCGCGGGCAGCCCGTGCTGGTGGGTACCACCTCCATTGAGAACTCGGAGTTGATCTCCGAGATGCTCACGAAGGAGAAACTGGCGCACCAAGTGCTGAACGCCAAGCAGCATGCGCGTGAAGCCGACATCGTGGCGCAAGCGGGGCGTCCTGGCATGATCACTATCGCCACCAACATGGCTGGTCGTGGCACCGACATTGTGTTGGGCGGCAACATTGAAAAAGACATTCAGGCCTTCGAAGCCGATGAGTCATTGTCTAAAGAAGAGCTGCAAATGCGCGTAGACGAATTGCGTGAGCAGTGGAAAGTCGTGCACGAGCTGGTCAAGGCCAATGGCGGTTTGCGCATCATTGCGACAGAGCGCCATGAATCCCGCCGCATTGACAACCAGTTGCGGGGTCGTTCCGGCCGTCAGGGTGACCCCGGCTCATCACGCTTTTATCTGAGCCTGGATGACCCTCTGATGCGCATTTTTGCGGGTGATCGTGTGCGCGCCATCATGGACCGCTTGAAGATGCCCGAAGGTGAAGCCATTGAAGCGGGCATTGTCACGCGCAGCATCGAAAGCGCTCAGCGCAAGGTCGAAGGGCGTAACTTCGACATTCGCAAGCAGTTGCTCGAATACGATGATGTGTCCAATGACCAGCGTAAGGTGATTTATCAGCAGCGCAATGACATCCTGGATGCCCAGGACATGGAAGGTCAGATTGCCTCGCTGCGTGAAGGATGCTTTACCGATCTGGTGCGCCAATATGTGCCCGCTGAATCGGTGGAAGAACAATGGGATCTGGCCAGCCTGGAAAAGGTGCTGGCCGACGAATGGCAGTTGTCCGTGGATTTGCGTGGCAAGGTGCAGGCATCGAACGCCATCACGGATGAAGACATTCTGGAGACCGTGGTGGCAGCGGCGCATGCCCAATTCCAGGGCAAACTCGATCAGGTGGGCGCTGCCAATTTCACCCCGTTTGAACGCATGGTGCTGCTGCAAAGCATCGACACGCATTGGCGCGAACACCTCAGTTCACTGGATTACCTGCGCCAAGGCATTCATTTGCGCGGCTACGCACAAAAGCAGCCCAAGCAAGAGTACAAGCGTGAAGCCTTTGAGTTGTTTGGTCAATTGCTCGACTCAGTCAAAAACGAGGTCACGCGCACCTTGATGACGGTGCGCATTTCCTCAGGCGAGGAGATGGAGCAAGCCGCGCATGACATTGAAGAGCGCGCCGAAAACGTCAGCCACGTCACCTACACCGCACCCGATGAAAACGGGCAAGCGCAAACAGTGCCCGCAGACTTGGCTGGGATGGCGCCAGAATGGGGCCCTGTGGGCCGCAACGACCCTTGCCCCTGTGGCAGCGGCAAAAAATACAAGCAGTGCCACGGCAAACTGGCCTGAAATGGCATGGCGCATAAAAACGGGCCTCGGCCCGTTTTCTTTATGGTGCGCCTTGCTCAATGGCTTGAATGGACTGAATATTTCTGCATTTTTCCTGTTTACTGAAGGATCGACATGCCCGTGAATTTGCCCCCTCTGGACCCCGCTCAACTGAGCCCGATTGCCGGTGTTCGCATTGGCATTGCCGAAGCCGGTGTGCGCAAAGCGAATCGCAAGGACTTGACTGTTTTCCTGCTCGATGATGGCGCCAGCGTGGCCGGGGTGTTCACCAGCAACCGTTTTTGTGCAGCCCCAGTGCAGGTGTGCCGTGAACACCTGAGCGCGGGCAGTGCGGTGCGAGCGTTGGTGATCAATACCGGCAATGCCAATGCTGGCACGGGTGCGCCGGGTTTGGCCCATTCACGTCAAACCTGCGAGGCGCTGGCGGCATTGCTGAAGTGCCAGGCCAGTCAGATCTTGCCGTTTTCTACCGGCGTGATCATGGAGCCCCTGCCTGTGGACCGCATTGTGGCGAGCTTGCCCGCTGCTTTGGCCAACGCGCAGTCAGCGCATTGGGCACAAGCCGCCGAAGGCATCATGACCACCGACACTCAGCCCAAGGCGGCCAGTGTGCAGGTTCAGGTGGGTGGCAAAACCGTGAGCATCACCGGCATCAGCAAAGGCGCGGGCATGATTCGGCCCAATATGGCCACCATGCTGGGATTCGTGGCCACCGATGCCTGCATTGATCCCGCTTTGTTACCAGCCCTGGTCAAGCACCTGGCCGATGGGTCCTTCAACCGCATCACCATCGATGGCGACACATCGACCAACGATTCGTTCATGCTGATCGCCACGCACCAGGCGGATCATGACCCCATCACATCACTGGACAGTGTGGAGGGCCAGGCACTGGCAAGCGGGCTGCTGCAAGTGGCCCGACAACTGGCGCATGCCATCGTGCGCGATGGCGAAGGCGCCACCAAATTCATCACCGTTCAGGTCGACGGTGGCCGCACGGGCGAAGAGTGCCGTCAGGTGGCTTATGCCATTGCCCATTCGCCCTTGGTGAAAACGGCTTTCTTTGCCAGCGACCCGAATCTGGGCCGCATTCTGGCGGCAGTGGGCTATGCCGGCATCACCGACCTGGACCAGGGACTGATCGAATTGCATCTGGACGATGTGCATGTGGTCTCGAAAGGCGGACGCCGCGCTGAATACCGTGAAGAAGACGGCCAACGTGTCATGAAGCAAGCTGAAATCACGGTGCGTGTGGGTTTGGGGCGTGGCACGGCCAGTGACACGGTGTGGACATGCGATTTGAGCCACGAATATGTCACCATCAACGCGGACTACCGATCATGAGCAGCACACTGGAACAACTGCTGGCCCAGGTCAGCCAACTCGTGACCCGGATCGAAGCGGTTTTGCCTCAACCCCTTTCTGAACCCGACTGGACGCAGGCCATTGCCTGGCGCTACCGCAAACGGTCTTCCGGGCACGGTGTGCTGGAGCCGGTTCGTCATGTCGCGGCCATGACGCTGGATGACCTCAAGGAAATCGAGGATCAGAAAGAGAAGCTGCAACGCAACACCGAGCAGTTTGTGAACGGGCGTCCCGCCAACAACGTCCTGCTGACCGGAGCCCGTGGCACCGGCAAGTCGTCGCTCATCAAGGCCTGCCTGAACACCTATGCCCCACAAGGCCTGCGCCTGATTGAGGTGGACAAGGAAGACCTGACGGATCTGCCTGACATCATTGAAGTGGTGGCTGGTCGGTCCGAGAAATTCATTGTGTATTGCGATGACCTGAGTTTTGAAGACGGTGAGCCGGGTTACAAGGCGCTCAAGTCAATTCTGGACGGCTCAGTGGCTGCGGCCACGCCCAATGTGCTGGTGTATGCCACCAGCAACCGCCGCCATTTGTTGCCCGAGTACATGCATGAAAACCTGACCTACACCCACACCGATGACGGTGAAGTGCATCCGGGTGAAGTGGTGGAAGAAAAAATCTCGCTGTCGGAGCGTTTTGGCTTGTGGATCAGCTTTTATCCGTTCTCGCAAGACGAGTACCTGACCATTGTGGCGCAGTGGCTGGGTGCCCTGGGCGCCACGCCAGCACAGATTGAAGCCGCACGGCCTGATGCCCTGCTCTGGGCGCTGGAGCGCGGGGGCTCACGCAGTGGTCGCATTGCCTACCAGTTCGCCCGAGACATGATGGGCCGTCAGCCCGGTATTGCGGCATGACCGATTTGCTGGTCGCGCATGGAGATCGTCAGCGCGAAGGCGGCCCGGGCCGTCCGGTCGTGGATGTGGCTGTGGGCGTGCTCTTGCAGGCCGACGGGCAGTTTTTACTGACATCCCGACCTGATGGCAAAGTCTATGCCGGGTATTGGGAGTTTCCGGGTGGCAAGCTCGAAGCCGGTGAAACGGTCGAGCAGGCCTTGCGCCGAGAGTTGCAGGAAGAGTTGGGCATCACCATTGGCGAAGCCGCAGTCTGGAAAACCCAGATGGTGGATTACCCCCATGCCCTGGTTCGACTTCATTTTTGCAAGGTGTGGCAGTGGCAGGGTGATTTGCAGATGCGTGAAGGCCAGTCACATGCCTGGCAGGCCTTGCCTGTGCAAGTGGTGCCTGTGTTGCCGGGAACGGTTCCGGTATTGACCTGGCTGGCCCAAGAGCGCCAGTTTGACCGAGCCACCCACAAGGACTGAATGCCCTGCCCGAAGGCATTCACTGCAGCCGGGGGTCTCCAAAACTGTCGTCTGGCGGTGTGTCGTCCGGTAACTTGAACTCTTCGCTGGCCCAGGCGCCTAAATCCACACCCTTGCAACGGGCGCTGCAAAAGGGACGATAAGGATTGGCGCTGCTGTAGAGGCTGATGCCACCGCAAGCGGGGCAGCGGACTTTGCGCGGTGTAATTGGGGTGGGCTGATTCAAATCGCTCATGCGCACAAGGACATCTCAAAAGGCACATCTTCCGAGCAGGACAGCAAATGCCCATCACGCTCTTGCCGCATCATGCGGATCACGACCAGCAAGCGGTTACAGCTGATTTCAGGCGTGATGCCCATGGACGGATCGATTTTTAGCCGCAGCAATTGGAAGGTCCGGCCTTGGGGCAGCGTCTGTTGCAGCATACCGGAGGGGGCGATCACTTTTTGTGTGGTGCCTGATTCGCGCAGCATTTTCAGCAGCAGTTGCACGGATTGCGCCAATGGTGCAAAAGGCGCCACCCATTGGTTCAAATCGGCCATGCGCTCTGAAGCCTCGTGGTGTTGCCAAGCATGGTAAGCGGGCAAGTCAAATTCGCAGGTGCCGCCCGGAATCACGGCGCGGCTGCGCAGTGCCATCAGGAAATCATTGTCGTGCAGACTTTGGCCGATTTTTCCAGTCAATTGATTGAGCACATCGAAGTATTCATCGAGCTGGCCAATCAGACCATTGAGGGCTTTTTCAGAGATGGCAGGGTTGCCTCGGTAGCCGTTGTACAGCTGTTTTTGACGCTCCAGGTCCTTCAGCACATCAGACTTGAGCTCTGCGCGCGAAGCCACCTCCATGATTTCAAACAAGGTGGTCAGGGCAAAGTGATGATCCACCGCTTCAGGGCGGGCCATCAATTGCCCCAGGCGGGTAAAGAGTTGTTGCAGACGCAAATAGGTGCGGATGCGTTCGTTAAAGGGGTATTCGTACAGTATCACGCGGCATCTTCCAGATGCCGCCAATCATAGCCCGAAGTCAGCGGCCACTTGAGTGATCTGGGCCTCTAATTCGATCAAGGTCAAAGACTGGTTGAAGATCACCACATCGGCACAGGCCAGGCGTTGCTCTCGGCGGGCTTGCTGGGCGATGATGCGGTCTACCTCTTCAGCGGGAAGGCCGCTGCGGGCCATGACCCGCTGCCGTTGGGTGTCGGTGTCGCAATCGACCACCAGCACCTGGTTCAACTGGCGGCGCCAGCGTTCTCCGGACTCCACCAACAGTGGCACATCAAACACCAGACAGCGGCTGCCGTTTTGCAGTGCAGCCTGGACTTGCTCGGTCGTGATGCGACTGACCAGGGGGTGGATGATGGCCTCGAGTTGGCGTTTGGCGCTGGCGTCCCGAAAAATCCTTTCGCGCATGGCCTGACGATCCATGGCGCCATCCGGCCCGATCATGGCTGCGCCGAAAGCCCGTCCAATGGGTGCGATCGCCAGGCCACCAGGTGCAGTCACGCTGCGGGAGATGGCGTCGGCGTCCATCACAACGGCACCACGCGCCGCGAGCATGCCCGCCACGGTGCTCTTGCCGCTGCCGATGCCGCCTGTCAGGCCAAGGCGCCAGATACGTGGATTGTTCATGCCATCAAATAAGCAACAGAGGGCAGGGGGCCAAATACCATCACCCACAAGCCCGCCAAAGTCAAAAAAGGACCAAACGGAATATAGCCGTCTTCGGACAGGCGCTGCGAAGCGCGCATGGCCAAACCGACCAGGGCGCCGGAGACCGAGGCGATGAGCACCAGCGACACCAGCGCTGGCCAGCCCAACCAAGCCCCAAGGGCGGCCAGCAGTTTGAAGTCCCCCTGGCCCATGCCCTCTTTGCCCGTGACCAGCTTAAAGAGCCAATACACCGACCACAAAAACAGGTAGCCTGCTGTCGCGCCCCACAAGGCGTCTGTCAACGACGTGCCGCTGAGCCCCAGATTGGCGGCCAGCAAACCCGACCAGACCAGGGGTTGGGTGATGGCGTCGGGCAGCAAGGTGGTGTCCGCATCAATGGCCGCCAGTGCCACCAGTGCTGAAGCAAAGCCCGCCCAGGCACAGGCTTGAAAGCTCAAGCCATGTGTTGCGACGCTCCATGCAAACAGTGCGCTGGTGAACAACTCCACCGCCGGGTAGCGCCAGCCAATCGGGGCGTGACACTGACTGCAACGGCCTCGGAGAAAAAGATAGCTGAGGACGGGGATGTTCTCTTTCCACGACAAGGCGTGTGTGCAGTGCGGGCAGTGAGAACCGGGAAAGGCAATGTTGTAGCGGCTGCTGGGTTCTGGAGCGTCTTCCGCAGCGAGCTCGGCGTTCCACTGGGCTTCCAGCATGCGCGGTAGCCGGTGGATGACCACATTCAAAAAGCTGCCAATCGTCAGGCCCAACAGCGCTGCTAACACCCATCCCAAGTGGTGTGCGTCCATGTCAGAACACCTGACCCAGGCGAAAAATGGGCAAATACATGGCCACCAGAATGCCGCCGATCAGACCGCCCAGCACCACAATGATGAGGGGCTCCAGCAAACTCGACAGCCCGTTGACGCGGTCATCCAGTTCCGACTCCATCAGGCCACCGGCCCGCGCTAACAAATTTTCCATGGCCCCTGTCTCTTCTCCGGTTGCGCACAATTGCACGATCATGGGCTGAAAACGCCCCGTTTGCGCCATCGCCTCACTCAAGCCGCTGCCTTGTGCCACGCGGCGTTGCACTTGAAGCGTGGCGCGTTCAAAGACCGAATGATCGCATGCCTGCGCCACAGGCCCCAAGGCTTCAGCCAAAGGCACGCCAGCAGCCAGCAAGGCCGAGAGGGTTTGCGTCCAGCGCGCGACCACGGCACTGCGAATGAGTGAGCCCAGCAGTGGCCAGTGAAGCCACCAACGGTCCAGCCACAGCTTGAACTGTGTGGCCCGTACGGTGTGACGCTGCCAGAGCCAGCCGCCCAGCAGCAGGCCCGCTGCAACAAAGGGGCCTGAGGCGCTCAGCCCCTGACTCAGTGTCACCACCACTTGCGTGGGCCATGGCAGGTCCGCCCCAAAAGACTTGAAGACATCCTCAAAAACCGGCACCACAAACACCAGGATCAGCACCAAAACCGCCAAGGCCACCAGCAAAACAATGCAGGGGTACATCAAGGCCGACCGCACACGGGAGCGCACGGCTTCATTTTTTTCCAGCGTGCTGGCCAGGCGTTCCATCATGGTGTCCAGAATGCCCGCAGACTCACCGGCTTGCACCATGCTGATGTACAGCGCAGAAAAGTGTTGTGGATGACGTGCCAGCGCAGCATGCAAGGCCAAGCCGGAGGCCACATCGTTCTCGATGGTCTGGATCAATTCTTTCAGCAGCACCGAGGGCAAGCTCTGGATGAGCATGTGCAGCGCCTGCATCAGGGGCACGCCCGCACGCAGCAGTGCGGACAATTGCCGAGTCATTTGTGCCAGATCACGCATGCGCAGCTTGGGTGGGCGGTGCCACCACAAACGGTGCAATTGAACCTGTTCAATGCCTTGCCTGCGCAACTGGGCGCGTGCCAGATGGGCGTTGACCGCATGCACCTGCCCCTGCAAGGGATGGCCTTGTCGGTCTTGGCCTGTCCAGGCAAAAGTCGGCAGCTGGCGTGTGGGGGCCGCGCGGTTCATGTGCCGTCCCGTGTGGCGGCCAGCACTTCCTCCAGCGAGGTGATGCCCTGCAAAACCTTGCGCAATCCGGCCTGCCGCAATGTAGCCACCCCCTCGCGCTGCGCTTGCAAGCTCAATTCCTGGATGCCTGCATCGCGCAACACCAGGTTTTGCATCTCAGCACTGACCGGCATGACCTGAAAAATACCCGTGCGCCCTGCAAAACCCTTGTGGCACCGATCGCAACCCGTGGGACCATAGACCTCTACGCACTCGTCGCTCAGCAGGTCTTGCGGCAAGCCCGCTTTGACCAGCACGGCAGCCGCCAGCCGCAAGCTGTGCTTGCAATGCGGACAAAGGCAGCGCACCAGCCGCTGCGCGGTGATCAAAGTCACGCTGGCGGCAATGTTGTAAGACGCCGTGCCCATGTTGCGCAAACGCACCAAGGTGCTGGGCGCATCGTTGGTGTGCAGGGTGGACAGCACCAGATGGCCCGTCTGCGCAGCCTGGATGGCGATGTTGGCCGTTTCCAGATCACGCACTTCGCCCACCATGAGAATGTCCGGGTCTTGCCGCAAAAAAGCCCGCAAGGCCACGGCAAAGGTCAAACCCGGTTTGTCTTGCACATTGACCTGGTTGATGCCTTGCAGCTGGATTTCGCAAGGGTCTTCGACGGTGGCAATGTTCACCTCGGCCGTGTTCAGCAGGTTCAAACAGGCATAGAGCGATTGCGTCTTGCCCGAACCCGTAGGGCCGGTGACCAGCACCATGCCGTACGGGTGGCGAATGGCTTGGGTAAGCCGCTCCAGATCCGCCGTTTCATAGCCCAGACGGTTCAGGTCCAGCTGGGCTTGCGCAGAGTCCAGCACCCGGATCACCAGCTTCTCGCCAAACAGCGTGGGCAAGGTACTCACGCGCAAGTCCAGATCTCGGCCATCGGGCATGTGCAGCTTCATCCGCCCATCCTGCGGCAAACGCTTTTCAGCAATGTCGAGGCGAGAGAGCACTTTGATGCGGGAGGACAAACGGTCCTTGAGCACCAGAGGCGGTGTGGCCATTTCGCGCAATTCACCGTCAATGCGCATGCGCACCCGGTAGTGGTGCTCATACGGCTCAAAGTGCAGATCGGAAGCCTTCACGGTAACGGCTTGTTCCAGCAGTTGCTGCACGTAGTTGACCACCGGCGCATCTTCGATGGCCCCGATTTTCGATTTGTTGCCCAGACTGTCCTGCATGACGCCTCCTGATGGGTAATGAATACCTCTGTATTCGGATCATGGGGTTTGCAGGCGCGTTTGTAAATGGACTTTGACGATCAACCAGACAAGAAAAAGCCGCGGACTTTAGATGGGCAGTGGCTTTTGGCAATGATGTGGTCGGGGTGAGAGGATTCGAACCTCCGGCCTCTACGTCCCGAACGTAGCGCTCTACCAGGCTAAGCTACACCCCGCATTGAAGCGGTGAAAATTCTAGCAAAACGTCTGGCAGCCACTGAGACGCTCTCAGGTTTGAAAATTGTGTGGTTTCTATCGAATTTTTAATCTGAACTCATCAATGATTTTTTGATAAAAATGAAAATTCAAACAATCAACGGCGCATCAGTTGATGGGAAAAAAGCTCAAAAACACCGTGGAGTGTGTGGCGTGTGCAATAGCTGCGGGTCTGGCGAGCGCAGGTCAAACGTCGAGCGCAGATGCGACCCAGGACGAAGCGTATACGGCCAGGGTCTGGACCCTGGGAAATTCGTCTTGGATGCCCGATGCTGTGCGGGGCTTGCGCCATGTCAAGTCCACGCAGGCCTCAGAGGTGTCAGGCTACGATGTCTCGGCCCGCTTCAAGCTGTGTGGCACGTTGGCGTTTGACAGTGCGAGCGTGGTGTATTTGGATGGCAAGCGCAATTCGCATTTCAATGTGGGATTGGGCTACTCTGCGACGCATCAGACAGCGTTTGGCAGTGTAGGCGCCAGTGCGGAGTACTTGAAATTGGGGTTGGACTATGCGTTCAAACATGCAAAGTTCATGCCATTTGTCGAACTCAATACGCCGGAAAAGCCTGTGGAGGTGAAGTCAGAGCTTGCACCTGTGGTCCTGCCTGCGTTTGGACCGGTTTGAGTCGTTCAAGTTTTAACCCCTCCCACCAAAGCCGACTTGACGTCGGATTTTCTCGACGCTTGGTCTGACAGCGGGCTGGTCTGCTCGCAAGCGTTGAATGGGCTGGGTTGAAGTCTCTTAAATGCGCAAGTCTGGCTGAAACATACATGCTCAGGTTCTGCGGTTGAGCAGCTGCGAGGCCAGCACCACCATGGCCTGGCGGTAGGCGTTGTCTGGCAGTTGCATGGCGGCATGGATGGCGCGTTGTGCTTCTGCGGCAGCGGCATCTCGAGTCGCGTCCAGGGCGCCGGTTTCGCGCACGATGCGCACGATGTCGTCGAGCTGGTCGACGCTGCCGGTTTCAATGGCTTCACGCACCACTTGGCTTTGCGCCGAGGTGCCCCGTTGCATGGCCAAGATGAGTGGCAAAGTGGCTTTTCCTTCGCGCAGGTCATCGCCCAGATTCTTGCCCATTTCTGCGGCATTGCCGTCATAGTCGAGCACGTCGTCAATGACCTGAAAGGCCGTGCCAAGGGCTTGACCGTATTCGGCGCAGGCGGCTTCGATGTCTGCAGAACTTTGGGCCAGGATGGCGCCCAGCCGGGCGCTGGCTTCAAACAGCTTGGCTGTCTTGGAGCGGATCACACGCAGATAGCCTTCTTCGTCGAGTGAGGCATCGTGCATGTTCATGAGTTGCAATACTTCGCCTTCAGCGATCACATTGGTGGCGTCGGCCAAGGTTTGCATGACGCGCATGCTGCCTGCGTCCACCATCATCTGGAAGGCCCGCGAATAAAGGAAGTCGCCCACCAGCACGCTGGCCGGGTTGCCAAAGTTTTCATTGGCGGTGGGGCGTCCGCGCCGCAGGGTGGATTCGTCCACCACATCGTCGTGCAGCAATGTAGCCGTGTGGATGAATTCGACCACAGCAGCCAGGTTGTGACGCTGCGCCCCCGTGAAGCCCAAGGCGCCACAGCTGAGCAGCAACAGCACGGGGCGCAAGCGTTTGCCGCCTGCCGAGATGATGTAACGCGCCACATCGCCGACCAAAGGCACCCCGGAGTCCAGGCGTTGTGCAATGACGCGATCGACCTCGGCCATGTCGGGGGCCACCAGTGCAAGAACGGCGGCGGTGCTGTTTTCGGAGGCTGACAACTTGGAGGTTCCGGAAAAAATTTTTGCCAGCAGGAACTGGCAGGCAGGGGAGAAAACTCAGCGCATTATAGGGACTGCCCCTGTGCAAGCCGTGCCAAGATGGTGGCGCTGGATCGTGCGCGATTGTCGGGAGTGATATTGCGTGTTAGAATCTTTGGTTCCTTGGGGATTAGCCCTTGGAAACTTCCATTCAAAGAGGTCATTTATGTACGCGGTCATAAAAACCGGTGGCAAACAGTATCGTGTTGTCGCTGGCGAAAAAATTAAAGTAGAACAGATTGCTGCGGACGTTGGCCAGGAAATCGTGATTGATCAAGTTTTGGCCGTCGGTACCGGCGCTGAACTCAAGATCGGCACGCCCCTGGTGTCCGGCGCCACAGTCAAAGCCACAGTTTTGGCGCATGGCAAGCACGACAAAGTGCACATCTTCAAGATGCGCCGTCGCAAGCACTATCAGAAACGTCAGGGTCACCGCCAGCAGTTCACCGAATTGCAAATCGGCGCGATCTCTGCCTGAGGAGAATAGGTCATGGCACAGAAAAAAGGCGGCGGCTCTACGCGCAACGGTCGTGATTCCAAGCCAAAGATGCTGGGTGTCAAGGCTTTCGGTGGTGAACTGATCAGCGCTGGCTCGATCATTGTTCGTCAACGTGGTACCAAGTTCCATGCTGGCAGCAATGTCGGTATCGGCAAGGACCACACTCTGTTTGCCTTGGTTGACGGCCACGTGTCGTTCTCAACCAAAGGTGAGCTCAGCAAGCACATGGTCAACGTGACACCGGCTGTTTAAGCCTGTCTCGCCCATTGCGAAGAGGAGCCCCGCAAGCCGGGGCTTTTCGCATTTTGGCTCGCTGGTATTTTGATGGCGAGCCCCAAGCTACACTGGAAAACTCATGAAGTTCGTTGACGAAGCCTATATTGACATCTCCGCGGGTGACGGCGGGAACGGCTGCGTCTCGTTCCGTCATGAAAAGTACAAAGAATTCGGCGGTCCCAACGGGGGCGATGGCGGTCGCGGTGGGCATGTGTTCGCTTATGCAGACATCAACCTGAATACTTTGGTGGATTACCGCTATTCGCGACGCCATGAAGCCAAGCGCGGCCAGCACGGCATGGGCTCCGACATGTTCGGTGCGGCCGGTGACGATGTGACGCTGAAAATGCCGGTGGGCACGATCATCACCGACGCTGAAACCGGCGAAGTGCTGTACGAGTTGCTGGTGCCGGGCGAAACCATCATGATCGCCAAGGGCGGCGATGGCGGTTTTGGCAACATGCGCTTCAAAAGCGCCATCAACCGTGCCCCGCGTCAAAAAACACCGGGCTGGTTGGGTGAAAAGAAAGAACTCAAGCTTGAATTGAAGGTGCTGGCCGATGTGGGCCTGCTGGGCATGCCCAACGCCGGTAAATCCACTTTCATTGCGGCCGTCTCCAATGCTCGCCCCAAGATCGCTGACTACCCCTTCACCACTTTACACCCCAACTTGGGCGTGGTCCGTGTGGGCCCCGAGCAAAGCTTTGTGGTGGCCGATGTGCCAGGTCTGATCGAAGGTGCATCTGAGGGGGCAGGCCTCGGTCACTTGTTCCTGCGCCACTTGCAGCGCACCCGCTTGTTGCTGCATGTGGTGGACTTTGCGCCTTTTGATGAAAACGTGGACCCTGTAGCACAGGCCAAGGCCATCGTGGCTGAGCTCAAAAAATACGATCCGGGCCTGTACAACAAGCCGCGCTGGCTGGTGCTCAACAAGCTGGACATGGTGCCTGTGGAAGAGCGCGAAGCCCGTGTGAAGGACTTCATCAAGCGAATGCGTTACAAAGGCCCGGTGTTTGAAATTTCGGCTTTGACCCGCGAGGGCTGTGAGCCCTTGATCAAAGAGATCTACAAGCACATCAAGGCTCAGCAAATCGTGGAGCAGGGACCGATTGACATTGATCCCCGCTTCAAGGAACAAGAGCCTGAGCAAGATGATCCACGCTTCAAAAAGCCTGACTAGTCGCCGGTATAACCCAGGTCCCCCGTTCGGGCCGCAGCATCCTTGAGCATGACCACTCCTGCCCTTTCTTCTGTTTTGCGTGACGCACGTCGCATCGTGGTCAAAGTCGGCTCCAGCCTGGTGACCAATGAGGGTCGCGGTCTGGATGAGGCGGCGATTGGTGAATGGTGCCGTCAGATGGCTTTGCTGGTCGGGCAGGGCAAAGAAGTGATCATGGTCTCCAGCGGTGCGATTGCTGAGGGCATGAAACGCCTCGGCTGGACGACCCGCCCGAGCGAAGTGCCCGCCTTGCAAGCCGCGGCCGCCGTCGGCCAAATGGGCTTGGCGCAAATGTACGAAACCAAACTGCGTGAAAACGGCATGGGCAGCGCCCAGGTGCTGCTCACGCACGCGGACCTGGCCGACCGTGAGCGTTACCTCAACGCCCGTTCGACCTTGCTCACTTTGTTGCAACACCACGTGTTGCCAGTCATCAACGAAAACGACACGGTGGTCAACGACGAGATCAAGTTTGGCGACAACGACACCCTGGGTGCCTTGGTGGCCAATTTGGTGGAAGCCGATGTGCTGGTTATCCTGACCGACCAAAAAGGTCTGTACACCGCCGATCCGCGCAAAGACCCTGCGGCCCAATTTGTGCACGAAGCCCGTGCAGGTGATCTGGCGCTGGAAGCCATGGCCGGTGGCGCGGGATCGAGCATCGGCAAGGGCGGCATGATCACCAAAATCCTGGCGGCCAAGCGCGCAGCGGGTTCCGGTGCATCCACCGTGATTGCCTGGGGGCGTGAGCCCGATGCGCTGCTGCGCCTGGCGCAAGGCGAAATCATTGGTACCTTGCTGGTGGCCCAAACGGCCAAGCAGCAAGCGCGCAAGCAATGGATGGCCGATCACCTGCAATTGCGTGGCTCGGTCACGGTCGATGCCGGTGCGGCCCACAAGGTGCTGACCGAAGGCAAGAGCCTGTTGCCCATCGGCATGAGCAGCGTATCCGGGGAGTTTTCCCGCGGCGATGTGATCGCCATACGCGATGTGCAAGGGATGGAAATCGCTCGCGGCTTGGCCAACTACGCCAGCGCCGAAGCCCGCTTGCTGTGCCGCAAGCCTTCACACGACCACGAGGCTTTGCTGGGGTACACGGCCGAGCCCGAGATGGTGCACCGGGACAACATGATCTTGTCGCACTGAAAGCGCGGCCGGGCGCTCTGGCATAGACACAGCTCAGACATGTCGGGCTCTTCGAGCGCCGATCTAAGGAGCGCAGTGCTGCTGTAGTTCGGTACTCGAAGGGTCCGACGTTGACTATTGACCCATAAAGCCTGAAAAGTCCTGCTGCTACGTGTGCAGGCTTAGTCGGCCTGCCCATGAAGCAAGCTGCGTTCAACCTTGCGGATTGGGATCGAAACTTGCCCCCGGCGGCAACTCCATGTGCAGTGGCGCTTGCATGTCGTGGGATGGGGGCTCTTGTTCAAACCCATCACGACCGCCCCGAGGCACACCCCGTAAATAGCGGTTGTGTCTTTCTTGGCGGGGCAGAAAACGTGCCAGCTCGGTCAGCGCCATTTCATACACACCACGCTTGAACTCCACCACCACGTCGAGCGGTACCCAGTAGTCGTTCCAACGCCATGCGTCGAACTCCGGATGATCGGTGGCGCGCAAGTTCAGGTGGTGGTCGTGCGTAACCAATTGCAGCAGATACCAGATCTGTTTCTGGCCTTTGTAAAAGCCGCGAGCATCCCTGCGGATGAAGCGGTCTGGCACTTCATAGCGCAACCAGTCACGGGTTCGGGCCACGATACGCACATGCTCCGGGTGGAGCCCCACTTCTTCATGCAGTTCTCTGAACATCGCCTGTTCTGGACTCTCGCCCCGATCGATGCCGCCTTGTGGAAACTGCCAGCTGTGGGTTCTGATGCGCTTGCCCCAGAAAACCTGATTTCTCTGGTTGAGCAGAATGATGCCGACGTTCGGCCTAAAGCCTTCACGGTCAAGCATAATCAACCCCAAATTTTTAAATTGTGTCCATTATGCACGCCGCATTGGCGCTCGCTCTTGGATGTTTCCCTGATTCCCCTGTTTTGTTAGCGTGCCGCGATGAAAGCTTCCCGATTCCTCATTTCCACTCTCAAAGAAGCGCCCGCAGACGCTGAGGTCGTCAGTCACAAGCTCATGACCCGTGCCGGCATGATCAAGAAACTCGGCGCTGGCATCTACAACTACATGCCCATGGGCTTGCGGGTGATCCGCAAAGTCGAGGCCATCGTTCGCGAAGAGATGAACCGCGCAGGCGCCATCGAGATGACCATGCCCGTGGTGCAGCCTGCTGAACTCTGGCAAGAGACGGGCCGCTTTGACAAGATGGGCCCAGAATTGCTGCGCATCAAGGATCGCCATGGCCGCGATTTCGTGATCCAGCCGACCAGTGAAGAAGTGGTGACCGACGTGGTGCGCCAGGAAGTGCGCAGCTACAAACAGCTGCCGAAGAACTTCTACCAAATCCAGACCAAGTTCCGCGACGAGCGCCGTCCGCGCTTTGGCCTGATGCGTGGCCGCGAGTTCATCATGAAAGACGCCTACAGCTTTGACCGTGACATGGTCAGCGCCAAGGCCAGCTACCAGGTGATGGCCGCCGCTTATCGCCGCATCTTTGACCGCTTTGGCTTGACCTACCGCGCCGTGGCTGCCGATAGCGGGGCCATTGGGGGCGATTTGAGTGAAGAGTTCCAGGTGATCGCAGCCACCGGTGAAGACGCCATCGTCTATTGCCCCACCAGCAGCTACGCCGCCAACATGGAAAAGGCCGAGGCCCTGGCACCCAGTCAGCCGCGCGGTGCGGCCACGCAAGTGCTGACCAAGACGGCGACACCCGGCAAGAGCACCTGCGAAGACGTGGCTGCCTTGTTGAATGTGCCGCTGACCACCACCGTCAAGTCGCTGGTGCTGGCGACTGACACGCTCAATGAACAGGGCGAAATCGTGAAATCGCAAGTCTGGCTCTTGCTGCTGCGCGGCGACCACGACATGAACGAGGTCAAGGTCGGCAAACTGCCCGGCATGGAAGGCGGTTTCCGCTTTGCCACGCTGAGCGAAATCGAAGATCACTTCGGCTGCAAGCCCGGCTACCTCGGCCCCTTGAACCTGAAAAAGCCCGTGCACCTGGTGGCCGACCGCGACGTGGCTGTGATGGCCGACTGGATCTGCGGCGCCAACGAAGAAGACTTCCACATCACCGGCGTCAACTGGGGCCGTGACCTGCCCGAACCTGCCCTGGTGGCCGACATCCGCAACGTGGTCGCTGGCGACAAGTCGCCCGACGGCCAGGGCGAGCTGGCCATCGAGCGCGGCATCGAAGTCGGCCATGTGTTCTATTTGGGCACCAAATATTCCAAGGCCATGAACGCCACTTTCCTGGGCGAAGACGGCAAGCCCCAATTTTTGGAAATGGGCTGCTACGGCATCGGCGTCACGCGCCTGCCCGCCGCCGCCATTGAGCAAAACCACGACGAGCGCGGCATCATCTGGCCGGACGCGATTGCGCCATTTACCGTGGTGGTCTGCCCCATTGGCATGGACCGGAGTGAAGCCGTCAAGGCGGAAGCCGAGCGGATCTACGCCGCTTTCCTGGCCGATGGTATTGATGTGATCCTGGACGACCGTGGCGAGCGCCCCGGCGCCATGTTTGCCGACTGGGAGCTGATCGGTGTGCCGCACCGCATCACCATCGGCGACAAGGGCCTCAAAGACGGCTTGGTCGAATACCAGCACCGCCGCGATGCCGAGTCCAGCAAAGTCGCTGTGGCCGACATCGTGGCCCACCTCAAGGCACGCCTGGCGGGCTGAAGCCTGTACAAAGGCTGCTGAGGATTCGCCCGATGCGCCGTGCATTTTTGGCTCAAGTCCTGCTGGGGCTGTGGCCTTCGGGTTTTGTTTGGGCGGGCTCTCAAATTGAAGAGCCGCTATCTCATTCGGTGCGCTCGGCCTTGAGCGCCGCCATATCGGCCGCTGCTCCGCCTGAACCGCTTTTAAGCACGCCCCAGGAGCAGCAGGCCTACTCCCAATGGCAGGCGGCCAGTCAGCAGCGGATTGCGCGCTACAAACACCATCCCACCGAGCGAGTCGAGTTTTTGCAAACCCTTTGGTACGAGGCCCGCCGTGCCGGCCTGCCTTTGTCACTGATTCTGGGGGTGGTGCAGGTTGAAAGCGCGTTCCGCAAATATGCGGTCTCCAGCGCCGGGGCCATGGGCTACATGCAAGTCATGCCATTTTGGGCGCGCACCATTGGAGATGGTGATGCGAGCAGACTGTTTCACATGCAAAGCAATCTGCGCTTTGGTTGTGTGATCTTGCGCCACTACCTGGATCGAGAGCGTGGTGACACTTTTATGGCACTGGGCCGCTACAACGGCAGCCGAGGGCAGGCGGCCTATCCGCAAGCCGTGCTGGCAGCGCAACGGCAGTGGCTGCATCCTGCGGACTGAAAACCACAGAGCCACCCGAAGGTGGCTCTGATGTGCGGGTGCACGCCAGTCGTTCAGGCCTGACCGTTGATCACCTGTTGCAACTCGCCCGATTCGTACATGTCCATCATGATGTCGGAGCCGCCAATGAACTCGCCCTTGACGTAAAGCTGGGGGATGGTGGGCCAGTTGCTGTATTCCTTGATGCCTTGACGGATTTCAGCGTCGTCCAGCACGTTCACGGTCTTGACGGTCTTGGTGTCCACGCCACAAGCCTTGAGGATCTGGATCGCGCGGCCGGAGAAGCCACACATGGGGAAGCTGGCGCTGCCCTTCATGAACAGGGTGATCTCATTGCCTTTGACGAGTTCGTCGATGCGTTGCTGGGTGTCGCTCATGGTCTTTACTCCAAATAGGGCCGATTTCGAATGGACTGAATTATCCCCCCGATTGAAAACCTGCAACGCTACAAGGGGTCAGCCCAGGCCTGAGTGGGTGGCAATCCGAAGGGCTTGGTCAGGGACAATCGGCCAAAATGTGCCTGCATGCTGAGAACCCATGAACGCAAGAATGGAGCCAATCCCATGATTGACCACCTCGACCACCTGGTGCTGACCACCTTCAACGAAGACGCCTGCGTCGACTTCTACACCCGTGTCATGGGCATGACGCGGGAGCGCTTTGTGGGTGGCACGCCGCCCGTGACGCGCCAAGCCTTCAAATTTGGCCACCAGAAAATCAATCTGCATGTGCGCGGCAAAGAGTTCGAGCCCAAGGCCCACTTGCCTGTGCCGGGGGCCCTGGACCTGTGTTTCATCGCCTCGGTACCGCTGGACGAGGTGATGGCCCGGCTGGCCGCGCAGAACTGGCCCATCGTCGAAGGACCGGTCATGCGCACAGGGGCTACCCAAAAAATCAGGTCGGTCTATGTGCGCGACCCTGACCTGAACCTGATCGAAATCTCCGAGCTGGCCTGAGCAGCAGGGCAGGGGTCTCAGTCGGCGTAGACACCGGCTGAGCGGATCACCGGGCCCCATTTGTTGATTTCAGACTGCAGCCAGGTCCGCAGGCCTTCGGGGGATTGCTTGGATTCCGGCACGATCTCGGCCCCCAGGTCGGCCATGCGGGCGGCAAAGGCGGGGTCTTTCAGGCTGGCGCGGATGGCCGAGCCCACCTTCTCGATCACGGCTGCGGGCGTGCCTTTGGGGGCATAGACGCCGTGCCAGACCAGGACTTCAAAGTCCTTCAAGCCGCTTTCGTTCAGAGTGGGTGCATCGGGCAGTGCGCGGATGCGCTGCTTGGTGGTCACGCCGTACATGCGCACCGTGCCCGCCTTGATGTGTTGCGTGGTTTGGGTGGTCTGGTCGCACAACAGGTCCACTTGCCCACCCAGCAGGGCGTTCATGGCAGGCGCCGTGCCCGAAAACGGCACCGTGGTCAGATCGACCCCCATCGCCTGCTGGAACAGCATGCCGCACAGGTGAGACACCGCGCCCAGGCCCGCGTTGGCCAGGTTGATGGTCTTGGCGTTGGCTTTGACGTAGCTGCTGAGCTCCTGCAGATTTTTGGCCGGCAGGTCCTTGCGGCCCAGCAGGGTCATGGGCACGTCCACCACCTGGCTGACGTACTCGAAGTCGGTCAGTGGGTTGAAGGCCATCTTGCGGTACAGCGCGGGTGCGGTCGACATGCCGTTGTGGTGGATCAGGAAGGTGTAGCCATCAGGGTTGGCCTTGGCCACGTAGGCGCCAGCCAGCGTGCCCCCGGCACCGACTTTGTTCTCGACCAGCACGGTCTGACCCAGTGATTTGCCCATGGTGGCGGCCAGCGTGCGCGCCACGATGTCGGTGGGGCCGCCTGCGGCAAAAGGCACCACCAGGGTGATGGGTTTGGCCGGGTAAGTCTGGGCGCAGACGATGCCGCTGAGCAGCAAACATGCAGCGCTCAGCAAAGTTTGGATGAGGGGTAGGGGCATGAGACGCATGGAGGTGCCTTTCAGTACAAAACGGACGAACCGAAAAGCATGCTGCGGCAAATGGGACTCTGGCGCAATGGGAAGAACACCCATAGACCAGTGCTTGCTGACGTATGTGTGGCGCGTTGTGCATGTCTGACTCTGCGAGTGTCGACCTACGGAGGAGGGGCGCAGCCAAGGCTTGGGGGCGCGGGTTTTCACCGGCCGGTGCCCAAAGCCTCCGACGTTGGCATGACCAGCCTTGCGCCTGTGCAGCGGTCCACCCCGGCCAGATCCTGGCGGGACTGCACCTCGGTGAATCCGGCTTCTTTGAGCAGGGCCTGCACGGCGGCGGCCTGGTCCCAGCCGTGCTCGAGCAGCAGCCAGCCACCCGGCGCGAGGCGGCTGGGGGCTTGGGCGATGATCTGGCGGATGTCATCCAGGCCATCAGCGCCGCTGGTCAGGGCTTGCAGGGGTTCGTGCGTCAGGGCGGCCAGGTGCGGGTCGCCATCGGCCACATAGGGCGGGTTGGAGACGATCAGCTCAAACGGACCGGGCACAGCGTCCATCCAGTGGCTCAGCACGCACTGCACGGGCAAATTCAGGCGCTGGGCGTTGGCGCTGGCCACGGCCAGGGCGTCGGCGCTGGCGTCCACCGCCGTCACCTGCGCGGCAGGGCGTTGATGCTGCAGGGCCAGTGCCACGGCGCCGCTGCCGGTGCCCAGGTCCAGCACGCGGGCTGGCTGCCCTTTAGGCAGCAGTTCCAGCGCCCATTCGACCAGGATTTCTGTGTCGGGACGCGGGTCCAGCACACGGGCGTCCACGTTCAAGGTCAGGCCAAAAAAGTCTTTGAGCCCGGTGATATATGCCACCGGCTCGCCCTGCAGGCGGCGTTGCAGGGCTTGGTCCCAGTTGTGTTGTTGCGCTTCGGTCAACATATCGGTGTCGTGGGTCAGCAGCCAGGCGCGGTCATGCAGCGGGCGCGCCAGAGCGCGCAGCAACAGCATCTGCGCGTCCACCCGCGCCAGGCCCTGGGTTTGAGCCTGGCGCAGGCATTGGGCCACGGTGTCAGTGGTGAGCATCAGGCAGCGGCCCCAATCTCCAGCGCTGCCAGTTGCTCTGCGGCTTCGTAGGCCTGCAATGCATCAACCACGTCTTTCAAATCGCCTTCCATGATGGTGAGCAGCTTGTACAGGGTCAGGTTGATGCGGTGGTCGGTCAGGCGGCCTTGCGGAAAGTTGTAGGTGCGGATGCGGTCAGAGCGGTCGCCGCTGCCGATCAGGCTCTTGCGCTCAGCCGCGTCTTTGGCGGCGCGCTCGGACCGGTCTTTTTCCTGGATGCGGGCCGTGAGCACTTTCAGGGCCTGCGCCTTGTTGCTGTGCTGGCTGCGGCCATCCTGGCATTCGGCCACGATGCCGGTGGGCAAATGGGTGATGCGCACGGCCGAATCGGTCTTGTTGATGTGCTGCCCGCCCGCACCGCTGGCGCGGTAGGTGTCAATGCGCAAATCCGACGGGTTGATCTTGATGGCCTCGGCTTCGTCGGGCTCGGCCAACACCGCCACGGTGCAGGCGCTGGTGTGGATGCGGCCTTGGGTTTCGGTGGCGGGCACGCGCTGCACGCGGTGGCCGCCCGACTCAAATTTGAGCGCGCCATAAACCTGGTCGCCCTCAATGCGCACCACCACTTCCTTGTAGCCACCCAACTCGCTGACCGATTCGGACACGATCTCGCACTTCCAGCCCTGGCTTTCGGCAAAGCGCGTGTACATGCGCAGCAAGTCGCCCGCAAACAGGGCCGACTCGTCGCCCCCGGTGCCAGCGCGGATTTCGACAAAGGCCGGGCGGGCATCGTCAGGGTCTTTGGGCAGCAGCATGCGCTGCAGTTCGGCTTCGAGGGTTTGCAGTTCGGTGCTGGCGCTGGCGATCTCTTCTTCGGCCATGTCGCGCAGGTCGGGGTCGTCCAGCATGGCTTGGGCGGCGGTCAGGTCAGCGTTGCGTTGCTGAAAGCGAGCAAAACGCGACGCCACCGCACTGACCTCGGCGTGTTCCCGCGACAGCTTCAGGAACTGGCTCATGTCGCCCATGATGTCTTCACGCGAGAGCAAAAAGTCCAGCTCGGTCAGCCTGAGGGCGTAGCGTTCGAGTTGTTGGATCAGAAAGGGTTTCATGGCACGGGATTCAGGGGTGGTCAGAGCTTCAGCTCCGACGATCAACGCGCGGGGGGCGCCAAAACTTTGTCGGAGCTCAAGCTCCGACCTACAAAGTCAGGGCCAGCGCTAACGCTCTTGCCGCAAAAACAGGCGCTGCACCGCGTGCATGGTCTGCTCGCGGTGGGCCGGGTCGGCGCTGCGCAATTCGGCCAGTGCGCCGTGCAGCATTTTCTGCGTCAGGCCTTTGGCCAGGGCTTCGAGCACCGCATCGGGGTTATCGCCTTTGGCCAGAAGCTTGCGGGCGCGGGCCAGTTCGGCTTCGCGCCAGCTGTCGGCTTGTTGGTGCAGTTGCTGGATCAGGGGCACCGCATCGCGCTGGCCCAGCCAGTGGCTGAAACTTTGCACACCAGCGTCGATGATGACTTCGGCCTCGGCCACCGCCGCCTGGCGTTGGGCTTGGCCCGCCTGCACCACGCTGGCCAAGTCGTCCACGGTGTAGAGGTAAACGTCTTCCAGCGCTTTGACTTCGGGCTCGATGTCACGCGGTACGGCCAGATCGACCATGAACATCGGGCGGTGCTTGCGTTTCTTCAATGCCCGCTCCACCGCGCCCAAGCCGATCAGGGGCAAGGTGCTGGCGGTGCAGCTGATGACGGCGTCAAATTCGTGCAGACGGTCGGGCAGATCGGCCAGGCGCATGACTTCTGCGCCAAAGCGGCCAGCGAGCTTCTCGCCACGCTCCAGGCTGCGGTTGGCAATGGCGATGGCCTTGGGCTGGCGGGCGGCAAAGTGCGTCACCACCAGCTCAATCATCTCGCCTGCGCCGACAAACAGCACCTTGATGTCCTTGAGGTCTTCAAACAGCTGGCTGGCCAGACGCACCGAGGCGGCCGCCATGCTGATTGAATGGGCGCCGATTTCGGTGGCCGTGCGCACTTCCTTGGCCACGGCGAAAGTGCGCTGAAACAGCTGGTTGAGCGTGCTGCCCAAAGCGCCTGCCTGCTCGGCGGCACGCACAGCGTCTTTCAGCTGACCCAGAATCTGCGCTTCGCCCAGCACCATCGAGTCGAGACCGCTGGCGACCCGAAAGGCGTGCCGTGCTGCTTCGTTGCCTTCGAGCAAATAGATGTGCGACTGCAGCTCTTGCGCCGAAACACCACCGGCTTCGGCCAACCAGTGCAGTGTCTGGGCGGCAGCGGTTCGGTCGGCAGCACAATAAATTTCGGTGCGGTTGCAGGTGGACAAGATGGCCGCTTCATGCGCTTGATCGGTGCGTTGGGCCAGATTGGCCCGCAAAGCCTGCAAAGTGGGGGGCAATTGGTCCACGGCAAACGCAAACCGGCCGCGCAGATCGAGCGGCGCAGTTGTGTGGTTTAAACCGAGGGTCCAGACAGCCATGCGCCGATTATAGGAACCCCCTCTTGGTGGGCAGCTGAGGCCCAGGATCAGGGCCTCTTTCAGGGCACAATCTGTGCGGCGCCGTTGCTTTGAGACCCACCGTTTACGCTTTTTCCACCCCACATGACTGTCTGGTTACTGATCTTGCATCTGTTTAATTTTGTGCTGCCCGCGTTGGCCATGGCCGTGTTCATGCCCGGGGCCGGTCGTTGGGTGATGGGCCCCAGCCGCAATCGATGGGGGCGACACATGCTGTGGCATGCACTGGCCGGCGTAGTGGTCTTGACAGGGGGCCTGGTCTTGCAAGGTCACGATGGCGCCATGGCCACCTATGCTGCGCTGGTGCTGGTGTCTGCAGCGCTGGAGTGGGTGCTGCACAGGGGCTGGGCGCAAATCTAAGGCACAGCCTGGCGGACGCAGGCACCACCTACCCCTCAATCAATCAAGGAGACAAACATGACCGGGACAAAGCGACGTGCACTCGCCACTTTTTTGGGGCTTTGCCTGGCAGGAGCCGTGGGCAGCGCCTGGGCTTTTCCCACCAAACCGATCCGCATCGTGATGGGCTTTCCGGCGGGCGGGCCGCTCGATCAGCATGCCCGTTTGTTGTCTGACCGCTTGCAGGCCCAACTGGGGCAGCCCATCATCATCGATTACAAGTCAGGCGCGGGCGGCACTGTGGGGGCGCAAGAGGTCATGCGCGCCTCGCCCGACGGCCACACATTGTTGCTGGCCAATACCGGGGTGATGGTCATCAACCCAGCGCTCTACAGCAAACTGCCTTACAACACGCTCAAGGACTTTGTGCCCGTGGCCCGCACGGCCATGCAACCTCTGGCCTTGCTGGTCAATCCCAAAGTGCCTGCACAGACCCTGTCCGAATTCATGGCTTATGCCAAAGCCCGGCCCGGCCAGATCAATTACGGCTCGGCAGGCAATGGCGGCAGCAGCCATCTGGTGCCCGAAATGTTCAAAGCCGCGACGGGCTTGTTCATGGTGCACATCCCCTACCGGGGCAGCGCACCGGCTTTCACCGACCTGATCGCCGGACAGGTGCAGTTCATGGCCGAAAGCATTCCGCAAGCGGCCCAGTACCACAAGCAGGGCAAGGTGCGCGCCCTGGCCGTGACCAGCCGTGAGCGCAGCCCCGCTTTGCCCGACGTGCCCACCGTGATGGAGTCCGGCATCAAGAACTTCGAGGTGGTGGGCTTTTATGGCTTTTTGGCCCCGGCGGGCACGCCCAAAGAAGCCGTCAACAAGCTCAGTGACGCCTTCAAGGCGGTGTTGGCGCAGCCCGACATCAAGGCCCGAATGGTGGCGCAAGGGGCCGATCCGGCTTTCCTGGGAGCTGACGATTTCGCCAAGTTCCTGGCGCTTGAGATGCCGCGCTGGGCCGATGTGGTTCAGAAGTCGGGCGCCAAGCTGGATTGATGCGGGCCCACCAGGGCAGCCAGCTCGGGCGTGCTTGGTATGCGGGCATTTGTCGGAGTCTTCGACCGCCGACCTACGGGGGGGGCTGCGTATTGGTCGGTAATCGACGCGTCCGACTCGGTCATCGTGAGGGTGCGGGCATTTGTCGGGGTCTTCGACCGCCGACCTACCAGGATTGCCGTAGGTCGGTACTCGAAGAGTCCGACGTTTTTGCCCCTTTACGCCGGACTGAACAAATCCACCCTATCGGTGATGATGCCGTCGGTGCCCAGGGCCAGCAGGTGCTGGGCGGCCCAGTCGTCGTTGACGGTGTAGCTCAGGCACTTGAGGCCTGCGCCGTGAACCTGGGCCACGGTGCGGGCGTCCCACAGCGCATAGTTGGCGACCACGGCCACACACTGAAGAGCCAGGGCTTTGTCCAACCAGCCGTTCCACAGCGTGTCCACCAGTAAGCCTCGCGGCAACTCGGGGGCCGCTGCTTTTGCGGCGGCTAACGCGTCGGGTTTGAAGGAGGTCAGCAATGGCGGCACTTCTGCGCTTTGCCACAGTTGCGCAGACAGACGTGCAACCGCCTCACCCGTGGCCGCTTCGGTGCCCGGCGTGGGCTTGATCTCGATGTTGAGCAGGTAGCGGTTGGCCAGGCAGAACCGGGCCAAGGCTTCCAGTGTGGGCAGAGGTTCACCCGCAAAGGCGCGTGAATGCCAGCCGCCTGCGTCCAGTTGAGACAGATCGTGCCAAGTCTGCTCGCCACCCACGCCTTGACTGTTGGTGGTGCGCTCCAAAGTGGCGTCGTGCATCAAAAACACCACGCCGTCGGCGCTGAGCTTGGCGTCGCACTCGAACATGCGAAAGCCGTGCGCCGCCCCGAGCCGAAAGGCAGCCAGGGTGTTTTCGGGGGCGAGTTTGCCAGCGCCTCGGTGGGCGATCCAGCGCGGGTAGGGCCAGTGTTTCATGGGCTCAGTTCAGGCGATGCGTTTTTGGGTTTTCGCGTCAAACCAGTGCACGCGGTCGGCGCGTGGCGTGGCGTGGAAGGTGCTGCCCGGCTGCGGCGCGGGCAGCGACTCGTCCAGCCGCAGGGTCAGTGTTTCCTGGCCCAGACGGGCGTGCACCAGGCGCTCCGCGCCCAACAGCTCCACCGTGTCCACGCTCAGTGTCCAGCTACCGTTTTCGGGTGTGGGCGTGATGTCCAGGTGTTCGGGTCGGATGCCCAGGATTTGTCCGACGGGTGTGCCCGGCGCGTGCTTGAGCAGGTTCATGGGCGGCGAGCCGATGAAGCTGGCCACAAAGGTGCTGGCGGGGCGGTTGTAGACCTCTTCTGGCGTGCCAAACTGCTCCATGTGGCCGCCGTTCATCACGATCATGCGCTGGGCCAGCGTCATGGCTTCGACCTGGTCGTGCGTGACGAAAAGGCTGGTGATACCCAGTTCGCGGTGCAACTTTTGAATTTCGAGCCGGGTCTGGGCGCGCAGCTTGGCGTCCAAATTCGACAGCGGCTCATCAAACAAAAAAACCTGTGGCTGGCGCACGATGGCGCGGCCCATGGCCACGCGCTGGCGCTGGCCACCCGACAACTCACGCGGCTTGCGCTGCAGCAGGTGCGAGAGTTCCAAAATGCCTGCCGCTTTGTCCACACGGGCCTTGATTTCTTCCGGCGGGCGTTTGGCGATCTTCAAGCCATAGGCCATGTTGTCGAACACGCTCATGTGCGGGTAGAGCGCGTAGTTCTGGAACACCATGGCGATGTCACGCTCGGCCGGCTCCAGCTCATTGACCACGCGATCGCCAATCGAAATCGTGCCGCCCGAGATGTCTTCCAGGCCCGCCACCATGCGCAGCAGGGTGGATTTGCCGCAGCCAGAAGGCCCGACGATGACCACGAACTCGCCGTCGGCAATGCTGGCGCTCAGGTCTTGGATGACGGTGTTGGCCTTGGCGCCAGCGCCATAGGTTTTGAGGATGTGGGAGAGGGTGATGGATGCCATGGTTTCTTTGATCAGACGGGGACAGAGCAACGCTTCAAATGGGTCTGTCCCCGGGTTTCTATTCAGACGGGGACAGAGCAACGCTTCGCATTGGTCTGTCCCCGGGGTATTTATTTCTCCGTATCGACCAGGCCCTTGACGAACCATTTTTGCATCAGGACCACGACCAGCGCCGGGGGCAGCATGGCCAAAATGGCGGCGGCCATGACCACGTTCCACTCGGTCCAGGACTCGCCTGAAATCAGGCGCTTGATGCCCAGCACGACGGGGTACATGTCTTCGTTGGTGGTCACCAACAGCGGCCACAGGTACTGGTTCCAGCCGTAGATGAATTGGATGACGAACAGCGCCGCGATGTTGGTGGCCGACAGGGGCAGCAACACGTCCTTGAAAAAGCGCATCGGCCCGGCACCGTCCATGCGGGCGGCTTCCACCAGTTCATCCGGGATGGTCAGAAAAAACTGCCGGAACAAAAAGGTGGCCGTGGCTGATGCGATCAGCGGCACCGTCAGGCCCGCAAAGCTGTTGAGCAGGCCCAAGCCCGCCACCACTTCGTAGGTGGGGCTGATGCGCACTTCGACCGGCAACATCAGGGTGACGAAGATCATCCAGAACACCAGGTTGCGCAGCGGAAAGCGGAAATACACGATGGCAAAGGCCGAGAGCAGCGAAATCGCGATCTTGCCAATGGCAATGCCCAGGGCGCTGATCAGGCTGACCTGCATCATGGGCCACATGGCGGGCAGCGGGCTGCCCTGCGAGTTGGGGCCGCCAAACAAGGTCAAGCGGTAGGTTTCCCAGAAGTGGCCGCCCGGCAGCATGGACATGGGCACGCTTTGGTTGATTTGTTGGGCGGTTTGGGTGGAGCCGATCAAAGTCAGGTACAGCGGAAAGGCCACGATGGCCACGCCGATCAGCAAGATGACGTGCCTCAGAATTTGCAGGCCAGGGCGTCTTTCGATCATGGCTGGCCTCTGAAGTGAATGGGTGGTCGCAACATCAGTACTGCACTTTCTTTTCGACAAACTTGAACTGCAAGACGGTGAGTGACACCACGATGACCATCAACACCACCGATTGCGCGGCCGAGCTGCCCATGTCCAAGGCCTTGAAGCCGTCGTAATAAACCTTGTAGACCAGGATGGCCGTGTCCTTGCCGGGGCCGCCGTGGGTGGTGGCGTCCACGATGGCAAAGGTGTCAAAGAAGGCGTAGACGATGTTGATCACCAAGAGGAAAAACGTGGTGGGCGAGAGCAGCGGGAACACGATGCTCCAAAAGCGCCGCCAGGGGCTGGCCCCGTCGATGGCGGCCGCCTCGATCAGCGACTTGGGAATGGACTGCAAACCCGCCAGAAAAAACAGGAAGTTGTAGGAGATTTGCTTCCAGACCGCGGCCATCACGATGAGTGCCATGGCGTGGTTGGGGTTGAGCAAGTGGTTCCAGTTGATGCCGACGGCCCGCAGCGCATAGCCCACCACGCCCATGGGCGAGGCAAACATGAACAGCCACAACACGCCCGCCACGACCGGGGCCACCGCGTAAGGCCAGATCAGCAAGGTTTTGTACAAGCCCGCGCCGCGCCCGACCCGGTCGGCCATCACGGCCAAGAGCAGCGACACCGACAGGCCCGTCACAGCCACCAAGAGCGAAAAAACGGCGGTGGTCTTGAATGACTCCAGGTAACCGCTGTCGTTCCAAAGGCGTGAGAAGTTCTCCAACCCCACAAATTCGCGGGACGCACCAAAGGCGTCTTCTTGCAAAACGCTTTGGTACAGCGCCTGCCCGGCGGGCCAAAAAAAGAACACCAGCACGATGCTCAGTTGGGGCGCGATCAGCAGCCAGGGCAGCCAGCGGGATTTGAAACGGACGCGTTTTTCCATAAATTCTTTGAAGGATTCAAGCTTGAAGTTTCAGCCCAAAATGCGCAAAAGCAGAGGCTCGGCCTCTGCTTTTTCAGTGAAAACCACCCCGAAGGGTGGTTTGAGCATCACTTATTGACTTTTTCGAAGCGTTCGAGCTGTTCGTTGCCGCGTTTGATGGCCATGTCCAAGGCTTCTTTGGTGCCTTTTTTGCCGCTCCAGACGCCTTCGAGTTCCTCGTCAATGATGGTGCGAATCTGCACAAAGTTGCCCAGACGCACGCCACGCGACTTGTCGGTGGTCTTGCGGATCATCTGGGTGACCGAAACGTCGGTACCGGGGTTCTTTTTGTAGAAACCGGCTTTTTCGGTCAACTCAAACGAGGCCTTGGTCACGGGCAGGTAGCCCGTGCGCTGGTGGCTGGCCGCAGCCACATCGGCCTTGGACAGGTGGGCAAAGAACTGCGCCACGCCTTTGTATTCGGGGGCTTTCTTGCCACTCATGACCCACAGGCTCGCGCCGCCGATCACGGTGTTTTGGGGGGCACCGTTCACATCGGGGTAGTAGGGCAGGGCACCGATGCCGTAGCCGAATTTGCCGTTGCGCACCACGCTGCCATACAGCGCCGAGGAGCCCGTGGCCATGGCGCACTCGCCCGAGACAAAGGTGGCGTCGGCCGCGTTACCACGGCCTTTGTAGACAAACAGGCCCTGCTTGGCCATGTTGGCCAAGTTGTCAATGTGGCGCACATGCAGCGGTGTGTTGAAGCTCAGGCGAGCGTCCATGCCGCGCATGCCGTTGCCCTTGGTGGCGAATTCGGTGTTGTGCCAGGCCGAGAAGCTTTCCAGCTGCGTCCAGCTGATCCAGCTGGTGGTGAAGGGGCACTTGTGGCCGCTGGCTTTGAGCTTGGCAGCCGCCAGAGCCACTTCAGGCCAAGTGGTGGGCGGGGTGTTCGGGTCCAGGCCTGCGGCCTTGAAAGCGTCTTTGTTGTAGTGGAAGACGGGCGTCGAGCTGTTGAAGGGGAAGCTCAGCATCTGGCCATTGGGGGCGGTGTAATAACCGGCCACAGCGGGCACATAGGCGTTCTGGTCGAACTTCAGGCCCGCATCGGTCATGACCTTGCCCACGGGCACGATGGCGCCCTTGCTGGCCATCATGGTGGCGGTGCCCACTTCAAACACCTGCAGGATGTGGGGCGCATTGCCCGCCCGGTAGGCGGCGATGGCGGCTGTCATCGACTCGTCGTAGTTGCCCTTGAAGGTGGGCACGATTTTGTAGTCCTTTTGGCTGGCGTTGAAGTCCTTGGCCAGATCGTTGACCCATTCGCCCAGGGCGCCGCCCATGGAGTGCCACCACTGGATTTCGGTCTGGGCTTGGGCTGAAAAGCCAGCCAATCCCAGTGCCAATGCGGAAAGAGCGTGTTTGAGTTTCATCGCGGATCCTGAAAAAAAAAGAGGGCTAGAGTGCTCTGTTCGCCTCAGAAATGGGCGGTTTGCAAGTTCACTTTCGCACCCGAACGTGACAGTAGCATTAAAGCGGCATGACTTTGTGGCGACAACTCGGGGTTTCCATGATGAATGGCCCCTGCGGGACAGGTGCCCTTGCTCACGGCGCGTGTTTGTTGCACTGCGGTAACATTCACCCTCAGCCGGGTTCAAGCCAGTTTCCGGGTCTGGCTGAATGCGTATTGACACGCTGCTGACCGCGCCTATTCCCATGAATGCACCCACCACGCTCCAACATTTGATGCAAGCCGACGCCGATGCGCCGCGCCTGCGCGAGATCCCTTACAACTACACGAGCTTTTCCGACCGCGAGATCGTGGCCCGTCTGCTCGGCGAGAAAGCCTGGGATCTGCTGAACCAGCTGCGCCAAGAGCGCCGCACAGGCCGCTCGGCCCGCATGCTTTACGAAGTGTTGGGCGACATCTGGGTGGTCGAGCGCAACCCTTATCTGCAGGATGACCTGTTGGACAACCCCGGCCGCCGCAAGCTGCTGGTGGACGCCTTGCAACACCGCTTGGGCGAAGTGCAAAAACGCCGCACCCCCGATGTGGACGCCGCCCGCGATGCCTTGGTGGGGGCTTTGCTGGACTTGGCGGGCCAGGCCGTGGCGCAGTTCAACGAGCGTTTTGCCAACCGCGCCAAGCTGCGCAGCCAGGTGCAAAAGACCCTGGGGCGGCTCACGGCCAAAGACAACATCAAGTTCGACGGCCTCTCACGGGTGAGCCATGTGACCGACGCCACCGACTGGCGCGTCGAGTACCCCTTTGTGGTGCTGACCCCGGACAGCGAGACCGAGATGGCGGGTCTGGTCAAAGGTTGCATTGACCTGGGCCTGACCATCGTCCCACGCGGCGGCGGCACCGGCTACACGGGTGGCGCGATCCCGCTGACCTGGAAGAGCGCGGTCATCAACACCGAAAAGCTCGAAGCCATGACCGAGGTCGAGATGATCGACCTGCCTGGTATCGATCACAAAATCCCGACCATCTACACCGAAGCCGGTGTGGTGACCCAGCGCGTGGCCGATGCGGCCGAGCGCGGCGGTTTTGTCTTTGCGGTGGACCCGACCTCTGCCGAGGCCAGCTGCATTGGCGGCAACATCGCCATGAACGCGGGCGGCAAAAAAGCCGTGCTCTGGGGCACGGCCCTCGACAACCTGGCCAGCTGGCGCATGGTCACGCCCGACGCTGAGTGGCTCGATGTGGTTCGCATGGACCACAACATGGGCAAGATCCACGACGCCGAAGTGGCCACCTTCGAGCTGCGCTACTTCAAGGCCGACGGCAAGACCCCGATCCGCACCGAAACCCTGGTCATCCCGGGCAAGACTTTCCGCAAGGAAGGCCTGGGCAAGGACGTGACCGACAAGTTCTTGAGCGGCCTGCCCGGCGTGCAAAAAGAAGGTTGCGATGGCCTCATCACCAGCGCCCGCTGGGTGGTGCACCGCATGCCCACCCACACCCGCACCGTGTGCCTGGAGTTCTTTGGCCATGCTCGCAACGCCGTGCCGAGCATCGTCGAGATCAAAGACTTCATGTTCGCCGAGCAAAAGCGCACCGGCACCGTCATGGCGGGTCTGGAGCATCTGGACGACCGTTATTTGCGGGCGGTGGGTTACTCCACCAAATCCAAGCGCGGCGGCTTCCCCAAGATGGTCTTGATCGGTGACATCGCCGGTGACAACGCCGACGACGTGGCCAAGGCGACCAGCGAGATCGTGCGCATTGCCAACTCGCGCAGCGGCGAAGGCTTCATCGCCATCAGCCCCGAAGCGCGCAAAAAGTTCTGGCACGACCGCAAAAAGACCGCTGCCATTTCGCGCCACACCAACGCCTTCAAGGTCAACGAAGACGTGGTGATCCCGCTGCCGCGCATGGCCGAGTACACCGACGGCATCGAGCGCATCAACATCGAACTGAGCCTGCGCAACAAGCTCAAGTTTTGTGCCGAGCTGGAAAGCTTCCTGGAGCGCGGCAACCTGCCACTGGGCAAGCAAGACGACGTCAACGAAATCGCTTCGGCCGAGTTGCTGGAAGACCGCGTGGCGCAGGCCCTGGCCGTGGTGCGCGAGGTGCGTGACCAGTGGCAAGCTTGGTTGACGCAAGTGGACGAGCTCTTCCCCCAGTTGCAAGACCACAGCCTGCGCGCCAGCTGGAAGACGCAGATCCGCCCAGCGTTGCAAAACATTTTCTCCGGCTCGGCTTTCCAGCCCATCCTGACGGAAGTCACGGCCATTCACCAGCGCGTGCTCAAGGGCCGTGTCTGGGTGGCGCTGCACATGCACGCCGGTGACGGCAATGTGCACACCAATATTCCCGTGAACTCCGACAACTACGAGATGCTGCAAACCGCGCACGAAGCGGTGGCCCGCATCATGGTGTTGGCGCGCAGCCTGGACGGCGTGATCTCGGGTGAACACGGCATCGGCATCACCAAGCTGGAGTTTTTGACCGACGCCGAGTTGGCCAACTTCACCGCTTACAAAGCCAAGGTCGATCCGCAAGGCCGATTCAACAAAGGCAAGCTGCTGCGCGGCGCGGCCCTGACTGGCTTGGGTGACGATGTGCATGCGGCCGACCTGACGCACGCCTACACCCCCAGCTTTGGCCTGATGGGCCACGAGTCGCTGATCATGCAGCAGTCCGACATTGGCGACATCGCGGCCAGCGTCAAAGACTGCCTGCGTTGCGGCAAGTGCAAGCCCGTGTGCTCGACCCATGTGCCGCGTGCCAATCTGCTCTACAGCCCACGCAACAAGATTTTGGCCACCTCACTGCTGGTCGAGGCCTTCTTGTATGAAGAGCAAACGCGCCGCGGTGTGTCGATCAAGCACTGGCAAGAATTTGAAGACGTGGCCGACCACTGCACGGTGTGCCACAAGTGCCTGACGCCTTGCCCGGTGAACATCGACTTTGGCGACGTGACCATGAACATGCGCAACCTGCTGCGCAAGATGGGCCAAAAGAGCTTCCGACCCGGCAATGCCGCGGCCATGTTCATGCTCAACGCCACCAACCCCGAAACCATCAAGCTGGCGCGCGCCGCCATGGTGGGTGTGGGCATGAAGGCGCAGCGCTTTGCTGCGGGCCTGCTCAAAGGCATTGCCCGCAAGCAGACCAGCGCACCACCGGCCACCGTGGGTACCGCCCCGATCAAAGAGCAGGTGATCCACTTCATCAACAAGAAGATGCCGGGCAACCTGCCCAAGAAAACGGCGCGTGCCTTGCTGGACATCGAGAACAACGACTACGTGCCGATCATCCGTGACCCGAAGGCCACGACGTCGGAAACCGAGGCGGTGTTCTACTTCCCCGGTTGCGGGTCTGAACGCCTGTTCAGTCAAGTCGGTTTGGCCACGCAGGCCATGCTCTGGCACGCAGGTGTGCAGACCGTGTTGCCACCCGGCTACCTGTGCTGCGGCTACCCGCAAAAAGGCTCGGGCCAGTTCGACAAGGCCGAGAAGATCATCACCGACAACCGCGTGCTGTTCCACCGCGTGGCCAACACGCTCAACTACCTCGACATCAAGACGGTGGTGGTCAGCTGCGGCACTTGCTACGACCAGCTGCAAGGCTACGAGTTCGACAAAATCTTCCCAGGCTGCCGCATCGTGGACATCCACGAGTACCTGCTCGAAAAAGGCATCAAGCTCGAAGCGCAAGGTGCTTACCTGTACCACGACCCTTGCCACTCGCCCATGAAGCTGCAAGACCCGATGAAGACGGTCAAAGGTTTGTTGGGTGATCAGGTGCTCAAGTCTGACCGCTGCTGCGGCGAGTCGGGCACGCTGGGCGTCACGCGCCCCGACATCTCCACGCAAGTGCGTTTCCGTAAAGAGGAAGAAATCCTCAAAGGCGAAGCCGCCTTGCGCGCCAGCGGTGCGGTGGGCCCCAAAGACAACGTCAAGATCCTCACCAGCTGCCCCAGCTGCTTGCAAGGCCTGTCGCGCTTCGGCGACGACTTGCAAAACGGCCTGCTCGAGGCCGACTACATCGTGGTCGAGATGGCCAAGCACATCCTGGGCGAGAACTGGATGCCCGAGTACGTCAGCGCCGCCAATGCCGGTGGCATTGAGCGCGTGCTGGTTTAACCCGAAAGAATGCCATGGCTGGATTGACCCAAGCAACGCCCACCCCCGAATTCCTGACCCTGCACGGTAAAAGCCAAGTGCTGGAAATCGGCTTTTCGGACGGCAAGCAGTTCCGCATCCCGTTTGAGCTGATGCGTGTGTATTCGCCTTCCGCTGAAGTGCAGGGCCACGGCCCCGGCCAGGAAGCGCTGCAAACGGGCAAGCGCCATGTCGCCGTGACGGACATCGAGCCCGTGGGCAATTACGCCGTCAAGCCGACGTTTTCGGACGGGCACGATACGGGCCTGTTCACCTGGGAGTACCTGTACTTTCTGGGCGACCAACAAGCGGCTCTGTGGCAACAATACGAAGAACGCCTGCAAGCCGCGGGCACCGACCGAGATGCGCCCATGCCCGAAAAAGCAGGCAGCAGCTGCGGCCACAACCACTGAAGCATTCCCATGAGCACCACCCATTTCGGTTTCAAGACCGTCGACGAAAAAGAAAAAGCCCAGCATGTGCGTGGCGTGTTCGATTCGGTCGCGTCCAAATACGACGTGATGAACGACCTCATGTCCATGGGCCTGCACCGCGTGTGGAAGGCCTACACCGTGCAGGTGGCCAACCTCAAAGAGGGCGACCAGGTGCTCGACATCGCAGGCGGCACGGGCGACTTGTCGATGGCGTTTGCCAAGAAGGTCGGTGCCACCGGCCGCGTGGTCCACACCGACATCAACGAGGCCATGCTGAGCACCGGTCGTGACCGCCTGGTCAACCATGGCCTGGCCCTGCCCACGCTGGTGTGCGATGCCGAAAAGTTACCCTTCCCGGACAACCATTTCAACGTGGTCAGCGTGGCCTTTGGCCTGCGCAACATGACACACAAGGACGTGGCTCTGAAAGAGATGTGTCGAGTCCTCAAGCCCGGTGGCAAATTGCTGGTTTTGGAGTTTTCCAAAGTGGCCAAGCCGCTGGAAAAAATCTACGACTGGTACAGCTTCAACATCCTGCCCAATCTGGGCAAGCTGGTCGCTGGCGATGCAGAGAGCTACCGCTATCTGGCCGAATCCATTCGGATGCACCCCGGTCAGGAGGAACTGAAAACCCTTATGAAAAACAGCGGATTTGGCCATGTCGATTTTCACAACTTGTCGGCGGGGGTGGTAGCCTTGCACGCAGGTATCAAGTGTTGATATCAAAATTGTGATTTTTCCGAATCATTGGAGACATTGTGAACAAGTTTTTGACCCTGTTGCTCGCTGGCGTTTTGGCTTTGGGCAGTTTGAATGCCGAAGCCGCTCGGCGTATGGGCGGCGGTAAATCGATCGGTCAGCAATCGAGCCAAGTCACCCAACGTGAAGCTGTGCGCCCTCAGCAGCCCGCAGCGCCGGCCCAACAGTCGGCGGCCAAACCCGCTGCGCCCACACAGGCAGCCCCTGCACCTAAAAAGCCATGGGGTGCCATGCTCGGCGGTCTGGCCGCAGGCTTGGGCCTGGCTTGGTTGGCCCATTCTTTGGGTATGGGCGGCGCTTTTGGCAACGTCTTGATGGCTTTGTTGATCGGTTTTGCCGTGATGGCCGTGATCGGCATGATCATGCGCCGTCGTTCAGCGCCTGCTGCGCAAGCCGGTGGTTTGGCTTACCAGGGCGCTGGCGCCACGGCTGAGCAGCCTGCGTCGTTCAAGCAATACAACCCCGAAAAAGTGGGCAACGATGCGTCTGCACGCCCTTGGGAGGCTCAGCCCACCCATTTCGACGGTTCTGCTGCAGCCCATACGGGTGGCTCCATGATTGGCTCTGCCTTGAATGGCTCACAAGCCTGGGGCATTCCGGCTGGCTTTGATGTCGATGGTTTTGTCACGGCTGCCAAACGCAATTTCGTGACGCTGCAAGACGCCTGGGACCGCTCGGACATCAACACACTGCGCTCCATGATGACGGACACGATGGTGGCTGAAATCCGCAGCCAGCTCGCCGAACGCGAAGCCCAGTTCCCGGGGCAGCCCAACAAGACCGAAGTGGTCATGCTCGAGGCCCAGCTTTTGGGTATTGAAGAGCAGGCCGACGCCTATCTGGCCAGCGTCGAGTTCAACGGCATGATCCGTGAAGACGCCTCCGCAGGCCCCAGCCCCTTCCGCGAAGTCTGGAACATGACCAAGTCCAAGCAAGGTGGCGGCTGGCTGGTGGCTGGCGTGCAAGCCCTGCAATAAAGACATGGCCCCGGCTGGGGGCCAGCTTTCGGGAATAATCGGGGACTATGGCAACACAGTCCCCTTTTTCTTGGGCCGTTCAGGCCCTGCCCCAAATGGTCACCGATCTGGCCGCCAACTTTCAGCCTCCGGGCTGGGTGGTCGATGAAACGGTCAACCGTCTCGTCTTGTTCCTCAACCATGTGCTGCAAAGCGAACCCGAGGCCATGGCCCGTCTGGCGCGTCAAAAAGGCCAGCGCATTGAACTGGCCTGGGACCGCATCCAGCTGCAGTTGACGCCCACCCCCGCAGGCTTGCTGGAGCGTGGCCACTTTGAAGGCTTTGACCTGCGCTTGAACGTGGTGGAAGAGTCGCCCGTTTCGCTGGCTTCGGCGCTGGCCCGTGGCGACAAACCCAAAGTCCGCATCGAAGGCGATGTGCAACTGGCCGCTGAAATCAACTGGCTCATTGACCATGTGCGCTGGGATGCCGAAGAAGACCTGGCCCGCCTGATCGGAGATGCCCCGGCCCACACCCTGGCGCAGGCAGCGCGCAAAGCCATGGAGGCCTTGCGCGGCTTTGTGGCCTCGCGGCCCGGCACGGGTCTCGCCCGTTCTTCGGGTGGTGCAGCATGAGCCGTTTGGGTCGCGGCGCCTTCATCGTCTTCATCGTCTTGCGCTATGGCCTGGACGAGCTGGTGCTCTCCAGCTTCCAGAAACCCTGGATTCGCCTGCTGGCCCGCATCTTGTCGGTGGGCCGTGACCTGAGGTCTCCCCGTGCCGTGCGCCTGCGCGAGGCGCTCGAACGCCTGGGGCCGATCTTCGTGAAGTTTGGCCAGGTTCTGTCCACCCGGCGTGATTTGCTGCCGCTGGACATTGCCGAAGAGTTGACCAAGCTGCAAGACCGTGTGCCGCCATTCAGCTCAGACATCGCGGTGGCCACCATTGAGCGTGCTTTCCACAAACCGGTGGATGTCATTTTTGAAAGCTTTGAGCGTGAACCCGTGGCCAGCGCATCGATTGCTCAGGTGCACTTTGCCACCTTGCGCAGCAAGTCCGGCGAGCTGCGCGAGGTGGCCGTCAAGGTGTTGCGCCCCGGCATGCTGCCCGTGATCCAGAAAGACCTGAGCCTCATGCGCATGATGGCCGGCTGGGTCGAAAACCTGAGCGCCGATGGCAAACGCCTCAAGCCCCGCGAGGTGGTGGCCGAGTTCGACAAGTACCTCAATGACGAGCTGGACCTAGTGCGCGAAGCATCGAACGCCGCGCAACTGCGCCGCAATATGGAAGGCCTCGATCTGGTGCTGATCCCTGAGATGATCTGGGACTATTGCCAAAATGAAGTGCTGGTCATGGAGCGCATGCACGGCGTGCCCATCAGTCATGTGGACCGCTTGCGCGAAGCGGGGGTGGACATCCCCAAGCTGGCCCGCGACGGTGTGACCCTGTTCTTCACGCAGGTGTTCCGCGATGGGTTTTTTCACGCCGACATGCACCCGGGCAACATCCAGGTCAGCTTGGCGCCAGAGACGTTTGGTCGCTATATCTCGCTGGACTTTGGCATCGTCGGCACGCTGACCGAGTACGACAAGGAATACCTCGCACAAAACTTCACGGCCTTTTTCCGCCGTGACTACAAGCGCGTGGCTGAGCTCCACATTGAATCGGGCTGGGTGCCCGCTGACACCCGTGTGGACGAGCTTGAATCCGCGATTCGCGCTGTCTGCGAGCCGTACTTTGATCGTCCATTGAAAGAAATATCGCTGGGCATGGTGCTGATGCGGCTGTTTCAGACGTCGCGGCGCTTTCATGTCGAGATCCAGCCGCAGCTGGTCTTGCTGCAAAAAACCTTGCTCAACATCGAAGGCCTGGGCCGTCAGCTCGACCCCGAGCTGGACTTGTGGAGCACGGCCAAGCCCTTCCTCGAAAAGTGGATGCTCGACCAGATCGGTCCCAAAAAGCTGTGGGAAGAACTCAAGGGCCAGGCTCCGCATTACGCCAAGCTGCTGCCGCAGTTGCCACGCCTTTTGCACGACTACCTCAAGCAGCCACGACACAACGATGCCAGGCAGCTCGAACAACTGCTGGCTGAGCAGCGCCGCACCAACAATTTGCTGCAAATCCTGATGTATTTGGGCGTCGGCTTTTTACTCAGCTTGCTGGTTTTGCAGGTCTGGTCGCATCTTCAGCTGTACTGAGCTGCTGCTTTTTTACCCCGATAGACAGGAGACTTTGCTGTGTTGCTGACCCTCGTGATCGCCTACCTGCTGGTGACCATCGCGATTGGCCTGTTGGCCGCCAAGCGCGTTAAAAACTCGGCCGACTTCGCCATTGCAGGTCGGCATTTGCCCTTGTCCATGATCGTGACCACCACGTTTGCGACCTGGTTCGGGTCCGAGACGGTGCTCGGCATCCCGGCCAAGTTTGTCAACAATGGCCTGCACGGCGTGGTGGAAGACCCCTTTGGCGCAGGCAGCTGCCTGATCCTCGTGGGCTTGTTCTTTGCGGCCAAGCTCTACCGCATGACACTCTTGACCATCAGTGACTACTTTCGTGAACGCTATGGTCGCAGTGTGGAGGTGATCTGTTCCATCATCATCATGGTCAGCTATCTGGGCTGGGTGTCGGCCCAGGTCACCGCGCTGGGTCTGGTGTTCAATGTGTTGTCCGACGGTGCCATCAGTTTGCCTGTGGGCATGGTCATCGGGGTGGTGTCCATCCTGGCCTACACCCTGTTTGGTGGCATGTGGTCGGTGGCCATCACCGACTTCATCCAGATGATCATCCTGGTGGTTGGCCTGTCCATTCTGGCGGTGTTTGCCGGGCAACAGGCGGGCGGCGCCGACAAGGTGCTGGCGCTGGCCGTGAGTCAGGACATGTTCAAGTTCTGGCCCGAACCCCACCTCAAAGACATCCTCTTCTTTGTGGCCTCGGCCATCACCATCATGTTGGGCTCCATTCCTCAGCAAGACGTGTTTCAGCGCGTCATGTCAGCCAACAACGAATATGCCGCCACCCGGGGGCCGGTGATTGGCGGCATTTTTTACATCCTGTTTGCCTTTGTGCCCATGTTTTTGGTGGTCAGCGCTTTGATCATCATGCCAGAGCAGGCCACGCAGCTGATTCAGGATGATCCGCAAAAAGTCTTGCCCATGCTGGTCATGACCCAGATGCCTTTTGTCATGCAAGTGCTGTTTTTCGGGGCGCTGCTCTCGGCCATCAAGTCATGTGCTTCGGCCACCCTGCTGGCGCCCAGCGTGACCTTCACTGAGAACATCTGGCGCCAGTTCTTTCCGCACCGAAGCGACAAGCAAGAGCTTCTGGCCATGCGCGTGACCGTGTTGGTGTTCAGCGGGCTGGTGCTGACATATGCCATCGCGATGCAGGGCAGCAGCATCTACGAAATGGTCTCAGGGGCGTACCAAGTCACGCTGGTCGGGGCTTTTGTGCCGCTGGCCTGTGGCTTGTACTGGCAAAAAGCCACCACCCAGGGCGCACTGCTTTCCATTGTTCTGGGCCTGTTGACGTGGTTGCTGTTCACTTTTACACCTGCGGGCCAAGAATTTCCTGCCCAATTGGCGGGTGTTTTGGCCAGTCTGACGGGCATGCTGATGGGATCCTGGGGACGTCAGGCCATCCGCAACCAGCATGCTTCGCACCACAAACTGGTTGGCGCTGCGTGAGCGGGTCAGGTCAATAAGGCCGGTGGGGCTTGTCGTGGCGCCCCCCCGCCTATAATTGAGGGTTTTGATTTCCACCTGAAAAGAGCCCTCTTCATGCCCATTTACGCCTACAAGTGTGAGTCCTGCGGACATGCCAAGGACGTTCTGCAAAAAATCTCCGACGCCCCCCTGACCGATTGCCCGGCCTGCGGTGCGCCCAAATTCAGCAAGCAACTGAGCGCCCCGGGCTTTCAGCTCAAGGGTTCGGGTTGGTACGCCACCGACTTCAAAGGCGGTGGCGGTGTCACCGGTGCTGCTGTCGCTTCGACAGCCGGGGCTTCCGAGTCGCCTGCTTCCTCTTCGACCACTGAGTCCTCCGGTTCTGCCGATGCGGCCGGTGGCTGTGGCGCGTCTTGCGCCTGCCATTAAGACCTGACGGATCAGCCTCCATGAAACAACGCAGCTTGAAACAGTACTTCATCACCGGTCTTCTGGTGTGGCTGCCCATGGGCATCACCGTCTGGGTGCTGACTTGGTTGGTGGGGCTCTTGGATGGCATCTTTCTGGCTGTTTTGCTTGCGGCTGACACGCTGATCCCGGGCATGCATGCCTTGGCTGATTACCTGCGCGGTGTGCCGGGCCTGGGCGTGATCCTGGTGGCGCTGGTGATTTTTTTCACCGGTGTGTTTGTGGCCAACATGTTTGGTCAGTGGTTGTTTCGCCAGTGGGACAACCTGATGAACCGCATCCCTGTGGTGCGCAGCATCTACACCAGCGTCAAGCAGGTGGCCGATACCTTGTTTTCCGGCAGCGGCCATGCCTTCTCGAAAGCCCTGCTGGTGCAGTATCCGCGCCAGGGTTCCTGGACCATCGCCTTTCTGACCGGTACGCCAGGCGGTGAAGTGGCGCGTCATTTTGACCAGCCCCTGGTCAGCGTGTATGTGCCCACCACACCCAACCCCACCTCCGGCTTCTTTTTGATGATGCCCAAGGCCGATGTGATCGAACTCGACATGACGGTCGATGACGCCCTGAAATACATCATCTCCATGGGGGTGGTGGTGCCTGGTGGCCCCGACTCACTGCCTCAGGTCGCAGCCGCAACCCCTCAATAAACCTTGTACGCTGGGCGAATCAATTGCCCGACGATTTCCGAATCTAGAAAGTCCAACAACATGTCCATGCGTTCCCACTATTGCGGTCTGGTGACCGAAGCCCTGAGCGGCGAAACCGTGAGCCTGTGCGGCTGGGTCAACCGTCGCCGTGACCACGGCGGCGTGATCTTCATTGACCTGCGCGACCGCGAAGGCTATGTGCAAGTGGTGTGCGACCCCGACCGCCCAGAGATGTTCAAAGTCGCCGAAGACGTGCGCAACGAGTTTTGTGTCCAGATCAAAGGCGTGGTGCGTGCTCGCCCTGATGGCACCACCAACGACAACCTCAAAAGCGGCAAGATCGAAGTGCTGTGCCACGAACTGATCGTGCTCAACGCCTCTGTCACGCCCCCTTTCCAGATCGATGAAGACAACCTGTCCGAGACGACCCGCCTGACCCACCGCGTGCTGGACCTGCGCCGTCCCTACATGCAAAACAACCTGATGCTGCGCTACAAAGTGGCGATGGAAGTGCGCAAGTACCTCGATGAAAACGGCTTCATCGACATCGAAACCCCCATGCTCACCAAGAGCACACCCGAAGGCGCCCGCGACTACCTGGTGCCCAGCCGCGTGCACGACGGCCACTTCTTTGCCTTGCCCCAGTCGCCCCAGCTGTTCAAGCAGCTGCTCATGGTGGCGGGCTACGATCGCTACTATCAAATCACCAAGTGCTTCCGAGACGAAGACTTGCGTGCCGACCGCCAACCCGAATTCACCCAGATCGATATCGAAACATCGTTCCTGACCGAAGAAGAAATCCGCGACATGTTCCAGGGCATGATCAAACGCGTTTTCCAGAAGACCATCGGCGTGGACCTGGGCGAGTTCCCGGTCATGACCTACCAGGACGCCATGCACATCTATGGCTCGGACAAGCCTGACCTGCGCGTGAAGCTGCAGTTCACCGAAGTGACCGACGTCATGGGCGATGTGGACTTCAAAGTCTTCTCGGGCGCTGCCAACATGAAGGGCGGCCGCGTGGTCGCCCTGCGCGTGCCCAATGGTTCCGTCGAAGGCGGTGGCATCAGCCGTGGCGAAATCGACGCCTACACCGAGTTCGTCAAGATCTATGGTGCCAAGGGCCTGGCCTACATCCGCGTCAACGACCTCTCCAAAGGCCGTGAAGGTCTGCAGTCGCCCATCGTCAAGAACATCCACGACGCGGCCCTCAATGCTGTGTTGGAGCGCTCGGGCGCGCAAAACGGCGACTTGATTTTCTTTGGCGCCGACAAGGCCAAGATCGTCAACGACGCCATCGGTGCCCTGCGCATCAAGATCGGCCACAGCGAGTTCGGCAAGAAAAACGGTTTGTTTGAAGACCGTTGGGCGCCTATGTGGGTGGTCGACTTCCCCATGTTCGAGTTCGACGACGACAGCCAGCGTTACACCGCCGTGCACCACCCCTTCACCGCGCCCAAAGACGGCCACGAAGACTGGATGGTCACCGCCCCCGAGAAGTGCATCTCCAAGGGCTATGACATGGTGCTCAACGGCTGGGAAATGGGCGGCGGCTCGGTGCGTATCCACCGCGCTGACGTGCAACAAAAAGTGTTTGACGCGCTCAAGATCACACCAGAAGAAGCTCAGCTCAAATTCGGCTTCCTGCTCGACGCCCTGCAATACGGCGCGCCTCCACACGGCGGCCTGGCCTTTGGCCTCGATCGCATCGTCACGCTGATGACCGGCGCAGAGTCCATCCGCGATGTGATCGCCTTCCCAAAGACACAACGCGCTCAGTGTTTGCTGACCCAAGCACCTAGCCCAGTGGATGAAAAGCAATTGCGCGAACTTCACATCCGTTTGCGCAATGTGGATGCTGTGAAAGCAGCTTGATGCTTTAAACGATGGAGGTTGACAGCTTGAATCTGTCACAAGAGCTGCAAGAACCCCTTGCCCAATTGCTGATAGCTTTGGGTGGGGGAATTGAATTGCACGACATTCCATCGATGCGTGAACGCCTTAACCGGGTCTGTGAAGCGGTTGCAGTTCCGGCCCCCTTTGCTTCTCATCCACTGAAGGGCTGCGGCTGCCTTGTAGTGCTGCATGAATATCGACCAGCGCAAAGCTGTGCTTCTGATACGTGGCCTGCTTTGCTCTGGTTCCACGGGGGCGGCTATGTCATGGGCAAAGCCCTTCATGATGATGTGCTGTGCCAAAGATTTGCCGATGATCTGGGCATCCGTGTGTTCAGCCTCGACTATCCCTTGGCGCCAGAACATCCTTATCCGCATGCCTTGTTGGCTGCCGAGGCGGCGTGGGACTGGTTGCTTTCCGAGGCATTGCCATCGTGCCGGACACCGCGCATTGCGGTGGGTGGTGCAAGTGCCGGTGGTGGGCTGGCCGCCAGCTTGGTGTTGCGGCTGCGTGATCGGTCACGGACTACCGGTGTTCAGGCGATTCTTCCCTGCTTGCAATGGTTGATGTATCCCATGCTGGACTCACGCACCCGCGTTGCACAAGACGCCTCAGATACCTTGCTTTGGACGGGTGCGTGCAATCGCCAAGCTTGGCACAGTCTGCTGGACACCCGTGCTGCCGCATTGGCGTCCTTGCCCGCTGACATGGCGCTTGCCATGGCCGCACAGCCTTATTTCAGTCCGTCTGAGGTCGATGATCTGTCTGGCTTGCCTGAAGCCTTTATCGCCATTGGCACCATCGACCTGTTTTATGCGGAGAACCAAGCCTATGCCAAGCGCTTGCATCAATCAGGAGTGCCTTGCGAATTGCATGAATTTGCCGATGCACCTCATGCCTTTGATGCGTTTGCACCGCAGGCCAGTGCCTCTGTTACCTTTGAAGGCTTGCGCATGACTTGCCTGCGCAATGCCCTGTTTCAGGGGAGCTAAAAAATGGACAAGGCTGTTTCTGTCTTTGTGCTGGGTAACCATGTGCAGGCCTGTTGTTGGCATGTGCAGCGCTTGCCCAAGGCGGGTGAAACCTTTCAAGCCACGGGTCTGTCGGTTGAACCTGGAGGCAAAGGTTTTAATGTGGCGATTGGCTTGCGTCGACTGGGTCTGAATGTGCAAGTCATGATCGGTTGTGGGCAAGACGGTGCTGCCCAAGAGCTGTTGAAGGTGCTACAGCATGAGGGGCTTTCCACCAGGCATGTGATTCAATTTCCCGGTGCATCAGGCTGGGGGGCTGGGCTCATTGGTGCCGATGGACAAAATGCCATTGCGGTCTACCCCGGGGCCAACCTGTTGCTGGCGCCCTCACACGTTCAAACGGCGAAAGCCCAGATCGAAGCGTCCCAACTTGTGTATGGGCAGTTTGAGACTTCGGTATCAGCCGTGGCTGAGGCCTTTGCCATCGCGCACGCAGCGGGCATTGTCACGGTGCTCAATCCGTCGCCTTGGCAACAGCCCCCGGATTCGCTGCTCCATAGTACGCACACTGTGCTGGTGAACGAAACGGAGGCGCAAGCCCTGTTGGGTGTTGAGGCACCATGGCCAAGCGAATGGCCACAGATGCAAACTGACATTGAAAGCCAATTGACCACTTTCTGGCAAGGCTGGCCAGCAGCGCAGCAGTTGGTGATCACGCTCGGTGAGCAAGGCGCAGCGATGTATTGGAGAGAGCCAGCATCCCATTGCGGAGTTCGCGGTTTGTACATGCCAGCCCCCGCGATTCAGGCGCTGGATACCGTGGGTGCCGGCGATGCGTTTGCCAGCGGCTTTGTGGCTACCTGGCTGGCTCAGCAAAACACAGCGATGTCGAATCTCAAACGTTGCCAAGTGGCACTGGAGCAAGCCCATGTGTGTGGTGCTCACCTGGCAGCCACCCAGGGTGTACTGGATGCCTTGCCCCATGCAGCGCAAATGATCGAATTGCGAGAGCGCTATCGCCCGGGGCAGGCTTTGTCGATTGCCTGAATTCAAATTGACAAAGGCATGCGGTAGACATAGATGTCGCCGCGAAACATTCCTTCAGCGTACTCGACCAACTGCTTGGATGGACTCACGCGTGTGTGGCGTTTGAACAGCAGGCAAGGTAAAGGTTCAGCTAAGCCGAAATCCCTGGCTTCCTCCTCGGTGCTCAAGACCGCTTCTACCGTTTGATCTGCACCTTCGAGCGTCAAGCCGCATTGCTGGCGCAGCAGTTCATAGGCTGAACCCATGCCATCCCAATCGACCATGGAAGGGGCCAAACCCAGGTCGTACCAGGCGTTTTCCCGCGTCATGGGTGTATCGTCGCCAAAACGCAAACGCACCAGATGCAGAAATGACGAGTTGGACGGCAGTCCGAATATCGATGCAATCATCCGGTCACGAACGACCTCACGCAGCAATATGCGTGTGCGGGCTTTTTTGCCCTGCTCCTGCATCTCTTGCGTAAAGCCTTTGAGTTGACCCAAGGGGGCTTGTAACTTGGGTGTCGGATGCAGCACGGTACTGCCGCCACGCCCCGATCCGCTGCTGATCCAGCCTGTGCGGCGCAGCTCGTCATAACTGCGTTTGACGGTGATGCGGCTGACACCCAATTGTTCAGCCAAGTCGCGTTCGGAAGGCAATGTTTGACCGGCTTTCCAAACTCCCTGCTGCAACTTGCCGACCAGCTGCATGTGCAATTGACGCCACAAGGATTCACCTTGTGTGCTGTGCAGTGCCCAGGTGGTTGCGGGGTCTGCACGCCCCTGACCGAGCTGCTCGGTCATCCCCTCTGCTGCCAGGGCTCTAGCCTCGGATTCGTCGCCATGGGGCGAGAAATAGGGTGTTAAAGGGGGGGGTATGGACATGTCCAAATTATCAAAAAACCAATCCAAACATGATACCAGCAGAAGACGCCCAGGCCCTGGCGATCCAGCCCTGCGGCAAGATCTCAAGTGCTTTATTCAGACGCTTCAGACCGATAAAAAGCTGGCTGCGCATCAGACGCACTCCGGTTGCTTCAAAAGAGAACTTAAGAAAACAAAAAATTACAACTCTGGCAAACCCTTGTCTCAATTTTTTATGGATATGGCCATAATATCCATTGATGGGTCCATTGAAAAATGTGATCCAAGCAACACGGCAGCACATCAGAACCATAAGCAGCACTGAAAGGTCAAAAAATGAGTTTCAACAAAGTCAACCCCGCTTTACCGATTTACGTGGCATTGAGTTTGTCCAGCCTTTTGGGGCTGCTCGCGCTCCTGTCAGTGGGCAACACATTGGCTTCAAACACACCGACACCGACAAGGATGGCTTGTCAAAAGGCTGAACGGTCAAACCAGACTGACGGCCGACGGGTCTGCCACGACAAGCAGCTCATTGAGACCGAATTTGATGGGACTGTCTGAGCGTCTACATGCAAGCCAAGTTCAGCCAACAAGACAAGAAGACTCAGACATGAACGCTACGAAAAAAAGGATGGGCAGGGCCGCCATGTGCTGGGCCATCGTGACATTGACTGCATGTGGCGGTGGCGGCAATGGCAATCCAGGCGGAGACAGCAGTGGAGGCAGTGGCGGTAGTGACGGTAGTGGCAGTAGTGGCTACAGCGATCTCAGCTGCGCAGGGGGTGAAGCAGGCGGCGTGCAGGCGAGCGATGTGAGCCTGAACCTCAACGGCAGCGCAGTGTCGGTGTGCCAATACAGCTGGCCCGATAGCCGAGGCTTGCCACGTACCCTCTCGCTCAAAAAACAAGGCAATGGCAATCCTGGCAATGGCGGCTATGCAGTGCAGGCGACGTACAAAGGTGTAGACGGTCAGACGCTCATCACGGTCAATGCCGCAGCCGATGAGGCATTTGGTGGCTTTGGCTACTTTGTCTCGCATGAAAAATACCGTTGGTACGACGGCGCAAACACCATTGCCCAGCTGCATGGTGAAGACGACTCAGCGAGGGGCTTGACTTTGCCTTCCAAAGGCGGCAACAGCTTTCATGGCATTCGCCAAGCCCGACATCGAATTCAGCAAAACTACTACCGCTGGGGCACCACCAACGCCTGGGTCTGTCAATACGATGCCGACATGGGTCAATGCAGCAATGGCGAGACGCCCAAAGACCTGACACTGCACAAGCGCTATGACACGCCAGTCACCATTGACTGGTATATCGAGGCCGGAACCGATTACCCACGTATCGCCATTCACTACGACATCAGTGCCGTACCGCAAGCTGGTTTGGTGATGTTTGATGTGCGCGGCCCCTATGGTGCGATGGAGTTCGCCAACTCGGAGACACAAGCGCTCTTGCAGTCCGTGGTCTGGAAAGATGCGAGCAGAGTCTTTCGTACGCTCAATGCGCGAAACCCCTTGCACTGGAATACGCCGTGGCGCTGGAACGGTGTTGACGATGGGGTGAACCGCATGCACATCATGAGCACACAAAACGGATTTGAAACCGGTTTGCTGGCGGTCAACACGCAAGGCATTGAACCTGCGGGGCTGGCCCAGGACGACTATGCAGGCGGCTTTGGTAAAGACGTCAACAACGATATCAACTGGGGTGTCTCGCACCGAGACCAGGACTGCAGTGTGCTCAGTCTGGATCCTAAAAGTGGCTGTTATGAACTGCCTCTGAGCGGCGTTTGGCCTTATCAAGGGGCCAACTACAGCTATGTTGCCCACGACACACCCAGCACCAACAAATTGCTGGCATGGGGCTCGCATCAGCGACTGGGCAGCACCGAAGCTGGCATGTTTGGCGCCGCCGTGAAGTACGAAACCTGTTGGGGCCTGGATGCAGGCAAAGCCCTCTCGGGTGGCAGTGCCATGAAGCTTTACCAGCAAGCCGTGTTGCTCAAAGCTGGCAACGCCAAGGTCTGCGCCAGCAAATTTTGATTTCACTCCAGGAGAAAACCGTGAACACAAAATATCACTGCACATGTTCGTGGCGCTTGCTGGTCATAGGCACCGCCATGCTGCTCAGCGCCTGCGACAGCATGCCCATCAAGATGGGCGATGAAAGCGCCAAAATCGTGGCGACCGGCGCAGCAGGCGGCGACGCCAGCACCAATGCCAACACCCAGCTTGAAAAATGCAGCGAACCACTGGGCACCTTGTCACTGGTGGAAAACCAACAGTCTGAATGGTTCAGTGTCCTGACAGGCCAATACAAGCTGCCCCCTACCTCCAATTTGTTGCGATTGCTGGTGCAGCAAAGCAACTGCTTTGTGGTCGTGGACCGCAGCCGTGCAGGGATGCAGGCCATGAGCCGAGAGCGCCAACTGATGGACAGTGGTGAAACCCGCGCAGGCTCCAACTTTGGCAAAGGCCAGATGGTGGCATCCGATTTTGGTTTGACACCAGATATCCAGTTTTCTGCCGGAAACACAGGCGGAATGGCCGGATCGTTGGGCGGTTTGGTTGGGGGATGGGGTGGTGCCTTGCTGGGTGCTGCTGGCAGCATCCACACGCGAGAGGCTAACGTGTTGCTGACCCTGGTGGACAACCGATCGGGCGTGCAAATTGCAGCGGCCGAAGGCAGTGCCAAGAAGACCGACTTTGGTGCAGCCTTCGGCGCTCTGTTCAGCGGGGCAGGTGCAGGCTTGGGTGGCTACAGCAACACACCACAAGGCAAAGTGATCGCAGCGGCCTTCATGGATGCCTACAACCAGACGGTCAAGGTCCTGCGTAACTACAAACCGCAGCAAGTCAAAGGCGGTTTGGGCAAGGGCGGAAAGCTCAAAGTGGGAAATTGATATTCAAACAAAACACATCCATCAGGGAGCACCTATGAAAAACATCTATCGGTATTTGAGCGCCATGGCATTGGCCTCGCTGGTCGCCTGTGGGGGCGGAGGAAGCGGTAGCGCAGACACCGGCAACAACAATGGCAACAACAACAGTGGTAACGGCAGCAACAACATCGCAGGCGACTGTGCCGTGCTGTGCGTGCAAAGCCTGACAGCAGACAAACTGGCGCTGCTCAAAGGCGACAGGCTCAATGTGAGAGCGGTATTGGGAGGTAGTCTCAAGGACAAAGCTACCTACAGCTGGGACATGGGCGATGCCAGCGCGGCATTGACCAGTACCCAAGTCAGCAACTACAACTATGACGCCCGAGTATCCAGGCCAGACAACATGTTGCGCATCACCTTGACCGTCAACGCCAAAGACGAACAAGGCAATCCTTATACCGCCAATCGCCAAATGCAGGTCAACGTGATGCAGGCGCAAACCGTGATCACCAGTGGCAACACCTTGGCCCAGTTTGCGATGGCCATTGACACAAGCGGCAAACTGCAGACAACAGCCAGAGGTGATGATTTAGCGCCTCACGGGCTGGGTTTGACCGCGGGGTTTTATCAGCAGGGTGCTCTGTCAAATTTTATGAATTCGGAATTGCCTTCATCCACGGCACGCAGCGTCTACGGCTGTCTGTTTGATGAATCCTGCAGTCAATCGTTTGTGGTGACGCAAGATGATCGTCTGCTGGCAACAGGGGATGACGACGTTCAGGCAGAAACGCGCAGCACAGGTGTCAGTGGTCGCCCTGATATGTGGGGCGATGCACTCGACAGCAATGATCAGCCCTTGCGCAACATTCGCCATGTGCAAAGTCGAATGGCGGCACTAGGCTCCAGCAGTTATGCCTTGCGTGCAGACGGTGCGGTGTTTGCCGCAGGCAACAACGACAGCGGTCGTTTGGGCATTGGCAGTGTCAGTGCCCGCAGCGAACGATTTGCGCCCATGCGTGACAGCCAAGGGGCGGTCACAAACGCTGTACAAGTGGCAGCCAGCGCAGGCAAGGTGTATGTGCTGCGCAGCGATGGCAGCCTGTGGGCTGCTGGCAGCAACAACCCCGGCGTGGGCGGTGGCCTGGGCATCGCCAGCGACGACAGCAGTGACCGCATGCAACTGGTGGCCACCAAAGACAATGCCGGTCAGCCTCTGAACAATGTCCGGCAGATCGCCACCGATGCCGATGGCTCAGTGTTTGCCGTGCGTTGGGATGCCAGCCTTTGGGTTGCAGGCTACAACACCCACGGCAACCTGGGCTTGAACAGCACCAGCCTGGGTGACATCGAACAGGGCTTTCGCCCCGCCCTGCGCAGCGATGGCCAAGTCATGACCAATGTCAGTTGGGTCATCCCCAACCGCACGGCTTATTACCACCAGACGTTGGTACGCACCCAGGACGGTGCCCTCTGGTTTGCAGGTGAAGCCGCCAGTGCTTATGGTGTGGCTGCAGCCGATACCCCCTCAGATGATGCCGCTTTGCGGTTTGCCCCGGTGCGCGACAAACTGTCGGGTGTGCCGTTGAGTCAGGTGGCCGCAGCCGACTTTGTCAAAGGCAATTTCAACTATGCATTTTTAAGCGATACCCAAGGGCATCTGGCTGTTTTGGGCAGCATTCAAAACACCGGTATGGCCTATGCCGTGGCCGACCCGCTGGACACCTTGAGAAATCGGCCCCTGAGTGGACAAATCATGCCCACACGCTTTGCCAACTGGAAAGGCCAGGGCGGCTGGCTCAATGACCGCTCAAGCATTCTTCAAGCCGTCAACGATCAATACAACGGTTTGACCCTGGCGTTGACCGACACAGGCAACTCGGCAGCACCCACGATATGCAAATTCAACGCCAGCGACACCGTGCTGGTCGCCATCGGCTGCGACGGTCAGTTGTATCTGGCGGCAGACAGTGCCAACCAGTACGCCGTGTCCTCGGCGCTGGTGCCCATGTTCCCGTCCAACAACGGCCTGCGTTTCAAAACGGGTCAGGAGTGATGTCATGCACCATCTTTCAACCATGAAAAAACGTCTGATCGCCAATCTCGGTCTGATCGCCAGTTTGTTGCTCTGTGCTTGTGGCGGTGGCGGTAGTGATGGCGGCAGTGGCGGTGCATCAGCGGGCAGCTACGCCATCGGCGGCAGCGTCACGGGTTTGAGTGGCAACGACAGTGTCAAATTGCAAAACAACGCAGGGGATGAACTCACCCTCAGCGTCAGTGATGCGGCCAAGCCCTTTGTCTTTGCCACCAAGGTCAGTGGGGCCTACAGCGTCAAGGTGCTCAGCGCCCCGGCGGGTAAAGGCTGTGCCGTCGCCAACGGCAGCGGCACCGCCAGTGCGGACGTGACCAACGTACAAGTGAGCTGCGATGCATTGGCCGTCAGCGGCCCTGGCCGCGCAGTGGTCAACACACGCTACAACTACAGCGCCCAGGTGGGTCAGCAAAGCGCCGTCGATTGGCGCTGGCAATGGGGTGATGGCAGCGCAGACAGCAGCAGTGATCGTGTGCAAAAGGTCTGGAGCAGTGCAGGCAGCTTCCGTGTGACCACCAGCGCTACGGTCAACGGCAGTCCCATGAGTCGCAACACCGATGTGACAGCAGTAGACCCGATTGCTTTGGGCATGGGGCACAGCTGTGCACTCAAGGCAGACGGCACGGTGCTTTGCTGGGGAGCGAATATCTATGGGCAGCTTGGAGATGGTTCCAACAACCAAGGCGTCCAGCTTGTTCAAGCCATGAGCAATGCGCAGGCCGTGGTCGCTGGCAATTTCCACACCTGCGCCTTGAAAACAGATGGCTTGGTGTTTTGTTGGGGCTATAACCACGAAAGCCAACTCGGTGACGGAACGACCAACAACAGAAACAGCCCAACCCAAGTACCGGGTTTGAGTGGTGTCGTCGCACTTGCGGCAGGTGCCAAGCATACCTGCGCACTTCAAAGCGATGGGAAGGTGGCGTGTTGGGGGTTGAACACTGCAGGACAGCTGGGGGATGGCACATTCAACAACCAGAACAAGCCCGTCACCGTGCCTGCATTGGCAAGCGTTGTGGCTTTGGCTGCGGGCGGGACGCATACTTGTGCGCTCAAGCTCGAAGGCAGTGTTGTGTGTTGGGGAAACAACATATTTGGACAGTTGGGAGATCAATCCAATGCCAACAGTTCACGCCCTATCCCGGTCTATGGACTCAGCGGTGTGGTCGCTGTAGCCGCTGGAGGTGGTCATTCATGTGCACTCAAAGCCGAGGGCACCGTTGCTTGTTGGGGGTGGAATGCATCCGGGCAGTTGAGTATCGGCAATGGGCCTGACCAAAACCAACCCACCATGGTGCCGGGCTTGACGGGAATTGCCGCCATGAAGGCAGGCTATGGGCGAACGTGTGTCCTCAAAAGTGAGGGTGCCATGGTCTGTTGGGGTGGCAATACTTTCGGTCAACTCGGCAATGGTGGTGTGAACGATGTTCCAAATCCAGTGATGGTTTTGGACTTGAACGATGCCGTAGCGATGGCCATCGGTGATGAACATACCTGCGCACTGCGCAGTGGTGGGCTCATGAGTTGCTGGGGGCGCAACAACTATGGCCTGGTGGCTGATGGCCACACCACGCAAAGCAACAAACCCATTTCCGTCAGCAGCGGCCCGGTGTTCTGGAAATAAGCCATGTACCGTTCAAATGTCCACCACCAAAAGATGCCCATGACCACTCAGCGACTCATGCACGATTGCATCCCACAACTGCTGACCCGATTAGGTTGGCTGGCCAGTATGTTGCTCAGCGCTTGTGGCGGTGGTGGTGGCCTTATGGATTCTGCCCCTGTGGGTGCTTACACCGTCGGCGGCAGTGTGTCGGGGTTGGCGGCGGGTGACACCATCGTGTTGCAAAACAACGGCGGCGATGACCTGAACGTGAACGCCAACGGGGCGTTCACGTTCAAGACACCATTGGCGTCAGGCTCCGGCTATAACGTGATTGTCAAAACGCAGCCACCGGGAACGTATTGCGCATCAGGTGCTGATTTGGGTGCGGTGCTGGATGCGCCGGTGACCACGGTCAGTGTGTTGTGCAAGAAAGCCTATGCCTTGGGTGGTGTGTTGAGTGGGCTGACTGCGGGGCAATCGGTCAGGCTGCGTGTCAACGCGCTCAGTCCAGGCTTCATCACACTCAGCAGCAACGGTAGTTTCAGTTTGGGTGAATTCCCACAAGGCACGTCTTACAGCGTGGTGGTCACCGCCTCGCCTCAGGACCAGGCGTGCTCGGTTGCCAATGCCTCGGGTGCCTTGGGTGTGGCGGCGATCAGCAACATCAACATCCAATGTGCTGCAGGCTTCAGCGTGCGCGGCTCGGTCAAGGGCTTGATAGGCGATGGCTTGGTGTTGCAAGCCAACGGGGCCAAGGAACTGGCCATCCCGGCTGGGGCACAAAACTTCAGTTTTCCTCAAGCTGTGGATTTGGGTGCCTCGTTCTTGGTGAGCATCAAAAGCCAGCCCGTGGGGCAAACCTGCATGGTCAATCAAGCGGCAGGTCAGCAGGACAAGGCAGGTTCTGTAGCTGTGCAGTGCGTCAACAGCATGACCTATGCCAGTGGCTTGCCTTTGCGAGGACTCTCTGTGTCTGGTGGAGAGTGGGGGTCGCGCAATGCAGAACCTCCTTACCCCACGAAAGCTGAGGCGGACTATTTTCAGAGCAAGGGCATGAACATGTTGCGCATCAATTTTGTGTGGGAGCGCATGCAGCCGGAGTTGTACAAAGCACTGGATGCCAACGAACTTGCGAAATTGAAAGCCTCTGTCAAGGCCGGCACGGACAACGGACAGACGGTGCTGCTCAATCCACACAATTTTGCGCGTTACGATGACCATGTGATTGGCGACCCCAATGACCTCACTGTGCCCAACAGCGCATTTGCAGATTTTTGGTCCCGATTGGCCGTAGTTTTCATGGATCAGCCACTGGTCCAATTTGGCCTGGTCAATGAGCCTTTTGATGTGCCCACAGCGCAATGGGCCAACACGGCGCAAGCGGCAGTGACGGCCATCCGGGCCACAGGGGCAGGTCACCTCATCACTTTGCCCGGCAATGGCTGGACCAGCGCATGGAACTGGTTTGACAACCAGAATGATCGCTACATGCCTCAAGTGAAAGACCCGCTCAACCGCATGGTGTACGAGGTTCACCAATACCTCGATCAATTTGGCGGTGGTGATCAAGCACAATGCAGCAGCACCAGCGCGGGCGTGGATCGACTGACGCCCTTTACCCAATGGCTCAAAGTCCAAAAAGCCAAAGCCTTTTTAGCTGAGTTTGCAGGCCCCAATACAGCCACCTGCAAAGCAGCTGTACAAGGTTTGCTGGACCACCTGAACCTAAACGCCGATGTCTGGACAGGATGGGCCTGGTGGGCTGGCGGGCCATGGGCACCCGGATCAGGGGGATACCAAAATTCGATTGAACCCGAAAATGGCCAGGACAAACCCCAAATGGGTTGGTTGCAGCCCTATCTGAAATGACTCGGCGACCTCAATCGCAAAAGCATCTGGGTGGGGTCAATTGGCGCTGCGCCCGAACACGAACTTCATCACCACGATGGCGCCGGTCAAGAACACCATGGCAGCATTGGCCACGGTCAGTGGCAAATCACCGATCATGAGTCCATAGGCCAGCCACATGCCCAAGCCAAAGGTCAAAATCAAATAGGAGGCGAGCGAGATGCCGCTCACATCCTTGGTTTTCCAGGTGTTCCAGACCTGCGGCATACAGCGGGCGCGCCATGGCGATCAGGTGTTGCGCGAAGTCGGCGTAGATTTGCCAAGGCCGGGTTGCATTGGCGTTGGACAAGGTGTTGCGAGAAACTGTCTTGCAGCGCAGTCCCATGTGATAAAGCCGCTTGGCTTGAGCACGCAAATTGACCTCGATGTCGCGCAAAGACTCGCGGTAGGTCAACTGAGCAAAGGCCATGGTCAAGAACTGGTCCATGCAGGTGAAATATTGAACCTTGTGATCGCCTCGGTGCTTGGCAACGCAGCGGCGAAACGTGCTCAGCGGCAAGAACGCCATGAGTTGAGAAAAAACAAGCTTGCCTTGGTTCATTGGGGTCCTTTGCGTGCGAACGCAAAAGACCATAAGTTATGGAATCGAAGTTCAAATCGAGACCAGACTGAAATGCCAAAAAACCAAGGTAAATCATTAACTTACGAAGCCCTGATATGAAAACGTTGGGACACTACTGTTGTTGGATTACTTTCCTGGCTACGCCAGCATGCAGGTGGGCGTGCCTTTGGCGGATGGCAAGTTCTCGCTGGAGCCGCAAAAGCGCCCCATCTTGATCCATGACATGTTTCGTCACACCTCAGGCATCACTTATGGCGGGCGACCCGATGGTGACAGCCCGATTGCCGCAGTGTGGCCCAGCGGCGGTGCGGCTTCTTACATGGGCACAGCCAAGGAGTTCGCCGAAGCTCTGACCAAGCTGCCGCTGGTGTATCAGCCCGGAACGGTGTTCGAGTACAGCTTGTCGGTTGATGTGTTGGGCGCCGTGGTCGAGAAGGTGGCGGGTAAATCGCTGGGCGAGCATTTGAGCGAGACCGTCTGGAAGCCGCTGAAGATGGAGAACACCACCTTCAGGCTCAGCGATGCGCAGCGCGCCAAGGTGGCGCAGCCTTTCCCGCTCAACCCGCTGGACGGCAAGCCCCAGAGCATTGTCTGGCTCGACAAACAGGCCACTTTTGACTGCGCCGGTGCCTGCGCATTTGGCACCATGGGCGATTACGTGCGCTTTGGTCAAATGCTGATCAATGGCAGCAGTCTGGATGGCAAGCAGGTGCTCAGCCCCGCTTTTGTGCAGTTGATGACCAGCAACCATTTGGGCGCAGGCATTCAAAACCGTGTGGCGAACGTGGAGCCTCACCGCGAGGGCTACGGCTTTGGACTGGGCGTGGCAGTGCGCCTGCAGCCCGGCTTGGCGGCGGTGCCAGGCAATCCGGGTGAATATTCTTGGAACGGTGCCAATGGCACAGGCTTTTTCGCAGACCCCAAAGAGCAATTGGTGGTGGCCTTTGGTACTGCTGCTCCGGGCGAGTTGCGCAAGTACTACCGCGAGCAGATGCAAGACCTGATCTATGGCGCATTGAGACATTGAGCGATTGAGCCATGAAGCGGGGGCGCTGGTCGTTTGGCTTTTGCAGCGCCCAACTTGGGACCGACATGGGTGGTTCGGCGCAGGCCCATGTCGGGGTCTTCGACCACCGACCTGAAAAACACAGCGCCCTCGTAGGTCGGCACTCGAAGAGTCCGACATGTGCCCGATCACCCACAAGCGCCCAAACTGCCGCCATGGGCCGATAACAAAAATATTGAGGTCTTCGACCACCGACGGGGGAAGTGGGGTTTGGCAGGTCGGTAGCTTCAGCTCCGACTTGGCGCAACCATTACAGACTTCTGTGTGCCGAATCCATCAACGTGCGAAGCTGGTGTGCGAGCCTTTGCAGGGCTCACAGAGCCAGCACACTGGCCAGCGTGACATCACCGGGCGCTTCGTAGTCGGCCACGATCCAGGTGCGGCTGGGGTGGTGGGCCGCTTCATTCAGGAAGCCCTTGATGGCCCGGATGGAGGCCAGGTCCAGGGCGACAAAGGGCTGATCCAGCAGCGTCACGGTGGCACCTGAAGCCAGCCCAGCGGCAATCATCACTTTGCGGCGACTGCCGGCTGACAGCATGAACAGCCGCTTTTGGCTGTGCTGCACCATGTCGAGTTCTTCGGCCAGCTCTTGCAGCAGCGCGTCGTCCCAGTGGGGGTAATGGGCGCGCATGGCGTCCCAGCACGCTTGCACGCTGGTTTCGTCGTGTTTGGGTGATTGCAGGTCGCACCAGAACACGTCCTGTCGGTAAGCGCTGGCCTGTTCGGGCCACGTGGCGCTGGCTGTGGCAAGTTGACCGTGGGTGGGTGTCAGGTCGGTGGCCAGCAAGCGCAGCAGACTGGTTTTGCCTGTGCCTTCGTCGCCGGTCACGGCGGTGATGCCGCAGGGGATACGCAGGCTCAGTGCATGGCAAAGTGGTGAAGGGCCATGGCCGCCGGTGAGGTCAGTGATCTGAAGAACAGTTTGATTTGCGGCTGTCTGAAAAGTGTGTTGGACCATGTTGCTGAGTTGTATTGTTTGCGGCGATAAATGTCCATCAAATCCAGCGAGGTGATTTGAAATTTTGTGAAGGAACTTCATGATTCAATTGAATTTTTTTGTTAAAAGTTGAGCTTCAGCAAGGGGTATCAAATTTTTTTCTGAAGTGTCAGTAATTAATTTCAGTTTTTATTGCAAACAGTCACATGGGTGTCTGTTTTAGCAGGATGGCTAGGGTTACTGCTAGGTAATTTCGTTCCTTACCCAATCTTACGATGCGTGCGGGGAATGTTCCCTTCAACTGATTAAAGGTACCTTGTGAACTTGATCAAACTCTCTGCGATGACCCTCGCTGTTGCTGCGCTGGCGGTCTCCAACGCTTCTGCCCAGGACAAAAATTTGTCCACGCTCCAACGCATGGGTAACACGGCTACAAATATGAATATTCCCGTTGTGCCCCAAGAAGGCAAGAACGCGGATGCCATTCGTGCCAACCTGAAAAAAGTCAAACTCCCTGACGGTTTCAAGATTGACCTCTACGCTGTGGTGCCCGATGCGCGCTACATGGCCGTTGCGCCCTCCACAAACATGCTGTTCGTTGGCACCCGCAAGACCACCGTCTGGGCTGTGACCAACCGCAACAACGGCGACGCTGCGACCGAAGTCAAGGCCTTTGCACCTTCGATCAAGTTCAGCAACCCCAACGGTGTGTGCTTCACCAAAGACGGTTTCCTGGTCGTGGCTGAATCCAACCGCATCATGCATTTCCCTGCTGCCGAATACTTCTATGAAGGTCCGGACGTTGCTGTCGATATGGTGGTTCCAGAAGGCAAGCTGATCCCGGTGGAAGAGCAATCCTTCAACCACACCGGTCGCGTTTGCAAGGTTGACAAAGACGGCAAGATCTTTGTGACCATGGGCCAGCCTTACAACGTTCAGCCCAAAGACAAAGTCGAGCTGTACGAGCAACTGGGCATCGGTGGTGTTCTGCGCTTCAACGGTCTGGACGGTTCCGGCCGCACCGTTTACTCGAAGGGCATGCGCAACCCAGCAGGCATCTCTATCGGACCAAAGGGTGACATCTGGGCCACTGACAACCAAGTCGATGGTTTGGGTGATGACATCCCACCAGGCGAGTTGAACAAACTCACCAAGGCTGGCGAGCACTTTGGCTTCCCTTACTACAACGGCCGTTTCAAGGTCGCGGGTTCTGCTGCTGCACCTGACCTCAAGGACATGAAAGAGCCTGCTGGCGCGATCTATCCTCAAGTCGAGTTCCCAGCGCACCAAGCGCAACTGGGCCTGACCCACTACACCGGCAAGGCCTTCCCTGCGAAGTACCAAGGCGGTTTGTTTGTGGCTTCGCACGGTTCGTGGAACCGCAGCACGCCCAGTGGCTACCTGATCAACTACGTGCCGATCAAGGCCGACGGCACAGCAGGCCCATCGGAAGTCTTTGCTGACGGCTTCCTGGACAAGACCACGGGTCGCGCTTTGGCTCGCCCTGTGGACGTGGCCAACTTGCCAGACGGCTCCATCTTGGTCTCTGACGACTACGCTGGCGCCCTCTACCGCATCAGCTACGTGGGTAACTGATAGGGGTTGATGCAGGCTTGGGCGTAAGCCTGGGTCTGCGTTGATTTTGCTTCGGGGCCTCCTGGTGAGGCCCCGTTCATTGAAGGTGCTGAGATGAAAAATATTTTGTTGATTTTGATGATGGCGGTGATGTCCAGTTGCTTTGCTGACGACGTCACCTCTGGTAAGGCGAAAGCTGATGTGGCCTGTGCGCTGTGCCATGGCCCCAATGGAATCGCGACGCTGCCCAATGCCCCCAATTTGGCTGGGCAGCAGGCGTTTTACGTGAGTGAGCAGCTCAAAAGCTACCGCAGTGGTCAACGTCAAAATGCCGTCATGGGTGTGATTGCTAAACCACTGACTGACGCTGAAATTTCTCAGCTTGCGGCTTGGTACAGCGCCATCAAAGTCACGGTTGAGCTGCCTTGATCAAAGGCGTTGGAATGTCATCGAATGAACGATTGAGCAAGGAAGCCAAAAAATGAAGCATCGAATTTATTGGGGTGGTGTTCTGGGTTTGTTGAGCAGCGCTGCTTATGCGCAAAGCTCCGATGAAATCACGGTTCAAAGCGGGCGCCTGGCGCAAAAACAGTTCGATGCCCCGGCCTCGGTGCGGGTGATTGACGGCGAGTCGATCCGCAACGCAGGCGCTCAGGTGAATTTGTCCGAAGCACTGGCCCAGGTGCCCGGCGTGGTGGCGCTCAACCGCAACAACTACGCGCAGGACGTGCAGATTTCGATTCGCGGCTTTGGCTCGCGCTCGGCCTTTGGTCTGCGTGGCATCCGCCTGATCACCGACGGCATTCCCGCCACCACGCCTGACGGACAAGGCCAGGCATCGACGGTGAGCCTGACCTCGGCCGAACGCATCGAAGTGCTCACCGGGCCGCTGGCGCAGCTGTACGGCAACTCGGCAGGTGGCGTGATCCAGACCTTCACCCGCGAAGCCGGGGACCAGCCGCAGCTGGATGTCTCCACCACGATGGGCAGCTACGGCCTGCGCCGTCATGACGTGCAGTTCAGCGGTCGCACCGGCCAGGTGGGCATCGTGGCCGATTACAGCACCTTTGACATCGACGGCTACCGGAAAAACAGCGCTGCTGAGCGCAAACAATTCAACGGCGTGCTGACCACGCAGCTGCAAGACGACACCAAGCTCAAGCTGGTGGCCAACATGTTTGACATGCCGATGGCGCAAGACCCGTTGGGCTTGACGGCGGCGCAGTTGAAAGCTGATCCGCGTCTGGAAGGCACCAATGCGCTGGCCAACCGCACGCGCAAAGTTGTTTCGCAAAACCAGC
>NZ_NERV01000002.1 GCF_003063315.1 Limnohabitans sp. T6-5
CCACAGTCACCATCACCTTCAGCGAAAAAGTCAAAGACTTCAGCAACGCGGACATCACCGCGCCCAACGGCGCCCTGAGCAGCTTCACCGCCAGCGCAGACGGCCTGATCTGGACCGCCACCTTCACACCAGCAGTGGACACCGAAGCGGCCAGCAACACGCTGAGCCTGGGCACCGCTTACAGCGACGAAGCGGGCAACACGGGCACGGTGGCCACAGCCAGCTACGCCGTGGATACCAAGGCGCCGGTCTTCAGCGTGCAACTGGACGACACCAGCAACAGCGGTGCTTTGTCAGACCGCTTGACCCAAGACGACACGCCCACCATCAGCGGCATGGGTACGACGGGCGACATCATCCGCGTCACGATGCCCGGCACCAACGAAGTGCTCAGTACCACCGTGGCGGCAGACGGCAAGTGGAGCGTGACGCCCACACTGGCGATCACCAGCGGCAACGTGAGCGTGATGGCACAAGACGCGGCAGGCAACACCAGCCCGGCGCAAACCCTGGCCCTCGTCATTGACAAGAGCATCAACACGCCCACCATCGCCCTGCTGTGCGACAGCGGTTCCAGCGTCACAGACAAAGTCACCAGCAACGGCACCTTCAGCGTCAGCGCAGACAGTGACAGCCTGCTGGAATACAGCACCAACGGCACAAGCTGGAGCACCACGTTCACAGCCGCAGAAGGAGCCAACACCGTACAAGTGCGCGCCACCGACGCTGCAGGCAACGTGGCCACCTCGGCTGCATTCAGCTTCACCCTCGACAGCCAAACCAGCGCTTTCACGGTAGCCCTGAGCTGTGACAGCGGCACAGCGGCCGACAAACTCAGCCGCGACGCCACCCTGGTCATCACCGGCGCCGAGTCTGGTGCCAGCATTGAGTACAGCACCAACGGCAGCACCTGGACCAGCACCTACGCCGCCGCCGAAGGCCTGAATACCGTCAAAGTGCGGGTCATGGACGCCGCAGGCAACCAGCGCACGCAAGACTACAGCTTCACCCTGGACAGCACAGCGCCCACCCCAGCCTTGCTCACCCTGGTGTGCGACAGCGGCAGCCTAGGCGCAGACCAACTCACGAACAACGGCAGCATCAACGTGGCCGCTGAAGCCGGTGCCACGCTGGAATACAGCACCAACGGCACAAGCTGGGGCAGCACCTTTGCAGCCGCAGAAGGCGCCAACACGGTGAGCGTGCGCGTGACCGACAAAGCGGGCAACGTCAGCAGCACCTCCAGCCTGAGCTTCTCCCTGGACAGCGCATCCCCCACAGCCCCCACCGTGGGCCTGGTGTGCGACAGCGGCAACATCACTGGCGCAGGCACCGACAAGATCAGCAACGTGGGAACGCTCAGCCTGAGCAGCGTAGAAGCAGGCGGCCAGCTTGAATACAGCACCAACGGCGTGAACTGGGTCACCACGTTCGCCGCCGCCGAAGGCGCCAACAACGTGCAAGTGCGCGTGACCGATGCAGCAGGCAATGCCGGTGCTGTGGCCACCTACAGCTTCACCCTGGACACCCAAGCACCTGCAGCGCCCGTCCTTGGCCTGGTGTGCGACAGCGGTGCCCTTGGCACCGACAAGATCACTCAAACCGGCAGCCTCACCGCGTCCTCTTTGGAGGCCGGTGCCACGCTGCAATACAGCACCAACGGCACAGCCTGGGGCAGCACCTTTGCTGCCGGAGAAGGCAGCAACACCGTCTACGCACGCGTGGTCGATGCCGCAGGCAACACCGGGGCGGCCAGCCAACTGGTGTTCACCGTGGACACCCAGATCGTCAAACCGATCCTGACCCTGGCCTCCGACACCGGCACCCCGGGCGATCTGGTCACCATCGACGCCAGCCTGAACGTCCCCGGCAGCGCCACCGGCTCGGCCATCGAGGCCGGTGCTGTGGTCGAATACAGCACCAACGCCAGCAGCTGGACCAACACCTACAGCGCCATAGAAGGCAGCAACACCGTCTACGCACGGGTCCGGGACGCGGCAGGCAATATCGCCGTCTCCGACGTCCTCCGATTTGTGCTCAACACCAAAGCAGGCACCTTCACCGCAGGCCTGGACAACAACAGCAACAGCGGCGCCCTGACGGACCTGAGCACTTATTACGACACCCCCACCATCACCGGCAGCGGCTCAGAAGGCGACCGCATCAAAGTGACCATGCCCGGCACCGGCGAAGTGCTCACCACCGTGGTCGACAACAACGGCCTGTGGTCCGTCACGCCCACGCTGGCCATGGCCTCGGGCAATGTGCAAATCGAGCGCACCCTGCAAGCGGGCAACGCGGTAGACGCCACCATCAACCTGGCGGTGGTGATCGACCAAACGGTGGCCTCACCCTCCGTCAGCCTGCTGTGCGACACCGGGCGCAGCAACAGCGACAAAATCAGCACCGTAGGCAACCTGAACATTGGGCTGATCGAAACAGACGCCTTGGTCGAATACAGCACCGACGGCAGCACCTGGAGCAGTACCTTCACGGCGCAAGAAGGCGCCAACACCGTGCAGGTTCGTCAAACCGACAAAGCCAACAACACCAGCACCCCCACCGTGTTCAGCTTCACGGTGGACACCGGCAAACCCGTGCCCACCGTCAGCATCACGCCCATTGGCGGCGACGATGCCGTGGGCCCGGCCGATGCGGCCAACCCGCAAACCACCATCACCGGCTCTGCGCTGCAAGCCAGCGAAGGCGATGTGGTGCAAATTGCCGTGAACGGCCACACCTTCAGCGGCACCGTCAACGCCGTGGGCAGCTACAACATCGGCATCGACACGGCCGACCTGGTGGCCGACTCGGACAAAACGCTGGAAGTGCTGCTCAACGCCAGCGATGCCGCAGGCAACCAAGCCAGCACCTCGGCCAGCCGCAGCTACAGCGTGGACACCTCGGCACCGCAAGTGCAAAGCATCGCGCTGGACAAAACACTGCTCAAAGCAGGCGACAGCGCCACCGTCACCATCCGCTTCTCCGAGAAAGTGATCGCCTTTGATGTGGGCGATCTGGTGGCCGACAACGCGAGCCTGAGCGACCTGGCCACAGCCGACGACGGCCTGACCTGGACCGCCACCTTGGTGGCCCACAGCAGCATCGAAGACACCAGCAACCTGGTGCAACTGTCGGCCACCTATACCGACAATGCAGGCAACGTGGGCACCGCAGGCACGAGCGGCAACTACAGTCTGGACACCAAAGCCCCCACAGCCACGATCAAACTGACCGACGAAGCCCTGCAAGCGGGCGAGAGCACCACACTCACCATCACCTTCAGCGAGAAGGTGCAAGACTTTGGCAATGCCGACGTCACCGTACAAAACGGCACACTGGGCACGCTGGTCAGCAGCGACGGCATCGTCTGGACGGGCACCTACACGCCCAATGTCAACACGGAAAGCGCCCTGAATGCCATCACCTTGGCGGGCAGCTACAGCGACCTGATCGGTAACGCCGGTACCGTGGGCACCAGCGGCAACTACAGCGTGGACACCAAGGCCCCCTCGGCCACCGTCAGCCTCAAAGACGCACAAGGTGCACCGATGACCAGCCTCACGGCCGGTCAAAGCGCCCAGCTGAGCATCACCTTCAGCGAAGCCGTCAAAGACTTCAGCAACGCCGATGTGACCGCGCCCAACGGCACGCTCAGCACCCTGGCCAGCACCGACGGCGGCACCACCTGGACCGCCACGTTCACGCCCAACGCCAATGTGGAAGTCGCCGCCAACAGCATCAGCGTCAACCCCGGCGCCTACAGCGACTTGGCGGGCAACGCAGGCGCTGCGGCATCGAGTGCCAACTACGCTGTGGACACCCAAGGCCCCACGGCCAGCATCACGCTGAGCGACAGCGCCTTGACGGCAGGGGAGACAGCGCAAGTCACCATCGTCTTCAGTGAAAAAGTCACCGGCTTTGGCAACACCGACGTGGCTGTAGAAAACGGCACCATGAGCACCCTGGCCACCACCGACGGCGGCAAGACCTGGGTGGGCAGCTTCACGCCCACAGCAGGCACGGCAGACGCCAGCAACGTCATGAGCGTGGCCAACAGCTACACCGACGTGGCGGGCAACCAAGGCGCCAGCACCAGCAGCGCCAACTACGCGATTGACCTCAAAGCGCCCACGGCCAGCATTGCCCTGAGCGACAACGCGCTCAAAGCAGGCGAGAGCGCCACGGTGACCATCACCTTCAGCGAGAAAGTCAAAGACTTCAGCAACGCGGACATCACAGCGCCCAACGGGGCCTTGAGCACATTCACCGCCAGCACAGACGGCCTGATCTGGACAGCCACCTTCACACCAGCAACAGACACCGAAGCGGCCAGCAACACGCTGAGCCTGGGCACGGCCTACACCGACGAAGCGGGCAACGCAGGCACAGTGGCCACAGCCAGCTATGCGGTGGATACGAAGGCACCGAGCTTCACGGTCAAACTCGATGACGCCAGCAACAGCGGTGTCTTGTCTGACCGCCTGACCAACATCGACATGCCCACGATCAGCGGGACGGGCACCAAGGATGACGTGATTCAAGTGACGATGCCCGGCACCAACGAAGTGCTGAGCACCACGGTGGCGGCAGACGGCACCTGGAGCGTCACGCCGACCCAGGTGATCGCCAGTGGCAGCGTGAGCATCATCGCCACCGACCCGGCAGGCAACACCAGTGCAGCACAAACACTGACCCTGGTGATTGACAAAGCAGTGGGCACATTGACGCTCATCTTGGCGTGCGACAGCGGCTCAAGTGCCACAGACCTGATCAGCCAAACGGGCCACATCACGGTGGGTAACCTGGAAGCCGGTGCCGCGCTGGAATACAGCACCAACGGCACAGACTGGGCAACGACATTCGTGGCCACTGAAGGCGCCAACACCGTGAGCGTGCGACAGACCGACGCCGCAGGCAACGTGAGCGCGGCCAGCAGCTTGAACTTCACACTGGACACCATCGCCCCAGTGCCAACGGTCAGCATCAACGCCATTGGCGGCGACGACGCACTGAGCCCCGTTGACGCGGTGCAAACCCACACCGGCATCACCGGCAGCGTGACCGATGCGCGCGAAGGCGATGTGGTCAAAGTGCTGGTCAACGGACAGACCTTCAGTGGTACGGTGGACGCCCTGGGCCACTACAGCGTGAGCGTGGCCACAGCCGACCTGATCGCCGATCCAGGCAGCGACATCGAAGTCGTGCTCACGGCCAGCGACGCGGCAGGAAACACCCAATTCACCTCGGGTACCCGAGCCTACGCCGTCGACATTACCGTGCCCACGGTGCAAAGCATCGTTCTGGACAAGAGCGCCCTCCAAGTGGGTGAGACAGCCACCGTCACCATCCGCTTCAGCGAGAAAGTCAAAGCCTTTGACCTGTCGGACTTGACAGCCGACAATGCCACACTCAGCAACCTGTCCACCGCCGACAGCGGCCTGACCTGGACCGCCACACTCACGCCCACCGCAGGCATCGAAGACACCACCAACGTGGTCAAAGTGCTCGCCAACTACACCGATCTGTCGGGCAACCAGGGCACGACAAGCGCGAGCAACAACTACAGCGTGGAAACGCTGGCTCCCACCGCCATCATCCAACTGGCAGACGAAGCACTCAAAGCTGGTGAGACCACGACCTTGACCATCACCTTCAGTGAAAAAGTCAGTCACTTCAGCAACGACGACGTCACCGTGGCCAACGGCAGCCTGGGCACACTGTTCAGCGCCGATGGCATCGTCTGGACCGGCACCTTCACGCCAGCCACCAACCTGGAAGACGCCACCAACGTCATCACGCTGGCGAACACCTACACCGACCTGGTGGGCAACGCAGGATCTGCAGCCCAAAGCGGCAACAACACCGTAGACACCAAGGCCCCCACGGCCAGCGTCACCCTTAAAGACGCTCAAGGCGCGGCCATCACCAGCCTCACGGCCGGTCAAAGCGCCCAAGTCACCATCACCTTCAGCGAAGCCGTACAAGACTTCAGCAACGCCGACGTGACTGCCCCCAGCGGCACCTTGAGCACCCTGGCCAGCACCGATGGCGGCACCACCTGGACCGCGACGTTCACGCCCAACGCCAACGTGGAAGTGGCCGCCAACAGCATCAGCGTCAACACCGGTGCCTACAGCGACCTGGCGGGCAACGCAGGCGCAGCCGCATCGAGCGCCACCTACGCGGTGGACACCCAAGGCCCCACAGCCAGCATCACGCTCAGCGACAGTGCGCTCACGGCAGGTGAGACCGCGCAAGTGACCATCAGCTTCAGCGAAAAAGTCACCGGCTTTGGCAACAGCGACGTGGCTGTAGAAAACGGCACCCTGAGCACCCTGGCCACCACCGATGGCGGCAAGACCTGGACAGGCACTTTCACGCCCACCGCAGGCACAGCCGACGCCAGCAACGTCATGAGCGTGGCCAACAGCTACACCGACGTGGCGGGCAACCAAGGCGCCAGCACCAGAAGCGCCAACTACGCGATTGACCTCAAAGCGCCGACAGCCAGCATCGCCCTGAGTGACAACGCGCTCAAAGCAGGCGAGAGTGCCACCGTCACCATCACTTTCAGCGAGAAAGTCAAGGATTTCAGCAACGCCGACATCACAGCGCCCAATGGGGCCTTGAGCAGCTTCACCGCCAGCGCAGACGGCCTGATCTGGACAGCCACCTTCACGCCGAGCGTGGACACCGAGGCGGCCAGCAACACGCTGAGCCTGGGCACGGCCTACACCGACGAAGCGGGCAACACCGGCACAGTGGCCACAGCCACCTACGCTGTAGACACCCTGGCCCCGGTGTTCAGCGTGCAACTGGACGACGCCAGCAACAGCGCGGCCAAGACCGACCGCCTGACCCACGACAGCACCCCCACCATCAGCGGTACAGGCACAGCGGGTGACACCATCCAGGTGACCATGCCCGGCACGCTGGAAGTGCTCAGCACCACGGTGGCTGCAGACGGCAAGTGGAGCGTCACGCCCACACTGGTGATTGCCAGCGGCAGCGTGAGCGTGATCGCGCAAGATGCAGCAGGCAACACCAGCGCAGCGCAAACTCTGCCCCTGGTGATCGACACCGCAGTGGCCACCCCTGTCATCGCCTTGGTGTGCGACAGCGGTTCTAGCGCAAGCGACAAGATCAGCGGCCAAAGCGCGCTGGTGGTGAGCAACCTGGAAACCGGCGCCACCGTCGAGTACAGCACCAATGGCAGCACCTGGGGCTCCACGTTCATCGCCGCAGAAGGCGCCAACACGTTGAGCGTGCGCCAGACCGACGCCGCAGGCAACGTGGCCACCTCGGCTGCATTCAGCTTCACCCTGGACAGCCAAACCAGCGCCTTCACCGTGGCGCTCAGCTGTGACAGCGGCAGCGCAGGCGACAAAGTCAGCCACGACGGCACTTTGGTCATCACTGGCGCAGAAGCCGGAGCCAGCGTCGAATACAGCACCAACGGCAGCATCTGGAGCAGCACCTACGCGGCCGCCGAAGGCCTGAACAACGTCACAGTGCGCGTCATGGACGCCGCAGGCAACCAGCGTACCCAAGACTACAGCTTCACTCTGGACAGCACCGCACCCACAGCGGCCGTGCTCACCCTGGTGTGCGACAGCGGCAGCCAAGGCTCAGACAAACTCAGCAACAACGGCACCATCAGCGTGGCCGCCGAAGCTGGTGCCACCTTGGAATACAGCACCAACGGTACAAGCTGGGGCAGCACCTTTGTGGCCACAGAAGGCGCCAACAGTGTCAGCGTGCGCGTGACGGACAAAGCGGGCAACGTCAGCAGTGTCTCCAGCCTGAGCTTCACGCTGGACAGCACTGCGCCCGTGGCTGCCAGCGTCAGCCTGGTGTGCGACAGCGGCAGTATCAGTGGCGCAGGCACAGACAAAGTCAGCCACTCCGCCGCACTGGCTGTGCAGACAGCAGAAACCGCAGGGCTGATCGAATACAGCACCAACGGCGTGAACTGGGCCACCACCATGGCAGCGGCCGAAGGTGTGCACAACATCAAAGTGCGCGTGACCGATGCGGCCGGCAATCTGGGCGCTGTCACCGACTTCGCCTTCACGCTGGACACCCAAGCGCCAGATGCACCCGTATTGGGTCTGGTGTGCGACAGCGGCGTGCTGGGCAGCGACAAGATCACCCAAAACGGGGCAATCAGCACCAGTACCGCGGAAGTCGGCGCCACACTGCAATACAGCACAGACGGCGTCGCCTGGGGCACCACCTTCACAGCAGCCGAAGGCAGCAACACCGTCAAGGCCCGGGTCATTGACGCGGCAGGCAACGCAGGCACAGTCAGCACCCTGAGCTTCACGCTGGACACTGGCATCCGCAAACCCAATGTGGCCCTGAGCTGCGACAGCGGCACCAGCAGCAGCGACAAGATCACCCGCAACGGCGCACTGAACCTGAACAACGTGGACAGCGATGCCCAAGTGCAATACAGCACCGACGGGCAAACCTGGACCAGCAGCTTCACAGCCGTGGAAGGCGCCAACCTCGTGACCGTCAAAGTGACAGATGCGGCAGGCAACGTGGCCACCTCGGACACGCTGGCGTTCCAACTCAACACGCTGGACGCGGCCTTCACATTCAAGCTGGACAACGCCAGCAACAGCGGCAACCAGAACGACCTGTTGACCCACGATGCGACCCCCACGATCAGCGGTACAGGCACCACGGGCGACATCATCCAAGTCACGATGCCCGGCACAGGCGAGGTGCTCAGCACCACGGTGGCCGCAGACGGCAAATGGAGCGTGACGCCCACGATGGACATGGCCAGCGGCAGCGTGAGCGTGACCGCGACCCATGCTGCGGGCGTGGTGAGCGCGGCCAAGACACTGGCTCTGCTGATCGACACCGCCGTGGCCGCACCCACCATCGCCCTCGTGTGCGACAGCGGCGCCAGCAGCAGCGACACCATCAGCCGTGACGGCAGCATTGTGGTGGGCAACCTGGAAGCGGGTGCTGTGCTGGAGTACAGCACCAACGGCACAGACTGGGCAACGACATTCGTGGCCACCGAAGGCGCCCACACCGTGAGCGTGCGCCAGACCGATACCGCAGGCAACGTGAGCGCCGCCAGCACATTGGACTTCACGCTGGACACCACCGCTCCAGTGCCAACGGTCAGCATCAACGCCATTGGCGGCGACGACGCCCTGAGCCCCGCCGACGCGGTGCAAACCCACACTGGCATCACCGGCAGCGTGAGCGACGCCCGCGAAGGCGATGTGGTCAAAGTGCTGGTCAACGGCCAGACCTTCAGCGCCACCGTCGACGCCCTGGGCCACTACAGCGTGAGCGTGGCCACGGCCGACCTGATTGCCGACTCCGGCAGCGACATCGAAGTCGTGCTCATGGCCAGCGACGCGGCGGGCAACACCCAGATGGCATCGGCCACCCGAGCCTATGCGGTGGACGTCACCGTGCCCACGGTGCAAAGCATCGTGCTGGACAAGAGCGCCCTCAAAGTGGGTGAAACCGCCACCGTCACCATCAGCTTCAGCGAGAAAGTCAAAGCCTTTGACCTGTCAGACCTGACGGCCGACCAAGCCACGCTGAGCAACCTGGCCACCGCCGATGGCGGCCTGACCTGGACCGCCACACTCACGCCTACAGTAGGCATCGAAGACACCAGCAACCTCATCCAAGTGCTGGCCAACTACACCGACCTGTCGGGCAACGTGGGCACAGCAGTCGCGAGCAACAACTACAGTGTCGAGACCAAAGCGCCGACGGCCACCATCAAACTGGCCGACGAAGCCCTGCAAGCGGGCGAGACCACCACGCTGACCATCACCTTCAGCGAGAAAGTTCAAGACTTCGGCAATGCGGATGTCACTGTGCAAAACGGCACATTGGGCACGCTGGTCAGCACCGACGGCATCGTCTGGACCGGCACCTACACGCCCAACGTCAACACAGAAAGCCCCCTCAACGCCATCAGCCTGGCAGGCAGCTACACCGACCAGATCGGCAACGCCGGGACCGTGGGCACCAGCGGCAACTACAGCGTAGACACCAAGGCCCCCTCGGCCGTAGTGAGCCTCAAAGATGCACAAGGCGCGGCCATCACCAGCCTCACGGCAGGACAAAGCGCCCAACTCAGCATCACCTTCAGCGAAGCGGTCAAAGACTTCAGCAACGCTGACGTGACAGCGCCCAACGGCACGCTCAGCACCTTGGCCAGCACAGACGGTGGCACCACCTGGACCGCGACCTTCACGCCCAACGCCAATGTGGAAGTGGCCGCCAACAGCATCAGCGTCAACCCCAATAACTACAGCGACCTGGCCGGTAACGCAGGCTCAGCCGCTGCCAGCGCCAACTACGCCGTGGACACCCAAGGCCCCACGGCCAGCATCACGCTGAGCGACAACGCGCTGACGGCAGGCGAGAGCGCACAAATGACCATCAGCTTCAGTGAAAAAGTCACCGGCTTTGACAACAGCGACGTCACCGTGGAGAACGGCACGCTGAGCACCCTGGCCACCACAGACGGCGGCAAGACCTGGAGCGGCACCTTCACGCCCACGGCAGGCACGGCAGACGCCAGCAACCTCATGAGCGTGGCCAACAGCTACACCGACGTGGCGGGCAACCAAGGCGCCAGCACCAGCAGCGCCAACTACGCGATTGACCTCAAAGCCCCGGCAGCGACCATTGCGTTGAGCGACAACGCCCTCAAAGCAGGCGAGAGCGCTACCGTCACCATCACCTTCAGCGAGAAAGTCAAAGACTTCAGCAACGCGGACATCACGGCGCCCAATGGGGCCTTGAGCAGCTTCACCGCCAGCGCAGACGGCCTGATCTGGACAGCCACCTTCACTCCGAGCGTGGACACCGAGGCGGCCAGCAACACGCTGAGCCTGAGCACCGCCTACACCGACGAAGCGGGCAACGCGGGCACGGTGGCCACAGCCACGTACGCAGTGGACACAAAGGCGCCGAGCTTCACGGTCAAACTCGATGACGCGAGCAACAGCGGCACGCTGACCGATCTGATGACCTCTGATGCCACACCCACCATCAGCGGTTCGGGTGTGGAGGGGGACCTCATCCGTGTCACGATGCCCGGCACACTGGAAGTGATCAGCACCACCGTGGCCGCAGACGGCACTTGGAGCGTGACGCCCAATCTGGCCATCAGTACGGGCACGGTCAGTGTGGTGGCCATTGACGCGGCGGGCAACACCAGCACCGCGCAGTCGCTGAGCTTGGTCATTGATCAAGTGATCGCAGTGCCCACGCTCACGCTGTCTTGTGACAGCGGATCGAGCAGCACCGACAACAGCAGCCGGTTTGCGGCCTTGACACTCGCAGGCGTTGAGGCAGGCGCACAAGTGGCTTACAGCACCAATGGTGTCCTTTGGACGACCACCTTCAGTGCGTCAGAAGGCGTTAACCAAGTCACCGTCAAGGTGACTGATGGGGCAGGCAACAGTGCACTGTCTGCGCCGCTCAATTTCACCCTGGACACGACAGTGGCTGCCTTTGCCGTGACGCTTGGCTGTGACAGTGGCACAGCGAGTGACTTGATCACCAACACCCCGAACTTGATTTTGTCCGGGGTGGAGGCGGGAGCCCATGTGCAATACAGCACCGATGGCACAAGCTGGGCCAATGATTTCCAGGCCAGTGAAGGCGCCAACGCCATCACCGTGCGCGTGACGGACTCGGCAGGCAATCAGAGAACGCAAAACCTGGCCTTCCAGCTGCAGAGTGTCAAACCCACTGCGCCCGTGATCACCCTGGTTTGTGATGGCGGCTTGAGCAGCAGTGACCTGATTTCAGCCAAAGGGGGCATCAATGTGTCCCATGGGACAGGCACGGTCCTGGCCTACAGCACCGATGGCAGCACCTGGGGTACCACCTTTGTCGCCACAGAAGGCGCCAACAAGGTGTATGCCCGTGCCACCGATGCGGCAGGCAACGTCAGTGATGCCAGCAGCCTGAGCTTCACCCTGGACACCACGGCGCCAGTCGCCCCTGTCGCTACCCTGGTCTGCGACAGCGGCAGCAGTGGCAGCGACCGACTCAGCAAGCAGGCCTTGCTGCAAACCATGACCAGCGAAAGCGGTGGGCAAATCCAGTACAGCACCAATGGCAGCACCTGGCTGACCACGTTCAGCGCCATGGAAGGCGCCAATGCTGTGCAAATTCGTGTGACGGACGCCGCAGGGAATGTGGGTGCGATCAGCACCTTCAACTTCACCCTGGACACGCTGGCACCCACGGTGCCCACTTTGGCGCTGGTCTGTGACAGCGGCAGTTCGGGCACCGACAAAATCAGCCAGAACGGCAGCATTTTGGCCACGACCCTGGAGTCAGGAGCCACCCTCCAATACAGTGTGGACGGACTGGCTTGGGGCAGCACCTTTGCCGCAGGCGAGGGCAGCAATACCGTGCAGGCCCGGGTGGTGGATGCCGCAGGCAACGCAGGCCCCGCCAGCACCTTGACTTTCACGGTGGACACGTTCATCAGCCAACCGACTTTGACGCTGGTGTCCGACACCGGCACGCCGGGTGACAAAGTGACGATTGATGGCACCCTCAATGTGCCCGGCAGCGCAGGCGGCTCGGCCATTGAAAGTGGTGCTGTGGTGGAATACAGCACCAATGGCAGCAGCTGGACAAACACCTACAGCGCGGCCGAAGGCCACAACACGGTTTATGCCCGTGTGACGGATCAGGCAGGCAACAGCGCCGTGTCGGACATGCTGAGCTTTGTGCTCAACACCAAGGCGGGCACTTTCACGGCAGGTCTGAACAACCTCAGCAACAGCGGCTCACTCAACGATCTGATCACCCATCAGGACACGCCCGTCATCAGCGGCACAGGGGCTGTGGGCGACCGCATCCGCGTGACCATGCCCGGCACCAACGAGGTTCTGGATGCGGTGGTGGACATCAATGGTCTGTGGTCGGTCACGCCATCGCTGACGATTTCCTCGGGCAACGTTCTGGTGGCCAGAACACTGCAGGCGGGCAGCAGTGTGGACTCGACCATCAGCCTGGCGGTGGTCATCGACAAAAGCGCGGCCTCGCCCACAGTCAGCCTGCTGTGCGACTCGGGCGCCAGCAGCAGCGACAAAATCACCACGGTGGGCAATCTGAACATTGGGCAAATTGAAAGTGATGCCGTGCTGGAATACAGCACCGACGGCAGCACCTGGAGCAGCACTTTTACGGCGCAAGAAGGCCTGAACACCGTGCAGGTGCGTCAAACCGACAAGGCCGACAACATCAGCACACCGACGGTGTTCAGCTTCACGCTGGACACGCAAGTGCCCGTGCCCAGCATCACCGTGGCCGCCATTGGCGGCGATGACGCCGTGGGGCCTGCCGACGCCGCCAACCTGAGCACCACCATCACGGGTGTGGCCTTGCAGGCCAGCCAAGGCGATCTGGTGCAAGTGCAGGTCAATGGGCAAACCTACTCCGGCACTGTGAATGCAGTGGGGGGGTACAACATCCAGATTGACACACTGGACTTGGTGGACGATGCCGACAAGAAACTGGAAGTGTTCATCAACGCGACAGACGCTGCGGGCAATGCCGCCAACGCGCAAGCCAGCCGCGCTTACAGTGTGGACACATCGGCGCCTTCGGTGCAAAGCGTTACCCTGGATAAAACCGTTCTGAAAGCCGGTGACACCGCCACGGTGACGGTGCGTTTTTCAGAAAAAGTGCAGGCCTTTGACCTGGGCGATTTGCTCGCTGACAACGCCAGCCTGAGCGCTTTGGCCAGCACGGACGGTGGCTTGACCTGGACCGCAACCCTGACGGCCAGCAGCATGATCGAAGACACCAGCAACCTGGTGCAGGTGTTCTCCAACTACACCGACCTGGCAGGCAATGCGGGCACCACCGGCAGCAGTGGCAACTACAGCCTGGACACCAAAGCGCCCACAGCGGTCATCGCGCTGGCCGATGAAGCCCTCAAAGCGGGTGAAAGCACGACCTTGACCATCACCTTCAGTGAAAAGGTGCAAGGTTTTGGCAACGAAGACGTCACGGTGCAAAACGGCGCTTTGGGCACGCTCTCCAGCGCCGATGGCGGCATCACCTGGACCGGCACTTACACCCCCAACGCCAACACCGAGGCGGCCCTCAACACGATTGCGCTGGCCAGCACGTACAGCGATCTGATCGGCAACGCCGGTGTGGCCGTCACCAGCGGCAACTACAGTGTGGACACCAAAGCGCCCAGCGCCAGCATCGTCCTCAAAGACAACAGCAACGCGGTGTTGACGAGTTTGACGGCAGGCCAAAGTGCGGCTGTGACGATCACCTTCAATGAAGCCGTCAAAGACTTCAGCAACGCCGATGTCAATGCACCCAACGGACAGTTGAGCACGCTGGCCAGCACGGATGGCGGCATCACCTGGACAGGCACCTTCACGCCGAACGCCAATGTCGAAGTGGCCGTCAACAGCTTGAGCATCAACCCAGGCGCCTACAGCGACCTGGCGGGCAATGCAGGCGGCGCGGCCTCCAGTGCCAACCATGCCGTGGACACGCAAGGCCCCACAGCCACCATCACCCTGAGTGACACGGACTTGCAGGCCAACGAGACGGCTGTCTTGACCATCACCTTCAATGAAAAAGTCAGCAACTTTGACAACACCGATGTCAGGGTCGAAAACGGGACACTGAGCACCCTGTCTACCACCGACGGCGGTCGTACCTGGGTGGGCACCTTCACCCCAAGCAACGCGCAAGACACCAGCAACGTGGTGAGCCTGTCCAACGGCTACACCGATGTGGCCGGTAACCAGGGCAGCAGCGCCGTCAGCGGCAACTACACACTGGACCGACTCGCGCCCACAGCCACCATCAGCTTGAGCGACACCTCTTTGACGGCTGGCGAGAGCGCCACCGTGACCATTGCGTTCAGTGAAGCGGTGCAGGGTTTCTCCAATGGGGATGTGACAGCGCCCAACGGCACGCTGGGCACCTTCACGGCCAATGCGGACAGCACCGTCTGGACCGCCACCTTCACCCCCACGGCCAACTTCCTGGCCTTGAACAACACCCTGACACTGGCCAGCACCTACAGCGACTTGGCCAACAATCCGGGTACGACCGCCAGCGCTGCATACAGCGTGGACACACGCGCGCCGTCGTTCACCTTCCAGCTCAATGACGCCAGCAACAGCGGTGTCACCAGCGACCGCATCACCAGCGATGACACCCCCACGATCAGTGGCACGGGCACGGTCGATGACATCATCGTGGTGACCTTCCCGGGTTCGGGCGAAATGCTGTCCACCACGGTGGACGCCAACGGCCAGTGGTCATTGACCCCCAGTTTGACCATGGCCAGTGGTTCGGTCAGCGTGCTGGCCATGAACAGTGCCGGTGCGGCATCGCTGCCTCAAACACTGGCTTTGATCATCGACAAGGCCGTGGCCAAGCCCACGGTGGCGCTCGCCTGCGACAGTGGCGCCAGTGCCAGTGACCGGATTTCGCAGAGTGCTGAACTCGTGATCAGTGGCCTTGAAAATGGCGCCGCCGTGAGCTACAGCACCGATGGCGCGGTATGGGCCAGCACGTTTACCGCCACGGAAGGCCTCAACACCCTCTATGTGCGCCAGACCGATGTGGCGGGCAACGTGGCCAGCTCGTCGGCCTTGACCTTCACGCTGGACACCACGGCACCTGCACCGACCCTGAACGTGCAGCCCGTTTTTGGCGATAACGCCATCGGTCCGGTCGATGCGCAAGCCTTGACGACGGCCGTGTCCGGTGATGTCACGCAAGCGCGCGTGGGTGATCTCGTCAGTGTGTTCGTCAATGGCCACACCTACACGGCCACCGTGGATTTGTCGGGGCATTACAGCGTGGAGCTGGCGACCACCGATCTGATCAACGACAGCGACAAGAGCCTGGATGTGGTGCTGAGCGCCAGCGATGCGGCAGGCAACGTGGCCAATGCCACCGCCAGCCATGCTTACAACGTGGACATCGTGGCACCTGTGGTCCAGAGCCTGAGCATCGACAAAAGCAGCCTCAAAGTGGGCGAAACCGCCACGGTGGGCATGGTGTTCAGTGAAAAAGTCACCGCTTTTGATGTCAGTGACATCACTGCCGCCAACGGCAGCCTGAGTCAGTTGATCAGCAGTGATGGCGGCATCACCTGGAGCGCGATTTTCACGCCCAGCTTGAACATTGAAGACACCAGCAATGTGTTGCAGATCACCGCCACCTACACGGATCTGGCGGGCAATGCGGGCAGTGGCTTGATCAGTGCCAACTACAGCCTCGACACGAAGGCCCCCACGGCCATCATCCAGCTGGCCAATGAAGCCCTCAAAGCCGGGGAAACCACCACACTGAGCATTCGCTTCAGTGAGTCCGTGCAAAACTTCAGCCAGGACGATGTGACGGTGCAAAACGGCAGTCTGGGCACCTTGTCGACTGCGGATGGCGGGCTGACCTGGACCGGCACCTTCACGCCCTTGAGCAACGTGGAAGATGCCAGCAACGTCATCACCCTGGCCGACACTTACACCGACCTGGTGGGCAATACCGGCCACACAGGCGCCAGTGGCAACTACAGCCTGGACACCAAGGCCCCGATGGCCACGATCACGCTCAAGAGCGCAGGCGTGGCCATCAGCAGTTTGACGGCAGGCCAAAGCGCCGATGTGACTGTCACATTCAGCGAAGCCGTGCAGGGCTTCAGCAACGCCGATGTGTCCGCTCCCAACGGAACGCTCAGCACGCTGACCAGCGCAGACGGCGGCATCACCTGGACGGGCACCTTTGCAGCCAATGCGGCCATCGAAGATGCGACCAACAACATCACCGTGGCAGCGGCCAGCTACACCGATGTGGCGGGCAATGCCGGGGCCGCTGCTGCCAGCGCCAATTACGCCATTGACACCCAAGGCCCCAGTGCGAGCATCAGCTTCAGCGATGTCGATTTGCTGGCGGGTGAAACCTCCACGGTCACCATCACCTTCACGGAAAAAGTCACTGGTTTCAGCAACGCCGATGTGACGGTGCAAAACGGCACCCTGAGCACGTTGGCCACGACCGACAGCGGCCGCACCTGGGTGGGCACCTTTACACCCGGGCAGGTGCAATCGGCGAGCAATGTGCTCAGCCTGGCCAACAGCTACACCGATCTGGCAGGCAACCAAGGCGCATCCGCCACGAGCGGCAACTACGCCATTGACCGCCTCTCGCCCACGGCCAGCATCAGCCTGAGCAACACGGCCATCAAAGCCGGAGAGAGCGCCACGGTCACCATCACCTTCAGTGAGCGCGTCAGTGGCTTCAGCAATGCCGATGTGTCTGCCCCTAATGGCACGCTGAGCACCTTCACCTCCAGCGCCGACGGCCTGAGCTGGGTGGCCACGTTCACGCCGTCTGCCAACATCCAGGTGCCTGTGAACAGTTTGTCCCTGGCCAGCACCTACACCGACCTGGCTGGCAACGCCGGTACCGTGGCCAGTGCCAGCTATGCGGTGGATACCCGTGCACCGAGCTTTACCGGACGTCTGGATGACAGCAGCAACACAGGCGCCAAGAGTGATCTGGTCACCAGCGACGACACCCCCACCATCACGGGCACCGGCTCCGAGGGGGATGTGATCACGGTCACCATGCCCGGCACCGGCGAAGTGATGACCGCCACCGTCGGGGCCAATGGCCTGTGGTCGGTCACCCCCACATTGGCCATCAGCAGCGGCAATGTCAGCATCAGTGCCACCAGCACTGGTGGCGCCACAGCTGCTACGCAAACACTGGCGTTGGTCATTGACAAAACCATCGCCACCCCCGGCGTGGTGCTGTTCTGCGACAGCGGCATCAGCGCGGCCGACAAAATCACGCAGCAAGGCGCCATCAGCGTCACGGCCGAGGCCGGAGCAACGCTGGAATACAGCACCGACGGCATCTTGTGGTTGACCACCTTCACGGCCAACGAAGGCCTGAACACCCTGACCGTGCGCGCCACGGATGGTGCGGGCAATGCGGCCGTCTCCACCCCCTTGAGTTTCACCCTCGACAGTGTGGTGGCTGATTTCACCGTGGCCCTGCTGTGTGACAGTGGCCTGGCGACAGACAAAGTCACCCACTCTGCAGGTTTGCAGACCACCGGCGTGGTGGCGGGCGATGCCATCAGCTACAGCCTGGACGGCGGCAGCACCTGGCTGGGCACGTTTGTGCCGGTGGAGGGCGGCAATGCCTTCAAAGTGCGTGTCAGCGATGCCGCAGGCAATGTGCGCATCAAGGACATGGCCTTCACGCTGGACACGGCGCGGCCCGATCAACCCGTTATCACGCTGGTGTGTGATGGGGGCCTGAATGGCACCGATCTGATCACGGCGCAGGGCGCCCTCAATGTGAGCCATGAAGCGGGCGCCACGGTGATGTTCAGCACCGATGCGATCACTTGGGTGACCACCTTTGCAGCCGCTGAAGGCGCCAACACGGTGTATGCCCGTGCCATGGATCTGGCGGGCAATGTGAGCGAGGTGGGCAGTCTGGTGTTCCGTCTCGATACCACGGCGCCGTCCAATCCCACTGTGGCGCTGGCCTGTGACAGTGGCAGCTCTGCCAGTGACAAGCTGAGTTTGAATGGCAGCTTGCAAATCAGCACGGCCGAAACCGGTGGTTTCATCGAATACAGCACCAACGGCAGCGCCTGGGCCACGACGTTTGCGGCTTCGGAGGGCGGCAACACCGTGCGGGTGCGGGTCACCGACTTGGCCGGTCTGGTCTCTGGTGTCACCGAATTGGTGTTCACGCTGGACAGCCAGGGCCCGATGGCACCCGCCTTGGCCTTGGTGTGTGACAGCGGCAGCTCGGGCACCGACAAAATCACCCACAGTGGCGCCATTGTGGCGACCACGCTGGAGACGGGGGGCAGCCTCCAATACAGCACCGATGGCGTTTCCTGGGCCTCCACATTTGCGTCGGGCGAGGGTTCTAACACCGTCAAGGCCCGGGTGATCGATGCGGCTGGCAATGCCGGTGCGGTGTCTACACTGAGCTTTACGCTCGATACAAAGATCACCAAGCCCAGCTTGGCACTGGTCTGTGACACGGGCACGCCCAGCGATTTGGTCACCACACAAGGGGGGCTTCAGGTCATTGGAGTCGATGCCGGTGCGGTCATCGACTACAGCACCAACGGCAGCACCTGGATCAGCAACTACAGCGCCGTTGAAGGCAGCAACACGGTCTATGTGCGCAGCACCGACGCTGCAGGCAACCAGGCGATTTCGGAGCCCTTGACTTTCACCTTGAACACCAAGGGGGACACATTCACGGCGGCGCTGGACAACACCAGCAACAGCGGCAGCTTGACCGATCTGACCACCAACGACGACACGCCAACCATCAGTGGGACGGGCAAGTCGGGCGACTCGGTGCAGGTGACCATGCCTGGAACCCTGGAAGTGCTGAACACCACGGTGGACATCAATGGTTTGTGGAGTGTCACGCCGGTCAACCCGATCAGCTCGGGGCTGGTGGTGGTCAACTACACGGGTGCCACCAATGCTACGCAAAACCTCACGGTGGTCATTGACAAGACCGTCAGCAACCCCGGCGTGAGCTTGTTGTGCGATTCGGGCGTGAGCAGCAGCGACAAGATCACCACCATCGGGTCTTTGAGCGTCTCGGGTGAATCGGGGGCTTTGCTCGAATACAGCACCAACGGCAACACCTGGAGCGTGACCTACACGGCCAGCGAAGGCGCCAACAGTGTGCAGGTGCGCCAAACCGATGTGGCAGGCAACATCAGCACGCCCGTGGTGTTCAATTTCACGCTCGACACCACCAGCCCGGCGCCCGTCTTGACAGTGGGTGCCATCACGGGTGAAAACGCCATCGGGCCAGTGGATGCCCTGGCGGCGCTGACGGCCGTGACAGGCGCTGTGACCCAGGCGCGCGCAGGTGATGCGGTCAGCGTCATGGTCAATGGCCACACCGTGACCGGCGTGCTCGATGCCGTGGGCCACTTCAGCCTGGACGTGGACACCGCTGATTTGATTGCCGACCCCGATAAAACCGTGGATGTGCTGGTGGTGGCCACCGACGCCGCAGGCAACAGCCACAGCGTCAGCCAAAGCCACACCTACTCGGTGGACACGCTGGCGCCTACGGTGCAGAGCATGGCCATCAGCAAGGCGTCCTTGAAAGCGGGGGAGACAGCCACGGTCACCATCGTCTTCAGTGAAAAAGTCACATCTTTTGATTTGGGCGATGTGTCGGCCGACAACGCCGTGCTGAGCAATTTGATCAGCAGCGATGGCGGTCAAACCTGGACGGCCACCCTGACGCCCGCCAGCAACGTGGCCGATACCAGCAACATCATCACTCTGGGCCATGTCTACAGCGATCTGGCCGGCAATGGCGGCACGGGCAGTGTCAGCGGCAACTACAGCCTGGACACGCAGGCGCCCACCGCCATCATCACTTTGGGCAACGAGTTCCTCAAAGCGGGCGAAAGCACCACTTTGACCGTCAAGTTCAGCGAGGCCGTGCAAGGCTTCAGCAACGAAGATGTGACCGTGGCCAATGGCAGCCTGGGCACCTTGACCAGCGCGGACGGCGGCATCACCTGGCAAGGCACCTTCACGCCCACCGCCAATGTGGAAGACGCCACCAACGTGGTGGCACTGGCCAACACCTACACCGATGTGGTGGGCAATGCGGGCAGCAGCAGCGTCAGCGGCAATTACATTCTGGACACCAAGGCGCCCAGCGCCCAGGTGACCCTCAAGGACGCCAGTGGCGCTGCTGTCACCCGCCTGACGGCAGGGCAAAGCGCCACGCTGACCCTGGCCTTCAGCGAAGCGGTGCAAAACTTTGACAACAGCGATGTGACAGCGCCCAACGGCACGCTGAGTACCCTGGCCAGCAGCGATGGTGGCATCACCTGGGTGGGCACCTTCACCGCCAACGCGGGCATTGAAGTGGCCAGCAACAGCATCACCGTGGCCGCAGCGGGTTACAAAGACCTGGCGGGCAACCTGGGGGGCACTGCTTCCAGTGTCAATTACGCAGTCGACACCCAAGGGCCAACGGCCAGCATCAGCTTGAGCGATGTCAATTTGCAGGCGGGCGAAACCGCCCAGGTGACCATTGCCTTCAGCGAAAAAGTAACCGGCTTTGACAACACCGATGTGAGTGTGCAAAACGGCACGCTCAGCACGCTGGTGTCCACAGATGGCGGCCAAACCTGGTTGGGCACCTTCACGCCCGACGCGGTGCAGTCGGCCACCAATGCCCTGCGCATCACCACCGGTTATACCGACGTGGCGGGCAACAACGGCGCGGCGGCCAGCAGCGCCAACTACGCCATTGACCGGCTGTCTCCCGTGGCCGTGGTTCGCCTCAGTGACACCGCACTCAAGATGGGCGAAAGCGCGACGGTGACCATCACCTTCAGTGAAAAAGTGCTGGGCTTTGGCAGCGACGATGTCACGTCGCCCCATGGCACGCTGGGCAGCTTCACGGCCAGTGCGGACGGACTGGTCTGGACGGCCACATTCACCCCATCCGCAGGCGTGGAGTCGGCCAGCAACACCTTTGAGCTGGCCAACACCTACACCGACGAAGCGGGCAATTCGGGCACGGTGGCCACGGCCAGTTATGCGGTGGACACACGGGCACCAGACTTCACCGTCAAGCTCGACGATGCCAGCAACACCGGCAACCTGAACGACCTCATCACCAGCGTCGACACCCCCACGCTGAGCGGCACAGGCCTCAAAGGTGACACCATTGTGGTCACCCTGCCCGCCACGGGCGAGGTGCTCAGCACCACCGTGGATGCCAGTGGCGCCTGGTCGGTCACGGCCAGCCTGGCCATGAGCAGCGGCACCATCAGCGTGGTCGCCATGGACCCGGCAGGCAACACCAGCGCTGCCCAAACACTGGCCGTGGTGATTGACAAGACCATTGCCACGCCCACCTTGGGCCTGGCGTGCGACAGCGGCGCCAGCAGCAGCGACAGGATCACCAGCCTGGCCGGCCTGAGCCTGGGCAATGTCGAGAGTGGCGCCAGCGTCACTTACAGCACCGATGGCAACACCTGGAGCACGACCTTTGCGGCGGCCGAAGGCGCCAACACCGTGATGCTCAAGGTCACCGACGGTGCGGGCAACACGGCCAGCGCCATGCCGCTCTCCTTCACGCTGGACACAGCGGTGTCGAACTTCACCCTGGCTTTGGCCTGTGACAGCGGCGCCAGCGCCACTGATGCCATCACCAGCAACGCCATCCTGGCCTTGACGGGCGTGGAAAGCGGCGCAACGCTGGAATACAGCACAAACGCCAACTCCAATGCCAGTACCTGGGCCAGCACCTTCACGGCCACTGAAGGGTCAAACACCCTGAGCGTGCGTGTCACCGATGCGGCGGGCAACCAGCGCACCCAATCGCTGGCCTTCACGCTCGACACCACGGCCGCTGCGGCGCCTGTGATCGCTCTGGTGTGTGACAGTGGCTTGTCCACAAGCGACCTGATCAGCCAGCTCGGCGCGGTCAATGCCAGCAGCGCAGCGGGCACAACGGTGCAGTACAGCACCAATGGCAGCACCTGGACATCCAGCTTCACGGCCGTGGAGGGCGTCAACACCTTGCAAGTGCGTGCCGTCGATGCAGCGGGCAACCTCAGCCCGATCAGCCAATTGAGCTTCACGCTGGACAATGCTGCGCCACTGGCGCCCACGGTCAGCCTCAGCTGCGACAGCGGTGCCAGCACTTCAGACAAGCTGAGCAAATCCGGCGGTTTGCAAGTGAGCACCCCCGAAACCGCCAGCTTGATCGAATACAGCACCAATGGCAGCACCTGGGCCAGCACCTTCAGTGCGGCCGAGGGCATCAACGTCGTCAAAGTGCGCGTCACCGATGCGGCCGGACTGGTGGGCGCAATCACCGATTACAGCTTTACCCTGGACACCACCGGCCCGGATGCACCCACGGTCGGTTTGGTGTGCGACAGCGGCAGCTTGGGCACCGACAAGATCAGCAATCTGGGCACCGTGGTGGCCAGCACTTTGGAAGCGGGTGCCACCTTGCAGTACAGCACCGATGGCAGCACCTGGAGCACCACGTTTGCAGCCGGTGAAGGTTTGAACGCTTTGCGTGTGCGGGCCATTGACAGCGCTGGCAATGTGGGCACGCCTGCAACGCTCAATTTCACGCTGGACACCCTGGTCACCAAACCCACCCTGGTTCTGGCCTGCGACAGCGGCACCTCGGGCGACAACATCAGCAACAACGGTGCCATCTCCGTGGTGGGCGCCAGCGTGGGCGACACGCTGGAGTTCAGCACCGATGGCACCATCTGGATGGGCACATTCTCTGCCGTGCAGGGCAGCAACAGCGTGCGCGTGCGGGCCAGCGATGCGGCAGGCAACCGTGTGGTGTCCGAGGTCTTGACCTTCACGCTCGACAACACAGCCCCCAGCCCCACAGTGACTTTGAGCTGCGACTCGGGCACCAGCGCGATTGACCAATACACCAACTCGGGCGGCATCTCGGTGGCGGGCTATGCAGCCAGTGAAGTGCTGTCCTATTCCACCGATGGTGGGGCGACTTTCTCCAGCACCTTTTTTGCGGTGGACGGTCTCAACACGGTCAAGGTCCGGGCCATCGACGGCGCTGGCAACGTGGGCTTGAGCAACAGCCTGAGTTTCACGCTCGATACGGCGCTCAACAGTCCCAAATTGAGTTTGACCTCGGACACAGGTTCCAGCAGCACCGACCGGGTGACCTCGAATGTGGCCTTGTCCCTGAGTTTTGACCCCGGTGCCGATGCGCTGGCCGATGTGCGCACTTATTACAAAGTGGCCTTGGCCAACGGCACGCTGGTGCGTGATTGGGCGGCCAGCTATGTGCAACCCACGCTGGATGCGGATTACACCGTCAGTGTCAAAGTGGTGGACAAAGCTGGTAACGAGCGCACTGATTCGCTCGACTTCACGCGCCTGACCGTGAACCCCACTACGCCGACCTTGAGCCTGAAAACCGATACGGGCCGCAGTGCGCTGTACATGGCCGACCGCATCACCAGCGATGGCTTGGTCAAGTACGCACAGACCTACAGCTCTGGTGTGACGGTCACCTACCAATACAGCACCAACGGCGGCAGCACCTGGAGCACGCCCACCGCGACGTTCTCGCCCATCACCGATGGCGCTTACCAAGTTCGAGCCATCGCCACCGACATGGTGGGCAACTACAGCACCAGCACGCCCTTGACGTTCACGCTGGACACCACAGGCCCAGCAGCGCCCACGGTGTCACTGTTGTGTGACGCCGGGGTCGATGGCGATTTGCTCACCAATGACGGCCGAATCTCGGTCTCGGGCGCAGAGGCCAATAGCCTGATCCAGTACAGCATCGATGGCGGCAACACCTGGACCACGACTTTCAGTGCCATAGAAGGCATCAATGTCTTGCAAGTGCGCACGGTGGATGTGGCCAACAACAACGGCACAGACCGCGTCTTCAGCTTCTTGCTCGACCTGAGCACTCAGGCGCCGACCTTGACCTTGACCTGCGACAGCGGTGGCAGCAGCAGTGACTTGATCAGCAAGGATGGCCGCATCAGTGTGGACAACGTCGAAAGCGGCGGCACGGTGTCCTACAACCTCGACGGGGGTGGCTGGTTGAGCACCTTTGCTGCGCCAACGACCGATGGGCAGCACACTTTGCAAGCCCGCGTGACCGATCCGTTTGGCAACGTCAGTGCCATCACCAGCTTGACGTTCACCCTGGACAACACCACTTCGAGGGCCGACAGTTTCTTCAGCAGCAGCCTGCTCAATTACGCCGTCCTCAACGGTGTCGCCACCGGGGGGGCAGTGGTCGGTGCCTCCATCAATGTTTCGGCCACCATCAATGAAATCGTTCAGGCGGGTTCATACATCCGCGTGGCCCTGGACACGGGCGTGGTGGTGACCCTGACTGCGGCAACGGATGGCAAGCTTCTGGAAGGCACGTATACCGTAGGTGCCAACCAGTCGACGGCTGACTTGACCATCAACAACATCCTGGGTGCGCGCCTGACCGATCTGGCCGGCAACGTGATCAACGAAGCGTCGATTCCCTTGGGCTTCAATCTTGGCGACAACAGCAACATTGTGGTGCGCTGGGGCATGTCGGGCACCACTCAGGGTGATCTGTTCAATGGCTTGGTGCGTGGCATTGGACTGAATGACGATTTCGATGGTCTGACTGGCAGTGACACCATCAGCTACAGCACAGCGACCAACGCAGTCACCATCAACTTGCAAACAGGCGTGGCCACCGGCACCGATGTGGCGGCCAGCAGCGACAGCCTGGTCTCGATCGAAAACGCCATTGGCGGGGCCGGGGCAGACACCATCGTGGGCAGTGCTGACGCCAACATCATTGACGGCGGCGCTGGCACGGATTACGTGTCTGCGGGCGCAGGCGATGACACCCTCATCAGCGGCGCAGGCAATGACACGATTGATGGTGGGACCGGTGAAGATTGGTTCATCTTTGCAGGCGCTGCGACGGCCGGGGCCAGTGGCACTTTGTCGGGCGGGGCGTTGGCCTCGTTTGCCGATGGTGTGGGTTCAACAGACTCCCTGATGAACATCGAGCACATGCTGGGCACCGCTTTTGCCGATACCCTGGGGGGTGACAGTGCCAACAACAGCATCATCGGCGGGGCCGGGACGGACACCTTGTGGGGGGGCGCTGGCAACGACAGTTTGCGAGGAGACGATGACAATGACTCGCTGGCGGGCGGCTCGGGAGATGACACCCTGGTGGGGGGCTCAGGCAGCGACACCTTCTTTGGCGACACGGGCATTGATCTGGTCGACTACGAGTACGACCTCAGCGCGGTCAACGTCGATCTGTTTGCATCGCTGGGCACAGATGGGTATGGCACACAAGACTCATTGGTCGGCATTGAAAACCTGCTGGGCAGCAAGTTCAATGACACCTTGATGGGTGATGCCGCCAACAACCTGCTCATGGGCGGGGCGGGCAACGACTATCTCTGGGGCCGTGCAGGTGCGGACACCTTGCAAGGCGGCTCGGGGGATGACACCCTGGCCAGCAGTGGCGGTGCATTGCTGGTGGGCGGTGACGGCAGTGACTGGGCCAACTACGCCCAGGTCACGGTGGGCGTTTCGGTGGACTTGACCGCAGGCCGCGCCAGTGTGGGGGCGGCCACGGACTTGATCAGCCAAATCGAAAACGCGTATGGCTCCACTTTCAGCGACCGCATCGTGGGCGATGGGCAAGACAACATTTTGTCGGGGGGGCTGGGCAATGACACCATTTTGGGCGGCTTGGGCAACGACACCATCTACACCATGGGCAGCGACAGCACCGCGCTCATCGATGGCGGCCTGGGCGATGACTTCATGAACATCAGCGCTGCCGGGGTGATCACCGCAGGCGATGGCAATGACACCATCACGTTCGAGCAATTGGGCGGAAATTTCTCGGGCATCAATTTACAGGGCGGCGCGGGCACCGATGAATTGCAATTGGTCGGCAGTGGTCAAATCTTTGACCTGACGGTGGCAGACACGGTCACGGGTGGCCGTGTGCTGGGTGCCTTGACCAGCATCGAGGTGATCGACATCGGCAGTGGCCTCAATCAGCTCAAGCTGGGCTCGGACATGGCCAACGTGGAAGTGATCACCGGGCAAAGTGGCGCTGCTGCTTTCTTGCGCATCGATGGCGTCAACGGCAAGGTCTTCTTGCCCGACGGCTGGGACATTCTGGATGCCAATGCCGACATGGCTGCCGACACCATGCAGATTGCCGGCAGCAACTATCTGCTCTACACCAACAAAGGCAGCACGGGCGGCAACGACACCGTGGCGGTGCAAAACGGTGTGAGTGCCGTGTACCTGTCGCAACTGTCGTCGACCAGCACGTTCTGGACAGGCACCCCCGGCCCTGACTTTGCCACGGGCCGTGGAGGCAACGACACCATGAATGGGGCGGGTGGCGACGACACCTTGCGCGGTGGTGCGGGCAATGACTCCATCAACGGCGCTGCGGGCAACGACTGGGCCGACTTCACGCCCAACTCAGGCGATGCCACAGGCGCCGTCACGGTCAACCTCGTGGCGGGCACGGTGCAGGGGGCCACGGGCAATGACTCCTTGTTCAGCATCGAAAACGTGCTGGGCGCAGGGGGCAACGACTCCCTGGTCGGTGACAGCCTGGGCAACTGGCTCAGTGGCGCAGCCGGACAAGACACCTTGAACGGTGGTTTGGGGGACGACACCCTGACCGGTGGTGCAGGCAACGACACCCTGATTGGCGGGGCGGGCAACGACTGGGCCGACTACAGCCAGGCAGCGACAGGGGTGACCGTGTCTTTGGGTATTTCATTGGGCACCATCGGCACCAGCCTGGGGGTGGGCTCGGTGGCTGCTGCAGGCAACGGCAGTGTCTGGGGCTCGGAGGGCTCCGACATCCTGACCGGCATTGAAAACGTGTACGGGGGGTTTGGCGCCGATTACCTGGTGGGCGACACGGTGGCCAACTTCTTGCAAGGTGGCTCAGGCCGAGACACCCTCAGTGCCGTGGGCGGCAACGATACCTTGTGGGGTGGCGTGGGCGACGACAGTCTGGTGGGCGGATCAGGGGCCGACTCATTTGTGCTCGAGGCGGGCAACGACACCTATATTGGCGGCGAAACCACCAACCTGGGCCCAGCCGACACATTGGACCTGCGCGCCTACAGTGGCAATATTTCGGCCTTGGCCAACTACGGCAGCAACGTGGCCAGTGTCACGGTCAACGGCGGCGTGTCTTACGGGACCGACATTGTTCAGTACATGGATGTGTGGCTGTTTGGCAATGGCAATGTGACATTCCATAACGGTCTGGGCTCAACCAGCACGATCACCGGCACCTGGGCAGAGACCATTACCACAGGTTCGGGCAATGACTCCATCTGGTCGGGCAATGGCAGCGACATGATCAGTTCAGGCGCTGGCAATGACACGATCAGCCCCGGCGCTGGTGCCGCATCCGATGATGCCGATACAGTGGATGGTGGTGCAGGTGTGGACTGGCTGCTCTATACCTCGACCAACTCCATTGCGGTGAGTCTGGACGGCGCCTCTGCCAGCTACCAGCAGGTGACCATCAATGGCGCCGCCGCGGGCATGGACTTTGTGCGCGGGTTTGAACACATCTGGGCCGGCTCTAACGCAGACAAGGTGTGGGGCTCTGCGGCTTCAGAAAGCATCATAGGAGGCGATGGCGCGGACACCCTCTGGGGCGGTGGCGGCAGCGACTACATCAACGCGGGCACGGACAACAGCGCCGATTACATCTATGCAGGCATGGGCAATGACACGATTTACACCGGCGGAGGGTTGAACGAGTTTGTGAGTGTTGCCGGGGGGGACAACTACATCAACATGGGTGACCTGGCCAGCAACAGTTATACGACCTACGACGGCGACACGGTCTACGCAGGTGCGGGCAACGACACCATCGTGAACTTCTTGGGGCAACCTTATTTTGCGACTTGGAACAGCCGGAAGCTCACTTACATCGATGCAGGCAATGGCAACAACTGGATTCAAGCGGGGGCGGGTACCTATGGCGCGGAGATGGTGGTCACCGGCAGTGGCAATGACTACATTGACGTGGGTAAAACGGGTGAGACGGATGGCAGCGGCAACACCGACACGGTCAACTCGGGGGCGGGCAATGACACGGTGTATGTGGGCAATAGCTACAACAGTACCAGTTATGTGCAGTCCGTGACCGCAGGCGACGGCGATGATCAGGTGTATGCGTGGGGCGTGGGCTACAACTACATGCTGGGCGGTGCAGGCCATGACACATTGGTGGGCGGCAGTGGCACCAACACCTTGCTGGGCGGCGATGGCAACGACTCGATTGTGGGCGGGGCCGGTGTGGACAGCATCACGGGAGATGCGGGTGACGACACCCTGATCGGTGGCACCGGCGCCGATTACCTGTGGGGTGGGGACGGCAACGACTCTGTGGTCACCAGCGGTGTCAGTGCCAGCGTTTTCGGCGGGCTGGGCAATGACACGGTCATCAGTAGCGGCACCAGCAAATACCTGTTGGGCGATGCAGGGGACGACTATTTTGTGCAAACCGGTGGCGCAGTCAGCGTGATTTCTGCAGGCCTGGGCAACGACACCATCTACACCACGGGCAGCTCGTCGGTAGAAACCATTTATGGGGGCTATGGCAACGACTTCATCGATGCACGCAACGGCGGCTCAGCCAACGGCGAGTATCTGTATGGTGATGAGTCATTGATCGAAACCATTGGCGGCAATGACACCATCTACAGCTCTGATGGCGCGAGTTCGGTGTTTGGCGGGGGTGGCAATGACTTCATCACCACCGGGTTTTCAGCCGACTCTGTCAACGGTCACACCGGCAACGACACCATCAACACCAATGCCGGTAACGACACGGTGTATGGCGGCTTCGGCAATGACCTGATTTATGGCGGTGCAGGCAACGACTCCATTTATGCAGGCGAGGACATGGACACCGTGTATGGCGGTGATGGCAATGACAGCATCAGCGGAGGCATTGGCGATGACTGGCTCGACGGCGGTGCCGGAGATGACAGTCTGGTTGGCGGCGAAGGCACGGTGGGGACCATTTTTGGCAACGACACCATCGTGATGGGCGCTGGTGCCAACACGGTCTATGGCGAGTTGGGCTCGGATGTCTTCATCTTCAACTATGACTGGCAAAACGATGCGAACGCAGACACGGTCAGCGGCGGCGCGGGCATGGACATGGTCAAGTTCGATGGCGCAGGTCTGGTGCTGGACTTGACGCTGAGCATGCACGCCACGGGCAACTGGTTGAACGTGGAGCGCATTGACTTGACGGGCAGTGGCAACAACACCTTGAAGATGGCGGCGGTCGATATCGTTGACTTATCTGATTTGGCCATCGGTGATGCAGCCAGCACCAACTTCACCTTGCGGCCTTTCCTCATGATTGATGGCAATGCGGGCGATGCGATTGACATGAGCGCCTTGGGCTCGGGCATGACTTTGGCCAAAATTGTCTCTGGCACGCTCAGTTACGACTTCAACGGCAACACTGTCATCGATGCCGCCGAGTCTGCTGCGGTTCAAAGTACCGCCAAGGTCAGCTTCACCACCACGCAAACGGGTCTACAGACCTACAACGTGTACAACGTGCTCAACTCCAGCGCAACGTCCCAGGGCATGCTCTTGATTGATACGGACATCACGCTCACCGGCGCGGTGCTGCCGGTGTGACGGGGCTACGGGGAGCACGGCATGTGTAGGTCGGTGGTCGAAGACCCCGACAAGGTGTGCTTCGCGCAGCGCTTCATGGTCATTCAGGCACATGTCGGACTCTTCGAGTGCCGACCTACGGGGATGTCTCTGCGCTTGGACAAATGTCCTTGTAGGTCGGCGGTCGAAGACCCCGACAAGGTGTGCTTCGCGCAGCGCTTCATGGTCATTCAGGCACATGTCGGACTCTTCGAGTACCGACCTACGGGGATGTCTCGGCGCAAAGGAAAAATGCCTTCTTGTAGGTCGGTGGTCGAAGACCCCGACAAGGTGTGCTTCGCGCAGCGGTTTGTGGTCAACCGGTCATGTCGGACTCTTCGAGTGCCGACCTACGGGGATGTCTCGGCGCTTGGACAAATGTCCTTGTAGGTCGGTGGTCGAAGACCCCGACAGTGTGTGCTTCGCGCAGCGGTTCGTGGTCAACCGGTCATGTCGGACTCTTCGAGTGCCGACCTACGGGGATGTCTCTGCGCTTGGACAAATGTCCTTGTAGGTCGGCGGTCGAAGACCCCGACAAGGTGTGCTTCGCGCAGCGGTTCGTGGACAACCGGTCATGTCGGACTCTTCGAGTGCCGACCTACGGGGACGTCTCGGCGCTTGGACAAATGTCCTTGTAGGTCGGTGGTCGAAGACCCCGACATGGGGCCTGTGCCCCATCACCACGGTCGGGTCACACGTCGAAGGATTCGGCCGGCAGGCCCTGTTGCTGTCGCTCGTCCATGCGCAGATAGGCCGCCTCCATGCGCTGGGCCAGGCGCTGGCCGTCAAACAACTCGGCGCGGTGCGGGCTGTTCATCACCTGCTGGCGCAAGGCGGCCAGCTGTTCGGGGTGTTGGCACAGGGCCAGGGCCTTGGCGCGGTACTCGGCCAGGTCGTGCGTGATCAGCTCGGGCAGGCCCAATGTGTTGAGCAAGCTGGCGCCCACGCGTGAGGCAAAGCTGCGACCGCTCAGCGTGAGCACCGGCAAGCCCACCCACAGGGCGTCACTGGCCGTGGTGTGGGCGTTGTAGGGGGCGGTGTCCAGGAACAGGTCGGCCAGGCGGTAGCGCGACAGGTGCATGGGCAGCGGGGCATAGCTTGCAAAAATCAGGCGCTCGGGGGCAATGCCCCGGGCGTGCGCCACTTGCCGCAAGGTGTCTTGCACCTGCCGGTTTTTGTCAAACAGCCACAAAACCGCCTTGGGCAAGTCGTGCAGCAAGCCCAGCCAGGTGTCAAACACGTCGGGGCTGATCTTGAAGGTGCTGTTGAAGCAGCACAGCACCAGGGCATCGGCGGGCAAGCCTGCAGTGGCCCGGCTGAAACCGGGGCTGGCCACGGCTCTTTGGGTGTCGTTGGCCTGGTAGCAGCCGGGCAGGCGCACGACTTTTTCGCTGTAATGCGCCAGGTCTTCGGCCTGGATGACGTGGGTGTCGGCCACCACATAGTCCATCCACGGTGAACCCAGCGTGCCCGGAAAGCCGATGTAGCTGACCTGAAGGGGTGCAGCACGCCAGGCAAAAATCTGCGGCCGTCCTTGCCGGGTGTGGCCTTTGAGGTCGACTGCAATGTCGATGCCGTGCGTGCGCGCCAACTCGGCAATTTGGCGTGCGCCCAGGTGGTGCACCTGGTGAAAGTGTTCGATGCCGCGCACCAGACGTTGGCGGTAGGCATGGTCTTTGGCATCAGGCCCAAAGCTGTAGGCAAACACCTCAAAGCGCTGGCGGTCATGCGATTCGAGCATCTGCGCCATCAGGTAGCTGGTGGCGTGGTCGTGCAGATCGGCCGAAAAATACCCGATGCGCAGCCGCTGGCCCGCAGGGCGGGGCGCTTGGCTTGCAGGGGGCCAGGGGATGGGCGTGATGTTTTGGCCGATTTGCGCCGATTCGAGTTCGCCCACCCGCAGTTGCAGCGCGGGGTCATCACTCACGATGGTCATCAAAAACGGGTTCACGGGCACATCGCTGTGCTCGGCGGCGTGCAGCACCTGCGCCAAACGGGGGGTGTGGTGCTGCCAGTCGCCCACGCAGCGCTCGGCCCGCATGAGGGCCGACAGGGCGTGCACATTGTCTGGCGCAATGCGCACGGCCTGCACATAAGCATCCTTGGCCTCTTGGTCTCGGCCCAGCGAGGTGCAGCTGTGGCCGTATTGCAGCCAGGCGTCGAAATTGTCTGGCTCTGCTTGAGCGGCTTTCAGGAACAAATCCATGGCTTGCGGCGTTTTGCCCAGCTGTTCGGCGCCATGCGCCTGCAAGAGCAGCACATCGGCGGGGTGCGGGCCGGGCAAGGCCAGCAGGCGCTGCCACCAGGGCAGGGCGGCTTGGAGTCGTCCCAGCTCATCGAGCGTGATGGCGATGTTCGACAGGTAATAGGGGTTGCCCGGCTCCAGCCGGTGGGCGTGCTCAAAGTCAGCCAGGGCTTGGTTGGTGGGCAGGCCCTTGTCTCGTCCCAGCAGCCCGCGCAGGTTCAGGGCGTCGGCCGCATCGGGTTCCAATTGCAGCGCCTGCGCAATGCTGGTCATGGCGGGCGCGGGTTGCTGTAGTGCCCAATAGGCCGAGGCCTGCTGCGTCCAGGCCTGCGCTACAGCGGGTTGCCGCTGGGTCCATTGCTGACTGACTTGCAAGGCGGCATCGAGCTGGCCCATGCTGCGCAGGCAGCGCACATGTTTCAGGGGGTATTGGCTGTCTTGTGGGGCCTGTTTTTCAAGATGCGCCAGATGTTGGCATGCGGCGGCGACATCGCCCGATTGCTCCAGCGTCAGCGCCAGTTCAAAGCGCAGGCGTTCATGTGTGGGGTCCAGCTGGTGGGCGCGTTGCAGGTCGGCCAGGCCTTGGGCGCGATAGCTTGCTTCTGGCAGGCGCAAGGCGGTGTGCGCACGGGCACGCCACAAAGCCGATTCTTGTGCTCGCGCCTTGAGTGCGGCATCGAAAACCGCCAAGGCGAGCTGCGCTGGCCCCGAAGGCAGCAGCCCCAGGCTCAAGGTTTGCAAATGGCTGGCCGTGGCTTGCGCCAGGTCGGTGGTCTCAGGCTTGGTCAGTGCCGTCTGGGCTGACCGGATCGGTTCGGTGGCGGGGATGTTCATGGCCGCTGGCGCCAAGCCCTCTTGCCAGCGTTGCCACATGGCGCTGTAGGCGGCTTGCAGGTGGTGGCAGGTCAGGGCAGCGTCGAACAGCGGCAGGTGGTCGCGCTGCGTTTGCAGGTGGTCTTTGAGGCGCTGTAATCGGGCCGGGTCTTGAGCCAATGCAATGGCGCGCTGCACATACACATCGGGCTGGTTCACAGCCAGCTCTTGCACCAGCGGCGCGCCGCCGGGCACTTGGCAGGCGTGCAGCAGCGAGTAGGCCACCCGGCTTGAAAAGCTGCGCCCATAACGGCTGAGAACCGGCAGGCCCATCCACAAGGCGTCGGCGGCGGTGGTGTGGGCATTGACCGGGAAGGTGTCCAAAAACAGATCGGCCCCGACATGCCGGGCCAGATGCTCCGGCGTGGGCACCCGGGGGGCAAACAGCAGCCGGGCCTCGTCCACGCCGTGCGAGCGGGCGTGCTGACGCAAGCTTTGCTTGACCCAGTCGTTGGCGTCCAGCAGCCACAGCACGCTGCCCGGGGTGGCCTGCAAGATCTGCATCCACTGGGCAAACACCTCGGGGGTGATTTTGTAGCTGTTGTTGAAGCAGGCAAACACAAAGCCCTGGGTGCCGCTGCCGCGTGCGGGCAGGCCCAGCACCTGGCGGTTGGCGGGCGGGAGCGCCACCTCGCGGGTGGGGTCATTGGCCTGGTAGCTGTGGGGCAAGCGCACCAGGTGTTCGCTGTAGTGCGCGCTGTCTTCTGGCGCGATGACGTGCGCGTCGGCGATCAGGTAGTCCATGTAGGGCGCGCCCGAAGACCCGGGGTAACCCAAGTAGCTGACCTGAATCGGGCAGGGCCGGTAGGCGAAAATGCCCAGGCGGTAATGGCTGGCAAAGCCCTTGATGTCCACGCAGATGTCGATCTGCTGGTCGTGCAGCCATTGCGCCACCTGCTGATCGCTTTGGTGGCGGATGTCCACAAAATGTTCGACCGAGTGGCGGATGCGCTCGTACATGGCATCTTGCAAAGGGCTCCAGGACAAGGCAAAAACTTCAAAGCGGCTTTTGTCGTGCAAGGCCAGGACCTGGGCCAGCAGCACCGCTGTGGCGTGGTTGCAAAAGTCGTTGGACACATAGGCCACTTTGATGCGCTGATGCGTCCAGCGCTGGCCTTGCCACAAGGGTTGGGGGGCGCTGGGGTGGCGGTGGGCCACCAGGGTGCGGGCACTTTTGAGGTGCTCCGCCGGGTCGTCGCTGAAGCTCAAGAATTCGAAGGGAAATGCTGCCTGTTGACCCGCATGCAAGGCTTGGCGCAGGGCCTGGGTTTGCGCGTCATCGTCGCGCCAGTCGGCCATCAGGCGACGGGTGTAGGCCAGGCGGCCCATCACATACGGGGCCAATTCGGGTTGCTTGGTCGTGTTTTGGAGCCAGCTTTGCAGGTGGGCAGCGGCCAGCTCATAGCGCTGGGTGCGGTGCAAGAGACCGGCCAGGTTTTCCAGTGCATCGGCGTGCCGGGGCTGGTGCACCAGGGCTTGCTGAAAATACCGAATGGCTTCTTCGTCGCGCCCCATGCGCGAGAGCACGGCCCCCAGGGCATTGAGGATTTCCGGACTGCTGGGGGCCAGTTGACGGGCTTGCTCGAAGGTGGCCAGGGCTTGCGTGCCATCGAGGCGTTTGTCGGCATGCAGTTGCGCACCCAGCGCAAACAGGGCCTGGGCACGGGCGAGGGTGGCGGGGTCCAAGGCGGTCATGGCGCTTCTCCGATCAGGCGGGAATGGGCATGCCGGTGATGATCTGGTGGTGGCGCGGCAGGCAGACGCTTTGGTAGTCGTAATGCTCAACCACATGCGCGCGTGCAGCGCGGCGGATGTCTTTGACATCTTTCGGCCGGGCCAGCACATCGCACACCTGCCGGGCAATGGCTTCGGGGTCAAAAAAGTCCACCAGCAGGCCGTTTTGACCATGGGTGATGACTTCTTGCACCGGCGGCGTGGCCGAGCCCACCACGCAGCAGCCCAGGCTCATGGCTTCGAGCATGGACCAAGACAGCACAAAGGGCACCGTCAGGTACACATGCACGGCCGAGACGCGCAGCATATTGACCATGGTGGTGTAGGGCACCTGGCCAACAAAGTGCACCCGCGAGAGATCGATTTTGTCTTGCACTTCGCGCAGGAACTGGGCCTTGTAGCCCCCACCGGTGGGTGGCGCCGGGCCATAGCTGACTTCGCTGCCGCCCAGCAAAATGACGCGGGCATTGGGGCGTTCGGCCAGGATGTGGGGCAAGGACCGCATGAAGCTGTGGTAGCCGCGCATGGGTTCGAGGTTGCGGTTGATGAAGGTGATGATTTCATCGCCCATTTGGGCCTTGATGTTGTCGCGGCCCAGCTGTATCCAGGCGTCATCGCGGGGCGTGAGGCGGTGGGTTTCGATGCCGTCATGACAGACTTCGATGCGCTGGCGCAAAAACGCCGGGAACTGGCTGGCCTGCCATTCGGTGGGCGAGAGCCCTACGTCGGAGTCAACCAGCGACGAGGTCAGGTGCAAATTGCGCACATGGCAGCGCATGACGGCGTCCGGGGCAGCGGCAAATTCGGGGTCGAAATCCACATCACTGCCTTTGCCGTTGTAGAAATATTCGCAAAAGCTGGTGATGCGGGCGTGCGGCGCCACTTGGCGAACCAGCATCATCTCGCCCCAACCGGCGTGCCCGACGATCACATCGGGCGTGAAGCCGTTTTTCATGAGCTGCGTCAAGGTGCGGGCCACTGCTTCGGCGCGGATGACGGCCGCCTCGGTCGAAGGCAGCCAGGGGTGGATCGCTTTGCTGGACCCCCGGGCGTTGTCATAGGTGATGTTGGGGATGCCCTGGATGGTGGTCTCTTTGCGGCTGGACATGGCCATGACCTCATGGCCCAGCTTGACCATGGAGGGGGCCAGTGCCCGGTATTGCCCGGGAAAGTTCTGGTGGATGAATAAGATCTTCATTGGCAGTCAGTGTGTGGGCGAGGTCAACCGAGCTTGGATCGGAGGAACTTGGCATCCATGAATGCCGGGTTGCTGATCGGGCCTTCAAAGCCTGTAGCCAGGCTCATGGGCGGGTTTTTGCGGCGTTTTTCCATGACGATGACCGAGTCGAACACCGAGATCGAATACAGGTGATTGCACAGGTAGTTTTTGGCAATGGCGTCGTCGCTTTGGTGGTACCAGCCGTGCATGTCGTCGATCATGCCTTTGACAAACTCATGGAAGGTGCCCGGCTTTTTCAGGCCCCCGCCGAGCTTGGACAGGTAGCTGCTGTGGGTGTCTTCGCAGATGTAGAGCCCACCGTCGCTGAGCAGGGGGAACAGCTCGATGAAGGTGGTGATCTGCTGCTCCATGGTGTGCCCGCCGTCATCGAGCACGATGTCCAGCTGTGTGTGCTTTTGCTTGAACTCTGCCCAGAAAATTTTGCTGCCCTGGTCCCCGATCCAGACTTCCAGGCCTTCTTTTTCGAGCGCTTTGCAGCGCGGGTCGATGTCCAGGCCAATGTAGTGGAAGCTGTCGTGGGTGAAGTAGTGGTTCCACATCTGGGCGCTGCCGCCGTTCTGGATGCCGATTTCCAGGAACTTCAGGTTTTCCAGGTGTCGGTAGGGCGCCAGGCAGCGGTGATAGATCTCAAAGTAATGCGTCCATTTGTGGATGGCCCGCTGGTTGTTGTTGATGAAGTAGTTCAACAAGGGGTTGTCAGCAAGGGGCTTCATGGGGGGCTCGAGTCTGCGGGGTTTTTGGCGGCTGCATTTTTGGCCACTTGTTCGGCTTTGCGGCTGGCCTGGGGCCAATGCAGTTGGCGGTAGATTTTGTAGGCGGCCTTCCAGGCGTCCGAGCTGTAGTCGCCCGGGCTGTAATGGGTGATGGCAATCGGCCAGACCCCCAGGCGCAAACCGGCACGGTGCGCGTGCAGGCAAAAGTCCAGGTCGTACAAGTGAAAGGCCAGTTCCGGGGCAAATTGCACATGGGCTTCTTGCAGCGTGCCCGCCCGCGCAGCGATGAAGACGCCGTCGAGCAAGCGGGCGGCCGCACGCGTGGGGCCATAAAGGCTGAAGCCGTTGGCGTGCTTGGGCGTGATGTGGTGGAGCCCGCCCAGCAGCTTGTGGGGCAAGTCCCATGTGCCCATTTTTTCGGCAAAAGCCCAAGCGCCCTGGCCGGGCTTGACCCCCTGGTTGCCCGCCACGCCCACCACATCGAACACGGCCAAGGCTTCGCCCAGGCGATCAGCCAGGCAAAAATCATCGAGCCTCACGTCGTCGTGCACGAACACCAGAATGCTGTCTGCTGGGCTCAGTGCAATGGCTTTGTTGTAGTGGGTGGCCAGGGGGCTGAGGTTGTGGCTGGCCAGTTCCAGCCGAAAGGCCACGCCCCGGCGCTGCAAATCGGTCAGGGACAGGCCCAGGGGCGCTTGGGTCCAGAAGTCTGCCGTGCTCAGGCGCGTGGCGCAGACAAACACCAGTTCACAGGCGGGTTTGTCGGGTGACATCAAGGTGGGGAATGCTTCAGCCACGGGGCATTTCCTTGTCTGGGGTTTGAAGGAGTGCAGGGCTCAAAGCCACGGGCCAATCGCCCGTGGGCAGCTGGCTGCGTTGGGCCAGCTCTTGCAAGGCCGCATGCAGCCGGGCCGAGTCGGCAGGCCAGATCATGTCTTCGCAGGCGGACTGCGCCATCACTGCGCTCAGCAGGTCATGGCGTATGGCCAGGGCGCAGGGCGAGAGCTTGACCAGCGCGAATGCGGCGAAGGCATCTTGCAAGCGCTCGACCAGCCAGAAGTCGTGCAGGGTTTCTTCGGGCGAGAGCAGTACCGCATGCCCGCCGTTGAGCTGAATCTGGCGCAGTTGCTCTTGCAAGGTGCCGGGCGTCAGGCACAAAACGCAGCGCTTGTCTGCGAGCAGGCGCTGGATATCGGCCCTGGCGGCATGCTGGCTGTGGCCCGCGATCAGGTGCACGCTGCGCAGGACGCTGCTGGGCACCGGGGGCTGAGTGCTGGCCTGGCCGATTTTGATCAACCAAGCGGCCAGGCGCAGGCTTTGGGGGCGGCTCAACTGCTGGGTCTGGCCCCAGTCCTGAATGCTTTGCGGCTGCTCCGGGTGCAGGGCCTGTGTAGCTTGGGCCACCTGATCGGGGCCTGCAATCCAGTGCTGGGCCAGAAACCCCCACATGTTCCATTGACGCGCTGCTTGGGCAGCCGAAGCTGCCGCTTTGCCGGTGTACACGCCTGTGGCCGGGGCCCGGAAAAGGGGGGTGTCGGGTTCCAGGCGCTGGCTCGGGTAGTGCCTGAACAAATCGCCCGGGCTCAGTTGTGCCGCATGCATGCGGGGCAGTCGGGGGCCTTTGTGCTGTGCCTGGCGCGCTGTTTGGTCGGTCCACAGGGCGTCGTACTGCGCCACCACGCCAGCCCAGTCGTAGTGCTGCCGCACATGCGCTTGACCGGCGGCGCCCATTTGCTGGCGCAGATCGGGGCGGGTGGCCAGGGTTTGCAGGGCCTGCACGGTCTGCTCGATGTCCACCGCCGTGACCGCTTGCATGTGGCCGATGTAGTGGTCGTAGTTCAGCTGATCGCTGGAAAAACGCTGCTCGATCCGGTCCAGCCCGGATGGCCCCGGCATCTGGGTGGGGATCAAAAAGCCATGTTGGCCGTGCTGCAAGGTTTCGCGGTAACCGTCCCAGTCGCTCAAGATGCAGGGCAGTCCGGCCGCCATGGCTTCGATGGGGGTCAGGCCGAAGGTCTCTTGAATGTTGTCCGACAGGGAGCAAAACACGTCGGCTGCGGCCAAGCTGCGTTTCAAGGCCTGGGGGTTTCGGCCATCCAGGCGCTGAACCTTGACGTTGTGATGCAGGGCCACCTCATGGAAGGCTTTTTCAGTGGCATCGTTGGCAAACCAGCCACATTCCAGAATGCGGATGCGCTGGCCGGTGCGCACCGCCACCTCGGCCACAGCGCGGTAGAGGGCGACCGGATTGGCTTTGGCATGAAAACTCAGTCGGCCCACAAACAAGACCACCAATTCCTCGGGGGACAAGCCCAGCGTGGTGCGGGCGGCCAAGCGGTCTGTGGGGCTGAAGGCGAAGTCCTGGCTGTGCACGCCCAAAGGGATGATGGGCAGGCCAGGCAATTCGGGTTGGCGTTCAAACTTGCCAAAACGGCGCTGCAACACGGCTTTTTCTACCCGCCAGATGCGCTCCACGGCAGTGCGTACCGATTGGGATGTGCAGATCAGTGCATCGCTGGGGCGGGTCGGGGTGCGCACATAGTCGGCCAATTGCTGCATGACATGGGCCGAGCTGATGGTGTGCGTGACGCCGCTGAACACCAGGTGGTCCAGCCGCCAGGCGCTGCGCTGGCTCATTTGCAGGTTGGCCAGCGGGGCGGGCATGTGCAGCACGTCCAGCGCGGCCCATTGGGCGGGGGCGTTCAGGTCCAGATAAGGCAGATGCAGGGGGGCCGCGTCTTTGGTCGTGATGGATTTGACCACCGCTTGCACCGCTTCGCGGGGCTTGCCTGCGGGGGTGACCAGCGTGATGCGCTCACGCAGCGGGGCATATTGAAGGCACGCTTTGAGAAATCCATACCCCGCTGACTGTCTGCCCATGAGTTTGGGGGTGTCCATGGACACGGCATCTTCGGTCAGGATCAAACCGATGCGAGGCTTCTTGGGGTTTGGGGGCATGTGACAAATTCGAATGTGAATTCAAAAGCAGGTGCAAAAAACAGGTGTGGTGTGCCGTCTCTGTCAGAACATTGTCTCATTGAAAACGGGTAGTGCCCGATGCGCATCGACTGGCCAGCTGGCGCTTGCTGGCGTCTGAACATCGCCGCCGCTTGGACCCGGGCATCTCAAAGATGCAGTAGGTCGGTGGTCGAAGACCCCGACGTGGGGCTGCTGAAACCCGCAAAAGTTGAATCAGGTTCAGCGCCCAAGCCCACAAACGTCGGACTCTGCGAGTACCGACCTACGAAAAGACATTTCTCACGAAATCAAATTTCTGCGTGCCGGGTCCATAAAATGGCTGGCTATGTTTGTTCACCTGCGCCTTCACTCCGAATTTTCCGTCGTTGACTCCACCTGCCGCATCGATGAGGTGCTCAAGGCCGCAGCCAAAGACGGTCAGCCCGCCTTGGGATTGACCGACCTGAACAACATGTTTGGCGGGGTCAAGTTCTACAAAGAGGGCCGGGGCAAAGGGGTCAAGCCGATTTTGGGCGCCGAGATCAACCTCGAAGGTCTGGGCGCTGAGCTGGGGACCACCAGCCGGGTGGCCTTGCTGGTGCAAAGCCACCAGGGCTATTTGAATATCTGTGAGTTGCTGGCCAGGGCCTGGACTAAAAACGTGGTCAAAAACGTGGCCGTGGTCAAACTGGCCTGGCTCAAGGAGCTGGCCGAGGGCCTGATCCTGATGTCTGGTGCCCAGGCCGGACCGGTTGGGCAGGCCATTTTGCAGGGCGACAGCGACAAAGCGGCCGATGTGGCTTTGCAGCTGGGCTCGATTTTTCCGCACCGGTTTTACCTGGAACTGCAACGCGCAGGCCGCCCCGAAGACGAGCCACAGGTGGCCGGGGCCGTGGCGCTGGCCGCCCGCTTGGGGCTGCCGGTGGTGGCCACCCACCCGGTGCAGTTCCTCACGACAGAAGACTACGAAGCGCACGAAGCTCGGGTATGTATTTCTGAAGGCGAAATTTTGGCCAACCCGCGCCGGGTGCGGCGATTCACCCGGGACCAGTATTTCAAGTCCTCACAAGAAATGTGTGTGCTGTTTGCCGACGTGCCCAGCGCGTTGGCCAACACCCTGGAAATTGCCAAGCGCTGCAACCTGACGTTGGTGCTGGGCAAGCCGCAGCTGCCCAATTTCCCGATCCCGCCCGTCAACGGTGCGGTCATGTCAGTGGATGATTATTTCCGCCACGTCTCTTTTGAAGGCTTGGAGGCACGGCTCCTGCACCTCTACCCCGACGAAGCCAAACGCAACGCCGAGCGTGCGCGCTATGTAGAGCGGCTGGAGTTTGAGCTGGGCACCATTTTGAAGATGGGTTTTCCGGGCTACTTCCTGATCGTGGGTGACTTCATCCAGTGGGCCAAAGCCAATGGCTGCCCGGTGGGGCCAGGCCGGGGTTCAGGTGCGGGCTCGCTGGTGGCCTATGCGCTCAAGATCACCGACCTGGATCCTCTGCAATACAGCCTGCTGTTTGAGCGATTCCTCAACCCCGAGCGGGTGTCCATGCCCGACTTCGACATCGACTTTTGCCAGGGCAACCGCGACCGGGTGATCGACTATGTGAAGGACAAATACGGCCGCGATGCGGTCAGCCAGATCGCCACCTTCGGCACCATGGCTGCGCGTGCGGCCATTCGCGATGTGGGCCGTGTGCTCGACATGAGCTACACCTTTTGTGACGGCATCAGCAAGCTGATCCCCAACAAGCCGGGCATGTCGGTCACGCTGCAATATCCGCCCGCCACGCCCAAAGAGGGTGACAAAAACAATTACGCGATTGCGATGGAGCCCATCCTGGCCGAGCGCATCGAGCGCGAAGAGGATGTGAAGACCCTGATCGAGCTGGCGCAAAAGCTCGAAGGCATGACCCGCAACATCGGCATGCACGCCGGGGGCGTGCTCATTGCCCCTGGCAAATTGACTGACTTTTGCCCGCTGTACCAGCAGCCGGGCAGCGAATCGGCCGTCAGCCAATACGACAAGGACGACGTGGAAGCGGCGGGCTTGGTGAAGTTCGACTTTTTGGGCCTGGCCACGCTCACCATTTTGGAGATCGCCCGCGAGTTCATCATGAAGCGGCACAAGGGCCAAGAGAGCTTCGCCTTTGAGAACATCCCGCTCGACGACGTGCCGACCTACAAGCTGTTCTCGGACGGCAAGACCGAGGCCGTGTTCCAGTTTGAAAGCCGAGGCATGCAGGGCATGCTGCGCGACGCACGCCCCAGCCGTCTGGAAGACCTGATTGCGCTGAACGCGCTTTACCGCCCGGGGCCGATGGACCTGATCCCCAGTTTTGTGGCGCGCAAGCACGGGCGTGAAGTCATCGAATACCCACACCCGCTGGTGGCCGAGATGCTGAGCGAGACCTACGGCATCATGGTTTATCAAGAGCAGGTGATGCAGACGGCCCAGATTTTGGGCGGTTACTCGCTGGGCGGCGCCGACATGTTGCGCCGCGCCATGGGCAAGAAAAAGGCCGAAGAAATGGCCGAGCACCGCGCCATCTTCCGCGCTGGGGCGGCCAAGAACGACATCACCGAAGAAAAGGCCGACGAGGTTTTTGACTTGATGGAAAAGTTCGCGGGCTACGGCTTCAACAAGTCGCACGCCGCTGCTTACTCTTTGTTGGCTTATCACACCGGTTGGCTCAAGGTGCACTACACCGCCGAGTTTTTCTGCGCCAACATGACGGTGGAAATGGACGACACCGACAAGCTCAAGGTGCTCTACGAAGACGCGGTCAAGTTCGGCATCACCTTTGACCCGCCCGACGTGAACCGGGGCACGCACCGCTTTGAGCCGGTCACCGACAAAATCATCCGCTACGGACTGGGCGCCATCAAGGGCACGGGCCAGCAAGCGATTGAAGCCATCGTGGCCGCCCGCACTGAGGGCGGCCCCTTCACCAGCTTGTTCGACTTTGCCGTGCGGGTGGACCGCAGCCGCATCAACAAACGCACCGTGGATGCGCTCATCAAGGCCGGGGCCTTTGACTCGCTGCACATGAACCGCGCCGCCTTGTCGGCCAGCATCGACAAGGCTTTTGAATTTGCCGCAGCCACAGCCGCCAACGCCAACCAGGGCGGTTTGTTTGACATGCTGGGCGACGACTCGCACGGCTCCAGCACGCAGGAACCTGACCTGGCCGATGTGCTGCCCTGGGGCATCAAGGAACGCTTGCTGCTGGAAAAAACAGCCGTGGGCTTTTACCTCTCAGGCCATCTGTTCGACGCGGTCGAGCGCGAAGTGCGCCAGTTTGCGCGCCGCAAGATCGACGACCTGATCGACAGCCGCGAGTCCATGGTGCTGGCGGGCATCGTCACCGATTTGCGCATCATCAACGGCCAGCGCGGCAAGGTGGCCATCTTCAAGCTCGACGACAAATCGGGCGTGATGGAAGCCACCGCCGATGAAAGCCTGATCAATTCGGCCAAACATTTGCTCAAGGACGACGAGCTGATCATCGTCACCGCCAAGATGCAGGCCGACCGCTTTTCGGGTGGCTTTCGCCTCAAGATGGAGCAGATCATGGACCTGGGCCAAGCCCGTTGCCGCTTCGGCAAATTTTTGCGCGTGGCCGTCAATGGCCGTGCGCCCGATGTGGCCCGCCTGGTCAAGGAATTCCCAGCCCAACGCGAAGAAACCGAACAGGGCGAACTGGTGCGCGGCCTGCCGGTGCGCCTGACGCTGGAGCGGCGCAACGACACCGTGGGCGCCCGAGCCGAGCTGGCGCTGGGCGAGCCTGCCCGCTTCTTCCCCTCCGACGCCGCCCTGGCCAGCTGGATGGCCCAAGCCGACCAAGGCCAGGCCCACATCGTCTACGAAGACAACCACCCCATGCTGAGCCTGCGGACTGTTTCGCAGTGAAGTTGGGGGGCATGCGCCATGCCTATCGGCCAATGCCCTTCTCGGGGTCTTCGACCACCGACCTACAAAATGCCGGTGTCTTCACCTTATGCAACCCACACCTTGCCCCTCTGAATAACCGTGACGTTCCCCGTCGTGACGATATGTAAGCGGTGATAGTGGACCTTAGTGAAATTCATGGCAGTAATGATTTCTTCAAAGTTATAAGTTTTCAAATGCGGCAGACTGTCGGTGCTAAAAGTTTCAGTGAAGCCAAACACCATGCGCAATTTCACACCAGTGTTCAGAGTTACAGGCAGCTTCAATTGCTTGATCGCCCCCGGCGGAGCCGACAGCTTTGACGGCAGCACCTATGCGAATACGGGGTTTTTTAACAACAGCTTGTTGGTGAACTTCTTGGGCGGAGGCGGCAACGACGAAATGGGCGGCTCCACGCGCAATGACAAGCTGTGGGGCGGCACGGGCAACGACACGGAATATGGCTACGCCGGTGACGACAAGGTCTATGGCGAAGAGGGTGACGATGTGTTGCTGGGGCAAGACGGCAATGACCTGCTGGGCGGTGGTGTAGACAACGACGCGCTGGTGGAGGGCAATGGTGCCGATGTGGTCTGGGGCGGTGATGGGGCGGACACGCTCACGGACAAAGAGAAGCTGAGCTTTAAAGACGTCAGCAATGTGGACTTGACCATTGGCAGCCCACTGCCTGTGAAAGACACCCTGACAACCAGCAGCTCGGGTGCGGCCATCACGCGCACAGGTAGCCACTTGATCAGCAAGCTGCAGCTGCTGGCCAATGACAAGGACTGGGACAGTGCGGTGACGGACTTGCGCATTCTGGCGGTGTCACAGGCCAAGGGCGGTACGGTGAGCTTGACGGCCAGTGGCGATGTGCTGTTTACGCCAGATGCCAGCTACACCGGGGTGATGGGCTTTAAGTACCAGGTGGCTGATGCGCAGAACAACATCACACAAGTGAATGTGGGCACGGGCAAAGGCGTTGCAGGCGGCACTGGTGCCGCAGCGCAGACCGCGCCTATGAAAGCGGCGGTGTTCTTGGCAAGTGCAGATTTGCAAGACAGCCAAGCCCGCATGGACCCCTTGCTGATACAGCAGCGTGTTTGTGCGCGGCGCTGCTAACGACGCCAGCTGGAGTTTGGCTGCTTGAGTTTCCAATAACGTCGGCTCAGAAGCTTAATCTTTGAATAACACATTTTTATGTTGACTCTATAACCAAGATATTATTCTTGCTAAAAATTCAGCTAAAACCACTTTTTCACTATTTAATTCATGCTCTCTTATGAATTAATACGCATACATAAAAAATATGCGGCCTGAATTCGAGCCGCTTCATGCATACCCAAAAACATAACTTGTATATAGACAAAAACATGATGCAAATCTATAGAAAACTACAAAAAATGTGTGGTTTGAAGTGCATATTTCAATGCATTGGCATGGCGCTTCTAATTTTTGATGTTCAGCTTTGCTTTGCCCAACAGTTATCAACTAAAGAAATTTGCCCTGAAACTCTTGTGATTGATAGTGCCGGAAGGCGCGTTTGTCTTAATCCCAAAAAATGGACTGGTGATTACATACCAACAGATATACGCGCCATGTTTGTAGAGGCTCCGGGGGAGGTGGAGATAAAACTAATTCCTCCTAAGCCATGGGGTGTTCAACAAGCGGGGCGTATGTATTGGATTGACAATCAAAGAGTGTTGATTTCAGTGAATGATTACAAGGGTTGGATGGCGGGTATTGATGAGTTGCCTAAAGTATTTATTTTTAATGTGGATACAGGCCATGTTGAAGAAACGCCATACCGTGGAAACGTGAGATGCCTATCTCCTGAGGGTAATTTGCTATTAGAAGAGAAAGCACTTAAATATAGCAATCATAGAAAATTTGGAGATACAAGTCCGTATGAAGAATTTTTTCTTGAAGGCCCATTTGGTAAATCGTTAACACGTTTTGGAATTAAACACCCTTCAAAAGAGGTTCGGATTATTAATGAATATACCTGCAATCACTACGACAATTCTGAAGACAAAAATCCACCTGGAAACTCTTTGAGAAAAGGCGATGGTTTTATTGCTAGATCTAATTCATTTTACGATAAAAACTATACTCGTTTGCTAGATGAAAATGGTAAAATAGTTTACTTATTTAAAGAGCTAACTCTTTGTGAAAAATTGCACATGCCTGATTATCTACCATGGCTTAATAAATATTTTTCATCGGCACCAATAGGGCAAAAGCAGGGGGGCATTTGTCCTGATGGGGCTAAATATTCATGGCTGATTTCAGCCAATGGCGTTGAGATTAAAACACTTCCAAAGTTATTTCAGGTTGCCACTGCTTTTGGGCGCGGGTTAGCAGGTAATGGATTTGGTTATTGGGCTCGACGGGGCCAATACATCACACTCAACTCAACGTTACTCGGCGGGCTTTATTGGCAAGACGAAAAAACAGGTATTACAAAACGGGTACTTAAAAAACCCTTCGATTTATCCAATCTATCGCCGAATGGCTGCAGAGCTATTTCGGGTGATTTAATTATTGAACTTTGCAAAGAAGACTAACCATGACCACCACAAACAACCAAACACTAACCCAAGCAGAAGCCGCGCGCGCTAAATTAGGTATTGCGATTACTCAAACTGCGTATGCTTTAAATAATGGTGGCGGTATTATTAAAAATTCCCCATTGGTTTTATTGACGATCAAACCACAGTAGGGCGTGCGGGTTATTCACCTTTGAATTTATCGATACCGACAGGGTTTATCGTAAAAGGCATTTATAACGATACGCGCAGCCCTGGCGTCAACACCGGTGCAAATGCCCCTTTATGGCATACAACCCCATTACTAAAGAGGCGGGATGGCGGGTACCGTCAACGGCCAGACCACCACTCAGGCCAAATCGTATGTCAGCCAGAACACCAACAGCACAGTAGATTTTTTGCGAAGTCACCTTGTCGGGGCTGAAGTCGCCGACGTAGAAATGCTTGATTCCTGTAGGTCGGCACCTTTAGGTCCGACATTGTTCGCTTCGGCACAGGCCCATGGCGGGGCTGAAGCCGCGGACCTGCGACAGCTCGGTTTGGCGAGGAACTGTCTCGCTCAGTCTTGCGGCCTGAAGCCTAGGATGATGACGGGGGGCACGCGGCCGTCGGTGTCTTTGGGCAGGATTTCGGTTTTGTCGATGGCGCGCAGCACGGCTTCGTCCCAGGCTTTGTTGCCGCTGCTTTGGGCGATGCGGCGGCTCGTGATGGTGCCGTCGGAGCTGACTCTGACTTCGACTTCGGCGCGTGGGTTGCCCACCACATCGCCGGGGTAGGTGATGTTGGGTTTGATGCGGCCCACCAAGCGGCCTGCATAGCTGGCCGAGGGGCCGGAAGACTTGAGGGCTGACCCTGTGGCGTTTTCGCCGCCTGAAGCACCGGCCATGCCTTGCATGCGTTTGAGGTTTTCCTGGCGCAGGGCGTCGGCGCGGGCGGCATCGGCTTTTTCGGCGGCTTTTTCAGCAGCCTTTTTCTTGTCGCGTTCTTTGTCTTCTTGGGCTTTTTTCTCTTTGGCCGCTTTTTCCTTCGCCGCTTTCTCTTTCTCGGCTTTTTCTTTTTCAGCTTTGTTCTTTTCGGCTTTTTCTTCTTTTTCACGCGCTTTGCGTTGTTGGTCTGCCTTGGCTTTTTCTTGTTCCGCTTTTTCCGCTTCTTTCTTTTTCTCGATTTGCTTTTTCTTCTCCAGCGCAATCTGGGCGTCGCGCCGCTCGATGGCCGGATCGGGTGCGGGGGGCGGTGGGGGCGTGGGTTTGGCGCGGGGTGGAGGTTCGGGCTGGGGTTCAGGCTCGGGTTCGGGCTCTGCGACAGGTGGCTCTTGCAGGCGCGGGGCGGCGGCTTGCGGGGTGGCTGACCACAGCTCGGCCTCGGCTTGCACGGTTTGGGTTTGGGTTTTCCAGGCGGTGGCCAGGCCCAAGGCCAGGAACAGCAGCGCATGTACCAGGCCTGCAGTGAGCCATGCTCTGCCCGCACCAGGCTGAGGGGGCGGTGCAAATTCGAGGTGCGGAGCTGTTTTGGCGTTCAAACCCGATTCCTCAAGGGGCCAGCTGGACCGACAGGCCCACGCGCGCGATGCCCGCCCGCTGCAGGCTGTCCATGACTTTGACCACGGTTTCGTATTTCACCGAGCGGTCGGCACTGATGACGACCGCGGTGTTGTCGCTGTCACCCACCAGGCCTTTGACGCTGGTGGCCACGCTGGCGAGGGTGGCGCTGGCGGTCTTGCCGTCGCTGACCAGTTCCAGTCGTTCGTCTTTCTGGATCACGATCTGGATGACTTTGTCGGGCTGCTTGGCCGCTTTGCCCACGCTGGGCAGGTCCACCATGCTGGGCGTGATCATGGGGGCGGTCACCATGAAGATGATCAGCAACACCAGCATCACGTCGATGAAGGGCACCATGTTGATTTCGGCGATGGTGCGGCGACCACGGCCCCGGGATGACACAGCGGGCATGGCTTTCCTTTCAGTGGCCCGAAGCGGAGCTGCTGGCCCCACCCAGGCTGCGTTGCAGGATGTTGGAGAACTCCTCGATGAAGGTTTCCAGCTTGATGGCGATGCGGTCCACGTCGTGCGAGAAACGGTTGTAGGCGAGCACGGCAGGAATGGCCGAGAACAGGCCAATGGCGGTGGCCACCAGCGCTTCGGCAATGCCGGGGGCGACAGTGGCCAAGGTCACTTGTTGCAAGCTGGCCAAGCCGGTGAAGGCGTGCATGATGCCCCACACGGTGCCAAACAAGCCGACATAAGGCGAGATGGAGCCGACCGAAGCGAGGAAGGCCAATTGCGATTCGGCCACGTCCATCTCGCGCTGAAAGCTCGCCCGCATGGCGCGGCGTGCGCCGTCGAGCAGGGTGCCTGCATCGCTGATGTGGCGCTCGCGCAGTTTTTGGTATTCGCGCATGCCGCTGGCAAAAATGCGCTCCATCGGGCCGGACAGTTTGGCGTTTTGGCTGGCGGCGTTGAACAGCTCGTTCAGGCTGGTGCCGGACCAGAAGACGCGTTCAAACTCTTCGTTCAGGTTTTTGATGCGCTTGATGGCACCGAGTTTGCGCACGATGGCGGCCCAGCTGGCCACAGAAATCGCCAGCAGCAACAAGACCACCAGTTGCACGACAAAACTGGCGTGCAAGAGCAGCGAGACGATGGACATGTCTTGGTTCATTTCAGGGCTTCCAGAACGGGGGCCGGTATGCGGCCAGGTTTCAAGGTGGTGCTGTCGACCCAGCCCAGGCGGATGGTGCCTTCGGCCAGCAGTCGGTCAGCTTGGCCGTCGGCGCGCAAGTAGGCGCGCTGGGCAATGGTCAGGCTGGCTTTACCGCTGGTTTGCAGCTCGGCGGTCACGATCAGGGTGTCGTCCAGACGGGCGGGCGAGTGGTATTTGACTGCGGTCTCAGACACGACAAACATGCCGCCCGATTCGTCACGCAGCACCTGCTGGCCAAAGCCCAGGGCGCGCAGCCATTCGGTACGGGCGCGCTCAAAAAACTTGAGGTAGTTGGCGTAAAACACGATGCCCCCCGCGTCGGTGTCTTCCCAATAGATGCGGACGGGGTGCGCAAAGGGGGCGGTGCTGTGCGTCATGGCTTTAACCAGGCTTTGAGGCGGGCGATGGCGGTTTGCAATTCGGCCATCGAATTGGCGGTGGAAAAGCGCACAAAGCGGGCGGTTTGGTCGGTGCCAAAGTCGCGCCCCGGCGTGATGGCCACATGGGCGTGTTCCAGTGCGGCAAAGGCAAAGTCCCAACTGTCTTTGATGCCCAGCTTTTGGCACGCGGCGGTGCAGTCGGCCCAGGCGTAAAAGGCGCCATCGGGGGCGACGGGCACGGTCAGCCCCAAGTCGTTCAGGGCTGGAATGAAGTAGTCGCGCCGGGCCTTGAACTCGGCGCGGCGGCGCTCGTATTCGGCCAGGCTCTCGGGTTCAAAGCAGGCCAGCGCCGCTTGTTGCGACACGGTGCTGGCACAGATGAACAGGTTTTGCGCCAGGCGCTCCAGCACGGGTGTGAGCGTTTCGGGCACCACCAGCCAGCCCAAACGCCAGCCGGTCATGTTGAAGTATTTGCTGAAGCTGTTGATGCTGATGACGTCGTCGCCCAGGGCCAGGGCGCTTTGGCCGAACGCGTCGTCGTGGCTCAGGCCCAGATAAATTTCGTCGATCAGCGTGATGCCGCCACGGCTGCGCACAACTTCAACGATGTGGGCCAATTCGGACGGGTCGATCGAGGTGCCCGTGGGGTTGGAGGGCGATGCCAGCAAGACGCCCCGGGTTTGGGGGCCCCAAGCCGCAGCCACTTTGGCGGCGCTGAGCTGAAAGCGCTCTTCGGCCGTGGTCGGCACCAACACGGCTGTGCCCTCGGCCGCACTCACGAAGTGGCGGTTGCAGGGGTAGCTCGGGTCGGGCATGAGGATTTCGTCGCCCCGGTCAATGAGCGCCAAACACGCCAATTGCAAAGCCGCCGACGCGCCCGCAGTGACCACGATGCGGCTGGCGGGCACCTGCACACCAAAGCGCGAGGCGTACCACTGGCTGATGGCCTGTCGCAGGGTGTCCAGGCCCAGCGCGGGGGTGTACTGGGTTTGGCCGTTTTCAATGGCCGCTTGGGCCGCTTGCTGCACGCGGGGCGGGGCGGTGAAATCGGGTTCGCCGATGTTCAGGAAGACCACAGGGCGGTCTGTGTGGGCCACTTCCCGGGCTTTTTGTGAGGCGGCCTTGGCCACCTCCATCACGTAAAACGGCTCAATGCGCTCGGCGCGCTCAGAGATTCGCATGGTGTCTGGCTTATTTGGCGCGGCCGGACTGACGGTCGGCCTGCACTTCGGCGCTGCGCAATTCGGGGGCCAATCCATTCAGCACGGCGTTGACATATTTGTGCCCGTCGGTGCCCCCAAAGTCCTTGGCCAGCTCGATGCATTCGTTGAGCACCACGCGCCAGGGCACATCCAGGCAATGCTGCATTTCATAGACGCCGATCCACATGATGGCGCGCTCGACGGGTGAGATTTCGGCAAAGCTGCGGTCCAGCTTGGGGCCAATCAGGGCGTCCAGGCCTTGGGCTTGTTCGATGCAGCCGTAGAGCAGGGCGTCGTAATGGGCCGAATCTGCTTTGTGAAAACCCGACAGGTCGCGGGTGAAAATGTCGATGTCTGAGGCTTCGTTGCGGCCCACGATGTGCTGGTACAGCGCCTGCAGCGCAAACTCGCGCGAACGGCTGCGTGCAGGCTTGGCAGACGACTTGCGCGTGCCTGCAGCTGCGGGCGGGGCGCTTGCCGTTTCTGTGTCTGGCGTGCTGTTTTGGTCGTTCATCAGGTGTTCTCTTCGTCGTCAAACTCTTCGGCCAGATCGGCCGACAGGTCGTCCATGATGCAGGCCATCTCGACCGCAACGCGGGCTGCGTCGCGGCCTTTTTCGGTCTGGCGCACGATGGCTTGCTCGAGGTTTTCGGTGGTCAAAATCGCGTTGGCGATCGGCAGGTTGTAGTCGAGCGACACGCGGCTCACGCCGGCACCGGATTCGTTGGCCACCAGCTCAAAGTGGTAAGTCTCGCCACGGATGATGCAGCCCAGGGCAATCAATGCGTCGTATTCGGCGCGCTCGGCCATGGCTTGAAGGGCCACGGGCACTTCCAGCGCGCCGGGCACCATGACGTGGTCGATGCTGGTCACGCCCAAGGCTTGCAGCTCTTCGATGCAGGCTTTGGCCAGAGCGTTGGTGATGTCTTCGTTGAATCGGGCTTGCACGATGCCGATGTGCAGAAACTGCCCGTCGAGTTCTTGTTCTGTGCCTTTGTTTGCTTCGAGCATGGTTATTCCTTGGGGATGTAGCCGGTGATTTCGAGGCCGTAGCCGGTCATGCTGGGCATGCGGCGGGGTTGGCCCATGAGTTTCATTTTGTGAACGCCACATTCGCGCAGGATTTGTGCCCCGACACCGTAAGTGCGCAGGTCCATCTTGCCGCGCTCGGGCGCTTGGGCAGAGCGTGCCCGGCCTTCAAACTGGGCCAGCAGCTGATCTGCCGATTCGCCGCAGTTGAGCAGCACGGCCACGCCGCAGCCTTGGGTGTTGATGTATTGCAGACTGGCGTCCAGGCTCCAAGAGTGCATGGCGCGGTTGACTTCCAGCGCGTCGAGCACCGACAGCGGCTCGTGCACGCGCACAGGCACTTCGGCGTCGGCTGACCATTGGCCTTTGACCAAGGCCAGGTGCACGGTTTGGCTAGGTTGGTCGCGGAAGGCGTGCGCAGTGAATTCGCCATGGGCAGTTTGCAGGGGGCGGCTGCCCATGCGCTCGACCAGTGATTCATTGCTGCTGCGGTAGTGGATCAAATCAGCAATCGTGCCGATTTTGAGCCCGTGCTCAGCGGCAAACAGTTGCAAATCGGGCAGACGAGCCATGGTGCCATCGTCTTTCATGATCTCGCAGATCACGGACGATGCGCTGCAGCCGGCCATGGCGGCCAGGTCGCAACCGGCTTCGGTGTGGCCTGCACGCATGAGCACGCCGCCGTCCACCGCTTGCAGCGGGAAGATGTGACCGGGTTGCACCAGGTCGGTGGGCTGGCTGTTGCGCGCCACGGCCACTTGTACAGTCTTGGCGCGGTCAGCGGCTGAGATGCCGGTGGTCACGCCTTCGGCGGCTTCGATGGACACGGTGAATGCCGTGCTGTACACGGTGCCGTTGCGCGCCGCCATGGGCGGGAGCTTGAGGAACTCGCAGCGTTCACGGGTGAGCGTGAGGCAAATCAGGCCACGGCCAAAACGGGCCATGAAGTTGATGGCTTCGGGGGTGACGTGGTCAGAGGCCAGCACCAGATCGCCTTCGTTTTCGCGGTCTTCTTCGTCGACCAGGATCACGATGCGACCGGCTTTCATCTCGGCCACGATCTCTTCGACGGGCGAGATCGCCACGGGCTGCAGTTTTTCGGGGGCGTTCATGCTTTGTCTTTCTGGGTCAGGCCTGCGCTGAGCATGCGCTCAACGTAGCGGGCGACAGTGTCGATTTCGAGGTTGACCGGGCTGCCCGCTTTCAGGCTGCCGAGGGCGGTGTTTTCTACGGTGTGGGGGATCAAGTTGATGCTGATCTCACACCCATCGGCCAGATCAGCCACGCGGTTGACTGTGAGGCTCACGCCGTTGACGGTGATGGAGCCTTTGTACGCCAGGTATTTGCCCAGGGCAAGCGGAGCGAGCACGCACAGCTCCCAGCTTTCGCCGATTTGCTCAAAACGGCTGAGGGTGCCCACGCCATCCACATGGCCGGACACGATGTGTCCGCCCAGGCGGTCGTTGGCGCGCAGTGCTTTTTCAAGGTTGATGGGGCCTGCTTGGTCCAGACCGCATGTCTTGTCCAAGGATTCCGCCGAGATGTCGATCGTGAACTGGCGGTTTTCAGGGGTGAAGGTGGTGACAGTCATGCAGGCGCCATTCAGGGCGATGCTGTCGCCCAAGCCCACGTCGTCAAGGTACCCGGCGGGGGCCTCGATGGTGAGGCGCTTGCCGTGTTGTAAAGAGCGACCCAGGTCGTGAATGGCGACGATCCGCCCCACGCCGGTGATGATTCCGGTGAACATAGCGGCGTATTTTCGCAGGGATTGCTGCTGAATCGACCAGAGAGCCAAGAAAAACCTTGGCAGGGCTTGCAAGTTCAATGATGGGAATGTGGTCAGGGCATCAGGGTAAACAAGACTTACCCCCTTTGGGGGTGCACCTAGAATGTGCGGCTGCGCAATGTGTTTCATCTGGAGTTTTCGTGCCGGCCCCGTTTACTGCCTCTTCTTCATCGTCAGCTTCTTCGGCTTTGCCGGGTTCGGTGCGCACGATCAAAAAATACCCCAATCGCCGTTTGTATGACACACAGACGTCGACCTACGTCACCTTGGCAGAAGTCAAGAAGCTGGTCATGGAAGGGGCGTCCTTGGTGGTGCGGGATGCCAAAACCGGGGAGGATTTGACCCGGTCGATTTTGTTGCAAATCATTCTGGAAGAAGAGTCTGCGGGCGTGCCCATGTTCAGTGAGGCCGTTTTGGCCAACATCATCCGCTTCTACGGTCACGCCATGCAGGGCTACATGGGCTCGTATCTCGAGAACCATGTCCAGTCGTTCATGGATTGGCAAGCCAAACTCGGAGCTAACAGCCAGCCGCTGAGTCCGGAGCTGTGGTCTCAATTCATGCAATGGCAAAACCCCTTGATGCAGAACATGTTTTCGGGTTTGGCCAATCCATCCCAGGGCATGATGGCCCAGATGCAGGAACAGATGCAAAAGCAAATTCAGAAGAACACGGAGCAGATGCTGGGCGCACTGGGTTTGAGAGCCTGAGCAGGGCTTCATGCCCTTGGGTCGCAAGCGCAAACCTTTTTGCGGGGACAATGGGGGGATGAGTGAAATGATTTCTACACCCGCCCCCAAAGTGGGCTTTGTCAGTCTGGGCTGTCCCAAGGCGCTGACCGATTCCGAATTGATCCTGACCCAGCTGAGCGCTGAGGGGTATCAAACGTCCAAAACTTTTGACGGTGCTGACCTGGTGATCGTCAACACCTGCGGCTTCATTGACGATGCGGTCAAGGAGAGCCTGGACACCATTGCCGAAGCCCTCAACGAAAACGGCAAGGTGATCGTGACTGGCTGCCTGGGCGCCAAGACAGGCGAGGGCGGCGGTAACATGATCCGCGAAATGCACCCCAGCGTGCTGGCCGTGACCGGGCCCCACGCCACGCAAGAGGTGATGGATGCTGTGCACACCCACCTGCCCAAGCCGCACGATCCTTTCCTCGATTTGGTGCCCGGCGGCTTTGGTGAAGCGGGCCTGAAGCTCACGCCGCGCCACTTTGCGTACCTGAAAATCAGCGAAGGCTGCAACCACCGCTGCACGTTTTGCATCATCCCTTCCATGCGTGGCGATCTGGTGTCTCGCCCGATTGGTGATGTACTGAAGGAGGCCAAGGCCTTGTTCGAAGGCGGTGTCAAGGAACTGCTGGTCATCAGCCAGGACACCTCGGCTTATGGCGTGGACATCCAGTACCGCACGGGTTTTTGGGACGGCAAACCGGTCAAAACGCGCATGCTAGAGCTGGTCCAGGCTCTGGGCGAGATGGCCCGCGCCCATGGGGCTTGGGTGCGCCTGCATTACGTCTACCCCTACCCGACCGTGGACAACATCATCCCGCTGATGGCTGAGGGGCTGGTGCTGCCCTACCTGGATGTGCCTTTCCAGCACAGTCACCCCGATGTGCTCAAGCGCATGAAACGCCCGGCCAGTGGCGAAAAGAACCTGGAGCGCATCCAGCGATGGCGCGAACTGTGCCCCGAGCTGGTCATTCGCAGCACTTTCATTGCGGGCTTTCCGGGTGAAACCGAAGAAGAGTTTGAGCACTTGTTGTGCTTTTTGCGCGAAGCGAAGATTGACCGTGCAGGTTGCTTTGCCTACAGCCCTGTCAAGGGCGCAACGGCCAATGAGTTACCGGGCATGTTGCCAGAGGCACTGCGCGAAGAGCGTCGTGCACGATTCATGGCGGTGGCCGAAGAAGTGTCCATCGCGCGCTTGCACCAGCGCGTGGGCTCCAGCATGCAAGTGTTGGTGGATTCAGCACCCGCTCTCGGTCGTCGTGGCGGGGTGGGGCGCAGCTATGGTGATGCGCCTGAAATCGATGGTGTGGTGCGTTTGTTGCCGCCAGAGAAAATCAGCAAAACTCTCAAAGTCGGTGAGTTCACCCGGGCCCGCATTGTTGGCGTGGAAGGCCACGATTTGGTGGGGATGCCGGTTTGATGCGCCAGGGGCTGACCAGCCCTTGGGATGGCGGCTTGAGTCGCGTCATCAATGACTTGAAAACGGGCAACAAAAAAGCCGTTGATGTTGAATCAACGGCTTTTGATTGTTTGTTTTTGGTGCCCAGAAGAGGACTCGAACCTCCACGCCTCTCAGCGCTAGTACCTGAAACTAGTGCGTCTACCAATTCCGCCATCTGGGCATCTCAGGAAGTCTCAAATTATAGGGCATCAAAAGACGTTTCTTGCCGATGGCTGGAAATAGTCACCGAATTTTTAACTTTGAAAAATCTGGGCAATAAAAAAGCCGATGACTTGTGGTCATCGGCTTTTTGTCATCTTATTTGGATAAGATTGGTGCCCAGAAGAGGACTCGAACCTCCACGCCTCTCAGCGCTAGTACCTGAAACTAGTGCGTCTACCAATTCCGCCATCTGGGCATCTCAGGAATCCAAGGATTGTATATTAAAAAAATAGCTCCAACCAGCGGGATGCTGGAAGAAATTGAAGGTCAGGTGCAGGGTCACCGCGATGGTCACGGCTTTTTCATTCGTGACGATGGCGAAGCTGACATCTACCTCCCCCCCAACGAAATGCGTGCGGTGTTGCACAAGGACCGGCTGAAGGTTCGTGTGGTTCGCCAAGATCGCAAAGGACGCCCTGAAGGGCGCGTGGTCGAGATCATTGAGCGCCCCGAGCAACCCATCATTGGCCGCTTGCTGCATGAAGGCGGTTTGTGGTTGGTGGCGCCCGAAGACAAGCGCTATGGCCAGGATGTGCTGATTCCCAAAGGTGCGACGGGCACCGCCAAACCGGGGCAAGTGGTGGTGGTCGAGTTGACCGAGCCGCCAGCCTTGTTTGGCCAGCCGGTAGGTCGTGTCAAAGAGGTCTTGGGCGAGATTGATGATCCAGGCATGGAGATCGAGATTGCTGTGCGCAAATACAGCGTGCCGCACGAGTTTTCTGCGGCTTGCCTGGAGCAGGCCAAGGGTTTGCCTGACAAGGTGCTGGCCAAGGACCGCAAGGATCGGATCGATTTGCGCGATGTGCCTTTGGTCACGATTGACGGTGAAGATGCCCGCGATTTTGACGATGCGGTGTATTGCGAACCCGCCAAAGTGGGCCGAGGCAAAGGCTGGCGTTTGCTGGTGGCGATTGCCGATGTGAGCCACTATGTGCAAACCGGCAGCGCGATTGACATTGACGCGTATGACCGGGCGACCAGCGTGTATTTTCCGCGCCGGGTCATTCCCATGTTGCCGGAAAAGTTGTCCAACGGCCTGTGCTCATTGAACCCGGATGTGGACCGTTTGTGCATGGTCTGCGACATGCTGGTCAACGGCAAAGGCGATGTGCATGCCTACCAGTTTTACCCGGCGGTGATGCACAGCCATGCGCGTTTCACCTACACCGAAGTGGCGGCGATTTTGGCCAACACACGCGGGCCGGAGGCCCTGAAGCGCAAAGCGCGCGTGACCGATCTGCTCAACCTGCAGGACGTTTACAAGGCCTTGCTCGCTTCGCGGGCGGTGCGCGGTGCGGTGGATTTTGAAACCACCGAAACGCAGATTGTCTGCGACGAAAGTGGCCGGATTGAAAAGATCGTGCCCCGTGTGCGCAATGAGGCGCACCGCCTGATTGAAGAGGCGATGCTGGCGGCCAACGTGTGCAGTGCCGACTTCATTCAGCAGGGCAAGCACCCCGGTTTGTTTCGGGTGCACGAAGGTCCCACGGCTGAGAAAAAAGACATCCTGCGCAATTACCTCAAGGCCATGGGCCTGGGTTTGAGCATCAGTGACGATCCGCACACGTCCGAGTTTCAGAAAATTGCGCAGGCCACCAAGGATCGCCCGGATGCACAACAGATCCACACCATGTTGTTGCGCTCGATGCAGCAAGCCATTTACACCCCGGTGAACAGTGGTCACTTTGGCTTGGCCTATGAGGCCTACACCCACTTCACCAGCCCGATTCGCAGGTATCCGGATTTGCTGGTTCATCGGGTCATCAAATCCATTTTGCTGGGGCGCAAATACCAATTGCCCAAACTGCCTGTGCCGGGTGAGGCGCATGCCAAGCTGACGAAACGTCTTGAAAAGAGCAAGGCAGCCAAAGGGGATGTTGAGTCTCAAGCCCCGCGCGTTCGCATGTCGGCCGCTGATCAGCAAGCCTGGGAAGCTGCGGGCTTGCATTGCAGTGCCAATGAGCGCCGCGCGGACGAAGCCAGTCGGGACGTTGAGGCTTGGCTCAAATGCAAATACATGCGTGAGCATTTGGGCGAGGAATACGGTGGCGTGGTTTCAGCTGCCACCAGCTTTGGCATCTTTGTGACCTTGGACGCCTTGTATGTGGAGGGGCTGGTGCACATCACCGAGTTGGGGGGCGAGTATTTCCGCTTTGACGAGTTGCGTCAGGAGTTGCGCGGTGAGCGCACGGGCATTCGCTATGCGATTGGTACGCGGGTGCAGGTGCAGGTCAGCCGGGTCGACCTGGATGGTCGCAAGATCGATTTTCGATTGGTCCAGCCTGGCGAAGATTTGCTGCCCCGTGCGATGCGCGACAAGGGAGTGTCTGCAGTGCAGGAGGGACCACGTGGTGCCAAGCGCAAAGTGGCTGATCGGCGTCTGGCCGATGCTGAGCGCAACCGCTCGCCGATTCAGGCACTCAAGACGTCTGTGAAGAAGGCCTCTGTCCAAAAAGCGGCCAGCAAGAAAAAGGGCCCGCGTACCAGCAAGTCCCGGCGTTGAGCTGACTTGTCCGCTGCGGTGAGGGGCAGCATGTCAACACAGGCGCTGGGCTAATCGGCTGGCGGTCAGGGCTTCATGCTCTGGCCATTCATCGGCCAAGGCGCCGTGTTGATGCACTGCCGAGCAGGCGGCCATGAAGGCGCTCTGCCCCTGGGCGATGCGTGCGCCCAACAAACCCGCCAGCACATCGCCTGTGCCGCCGATGGCCAGCAGGCCGTTGCCGGAGGTGTTGATGCGGGATGTTTGCCCTGGGCTTGCAATGACCGTACCCGAGCCTTTCAGCACCACGGTGCAGTTGAACCGATGGGCCAGATCCTGGGCTGCTTGCAGCCTGTGGCCTTGGATCTCGCGGGTGGAGACATTGAGCAGTCGGGCCGCTTCCAGTGGGTGGGGAGTGATCACGGTGCCTTGATGGGGCGGTCTGCTTTGCAGCAGTATTTGCAATTGGGGAACTTTGGCGACTGCATTCAGGCCGTCTGCATCCAGCACCAGCAGGGCGCTGCGCTGGATCACCTGGGCAAGGACCGGCACCACCGCCTCGCCACCACCGCAGCCGCAGACCACCACTTGGTGTTCAAGGTTTAAAACAGACCATTCACGCTGCATCACGTCGTTGGGAACCTGGGGGCAGGGCGTGCTGCCAAGCAGGTTGAGCATGACGCGCCCGGCACCGGCATGCAAGGCTGCTGTGGCCGCAAGCACGGCGGCGCCGGTCATGCCCATGCCCCGCAAGGACAGGGATTCGCCCCCGATCACGACGATATCGCCATGGCTGCCTTTGTGGCTGGCATGGGTTTTGGAGACCACTTTGGGGGCCGGGTTCAGCCATGCTTGAGGCGTGGCTGCGCTCAGCCATTCGGGTGAGCTGCCTGGCGGCTCAAGGCTTGCCAGCCAGATGTGCCCACAAACATCGCGGCCATGTCCCATGAAAAGGCCCGGTTTGGCGGCAATGAAGGTCAGGGTGTGTTCAGCTCGGATGGCTTCGGGCTCGGCATCCAGGCAGCCCAGAAGTTGTCCGGTTTCAGTGTTCAGGCCCGTGGGCACATCCAGGGCCAGGATGTGCGCTTTGGCGTTGTTGATGGCGTGAATCCAGGTTTGCATGGGCGCCGCTAAGGGGCGGTTGGCCCCCAGCCCCAGCAAGGCATCGATGCACAGGTCCTGTGCCGTCATGTCTTTGAGCCCATTCCAGGGCAAGTGAGTGGTGATGGTCACGCCAGCCTGTGTGGCGCGCTGCCAGGCCAGTTGGGCGTCTGCTGGGCGGCTTTTGGCATCGCCAATCAGACTGACGATCACTGTTTTTCCCCATTGGTGCAAGTGGAGCGCGGCCTCCAATCCATCCCCGCCGTTGTTGCCAGGGCCTGCGGCAATCCAGATGCGCTGGGCATGCGGGGCGATGGACAAGGCCAGGTGCGCCGCAGCCAGGCCAGCTGTTTCCATCAGGGGTGTCTGGCTGCGTTGTTGAAGCGCGTGCTCCAGCGTGCGAATGCCCGCGCTGTCAAAAACGGGCCAATGGCTGGTGGGCGTCAGGCGCAGCATGCGTCAATGCGTCTGAAGCAAGGGCTCCAGCAGCAAGCTCAGCTGGAGAATGGTGTCGTCATGCATGGCGGCGTGCCAGGCCATCAGACCAACGGGCAGGTCTCCAGCTTCATGGCAGGGCAGTGAGATGCCGCATCCATCCAGCGTGTTGATGGCGCTGGTGTTGCGCAGCAGCAGAGCATTCGTCCGAAAGAATTCGGCATCTCTTTCGGGGCCGGGTGCCACATCCACCAGCTTGGGGGCTGTGATGGGGGTGGTGGGCGACAGGATGGCGTCGAACCCCAGCAGTGCAGTCTCAACCTGGCGAATCCAGTGAGTGCGGGCTTCAACCAGCGCCATGTACTGGTGGGCTTTCATGGGCGCGCCCAGTTGAATGCGTTGGGCCACACGGGGGTCGTACAGGTCTGCATGTTCAGCGAGCAGCTTGTGGTGCCATGCGAAACTTTCGGCAGGGCTGAAGCCGCCCGTGCTCATCATGGCGCTCAGGTCATTCAATTGGGGCAGAGCGATTTCTTCGATGCGCGCCCCCGCGGCACGCAATGCGGCCAGGCTGCGTTCAAAAGCCCGGGTGACATGGCTGTCCATGTTGTCTTGCATCAGATCTTTGACAACCGCCAAGCGGTAGTCCGAAAGTGTTCTCCGGGCTGTCGGGACTTTTCGGGCCGAGAGTATTTCGTGGGCCAAAATCGTGTCACGCACTGTCCGGGTCAAGGCGCAGACGGTGTCCAGCGTGGTGGACAGGGGCAGGGCGCCTTGTGGGGGCACTCTGCGAGCGGTGTTTTTGAAGCCCACGATGCCATTCAGTGCGGCGGGAATCCGGATGGACCCTCCGGTGTCTGATCCCAAGCCGATGAAGGCCGCGCCAGTGGCCACAGAAACAGCTGCGCCTGAACTGGAGCCACCAGGGACATGCGCTTGCATGGGTGCGCCTACAGCTGAATTGCTCAAGGCATCCCATGCGGCGGGCGTGCCATGGTGTGGATTGATACCGACACCGGAAAAAGCGAACTCGACCATATTGGTTCGGCCGATCAGCCCCGCACCAGCAGCCCGCAATCTGGCCACAGCCAGCGAATCTGCCAGCGCTGGCGCCTGTTTCTGAAGCACCACGGAACCGGCTGCTGTGATTTGCCCTTGCACATCGAACAGATCCTTGGTGGAAACGGCCAGGCCAGCCAGTGGTGCTTGCTGAATACTCGCCGCAGATGCTGCCTTTTTCAGTACATCGGGCGTCAGTTGAATGAATGCGTGCTCGCATGAGGCGCTTTCTGCGATCGCCAGGCATTCTTCCGCGACCGACGGTGCATGCATTTGGCCTTGTGCAATGGCTTGTCGTGTGGCAATCAGGTCTTTTCTCATGGGATGGGGTCTCATTGGGGTAAGTGCGGATGCTATAATCCTAAGGCTTTGTCGAGCTTGCAGGCTGTCTTGAGTGTGTCTCTTGCGCTTGCGGTGATTCAAATCAACAAAGCACATTCGCAAACCAGTCCCGTCAAGGTGTTGCGCTGATGTTTCAGTGTGATCAGTGGCCTGGTTTTAGACCCAACCTTTGGAGTATTCATATGTCCGTTACCATGCGCGAAATGCTGGAAGCCGGTGTCCACTTTGGCCACCAAACCCGTTTCTGGAACCCCAAGATGGCGCCGTTCATCTTCGGTCATCGCAACAAAATCCACATCATCAACCTGGAAAAATCGCTGCCGATGTTCCAGGACGCGATCAAGTTCGCCAAGCAGCTGTCTGCCAACCGCGGCACGATCCTGATGGTCGGCACCAAGCGCCAAGCCCGTGAGCTGGTGGCTGCCGAAGCCCAGCGCGCTGGCGTGCCTTTCGTCGACCAGCGTTGGTTGGGCGGCATGCTGACCAACTTCAAAACCGTTAAGACCTCGATCAAGCGTCTGAAGGACATGAAGGCCCAGCAAGAAGTCGGCCTCGAAGCCTTAAGCAAAAAAGAACAACTGATGTTCAAGCGCGAGATGGAAAAGCTCGAAAAAGACATCGGTGGCATTCAGGACATGGCCACTTTGCCTGACGCGATCTTCGTGATCGACGTGGGTTACCACAAAATCGCCATCTCCGAAGCCAAGAAGTTGGGCATTCCATTGATCGGTGTGGTGGACTCCAACCACTCGCCAGAAGGCATCGACTACATCATTCCTGGTAACGACGACTCGGCCAAGGCTGTGGCTTTGTACGCCCGTGGCATTGCTGACGCCATCATCGAAGGCCGCGCCAATGCGGTCAACGACGTGGTCAAGGCCGTCACTGAAGGCGCTGACGAATTCGTTGAAGAAGCCAACGCTTCTGCCTGAGTTCCCAAGACTCGATGAAAGGGGCTTCTTGGCCCCTTTTTTTTAACCTGACTTTTAGACTGATACGGAGAAATACAAATGGCTGCAATTACCGCAAGCATGGTCGCTGAACTGCGTGCAAAAACCGACGCTCCCATGATGGAGTGCAAAAAAGCCCTGACTGAAGCTGAGGGCGATATGGCCAAAGCGGAAGAGCTGTTGCGTGTCAAGCTGGGCACCAAGGCTGGCAAGGCCGCGTCCCGTGTGACCGCCGAAGGCGTGGTGACCAGTTTCGTGAGCGGCACCACAGGCGCCATGATCGAAGTTAACTGCGAAACTGACTTCGTGACCAAGAACGACAGCTTCCTGGCCTTGGCCAACGCTGCTGCCAAATTGGTCGCTGAGCACAACCCTGCCGACATCGCTGCATTGGGCGAGCTGCCTTACAGCCAAGACGGCTTCGGCCCCACCCTTGAAGAAGTGCGCAAAGGCCTGATCGGCAAGATCGGCGAGAACATGAGCTTCCGCCGTTTCAAGCGCGCAGCTGGTGGTTCCAAGATTGCCAATTACTTGCACGGCACCCGCATTGGTGTGTTGGTCGAATTTGACGGTGATGAAACTGCCGCCAAAGACGTCGCCATGCATGTGGCAGCGATGAAGCCCGTGGCTTTGACCAGCGCTGATGTGCCTGCTGATCTGATTGAAAAAGAGCGTTCAGTGGCCACCGCCAAGGCCGCCGAGTCCGGCAAGCCTGCGGACATTGCTGCCAAGATGATCGAAGGTTCGGTTCAGAAATACCTGAAGGAAGTCTCTTTGTTCAACCAGACGTTTGTCAAAAACGACAAGCAAACCGTGGAACAAATGCTCAAGGCGACCAGCACCAACGTCAAGGCGTTCACTTTGTATGTGGTGGGCGAAGGCATCGAAAAGAAAGTTGACGATTTCGCCGCAGAAGTCGCCGCTCAAGTCGCTGCAGCGCAATCGGCCGCCTGAGTCATCTGAGCCTCAGCGTTATTCCATCTTTCTCATTGCCATTCAAGGAGTCCATCATGTCCTCAGCCAAACCAGCCTACAAGCGCATTTTGCTCAAGCTGTCCGGCGAGGCCTTGATGGGAGATGATGCATTCGGCATCAACCGTGCCACCATCGTGCGCATGTCCGAAGAAATTGCCGAGATCACACGTCTCGGTGTTCAGGTGGCAGTTGTGATCGGTGGCGGCAATATTTTCCGCGGTGTGGCAGGCGGCTCGGTCGGCATGGACCGCGCCACGGCCGACTACATGGGCATGTTGGCGACCGTGATGAACTCTTTGGCCTTGGCCGATGCCATGGACAAAGCGGGTTTGACCGCTCGAGTCATGTCGGCCATTGGCATTGACCAGGTGGTGGAGCCTTATGTGCGCCCCAAGGCATTGCAGTACCTTGAAGAAGGCAAAGTGGTTGTTTTTGCGGCTGGCACGGGCAATCCTTTCTTCACGACCGATACGGCCGCTGCTTTGCGTGGGGCTGAAATCGGCGCCGAAATGGTGCTCAAGGCCACCAAGGTAGACGGTGTGTACACCGCCGATCCCAAAAAGGATCCGTCTGCGACACGCTACAGCGAAATCAGCTTTGATGAGGCCATTTCGCGCAATTTGGGCATCATGGACGCGACCGCATTTGCCTTGTGCCGCGATCAGAAGTTGCCGATCAAGGTGTTTTCAATCATCAAGAATGGCGCCTTGAAGCGTGTGGTGATGGGTGAAGACGAAGGCACTTTGGTTTACGCTTGAGCCCGTTGTGAAGAGGAGAACATCATGACAATTGCAGACATCAAAAAAACCACCGAAACCAAAATGGAGCAATCCATTGCGGCATTCAAGAACAACCTGACCAAGATTCGCACAGGTCGTGCCAATCCAGCCCTGCTGGACACGATCCATGTGGATTACTACGGTTCTCCTGTGCCTTTGTCGCAGGTGGCTAATGTGTCTTTGATGGACTCTCGCACCATCAGCGTGCAGCCTTGGGAAAAAGGCATGGGTGCCAAGATTGAAAAAGCTATCCGCGAAAGTGAGTTGGGCTTGAATCCAGCCTCCATGGGCGATCTGATCCGTGTGCCCATGCCGCCAATGAGCGAAGAGCGTCGCAAAGAGATGACCAAACTGGCGCGCACTGAGGGTGAAAACGGCAAGATCGCCATCCGCAATCTGCGCCGCGATGCCAATGAATCCGTGAAGAAACTGGTCAAGGACAAGCTTGCATCGGAAGATGATCAAAAGCGTGCCGAAGCCGATGTGCAAAAATTGACCGATAAGCGCATGACCGAGATTGATCAACTGGTGACAGCCAAAGAACAAGAGATCATGGCGGTCTGAGTTTGAGGTGATGCCGTGGCTATCCACGGCCCCAACGGCCGCCCGATTGGCGGCCTTTTTTTTGGAGAAACCATGCTCAAGCAAAGAATCATTACGGCCCTCGCGATGTTGGCGGTGTTGTTACCCGCGCTGTTTGCGTCAAATCCTTGGCCTTTCATGGGCTTGACGATGCTCTTGATCGCTGCCGGCGCTTGGGAGTGGGGCCGTTTAAATGGGATGGGCACCTTGGGCTCTTGGTTGGGTGCAGGTATCTGCTTGGCACTTTGCGGGATGGCTTTGCAGTCTGATTGGCACTTGCATTCGCCACCTCAAATCTGGCTGGTGGCGGGGGGCTTTTGGGTGCTGTTGGGGGCCTGGATGATTCATCGTGGTGTGGCAGGTTGGGGGCGTTGGCCTCAAAATTTGCGCTGGTTTGTGGGGCTTTTTCTTTTGATGCTGGCTTGGTTGGCCATGGCTCAAGCGCGACATCGTGGGGTCAATTTTTTACTTTCCGTGCTGGTATTGGTTTGGGCTGCAGATGTGTTTGCCTATTTCTTTGGACGTGCTTTTGGCGGGCGTTGGTTTGCAGTCAAACTGGCTCCCGGCATCAGTCCCGGCAAAAGCTGGGAAGGTGTTTTGGGTGGGATGTTCGGGGTTGGGCTCATCGCCTGGATTTGGGCGGGTGTAGACAGTGCCTTGGCAGTGAGCCATTTGAGTTTTTTCAGCTTGCTGTTTCGGCAAGGTTGGTGGATTGCGGTGCCCGCGTTGCTTTTCATGTCCGCCATGAGCGTGGTGGGGGATCTGGTGGAGTCGCTGGTCAAGCGAAGTGCAGGCATGAAAGACAGTTCAGCCTTGTTGCCCGGTCACGGCGGTATCCTTGATCGAGTGGATGCTTTATTGCCTACTTTGCCCTTGGCCATGATGTTGTTGACCTGGATTTGAGACGTCTGTGATGAACTTGAAAAAAAATATCACCATTTTGGGCTCTACGGGATCGATCGGGGCCAGTACCCTGGATGTCGTGGCTCGTCATCCTGATCGTTTTTCGGTGTACGCCTTGACCGCCTCCAGCCAAGTTGATTTGATGCTGGCCCAGTGCGCGCAATTCAAGCCAGTCATTGCGGTCATGGCCCGCGAGGATGCAGGTCGTGTCTTGGCCGATAAGATCAAAGCACAAGGTTTGCCGGTTCAAGTGCGCTGGGGAGCTGCCGCGTTGGATGAGGTGGCCAGTGACGCGCCCGTTAATGCCGTGATGGCCGCGATAGTTGGGGCCGCAGGTTTGTCGCCGTGTCTGGCGGCAGCTCGTGCAGGCAAGAGATTGCTGTTGGCCAACAAAGAAGCCTTGGTGGTCGGTGGTGAGGTTTTTTTGACGGCCGTGCGAGAAGGTGGTGCCACCTTGTTACCCATTGACAGCGAGCATTCGGCCATTTTTCAGTCCTTGCCCGATGATCCAAGCACTTGGCAGCGCCGTGTTCACAAAATTATTTTGACCGCCTCTGGCGGACCCTTTCGGACTCGTGATCCGCAGAGTTTGAAAGACGTGACTCCCGAACAGGCTTGTGCGCATCCCAATTGGGTCATGGGCCGAAAAATTTCTGTGGATTCGGCCACGATGATGAACAAGGCCTTGGAAGTGATTGAGGCCTGTTATTTGTTTGGCGTGCAGCCAGAACAGCTGGAGGTGGTGATACACCCGCAGAGCGTGATTCATTCCATGGTGCAATACCGAGACCATTCAGTGGTGGCGCAATTGGGTACGCCCGACATGCGCGGCCCCATTGCCTATGGGCTGAGTTGGCCTGAGCGGATTGAGTCCGGCGCTACCGCCTTGGATTTCCATTCATTGGCAGCGATGACTTTTGAATCCATGGATGCAGAAGATCATGCACAACGTTTTCCTGGGCTAAAGCTCGCCTGGGAGACTTTGAACGGGGCTTCGGGCAGCTGTGCGGTCTTGAATGCTGCCAATGAAGTTGCCGTGGCGGCGTTTTTGAACAGACAAATCCGGTTTGATCAAATCCACGAGGTCAATCGAGCGTCCTTGGATACGCTGGTCTGGACAGGACCACAGAGTCTGGATGATTTGATGGCACTTGATGGTCATGCGCGCCAAGTCGCATTGGCGTGTATTTCTCGCTTGAAGTCTTGAATCGTTAGGATACGACTATGCTGTTGCTGCGATCAATGCAACAGGTGTCCTGATGTATTATCTTTCGCATGTTGATGGGGCTCGAATGGGGTGTCCAACGTGCCTGAATGAATGATTTTGCAGATTGTTGAACTGCAAAAAATGGTTTTTAAACAATTATCAAGTTGGATCAGCAGCGCTCGTTAAGCGATGTGATTTGCCTTGATGTCTCCATGGTTGCTTCATGATTTTTTCAAATATTCGCTCCTGCTTTCAACCTGCCGCCATGACGGTGATCGCTTCCATGATGGCTTGTGTGCCCGCTTGGGCAGTCGCACCATTCACGGTTCGTGACATTCGCGTGGAAGGATTGCAGCGCATCGAACCCGGTACTGTGTTTGCCTCGCTGCCATTCAGGGTGGGAGATCAATATGCCGATGAAAAAGGGGCTGCAGCCATTCGCGCACTCTTCGCTTTGGGGTTGTTCAAGGATGTTCGACTTGAAACCCAAGGTGATGTTTTGGTCGTGGTGGTTGAAGAGCGCCCTTCCGTGGCGCTTGTTGAGTTCATTGGACTCAAGGAGTTTGACAAAGATGTGTTGATCAAGGCCTTGAAAGAAGTCGGTTTGTCTGAGGGACGACCCTATGACAAGGCCTTGGCCGACAAAGCCGAGCAGGAGCTCAAACGCCAATACATCAGCCGAAGCTTGTATGGTGCAGAGGTGGTTTCAACCGCGACGCCGGTGGATCGCAACCGTGTCAACCTGACTTTCACCATCACCGAAGGAGGCCCGGCCAAGATCAGTCAAATTCACATTGTGGGCAACAAAGCTTTTACGGAGTCTGATCTGCGCGATCAGTTCAATCTGGACACAGGTGGCTGGATGAGTTGGTACACCAAATCTGACCGATATTCCCGTACAAAGCTCAATGCTGACTTGGAGGCCTTGCGCTCGTTTTATCTGGCTCGAGGGTTTCTGGAGTTTCGGATTGACTCAACCCAAGTGGCTATGTCTCCCAATAAACAAGACATGTCCATCACGATCAACGTGACCGAAGGCGAGCGGTTTGTTGTGTCGGGGGTCAAGCTTGAGGGCAATTATTTGGACAAAGAGGACGAGTTCCGTACTTTGGTCAAGATCGTGCCTGGTCAAGCCTATAACGCCGAGACCGTGGCTGAAACGACCAAGGCGTTCACTGATTATTTCGGAAAATTCGGCTTTGCCTTTGCCCGAGTTGAGGCTAAACCTGAAATTGACCGACAAAACAACCGCGTCCAGTTTGTGTTGCTTGCGGAGCCATCGCGACGGGCATATGTCCGACGCATTCAAGTGGCTGGCAACAACCGCACGCGGGACGAGGTGATTCGCCGTGAGTTCCGTCAGCTTGAAGCGGCGTGGTATGACGGCGACAAGATCCGTTTGTCGCGCGACCGTGTGGACCGTCTGGGCTATTTCACCGATGTGAATGTCGAAACACAAGAGGTGCCAGGAGCGCCTGATCAGGTTGATTTGGTGTTATCTGTGGTCGAAAAGCCAACGGGTAGCGTCTCTTTGGGGGCTGGATTTTCCTCTGCTGAGAAGGTCGCGTTGAGCTTTGGCATCAGGCAAGAAAATGCATTCGGTTCAGGCAACTATCTGGCGATTGAGGTCAACACCAGCAAATACAACCAGAATTTGGTGTTGAGCACTACGGACCCTTACTTCACCCAGAATGGCGTATCTCGCACGCTGGATGTTTTTCATCGTACAACGCGTCCTTATCTGGGTGATCTGAACGCCTACAGCCTGGTGAACTCGGGGGTGGGGCTTCGTTTTGGTGTCCCGGTGACTGAAACGGACCGGGTATTTGTGGGGGTAAATGTCGAACAAACCCAGATCCGAGAAGGCACGAGTATCGGACTGCCGGTTGAATACAAGGACTATGCAGCCAAATTTGGTGCGACAAGCACAGCATTGCCCCTGACTTTGGGCTGGGCTCGTGATGGACGTGACAGTGCGTTGGTGCCTACCAAGGGTTCGTTGCAACGTTTTAATTCAGATGTGAGTGTGGCAGGGGATGTTCGATACATCCGGACCAATTACCAGTTCCAGCAGTACATTCCCCTGAGTAAAAAATATACTTTGGCATTCAATACGGATCTTGGTTGGGGTAAAGGTTTGAATGGTCAGCCTTACCCGCTTTTCAAGAATTTTTATGTCGGCGGTCTGGGAAGCGTTCGGGGATTTGAGCAGTCCACATTGGGTCCCAGTTCTTCTACAACGGGCATTTACTTGGGCGGACCAAAGAAAATGGTTTTCAATGCTGAATTCATCACCCCGTTTCCCGGAGCAGGCAACGACAAAACTTTGCGCATGTTTGGCTTCGTTGATGCCGGCTACGCCTTCAAAGACACTGAAAATGTGGCCTTCAGTGAACTGCGTGCGTCTGCAGGCGTTGGCTTGAGCTGGATTTCACCGATGGGGCCCTTGCGCTTTTCCTATGCCAACCCCATTCGCAAGCAGAGTAGCGATAAAATTCAGCAACTTCAATTCCAAATCGGAACATCCTTCTAATGACCATGATTCGCCAACACATTACTTTGGCCTTGATCGCTGGTGCCAGCGTATTTGCATCATTCGCTCAAGCGCAGGACTTCAAATTGGGCTTTGTCAACACTGAGCGAATCTTTCGCGAAGCTGCGACAGCCAAACAGGCACAAGCCAAGTTGGAGCAGGAATTTTCGCGTCGCGAAAAGGAGCTGGTTGAGGCCGGCAATACGCTGAAACAAGCGTCCGAAAAATTTGAACGAGAAGGACCAACGTTGTCCGAGTCGCAGCGCACCGCAAGGCAAAAGCAGTTGATTGATCAAGACCGTGAATTCCAGCGTAAACGCCGTGAATTCCAGGAAGATCTGAATGCCCGTAAAAACGAAGAGCAGCAAGTTGTGGTGGAACGTGCGAACCGCGCAGTCAAACAAGTTGCGGAATCTGAGAAGTACGACGTGATTTTCCAGGAAGCGGTTTATATCAACCCCAAACATGACATTACCGAAAAAGTCATCAAGGCACTCAATGCCTCAGCTGGCAAATAAGCAAGTCGGCGTCGGCTTCATATTGTGTCGTTGAAACTTGGCACGATCGTCGATGCACTCGGCGGTCGTTTGTTGGGAAGCGCTGAGCTTTTGATTGCAGGTTTAGCACCTTTGCAAACTGCTCAGGTCCATCACATCAGCTTTTTAAGTCACCCCAAATACCGCAGTCAATTGGCGACCAGCCAAGCTGGTTGTGTGATTGTCGACGGGGACATGGAATCGGTAGTAAGTGGTCGTTTGTCAGCGATCATCACTGATGACCCATACCTTTACTTCGCGCGCTTGACTCAGCTATGGAAGCGCAAACACCGCCACGACGGTGGCCCTCGAATTCATCCTTCCGCCGTGATCGATCTCACAGCAGTCATTGCACCTGATGCCATTGTGGGGCCTTTGTGCGTGATTGAGCGTGGTGCTCAAATCGGGGCAGGCACAGTGCTCAAGTCCCGGGTGACCATTGGCGAAGACTGCACGGTCGGTGCCCGCTGTCTTTTGCATGCCGGTGTGGTGATTGGTGCCGATGGTTTTGGTTTTGCGCCACACCAAGGACTTTGGGAAAAAATCGAGCAGTTGGGTGCTGTGCGCATTGGTGACGATGTAGAAATCGGGGCCAATACCTGTATAGATCGTGGTGCGCTCGAAGACACGGTGATTGAAGATGGTGTCAAGCTTGATAACCTGATTCAAATCGGGCACAACGTTCATGTGGGGCGTCATACCGCCATGGCTGGGTGCGTGGGCGTTGCAGGCAGTGCCCGCATCGGTGCCCACTGCACGGTGGGTGGTGGTGCGGTGGTTTTGGGGCATTTGACTCTTGCAGACCATGTGCATATTTCGGCAGCTTCAGTGGTGACGCGCTCGATTCTTCAGCCCGGTCAATACACCGGTATGTTTCCTTTGGACAGCAATGCCAATTGGGAAAAAAATGCTGCAAGCTTGAAACAACTGTCGCGTTTGCGTGATCGCATCAGAGCGCTTGAAAGCGACATTCAAAACAACAAGGAAAATTGACCATGATGGACATTCATAAAATTTTGAAACAGCTCCCACACCGTTATCCATTTTTATTGGTGGACCGTGTGCTGGAGATTGAAAAAGGCGTTCGCATCAAAGCCTTGAAAAATGTCACCATCAATGAGCCTTTTTTCACGGGGCACTTTCCTCATCGGCCCGTGATGCCGGGGGTCTTGATGCTGGAGGCTTTGGCCCAGGCGGCCGCATTGCTGTCGTTTGACACGCTCGATTCCACGCCGGATGACAACACGGTGTATTACTTTGCGGGCATTGACGGTGCGCGCTTCAAGCGACCTGTCGAGCCGGGTGATCAGTTGACCCTGGAGGTACAACTCGATCGCATGAAAGCCGGGATCTTTAAATTCAAAGCCCAGGCCAAAGTGGGGGACGAGTTGGCTTGCGAAGCCGAACTGATGTGCACCATGAGAAAAATTGCCTGAGGACTTATGGCGAATATCCATTCCACTGCTTTGGTCGATCCGGCCGCCAAGCTGGATGCTTCGGTGACCGTCGGGCCTTATTCCATCATCGGACCTCATGTCACGATCGGTGCGGGCACAACGGTTGGTTCGCATTGCACCATTGATGGTCACACGACCATCGGTCAAAACAACCACATCCACAGCTACAACTCCTTGGGTGCCGCCCCTCAAGACAAGAAATATGCCGGTGAACCCACACGCTTGGTGATTGGCGATGGCAATACGATTCGCGAGTTTTGCACGTTCAATGCGGGCACGGTGAATGGTGGTGGCATCACGCAGGTTGGACATGACAACCTTTTCATGGCCTATGTGCATTTGGCCCATGATTGCTTTGTGGGCAGCCACACCATCTTTGCCAACAACTCGCAATTGGCCGGTCACGTCCATGTGGGTGATTGGGTGATTTTGGGCGGGTTCACTGTTGTGCGGCAGTTCTTGCGTTTGGGCGCACACAGCTTCACCGCCATGTGTACTTTGTTGTTCGCAGATTTGCCGCCCTATGTCACATGCCAAGGGCAACCGGCTGTTGCACGCACGGTCAACGCGGAGGGCTTGCGCCGCCGCGGCTACTCGCCAACGCGTATTGCTGCTGTGCGTTCCATGCACAAGGCGCTTTACCGTGAAAACTTGAGTCTTGAAGCTGCCAAAGAGCGGATCGCGCAGATCGCCATCGACAAACCTGAAGCGCTGGCCGATGTGCAGATGATGCTGGACTTTCTCGCTCAGGTTTCGCCCAAAGTGGGCATTGTGCGTTCGCGTCGACGTTTGGCGGACTGAAGACTTCTAGGGTCAGCTTGTGACCCGTGCTTGAAAGGAGGGCCCCGTGGCCCTGTTGCGTTGTGCTGTCATCGGCGTGGGTTACTTGGGCAAGTTCCACGCCCAAAAATACGCCAAAATTCCAGAGTGCGAATTGGTCGCTGTCGTTGACAGTCGCCAAGATCAGGCCGAAGCCGTTGCGGGTCCCCTGCATTGTCAAGCTGTGACCGATTACCGTTCCTTGATCGGGCGGGTGGATGCCGTCAGCATTGTGGTGCCTACACAGGCGCACTATGAGGTGTGCAAGGATTTCTTGCTGGCGGGCGTTCATGTCTTGGTTGAAAAGCCCATGACCACCACCTTGGAACAAGCCGATGAGTTGATCCGCTTGGCCAGAGAAAACCATTGTGTTTTGGCGGTTGGTCATCTGGAGCGCTTCAATCCTGCCGCCTTGGCTTTGGAGCCCTTGCTGTCAGATCCCCGATTCATTGACAGTTCACGCTTGGCGCCTTTCAAACCGCGCGCGACGGATGTCAGCGTGCTGCTGGACTTGATGATTCACGATGTGGACCTGATCCTGTCCTTGGTCGACTCTGAGCTGGAAAGCGTTGATTGTTCGGGCGCCAGAGTGCTGACTTCGGACATTGACATTGCCAATGCCCGTATCCGATTTGCCAATGGCTGTGTGGCCAACGTGACGGCCAGCCGGGTGAGTGCCAAGAGTGAGCGCAAAATGCGCGTCTTCCAAAGTCGGGCATGCCATTCGCTTGACTTTCAGGCCCGAACCTTGACCACTTACCGTGGGGCGACTGATCCATTGGCGACGCCAGAGCAGGCCATTGAGCGGCAAGAACAGTCGTTTGGTGAAGCCGACCCTCTGTACGCAGAAATTGTTGATTTTGTCGACAGTATTCGCAATAACCGCCCGCCCAAGGTCAGCGGCGCAGCCGGACGCAGGGCGCTTGAAGCGGTGCAGCGCATCACTGAAGCCACCCGTCTGATTTCCTGATTTTTGAATATCTGAAAGGTATCCCATGCGAATTCCCATGGTCGATCTCGTTGCGCAATACCGTGACCTCCAGCCCCAACTCGAGCCCGCTTTGTTGGGCGCGCTCAATGCCGCTCAGTTCATTTTGGGCCCCAATGTTCAGGCCTTTGAAAAAGAGGCCGCAGCGTATCTGGGTGTGGCGCACGCCATCAGCTGTGCCAACGGCACGGATGCTTTGCACTTGGCCTTGCTTGCGGCTGACATTGGCCCTGGTGATGAAGTCATCACCACACCCTTCACGTTCATTGCGACAGCAGAGGCGATTGCCTATGTGGGGGCAAAGGCGGTGTTTGTGGACATTGACCCGCACACTTTCAATATCGATGTGGAGCAAGTCAAGCGGGCCATCACGCCAAAAACCAAGGCCTTGTTGCCTGTGCATTTGTTTGGACAGCCTGCGAACTTGAAGCCTTTACAAGATCTGGCCCATGAACACCATCTCAAACTTGTGGAAGATTGCGCTCAATCTTTTGGTGCGGGCATCTCTGGACGCATGACGGGTTCCATCGGAGATGTGGCCGCATTCAGTTTCTTCCCCAGCAAAAACCTGGGATGTTTTGGCGATGGCGGCATGGTCACCACCCAGTCCGATGCCATGGCAGAAAAGCTGCGGATGCTGCGCAACCATGGCAGCAAGGTGCGGTATTACCACGACATCATTGGTTACAACAGCCGCCTGGACGAAATTCAGGCGGTTGTGTTGCGTGCCAAATTGCCAAATATCGACCATTACAACCAAGAGCGTCGCCGCGTGGCGCACCGCTACAGTGCGGGCTTGAATGGCCTGGGCTTGCAGACGCCCTTTGAGGATGGTGTAGGCATGCACGTGTATCACCAATACACATTGCTCACTGACCGCCGTGCGGTCATTCAGGAAGCGCTGACGGCGCAGCAAATCGCCAGCGCAATTTATTACCCTGTGCCTTTGCATCAGCAAAAGGTGTTCGCTTCGATTTCGCAAGGGGCCAGTTTCCCTGTGACCGAGTCGGTGGCAGAGCGTTGCCTGTCCTTGCCCATTTATCCAGAGCTGAGCGACGCTGCGGTTGATGAGATTTGCGGTGTGATCCGGCAAGCGCTGAACGCGTGATGTCTGAGCTGGAAAGTCGTCTTCATTCAACACCGGCTCAGGCGAGTGGCTTGCAGTTGGGCATGGTCGCAGCCGAGCGGTCTGGGGACATGCTGGCCGCTTTGTTGCTGCAAGGCTTGCGCAAAGCCTGGCCCGATCTGAAGGCTTCTGGCATTGGCGGACCACAAATGGACGCTGCGGGATTCACGTCGCTTTGGTCATGCGATGAATTGTCGGTGAGAGGCTTGGTGGAAGCACTTTGGCGTTACCGTCACATCAACGGTATTCGGCAACAGTTGCTTCAAGGATTGCTGGCCCGGCTGCCCGATCTGTATGTCGGCGTCGATGCCTCCGACTTCAACTTGCCTGTTGAGCGCTTGTTGCGAGAAAAGGGGGTTCCCACGGTTCAGCTGGTGTGCCCGTCCATTTGGGCATGGCGGCCTGAGCGCGTACAAAAAATCCGTGACAGCGTGGACCATGTCCTGTGTATTTATCCTTTTGAGCCCGCTTTGCTGGAGCAGCACGGCATAGCGGGCACGTTTGTCGGTCATCCGGTGGCCGATGTGATTGCCCTGGAGCCTGATCGACAGGCTGCTCGTCAAGCCTTGGGTTTGCCATCACAAGGAACCGTGGTGGCATTGTTGCCTGGCAGCCGTCCTTCTGAGGTCAAAGGCTTGGCCTTGCCATTTTTGCAAGCAGCCAGGTTAATGCTTGCACAGCGTCCCGATCTTCAGTTTGCTTTGCCGACCCACGGCTTGCTCAAGCCTGTGATTGAGCAAGCCTTGGCTCAAGCAGGCATGCAGGGCAGGGTGCATTTGATCATGGGTCGCTCTCATGAGGTGCAGGCAGCTTGTGACGTTGCTTTGGTCGCCAGTGGAACGGCAACCTTGGAAACCGCTTTGAATAAGCGGCCCATGGTGATTGCCTACCGCATGCAATGGCTGTCTTGGCAAATTGCCAACCGCAAGCGTTTGCTGCCCTGGATCGGTTTGCCCAATATCTTGTGCAATGAAGGCTTGATTCCAGAGTTTTTACAAGAGCAGGTGCAAGCTGAAGCACTGGCAAAAGCTGTATTGCGCTGGTTGGATGATCCCGTTGCTGTTCAGGCCATTCAGCGTCGATTTACCGATTTACACCATCAATTGCGTCAGGACATGCCGACGCTGTCGACCCATGCGATCCAAAAAGTCCTTGCCCGCTGAACAAAAAATATTGGACTGGGATACCGTAGGGCTGATGGCTGGGGTGGATGAGGCCGGCCGTGGTCCTTTGGCGGGTCCTGTGGTGGCTGCCGCAGTCATTCTGGATGATTTGCAACCCATCGTCGGCTTGAACGATTCCAAAAAATTGACAGCGAAGCGACGCGAGCGTTTGTTTGATGAAATCAGGGCTCGTGCACTGTGTTTTTCAATTGCGCAGGCCAGTATTGAGGAAATCGATCAGATCAACATTCTGCAAGCCACGATGCTGGCCATGCAAAGGGCGGTTGAAGGCTTGAGGCTCAAGCCGGTCAAAGTCTTGGTGGATGGCAATAGACTCCCCACTTTGAGTGTGCGTGCGGAAGCCATTGTTCAGGGAGATGTTTTGGTTCCTGCTATCTCTGCCGCATCCATCCTGGCTAAGGTCTATCGTGACCGTTTGTGTGATGAGATGCATCAGAAGTGCCCAGAGTATGGCTTTGACCAGCACAAAGGTTATGGGACGGCGCAACATTTGAAGGCCTTGCAAGCACACGGACCGTCTGGGTACCACAGACTGACTTTTGCCCCTGTGGCCAGGAGTGTTCGATGAATTTGATCACCTCGCGTGACAATCCCCTGCTCAAAGCCATCCGACGTTTGGCTCAGGACACCACAGGTTACAGAAAGCAGGGCCAGTTTTGGCTGGAGGGTGATCACCTTTGTCGCGCTGCGGTCGAGCGTGGTGTGCAGCCACTGCACACTGTCTTGACGGAATCTTTTTGGCAAGAACAGGGGACGTATTGGGCGACTTTGTCCGATCAAGTGATCGTCATCCCCGATGCTTTGTTCACAACGCTGAGTGGTCTGGAGTCTCCAGCACGAATGGGTTTCGTTGTTGCCTGGACGGAGGGGGGCACGATTTTGTCCGATGCACCAACGGTGGTGTTGGACCGCTTGCAAGATGCCGGTAATGTGGGGGCCATTTTGCGGTGTGCCTCGGCATTTGGTTATCGCCAAGTGATGGCCATTAAAGGGACTGCCGCGTTGTGGTCTCCCAAGGTCTTGCGCGCTGGCATGGGCGCTCATTTTGGGTTACACCTGATGGAGTCCGTTGGAGAGGATGATGTAGCCAAATTGACGGTGCCGGTGATGACCACCAGTTCACACCAGGGCCCCTATTTGCACGATTTGTTGAAGCAAGCAACCTTGCCTCGGCAGTGTGCTTGGATTTTTGGGCATGAAGGGCAGGGCGTGAGCGACAAATTGATGATGCTGGCGAGTCAAAAAGTTCGCATTGCGCAGCCTGGCGGGGAGGAGTCTTTGAATGTGGCCACAGCGGCGGCGATCTGCCTGCACGCCAGTGCCACTGCGCTCGGTTGATTCTTTTCTCGCGCTTGTGCCTGAGCGCGCTGAGAGGGTGATGTCAGGGTTTTCGAGCGGTCCTCAGCTATAATGGGTGGCTTTCCCGCATCAACCCGTACGCCACAGTCCATCCCAGGCCCATTCCTCGAACAAGTAGCCAAAAAGAGATCTGATCTCTGATGAGCGCTGAGGCGTACCCGAACTATTCCGGAGAACCCAGTGCTTTTGTCTCTTCAGGGAACCTTCCCGCCCGCCATCTTGGCGCTCGCAGACGGCACGGTCTTTATCGGCAACTCGATTGGAGCTACCGGCTCCACAGTCGGCGAAGTGGTGTTCAACACCTCACTCACCGGCTATCAGGAAATCCTCACTGACCCCAGCTACTGCCAGCAGATCGTCACCTTGACGTACCCGCACATCGGTAACTACGGCGTCAACGTGGAAGACATCGAAGCTGACAAAGTCCATGCTGCTGGCTTGATCATCAAAGACTTGCCTTTGGTTGCAAGCAACTTCCGCTCTAGCCAAACCTTGTCGGCCTATTTGGCTGATGCAGGCACCGTGGCTATTGCCAACATCGACACCCGCCAACTCACTCGCATCTTGCGCACCAAGGGCGCGCAAAACGGCGCGATCGTGGGCTTGGCCAAAGGCCAAGAAGTCACACAAGCGTTGATCGACCAAGCGGTGGCAGCCGCCAAAGGCGCGCCCAATATGGCCGGCCTCGATTTGGCGCAAAAAGTCACTGTGTCCAAGTCGTATGAGTGGACACAAACCGAGTGGACATTGGGCGAAGGCTACGGCAACTTGACCGCGCCTAAGTTCCATGTGGTTGCGTATGACTTTGGCGTGAAGAAAAACATCTTGCGCATGTTGGCGGAGCGCGGCTGCAAAGTCACGGTGGTGCCTGCGAAGACCCCAGCGGCTGATGTGCTGAAGCACAACCCCGTCGGCATCTTCTTGTCCAACGGCCCAGGCGACCCTCAGCCTTGCGACTACGCGATTGCTGCGGCTGCTGAGTTGATCGAAACCGGCATCCCTACATTTGGCATTTGCTTGGGCCATCAAATCATGGCCTTGGCCAGTGGCGCGAAAACTTTCAAGATGAAGTTTGGCCACCATGGTGCGAACCATCCTGTGAAAGACCTCGACTCAGGTCGTGTGTCCATCACCAGCCAAAACCACGGTTTTGCGGTGGACGAAAAATCATTGCCCGCCAACTTGCGTGCCACGCACGTGTCTTTGTTTGACGGCACTTTGCAGGGCTTGGCCCGCACCGACAAGCCCGCGTTTTGCTTCCAAGGTCACCCTGAAGCATCGCCCGGCCCGCACGACATTGCTTACCTCTTTGACCGCTTCATCAAACTGATGGAGGCGAAATAATCATGCCAAAGCGCACCGACCTAAAAAGCATCCTCATCATTGGCGCAGGCCCGATCATCATTGGTCAGGCCTGCGAGTTCGATTACTCTGGCGTGCAAGCTTGTAAAGCTTTGCGTGAAGAGGGCTACAAAGTCATCTTGATCAACAGCAACCCCGCCACGATCATGACCGACCCTGCCACGGCAGACGTCACCTACATCGAACCCATCACATGGCAAACGGTTGAGAAGATCATTGCCAAAGAGCGTCCAGATGCGATCCTGCCCACCATGGGCGGCCAAACAGCGCTCAACTGCGCGTTGGATTTGTGGCATCACGGCGTGTTGGCCAAGTACAAGGTTGAGCTGATTGGCGCGACGCCTGAGGCCATTGACAAAGCCGAAGACCGGTTGAAGTTCAAAGACGCCATGACCAAAATTGGTCTGGGGTCAGCGCGTTCAGGCATTGCCCACAGCATGGAAGAAGCGTGGGATGTGCAAAAGAGTTTGGGTTTCCCCACCGTCATTCGCCCCAGCTTTACCTTGGGTGGCACAGGCGGCGGCATTGCCTACAACCCTGAAGAATTCGAAATCATTTGCAAGCGCGGCCTTGAGGCTTCGCCCACCAACGAGTTGTTGATTGAAGAATCATTGCTCGGTTGGAAAGAGTACGAGATGGAAGTGGTGCGCGACAAGGCGGACAACTGCATCATCATTTGCTCGATCGAAAACTTAGACCCCATGGGCGTGCACACCGGTGACTCCATCACTGTGGCGCCTGCACAGACCTTGACCGACAAGGAATACCAAATTTTGCGTAACGCCTCTTTGGCCGTGTTGCGCGAAATCGGTGTGGACACGGGCGGCTCGAACGTGCAGTTCTCCATCAACCCCAAAGACGGCCGCATGGTCGTCATTGAGATGAACCCACGCGTGTCGCGCTCATCTGCATTGGCTTCTAAAGCCACGGGTTTCCCGATTGCGAAAGTTGCAGCCAAGTTGGCTGTGGGCTACACGCTCGACGAGCTGCGCAACGAAATCACAGGTGGTGCAACGCCTGCCTCGTTCGAGCCCTCGATCGACTACGTGGTCACTAAAATTCCACGTTTTGCTTTCGAAAAATTCCCAACCGCTGACAGCCGTTTGACCACCCAAATGAAATCGGTGGGCGAGGTGATGGCCATGGGTCGTACCTTCCAAGAGTCCTTCCAAAAAGCCCTGCGTGGTTTGGAAGTGGGCGTGGACGGCATGAACGAAAAAACCCAAGACCGCGAAGTGCTCGAGAAAGAACTGGGCGAGCCCGGTCCTGAACGCATTTGGTACGTGGGTGATGCTTTCGCCATGGGGCTGAGCGTGGATGAGGTGTTTGCCTTGACCAAGATCGACCCTTGGTTCTTGGTGCAAATCGAAGAGATCGTGAAGATTGAACTCGAAGTCGAAACCACGACGCTTGAAGCTATCACCGCCGAAGAGTTGCGCGCCTTGAAGAAGAAGGGCTTCTCAGACCGCCGTTTGGCCAAGTTGCTCAAAACCACTGAGCATGTGGTGCGCGCACGTCGCCATGAACTCAACATCCGTCCTGTCTACAAGCGCGTGGACACCTGTGCGGCCGAGTTCTCGACCGACACTGCTTACATGTACTCGTGCTACGAAGGTAATGGAAACGCCTTCGGCGTGGGCGACGCTGAGTGCGAAGCTGAGCCCACCAACAACAAAAAAATTATGGTTCTTGGCGGCGGTCCTAACCGCATTGGCCAAGGTATTGAGTTTGACTACTGCTGCGTTCACGCTGCGCTCGCCATGCGCGAAGATGGCTACGAAACCATCATGGTCAACTGCAACCCAGAGACCGTGTCGACTGACTACGACACTTCCGACCGTTTGTACTTTGAGCCATTAACGCTCGAAGACGTGCTCGAAATCGTCGACAAAGAAAAGCCAACTGGCGTCATCGTCCAATACGGCGGTCAAACGCCTTTGAAGTTGGCGCTCGATTTGGAAGCGGCAGGCGTGCCCATCATCGGTACCAGCCCTGACATGATCGACGCAGCTGAAGACCGCGAGCGTTTCCAAAAGTTGTTGCACGACCTCGGTCTGCGCCAACCGCCAAACGCCACAGCACGTACAGAGCCAGAAGCTCTGGAAAAAGCGGCTGCCTTGGGTTACCCCTTGGTCGTTCGCCCCAGCTATGTGCTGGGTGGCCGCGCCATGGAAATCGTGCACGAGCAACGTGACCTCGAGCGCTACATGCGCGAAGCGGTCAAGGTGTCGCACGACTCACCTGTGTTGCTCGATCGTTTCTTGAATGATGCGATTGAGTGCGATGTGGACTGCTTGCGCGATCCCGAAGGCAAGACCTTCATTGGTGGCGTGATGGAACACATCGAACAAGCGGGCGTGCACAGCGGCGACTCGGCTTGTTCGTTGCCTCCGTACTCCTTGTCAGAAGCTACGGTGACCGAGCTCAAACGTCAATCTGCCGCGATGGCTGGTGCTTTGAATGTGGTCGGCTTGATGAACGTGCAGTTCGCGATTCAACACGTGGATGGCAAAGATGTCATCTATGTGCTGGAAGTTAACCCACGCGCCTCGCGCACCGTGCCGTACGTGTCCAAAGCCACAGGCATTCAATTGGCCAAGGTTGCAGCACGTTGTATGGCGGGGCAGACCCTCGTGTCGCAAGGCATCACCAAAGAAGTTACGCCCCCTTATTTCAGCGTGAAAGAAGCGGTGTTCCCATTCGTGAAGTTCCCAGGTGTGGATACCATCCTCGGCCCAGAGATGAAGTCCACGGGCGAAGTCATGGGCGTTGGCAAAACATTTGGTGAAGCCTTTGTGAAGAGTCAATTGGGTGCAGGGACCAAGTTGCCTCGTCCACGTGACGCTGATGGTCGTTCTACCGGCAAGGTGTTCATCTCCGTGAAGAACAACGACAAGCCACGCGTCATTGAAGTGGCGCGTCAGTTGTCTGCTTTGGGTTTTGAATTGATTGCCACCAAGGGCACAGCGGCATCCATTGTTGAGGCAGGCGTGCCTTGTGATGTGGTAAACAAAGTGACCGAAGGCCGCCCACACATCGTGGACAGCATCAAGAACAACGAAGTGGTGTTGGTCATCAACACCGTGGAAGAGCGTCGCAATGCGATTGCTGATTCACGTCACATTCGTACCTCGGCATTGCTCAACCGTGTGACCACATTCACCACCATCGCAGGCGCAGAAGCGGCTGTGGAAGGCATGAAGTACATGGACAAGTTGGATGTCATTTCTGTGCAGGAAATGCACGCCCAGTTGACGGCTTAATGTGCCCGCCTGCCATGGCTTGCAGGGCATAATGTGATGATCCACCGCCGAGAGGCCACTCTCGGCGGTTTGTTTTTGGAGAACAGAACATGTCAACCATACCGATTACAAAACGCGGCGCCGAAAAACTCAAAGATGAGCTGCACCGGCTGAAAACTGTGGATCGCCCCAGTGTGATTCAAGCCATTGCAGAAGCTCGCGCACAAGGTGATTTGAGTGAAAACGCCGAATATGAAGCGGCCAAAGACCGTCAAGGTTTCATTGAAGGTCGCATTCAGGAAATCGAAGGTAAGTTGTCTGCTGCGCAGATCATAGATCCCGCGTCTGTTGACGCCGGTGGGCGTGTGGTGTTTGGCACCACAGTCGAACTGGAAGATGAGTCGACGGGTGATGCAGTGACGTATCAAATTGTGGGCGAAGATGAGGCCGATCTCAAATTGGGCCTGATCAACATCAGCAGCCCTATTGCACGCGCCTTGATTGGCAAGGAAGAGGGTGATGTCGCCGAGGTGCAGGCGCCTGGCGGCATTCGTCGGTATGAAATTGTGGGTGTTTCATACATCTGAAAATCGAAAGGCCGCTTGGGAACGGCCTTCTTGGTGGACGCAGCCTCAGATTGAGGCAATTCGTGTGATCAGTCCAGGCGACCTTTTTTGATGGACTTTTGTTTGGGCTTGGCGCGTTTGATTTGTCCACCCGCAGCCAGGCGCTGATTGCCCAAAACGCGAACGGTTTTGACTTCTGGACGCTGTCCACCACGTTTGCTGTACTTTAAAATTTTGAAGTCACGAGGTCCAGCTTTGCGGTCTTCGTCGACTTCTTTGAGCTTCTCAGGCTGTGGTCGCCAGAGCACCAGCAATTTGCCGATGTGTTGAATCGGGGCTGCATTGAGTTGATCGGTCAGTTGGCTGAACATGGTTTCTCGTGCCGCTCGATCATCGCCCAGAACGCGAATTTTGATCAGGCCGTGGGCGTTGAGTGCGGCTTCTGTTTCTTTGACCACGGCAGGGGTCAGGCCATCGCCTCCAATCATGACGACTGGATCCAGATGGTGCGCATCGGCGCGAAAAACTTTGCGCTCGGCAGGAGTGAGTTGTATTTGGGGCATAGCTGTATTATCCCCGCAAGGACGCATAAGAATGAAAGTTAAAACCAAAAGTAAAAAGGTCAACAAGGCATGGTTGAACGACCATGTCAATGATCCGTACGTGAAGATGGCGCAAAAAGAAGGTTACAGGGCGCGTGCAGCCTTCAAACTCAAAGAAATTGATGAGACTTTAAATTTGATTCGACCGGGTGATTTGGTGGTTGATTTGGGTTCGTCGCCTGGCGCATGGAGTCAGTATCTGAGGCGGCGCCTGTCTCCTGAGGGGGCGGCTGTCGGGGCACTCAATGGCACCATCATTGCCTTGGATATTTTGCCCATGGAGCCTGTTGAAGGGGTTCAATTCATTCAAGGGGATTTTCGCGAGCCAGAAGTCTTGACCTTGCTGGAAGCCGCTATGGCAGGGCGCAAGGCCGATGTGGTGGTTTCGGACATGGCACCGAACCTGTCCGGAATCGAATCGTCAGATGCCGCCCGTATCAGCTTGCTGATCGAGTTGGCGGTCGATTTCACTCAGCAGCACATGAAGCCCCAAGGTGCATTGGTGGTCAAACTGTTTCATGGCAGTGGATACGGTCAATTGGTCAAGCTTTTCAAGGAAACCTTCAAAGTGGTCAAGCCAATCAAGCCTAAATCCTCACGGGACAAGTCTTCTGAGACTTTTTTGGTCGGTATGGGTTTGAAAAACCTCGCTTGAATTGGTAATTCCTCAGTTTTACAGGGCCAAAACTGGGTTTGTCAGTCTTCCGGGCTCTGGTGGGGCCTAGAATAAGAACAGTCTTTTTTTCGATTGGAGCATCGCTTGAATAACCCTTGGTTTTCCAAGATTGCCGTTTGGATGGTGATTGCCATGGTGCTTTTCACCGTGTTTAAGCAGTTTGACAACCGTGGCGTCGCAGGTTCGAACGCTGTCGGCTATTCAGACTTCCTAGAAGAGGTGCGCGGTAACCGTATCAAAAGTGCCACTATTCAGGAAAGTCCCGGTGGTACAGAGATTCTTGCCGTGACGACCGATGATCGCCGCATCAAAACAACGGCTACTTACCTGGATCGCGGCCTGGTCGGTGACCTGATCAATGGTGGCGTTAAGTTTGACGTCAAACCACGTGAAGAAGGCTCTTTGCTGATGACTTTGCTGGTCAGCTGGGGGCCCATGCTGTTGTTGATTGGTGTCTGGGTGTATTTCATGCGCCAGATGCAAGGTGGCGGGAAGGGCGGCGCATTCAGTTTTGGCAAATCCAAAGCGCGAATGCTCGACGAGAACAACAATCAGGTGACGTTTGCGGATGTGGCTGGGTGTGACGAAGCCAAGGAAGAAGTCAAGGAAGTCGTGGATTTCCTGAAAGACCCCCAGAAGTTTCAGAAGCTCGGTGGTCGCATCCCTCGTGGCTTGTTGCTGGTAGGCCCTCCTGGTACCGGTAAAACACTGCTGGCCAAAGGCATTGCCGGTGAAGCCAAGGTGCCTTTTTTCAGTATCTCTGGTTCAGACTTCGTCGAAATGTTTGTCGGTGTAGGGGCTGCCCGTGTCCGTGACATGTTCGAAAATGCCAAAAAGAACGCGCCTTGCATCATCTTCATTGATGAGATCGATGCAGTTGGTCGTCAGCGTGGCGCGGGTCTGGGCGGTGGCAACGACGAACGCGAGCAAACCCTCAACCAGATGCTGGTGGAGATGGATGGTTTTGAGACCAACTTGGGTGTGATCGTGGTGGCTGCTACCAACCGACCCGACATTTTGGATGCTGCGTTGCTGCGCCCGGGACGTTTTGATCGGCAGGTTTATGTGACCTTGCCCGATATCCGTGGTCGCGAGCAGATCCTGAATGTGCACATGCGCAAGGTGCCGATTGGCCAGGACGTCAATGCAGGCGTCATCGCGCGTGGCACGCCCGGCATGAGCGGTGCTGATTTGGCAAACCTGTGCAATGAAGCCGCTTTGATGGCTGCGCGTCGCAACGCCCGTGTGGTCGAGATGGTGGACTTTGAAAAGGCCAAAGACAAAATCTTGATGGGCCCTGAACGCAAAAGCATGGTCATGCCCGAGCATGAGCGCCGTAATACGGCCTACCACGAGGCCGGCCACGCATTGATCGGCAAACTATTGCCCAAGTGTGACCCAGTTCACAAGGTCACCATCATTCCTCGTGGTCGAGCCTTGGGTGTGACGATGAGCCTTCCTGAGCAAGACCGGTACAGCTACGATAAAGAATTCATGCTGAACCAGATCAGCATGTTGTTTGGTGGTCGTATTGCTGAAGAGGTTTTCATGCACCAAATGACTACTGGGGCCAGCAACGATTTTGAACGTGCAACTTCAATCGCGCGGGACATGGTGATGCGTTATGGGATGACCGATGCGCTGGGGCCCATGGTTTATGCTGAAAATGAAGGCGAAGTGTTTTTGGGGCGCTCGGTGACAAAGACCACCAATATGAGCGAGTCAACCATGCAAAAAGTGGATGCGGAGGTTCGACGCATCATTGACGAACAATACAATCTGGCTCGCCGTTTGATTGAAGAACACAGCTCACAGATGCACGCCATGGCCAAAGCCTTGCTCGAGTGGGAAACCATCGACAAGGATCAGCTGGATGACATCATGGCCGGTCGAGATCCCTTGCCACCCAAGGATTGGACGCCTCGGAATCCGCCCTCCGGTGGGGGAACAGGCGGTGGCTCGGCAGTGGTTCAGCCTGAACCTGTCACCACAGCGGTTTGAGTTGCATTGTTTGCGATGCTTAAAAACGGGGCCATTCAGGCCCCGTTTTCTTTTTGTTATTCCTCGGTGATTTGAAATTGGAATGCGGGATGCGCTGGCAAACCACTCGTTTTGATTTGGACCTTTCTCGCCCATTGGTCATGGGCATTGTGAATGTCACGCCCGATTCTTTTTCAGACGGTGGCGTGCATGCAAAAACGAGCCAGGCGCTCCAGCATGCAGAACTTTTACTTCAGCAAGGCGCGGATATTCTTGATATCGGTGCGGAGTCCACTCGGCCAGGTGCTGATGTTGTTCCCTTGGACTTGGAGCTCAAACGGCTTGTGCCTTTTTTGCAAGAAGCAGTCCGCTGGCAAGTCCCTCTTTCGGTAGACACTTACAAGCCCGAGGTGATGCGCGTGGCGCTCGATTTGGGTGTGGACATCATCAACGACATCTGGGCGTTGAGGCAAGTGGGGGCAGAAGAGATCGTGACCTCACACCCATCTTGTGGCATTTGTTTGATGCACATGCATCGCGATCCACAAACCATGCAGCTGCAAACGATGGAGGGTGATGTCACCGAAGAAGTTACGCGATTTTTGCAGCAACGATTAAATGTGCTTCAAAGGCTTGGTGTAAATTCAGCACGAGTTGCTCTCGATCCGGGTATAGGTTTTGGTAAAACCGTTGATCAAAACTTCAGATTACTGGCTTTGCAATCCCAATTGTTGTACTTGGGATGTCCTGTTTTGGCTGGGTGGTCCCGAAAGTCGTCTTTGGGGTCTGTGTTGGCGAAAGATGGCCAAACACCGGATTCAATGCATCGTCAAGCGGCCAGTGTGGCGGCTGCTTTGTTGGCGGTTGACCGCGGCGCATCCATTGTTCGTGTGCATGATGTTTTGCCAACACTGCAAGCGCTCGCAGTTTGGAATGCCATGAAACGCAATGCCTGACCAGCCCGCCAGGAATGACCACTGATGCAGGATTAAAATTAAAGATGTTTACAAAATACAGGAATGTTTATCATGGCACGTCAATTTTTTGGTACTGACGGTATCCGTGGCACTGTTGGGCAAAGTCCCATTACCCCTGATTTTATTTTGCGATTGGCTCATGCTGTTGGTCGGGTTCTCAAGTCCAAAGAGGCCCATCCGACAGTTTTGATCGGTAAAGATACACGCATTTCTGGTTACATGTTGGAGAGCGCCCTGGAGTCCGGTTTCAACTCGGCTGGCGTCGATGTCGTTTTGCTGGGGCCGGTTCCGACACCCGCTGTGGCCTACCTGACGCGCGCTCAGCGCGCTTCTTTGGGTGTCGTGATCAGTGCCAGCCACAATCCTTTCGCTGATAACGGTATCAAATTCTTCAGTGCGCAAGGCACTAAATTATCGGATGCGTGGGAGGAAGCGGTTGAGGTCGCCGTGCTTGAAGAACCTGTTTGGGTGGACTCTGCCACATTGGGTAAAACACGTCGTCTTGATGATGCAGCTGGTCGTTATATCGAATTTTGCAAAAGCACTTTTTCCAACGATCTGACACTTAAGGGTCTTAAGATTGCTGTAGATGCCGCGCACGGTGCAGCCTATCAAATCGCCCCCAAAGTCTTTCATGAATTGGGGGCAGAGGTCATCTCCATGGGATGTTCCCCTGATGGTTTGAACATCAATAAGGGTGTTGGCGCTACGCATCCCGAAGCACTGGTGCAGATGGTGATACATCATGGCGCCGATTATGGAGTTGCGTTGGACGGGGATGCAGATCGCTTGCAGATCGTGGATTCTTCGGGACGCCTATTTAATGGCGATGAATTGCTTTACCTGATGGTGAGTGACCGCTTGGCGCGTGATGAAGTCGTCCCTGGTGCTGTGGGGACTTTGATGACCAATATGGCAGTAGAACTTGCGCTCAAAAAACGGGGCGTACAGTTCATCAGAGCCAAAGTTGGTGACCGTTATGTGCTCGAAATTTTGCATGACAAACGGTGGCTGCTGGGGGGGGAAGGTTCGGGACACCTGTTGGCTCTCGACAAGCAAACGACAGGTGATGGTTTGGTCAGTGCGTTGCAGGTCTTACAAGCTTGTGTCAGCAGTTCCAAGACCATGGCGCAATTGCTGATGGGGGTGGAGCTTTTTCCGCAAACCCTCATCAATGTGCGTTTGCAGCCTGGTTTTGATTGGCAAGGACATCAGCCTTTGTGGGATGCGACCAAGGCAGCAGAGTCTGCGTTGGGTGACACTGGACGCGTCCTGATTCGAGCAAGCGGTACTGAGCCTCTTGTGCGGGTGATGGTCGAAGCCCGAGATCCCGTTCAAGCGCGTGAGCTGGCAGAGAGAATTGCGGCAACTTTGGCCCTATAAATCAGCGAAATCGGGGAGATGCCTGTTCAATAGATCAATCGTTCGGGTCGGATTTCTTGCAAGATGGTGGTAGCAATTTCTTCAATGGATTTGGTGGTGGTTGAGAGCCAGCGGATGCTTGAACGCCGCATCATGGCTTCTGCCTCTGACACTTCCATTCGGCAGTTTTCGAGGCTGGCGTAGCGAGAGTTGGGTCTGCGCTCGGAGCGGATTTCAGCGAGTCGATCGGGTTGGATGCTCAGGCCAAAGATTTTTTTGCGGTGTTGGACCAGGGCGGGCGGGAGTTGCCGGCGCTCGAAATCTTCAGGAATCAAGGGGTAATTGGCGGCTTTCAGTCCGTGCTGCATGGCCAGATACAGACTGGTGGGGGTTTTTCCGCTTCTGCTCACACCGACCAAAATGACATCGGCCGATTCCAGATCGCGGTTGGATTGGCCATCATCGTGTGCCAAGGAAAAGTTGATGGCCTCGATTCGATCATGGTATTCCTTGCTTTTGCTGACATCCGAAAAGCGTCCCACGCGGTGATGAGATTTGATGCCCAATTCATTTTCCAGAGGATTCACAAAGGTGCCAAACATGTCGAGCAGCATCCCTTGGCAATGCTCCTGAAGTACTTTGAGCACATCCATGTTCACCAAGGTGGTGAAAACGATGGGTTTAGTACCTTCAGTATCTGCTGTGTGGTTAATTTGCCGTACCGCTTGATGCGCCTTGTCGATGGTATCGGTGAAGGGTAGGCGCACATGTCGGGTTTTCATCTCGAATTGGGCGAGGATAGCGTTGCCAAAAGTTTCAGCGGTGATGCCTGTGCCATCGGAAACGAAAAAAACGGTGCGTTTGGACATGGATTCAAAAAATTTCAAATGCCGAGGGCACCAAGCCCCCTAAAATGATTTGATTATCCATGGCCTGTTGGCTTGCGGTTGTATTCGAAGAACAACAAAACCCTTGTCTGCGCCATGGAGCCCGGTTTTAACTTTGGAGCTTTGTATGTCTGATCTTTTCAGTGAGACCGCTTTGGTCGTGCCGTTTGAGCATTTGCGCATGACCGATGTCGAATCGGTCGGAGGCAAAAATGCCAGTCTGGGTGAGATGATTTCTCAATTGCCTTCGGGTGTGCGGGTGCCAACGGGTTTTGCCACCACTGCCCATGCTTTCCGGCAGTTTTTGAATTTTGACGGCTTGACTGAACGGATCAATGCCCGTTTGGATGCGCTTGACACCGAGGATGTTCGTGCGTTGGCTGTTGTGGGTGCTGATATCCGCGCTATGGTGGAGGCGCAACCTTTCCCGGCCGATCTGGAAAATGCCATTCGTGAAGAGTTTTTGAAGTTGCAAGGCAGCAACCCGGATGCTTCTTTTGCGGTGCGTTCTTCGGCCACTGCCGAAGACTTGCCAGATGCTTCGTTTGCTGGGCAGCAAGAAACCTTTTTGAATGTGGTGGGCATCCAGGATGTGCTGCACAAGATGAAAGAAGTGTTTGCCTCCTTGTACAACGACCGCGCCATCAGCTACCGTGTTCACAAAGGCTTTGCCCATGCCGATGTGGCTTTGTCAGCAGGCGTGCAGCGGATGGTGCGCTCTGATATGGGCGCTGCGGGCGTCATGTTCACCATTGACACCGAATCAGGTTTTGAAGATGTGGTGTTCATCACGTCCAGCTACGGTTTGGGCGAAACGGTGGTGCAAGGCGCCGTGAACCCCGACGAGTTCTATGTGCACAAGCCTATGCTGGCCGCGGGCAATCGTTGTGTCATCCGTCGCAATTTAGGCTCCAAACTGATCGAAATGGTGTTTGCCAGCCCCGAGGAAAAAGCGGCTTCAGGCAAGCTGGTCAAAACCACTGATGTGCCGACTGAACTGCGCAATCGTTATAGCCTCACGGACGCTGAAGTGGAGCAACTGGCGCGCTATGCAGTGATCATTGAGCAGCATTACGGTCGCCCGATGGACATTGAGTGGGGTAAGGACGGCACCGATGGGCAGCTTTACATTTTGCAGGCGCGACCTGAAACCGTGAAGAGTCAGGCCAAGGGCACGCCAGAATTGCGTTACAAACTCAAAGGCAAAAGTACCATCCTGGCTGAGGGCAGGGCGATTGGCCAGAAGATCGGAACAGGCCCTGTGCGTTTGGTGCACAACATCAGCGAGATGGACAAGGTCCAGCCCGGCGATGTGCTGGTCACCGACATGACCGATCCAAACTGGGAGCCGGTGATGAAACGCGCCAGTGCCATCGTCACCAACCGTGGCGGTCGCACCTGCCATGCTGCCATCATTGCCCGCGAGCTGGGCATCCCGGCGGTGGTAGGGTGTGGCAATGCCACAGAACAGTTGAAAGAAGGCACGCTCGTGACCGTGAGCTGTGCCGAGGGCGATACCGGGCACATTTACGATGGCTTGCTGGAAACTGAAATCAGCGAAATCCAGCGTGGCGTGCTGCCTGAGATCAAGACCAAAATCATGATGAACGTGGGCAACCCCCAGTTGGCCTTCGATTTTGCGCAGCTGCCCAACGCGGGTGTGGGCCTAGCGCGTCTGGAATTCATCATCAATAACAACATTGGTGTGCACCCCAAGGCAATTCTGGACTACCCAGCGATCGATGCCGATTTGAAAAAAGCCGTGGAATCGGTGGCCCGTGGCCACGCATCGCCTCGCGCTTTTTATGTCGACAAGGTGGCAGAAGGCGTGGCCAGCATCGCAGCCGCTTTCTGGCCCAAGCCGGTCATCGTGCGCTTGTCTGACTTCAAGAGCAACGAATACCGCAAGCTCATTGGTGGCAGCCGTTACGAGCCCGAAGAAGAAAACCCGATGCTCGGTTTCCGGGGCGCTGCACGCTACATCAGCGCAGACTTTGGCGAAGCTTTTGCCATGGAGTGCGAAGCCCTCAAGCGTGTTCGTGGCGAAATGGGGCTGACCAACGTCCAGGTCATGGTGCCGTTTGTCCGCACCTTGGGACAGGCTGAGAAGGTCACAAAGCTGCTGGCCAGCCAGGGTTTACGCCGTGGCGAAAACGATCTCAAACTCATCATGATGTGCGAGGTGCCCAGCAATGCGATTTTGGCTGAACAGTTCCTTGAATTCTTTGATGGCTTTTCGATCGGCTCGAACGATCTGACCCAATTGACCTTGGGTCTGGACCGTGATTCCGGCTTGGATTTGTTGGCTGCTGATTTTGATGAGCGGGATCCAGCTGTGACGGCATTAATTGCCCAGGCGATCAAGGCATGCCTGGCGCAGGCCAAATACATCGGCATTTGTGGCCAAGGGCCCAGCGACCACCCGGACTTCGCACATTGGCTGATGGATCAAGGCATCAGCTCCATCTCACTTAACCCTGACACGGTGATCGAAACCTGGACCAATTTGGGTCGCTGAGTTTCAATACAGAGCGCTGCGATGGCCCAATCTATTGAGTCCAGTATGACTTCGTCATACCGCTGGAGGCTTCATCGCAACGTGCTGATTTACATCGTCATCCTCTTTTCATTGATGGGGGCGATGGCTTGGGCTGAGCAATGGGGATTGTCACGTAATTTGATAGGCCCCATTTTTTTGTTCAGCACGGTGATGATTTATGCCTTGATTGGCATTTCAGGCCGAACCTCCGATGAGGATGAGTATTACGTGGCCGGACGTCGAATTCCGGCGATGTACAACGGTATGGCGACAGCAGCAGATTGGATGAGTGCGGCTTCATTCATCAGTTTGGCGGGCGCACTTTATTTGCAAGGTTTTTCAGGCAGCGGCCAACAGCCTGGTGGTTTGGCTTATGTGTTGGGCTGGACTGGGGGGTTTTGCCTCGTCGGGCTGCTGATTGCCCCTCAACTAAGGGCCATGAACCTCTACACCTTACCTGATTATTTTGATCAACGGTTTGGAGGTCGTTGGCCTCGTGTAATCGCGGCATTTTCGTCTGTGCTGTGCTCTTTCACCTATGTGGTGGCACAAATTTATGGCATTGGATTGATCGCCTCCCGATTGACCGGTGTCCAGTTTGAGATAGGTATTTTGTTGGGTCTGGGGGGCGTTCTCCTGTGTTCTTTTCTCGGGGGGATGCGGGCAATTACCTGGACCCAGGTAGCGCAATACATCATGCTGCTGCTGGCTTTTTTGATTCCTGTTTCCTGGTTGGCATACAAGCAATTGGGCACGCCTTTGGCACCGTTGGCTTACGGGGCTCAATTGGCCCACATTGATGCGATCGAAAAGAGATTGCTCAATGATCCAGCAGAAATCGAGGTCCGACAGGAGTATGCACGCAGAGCCCAAGTTTTCGAGGCCAGACTGCAACATGTGGATCGGTCCATGGTTGAACTCCGGCAAGAACTTGAAGACAAAATCCAATGGCTCAAGGCGCAAGGTGCTGATTTTTCGGCCATTGCCCAAGCTCGACGCGAGTTGTTGGCTGTTCCTCGTGATCCGGTGCTTGCAAAAGAGCAATGGTCCCGTGCATTGCAGGAGAATCTGGACCGTTCAAGGCCCTTAGGCGGCATGCCACCTCATTCGCAAGCTTTCAGTGGCAATCCTGATGGCTCTCCTGAAGAGGTCAAGGTCTTCCATGAATCCAGACTCAATTTCGTTGCCTTGGTGTTTTGCCTGATGGTCGGGACGGCTGGATTGCCACATTTGCTGACACGGTTTTATACCTTGCCATCGGTCGCGGAAGCTCGAACCTCAGTAGCCTGGTCCTTGTTCTTCATTGGATTGCTGTATGTCAGTCTGCCCGCGCTCGCCGTTTTGGTGAAGTATGAGGTGCTCAATAATTTGGTAGGCAGCAGCTTTGAAGACTTGCCCAGCTGGATGTCTCAATGGGCTCGTCTGGATTCTGCTTTGCTGCAAATTGCTGATGTCAATGGTGACCGCATCTTGCAATTGGGCGAGTTAAAACTGGGTGCAGACATGATCATGCTGGCCACGCCTGAACTGGGGGGGATGCCCTTTGTTGTGTCGGGTTTGGTTGCGGCGGGGGGATTGGCCGCCGCATTGTCTACGGCAGACGGCCTGTTGTTGACCATCAGCAATGCACTGGTGCATGACATCGGTCCCGGCCGTGATCGCCGGCCTCAATCGCCTGAAGGGCGTGTCATTTTGTCCAAATTTGCGCTTTTGGCTGTGGCCATGTTGGCTGCGGTGGTGGCGGCATTCAAACCGGCTCAAATCTTGGCATTGGTGTCTGCTTCATTTTCATTGGCTGCAGCCGCATTTTTTCCGGGGATGGTTTTGGGCATGATTTGGAAGCGAGTCCACAGATCAGCGGTGGTTGCGGGTATGCTGGCTGGGTTGGGCGTGACCTTGTTCTACATGGGCATCAACACTTCGGGTTTTCGTTACTTCTGGGGGCTGGATTCAACAGCTGGCATGTGGTTCGGTATTCAACCTCTGTCTGCTGGAGTTTTTGGTGTGCCTGCAGGCTTTTTGGTCATGATCGTATTGACCGTGCTGCTCCCGGAAGATTCCATGTCGGATTTCGACAATAAAGACACCTGTGAAATTGCGCGCACCAATGGCTACCCAGGCCTTTAAATAAAGCTATAATCGCAGGCTTCGCCTTGCCGCACCCCGACAGACGCTGGGGGCGGCTTTTCCAACCTTTTGGGTTAACCGCAAGGAGTCTCAATGCGTCATTACGAAATCATTTTGCTGATCCATCCCGATCAGTCCGAACAAGTTCCAGCCATGCTGGAGCGCTACAAAGGCATGATCACTGTCGGCGGTGGCAACATCCACCGTGTAGAAGACTGGGGCCGTCGTCAGCTGGCATACCAGATCAACAAGCTGGGCAAAGCCCACTACCTGTGCGTCAACATTGAGGCCGACCAGGCCGTGATGGCTGAACTGGAGCATGCCTTCAAGTTCAACGATGCCGTTTTGCGTCACCTGACTGTGCAAAAGAAAAAGGCCGACACAGCTCCTTCGTCCATGATGAAGACGGTTGAGCGCGAAGAAGCCCGCAAGTCACAACAAGCAGAATTCGCCGCTTGATACTGACCTGTTGAGGAGTGAACCGTACTGAGTTGACCGCCTGTATTGCCGAGCAAGCCGCTTTGCGATACACCCCCGCTGGTTTGCCTGCTCTGGATCTGATCCTCGAGCACGCCTCTGAAGTTCAAGAGGTCGGGCAAAACCGAAAAGTCCAGTTGAAAATTCGTGCATTGGCCCTCGGGGTTTCTGCAGAAAAACTGGTCAAGCAAGCGGTAGGCAGTGTCTGGACGTTCAAGGGCTTTTTAGCCACCCCTCGACAAGGCAAAAGTGTCGTGTTGCACATTCAAGAGTTTCAGCAAGATTAATTTCAGGAGGCCCCATGGCCACGTTCAAAAAATTCAACAAAGACAAGCGCCCCAAGCGCAACACCCAGTCGCTGCTGTTCAAGCGCAAGCGTTTCTGCCGCTTCACTGTGACAGGCGTCGAAGAAATCGACTACAAAGATGTGGACACCCTGCGTGACTTCATTGCCGAAAACGGCAAGATCATTCCTGCACGTTTGACTGGCACTCGCGCCATCTTCCAGCGTCAGCTCAACACAGCCATCAAGCGTGCACGCTTTCTGGCCATGTTGCCCTACACCGACCAGCACAAAGTCTAAGGAGAACAACCATGCAAATCATTCTGCTCGAAAAGGTTGTGAACCTGGGTAATTTGGGTGAGATCGTCAAAGTCAAGGACGGTTACGCACGTAACTTCTTGATTCCTCAAGGCCGTGCCCGCCGTGCAACGGAAGCCAACAAGGCCGAGTTTGAGGCTCGCCGCGTTGAACTGGAAAAAGCAGCTGCTGCCAAGTTGGCAGAAGCCCAAGCCCAAGGCGAAAAGCTTTCTGGCTTGGTCGTCAAGCTGACTCAGAAAGCTGGTGTGGATGGCCGCTTGTTTGGTTCTGTGACCAACCATGACATCTCTGAAGAGTTGAACAAGCAAGGTTACAAACTGGTCAAGTCCCAGATTCGCATGCCCAACGGCCCGATCAAGACCGTGAGTGATTCCACGGTGTCCGTGGCTTTGCACACCGATGTGGTGGTGGACGTGACGGTGACTGTGTACGGCGAAACTGCCTGATCATTGATCATCTTTCAAAAGCCGCCTGGCGATGAGCTTGGCGGCTTTTTTGTTTTTTGTAATCCCTTTGTCTGTAGCGCGGAGTTCTCCCGCATTGCTCACCGTTTTCCCCTTGCTTATCCACAGGCTTATCCCGTGACGATCAGGGTGAGCGGGACTACCATAGAGTTTTTCATACTGCCCTAGATGTCTGCTGTATTTACGAACCATTTGAACGAGTTTCCCGCGGATCTGTCGACCGACAGTCAAGTGGCCAAATTGCGGGTGCCTCCACACTCGATTGAAGCCGAGTCCAGTGTCCTGGGGGGCTTGTTGCTCGATAACAGCGCTTGGGATCGGGTGGGCGATTTGCTGGTCGATTCGGATTTTTACCGCCATGAGCACAAGCTGATCTACACCGCCATTGGGGCGTTGATCAATGCGTCCAAACCTGCGGACGTCATCACGGTCAGTGAGCAACTGCAAAACCAGGGCAAGTCTGAGGAGATGGGCGGTCTGGGTTATCTGAATTCACTGGCGCAGTATGTGCCCAGTGCCAGCAATATTCGCCGCTATGCCGAGATCGTGCGAGAGCGCTCCATCTTGAGAAAGTTGGTCACCGCCAGTGACGAAATCGCTACCAACGCCTTCAACCCGCAAGGCAAGGCGATTGATCGGATCCTGGACGAAGCCGAGCAAAAAATCTTCAACATCGGAGAAGAAGGCTCGCGCATGAAGCAGGGCTTTCAGTCGATGGACACGCTGGTGGTTGAGCTGCTCGACCGCGTTCAGGAGATGGCGGACAACCCCAATGACATCACGGGTGTTCCAACGGGGTTTTATGACCTCGACCGTATGACGTCAGGCCTGCAGCCGGGCGATATGGTGGTGTTGGCGGCGCGCCCATCCATGGGCAAGACGGCATTTGCGATCAACATTGCAGAGCATGTGGCCTTGAACGAGGGCTTGCCTGTGGCGGTCTTTTCCATGGAAATGGGAGCCTCCCAACTCGCTGTTCGTGTGGTGGGCTCCATTGGCCGCGTGGACCAGGGGCATCTGCGAACCGGCAAATTGACCGATGAGGAATGGCCTCGACTGACCGAAGCCATCGAAAAACTCAGAACCGTGTCCTTGCACATTGACGAAACGCCTGGTCTTACCCCGTCTGAATTGCGCGCCAATGCGCGGCGCCTGGCGCGCCAGTGCGGCAAGCTGGGTCTGATCGTGGTCGACTACTTGCAGCTGATGAGTGGTTCCGGCTCTTCGGGCGGCGATAACCGCGCCACCGAATTGGGTGAAATTTCGCGTGGTCTGAAAATGCTGGCCAAGGAATTGCAATGCCCGGTGATTGCCTTGTCGCAGCTGAACCGAAGCGTGGAGCAGCGCACGGACAAGCGCCCGATGATGAGCGATTTGCGGGAATCGGGGGCGATTGAGCAAGATGCCGACATCATCATGTTCATTTACCGCGATGATTATTACAACAAGGACTCCAAAGATCCCGGGGTTGCGGAAATCATCATTGGCAAGCAGCGTAATGGACCGACTGGAACAGTGCGACTGGCCTTCCTGAAAAACCTCACCCGCTTTGAAAGCCTCGCATCAGGCGGTCTGGGCAGCGACGATTACTGATCGCTGCCGCCAAAGCCTCACAGTGTATCGCTGGCAAAGTCAGCCAATCGTGACCGTTCACCGCGTGCCAAGGTGATGTGTCCGCCGTGAGCCCATCCCTTGAAACGATCAACCGCATAAGTCAGGCCGGAGGAGCCTTCGGTCAGATAAGGGGTATCAATTTGGGCCAAATTGCCCATGCAGATGATTTTGGTGCCCGGCCCGGCGCGGGTGATCAAGGTCTTCATTTGCTTGGGCGTCAGGTTCTGTGCCTCATCAATGATCACATATTTGTTCATGAATGTGCGGCCTCGCATGAAGTTCATGCTCTTGATCTTGATGCGACTCTTGATCAGTTCATTGGTCGCCGCCCGACCCCATTCGCCTGCGTTGCCGCCATCACCTTTGGCCAGAAATTCCAGGTTGTCGTCCAGTGCGCCCATCCAGGGGCCCATTTTTTCTTCTTCCGTGCCTGGCAGGAAACCGATGTCTTCACCCACGCTCACGGTGGCGCGAGTCATGATGATTTCAGTGTAGCGGCGATCATCCAACACCTGGGTCAAGCCTGCTGCCAGCGCCATCAGCGTCTTGCCTGTACCGGCTGTACCTGCCAGTGTGACAAAGTCGATGTCTGGATCGGTCAACAAATTCATGGCGAAGTTTTGTTCGCGATTGCGCGTTGTGACGCCCCAAACAGCATTCTTTTGGTGAGTGAAGTCTTTCAGCGTGCGCAAAACGGCAGTTTTGTCGCGAATTTCTGTGACGCGGGCATAAAGGCTGGGCTCACCTGGGGCTTCAAAATACACAAACTCGTTCATGAACAGGCTCGGCACAATGGGGCCGGAAATCCTGTAATAAGTATGTGTGCCTTGCTGCCAGCTTTCCACGGTTTTACCGTTTTTGCTCCAGAAGTCCTTGGGCAAAGCCAGAGTGCCCGGATAGAGCAAATCCCCATCTTCCAGGGTCTTGTCGTTCTGGTAGTCCTCGGCTTGCAGACCCAGAGCGCGGGCCTTGACCCGCATGTTGATGTCCTTGGAAACCAGAACCACCTCTCGGGGTGCGTACAACTGTCCCAATGCCTTGACCACACCGAGAATCTGGTTGTCCGCCTTGCCTTGAGGAAGGGCCAATGGCAGGCTCAAATCAAGGGCCTGTGTCTGGAAGAACAATTGACCCAGAGCGTCACTGTAGCCTGTGGTGTTCAGCGGTGATCCTTTGCCCAGATCTGCGCCGTGCGCGGATGCCAATGCATCGAGTGACCTGCTGGCCTGACGTGCATTACGGGCCACTTCGGTCATGCCTTTTTTGTGACCATCGAGCTCTTCCAGCACGATCATGGGCAAAAACACATCGTGCTCTTCAAAGCGGAACAAGCTCATGGGGTCATGCATCAACACATTGGTGTCCAGCACAAACAACTTCGTTGGGCCTGATTTGCGTTTGCTGCGCTTGACGCTGGGCGCATCAATTTGGGGTGAGCTGGGCGTTTCCATGTGGACAGCCGGTGCTGGCGGTGAGGCGATTGCACTTGACTTGTTGTTACGGCGTTGAGGTTGCTTGGCCTGTGTCGGCAACGTCGCGATGGTGCTGGCTGGGGCCTCGGCAGGCGCTGTGTTGTCTAAGTCCGAAGTGGATGCCTCAAAAGCCTTGGAAGTCAAACGGCTGGCGCGTTGGGTGGGGGCGGGTGGCAGTGGCATGAACAAAGACCTCTTGAAAAGTAATGGGGAATGCAACCGAAAAAAGAAAAAGCCGCCTGGAGGCCAAGGCGGCTTTTTGTGAGGGCGTGGGGCTGAGCTTCAGCTGCATGAAACCATTATGCATGAGCCAGATGGCAGTTCATCATGCTCAGATGGTTTCGTGTGTTCAGGCCGCTTCATTGAGGTCTTTGACCGCTTTGAGCACTTCTTCAACGTGGCCAGGGACTTTCAAACCGCGCCATTCCTGCTTCAAGGTGCCGTCCGCACCAATCAGGAAAGTACTGCGCTCAATACCTTTGACTTTTTTGCCGTACATGATTTTGTTTTTGACCACACCAAACATGTGGCACATTTTTTCTTCGGTGTCAGCGATCAGTTCAAAAGGCAATTCCAACTTGGCTTTGAAATCATCATGGGATTTCATGTTGTCTCGTGAAACGCCAAGTACCATGGCGCCTGCTTTGACAAAATCTTTGTATTTGTCGCGAAACTGCATGGCTTCGGTTGTGCAGCCTGGTGTATTGTCTTTGGGGTAGAAAAACAAGACGACAGTTTGGCCGACGTGAGAGATGTTAGAAACTTTCAGACCGCCTGTGGCGTTCGCTTCAAATTCTGGGAGGGGTTTGTTTAGAACGATCGCCATAAAACTCTGATCTCGCTTGACTGTTTGAGCCTGGACCACTGGGTGTGGCCATCAGCTGCGCTTGAAGGCCATGAGCCTCGACAACCGTCTATTTTACTCTGAAGAGACACACTCAGAATAGACTGTGTCTGTTGGGGGCATGGCGGTTGGCAAATGCATGCTTTAGGGTTCGATGATCAGGATGGCGGTGACTTTTCGGCCTTCGCTGGCCAGGATGTTGTAGGTGCGGCAGGCCGCTGCCGTGTCCATGGTTTCGATGCCAATGCCTAGGCGGATCAGTGATAAAAGCCATTGGGGTTTGGGAAATCGAAGTCGCTGGCCACTGCCAAAAAGCACCAATTCAGCGCCTGTTGTGACAGCCTGGGCAAAGTCCTCGGCTGTTAAATCAGCGAATGGTTTGTCGGTCCAGTGACCTGGCGCAGTTTCGGGCAGACTGCTGACGAGCAGAGACTGACTGAATTTTTGGCCATTGACCTCTATCCAGCCTTCGCCGTAGGCGTTGATCGTGGGGGCGTTCGATTTGTCTGGCTGAAGTTTCATGTCGCGGTCTGGTTGTGGGCACGACTCAATTCAACATCGGAACGTTGTGCAGCTCATTGCGGCTGAAAAGGTCTTGAAATGTGGTCAAATTATAGGTTTTCCCCAACGCAACTGCCTTTGGAGGCACTTTGAAGACCATTCAAAAATCTGCCAAGCTCGCCAACGTTTGTTATGACATCCGCGGCCCCATCATGGACCGCGCTCGACAAATGGAAGAAGACGGACACAAGATCATCAGGCTGAACATCGGGAATTTGGCAGTTTTTGGGTTTGATGCGCCCGAAGAGATACAGCAAGACATGATCCGCAACCTGCCCAATTCGGCGGGTTATTCGGACAGCAAGGGGATTTTTGGGGCGCGCAAGGCCGTGATGCATGAGACCCAGAAACAAGGCATTTTGGGTGTCACACTGGACGACATTTACTTGGGCAATGGTGCCAGCGAATTGATCGTGATGGCCACCAATGCATTGCTTGACAACGGCGATGAGCTATTGTTGCCTGCACCGGATTACCCTTTGTGGACTGCTGCAGTCAGTCTGTCAGGTGGCACGCCCGTGCATTACAACTGTGAAGAGTCCAACGGCTGGATGCCTGATTTGGCGGATATCCGGGCCAAAGTCACACCGCGCACCAAGGGCATCGTGGTTATCAACCCCAATAACCCAACCGGGGCCTTGTATTCGGACGCGTTGTTGCAAGGCATTGTGGCTATTGCGCGCGAGCATGGACTGGTGATTTTTGCCGATGAGGTGTACGACAAAGTCCTGTACGACGGTGTCAAACACACACCCTTGGCCAGCTTGTCCCAAGATGTGCTGACCTTGACGTTCAACTCGCTGTCCAAAAGTTACCGCTCTTGCGGTTACCGAGCAGGATGGATGGTGATTTCTGGCGACAAAAAGCCCGCCAAGGATTACATCGAAGGCCTGAATATGTTGTCGAACATGCGTCTGTGCGCGAATGTTCCTGGTCAATGGGCCATTCAGACCGCATTGGGCGGACATCAAAGTATCAATGAGTTGGTGGGCGAGGGGGGGCGTTTGCGCAAACAGCGTGATTTGGCCTATGAGCTGATCACTGCCATCCCGGGGGTTCATTGTGTCAAGCCGCAAGCGGCCTTGTACATGTTCCCCAAATTGGACCCCCAAATTTACCCGGTCAAGGATGACCAGGAGTTTTTCCTCCAATTGTTGGAAGAAACCAAAGTCATGCTGGTTCAGGGGACAGGTTTCAATTGGCCGGACCCCGACCATTTCAGGATTGTTTTCCTGCCGCATCTGGACGATTTGCGTGAAGCCATCGCCCGAATGGCGCGCTTTCTGGAGGGGGCTCGCAAGCGTTTTGGCACCGACACGCTCGTGGCCTGATTTTTTGAATGGGGGTTGGCTGAGTCGACCCCGAACCGTAGAAGTGAAAAGATGAAACCGATCAAAGTAGGCCTGTTGGGCATTGGGACTGTAGGCAGCGGCACTTTCAACGTGCTCAAACGCAACCAGGAAGAAATTCAGCGTCGCGCAGGCCGGGGCATTGAAATTGCCATGGTGGCCGATTTGAACGTGGCTCGCGCTCAAGAACTGGTGGGCAACAGTGTTCAGGTCGTGGGCGATGCCCGTGAGGTGATTGCCAATCCTGAAATCGACATCGTGATCGAGCTGATCGGTGGCTATGGCATTGCCAAAGCCCTGGTGCTTGAGGCGATTGCAGCCGGCAAGCATGTGGTGACGGCCAACAAGGCCTTGCTGGCTGTGCATGGGACCGAAATTTTTGCGGCTGCACAAGCCAAAGGCGTGATGGTGGCTTTTGAAGCCGCTGTAGCCGGTGGCATCCCGATCATCAAGGCACTGCGCGAAGGCCTGACGGCCAACAGCATCCAATGGGTGGCCGGCATCATCAATGGCACCACCAACTTCATCTTGTCCGAGATGCGCGACAAAGGTCTGGACTTTGGTGTGGTACTCAAGGAAGCACAACGACTGGGTTACGCCGAAGCCGATCCCACATTCGACATTGAAGGTGTGGATGCTGCACACAAAGTGACTTTGATGAGTGCGATCGCGTTCGGCATACCTGTGCAGTTTGACAAAGCCTATGTGGAAGGCATCACTCAGCTGGGCGCTGCTGACATCAAATACGCCGAACAGCTGGGCTACCGCATCAAGCTTTTGGGCATCACCAAGCGCACAGCGCAAGGCGTGGAGCTGCGCGTGCACCCTAGCCTGGTGCCAACCCAACGCCTGATTGCCAATGTGGAAGGCGCCATGAACGCCGTGATGGTGCAAGGCGATGCCGTGGGCACCACTTTGTACTACGGCAAGGGCGCAGGCTCTGAGCCCACGGCCAGTGCGGTGATTGCTGATTTGGTGGACATCACACGCTTGCACACGGCGGACCCGCTCAATCGCGTGCCACATCTGGCTTTCCAGCCCGGCGCCATGAGTGACCTGAAGGTCTTGCCGATGGCTGAAGTTGTGACCAGCTATTACCTGCGCTTGCGCGTGGCCGATCAGGCGGGCGTGCTGGCCAAGCTCACGGGTTTGCTGGCCGAATCAGGTATCAGCATCGATGCGGTCTTGCAACGCGAAGCCGACCAGGTCAGCCAAGCCGGTGAAAACCAGACCGATGTGATCATCCTGACCCATGACACCCGCGAAGGTACCTTGAACGAGGTTCTGGCCCAGATGCAGGCCTTGCCCACCGTGATGGCCCCGATCGTTCGTATCCGCAAAGAAGAGCTGAACTGATGCGTTACCTCTCCACACGCGGCCACGCTGACCGCAAACGCTTTTGTGAAATTCTGCTGGAGGGCTTGGCACCCGATGGCGGTTTGTACCTGCCCGAGTCTTACCCCCGTGTGGATGCAGCCATGTTGACGCGATTTCGCCAAGTCTGGCAAAGCCAGGGCTATGCGGCCCTGGCTTTTGAAGTCCTGTCGCTGTACATCGACGACATTCCGGCTGAAGACCTGAAGGCGCTGTGCCTGAAGACCTACACCGAACAAGTGTTTGGCACCCCCCAAATCGTGCCGCTCAAGCCTTTGCAAAGCGCAGGCAGCGCCAAGCCGGACTTGTACCTTGAGGCGTTGTCCAATGGCCCGACGCTGGCCTTCAAGGACATGGCCATGCAATTGCTGGGCAACTTGTTTGAATACGAGTTGACCCGTCGTGGCGAAGAGCTCAATATTTTTGGTGCTACTTCCGGTGACACGGGCAGTGCAGCCGAGTACGCCATGCGTGGCAAGAAGGGCGTGCGCGTTTTCATGACCAGCCCCAACGGCCGCATGAGTCCCTTTCAGCAGGCTCAAATGTTCAGCCTACTCGATGACAACATCCACAACATCGCCATTGAAGGCGTGTTCGATGACTGCCAGGACTTGGTCAAGTCGGTGTCCAATGACCTGAATTTCAAGCGGCAGTACAAGATTGGCACGGTCAACTCGATCAATTGGGCCCGCTTGCTGGCCCAGGTGGTGTATTACTTTGCAGGTTATTTTCAGGCCACTCAAAGCAATGCGCAGATGGTCAGTTTCACCGTGCCCAGCGGCAACTTTGGCAACGTCTGCGCAGGCCATGTGGCCCGCATGATGGGTTTGCCCATCGACCGACTGGTGGTGGCGACCAATGAAAACGATGTGCTCGATGAGTTCTTCCGCACCGGCGTGTACCGCGTGCGCGGCACGGCGGATACGCACGAAACATCCAGTCCCTCGATGGACATCTCCAAAGCCAGCAACTTTGAGCGTTTCGTGTTCGATTTGCTGGACCGCGATGCCGCAAAAATCCAGGCCATCTTTGGTGAAGGCTTGAGCCACCAAGGCTTTTTTGACCTGTCGGCCGACCCGCGTTTTGCCAAAGCCGCCACCGTCTATGGCTTTGACAGTGGCAAGAGCACGCATGCGCAGCGTTTGCAGACGATTCAGCAGGTTTTTGCGCAATATGGCGTGATGATCGACACGCACACGGCCGATGGCGTCAAAGTGGCCCAAGAGCATGTGAACCTACAAGTGCCCATGATCGTGCTGGAAACGGCACTGCCCATCAAATTTGCGGCGACCATTGTGGAAGCTTTGGGTCGTGAGCCCGAGCGCCCACCCCAGTTTGAAGGCATCGAGCAATTGCCCAAACGGGTCAAAGTCATGCCCGCCGATGTGGCACAGCTCAAGAGCTACATTGCGCAACACTGCCATTGAGAACCTGAAATGACTCCACCACGCGCACCGTTGATGCCTCTGGACCAAGCCCTGCAGACGCTTTTGTCCCAGATTGAGCCCTTGCCTGGTTTTCAGGAGGTGGCCACGTTTGATGCGGATGGACGTGTTTTGGCCAGTGATGTGGTCTCCGGCTTACAGGTGCCTGCGTTTGACAATTCATCCATGGATGGCTACGCCGTGCGGTGCGCTGATATCTCACCTTCCGGGGAGCCCTTGCTGGTGACGCAACGCATTGCTGCGGGGCACCAAGGCCAGCCTTTGCAGGCGGGTCAGGCGGCACGCATTTTCACGGGGGCACCGGTGCCACCAGGGGCTGATGCCATCGTGATGCAAGAGCAAGTGGAGGTGTTGACGCAGGCAGAGCAAACGTGGATTCGACCCACCGTCCAGCCCGGGGCTGGTGAATGGATTCGCCACAGTGGTGAAGACATTCGCCAAGGCGAGACGGCTTTGAAGCGGGGGCAGAAACTGGGCCCTGCCGAGCTGGGTTTGGCGGCCAGCTTGGGTTTGGCCCATCTGCGGGTCATGCCACGTCCGCGTGTGGCCTTGTTTTCCACCGGTGACGAGTTGATCATGCCCGGTGATGTGGCACCCGACGAGATGCCCGCAGGGGCCATTTACAACTCCAACCGTTTTTTCTTGCGTGCCTTGTTGCACCGTTTCGGCTGTGAAGTCAGTGATCTGGGCATCGTGGCCGATCGACGCGATGCGACGTTGGCGGCGTTGAAAACCGCAGCGGACCACCACGACTTGATTTTGACCAGCGGCGGTGTGTCCGTGGGCGAAGAAGACCACGTCAAGCCTGCCGTGCAATCTTTGGGTGCCTTGGCACTCTGGCAAATTGGCATGAAGCCCGGTAAACCCTTTGCCTATGGTCACATCAACCGCGCGACGGTGCCAGGCGCCGCCCATTTCGTCGGTTTGCCGGGCAATCCCGTGTCCAGTTACATGACTTTTTTGCTGCTGGTCAGGCCTTTGCTGTTGAAGTTGCAAGGTGTCGACCAGCTCATGCCACCGTGCTTGAAGCTGCCTGCACACTTTGATCTGCCCAAGGCCGACAAGCGTCGTGAGTTCTTGCGCGTTCGCCGCAATGCCCAAGGCGGCCTGGACCTTTTTCCGAACCAAAGCTCGGGTGTGTTGACTTCTGTGGTGTGGGGCGATGGTGTTGTCGACAACCCAGCAGGCCACACCATTGCGCAAGGCGATCGGGTGGATTTCTGGCCTTTTTCGGAGTGGTTGGCATGAACGTGCAGGTTCGTTACTTTGCTTCATTGCGTGAAAGCATCGGGCTTTCGGCTGAAAGCGTTCAGACTCAGAGCACCGATGTTGCGGGCCTTCGAGCCGAATTGATTGCCCGAGGCGGTGCTTATGCAGATTGCCTGGCGACGGGGCGCCCGGTTCGGGTGGCGGTTAACCAGGTCATGGCGCTGGAGACCACGGCATTGCCTGCGGATTGTGAAGTGGGATTTTTCCCGCCCGTCACAGGAGGCTGACCCCATGGCATCCCTGGTTTCCATTCAAACCCAAGACTTTGATGTGTCTGCCGAGCTGAACGCTTTGCGGGCCCAAGATCTGCGTGTCGGAGCCGTCTGCACTTTTGTGGGAACAGTGCGCGATACCCGTGCGCTCACGGGCCAGTCCCAGGATGAAGTCCAGGCCATGGAGCTGGAGCACTACCCGGGGATGACAGAAAAGTCGATCGAGACCATGATCGACGAGGCTCACCGGCGCTTTGATTTCTATGCAGCCCGTGTGATTCACCGTGTCGGTCGTTTGCTGCCCGCCGACCAGATTGTGTTGGTCGCCGTGACGTCTGCGCACCGGGGTGAGAGTTTCAAGGCCTGTGAATTCTTGATGGACTACCTCAAGACCCAGGCGCCATTTTGGAAAAAAGAACAAACGCCTCAAGGCGCTCACTGGGTAGATGCCCGAGTCTCGGACGATGCCGCTTTGGCCCGCTGGGGCATTGAGTCGTCAAACGTCTGAGATCAATGCGTGTAGCGCGGTGCCACGGGCGCTGCCTCGCCGGGGGCGTCTGTGGTTTGTACGACTGGCGCTGGTGTGTAGCCCCAATCAGCCTTGACCAGCGCTTGGTGAATCAAGTGGATCAAACCGTGAACCAGTGAGGCTTGCAAGTTGAGCTGGCAGGACTTGACAGGCATGTCGGGGTTTTTTTCCTGAAACGTGATCGCCAATCCACCGCCCGTTTGCAGGCTCAGCTGAGCATCCGTGATCAGCAGGGGCTCGTCTCCCAAAGGCAATTGTTGGGCTTTGGCTTCAAACGGCGTTGAAAAATCGGCCTTTTGCAAAAAGGCATCGCGTTTGATCTCGGTCAGCATTTGCTGAGCCATCGGGTCAGGCGCAGCGACACCAGGTTGCGCGGCCTCCAGTCTGACCACCGATTGGTCGATGGCGGGCATCAAACGCGTGCACATGCGCCGAGTTAGCCAAAACCTGAATTCCTGACTGTCTTGCGTGTTCAGCCGTAAAAGCAGCCGATCCTGGCGCTCTTCATAAGTGACGGAAAGCTGGTGAATGTTCATGAACTTGATTTTAGGCAAACTCCAGCGCCTATTTTGGCCTTGAAAATGTCCTTCAGGGCCTAAGCTAGGGAGCATTGGAGAACCTTTATGCGCATTGACAAATTGACCACCAAATTCCAGGAAGCCCTCGCTGATGCCCAATCATTGGCCTTGGGGCGGGACCATGCCTACATCGAGCCAGTGCACGTTCTTGTGACGATGCTCAAACAAGACGATGGCCCCAAAGCGTTGCTCTTGCGTGCTGGCGTTCAGGTGCAGGGCCTGCTGTCAGCCGCTGAAGCCGCTGTGGGGCGTTTGCCCCAGGTGACAGGACAAGACCAGGTGCAAGTCGGCCCTGAGCTGGTCAAGCTGCTGCAAGCTGCCGAAAAAGAGTCCATCAAGCGCGGTGATGCGTTCATTGCCAGCGAGCTGTTTTTGCTGGCTGTGGCCGACCACAAAGCCGAGTTGGGGCGACTTGCCAAAGAGTATGGCTTGAACCGCAAGAGTCTGGAGACCGCCATCACCGCTGTTCGCGGCGGCGAAACCGTGGGCAGTGCCGAGTCTGAAGGGCAGCGGGAAGCGCTCAAAAAGTACTGCATTGACCTCACAGAGCGTGCCCGATTGGGCAAACTCGACCCGGTGATCGGACGCGATGACGAAATCCGCCGAGCCATCCAGGTCTTGCAACGCAGAACCAAGAACAATCCCGTGCTCATTGGTGAGCCCGGTGTGGGCAAAACCGCCATTGTGGAGGGCTTGGCACAGCGCATCGTGGCGGGTGAAGTGCCCGATTCACTCAAAGGCAAACGCGTTTTGTCGCTGGACATGGCGGCCTTGTTGGCCGGTGCCAAGTTCCGAGGCGAATTTGAAGAGCGCTTGAAAACCGTTTTGAACGAGTTGGCCAAAGACGAGGGGCAAACCATCGTTTTCATCGACGAGCTCCACACCATGGTAGGCGCGGGCAAAGCCGAGGGCGCCATGGATGCGGGCAACATGCTCAAGCCAGCCTTGGCCCGGGGCGAGTTGCATTGCGTGGGTGCGACGACCCTGGACGAGTATCGCAAATACATCGAAAAAGATGCGGCTTTGGAGCGGCGCTTTCAGAAGATTTTGGTCAATGAACCCAGCGTGGAAGCCACCATTGCCATCTTGCGCGGTCTGCAAGAGAAGTACGAAATTCACCACGGGGTAGACATCACCGATCCGGCCATTGTGGCGGCAGCCGAACTCAGCCACCGTTACATCACGGACCGGTTTTTGCCGGATAAGGCCATTGATTTGATCGATGAAGCTGCTGCCAAGATCAAGATCGAAATCGACTCCAAGCCCGAAGTGATGGACAAACTCGACCGGCGTTTGATCCAGTTGCAAATTGAGCGTGAAGCCGTGCGCAAGGAGCACGACGAGGCATCGCAAAAACGCTTTGCCCTGATCGAAGAAGAGATCGTCAAGCTCAAGAAAGAGGCCTCGGATCTGGAAGAAATCTGGCATGCCGAAAAAGCGCAGGCCCAAGGTGGCCAGCAAGTGCGTGAGCAAATTGATCAGTTGCGTCAGCAAATTGAAGAGTTGACCCGCAAAGGCGACTTCAACAAAGTGGCCGAGTTGCAGTACGGTCAGTTGCCAGCCTTGGAAAAGACGCTCAAGGAAGTGCAAGCCAAAGAGGCCGCCCCTGGCGAAAAGCCTGTGCACCGGTTACTGCGCACCCAGGTGGGCGCCGAAGAGATTGCTGAGGTTGTGTCCCGCGCCACCGGCATTCCTGTGTCCAAAATGATGCAGGGCGAGCGCGAGAAGCTCTTGCAGATGGAGGACAAGCTGCACCAACGCGTGGTGGGTCAAGACGAGGCCATTGCGGCCGTGGCCAACGCGATTCGCCGCTCGCGCTCGGGTTTGTCAGACCCCAACCGTCCAACAGGTTCTTTCCTGTTCCTGGGCCCCACGGGTGTCGGCAAGACGGAGCTGTGCAAGGCCTTGGCGGGTTTTCTGTTTGACAGCGAAGATCACCTGATCCGCGTGGACATGAGTGAGTTCATGGAAAAGCATTCCGTGGCGCGTCTCATTGGTGCGCCTCCGGGTTATGTGGGCTACGAAGAGGGCGGCTATTTGACCGAGGCCGTGCGTCGCAAGCCCTACAGCGTGTTGCTGCTCGATGAGGTCGAAAAAGCCCATCCCGATGTGTTCAACATCTTGCTGCAAGTGTTGGACGACGGCCGCCTGACCGATGGGCAGGGCCGCACGGTGGACTTCAAGAACACGGTGATCGTCATGACCTCGAATTTGGGTTCTCACCTGATTCAAGCCATGGTCGGTCAGCCTGTCGATGACATCAAGGATGCGGTCTTGGATGAATTGAAATCCCATTTCCGACCCGAGTTCCTGAATCGCATTGATGAGACGGTTGTTTTCCATGCGCTGGATGCCCAGCACATTGCTTCGATCGCCAGCATCCAATTGCAGGCCTTGAAAGACCGATTGGCACGCATGGACTTGGGTCTTGAAGTGACCCCGGCGGCCTTGGCCGAGTTGGCGAAGGTCGGTTTTGACCCGGTGTTTGGTGCGCGTCCGCTGAAAAGGGCCATCCAGCAGCGACTGGAAAATCCTTTGTCCCGTTTGCTGCTGGAAGGGCGGTTCTTGCCCAAGAGCTGCATCGAAGTTTCGGTCGATCCCGTTCAGCACCCGGGGCAATTCGACTTCAAGGTTATTGAAGCTGCGGCTTGATATTGGGTTTCAAGGTCATCAAGGGGCTGGATGGCGACATCCGGCCCTTTTGTTGTGTGCGGCTAAACTCCATTTCTTGCAGTCTGGCTGAAGTTTCTCATTCCAGAGTCTGGCGGGCAGCAAGCTTGAATGGGTTGAATTTCTATGCACTTGGCTTCTTCGGGTTCCTCCAAGGACTGGCGCAATGATGCCAAGGTGACGGGTTTGGTGGGCATGGCACATGCCAGTTCGCATTTTTCGCATTTGCTCTTGCCTTTGATGTTTCCGATCTTCATGCGGGACTTTGGCTGGAGCTTTTCCGAGTTGGGCTTGCTCAGTACCTTGTTTTTTGTGGTGTCAGGTGCAGGGCAGGCGAGTGCCGGTTTTGTCGTCGATCGCATCGGGGCACGGCCTGTTTTGATGACGTCCATGATGTTGTTTGTCCTGGCCTGTCTTTTGGCGTCGACCGCCCAGAGTTACTCCGCCTTGATGGGCGTGGCTGTTTTGGCCGGCTTGGGCAATGCGCCGTTTCACCCGGTTGATTTCACCATCTTGAATCAGAGGGTTTCTACCCCTCGTTTGGGTTATGCGTTCAGTGCACATGGGCTCAGCGGTAATTTGGGCTGGGCGGTGGCGCCTGTGTTTTTTACCGTGACGGGTGCACTTTGGGGTTGGCGCGCTTCATTTCTATCGGCAGCTGTGGTGTACCTGCTCATTTTGCTGATCCTGCTGTGGAATCGAGCGCATTTGGTGACCACCAGCTCATCCCGTACCCCCGGCGCAGCGCATGCCGGAAGTGATTTGTCCTTCATGCGCTTGCCAGTTGTGTGGTGGTGTTTTGCATTTTTCTTGCTGTCCACCATGACACTGGCTGTGGTTCAGAATTTCTCGGTCCCCATCCTCAAGGCTTTGCATGGGGTGAGCTTGGAGATGGCTTCCATGACCTTGACGGCGTACATGCTGATGGGTGCCGTGGGCATGTTATTTGGCGGTTTTGTGGCCGCCCGTTTTCCAAAATGGAGTGACCGCGTGGTCGCGGTGTGCATGAGTGTTGCTGCCGTGTTCATGGCTTTGTGTGCCAGTGGTTTGTTGGGTGCGATGGGCAGTTTGTGGGTTTTGGCGGCGACGGGTTTTGCTTTGGGGGTGGGTGGCCCCAGCCGCGATCTGATGATCAAGAAAGCCACACCCAAGGGGGCCACTGGGCGGGTGTATGGCCTGGTCTATTCGGGGCTGGATGTCGGGTTTGCCTTGTCGCCCGTAATTTTTGGATTTTTCATGGACAAAGGCTGGTACAGCGCAACGTTGCTGGCCGCCGCCAGTGTGCTGTTACTCAGCGTGGGCACGGCCTTGGGTGTGGGGCGTCGGACTGCTGCGGCGACTTGAATTTTGATCAACAGGGGTGACAGTCGCTCTTGAGGTGTGTGGGCAAAATGCAACCATGAACACAAAAATCGCAGGCCATCTTCTCGTTGAATGCCTTTTGGCCCAAGGCGTGACCCACGCGTTCGGGGTGCCGGGGGAAAGTTATCTGGCGGTGCTGGATGGTTTCCATGTTTACCGTGACCAAATCCGCTTTGTGACATGCCGCCAAGAGGGCGGCGCGGCTTTCATGGCCGAGGCTCAGGGCAAACTCACGGGCCGCCCGGGCATCTGTTTTGTCACCCGAGGACCCGGTGCCACCAATGCTTCTATTGGCGTGCACACGGCGTTTCAGGACTCTACGCCCATGGTGCTGTTTGTGGGTGATGTGGCCAGTGACACGCGCGATCGCGAAGCTTTTCAGGAAATGGACTACACCCATTTCTTTGGTCCCTCTACCAAAGGCATGGCCAAACGGGTCGAGCGGGTGGATGACCCGGAGCGCTTGCCCGAATACGTGGCCCGTGCATTTGCCACCGCGATGAATGGCCGCCCTGGCCCTGTCGTTGTGGTCTTGCCCGAAGACATGCTGACCCAGACCATCCAGTCAGCACAAGCCTTGCCGCGCGTGGAGCCGGTACAAGCCTGGAGCGATCCCGGAGCGCTGCGCAGTTTGCGCGATCTCTTGCTGGCCTCCCAGAAGCCTTTGGTCATTTGCGGTGGTGGTGGCTGGACAACGCAATCTGCACAAGCTTTGCAGCGGTTTGCTGAAAATTGGCAACTGCCTGTGGCCAATGCTTTTCGTTTTCAAGACACTTTTGACAACCACCATGTCCAGTATGCAGGCGATGTGGGGATTGGCCTCAATCCTGCGCTGGCGGCTCGCATCCGTGAGTCGGACCTGATCGTGGCCATCGGCCCTCGTTTGGGCGAGATGACAACAGGTGGCTACACCTTGCTTCAGGCGCCTAGAACGGTGCAAAAACTGGTACATATCCATGCCAGTGCGGAAGAGTTGAACCGGGTGTACCAAGCTGACTTGGCCATTTTGTCCACCATGAATGCCGCAGCCCGCAGCCTGGAAGTCTTGACGGCGCCCAGCGATGTGCCATGGGTGGCCTGGACGAGTCAAGTACATGCGGCTTATCTGGAAAACCTCCAGCCCCAGGATTTGCCGGGCAGCATTGATATGCCTGCCATCGTGGGCACTCTGCAAAAGCACCTTCCTGCAGACGCCGTCTTGACCAATGGCGCGGGCAACTTTGCCAGCTGGATACACCGCTTTTACCGGCACCATGGTTTGGTCAAAGGACACAAAACCCAATTGGCGCCCACTGTGGGGGCCATGGGTTATGGCGTTCCAGCGGGCATTGCGGCCAGCTTGTTGACGGGACGTGTGGTGTTCACCATTGCGGGTGATGGCGATTTCCTGATGAATGGGCAAGAGCTGGCCACCGCCGTTCAGCATGGTGCCAAAAGCATCATCGTTTTGTTGAACAATGGCATGTACGGCACGATTCGCATGCACCAAGAGCGTGAATATCCGCAGCACGTCACAGGCTCGCAGTTGGAAAATCCGGACTTCGTGGCTTTGGCCCAAGCCTATGGTTACGCCGCCTTGCGGATTCATCAAACCGGGGACTTTAAAGCGGCCTTGCTGGCTGCTTTGGCGCGCACCCAGGGCACCTTGATCGAGGTGATGCTTGACCCCGAAGTGATCACCACTCGCGGCACTTTGAAAGCCATCACCGATGCGGCATTGCGCAAGCAAGCGGCTTGAGTGGCAGGCCTTCCAATTTAACCAAGGATCTGAAAAGCCCATGAAAAAACCCGCCGAGGCGGGTTTTTTCATGGGCATGTGTTGAATTACTTCAGGTGCTTGCCGATCAGGCCAGCCATTTCAAACATGGTGACCTGAGCTTTGCCGAAGACGGCCTTGAGTTTGTCGTCGGCATTGATGGCGCGACGGTTCACGCTGTCTTGCAGGTTGTGCTTCTTGATGTAGGTCCACATCTTGCTGACCACTTCAGTGCGTGGCAGTGGTGTGGCGCCAACCACTGCAGCCAAGGCGGCGCTGGGTGTCAGTGCTTTCATGAAAGCAGGATTGGGCGTGCGCTTTTTGGCAGGAGCTGCCTTTTTAGCGGGGGCTTTGGCGGCTGCTTTTGTAGCAGGAGCCGCAGTTTTGGCGGGTGCTGCTTTTTTAGCGGGAGCAGCTTTTTTTGCCGGGGTTTTTTTCGCAGTTGCCATGATGAAGTTCCTTTGATCGGAAGTTGGTTTCTCCGCTGAGAAACAGTTTGTTTTCAGCTGAATGCATGCTACTGGAGAAATAGCCGGTTTCCAAGCTGATATGTCATTTTTTGCTCAGGGTTGTTGCGTATTTGTTCCTTAAGTGAGGCTTTTCGCACCCTTTGCCGCTTTGACTTGCGTATGGACCCTGTAAGTCGCGTGGGCTCCACTCTTGTTTGGGTTCATTTTTTGAAGGGTTTTACCAATGACCGCGCGCACTGCTTTGCAATTTTCGACATGTGATTTTTGCGATACCTACAAATCAAATGAGGCTGAACATTTCAGGGTCTTGCCCCCCGTTTTCAAGGACTATGGCAGGCATCTGAAATTTGCAGGCCAAGTGATGACCGTCAAATGCTACGAAGACAACAGCCTGGTCAAAAAAGCCGTGGAGTCCGCTGGGGCAGGGCGTGTCCTGGTGGTTGATGGCGCAGGTTCTTTGCGCCGTGCACTGTTGGGCGGAAATTTGGCTGCAGCAGCTGAACGTAATGGCTGGGCAGGCATTGTCATCAATGGTTGCGTCCGTGATGCCGCTGAACTTGCAGTAACAGCTTTGGGCATACGCGCTCTGGCACTCCATCCCATGCCAACCCTACGGGCCGATCAGGGGCAGCAGGGTGTCGCTGTTTTCATTCAGGGGGTCTGTGTGCGTCCAGGTGATTGGTTGTATGCCGATGCGGATGGCATGGTGGTGTGTGCTGAAGCACTTCACGTTTCATGACGGGTCTTTGGATTTTCATAATGCGGTAAATTGTGGGGTTGCAGCTCAGTATATTTTCTCAATATGGAAAATGATATTTCGTATTGAGAAATATTCTTTGCAAGTCCTTGATTTTTAAAGAATAAAAAAATGTCTTATATAAGACATAAGAATTGAAAAAGGTCTTCTAGAAGAGTTAAGATTTAGCCAACGACAAAGCAGAATCCGCTGCCCACATCGCCCGATTTCAACTTGACTTCAGGAGCATCCTCATGCCAGCCAGCCTCACTCAACAATTGAGCCGTGAACAGCAAATCGCCGCCCTCGAAAAAGACTGGGCCACCAACCCACGCTGGAAAGGCGTGAAGCGCGGTTACTCCGCAGCCGACGTCGTTCGTTTGCGCGGCAGCATGCCCATTGAGCACACCTTGGCCAAGCGCGGTGCAGAAAAGCTCTGGGAAAAAATCAACGGTGGTGCCAAAAAAGGTTACGTCAATGCCTTCGGTGCCATCAGCGCTGGTCAGGCCATGCAACAAGCCAAAGCTGGCTTGGAAGCGGTGTATCTGTCGGGCTGGCAAGTCGCTGCCGACGGCAACACTTCCGAGACCATGTACCCCGATCAGTCGCTGTACGCGTACGACTCGGTGCCTACCATGGTTCGCCGCATCAACAACACTTTCAAGCGCGCTGACGAAATCCAGTGGGGCCGTGGTATCGAGCCAGGCAGCAAGGACTTCATCGACTATTTCTTGCCGATTGTGGCTGACGCAGAAGCCGGTTTCGGTGGCGTTCTGAATGCCTTCGAATTGATGAAGAACATGATCGCTTCGGGCGCTGCCGGCGTCCACTTTGAAGACCAATTGGCCGCTGTGAAGAAATGCGGTCACATGGGTGGCAAAGTGTTGGTGCCAACACAAGAAGCTTGCGAGAAGTTGATCTCTGCACGTTTCGCTGCCGACGTCATGGGCGTGTCCACCATCGTGTTGGCTCGTACAGATGCCGAAGCCGCCAACTTGATCACATCTGATCACGACGCCAATGACAAACCATTCTTGACAGGCGAGCGCACACAAGAAGGTTTCTACCGCGTCAAAAACGGTCTGGAGCAAGCCATCAGCCGCGGTGTGGCCTACGCTCCCTATGCTGACTTGGTGTGGTGCGAAACTGGCGTGCCAGACATTGGCTTTGCCCGTGAATTCGCGCAAGCCGTGCACGCCGCCTGCCCAGGCAAGTTGCTGTCGTACAACTGCTCGCCATCGTTCAACTGGAAGAAAAACCTCAACGACAGCCAGATCGCTTCCTTCCAGGACGACCTGTCGGCACTGGGCTACAAATACCAGTTCATCACACTGGCCGGTATCCACATCAACTGGTTCAACACCTTCCAGTTTGCCCATGCTTACGCTCGTGGCGAAGGCATGAAGCACTACACCGAAATGGTTCAAGAGCCTGAATTCGCAGCACGCGACAAGGGTTACACCTTCGTGTCGCACCAGCAAGAAGTTGGCGCAGGCTACTTTGACGACGTGACCACCGTGATCCAGGGCGGTTCGTCTTCTGTGAAAGCCTTGACCGGTTCTACTGAAGAAGAGCAGTTCCACTGATCGACTTCCCGGTATGCTGAAGGCGAGGGCGGCGTAAAATCTGCCCTCAGCGTTTAGACACTTCTTTCAAGCGCGGCCTTTGCCGCGCTTTTTACTTGCAAACTCATGGTTCAGATTACTCTTCCCGACGGTTCCTTGCGTGAATTTCCTGGCCCCGTGACGGTGGCCGAAGTGGCCGCTTCAATTGGCGCTGGCCTGGCCAAAGCGGCCTTGGGCGGCAAAGTCAACGGTCAATTGGTGGACACCAGCTTCAGCATGGCGGCCAACTCGCAGCTGGCCATCGTGACGGCCAAAGACCCCGAGGGGCTTGAGTTGATCCGTCACTCGACCGCGCACTTGCTGGCTTATGCCGTCAAGGACTTGTTCCCCGAGGCACAAGTCACGATTGGTCCAGTCATTGAAAACGGGTTTTATTACGATTTTTCGTACAGCCGCCCCTTCACGCCAGAAGATTTGGTCGCCATTGAAAAACGCATGACCGAGTTGGCCAACAAGGACGAAGCTGTGGTTCGTCGCGTCCTGCCGCGCGATGAGGCGGTTACCTATTTCAAGAGCCTGGGGGAACACTACAAAGCGGAGATCATTGCCAGCATACCTGCCGATCAGGACGTCAGTCTTTACCGTGAAGGCGCATTTGAAGATCTGTGCCGCGGCCCGCACGTACCCAGTACCGGCAAGCTCAAACACTTCAAATTGATGAAGGTCGCGGGTGCCTATTGGCGTGGTGACAGCAAGAATGAAATGCTCCAGCGTGTCTATGGCACAGCTTGGGCCAGCAAGGACGACTTGCAGCAGTATCTGGTTCGGCTGGAAGAGGCTGAAAAACGCGATCACCGCAAACTCGGCCGGGAACTGGATCTGTTCCACATTGACGAGCACGCGCCCGGTCTGGTGTTCTGGCACCCCAAGGGCTGGACGGTCTGGCAAATCATCGAGCAGTACATGCGTCAGGTTTACCGCGACAACGGCTACCAGGAAGTCAAGGGTCCGCAGATCATCGACAAAAGCCTTTGGGAAAAGACGGGTCACTGGGATAAATACCGTGACAACATGTTCACCACAGAGTCGGAAAAGCGTGACTATGCCCTCAAGCCGATGAATTGTCCGGGCCACATCCTGATCTTCAAGCAGGGCATCAAGAGCTACCGCGACCTGCCACTGCGTTATGGTGAATTTGGCCAGTGCCACCGTAACGAGCCCTCGGGCGGCTTGCACGGCATCATGCGTGTGCGCGGCTTCACACAGGACGACGGCCACATCTTCTGTACCGAAGATCAGATCCTGCCTGAGTGCGATACCTTCACCAAGGTGCTCAAGAAGGTCTATGCCGACTTCGGTTTCACCGACATTTTGTACAAGGTTTCGACCCGTCCAGCGGCGCGCATTGGCTCGGACGAACTCTGGGACAAGGCAGAAAAAGCCTTGATGGACAGCTTGCGTGCTTCAGGCTGCGATTTTGTGATCTCAGAAGGCGATGGCGCGTTCTATGGTCCCAAAATCGAGTACACGCTGAAAGACGCCATTGGCCGCGAGTGGCAGTGCGGCACGATCCAGGTGGATTTCAACCTTTCCGAGCGCCTGGATGCCGAGTATGTGGCCGAAGACGGCTCGCGTCAGCGCCCCGTTATCCTGCACCGCGCCATCGTGGGCAGCATGGAGCGCTTCATCGGTATTTTGATCGAGCAACATGCCGGCGCTTTGCCAACTTGGCTGGCGCCAACTCAGGTGTGTGTGCTCAACATCACCGATGCTCAGGCTGATTACTGTCGTGAAATTGCTGCAAAATTGCAAAAATCAGTGTCAAATCAAGGCCTTAGGGTCGATTTGGACCTGCGTAACGAGAAAATCACGTATAAAATACGAGAGCATTCGTTGCAAAAGCTGCCTTACATCCTTGTCGCTGGTGACAAAGAAAAGGCAGCAGGTACCGTCGCAGTGCGTGCCCGAGGCAACAAAGACCTCGGTGTGATGTCGATCGATGCGTTCATTGAACTCATTGCAGCCGACATTGCTTCTAAAGCCTGAAGGTGAGTTTCGCCACAAGCTTTGGCCCGTGGGCACAAAGGCGGTTTGGCTGCTGTTTGCAGTTATTACCCTTGAAGGATTGAGTCATCGCTACCGAATTTCGTGATCGTCGCCAACGCGAAGAACGCAAACACCGTTTGAACCGTGAAATCATGGCCCCTGAGGTCCGTGTTTCCGGCCCTGAAAACGAGCCATTGGGCATCTTGTCTTTGGCAGAAGCACTGCGCATGGCAGGTGAATTGGATGTGGATCTGGTTGAAATCGCCGCCACTGCCAATCCGCCGGTTTGTCGTTTGATGGACTACGGCAAGTTCAAGTACCAAGAGCAAAAGCGAGCGGCGGAAGCCAAAGCCAAGCAAACGGTCATTGACATCAAGGAAGTCAAGTTCCGCCCCGGAACCGACGATGGTGACTACAACATCAAGATGCGCAACATCCGCCGCTTTTTGGCAGATGGCGACAAATGCAAGATCACCTTGCGTTTCCGCGGTCGCGAGATCACCCACCAAGAGTTGGGTATGGCCTTGCTGAACCGGATTCGCGACGAATTGGCAGATCTGATCATCGTCGAGCAGTTCCCCAAGCTCGAAGGTCGTCAGATGATCATGATGATCGCGCCAGGTCGCAAAAAGCCCGCCGGCAAGTCTGCAGATGCTGCAGCGCCTGCAGATCAGGCGGGTTGAAGAGTTGGATCTGCCTTCGGGCAGGTCGAATCAAGAGCTGCCTTCGGGAGGCTTTTGTAAAAGTGGCTCGGGGCCATCAAGGCTGCAAAGATTTTGCAGACGCCTCACGAGCACAAATAAAGGAGCATTGAAATGCCCAAGATGAAGACCAAAAGCAGTGCTAAGAAGCGCTTCCGTGTTCGTCCAGGTGGTACCGTTAAACGCGGTCAAGCCTTCAAGCGTCACATTCTGACCAAGAAGACCACCAAGAACAAACGCCACCTCCGCGGTGCAGTGGCTGTGCATGAGACCAATATGGGTCACATGGCACAGATGCTGCCCATGGCTGGCCTGTAATTCACTGACGAACAAGGAGAATAAATATGCCTCGCGTTAAACGTGGTGTAACGGCACGCGCCCGTCACAAGAAAGTTTTGGCCCTTGCAAAAGGTTTCCGCGGTCGCCGCGGCAATGTCTTCCGTATCGCCAAACAGGCGGTGATGAAGGCTGGTCAATACGCCTACCGTGACCGCCGCACCAAAAAGCGTGTGTTCCGTCAGTTGTGGATTGCCCGTATCAACGCCGCTGCGCGTGAATGCGGTCTGACCTACAGCCAATTCGCCAACGGCCTGAAAAAGGCTGCCATCGAAATCGACCGTAAGATGCTGGCGGACATCGCCGTGCACGACAAGGCCGCTTTTGCTGGCATCGTGAACCAAGTCAAAGCCAAATTGGCCGCAGCTTGATTTCATGAGTGACATGGACCTTCGGGTTCATGCCGCGCACTCGATCAAAGGGATTGAGGCTCACAAAAGCTTCAATCCCTTTTTTATTCCTTTTACACAGATCACCGATCTCCCACACCATGAACGAGCTGGACACCCTGGTCGAATCCGCACGCCAGAGTTTTGTGCAGGCACTGACACCTGCTGACCTCGAGAACGCCAAGGCCCAGTTTTTGGGCAAAGCCGGTCGCTTGACCGAGCTGATGAAGGGCATGGCCGCTCTGAGCGTGGAAGACAAAAAAACCCGTGGTGCCGCCATCAACATCGCCAAGCAGGCGATTGAGGCGGCACTGAACGACCGCCGCCAGGCGCTGGCCGATGCCGAGCTGCAAGCGCAACTCAAGGCCGAAGCCTTGGATGTGACACTGCCAGGCCGCAGCGCCAACGTGGGGGGCTTGCACCCTGTCTCGCTCACGCTCGAGCGGGTCGAATACATTTTTGGCTCCATGGGCTTTGAAGTCGCTCAGGGCCCCGAGATCGAAACCGACTGGTTCAACTTCACCGCGCTCAACACGCCCGAAGACCACCCAGCGCGCTCGATGCACGACACCTTCTATGTGGAAGGCGGCCATCTGCTGCGCACCCACACCAGCCCCATGCAAATCCGCCATGCGGTGCAGCACGTCAAACGCTACAAGAACCAACTCGACGCTGGCCAAGGGATGCCCGAGGTCCGCGTCATCGCGCCGGGCCGCACCTACCGTGTGGACAGCGATGCCACCCATTCGCCCATGTTCCACCAGTGCGAAGGCCTGTGGATTGGCGAAAATGTGAGCTTCAAGGACCTTAAGGTTGTGGTCACCGATTTCTGCCGCACCTTCTTTGAAAGCGACGATCTGGTGCTGCGCTTCCGTCCCAGCTTTTTCCCCTTCACCGAACCCAGCGCCGAGATCGACATTCAGTTCCAAGCAGGCCCTCTGGCGGGTCGTTGGCTTGAAGTGGGCGGCTCCGGCCAGGTGCATCCGAACGTGGTGCGCAACATGGGCTTGGACCCCGAGCGTTTCATCGGCTTTGCCTTTGGCATGGGCATGGACCGTTTCACCATGCTGCGCTATGGCGTGAACGACCTGCGCCTGTTCTTTGACGGCGATGTGCGCTTCCTGAGCCAGTTCCAGTAATTCCCTCCCAAGTCCGATACACGAGACACGAGTCATGCAATTTCCCGAATCCTGGTTGCGCGAGTTCTGCAACCCGTCCCTGACCACCCAGCAACTGGCCGACACATTGACCATGGCAGGCCTCGAAGTGGAAGAGCTCGAGTCCGTGGCCCCGCCGTTCACCAAAATCGTGGTTGGCGAAATCAAGGAGGCCGTGCAACACCCCAACGCCGACCGCTTGCGCGTGTGCCAGGTCGATGTGGGGCAGGGCGCTTTGCTCAATATCGTGTGTGGTGCGCCCAATGCCCGTGTGGGCATCCGGGTGCCCTGCGCCATGGTGGGCGCCGAGTTGCCTCCGGGCGAAGACGGCAAGCCTTTCTTGATCAAAGTGGGCAAACTGCGTGGCGTCGAAAGCCAGGGCATGCTTTGCTCGGCCAAGGAACTGAAGATCGCTGACGACCACGGCGGCCTGTTGGAATTGCCTGCAGATGCGCCGTTGGGTCAGGACATTCGCCAGTACCTGAATCTGGACGACACCCTGATGACGCTCAAGCTCACGCCCAACCTGGCGCACTGCTTGAGTGTTTATGGCATTGCCCGCGAAGTGTCGGCTCTGACCGGCGTGCCGCTCAAGGCACCATCGTTCCCGGCTGTGGCCACACAGGTCAGCGACAAGCTGGCGGTGAAGGTGCAGGCCACCGACCTGTGCGGCCGTTTCAGCGGCCGTGTGGTCAAGGGCGTGAACACGAAGGCGCAAACGCCTCAGTGGATGGTAGACCGCCTGGCCCGTTGCGGCCAGCGCAGCGTGAGCCCGCTGGTGGACATCTCCAACTACGTGATGTTCGAGTTCGGTCGCCCGTCGCACATTTTTGACCTCGACAAAATCCATGGTGGCCTGCAGGTGCGCTGGGGTCAGCCTGGCGAGTCGCTCAAGCTGCTCAACGGCAACACCGTGACTGTGGATGACAAGGTCGGCGTGATCGCCGACGACAGCCAGGTCGAATCGCTGGCGGGCATCATGGGGGGCGACGCCACCGCCGTGTCCGACGACACGCAAAACATCTACATCGAAGCCGCTTTCTGGTGGCCCACCTCGATCGCGGGCCGTTCGCGCCGCTTCAACTTCTCGACCGACGCCGGTCACCGTTTTGAGCGCGGTGTGGACCCTCAGCTGACCGTGGAGCACATTGAGCGCATCACCCAGTTGGTGCTCGACATTTGCGGCACGCCCGAGACAAAGGTCGGCCCGATTGACGACCAAATTCTGAACATTCCATCGATCACCCCCGTCACGCTGCGCGTGGCCCGGGCGGTCAAGGTCATTGGGATGCATTTGACCCAGCAGCAGTGCGCCGACGCCCTGCGCGGCTTGGGCTTGCAAGTGACAGAAGGCGAGGGCTCCGTCACCGTGACGCCGCCCAGCTTCCGTTTCGATTTGCAGATCGAAGAAGACCTGATCGAAGAAGTCGCCCGCATGGTGGGCTACAACAACCTGCCCACAACCCCGCCTTTGGCCCCCATCACTGCCAAGGTGCGCCGCGAGACCGAGCGCAGCCCATCTGCTGTGCGCCGCGCGATTGCGGCCCTGGGTTACCAGGAAACCATCAACTACAGCTTTGTCGAAGAAGCTTGGGAAAAGGACCTCGCAGGCAACGCCAACCCGATCCGCTTGCTCAACCCGATCGCCAGCCAGATGAGCGTGATGCGCTCCAGCCTGATCGGCTCGCTGGTGCAAGTGATCAAGTTCAACGCCGACCGCAAGGCCGACCGCGTGCGCGTGTTCGAGCTGGGTCGTGTGTTTTTGCGCAACGCTTCGGTTCAGAGCAGCGACACCACCGTGGAAGGCTTTGACCAACCCATGCATGTGGCAGGCATGGCCTGGGGCCCGGTTGAGCCTTTGGGCTGGCAGGGCAAGGCGCGCAACGTCGATTTTTACGATGTCAAAGCCGATGTGGAAAAGCTGCTTGCCCCGCGCAAAGCAGAATTCGTCGCCGCTGAACACCCCGCCTTGCACCCAGGCCGTTCGGCCCACGTACTGCTGGATGGCGTGGTGATCGGTCATGTGGGCGAGTTGCACCCTCGTTGGCGTCAGGCTTGGGAGCTGAGCAGTGCCCCGGTGGTGTTCGAGCTGTCGCTCGATGCCGTCACGGCCCGCGGGGTGCCGGTGGCGCAGGCCGTGGCCAAGCACCAGTCGGTGGAGCGTGACTTGGCGGTGATTGTCAGTGAGCAGGTCACTCATGCGCAATTGATGGCCGCCATCCATGCTGCGCCCACTCAGGGCGTGCTGCGCGATGCGGTGCTGTTTGATGTTTACCGTCCCAAGGCCGAGTCCAACAGCGGACTGGCCGTGGGTGAGAAAAGCCTGGCGGTTCGCCTGACACTGCACAGCGACGAAGCCACCTTGACCGATGCGCAGATTGATGCCGTCGTTCAGGCCGTGATCGCCAGCTTGGCGCAGCAAACGTCTGCACGGCTGCGTGCCTGAGTTGGATTGACCATGGAAATCAGTTTTGAGTCCCTGGAAACGCCGGCCCTGACCAAGGCGCATTTGGCCGATTTGCTGTTTGAGCAAATCGGTCTGAACAAACGCGAATCCAAGGACATGGTCGATGCGTTTTTTGATCTGGTGGTCGATAACCTGATTTCCGGCGAGGACGTGAAGATTTCAGGCTTTGGCAACTTCCAGATCCGGACTAAGGCAGCTCGTCCTGGACGCAATCCCCGGACTGGAGAATTGATTCCGATTGATGCACGACGTGTCGCGACATTTCATGCCAGCCATAAACTCAAGGCCTTGATTCAGGGCGACACCGAGGGCGGTGACGAGGTCGACAGTCTTTGAGTCGCCCATTTCTGGAGCGTTTCATGTTGTTCAAATTCAAATCCCACGCGGCCAGCGACCTCATCATGCTGGAGGCCGATGCCTGCAGATTGCTCAAAATCATGTTGGGCGACGATCCGGTCAAGGGCATTGTGCAAGCCCAGGCTTTGCCCGGCGTGATAGCGGCATTGGAGTTGGCTGTGGCGCAAGACGAAGCCTTGCGCATGGAGCAGGCCGAAAAAGCCCTGAAGGCTGAAGGCAACTCATCAGAAGAATCGGCCTCGGTGATTGATTCGGTGCGTTTAGCGCAACGGGCGACGCCCATGCTCAAGTTCCTGAAGCTCAGCCTGGCCGAAGAGTCCAATGTGGTCTGGGGTGTTTGAGGGTCAAGTCAGGTCTCTGGCCGAGGACTTTGGAGTTTGCATTCAGCGAGAGAAAGCTGCGCCACTGAGCTTGTAGCCCGCCTTGATTTGCCTTTTTGCAAACCAGCCTGCGTTCATTTCCAGCACAAAGCGTACGGGTTTGGTCGAGCAATGCGAATCGTCGCTTTGGGGTTTCATGTCGGCCAGGTTGACAATGGTGCCGTCGTCTTCGACAAAGGCGGCGGTCAGCGGGATCAGCGTGTTGCGCATCCAGAAACACTGTGTGGCGGGCTGTTCGAACACAAAAAGCATGCCCTCGTGTTGAGGCATGTCTTTGCGTGACATGAGGCCGATTTGGCGTTGCTCGGGCGTTTGCGCCAATTGCACATCCAGCACATGCATGCCGGCACTCAATTTCGTCCGGGGTAGTTGCATTTGCGGTGAGGGTTGGGCCACTGCGTGCAGGGCGGTCAATAAACAAGCAGAAGTGATCAGCTTGGCGCCAAGTCGGCGAAATGTGTGAGTGGCCAAGGTCTTTCTGGGTGTCATGGTGAAATCAGTGTTCGCGCTTGCGGCAGCCCCCAAGGATAACGGCAAGCGGGCCAGGTTTCGCTTGCCAAGGCCATCGAGGCCGATCAAGAGGTCTGATTTTCGCCGGTCGATGCAGGCAGTGCATCCTCTGCGATGTTTTCGGCTCGAATGTTGGCGGCCATCAACCCCTTATCGCCCTTGGTGAGCTCGAAAGTGACCCGGGCACCTTCACTGAGGGTTTTGTAGCCCTCTGCCTGAATGGCCGAAAAATGAGCGAAAGCATCTGGCCCACCGCCATCAGGCTCAATGAATCCGAATCCCTTGGCATCGTTGAACCATTTGACCGTACCGCTGGGCATGCGATGTCTCCGTGAATTATTTGAACCAATTTGAGGCGGGCTTGTTATTTTTGTCAATGTGAGGTTTTCCCCGAGGCCGCTGGATTTCGAGTGTTGTGAAAAAAGTCTTTTATGACCGCCATCGAAAAGGGGTTCAAAGCCTCTATAGAATGAATTCATGGCAACGAAAAAACCTGCAAATCCAGCGCTGCCGCCAGAGACACCCCGCACCTCCGATGGTGGGGATTCGGTTGTACTCGAGCGCCGCGCTCAAAAGATCAAACCGCCCCAGATGTATCAGGTGGCGATGCTCAATGATGACTACACCCCCATGGAATTCGTGGTCATGGTGATACAGGAGTTTTTTGGCAAAGACCGTGAAGCGGCTACGCAAATCATGCTCAAGATTCACTTGGATGGCAAAGGCGTTTGCGGTGTTTATTCCCGCGATGTGGCCGCTACCAAGGTGGACCAAGTGCTGGAGGCCGCCCGACAAGGCGGGCATCCATTGCAATGTGTCAGCGAGCCCATTGAATAGTCACCAAACTCCCCCACATCGTTTCTATATCTCAAGCAAGGCAAAAGGAAATCACATGATTGCCCAGGAATTGGAAGTCAGCTTGCACATGGCCTTCGTCGAGGCCCGTCAGCAGCGTCACGAGTTCATCACGGTCGAGCACCTGCTTTTGGCCTTGCTGGACAACCCCAGCGCGGCTGAAGTCTTGCGGGCGTGCGCCGCCAACCTTGATGATTTACGCAAGGCTTTGACCAACTTCATCAAAGACAACACCCCCCAAGTGGCTGGCACCGAAGAGGTGGACACGCAACCCACACTGGGTTTTCAGCGTGTGATCCAGCGTGCCATCATGCATGTGCAGTCCACAGGCAGTGGCAAGAAAGAAGTGACCGGCGCCAACGTGCTGGTGGCGATTTTTGGCGAGAAGGATTCGCACGCTGTGTATTACCTGCACCAGCAAGGCATCACCCGTCTGGACGTGGTCAACTTCATTGCCCACGGAATCCGCAAGAGTGACCCGCCAGAATCGGCCAAATCGTCCGAGGCACCTGCCAGCAACGAGGGCGAAGAGAGTGCACAGGCCGGTGAACGCAGCGAAAAGGCGTCGCCCCTGGAGCAGTACACCAACAACCTGAACCAGGCTGCCAAAGAAGGAAAAATTGATCCGCTGATTGGCCGCGAGTACGAGGTCGAGCGCACGATCCAGATCCTGTGCCGCCGCCGCAAGAACAACCCGCTCTTGGTGGGTGAAGCAGGCGTGGGCAAGACCGCTATTGCCGAGGGCTTGGCCTGGCGCATCACGCAGGGCACCGTGCCCGAGATCCTGGCCGAAGCCCAGGTCTACTCACTCGACATGGGCTCGCTTCTGGCCGGCACCAAGTACCGGGGTGATTTCGAGCAGCGCCTCAAAGGCGTGCTCAAGGCCCTGAAAGACAAGCCCAATGGCATTCTGTTCATCGACGAAATCCACACCCTGATCGGTGCAGGTGCGGCCTCAGGCGGTACGCTGGACGCGTCCAACCTGCTCAAGCCTGCACTCTCCAGTGGTCAGCTCAAGTGCATCGGCGCCACCACTTTCACCGAGTACCGCGGCATCTTTGAAAAAGACGCTGCACTGTCCCGACGCTTCCAGAAAGTGGACGTGGTCGAACCGACAGTGTCCGAGACGGTGGAAATCCTCAAGGGCCTCAAGAGCCGCTTTGAGGAGCACCACAGCGTCAAATATGCCAATGCTGCGCTGCAGGCGGCCGCCGAGCTGTCGGCCAAGTTCATCAACGACCGTCAGCTGCCCGACAAGGCGATTGACGTGATCGACGAAGCCGGGGCAGCCCAGCGCATTTTGGTGGCCTCCAAGCGCAAGAAGACCATTGGCAAGGCCGAGATCGAAGACATTGTGGCCAAGATCGCCCGCATCCCGCCTGCCAACGTGTCCAACGACGACCGCAGCAAGCTGCAGACCATCGAGCGGGACCTCAAATCCGTGGTGTTTGGCCAGGACAAGGCCCTCGAAGTGCTGTCGTCTGCCGTCAAGATGGCGCGCTCGGGTCTGGGCAAGGCCGACAAACCGATTGGTTCCTTCTTGTTCTCCGGCCCCACGGGCGTGGGCAAGACCGAAGCGGCCAAGCAACTGGCCTACATCATGGGCATTGAGCTGATCCGTTTTGACATGTCCGAGTACATGGAGCAGCACGCTGTGAGCCGCCTGATCGGCGCGCCTCCGGGTTATGTGGGCTTTGACCAAGGCGGTTTGCTGACCGAGGCCGTCACCAAGAAGCCTCACTGCGTGCTGCTGCTCGACGAAATCGAAAAAGCACACCCCGCGATCTTCAACGTGCTGCTGCAGGTCATGGACCACGGCACGCTGACCGACAACAACGGGCGCAAGGCCGATTTCCGCAATGTGATCATCGTCATGACGACCAACGCGGGCGCCGAGACCATGAACAAGGCCACGATTGGCTTCACCAACCCGCGTCAGGCCGGGGACGAAATGGGCGACATCAAGCGCCTGTTCACGCCCGAGTTCCGCAACCGCTTGGACGCGATCGTCAGCTTCAAGCCGCTCGATGAGCAGATCATCCTGCGCGTGGTCGACAAGTTCCTGCTGCAGCTGGAGCAGCAGCTGGGTGAGAAGAAAGTGGACGTCACCTTCACCGACAAGCTGCGCAAGCACCTGGCCAAGAAGGGCTTTGACCCGCTCATGGGTGCGCGCCCGATGCAGCGCCTGATCCAGGACACCATCCGCAAGGCGCTGGCCGACGAATTGTTGTTCGGTCGCCTGACCGAAGGTGGCCGCCTGACGGTGGACATCGACGACAAAGACGAGGTGTTGCTGGACATCACGCCCAACCCGAAAAAGGAAGGTCGTGCATCGCGTTCAGAGCCCACAGAGCCCGAAGAAGCTACGGCGGGTTGATAACGTCAAGCCGGAAACGGCCAAAAAAAAAGAGGCCCGACTGGGCCTCTTTTTTCTGGAGCTGAGCGTTTCTATTCAGAAAACACCTCAGCGCTTGGACTTGACCGAACCCAGCAAGCCACCCAGTACGCCGCGCACGATTTCGCGGCCAATGGCCGAGCCCACATTGCGCACAGCGCTTTTCACCAGCAACTGGGCCACGCCGTCGTGTTGGCCGCCACGCGGGCCGGTGGAGCCAAAGATGAAGTCCGAGACCGAGCCCATGAGGCCGCCTTCTGCTGGGGCTGCGTTGGGCGCACCGGCTTTGCCGGGGGCACCTGCTGTGTTGGCCGTCTGGGCGGGCGCACCCTTGAGCTTTTCGTAGGCCGATTCACGGTCTTGCACCTGCTCATACACACCTGCCACCAGCGAGTTTTGCATCAGGTTTTGTCGTTGCGCAGGCGTGATGGGGCCCAGCTGGCTGGCCGGGGGCATGACGAAAACGCGCTCAGTTTCGCAGGGGCGGCCTTTGGCATCCAGAAAGCTCACCAGCGCCTCGCCCACACCCAGCTCGGTGATGGCCGCTTCGATGTCCAGCCCGGCCTTGGGGCGCATGGTTTGAGCCGTGGCGGCCACGGCTTTTTGGTCGCGCGGCGTGAAGGCGCGCAAGGCATGTTGCACCCGGTTGCCCAGCTGCCCCAGAACGTTGTCGGGAATGTCCAGCGGGTTTTGCGTCACGAAATACACCCCCACACCCTTGGAGCGCACCAGGCGCACCACCAGCTCGATGCGCTCAACCAGTGCAGCCGGGGCGTCCTTGAACAGCAAATGTGCCTCGTCAAAGAAGAACACCAGCTTGGGTTTTTCGGGGTCACCGATTTCGGGCAAGACCTCAAACAGCTCGGAGAGCAGCCACAACAAAAATGTGGCGTACAGGCGCGGCGCATTGAGCAGTTTGTCGGCAGCCAGGATGTTCACCACGCCCATGCCCTGGGCATCTGTTTGCATGAAATCTTCAATGTTGAGCATGGGCTCGCCAAAGAATTTGTCACCCCCCTGGGTTTCAATTTGCAGCAGACCGCGCTGGATGGCGCCGATGCTGGCGGCGCTGATGTTGCCGTACTCGGTGGTGAAGGTCTTGGCGTTGTCGCCCACATACTGGAGCATGGCCCGCAGGTCTTTCATGTCCAAAACCAGCAAACCGTTGTCGTCAGCGATCTTGAATACCAGATTGAGCACCCCGGCCTGGGTCTCGTTCAGCCCCAGCATGCGCGTCAAGAGCAAGGGCCCCATGTCCGTGATGGTGGCCCGAACCGGGTGACCTTGTTCGCCAAACACATCCCACAAGGTGGTGGGGCAGGCCAGGGGGGCTGGCAAGTCGATGCCCCGGTCCTTGAGGACTGCCGCCAGCTTGTCGCCGATGTGGCCGGGCTGGCTGATGCCGGTCAGGTCGCCTTTGACGTCGGCCATGAACACCGGCACGCCTTGGCGGGAGAAGTTCTCGGCCAGGGTTTGCAGTGTCACAGTTTTGCCTGTGCCGGTGGCGCCCGTGATGAGCCCGTGGCGGTTGGCCAGACCGGGCAAGAGTTCACATTGGGCGTTCTTGTTTTTGGCAATCAGTAGGGGTTCAGTCATGAAAATCGGGTCCCTGGCTACAAAAGTAAAATCGAGATCGTAGATTAAATCAACATTCAAGGAATTCCCGATGGCTGGCCACAGTAAATGGGCAAATATTCAGCACCGCAAGGGCAGGCAAGACGAAAAAAGGCAACGAATCTGGACCCGTGTGGTCCGTGAAATCATGGTGGCCGCCCGTACCGGGGGCGGCGATGTCAGCGCCAATCCCCGTCTGCGCCTGGCCATTGAAAAGGCCAAAGCGGCCAACATGCCGGCCGACACCATCAAACGCAATGTGGACAAAGCCACCGGCAACCTCGAAGGCGTGAGCTACGAAGAAATCCGCTACGAGGGCTATGGCATCGGTGGCGCAGCCGTCATCGTGGACACCATGACCGACAACCGGGTGCGCACTGTGGCAGAAATTCGCCATGCGTTCAGCAAGCACGGCGGGAACCTGGGCACCGAGGGTTCGGTGGCTTTCCAGTTCAAAAATTGTGGTCAATTGATTTTTGCCCCGGGCACCAATGAAGACAAGGTCATGGAAGTCGCCTTGGAGGCGGGCGCCGAGGACGTGATCACCGACGATGAAGGGGCCATTGAGGTCCTGACGGCGCCCGCAGACTTTGAGGCGGTTAAAAATGCCCTCGAAGCCGCAGGCCTGGTGGCTGATATGGCCGAGGTGACCATGCGCGCTGAAAACACCATCGCCTTGACCGGCGATGATGCTGCAAAAATGCAAAAACTTCTGGACATTCTGGAAGATCTGGATGACGTGCAAAACGTCTTCCACAACGCCGACATTCAAGAGTAAGGACATCTGATGAAAGTATTGGTGGTCGGCAATGGCGGCCGGGAACATGCCATGGCGTGGAAACTGGCGCAATCGCCAAAAGTGCAGCAGGTCTTTGTGGCGCCTGGCAATGGCGGCACGGCCCGCGATGCCATGCTGCAAAACATCCCTCTGACGGACATCGCACGATTGCGCCAATGGGCGCTGGATAACCAAATCGGTTTGACCGTGGTCGGCCCAGAGGCCCCTTTGGCGGCGGGCATTGTGGACGATTTCCGTGCCCATGGCTTGCGCATTTTTGGCCCCACGCAAAAGGCGGCTCAGCTGGAGAGTTCCAAAGCCTTTTCCAAGGCGTTCATGGCGCGGCACCACATCCCGACCGCAGAATTTGACACCTTCACCGATGCAGCCCTGGCGCACGCTTATGTGGACCGTATGGGGGCGCCGATTGTGGTCAAGGCCGATGGCCTGGCTGCAGGCAAGGGCGTTGTGGTGGCCATGACGCTGGCAGAAGCCCATGAAGCCATTGACTTCATGTTGCTGGACAACACCCTGGGTGTGGCGCACAACGCCGGTGGCGCGCGTGTGGTGATTGAAGAGTTTTTGCAGGGTGAAGAGGCCAGTTTCATCGTGATCTGCGATGGTCAAAACGTGGCCGCCATGGCGACCAGCCAGGATCACAAACGTTTGCTGGATGCCGATCAGGGCCCCAACACTGGCGGCATGGGGGCCTATTCGCCCGCGCCGGTGGTCACAGCCGAAGTCCACGCCCGCGCCATGCGCGAGGTGATTTTGCCCACCATCCGTGGCATGGAAAAAGACGGCATTCCGTACACCGGGTTTTTGTACGCCGGGCTGATGATTGATGAGCAAGGACGCCCCAAAACCCTGGAGTTCAATTGCCGCATGGGCGATCCGGAAACCCAGCCCATCTTGATGCGCTTGAAGACCGACTTCCTCGAAGTCATGCTGGCCGCTACCTCCTTGGGTCTGGACAAAATCAACATGGAATGGGACCGCCGTGTGGCTTTGGGCGTGGTGATGGCCGCAGCCGGCTACCCGATGAACCCGCGCAAGGGCGATGTCATCAACGGCCTGCCCAAAGACGCCGAAGACGCCATGGTGTTTCATGCAGGCACCACAGCGCAGGATGGCAAAACGCTCACCTCTGGCGGGCGGGTGCTGTGTGTCACCGCGCTGGCCGACTCAGTGCGTCTGGCCCAGCAAAAAGCCTACGAAACGCTTGAAACCATTGGCTTTGACGGTATGCAATACCGCAAGGACATTGGCTACCGCGCCATCAAACACTGAGCCTGGATGCTTCGCCGATGACTTTGCCTCGTACCATTCACCCCGTCACATTCAAAGGCTCCCGACTGGCTCGTTGGATTTTGCGGATGTTGGGTTGGAAACTGGAGTTTGATGGGTTCCCAACGCTTCAGGGCGTTGCCATCGTCTACCCACACACCAGCAATTGGGACTTTCCGATTGGCATCCTGGCCAAATGGGGGCTGGGCATTCCGGCCAAGTTCTGGGCCAAGGATTCTCTGTTCAAATTTCCGGTCTTTGGTGCCTGGTTGCGTTGGGTCGGTGGTTTGCCGATTGATCGCAGCTCACCCAAAGGGGTGGTCGGCGACATGGTCGAGGTGTTTGAGCAGTACAAACGCTCCGGACGCCTGCTGTGGCTGGGTTTGGCCCCTGAAGGCACGCGCAGCCTGACGCCCGGTTGGCGCAGTGGCTTTTACCAAGTGGCGCTCAAGGCAAACGTGCCCTTGGTGCTGGTCAAATTTGACTGGAGACGACGCACTTTTTCGCTGGTGGACTTTTACCAACTCACGGGCCGCGTTGATGAGGACTATGCCCACATGGCTGCCGTATTTGAGGGCGCCGAAGGTTTCCGCATCCAGCAAATGAGCCCCGTGCAGCCCTGGACAGGGAACGCCTTTTCAGTCCAGTCTGTATCCCTCAAAGACAACTCATGAATGCATCTTTTGAACCGAGCGCTGCGCGCCAATATTTGGTGGACTTGCAGACCCGCATCACCCAAGCCTTGACCGATCTCGATGGCACGCCTTTTCTGGTGGATCACTGGCAGAAAGACCCGGGAGACAAATTACAAGGGCAGGGCATCACCCAGATTCTGGAGGGTGGCCCGGTCTTTGAGCGTGCAGGCTGCGGCTTTTCGCACGTCACCGGACCGCAATTGCCACCTTCGGCCACCCAGCACCGTCCTGAGTTGGCGGGCTCGGCGTTTGAAGCGATGGGCGTCTCGCTGGTCTTTCACCCCCGCAACCCTTATGTGCCGACCGTGCACATGAATGTGCGCATGATTGTTGCCAAGCCCGAGGGCAGGGCGCCCGTCGCCTGGTTTGGTGGAGGCATGGACCTGACGCCTTATTACGGGTTTGACGAAGACGCCGTGCATTTTCATCAGACTTGCAAGGATGCGCTGGCCCCATTTGGCGAAGGCCTGCACCCGCGCTTCAAGGCCTGGTGTGACGATTACTTTTGCAACAAGCACCGCCACGAACAGCGAGGCGTCGGGGGCATCTTTTTTGACGACTTCTCCGAGCTGGGCATGGATGACAGTTTTGCCATGCTGCAAAGCGTGGGCGATGCACTGCTGACCGCGTATTTGCCCATCGTGGCGCGCCGCAAAGACACCCCGTATGGTGAACGTGAGCGCGATTTTCAGCTCTACCGCCGTGGCCGCTATGTGGAGTTCAACCTGGTGTGGGACCGGGGCACGCATTTTGGGTTGCAGTCGGGTGGCCGCACGGAGTCCATCTTGCTGTCCATGCCGCCTGAAGTGCGCTGGTCATACCAGCGCCAAGACGCGCCAGACTCGCCCGAAGCGCGTTTGCTGAGCCACTATTTGGTGCCCAGGGATTGGGTTTGACGTCTGCTTCCTCGGTCGCGCGCCTGGGGGTTTTTGGCGGCGCCTTTGACCCACCGCACTTGGCCCATGTGGCCTTGGTGCAGGCCGCGGCAGCGCAATTGCAGCTGGACCAAGTCAGGGTCTTGCCCACGGGGCAGGCCTGGCACAAGACCCGCACGCTCAGTGCTGCGGCTGACCGGTTGGCCATGACCCGTCTGGCTTTTGAAGATCAGGCCGAGGTCGTGGTGGATGATCGGGAAATCCTGCGTTCGGGGCCCAGCTACACGGTCGACACGCTGCGCCAATTGCAAGCCGAATTCCCCCAAGCGCAGCTGTATTTGCTGCTGGGCGATGACCAGCGGCGCTCGTTGGCGTCCTGGCACCAGATCGATGAAATCGGGCGCCTCGCTATAATGTGCGCCGCAGGCCGTGATACAGCCGTCAAGGCCTGGAGCAATTCCGGCCCAAGCCCTTCACAGCCCCTTTCTGACGCCATCGAAGCGCGCATTCAGATTATGAACATGCCGCTGATGCCCCACAGCGCCACGGACATCCGTGTGCTCGTGGCCACAGACCAAGCAATTTCAGGTCTGGTGCCCCCCGCTGTTGAACGCTATATTCAAGAACACCACCTCTACAGGCCCCATAGATGAACGACACCGCTGCCAAAAAAGACACCCAAAAACTCCAGCGTGCCATCGTGGACGCCCTGGAAGATGTGAAAGCCCAGGACATCCAGGTGTTTGACACTGAGCACCTGTCCCCCTTGTTTGAGCGCGTCATCATGGCCTCGGGCACCTCCAACCGCCAGACCAAAGCCCTGGCGGCCAGCGTGCGCGACAAGGTGCGTGACGCCGGGTTTGGCAAGCCTCGCATGGAAGGTGAAGACAACGGCGAGTGGATCATTGTGGATTGCGGTCAGGCCGTGGTGCACATCATGCAGCCCACCATCCGCAGCTACTACAACCTGGAAGAAATCTGGGGCGACAAGCCCGTGCGACTGAAATTTGGTGCACCCAAGCCTGCGGCGGCTGCGGACCTCAAAGACCATGTGCGCAAATCACCCGCCAAAAAGGCGCCCGCCAAAACGGCTGCAGCCAAAACCAGCACAGCCAAGCCCAAGGTGGCTTTGAAGGCACCCGCCAAAGCCAGCAAGCCAGCCGCCAAATCTGCGCCAGCCAAAAGTGCAGCCAAGTCGACAGGCAAGCCTGCAGCCAAAGCACCCGCAAAAGCCCCCGCCAAAACAGCGTCCAAGCCCACGGTGAAAACAGTGGGCAAGCCTGCGGCCAAACCTGCAGCCAAGTCAGCTGCCAAAGCCCCAGCCAAAAAAGCCCCTGCCCGCAAGGCCGTGCAAGCTGCGACCCGCCGCAAAGCCGATTGACCCTTCATGAAGCTGCTGATCGTTGCGGTCGGCCAGCGTGTGCCTGACTGGGCTCAGACCGCCTGGGACGACTATGCCAAGCGTTTTCCGCCCGAACTCAAGGTTGAGCTCAAGGCGGTCAAAACCGAACCCCGTGGCTCCAAAACCCTGGCTACTTTGTATGCGGCCGAGCGCCAGCGCATTGAAGCGGCCATTCCCCGTGGCACACGCATCGTGGTGCTGGACGAGCGGGGCACCAACCTCACCACCCAGGCATTGGCCACTCGCCTGACCACTTGGCAGCTGGGTGGTGACGATGTGGCCCTGGTCATTGGCGGCCCGGATGGGCTGGAGCCGGCGTTTCGACAGCTGGCCCATGAGCGCATCCGCTTGTCCGACATGACCTTGCCCCACGCCATGGCCCGTGTGCTGCTGATTGAGCAGCTGTACCGCGCCTGGTCCATCAACGCCAACCATCCTTATCACAGAGAATGAGCGACTTCATTTATCTGGCCTCACAAAGCCCGCGCCGCAGCCAACTTTTGCAGCAAATTGGCGTCGCTCATGAATTGCTCTTGCCCGACCCAGCAGAAGACGCCGAAGCCCTGGAAGCCATTCGGGGCAGCGAGGCGCCGGGCCGCTATGTGGCCCGCGTGACCGGTTTGAAGCTCGACGCCGCAGTCGCCCGCTTGCAGCGCCTGGGACTGCCTGCGGCACCGGTGCTGTGCGCGGACACCACGGTGGCGCTGGGTCGTGTCATTTTGGGCAAACCTGCAGATGAGGCCGATGCGCTGCGCATCCTTAAGCAGTTGTCCGGCCAAACTCACCGCGTTCTGACCGCAGTCGCTGTGCAGCATGGCGCTGAGCGTGTGGCGGCGGTGTCCGAGTCTTGGGTGCGTTTTGCGCCCATGACGCCTGCGCACATCAAGGCCTATGTGGCCAGTGGCGAGCCCATGGGCAAAGCCGGTGCCTATGGCGTGCAGGGCAGGGCGGCGTCGCACATTGCGCAGATCCGGGGCAGCTATTCCGGCATCATGGGCTTGCCCTTGTTCGAGACGGCCCAGCTCTTGCGCTCGGTGGGCATTCACTGCTGACGGTCCCTCCGGATCGGGGTATCGCCTCATTTTTCTTTTTCTAACGCGAGTCCTTCCATGCAACAAGATATTTTGGTCAATTGGTCGCCCCAGGAAACGCGTGTCGCCGTGGTCGAGCTGGGGGCTGTGCAGGAATTGCACGTCGAGCGCACCCTTGAGCGTGGTCTGGTGGGCAACATTTATCTGGGCAAAGTGGCCCGAGTGCTGCCCGGCATGCAATCGGCCTTTATTGACATCGGTTTGGACAAAGCCGCTTTTTTGCATGTGGCCGATGTCTGGCAGCCGCACACCGAAGGCGAAAATGCGGCCGCTCGCACCGGCCAGCCGCTGGTGCCAATTGAAAAACAGGTCTACGAGGGCCGGGCCATCATGGTGCAGGTCATCAAGGACCCGATGGGCACCAAGGGTGCACGATTGTCCACACAGATCAGTATTGCCGGGCGCCATCTGGTGTTTTTGCCGCAGGACGACCACATTGGTGTCTCGCAAAAAATTCCGTCCGAGCAGCGCGATGCTTTGCGCAAGCGGGTGCAGGCGCTGGTCGGCCCCGCAGGCGGAGGCTTCATCTTGCGCACCAATGCCGAAGACTCCAGCGACGAAGAGTTGCAAGACGACATCGCCTACCTGCGCAAGACCTGGGCACGCATCAAAGAGGCATCGCTGCGCCTGCCGCCGCCGTCCTTGTTGCACCAGGACTTGACGCTGTTGCAACGCGTCTTGCGCGATCTGGTGGGCGAAGCCACACAGAGCATCCGCATTGATTCGCAAGAGCAACACGCCAAGCTGGTCGAATTTGGCCGTGAGTTCATGCCCAAGGCGGCCGAGCGCTTGCAGCTGTACAAAGGCGAGCGGCCGATTTTTGACTTGTATTCCATTGATGAAGAAATTGCCAAGGCGCTGGGGCGGCGGGTGGATCTGAAGTCCGGTGGCTACCTCATCATTGACCAGACGGAGGCTTTGACCACGGTGGACGTCAACACCGGAGGCTACGTCGGGGCCCGCAATTTTGAAGACACCATCTTCAAGACCAATCTGGAGGCAGCCCAGGCCATTGCCCGCCAGCTGCGGTTGCGCAATCTGGGCGGCATCATCATTGCCGACTTCATTGACATGTCCCGCGCCGATCACAAGGACGCTGTGCTGGCCGAGTTCCGCAAGCAACTCTCGCGTGACCGGGTCAAGACCATGGCCGGTGGCTTTTCTTCACTGGGCTTGCTGGAGATGACGCGCAAGCGCACCCGCGAGTCTCTGGCCCACATGCTGTGTGAGCCGTGCCCCAGCTGCCAAGGCAAGGGTATTGTCAAAACCCCGCGTTCCGTGGCCTATGACATCTTGCGGGAAATTTTGCGCGAAGCGCGTCAATTCAACCCGCGTGAGTTCCGGGTCGTGGCAGCACCTGCGGTCATCGACTTGTTATTGGATGAGGAAAGCCAGCACCTGGCGGGCTTGTCGGACTTCATCGCCAAGCCGATTTCCTTGCAGGTTGAGACCGCCATGGGGCCGGAGCAATACGACATCGTGTTGATGTGAGCCTGAGGGGCTTTCAAAGACAGGCTTGACCGCCTGTCAGGCTTGCGCTTCGCTGCCCGTCCATTCGCCCCGGTTGTGCAGCCTGGCATAAGCCCCGCCAGCGGCCAGCAGCGCGGCGGGTGCGCCTTGTTCCACAATGCGTCCTTTTTCCATAACGACCACCCGGTCGGCATGCTCAATGGTGGACAGCCGGTGCGCCACGATCAGCGTGGTGCGGCCTTGCATCAGTTGTTGCAGGGCTTCTTGCACCAGTCGCTCGGATTCGTTGTCCAGCGCCGATGTGGCCTCGTCCAAAATCAAAATCGGGGCATCCTTGTACAAGGCGCGGGCAATGGCCAGGCGCTGGCGTTGACCGCCTGACAGTTCGCCTGCGTTGTGGCCGAGCATCGTGTCCATGCCCTGGGGCAGTTGGGCCACATGGCCCCACAAATTGGCCGCTTCCAGGCAAGACTGGATGCGCGCCCGATCCGGTGTCTGGCCCAGGCAGACGTTGGCGGCCAGGCTGTCGTTGAGCATGATCACATCCTGGCTGACCAGGGCCATCTGGTGGCGCAAGCTGGCCAACTGCCAGTCTTCAATGCGCACACCGTCAATCAGCACGTCACCCGACGTGGCTTTGACAAAGCGTGGCAGCAATTGCACCAGGGTGGTTTTGCCCGCACCCGAGGTGCCCACCAAGGCCACGGTTTCTCCGGCTTGAACGGTCAGGTCGATGCCACTCAGCGCCGGGGCGCTGTCGGGGGTGAATTGCAGGTGCACCCCACGCCACTCAATGGCACCTCGGGCCTTGTCTGCCTGGTGCTGGCCTTGGGTTTCTGCAGGCGCATCGCTGAGCAAAGCCAAGCAACGCTCCAGTGCGGCCAGGCCGCGTGTCAGTGGGTTGGCCACGTCAGCCAGACGTTTGATGGGGGCCACCATCATGAGCATGGCGCTGATGAAGGCGACAAAGCCGCCCACGGTGGCGCCAGAAGTCCCGCTTTTGCTTTGCATCAGGGCGATGACCAAGACGATCGACAGGGCGATGGCTGCGAGGATTTGGGTCAGGGGGGTGATGGCGGCCGATGAGGCGGTCGATTTGAGCGCCAGTCTGCGAAGCTGTTTGCCCAGCGCGGTGAACCGGTCCATTTGCTGGGCTTGCGCCCCATGCAAGCGCACCATGCGGTGGGCCAGCACATTTTCTTCCACCACATAGGCCAGGTCATCGGTGGCTTGCTGGCCTTCCTTGGTCAGTCTGTACAGGCGTTTGGACAGCACCTTCATGGTCCAGCTCAAGGCTGGGGCCACCGAGAACACCACCAAAGTCAGTTTCCAGTTGATCCACATGAGGTAGCCGACAAAGGCCAGCAAGGTGAAGCTGTCGCGCGTCAGGCCAATGAGGGCGGAAATCAGTTGCCCTGCACCGTTTTGCACTTCGTAGACCACGGTGTTGGACAAGGTGCTGGCCGATTGACGGCTGAACAGACTCAAGTCGGCGCGCAGAAGTTGGGCAAACATGTCGCTGCGCAATCTCTCCATGCCGTCGTTGGTCACGCGTGCCAAGGCATATTGCCCGGCAAAGTGGGCAATGCCCCGGATGGTGAACAAGCCAATCACCGCGATCGGAATCGACCACCACGGCAAGCTGTTTTCGGTAAAGCCCTTGTCCAGCAAGGGCTGAAACAAGGCCGGAATCAAGGGCTCTGTGAGCGCGCCCACCAAAGTGGCGATGATGGCCACCGCCCAGATACCATGCTGTTGGGCAAAGTAGGGGGCAAGTCGGACCAGTCGGGTGCGGATGGTTTCGGGGGGGCGGTCGGGGGTAGGTGTCGTCATGGGCGCTTTGATTGTAAGCAGCAGCACTGTGTCTAAGGCTTGGCCCTCGTTCTGGAACTCGTTCTTGCCCGGATGGCAGGGGCGCAATCATCGTTTGTTTGTCAGTAACAAGGCGTGTCCAGCGTGTCAAATGGTCATGTCTACGGTGTACGATCAGGCCTTCGAATTTTTGTCCACTCGAACGCTGACCCTATGACGCTTTTTTCGCTGCACATGAACCCGCCTGGCTGGTGGCTGAAATTCTTGCTTGCGTTGTCTCTGCTTGGCGGTTTGGGCACCTCGGCATGGGCCGAATTTCGGGTCGAGGTCACGGGCGTGGGCATGACCCAGTTGCCCGTGGTGATTGCGCCCTTCAAAGGTGAGGCGACAGCCCCCCAAAAATTCGCCAGCATTGTCCAAAGCGATCTGGAGCGAAGCGGCCAGTTCAAAGGCCTGGCGTTTGGCAACGCCCAGCTGGACGAATTGAGCCGACCGGATTGGTCGGCTTTGCGCCAGTTGTCTGCCGAGGCTTTGCTTGCTGGCTCTGTCAGCCGCCTCGCCGATGGACGGTATGACGTGCGTGTCCGTTTGTGGGACGCCGTCAAGGGCCAGGAAAAGGCCGATTACAAAGACACTGTCTTGGCCGCCGATTTGCGTTTGTCGGCCCACCGTGTGGCCGATTGGGCCTATCAGCAGTTGACCGGATCCCCCGGCGTTTTTGCCACTCGCATCACTTACGTCACCAAGTCATCAGGTCGCTACACCTTGTGGATTGCCGATTCAGACGGGGAGGGGGCCAAATCCGCCTTGATGAGCCCGGAGCCCATCATCTCGCCTGTCTGGTCACCCAGCGGCACACAGCTGGCTTATGTGTCCTTCGAGTCGCGCAAGCCTGTGGTTTATGTGCACGAACTGGCCACGGGCCAGCGCCGTGCCGTGGCCAATTTCAAGGGCTCCAACAGCGCCCCCACCTGGGCGCGCGATGGCAAGTCTTTGGTGGCGACGCTCAGCCGCGATGGCGGCTCGCAATTGTTTCGCATTGATCTGGCCGGTGGCGAGCCGCGCCGCTTGACCCAGGCGGGCAGCATCAACACCGAGCCGGTGTTTTCTTATGACGGCACCGCGCTGTATTTCGTCAGCGATCGCGGCGGCAGCCCACAGATTTACCGCATGCCCGCGCAAGGTGGCCCGGCTGAGCGGGTGACGTTTTCGGGCGCGTACAACATTTCACCCGCTGTCAGCCTGGATGGTCGCTGGCTGGCCTACATCTCGCGCATCGGTGGACAATTTCGCTTGCACCTGATGGACGTGAACTCAGGGCAGGTGACGGCACTGTCTGACACCTCGGCCGATGAGCGCCCCAGCTTTGCACCCAACAGCCGCTTGGTGATGTACGCCACAGTGCAGCAAGGCCGCGAAGCCCTGATGACCACCACCCTGGATGGCAAAATCCGGGCACGCTTGGCAGGTCAGGGCGGGGACATCCGCGAACCCCATTGGGGCCCGATGTGGAAATGAGCATTTGAGTTATTTTTTACCAATGAGGTTGAACATGAAGAAAATTTGGGCAGGGTTGGTCTTGGTGGCGCTCTTGAGCGGTTGTGCATCGGGTGTGAAGTTGGATGACGTGCCCGTCGAAGACAAATCCGCCAGCACTTCGGGCTCGGGCGTGACGGCCAAGGGCGTGGACATGGCGTCTCAATCGGGTGTGTCCAATGTGAACGCCGATAAAACGGGTTCGGGCATCGGCCCTGCAGGCGTGGCCCATGTGGTGTATTTCGATTACGACAGCTTTGTGGTGCGTGCTGAAGCCCGTCCGGTGATCGAAAACCATGCCCGCTTCCTGCAAGCGAACAAGCAGCGCAAGGCCAACCTGGAAGGCCACACCGATGAACGTGGCGGCCGCGAATACAACCTGGCCTTGGGACAAAAGCGTGCTGAGGCAGTGCGTCAGGCCCTGACTTTGCTGGGAGTGCCTGACAGCCAGTTGGAGGCCGTGAGCTATGGCAAGGAAAAGCCCGCAGCCCAAGGCAACACCGAGCTGGATTTCGCGAAAAACCGTCGCGTTGAAATTCGGTATTGAAAATCATGAGCACACTTTTGATTTCTGGCCAAGCATGGGCCCGTTGGGGCGCTGCACTGTCGCTGGTCGGTGTGTTGGGATCGGCCCAGGCGGCCTTGTTTGAAGACGATGACGCCCGCAGAGCCATTTTGGATTTGCGCCAGCGTCTGGAGCAGGTCAACAAGTCCTTGAGTGAAGAAAATGCCCAGCTGCGCCGTTCGCTGCTGGATTTTCAGGCGCAACTCGATGCACTCAAAGCGGATGTCTCTCAGGGCCGTGGCGCGCAGGAGCGCCTGGCGCGTGATGTCTCGGACGTGCAATTGCGCCAAAAGGACATTCAATCGGGTGTGGACGAGCGTTTGCGCCGGTTTGAGCCCCTGAAGGTGTCGGTCGATGGCCGTGAATTCATGGCCGATCCGGCTGAAAAGCGTGAGTTCGATGCCAGCATGGAGATCTTCCGCAAGGGCGACTTTGCGGCCGCCCAAAACGCGCTGGGCCAGTTTGTGCAGCGCTATGGCCAAAGTGGTTATCTGCCCTCGGCCCTTTTTTGGCTGGGCAATGCGCAATACGCCACCAAGGCTTACAAGGAGTCTTTGGGCACTTTCCAGCGCATGCTCAATGACGCGCCGGGCCACCCCCGTGCACCCGAAGCCTTGCTGGCCATCTCGAACGTGCAAATCGAGTTGAAAGATGTCAAGGCCGCGCGCAAAACCCTGGAAGACCTGATCAAGGCTTATCCCGGCTCCGAAACTGCGGCCACAGCGCGTGATCGGTTGGCGCGTTTGCGCTGATGGGGCATCTGTCGGTGATCACGCAAGCGGCCTTGCAGACCCAAAGCCTTTGGGTCTTGGTTTTGACCTGGGTACTGGGAGCGATGGCTGGGGTGTTGATGCACCGCAGCCATTTTTGCAGCATGGGGGCCCTGAGCGATTTCTTCCTCATGGGCGATGCCACCCGTTTGCGCCAATGGGGGCTGGCCCTGGCGGTGGCTGCCCTGGGTGTGGGCCTCATGTCGGGCCTGGCCTGGATCAGCCCCTTGAACTCCGTGTACGCCTCAGACCGATTACCTTGGCTGTCTTTCGGGCTGGGGGGCGTGTTGTTTGGCGTGGGCATGGTGCTGGCGTCTGGCTGCCCCAGTAAAACACTGCTTCGCCTGGGTGCGGGCAACCTGAAATCCTTGGTGGTGTTGATGGTCATGGGCGTGACCGCCTTGGCCACCTTGCGCGGCCTGACCGGTGTCTGGCGCGTGCAGTGGCTGGACCCGGTGGCGCTGCCTTTGCCCCATGGCGCATTCATCGGCCAGACCTTGTCGCGCTGGACCGGCTGGAGCCAGCCGCTGTCTTGGGCTTTGGCGGGTGGCTTGGCGGGCTTGGGCTTGCTGGTGTGGGTTCTCAAGGATGCCTCATTCAGACACGCCCGAAACTTCTGGACAGGCATTGGGGTGGGCGCGATCGTGCTTGGGGTGTGGTGGGTCAGCGGTGTGTTGGGCTATGTGCCTGAGCACCCTGAAACACTTGAAGCCGTCTTTTTGGGCACCGCGAGTGGCCGCATGGAAGGCATGAGTCTGACCGCCCCCGTGGCCCTGTGGTGGGACGCCTTCATGTACTTCAGTGATGGCAGCAAACGCCTGACGACAGGCATGGCCCTGGCACTGGGGCTGGTCATGGGCGCTTTTGCCAGTGCTCAACATGAGGGCACTTTCCGTTGGGAGGGTTTTGCCCAGACCGAAGATTTGGTCATGCACCTGATAGGCGGCGCCTTGATGGGTCTGGGCGGTGTGATGGCCTTGGGTTGCACGTTTGGGCAAGGCCTGTCAGGTTTGTCGACCCTGAGTTGGGGCAGTTTCGTGGCCGTGGGTGGCATGGTGCTGGGGGCGTGGCTGGCTTTGGCATGGCAACTTCGCCGTGTGGAGCGCTTGGCATGACGCCATGGTCAGAGTCAGACGACGAGCGTCGATTTGGTGGCTTGACGCGCTTGTATGGCGTGACCGGTGCGCAGCGCATTCGTCAGGCCCATGTGGTGGTGGTCGGCATTGGTGGCGTGGGCTCCTGGGCTGCTGAAGCCTTGGCGCGCAGTGGCGTGGCCCGTTTGACGCTCATCGACATGGACCACATTGCCGAATCCAACATCAACCGCCAAATTCATGCGCTGACCCACACCACCGGGCAGGCCAAGGTTCAAGCCATGCGCGAGCGCATTGCCGCCATTCACCCCGATTGCCAAGTGGATGCAGTCGATGATTTTGTCTCGCCCGAGAACTGGCCAGCGCTGTTGCCCAGCGTGCCCGATGCCGTGATCGATGCCTGCGATCAGGTCAAGGCCAAGGTGTGCATGGCGCAATGGGCCCTTGAAAACCGCATCGGATTTGTGACCGTGGGCGCCGCAGGCGGTAAACGGCTGGCGCACAAAGTCGATGTCGATGATTTGTCCAAAATCACACACGACCCCTTGCTGGCCCAACTGCGCTACCGCTTGCGCAAGCACCATGGTGCCGCGCGCGATGGCAAACGCATGGGCATTCAAGGCGTGTTCAGCCGTGAATCGGTGGCCCCGCCCGATGCCTCTTGCGCCATCGAGGGCGATGGCTCCCTCAACTGCCACGGCTATGGATCGGTGGTCAGCGTGACCGCCACATTTGGCATGTGCGCAGCCTCTGAAATATTGAACTTTTTGTCCTCTTCCCCTCGGAAGGCGTCAAAATGACGCTATAATTTGAGTCTTGCTGCAGTGCACCGCAAAGCAGCAAAGGGACCATAGCTCAGTTGGTAGAGCAGCGGACTTTTAATCCGTTTGTCGTGGGTTCGACCCCCGCTGGTCCCACCAAATTTAAAAGCACTTTGTACCTTGGTACAAAGTGCTTTTTTCATTGTTTCTTCATGGATGGACACATTTTGCTTGGGTTCCATCGGAAAGTGTCACACCATGTCTGCTGAATCGAACATCCAAAATGAATTGAAAAAGATGGTGCTGTGCGAACCTTGCACCGGTATCCAGCGCAACTGGCGCAAGGCCCCAGGACATGCGGAACTCGTTCAGGGCAACAACCGCAAAGAAGCGCGTGAAACCGGCCAGGTCACCATCACCCGTTACCGCTGCGACCGCTGCGGCACATCCTGGGAATACGAGAACAACAAAGCGGACCAGCATGCGGGTTGGTCCGTGGTCGGGGGGTAAATTGGCGATGTCGGACTCTTCGAGTGCCGACCTGCGGGGACAGCCGCAACCGTTATTGCCCGACTGGCTTATTTGAAGGTCGGTGGTCAAAGACCCCGACATGGGCCTGTGCCGAAGACTGCAAACGTCGGACTCTTCGAGTGCCGACCTACGGGGACAGCCGCAACCGTTAGTGTCCGATTGGCTTATTTGTAGGTCGATGGTCGAAGACCCCGACATGGGCCTGTGCCGAAGACTACAAACGTCGGACTCTTCGAGTGCCAACCTGCGGGGACAGCCGCAACCGTTAGTGTCCGATTGGCTTATTTGTAGGTCGATGGTCGAAGACCCCGACATGGGCCTGTGCCGAAGACTACAAACGTCGGACTCTTCGAGTGCCGACCTACGGGGACAGCCGCAACCGTTAGTGTCCGAATGGCTTATTTGTAGGTCGGTGGTCGAAGACCCCGACATCTGTCTGATGACCGGCAGCGCCTGAGATTCAGGCCGTTTCTTCCAGCAGCTGTGTCAGCTCCAGCCAGCGCTCTTCCAATGCCGCGAATTCATCTGTGAGCGCTTTGAGTTTGCGTCCTGCATCCGCAATGTCGGAGGGGGACAGTGGAGTGCTCAGCAGGTGCTCCAGAGCGCTTTTTTCGGCCTCAATGCTGGCCATGCGCTGCTCGTTTTGCTCCAGCTCTTTTTTCAGTGGGCGTGTTTGCGCGGCCAGTTGCTGACGCCGTTGCGCGTCTTGCTTGCGTTGTTCGGCGCTGCTCAGGGCGGGTGTTGCAGGGCTGCTGGCAGCGGCCACGGGTGCAGGCTTGGGCACTACGGCGACCACGACCGCTTCTGTGGAAGCTGCCACTGACACGGCATTTTTCGCCGAGTTTTTGGCTTCTTCGCGCAGGCGCTTCGATTCATCCAGCAGGTACTTCTGGTAGTCGTCCAGATCGCCATCAAACGGCTCGACCTTGCCCCGACCCACCATCCAGAACTCGTCGCACACGGCGCGCAGCAAGGCGCGGTCGTGGCTGACCAGCATGACAGTGCCTTCAAACTCATTGAGCGCCATCGACAGCGCCTCACGCGTCGCCAAGTCCAGGTGGTTGGTGGGCTCGTCCAGCAGCAGCAAGTTGGGGCGTTGCCACACGATCATGGCCAGCACCAGACGGGCTTTTTCGCCGCCGCTCATGGTGCCCACGGCCTGCTTGACCATGTCGCCTGAGAAGTTGAAGGTGCCCAGGTAGTTGCGCAGGTCCTGCTCGCGGCTGGCCTCGCCGCTGGCCAATTCCTTGGCCAAGCGGATCATGTGCTCCAGCGGGTTATCCTGAGGGTGCAGCACGTCCAGTTCTTGCTGCGCAAAGTAGCCGATGTTCAGGCCCTTGCCCTCGGTGAGCGTGCCCGCCAGCAGCGGCATGGTGCGGGCAATGGTTTTGACCAGGGTCGATTTACCTTGACCGTTGGCACCCAAAATGCCGATGCGTTGGCCCGCCAACACCGATTTGCTGACGCCATGCAAGATGGCCTTGGGCTCGTCGTCCACGATGTAGCCAAAACTCGCTTCGCTGATGGCCAGCATCGGGTTGGGCAGGTTGTTGGGTTCCTTGAAGCCGAAGGTGAATTCGGCATCGGCCAGCAGCGGGGCCACTTTTTCCATGCGCTCCAGCGCCTTGACCCGGCTTTGCGCCTGCTTGGCTTTGCTGGCCTGCGCCTTGAAGCGGTTGATGAACTTTTGCAGGTGGGCGATCTTGTCTTGCTGTTTGGCAAACGAGGCCTGTTGCAGCTCCATTTGTTGAGCGCGCAAGATTTCAAAGCCACTGTAGTTGCTGCCGTAGCGTGTCAACTTGGCATGGTCGATGTGAAGGGTGACGTTGGTCACCGCGTCCAGAAATTCGCGGTCGTGGCTGATCACGATCATGGTGCCCGCATAGCGTTGCAGCCAGGCTTCCAGCCAGACCAGGGCATCCAAGTCCAGGTGGTTGGTGGGTTCGTCCAGCAGCAAAATGTCTGAGGGGCACATCAGGGCGCGGGCCAGCTGCAAGCGCATGCGCCAGCCGCCTGAAAAGCTGTTGACCGGGTTGTTCAGTTCGTCCACCCGAAAGCCCAGGCCCAAAATCAAGGCCTCGGCGCGGGGCAGGGCGTCGTGGTCGCCCGCGTCGGCCAAGTCTGTGTAGACGTGGGCCATCTCCATGCCGTCGCCACTGGCCTCGGCCGCCACCAAGCGTTGGCGCAATTCGGCCAGGCGCGTGTCTCCTTCCAGCACAAACTCGCTGGCGGGCTGGTCAGTCTCGGGCATGTTTTGCGCCACTTGCGCCATTCGCCAGGCTTTGGGCATGTCGAAGTCGCCCCCGTCTTCATGCAGCGTGCCGTTGAACAGCGCAAACAAGGTGGACTTGCCCGCGCCATTGCGCCCGACCAAGCCGACTTTTTCCCCCGGGTTGAGGGTGACCGAAGCTTGGTCCAGCAGCACTTTGGTGCCGCGGCGGAGGGTGACGTTTTTAAGATTGATCATGAAAAGCAGTGTCCGGTACTCATGCCGGTAGGGGAGCTGGGTCAGATGGGGGGCTGACCTCAAAGGGCGTAACCGGCCATTTTCGCCGATCTGGCTGTCGGCTCGATGGCCAGTTCAAAGTTTTGTTCTCCCCGACGAGTTGCGGGGGAGGGTATTCACAGCGCCAGCAGCGCTTCTCGGCTAACCAGCAGCACCTGATCGTCGCCCGAGCTGGTGTCCAGCCAGGCCACTTCAAGCTCGGGAAACGCCGCGATGAAGTGATCCACCTCATTGCCGATTTCCAGAACCAGAACGGCGTGTTCGCTCATGCGCGATGGGGCGTCCTTGAACAGCTGGCGCACAAAGTCCATGCCGTCGGTGCCACCGGCCAGCGCCAGTTCGGGCTCAGCGCGGTACTCGGCGGGCAGCGACTCCATGCTGGCTTGGCAGACATAAGGCGGGTTGCACAAGATCAGGTCAAATGGGCCCGGCAATGCCGACAGGCCATCGCTGTGCATCAGTTGGACGCGCTCTTGCAGCTCGTGTCGCTCCACATTGATGGCCGCCACAGCCAGCGCATCATCCGAAATATCGGCCCCGACCACCTGCACCTCGGGCCAGGCCAGTGCGGCCAGAACGGCCAGGCTGCCGTTGCCGGTGCACAGGTCCAAAACGCGGGTTGTTTGGTCGCTGAGCCAGGCGTCAATCGTCCCGTCGGCCAGCACCTCGGCGATCAGGCTGCGCGGCACGATGGCGCGCTCGTCGATGTAAAACGACACGCCCTGCAACCAGGCTTCTTGGGTCAGGTAGGCGGCGGGCTTGCGTGTGGCGATGCGCTCTTCGATCAGCGCCTTGCAGGCGCCTTGCTGCTCAGGCGTCACGGTTTGCTCGGCCACTTCGTCCAGGTTGGTGTCCAGCGGCAGCCCCAGACGCCAGAGCACCAGCCAGACGGCTTCGTCAAAGGCGTTTTGGGTGCCGTGGCCAAAAGACACGCCCGCTTGCGCGAGCCGCTCGGCCGATACCTCGATCAGCCCAGAAAGGGTCAAGGCGCTCATGCGGACAGGCCCGCGTTGAGTTGTTCCAGCGTGCGGCGGTAGATGGCCTTGAGCGGCGCAATGTCACTCAGCGCCACATGCTCGTTGACCTTGTGAATCGTCGCGTTGGGCGGGCCGAATTCGATCACTTGGGGGCAGATCTGCGCGATGAAACGGCCGTCGCTGGTGCCGCCGGTGGTGGACAACTCGGTGGTCAGGCCCGTTTCGTCGCCAATGGCTTTTTGCACAGCCGCCACCAAGGTGCCGGGTGTGGTCAAAAAGGGCAGGCCGCCGATGGTCCAGGTCAACTCGTATTTCAAACCATGTTGATCCAGCACGGCGGTCAAGCGCTGTTGCAGGCTCTCAGGCGTGGATTCGGTGCAAAAGCGGAAGTTGAAATCCACCACGCAGTCGCCGGGGATCACGTTGCTCGCGCCCGTGCCCGCGTGGATGTTGCTCACCTGCCAGCTGGTGGGCGGGAAAAAGGCATTGCCTTCGTCCCAGCGAATCGCCACCAAATCGGCCAGCGCAGGGGCCAGGCGGTGAATGGGGTTGTCGGCCAGGTGCGGGTAGGCGATGTGGCCTTGAACACCTTTGACGGTGAGCTTGCCGCTCATGGTGCCGCGTCGGCCGTTCTTGATCATGTCGCCGGTTTGCTGCACCGACGTGGGCTCGCCCACGATGCAAAACTGCGGCGCGTCGCCACGGGCCTGGAGCGCTTTGCACACCACCACGGTGCCGTCAAGGGCTGGGCCTTCTTCGTCGCTGGTCAGCAAAAAGGCAATGCCCAATGCGGGGTTGGGGTTGGCGGCCAGAAACTCTTGCACGGCCACAACCATGGCGGCCAGCGAGGTTTTCATGTCGCTCGCGCCCCGACCGAACAGCTTGCCGTCGCGGTGCGTGGGGGTGAAGGGGTCGCTGTCCCATTGCGTGAGCGGCCCGGTGGGGACCACGTCGGTGTGGCCCGCAAAGGCTAATGTCTGGCCCGAAGTGCCTGCGCGCTTGGCCCACAGGTTGCGCACGCGGAAGGTGTCGGGGCCAGAGTCCATGAACTCGCAGACAAAACCCAGTGGCTTGAGGGCGTCGGCGATCAGATCGAGACATCCCGCATCCTCAGGCGTGACCGAGGGTTTGGAGATCAGCTGCTCGGCCAGGCGCAGGGTGTCGTGACAGGTGGTCATGCTCAAGCCTTGTTGGGATGGGCGCGCACAAAGCGGGCGATGCGCTCAGCCGCTTCCAGGCACTCGGCGGTCTCGGCCACCAAGGCCATGCGAATGCGGCCACGGCCGGGGTTCGAACCGTTGAAGTCACGCGCCAAGTAGCTGCCGGGCAGCACGGTGACGCTTTCGGCCTCGAACAGCGCCTTGGCAAATGCCGCGTCGTCGCCTTGCCAGCCCACAGGCACACCGGCCCACAGGTAAAAGCTGGCGTCGGGCAGCTTCACATCCAGCACTTCGGCCAGCACGGGCGTGACCTGGGCAAACTTGGTGCGGTACTGGTTGCGGTTGTCCACCACATGGGCTTCATCGCTCCAAGCGGCCACGCTGGCCGATTGCACCACCGGGCTCATGGCGCTGCCGTGGTAGGTGCGGTAGAGCAAAAACTGTTGGATGATGGCCGCGTCGCCCGCCACAAAGCCGCTGCGCAGGCCGGGCACGTTGCTGCGCTTGCTCAGGCTTGTGAAGGCGATCAGGCGCTTGAAGTCGGTGCGGCCCAGCTGGTGGGCGGCTTCCAGGCCGCTCAAAGGCGCTTCTTCGCGGAAATAAATCTCGCTGTAGCACTCGTCCGACGCAATCACGAAACCGTGCTGGTCCGACAGGGCAAACAGCTTTTGCCATTCGGAGAGGGGCATGACCGCGCCCGTGGGGTTGCCGGGCGAGCAGACAAACAGCAGCTGGGTGCGGGTCCAGACCTCGGCGGGCACGCTGTCCCAGTCGTTGGCAAAGTTGCGCGCCGGGTCGCTGGGCACGTAATAGGGCTCAGCCCCCGACAGCAAGGCTGCGCCTTCGTAAATTTGATAGAACGGGTTGGGGCTGACCACCGTGGCGCCGGGGCGGGTCGGGTCGATCACGGTTTGCGTCAGGGCAAACAGCGCCTCACGCGAGCCGTTGACCGGAAGCACCTGGGTGACTGGGTCGAGCGTCAGGCTGTAACGAGTTTGCAGCCACGCCGCGCAGGCTTTTCTCAGCGCTGGCTCGCCTGCGGTGGCCGGATATGCCGACAAACCGGTCGCCACTGCTGCCTTGAGCGCTTCCTGAATGAAAGCGGGCGTGGCATGTTTGGGCTCACCGATGCCCAGACTGATGGGCTTGAGGGCGGGGTGGGGCGTGACGCCCGAAAACAGTTGTTTCAGCCGCTCAAAAGGGTAGGGCTGCAGCTTGGCGAGAAGGGGATTCATCCCCCGATTATCCGGGATGAACCTTGGGTTAGCTGGTTGCCACTGACAAAACGAAACTCAGGCTTTTGTTCGAGTGCTGTTTTGTCGGCAAGTTGGGGGTGACTTGTGCTTCAAGGACATGTGGCTGACCGCTGGTGGGGGCGCCGCAGCCGCTTGGTGCCAGGGTGGATGACCTGCTGGCCGCTGCGCCTAGCCCGAACGATTCAACCAGGTGACACGACATACCGCGATTGTCAGGGGCTGGCGCTCAGGTTGTTGAATCACTCGACGATTTGTGTCTGTGAGGCATACCGCCCTTTGCGGGAAGGGCTTTAAGCCCGGGAGGCTGGGTTAACATCTAAGATTATTCGGAATCCGAGATTGAATCCTTTGATTCGTGCTTTTTTGAGGGTTTTGGCAGTGTCTTGACAATTTGCCGCAGCCCTTGGGTTCTTTTTGGCTCTTTTTTGGATCGACCAGACCGCCGTGCGTCTCAATTCCATCAAGCTTTCGGGCTTCAAATCGTTCGCTGAACCAACCAACTTCTTGCTGCCCGGGCAGTTGGTGGGCGTGGTTGGCCCCAACGGTTGCGGCAAATCCAACATCATGGACGCGGTGCGCTGGGTGCTGGGCGAGTCCAAGGCGTCAGAGTTGCGTGGCGAGTCCATGCAAGACGTCATCTTCAACGGCACCACCACCCGCAAACCGGCCAGCCGCGCCAGCGTGGAGCTGGTGTTTGACAACGCCGACCACCGCGCCGGTGGCCAGTGGGGCCAGTTTGCCGAGATCGCGGTCAAGCGTGTGCTCACGCGTGACGGCAACAGCAGTTACTACATCAACAACCAGCCGGTGCGCCGCCGTGACGTGCAGGACGTCTTCTTGGGCACGGGCCTGGGGCCACGCGCCTACGCCATCATCGGCCAGGGCACCATCAGCCGCATCATCGAGTCGCGCCCCGAAGAGCTGCGACTGTTTCTGGAAGAAGCCGCGGGCGTGTCCAAATACAAGGAACGCCGCCGCGAGACCGAAAACCGCTTGTCGGACACCCGTGAGAACCTGACTCGGGTCGACGACATCCTGCGCGAGCTCAATGCCAACCTGGAAAAGCTCGAAAAGCAAGCCGAGGTGGCGCATCGCTACAACACCCTGCAGGCCGACAGCACACTCAAGCAGCATCAGTTGTGGTTTTTGAAGCGCCGCGACGCCGAGACCGACCAAGGCCGGATGAAGTCGGATGTGGACCAAGCCGTGAACGCGCTGGAGTCGCGCATCGCTGATTTGCGCCACGTCGAGGCCGATCTGGAAACCATTCGCCAGGCGCACTACGAGGCAGGTGATCAGGTCAACCAGGCGCAAGGCAAGCTGTATGAAGCCAGTGCCGAAGTGGGGCGTCTGGAAGCTGAAATCCGCTTTGTGGTCGAAGGCCGCCAGCGCGCGGAGCAGCGTTTGCAGCAGCTGATCGAGCAAACCGCCCAATGGGGCACCCGCAGCGAAGACGCCCAAGCCGAGCTGGAAACTTTGTCCGAGCAGGCCGCCATGGCCGAAGACCAGAGCATGACCCTGGCCGCTCAGGTGGAAGACCAGGCCATGGCCTTGCCCGATCTGGAAGAGGCCCTGCGCAAAGCGCAAAACGATGCCAATGCGCAGCGTGCCAGCGTGGTGCAGGTGCAGCAGCAAATTGGCGTGCTGGCCGCTGACCAGCGCAACGTCGAAGAACAATCGCGCCAGTTGGAGCAGCGCCGTGAACGCCTCTTGGCCGACCGCAATGCCCTGGCCGCGCCTGACGAGGCCCGTCTGCACAACTTGCAGGAGCAGCTGGCCGCAGCCGAAGCGCAGGCCGCCGAATCCGAGGCCCGCCTGCACGAGTTGCAAGAAATGGTGCCCGCCCTGGACGAAGACCGCCGCACCCGGCAGAAGTCGGTCAACGAAGAGTCCGCCCGTTTGGCCGACCTGAGCGCCCGCATCGAAGCGCTCAAGGCCTTGCAGGAAAAAGTGCGCACCGACGGCAAGCTCAAACCCTGGCTTGCAAAGCACGGCATGGACGGGCTCGAAGGCTTGTGGAGCCGCATCCACATCGAGTCGGGCTGGGAAAACGCCCTCGAGTCGGCCCTGCGTGAACGCCTGTCGGCGCTCGAAGTCTCGCGTCTGGACATGGTGCGGGCCTTTGCCAACGATGCGCCGCCTGCCAAGTTGTCGTTTTTCAGTCCCCCTTTGGCCTCCAAAGCCGTCTCGCGCAGCGGCTTGCCTGCAGGCTGCCGGCCGCTGGCCGATTACCTGCGCATCCCGGATGCGGGTTTGTCGGCCCTGGTCACCGATTGGCTGCAAGGCTGCTACACCGCGCCGCAGATGGAAGACGCACTGGCCTGGCGCAGCCAGCTGCAGCCGGGCGAAACCCTGTTGGTGCAAGCGGGCCACGCGGTCGACCTGAACAGCGTGGTGTTTTATGCGCAGGACTCTGAGCAAGCTGGTTTGCTGGCCCGTGCGCAAGACATTGAAAATCTGGAAAAGCAGCAACGCGCCCAGACCTTGATTGCCGAAGAAAGCCGCAGCGCCCTGGTGCGCGCCGAGGCGGCCTATGCCGATGCGTCGCAGCGCCTGATCACCGTGCGCCGTGAAGCGGCCGAGAGCCAATCGCGCACCCACGAATTGCAGGTCGAAACGCTGCGCCTGTCGCAGTTGGTGGAACAGACCCGCGCCCGCAGTCAGCAGATTGCCAACGACCTGGCCGAAGTCGACGCCTTGCTCGATGAACTGCAAGAGCGCCGTGTCACGGCCGAAGCCCGTTTTGAAGAGCTGGACATGCAGCTGGCCGACAGCCAAGAGCGCCATGCCCAGTTGGACGAACGCGTGATCGAGTCTGAGCGCAAGCTGGCCGAGTGCCGCGAGCAGCAACGCAGCCTGGAGCGCCGCGCTCAAGAAGCGCAGTTCTCGCAGCGCAGCCTGGACGCCCGGCGGGCCGAGCTGAACCGCACCATTGAAACCGCGCAGCAGCAAGTGACCAGCATCGACGCCGAAATGCAGCGTGCCCGCGACGAACTGAGCCGCCTGACCGATGCCGCCGCGCAAGCCGGTTTGCAAAACGTGCTGGCCGTCAAGATGGAGCGCGAGCAGGCCTTGGGCGCACGCCGCAGCGCCTACGACGACCTCACGGCCAAATTGCGCGCCAGCGACGAGCGCCGCGTGGCCTTTGAGCGCGAACTCGAACCCCTGCGCCAGCGCATCACCGATTTGCAGCTCAAGGAGCAAGCCGCCCGCCTGGGGCTGGAGCAATACACCCAGCTGCTGGCCGATGCTCAGGCTGACCTGGAAGCCGTGGCCCTGTCCATCGAAACCGGCCAGGTGCGTGTGACCGGTTTGCAAGGCGAAATCGACCGCATCCACCGCGAAATCACCGCTTTGGGCCCGGTCAACCTGGCCGCCCTGGAAGAGTTGACCACCTCGCGTGAACGCAAGACCTTCCTGGATGCCCAGTGCGCCGACCTGACCGACGCCATGAACACGCTGGAAGACGCCATTCGCAAGATCGACGCCGAAACCCGTGAGCTGCTGGGCGGCACCTTCAAGATCGTGAACGACCATTTCAGCCGCATGTTCCCCGAGCTGTTTGGCGGCGGCAATGCCCGCTTGGTCATGACCGGTGACGAAATTCTGGACGCTGGCGTGCAGGTGCTGGCCCAACCGCCGGGCAAGAAAAACCAGACGATTCACCTGCTTTCGGGTGGCGAAAAGGCCCTCACGGCCATCGCGCTGGTGTTTGCGATTTTTCAGCTCAATCCGGCCCCGTTTTGCTTGCTCGACGAGGTGGACGCGCCGCTGGACGACGCCAACACCGAGCGCTACGCCAAGCTGGTGGCGGGCATGGGCAAGGAAACCCAGTTCCTGTTCATCAGCCACAACAAGATCGCCATGGAAATGGCTGAGCAGTTGATTGGCGTGACCATGCAGGAGCAGGGCGTGTCCCGCATCGTGGCTGTGGACATGGAGTCCGCAGTGTCTATGGCCGACATGGCCTGAACTTGAGATTGTTTATGTTGGATTCGTTGAGTTCATTGCAAGTCAGCCTGGTGGCCATGGGGGGCCTCACGGTGGTCGGGGTGGTGGCCTACAACTACTGGACCTCGCGCAAAAGCACGCCTCGGCTGCCCGAGCCCAGCACTGACATCGCTCAGGCCCAAGCGCCTTTGTTGGACCCGACCGGGGCCACAGAACCGGTGCTGGACGATGATTTTGCCAATTTGCCTCAACCCGAGCGCAAGCCACAGCTGGACGCCTTGATCGATGTAATTTCGACCATTGAGGTGGATCAACCGGTTTCGGGCGATGCTGCCTTGGCGGCGCTGCCGACCACGCGCCGCGTGGGCACCAAGCTTTTCACCGTGGAAGGCTGCAGCCAGCTCAGTGGCGAATGGGAGGTGGTGGTGCCTGGACAGCGTTACTCGGCATTTCAGGCCGGTGTGCAGCTGGCCAACCGCATGGGTGCGCTCAACGACATCGAGTTTTCCGAGTTTGTGGTCAAAACCCAGGCATTTGCCGATGCGGTGGGCGGCACGGCCACCTTCAGCGACATGCTCGAAGAGGTGGCCCGTGCGCGTGAACTGGACCAATTTGCCAACGCCCATGATGCGCAATTGAGCGTGACACTGTGCGCGCGTGAGGCGGCCTGGAGCCCGGGCTACATCCAGCAGCATGCAGCCCGCCTGGGATTTATTGCCGGCTCGATTCCTGGTCGGATGGTGTTGCCTGCTTCAGTGCCCGGCTTGCCGCCTGTGCTGTCCCTGGTTTTTGACATGCAAGCAGCCTTGGCCGAAGACCCAGACCTGTCGGCTGTGCGCGAGTTTTCTCTCAGTCTGGATGTGCCGCAGACGGCGCGCGAAGACCAGCCCTTTGACCGGCTGCGCGAAGCGGCTCGCTTGCTGGCCCAGTCCATGGACGGGGTGGTCACCGATGGCCGAGGACAGGTGCTGGCCGATGACGTGCTGGACGACATTGCCAATGACCTGGCTCAGCTCTACAACGCCCTCGATCAACGTGAGTTGTCGGCTGGTTCGCCGCAGTCACGTCGTTTGTTTTCCTGATGGGTGCATAGCGTGACCCTGACTCACCCGGATTTGTTTGGCGATGCTCAGGCCGCCACCAGCGATTTGTCTGCCAAGCCTGTGACATCGACTGCTGTTCGTGCAGCCCAGTTGCGTGCTGCCTTGCATCACCATGCGCACCGCTACTACACGCTGGATGCCCCCGAGATCCCCGATGCCGAATACGACCGATTGTTTCGGCAATTGCAGGCACTCGAAGCTGAGCACCCCGAGTTGCTGACTCCGGATTCACCCACGCAACGGGTGGGGGGCAAGGTTCTGGCCGAATTTGCCCAAGTGAGGCACCGTGTGCCCATGCTCAGCATCCGCACCGAAACGGACACCAAAGCCAGCGGCGCAGAGGCTTTTGATGCCCGCATCCGCAAGGAGCTGGGCCTCGGCGATGCCCAGCCCGCCGTGGGCTACGTGGCTGAACTCAAATTCGACGGCCTGGCCATGAGCCTGCGCTACGAAAACGGCGTGCTGGTGCAAGGCGCCACCCGGGGTGACGGCGAAACCGGCGAAGACGTGACCGCCAATGTGCGCACCATCGGCCAGATCCCGCTGCGCCTGCCCGAAGGCGTGCCAGCGGTGCTGGAAGTGCGCGGCGAGGTCTACATGCGACGGGGTGACTTTGAGGCCTTGAACGAACGCCAGCGCCAGCGCATTGCCGCTGGGGCCAAGGGCGAAAAAACCTTTGTGAACCCGCGCAATGCCGCCGCAGGCGCCGTGCGCCAGCTGGACTCCGGCATTGCCGCCGACCGGCCGCTGAGCTTTTTTGCCTACGGTCTGGGTGAGGTGACTGCGCCCGCTGACCAGCCTTTGTGGACCACCCACTACGACATGCTCATGCAGCTCAAGGCCTGGGGCTTCCCGGTGGCCGAGCAAACGGCCGTGGTCGAGGGCGCTGCGGGCCTGGTGGCCTTTCACCAGCGCATCGCGGCGCAGCGCGACAGCCTGCCTTACGACATCGATGGGGTGGTCTACAAGGTCAACGACCTGGCCCTGCAACAGCAGCTGGGCTTTGTGACCCGCGAGCCCCGATGGGCGGTGGCGCACAAATACCCGGCGCAAGAAGAAATGACCCAGGTGCTGGCCATCGACGTGCAGGTGGGCCGCACCGGCAAGCTCACGCCTGTGGCCAAGCTGGCCCCCGTGTTTGTGGGCGGCGTCACGGTCACCAATGCCACGCTGCACAACGAACTCGAAGCCCGCCGCAAAGACGTGCGGATCGGCGACACCGTGATCGTGCGCCGCGCAGGTGACGTGATCCCCGAGGTGGTGTCGGTGGTGCTGGACCGCAGACCCGCCGATGCACCGCAATTCACCATGATGAGCCATTGCCCCGTGTGCGGCAGCCTGGCCGAGCGCGAAGAGGGCGAAGCCGACCACCGCTGCACGGGCGGGCTGTTTTGCAGCGCCCAACGCAAACAGGCGGTTTGGCACTTTGCGCACCGCCGCGCCATGGATGTGGACGGTTTGGGTGACAAACTCGTGGACCAATTGGTCGATTCCGGGCAAGTCAATACCTTGGCAGACCTGTACCACCTGAAGCTGGAAAACCTGGCCAACATGGACCGCATGGCTGAGAAATCAGCGGTCAATTTGCTGCAGGCGCTGGAAAAATCCAAACAAGCCACGCTGCCGCGTTTTTTGTTTGGCTTGGGCATTCGCCATGTGGGCGAGGCCACGGCCAAAGAACTGGCCCGGCACTTTGGTCAGCTCGATGCCGTCATGGCCGCCAGCGAAGATGCGCTCTTGCAAGTGGCCGATGTGGGCCCCATCGTGGCGCACAGCATCCGCACGTTTTTTGACCAACCGCACAACCGCGAAGTGGTGCAAGCCCTGCGCGATGCGGGCATCCGCTGGGCCGAAGGCGAGGCCTTGGCGCCGACTGAAATGCCCTTGGCGGGCGTCACGGTGGTCTTGACGGGCACACTGCAAACCATGGGACGCGACGAGGCCAAGGACAAACTTGAGGCCTTGGGGGCCAAAGTGGCCGGCTCGGTGAGCAAGAAAACCAGCTACGTGGTGGCCGGTGCCGAGGCAGGCAGCAAGCTCGACAAGGCGCAGGCGCTGGGTGTGCCGGTGCTCGATGATGCCGGGCTGGCGGTCTTGCTGTCGGGCCAGAAACCTTGAGCCGGCCAGCATGCAGCCTTGGCAGCCAGACATTTTTTTCAGGGAGATAAAGCCATGAGTGTTCGCGAGATTCTGAAAATGGGCGATCCACGGCTATTGCGAGTGGCCCAAGTGGTATCCCCGCAGCAAATGCGAGGGTTGGACGAACTTGTCCAGGACATGCAAGACACCATGGCCGCAGTCAACGGTGCGGGCTTGGCCGCACCACAAATCGGGGTGGATTTGCAGGTGGTGATCTTTGGGACAGATCGCATCAATCCGCGTTACCCCAATGCTCCTGTGGTGCCGCGCACGGTGTTGATCAATCCGGTGATTGTGCCTTTGGATGACACCGAAGAAGAGGACTGGGAAGGCTGCTTGTCCGTGCCGGGGCTTCGTGGCATGGTGCCGCGTTTTGCGCGCATCCGCTACGCGGGCCTCGATTTGTCGGGGGACATGATTGACCGCACGGTGGAGGGTTTTCATGCCCGCGTGGTGCAGCATGAGTGCGATCACCTGCTGGGCAAGCTCTACCCGATGCGGGTGCGAGATTTCACCAAGTTTGGCTACACCGAAGTCTTGTTTCCCGGCATCAGCGCCGCACAGGACGATTGAGGCCCACTGGCCCAGTCTGCTTTGGCGCTGGACCAGGCCTGACCTGCAAGCAGCCGTTTACGCAGCAGGGCCAGCCACGAGTGCCTGGCCAGCTTGCTCGCCTGTCGCTTACAGCCGGGCCAGGCGCTCCAAGGCCAACTTGAGGGTTTCATCTTTCTTCGCAAAGCAAAACCGGATGACTTTCTGGTCAAAACCGTTGCCGTAAAAGGCCGACAGGGGAATGGCGGCGACGCCGATTTCGGTGGTGAGCCATTGGCAGAAGTCAGCCTCGCCGAGGTTTTTCTCGGGTACACCCAAGCCTGAAATGTCCACGCATTGAAAGTAGGTGCCTTCGCCCGGCAGCAGTTTGAATTGGGTGCTGGACAATCCTTCGCGGAACAGGTCGCGTTTGCGTTGGTAGAAGGCGGGCAGTTCCAGGTAGGGGGCAGGGTCTGCCATGAAACGGGCCAGGGCGTGCTGCATGGGGGTGTTCACGGTGAACACGTTGAATTGGTGCACCTTGCGGAATTCGGCCGTGAACGCGGCCGGGGCGGCCACGGTGCCAATTTTCCAGCCCGTCACATGGTAGGTCTTGCCAAAGCTCGAGACGATGAAGGCACGGGCGGCCAGTCCGTCAAAGTGGGCCGCGCTCCAGTGCTGGTTGGGCGCATAGACCATGTGTTCGTAAACCTCGTCGCTGATGAGCACGATGTCGGTGGGCGCCAGGATGTCCTGCAGTGTCAGCATGTCCTGGCGCGACCAGATCATGCCGCTGGGGTTGTGCGGCGAGTTGATGAGGATGGCGCGCGTTTTGGGACTGATGGCGGCGCGGATCTTGTCAAAGTCGGGGCGGAAGCTGCCCGGTGTCAGCGGCACGCGCACCACCACGCCACCGGCCAGTTCGATGTTGGGCACATAGCTGTCGTAGCAAGGCTCCAGAACAATGACTTCGTCGCCGGGGTGCACGATGGCCAGGATGGCCGTCAGGATGGCCTGTGTCGCCCCGGCGGTGACGGTGATCTCGCTGGCCGGGTCGTAATGGCGGCCATAAAGTGTTTCAATTTTTTTCGAAACGGCCTCGCGCAGCGGGGCCACGCCTGGCATCGGGGGGTATTGGTTGAGGCCTTCGCGCATGGCGCCATCCACCAGATCCAGCAGCTTGGGGTCGCACGGAAAGTCCGGAAAGCCTTGTCCCAGATTGACCGCATTCTTTTCGGCCGCAAGTGCTGACATGACCGTGAAAATGGTGGTGCCCATGTTCGGGGCTTTGGAGACCAATTGGGGCGTGCGTGCGTTCATGGTGGCGGCAAGAAAAATAAGGGATTGAAAAATACGCGTTCAGTGGCCGAGCGCTTACAGCTCGTAATCGTTGACGTGCCCGTTCATGGCTTTGGCGATCAGAGGGGCGGTGAGTCGGTCGCTCAGCAGCTCAGCAAAGTGGTAGACGAAGTGGCGCAGATAGGCTCCGCGTTTGAAGGCCACTCGGGCCACGTTCATGCCCAGCAACCCGGCCAGTGGCCGGATGGCCAAATCTTGGACGGGGTCGTCCTTGATGGCCATTTCGGCCACGATGCCAATGCCCAGCCCCAGGCGCACATAGGTCTTGATCACGTCAGAGTCGATGGCTTCCAGGGCGATGCGGGGGTGCAGCTTTCTGGCCGCAAAGGCATGGTCAATGCGGCTGCGACCTGTGAAAGACGGGTGGTAGGTGATGATGGGTTCGCTGGCAATGTCTTCGAGTGACAAATGCTCTTTTTGGGCCAGGGGATGGTCCAGCGGCAACACCAGAACGTGTTGCCATTCATAGCAAGGCAGCGTGACCAGGTCTTCGTAGGCTGACAGCGATTCAGTGGCGATACCGATTTCGGCCGTGTCGTCGAGCAGCATTTTGGCCACCTGATCCGGGGCGCCCTGGTGCAGGCTGATGTTGACCTTGGGGTACTTTTCGCGCAGCTTGGCCACCGGCATGGGCAGCACATAGCGCGCTTGCGTGTGGGTGGTGGCAATCGACAAGGTGCCGCTGTCCTGAGCGCTGTACTGGTCGCCAATTTTGCGCAGGTTGCCCACTTCTCGCAGGATGACTTCGATGCTGTGCAGCACATGCTGACCGGGCTCGGTGATGCGCTTGAGACGCTTGCCGTGGCGGGCAAAGATGTCGATGCCCAGCTCTTCTTCCAGCTCAATGATGGCCTTGGAGACGCCCGGCTGGGAGGTGTGCAGTGCCTTGGCCGTTTCCGTCAGGTTGAGGTTGCGGCGTGCGGCTTCTTGGACGAATCGGAATTGATGCAGGTTCATATGCTCAAGGCTATATTGAATTGCATCATTATGCTTTAGATGTCTATATGCAGGTGCGTTAACCGGCTGCGATGTCCGCCATCAGGGCGGTCATGGCCGGGTGTTCGCCAATCGCGGGCATCAGCTCAAAACGCATTTGCGGGTAGGCGAGTGCCAGGTCATCCACCAGTGCAGGCAAATCTTCTCTCGCGTGCCGCCCGACACCCAGAAACATGGGCACGATGCGAATGTGCGACAAGCCGCGTGTCATCAATTGCTCGACGGTGGTGGCCAAATCGGGTGGGGTCAGTTCAAGAAAAGCGCATTCCACCGCCATGTCGGGCCAACGCGCTTTCATGTGTTCGGCCACGGCATCAATGGGCAAGCGCCACAGAGGATCGCGCGAACCGTGGGCAAAAAGAATCACGCCCATGGGGGCCGGGTTGTTTGTCATCTCCGCAAGACCATCCACCAAAATGCGCCCAGTGAAATGGCGCTGTAGATCAAAGCCGGGGCCGCCGAAGTCAGCCAGGGCTGCCAGTTGTGCAAATTGCCCACGAAACCAAACAGATTGCTCAGCAAGGTGAAGCTGATGCCCGCCAGGACACCCAAAAAGACGTGTCCGGCAATTTGTCCTGAGCGAAAGTGCAAATACGCAAACGGCATGGCCAGCACCAGCATCACCAGGCAGCTGAGCGGGTAGAACACTTTGCGCCAAAACTCGATTTCGTAGGCCTGAGCATTCTGTTTGTTCTGCGACAGATGGCGGATGTACTGGAACAAATCCACAATGCGCATGCGTTCGGGACTGAGCAAGGCGGCGGCGACCATGTCGGTGCTGATGTGCGTGGGCCACAGCTGTTCCACCACGCGCTCGGACTTGAAGCTGAGCTGGTGGGAGGCTTCAACGTGTGAAATGGTCTTTCTCTCGCCGTCTTTGAGCAGCCAGGCGTTGTTCTGGATCACGCCTTGCGCAGCAGTGGTGATGCTTTGCAGTTGACCCTGGACGTTGAACTCATGGATGCGGATGTTTTCCATGTGCGCCAGGCCGTCAAACGAGCGTACGTTGACCGCAAAGTGACGAGTGCCTTGCGTTTCTTTCAGCCAAGCGCCAGTCTGTCCAATGGTTAGGCGCCCCTGAAACGGGCCTTTGAGCTGAATGGCCTGTCGATCGGCCCAGGGGGCCAGGTAGTCGCCATTGAGAAAGGTGAGGGTGACAAAAATAAGCCCCAGGCTCATCAAGGAGCCCAAGGCACGCAAAGGGTCCAGTCCACCAGTGCGCAAGATGGTGAATTCCGAGCTTTGCGCCAGCCTGGCCATGACCAAAATGGTCCCGATCAAGACAGAAATGGGCAGCAGCTCATACAGATGCACCGGCACTTTCAGTCCGATGTAGAGCAGGGCATGTTGCAACTGGTAGCCCTGGGCGGCGTAACGGTTGAGTTCTTGCAGTTCGCTGACCAGGTCAAAAAAACCGAACAGAGCCAGAAAGCTGGCCGCCACAAAAGTTACCGCCAGCAAAATCTCGCCATGCAGCAAACGGCGAACGGTTTTCATGCGCGAGCCCCGCAGGGTGTGGGCTGATCCATCAAAGCCAACGATGGCAGGCAGAGCACGCGGCAGATCAGACCATGCAGTCTGCGCTGTACGTCTTTGAAATCATGTGCCAAGTCTTGGCGAAGGGGAGAATGGAATAACATTGGCGCGAAGGAAAAGCTGAATTATGAACTTCGAAATCCAAAAACGTACCCTTTCACGCATCATTCGCGACGAACAGGATGCCCTGATCGTTTTGTGGCCCTCTCAATTGCCTGAATCGCTGGACATCGCCAATCCCATCGTTTCCGTGGTGCGCACAGCGATCCAGCATGGAGATTTTGAGCTCAAGGCCGGTAATGTCTTGTCCTTGTATGCCTTGGCGGGCGTCAAGTCGCGTCAGGTCGTGGTGGTGTGCACCGAGGACAGCACTCCTGCACACATGCGCCGAGCCATCGCTGCGGCCTGGGGGGCCTTGAAATCCGTCAAACTCAAAAACTTGGGCGTTCATGCGCTGGCCGACGTGTCTGCGCAGGCCCTGCAAGCGGCCGTCAGTGCTTTGGCCGAAGCTTCTTACAGTTACACCAGCACCCTGAGCAAGCCCAAACCCAGAACGCTCAAGCAGGTCATGTTCAGCATGGACACGGTCGACGCCCCCCGCCGTGAAGCCTTGGCGCGCGCGCAGGCCCTGGTCCAGGGTGTTGAAGTGGCCAAAGAGTGGGCCAATCGGCCGGCCAACCATGCCACCCCCACCTTGCTGGCCCAGGCCGCCCAAGGCATTGCCAAGGGCGCGGGCTTCAAATGCGAGGTGCTGGGTGTGCGTGAAGTCACCAAACTGGGCATGGGCGCCTTTTTGGCCGTTGCCCAAGGTGCTACTGAACCACTGAAATTCATCGTCATGCGCTACAACGGCGCACCGGCAGCGCAAGCGCCTGTGGTTCTGGTGGGCAAAGGCATCACCTTTGATACTGGCGGTATCTCCATCAAGCCAGCGGCTGAAATGGATGAAATGAAATACGACATGAGCGGTGCGGCCAGCGTTTTGGGCGTCTTCAAGGCTTTGGCGCAGATCAAACCGGCCATCAATGTGGTGGGCCTGATTCCAGCCACCGAAAACATGCCCAGTGGCCAAGCCGTCAAGCCCGGTGATGTGGTCACCAGCATGAGCGGTCAGACCATTGAAATCCTCAACACCGATGCTGAAGGTCGCCTGGTGCTGTGCGATGCACTGACCTATGCCGAGCGCTTCAAGCCCCAAGCCGTGATCGACATTGCCACCTTGACTGGCGCGTGCGTGATCGCTTTGGGCGCTGTGCGCTCGGGTCTGTTTTCCAGCAACGATGATCTGGCCCAGGCCTTGCAACAGGCGGGTGAAGAAGCCGGTGATGCATGCTGGCGCATGCCCCTGGACGACGACTATGCCGAAGGCCTGAAGACCCGCTTTGCCGATGTGGCCAACGTGGCAGGCAGGGCAGGCGGCTCGGTCACGGCCGCCAAATTTTTGCAGCGTTTTGCTTCGCGCTACCCCTGGGCGCACCTTGATATTGCGGGCACTGCCTGGCGCAGTGGTGCGGCCAAAGGCGCCACGGGGCGGCCCGTGGCCTTGCTGCTGACGTATCTGTTGTCACACACCACTTCCAAAGTGCCTGGCCAAGCAGCAGCTAAAACGCCTCTAAAAACCGCAGGCAGGGCCAAGCCCCGCCGCACTTGACGGTGGCGTCAATGACCCGCATCGAATTTCACTTCAATGCCCCGGAGCGCCTGCAATACGCTTGTCGGCTGCTGCGCAAAGCGCATGGACGCAGTTTGCGCGTGGGCGTTGTCGGGGCGCAGGCCACTTTGCGCCAGTTGGATGCGGCACTTTGGACCTTTTCAGCCACAGATTTTTTGCCACACAGCACCACGGCCAACCCCACAGATATTCAGCAGGCTTCGGCCATCCTCTTGAGTCCCAGTACCACTGATCTGGGGACCTTGGATGTACTGCTCAATCTGGGCGACGACGTGCCGGAGGGCTTTGAACGTTTTGAGCGACTGATCGAAATTGTGGCCATGGATGACCACAGCCGAATGTGCGCTCGCCAACGTTGGAAGCATTACACAGCTCAGGGCTATGATTTGTTGCAACACGACTTGTCCAAAGTTTCTGCATCATGACCCATCCCTTGCCCCCCTCAAACAGCCAGGATGCCATCCCAGCAGAGGCTGAAATTCCCACACTGAACGCCGCGCTTGACGCATCCCTGATCCCTGAAGCCGTAAGGGTGGCGCTGGATGTGCGCGAAGCGGAACGCGCGGCCTTGTTTTCCATGTCCAATGAATTGCTTGATGGCTTGCGCCCCGAATTGGATCGCTTGACCACCGAATTGGTGCGCAGAAGCATTCAGGGTCTGTGGGAGAAACGTTCTGAGAAATATCAAAATCCCAAGGGTTAATTTTTGCGAAAATCTCTGTGAATTTTGGTTTTCCCTGACGCACAACTTTCGTTTTTGCAGTATCTTCACAGGCTGCTTAATTCGAGCAAAATTTTTTTCGGAGTTCATATGAAATCTTCTCGTAATCGTTCTTTGACTTTGGTCGCGGTGGCTGCAGCCGCAATGGTTTTGGCCGCATGCGGCAAAAAAGAAGCCGCGTCGGATGGCGTGGTTGTCAAAATTGGTCACGTTGGACCCGTCAGTGGTGCCATTGCTCACTTGGGCAAGGACAACGAAAACGGTGCCCGCATGGCCATCGAAGAGCTCAATGCAGCAGGTCTGAAATTTGGCGACAAAGCCGTCAAATTTGAACTGCTGGCCGAAGATGATGCCGCTGATCCCAAGCAAGGCACTGCTGCCGCTCAAAAGCTGGTGGACGCCAAAGTCAACGGCGTGATTGGTCACCTGAACTCCGGTACCACCATTCCAGCTTCGCAAATCTACAACACGGCTGGTATTCCTCAAATCTCTCCATCGGCAACGAACCCCAAGTACACCCGCCAAGGTTACACAGGCGCGTTCCGCGTAGTGGCTGACGATGTGCACCTGGGCGGTACCCTCGGCAAATACGCTGTGGAAACCCTCAAAGGTAAAAACATCGCTGTGATTGACGACCGTACCGCTTACGGCCAAGGCGTCGCTGAAGAGTTCGAGAAGGGCGCGACCGCTGCAGGCGGCACCATCGTCGGTCACGAATTCACCACCGACAAAGCTTCTGACTTCAACTCCATCCTGACCACCCTGAAGGCCAAGAAGCCTGACATCGTGTTCTTCGGTGGCATGGACGCTGTGGCTGGCCCCATGCTGCGTCAGATGAAATCCCTGGGCATCCAGGCCAAGTTCATGGGCGGCGACGGCATCTGCACTTCCGAGCTGGCCAAACTGGCTGGTGATGCGATGAAAGACGAAACCGTCTTCTGTGCTGAAGCCGGTGGTGTGGAAGGCGAACAAAAAGCCGGTATGGACAAGTTCCGCACCGACTTCAAATCCAAATTCAATGCCGACGTGCAGGTGTACGCTCCCTATGTGTATGACGCTGTGAAAGTCATGGCCACAGCCATGGTGACTGCGGGCTCTGCTGACCCAGCCAAGTACCTGCCAGTCTTGAAAGCCATCCAATACAAAGGCGTCACAGGCGACATCGCATTTGACGAAAAGGGCGACATCAAGAATGGCGCTTTGACTCTGTACACCTACAAAGGTGGTGAGCGCGCCCAACTCGCGGTCGTTCGCTGATCTGGCAGCCCCCGAGTTTCGGGGGCGTCATTCAAAACCTGGCGCTGCCGGTTTTGAATGCACAGACGAAAAAAAGCCTGCACATGTGCAGGCTTTTTTTGTTTTGGCGGAGCAGGCGGGATTCGAACCCGCGGTGGGCTATTAACCCACACACGCTTTCCAGGCGTGCGACTTAAACCACTCATCCACCGCTCCGAAGCGTCGTATTGTAGCAGCGGAAATCGTCGTTTTTGACGGGTCCTGCAGATAGGTTGAACTTTGTCTGCTGTCTGTTGCACCTTGGTTTTTTTGTGAATTCTCCATGACGGCTGCGTTGCCAGGCGTTTTTGTCCTTAAACTTCGCGGCTGTTTGTCTTTCTTTTGGCCTTTGCCCTCATCCGCCCATGAAATTCCGTTTCCCCATCGTCATCATTGACGAAGACTACCGTTCTGAAAATACATCGGGTCTGGGCATTCGCGCCTTGGCGGATGCCATTGTCAGTGAGGGGTTTGAGGTCTTGGGCGTGACCAGCTATGGCGACTTGTCGCAGTTTGCCCAACAGCAAAGCCGTGCCAGCGCTTTCATCTTGTCGATCGACGATGAAGAGTTCTCGCCCGGTCCTGATCTGGACCCGGCCGTCATCAACTTGCGCGCTTTCATCGACGAAGTGCGCCGCAAAAATGCCGATGTGCCGATTTATATCTACGGCGAAACCAAGACATCGCGCCACCTGCCCAACGACATCCTGCGTGAATTGCACGGCTTCATCCACATGTTCGAGGACACTCCGGAGTTTGTGGCACGCCACATCATCCGTGAAGCCAAGAGCTATCTGGAAGGCGTGCAACCGCCGTTCTTCAAGGCCTTGCTCGACTATGCCGAAGACGGCTCGTATTCATGGCACTGCCCAGGTCACTCGGGTGGCGTGGCCTTTTTGAAGAGTCCTGTGGGCCAGATGTACCACCAGTTTTATGGCGAGAACATGCTGCGGGCCGACGTGTGCAACGCGGTGGAAGAGTTGGGCCAATTGCTGGACCACAACGGCGCCATTGGCGAAAGCGAGCGCAATGCCGCGCGCATCTTCAATGCCGACCATTGTTTCTTCGTAACCAACGGCACCAGCACCTCCAACAAGATCGTCTGGCACCACACGGTCGCGCCCGGAGATGTGGTGGTGGTGGACCGCAACTGCCACAAATCCATCCTGCACGCGATCATCATGACCGGTGCGATTCCGGTGTTCATGAAGCCCACGCGCAACCATTTCGGCATCATTGGCCCCATCCCCAAAAGCGAGTTCGAGCCCGCAGCCATCATGGCCAAGATCAAGGCCAACCCTTTGCTCAAGGGTGTGGACCCGAAAAAGGTCAAGCCACGCGTCATGACTTTGACCCAGTCAACTTACGACGGCGTCTTGTACAACACCGAAACCATCAAGAGCATGCTCGACGGTTACGTGGAAAACCTTCACTTTGACGAGGCTTGGTTGCCCCATGCGGCGTTCCACCCGTTTTATGGTCCGTACCATGCGATGGGCAAAAAGCGCGCACGTCCGAAAGAGTCGATGGTGTATGCCACTCAGTCCATCCACAAGCTGCTGGCCGGTATCAGCCAGGCCAGCCATGTGCTGGTGCAGGACGCGCAAAACACCAAGCTCGACAGGCCGCTGTTCAATGAGGCGTACCTGATGCACACCTCGACGTCGCCGCAGTACAGCATCATTGCCAGTTGCGACGTCGCGGCCGCCATGATGGAGCCGCCAGGCGGAACCGCGTTGGTGGAAGAAAGCATTGCCGAAGCGCTGGATTTTCGCCGCGCCATGCGCAAGATTGATGCAGAGTACGGCAAAGATTGGTGGTTCAAGGTCTGGGGCCCTGAAAAATTTGCCGAAGAAGGCATTGGCCGTGCGGACGACTGGATCTTGCGCAACGACCCGCGCAAAAAGACCAGCAAGTGGCATGGTTTTGGCCAGCAATTGGCAGATGGTTTCAACATGCTCGACCCGATCAAGTCGACCATCGTCACGCCTGGCTTGGATCTGGATGGCAAGTTCGACAAGACCGGCATCCCCGCGTCCATCGTCAGCAAGTTCCTGACCGAGCACGGTGTGGTGGTTGAGAAGACGGGCCTGTACAGCTTCTTCATCATGTTCACCATCGGCATCACCAAGGGCCGCTGGAACACATTGCTGACTGCTTTGCAACAGTTCAAAGATGAGTACGCCAAGAACCAGCCGATGTGGAAAATCATGCCGGAGTTCTGCCAGAAGCACCCGCGTTACGAACGCATGGGCCTGCGCGATCTGTGCCAGCATGTGCACGAGATGTACGCCAAGTACGACATTGCGCGCCTGACCACCGACATGTATTTGTCGGATCTCGCACCGGCCATGCGTCCGTCAGACGCTTACGCCCACATTGCCCAGCGCAAGACCGAGCGCGTGGAAATTGACCACCTGGAAGGCCGCATCACCGTCGGTTTGGTTACGCCTTACCCTCCGGGCATTCCGCTGTTGATTCCCGGCGAAGTCTTCAACAAGAAGATCGTGGACTACCTCAAGTTCGCCCGCGAATTCAACGAAAAGTGCCCCGGCTTTGAGACAGACATCCACGGTCTGGTGGAGATCAAGGACGATGATGGCAAGAAGCGGTACTTTGCAGATTGTGTGAAGGCCTGAGGTCGGGGTGGTAGCTGAGGCAGGGGAGAATAAAAAAAGCGGCCTTGGCCGCTTTTTTTCATGTCTGCAAGAATAATTTCAAGACGTTGCTGCTGGCTCCGCAATCCCGCCCACCACCTGGCTGAAGCCACCGTCCACATAGGTGATCTCTGCGGTCACGCCAGCGGCCAGGTCGCTCAGCAAGAACGCAGCCACATTGCCCACGTCTTCAATGGTCACGTTGCGGCGAATCGGCGAGGCTTCGGCCACCACCGACAAAATCTTGCCAAAACCTTTGATGCCGCTGGCCGCCAGCGTCTTGATGGGGCCGGCCGAGATGCCGTTGGCGCGCAGGCCACGGTTTTGGCTGCCCAGGGATTCGGCCAGGTAACGCACCGAGGCTTCCAGGCTGGCTTTGGCCAGGCCCATGGTGTTGTAGTTGGGCACAGTGCGGATGGCGCCCAGATAGGTCAGCGTCAGCAAAGCCGATTTGTCGTTCAGATAGGGCAGGGCCGCTTTGGCCATGGCGGGGAAGCTGTAGGCGCTGATGTCGTGGGCAATCTTGAAGCCTTCGCGTGACAGGCCATCCAGAAAGTCGCCCGCAATTGCTTCGCGTGGGGCATAGCCAATGGCATGCACAAAGCCGTCGATCTTGGGCCAGGTGGCCGACAGGTCGGTGAACAGTTTTTCGATCTGTTCATCACTGCCGACATCGCAATCAAAAATCAGCTTGGAATCAAAATCTGCTGCAAATTCGGTGATACGGTCCTTGAAACGCTCACCCACATAACTGAACGCCAGCTCGGCACCTTGTGCATGGCAGGCTTTGGCAATGCCGTAAGCGATGGATCGGTTGGACAAAACTCCGGTGATCAGCAATTTTTTACCGGCCAGAAATCCTGTTTTTGTACTCATGTCATCAACTCCAAGAAAATGTGGGCAGAATTGTCGCATGCGAACAGTCTTGACCCGATTTTGGATGCGTTGGGCGGTGGCGCTCCTCGGTTGCATGGTCGCGCCAAGTTGGGCTGCACACGCTTATGCGCAGTTTGGTGATATTCGATATCCCGCAAATTTTTCGCATTTTTCTTATGTGAATCCTCAAGCACCCAAAGGCGGTGAAATCGTTTTGGTGCCGCCCACGCGCCAGTCGAATTTCGATAAATTCAACCCCTTCACCCTCAAAGGCAGTGCGCCGCCCGGCATGCAGGCCATGATGTTTGACACCTTGCTGGTCGGCAACATGGACGAGCCCACCACTGCGTATGGTTTGCTGGCATCGGACATTCAGGTTTCGCCTGACCGTTTGTCGGTCATCTTTCACATCCATCCACAGGCCAGGTTCCACAACGGCGATGCGGTGCTGGCGGCGGATGTGCAGTATTCTTTTGAGCGTTTGACCAGTCAACAAGCGGCCCCGCAATACCGAACCTACTTTGGCGAAATCAAGTCCGCGACCGTGTTGGGTGAGCGCATCATCCGTTTCGATTTTGTACGGCCCAATCGCGAATTGCCTTTGATTGTGGGCAGCTTGCCTGTGTTCAGTCGCCAATGGGGGCAAGTCGGACAGGTGCGCAAGGCCTTCGACCAGATGGTGATGGACATGCCTATCGCTTCGGGGCCTTACCGCATGGGGCCTGTGCAGTTTGGCAAAGACGTGACGTATGTGCGTGATGCGGCTTACTGGGCGCGCGACCTGAACGTGCGCCGCGGCCTGTTCAACTTTGACCGCATCACCTACAAGATTTACAAGGACAGCACGGCCCAACTCGAAGCCTTCAAGGCCGGTGAGTTTGACTACATGCAGTCCTTCATCGCCCGCGAATGGGCCAGGGCCTTCACCGGGCGGGCGTTTGACCGGGGTGAGTTGGTCAAAGCCGAGTTGCCCCATGGCAATGCGGGCGATTTTCAGGGCTTTCAGTTCAACTTGCGTCGCGACAAGTTCAAGGATGTGCGGGTACGCCAAGCGATTGCCTTGGCCATGGACTTTGAATGGCTGAACCGCCAGCTCTTTTACAACGCTTACAGCCGGGTGCGTGGTTATTTTGTGGCCAGTGACTTTGAAGCCAAAGGCCCACCCGGCCCTGAAGAGCGGGCCTTGCTGGAGCCCTTGCGCGCCAAGCTGTCGCCAGCGGTGTTGGACAGCGATGTGCCTTTGCCGCCCCGCACCCAATTGGCTGCAGACTCGGGCCACACCCTGCGCGATCACCTGCGACAAGCCCGTGACTTGCTCCAGGCCGCTGGCTGGACTTACCGCGATGGCGCCTTGCGCAACGCCAAGGGCACGCCTTTCACCATCGAGTTTCTGGACAGCTCGGGCTCCATGGGCCGTGTGGTCACGCCCTTTGCCAAGAACCTCGAAAAGCTGGGCATCCAGGTGCAGTACAAGGTGATTGATTTCGCTTTGCTGCAAAAGCGCATGGATGTTTTTGATTTTGATATGGTCAGCAACCGCACCGTGGGCAGCGAAGCGCCGGGCACCGAGTTGCTGGAGCGCTTCGGCTCCAAATCGGCCGATGTGGAGGGTTCGGGCAATGTGCTCGGCCTGAAAGATCCGGCTGTGGATGCCTTGCTGGACAAAGCCCTCGGCGCCACATCGCGCCCGCAACTGGTGGCCAGTTTGCGTGCGCTGGACCGTGTGCTGCGCCATGGGCACTACGTGGTGCCGCATTGGTACGGCGCGGTGCATCGGGTGTCCTGGCGCGCCGCAGCCTTTGACAGACCCCAGGCCTTGCCGCGCTACTACCAGCCTGAAGCCCTGGTTACGACGGTCTGGTGGTCCAGATCGGCGCCCACAACGGCCCCACAGAAAGCCCCCTGACCATGCTGGCCTACATCGTCAAACGACTTTTACTGATGATCCCGACGCTCTTAGGCGTCTTGATCATGACCTTTGTCGTGATCCAGTTTGTGCCCGGTGGACCGGTCGAGCAAATGGTGTCCCAATTGCAAGGCCGAGACTCGGGCGGGGAGGGGGCTGCCGCTGCGGGCAGTGGTTACCGGGGGCGCCAAGGGGTGGATGCCTCGCGCATCGCCGAGATCAAAGCGCTTTACGGTTTTGACAAACCAGCCACCGAACGCTTTTGGCAAATGCTCCAGCAATTTGCCCGGTTTGATTTGGGCAAGAGCTTTTTCTATCCCAAAGATGTCTGGACGCTGATCAAGGACAAATTGCCTGTCTCCATCAGCTTGGGTCTGTGGACCTTCTTTTTGAGTTATCTGGTGTCCGTGCCTTTGGGCATTGCCAAGGCGGTGCGTGCCGGTTCGCGCTTTGACACCGTGACCAGCTTGCTGGTGCTCGTGGGCTATGCCATACCCGGTTTTGTTCTGGGCGTGGCTTTGCTGGTGGTTTTTGGTGGCCAGTTGCAATGGTTTCCGCTGCGCGGCCTGACCTCGTCCAATTGGGAGCAGCTCAGCTGGGGCAGCAAAGTGGTGGACTACCTCTGGCACATTGCCTTGCCCGTGCTGGCCAGCGTCCTGGGGGCTTTTGCGGTCACCACCATGCTGACCAAAAATGCCTTTCTTGAAGAAATCCGCAAGCAATACGTGCTGACCGCCCGCGCCAAAGGCCTGAGCGAGCGCCGCGTGCTCTATCGCCATGTCATGCGCAATGCCCTGATTCCTTTGGTGACGGGCTTCCCGGCGGCATTCATCGGGGCTTTTTTCACCGGCTCACTGCTGATTGAAACCCTGTTCTCGCTGGACGGTCTGGGCTTGCTCAGTTATGAATCGGTGATCCGCAGAGACTATCCCGTGGTTCTGGGCACCTTGTACCTGTTCACCCTGATCGGCCTGGTCACCAAACTCATCAGTGACCTGTGCTACCTGTGGGTGGATCCTCGCGTGAGGTTCGACCAATGACCCCAACCGCTTCACCGCTTTCCTCGCCGCAGCTGTCCCCATCCCGCAGGGCCTGGCTGCGTTTCAAGCGCAACCGCCTGGGTTTTGGCAGCCTGATCATTTTTGCCACGATCTTTGTGCTCAGCCTGGGCGCTGAGTTTTTGTCCAATGACAAACCCCTGGTGGTGCGGTATCAAGGGCACTGGTACTTCCCGGTCGTTCAGCAACTGCCTGAGACGGTCTTTGGCGGTGATTTTGAAACCCCGACCGATTATCTGGACCCCTTCATCCAGCAGCAATTGGCGCGTGATGGCCATTGGGCACTGAGAGCGCCCAACCCTTACCACCACAGCACACTTGATTACTTTGCGCCTTTGCCCAACCCCGCGCCGCCTTCGGCGCGCAACCTGCTGGGCACCGATGACCGGGGCCGCGATGTGCTGGCGCGCTTGCTTTACGGTTTTCGGGTGTCGGTGCTGTTCGCGCTGGCCTTGACGGTCTTTGGTGTGTTGCTCGGTGTGCTGACGGGGGCTGTCCAAGGATTTTTTGTGGGCAAGACCGATTTGGTGTTTCAGCGCTTCATCGAAATCTGGAGCGCCATGCCCGAGTTGTATTTGCTGATCATTTTTTCGGCGGTTTTCGAGCCCAGCGTCGGGTTGCTGCTGCTCTTGCTCAGCCTGTTTGGCTGGATGGGCTTGTCCGACTACGTGCGGGCCGAGTTCTTGCGCAACCGCCAACTCGATTACGTCAAATCCGCCCGAGCACTGGGCCTGGGCCATTGGCAAATCATTTGGCGCCATGTGCTGCCCAACAGCATGACCCCTGTGGTGACTTTCTTGCCGTTTCGCATGAGTGGTGCCATTTTGGCTTTGACATCCTTGGACTTTCTGGGCTTGGGTGTGCCGCCGGGCACGCCCTCATTGGGTGAATTGCTCTCACAAGGCAAAAACAACATCGACGCCTGGTGGATTTCCATCTCAACATTTGGGGTTCTGGTGGTCACGCTTCTTTTGTTGACCTTCATGGGAGACGCCCTGCGCGACGCCCTTGACCCCCGAAAGGCGGATGCATGAGCACAGCCCCATTGCTGCAATTGAAGCAACTCAGCGTGGCCTTTGGTGGCACCGAGGTGGTGCACGGCCTGGACCTTTGCATGCAGCCAGGTGAGCGCCTGGCCTTGGTGGGGGAGTCGGGTTCGGGCAAGTCGGTCACGGCCCTGTCCATCCTGCGCCTCCTGGAATCGGCGCAACTGAGCGGTCAGGTGCTGTGGCAAGGCCAAGACTTGTTGCAAGCAACGCCTGCCGAGATGCAGCGCATTCGGGGTGATGAGATCGCCATGATCTTTCAGGAACCCATGACAGCGCTCAACCCCCTGATGACGGTGGGGCAACAAATCTCGGAAGTTCTGCAACTCAAAAAATGGCTGCCTGGGCCACAGGCCGATCAGCGTGCAGTGGCTTTGCTGGCCGACACCGGCATCGATGACCCGCAGCGCCGTTTTCATGCCTACCCGCACCAACTGTCTGGCGGGCAACGCCAGCGGGCCATGATGGCCATGGCCTTGGCCTCCGAGCCCAAACTCCTGCTGGCCGATGAACCGACCACGGCACTGGATGCCAGCTTGCGACTTCAGATGCTGAATCTGTTGTCGGTATTGCAAGAAAAAACAGGCATGGCGGTGCTGCTCATCACCCATGACCTGGTCTTGGTTCGACACTTTGCGAGCCGCGTAGCCGTGATGGAAAAAGGTCACCTGGTGGAGCAGGGCGATCTGCATGCCGTGTTCTCCAGGCCGCAGCATCCTTACACCCAAAAGCTGCTCGACAGCCGCCCATCCCGGGATGGCTTGCGAGAAACCGATGCCGCAACTCAAACTGCCCCTGTTGTACAGGCCAGCGACTTGTGTGTGCGCTATCCGATGCCTGTCCCAGGGTGGCGCGGTTGGTGGGCCAAATCACACTTCACGGCCTTGCATGGCGCTGATTTCGTCATTCCGGGTGGCACCACATTGGGGGTGATGGGAGAGTCCGGCTCCGGCAAGTCCAGTCTGGCCCAGGCTGTGCTGGGCCTGATCCCGTTTGAGGGCAAGGTGACATTTGACGGGCAGGCTTGGCAAGGCCAACCCCGAAAAGACAAGGCCTTGCGCCAACGCGTTCAAGTGGTTTTTCAGGACCCTTTTGGCAGCCTGTCGCCGCGCATGACGGTTGGCGAAATCGTCTCGGAAGGCTTGAGGCTGCACCAGCCTCACCTGACAGAGTCTGACATTGAGCAACGGGTTCGGGCCACTTTGGCCGAAGTGGGCTTGTCCAGTGAAGATTTTCCGCAGTTGCTCAACCGCTATCCGCATGCGTTTTCAGGTGGCCAGCGGCAACGCATCGCCCTGGCCAGGGCCTTGGTGGTCGAGCCTGCGCTGTTGGTTCTGGATGAACCGACCAGCGCACTCGATGTCACGGTGCAAAAGCAAATTCTGAAATTACTTCAGGCGTTGCAGCGAAGCAGGGGCATCGCGTATTTATTGATTACCCACGACGTTGATGTCTTGCGTGCCATGGCGCACCAAGTGATGGTTTTGCAAGGCGGGCATGTTGTCGAGTCCGGGCCTGCACTCGATGTGCTAACTCGGCCACAGCATTCCTACACCCGCCACTTGCTTGATGCCTTCCCGGATTTGTGAAGTTGGCATCTTATGAGTCATTGTTGTTTTCCTTAGAAATCACACACTTAGCACGTTTTTCGGCTAGAATACGAGCTTCACGACCAAACGGGCGGGTTTTCACCGCCCGTTTTTTTTGGGTCTTTCCTTTTTAAGTTTGGCATTTCGAAGTTCTGTGGCATTGCAGCAAATCGTTGAAGAAACCGTTACCGGCCTGGGCTATGACCTGGTCGAGATAGAGCGCTCAGCCGGCGGCTTGTTGCGCATCACCATCGATTGGCCATGGCAGCCCGGCTCCGATCTGTTCATCAATGTGGAAGACTGTGAAAAGGTCAACCGGCAACTTCAATTTGCCCTCGAAGTGGACGGCGTGACCTACAACCGCCTGGAAGTCTCTTCGCCAGGCATTGACCGCCCACTGCGGCATGAAAAAGATTTCGAGCGTTTTGTTGGCGAATTGATCGACATCACCCTCAAGGCCCCCATGGGCGAAAACGCGGCAGGCATGGTCAGTGCCAACCGCAAAAAATTCCGTGGCACGCTCGAACGCGCTGCCCAAGGCCATGGCTGGCAGGTCGTCTGGAGTGATGAGCCTGCTGTCAAGCCCGGTCAAAGAATCAGCAAGAAACGAGTGCCTGCGCCTTTGCATGCGCTGGGATTCACGCTGGATGAATTGCAGGGTGCCCGATTGGCGCCTGTGGTCGATTTCAAAGGGCGCAAGCCCAAAGGTCAAGCCTGAAAACAGGCCTCAGGTGGTTAAGCATTTTTATCGGGTCTGAATTCCAGGCCCAGTGGAACAGGAGAGTCGAGTCATGAATCGCGAAATGTTGATGTTGGTCGAAGCCATCTCACGTGAAAAGAACGTTGAGCGCGACGTGGTGTTTGGTGCTGTGGAAGCCGCTTTGGCGCAAGCCACCAAAAAACTGTATTCCGGCGAAGTGGACATCCGCGTGGCGGTGGACCGCGACAGCGGCAACTACGAAACTTTCCGCCGCTGGCATGTGGTGCCCGATGAAGCCGGTTTGCAGCAGCCTGACCAGGAAATCCTGCTGTTCGAAGCCAAAGAGCAAATTCCTGACATCGAAATCGACGAGTACATCGAAGAGCCGATCGAATCCTTGCCCATTGGCCGCATTGGCGCCATGGCCGCCAAGCAGGTGATCTTGCAAAAAATCCGTGACGCTGAGCGCGAAATGCTGCTCAACGACTTCATGTCGCGTGGCGAAAAGATTTTTGTCGGCACGGTCAAGCGCATGGACAAGGGTGACCTGATTTGTGAAGCCGGTCGCGTTGAGGGCCGCCTGCGTCGCAGCGAAATGATCCCCAAGGAAAACCTGCGCAGCGGCGACCGCGTGCGCGCCATGATCATGGAAGTGGACCTGACCCTGCGTGGCGCCCCCATCATCTTGTCGCGTTCTGCACCCGAATTCATGATCGAGCTGTTCCGTCAGGAAGTACCCGAAATTGAACAAGGCTTGCTCGAAATCAAGACCTGCGCCCGTGACCCAGGCTCTCGCGCCAAAATTGCCGTGCTCTCGCATGACAAGCGCGTGGACCCCATCGGCACCTGCGTTGGCGTGCGTGGCACCCGTGTGAACGCCGTGACCAACGAACTCGCTGGCGAACGCGTAGACATCGTGTTGTGGAGCGAAGACCCCGCCCAGTTTGTGATTGGCGCCCTGGCTCCGGCCAACGTGCAGTCCATCGTGGTGGACGAAGAAAAGCACGCCATGGACGTGGTAGTGGACGAAGAAAACCTGGCCATTGCGATTGGCCGTGGTGGTCAAAACGTCCGCCTGGCTTCTGACCTCACGGGCTGGAAGATCAACATCATGGACGCGGCCGAGTCTGCCCAAAAGCAGGCCGAAGAAACCACCGGTATCCGCCAGCTGTTCATGGAAAAGCTCGACGTAGACCAGGAAATTGCCGACATCCTGATCGAAGAAGGTTTCACCAGCCTCGAAGAAGTGGCCTACGTGCCCATCCAGGAAATGCTGGAGATCGAAAGCTTCGACGAAGACACGATCAACGAACTGCGCGCGCGTGCCAAAGACGCCTTGCTCACCATGGAAATCGCTCGTGAAGAGAGCGTTGACGATGTATCGCAAGATTTGCGTGATTTGCCAGGCCTGACGCCTGAGCTGATTTCCAAGCTGGTCGAAGCGGGTATCCATACCCGTGATGACCTGGCTGACCTGGCCACCGACGAATTGACCGATATCACCGGTCAAAACGCCGAAGAGGCCACCGCCCTGATCATGAAAGCCCGCGAACATTGGTTCGCAGGCCAGGCCTGAAGCTGATGGAGGCTTGAACACAATATGTCCAGTACCACTGTTGCCGAGTTCGCAAACGAACTCAAAAAATCTGCCGATGTCTTGCTGGAGCAATTGCGCTCCGCAGGGGTTGCCAAAAGCTCTGACAGCGACACGCTGAATGATGCTGACAAGCAAAAATTGCTTGGTTACCTGCAAGCCAGTCATGGCACCCAAGCAGGCGATCGCAAAAAAATCACCCTGGTGAAAAAATCCACCAGTGAGATCAAGCAAGCCGACGCCTCGGGCAAAGCCCGCACGATCCAGGTCGAAGTGCGCAAAAAGCGCACCCTGATCAAGCGCGAAGATGAACCCGTCAATGAGCCACAGGTGCAAGAACCTCAAGAGCCCGTGATTGACCATGCTGAACTGGCCCGCCGCGAAGAAGAAGCGCGCCGTCAAGCCGAGCTGATCCGTCGTCAGGAAGAAGAGCTGTCTGAAAAGCGCCGTGCTCGCGAAGAGCAAGAAGCTGCACAACGTGCGCAAGCTCTGGCGCAAGAGCAGCAGGCCCAAGCCGAAGCCAAGGCTGCCGCGCAAGCCGCAGCTCAAGCTGCCGCCGCCGCAGAAGTCGCCAAGCCTGCATTGAGCCGCGAAGAGCGTGAGCAACGTGCCCGCGCCGAAGCCGCCAGCATCAACGCCGCATCGCAGCAACAAGCCAAGCCAGCAGCACCGGTGGTGTCTGCAGCCGAAATCGCTGCGACCAAAGCCGCCGAAAAAGCCAAAGCCGATCAAGAAGCCCGTGAAGCAGCTGCCCAAAAAGCAGCCGCTGAATCCAAAGCCCGCGCTGACGAAGAAGCAGCACGCGCACGCGATCTGGATGAGCGTCGTCGCAAGGCACTGGCCGAAGCTGAAGCCATTCGCAACATGATGAATGCCCCCAAGAAGGTGCTCATTGCGAAAAAGGAAGAGCCCAAAGTCGAAGCCAAAGCGGCTGTCAAAGGCACCTTGCACAAGCCTGCAGGCACACCCGCACCTGGCGCTCGTGCAGCCGCAGCAGCTGCGGCCAAAGCGGCCGAGCCCGCATCGCCCGGTGGCAACAAAGAAGTCAAATCTGCCAAGCTGTCATCCAGCTGGGCGGGTGATCCGGCCAAGAAAAAAGCCATTCCCACCCGTGGAGATTCCAGCGGTGGTGTGGGCCGCAACAACTGGCGTGGCGGTCCCCGTGGACGTCGCGGCAACGAACGCGACCGTGATGATTCGCACCACAGCGCTGCCCCCGCAGAAGTTCGCGTGCTGGAAGTCCACGTCCCAGAAACCATCACCGTGTCCGAATTGGCGCACAAGATGGCCATCAAGGCTTCTGAAGTCATCAAACACCTGATGAAGCTGGGTCAGATGGCCACCATGAACCAGCCACTGGACCAAGACACCGCCATGATCGTGGTGGAAGAAATGGGCCACAAGGCCGTGATTGCAGCACTGGATGATCCAGAAGCCTTCACCGACGAAGAAGTGTCCGATCAAAACGCCGAATCCTTGCCGCGTGCCCCAGTGGTGACCGTCATGGGCCACGTTGACCACGGTAAAACTTCGCTGCTCGATTACATCCGCCGTGCCAAAGTGGCATCGGGTGAGGCTGGTGGCATCACACAGCACATCGGTGCTTACCACGTGGAAACACCACGCGGCATGATTTCTTTCCTGGACACCCCAGGTCACGAGGCCTTCACGGCCATGCGTGCCCGTGGTGCGCAAGCCACCGACATCGTCATCCTGGTGGTTGCGGGTGACGACGGTGTCATGCCCCAGACCAAAGAAGCCATCAAACACGCCAAAGCGGCCGGTGTGCCCATCGTGGTGGCCATCAACAAGATGGACAAGCCCGACTCGAACATCGAACGCGTTCGCGCCGAGCTGATCGCCGAAGAAGTCGTGCCCGAAGAGTTCGGTGGCGATTCGCCATTCGTCTCTGTGTCTGCCAAGACCGGCATGGGCATTGACGACTTGCTCGAGCAAGTGCTCTTGCAAGCCGAAGTGCTGGAACTCAAGGCCCCGGTGGCTGCTGCCGCCAAGGGCTTGGTCATCGAAGCGCGTCTGGACAAAGGTCGCGGCCCCGTGGCCACCATCCTGGTGCAGTCGGGTACCCTGAACACCGGTGACGTGGTGCTGGCTGGCCAGACCTTTGGCCGCGTGCGCGCCATGCTCGATGAAAACGGCGCTGCCATCAAATCGGCAGGCCCATCGATCCCGGTCGAAATTCAAGGTCTGACCGAAGTGCCGCAAGCCGGTGACGAGTTCATGGTCATGACCGATGAGCGTCGTGCCCGCGAAATCGCCACTTACCGCGCAGGCAAGTTCCGCAACACCAAGCTGGCCAAGCAACAAGCGGCCAAGCTCGAAAACATGTTCACCGACATGTCTGCGGGCGAAGTCAAGATGCTGCCGATCATCATCAAGGCCGACGTGCAAGGTTCGCAAGAAGCCCTGGGCGCATCCTTGCTCAAGCTGTCAACCGACGAGGTGAAAGTCCAGTTGGTCTATTCCGGCGTGGGTGGTATCAGCGAGTCGGACATCAACCTGGCCATCGCCTCCAAGGCCATCGTGATCGGTTTCAACGTGCGTGCCGATGCAGGCGCCCGCAAACTGGCCGAAGGCAACGGCGTTGACGTTCATTACTACAACATCATTTATGACGCTGTGGATGAACTCAAAGCCGCCATGTCGGGCATGTTGGCACCCGAGCAGCGCGAAGAAATCATGGGTATGGCCGAAATCCGTACCGTGTTCGTCGCCTCCAAAATCGGTACCGTCGCAGGCTGTATGGTCACTTCGGGTCAAGTCACCCGCAACGCCAAGTTCCGCCTGTTGCGTGACAACGTGGTCATCTACACCGGTGAGCTCGATTCGCTCAAGCGCCTCAAGGACGACGTGCGCGAAGTCAAAGAAGGCTTCGAGTGTGGTATCAAGCTCAAAAACTACAACGACATCAAAGAAGGCGATCAACTCGAATTCTTCGAAGTCAAGGAAATCGCGAGAACGCTGTAAATGGCCCGTAAAAAGGTTTCATCCGTACCGAACCGCGGTTTCCGCGTGGCCGACCAGATCCAGCGCGATCTGGCCGAGTTGATCGCGCGTGAGTTGAAAGACCCACGTGTGGGCATGGTCACGATCAACGCGGTCGAGGTGACACCCGACTACGCCCATGCCAAAGTGTTCTTCAGTGTCTTGACCGGCAACCCCGACGAAGCCACTGAAGGCCTGAACGCAGCTGCGGGTTTCTTGCGCAATGGTTTGTTCAAGCGACTGCACATCCACACCGTGCCCACACTCCACTTCATGTTTGACCGCACCACCGAGCGCGCCTCCGACATGAACGCCTTGATCTCCAAGGCTGTGGCCTCTCGTGCAAAAGACGCCGAAGAATGACGACCGCGCCCCGCACCAGGGTGCAGCGGCGCCCTGTGCACGGGGTGTTGTTGCTTGACAAACCCCTGGGTTTATCCAGCAACCAGGCTTTGCAAAAGGCCAAGTGGTTGCTGCGTGCTGAAAAAGCAGGCCACACAGGCACGCTCGACCCCTTGGCCACGGGCGTGTTGCCCTTGTGCTTTGGTGCGGCGACCAAATTCAGTCAGCAGCATCTTGATGCTGACAAGGTGTATGAAACCACTGTCCGCCTTGGTGTGAAAACCACCACGGCCGACGCCGAAGGTGAAGTGATGGAGACCCGGGACGTGACATGCACGCCGGGCATGGTGGTGGAAGTGCTGGACCGTTTCATGGGCCCCATCAGCCAGGTGCCACCGATGCACAGCGCCTTGAAAAAGGACGGCAAAGCCTTGTACGAATACGCCCGCAATGGCGAAACCGTGGAGCGCGAGCCGCGCAACGTGGTGATCCATGACCTGGAACTGCTGGACATGCAGCTGCAAGGTGATGCACCGTTTTTGCGTTTGCGCGTGGCGTGCAGCAAGGGCACCTACATCCGCACGCTGGGCGAAGACATCGCTGAGGCGTTGGGCTGTGGCGGACACTTGAGCGCGCTGCGCCGGGTGGTGACCGGGCCGTTTGATGCGTCCCAGTGCGTGACGCTGCAAGCCCTGGAGGCCATGGCTGAAGACGAGCGCATGAGCGCTTTGCAGCCAGTGGACGTCTTGCTGCCGGGCTACACCGAAGTGAGTCTGGACAGCGAAAACGCCGGAAGATTTTTGAGTGGGGTGCGCCGACGCGGCCCTTGGGTTGATTGTGATCATGTGGCCGTTTATGGAGAACATCCTCGTGCATTGCTGGGAACAGCGCATGTACAAAGCGGCGAATTGATTCCGGGTCGATTGTTGAGCCCGATCGAAATTCAACAGATTTTGGAAAGATCGCCTGTTACCGAGCCGTTGCTGGCCGCGCAGGTTTAAAGGAAGAAAGCATGAGCAAGCAAATTCGCAACATCGCCATCATCGCGCACGTTGACCACGGTAAAACCACCATGGTCGACCAACTTCTGCGCCAATCCGGAACCTTCGCTGACCACGAAAAAGTGGTCGACACCGTGATGGACAACAACGCCATCGAACGCGAGCGCGGCATCACCATCCTGGCCAAAAACTGTGCCGTGAGCTGGGAAGGCACCCACATCAACATCGTCGACACGCCCGGACACGCGGACTTCGGCGGTGAAGTGGAACGTGCCCTGTCCATGGTTGACGGCGTGGTGCTGTTGATCGACGCGCAAGAAGGCCCCATGCCTCAGACCCGTTTCGTGACCAAAAAAGCTTTGGCCTTGGGCCTCAAGCCCATCGTGGTCGTGAACAAAGTCGACAAACCCGGCGCCAACCCCGACAAAGTCGTGAACGCAGCCTTTGACCTGTTCGACAAACTCGGCGCCACCGACGAGCAACTCGACTTCCCAGTGGTGTATGCCTCCGGTATCAACGGCTGGACATCCATGGAAGAGGGCGCTCCTGGTGAACAGTGGGGTCCTGACATGTCGGCCCTGTTCAACACTGTGCTCAAGCACGTCAAACCCAACTCGGGTGACCCAGCAGCCCCTTTGCAACTGCAAATTTCGGCACTCGATTTTTCGACCTTCGTGGGTCGTATCGGCGTGGGCCGCATCAGCCAGGGCACCATCAAGCCCAACATGGACGTGATCGTCATGGAAGGCCCAGACGGCTCGTCCATCAAAGGCCGCGTCAACCAAGTGCTGACATTCCAGGGTCTGGACCGCGTGCAAGTGACCGAAGCCGGTCCTGGCGACATCGTTTTGATCAACGGCATTGCCGACTTGAACATCGGCGTGACCGTGACCGATCCGGCCAATCCCGCACCGCTGCCCATGCTGAAGGTGGACGAGCCGACACTGACCATGAACTTCTGCGTGAACACCTCGCCATTGGCAGGCCGTGAAGGCAAGTTCGTCACCAGCCGTCAAATCTGGGACCGCCTGCAAAAAGAACTGCAACACAACGTGGCCCTGCGCGTTAACGAAACTGACGAAGAAGGTATCTTTGAAGTCATGGGTCGCGGTGAATTGCACCTGACCATCTTGCTGGAAAACATGCGCCGCGAAGGCTACGAGCTGGCTGTGTCCAAGCCACGCGTGCTGTTCCGCGATGTGGACGGCGAACGCCATGAGCCTATCGAGTTGGTCACGGCCGACATCGAAGAAACCCACCAGGGCGGCGTCATGCAAGCCCTGGGCGAGCGCAAGGGCGAGTTGGTCAACATGGAACCCGATGGCCGCGGTCGCGTCCGTTTGGAATACCGCATCCCGGCCCGTGGCCTGATCGGTTTCTCCAACGAATTCCTGAACCTGACCCGTGGCTCGGGCCTGATCTCCAACATCTTTGACGGCTACGAGCCACACAAAGGTGAAATCGGTGGCCGCAAGAACGGCGTGCTGATCTCCATGGACGACGGTGAAATCTTCACCTACGCCCTGGGCAAGCTCGACGACCGTGGCCGCATGTTCGTCAAGGCGAACGATCCGGTGTACGAAGGCATGATCGTCGGCATCCACAGCCGTGACAACGACTTGGTGGTCAACGCCACCCGCACCAAGCAGCTGACCAACTTCCGTGTGTCCGGCAAGGAAGACGCGATCAAGATCACGCCTCCGATTGACCTGACCCTGGAATACGGCGTCGAGTTCATCGAGGACGACGAGCTGGTCGAAATCACGCCCAAGAGCGTGCGTCTGCGCAAGCGCTTCCTGAAGGAAAGCGACCGCAAGCGCAACAAGTGATCTGAAACTGCGGGGCTTGACATGAAACTCCGGCATGGCCAAGCGGTGGCAATGATGGTCCTGGTCACAGCCATGTGGTCCATGGCCGGCGTTGTCACCCGCCATCTGGAACAAGCCCGCAGTTTTGAGGTGACGTTCTGGCGCAGCTTCTTCACGATGCTGTCGCTGGTGATCATCCTCCCGCTGTGGCAGGGCAGGGGCGTGTGGTCCCGCATGCCCTGGCGCAGCCCTTATTTTTGGCTCTCTGGCGTGTGCTGGAGTGTCATGTTCACCGCCTTCATGCTGGCCCTCACGCTGACAGCGGTGGCCAATGTCCTCATCACCATGGCGCTGGGCCCTTTGCTCACCGCCCTGATCACCCGCATCTTTCTGGGGCACCTATTGCCCCGGCGTACCTGGGGCGCCATCGTGCTCGCGGGCATTGGCATTGGCTGGATGTATGCCTCCCAACTGAGTTTGGGTGCCCCCAACTTCCTGATAGGTTCTTTGGTGGCTTTGTGTGTGCCCATCGCCGGTGCGGTGCAATGGACGCTTGTGCAAAAAAGCCAAAGCGAAGGTCAGAAGCTTGACCTCGTGCCTTCGGTCTTGCTCGGAGCCCTCATTTCTTCATTGCTCACACTGCCCCTGGCCATGCCTTTTCAAGCCTCGGCGCATGATGTGGGTTGGCTGGCAGTGCTCGGTCTGTTTCAGTTGGCCATTCCCTGTGCTTTGTCGGTGGTCTGCGCGCGCGTGCTGAAAGCCCCCGAAGTGGCCTTGCTGGCTTTGCTGGAAATCGTTTTTGGCATCGCGCTGGCTTGGTGGGGGGCCAACGAAGCACCGCAAGCGAGTGTGTTGTTAGGGGGCTCCCTGGTCCTGGGGGCGTTGCTCATGAACCAATGGTTAGGCTGGAGACAAAACAATGTCTGATGTCATCGCACAAATTGAAGGCCGCATAGGCTGCCTCACCTTGAACCGTCCCAAGGCGCTCAATGCCTTGTCGCTGGACATGGTTCGCCACATCACGGCCGCTTTGCTGGCCTGGCAAAACGACCCGCAAGTGCTGGCAGTGGCCGTTCGCGGCACCAACAAAGAAGGGCCTTTTGGTGCTTTTTGTGCGGGTGGCGATATCCGGTTTTTTCATGCGGCGGCCACAGCGGGCAATCCACAACTGGAAGACTTCTTCACCGAAGAGTACCGCCTGAACCACCTCATTCACACCTACCCCAAGCCCTACATCGCGCTGATGGACGGCATCGTCATGGGCGGTGGCATGGGCATCAGCCAGGGCGCGAGCGTACGTGTGGTCACCGAGCGCAGCAAGATGGCCATGCCCGAGACCAACATTGGCTTGTTCCCCGATGTCGGCGGTGGTTACTTCCTCAGCCGCTGCGCAGGCCGTTTGGGTGAATACCTGGGCCTGACCGGCCACATGCTGCAAGGTGAAGACGCCGTGCACGCGGGCCTCGCCGATGGCCTGGTCGCCTCAGGCAAACTGGCCCACCTGTGGCAAACCTTGATCGAAACACCGTTTGAAAATGGCGCAGCCGTCGAACGCTGGGTCACCACACGCTTTGACCATCTGCAAAAAACCGGGCTGCCCCATCTCTCAGAAATAGATGCTTCGTTTGCCTTGCCCACGGTCGGCGAGATCTTGGAAAAGCTCGAATCGGCCAGCGATGAATGGTCGGTGCAGACGGCCAAGACCTTGCGCCAACGCTCGCCCTTGATGCTGAACGTGGTGCTTGAGCAAATTCGCCGCGCCCGCACCATGAGCCTGGCCGATGACCTGCGCATGGAACGCGATCTGGTGCGCCACTGCTTCGCCTTGCGAGCCGTCAACGACAGCGAAACCGTCGAAGGCATCCGCGCACTCGCGGTGGACAAAGACCACAGCCCGAATTGGAAACCCGCGCGTGTCGAAGACGTGGATGCCGCCGAAGTGGCAACCTTTTTCGTCAGCCCCTGGCCCGCACACGCCCACCCCTTGCGTGAACTGAGCTGATCCGCCGTCTTCCGCAGGTCAGCACTCGCAGAGTCCGACGTTTGCAGGTCTTGGCGCAGGCCCATGTCGGGGTCTTCGACCACCGACCTACAAATTCATATCGGGCTCGAACGTTATTCCTGCGTCATGAAGGGCATTCCGTAGGTCGGCACTCGCAGAGTCCGACGTTTGCGGTCTTGGCGCAGCCCATGTCGGGGTCTTCGACCACCGACCTACAAATTCATATCGGGCTCGAATGTTATTACTGCGTCATGAAGGGCATTCCGTAGGTCGGCACTCGCAGAGTCCGACGTTTGCGGTCTTGGCGCAGCCCATGTCGGGGTCTTCGACCACCGACCTACAAATTAGCCAATAACGGTCGCAACTCGTAGGTCGGCACTCGAAGAGTCCAACGTTTGCAGGCTTCGGCACAGGCCCATGTCGGGGTCTTCGACCACCGACCTACAAATTAGCCCATCGGGCTTTAACGGTGGCGGCTTTTCATCACGCGTTCGACTTCGCGTTTGCCTTCGCGGTCCTTGATGGTGTTGCGCTTGTCGTGCTCGGCCTTGCCCTTGGCCAGCGCGATGTCGCATTTCACCTTGCCTGATTTCCAATGCAAATTGATCGGCACCAGGGTGTAACCCTTTTGCTCGATCTTGCCGATCAGGCGCTTGATCTCTTCCTTGTTCAGCAGCAGTTTGCGCGTGCGTGCGGCCTCGGGGTTGATGTGGGTTGATGCCGTTTTGAGCGGGTTGATCAGGCAGCCAATGATGAACAACTCGCCATTGCGGATCACCACGTAGCCGTCGGTCAGCTGCACCTTGCCTTCGCGAATGGCCTTGACCTCCCAGCCTTCGAGCACCATGCCCGCCTCGTAGCGTTCTTCGAAAAAATAGTCAAAAGCCGCCTTTTTGTTCTCGGCGATCTTGGCAAAAGTGGGGGCGGCTGTTGATTTTTTGGAGGTGGCCATGGTGAGCAGATAAGGACGGCCGGGCCGTTCGCAAGGGTATGCAGCCCAGCTGCAAGCAAAGTGGCCGGATGAAAAAACTACAATCCCAGCACTCTGAGCATTGTATGAAGAATATCCACAAGTCCGTCCTCATCTGGTACAGCCCTGATGAAATGTTTCGCCTCGTCATCGACGTGGCCCGATACCCCGATTTTTTGCCCTGGTGCGACCAAGCCCGCGTGCTCGAAAGCGATGAACACGGCATGCTCGCCGAAGTGGGCATCAGCCTGGGCGGCATCCACCAAAGCTTCGTCACCCGCAACACACACGAAACTGGGCGCTCGGTGGGCATGAGTCTGGTCAAAGGGCCGTTTTCCAACCTGAGCGGCATGTGGCGATTCATCCCCGTGGGCGATGGCACACAACGCGCCTGCAAGGTCGAGCTGGACCTGCAATACGGTTTTTCCAGCAAAACCCTGGCCGCATTGGTGGGTCCGGTCTTCGACAAAATCGCCGCCAGCTTGGTCGATGCTTTTGTCAAACGCGCCGAAACGGTCTATGCCTGAATCCACTCCCGCGATGGTTCAGATCACACTGTGCTGGAGCCTGCAAGCGCGCCAAGTGCACGAGTGCGCCCTGAGCGTGCCAGAACACAGCACGGTGCAATCTGTGATTGACCAATTCATCACGGAACACACGCAAACCTTGTCACCCACAGAGTCGGCCCAACTGAAGTTCATGCAACCCGGCATATGGGGCCACAAAGTGGCCTGGACGGCTCTTGTTCAAGAGGGCGATCGTGTAGAGCTGTACCGCCCCCTGAAAGTTGACCCCAAAGTCGCGCGCAGGCAACGCTTCAAGCGACAAGGCAAAGGCCGCACCGGCCTGTTCGCCAATCGCAAAAGCGGCTCAGCAGCGGGTTATTGAGCCAAAATTTGGTATCCCGTAGGTCTGCACTCGAAGAGTCCGACATTGCTGGTGTTCCGCTAGCGTCAAGCACGGGCGTTGCCGGGGTGCAAGCAAATGTCGGGGTCTTCGACCGCCGACCTACAAAAAACGCAGGCCTTCCCCCGTAGGTCGGCACTCGAAGAGTCCGACATTGCTGGTGTTCCGCTAGCGTCAAGCACGGGCGTTGACGGGGTGCAAGCAAATGTCGGGGTCTTCGACCGCCGACCTACAAAAAACGCAGGCCTTCCCCCGTAGGTCGGCACTCGAAGAGTCCGACATTGCTGGTGTTCCGCTAGCGTCAAGCACGGGCGTTGACGGGGTGCAAGCAAATGTCGGGGTCTTCGACCACCGACCTACAAAAACCGCAGGCCTTCCCCCGTAGGTCGGCACTCGAAGAGTCCGACATGGACAGTTGACCGCTGCATCTGATTTCGGCCCAGTTGCTGAACAAGCATCTGCCGGGGTCTTCGACCGCCGACCTACGAAAATACAGCCACTGCGATGGCTTCCCCGTAGGTCGGCACTCGAAGAGTCCGACATTTGCGGGCTTTGACGCTGGCATCATGTCGGGGCTGAATCCGCCGACACACATTCCTCACTGACCTGCTCATTATTTCCAATGCAATCCCTTTTCAACGCCATTGCCCACATGCACAACACCCCCGAGGCGCACCGGGTGTTTCATGGTCGGGGCGGTGTCTATCCCGACAGCGAACAATGGACGCTGGATTGGTTTGCGCCCGTGTGGGTCTTGACCAGCTTCAAGCCGGTCACTGACGAAGAACTCGCGCAATGCCACCACGCACTGCAAGAACGCTGGCAAACCCTGGCGCCGGGAGAGCCGCTCAATTGGGTCTTCCAGTGCCGCGCCACCGGCCAGACCGACACACGCCTCATGACCGGCAGCGTGCCCGAACCCCATGTGGTGACAGAGCAGGGCGCCCGTTACCTCGTGCATGTGCTGCGCGGTCAGAACCACGGCCTGTTTCTGGACATGGCCCATGGCCGTGAATGGCTCAAACGTCATGCCCAACACGAAAACGTGCTCAACCTCTTTGCCTATACCTGCGCGTTTTCGGTGGCCGCATTGCAAGGCGGCGCGGCCCAGGTCGTCAACGTCGACATGAGCCAGGGCGCCCTGGCCATCGGCCAGCAAAATCACCGCCTCAACAACTTGCCCCTCAAGGCCCGATTTCTGGGCCACGACATCTTCAAAACCTGGGGCAAGATCAACAAAATGGGGCCTTACGGCATCATCATCATCGACCCGCCCAGCTACCAAAAAGGCAGCTTCATCGCCACCAAGGACTACATCAAACTGATCCGCCGCCTGCCCGATTTGCTCGAACCCCAAGGCCATGTGCTGCTGTGCCTGAACGCCCCCGAGCTGGGCACCCAGTTCCTGCACACCCAAGTGGCCGAAGCTGCGCCCAGCCTGAAGTTTGTTGAACGCCTGAGCAATCCCGCTGCGTTTGTGGATGTAGACCCTGAAAAATCACTCAAGGTGCTGCACTACAGGCTGGCGTCTTCGTAGGTCAAAGGCCTCAGCCCCGACATCGGCCTGCGCCCAAGCCACCCATGTCGGAGCCCAAGCTATTGATTCGGCCCTGTGAAGTTTTCAATGCGCATAGATGTTGTAGGTCGGTGGTCGAAGACCCCGACATGGGCCTGTGCCCAAACCCATAACGTCGGACTCTGCGAGTGCCGACCTACGAGGGCCGTGTATTTGTAGGTCGGCGGTCGAAGACTCCGACATGGGCCTGTGCCCAAACCCATAACTTCGGACTCTGCGACTGCCGACCTACGAGGGCCGTGTATTTGTAGGTCGGCGGTCGAAGACTCCGACATGGGCCTGTGCCCAAACCCATAACGTCGGACTCTGCGAGTACCGACCTACGAGGGCCGTGTATTTGTAGGTCGGTGGTCGAAGACCCCGACATTGGCCTGTGCCCAAACCCATAACGTCGGACTCTGCGAGTACCGACCTACGAGGGCCGTGTATTTGTAGGTCGGTGGTCGAAGACCCCGACATGGGCCTGTGCCCAAACCCATAACGTCGGACTCTGCGAGTGCCGACCTACAGGATGACATTGCTCACACATTTCAAACTTCAGCGTGCCGGATCAATATCGACCAGCCAGTGCTGTCAAGGCGTTCAGTCGGCGATGGACTGCGGCCAAGATCGGAGCGCTTCAGTTCAAGGCCCAAGGATTGACGAGCTCAACCCCCATGCCCTGAAAGTCACGAACGTTGCGTGTGGCCACGATGAAGCCATGGGTTTTGGCGATGGCGGCGATGGCGCAGTCTGCAAAGCCCACCGCGTTGCCCTGGGCCTGCGCCCCCGCCAGGCAGGCGGCAAAACACTGCGCTGCGCGGGCGTTGAAATTCAGTATCCGGTTTTCAAAAAGTGCACTCACTTGGTTTGCCAAGGCCTGGGCCAAGGCATCACGACGTTTGCCTTGAGGCATGGTTTCCACGCCCGCCAGCAATTCGGCCAGGTTGATGCTGGTGATGAACAGGGTCGCAGGTTCTTGGGCATTGAGCCAATGGACGACCCCGGGATGCGGCAAGGGTTTGAGGGGTTCTGACACCAGGTTGGTGTCCAAAATGATCATTCGAAGCTCGCCGGTTCGACGGGACGCTTATCGCGTGGGAAATTCAGCTCGATGCCACCCAATTGTTGCCCAATCGCCACCAAGGCCGAGCCCAGGCCGATTTTTGGGGTCACGGCATTTTCCAAAATCAGGCGAATCTCGGCCTCGGTGCTTCGGCCATGCTGGGCGGCGCGCAATTTGAGGGCACGGTGAGTGGCCTCGGGCAGATTTCTGACAGTGACTGATGACATGCCCATTCCTCCTCAAAATGAGTCTGAATGATAGCAATCAATTAATTTGCTATCAATTGGAGGACCGCTCTCTTGGCACGATTTTTTACCGACGGGGATGTACCCACTCGGCTGGCTCATTGCGTCGTTTTCATGACCCAGCGTTGATAGGCGTAGCGCAAGCGTTCCAGCTTGCCCGAAAAATAACTAGCGTTGGCGCGGTCTGAATCGAGCAGCACGGCGCTGGCGTAGTTTGGAATGGCGGGCTCTACCCAGGCTTTTTGGTAAATCGGTGCACCGTTCGAATAGGCCAGCCAATTTTCCGTTTCCCGGTTGATCGGACTGAGCAAACTCAGGCCCAAACGCGGCGTTCCCTTGATCTGCCATCCCGAATCGGCGTTCATGGCCCTGCGTGGTGTCAGCGGGAAGGTCAGCTCCATCCCTGCCACGGTGATGGACTGTTTGCCTGGCCAAAAGCGCTCTGGTGGCACCGAGTGGCGCACAAAATAGCTGAACTTGGTATCGCCAAACCAATGACTCGAAGTCGCAGAAAAGCCTTTGTCCTTGAACCAATACTCGCCCCCGGACACCTCCAGACTCCAATCCGTGCCTGTGGGCGCATAGCGTGCAAACGCCAGCTTGGTGCCGCCAGTCGGCAAATAGGTGCTGTTCTTGGGGGCCTGCCAATGCGACAGATTGAGCCCCGTGGCCCATTCCCCGTTCAAAGAATCCCACCGCGCTTCAGTTTGCCCCCCACGCACATTGCCCTGCATCAATTCGCCCACACTCATTCGCAGCGACAAGCCATGGTTGAGCTTTTGCATGTGGTGCAGCAACACACGGCGATTTGTATCGGGAATGCGGCTGTAGCTCAAATTTCCGCCGGGTTGAAACTCCTTGCTGCTGGTCATGTGCGCCGAACGTGAAAACTCCAACGCGCCTCCATCCCACAGGTGAATGAACGGGTTGATGTTCAGCCCCACCGAATAGTCCAGCAAGGAATACTCAGTTGCCCAGTAATAGTTGTAGATCGGGTTGAGCTTCACCCGCAGCTTGTAGCGGTAAGGCGCATGGTCGCGCACCCGCCAGTCCACCCCCACCAAAGCTTCATCCAGATCTCTGAAAACCGGCTGCACCGCTTCGTCGGCGGGGCAGGGCAGGGCCTTGAGCCACTGCGCCAAACAAGCCAGCTGCCCATTGAAGCCCACGCTTGGCGTGCCCCAACGAGCTTGCACCAAACGGTAATTGTCAAACTCACCCGCCAACTGGCTGAGCAGGCCCAAGGCCACGCCCGCGCCATCAAGCAGGCTGTGCTCGTACACAAAGTCCGACACCTTGACCACTAAGGTGTTGCCCGACTGCCCCACATCAATACCCTCAAACCCATGCTCAGCCAAGGCCTGGGACAGGCGGTCCATGGCTGCATGGCGACTGTCGGTTGTGGGTGCAGGTGAAGACGCTGCATCACTGAGTTGCGGCGCGACTGTTGCGACAGGCGATTGCTCCAGCACTTTTTCAGCGGACATTGTTTCGGCTGAGGCCACAGCTGGGGCCGTCGGCATGGCTTGAAACGCCTGCTGCTGCGGCATGGACGCCGCCTGTGCCTGTCTGCTTGGCGGGCTTTGCCGCCCCATGCTCCAGTCCAGCGGCAGGTTCACGCCCACACCCAGCCAGGGTTTGCGTCCTTCAGCCGTGGCCAAACCACGCACTTGCTGGTCCACATTCAAAAACACAGAGGCCCCCACTGGCGCATTGATTTTGGCCAGCCAACTCTCGTTGGACAGCGTCAACCCTGCCCATGACCGCTCCTGGTTCGACTCCACCCGCAAACGCAGCCAAGGCGTAGCCTGAAACGCGGCACTGCCAAACACTCCATGAATCGGATTGTTCAAATTTTTTTGAGCCTTGGCATAGCCCAGCGAGCTTGCCCAGTCGCGCTGGTCATACGTGAGCACGCCATAGGTGGACCTGAAAAGCGTGGCTGCACCACCGTAGTCGGTCACCCCCGCCGCCAGCTTCCAGGGCGAATCCTTCAGGCCCAGCACATTGTTGAACTGCAACTTGGCTGAAGCCGATAAATCCCGAATGCCACCACCACCGTCATAACCGTTGCGTTTGATAGATGTGTCTGCAGTGCGAAGCCCCAATTCCGCAAAACTCGTCAAGCCCACAGCCAAGGAATGGTTCAGACCTTCTTGGCGGTCCGCATCCATGACCCGGTTTTGGTACTGGTACACCAGCGACCCCGTCGGTATCGTGGCCATCGGCAACACCGTCAGCCCCGCCACGCCGTTTGAGCCCACGCCCAAATCGAGTGCTACAGCGGGGGCCGCCATGACCACATAAAACGTGGCTTGTAAATATTTTGAACGCATGTTGAATCACTGCGCACAGTGCGCAGCCTCCCTTGATGAATGAATCAGAGCCTGTGACAGCGGCTCAGTTGAATGTGCTGGTACCGCCGCCTGTGGCACTGGCGCTGCCCCCTGCGTGGGGCACCACGGGGGCTGTCACCACAACGTGTGGCGCCAAATTGGCCTGAACAGTGGGCCTGATCAAAGCCACTTGCTGCGCCAACAACGCCGGGTCGTTGATCAAAGCCTGCGCATCTGAAATCGACATCCCCATGGCTGCGGCCGATGCCTGCAAAGCCTGGTTCAGATCCACCAGCGTCTGGGCGCTGGCCACCACCCCTTGGTTGTTGATCGCTTGCGCCAAACTGGCCGCTTGTGTGAACGCATTGTTGCCAGGCCCGGCATTGATGGCCATTTGAGCCAGCAACTTGCCATACACCGAAGCCGGGTTCTTGTTGTTGGGGCTGGCCGCCACCGGGGCCGCAAACAAGTCAAAGTCGGCGGGCAAACCCAAAACGGCAATCACCGTGGCCACCGCCTCAGACAGCTTGTCCAACGACAAACCACTCGTTGCGCTCGTCCCCAGCATCTCTGGATAGACGCCCGCAAGCCTCACCGCCATGTTGCTCAGCGCGGTGACGCCTACCTCGCCAGACGTCGATGTTGCCAATGACAGCAAAGTCAAACTCTCAGTGGGGGCCACGGTGACCACCGCATCCAAGCCCTCGTCGTAATAGCGACTGCCGCCAGACAATACCACCTTGTAAATGAACGGCCCCGCCACCTCAGCGGACATCGACAAAGCCGCTTTGCCCGTGACTGCATCCGTCTTGCCCGAACTCAGCAGCTGACCTGCCGTGCTGTAGACAAAGACCGAAGCGCCATACACCGCCCCCAACACAGGCACGGTCGTCGTTTGCACCTTGCTGACCACGGGACTTTCTGGGCTGCCGCCGCCACACGCTGTGAGCAAAACAGTGACGGTCAAGCCGCCAATGAGTGCACTAAATGAGTTTTTCATGATTTTTTAACGCCACCAGTTATCTAGGTTTTGCCAAATACTAAACCATGAAAACGTAAAAATCAATAAAAAGAACCTTTAATGAATTTTTTTTGCAACTTTTAAAGTTTTGTGAGTTTTTTGATTGTCACGAAAAAGCAGCTTTTAACCGCAAAGACGAAGTGTTGACAGTTCTAATTTTCTTGAGTTGATGAATACCGAATACGGTGTTTTTGTAACTAAAAAGGATGTTCTTTTCGTAACATTAATTAATATTTTGATGCTTTTAAAAGAATTTTTTAGTGAACTAAACAATTAGAATTCAGCCTCTTCTGACTAGGGTTTGCCGCAATTTATGCGTCCACCCACTGCAAATTTCAGACCGTGCCTCGCTCCACCAAGAGCACTTGGCACTGCGGTAGCCTGCCTGCCCCCTGTTGGGGCTCCCAGCACCCCCCCATCTTTTCTCGACCTCCATGAAAACTTCACATCCTTTGCAAACACTCACACGGCTTGGCTTGGGCGTGTTGTGGTTTGCAGGCACCGCGCCACTGGCCCTGGCGCAGACCCCATTGGCCACAGAGGCTGCGGTCACAGGCGTGGCCCCCGCCAGCCAGGGCATGCAGATTGCAGCCCCCACGGTTACAACAGGGCTGCCCAACTTATCTGGTCTTTCAGGCCAGCAAGCCCAAGGCCGTGCACTGGGTGCTGGTTTTTCTGAAATCGGCCAGGGCACCGGCCCCGCCATTGCAGCACCCCCCAAAGCCGAACTGCCCCCCTTGGCGCCCAACCAGTTCCAACGTTTCATTGCCGATGCCACAGGGCGCGACTTGCCCCTGTATGGCTACAACCTGTTCAACGGCAACAACTTCAATTCGCTGGCCAACGTGCCTGTGCCCGCCAACTATGTGGTCGGCCCCGGTGACGACATCGACCTCAAACTTTGGGGTTCCGTTGACAGCGCCATGCGCTTGACCGTTGATCGCAACGGCCAAATCACCATCCCCAAAGTCGGCCCCGTTACTGTGGCCGGCACCCGCGCCGACCAACTCGAAAAACAACTCAAAGCCCAAGTCGGCCGCGTGTTCAACAACTTCGAACTCAACGCCACCCTTGGGCGCCTGCGCAGCATCCAGGTCTATGTGGTCGGCCAGGCGCGCAAACCCGGTGCCTACACCGTCTCGGGCCTGTCCACCCTGATCAGCACCTTGTTTGAAAGCGGTGGCCCCGCCGCCACCGGCAGCATGCGTCAAATCCAGCTGGTGCGTGACGGCAAAACCATCACCACGCTGGATCTGTATGCCTTCATCCACAGCGGCACCACCGCTGCCGACGCCCAGCTCTTGCCCGGTGACGTGATCGTCATTCCTCCCGCAGGCCCCCGCGTCGCCATGTTGGGCGCGCTGGACACCCCAGCCATCTATGAGCTCAAGCAAGCCCAAGAACCATTGCAATCGGTGCTGAGCTACAGCGGCGGGCTCAATGTGCTGACCACCCCCCACAAAGCGTTGGTCGAGCGCATCGACAACGTCAACAGTCAGGCCCCCCGCAGCGTGCAAGAGCGCAGCCTTGACGCCGCTGGCCTGCAAACTACCGTGCGCGACGGCGACATGGTCACTTTGCTGCCCATTGCCCCACAGTTCTCCAACGCCGTCACCCTGCGCGGCAACGTGGCCATGCCTTTGCGCTACAGCTTCAAGCCCGGCATGCGCGTGGCCGACTTGATTCCCGAACCTGCTGCACTGATCCAGCGCGATTACTACAGCCGCAAAAACAGCATGGTCCAGTTTGAAAGTGGCAAAGCCATCAGCCTGGACCGCGTGGCGGGCGATGTCAAAAACCTGCTGACCGAAATCAACTGGGACTACGCCGCCATCGAGCGCCTGGAAGCCAAAGAAGTCAAAACCGTCCTCATCCCCTTCAACCTGGGCAAAGCCATCAAAGACAAAGACCCAGCCAACAACCAGCAGCTGCAGCCTGGCGACGTGGTCACCATCTTTGGCGTGAACGACCTGCCTGTGCCCATTGAAAAGCGCAACCAGTTTGTGCGCCTGGCTGGTGAAGTCATGGTTCCCGGTGTTTACCAAATCGCCCCTGGAGAAACCTTGCCCGAAGTGGTCAAGCGGGCAGGGGGCCTGAGCCGCAATTCATTCCTGTACGCCACCGTGCTCACCCGCGAAAGCACCCGCGCACAACAACAAGCCAACCTCGACAAAGCCACCCGCCAACTCGAAGCCAACATCGGCAGCCAATCGGCCAGCCTGGCACAAAACGCCAGCGACGCCGAAAAAACCAGCCAACTGGCCCAAGCCGCCGCCCAAAAAGCCCTGCTGGAGCGCGTTCGCAACCTCAAAGCCAGTGGCCGCATCAGCCTGGAGATGGACCCCGTCGAACCCACCATGCCCGCGCTTGCATTGGAAGATGGCGACAGCATCGTCATTCCGCACAAACCCAGTTTTGTGGGTGTGTTTGGGGCCGTGTTGTCTGAGACCAGCTTCATCCACAAAGCCAGCTACACCGTGGGCGATTACCTCGAAAAAGCAGGTCCCACACGCGAAGCTGACTTGGAAGCCGTCTTGCTTATCCGCGCCGACGGCAGCGTGCTGGCCAACAAAGCCCAACGCAGCTGGTTGGGCTTTGGCCACGGCAGCTTTGTGCGCATCCCCATGTACCCTGGCGACTCACTCTTTGTGCCCGAGCTGCTCGACCGCCGCACCGCCTACACCCAATTCATACAGGGCGCCAAAGACTGGACGCAACTGTTTTACCAATTCGGTTTGGGTGCCGCAGGTCTGAAGACATTGCGCAATTGATGCTTGACCCAACATGTCGGGGTCTTCGACCGCCGACCTACAACATCAAATGTCGCTTCGCGAAATCAACACATGTCGGGGTCTTCGACCACCGACCTACAAAACACCACCAACGCCTCGTAGGTCGGTACTCGAAGAGTCCGACACAAAACACCACCAACGCCTCGTAGGTCGGTGGCTTTAGCCCCGACATTGACCCCAAATGACAGACACCATCACCACAGCCGCAGACCCAGAAGACGACGAAATCAGCCTGCTTGACCTGCTGCAAACCATCGTCGACAACCTGCGCCTGCTGGTGCTCGGCCCCTTGGCGGCGGGCGTGCTGGCCTTGGGCATCAGCTTTCTGGTCAAGCCCACCTTCACCGCCGAAACCAGCTTTTTGCCTCCTCAGCAACAACAAGGCATGGCCGCCAGCATGCTGGCCAGCTTGGGCGCACTGGGCGGCCTGGCCGGTGCAGCCACGGGTCTGAAAAACCCCGCAGACCAATACGTCGCTTTCCTCAAAAGCAACAGCATCAAAGACGCCCTGATCGACCGCTTCAAGCTCCTGGAACGCTACGACGCCAAGTTGCGCGCCAATGCCCGCAAAGCACTTGAAGCCAACGTCAAAATTGCCAGCGGCAAAGACGGCCTGATCACCGTCACCGTGGACGACACCGACCCCCAAATCGCCGCCGACATGGCCAACGCCCATGTGCAAGAGCTGACTCAACTCATGGGCCGCCTGGCCGTGACCGAAGCCCAGCAGCGCCGCCAGTTCTTTGAAAAGCAACTGCAACAAACCAAAGACAAACTCACCCAAGCCGAGATCCAGCTCAAGGAAACCGGCATCTCCGGTGACGTCCTCAAGTCCAACCCCGCCAGCGCCGTGGCCGCCGTGGCCGCATTGCAAGCGCAAGTCACGGTGCAAGAAGTCAAAATCGGCGCCATGCGCGGCTATTTGGCCGACACTGCCCCAGACTTCAAACAAGCCCTGAACGAACTGGCCAACCTTCGGGCGCAACTGGCCAAACAATCGCAAGACACAGCGAGCAGCCCAGGCAAAGGGCAGGGCAGCACCCAAGGCGACTACGTCACCAAATACCGTGAATTCAAATACCAGGAAACCCTGTTTGAACTCTTTGCCAAACAGTTCGAAATGGCCAAGCTCGACGAATCGCGAGAAGGCGCCACCATCCAGGTGCTTGACAAGGCGCAAGCCCCCGAACTGAAAAGCAAGCCCAAAAAAGCCCTGATCGCCATCTTGGCCACCCTGGCCACGGGCTTTGCGCTGCTGCTGTTTGTGTTCATCCGCCAAGCCCTGCGCAACGCCAACCAAGACAAAGAATCCGCCCAAAAACTCAGCGCCCTCAAAGCTTCATGGCACAAAGCCATAGGCAAAACCCGTTGAACTTGCCCCGTAGGTCGGCGGCTTCAGACCCGACATGGGCCGGGCTACCGCTTACACGGCAACTACCTTTAGACCAGCCCATAAACCAAGACCAGCCTTGTGTGGATATACAATTAAAATTTGTATATCCATGAGGACTCAAACATGCAAGTCGCTAAATGGGGAAATTCTCTTGCAGTGCGTTTTCCGGCAAGCCTGGTCGCTGCGCTCGACCTCAAAGAAGGTGAAGAAATCGAGCTGCATCTGGTCGGTGAAAAAAACTTTGAAGTCAGCAAAAAACCGGGTCGAGTCGAATTGCTGGCCCGTCTGCGCCAAATGCGAGGCCGACTGCCTGCCGACTTTCACTTTGACCGTCTGCAAGCCAACGAAGAACAATGACCATCACGTTTTTGGACAGCAACGTCATTCTTTATTTGCTTTCCGCGGACACGCGCAAGGCAGACATTGCAGAAACCTTGTTGAGCTCAATGCCCAACATCAGCGTGCAAGTTCTCAATGAAGTCACCTCCGTCTGTTTGCGCAAACTTAAGTTGTCCTGGTCAGAGATTCATGACGTGCTGAACGCCGTCAAAGCCCACTGCCAAATTGTGCCCCTCACGGTTGAAACTCACGCCCAAGCCATGCAGATTGCAGAGCAACACCATTTGTCTTTTTATGACGCCCATATAGTGGCCGCTGCAAAAGCCTGTGGAGCCAACACGCTCATGAGCGAAGACATGCACAACGGCCAAACACTGCTGGGCATACACATCAAAAACCCGTTTACCCACCATTAAAATCTCGCGGAAATAGAATCAGTGTAAGATTTTTTGTGCGAATGAAATATTTTTCAAATAATTTCAATTAATTTTCAATCCTATGATTTTAATATTAATATTTCTGTATACATGCTTCATATATATAGAAAGCTTAGCTATTTTAGCTCGATATGCTGGTCAAATAAGCCACGAAAGAGCAATGGGATATACAATGCATAATGCTATATTAGCATTAAACAGATTCTTGGGCTTTATGATTGGACCGCTTGTTGGTTATTTGATTGAAATTGGTTACGATAAACATAAATTGTTTTATGTTGCTATGTTTTGTTCTATTCTTGGGGGCTTTGCTACGTTGTTGAATGCGTTGTATAGTAAATATAGCTTGGAGAGATTTATCGATATTCTAAATAAAATAAAAAAGGATGGATATAAAGTATTGAGTTTTTTTTCATGCATAACACAATCATCACGAAATAAATTAGATGATATGCAGAAAATACAATTAAAAATGGCTGATTTTAATTTGACTTTTAGTGTTGCTATTACAACATCATTATATTATGGAGTGTCATTTTATTTGGGATTGATTGCATATTCTAATTTGAATTATAGAGGTACAATATTACAAATGACAGGCGTTGTAACGGGTGTTGGTTCTTTGTTATTGAATTTCTATACATTTCCTAAGTTGACTGAATTTGAAAATAAAGGAAATGCGCTCAATGGTTATGGATCAATATATTTGGGAAAAATAGTTGGTTTGATTATTATTCAGCCTGCGTTTGTATTAATAGCATATAAATTGTGATGAATTTTAAAAATTTAAGTGCAATCCTTTTAATGATGGCAGTTGGATGTATCAATATATATTCGGTTGGCGGTATGGATTTGTCTGTTTATGATGAAAATGTAGTTAATTTTAATTTTACTGAAATATATTTTTTAAAGGAAATTATTTCTTGGTTGTTTATTATTTTGTCTAAATGGTTTTTTAATGATGTGAGATACATTTTTATATTTGCCTGGTTGTTATTGTTTTATGTGTTGACTGCAGTTGGTATTAGTAAAGATAGATCTTTATGTGTTGTTGCAATGGCATGTTTGACTCCATATTATTATTTAATGTCATTAAATGTTTTGCGTCAATTAATTTCTGCTATTTTCCTTTCGGCTTCTTATTTGTATTATGTAAGTAATAAGAAAATAAATTTAAAGGTTTTGTTATTTATTGCTTTATCAATTTTATCGCACAATAGCGTTGCCTTTTTGATTATGTTGTACGTAATAATCTTTGTAGTTTTTAAAATTAATTTAAAATATTCTTTTTTATATTTATTGAGTGTGATGTTTTTTGTTTTAAAATTCCAAACCGAAATAATTTTGTTTGCGGCATATTTGAATAATCAGGAAATAGTTGAAGAGGCATCAGATCTTAAGCGGTATATTTATATTATTTCTCAAATTCCTTTTGTTGTTGGAATTTTTAAATATCATAAAGATAGTCGAATTATTTTGATTTCATTAATTGTGACTCTTGTTAATATACCACTGCCAAATTGGATGATTGAGCGACTATTAATTACAAGTGGATATGTTTTTTTTATTACATACTTATCAATCGTCCAATTGAGAACTATTTTTGAAGCAATAAAATCAGTGGTTCTTTGTTTTGGTATGCTAATATTTACATTTTTTCATACTGGCGTAAAGGCCATTTTGTTTGGTGAAGGTTTGAGATGAAAATTATATTTGTTGCTGATTTTACACCAGTCCCGAAATTTCATAATAAAATTCATTTGGATGGAAAATTGGCTGAGGCATTAATTCGAAATTTAGGCTGTAGAGTAACGTGGATTAGAACTAATTTTTCACATTATTTGAAAAGAATCGACCCGGTAGGTAATTTGGAATTCGAGAAATTTAAAGTATTGGAGATTCAAGGGCATCCTTATAAAAATAATATAAGCATAAGTAGGATGCTGCATAATATATTATTTTCATTGAAGCTAATTAAAATTTTATATGAAAATAGAGATGCCGATAGAGTAATAAGTCCAATCCCTTCAATTGAGGCCACTTTTATCACTTCCGTGATGGCCAGGCTATATGGAATTAAGCATGAAATTATTGTTTATGATAAATGGCCGGATATTTTTATTGAGTATTCCACTAATGGGTTTTTTAAAAAAATATTTGGGAAGTTTTTGTATATTATATATAAGCCTCTATTAATTATCTCTTTAAGAAAATCTTACAAGATACATTGTGTGTCAAATGAATATTCAAAATGGCTGGAAAAATATACAAATAAAAATAAAAACATACTATATATTGGTTGTAATGATGTCTCGGGGTTTGAAAGTGATTTTAATTCCAAGATTCACGTGGTGTATATTGGTAGCTGGGGTGCTTCTTCTAATTTGGATTTGATTATAAAAGCAGCTAAAATTTTAGAAGGTAATTCGAATTATAAATTTACAATAGCCGGGCGAGTTAATGAAGAGAAAATAGTAAAGGAAACTTCCAACTTGAGGGTGTTAGGTTGGCTTGGTGAATCTGAGAAAATTGAAATTATGAAAACTGCTGATATTGGATTGATGATATATAAAAAAAATGCATTGCAATCTTTGCCAAATAAAATATTTGAATATATTGAATATGGTTGTTTTGTAATAAATACCCTACCAGGTGAAGCTGAAGCCTTGTTAAGAGAAAATAATTTTGGTTTAACTGTCGACCCTGATTCTCCAAGTGATCTTGTTGATGCGATTGTAAAATTTTCAAAGCAAAATGGTATTGCAAAAAATTCTATATTAAGATTGGCACATGAAAAATTCGGTTCAAAATATTATGATGAGTATGTAAAGGAAAATTATGTTTAAAAAATTCTTGCTATCAAAGTTGCCATTTCCTTGGCTCAATCTTATTAGAATGGTAAGGGGGAATGTAATTAAAGTATTTGTTATTGTGGTTCCTTCGTATTTATTAAATGAAAAATATGTTTCCATAAAGATAAAATATTCGGGAGTTGATGAATGTAATGAAAATTATAAAGATAGCCCATCTAATAGGTGGGCTTTAGCTTTCCATGAGTATTATGAAAAGAAGCAAATAGATAAAATCATACCTTTAATGTGGGCCGATGGTCCTGCGCCAGGGAATTTTGGTGATTGGTTATCGCCATACATATTTTCTAAAATTTCAAAATATAAAATTCGCCATGTTGCTGATTTCGATAATCCGAAATTCAAGCATATTTTGGGGGTAGGCTCTATCGCAATAAAAGCAAATAAATACAGCAGTGTCTTTGGATCTGGTATTTCATCTACTGACGATAGAATTTGCCCGCAGGCAAAATATTATTTTGTTCGAGGTCCATATACTGCAGCGGCAGTAAAAAAAGTTGGTGGTATTGTTCAGGGAAATGTTACTGGGGATTTGGGATTTTTGATTTCTAGGGTTTATCCTGTTGTTAAAAAAAGTAAGATAATTGATTCCGTTTTGGTAAGGCATATAACTCATAAATATTTGCCCGTAAAACTTATACCCGGAATGATTGAATTGGATATTTCGGTTTCAGGGTCTGATGATATTGAGTTATTCCTTCAAAAATTAAATTCCGCTAAAATTGTTGTCACATCAGCAATGCATTGTTATATAGCCTGTATTAGTTATGGAATTCCATGTGTTTTGATTAATTTTAAAGATGATTCAAAATCGGTTTACGGCGATGGTGTAAAGTACTTGGATGCGATGGAAGGAATCGGTTTGAATGGTTATAAACCACATTTGGTTGAGAATGATTTGTCATTGTTAAATTTTCCTGAAATTGTCGACAATCGAATTGTTGAATCAAAAATTCTTGATGATCTCTACGGCTGTTTTGTTGAATCAATTTCTGATTATTTTAATACTCATAATAATTAAAATGAAACGTATTTTTGATTTTTTTTGTGCATTTTTGATATTATTGGTTTTGGCGCTGCCTTTGATACTGCTCATTTGCTTAGTGCTTTGTAAGCTGGGAAAACCTGTGTTGTTTCGCCAGTTGCGGCCAGGATTGTATGGTCAACCTTTTGAGATGATTAAGTTTCGCACTATGACGGATGCACGGGATACCAGTGGCGCATTACTACCCGACTCTCAAAGGCTGACTCGTTTTGGTCTCTTTTTACGGGCCACCAGTCTAGACGAACTGCCGGAATTATGGAATGTTCTTAAGGGTGACATGAGTCTAGTAGGACCGCGTCCATTGCTAATGGAATATTTGCCAATTTATAGCACTGAACAAGCTCGTAGACATGATGTACGTCCAGGCATCACGGGGTGGGCTCAAATTAATGGAAGAAATAATATTAGCTGGACAAAGAAGTTTGAGATGGATATTTGGTATATTAATAATAAATCTATGCTACTTGATTTGAAGATATTATTTTTGACTTTGAGAAAAGTTTTGAAAAAAGACGGAGTGTCTAAAGATGGGCACACAACAACTGATTTTTTTAATGGAAAAAATTGATTCCACGCCGAATCTCAATTTAATATAAAATGTATTTAAATTCATTTTTAACGCCAGATAACGAAAAATGGGCAGAAATTTTAAAATCTGTTCGTCATGACTTCTACCATTTGCCTGAGTATGTTGCTTTAGAAGCTGATTGGCTGAAGGCAAAGCCGATAGCATTTTATTGTGAGTATGAGAGCGAAATTATGCTACTTCCTTTGATTGAGCGGTCAACACCATACGGTTTTGGAAGTGATGCTGTGACGCCTTATGGATATTCTTCTCCAATTTTTTCGGATTGTTCAACCGAAAAATTTCGCATCAATGCTCTGCAATGCTTTCAAGATGCGGCACAGCAGCGCGGTTTGGTGTCCTCATTCATCCGATTGCATCCCTTAATTCAGCCTTCGTTGTTAGGTGGGGATAAGCTTTTGCGTGGAATATGGTTGCAAGATGAACGTGGTTTTACTGTAGATTTGCCCTTAGATGCAGATCATGACTCTTGGCTTTCTTCAATTAGTAGTGGTCATCGTGGTGATATAAAACGTTTGAAGAGCAATGGTTATAGATTTGTAATGAATACAGAAAAAATCATGCGAGAGTTTCCCCGAATCTACGCTCAAACAATGCAAAGATTGAATGCAAAGAGTGAATATCAATACACTTCCGAATATTTTGATAGGATTCATAAGGCATTGGGTGATAAGTTGCAATGTGCTGCTGTATTAAATGCTGATGGTGATTTGATGTGTGCTGCTTTATTTACGCATGTGAACGATGTGGTTCAATATCATTTGAGTGCTACAGATGAACGGTTTGCCAAAATGGCCCCAATGAAATTAGTGATTTCAGAAATGCGAGAATGGGCTCGTCAGCGTTCGGTACTTTATTTTCACCTTGGTGGTGGTTTAGGTGGGGGTAAAGATTCTTTGTTTTATTTCAAGGAAAAATTTGGTGGTCAAACTAGATTATTTAGAACAGTATCGGCCATTCATATCTCAGAAATATATGAAAAGGAATGTCAGAGTCGTGCAAGTCTTGATGGATCTGCTGACAGCACAATTAATGGTTTTTTTCCTGCCTACAGAGCCCCAGTGCGTTTGACGTAAGTCTGGGAGTTGGTTGTTGAAAAAATTTGCCATTTATGGTGCTGGAGGTTGTGGGCGAGGTGTGATGCCGTTGGTTCGTCAACAGTTCCGTCATCTTTTGGATGAGAGTGACTGTGAATTGGTTTTTTTAGATGATGCACAGTCAAATCCTTTGCTCAACGGTCATCGTGTGTTGACCTATTCGCAGTGGCTGGCTGAGCCAGCAGCCGAAAGATTCATGAATGTGGCAATTTCAGAAAGTTTGTTACGTGAAGGGTTGGTGCAGCGCTGCGCGGCCGATGGCGTGCAGTTTTTTGAAGCGCGTGCGGCCAATGTGGTGCAGCTGGACGATGTGCAGCTGGGCGATGGCGCAGTGTTGTGTCCGTTTGTCACGCTCACGAGCAATATCCGAATTGGCCAACATTTTCACGCCAACATTTACAGCTATGTGGAACACGACTGCGTGATTGGCGACTATGTGACTTTTGCCCCAGGCGTGATGTGCAACGGCAATGTGCACATTGAAGACCATGCCTACATTGGCGCGGGTGCCGTCATCAAACAAGGCCTGCCCGGTGCGCCTTTGGTCATTGGCCGTGGCGCGGTGGTGGGCATGGGCGCGGTGGTGACCAAGAGCGTGCCGCCGGGCGTGACGGTGGTGGGCAATCCGGCTCGGATGTTGGTGAAGTAAAGCATGCTGCGAAGATTGGGTTTTCCTGCTGGCACCCCTGTGTTGGCGCTGTTTGACCGTGACACCGGGATCAAAGTGCACCCGTCGTACAAAGCTGCTAAGTCGGGTGATGCCGAGGCGGCGCTGACTTTGGTCTCCGATCTGGCAGGCGATTGGCTCTTCCTGAACGAGGGTAATTTCAAGTCTGGTACTGTTTTCGTGGCGCCTCATGCCAAAGAGGCGAGCGGTGACAATGCGATTCCTCAGACCTTGTCGACGCTGTGTGTGCGCAAAGACGTCCGTTTAATCAAGGAGCGGTTTCAAGATGAATTCACAGAAATTTTCGGGATCAACCCCGATGCCCTTACCGCCAACGAAGCTCGATACCTTGTTGGTTTCAGATCCGTTGACGCGATCCGAGATCGACTTGCTGCGGCAAAACAAGAAATCGATCTCCGACTACGTTCAAAAGGTTTATCCCGATCGGGAGTCTTTTCTGCGGGCTTGCAAGCTGAAGGCAAGCTGAGCGGTCGCGATTCGTCCGATACACCTTCCCAATCTTCATAAACCTGAAAACGCTGCCCCGTGTGGGCTGCGTTTTCAGGTTTTTTTATGGCACCAAATGTTAAATACCCCCTTTTCCCCCTGGCCCAGTTTCACCCCCGAAGAGGCCGACGCGGTGCACCGCGTGGTGATGTCCAACAAGGTCAACTATTGGACGGGCACCGAGACCCGCGAGTTGGAAAAAGAGTTTGCCGCTTGGTGTGGCACGGCGTATGCCGTGGCGCTGGCCAATGGCACGCTGGCGCTCGATGTAGCGCTCAAGGCCCTGGGCGTAGAGCCGGGCGATGAGGTGGTGGTCACGCCGCGCACCTTCATTGCGTCGATTTCGTGTGTGGTGAATGCGGGTGCAGTGCCTGTTTTTGCCGAGGTGGAGGCTGACAGCGGCAATGTGTCGGCCCGGACCATTGCGGCGGTGTTGTCACCCCGCACCAAGGCGGTGGTGTGCGTGCATTTGGCGGGCTGGCCTTGCGATATGGACCCGATCATGGCGTTGGCGGCTGAACGTGGCTTTAAGGTGATTGAGGACTGCGCCCAAGCACATGGGGCTCGGTACAAGGGGCGGCCTGTGGGCAGCATTGGTCATGTGGGGGCCTGGAGTTTTTGCCAGGACAAGGTCATGACCACGGGCGGCGAAGGCGGCATGGTGACGACGAATGACGAGGCTTTGTGGCGGGCCATGTGGTCGTTCAAGGACCATGGCAAGAGTTACGAGGCGGTGTACGAGCGCCAGCATCCACCGGGCTTCAGGTGGTTGCATGAGAGCTTTGGCACCAATTGGCGCATGCTGGAGATGCAGGCGGTGTTGGGGCGCATTCAGCTGCGGCGCATGGCTGATTGGACGGCTTTGCGCACGCGCAATGCCGAGGCCATTTGGGCGGCTTGCCGAAAGTCTGCGGCGCTGAGGGTGCCTGAGTTTCGGTGTGGCGATTGTGGTGGTGCGGGGACTGGATTGCCACGCTGCGCTCGCAATGACAGTGAGGGGGCGAGCAATGCTGGCCAGTCGACGCGCAATGACGGCCAGTCGACGCTCAATGCCGGCCAGGCGGCGCGCAATGCCGACTTCTCCGTCATTGCGAGGAGCGAAGCGACGCGGCAATCCAGTGGCTGTGCACATGCACATTACAAGTGTTACGTGTACGTGAAGCCCGAGGCGCTTCAGGCCGGGTGGTCGCGTGACCGCATCATCGATGCGATCAATGCCGAGGGTGTGCCTTGCTTTCAGGGCTCTTGCTCTGAGGTGTATCTGGAAAAAGCTTTTGATGGCACCGGCTGGCGCCCCGAGCCGCGTCTGCCGGTGGCCAAAGCGTTGGGCGAGACATCGGTGATGTTTTTGGTTCACCCCACATTGACAGAAGATGAAATCCAAAAGACCTGTGCAGCCATTGAGAAGGTCATGGCGTTGGCGGGGAAATGATTTCTTACGAGATATGTCGTATAGTTAGAAACTGGCGGTCATCATTCCAATGGGGTTTTCAACGGTCAAGCAGGGTGTGATTGAGGCGCTCTTGTCGGGCGACTATGGTCATGAGGTGCGTGGTGATATCGACATCAAGAATTTACTGAGCACCGGAGCGGTAACTGTGGTGACTGTTGTGGACATCATTAAGCGTTCAAGGGGGGGGACTACACATGTTCACCGCATCATTTGGCTTCAGAAATTGATGTTCATGTCATAACACGAGAGGGGTGGTACATCAAGTTTTACTTTTTGGAGCCACAGACGATGTTTATCAGTGTTCATCAGTGATATCAGGGATATCAGGGATATCAGGATCATGAGATTTTTTATCGAAGGCGAAAAAGGTCAGGCGCTGTGTCACCCATGTGGCGGCTTGGTCGCGACCACCTTCATCCGTCGTGATGTGCCTTTCAGTGATGGCAAAGGGTCGGCGCAGAACATATTGGTAGGAGTCTGCAATCAATGCGAGCAAGTGGTTGTTATTCCTGCGCAGTCAACTCCAGCCATTCGCGATGCGCGACAGAAAGACGTGAAGCCGATTGAGGCTTCTTTGCCTGCCATTTATCTTGATGTTTTGGACTTGGCAGCCTACACGGTTGATAACAGGGCTTCGACCGAATTCAGGCGCTATCTGCTGAGCTATTTTGTGCACAAGACAGCACAACAAGAAGCGCAGTTGGAGCAGGTGGTCGAGCGCTATGAGATGGCAATTAGACTATTCCCTGAAAAGCGTGGTGTTGCTCGCAGGCGTTTGTCCATGAAGGTTCCGCAGGCAGTCAGTGATGACCTGCGCTTGCTGTGCGAAAGCAGCCATCTCAATACATCCAATGTCATCAAGTCGGTGGTTTTTGATATCCAGTCACAAATCATTGAGTCACCAAAGCAGCCTTTGCTCAAAGAACTTCGTTCATTTGCCGCTGTTTTGGGGTGAGTTGTTCTTGATTTAGTCATTGCGAGCAGAGCGTGGCAATCCAGCTGAAAAATCTTTCAGGAGCAGAGATGAGCAGCAGATCACACGATGACGCGATGGCTGAGTTGTACCGTCAAAATCCTGCTTTGGCACTGCAGGTGATGAATGACATCTTGGAAGACCCAGAGGCTCAGCAGTCAGAGTTGTTGGTGGTGTTGCGCCAAATTGCAAAGGCCCATGGCGGTGTGCAGGCATTGGCCAGCAAGGTGAACCTGAACCCAACGCAGCTGTACCGGACACTTTCGCCGCAGGGTAATCCGGGCTTGAGCAGCTTGATGGCGATCCTGAGGGCGTTGGGTTTGCATTTGGCGGTTCGACCGCTGGGTGAACAAGCGCTGTAACTGTATCGCCACCTCGCTGCGCTCCTCGCGATGACAGTCAAGCAGTGAAAATCGGGGTCAGATCCCAATTAATTCTGACTCGGTAGGAGATGAATGACCATGTAGCCCTGTTGGGCATATGGGACCAAGCACCCTATGGTTGGATGTGCAGTTTGTCTGGCGAACGGCGCCAGATGAGTCTATTAAATACAATAGAGTCATCTAGTAAATTGTAAAACTCTCATGTCCACGACCTATAACCGCCCTTTTGTCGCTACCTTGGCCGAGCGTTTTGCGGCTGAGCGGCCTTTGATCCAGGTGTTGGCGGGGCCGCGCCAGGTGGGCAAGACCACGGGTGTGCGGCAGTTGCTGGCGCAAGGGATGTGGCCGCACCATTACGCCAATGCCGATGATGTGTTGGTGAGTGACCGCAATTGGTTGCTGGAGCAATGGCAGAAGGCACTGTTGTTGGGCGATGGCGCTTTGCTGGTGATTGACGAGATTCAGAAGGTGGCCAATTGGCCCGAAACGATCAAGGCGCTGTGGGATGCCCAACCAGGGCGGCTGCGGGTGTTGTTGTTGGGTTCGAGTGCTTTGCAGATTCAGGCCGGGGTGACTGAGAGTTTGGCGGGCAGGTTTGAGTTGCTGCGGGTGCACCACTGGACCTTTGCCGAACTGCAGGCGGCTTTTGGCTATGACTTGCCGCGCTATCTGGCGTTTGGCGGTTACCCGGGGGCGGTGGCTTTGGAGAGCGACCCGGACCGGTGGTATGCCTATATGAAAGACGCGATTGTGGAGGCGGTGATTGGCAAGGACATCTTGCAAAGCCACAAGGTAGCGAATCCGGCCTTGTTTCGCCAAGCCTTCCAGATTTTGTGTGCGTATCCGGCGCAGGAAATCAGCTACACCAAGCTGTTGGGCCAATTGCAGGACAAGGGCAACACGGATTTGATCAAGCATTACATCGATTTGTATGGTGGGGCGTTTTTGCTGCACGCGTTGCAAAAGTATTCACCCAAGGCTTGGTTGGCGCGCAGTTCCAGCCCGAAGATGCTGCCGGCTTGCCCGGCGCTTTATAGCATGGCCGCTGGCGTCAATGTGGCGCAAAACACCGATCAGCGTGGGCGGGCTTTTGAGCTGGCGGTGGGGGCCGAGTTGCTTCAGCAGCCGGGGCAGGTGTTTTATTGGCGCGAGCGCAACGACGAGGTGGATTTTGTTTACCAGTACCGAGATGCGCTGTACGCCATCGAGGTGAAGTCGGGCCGCAAGAAGTCGGCCAAGGGCTTGACGGCTTTTTGTGCACAGGTACCGCAGGCTTTGCGGGTGATCGTGACGCCGGACAACTTTTCGCAGTTCTCCACCAACCCGCGTGGCTTTTTGACGCAAGTTGCGGTGTAGCGATGGGTAGGAAACTCAATGAATGTGTGCTGATCAAATGAAACGTTTTGCCATTTTTGGGGCCAGTGGTTATGGCCGTGAGGTTTTGCCGTTGGTGCGCCAGCAGTTGCAGGCCGATTTGGCGGCGGGCGATGCCGATTTGGTGTTTGTAGACGACCACCCGCCAGCGCCTGTGGTCAACGGGCAGCGGGTGTTGACTTATGCCCAGTGGCTGGCCGAGCCCGCCAGCAGTCGCCACATGAATGTGGCCATTGCGAATAGCCAAGTGCGCCAGAAGTTGGTGGAGCGATGCGCGGCCGATGGCGTGCAGTTTTTCGAGGCGCGTGCGGCTAATGTGGTGCAGTTGGACGATGTGCAACTGAGCGATGGCGCAGTGTTGTGTCCGTTTGTCACGCTCACGAGACGCGGGGCACCGCGTGGTGATTTCCAACAAGGTGAACTATTGGACGGGCACCGAGACCCGCGAGTTTGAAAAAGAGTTTGCCGCTTGGTGTGGCACGGCGCATGCCGTGGCGCTGGCCAATGGCACTCTGGCGCTCGATGTGGCGCTAAAGGCTTTGGGCGTGGGGCCGGGCGATGAGGTGGTGGTCACGCCGCGCACTTTCATTGCGTCGATTTCGTGTGTGGTGAATGCCGGCGCGGTGCCTGAGTTTGCCGATGTGGAGGCCGACAGCGGCAATGTGTCGGCCCGCACGATTGCGGCGGTTTTGTCGCCCCGTACCAAGGCGGTGGTGTGTGTGCATTTGGCGGGTTGGCCGTGCGATATGGACCCGATCATGGCGCTGGCGGCTGAGCGTGGCTTGAAGGTGATTGAGGACTGCGCCCAGGCGCATGGGGCGCGATACAAGGGGCGGCCTGTGGGCAGCATTGGGCATGTGGGGGCCTGGAGTTTTTGCCAGGACAAGGTCATGACCACGGGCGGCGAGGGCGGCATGGTCTCAACCAATGACGAGGCGCTGTGGCGAGCGATGTGGTCGTTCAAGGACCATGGCAAGAGTTACGAGGCGGTGTACGAGCGACAGCACGCGCCCGGCTTCAGGTGGCTGCACGAGAGTTTTGGCACCAATTGGCGCATGCTGGACATGCAGTCGGTGTTGGGGCGCATTCAGTTGGGGCGCATGGCTGATTGGACGGCTTTGCGCACGCGCAATGCCGAGGCCATTTGGGCGGCTTGCCGAAAGTCTGCGGCGCTGAGGGTGCCGGCGTTTCGGTGTGGCGATTGTGGTGGCGCGTGTGCTGTTGCATGCGTTCATGCGCATTACAAGTGCTATGTGTATGTGAAGCCCGAGGCGCTTCAGGCTGGGTGGTCGCGTGACCGGATCATCGATGCGATCAATGCCGAGGGCGTGCCTTGCTTTCAGGGCTCTTGCTCTGAGGTGTATCTGGAAAAAGCTTTTGATGGCACCGGCTGGCGCCCCGAGCCGCGTCTGCCGGTGGCCAAAGCGTTGGGTGAGACTTCGGTGATGTTTTTGGTTCACCCCACATTGACAGAAGATGAAATTCAAAAGACCTGCGCCGCCATTGAGGAGGTCATGACGCTGGCGGGGAAATGATTTCTGAAGTCTCAAAGAGGCCAAAATTCACGTGTATTTCGGACTGATAGGGTTTTGTCTAAAATGAAAATTCCTTTTAACGCTGAGTTACTCATGCACGCAAACAAAAGTTCAAGCTTGCGCATGTCGCCTTCAGGCGCACAGGCGCTTGCGGCGCGCAATCTCGAGTTTTTGTCGGCGATTGAGCGCACCATTGATGCCTTGGTGTCTGATACCGATCTCATCCACAACATCGGCCGTGCTTATCAAGAGATCCAGGAGAAGTTAACCGGGCTTGGCACCGAGATTGACGCCGACGGTCGAATCACAGGGTTGTTGGAGAAGGCGTCCGAGGCTTGTGTGCGCATTTACCGCGACGCACAGCGCCGTCACGAATCAGCCCGTCAAGATCCGCTTTTGCAGCCTGATGATGGTGTCGCAGAAGCTTATGACGCTTTCATCGCGGCCATGAATGCGCTGCACGATACGGTGGAGACGCTGCGCGAGTGGATTGCCACGCACGATGCGGTGCTGCAGCCGACTACCGGACAGACTTTTGATTCTGTGGATGATTTGTTTGACGCCATGTTGGCTGGGTCTTGACAAAAGAAATCCGAATTGAGCGCTTCGCGTACTCTGATCGGTTCCGGTCTGAGATGAGAAGCTTGCCGCCCGACCTTGTGCGGGCAACCAAAGAGGCTCTGGCCTTGCTGCAGCGCAACCCCCGAGCAAAGTCTTTGCGCTTGCATCCAATGTCAGGTTTGGCCAAGCCAACCGTCTGGAAGATAGATGTTTTTGCCAACCATGCTTGGCAGGTGACTTTCGAGTTGAACGGAACCACGGCAGAACTCAAGCGCATCGGCACACACAAGTCGATTGACCGCGACCCGAGATAGTTCACTCAAAATCAATTGAGAGTCGTTGGGAAAAACAAGGTCATATCCCAATGTATTCAGCCCCAGTCTCGTCATTGCGAGCGGAGGGGGCAATCCCGGCCCACGCTTGTCATTGCGAGCGGAGCGTGGCAATCCATTAATTGGGGTCAGATCCCGATTGTTTCCTGTCATTGCGTGCGAAGCGCGGCAATCGATGGATCGCTTCGTGCCTTGCGGTGACGATTTCATGATTTGGATCAGTTGTTGATCTGGTGCAATAGTTGCACTATCATTTGCTATGCCGGTGTTGCACAAATTTAAGGCTTCACGCGCCGTTATTTACGCTGGCGATCATTTGTTGCCGCATGTCCACGTTTTCTTGAGTGATGGTCGGGAGTGCACTGTTGAACTTGACAGTTTGAAACTCGTAGGGCGTATCACTGCCCGGGAGATCAGGGATGAGTTGCAGTGGATCGAAGCTCATCGTGCTTGGTTGCACGATCAATGGAGTAGGTACAACCCATGACCGATTTTTTTCATCCCAAATTGCAAAGCGTTGAGGCTTTGGAGCCCGGACGCCTTCGCACTTCATGGAGTACGGGCGAAGTGCTGGAAGTGGACGTGAGTCATGTGCTGCGTAAAGCCCCCTTTTTGGAAGGGTTGTTAGACCCGCAGGTTTTCGCAAAAGTGCATATCGCCGAATGGGGCCATTGCATTGAGTGGTTTGATGCCGAGCTGGGTGCCGACAATGTTTATGCATGGGCGAAGGAGCAGGCCGGTCAGGTGAGTCATGAGATGTTCGATGGGTGGATGTACCGCAGTGGCTTGTCACTGAATACTGCGGCAGAGGCTTTGGGCATCAGTCGGCGGATGGTGAGTTATTACCGAACGGCGCACAAGCCCATACCCAGAGCCATTTGGTTGGCTTGTTTGGGCTGGGAAGCGACCCGTCCGTTGCCAACAACATTGCCGCGAGGACTTCCATCGGCGCGGGAATACGCACTTGCTCACGCATGAGATGAATCGGTTTTTGGGCTTGAAGATCGCAAATGAATATAGATGTATATAAATTTGCATTTTTCATGTTTATCTATTTGTATGCCAAAAACCGCTAGAGCACTTTTGCAGTTGCCGCCTGCAACATCTGCCGCCATCGAAAAGCTGGGCGCAGACTTGGCTGTGGCTAGGCTGCGCCGCAAGGAGTCTTTAAAAACTTGGGCTATGCGCATGGGGGTTTCGGTGCCCACGCTACAGCGTCTGGAATCGGGTGACCCTTCGGTGGGGATTGGTATTGTGGCTACGGCTTTGTGGCTGATTCAACGCGATGGCGAGTTGGGCAAGTTGGCTGCGCCCGAGCAGGATCTGGGTGCGATCGAGATGGATATTCGTGAGGCGGTGGCGCTGGGCAGTGCTCGAGCCAAAGCTTCTGCGCAGTCGCGCACGCTGACCCGTCGCGCCAAGGGCTGATATGCGGTTGGATGATTTGCACTTGTGGTTTCTGGGTAACCCTGCTGCGCCACTTTATGTGGGGGCGCTGAAGCTGGTGGCCGCTGGGAAGGGTGTTTCGCTGCATTACGGGAAGGATTGGCTGACCAGCGGTTTTGCGCTCAGCGAGGATTTGCCCCTGATTGATACCGAGTTTTTGCCGCTGGGGCGTTTGTTTGCAGATGCTCCGCGTGCTGTGGGGGCTGTAAGTGACTCGGGTAATTGGCGTGGTCCTGAGGGGCCGGAGTTTCGGTGTGGCGTTTGTGGTGGCGTGGCAATCGAGTGCTATTGATCCGGCCCGATGATGTTTGCATGAACGCTTTTTTGTAGGAGCGGCGCCCTCGCCGCGATGGAGCTTCGCAGAACACCACCCATCGCCCCGAGGGCGGGGCTCCCACACTGATCGCATATCTGATCGCTATGCCCAAGAGAAGCCTTTCACTTCAAACTTCACTGGGCCGGATCAATAGGGCTGGCGCTGTAACTGGATCGCCACGTCACTTCGTTCCTCGCGATGAGAGCTTGTTTTTCGTTTTGCCCCTGAGTTTGTCATTGCGAGCACAGCGCGGCAATCCAGTCTGAATTTCTTCATTGCGAGCGCAGCGCGGCATTTCAGCGCCTGCATTAATTGTTTTCGTTTTTCTCTCTGCGCAATGCAGGGGGTGGGTCTCGTTCGTCTTCATGGGGCATTCACTGCCAAATCCATATGTTGCTTAACCGTCTTCCTTCTTTTTTGCTGTCTTGGCCTCGTGTGTTCAAACAAGTTTTGGCTTTGGCGGTCGATGCTTCTTTGTGTTTGCTGTCGCTGCATTTGGCTGCAAGCGTGCGGTTTGAAGCGTGGGTGCCTTTGTCTGGGCCTTTGCTTTGGGCGGGTGCCGGGGCGGTGGCTTTGGCCTTGCCTCTTTTTGTTCAAGCGGGTTTTTACAGGGCGATTTTTCGCTATTCAGGCTTGAATGCTTTGATGGCCGTTGTTCGGGCCATGAGTGTTTATGGCTTGGTCTTCATGACGGTGGTGACTGTGGTGGGTGTGCCGGGTATTCCGCGTTCGGTGGGGGTCACTCAGCCGCTGTTGTTGTTGGTTTTTGTGGGCTTGAGTCGTGCTTTGGTTCGGTATTGGCTGGGCGGTTTGTACCGCGATATGTTGGACAAGCAGGGGCCGCAACCTGTTTTGATTTATGGGGCTGGATCAGCAGGACGGCAGCTGGTCGCGGCGTTGAGCAACAGCAATGAGATGCGGGTGGCAGGGTTTCTTGATGATGATGCCGAGTTGCATGATCGTGTGATCAATGGCGTTCGTGTTTATGGTGTGGATGATTTGCCCGATGTGATCGAGAGGCACCATGTCTCGTTGGTGTTGATGGCCATTCCTTCGGCCAGTCGCGCACAGCGCAATGAGATTTTGAATGTGTTGCGCCAACACAAGCTGAAGGTGCGTACGCTGCCAGGCTTGATGGATATGGCTCATGGCCGTGTGAATGTGTCTGATTTGCGTGAGTTGGACATTGAGGATTTGCTGGGACGCGATCCGGTGAAGCCAGACGCGCAGCTGTTGGATAAGAATATTCGAGGCAAGGTTGTGATGGTGACCGGGGCAGGGGGCTCTATTGGCTCAGAGCTGTGTCGGCAGATTGTTTTGTTGCGTCCAACGGTTTTACTGTTGGTGGAATTGACTGAATTTGCCCTGTACGCCATCGCTCATGAACTGGAGCATTCGAGCGAAACCGATACAGATGCCGATTCCGAAGTGATTTTGGTGCCGTTGCTGGCAAGTGTGCGCGATGGGGTGCGAATGGGTGAAATTTTGGCCACCTGGAAACCCGACACGGTCTATCACGCAGCGGCTTACAAACATGTGCCTTTGGTTGAACATAACCCCGCCGAAGGGGTTAAAAACAATGTGCAGGGGACGCTGATTACGGCGTTGCAATGTGCCTTGCATGGGGTGAGTGATTTTGTCTTGATCAGCACCGACAAGGCGGTGCGCCCGACCAATGTGATGGGCACGAGCAAACGTTTGGCAGAGATGGTGTTGCAGTCTCATGCGGCGGTGATGGCCGCTCGCAATGGCAAGACGCGGTTCAGCATGGTCAGGTTTGGCAATGTGCTGGGGTCATCCGGTTCTGTGGTTCCGTTGTTTCGCAAGCAGATTGAGCGAGGCGGTCCGATCACGTTGACAGATGCACGCATTACCCGCTATTTCATGACGATTCCAGAGGCAGCGCAGTTGGTGATTCAGGCCGGCGCGATGGCCTCGGGGGGGGATGTGTTTGTGTTGGATATGGGCGAGCCCGTGAAGGTTTTGGATTTGGCCAAGCGAATGGTTGAACTGTCAGGTTTGGCGGTGAAGGATGAGGCCAATCCGAATGGTGATATTGAGATCAAGGTCACGGGTCTGCGCCCCGGAGAAAAGCTTTATGAAGAGTTGTTGATTGGCGATAACCCTTTGCCAACAGTGCACCGTCGAATCATGAAGGCGCATGAAGACTTTTTACCTTGGGATGTATTGCAGGATAAGTTGACTGCTTTGAACTCGGCGCTGGATGTGAACGATGTGCGTTTGATTCGACGCTTGCTTAAAGATTTGGTTCCAGGCTATCAGCCCGACGGAAGCTGGGTCGATTGGGTCTGGATGGAGTCAGAAAAAGTGGCATGACGAATTCAAGCGCACACAACAACAAAGGAGCTTCGGCTCCTTTGTCGTTTCTGGCGTGTAATCGCATGCACTGGGGGTTTATTGAATATCGTCAGACGCGGTGAGTCCCGACCCGCAAAATCCCACATCACGTTCCGCCCGGTAAGTCTGCGGCTTCAGCCCCGACAATTTCCCGCTCACCTTCAGCGCTCAGGCTTGACGCTGTTGGGTCTCTTCAGCCCAGTTTCTGTGCTTGCCTATTGATCCGGCCCCATGTTGGTTGCATGAACGCTTTTTTTGTGGGAGCGGCGCCCTCGCCGCGATGGAGCCTCGCAGACCAACACCCTTCGCCCCGGGGGGGGGGGCTCCCACACTGATCGCATAGCTGATCGCTCTGCACAAGACAAGCCTTTCACTTCAAACTTCACCGGGCCAGATCAATATGCACTGGATTGCCACTCTTCGCTCGCAATGACGGGGCAGTACTTGGGACAAATGACTGAAGTGGCTATTAATTCGTTTCAGTGATCACACATGTATCAAATATTCAATTTTTTTAAATATTCAATTATGAAATAAAAATATAATAAATTTATCCAAATCGATATTTTATTTCGTGTTCAAGAAGTCATTTTTAACCATAAGGTAGATGCGGTATCTGTCTTATTTTTTTAAATTAGAAACTGTATTTCTTGAAAAAAATTTCCAAATTAATTTTGGAAATCAATGATTTTTTGTGTTGGAAATTTATAGGGCACTTACTGGTTACTGGTTACTGGTTACTGGTTACTGGTTACTGGTTACTGGTTACTGGTTACTGAGTACTCTATTGAAAAGTTTATAGCAGTTTATGCATAAACAAAATGTCAATCATTTGAACGTGCACGCCCCAAAACGGTATTGGCACTGCGGTAGCCTGCCTGTGCCACGTTCGGGATACCCGCAAACTCCATCTCTTGTTTCTCGACCCCATGAAAATTCCATACCCCTTTCAAACACTTATCCAGCTCAGCTTGGGGGTGTTGTGGGTTGCAGGCACAGCGCCACTGGCGATGGCACAGCGCCCCATGGCGACAGATGTCAGCAATATTTCATCCGTCACACTTGCAGCCGTCACACCTGCTGCTGCCACACCTGCTGCTGCCACACCTGCGGCCCCCACACTCTCTGCCATGGGCGGCATGTTGGGCATGGATGGTGCAACGGCCAGAGGCACCGGTTTGCCTGGTTTGCAAAACCCCAACGCTGCAGACTTAGCGCGCACACCGGGTGCCGGTTTTACTGAAATCGGCCAAGGCACCGGCCCTGCCGCAACCACCACCCCTAAAGCCGAATTGCCCCCCCTGGCGGCCAACTTATTTCAACGCTTCATTGCCAGTGCCACAGGGCGCGACTTGCCCTTGTATGGCTACAACCTCTTCAGCGGCAACAGCTTCAACTCCCTGGCCAACGTGCCCGTGCCTGCCAATTACGTGGTCGGCCCCGGTGACGACATCGACCTCAAACTCTGGGGCTCGGTCGATGCCGCCATGCGCTTGACGGTCGATCGCAACGGCCAAATCACCATCCCCAAAGTTGGCCCCGTCACCGTGGCCGGCATCCGCGCTGACCAACTCGAAAAACAACTCAGAGCCCAAGTGGGCCGCGTGTTCAATAACTTTGAACTCAACGCCACCTTGGGGCGCCTGCGCAGCATCCAGGTCTATGTGGTCGGCCAGGCGCGCAAACCCGGTGCCTACACCGTCTCTGGCTTGTCCACGCTCATCAGTACCTTGTTTGAAAGCGGTGGCCCCGCCGCCACGGGCAGCATGCGCCAAATCCAGCTGGTGCGTGATGGCAAAACCATCACCTCACTTGACCTGTACGCCTTCATCCACAGCGGCACCACCGCAGCTGATGCACAGCTTTTGCCCGGTGACGTGATCGTCATCCCCCCCGCAGGCCCGCGCGTCGCCATGTTGGGCGCCTTGGACACCCCGGCTGTTTATGAACTCAAAGCGCCTCAAGAGCCTTTGCAGTCCGTGCTGGGCTACAGCGGCGGGCTCAATGTGTTGACCACTCCGCACAAAGCCCTGGTCGAGCGCATCGACACCGCCAACAGTGAGGCCCCCCGCAGCGTGCAAGAACGCAGCCTGGACGCCACTGGCCTGCAAACCACGGTGCGCGACGGCGACATGGTGACCCTGCTGCCCATCGCCTCACAGTTCTCCAACGCCGTCACCTTGCGCGGCAATGTGGCCGCACCCTTGCGCTACAGCTTCAAGCCCGGCATGCGCGTGGCCGATTTGATTCCAGAACCTGCCGCCCTGATTCAAGGCGATTACTACAGTCGCAAAAACAGCATGGTGCAGTTTGAGTCTGGCAAAGCCATCAGCGTGGACCGCATGGCGGGCGATGTCAAAAATCTGCTGACCGAAATCAATTGGGACTACGCCGCCATCGAGCGGCTGGACGCCAAAGAAGTCAAAACCGTGCTCATTCCCTTTAACCTGGGCAAAGCCATCAAAGACAAAGACACCGCCAACAACCTGCTGCTTCAGCCTGGCGACGTGGTCACCATATTTGGCGTGAACGACTTGCCCGTGCCCATTGAAAAGCGCAACCAGTTTGTGCGCCTGGCCGGTGAAGTCATGGTGCCCGGTGTTTACCAAATTACCCCCGGTGAAACCTTGCCAGATGTGGTCACGCGGGCAGGGGGGCTTAGCCGCAATTCATTCCTTTACGCCACGGTGCTCACCCGCGAGAGCACCCGCTTGCAACAACAAGCCAACCTCGACAAAGCCACCCGCAAGCTCGAAGGCGACATCAGCAGCCAATCGGCCAGCTTGGCCCAAAACGCCAGCGACGCAGAAAAAAACAGCATGCAAGCCCAAGTTCTTGCCCAAAGATCCCTGCTGGAGCGCGTGCGCAACCTCAAAGCCAGCGGTCGCATCAGCCTGGAGATGGAGCCCACAGACCCGGTCATGCCCGCGCTTGCATTGGAAGACGGCGACAGCATCGTCATTCCGCACAAACCCAGCTTTGTGGGCGTGTTTGGTGCGGTGTTGTCAGAGACCAGCTTCATCCACAAAGTCAGCTACACCGTGGGCGATTACCTCGAAAAAGCAGGCCCCACACGCGAGGCTGACCTTGAAGGGGTCTTGCTCATCCGCGCCGATGGCAGCGTGCTGGCCAACAAAGCCCAGCGCAGCTGGTTGGGTTTTGGCCACAGCACGTTTTTGCGCACCCCCATGTACCCCGGCGACTCGCTCTTTGTGCCCGAACTGGTGGACCGCCGCACGGCCTACACCCAGTTCATTCAGGGCGCCAAAGATTGGACGCAAATGTTTTACCAATTCGGTTTGGGGGCTGCAGGCTTGAAGATATTGCGCAATTGACGCAATCTTGTAGGTTGGTACTCGAAGAGTCCGACATGCATCGCCAGCACACCCAGCGCCCTTGTTGAACCATGTCGGGGTCTTCGACCACCGACCTACAAAATACATGTGTCGCTTCGCGAAATGAACAACGTCAGGGTCTTCGACCGCCGACCTACAAAACACTGGGGTCGCTTCGCGAAATGAACAACGTCGGGGTCTTCGACCGCCGACCTACAAAACACCAGTACCTCGTAGGTCGGCACTCGAAGAGTCCGACACAAAACACCACCATCGCCTCGTAGGTCGGTGGCTTTGGCCCCGACATCTGACCGCACATGACAGACACCGCATACAACCCCGCAGACACAGATGACGACGAAATCAACCTGCTTGACTTGCTGCAAACCGTCGTCGACAACCTGCGACTGCTGGTGCTCGGCCCCTTGGTGGCGGGCGTGCTGGCCTTGGGCATCACCTTTGTGGTCAAGCCTACCTTCACGGCCGAAACCAGCTTTTTGCCTCCTCAGCAACAACAAGGCATGGCCGCCAGCATGCTGGCAGGCTTGGGCGGCTTGGCCGGTAGTGTGTCGGGTCTGAAAAACCCCGCAGACCAATATGTCGCTTTCCTCAAAAGTAACAGCATCAAAGACGCCCTGATCGACCGCTTCAAGCTTCTTGAACGCTACGACGTCAAGTTGCGTACCACTGCCCGCAAAGCACTCGACGCCAACGTCAAAATCGCCAACGGCAAAGACGGCTTGATCACCGTCAACGTGGACGACATCGACCCCCAAATTGCTGCCGACATGGCCAACGCCCATGTACAAGAGCTGACCCAACTCATGGGTCGCCTGGCTGTGACCGAAGCCCAGCAGCGCCGCCACTTCTTTGAAAAGCAACTGCAACAAACCAAAGACAAACTCACCCAGGCAGAAATCCAGCTCAAAGAAACCGGCATCTCCGGTGACGTGCTCAAATCCAATCCCGCCAGCGCTTTGACCGCTGTGGCCGCATTGCAAGCACAAGTGACGGTGCAAGAAGTCAAAATCGGCGCCATGCGCGGCTATTTGGCCGACACCGCCCCTGATTTCAAGCAAGCCCTGAACGAGCTGGCCAACCTTCGGGCGCAACTGGCTAAACAATCGAAAGACACAACAAGCAGCACAGGCAAAGGGCAGGGCATTGCACAAGGCGACTACGTCACCAAATACCGCGAATTCAAATACCAGGAAACGCTTTTTGAACTCTTTGCTAAACAATTCGAAATTGCCAAACTTGACGAAGCCCGCGAGGGGGCCGTGATCCAGGTGCTTGACGCTGCCCAGCCCCCTGAACGCAAATCCAAACCCAAAAAAGTCCAGATCGCGATTTACGCCAGCCTGGCCACCGGATTTGTCCTGTTGCTGTTTGTGTTCATTCGCCAAGCCCTGCGCAACGCCAGCAAAGACAACGAATCGGCCCAAAAACTCAGCGCCCTCAAAGCTTCTTGGCACAAAGCCATCGGCAAAACCCGCTGACACTGCCCCGTAGTTCGGTGGCTTCAGCCCCGACAAACGGACAAAAAACAACACCCCGTAGGTCGGCGGCTTCAGCCCCGACAAACGTACAAAAACCAACGCCCCCGTAGGTCGGTACTCGAAGAGTCCGACGTTTGCGGGCTCTGACAAAGGCTCCATGTCGGGGTCTTCGACCACCGACCTACAAAACCATTTCCCCGTAGGTCGGTACTCGAAGAGTCCGACGTTTGCAGGCTCTGACAAAGGCTCCATGTCGGGGTCTTCGACCACCGACCTACAAAACCATTTCCCCGTAGGTCGGTACTCGAAGAGTCCGACGTTTACAGGCTTTGGCAGAGTCCGATGCTTGCAAGCTCTGGCGCAGGCCCCATGTCGGGGTCTTCGACCGCCGACCTACAAAGCTCCCCCATCACTCCCGACGCATTCTGGGGGCATGCCCCTACGTTTCATGGACATCTTCCACGCCATCGCAGGCGTATTTCAAACACCCGCCATCACTTCAGCTGCATGGGGCTTTGCATCGAGCTTTGCCTTGTGTGTGTTGTTGGTGCTGACCAAACGTTGGCATGGGGCGTTGACGATGGACTTTACCGATGGCATTCAAAAGTTTCACACCGCACCCACACCCCGTGTGGGGGGTATCCCCATTGTGCTGGGCCTTGTCGTCGCGTGGACCCAAGCGCCCGCCAATGTGCAAGCCATGCTCACCCCTTTTCTGATTGCAGGCATGCCGGCCTTTGTCTTTGGTGTGGCCGAAGACATCAGCAATCGCGTGGGCGTCATGCTGCGCCTGCTGGCCACCATGGCATCGGGTCTGCTGGCTTGGTGGCTTACCGACTATTCGCTGCACCGAGTCGACATTTGGGGTGTCGATTGGTTCATGCAATTCACCTTGGTGTCGGTCCTCTTCACAGCCTTTGCCGTGAGCGGCGTGACCAATGCCATCAACATCATCGATGGCTTTAACGGCCTGGCCAGCACCATGTCCAGCCTGGCTTTTGTGGGATACGCCATGATTGCCTGGCAAGTGGGGGACGCCACGATGGCCAGCGTGTCACTGCTGCTGGCCGCTTGTGTGTGGGGCTTTTTCTGGGTCAACTGGCCCTTTGGCAAACTCTTTTTGGGTGACGGAGGGTCTTACTTCATTGGCTTTGGCTTGGCTTGGGTGGCGGTCTTGTTGCTGGAGCGCAATCCGTCTGTGTCTGCCTTTGCGGCCTTGATCATTTGCGTTCACCCGGTCACCGAGGTGCTGTTCAGCATCTATCGGCGCAAGGTCAAAAAAGCCAACCCCGGCCAGCCCGACCGATTGCATTTTCACAGCCTGGTCAAGCGGCGCTATGTGGCCCGCTGGTTTGGGCAATATCGCGCATGCACCCAAAATTCCATCACCGGTGTGCTGATCGGGTTCATGACGCTGACTGCCATTGTCCTTGCCAACCTCATCTATGCATCAACCGCACTGTCAGCGGTGGTGTTTGTGGGGCTCGGGCTGGGATATGTGGCCATCTACGCACGCATGGTGCGGCACAGCTGGTGTTCACCCCTTACTTTTTTGCTGGTCAAACGCAGACCAACCATTGATCCGGCCCTCTGAAGTGTTGAACCCTCGTCATCCGATTGGCCGCCCTGGCCGCTGTAGAAATGGACAAGCTCCCGTCTTGGTCGTCACACGGCAGACCAGCTCGTGACTGACACCGCCAAATTCACAGCCGCCGTGCAGCAAACCATTGCTCAGGCAGAGCAGGGGAGCATTGTCATCCTCGGCATCATCCTTGGCGTCATCCCCGACAAACCCGAAACCGGCTACGGCTACATCCAGGGTGCCTACCCCCCCTCGCGTTATGTTGAAGAGCAACCTTTGGCTGATAGATCGGAAGCAACGGCGCAGGGCGCAACTGTCCAATGCCAAGCCAGTGGGCGCATTTTTGACCTCATCGCTGAGTTCCATGGCGCCTGACAGATTTCGTCCATTTGCGGGCGAGGGTGTAGAGACCGATTACCCGCGTTGGGTACCCATATCTGCCACCTTGCTGAGCTCGATGCTTGCCAACGTTCTGGCCGTTGTGAGTACGGCGTTGCTTGTCCGCATGCTGGGTGGCGAGGCGTTCGGTAAGGCAGCTCTTTTTACCAGCGCCGCGATGACGCTGGGGACCGTCACTTCGTCGGGGATCTGCCTGCACATCCTGAGAGTCACGGCTCGCGTCGTCTCTGGTGAAGAGGTGCGTGTCCAAATCTGGATCGGCACAATCATGGGTCAATGTATCGCTGCGTTGATCTCGGTCGGTCTTCTGACCATGGGCCTGCTGCAAGACGAACGATCCTTGTTTGAGTACTTCCTGACAGCCTTGTCACTGCATTTCACGACATCGGACGCGCTATCGAAGAACCGCCTGGTGGGGGGGCAGCGCCTGATGCCCCTCGCTGGTGCCACGATCTTCGGCTCGATCAGCACCGTGGGTTTGCAATTGCTGGGCGCATATGTCGCTGGGCCACGGGGCTACATGATCGGGTTTGCTATGGGAACGGGTCTGAACGCTTTGTCGTCCTGGCTGGCATGCCAGGCATCACTGCCAAAGATGGGGTCTTGGCCAATTGGAATTTTTAGACGGATGCGCGAACGCGAGCTTCTGGGGTTCATCACGCTCGGCACGCTGGCTGCTTGCGTGGTTCCGTTGGCCCATTGGCTCAACTCGCTGATGGCGGCCCACAAAATGAACAGCTACGGCGAGGTGGCGATGCTGACCATTGCCATGCAGTTTTTCAACATGGTTATTTTCGTGCCGACCATCCTCAACAAGATCGTTCTCCCGAAGACGATCAAGGCTGACTTCAATCGCGACATCGATGACAGCCGCAGCGAGGCTCAGCGTCAGACGTGGAGGATGATTCTTCTCACCGCCCCTATGTTGCTTGCGGTTTGGGCCCTGTCGGATCTGATCACGTCTATCTACCGTTTTCGTACCCCCGATGGCATCACCGTTATTTTGTGCTTCGTGGGTGGGAGCGTACTTGCCTGCGCTGCCATTCCGCTGTCGAACTACTTTGTCAGTCATTCCAAGATGAAACTTGGCTTGGTTGGTAATTTGTTGTGGGCCGCTATCTACCTCGGTTTGGCCTGGGCGATTCCTGGAGGAGCTATCAGTACGGCCATCAGCCTCTTTTGCGCTTACTTCCTGAATTTGATAATTGCGCTTTTCCTGGTCAAAGCGAGTCACCATGCCCAATAAGCGTCGAAGCTTTTGTGTTTACTGCAAGGCTGTGGAGGTCAACGACGCCACGTTCAGATACCTCGAAGTCATCAGGGGCGGACTCCAAGACGCTGGCCTGCGTGACCTGGGTCTTACGCAGGACAAGCGTATCTTGCGACAGGCCGACCTTGTGGTGACCATCAGCTGCCTTCCCGCCATGCGTGCGCTCGCCCTGCACCCCCGAGCGATCATCGTGCATTGGTTCCAAGGGCTCGAGGCGGTCGAACGTCGTTTCCTTCACAAGGGCTTTCGGGGCTGGTGGCGCTGGGTTTTGTGGACCTTGATGGAACGCGTTCTTTTGCGTCGTGCCCGGCTTAAACTGTTTGTGTCCCAGCAAATGCGGAATTTTTTCGGTGACATAGAACGGTCAGGCCAATTTTCTCTAATCATCCCCTGCTACAACGTGGACTTGGGTGACATCGCAGCATCTGACCCCAATAGATACCGTCGCATCCATATGGTTTATGCCGGTTCGATGTATCCGTGGCAATGCGTTCGTGAGAGCCTGCAAGCCTATAAGGTGGTTCGTCAACGTCGACCGGACGCGTCGATGACGATCTTCACGCGAGAAGTTGATTACGCGCGACAAATGTGCCAAGACATGGGCTTGGAAAGTGTTCGAGTCGAAACAGTCTCACCTGCACAATTACTAGAAAGACTTAAAGAATTCAGTTTTGGATTCATTCTTCGTGATGTGATGGTGATTAACGAAGTGAGTACGCCGACCAAATTCAGTAGCTATATTGGCGCAGGCGTGATCCCCATAATGACTAAGGCTACCCCTGCACTTGCTTCAATGGCCTCGATGACGCCATTCCAGATCACAGTTCAAACCCCCGCAGAGGCCAACCTGATTGCACAGGATGTCTTGAAAATTAGCGACAGTTCGCCTGTGCCTGAAATGATTGCCAATAGTTATCAAAAAATCTTTCAAACATACTTTGATGACTCATTGAATCGAAAAAAAATATCGAAAATCATATCGAATATTAATTTTATTAATCACACAAAGTAATGTGATTTTGAAATTGTATTTGAATAATATGGCAAGCGGAAGATATTTAAATTATTCAGTAGGATTTTTGTGTGAGCGCTAATATGCAAAATTACCAAACAATTCAGGCTTTGCGATTTATTGCAGCAGTCAGTGTCGCATTAACACATGCGACATTCTATATTAAAACAAGAATTGATCCCGGCATGACAATTTGGGAGGTTGGTTCACAAGGCGTTCAAATATTTTTTGTAATCAGTGGTTTTGTCATGGCGCTTAGTTCGGGTGCGATAATTAATCAGCCTGTAAAATGGAGCCAATTTATTGTTAGACGACTTGCACGCATCGCTCCTTTATATTGGCTAATGAATCTAGTCAAGTTGGCGACGTTGGCAATGCTCCCTGGTTTTTTATTGGCAAAACCAGATTTTCAAAATATAATATTGTCTTTGTTATTTATACCAAGCAGGAATGAAAACGGTATTGTAGAAACATTCTATGGTGTAGGCTGGACTCTTAATTTTGAAATGTTTTTTTATTTACTGGTCACAATTTTTCTGTATTTCAAGAAGCCAGTCATTGTCTATTCAGCCCTTGCGCTCGGATTTTTCCTGTCATTAGGTGCTTTTAGGCAAGAAGAGTGGCCAGCTGTCACATATTTATTTCATCCTTATCTGGCAAATTTTATCTGGGGTTTGCTTATTGCAAAAGTGGCATCAAAGATTGAAATGAATAGACCATTTTTGGGCTCCTTATTGATTGCGATATCAGGTTATTGGATATTCATTAACCCAATACATCCAACCATGAACTTGCTTGGGATTCAGTATGCGGCCCTGGTTTTTGGGTTGCTTATGCTTGAATTCAAATCAAAAGATAATATACCGAAATTTCTCTTATTTGGTGGCGAATTCTCGTATTCTCTGTACTTGACGCACGCCATGGTGGGACCGATCGCTGCTCTATTGATAAGCAAAATGGGCATTCATTCAATAACTGCATCCCTCATATTTATGCTTGTCATCATGCTGTTGGTTGCTGCAGCTTGCTTTGTTTATATTGAAAAACCAATCGGCCTGGTAATTTCCAAAAGATTAAAAAGGTCTGGTTATTAATTGTAAGTGCATAGGTTTGAATTATGCATGCATAGTCAATAAAGTTTGATGACGTCATGGAGATTTTGGAAAATTATTCCAAGGAAAATATTTTATATGAAAATTTATATTCAACTCGATAAGACAGTGGTTTTAAAATTAGACCAGCATTAAATGCCAATTTTTTTGGGTATTTTCACAATATTGATATTCAGCCTTGTCGCATTCGAGGCGGCGTTTCACCTGAATCTATTTTCTGGTTTTCGTCAAATTTCTATTTTGATGGTTTTTTTTATTATTTGGTTTTGTCGGAGGGGGGGTAGAACAGTACCGCATAGCTACTCATTCAGCATCATGGCTCTCTCGGCATTGCTTGTGGCTGGGGCATTGATCAGCGGCATACCGCTGACAAACTTGATCATCGGCACATTCATGACGATTGAATTTGGCTTGATTTTTTATCTTGCATCTTCAACAAGAATCTCAGCTCAGCAAATTTTCAGATATTCGTGGGTTTTTCTAGCCTTCATCTTGTTGAATACTTTGAGTGCTTTTATTGGCTATATTGAAAAATTTCCAGCGCCTATGCGACAAGATGTCGGCGTGCAGGGAGATGCCGGTTTTTTTGCGTCAGCGCTCAACATTGGCATCATCCTCCTCCTTGGAATGAATTTATGGCGGAAAAAGCAAGCATACGTATATCTCGCTGCACTATTATCTTTAGTGATTTTTTTGACTGTAATCAAGAAGGCCTTGATCATAAATATGATAATTTGGGTGTTGTGGGCATCCTTGGCAAGGAATAAAATTTCTTTTAAAAGAATTTTATTAATATTTATCGCCTTCGGATTGGTTGGGTCGCTGGCACTTGGTGCATTACTTGCAAATCTTGAAGAAAACATGAGTTATCTTAACGATGTTGGGGTTGAGGAGCATGTACGATTTATCATGTACTTTGCCAGCGTTCAGATTGCGCTAGATCACTTCCCATTTGGTTCTGGCGCAGGGTCATTCGGAAGCCTGGCGAGCATCAGTAATTATTTTAGTCCGTTATATGATCTTTACGGTGCATCAATTGTTCCAACAAATTCAAGAGAGGCAGTAGACAATGGCACCCACACAATTCTTGACACCTATTGGCCACATATTTTGGCAGAGTCAGGTTTCATTGGCGCTGGATTATTGGTATATCTATTTCTCATTCCAATAAGAAAATCAATAGCAGCTTTCAAAAAATTTGATCTACCGGCAGAGATCAAGTTCTGTGCATTTGTGGCACTTTGCATCCCATTATCCCTGTCCCTTGAGGGATTTGCTTTATACACGACTGAAGCACCTTCATTCATCATATTTCTTGGTGGGCTATCCGGGTACTGTTTTCGCCTTACAAAAATGGCAACAGTCAAAATAATACATGATGAATTTAACAATAAAACATAATCAAGTTAATAATTCTTCTGGGCGCGATGATTCATATCATCCAAAAACGACAAGCGAAAGCACAATCGAAATTTTGAATCCAGCAAGTATCAAAGATTGGATTCTTGTTTCAGCACACCACTGTGCACCCAATATGGGGAGTGAACATGCGGTCGGTTGGAACTTGGTGTCCCGCCTTGCCCGCCACCATCCCATATTGCTCATCACGCAGAACAATGAGTACAGGGCGGTGGTAGAGGCCGGCGTGGCGGTGTTGCGACAAGAGGGCCACCACATCGAGGCCTTCTTCGTCCGACACGGCGCTACGACCGACGGCCGCAAGAACAACCTGCGCGTTTTTTACTACCTCACCTACGTCACTTACCAGCGGCGCGTCTTGGCATTGGCCAAAGCTTTGATGAAGACGCACAGGATTGTTGCGATCCATCACCTGACGATCGTCGGCTTTCGCGAGCCGGGGTTCTTGTGGAAGCTGGATGTGCCATTCATCTGGGGCCCCGTGGGGGGACTCGTCTATGCACCACGCATCCTGTTCTCTGAACTTTCACGAAAGATGCGGATCTTCCAAAGCATCAGAAATCTATTGACATGGATTCAGTTCTCGGCCAGCCCTCGAGTGCGAGCGGCCTATCGAGCCGCTTCGAGGACTGGTCGTTTTATTGCGGCCACGCCGGACATCGGCGAACGTTTCCAGCGCCGATTCGGTGGCGGGTTCGTATGGATCCCCGAGACGGGGAGCACCATCGATCAGAGTACGTCTGCTCACTTGTCTCATCCGATAGTTGGTCGACCACTTGAGCTGTTGTGGCTTGGCGGCCTTCTTGACATCAAACCTCTGGGCATCTTGCTAGACGCCATCGCTTGCGTCCCCGATCATCAGCGACGCATTCATCTTTCCGTGGTCGGCGATGGAGATGCACGGTCAAGATACGAACAACATGCAAAGTCGCTCGGCGCCAATGCCACCTTTGTTGGCTGGATTGATCACGAGGAAGCCAAGCGTCAATTCAACGACGCTGACCTATTTGTCCTCCTGAGTATCAAGGATCTGACCACTAACGTCGTTTTTGAATCGCTTGGGGCGGGCGTTCCCATCGTATGTCTCGATCACCACGGCTACGCGTCGATCGTAGACGAGTCATGCGGTCGCAAGATTCCCTTGCTTGCGCCTGACTTGCTTCGTCAGCGCTTGGCACATGAGTTGATCCGATTTCTCGACAATCCATCGCTTCTCGACCCGCTGCGCATCGGTGCACTTCGTAGGGCCGCTTCGTTCTCTTGGGACAGGAATGCTTCGGCAATCGGACAGATCTACGCCGACATCAAAAATAGGACCGAAAAGATTGCGTCATGAAAGTTCTACAACTCAACAATTTTGAAGCTGTCGGCGGTGGATCCGATCGCGTCTATCAATTGACAACACGCATGTTGCTGGATCGGGGACACGACGTCGCGACCTTGAGCTGTGGAGAGCAGTCCTTCGATTCGAGAAAAACGACGGTCCTGTTGCCGAGAAATGGGTATTTCAGCGCGAATCCATTTCGGACCTTAATCAATGTTCGGGACTTTGTTTATCGGCCTGAAGCCGCCGTTGCCATCGAAGATCTTGTGAATTCATTTAAACCGGAGATCGCTCATCTGCACATCTTCTATGGGCAACTCAGTTCTTCGGTGATCGCTGCATTGCGCCGTCTGAAGGTGCCCTGTGTCATGACGGTTCATGAGTACCGTCTGCTTTGCCCGATAAGTACGCTCTACACACAACGTCAAGGTATTTGTGAAAAGTGCGCGTCGGGGGAAAAGCGCCACGCCATCGCCCTGCGCTGTAATCGTGACGGCCTCTTTGCCAGCACGCTGTCAGCTGGCGAAAGCTGGGTGCGCGACCGCTACTTCAACTATCTCGATCACATTGCCCACTTCTTCATGGTCTCGGAGTTTTGCCGTGACAAACATGCGGAGTATTTACCGCAAATTTTGCAGCAGTCGTCAGTGCTTTATAACTTCATCGGTGACGGCGATGTTGCAGATGAACCAGAGCGCTTGGCAGCTGATGCCCCTTTTCTTTTTGCGGGGCGGTTGTCACATGAAAAGGGCGTAGCATTACTTTGCGCTGCGTTTCGGGACAGACCCCTTCTGCGACTTAGGATCGCTGGCGATGGTCCGTTGGCGGTTTCTCTGAAGTACGAATTTGCCGATTGCCCCAATATTGAGTTCCTTGGCAAGCTGACCTCAGTGGCGCTCAAACAAGAGATGCGTCAAGCGAAGTTCAGCGTCGTGCCGTCTGAGTGGTACGAGAATAACCCCATGTCCGTGTTGGAAAGCTTTGGTTCTGGGACGCCGGTGATTGGTGCCGACATCGGAGGTATTCCCGAGCTGGTGTTGCCAGGATCGACTGGCCTGATCTTTGGTCCGTCTGACAAATCCTCGCTGCTGCAGGCCTTGGATTCGGCGCATGCTATGCCGACGCAATCACGTGACGCGATGGGGCGTCAAGCGTTGGCAATGATTCGCAGCCGACACAGCGAATCTGTTTATTGTGACCGTTTGACAGCGGGTTACACAGATGTGATTCGACAGTACAAAAAACATACTGCGCTATGACTGTTTCCTTCATCGGCTCTGCCGGTATCCCTAATCGCTACGGTGGATTCGAGTCCTTTCTTGAACATTGTGCTCCCGCGATCGCTTTACGTGGCATCCCGGTCCTAGTGACATGCGATGCACGGCTTTACACCGAACAAGAGACTGATTTTCATGGCGTGTATCGTGAGTTTCTCAACGTACCCGCGAATGGAGCGGCATCTGTTGTTCACGACGCCCTTGCATTTCTCCGTGTGTTTTCTCGAAGCGCTCAGATCGTTGTGCTCGGCGTATCAGGCGGGCCGTGGTTCCCGCTGTTTAGACTTCTTTGCAGTATTACAGGCAAGCGCTTGATCGTGAACGTCGACGGTGTTGAATGGCGACGTACGAAGTTCTCCGCGAAGAAACGCCGACTGCTCAAGCTGTTCGATGTGCTTGCCCAGTACTTTTCTCACCATGTGGTCTATGACAATGAAGCTCTTTATGACTACCTCACAGCATCGGCAAAGAGGAAGTCGACCTGCATCCCCTATCCGGGTGACCACGTCCTGCGTCTGGAGAACGCTGTCCGCAAACCACTTACGGCATTGACCGTTTGTCGCATCGAGCCTGAAAACAATCTCGAGCTCTTGATCCAAGGGGCTCTGCGTTCGACGATCATGGTGTACACGATCGTCGGTAACTGGAATAACAGCAACTACGCACGCGCGCTGCGAATGGGTTACGCGGCTGAGCCACGCCTCAGGCTTTTAGACCCAATCTACGACCCTGTAGAGTTGGCCGAGCTGCGAGAAAGTTGTGCTTACTATTTGCATGGTCATAGTGTTGGTGGAACTAATCCTTCACTCGTAGAGATGCTTTTTTACGATTGCGAAGTTTTTTGCTTTGATGTTGAGTTCAACAGGCATTCTGCAGGACAGGGTGCCAATTATTTCAAAACGGCAGATGAGCTCCAACGTCTCCTTGATCGTCAGAGATCAAGTGTCATGGATCGTCATGAACTCCGTTTGCGATACACAGCAGAAGCAATCGCAGACGCTTACATTCAAGTCATTCGGCCTTGATGTGGCATCTTGCACGCCAAGGGTTGGCCTTGAAATCGGTGCTGGCGAGACGCTTGAACGTGGTGTTCAGGTTGTTGGCAATGATCAGTAGAGGGCTTGAGCGGGCTTTTGATCTGGCTTATCGCTTGCCTTGGGCACCGATTGTTTTTGCCGAAAAGGGCAATTGCGCCCTTGATTGCAATCATGCTTGGTCATGTCACAGCAGCTGCTTGGCGTTGTGAGGGCCTTTTTCAGGTTCTCAAAAAGACGAAATATTTGCATCATGACTCTTGACTTCACTGATGGGAAAAGTTTTATTTCAGATGGTTTGAGTGAAATTGGATGAGTGAGTGTTTTGAATTAAAGCATACATATTTTGCTGTCAATTTGCGAATTGTTTTTCTGAATTTCATGAAATTTGCCTGATTTTATGACTTTCATTGATTGGATCTGATGCCGTCATAGCGAGGAGCTTGCAATGCGGCGATCCCGTGGGGGTGCTTGCCGAGCACTGAATTGCCAAGCTTGGCGTGCAATGACGGAAAAGTGGTTCGCAATAAGGGTAAAGAGCTCGCATTGCAGGGCGGGCAGCCATTTGGGCGCGGGTACAATCTATTTTTTGGAGCCCTAGCTAATGCGCCTACTCGGAAAAGCCCTGACTTTTGACGACGTTCTCCTCGTCCCTGCCTACTCCCAAGTCCTGCCCAAGGACACGTCGCTTGCGACGCAATTCACCCGCAACATCCGCCTGAACCTGCCCCTGGTGTCTGCCGCCATGGACACGGTCACCGAAGCGCGTTTGGCCATCGCCATTGCGCAAGAGGGCGGCATCGGTATCGTGCACAAAAACCTGACGGCGCAAGAGCAAGCCGCTCAAGTGGCCAAGGTCAAGCGCTATGAATCCGGCGTGTTGCGAGACCCGGTCGTCATCACCCCAGACACCACCGTGCGCCAAGTCATGGCCTTGAGCGACGAGCTGGGCGTGTCGGGCTTTCCAGTGTGCGATGGCCGCCAGGTGGTCGGCATCGTGACCGGCCGTGATTTGCGCTTTGAAACCCGCTACGACCAGAAGGTCAGCGAGATCATGACCCCGCGTGAGCGCCTGGTCACCGTGCCCGAAGGCACCACGCCCGAGCAAGCCAAGGCGCTGCTCAACAAACACAAGCTCGAACGCCTGTTGGTGGTCAACGATGCCTTTGAACTCAAGGGCCTGATCACCGTCAAGGACATCACCAAACAACTCAACTTCCCCAACGCCGCACGCGACGCCGCTGGCAAGCTGCGCGTGGGCGCTGCCGTCGGCGTGGGCGAGGGCACCGAAGAGCGCGTGGAGGCACTTTCTCGCGCAGGGGTTGACGCCATCGTGGTGGACACCGCGCACGGTCACAGCAAAGGCGTGCTCGACCGCGTGCGCTGGGTCAAACAAAACTACCCGCACATCGAAGTCATTGGCGGCAACATTGCCACGGGCGCAGCAGCTTTGGCCCTGGTCGAGGCGGGTGCTGACGGCGTGAAAGTCGGCATTGGCCCCGGCTCCATTTGCACCACCCGCATCGTGGCGGGGGTGGGCGTGCCGCAGATCATGGCGGTTGACAGCGTGGCCACAGCCTTGCAAGGCACAGGCGTGCCTTTGATTGCCGACGGCGGCATCCGCTACAGCGGCGACATCGCCAAAGCCATCGCCGCAGGCGCAGGCACGGTGATGATGGGCGGCATGTTCGCGGGCACCGAAGAAGCGCCCGGCGAAATCGTCTTGTTCCAGGGCCGCAGCTACAAGAGCTACCGCGGTATGGGCTCGATTGGCGCCATGCAGCAGGGCAGTGCAGACCGCTACTTCCAGGAGTCCAGCACCGGCAACCCCAACGCCGACAAACTGGTGCCCGAAGGCATCGAAGGTCGCGTGCCCTACAAAGGCTCGGTCGTCTCCATCATTTACCAAATGGCCGGCGGCTTGCGCGCCAGCATGGGTTACTGCGGCTGCGCCACCATCGAGGCCATGCACAACGAATCGCAGTTTGTGGAAATCACGGCTGCAGGCATTCGTGAGAGCCATGTGCACGACGTGCAGATCACCAAAGAAGCGCCGAATTACCGGGCGGAGTGATGCTTGCGCTCATTTCTTGCTTTCGGCCAAAATCGTGAGCCATTAAGGAAACCTGCCATGTTGCTTGACCAACTTCGCCAGATGAACACCCACCTGAACAGCATCGCTGCTCAGTTTGGTGCTTCTCGTCTGCGCGTGTTTGGTTCTGTGGCGCGTGGCGAGGAGACCTCGGACAGCGATGTGGACTTTCTCGTCGAACTCCCTCGCGGTTATGACTTGTTCACCCAGCGCATGCCCTTGGCACAAGGTTTGGGAGATTTGCTGCATCGCAAAGTGGATCTGGTTCCTGAACACGAGTTGAACCCCCATGTCAGAGCGCAAGTGCTGGCTGAAGCTGTTGCGCTATGAGCAAGTCATGGCATGCGTATGCACGCCACATCCTGGACGTGGCCGCCAAAATTGCGCGCATTCAGGCGCGTGGTGATTTGACGAATGACGAGGTGCTTTACGACGCCACCCTCAGAAATCTGCAAACGCTGTCCGAAGCCACGCAATTGCTACCTGAAGAACTCAAAGCACATTTTCCAGCCATCCCATGGCGCGAAATCAGTGGCTTTCGCAATATCCTGGTGCACAACTACTTGGGTGACATAGATGTCCTGACCATCCAAGCCGTGGTCAATCAACATCTGCCGCCCCTGGTCGCCAGCGTAAAGTCCATGCTGGCTGCCGATGAATCTTCACCCACTTAACGCATTCCTTTTCGCATGTCTCACTCCAAGATCCTCATCCTCGACTTCGGCTCGCAAGTCACCCAGCTCATCGCCCGCCGTGTGCGCGAAGCCCATGTGTTTTGCGAAGTGCACCCCTGCGACGTGAGCAGCGACTGGGTGCGTGAATACGCCAAAGACGGCAACCTCAAGGGCGTGATCCTGTCGGGCTCACACGCCAGCGTGTACGAGGTGGACGACAAAGCGCCTGATGCGGTGTTTGAGTTGGGCGTGCCGGTTTTGGGCATTTGCTACGGCATGCAGACCATGGCCCAGCAGCTGGGTGGCAAGGTCGAGGCGGGCACCACACGCGAGTTTGGCTATGCCGAAGTCCGCGCCCACGGCCACACCGAACTGCTCAAAGGCATTGAAGACTTCGCCACGGCCGAAGGCCACGGCATGCTCAAGGTGTGGATGAGCCACGGCGACAAAGTCACCCAGATGCCTGGCGGCTTCAAGGTCATGGCCTCGACACCGGCTTGCCCGATTGCCGGCATGGCCGACGAGGCCCGCCGCTTTTACGCAGTGCAGTTCCACCCCGAGGTCACGCACACCGTGCAGGGCCAGGCGCTGCTCAACCGCTTTGTACTCGACATCTGCCAGGCCCGCCCTGACTGGATCATGGGCGACTACATCGAAGAAGCTGTGACCAAGATCCGCGAGCAAGTGGGTGACGAAGAAGTCATTCTGGGCTTGTCGGGCGGCGTCGATTCGTCGGTGGCTGCAGCCCTGATTCACCGCGCCATTGGCGACAAGCTGACCTGCGTGTTTGTGGACCACGGCCTGCTGCGCCTGAATGAAGGCGACATGGTCATGGAGATGTTCGTGGGCAAGCTGCACGCGAAAGTCATCCGCGTCGATGCCAGCGAGCTGTTCTTGGGCAAGTTGGCGGGCGTGAGCGAGCCCGAAGCCAAGCGCAAGATCATCGGTGGCTTGTTCGTCGATGTGTTCAAGGAACAAGCGGCCAAACTCAAGGCTGGCGACGGCGGCCACAAAGGCGCGACCTTCCTGGCCCAAGGCACGATTTACCCCGACGTGATCGAGTCGGGTGGTGCCAAGAGCAAGAAGGCCGTCACCATCAAGAGCCACCACAACGTGGGCGGTTTGCCCGAGCAGTTGGGCCTGAAACTGCTGGAGCCGCTGCGCGAACTGTTCAAAGACGAAGTGCGCGAGCTGGGCGTGGCACTCGGCTTGCCCCGCGAGATGGTTTACCGCCACCCCTTCCCAGGCCCGGGCCTGGGCGTGCGCATTTTGGGCGAAGTCAAAAAAGAATACGCAGACCTGCTGCGCCGTGCGGACGCGATTTTCATCGAAGAGCTGCGCAACTTCACCGACGAAACGGGCAAGACCTGGTACGACCTGACCAGCCAAGCCTTCACCGTGTTCCTGCCCGTGAAAAGCGTGGGCGTGATGGGCGATGGCCGCACTTACGACTACGTGGTGGCCCTGCGCGCCGTGCAAACCAGCGACTTCATGACGGCCGACTGGGCTGAGCTGCCGTATGCGCTGCTCAAGAAAGTGTCGGGGCGGATCATCAATGAGGTGCGCGGCATCAATCGAGTGACGTACGACGTGTCAAGCAAGCCACCAGCGACGATCGAGTGGGAGTGACTCGGGAAGTCATGGACAGACTATTTACAAAATCGTGAACCGCAAAAAAGCCGCTGAAAAGCGGCTTTTTTACGGTGCTTGCTGTGTTCAGTGCGTGGTGACGTACCAAGTCACGCAGCCAGCGATCAGGACAAAAATAACCATTGCAGTGATCATGTTGCGGGTCTCCTGAGTTTCCATGCGAATGTCAATAGTATAGGACAGGCAGTAAACAGCACGCCAATTTCTAGATTATTTAGGGGACTGTGCCCTGTCAATCCCACAACCCCTCCAATGAAGGAGGACGCGGCAATCGTATCCATGAAGCGGGCCAAGCCTTCCTTCTGCTCCTTGCTGTACTTGGAAATCATATTCGGCTGCTTTTCTTTAATCAGGCCTTGTCGGGCTGAAATACCCGAATTCGATCCAGCGCATCTTGCACCGACCAACGTGCCACGGCCATGTCAAAGTCGGTTTGCAGGCCCATCCAGAACTCGGCGCTATTGCCAAAAAACTTGGCTAAGCGCAAGGCGGTGTCCACGGTGATGGCGCGTTTTTCTCGCACGATGTCGTTGATGCGCGGGGCGGGTACTTGCAACGCCATTGAGAGCGCATGCGCCGTGAGTTGGTAGGGCATTAAAAATTCTTCACGAAGCACTTCGCCTGGATGAATGGGGCGCATGTTGTTGGTTGCAAGTGGATTTTGTTTCTGCTTGGGCATGGTCAACATCTTAGATCCTCAAGCTTGGAGCGTCAAAATCGAATGGGCAATTGCACGAGACTGATTATTGATCTGGCCCTGTGAACTGTTCAATGGCCAATGATTTTGTAGGTCGGTAGCTTCTGCTCCAACAGTGCTGGTTGGGCGCGGGCATTTGTCGGGGCTGAAGCCACCGACCTACGGGGGGGGGGCCAAAAAATGCAAACTTCAGCGTGCCGTATCTACAGGGCGCAATGAACGCTCTGTGTTTGGTACATTCATCGACATGTACCTGCCCCAACAATTCAACCACCCGCAGCACGCTGCGGCCATCATGCGAGAGCACCCGTTCGCCAGCTTGGTGTCCACAGACGGTGATGGCTTCCCGTTTGTCACGCATTTGCCGCTCAAGTTGATCGAGGAGGGCGGCCAGCCGGTGGCACTGCTGGGACATTGCGCCCGTGCCAATCCGCATGCCGGTTTCTTGCAAGCACGGCCACAGGCGCTGGTGACGTTCATGGGGCCGCAGGCCTACATGTCGCCAGCCGTTTACCCTGACTTGCAACGCGTGCCGACGTGGACTTATCTGGCGGTGCATGCCCGGGTTGAGGCCCGCATGTTGGACGGTGACGATGCCAAAGACGCCATGCTCAAGCAGATGATTGCAGACCACGAGCCCGCTTATGCCGCGCAGTGGCGTGCGCTGCCCGAGAGCTACGCCCACGGCATGTTGAATGGCATTGTGGCGTTTGAATTGAAGATTCTCGACCTGAAAGCCAAGGTCAAGATCAACCAGCACCGACCAGAAGCGCACGCGGCCATGCATGCGGCGTACGCCCAAGGCGGCGAACAAGAACAAGCCTTGGCGCAGTGGATGCAGCGACTGGGCATGGTGGCTTGACTGTGGACACGCCAAGCCAAGACGCCCACTGGATGGGCCTGGCGCTGGAGCAGGCCCGCCAGGCCGCAGAAGCGGGTGAAGTGCCGGTGGGTGCGGTGGTCGTCAAGGATGGCCAGGTGATCGCCACGGGCCGCAACGCCCCGATTGCCAGCCACGACCCTACTGCGCATGCCGAAGTGGTGGCGCTGCGCGAAGCGGCCCGCTTGCTGGGCAATTACCGGCTCGACGGCTGCACGCTATACGTGACGCTGGAGCCCTGCGCCATGTGCAGCGGCGCCATGTTGCACGCCCGGTTCGACCGGGTGGTGTTTGGTGCCCTCGACCCGCGCACCGGGGTGGCGGGCTCGGTGCTCAACCTGTTTGACCACACGCAGCTGAACCACCAAACCCAGGTCACGGGCGGCGTGCTGGCTGAGGCATGCGGCCAGCTGCTCAAAGATTTTTTCAGGCCCAAGAGAAGGAACCTTCATCCGCTCAGAGAAAACGCTTTGCGCACGCCCGATGCTGCCTTTGCAGATTTGCCCGACTACCCTTGGCAGCCGCGCTACGTGAATGATTTGCCCAGCATCGCCGGGCTGCGCATGCATTACCTGGACGAGGGCGATGCGAACGCACCTTTGACCTGGCTGTGCCTGCACGGCAACCCGGCCTGGAGCTACCTGTACCGCAAGATGATCCCGCTCTGGCTGGCAGCGGGACACCGCGTGGTGGCGCCCGACCTGATCGGTTTTGGCAAGAGCGACAAGCCCAAGAAGGACAGTTTTCACCAGTTTGAAACCCACCGCCAGTCCTTGCTCGATTTGATCGAGCGGCTCGATCTGCAGCGCGTGGTGCTGGTGGTACAGGACTGGGGCGGCATTTTTGGGCTGACTTTGCCGATGGCTGCACCCGAGCGTTACAAGGGTCTGTTGGTCATGAACACCACCTTGGCCACGGGCGAGCAGCCGCTGAGCGAGGGCTTTCTGGCCTGGCGCGATTGGTGCCAAAGCCAGCCACAGTTCGATGTGGGCAAGCTGTTCGCGAGGGGCAACCGCAGCATGACACCTGCCGAGACGGCCGCCTACAACGCGCCGTTCCCGGACAAGGGCTACCGCGCCGCGTTGCGCGCCTTTCCGCCCATGGTGCCGGAGTTCGCCGATTCGCCCGGCGCGGCCATCTCGCGGCAAGCGCGTGACTTTTGGCGCAACGACTGGCAAGGCCAAAGCTTCATGGCCATTGGCCAACAAGACCCGGTGCTGGGCGAGCCGGTGATGCGCCATTTGCAAAGCCAGATCAATGGCTGCCCAGAGCCCATGCTGCTGCCCGATGCAGGCCATTTTGTGCAGGAGCAGGGCAGGGCGATTGCCGAAGCGGCTGTGCGACACTTCAGGCCCTGAAGAAGAACACGAGCCATGGCCCATATCTACATTTTTTCCCCTTCCAGCGCAGTGCGCGACAAAGCCGCTTTTCGCCGTGGCGTGAAGCGCTTGCAAGCCCAAGGCCACCAGGTCGAAGTGGATGAAGCGGCGTTGGCCAGCCACATGCGCTTTGCGGGCGACGACGCGACGCGCATTGCGGCCATCACACGCGCGGCTGCCAGCGGAGCTGACGTGGCGCTGATCTCGCGCGGCGGTTACGGCCTCACGCGCATCCTGCCTGCCTTGCCCTACAAGCAGATCGCCAAAGCCATCGATGGTGGCACGCAGTTTGTGGGCTTGAGCGACTTCACCGCCTTCAACCAAGCGGTGTATGCCAAGACCGGGCACATCAGTTGGCAGGGCCCGGCCCTTGGGGAAGACTTTGGCCCCGAGCAGGAGCCCGACGACATCATGCAAGCCTGCTTTGACGACCTGCTGCTGGAGCAAGGCGAGGGCACGGGCTGGCAGCTGCCCAAGGTTGAAACCGAGCGCCGCGTGTTGGTGAAAGACGCGGCGCTGTGGGGCGGCAACCTGACGGTGCTGACCTCTTTGCTGGGCACACCGTACTTCCCGCAAGTCAAGGGTGGTGTGCTCTTTCTTGAGGACGTGGGCGAGCACCCTTACCGCATCGAGCGCATGCTCACGCAGCTGCTGCACGCGGGTGTGTTGGCCCAGCAAAAAGCGGTGTTGATAGGCCAATTCAGCAACTACAAGCTGGTGCCCGCGCACGACAAAGGCTTCAAGCTGGCCACGGTGGTCGACTGGTTGCGCAGCCAGATCAAGGCCCCGGTGCTCACCGGCTTGCCCTTTGGCCATGTGGAGACCAAGGTGCTGCTGCCCGTGGGTGCCAAGGTGGACTTTGTCACCGAAGGGCGTGACGCGCTGATGGTTTGGGGCCATATTTGAGAATCTGAGCAAGCCATGTCGGATGGCCCCGCAGTCCTCGCTTCGGGCAGTGGTAATTGGTCGTTCAATGTCGGACTCTTCGAGTACCGACCTACAGGACAACCTGGTCATTTGTAGGTCGGTGGTCGAAGACCCCGACGTTGGTTGTATCGACATATGGGCCTGGGTTTGGGCAGCGGTGCTTGAATGTGCCATGTCGGACTCTTCGAGTACCGACCTACAGGACAACCTGGTCATTTGTAGGTCGGTGGTCGAAGACCCCGACGTTGGTTGTATCGACATATGGGCCTGGGTTTGGGCAGCGGTGCTTGAATGTGCCATGTCGGACTCTTCGAGTGCCGACCTACGGGACAACCTGGTCATTTGTAGGTCGGTGGTCGAAGACCCCGACGTTGGTTGTATCGACACATGGGCCTGGGTTTGGGCAGCGGTGCTTGAATGTGCCATGTCGGACTCTTCGAGTACCGACCTACAGGACAACCTGGTCATTTGTAGGTCGGTGGTCGAAGACCCCGACGTTGGTTGTATCGACATATGGGCCTGGGTTTGGGCAGCGGTGCTTGAATGTGCCATGTCGGACTCTTCGAGTACCGACCTACAGGACAACCTGGTCATTTGTAGGTCGGTGGTCGAAGACCCCGACGTTGGTTGTATCGACACATGGGCCTGGGTTTGGGCAGCGGTGCTTGAGTGCTCTATGTCGGACTCTTCGAGTACCGACATACAAGGCAAGCAGCATGTTCCGCTTGGAAGTTGAATCTTTTTTATAAAAACAGGAGACACAGATGAAATGGTTGGGACGATTGGCGCTGCTGTGCGTGGTGGCTGCTTTGTCGGCAGGGGGTGTGGTCAGCGTGCAGCTGTTGCGCAGCATGCCCAAGTTGGATGGCCAAGCCTCGCTCAAGGGTTTGAATGGGCCTGTTCAAGTCACGCGTGATGCCTCGGATGTGACCCATATCACCGCAGGCAGTGCCGTGGATGCCTGGCGTGCCATGGGTTTTGTGCACGCGCAAGAGCGCGGCTGGCAGTTGGAGTTCAACCGCCGCCTGATGCGCGGCGAGTTATCTGAAATTCTGGGCGCCGCCACGCTGGACACCGACAAGCTGATGCGCACGCTGGGCATCATCAGCATGGCCCGCCAACAGTTGAAGGGCTTGTCTCCTGCCACGCAGGCCGCTTTGCAGGCTTACAGCGATGGGATTCAGGACGCTTGGCAAAGTGGCCAGGTGCGGCCTTCGCCAGAATTCAAACTGCTGGGCACGCAGGCCGGTGGCCAAAGCGGCCAAGCCTGGAGCCCCGAGGACAGCGTGGGCTGGGCGCTCATGATGGCGCTTGATTTGGGCGGCAATTGGGGCCAGGAGTTCGCCCGTTTGTCGGCCTCGCAGGTGCTCAGCAACGAGCAGCTGTGGCAGTTGCTCCCTGCCTACCCTGGAGAAAAGCCCGCCACCGCCGTGGATTTGCCCGCCTTGTATGCCCGTCTGGGCGTGTACGCGCCAGCCGCTTCCAAAGCCGCACAAGCCCGACCGCAGGACAGCGCTCTGGCCCAATGGTCTGCCGACTGGGTGCGCGACATGGGCATTTTGGAAGGCAAGGGCAGCAACAACTGGGTGGTGCCGGGCAGCCGCACCGTGTCCGGCAAACCCTTGCTGGCCAATGACCCGCATTTGGCCTTGAGCTCACCCGCCATTTGGTACTTTGCCCACCTCAAAGCGCCAGCAGGGGAGTTGCCCGGGGGGCAAAAACACCCCGCGCTGGACGTGATCGGTGCCACTTTGCCCGGTTTGCCCTTTGTGGTGCTTGGGCGCACACCGGGCGTGGCCTGGGGCTTTACCAACACCGGGCCTGACGTGCAGGACCTTTACCTGGAGCAACTCGACGCGACGCAACCGGACAAGTACCGCACGCCTGAAGGCTGGGCGGCATTTGAAAGTCGCAGCGAAACCATCCGGGTCAAAGGGCAGGCCGATGTGTCGCTGCAAGTGCGCAGCACCCGCCACGGCCCAGTCATCAGCGATGTGCAGCCGCAATACCGTGGCCTGATCGACGACAAGCGCTATGCCATCAGCCTGCGCTGGTCGGCCCTGACGCCCGACAACAAAACGGTGGACGCGGGCATGCAAGCCAATTGGGCGCAAACCGTGCCGCAATTGCAGCAGGCCTTTGCCGATCACCACGCCCCCATGCAAAGCGTTGTGATGGCCGACACGCAAGGTGCGGTGGCTTTCCAGGCGGTGGGCAAGCTGCCCACGCGTGCGGCCAGCAACGACATTCGGGGTGTGGCCCCATCGCCCGGCTGGCTGGCGCCATACGACTGGACAGGCTGGTTGCCCACCGCTCAAAACCCGGCGGTGGACGGCGCGCAGATTGAACAAAAAGGCTGGCATGCCACAGCCAACCAAAACATCTTGCCGCCAGGCTATGCCCACTTCATTGGCGGCGACTGGACCACGCCTGAACGCTTTCAGCGCATCGAACAACTGCTGGCTGCCTCACCCAAGCACAGCCGCGAGAGCCTGCAAGCCATTCAAAACGACGTGCTGTCCTTGGGCGCCAAGGCTTTGCTGCCCACCGTGTTGAGTGCCAAGCCTCAGCATCCGCTGGGCGCACAGGCATTGAACGTGCTGGCGGCATTTGATGGCCGAATGAGCCGAGACAGTGCAGCGGCCTTGATCTTCAACGTCTGGGCCGATGAGTTGACACGGGCTTTGCTCGTGCCGCAGCTGGGGGCCGGCAGGTTTCAGGCCCTGTATGGCAAGCGCCACTTCCGTGCCGCAGTCGAAGGCATCTTGAGCCGCAATGACGCCTTTTGGTGTGGCCCACAAGCTTGTGCCACGCAAGTGTCGACCGCTTTGGACCGCGCCTTGACGCGGATTGCCGCCAGCCAAGGCAGTCAGATGACGCAATGGCGCTGGGGCGCCTGGCACCCGGCCATCAGCGGACACAAGCCCTTTGGCAAGGTGCCTTATCTGAATGCCGTGTTTGACGTGCGCACCGAAAGTGCGGGGGACTTGTTCACCGTGAATGTGGGCCAGTATTGGGCCAATGACAAACAAGAGCCATTTGCCAACCGGCACGCGGCGTCATTGCGGGCGGTGTATGACCTGTCGCCATCGGGCCAGTCACAGTTCATTTACCAAACAGGGCAAAGCGGGCATGTGTTTTCTCCGCGCAGCCGCGACATGAGCCAGGCGTGGGCACAAGGCACTTACCGTGCCTTGCAGTTTGAACCCGGCCGTTGGACGCATCAGCTGGTACTGAATCCCTGAGCCTCAGCACACCACGTCGGACTCTTCGAGTACCGACCTACGGGCAGCAAGGTTTTTGTAGGTCGGTGGTCGAAGACCCCGACATTTGATGGCTGGCCACGTTGCCTTCACTTCGGGCAATATCGGTGCCCAAGCGCACCACGTCGGACTCTGCGAGTGCCGACCTACGGGGCAGCAAGGCTTTGTAGGTCGGTGGTCGAGGACCCCGACATTTGTTGGCTGGCCCCGTTGCCTTCAGTTCGGGCAGTGGCGGTGCCGAAGCGCACCCCGTCGGACTCTTCGAGTACCGACCTACGGGGCAGCAAGGCTTTTGTAGGTCGGTGGTCGAAGACCCCGACATTTGTTGGCTGGCCCCGTTGCCTTCAGTTCGGGCAGTAGCGGTGCCGAAGCGCACCACGTCGGACTCTTCGAGTGCCGACCTACGGGGCAGCAAGGTTTTTGTAGGTCGGTGGTCGAAGACCCCGACGTTTTTTGGCTGGCCACGTTGCCTTCACTTCGGGCAATAGCGGTGCCGAAGCGCACCATGTCGGACTCTTCGAGTACCGACTTACGGGGCAGCAAGGTTTTTGTAGGTCGGTGGTCGAAGACCCCGACATTTGATGGATTGCCCCGTTGCCTTCAGTTCGGGCGGTAGCGGTGCCGAAGCACACCACGTCGGACTCTTCGAGTACCGACCTACGGGGCAGCAAGGCTTTTGTAGGTCGGTGGTCGAAGACCGACCCCGACATTTGTTGGCTGGCCCCGTTGCCTTCAGTTCGGGCAGTAGCGGTGCCGAAGCGCACCACGTCGGACTCTTCGAGTGCCGACCTACGGGGCAGCAAGGTTTTTGTAGGTCGGTGGTCGAAGACCCCGACATTTGTTGGCTGGCCACGTTGCCTTCACTTCGGGCAATAGCGGTGCCGAAGCGCACCACGTCGGACTCTTCGAGTGCCGACCTACGGGGCAGCAAGGTTTTTGTAGGTCGGTGGTCGAAGACCCCGACGTTTTTTAGCTGGCCCCGTTGCCTTCAGTTCGGGCAGTAGCGGTGCCGAAGCGCACCCCGTCGGACTCTTCGAGTGCCGACCTACGGGGCAGCAAGGTTTTGTAGGTCGGTGGTCGAAGACCCCGACATTTGTTGGCTGGCCCCGTTGCCTTCAGTTCGGGCAGTAGCGGTGCCGAAGCGCACCACGTCGGACTCTTTGAGTACCAACCTACGGGGCAGCAAGGTTTTTGTAGGTCGGTGGTCGAAGACCCCGACAATGGCTTCGTTCATTAACCGATCAAGTGCGCGCAAACAGGGCAAACAGCTGGTTTTTGAAGTGAATGCCCAGGCGTGCGAAAGCGCGGTTGCGGTAGGTTTTGACGGTGGGCACACTCAGGCTCAGGTCTTGGGCGATGCCGTCTTGCGTCATGCCCATCAAGAGACGGGCACACACATCGATCTCTCGCGGGGTCAATGCTTTGCCCAAGTTCTGCAATCTGTGAACCCAATGGACGATGTCTTCTGGGGGCAGGATTTTGCGGGGTTTGACCAACTCGATTTGCTTGCGTGCCAATCGCAGCAAGGCCGGTCCCAGCGCTTCAAAATTGGCCAGATGGGCATCGCTGAAAGGGCGTTGGTGCTCGTGCCGGTAAAAGTTGATGGCAAACACCGATGCGTCCTGGTGTTGGACGACGGACACGCGCTCGGCCATGCCATGTGCTTCGTACACGCGGGCACGGTGCTGCGGGGGAACTTCTGGCGCCGTGATGTGGCACAGCACAGGCCCATTAACCGGCGCTGATTCAGCGGCCAGGGTGCGGTCGCTCAAATGAGGGCCTGACAAATAGGCGTTCCAGCAATCGCGTGTGGTGTCTGGCACGCCCAAACTGGCCGACATGAAAAGTTCAGGGGCGCAGCCCGAGCCGGTTTGGTAGATCGAGTACGAGGCCGCAGGCACCACCGCTTGCAGTTCACCCAAAAGCGAGGTCTCGAATTCGGCTTGACCGATCAAGCCAATCAGGCCTTCGAGCACCTGAACGGGGCTGTTGCTTTGAGAAGGGGTCCATTGGCGCATCGGTCAACCTGAAAGTCCGTGTCATCTTAAAGGAGGACAGACGGCGCGAATATTTAGGAATACCCTTGTCTAATGCTGAATTTACCCACGCCCCAACTGAACTTTTTTGCCGATTTATCGGTGCATGTGGACAAGCCCCAAGAGGTCGGACAGGCCTTGCATGGCATGCGCCGGGTGATCCCGATTTTGGGAGGCGAGGTGCAAGGGCAGGGCTGGTCTGCCCGTGTGCTGCCGGGCGGGGCTGACTTTCAATTGATTTTGAACCCGCGCATGGCCGAGCTGGATGCCCGCTACGTGATCGAGACCGATGGCGGAGATTTGATTTTTGTGCAAAACCGTGCCGTGCGCACGGCCGCGCCCGAGGTCATGGCCCGGCTGGTGCGTGGCGAGCCAGTGGAGCCGCAATCGGTGTACTTCCGGTGCAGCCCGAGTTTCGAGACGGCGTCCACCGCTTTGGGCTGGATCAGCGAGCGGCTGTTCATCGGCACTGGCGCACGCCACCCCGACCGGGTGGTGATGCGCTTTTTTGAAGTGGCCTGAGGCGTACTGCTGCGCATGCTTCGCAATCACTGCCTCCCGAGCAAGGCCGGTACATCGATGGTTCAGGCACGCTTATGTCTGACATCTGCGCCATGTCAACCCGTAGCTCGGTGGCTTCAGCCCCGGCATGACACGCCTGAGTGCAGGTCCCAATTCGGGGCTGACGCCGCCCACAGACAAAACGCTTGTCGAAGAAAGACTTCGCGGGGCCGAATCCACAAGCCTGTGCCATGAAAAACCCCTCTACAACCGGAGACAAACCATGAAAAAAACCACATTCACTCTGGCCATTCAGGGCCTGACCGTGCTCTCAGCCGGCGGCGTATTGATCGCTTGCAGCAGCTTGCCGGGGAGCTCGGCGCCTGCCTTGAAGTCGGCCACAGGCGCCAACTTGTCCAGCTGCAGCGCGCTGGCAGGGCAGTTGAATCTGGCCCAAACCCGCATTGAATCAAGCACATCTGTTGCGGCAGGCGCCGTCATGCAAGGCGACCGGCCCGTGCCCGAGCATTGCCTGGTCAAGGGCCGCATGCATGAGCGCAAGGGCAGCGATGGGCGTGATTACGCCATCGGCTTTGAGATGCGTTTGCCGGTTGCCTGGAACGGCCGTTTTTATTACCAAGGCAATGGTGGCCTGGACGGTGCGGTGGTGCCTGCGCTGGGCGCTTTGGGGGGCGGGCCACTGACGGGCGCTTTGATGCAAGGCTTTGCCGTCATCAGCTCGGATGCCGGTCACACCGGGCCGCAAACGCCGTTTTTTGGCCTGGAGCCGCAAGCCCGCCTGGACTATGGCTACCAGGCGGTTGAAAAACTCACCCCCATGGCCAAACAGCTGATTCAGGTGGCCTATGGCAAGGCGCCCGACCGCTCGTACATTGGCGGCTGCTCCAATGGGGGGCGGCATGCCATGGTGGCTGCTTCACGTTTAGGCGATCAATACGACGGCTATTTGGTGGGCGCACCCGGTTACCGCCTGCCTTATGCCGCACTGGCCCAGATATGGGGGGCTCAGCAGTGGGCCGGGATCGCCACAGCGGGTGCCACGGTCAAAAACCCGATGAACCCGAATGGCACCTTGCCCGACTTGGCCAGCGCCTTCACCCCGCAAGAAAGGCAAACCGTGTCGCGGGCCATTGCCGACAAGTGCGATGCCCTGGACGGTGTGCGTGATGGCATGGTGCAGGCCACACAGGCTTGCCAGGCTGCCTTCAGCGTGCAAGCCGATGTGCCCACTTGCACGGGCGAACGCACGGGCGCTTGCCTGACGTCGGCTCAGAAAAATGTGATTTCAGGCGTATTTGGCGGCGCCCAAACCGCTGCGGGGCAGCCGATTTACGCCAGCTTTCCGTATGACACGGGCATCGCAGGCGCGAACTGGGGCAGCTGGAAATTCATTGATTCTTTGATCCGCGACCCCTTGGCCATCAGCACGGTGTTCAGTGTGCCGCCGAGCCCGGTGAACCCGCTCAAGGAGGATGTGACGGCGCGCCTGGCCCAGTTTTCTGCGACCAACGAGGTGTATCGCGAGTCCGGCTGGTCGCTCATGACGCCGCCTGCGCAAGACAAGCCCGCCCATCTGGCTGCCTTGCGTGCACGAGGCGCCAAGATGGTGCTGTTTCACGGGGTGAGTGACGCGATTTTTTCAGCCGAGGACACCCGCCAGTGGATGGAGCGTCTGGCGCAAGCCAAGGTCAATCCGGGGGGCGATTTTGCCCGCTACTTTCCTGTGCCGGGCATGAACCATTGCAGCGCGGGTCTGGCGACCGATCAATTTGATTTGCTGACACCCCTGGTGCAGTGGGTGGAGCAGGGCGTGGCCCCCAAGGCGGTGGTGGCCAGCGCACGCGGCGTTGGCAATGCGGGCGGCATCAACCCTGAATTGCCAGCGGACTGGTCGGCCCAACGCACCCGGCCTTTGTGCGCCTATCCCCAATACGCGCACTACAACGGCTCCGGCAACACGGAAGACGCGGCCAATTTTTCTTGTCGGTGAGTGATGCTGTGTTTTCTGCACCTGTGACTGAGTAAATCCGTTGACCACTTGCTGCATGGCTGGTCTATCAAGGAGAGGGCCAGATGGCAGGGCAGTGATGCATCCTGCATTTGGATTGCGGGGGGCCAATTGGCGCCTGATCACCCCTGCAATCGGTCAACCTGGACCCGTATTGCGGCTTTGGTTGGGTTTAGGGTCTTAGCCTGCCAGAACAACGGTTCCTTGCGCGAGTGCACACAGTTTTTCGGAGGCGGCATCAGCAGCGTAGATTTCGCACTGGCAAATGGCCAGCCGCTTGCCCGCGCTTCGTGCCTGTGCCCGTGCGACCAAATGCAATCCGACTGCGGGACGGATGTAGTTGATTTTGAATTCCGCCGTCAGCGCATTACCACCCAATGCCAGGCCCCCAGCGAAGGTGATGGCGTTGTCCGCTAGATAACTGATCACCCCACCATGGACAAAACCATGCTGCTGTTTGTGGTGGTTCTGAATGGTGAGTGTCAGCTCAGCGCTATCGTTGGTGGATTGCGTCAGTTCAGCACCTATGAATTGACTGAAAGCTTGGTTAGCAAAGACCTGTTGTGCGAATGCTTGAATATCGTCCATTGCTTGACTCCTTGTTTGCGGTTGGCATCAATTTTATTTGTCGATGGCTGGATGTCGCGACTTCACGTTGTCGTAATTAAATTCGCTAATATGCGGTTGTTTGGTCATGAATTATTTCGAAATCCAAAATGAAATTTCCAATGGAGTTTCACCCCGACTGTAGCAATCAAAATCAGTGAGGCACCGATGGCCTGACGCAGAGAAATAACATGGTCGAAAAAAATGTAATCAAAAACCACCGTAGAGATTGGATAAATAAATGACAGGATAGCAATCACGCTCAGTTGGAGTTTGGCTATGGCGGAGTAAATCAGCCCATATAAAAATGCGGTATGAACAACACCCAGTGGAAGAATGAACTGCCACTGATCGAAGGTGACACTTTGAGCGAGTGATGTGGTCAGTGGGTAAGTTATCAAGGCTCCGGCAAATGTTTGAACCAAGACGATCAGCAATGGTGGCGTGCCAGAAAGTTTTTTGGTAATCAGTACCGATCCTGAATAAAGGCTTGTCGCAATTAGCACCAAGCCGAGTCCGACTAACTCTTGTTGCGACAGGCTGGTTTGATGGATGCCGATAATGATGACCAGGCCAATAAATCCCAGTCCGATCCAAAAACCGTCCGATGGCGTGAATTTTTCTTTGAAAATCAGAACACCTAATAAAAGAATGATGAACGGGTTGACATGGTAAACGATCGTTGCCAGTGATATTGAGGTGAGTGGAAAAGCCTTAAATAGAAGTATCCAGTTAAAAATCAACAACCATCCCGACCCCACCATCATCGCCAATTTCTTTGGCGTGAAATACGCCTTTTTGAGTTGCCCGGAAAAGATAATGACAGGAAGCAAGCAAATAAAGGCGATCGCGCACCGGAAGTAGACAATATTCTCGGGTGATTGTCCTGATTTGACGACAAAGAGACCAATGCTCCCTGAAATGATCATGGCGACGATCATTTCCATGGTGCCGAAAGTTTCGTTGCTGTTGCGCAAGGCGTATCTTTCTAGTTTTGGAGGTGACTTTGGAAAAGTTCTATCTGGACATGGATCTATTGCAATCTTCGTCATGGCGGTCAAGTAAAACGAAGTGCAACACGCGCTTAACCGTGGTGAATCCCTGCACACGGCACGATTCCGGAAGAACTGTCCAAGATTCAAGCGTTTGTTGCAGCGTTGTCATCGATGCAGTGTGCGTTGAGGCGAGAGTTGGCACGGATGAAAGACTACACCTTCATTCTAAAAAGACAAACTTGACTTGTGTCTTGGCGAACCATTCATCTGGAAATTCATTGGTCAGTTTAACTTAACATAATATACATAAGGTGAACATTTAAGTTCTATAAAGGGTTGAAGAGGCTTACTCTCGTTAACTACCCGACACCTTTATATCACGAAAAAACCACAAATATGTGTATTTATTTGGAAAAATGTTCAAGAGTGCAACAGTTGAGCGTCACGCCTTCAGGCCAGTTGGACTGGTGAACGAGCCTTGGCGCTGGAGACAGTTTTTTCAATCCAGAAATTAGCACCTATCAGGGTTGTGTTTTCGCTGATGCCAGGAAGCTGTCTAAAAAACGGCTGATTGGCGGATTCACCCATTCTTCGACTTTCCAGAAACTCGATTCTGGCGTGGAGTGTCGACACGTATCTCGTGAGACTGGAGGCATGAGCCCTGTGAACCTGTGCCAAGTTGTGTAACTCGCAATTCACCACAGAGAATCCTAAATCAGTTTCCCAAAAAAGGGCGTACAAAACTGCTCGTGGGGCGGAGTTTGACTTCATCCACCGACGGACTGTCTGTGGAGTGACGCCCAAGTGCTTGGCAATCGCTTCTGGACATTGAACACCGTTCCGCAGCCTTGATATCAAAGTTTGAAAGCAGGGGAGTTGTGTCGGGGCATAGGAGAAAAACTTGTTTTTTGACATTGCTACTTTTAGGAGGACCATGGATTAGTAATTTTGTTGTACTACCTTGCCTGGCCTGACTCCCGGCTGACATTCGCTACGAAAGAGCCCCATGGGGCTCTGGGAAGTGGGTTGCTAAAGGCACAGGTCGAAGTCGCCGTCACGTTACTAGCTGGCCGCTAATTGCCAGAAATCCTTGCGAGGTAAGGTTTGATCAGCGTGTTGAACCCATCGGCGAATTGTGATGCGGCTCCTTCCCCCGCACGCAGTCCTGAATTTTCCAGATCAAAATCAAGTTATCCTAAAATATTCACTTGACCGAATAGTCTTCAGGAGGAATAATGAATCAAGCTTGGGAGGTTGAATACACGGATGAACTTGGGGAATGGTGGGGAGATTTGACCGAAGCCGAACAGGAATCTATCGACGCATCAGTGCGAATGCTTCAAGAAAAAGGTCCGAATCTTGGATTTCCTCATACTTCTGGGATTGAATTGTCCAAGCATTCCCACATGCGTGAGTTGCGGGTTCAACATGAAGGTCGGCCCTATAGGGTGTTGTATGCATTTGATCCGCGACGTTGCGCCATCCTGCTCCTTGGCGGAGACAAAACAGGCGATGACCGCTGGTATGAAAAACATGTGCCGAAAGCTGACACCTTGTACGACAGTCACATTGACACTCTAAAAAAGGAAGGACAGATCAATGGCTAAAAAATTCAATGAATTGCGCGCCCGTATGTCGCCGGAGGCACAATCACGATCAGCGGCCCGTGCTGAGGCTATGCTTGTGGAAATGCAACTTCAGGAACTAAGAAGGTCGCGGCAAACAACTCAAGTTGAGGTAGCCAAGGCGATGTGTGTAGAACAAGCTGCGATTTCGAAACTTGAGCGACGTGACGATATGTACGTCAGCACTCTACGGGAGTATGTCAAGGCACTAGGTGGTGAATTGAAATTGGTTGCTTCGTTCCCTGATGGTGACATCCAGGTTCATCCTTTTGAGCTTGCGCATCAATAAGCCACGACATATATCATGGTGGTCTTTTCAAGTCTGTCCTGACTTTGGGGTCCACTTCATTTTGACATCGCTACTTTCAGGAGGATCACGGCTTAGTAATTTTGTAGTAATCGAAGGGTCAACGTAATTTTCAGCAGACATCCACTACTTGATGTGTGCAGTTAGCCCCCCATAGGCCCATCTGTAGCATGCTGCTAAAATAAGCAAATGGCAGTTCAGAGCAATTTTCTTGGTTCAGTTACAGTTTCTGGTGATGAAGCGAAAGCTCTCACGCGGAAGTTGTTAAACGGGCGCGGTACTCGTGCTGCCATTGCTTCTGCAGAGAATGGCCGCAAACTTGCCTTGAGCTTTGCTAAGCGAGGTTCTGTGGTCATCAAACTCAAGCCTTCACGTGAGACTGTAAAAGATCTCGGATGACATGTGGGCTTTGAACTGCGTGAGCTTTCTGCCGCCGATGGCTGCAATGCATTGAGCCTGGGTGATCCTGTATTTTCACCTCTCAAGAGTTTCTTGCGAAAAGAAGCGAAGAAGCTTCATCAGGAGCATTTAGCGCGGACATATGTGCTTGTGCGGCAAGGCGAGACGAAGGTTTTGGCTTACATCACGACTTTGTGCACTCATATGGCCGTGGAGCAGTTTGACAAACATGATGTGGTGCTGGATGGTTTCCGTTACAAGGACTATCCGGCTATCAAGTTGGCCAGGTTGGCGGTTGATTCGAGCCTCAAACGCCAAGGTATTGGGAGTCAACTAGTTGACTTCATCATCGGACTTATTACAGAGCATGTAATGCCGCACACAGGATGCCGATTCTTGGTTGTGGACTCCAAGCCGGAATCTGTCAACTTCTATTCTGCCAAGGGCTTTCTTCCAATTGGCATCAGCAATGAAGGTGACAGCGCCACAACAACGATGTTCATTGATCTGAAGCGTGTGCTTGCCGCGGTGAACTAAGCCTCAACGGGATCTATTGGGAGTCGAAATTCCAAGGTGCACGTTACCTCGGCCGACTTCGAGGCGAAATCGCTAAAGACTTAGCGGGTGCGGCTTGCGCACCAATAAGCCACGATACACATCATGGTGGTCCTTTCAGTTTTCACAAATATTTTTTGTAATACGTCGCCTGCAGTCTCACCAGTAAGGCACTGAATAGTGCCGCTGGCCCAAAGATCAGCAAGGCTGAAATCGGAATCGGTGAGCACATGAAAACCACGGCGGCAAAAGGCGGTAACAGCCGAGTGCCGTAAAGTTTGGCCCGGTGGTAGATGCTTGCGCTTTCATAACCCCCACATGCTCGCCGGATGTAGCGTTGCGCAAGGCCATCCATACCGAATGCAAACAGCCAGGTCAGATAAAGCGGGATGAGTCCAAGGGCAACGCCCAACTTTGCAGCAAAAAGCACGGTGTTGTACATGGTTGTCTCAATTTCGGCTTGAAAACTGGCCCAAATCCCTCGCTTAATCATGGGGGCAACCGAAGTTTCACCTGCAGCAGTGACAGATTCATTAGGCTTCCAACGGTGTAGCTTCCATCGTTCAATCAAATGCTCAAAGGTCACGGTTCCCATTTGCACGGCCAGGCCATGGGACGGGGAGTCACCTGTGTAGTATTCAAGTTGGTCTTGGATGTGCGTCACTGGATCAACATGACGCCAATGGATGTAGGCAATCTGGATGACACAGCTCACAAACCAAAGCAACACTGTGGCGCTCAGCAACCGCCAGGCCAGGCGGAAGGGCGCAAACGTCGCTTGTGCAACGGTATTTTCATTGGGCTTACTGGCCATGACCCTTCCCCTCCATAGTCAGAACATCGTGATCTTGGGCTTCGGCACCAGCTTCCAAGGGTAACGTGGCCAAATACCTCTGGTATTGAGCGTGCATCCCTGAGAAAACGACTTCCATTGATGCAGGCCATGCCGGATCAGAAGAGTCTTCTACGGGCAATGGGAGTCGAATTTTGGCAAGCTGACCACCTTCCAGCAAAGCAAAAGCCTGACCCTTGGGCAGTTGTGTCAGATCCGCAGGCTCCAGCATGGGGACTGTTTCAGTTGCAATCCGATCCTCCGCTTTGGCAGAGAAATCGGCAAATTGATCTGGGTCTTGAACATCGGAAGTCCCGGAGACTTGTGTTTTGCTGAGCACCTGAACTTGAGATAACTGATTGGTCAAAATCTCAGCCGTTTCGATGTTCTTGACTCGAAGCATGATGAGGCTGTTGAAGTTGCCGCCAATTTGCGAGGCTTTGGCTTTGTTGCCAACCCGTGCTTCCACGTCGCTCCATGTCTGCGTGTACGCAGTGACTTCATAGCCGGCACCGCCAGCTTTGTTGATCATTGGGATGAATTCATCCCCGATCAATTCATTGAACTCATCTGCATGGATTGAAACCTTCGTCGCTTTGCTCACGTCGACGGAAGTGCTCTGACCCACGGCACCACCATATTTGTAGCGGCGGCCTGCAGTGGATGTGAGGTCTGAAAAAGCAGCATTGCCAACTGTGCCTGCCACTTCCGCGTCGCTCAAGGCATCGAGGCCGAAGTACACAATGCCGCCGGTGTCCATGATTTGCTCCCAAGTGAACGCACGGCGTTTGTCCTTGGGATCATCCCAGCTTGGAGAAAGCAGCTCGCTAATTTGGCCCGTGGTGAGTTTTTCGAGCAGCGGGAAAAGGCTATTGATCAGCGCCTGGTACTTGGATTTGTTGTTGGCCAGAACGGACACGAGTCCGTTGGCAATAGGGTCATCGTTCCAACTCTTGTTCTGGATCAGATCCATCAGCTCAATGATGGTTTGCGTGCGTCCGGTTTGCTGAATTTTGTTTTGCAGCAGCTTCTCGCTCATCTTGGCATCATTGGCTTCCTTGTCCGCTTCCCAGCCTGGATGGGCTCTATTGAGCCAGGAAACCAGGTACTGCTGCGCCAATCCGTCCAGATCGGCTGCGTACTTGTAAATCATCTTGTAGTCGGGGCTCAGGCCCAGGGCTCCGGCCGCCCTGGCAATGATGTTCACATAGAGCCAGACAAATTGTTTGAAAGCCGCGCTGTTGCCTTCCCCGGGCAGGGGGTTGGCCACGCGAGTGGCCACCTCTGAAATCCGCCCTATGCTGGAGATGGGGTTGTAACGGTCAGAGACCTCGGGGTAGCCCAGATGAAAAAAATAGAAATTCTTCTCGCGCCCAACACGCTTTGCCTCAGCAAACATGCGTTTGAGCAATGCCACATCGCCTTTAGGATCAAAGACGATCACGACGTTTCCAGCTCGAATATCTTGAGTGATCCAGATCTCAGCAAATCGCGTTTTCCCCACACGGGTGGTGCCTAGCACCAGCGTGTGCCCCACACGTTCACCCCGTGACGCCCAAATTTCCCCTTCATCGGGTTCAATCCCATGAATGGCGGGATCACCGCCGACCGGCGGCAATGGGGCGTAGGGATTCCAGGGGGAGGGGTGATTGAGCCACTTCGTCAGCCAGCCGTCCGGATGATCACGTCCATATTGCCTGGCCCACTCGTATTGATCGTTGCGGGCGCGTAGGTGCCGGTTTTGAGGCTGCCTGGCCAGGTAAAGCCGCTGCGTATGCTTTTGTGACCACCAAAACCCCATGCCCATGAACATCTCTTTGGGTGACCAGGGGATGTCCTCGCTGGTCAATGTGTACATGGGGAGGAATCTCAAGTTCCTGTGAAATCGAAGAACACCAAGACCTTGCCGCAATCGCCACAGTCCCATCGTCAGCAAGGCGGCTGCACCAGAAATCAAAATGCCGGTATCCAGTCCGTAGGCGATGCCAGTGCCGACAAGCACCATGGCCGCGCCAATACTCGTTGCCGCTGATATCAGCTCAACAGGCTTTCGAAAAGGGTTGTCAATCGGATACTTTGTTGTCATCGCTGTTCTCACTTTGGGTGTCCAAAACCAAGGCCGGATTTGGAGAAGGAACGGGGCGGATATATGCCTGCGGATTGGGGACGATGTAGGTTGTCAGTCGACCGCCACTCAAAGTCCCATCAGGGGCCTTGACCAGGTAAATATGAAAGCTCGTTTTGAGCTTGGTATTTCGCTGTATGTAGCCCCCACGTTGCACATCTTTTTGAATCGCATTCAGGGCATTTTTGGACTGCCCCAGATCAGATTTATAGGGGTGACTTTCTAGGTAAATTTTGAAAGCACGCGGGCTGACGATGGCCATACCTTCAGCAGTGAAGTGAACAACACTGTCACTTTCGTTATAGCTAATGTCCCCTGTTCCAAGCCCTTGCTGAATCCATGCAAAAAATGCGTCTGCATCAGGCCGCGACTGAGCGCCGTAGGCTCTGTTTTTGGGAGTAGGGGGGCTCTTGGGTATGGTCAGAGCCTGCACGGGTGGTTTGACCTGCAGGATGACCGCTCCGGCGCTGTCATTGCTGTCTAAAAAATCCTCATCTGCTTTGTGATTTTGCGCAGCTGCAGCAGGACTGCTGCTTGCTGATGCGTTGTCGTAGCCAGCGAGCATTTGTTCAATGATCGCGTCCCCCGCTTCAACGGCTGACAGCGCTGGGCTGGAGGCCTGATCAGCCGGTAGTGTGTGGCTTTGATCGAGCACCTGGGTGTCCTCTTCTGAGGCTGTTACCCCGCTGGATATGCCACCTGCAGGTGTATCCTCCGATCCAGCCGCTGCACCAGCTGTACCCTTGGCACTGCTGTGATTCGGTGCAACGGGTGTAATGGTCCCCGGTAAAGCCTGGGGAACAGACTGGCCGGAATAGGTGTCCGATATCCTGAATTTGAGGACGGTCAAAACTTGAGTCCATTCGGGAAGGTCAATTCGTACCCACCAGACGGAGCCTTTGCCGTGTTCTTTCGTCGGGGCAACAAGGGCTCCGTATTCGTGCCATGTGTCAAACAGCCGAGTGTTGTCCTTGGGAATTGCTGCTGCACCAGATTGCCTGATTTCACGCTCATCGAGGACGGCTCTGACTTTTTCAGCCAGAGTCGCTGAGACCGCCCAAAAATGAAGTCCATCAGGATCAAAGAAAAGAGTTGCACCAGGTCGATTGAGCGACAGCTGGCCTTCGGCCAGCAAAGTCCTCAGACCCCACATCAGGCGCTCAATCAGAGGGGTTTGTCGGGCCTTCGAATACCGGGTTCGTGGGCCATTGAGCAAATTGTCTGAAACAGATAAAGAGTCGGCTTTTTGGATGATGTCCTTGAAGTCTTTTGCACCAGGTACATCTTGTTGACCATCCAGAAAGGCGATCAACGCGGGCAGCAGCTGGGGATCGGTTGAGAGCCAGCGCATCGTTGCGGTCGGCACGATGGCGTGCAGCAGTACGACACCGAGTCGCTGGTGAGCCTTGTAATCTCGCTTTGAGCTGTCCGGAAAATCCACTTCGTAATGCGTGCCTGCCGTTTGCAACATGGAGCCCGAGAGTGCCTGCCAATGTCCAAGGGGCACTTTGGGATCAGAGCCATAAAGCTGCACCAGGACATCTGACACGGGTTTTCCAATGTCATGGAGAAGGGCTGCAAGCATCAGCTCATAGGACCAGATGGCTTGTTTCTTGACTTGATCCTCCGGAGAGGCTCCAGCAGGAAGTTTGTAGCCTTGCCGAATCGTCAGCGCATATGAGGTGACTTCGAGCGTGTGGATGAGCAATCCACCGGGTTGTGCATGATGGTGCGACTCACTTGCCGGTAACAGCTGCACGAATTCGCAATAACGCTCAAGGACAGTTGCACCATCTGACAGCCAATTTTGATCCGTCAGCGCCAACCGGTTGCGAATGACTTCTACGAGGCCCTGGGTTCCAGTCACATCAAGCAGCTCGTTCGCGGCCAGAATTTTTTGCTGGCCAGCAGGCCGAAGCTCTGCAGGCCTGGACGATATTGGCGCGGCAGTACCAGGTTGAGCCGTGGGCGGTGGGCGACGACCTTTGATGATGATGGCGGCACCGCACAGCAGCAACACAGTTGCTCCGATCAGACTCGCTGCAGCATCATTCATGAGCTTGAGCCATCATGTAGGTGCACCAGGCCCAACAATCGATGGAGCAGTGAGGTTGGGTCCCGGGGGATCAACAGCAGGAAGGGCTCCGCGTCCTGATGAAGCGATAAAAACTCATCATAGGACTGCCTCAGGGGGTCCCAGTGGGTTTTGGCCGATGGTGAATAGGCGGCCCACTGACGAAGTGCTGGATGCATTGCAAAATGCTGAAGCAGCTGGGTGACTTGCACATTTGTCAATTTGCTGGGCCGCAAAAGCGCTTGGGCAAGTTCATTTGGCTCCGGCAGCCAAGGTTCGTTGCTGTAGTGCATGGACCAGCCGGAGACGCTGTGCTCCAGTTTGTCGAGCAGCTGCTTGATGATGATGGATTCCATGCAGCCTAGTGTGCCGCCATCGATTTGGATTCCGAAGTATCGTTTGCGGAATGTTGATAAAGAAAAAGTTAACGTTTCGAGACAAGACCGTGGTAATATTGATTCAAGGGGAATTGTGCCTATGCAATTTCCCTTTTTTCATTTTTGCGCGAAGCGCTTAAGTCCTTGTTTTTATTAGACTTTTAGGCATTTAAGAAATAATTAACCCTTAGATCATTTAACGCACCATCGTGTTAAAAATGCACCACGATGGTGAATCCTTTGGGTAAGACCATTACGTCCTTATGGTCTTTAGACGTTTAACCTTTGTAAGTTGTTGTCACTATTGAATATTTTCTAAAACCAATACACAAACCTTGTTAGTAAAAATCTTCACCTAAAAAAAGCGAACGATCCAGCGACAAAGCGTTGACGAAATCCGAAACTGAGTTCATGCAGGCGTCTTGACCACGGCTGCATTGCTCCACCCCGCAAGGGGGCTTATCCAGGGGGGCTTCGGTCTCCCTGGTTTTTTGAAGTCGGATTGTGTTGAACCAAAAGACCATGTTCTGGGCCGTATGCGGTGCTCTGCTGATCAATCAGCAGTTGGCGCACGCGCAAATGCGCCAGTCCAATAGGTCGACCACCGTCATTGAATGCCTGAATAAAGCGGCTGAGCGCTACCAAATCGCACCGGAGTTGTTGGTTGCAATGGCCACACACGAAAGCGGTTTGAACCATCGAGCCATCGGCCCGGAAAACGCAAATGGCAGTGTTGACTTTGGCCTGCTTCAGATCAACAGCTTCTGGCTGCCCACGCTTTCTAAATATGGCATCGACAAACAAAAGCTGTTTGATCCCTGTGTGAACGCAGCTGTAGGCGCCTGGATCTTGGCTCAAAACTTCCAGAAGTACGGCGTGACCTGGGAGGCCGTTGGGGCTTACAACGCGTCATCAGCAAATAAACGCATCGCCTACGCAAATCGCATACATCGCACTTTGCTCAAGATTGGCAAGGCTGAGCAAAAGCAACCTGAAGGCCCCTTGCCGGTGACATTTGTAAAAACGCAGCAGCAGGCTTCAGCGGGGATGGCGGTCTACGAGATCGACGAGGGGATGGCGCATGACTGAAGAAGTTCGCGACCTTAAAACTCAGGCCGAGCGGATCATCGAATTGGACCTCAAGCAGATCCGCGGCTATTTGAATGACCCAGCCTGCCAAGAGGTCATGATCAATGACCCCAAAACCGTGTTCATCGAACGAAACGGCAAATTTGAAAAAGTCGATGTCACGTTCTCGTCTGCCACGCTGGAATCGGTCATCACGACGCTGTGCAACCTGAATACCAAGTCAAAGCAGCTGGTACTGGATTGCAGATTACCAGGCCTGAGGATTGCTGCAACATTGCCACCCATTGCTGTCCATGGGCCGTCGATATCAATTCGTCGTCATTCATCACGCCTGTTCACGTTAGAGGACTATCGGCAACAGGGTGCGTTTGATCCTGCAAAAAACCTGACTCGCGACCGCGAAAGCTTCGACAAGGACATCAGCGGCGGGGGCGCGGAGGTCATGGAGTTTTTGGCTTGGCTTGTGGCCAGTCATGAAAATTTCATGGTCACCGGCTCCACCAGTTCGGGCAAGACAGCTTTTCTCAATTGTCTCGCTCAGATGCTGCCCGTGGATGAGCGGGTCATCACCATTGAAGACACCGCAGAACTTCAGATCAAGGTCCCCAACTGGCTGGCATTCGAAGCGAATGCATCTCAAGGTGTTGATGTGCGAATGCTCGTGCGCCATGCCTTGCGCAATCGTCCAAACCGCATCTGGGTCGGGGAAGGGCGCGGGGCCGAGTTTTACGACATCTTGGATGCCTACAACACGGGCCATCCTGGCTCAGCGGTGACGTTCCACAGTGACAGCGCGAGTATGGCTTTGTCCAGACTGGAGAACATGGTGCGCGTTGCACCCGAAGCATCGAATTGGCCACTGAATGATTTGCGCCGCCAGATTGCATCAACTTTCCGTTACGTCGTGCACTGCTCGAATGTGGCGGGTAAACGCGGGCCATCTGAAATTCTTTTGATCGAAGGATTTCAAGATGACCACTACCAGACCCGCACGTTATTTCAGCGTGCAAGGTAAACCCAAAAGGAGCATCAAGATCATGAACAAGATTACGCAAATTTCTACCGCTAAGGCCTATGTCATGGCCACGTTACTGGGGTTGCTCTGCCACCCCTCAGTGGTTTCTGCCGGGGTACTGTCTAAGGGCATCTGCCGACCCTACAAGATGCTGGTGGACAACGAATTGTTCGTGGTTCTTTCAGTCGTGGCATCTGCCATTTTGCTGATTGCGTGGAAGCTGGCTCCGTCCGGCCAGTTGATGACCAGAGCCGTAGGTGTACTGGCTGCCCTGAGCATTGCGCTGAACATCGAAACCTTGATCCAAATCGTGACTGGTGTTGGATTGTTTTGCTGACTTGAACGCCATGCTGAGCACTATAGAAACCTCGGATGTCAAAAAGTCTTTGCTGACTGAGATGACCACATTTGGCGTGGACGACTGGCTTTTCGTCATCAACCTGGAAATCTTTTTGGTTCTAGCGGTTGGGCTGCGTATCCACTCTTGGTTTGTGATGACCGTGGTGCTTCACATGGTGCTCATGGTGGTGACCAAATTTCAGCCTCGCGTGTTGTTCGTCTACATCAAGTATGTACGGCAGTCTGCAGGCTATGGCTCTTGGCTCGGTGCACGAATGAAGCGCGGGCATCGACCACAGTGGTTGATGCAGGGGCGTGCCTTATGACTAGCAAAGTTTATGGCGGCTTTCGGTTTGATCCGGGACACAGCGTCGCCCAGCGCACGGAGCGATTCGAAGAAGTTGAGGGCAGCCCACTGACTGAGGTCATTCGCTGGTTGATGCCGCTCAACGAGCGTGTGATTTTGAATAAAGACGGATCACTCATGGCCTGCTTCGACTTCATCGGCAAAGACGTTGATTCATCTGACCCAGAGGATGTCAATCAAGTGCGCGCTCAACTGGTCTATGTGATGGAGCAGCTTCAAGACCTGGGTCCAACAATTACCTGGCAGGTGCGCAGAAGAATCACAAAAAAATACCCGGAGGGTATCTATCCCGATCTCATCACATCGCGGATGAACGATCTGCAGGCAGAAAAATTCATCAGTGATGTGCACTACGTCAACCGACACACGTTGATCTTGAGTCTCCCGCCTGTAGGAGGTTCGACACGGTTGCTCGGCGCCATTGCGCGAGCACAAGGGGGTGGGTTGTTCCAAATCGGCCGCATCTTGCTTGCGGGTCTCTACAAAAGCATCAAAGGCGATGATGACTTTCCCTACTCGAACATGGAGGAGGTAGAGCAGGCCTTGGTGTCATTTGACAAGGTGGTCGATACCTTTCTTGCGAGCACAGCGGGTTTGAAAACGAAGGTCATGACCGGTGCTGTGCTCGGAGGATTTTTGCAGCTGGCGTCCACACCTACCAGCGATCTGGACTGCCAAGCAGAACTGTCGATACATGGTGCATCCATGCTGGATGAAGTTCTGCCCCAGGGCGCCATCAACAATGAGTATGCGGACGTGCTGGAGTTTCAGCACAACACCAAAAAATCATGGGCTTGCTGCTACACGCTGGACTTGCGTCGGCGCGAAAAAATCGGAATGGATCTTCTGGACCAGCTGATGTCAGCGCCCTGCGAATTCACACTGTCTCAGGTCTACAAAGCGTTACCTCGAAGCAAGGGCGCAAAGGCTGTTGCAGAGGCGGAGGTTTATCACGCCAATCGGAAGTACTCGCTGAAATCCTTCGTTGCGGCTGCAGTCAGCCATGGGGACGTGTCCAGGCTGCAGACAAACGAAGCACGTGAGTCCGATGCCAACGAGGCCCGCGCTCTCAAGGAGAACATTGAAGCGGGGAAAGAGGGGGCTGGCTACTACTATGGGGTTGTGATGATTCAAGCGGCCACCACGGCAGGCCTGGAAACAGCTCAGAAAAAAGTTGAAGAGATTTTGCAGGCAGCTCGCCTGAGTCCGCGCCTGGAGGGCTTGCACAAATTCAGCAGCTTTTGCGCAACCATCCCGGGTAGCCAAGAAGAGGTTGCTCGTTGGGTCAAGATCACATCTGAAAACTTTGTCGATCTGTGCCCATCCAGAACCGTCAGTGATGGCGCTTATGTGAATGAATATCTGAGCGATTCAATGGGTGCGCCGTGTCATGCCTTGGTCGCATTCCCGACCAAATCAAAAACACCGTTTTACTACACGGGTTATGTTGGCCAGGTAGGTCATGAACTGGTGATCGGTGGAACCGGGACAGGCAAAACGGCTATCTCCACCATCCTGTGGTCACAGTTCAGAAAGTACCCCGGTGCTCGAGTTTTGGTATTCGACAAAAACTACAGCTGCCGTCCTGCCATCTACCTGCAAGGGGGCAACTACATTGACCTGAACCCAGAAAAACAAGAGGGCGCCAATCGTAAAAGAATGTCCCCTATCGCGGCCTTGATGAAGGGGGGTAGTCAGAGGCACTTGCCGTTTATTACGCGTTGGCTGGAGCTTCTGGCCAGCATGCGTGGCTACACCGTCACATCTGTGGACCGCAAAGACCTTGAAGTGGCATTGCGTGCGACGGCGGAGCTGGGCCAGGTCGAACCATCGGCTTTGCGGTTGGGAACCGTTGTCGTCAGGCTTGATGCGACGACAGAGCTTGCACAACAATTGGCGCTCTGGGTTGGCGACAGTGTGTATGCGGGCTACTACGACAACGCAAGCGATGACTTCAATATCGACCAATTGACGGGCATCGAGATGGGCAGCGTGCTGTCCAATGAGGAACTGGCAGCTCCGTTCATGATGTACGCGTTCTATCGAATTGAAGTTCGACTGAGGGACATGGGAGCACGTGAAGACGCACCGATTCCAACGCAAATCTACATCCCTGAGGCTTGGTATTTTGTGCGTCAACCGACTTTTGCCAACGAGCTGGATGAATGGCTCGTCACGCTTCGCAAGCTCGGTGCACGCATCACGCTCGATACGCAAAACCCTGACAAGCTGATTCAAAGTCCGGTGTTCGCTGCGATTCGCGACAACATTCCATCGCTGATCTTGACGCCCAATCCGAGGGCAAACACGGCATCGCTTACGCGCATGTACATCGACGAGTTGGGCTTTAGTGAACACGAACTGAATTACATCGCACGCGGCACGCCGGGTCAGGACTACTACATCAAGCAAGGTGAGATTTCCCGGCGCATCAGCATGCGCTTATCCCCTGAGCTCGTGGCCATGGTGCGTTCTGATCCAAAAGCCCAGAAGGCATTGGATCACTACATCCAAATGGGGCTTCCAGATGGCTGGCAGCAAAAGTACATCCAGGAGTTGTGCCATGAGTAAAGATAACTCAATTTTTCAGCGGTTGATCGCAGGCATTGTTCTGATCGCTCTTGGAGCTTCAGTTCAATCCGGGACGATTGCGGGGACTGGGGGGTCAACAGAAATAACCCAGATATTGAACAACTCCGAGTTGGTTGCAGGTGTTTACAAGCAGGCCGAAATGGTTGCGGAACAAGTTCAAAGCAAACTGGTTCAGCTTGATCAACTCACCTCGATGCAAACAAACTTGGAAAAGTTGCGCAGCGGCGATGTGGCATCAGTGATCAATCAGTTCCGCTCTCAAGTGCGCGCCTACCAGGACCTTAAAAACGCAACAACGGGACTGCGTGATGCGGCTGCATCTGCGAGAGCCATGTTTGAGGCCCGAGGCATTGATTTTTCTGGGTCAGGCCGCACTGATTTGCGTTCATACATCCAGTATGAATTGGAGCTCGCCAAGCGCAAGGGCGGTGTCTATAGACAGCGGCTGGACCAAGACCTCGGCGCCCTGGACAACATGCAGCAGCGGTCGCAAGAGTTTCGCCGTGTAGCTGACGAAACGGCCAACATCACTGGCAATGTCCAAGGCATTCAGCGCCTGTCACAGCTCAGTGCAATGACTGCTGGGGAGCTCATGGAACTCAAGGCTGCAGTTCTCGCTCAAAACGCAGAATCCAATCGACAGCAAATTGATGCTGTGGCCAATACCGAAGTCAAATCGGGCGTTCATGACCAAACAGTACGGGGCGCCCGCGAACGGAAAAACCGTGACAACTCAGCAACTTCTTCAAGAATTGATCCCCTGAAACCCTGGGGCAATCTTGGTGGCAATGGGTATTGATTGCCATGAACATTTTTGAAACATCTGCACTTGCGCTCGGTCGTCGGGATTTGGTCACCGGCTCTCAGATCCGTGCAACTTTCCGTTGGATGCGTCTGTATGCATCTGCATCCAACAGCGGGGTAACACTGCCTCAAGTGCCCAAGCGCGTCAGCAAGTCCTTATCACTGCTGGCATTGACCTCAGCTTTTCGCCTGGCTATTCATGAGCCTGCTGTTTTGGCGATTGGCGTTATCTGCACGCCACCAACAATTTTGTATGGACTGTGGGCTGTGGTGTTTCGCCTATTTCGGTTGATTGGAGCCTGACATGGCATTGGATGCAGGCGCAACATTACTTTCGATCTACAACGGGATCATCGCCCACGCGCAAAGCACGTCGGGCGTATTGATCGGTGATGGTCAGGACCTGGCTGGTGTGCTGCTCCTCATCACATCAGGCTGGATCGTGGTGATCTGGCTTCTCAGTGGCGATGGCTCTACGGCATTGATGGACGCATTTGGAGCGATTGCCAAATACTCCATCGTAACCATGCTTTTGGCTGGTTGGCTTGGGACGGTTGGAGGATTTTTTCAATCCAATGTCAATGACTTGTCCCTGAAAGTGGCGGGCACAAGCTCGGTGGATGGCTCAATCAATTTGATGCTTGAAGCGGCGAAAAAACTGTTTGTCTCAGCTGAGTACGACAGTCGCTCAAGCAAGTGTAAAGACGTGGAGGTCAGTGATCCCATGACCGGCACGATCAGCACCGCTGTTCAGTGTGAAAACACCACCCGTGGTGCCGAACCCACGTGGTCTGACATTTTGCTGAACTTCCCCATGGTCTTGTTCACCTGGTTGTTCAAACTGCTGGCCTTGGTATTTCTGATGCTTGCTACAGCCGCATTCTTACTGACCATCTTCATTGCCGAAGTGCTATTCGGGCTGGCGTTGACCATGGGGCCTATTTTGGTGCCATGGCTCATCTGGCAGCGCATGGAGTGGCTGTTTGATGGTTGGTTGCGCTTCACGATTGGCGCATGTCTGACCAAGGTCGTTGCCTTCTTCATGGTGGGCATCACCGCAGGAATCATCACTACAGCCAAAACGGTTGCTGACGTGGCCAACGTAAAAAGTGGCTCAGAAATGCTGGCAGTAGATGAAATGGCAGCGTTTTTGATCTGCATCTGCGCAGCAATTTCTGCATTTTTGATGTGGCAGGTGCCTGGAATCGCTCAGGGCTTGATCAGTGGATCGGGTGGGGCTACTGCTCAAAAGTTTGGGCAAAGCAGCACTGGAAAATCAGTTGGCAACTTTCCTGGTGCTGTGATTAAGGGTGGGGTCGCTCAGCTTGACGCTTTCAAGAAAGCAATGAAAGGCGGGAAATGAATATTTCAGTCGCACCACCAAATGCGATGGTGATCCTCGGCATCACGCTTCGCTTTGGAATGCCTTGCAATCTTTTCAGCCTCGGTTTCCGGCTCATAGAACGCAGGAGCGTGCTTACCCGCGATTTTTCTCAGAACGAAACCCAAGACGATGGGGATCGAAAAAATGATCAGCGCGTGAATGTAGAGATATTGCAAGAGTTCCATGACTCGCTCCAGTTGTTGTTGAACAGTGGAAAAGTGCGAGCGGCTCTCGCTGCCGAAGGGGGGAGGCTTTCAACCTCGTTGAGTCGAACTTTATTTCCTACACAAACTTTTGTCAAATTTCCACTCAGGGGCCAAGCATGACCGACCACAAGAGACCACCAGTTGGCACGCAGGAGGGGTTGGCCGCTGCTGGTGTATTCGTAGACCTGATATCAGCTCTCAAAGCCAACAACGCACGACTTGAAAAGAAGAACGGGGTGCTGATGGTCATGGTCGGATTGCTGATTGTGACGTTGATGTTTGCCATGCCCTTCAAAAAGGTTGTGCCATTTTTCTATGAGGTGGATTCAGCTACTGGGCGAGTAGCCGCTTCAGGAAAGGTCGCTGATGAACTCAAGATCAGTGACAAAAACATCGGTTTTTTCCTCCGTCTTTGGGCCGCCCGTTTGGTCGTCATCAATGCCGCCACGCTCAAACAAGGCTTGCCAGGGGCCTACAAATGGACCCGAGGGGCTGCAGCAACTGAACTCGACAACTGGATCGACAAGGTGGATCAAACCGCTACCCGCATCGGAAAGATCCCTGGATTGTCGCGTGAGCTGATTGGCACGCCTGTCGTCTCTTTCAATGAAGACCGCTCGGTAGCGTTCATTGATTTGGTCTGGGCAGAAAAGATCAATGGCGTTGAAACAGATCGCCGTCGAAAACTCTTGACCGTTGAGTTCGGCACTGTCGCAGAAAACGCATCACTGGGCTCCAAGCAAGTGTCCACGACTGCTGACGACCAGGACAACCCACTGGGCCTGGTCATTACCCACTTCACGATGAACGATCAAGAATCCAAATGAAACACGTTATTTCTTTGCTCGCCCTCACAGCGATTGTGGTTTGCAATGTCGCGGCAGCTCAGCCCAAGGATTCCAAAGATGCCCGATCTGTGGCAAAGGATCTGTGCCAATTGAGCCGTGAGAGGGGGCCGAGCTCCGACTCTGGAGTTCAGGCCAGGCCGATGCCACACGACTCCCGGTTGGTGGTCTTCGGCTATGACAAAAATGCCCTGTTTCCGGTCTACACCATCTTCAATCGGTTCACGCACTTTGAATTCCAGGATGGCGAAAAGGTGCTGTCCTCATTCCTCAATGACGAGTCCGAATGGGAGCAGAAGGTCGCCATTACTGGACAGGACATTTTTGTGCGGTCCAAGGTGCGCGGTGTCAGCGGAACAATGACCGTGATCACCTCAAAACGCCGCTATCAGATCGAATTGTTGGATGTGGCGGGTTGTCCTGATCAATCGCGTTATCAGCGGGTCTCCTGGGTCACGCACGATGGTGTTTTTGAGGCCCCCAAGGAGACTGATGATCTACCCAAGGCGCCCAAAATAGTGGGTTCTGAGTCGGGTGCTATCGCTCGTCATTCAACTGCAGACGAGGGCATGGATGACAGCATTCAGCTTTCCAAGCTAAACATGAATTACTCGATTGATGGCGATGCAGACATCAAACCAGAGCGAGTGTTTGATGACGGTTCTCGCACATGGGTCCAGTTTTCCAAGCAACTGGTGCTCAGGCCCGCGATATTTTCTGTGAGCAAAGAAGGTGTTGGCGAACCTGTCGAATACGTCCCAAGAGGTACATATTTCGTTTTGCCAAAGACCTACCTGGGCGGATTGCTTTTGAAGCTCGGAAAGCAAGAAGTTCGCATCCGAAACAAGGCGGGCAGTTGCGGGATATTTGATTCCGCGTGCCGAGAAGTTCGTACCTCCAACATCACTCGCGATTGACCATGCCAAAGCTCAAGCTGGGAACAACGCGAAAGTGGCTGCATTACGCCGGTGGCGCGATGCTCATTTTCATTGCTGTAGCACTGCTGTACCGTACGTTGACGGGTAGCACTTTGCGTGATCAAAAGCTGCAAAAGGAAGCCGAAAAAGCGTCCTTGGAACTGTCCAAAAAGCCCGCCCCGAATGCCGAGGCCTTGAGTGTGAAGTTGGAGCGTGCGCGTGAAGAAGCGGCCAATGCTGCAAAGCCTGCAACCGCCCCCGACGTGGGTGGCGCATCCAAGGACGGCCCACTCACCCCTTTGCCGCCAGTCCCTTCAGGGTCCGATAAATCAGCCAACTCGCCCAGGCTGCCCGCATCTACGCCGCCGCCTCCAAGCGATCAAGAACTTGATGCCTATGCTCAATCGAAAGACGCAAACGTCAGAGACGCCAATCGCAGACTGGCCAGCTGGGAGCAAAAGGACGACAGTACCAACTCCAAAGGCACTGGTGATAGCCCCTCGATGCGGCAGGCACCGTCAGCAGCTGGTGTGCAAAGCGGCACTCCCGCATCCAGTGCATTGCTGGATGCATATCTGAAATCACAAGGTGGCCAGGGTGCCGCACAGTCCAGTCAAGATCAATTTCGGCAGTCATTGCCAAAAGGCGTAGCAGCGCCTTTGTATTCCCAAGGCAAGCCAGGCAACCCCGAATCCCATCCACTCATGGAGGGCGACACCATACCTGTCGTGATGCGCGTAGCAGTGTCTTCGGATATTGCTGGCCCATGCCGAGCCCAGGTCTCTGAAGACATCTACGACTCGTTGACTCAGCGGTATTTGTTGATCCCGGCTGGATCACGGGTCATCTGTGCGTATGACTCTGGGGTTGTTCAGGGACAAGAAAGGCTCTTGATCGCCTTCACGCGGTTGATTTTCCCGAATGGGAGTTCCGTGGCTCTGGCGGGCATGCCAGCCGCAGACATGGAGGGTGCTATTGGTGCTCCTGCAGACGTGAACTCACGGTTTTGGCGGATCTATGGGTCTTCCCTCTTGATTGCGGCGGTCACTCGCGCCGCTGAGCAGACCGGTGGCTCTGCCTCCGTGACGATCAATACCACCGGCGCATCCGGTGTCGCAACAGCCGCAGGGGTGTTGGCGGAAACCGCCCGTAAAACACTGGAACGCAACTTGAACATCAAACCGGAGTTGCGCGTGAAACCTGGCGATGTGCTTCGAGTGGTCGTGACCCGAGACATGGTTCTTGAACCGTTTTCTCGCCGCTGATTTTTAACCAACCAAGGACCTGATCTGATATGAAACAAAAGCCCATCGCATCTGCCATTTTGGTGGCTTGCATTTTGGCCATGCCTGCCGTGCAAGCCCAGGACAAAGGTGCATTCAATTTCCGCTATCGAGTGAGTGACTCTCGCGTCAACATCTTTGATGATGGCTCCAACACGCGCCTGCAACTCCCCGAAGGCACGCTGATTCCAGCAGTCATCTCCATCAAAACCAATGGTCAAAGCATCATTGATCTTAAGCGTGATGGCTCATATTTGGTCATTCCCGGTGTCCACCAGACCCTGAAGCTGATTTGGGCAAATGGCCGGGAAATCAACGTGGTTTATGCGGGAGAAAGTACCCCAGAGCGAATGGGTGGCGCAGCGGCCTATGGAACCGTTACCCCGATCCAACAGTACGCCTCGGCGCAAAGGCCTGCTGCCGTGAGCCAGCAGCCGGATTCAGGGCAACAACGGGCAACGGAAAACGCATGGGCAGCAGCGGGGAGGGTGCCCCAATTTGCCCAGCATGTTGAAACAGTGCAGGCGTCTGCAGTACAGGCCCCTTTGCCTGGGCAATACGGCACACCAGTCACCACTGCCGCGCCCGTGGTTCCGCCTTTCAAGCTCCAGGCACCAGAAACGGTGCGTACGGCCTTGGATAGGTGGTCAAAGTCGGCTGGCTGGGCTTTTGGTCCCGAACATTACACCGTCAGCTTCGATATTCCAGTCCTGGCCAATGACGAAAACTTGGGCACCGACTTCAAAACTGCGGTGCGCCTGCTGCTCGACAGCACGGCTTTGACAGATGCCCCCATACAGCCTTGCTTCTACAGCAACAAAGTGCTGCGTGTTGTTCTTCGCTCTGAGCGTTGCGATCGTCTCTAAACCACGGAACTACAGGATTCGGTATGAACCACAAACGATTTTCAATTGCCGCATTGGCTGCGTTGACCTTGTTGAGCGGCTGCAGCGTCAAGCCTCGCGTCGTTGAGCTCACAGATCGAGCTGACCTCGATGCCAAAGGCCACACAGAACGAACCAGACAATCCATTTACGAAGCCGAACAATCACGCGTTGCCGGCCAAGATGTGAACAAACCATTTTTGACGGGCAAAAGCGTGCCACTGGCCCGCGAAGTCACGTTACCAGCCGCTTTGCGTGCCAACTTGGCCGTGACCGCACTGTTTTCGAGTGACGGGGTGGATCTGCAAACGGCCATTCGGCAAATCAGCCAGGCTTCAAAGCTTTCGATTTCCATCACGCCTGACGCACTCTTGCCTGCATCCATGTTCTCACCGCGCCTCACGGTGATGGCTGGCACCAGTTCAGTCAATCCCCCCATGGCACCCGGCTCCATTCGCACCGGTTCAGGTCAGATTTTTCTATCCGCAATTGGCGACAAAACACCCATCTACACCGTGCTGGATGAAATCGCACGCCAAGGGGGCGTCAGCTGGCGAGCTGTCGGCGGTGGCGCTGAGTTTTTCAGGACCGAAACCAAGATTTTCAAGCTCAATGCACTGGCTCATTCGGCTACAACGGCGGTGTCCCTGGGGCGCAACTCGGTGCCCAACGGCATTTTTGAAGCGGCCTCGAAAACGGGCTTTACGCTCGACAAGCAGGACCAGCTGACCGGCGTCAAAAATACGGTCGAGGCCATGCTCACCTCAGGCGGACGCGCTGTGCTTTCACCTGAGTCGCAGACACTGGTGGTGACGGATACACCTGCTTCCCTCGAAAAAATCACGGCATTCGTTGAGGAAACGAACAAAGCCATGTCGCGCCGAGTGCGGGTCATTCTGGAAACCATTGAAGTCGTGGCCAAGGACAGCTCGGAAGTTGGCCTGGACTGGAGCCTGGTCTACAAAAACCTCGCAAATACGGCTTCATTGGGCAGTCCAGCAACCCTGACGGGTAGCCAATCTGGATCAGTAGGCTTGAGTGCTCTGACCGGCAAGCTGGCGAGCAGCACCTTGATCGTCAAGGCGCTTTCCGAAGTCGGCACCGTCGTCAATCGCCGGACATTCCCGTTTGTGACAACGTCAGGTCGCCCTATTACTCAAGCACTTCGTAACACCTTCAGCTATGTGGATCAGGTGCAGGCCATACCGGCATCGGGATTGACCACTGTATCTCCGTCTCCGACCGTGAGCCAAAAAGAGGAAACCGTGGGCACATTCCTCACGTTCGTCCCCGTTGCCAAAGACTCAGGGCAGATTTTCTTGAGCATCAGCTACGACGTGACAACGGCTGATCCGCTGGTGCCATTTCCTGTCGGCAGCGCAAGCAACGGTGTGACGGTTCAGCAAAAGTCCGTGAATGGCACGGGCGTTGTTCAAGAGTTGCCCATGCGATCAGGTCAAACAGTGGTGATTGGTGCGATTGACAGTGTTTCGGGGAGTTCGACCGAGCGCCGACTGGCACCGGGCATGCCGATGCTGGCGGGGGGCTCCGATAAAGCAAGCCTTCAGAAGTCGCACACGGTACTCCTGGTGACGTGTGTCAGTGAGGATGGATTCTGAAAGGGTAGCCATGTTTTGGAAAAAACGCAGGAAGCTGATGCCGCCCCAACGTGCGGCCGCCACAGAGTCCACCAATCGAGTATTCAGCGCATTTCGTCCGCGAAAGCCCAAGAGTGCGCAAGGAGTGGCACCTGACCTGACCCTGCTGGAAGGCAGCTCGGGCAATAAAACGTTGGTGCTGGGGCTTTCATGGAAAGCGGTGGTCACAGCAGGCACTCAAAGCAAAACCAGCAGAAACGCCGCCCTCAAAGTGCGAGCGACACACATGGTGGTCGCACCTGCGATTTTGGGACTGGGGCGCTTGACCCTCAAAAGGGCTGACAACCTGGTCAGCGCTGCAATGCTGGCAGCACAACATGCCCGTGATGGCTTGTTTGCTTTGCGGCTACCAGATGAGCGTGTTTGGCTGTGCACGGTTCAGAACGGCAAACCCTCAGGGGCCGAGCTGATCATGGATTCGATTGCCGATGCCATCGAGCGCCTGCGTCAAATCAAGGACGGCGGGGTAACCCTGCCTGTCCATTCGGATCTGCAGCATGTGCCCGGTGGCTCCGAATTGCTCGCATTTGCCGACCTGATGCTCATGCCTCCAGGATCATGGGCGCGGGTTCAACAGGTGGGCGCACAAAGCCTATTCAAACGCATCCCAGTGCCCGTTCAGATCGCCTTAGGGTTGTTGGTCGTTGGATTGCTCAGCTATGAGGTTTATCTGCAGCAGCAGCAAGATGACAAGGTCTCTCAATCCCAGGCTAAAAAGTTGCGTCAAAAAGAAGAGGGGCAGCAGCTTTGGGCTGCGGTGATTGCCAAGGAACTGGGTAAACGAGCACATCACCTGGATATTCAAAAGCTGTTTGACAGTTTTCTGCCTTTGCCCGTGCAGCTTCAAGGCTGGGCATTACAAAACGCACAGTGCACTTCAAGTTTTGCAAATGAGACCAAATTATGGTCTTGCGAGGCGAGTTATTCAGCACCTGAGCCCACGACTGGAAAGTCCTTCGCTCCGAATTCCAAGGTCAACGTGCCTACAGGATTTGAAGTGGAGTATCTGCCCGCCAAGGCGCTGAAATTGACCTGGCAAGTTAAACATGCGGCTATGCCAATTGCACAGGATGCACTGGAGACGGTTAACCATCATCTCGTGCAAACCGCCTCCATCGTGCAAAGCAATCTCGGCAGTCTGATGTCTACCTCCGACATCAAGTTTGCATCCATCCAGGTGCAGCCTCCTAAATTCGAAGATGGGCGTGTCATTGACATGCCTGTCAACGCAGTTTTGCTCCAGCAAGCGAATATTTCTCTGCGTGCACGCTTCCAAGTCTTCAAGGAGTTTGTGGCATTACCAGTGGACTGGCAAACCGCACGCCTGACCATGAACCCCGGAGATCGCCCAGAGATCGTTCTGGACATGACAGGAGCCGTATATGCAAAGTAAGTCTATCTGGTGTGTGGCCTTGATGTTCGTGATGGCGCTCAGCGCTCATGGTCAGCAGTCACAGACAGTGACGATTCGGGATGTTTTATCCCAACCCGTGCAAAACAAGCAGGTGTCTCAGCCTCGGGAACAAGATAGGGTGACGGCGAGCATCACCCTTGATGCGATTTACGGTCAGTCCTCCGATCTGCGAGTGGACATGCATCTGAACGACAAGGTTTTCCGTGCGCTTTCACTGGGGGCGATTCTCAAATCAGAGACCGCTAGTTGCAAAGTGATTGCGCTGGACATGCATTCGCGTTGCGTCATCTTGGGGCAAGAAAAGAAGGCAGGGGACATTTGCCCGAAAACCGCTTGCTGGACCGGTAAAGCCTATCAGCCGAGCCTTTCGGCTTCCACCACCAAAGCGCCCTTGCTGCCGTTGCCTTATCCGCCCACGCCTGTACCTGGCGCCCTGGCCACGTCCACACAAGGAGTACGTTGATGCTCTCGATGTTTCGCGCCCCCAAGGCTCCTCAGCCTAACCAATCGGTTTTGCGCTTACCCGCATCCACCATCAGTGCCGCACAGTCTTCGGATGCCTCGTCCACGAAGCATGACGCTTTTGAAGCAGCAGCTCCGGCGGATTTTGCGGGTCTGGTTTTTGACCCTCAACCCATCACTAGCATCGAGGGCCTGACCCGCGTGGGATTTGAGGCATGCCTCAATCGCGAGCTGGATCTGGCACCGAGCCTGGCTGCCTCTATTGCTGTACTGAGCACTGACGCTACCAAGACGCGGGCAACACTGCTGGTGTCCAGGACGGCATCTGCCGATGTCGTGCGCTCTGTGCTTGAACGACTGGAGCACAGAGGCATCACACCTAATGAAACTGGTGTGCAGGCATGGTGGTGTTCAGTGACTGTACTCACCGCCGTTGTGGCCGATGACGTGTCTGCCCAGCAAACGCGGATGGTCCGTGCCCGTATGGGCGACAGTGCGCAATCGGCGTTGTGGCAATCGTTCATGGACATTGTGGAGTGGGCTCACTCCCAGGGGGCCAACGACATTGATTTCAAAATCTGCCACGCAGCGCACGAAAGTCAGGTTTTTTTCAAGATCAATGGCCGCTACATCACCATGCCCAGGTGGAGCCTGCCGACCGAGACGCTCATGTCCATGCTGGGGATTGCCTGGCAGCACAGCAAAGGCGGTGCTGGCAGCAAGTTCGAGCCCCGCCAAGAGCAGCAATGCAACGTTGATGTCACGCTGAGCACGCAATCGAGATTGCGCCTTCGCTGGGCCTCCATGGCCACCGACAAGGGTTGTACGGTGACGTTTAGGCTGCAGCCGCTTGGCAGCAGCCGTATCGTCCAAACGCTCGAAGAGGCAGGGTATTTGTCGGAACAAGTCGAAATTTTTCGACGGGTGGTGATGGGCAAAGGCGGTTTGACGACGCTGGCCGGCACGGTAGGCTCGGGCAAAACCGTCACCTTGGCGATCTTGATGGGCTTGCTGCCCCCCAACACCAAGATTGTTTCGTTTGAAGACCCAGTCGAAATTGAAAACGACAACCTGCACCAAAAGACCATTTCACGCGACCTGGTCGGTGACGATGACAGAGATTTTCAAGCGGGCGTGCGCGCATTATTTCGCTCGGCACTGGACATGTTCATGCTCGGAGAGGTGCGAGATGTGACCACCGGCAAGGTGGTTCGCGCCGTTCTTGAAAGCGGACACAGCTGCTACACCACAACACATGCGGGCAGTGCCCTGGGCATCATCTCCAAGTTCGCATCGCCTCAGGTCGGCATTCCACTGGATGTGCTGGGTGACCCCGGGATGCTGAAGCTCAACGTCTACCAAGCCTTGTTGCTGCGCAATTGCGAATGTGCTTTGACGCCTCAAGAGCTGGCCGATGATTTGCAAGGTGATGCCCTGACAAAGCACCAGCGCATGTTCGATGACATTGAAGGCCTCTATGGACTGGGGCAGGGGGTTTTTAGGGTGCGCAATCCACAAGGCTGCCCTAAATGCCGTCGCCACGGACTGGAGGCCCTGACTGGCTACTTGGGACGCACCGTGGTGGCCGAGATGATCGAGCCCGACGAAACCATGTGCGAGTTGATTTTGGCGGGTAAAAAAGTTGACCTGCAGCGGTACTGGAGAGGGTTATCAGATGGGGACCTGACTTCATCCAATCTGGTCGGCAAATCTGCCATGGAAATTGCCTTGCTCAAAGCCACAAAGGGCCTCATTGATCCCTACGAGATCGAACACCACTTTGAACCGTTTTCGACCCTGAAAGCCAAAGCTGCGTCAGAAAAAATGCTGTCAGCACGTCGACATGCTTCACGAGCCAACATCTTTGGATCAACCCCTTCATTTGTCTCCAAAAAATCCACTGAAGGCGGGGTCGCATGAACTCACTGAACACAAAGCTGGCCATGCTCTCCTTTGCACGTCAGTTGCCCGACTATTACGAAGACCTGGGATCACTGCTTGAGACTGCCAAAAATATTCGGCAGCTTGAAATTTTTCAGTCTGACGCTGCCAGGTACGAAGGCACGCCTCGGGGGCAGTTGTCGCAAATTTGGGCCGAACGGTACGAAGAACTTGGTGCTGATCTGGCCGCCACATGGGAGGGGTTTTTGCCGGACGATGATGTGGCCATCATCCGAGTTCAGCAAGATCTTGGCAGCGATGCCATTTGCGGCGCACTCAAAGACCTGGCCAAGACCGCCAAGATCAAGCGGCAATTGCAGTCAGCAGCACAGACATCTGTTGGGGTCGGCTTGCTGGCCATGGCCATTGCAGTCATTGCTGTGGCCTTCATGCCATCCTGGGGCGTAGGCGTGTTGATGCAAGCATTTGAGGTGCCTACATCCGACTGGGGACCCGTAGGCCGTCGCCTTGCCGCCTGGGCAGATTTTGTCAAGTTGTACGGCCCCTACATCGGTGTGATTTTCGCCCTTGCTCTGGCTTGGGTCGTCTGGTCACTGGATGGATGGGTAGGACCAGGCCGGGACTGGGCAGACAGAAAAATTTTGCTGTACCGCGTCTATCACGAGATGTTTGGCATCCGAGCGGCCCTGACCATGGCGACCCTCACGCGCAAAAACGCATCTGCAATGCTGACCTTGCGCTCGGCCATCGAAGTGCTTGCCAGCAGCACGACCTCTACCTGGAAAAGCTGGCAATTGCAGCGGGTCATTGACCACATTGATGCGACCGGTGCGGCTTCCGCAGAAGTGTTTGGCACTGGCATTTTCACGCAACCGATGTACTGGCGTTTGATGGATGTAACTCGGGCAAAGCCCCTGGCTGAGGCATTCGGCGTGATCGCTCAGAGCATTCAAGACTTGTGGCTGCCAAAGCTTGTGCGCCAGATGATCGTCTGGCGATGGATTTTGCTGCTCTCAGCACTCGCAGTAGTCGTTGTGCTTGTTGCAGCTTTTCAATCTACGGTCGGAGAAATGAAGACCGTGATGATGAATGCGATGACCTCGCATCAGTGATTTAACAATTTCTTAACCCCTTCAAAGGAGATCCTCATGGAAAACGCCAGCATCAACCCCGTCATTAACCCTACTCATTGCATGACGAAAAAAAATCGCAACTTGGTTCAACGCGGATTCACCTTGCTTGAGCTGACAATTGTGCTCATCTTGATCGCGGTTCTTGCCTATCTGTCAATGCCCAAAATCCGGGCCTACATGATCGAGGGCCGAGTTGAATCGCATGCCAAGGCGCTTGCTGAGGCAGTGATGCGCATCCGGGCCAATACCGAAGGTGCAGGCCCAACGCCTTACAGCAGCGTCACTACAGCCACACTGGCCAACACGCTGCGCGATCGTTCGACGGCCATGACAGTGACCGGTGCTGGTGCCGCCGCTGCTGTTTCCCATTCGCTGGGCGCAACCGGCTCCCTGGTAACCGTGGCCACGGCACAGATCACAACGGGCGGCGATTCCTTTACCGTGACGTTCCCCACGGTGCACAACGGTGCGTGCCCAAGTTTCAGCACACAGATCCAAAACACGGCAGAAATCATCTCGATCAACGGAACCGTGGTCAAGTCCATCCCAGCTGGCACTGCGTACAACGGCCAGGCTGCGCAAGACGCATGCACAGGCGGCGACACAAACGCCTTTGTCTTCACGTTCCGCTGAGTGTTGCTGACATGCACAAGGAGTTGAGTATGCCCCCCCATCAGCCCCGTCCAACAGGGCGCAGTACTGGTCATGCCGCTCGTCGGCAAAAGGGCTTTGCCCTGCTTGAGCTGACTATCGCCATACTCATCTCCGGTGTGTTGGCCCTTTGGGCCAGCACAAAGCTGCAGCAGATCTCAGACGACGCCACGGCTCAGGCAACAGGCATTCACCTGGACACACTCGCATCAGCTGGCCAGAAATACATCCTGGTCAACTACATGGCTCTTGCCGCAGCAACTGATGTGCCTGCAATTGTCAATGACTTGGCCCCCACGCGGGACGAATTGATTGCTACAGGCCGTTTGGCTTCCGGTTTTCCCGCCTGGACCCCATCCAATCAGCGTGCCCAGGTCTACGTGACCAAGTCAGGCTGCCCAGGGGCAAACTGCGTCATCACGGCCAACGCATGCCTGATGGCTGCATACCAAGTTCGGGGGAAATACCGTGACGATGAAACCACCAATGTGATGATGGCCATGTCTGGCCGAGGTGCACGGTCTCATTCGGACAATCCAGCCCTGGTCAGGGGCGCAAACATGAGCATCGCCAACCCCTTGGGGGCGGTGACCGGCATCGTGTGCGGTCAATCGAATGTGGATGCAGGGCTTTACGACACGTTCGTCAAGATGAACGACAACCGGGACCCGAATTTTCAGGGGGGGCTCACGGTCAGCGGCACAAATGCCACCGGGGAAGCGATGCGGGTAAACGGTGACCTGGCTGTGGTGGACCCGGCCACAGGTCAGGTATGCGTGCAGATCCTCAAGTCTGGAGTGATCAACATCAATTGCCTGGGGCAGCTCAATGCCACGACAGGCACTTTTACCGGGCCACAAGGCATGGTCAAAGTGGGTGCCACGGGGACCAACTACACCGTTGATACAGCCGGAAAAATTCGTGGTGATGCCGGATTTTGGACTGCGATGGGCAGCGTGTTTGGAGACAACACGCTGGGCGTTCGGGCCGCAGGGACGGTTTTCACCATTCAAACCAGCTCCGGGGTCGATGGCCTTGCAGTTCATGACAGCGGCCGCACTGGATCACGCAACTCCATGGCCACGCCGGTTCTGGGCCTGACTGACCCTGTTGTTCCTGGCCAGGCCTGTTCTAGCGCGGCTGCTCAAGTGGGCGCCACCCAGGTGACAACGGCGGCTACAACCGTGCTTCGCTCAATTTCAGGCGGTGGACTTGCAATCTGTGACCAGACCTCCGGCCAATGGGTGGCGATCTCTCGATCTGCATCCAGTGGCGGCGCATGCACAACCAATGGCACCTCCGCCATTTCAAGTGTTGGCGTGATGCTCATCTGCACGAATGGTCAGTGGGCCTCCCTCATGGACCGATTTGGCTACATGGTGGCGGCAGAGACCTGGCGGGCAGTCGATGGCTCTGTGATCCCCAAACCAAGCTGTGGAGCCGGGTCAACAGGTACACGCTTGATAGCGACCCCCGGCAATGAGCAGCAAAACATTCAATTCGTCAACCGATTCATCACTGACAACGGGACCAGCTGGACATTGCGCATCACGAACGGCAATGGCGGAACTATTGCAGGCGACGTGATCGTGATGTCTTATTGCACGTACTGATTTTTTAACCAGAAGTTTTTTACCACCAAGGAGAACGCTATGAAAATTACAACCAAAATCGCAGGATTTCTGATGTCCTGCCTGACACTGTACGCATCAGTGCAGCCAGTCGACTCAATGGCTCAAAACACTGAAATGGCACGGCCTCGGTCGACCATTGATCTTTCTCGAACTGATCGATTGACTGGAACTCCATCTGTAGATCCAACCTCAGTTCCTTCTTGCCCCGCTGGTTCAACTTTATCGGGGGGCGCCTGCGTACTGATTTCGAATCAGGCTACACCTGTGCAAGGATCACTTTGCGGTTTTTATTCGACTTTGGGAATTATGGACACGATGACTGTATCGTCTTCTCCCTGCAATGGATACAACCCATACACGCCTGGACCGTTTGCTCACTTATGGACTTTCAGTTGCCCCTCTGGTTACACCAAAAGAACATCGGAAGATCGAACATGGGCTACCTGTATAAAAGACTGATTTCGAATCAGAGCACAGGCCAGCGGTCATGGACAAGCAACTTTCTAGGTGAGATTCGCTGTGAAAGTTATCGATCAGAGTGGGGCGTCCAATGTGTAGAAATCTTGTCAGACGGTCGAGTCAAGTTTCGACATGGCAGTGGAATTTTTACGTCCCAAGTTCCAGCTGGAAATTCGGCTGTAGGATTTGCTAAGTCATCAGCAGGAGCAGACGGCTCGGAGGGGCAAATCACATTTACTGTATGGCCAATAGTGACAGATGAAAACAGATTGAATGGCACAGCGCCCAAATCATGGACTTGTCGCAATGGGGCGTTGCCAGAATGGATCGAATCGGCTTGTCCGAAAACAAATTAAGCGTTATCAAGGATCAGGTTTCGCTTTCTACCAACGAGCCTGATTTCGAATCAGTCAGCATATGGCAAGAGTTGGACTGCGTATTTTTTAGACCAGCGGCAATGTAAGACAGCGCATGGTCTAAATTTTTGCGTGAGCATACGTAGCGACGGTGGTCTAACCTTTACAAGTCACTATGGTCGAGAAATTTGGCAAGCGAACGCACCTTTCATGTTTAATGGTTTATCGAGGTGTTTTGTTGATGCATCTGGGACTGAATATCATCTGAGTGCATCTTCAATGGGGCAAAGTTTTGTTGCAGGAAGCGCTCCCACTTCTTGGGCTTTCAATTTGTCAACGACGATATCGAATTGGAACATTGACAGTCCGAGCAGCTGTGATTCCCTTGCCCTTTGATGGCGTCAGCTAACGATGCCCACCTGATGTGGGCATCATCTTTTTTAACCCTTCGAAGCGCCTGATTTCGAATCAAAACACAACGGCACCTAAGCTGGTGTCAGTAGCTACACTTTATGACGGGAGACCGAATTCCTGCCCGGATGGTTACTCAGAATTGGTGTCGTGGACTTCAAGCGAAGGAACTGGAGATTCGAGCCAATTCATAAGCCATACGATCTGTGCAAAGCAGTAGCCGGATATTGAATCGATCCGTTGGCGGATTTCGAATCAGAGCGCAGGTGTTCGATCCTGGACAAGCTACTTTTTGAACCAGCAGAAATGCGACAGTGTTGACTGGCCAGCTTGTGCGACCATCCTCAGCGATGGTCGAGTCCAAACATCCAGAGCAGCTGTCAGCACAACATTTGACGTGCCACATGCATGGACGGCGCTTTCAGCAAAATCGTCTTCAGCCGGTGATGGGTGCAGCTACATTTCCGAAGTCAGAGTCGAGCCCGTTTTCTCAAGTGCGGAGCGCCTGAATGGGCTACCACCTTCTGACTGGGTATTTCACAGTTTGAAGTACGACACCGGTTGTTGATATTGGATTCGAGCCCGCCTTTTGACGGGATCAACTTTGCCAATCAGGCGCTTCAACGGCAGAAATCTATCAATGCCCTCTCTGCGGGTATCGACTTCAAAATCAGATCAGATGCCGCCGCCAGAAGTGTTGTTGTAAATGTGCATGGTGACCAGGCCTGAGCCTGTTGGACAGGGCGCTGGCACTGTACCTGGCCCCCAGGGTTTTCGAACTTCAGTGAGGCCCATTCCCCACACGCAGACGACTTGTTCCGCATAGTCCACGCCTGGCTCAGGCGTGAAAATAAATGGCTCAGTCGCCCATGTGCCTCTTGTGCTCTGATTCGAAATCAGCCTCTTCACAAGGTTCAATAAGGCGATGCCCGCTTCAAGCGGGCATCGCCTTAAAAATCAGTCCGCGCTCGATCCATTACCGCTTGGTATGCAATTTGGATTGGAAGAGTCAATGACCTCCCAATCTGTAGGAGGTATCCCTTGAAATCGTGCGAGGTTCGCATTTTGGGGTTGAATGGTGGGACCACAAACCGAACTGATCGCATTCATACCAAACGGAGTTGGATAAATTGGTCCACCTTGGCCGGTCCAAGGGTTATATGTTGGAATGCCGCCTGGATATGTGATTTGTTGTACTTGACCGTCGCTCAAGATTTTGTAGCAAGGCCCTCCCCAAAGATAACTCGTGGTGTCGCATCGTTCTTGCCCGACAAAGTAGCTCGTCCACGAGCGCTGGCCTGCGTTCTGATTCGAAATCAGGCGCATTAGTGAGTGAACGAAAAAATGCCCGCGATGTGCGGGTAGCACTGAAGTTTAATTTGGCCCAGAACAGGCGTTGCCATTATCAGCCGTAAAAACCAAGGTCCAACCAGTAGGAGGTCCACCCGCGACCATATTCATTCCGACCGGACTTGCAACAGTTGATCCATTCATAGCGCCTCCTTGACCGCATCCAGCATAGTGACCCACTGGCGTTAATTCAAAAGGTGCGGGGTAATGCCCCCCCGTCACCCCTGTAACTGGATACCGAAAGACGGATGAACCATCAGCTTTAATTTCCAGACATCCAGAAACAGTGCATTTCGTTTGACCAGGAAAGTACGAGGTCCAGCTCGGTCCATACGCCCCCTGATTCGAAATCAGCCGCACTTCCAGCTGGTAGTAATGACGCTCCAATTCGATGGAGCGAAGCCATTCAAAGCTTCGGCGTTGGTAAATACTGGTTTAATTTCATGGTCCCAGCATGTTGGGCTAGGGGTAGCGTCATGGACTGTAGAGTTACCGATTGGCGTTGGGAATGTGTATCCATATACAGTTGTAATTGATCCGTCACTATTAATTCGGTAATCGCCTTTACGCTGCCCAAGAAAATAGCTCGTCCATGCACGCACGCCAGTTGACTGATTCGAAATCAGGCGCTTCGGGAGTCCGTAAAAAACGACCCTGCATCGTTTTTTACGGTAGACCCCACATGTTCAGTTTCATTGGCATATCGAGTCATAACTTCCATAGAGCACCTGCCAGTTCGAGGGGGCTGCGCCTTTAAGTCTGTCTGCGTTGCTCAAAATGGGGCCAATAAAAATGCTTGAATGGGTATAAACGCATGCACCATCTCCCGTTACTTTATTTCTTTCAATTGGATTATTCCCCAATGGAACATCAAAAATTTCTGGTCCCCATTGCGGAAATTGGATTCGGCCATCACTGAAGATCGTGGCGCATACCCCATAAGAGCATCTGCTTTGATCAAGAAAATAACTCGTCCACGATGGCAATCCTGTTGCCTGATTCGAAATCAGGATATCTACCAGACCGAAAAAGACGATGCCCGCATTGAGCGGGCATCGATATCGAAATCAACGAATAGTCACTACCCAATCAATAATTTCTGATGGTGTGCCCAAAAAATTTGATTTATTTGAGTTGTTCAAGATTGGTTTAGCCGAAATAATTGAACCCTGAATATACCCACCGTCAGCTTGCCACCCGTCCAACGTAAACGCTGAAGAGTTATTTGCGTAAGGGACATCGTTTACACCCTCCAAATATCCTCCAGATGTCAGCTGTAAACGACCATCATCAAGAATTGCGATGCACCAACTTCCCTGCACACACTTCTGCTGCCCAACGAAGTGACTTGTCCAAGAACGGATGCCTGTAGCCTGATTCGAAATCATGTCTTCACACAAGAAAAGAAGCGTGAGCCCATATTTCGGTCGAAGTAAACCTCGCGCATTAAATATCCAGATGGACAACCCTTGTCCAGGCTAAGGCCTAGGCAGTCAATTTTAGATGTCAATGATATTTCACCAGTTTCACCCATGGCAAAGCCTATGCTTGACCCGCACATAGAACCTGCAGGAATGGCCGCCTGATTCGAAATCAGCCACTTCGTGAGGTCGAAATGAGCAATGCCCACAGTGAGTGGGCATCCTCAAAATTCGATTCAAGGCAACGAGAGATTCTCTACCTTCATCTCCATGAATCCAGAGCCAGTTGGACAATTGGCGAGATCACCAAGACTCGTTGCTTTGGCGCCCATACCCCACACACAGGCACCAATGGCATCTGCTTTCGCACTTCCATTCCAAACTCTGAAAATTTCGGTGGCCCAGGTCCCTTTTGCATTTGCAACCTGATTCGAAATCAGGCACGGCAGCATTCTCTCGCATAAGGCTGCAAAAAGGGAATGTTGATCATCATGCGGCCGCAGTTCGAGCAGGTCTTGAGCGCGGCGAAAGCACTGTCAACAAGCTCTATCAATTCAACACAGGCTTCGAATGTGACTGTTGAATTTGGTCTAAGCATTTTATTTAAATAGGAATAGGCATAGGCACAACTCAGTGGTGATTCTGTTTTGCGCCACGATTCGCGAAACAGGAGCCAAAACATGGTCAACTCGTCATTGTCTTTTACAAGCGCTTTTTTTAACTCGTCTCGGCCGTTCGATTGAAGATTTGTGTCTCCAACAATTTCAATGACCTGATCGACTGGAACCTCGATAGCGCGCGAAATTGATTCGGGTGACGCATCCCAATCTTGCATTAGGTTGACCCATTGGATTTGTTGGTCAGTCAGCATAGAAACTCCTTCTTTGAAGTCTCTAATTTATGCTGTTCAAGCAAAATCAAGACGTCAAATGTTCCCTTGAAATTCGTCTCTTTTAAAAAAAGCGCCCAAATTTGGGCGCATTTGCTTATGCGTTCTGCTCTAGTTCTGCTCTATCTTGTACCCCGTGAGCGACTGCTGCACACGTCTCAATGAACCCAGGCGGGGATGTACATACGTCGAGGCCGTCAACTTAATGTCCGAGTGTCCCAGCATGTCTGATACCGCCTTGATGTTGCCGGTTCGCTCCAGCATCACCGTGGCGCTTGTGTGCCGCACGCGATGTGCGCTCACCGTGTACCCAAGATGCCGCGACAAAGCCTCAAATGCACGGCTGATGTGCTCGTCCAGCATTCCGGGTGATTTGATCCTCCCAAGCGACAGCAAAGGCAGGCAGAACACCTGGTCATCTGGTCGTACAGGCAGGCCCGATTTCAGCACAATCTCAGATCGCAGTTCACGTAGTGCCTGGCTGATCCAAGCTGGCACGGGCACAAGCCATTCCCGCTTGCTTTTAGAGCCCTCTGAGGACATGAGCAGGGCTGAGCGAGACAACAAAACGTGCTCCCATTTCAGTTCAACTATCTGTCGCCGACGCATGCTTGTGAAGTGCATCACTGAAAACAACAAACGCCAAAATTTGGTCGGATTCAAGCCACTCACGCTGTCTGAATCCAGCAAGGTCATCGTGCGCCTGTACCAAGAAGATGGAACGGTTTTCGGCCGCTTGGCCCCCACAGGAGCTGGGCCTACTTTGACGAAGGGTTGGGACTGAACTCGGCCCTCGGCAATGGCAAAATTGATCAGTGCCCGAAGGTGACGTCGGTGCTTGTTGTAGCTCGTCGGTCGCATGCGCTCCAGGCACCAAGCGCGGTGTGAGAGCAACACATCCACATTCAGTGACTCCAGTCGGACGGAGGTCAACGCAAAGCGCTCCATATTGCGAATGGCATCTTCGTAAGACCGAACTGTCGATGGCCTCAAAAGCTTGTACCGGGTGTAAACAGCGAGCAGGTCACGCAAGTCAATGAGCTGATTCATAAACCAAAAAAAAACGGCGCAGCAAAAGTGCTGCGCCGTTAAAGCCCCGCATTTGGGGCAAGGAGGAAGCTGTTTACTGGCTCAAAATCGTCCCAGTACGGAAAGTAAATTCTTTTGTCCAAGTACCCAACAGATTTCCCGCACCGATCAGTCCGGTGCTGGTACCAGACAAGGCAACGACGTATTCCGAGTTGTCCGCAAGTCGTGTGGTCGGCACTAAAAAGACTTGGTTGCTGAGCAAACGGCGCTGCGGATCGTTAGCGGCTGTGAGTGTTGTTGTTACAACGGCCGCACCGTTTTTCAGTGTGATTGTTCCAGATGTGAGTGCAACCGTGGTGTTAGGACCGGAGGTGATGTAAATGGGGTGCCCATATGGCGACGTATTTCTATCGCCTGACAATGGGAATGGATCGGGTTTTTCTCCTTTGAAAGCAGGAATAAGCTCGGTCATGCCAGCACAAGGAAAAGTAAGTATTGCATCAGGGGCAATCAATTGACCAGTTGTGTTGTTAACAGGCACTCCAGTATCTATATTCAATGTTTTGGCATTCGAAGTACCATCGTTTAAATATTGGAAATTGGAAATACCAATCCCAATCTGCGTTGTTTTTTCCATTAATCCTGAAAGGTGATAAACCGTCGAGTACAACAACTTCAATATATTAGTCGATTGAAAGTCTGTGCTAGAATACTCAGGGTTAGAAGAATACCAAGAACCCCATGCCTTTTGTGCAAGATTCTCATTTCCATATGAGAAATCATAGTTAACGTATTTAAATCTGTCTGTAGGATTAATTCCTGTAAAGCCGGATGAGCCCTGTGTCTCATCATGTGTATTTGCTATTTTATTCAGTGCAATGTAATTTGCATGATTTTGCGCAGCAAGATCAAGTTTTGCGTTTTGTGATAATTTACCGAATCCACATTTCGACCGGTCTTCATTCAGGCGGTTGAAAACTGCCACTTTCTCCGAGGCATAAGCACCGTTATACACGGCATCAGAAACAGTGGTCACCAATGCCGAGCCATTGCCACCGCTTGCGGCAATCGACACGGTGACTGATTGGGTGGCTGAGCCATCAAGGCTTTTGAGGCTCAAAACATCAATTGCAGCGCTGGATGGTGCCTTGGATGCGTCAAGCGTATAGCGCCAAGTTGCAGTAGCCCCAGTGATAGCCACTGACCACAAGCCATAGCTGCCAGCAAGGGTGCTTGGCAGTGCAAACGTGGATTGGCCCGCATCAGGATCGACCACAGTCAGCACGCCCGTGGCCGTCGTACTGGATGCAGTCACCGCTCCGCTAGACGAGCCAGTGATCGTGGCCAGGTTGTTGTTGACGCCACCACTTCCCCCGCCACCGCACGCAGTCAGCAAAAGGGCTGATGCGCACGTAGCCAGCAAAAGAGGACGTGAGAATTTGGTGTTTGTCATGAGAACTCCATGGGGTTGTTGAGGTAAAACCCACGCGTGGGGAGCGCGAAACAGGATGTGCGTCTATGGGACTTAATGACGCTATTTAAGATTTTATGCAATCATAACGAATGCTTAATGACTTAGGTTGACAGCCCTCTTAAATTTCATCCCTGAAAACTCAGTTTGAAGCGCCGTTGGGTGCTGCCATAGGGGCAATGGCCAGGCGTTAGGAGGCCGCAGGCTTTGCCTATGCAGCAGCACCCCTATTACTCAAGGCTGAATGGCACGGGAAACGATTTGCACTTATGAGTGTGATTTAAACAACCGTTCAAGCGAGTAACATTGCGATACAATGTATCGCAATCAATAAAAGGAGGCTGCCATGGCTACCACCACAATGGTTCACGTCCGCGTGGACGAACAAATTAAAGCGCAAGCCACCGAGACGCTGGCCGCTATGGGCCTGTCCCTTTCGGACGCTGTGCGCGTTTTTTTGATGCGCGTCGTTGCCGACAAGCAAATGCCGTTCACGCTCAAGGTGCCGAACGCCGAAACTCGATCAGCGATGGCCGAAGCCGACGAGATTGCGCGCACACGCCGCGCTCGCTTTGACACTGCTACTGAATTGTTCGATGACCTTGAAAAAAACAGCGGCAAGTAAACGGGCCCCGTTGCCGCGTGCGGCGGACTATGCAAAGTCCTTCCTGAAGGACTGGGAGCGGTTGTCACGTTCTGGCCGGTACGACATGAACCGGCTCAAGGAAGCCATGCTCTTATTGATCGCCAACGATGCCCCGCTTGGAGCGGAGTGGCTCGATCACCCGTTGGGTGGCGACTGGGAAGGGAGTAGGGAGTGCCATATCGGCGGTGATTTTTTGCTGGCCTACAAAATCGACGACGACGGGAAACATGGCCTGATCGTATTCGTGCGCGCCGGCACGCATGCCGATCTGTTCGAGTAATACAGGCGCGCAGGAGCCTGGCCTCTGCCAGGGCCATTGTCCGCACCCCCTTGTGTTCTTCTCCAAGCGACCGACATGGTGCGTGACGTGCAAGCTGGAGGCAGGCTAAGCAAGAGGGTGAGGATGACGAATTTGCCTAACTTTGATTTTTCGGGGACTGGGAAAATTTAGCCTACTTCGTCAACTCAACGATTCGGTTTGCCAAAGCTGTAAAAACCTCATTGAAGTTGTCGCGACTGCGAATCATGGTTTCTTCGGCGTGGCCAAAAACTTTTCCCACAGATTTGATTTCTTGATCAGTCAAAGCATAAATGGGTTTCGAGAGTTGCTGACTAATTGCAATCAATGAGTTGAAGTCCGGAACGTGTGCAAGATCAAAAGGTGTGAGCCCTGTTCCATTCAGTAAGCTTTCAATTTTTTCACGCTCAATAACAAGGTTCAGTTGATTTAAAGACGGAACAAATTTGTTTGCAATGGCATCACGAATTTTATCAATCCAAGTTTGAAACGATGTCGCCGGTTTGTCGTTCCGAGGTCTGTAGCGCTGCTGAATAGCACCAATGAATTTCGGTTCATTTTTAATTGAAAAACTTGGAGACTCGAAATCATTATCCTCTTTAAATCTTTTGATTTCCCGGTGCCATTTTTTTATATTTTTTTCCAAAGAACCAATGGCTTGTAAGCAAAAATAATCCGGTGATGTTGGAACAATAAAGTAATCGCTCGACATTAACATCACTTCATTGAGGCCCCCAACATTTGGACTCAAATCGTAGAGAACGTAATCAGCACCCATGTCTTTAGCAACAAGGCTGAGAATTTTTGGCAAATTGCCAGGAATGTTCCGGGTGGATGGAATTCCACTTGCGATCTTGAGCGAGACACTGATCTGCGAGTCAAGATCAGAGACATCCAGATGACCAGGCAGCAAGAAAAGATTGTCATGGCCAGTTTTGAAGACCTTGGCTCGTTCGTTCCTCAAAAACTCATCGGGCGTGTTTCCGTCAATCAAGGCACGCACAATTGGGCCAAGGGTGAGGATGTCTCTGTTGCTGTAGAAGGCATCCATTTTTTCATCATCAATGGCCTGAAAACCCAGCACAAGCCCCGTTAAATTGGTTTGAGCATCCAAGTCAACCATCAAGACCTTGTGACCAAGCCGAGCAAGACCCCAGCCAAGATTGAACGTGGTCGTAGTCTTGCTCACACCACCTTTGTGATTAAACAGGCAAATTGATTTCGTCATTTACAACTCCGTAGCATCTATTGCCGGTTTTTTTTAAAACACAAACTTGTGTATATTTTACTGGCTTAGCGTGGTGAGGCGATAGGGCGACGCCTTGTTGACAGCCCTCGTAAATTTCATTCCCCAGAGTCTCGCCCAAGCTTGGCTGGAGCGCTTTTGGGATGCGTCGACATCACCGCTGGCATCAAACCAGGTGTTGCTCACCACGGCAATGCGGTCAACGCCCAGCACCCCGTAACGCATCCATGACCAAGGCAGCAGCTCTTCCCAGCAAAAAATTGCCCCCAGCCGTACTGACTTTCCATCGAGGGTGATGTGCAATGTGTCCGGGGTGTCAAACCACCTCGATTGCATGTGCCCCTGTTGCTGCCACGGATGCCATGATCCAATGGGCACCGTGGCTGATGCTCGAAGTATCCCTCTGGTAGCGCCCATCAAAATCAGGGTGTTATCAGCCGTCTGATCAGGATGAACATGTGCGCCACCAATGATCAATGTTTTGCCTGCTATCGAGTAACGATGCGCCACTTCATCCCATAACCATTGGGTTCTGACTTCAGAGGCACCAAGGCTATTCTCCGGAAACAGGATTGCGGCCCCGGGCGAGTTCAATGCGGCCTGAGCTCGGTCAAGCAGCTCGAATGTTCTGTCGTAGCGTGCCTGAACATCTGAATCTGAAAAACGGGGCAGGGCGGTGTGCACTGGCGTCACATCTGGCCATGTCAGTTGTCGCGGATCTGTCGTCGTAGAAAATGCCATCAAGACAACGACGCCCATCACCAACGCCCCCGCACTTGGTGCAGCGGCCGCCAGCATCATGAGCAGGATGTACGCCGCGATCCCCCAAATTCCCCAGCCTTCAAACAGCCATCCGCAAGCCGTCAGCAATGAGCCGTAGTACGTGGTCCCAAAAGGTGGCAAGGTCAAGATCACGATGGCCATCAACATGCCCCACGCACGCCTGGATGCATTCTTTGACCAACACAGCGTCCAAAGGCCCGCATATATGACGCTGTAAACGCCCCAAATCAGCCAGGCTGAATAGAGTGACCACTGATTGAAAACCGCTAGTGCGGCGGGCGCATTCACCCCCGTGGCCATGATGTATGCGAGCATCACGGCGCCCGCGTGCAATCTTGAGTTGGCCGCTCCCCACAATATCGGCATGAGCATGAGTACAAGCAAAGCGGCATCCGCCGATTGCGCGCTCCAGGCGATACGACCAATGCAGGCAGCAACAAAGGGCAGGGCAGTCACTCTCATGCATGCCGACCCCAGGGCTCGTGTCGATGCTAAAATTTTCACCAGTCTCGACCTGTTATCGAGCCCGCTATTACGCGAGGGGACGCGCCCCAAGGCCTCTGGCCATTGAGTCGCTTCATCAACTTTTGAAAGTCCCCCCGACATGCGCCTACCTTTCCCACCTGTTGTCATTGATGCGCGAAGTCATTTTGCGCACCGCCACTTGCCGCCAGGCAGTTGCGTTTTCCATTCTGAATTTCTGCACCTGGGTGTTGGCCGGGTCACGGCCTGCGAAGGCCTAGAGCGATGGATCAGCTTCGATCTACCTGACGATGACCTGACCATCCCTGCCTGGTTGCCGCACACGAGCCCAAACAATCAATTGCCCAAATTTTTGTTGCGAAAGTTTAACGTGAAGGTCTTGCAATCAGCTAAATAGTTTGCTAAATTGAAGGCTCTTGTACCGCTGGCTCGCCAGCACCAGGAACGCAGCGCAAGCTGCACCAAGCCGTTCGGTTCCAAGACATTTTGTCTGGCGGCACTCGCAAGAGGGACAGGAGCATTTTTGTTATCAACCCACTGGGGATTCCTATCCCCGGCGGGGCATGGAATTCCCTTTTCTTTTTAGGAGAGTTCCATGTCTGAAATCAACACCCAATCTTCTGCCAACGCTTCTAACAGCGCCAAGCAACAGGGTAACAACTACGTCGATATGCACACCATGGGCATTGGCTATCTCAGCCGTGTTCGTGAAGTGCCAGTGCGCAAGGGCAAACCTTTCGTCTCCTGCTCCATCAGTGGTTTCCACGGTGAAAAAGGTGTCGAAGATGGTATGACCTTCGTTCCGTTCGATGTCAAAGCTGCGAGCGCCCAAGCACACGATGTTTTGAAGCAATTCGAAACTCAAGCCAATGACCGTGACTGCAAAGTCATGATCAAGTTCCGCATCGGTGATCAGTACATTGACACCTATCGCGTGACAAGGGGCGACCGTGCTGGCCAGATCGGCTACGTGTTGAAGGGGCGTTTGCTCCAAGTCACTCACGTATGGATCAAGGCCGCCGGGCAATCGAGCTACGCCCTGGCGTACGAGAAGCCTGCAGCACAACCCGAGACGCCCGCCCAAGCCCCACAGGCTGACGGCACCAACGGCTGATCGGTCGATCCAGTCCAGCCACCCCATCCGGGGTGTGCTGGCGGATTTTTCTCCGCGCAAGATCAGCCGCAAGGTCGTCGACCACATGAAATTTAACAAAGAACAGAATGAGGGCTTTGCCCGATTTCTCGATACGATTGCCGCATCAGCACTCATTGGTGCTGTTGTTGGAATGACTGGTCATAGCGTATTGAGCTTTTGGGAAATGGCGACACTGTTCGCCATTTGTCCTATACTGCTAATCGCTTCAGTTTATCTTCGGAGGCCGAAATGATAGTCACGCTCATTCTGATTACCACTGTTTTAGTCTTGACTGCCTGGTACATCGGCTCTCATCGAGCAGATTGATCAGCTACTCATGCACTGAATCACTGAATTAATGCTCCTAAGAGCCTTTTGGATAGCCCACTGTTTTCACAGCGGGTCTTCCAAAATGATTTCTTGAAGGCCTGACTGGTGTGCCTAACACCAGCACTGCGGGCTTGCCCGTACCCAAAGCAGTTAGGTTCTTGACCTCCGGGTTGGCTGCAGTGGTTTCGACCACAAGAGCGTTTTGGTTGTGGCAGCTCCCTGTCGCTGGCCTCTCGTAACTACCCTCCGTCTCAGACGGCACGATGCATGTCATCGTTACAGTAAGCCTCAACCCCAACCTGCGACGACCTCAAGAATCGTTGCCCCTTTTCCCCCGCGATAAATGTGCCGCCACGAATGCAACCCAAATGCATTCGTGGCGGCAAAGCTTTTTGTCGCCATTTATTCGCATTAGGGTGTGCCTGGCCACCCAAGAAAACCGGCCCGTTATACGCACGAACCACTGTCTGCAGCGCAGCTGTGGTTCATCCAAGCATCCTGATTTGCAGGGTTTTTGGATGAACTCCAGCCAGGCGAAAGCCTGACCAGAGCGCGGCGCAAGCCGCACCCCGTCGTTTGGCTCCAGATCCACCCGGATCAACGACTTCATTGGAGCATTTTTTTAACCCAGCGAGGGCATCTGTCCCTCGGGGCAGTGACTTTGCGTTTTTTAAGGTCTTGACCATGAAAACCATTTCTCTGTCCAACATCATCGCCACAACGGTGCTTTTGCTCTCGGCTGTCACAAGCCAGAACGCAACAGCCCAGGCTGGCAACATCTACAGCCGTGAACAGGTCCAAACCGTTGGCACTGTTCAAGAAGGCGTGGTGCTTCAAGTCAACACACGGCAAGCCGAGGCAACTTGGCAAGCTCGAAGTGTTGGTGCCACCTTAGGCAGTGCAGCAGGCTTCTTGCTTGCCCGCAACAACTCCAACAACGGTTCTGCATCAGTCCTGTCCAGCATGCTGGGTGGTTTTGTTGGTGAACGCGTCGCAAACCAAACATCTGCCGACCTGGCGCAAGAAATCATCGTCAAGGTGAATTCTGCTTCAGGCTCCTCGATTGTTTCGGTTGTACAACCCGCTCCGTTCGATGCTGTTGAGCCTGGTCAAGCTGTTTTGCTTGTCCAGACTGGCGGTCGGGTGAGGGTGGTTAAACGCCAGTAAGGCTCTTTGATTGATCCGGCACTTTGCCGGGTCAATCAAGTGCCCACTGAATTTTTCTCAAATTTCAAAGGAGAAATCCATGACCATGAAAAACCCCCTAACAGGCCGACTGGCCTCCGAATGGTGCGGTAAGCGTTTGCCACTTGAAATCCTGCAATCAAACGCCGGGTTTTACATTGGTACCGCCGATCCCGAGTCGGGTCCATGCTCACGAGAGTCAGTGGAATATTTCCCGGAAAAAGGTGTTGCGCAAGCTGCACTTGACTCTGGAAATTGGACTCAAAAGGACGTTCCATGAAAATCCTCGTCACCCCTCAAAACGGTGCCGTCACTGGTGTGACCGTGTGCGCAGGGCCGCAAAGCCTGAACGTACTGGTCAACACACGAAATCGCTGGATTGAATTTCACCGCCAAGGAGGTTCCATGGCGGCGCAAGAAGATCCGGTGACAGGACTTGTGCCTGAGCATCAGCACTTTCTGATCGAGCTGGATTCACCGAATGAGACAGGTCTGACCCTCGTAGCCGAAACATCCCAAGAGGCCCAAAGCCTCCAGTGGCACTGTTTCGCTCTACAGGATAAAGACCAGATCAATTTCTTGTTTCAGCCTCTTCAAACCCTACCCCAAATCGCCACCTGGCGTGCTGTGGAATCTCAACGATGAAAGGACATCCCATGACAGTAAATCTTGCTGAAATTCCCGGTCAAGTACCCGGGAACGGGCACGCTGATTGGCCTGAGTGGTGTACGACATTCAATGAACGAAAGGCATATCAACAAGGTATTGCCCATGCTCGTTGCATTGCATTCACGCATATTCCACGAGAACCGAATCGTTCCCCCTTCCTTCCGTCTGATCCGAATGTTTCATTTGGGGGTGATGGTTTTTGGAGGAGTAATTTCTCCGTATCACGCAGTCCTAAAAAGACAGTTGCGAAATTTCGGATTGATTTAGCCAATGCTTACGTTTTTGAAGATCTAAACGCCGATGAGCTTGAAGAGCTGGCCCGCGTTTTCATAGACGCAGCCCATCACCTTCGCACTCAGCCCGATTTCTGATCGGTATTTTTCAACCACCCCAGGGGGAATCATCCCCTCGGGGTTGGTTCTCCTTGGTTTTCATCCCAAGGAGTAAACTTATGAGCATGCCCATCGAACTCTCACTCTACGAAGCTCTGACTGAAGCCGGCGTCAAACCCGATTCGGCCAGACGCGTTGAGCGTCAAGTTGAAGCCGCCATCACCAGAGGTCAAGAGGCTGTTCGCGCAGAAATGCACGATCAGCTGATGACCAAAGCGGATGGCGTTGGACTTCGCAATGAAATCACCCAGGTTCGCAATGAACTTAAACAGGAAATCACAGGCCTGCGAGTCGAGATGCATAAAGCGATCAATGAACAGACCTGGAAACTGCTCTCGTTTTTCATCGCTGCCAACGGCATCATGTTGGCTGTAATGAAATACCTCGGCTGAGCCCAGCCTTTTTAACACCCCAGGGAGAACCACCCCCTCGGGAGTGGTTCTCCTGAGTTTCCATCCAAAGGAGTAAACTTGTAGTCATGGCAACCATCACTTTTGACACTCTCGAAGCCGTACGGCGTTTACGCGATGCAGGCTATGAGGAAAAACAGGCTGAAGCGATTGTCCGAGTCATCGGAGATGCGCAAGACCGTTTGGTCAGCACTGAGCACTTTGACAGTAGATTTACATTATTGCAATGGATGATCGGCATCAATTTAACTGTCACTTTAGGCGTTTTGTGGAAGCTGGTTCACTAAAACACGAAGTCTTCAAAACGGCTTTTCCAAAGGCCATAAAGCCTTTTTGAAATTCGGCGGCTAACTTTCAGCCATTCACAACCTCAGGGGGAATCACCCCCCGGGAGTGGTTCTTCTTGGTTTTTGACCAGGGGAGTAGTCTGAAGCTCATGCAAAAAATTCACTTCATTCGTGCTGAGTGGGATGACAAGGCCAAGGTCTGGGTAGCAACTTCTGATGAAGTTCCAGGCCTTGCAACTGAAGCTGCGACTCTTGAGGAGTTGTCGGCCAAATTGGATATCTTGGTGCCCGAGCTTTTACAGCTCAACGGCGGCATTACGTCTTCGGAAATTCCGTTTGAGCTTCTGGCTCGTCGGTTTTCTGTAGTTCAGACCGCTTTGCACTGAGCCATGGGCAGCAGTTGCACCCCGGAACTAATCCCGTTACGGGAGCTGGCTTTTGCTTTGAGCGCGCAGGCAAGGGCGATCACAACATCTGGTTTTCGCCCATCACGGGGCTGCGCTTTCCCGTTGACAGCAAGATCAAATCCCGGCACACCGCCAATGCGGTCTTGAAACAAGCCGGATTACCAAAGCACTTCTGAGCTCTTGGCTCAGACTTTCAACAGTCCTCACAGGACTTCACCACCCCAGGGGGAATCACCCCTCGGGAGTGGTTCTTCTTGGTTTTTTAACCACCAGGAGAGCCACATGGAAAAATTCACCGGCACGCTCATCGTTGAGCAAATCCGGGGCCGTCACGGTCCCTTTTGCGTCGGCCTGCTGCAAACCAGCATCGGGCAGTTCAAGGTCAAAGACAAAGAACTGGACCAATTCGAGCCTGGCAACTATCGCGGGCAATTTCTTGTCGAGGAGATTTTCACCAAAGCTGTGCCCTGGCGCGGCGGCACCTTCACGGAGCTGCTGGCCAGGATTGCCGAAGGTGGATTTCTGATTGATGAGGAGCAACAAACTGGTGAGGACAGCTTGCCCACGCAAGCCGTTCAAACTGAGCCAGATCCTGTTGACGAAGAAGCTCAGCAGGCGGTGGCCACACCAGCTCGCAAAGCAGCTCACACAGCCCCTGCAGCACGCCCTCCACGGGGTCAAGCAGCACAAGGTTCAGAGCCAACTGAAGAAGAAGATTTGAAGCTGTTTGGCATCGAGCTCTATGAGCTATTTGTTCAACGCGCAGCGCGGATCTCACTCGACCCCACTGTGGACCGTGTGCAATTCCGGTCTCAGCGCGAACGCCTCAAATCCGTCGGTTACCAGTTTGAAGCCACATCCCAGCAATGGGTCATGGCAGCGGCTGCCAACTGATGCACTTTTAACCACCCAGCCGGGGCATGCCCCGCTGGGGGCATCTCCGGCAATTTTTCAAGGAGATGCCTCATGGCACTGATGTTCTCTCGCCTAGCCAACAATTTCGCCAAGAACGGGTACTACCCCACGGATGAAGTCACTATGGCTCGTCTTTTGCAGGCGCTCGATGCGCCTGCATCTCAAAAACTGGCCATCCTGGACCCTTGCTGCGGCGAAGGTGCAGCGCTGGCCGAGGTGCAAAACCATCTGCAGGAGCTGGGCGCTGAGCCCGAGTCCTTCGGGGTGGAATACAACGCTGAACGGGCAAACAACGCCCGCAAATGGCTTGACCAGGTGGCACACGCCGACATTGCCGAGATGGCGATCAAGGTGCGTCAATTTGGCCTGCTTTTTCTCAACCCTCCCTACGGGGACATGGTGTCGGACCAAGCTCAACTTGATGCGGCCACCGGCGGCAAAAAGCGGCTGGAAAAGCACTTTTACAGACTGGCGCACCCTTGGCTCATGCCCGAAGGTGTTTTGATCCTGATCGTCCCGCATTACGTCTTTGACGCTGAATTTGCAGCATTGATTGCCAAGAGCTACCGCGATGTGCGGGTGTTCATGGCTCCAGAGCAGCAGTTCAAACAATGCGTGATTTTTGGAATCAAGCGAAAGTCCGACCGGCTCGATCCCGCGCTGGCCGAGCAGCTGCAGGCCATGGGCTCAGGCACCCTCCCACCGGAGTTGCCCGAGCATTGGAGCTGGCCTTGCTACCAGGTGCCCGTCAGCGTGCAGGACACGTTGCAGTTTGTTGCTCACCGCATTGAACCCGAGGGCCTGGCCCACGAGTTGGAACGCATGCAGCGATCAACACTTTGGCCGCAATTTGAGCAGCACTTTGGTGGACGCGTGCAGCCCCATCGCAGACCGCTCAGAGCCCTGCGCGACTGGCATTTGGCACTGGCCCTTGCGGCTGGCCAGATATCAGGTGTTGTGCGCTCTACAGACGGGCGCATGTTGCTTGTCAAAGGCGATACCTACAAAAACCGGGCTCTGAAGGTCACTTATGAGGAATCGGGCAAGGCCGGGGAAATGCGCGAAGTGCGCACTTTCACGGACAAGTTCGTGCCGGTCATTCGTGCCATTGAATTCACACCTGGCCCCATGTTTGGGAACCTGGTCACGATTCAGTGATCGAGGAAGTCGCATGCGATTTGCATCACGTCGAGCCGCCCCCATGCTGTTCATCACGGCCAAGCGCAATGGCACTTGCTCTGAAACGGGCAAAGTCATTGAAACCGGTCAGGAAACGGTCTATGACCCATCTACGAAACGGCTTTTCCACCAGGACAGCCTTACAGCCCAGAACCTACGTGGACAGCAGTTCGCGCAGGCCTGGAACATGTCAGATGCCGATGCCTGATGGCATTTGCCCTCTGTCAACCATTCAGTAGCACTGAAGAGCCGATTGGAGTTACCACGGCGAAACTGCTTTGCCCGCAAGGGCAGGGCGGTCTGTTACACCGTAACTCCCGCATCCCACCGAGGGATGCACCCCATGCTGGATGGTCCTGAAAACCAGCGTTCTGGCTTGCCAGAAAGGATTTTTTTCATCACACCAACCTGGCCTTGTCGCCAGTTCATTGCTCACCCGAGCAGTCACCAAGACGCCGATATCTGAGGGCGTTTTTTCTCAACCCTGTGGGGCCTCACCCCATAGGGGAGGGCTTCGCATTTTCAACCAAGGAAATGTCATGTCCATCATGAATACGCCCCCGCAAGTCGCTCAGCTGAGTGACTTGCAACTGCTCAGCACCGTGCTTGGACGCCCAGTCACAAAACGTCCGACCAGTTTGGCCGCATTGTGTGGCGTGAGTCCATCCACAGTGGTGTCCGATTGCACAAGCGAATGGGATCAGCGCATCGAGCGCCCCGTCAAGTTCACGCTTGACTGTGCGCGAGAACTGTTTGCCCGGGCTCTACGAGAGACTTTGTCTCAAAACAGAGCTGCCTTTTGTCAACCAGATGCCATCAAAACATTCTTTCAGCTGCGCCTTGCTGGCAAAGCCTATGAGGTGTTTTGCGTGATGTTTTTGGATTCGCAAAATCGTTTGATCGCCTGCGAAGACTTGTTCACTGGGACGTTGACGCAAACGAGTGTCTACCCCCGAGAAGTGGTCAAGCGTGCTTTCGAGCTCAATGCCGCCTGCGTGGTCTTTTCTCACAACCATCCCAGCGGTTCACCACAACCGAGCCGAGCAGACGAGAACTTGACGCAAACCCTCAAAGCCAGCCTGGCCTTGGTGGATGTACGCGTGCTGGATCACATCATCGTAGGGGAGGGCTCAACCCTTTCCATGGCTGAGCAAGGCCTGATGTAAACGCAGCAAAGCTGATTCTTTTTCAACCCCAGCGGGGCATCCCGCATGGGGGGTGTTCTCGCATTTTTTAGGAGACAGACCATGGAAAACTTTGTGACCACTGTCCATCAGGACAAACGTGATGGCTGGAAAGCCTCAACGAGTATTGAGCTGGGCGCAAGCCAGGTGCTCAAAATTTCAACCTACAAGCCCTTGGCTCCGGCCAAAGGCTTGCGCACGCAGGCCACTGTCAGCAAGATTGATGGCGGTTTCGAGCGACATGTGTTGGCATTTGGTTTGGACGGTGATTTCTCTAAAACACTGATCCACGGCTTGCCAAAACGTGTCACCGAGGCCATGGTGCGCGAACAGCACAGTCGTGTATTCACGACCTTGGGCTTTCTCGATGCACTCAAAGGCGAGATCAGAAAGCACTACGAAGCGCAACACCAGCGCAAGTATGGCAAGGCTCTTGATGCCCCTGAGGGCAACCATCAGGAGCATGGCCATGCTGTATGAGATCGACCGCTGCCAGGGCGTGTTTGTGGATGCCTGCATCCGCGATGAGGCTGGGCGACTTTTGATGCTCAGCGTTTACGGTCGAGACACAGCCATCAAGGAGTTGCTTGCTCGCATGCAGCTCGGTGCTCAGCACCAGGATGGTCTGCAAGAACTGACCCTCAAGCCGCAGGTTAAGGAACTGCGGCCGCAAAAGGTCTTTGTCGGCAACGCCAAGGATCTGGACAAGCTCAGCGGGCGACTGCCCAAGTGCGTGTACGGCAACTTGAACCACCTGTGGCTCTACAACCCGGTCATATTGGCCCCCGTCAAGGGGGCTGATGTGGCCTGGGTCATTGAACCAGTACCCAGCCTGCCCAACGGTGAGCCGGTGTCCAAAGCCCACCAACTCCAGCCGGAGCTGGTGGACAAGATCAAAGCCCGCTTATGGGCTGCGATTGGACAGCTGGCCAGCATCCCACTGCTGCCGCACTGGCGCGATCCTGTGATCAGCGCGATTGAGCACAGCATGCTGCTGCGCATGGGCCAACGTGGCCACGAAGACATCAACCCGCTGCTTTCTGAGCCTGTGGGTGATTTCGTGGTGCTGAAAGTCACGCTGGATCAAACCCACTTCGCCCAAATCGTCACCGACCTGGTGCGGTCTGGGCGTTTGGCCCTGAACCCTGTGACTCATGAGCCAGCAATGGCACCCATAGAGCACAAGGCCTCGGTCACAACTGACACAGGCGCTCAGCCTGCACTACCCATGGCCCTGGCCATGTAAGCCCACCTGGAAGCCGTTTTGGCGGCTTCCAGGGCATTTTTTCAACCCATGCGGGGACTAATCCCCGCTGGGGGATGTCTTCGCACATTTTTGGAGATTTCCCCATGAACGCATATGCAACCCCTGATGCGGGCACCATGCCCGATTTGGCCAATATGGTCGATGCCATTGAAATTGACTCTGTTGGTGATGCGCCCGGACAGCACGCACCCGAACAAATCATCGCCTTGTCCGACTTCATTCGGCAATTTGGTGATGGCTTGCTCGGTGCTGTCCAGGAGCAAAACCCACCTGTCTACCAAGACAGCAGTAACCGCGACTGGGATGTGCTGCTTGATGGCCTGTTACGCAAGCCATTTGACGCGCAGCGCGAGGTGGTGCACGCCATCTGTGAGCTGCTGATCGGGTCTGGCGAGTCAGGATCTGTCATCAATGGCGAAATGGGCACCGGCAAGACCCTCATGGGCATTGCTACAGCCGCTGTTTTGCACTCCGAGGGCTTTGTACGCACCTTGGTGATTTCACCGCCCCACCTGGTCTACAAGTGGCGGCGAGAGATCATTCAGACGGTGCCTCGTGCCCGGGTCTGGATCTTGAACGGTCCCGACACTTTGCGAAAGCTGCTGCAGATCCGCTCGATGCGCAGCAAGCCTGAGCATCCTGAGTTCTTCATCCTGGGCCGCGTGCGGATGCGCATGGGCTTTGACTGGCGACCGTCCTACGTCACCCGCATCACCGGTATCAGCCGGGATGCTGGCGATGGCCAGGGTAGTCACTCGAGCGAACGCCAGGTTCTGCGAGTGGCCGCCTGCAGCCACTGCGGTGAAATCGTGCATGACGATGACAACGCGCCTTTGCAGGTGCACATGGCCACCGATTACCTCAATCGGCGGCGCATGGCCTGTTATCACTGCCGCGAGCCTCTGTGGACACTGACCCGGGGCAAAACCCCGGACAAGTCGCAGCGGGAGCGGGTGCTTGATGCCTTACGTCAGATACCCAGCATTGGCGATAAAACCGCCGAACGCCTGGTGAAGAACTTTGGGGAAGCCATGTTGGCCAGCATGTTGGAAGACAACTTTCACAACTTCATCAACCTGATGGACGACGATGGCGAACTCCTGTTCTCCGACCGGCAAGCCAAGCGGATGGAGCGGTTCCTCGGGAACAACGAAATCAGCTTTGGACAAGGGGGCTACCAGCCCACCGAGTTCATCAAGCGTTATCTGCCCAAGGGGTTTTTTGGCTGCCTGCTGGTGGACGAAGGCCATGAGTACAAAAACGAGGGATCTGCCCAAGGGCAGGCCATGGGGGTGTTGGCCGCTTGTGCCAGCAAAACCATTTTGCTCACGGGCACCTTGATGGGCGGCTATGCAGATGACCTGTTTCATCTGTTTTACCGCTTGAATCCTCGGATGATGATCGAAGACGGGTTCAGCTACAACGAGCGCAACTCGATTGGCCCAGCCAGCAACGCCTTCATGCAGGCGCACGGCGTGTTGATTGAGACGCAAAAGGAGCGTGACGAAGGCTCGCACCGCACGGCGCGGGGCAATCGTGATAAAACCAGCATCACCAAGGGACCGGGCTTCGGACCCAAAGGGATCATGCGGTATGTAGTGCCCTACACCGCGTTTTTGAAGCTCAAGGACATTGGCGGGAATGTGCTGCCTCCTTACGAGGAGACGTTCATCCCCGTACCAATGGATGAGATGCAAAAACAGGTGTACGACATGCGCCTGGCGACCACGCTGCGCCGCATCTTGAACGACTCGCTGCGTGCTGGAGATCATTCCCTTTTGGGGGTGGTGCTCAACGTGCTTTTGGCCTGGCCAGACTGCTGTTTCCGTGAGGAAAACGTCTATCACCCACACCGCAAGACTCTGTTGGCCTCGGCCCCCAGTCTCTACAGCGACGTGGAACAGATGCCCAAGGAGCGCAAGCTTTTGGAAATTTGTCGAGAGCAGCGCCAACGTGGCCGCCGCGTCTTGGTTTACACCACCTACACAGGTGGACGTGACACCACGGCTCGGCTCAAGGTGATGTTGGAGCAGGCCGGTTTCAAGGTCGCAGTGCTGAGGGCTACGGTCGAGGCCGCAAAACGAGAGGACTGGCTGGCTGACCAGGTCGAGCGCGGTGTTGATGTCATCATCACCAACCCCGAGCTGGTCAAGACAGGCCTGGACATGCTGGAGTTTCCAACCATCGTTTTCATGCAGACTGGCTACAACGTCTACACCCTTCAGCAAGCCGCAAGGCGCAGCTGGAGGATTGGACAAAAGGTGGCGGTTGAAGTGATTTTTCTGGGGTATGAGGGCAGCGCTCAAGAGCAATGCCTGACACTCATGGCCAAGAAAATTGCCGTGTCGCAGTCCACTTCCGGTGATATGCCGGAAACCGGCCTTGAGGTCCTCAATCAGGATGGAGACAGTATCGAGGTGGCCCTGGCCAAGCAGTTGGTGGAAAGGACTTAAAGGTAGTCCGATTCCGTCATAATCACAAATGAGGTTACATCCTCCCTGCATCACCTCCCTGTGCAGGTGCCTCAACGGCATTCAATCCCCGGCTTAGGCCGGGGATTTTTTAATTTAGTTCAACAAAGCACGGTCGATATTCTGTTGAAAAATGGCGAGTAGCCCCTCTTCAAGTCCCAGTGTGTGAAAATCATTGGCGCCTGATGTGAGGCCTGCTTGCACCCCCTCCACAACTGCGAAATCTTCAGAGTCGAAAACGGTGTCATTGGTGTAAACAAACCGTTTCTCCAAAGCCTGTTGTCCTGCATCCCCCTGAAATTTCGAAGGGCGGTATAGCATCTCATGCGTCCAGATCGACCGGTCTGGAGTCTCTGGATAGAACATGTTGATGGACACATAATCTGGGTGCATGATGAAAAATGTCTGCGGAAATAAAGCGTAATAGACTGAGGCGTAATCAAGGATGCGTCGACTCTGTGCTGGGACAGACAGCATCTCTAGAAAATTTGTACGTGCTGCAGCAAGACGGATGTGTGATCCATATTCGTAATGTGCAATTACCCCATTTTTGAAAGCTTGGGAAAGCGTATTCCGATGTAGGTAGGGAACATGGTATCCCTCCAAGTAGGTCTTGATGAGCAATTTCCAATTCGCTTGTTTGATGACATGGGTCTTGCGATAGCTCTCGAGCTCATCCAACGCAAAGTGGTCCAAGTCATCACCTATTGGCCCCAAATATTCATCCAGGTCGATTGATTTGCCGGGCGTTGGATGAATCCAAATGAGGCCTGCTCGCTCCACGACAGGCAGTTCAACCAAATTAAATTCCCCCCAGTTCAGGCCCGGGAAATTGTAGGATTTGGTGATGCCCTTGAGTTGACCATCCAGTCCATATGACCAGCCATGAAAGGGACAAATGAACGCTTTTAAGCAAGTCTCCTTACCCGAGACGATGCGTGCGCCCCGATGTCGGCATGTATTTAGAAATCCACGGAGCCGTCTTTCTGCATCACGAACGATGACATAGGGAAACTTCGGCCAATCACTGAGTAAGTAATCTCCTGCATTACGCACGCTGGATGAATGTCCTGCCACCATCGGGTAATGAGCGAACACTGTCACCATTTCTCGTGCCAAAACCCCTGGGTCTGTGTAGATGCTCACAGGAATTTGAACTATTCGATCAAGCATTTTTTGATCGCGACCTGTTTGATGCAGCGAGGCGAGCAAGTCCAGCGTTTGCTGCTGAATGGATTGACGCATGTTGGTCTCCTTGACGGGATGGCTTTGGCGCAATATGTATTGCCCAGTGTGCGCTCTCCTTGGCGGTAAGTTAGGTTTCAAGCGGCCAAAACAACAGTTCCTTGTGCGAGCGCGCACAGTTTTTCCGAGTCAACATCGACGGCGTAGATCTCGCACTGGCAAATGGCCATCCGCTTGCCCACGCTTCGTGCTTGTGCCCTGGCGACCAAATGCAATCCCACGGCGGGACGGCAATAGTTGATTTTGAATTCCGCAGTCAGAGCATTTCCACCAAGTGCCAAACCACCCGCGAAAGTGATGGCATTGTCTGCAAGATAGCTGATCACACCACCATGGACAAAACCATGCTGCTGCTTGTGGTGGCCCTGAATGACCAGCGTCAGCTCTGCACTGTCTTCACTCGACTGTGTCAGCTCAGCACCGATGAATTGACTGAAGGGTTGACTCGCAAAGACCTGCCGAGCGAATGCTTGGATATCTTCCATCACCTGACTCCTTCGTCGTGGATGTTGATGGCGTCTGGCTTAACTGTTTGAATGCTAAGCCTGCCATGTTTGAAGCTTACAGCTATTTAAAAAAGGACACCTCCCTTTGTCATAAATTGTATTGTGCAATACAATATTTGTGTGAAGACACGAACATTAGCCAAGCAGACAAACAAAATCAAACCTACGGCACAAGCCTACGCAGAGTTGCAACAGGCTTTTGACCATTTCAATATCCGCTTGTTCGAAGGAAAGTTGCCTCAATGCCTACTCACCCTACAGCGAGAGAAGAAGACATGTGGGTATTTTTCTGCTCAGCGGTTTGGTGATCAGGAGGGCCAACGCGTCGATGAGATAGCTCTCAATCCGGCCTATTTCGCGGTTGAGCCGCTGCAAGAGATCATGCAAACCATCGTGCATGAAATGGTCCACCTGTGGCAGTTCCACTTCGGTAAACCGGGAAGAGGGCGGTACCACAATGATGAATGGGCAGACAAGATGCAAGCCATCGGATTGATGCCATCATCCACGGGTGCGCCCGGCGGTAGACGTACCGGTGATCACATGGCCGACTATATGATCCCGAGGGGGTTATTTGATCAAGCTTGTCAAGGGCTGTTGGGCGATCAATTCAAGATATCCTGGTATGACCGATTCCCGCCAGTGGAAGCGATCGCAGCATTGCAAATGGTGACTGCTGGTGCCCAGGGTTCAAGCAGTCAATCAGCTCATACACCCGAACCACAGCCACTGGGTGCTTCATTGGCAAGCCAGCACGAGGCGGTGCATGACAACCTGGTTGCTACCGCAGTCAGCGCAGCGCCTATCAATAAAAGTAATCGCATCCGTTACACCTGCAACTGCAAAACCAACATCTGGGGCAAGCCCGCACTGAAAGTTCAGTGCCTGGAATGCCAATCGGAATTTGAAGCCGAGGAATGCTTCTCAGAACCGGCAAGAACTGCTCTCAAAGGAGAATAACCATGGCCACACAATCGACCATTGAATGGACTGAACAGACCTGGAATCCGACCACGGGTTGTACAAAAATCTCGCCTGGATGCAAAAACTGCTACGCAGCTGTTATGGCCAGGCGACTACACGCCATGGGAGCCTCCGGTTACGAAAACGAGTTTGAGCTGACACTTCATCCAAAGCGACTGGAGCAGCCTCTGAATCGCAAAAAACCCACTGTGTATTTCGTAAATAGCATGAGCGACCTGTTTCATGAAGACGTACCCAACTCGTTCATTGATCAAGTTTTTTCAGTGATCGAGAGCACACCACAGCACACCTACCAAATACTGACCAAACGTGCTGATCGTCTGCCGGAATATTTCAAAACACGAACTTGTCCAAAAAACGTCTGGTTAGGTGTTTCAGTCGAAGATCAAAAATACGGTGTACCACGCATCGACTATCTGCGTCAGGTTGATGCACACATCCGATTTTTATCGGTCGAGCCTCTGCTTGAAGACTTAGGTTCATTTGACTTAAGCGATATCCATTGGGTAATCGTCGGTGGGGAGTCAGGTCACAAAGCTCGCCCTATGAAAGAAGAATGGCTGGCTAACGTCAAAAGGCAGGCCGACGCTCAAGGCTGCGCATTTTTCTTCAAGCAATGGGGCGGCTGGGGGGCAGACGGCGTCAAACGCGATAAGAAGTCTAATGGGCGTGTCTTCAAGGGGCGCACATGGGATGCTTACCCAGTCACTCAAATTGCAGCTTAAAACAGCTCTGATTGCCCATCATCTAGGGACTCGCCCCAGAATTTGTGAGCAAGCTCATGTGAGGCGGCAAGCACAAGCCAGTACAAAGGTTGGTTGCTTGAAGCCGTAATCAATTTTTGCTGCGCAGATGGCCACGGACCTAATTTCCTGACTTTTTCCCGCCAGTATTCATAAATACGCCGCTCAAAAGCAGCACGCTGCCCAGAGCGGGGCACCGAATCACGCCAACCAGGAACAAAGCGATCCAGACGAGTCTGATCGCTATCTGAAGCCAGGCTCATCAAGTTGCGTTGCATGTCCATCTGATTAAGATGGATCATCATGTCCATGCGTTTAACGGTTGCAAAACTCTGAATAATAGAAAAGTCCAAATCCAGACTGTATGGATCAAGAAATGCCAAATTGAGCCCATAGGGTGTCGGTGTTTGGCCAATCTGCCGAGCTACTGCCGCTGCTTCGTTGACATAGCAGGTCACCGGCGCACCCAAGCGCTTGAGCCTCTCTTGACATGCATAAAGGGCCTCAGGATCTTTGTCGGCAATGATGACGTTAGTGAAAGGCGCTTCATCCTTAACGCTTTGTTTCCATGCAGCGACGGCGCTGCCATCGATCCAAGCACCAGTATCTCGGACTTGAGATCGACCTGTGCCACAAAACAGATCAATGAAGGTCGCCCCCCCCGGTCCTTTTGGGGGCAAATAGCGCTTTCGGGCGGCTCGGGAAATGCTGATATACCGCACCAGGTAGTCATGCTTTTCCGTCGCCCAATAACCCACATCGTCTGCAATTAAGCCGTCATCACCAGGAACTCGCGCCATAAATCTCTTTCTCAAAAATTGAAGAAAATTACCAAATGCCGGATGATCATCGGAAATTTTTTTGAATTGTTTTTACATGGTAATATAAATTTTGTGCCTTCCAATCACATTAATTGACATAAAAATCAATTCAAACCATCAAAAAAGACAACCATGAAAAAATCAATTCCATTCGCATTTGTTCTGTCAACTTTTTTTTATTCATCAATTTGTTTTGCCCAAGATTTGAAGACCACATCGGTAATTAAAGATTCACAATTGCTTGCTAATTTTGAAAATCAGAGTTCTCAGGCGATAAGAATCAATTCGGTACAAGTGTTATCTCCCACTAAAAGTGGTGTTGAATCAAAAATTCTGAAAAACATTGTTGTTTCTTTGACCCTTTCGCCAGGTTCCTCTGCACCCATATCCGTGGCCCCAGTGCAGGTGGTGCGTGAGTGGAGTGGTGTACCTGCGCTTGATTTGCCTCTTGAGTGTGCAGGCAATAATCCCCACTGCAATGGCCAGTTGTCTAATTTCAGTTCAACTACAACTGGTATCGCGATACGCGTTAATTTTGATAATGACAAATCATTTTTTCTGACTTCCCTCCCTGTAACTTTCTACAAAATTCGCTGACGCATTTATATGAAGGAAATGGCAAAAGCAATGAATTATTAATATTTATAAAAGTGCAGAAAAATTTTTATACATTTATTTTTCAAGACTTTTGCAGCTTCTAAAATAAAGAAGCCAGAGGGATAAATTTTTTAAAATAATTATGATGGCGTTACCCTCTTTCAACAACACAAATCGTGCGAAGCAAAGCGTTAAGCCGCGAATCCTAGTACTTGAAATCAGAGACAAGAATCAACCTGAAGCTAAGGTGTTGGGCTTGCTGGTTGTCGAGAGGGAGGAACTATACCGCCGTGACCCTCGTGACGGGGAAATCTATGAGGCGTCGATTCGGCTGTTTTATCAACGTATTACCGGCAGATTTTCACAAGGTCTTAGTGGAAGAGGTCGGTTCGATGGCAGCTACTCGCGCAGTTTCAATTCAGTTTCAGTAACTTCATCTTCAATGTCAAAAGGGGCTTTGTTTTTAGATTTACCGGGACTGTATGGCCAGCGGGTCGGAACTTACCTCATGAATGAAATTGTCCAATGGGTGCAACAGTGGCCGGATGCATCAGTCAACAGCATTGAGTTGCTTGCCGGCCAAGCCCATGAAGAAAATAAATCCCGACGTAATCGTTTCTATGAGCAGTTCGGTTTTGTATTTGACTACACAGACCCTGAGCAGCGAGAAGGTCGGTCTCGCAGCACATCAGCGAGTTCTCTGGTTCAAATCGAGACGTGGAAACAGAATATCGTTGAACATCGAATGCTCGATTATTTAACAGATGTGCTTAACGCTAAAGAACACGCCAGCTTGAAATTAGAGGGTTGTAAACGTGCTTACACACAACGGATAGCTGAGGAAAGACAGGCAATGGCCAAACCCATTCGTTGGGCATTACGACAGTTGTACTACCAATACGCCAGTACCATTTTCGTTTTGCTTATCCTGACAGTTTTTTTTGGCATCTTGTGGGTGAATAAATAATCACTTAGCAATACCCAAGAAGACCGCCAGACACCGCTCAATCTCCACCATCGTATCTGTGTCAATGTGACCGAAGGCTGGCCCTACCTTGTCCCACTTCACAGTCACAGTCTTGTCAATCATTACCTGTGACGGCTTCTGCAAACCGTTCCCGTCGCTTGGCTGAACAGTAATGCGCAGGAGTGGAGCGGCAACAAGCGTGCTCGACACGGGCAGAACTGTAACTGTGGCGTGTTCGCCGAATTGGTCGGCCTGAATGACCAAGGCTGGCCGAGGTTTTCCGAAATCGCCTTGCATAGCAATGGTCACAAAATCACCACGCATCATTCATTCCAACCATCCATGTCTGCTAGGGCCTCATCCATGAAGTGCTGCATATCAGCGTCGACCAGGTCGGCCTGCGCGGCAAGATGGCACTGGCGGCGGCATTCCTCTGCAAATTCTGGCCGCCGCGTATCCGGCACCCAAATTTGAACGGGTCGCAACCCTGCCATGCGCAGAGCGTCGCGGTGCCTTTGAACTCGTGAATTAACGTGTTCCATGATGGTCTCCTTGGCGTTACATGCAACATTTTATTCGTCACTGATGTTACATGCAACTTGGCTTGAAGGCTCGCAGCGTGACCGATGCTGACACTGCAAGATTTTTTGCTGCAGATATGCCATAGTTCTCACCGCTGATAAAAAAGGAAACCAGCTAATGAATGTTATTCAAAAACCCGATGGTCTCTGGTGGGTCGTTGACAATAGCGGTACCGAATTGGCCGGTCCCTTTAATAGCCAGGCGCTGGCTTTGAAATGGATCGAGGACCAAACTGACCCTGACCCTGACACGCAAAATTATCCCAGCGAACGGGGCTAACTGGGCAATGTCCAGCCGCCGCGTAGCCAATAGCACTGGAAATGGTGGCGCTGCGGTTGTTGGATGCTTCAGTATCTGGCCAACACGCTTGCCATGCGTTTGTAACCCATCTGATCGAAGTGGACCCCATCGTCCTGCATCTGCTCAACGGGACGCTCATAGACCACATCACCGAACTCCCTGGCCACCCCCAATATTTGGCTGCGTGCCGGGTACTTCGGGCCAGGAGCAATCCAAATCACCGTCTTGGCTTGGGCAAGCAGGCTGCGAGCTTTGAACAAATTTGTAGCATTCGCGTTTTGTCCATCGTTTGAGCCCAAACTGATCAACACCACGTCAAGAGTGTGGGCATCACGCTCAACAGAAACACCAAATCGACGCACCCAGTCTTGCGTTGTGATGCCTTTCTCGGCCATCACCCTGCAGTGGGGCGCATGGGCACCAGCACCCTGGGCAATCGAGTCGCCCATGACCAAACATCTTGCAAAGCCAGGCCCCGCAATCGACAGGCCTGCCAGCCATAACAAGCCCATCCGACCCCAAACGAACATCATGGTTTGCCAGGCATGATGTTTTTGCACGCAGGATAGCCACTACACCCATAAAAAGGCCCCCGTGCGCTTTGCCTGAGGAGTGTTGGCTTGCCACACGCGGTGCATTTCGGTGTGGTTGACGACTGCATCACAGGCGCTTTCACAGCGACCTGGGGTGCGGGCGAAGTTTTGGCTCCGGGCTTGCCACCGGCATCTGGCAAGGTGGTTTTGCAATCGGGGTATCCCGTGCACCCCCAAAAGGCCCCAGAAGCGCCTTGACGCTGTCGCATGGCCTTGCCGCATGCTGGGCATGCATGTGTTGCCTTTGAGGCCTCCATGGGCTTTTGCGTGCTGTTCTTTGCCACCGCACTCGACCGCTCTCCCTGAAGAGCGGAGGGCTTTGGGTTACTGGCCCCCAGCTGCTTGATTTTTTCAATCTGCCCTTTGAGCCAGGTGCCCAGCTGAGATTCGAACGTGGCCAACGGCAAGGAGCCGTCCTCCACCTTGGACAAATGGTCCTCCCACAAAGCTGTGAGCACCGGGTCGGCCATGTGAGGTACGGCCTGTTCCACCACCTCGATGAGCTGTTCACCACGAGCCGTGGGCACAATGAATTTTCCGGCCTTGTCGAAGTACCCCCGCTTAAAAAGACCGTCCAAAGTCGCTCCACGGGTTGCATCGGTGCCGATCCCCGCTTTCTCCTTGTTTTGCATGACTTTTTTCAGACGTGGATCGTCGATCTCCTTGTCGACGGACTCCATCGCCGCAATCAAAGTGCCTTCGGTGTAACGCTTGGGCGGCTGCGTCTGTGTTTTACTCACTTCCGCCTTGCGATTGATCATCTGCTGGCCCACTTTCACATCCGGCAACGCCTGGTCCTTGGGTGTTTCTTCACCATCGTCCGTGGTTTTGGCTTTGCTTTTTGCTTTGGCCGCTGCTGCAGCTTCCTGCAGATCCAGATAGGCCAACTTCCAGCCCTGCACCAATGGCACCCGTCCGGTGGCGGCAAACAGCTCGTTTTCACAGCTGCCCTGTATGCGTGTTTCTTGGTACTTGTAAACACCCAAAAACTGAGCCAGGTAGCGACGGCGAATCAAGTCATACAGCAACCTTTCGTTGGCGCTCATGTCAGCCAGTCGGACTGCCGTGTTTGTGGTCGGAATGATTGCGTGGTGTGCCGTGATTTTTTGATCATTGAAGGCCCTGGAGGGCTTCGATAGATCGGCCTTGGCCACCAGGCTGGTCATCTTGGGATCGGCTTGCTTGATGGCTTCGCACACTTGTGAGGCCTCAGCCAGCATGCTCATTGGAAGGTGTTCACAGTCGCTTCGGGGGTAGGTAGTGGCCTTGTGCTTTTCATACAAGGCCTGCGCAAGATCCAGAACAGCCTTCGCACCCATGCCATAACGCGCAGAGGCCTCCTTTTGCAACGACCCCAGCGAGTAGAGCAGGGGAGCAAGCTCGTGCTTGTCATCACGCTCAACTGAAACCAATCGCCCCATCTTGCCGTTGATTTTCTGGGCGACTGAACGGATGTAGGCTTCATCAACACAGTGCCCATCTTTGTCGAGCTTGTCAGCCTGCGTTTGCCAGTTCATAGGCACTGGCGAGCCTGATATCTCCCAAATGGTCTTGAGCACAAAATAGGGTTTGGGCACAAAATTTCTGATGGCTCGTTCACGCCGAACAACCAAGCCCAAAACCGGTGTCTGCACGCGGCCGCAATGCACCACACCACCTTTTCCACCGGAACCGAATGTCTTGGTCAGCGCCATGGTGAGGTTCATGCCCGCCAACCAGTCAGCGCGAGCCCGACCTAAACCAGATTCGTACAAGGGCCTTGTCTTTTCGCCTGGCAGCATCTTGGCCAAGGCCTTGCGGATGGAGGCGTCATCAAGCGCCCCAAGCCACAAACGCTTGACCGGTCCACGGTAGCCGCAAAGCTGCATGACCTCCCGGGCAATAACTTCACCTTCCCGGTCGGCATCGGTGGCGATCACGACTTCTGACGCACTCTTGAGCAGCTTGCTGACCACTTGAAACTGGGATTGTGTTTTCGGTTTGACATCCATGTGCCAAGTTGCCGGCAACACCGGCAGGTGATCCATAGACCAGACCTTGAGCTCAGGGTTGTAGTGCTCGGGCGGTGACTGCTCCAGGAGGTGACCAATGCACCAGGTCACGGTGACGCCATCACCCGTCCTGCAGCCATTGCCGGATTGACGGGCACCCACGTGCTTGGCAATGTCGGCTGCCTGAGATGGTTTTTCGCAGATAAAAAGTCTCATGATGTTTTGCCTCCCTTGATGGTTTGAACAGACAGCAAGTCAATGGCTCGCTGCCTCTGTGACAGATCGGCCTTGACGTAGATGCCCGTGGTGGAAATGGACTTGTGCCCCAGCAGGAGCTGTGTGACAGCCAGATCCCCCTGGGTGGCATTGAGTACCCGATGCGCAAAGGTATGTCGCATGAAATGCGGTGTCGCACGTCGAAAGTTCTCAGCTAAATCAGGAGATGGACAGGCCATGGCCACCTCCTGAAAAAAGTCCTTGAGCACAACCCTCAATCGGGCTGTGCTCAGTGCGCCATTGCTGACTTGATCAGGATTGACCGGCTCTCCAATGCAACCTATCAGGGGCCATTCGCTGGGCTGCAGTCCACTGGTGCCCAGCTGATCAATTGCATGGTCATGCAATGCCTCCAACACCTCTTCCTTGAGTGGCAAAAGTCGCTCACGAGCGCCCTTGCCAATGACACGCAGACAAGTGACCGTGCCTGCCTCTGCATCAAAGGGCTTGACCACAGCAGCCCAGCTGCTCGGGATCTCGCCAATGCGTAGCCCCGTGCTTTCCAGTAAAGCAAAAATGGCCACCATGCGCCGCTGCCGGGGGCCGCTGGGCATCGCCATCAAAACTTGCTGAATCAGCTCCAAGTGGGCATTGCTGAAACAACGCTGAACATCCATTTGCACGCCTCTTTCATGAGGGGTGCGAACCCTGGAAAATGGATTGGCCTTCAGGTACTGCGTCTCGACCAGAAAACCATACAAATGCCCGATTGCGGCCAATGCTCTGGCCGTACTCGTTGGTGACAATGGGCCGCGCATCGTCATGTGGTTATTTGCCGAACGGGGTCTGCACCATTGCGCAGGCGGGTTTTGCAAAAATTTGGCATGCGCGGTGGCATCCACCACGGTCAGATCGGACAGACCCTTGTTCAGCTCCCTCTGTGCCCATAACAGAAGCCTGGCCACATCCCGCGAGTACGCTTTACGAGTGTGAGGAGACAGAAAATCCAGCGTGCCCATCCACGCCTGCAGGGCTTGCTGATCGCTCTGCGCCCCCAGGGCATTGGTCCCAGTTGCACGTAGCAGTGCGCCAGCCGTAGGGCTCTCCCATCCAGACAGTGCCGTAGTAGAACTCGCAACTGGACCGGCCATAACCGGCTCCAAAAAATTCACATGGTCCTGCAGCCACTGGACCAGTCTCACACCACGGTCTTTGCCGATACCGGGCACCAAGCGGTACCAGTGCTTGCCCCGTATACGCACTAGGGCGGTCAAGTCCGACAACGCTGACACGCCCACAGACCGAAGATGACGAACAAGTCCAGTGCCCAGCCAAGCCTCAATGTCATCGGATAAGCAGGGGAGTCGAACGCCAGTGGTTTGAATCAAAGCCAATCCCTGAAGACAGGCATCTACATCGACACAGGATGAAGCAGGGGAGGCTTTTACCTGGTCAATCTCAGGACCATAACGATCACGGTACAACCCAAGTAACTCAGCCTCGCTCCAAGCATCAGGATCATCCAGCTCTTCGGAAAACTCTGCCAAAGAAGGCAGTCGGGGTTTCGCGAGTGCTTGCGGTTTCAGCAACGCTGACTTCAGCGTCACCGCAAGAGTGTGATGCCCCAGGCCCTGCAATATGAGCTGAGCTTGTTGTGCCACGTCACACAGGTAAGTCCGAATCACCCGCAAATCCGAATGCACCTCGGGCAGAAACCGGCCCCCAGCGGACTCTAAATTCATGCCCTGCAAAACGGCACGCATGAAAGCCAGGTCATGCAGACACAGACCGCTCGATCTTGAAATGCAGGATTTTCCTGCCGGACGACCGCGTCGGCGGGAATTAATTTTGAAATCCGCTAGGAAGATAACTTCCATTATCTTCCTAGCGGAAAAAATGCCCTAAATCGGGGGTCTCAAAAATACGAGAGTCACGAATCATAAAAATCATCAATGAAATCAATACGTTAGAAGGGTGGAAGATCTTTCCGTTGGATATGATGGTGATGGGCGCGAAGTGTCGCAGCCAAGCGCCCATCACCCGACCTTCAAACCAAACTTTAAGGAAAGACCTTCCATGAAAACTGCCATTGACCCGTTCGATGGTCAAAAAATCACGCCCGAGAACTACCTTGCTCGCTGGGGCCATAAAGCCCTTGGCATCCAAGAAGATCAAAGACCGCGCATGTACTGCAATGTTTGTGAGCAGACGTTGCACCATGTCGCAGGCAGAACACGTGACTCGGCGGGCCACTTTGCACATCTGCCTAAGTCGGGGTTTTGCCCAACAAAAGCCACTGCAGCACTGCCCTATGGTCATCTGACACCCACTCATCCAGACCCTGTACGAGCCAAGTGGATCAGGGAGCAGGCCATGCAGCACTGGCAATGGATCTTTCATGAAATGGCGATTCGCTGCCCCAACTTTGACGCCTACGAATTCATCGAATTGATAAAAGTTGCGGACAGGGATGGCCTTTGGGGGTACCGCAACCTGACGCTGCTTCAAGTGCCAGAACTCTTTCTGGTTTCTCGAGATTTCACGCCCCGTACCAGCAAATTCAGAAAAGCCTGGTTTCGCTTTTGGTTCAGTGCCAACATTCGATCGATTGATGAGCTTTGGATTACTCCACCTGAGAACGTACAACTTCTGAGGGCCGAGTTTCCGGCACCCAAGGGTCGTCAGAAGACCCCATACCCCCACGAAATTGAGGACGTCATCAAATGTCAACAGATCATGGGCATTCATGAGAATGTCAAAATCCGAGATTTCGCAGCCAGAGTCATCCCTGAGGCACTGGGAATCAAATGATGCGCTGATTGAATCGGGCGAATGTCATCTTCATCTGGTCCACAATCTTTTTTCGGGCAATAGGGTTCTTGTTCCCACAGGTCCCAAAGAAGTACTTCAACATCCTCGAATAATTGTGGGTATGCCTTTTTAAAGATCTCTTCTAGCGATGCATTGAACGCTAGTTGATCAACCAGCTTATCTGGAATTGAGCCCAAATAGACGCCTGCGAAATGGGCACAGCAAAGCTCTTTCCAGCTCGCGGCAAACACATCCAGCGGCACTAACTTACCCGACGCAATGGCTTGTCGATCCAGATATGAAACTGAATCTTTAAAACGACATGCTGGCGGTCGAAAGTGATTTTCTATCGGCAATCCCACCGTCAAAAAAGCATGCAACGTGCGGGGCCACTTTGTAGTCCACCAGGACAGTACTTTTATCCCATCAAGGGACGTTAACTCACTAGACAAGTCGATATGTCCAGTGTGATTAACATCGGGAATGCGAAGGTTTTTCATAAGTCTTCAATGTTGGGCAGCCGAATTCATAACAAGCTGCTTTTGCTTTTCCGAAAGTTCGTCAACTTTTTGTTGACGAGCCTTCAAGTAGGCTCTGGCATCCAACATCAATTGCGTGGAACGCGGAGTCTGCGGCAACATATTGAGGAAACTTACAACCTCCGTATGGCTGCCCTCCAGACCAAGGCTTTCGAGCACTTTGACAATGCCATCAATCAACGTGTAAACCGGTTGACGGTGGACTTCAGAGACGGGCCACTCAGAAAAACTTGGAGTCAAGAAAATGTGGGTTTGATTCAGTTTCATTTGATGTTTACCTCTTTTAAAAAAGACTTTGATTGAGCAATTGCTCCAGAATGACTGTTTCTTCCTGGGCAGTGAGATGGATGCCTGAGGCGTTGACCATGGACTTAAATCCGCGAATCAAGCGAGGAACCTCAGCGTTTTTCTTGGGTCGGCCACGGCCGCGTTTGGCGAAGTGAGAAAACAATAATCCCTGCATCATCTTGATGGTGATCGCACCGATGGCGACTTGCTCGGCATCCGTCAAGACCAAGCCAGGTGATTTCACAAAGTGATCAACCGCACTCATTTGGACACCACGGACAAAAAGAGTGCCGCCACGGCGATGGCCACGTTGACTGCAAAAACCACAGCCGCCCCCAAAAATGCCCATTGACCATGCTTGGATAATTTGGATAAAACCATACTCATGCGCTCCTGTTTCTGGTGCTCAAACCGACTTGGGCTTGATGCGTCAGGCGTGCTCGGCCGACGTAGTGGCCTCGCTCCAGGACACGCTCTGCGGTAAATCGGATCAGGTTTTGACGCTGCAGCTGAGTGACGATTGCACGTATCTCTTCAATGCTCCAGGTGGGCCTCCAATGGCGCTCTAAACCCGAAATCGTCATCGGTTGCTGCTCCAGTGTCTTGAGCACCATTCGGGCCTCCAAGCTGATCAATTCAGCAGGCAGGCCAAGAGTTTGAAGTCGTTGAACCATTTCCATGACCTCTTAATCGTCTGGACCAGACCCACAGCCTGCAGGGCAAGATCCAAGCTCGATGCCGTGCGAACAATATCCATGTCCAGCATTCCAATTCTGCGATTCAGCTCTCTCTTGAGCCGTGGCGTAGTCAAATGCCCGTGCCATCTCTAAAACCCGTTGACTCCAAGGTTCTGGCAACCGAGCAGTGAGACCATCCACAGAAGCTGAAAAATTCTCGACATACAAGTCATGCGACTGGCTGCATGTGCGCCCAGCCTCATTCGCCAATTCTGTCAATTGCTCACGCAAAGCAACTTCATTCACATTCGCTTGAGCCGTCGCATGACTTGTTTCCACCAGACACCCGTCGACCAACATCCGCCCAGATTGGGTGATCTCAATCGTGATCGTGTCGCCCAAAATCACCCACGGAACCTGTTGCACCACAGGGTCCAATGGGTTGGCATACCGCGTTGAAGACATGACGCATCCCTTTCTTCATTGACGTTACGGTGGTGCTCCATGAGGTTCTGGTGCCTCATCGTTGGAGCCCCTCGCTATTTAGGCCTGATCCGAGTTGCCAACCTGCTCTTGAGTCCGTCGAGCTTTCATGACAATTTGCTCAACACGGTTGAGTGCCAGAGAAACGCTTGTTGCATCGACCCGGATCTCGAAAGAATCCGACTTGCCCTGGGCGCGGTCAGCATCGGACACGCGATAAATGTGCGGGTATGACTGGCCCATCACGACCACTCGCATCCCTTTACGCAGAAGGTTGCCGCAACCTTCTGCCAGGCGCTCATTCCAAACAGTGATTTGTGCTGGCTGGGATTTATCTGGGTCCTGAACCAGGTTGCCCTCATGGTCTTCGCGCCAAACATCGCTCATGATCCGCATCTCACAAATCACGCGATCTTCACCACGGACTTTGATCTGCTTGACAGCGGGGTCAGCCAAAAGATTGCCCGTCAAAATGCTCTCTGTTGCCATGAAAAAAACTCCCTGACCGAAAATTTCAAGCAATGGACTCGGCCATTCGCATTGCCTGTTTGGGCAAACCGCCCACATTCAAATCGTCATTGCTCAGCCAAAGCATTTGAGGCTTTGCGATTTTTCAGATGCGCCTGCAGCCGCTTGATCGATTGCTGGTACATCAGAGACAACACATTCAGTTCACCCATGCGGCGATTGACTGATTCAAAGTGCCGCTTCACAGGTGCTGTCAGCGATTTCATGTCTGGCAGGATGTCCTCCCAGTTGCGATTGCGGCCAAAGGCATACCAGCGCAAGAACCGTGCACCATCCTTGCGGTTCTCGACCCTGGCGCGAATGCTTGTTCCGTCGACCACTGATGACTCAGCCAAAAGCTCCATCTCAATCAAAATCTGCTTGAGGCACGCTTGCTGAGAACGGATCAGGTTCATGAAGGCCGGACGACCTGTGAGTTGGGCCAACACAAAGCCCTCGGTCCCTGGCTGCAACAATTTCTCTTTAACGCCTGTCATTTCGGCTCACTTTCAAACTGCAAAAGGGCGGGGCGCTGCCCCTTACCCTTAAAGGCCTTTAGGAACACAAAGTTGTGTATTCCGGTCAGTTCCATCAAATCGGTAAGATGGAGGAGAGAGAACAGGGGGCGGACAGCTGCGTGGCTTACAGCTGGGGAAGCCGCAGAAGCTACCGGTGGCCACACGCCTGCCATCGAATCACAAAGGCGTACCAGAGTCGTGGCATGTGAGCGAGAATTGAAAACAGCAACACCATGCCCAAGGCTCAGCGGCGAAAGCCGCACCAGTTCGTCGCACGATTCACGACGACGATTTCCCCTAACGCCCCCTGTCTCTCTCCAAAACTTCAAATCAGACACCACTCACCTCCAACTGATAGCGAACCGACAAACCTGTCCAGTGAGCGGTCAGTTCCATCGAATCGGTAAGATGGAGGAGAGAGAACGGGGGTCGGACAGCTGCGTGGCTTACAGCTGGGGAAGTCGCAGAAGCCACTGGTGGCCACACGCCTGCCATCGAATCACAAAGGCGTACCCGAGCCAAGACATGTCTGCGAAACATTGAAAAAGCACCATGTCCAAGACTCAGCGGCGTGAGCCGTACCCGTTCGTCGCCTGATTCACGACGACGACTGCCCCTAACGACCCCCGTCTCTCTCCAAAACATCAACCAAGCCAAAAATGTCGGTTTTAAGGTCAACTCCTTCAAATTGCTAAGATGGTGGAGAGAGAACAGGGGTCGGACAGCTGCGTGGCTTACAGCTGGGGAAGCCGCAGAAGCCACTGGTGGCCACACGCCTGCCATCGAATCACAAAGGCGTACCCGAGCCAAGACATGTGAGCTAACAAAATCACCTGCAACACCATGTCTAAGACTCAGCGGCGTGAGCCGTACCCGTTCGTCGCCTGATTCACGACGACGGCTACCCCTAACGCCCCCTGTCTCTCTCCAAAACTTCAGCTCAAGCATGACCCGCATCCTCAGGCGCTTCATTGCTTGTCACGCCGTTGATGCCATCCAGTCCCGGCAACTGGCTTACATCCAGAGCATTCAATCGAATGCTCAGCTCAACCCAGTCAACCCGAAACTTCTGTCCAATCGTGCGTGAGCGTGGCCACAAGATGATCAAACCAGCATCAGCAAGGTCGGTAAATGCACGTCGGCAAGACCGCTCAGACAAAAACGTCGTCGAGTACCGTGCGATGTAATAGCGACCAGAACGTTCTTGGAATTGCTTGAGACCATCCTGAAAATGCAAGCGCAGCCCATCCCACATGACCGTGGCTTCGGCCAAAGAGCCCTCACAAACTGCGATCAGGGAAACAAACAAGCTCGGTGTTAACCCTGAAATGCGCAATGCATCCCATGCCTGAGCTGCCGAATCCAATTGTTCTTCCGTGTAAGAACGAGGCTCAATGCCGAACCTTGAAAACAACTCATCGTCAGCTGCTGTTGGAAACGGATAGCTCATGAACATGACTCCAAAAAAAGGGTGGGAGAACCTCTCGGGTATGATTTACGCGGGGGTAGTTCCATGGGACTCGACCCCCATGGGACGGAACCACCCCCGCGTGTACAACAATCCCCCCATGAACGAGAGGCCCTCCCATGACCACAAAAGCGACTGATTCTGCGAATCAACCAGTCACGTTTGACCAGCTCCAAGACATTCAATTCCGGATCGAAAGCGCCATGCATGCACTGCTTGACGGCATGCAAACGCTGGGACTTGATCCGCATACAGTTCTCGAAATCGATCAACAAATCAGGACTGTTTCGCTGAACTGATTTCAGCTTGCGCGCCTGGGGCTGTTACCGGTGGGTAGTAGCCCTGTTTGCGCAGCAGGTTGCGCCAACCGACTTGCCGTTCTGAAAGCTTTCCCGAGAAAGCCAGCTTCAAAAGTGCCCACGCTATAAATATTTTGAGCACCAGGAGGTGAAAATATTCAGATCGCAAATAGCCCTGGTAGAACTCAAAGGTGAACGGTACGGGCATCCCCCAGTGCAGCACGTCACCAATGAACGGGTCAATCGCGACATACAAGAGCGGAATAACTGCAGCTGCAAAGACGCTTTTCATTGCGACGTTCACATATCCAGCAGCAACTGAACCCGCAGCAAAACAGAAAGCCAACACCTGATCTATTCGCGTCAGAATGGATTCAGGCGTGGCCACGTAAGCCTCCTGTGCTTGCTTGATCAAGAATCTGCTTTTAATCGTTGTCTTCAGTGGTGTCATCAATTTCTCCGGTTGGGTTTAAAAACTGCTGGACTCAATGCCAGAGCTGGCGGTAACGCGCAACTCATGAACATGACTCCCAAAAAAGGGTGGGAGAACCTCTCGGGTATGATTCACACGGGGGTAGTTCCATGGGACTAGACCCCCATGGGACGGAACCACCACCGCGTGTCCAACAACCAACCCATGAACGAGAGGCCCTCCCATGACCACAAAAGCGACTGATTCTGCGAATCAACCAGTCACGCTTGACCAGCTCCAAGACATTCAATACCGCATCGAAACCGCCATGCACGCTCTGCTGGGCGGTCTGGAAACGCTGGGACTTGATCCGCAGACAAGTCTCGAAATCGATCAACAAATCAGGACTGTTTCGCTGAACTGATTTCAGCTTGCGCGCCTGGGGCTGCTGCCAACTGGTAGTAGCCCTCTTTGTGCAATAGGTCCCGCTCATCACATCCTGAATGGATGGATGACCCAGCTTGAGTGCGGTGATCTTTCGCATTTAAACCAGTCCCGCTTCAGTCACTTCATCGTTGACATGCTCAACCATGGTCAAAGCCACTTCATCAAGAACACGCTGATCAGCCGCAGAAAGCCGTTCCTTGCGCATCGTGTGGCGTGGTGCTTTCTTGCCTGTGAAAACCTCGTCGTCCATGGGACCAAAGATTTTTTGTGCCGCCTCAACCCGCTTGGCTGCATCTGGCTGGGTGTTGTTGGGCAAAAAGTCTGCACGGCTCAGTGGCTTCATTTCATCAGACAGCAAAATCCGCTGAGCGCGAATGGCGCTTTCAAACATGCTCCTGATTTCATGCTTGAGTGCATAGAGGGCGTTGTGCTGATCCTGTTTGGTCAGCAGGTCTCGACGCTCAGCAGACTTCAGAACACGCACGCACTCATCAAACATGACGATCACCGTGCTCATCATGTAGCCATAGGGGGAGTGGTAGCCCAGAGAAACCGATTGAGTTTGCTGAGCCCGGATGATGGTATACGACAGCCCCATGGACTTGTGCTCATCCATCTTCTTGATTTGTGGATCGCGAGCCGCTTTGATCATCCGCTTGATTCGCTCAACACGGCTGTCAATGTCGATGAGCGTGGCATCGGCATAGGGGTTGTCCTTAGAAGTCAAACCAAACAGCTGCCGCAGGGCACTTGCCGCATGTCGCGCACCAGGCACACCGAAGCGGTACTGCTCACCAGGTGCACGGCCCAAATACAGCAACATGGCTTCACGGGTGTGCAACTCCATCGTGTCCTCTTCAGCAACCAAACGGCTCACCGGCTCATTTTTGTTTGCGCCAGGCTTGGATGCCTGAGGTGATTGCGGCACCTCTTGAGAGGCTTGGACGGTTGTGACAGCTTCTTTTTTGCTCATGGTGTTGCCTAGTTATGGTTTGACTGGAAGGGGGAGTGAGGTGACCAATTGACACTGGCTCACCTGGACAAGGGCTGGATTTCGCTGCAGCACATCGACCATGACCTGATCAATCTTGGCTGCGTAGGCCGACTTGATGTGGTCGATCTTGAAACGGCTGGCGCACAGTAAAAGCTTTTGACACTGCTGATCCAGCCCGACAGAGATCGGTTTAAGCCACACCTCAATCTGCTGCTCGGGCATGCATTGAGGTAGCTGCTCCAAGATTGCAGCCCACAAAGCCACAGCCCGAGGATCCCGAGCTGGTGCAGGCCTGGAGGCGAAAGCGGGCAGGGCAGACTTGATCGGCGAAGGTGTTTGCTGCACAACCTGATGCTTTGGCTCTGCAGCACGGTTGCGGGCCTCCTGCAGCTCATAGGCCCCCGACAACAGCAAGACGCCTTTTTGCTCTTTGAGCAAAAGCGATCCGAGATAGGTCACCATGCTTCGGACCTGTCCATTTGCGTCAGCGTGAGCCACCTCATCGAGGATCAGCTGCAGACGGTCGTGTGGCAAGGACTTGGCCACAGGGTGATCAACCACCAATCGCTTGATTGCCGTTGAGGCTGAGCCAGTAGGCCAGATCAGTTGATCAAAAGAAACACCACCGCCACCACCATCCTGAGTCGATTGCTTTTGTGCGCTTGTGGTTGATTCAGAGGTAATGGTTGAAGAAGGAGGAGGTGTAGTCTTATTTGTAATCAAAAACCGCGCGCCCGCATGTAGGGCTGTGTTTTTCATCCCTAGCGACTGTGAAAAGCCGCCAACTGGATTGAGATTTCCAGCCGACTGAAAGGATGGTTTTGACTGCTCAAATTGATTTTGAGCCTCATCGGGGTGTAAAACGAGCTGTGATTTCCCACCATCAAGATTGACGGAATTCGCCAAACTGGAGGAAGAGGGGGGATTTCCAGTGTTGGTTGCACCAGATGGCCATGACCTGACCTGTTTCTTGTTGTGGTCGGCCAAATTGGCCGACCGTATGATCGTCATACGGTCGGCCATTTTGGCCGATGTGTTAACCATTAACCGGTCGGCCATTTTGGCCGATGTGTTAACCATTAACCGGTCGGCCATTTGGGCCGACTCTATACCGGGGATACGGTCGGCCGAATTGGCCGACCGTGCGTTCTTTTCGCTGGGCGACAGGGTACTCTTTCCCAACAAGCCCAAGATGCTTTGCGCGGTATTGCCGTGATTGATAACCCCTAAACGTATCGCAATCAGTTGCTTGCTGAGTTCACTGATGTTTACCTTGATGAAATACCGACGACGTGGGTATTCCATCAAGGCTTGTTCAAGAAGGTTAAGTTGGCATAATTTTTGCTTGCATGTCCTGATCTGTGATTCCGACAATCCTGTTTCAGCCGTCCATTCAACCAGGCCGATGGAAAACCATTCGCTGTGTTTTCCACCGATCAATGCACGCTGGGTGGCAAGTGCTCGACTCAGAAACACGGCTGAAGTGATGGATTGAGTGAGCTGGCCGTACACCCTGTAGAACGCCAAGCTCTTGCCCAATAGGGCTTTCACCTGCTGGGCATTGGACCGCACATCAAAGAGTGACCATTGAACAGGTTCACTGCGAAGTAAGCGGGCCAGGGCTTGGCTCACGTCTGGCAGGCGAACTCGGAAAGCCAGACGGGCAGGGGTGCCAGAACGTGATTCGTCGATCAGTCCAGCCTTTTTGAGATAAACCCGCGCAGATTCTTGTTCGTAGCGGGACAGCCCTGTTTCAAGAGCCCATTGATCCCTCGTTTTGCTGATCCAGCCGCCGTTGGCGACAACATCAACACCCACACGAGTCCAGTACAGCAATTGACTGAGCATCAGGCCAGCCTTCGGGTCACCAGCGATCCGTGCTAAGTTGGCTGAGTATCCAATTGGACGCTCTGACGCTAGGCTTGCCAGCAAGGCCCCAATGGGATCAGCTGGAGGCTCCCCGCTTGTGGGCGGGGGAGGCTTCCTAGCGATCAATCCAAATGATTGCATGACCGGTGTTCCTCAATGCAAGGCAGTCGGCCCATTGGCCTGCACATGGGCCTGACTGGGGAGGCGACTGAGGGACACCAGCATTGTTTTGAGTTTGTCGAAATTGATGCTGTATTGAGTCCGAGAAGGAAACCCGATCCGTCGCTCATGCAGCAGATCCAGATCCCGCAAGCGTTGTCGGGCACCCTTGAGCTCACCATTGGTCAAGCGAGTGGTGCGTTTGATTTTTTCTTGGTCCAGGTCTACCCAGTCACCGTGTGCTTCTTCAAGTGCCGTGGACAGAAACAAGCCTGCGGTCAGGCTTTGAGTGATGTCCACCAACACGGGGTTGAAAGAGATCGGCTGCTGCAGCGCGATGAACAACAATTCCGGATTGGTGGACAGTTCATCGAGCAAATCCACCTCGGGTGTTGGTTGCAATTGATGCTTCACGGACATGTTGAAGCTCCTGGGATGTAAATCAGGGGATAGAGACCGGCTAAAGGCAGATATGGAAACTGCTGGGCCAATTTGAAATTTGTCGCAGGAATTCCTGCGGAAACAGGGAAAAGGGTGGGGAAACCTCTCAGGTATGATGAAAACGGGTGTGTCCGTGGGATCGCACCCCATGGGCCGGAAAACACCCGTTTTTTTCCAACAACCTTCATCTTTTGAAAGGCTTCCCCATGAACTTGAGACAGTCCCCCACATCCACTCCCGCTGGCAACGCCCAGCCAGTGACGCAGGAACAAATGAGCGATCTGGCCGCAAACATGGCCATTGCCATGCACGCCTTGCTGGACGGCATCGAAATCGTTGCACTGCGGCCAGATGCTCTGACGGCCTACGTGTCGGAAATGAAGGCAAAGATCGATCACGTCAATCCTTACCGGTAATTTCTTGGTCACGCTGGCGATCTCGCACATAGATCGCCAGCCGACTGAAATAGTGGCAACGCAGCGCATTCAAGCAGAAGATCAAGAATGTCGTGCTCCAGAACAGCGTCGACTGAAGGTACCGCTGATACTCCTCGAACGTCATCACATTGCCGTTGTAGAAGTAGCCGTTGAACAACGGGTCCACCATTACCAACAGGACGGGCAGTAAGGCAACAAGGAATGCTGACTGCATCAAACGTTTGATCGACTCTTGAAGGCCCTTCCACAATTTACCCACGGGAACTATGAGGCGATCAACTTTGCAAATGACCGCCGCAGGTAAAAACGAAGGATGGGTATTGCGAAGCGTGGTTTTGTAAAATTCAGACGATGTGAACATGTGAAACTCCTATTACGTTTGGAACGTTGCCGCCCCCCAGCTCAATTTGATTCAGCAGTTTGGTCAACGTAGATAAATCACTGTCAATACGGTTTCTATGCAACCCCAGCGTCCAAATTGATTTCCATGTCGACTCAGAGAGTCGATCTAACAAAGGTGAATGGAGTTGGAACGTCAAATCAAACTGTTCGTTAAATTGAGCGCTAATGACCCAATCAAAGTTTGAATCTGACTTCTCAGACCAGCAGAAAGAACGAATATTTCGCTCAATACTCTGAGCGACCTTTGCAGAAGATTTGAAATAGATGTAAGGTGCTCTGCCACCCCACCAGTGACCTTCGCACGAAGCGACTGTTTCGATGTCACCCGTGCCGTTCATCGTGTCCACAAGGGTCTTGATCTTGGCTTCAATGATGGCCATCATGACCTCCTACTTCATTATTGAAATGGGAGGAAACAATGGCTGACGTCGAATTGCAAAAACAGCTGACCGAATTGCAGAATGAACTGGACAGTTTGAAGAAGAGGGTGTCCGAGGATGAGGCTGTCATAGCTTCACTCCAAGCCTGGACGCAATATGGTTTTGGCATGCTGTTAAAACATCTTGCCTGTCCGAACGACGTAGATCGAGCACATGTGTCTGATCTGCTTGAAACGGTGTTTGAGGGCATGTATCGCACACTAAAACAGGGATTCCGTGGCGGCGCTGAGATGACAACGTCCACGGATGGGTTTGATCGCCTGTATATATGTGCGCAAGAAACTGCTGATATTTGGCAATCAATGCGTGATCACAATTTTGATGAGTCGCCTGATCAGGATGGTTACAAGCTGATAAATGTTGCGCTAGACATGATGTACCGCATAGACCCACTGACTCAGAGGCATAGTCCATTTGAAACACCTGAGGAAAAGCGTCTTCGAAAATTTGCACGAGATGCGGTGTTTCAGGCAAAGAACCGTCGAGCCTGATAGATTGCAGTGCTTTATCAGAACAAAAACGATAAAGAGAATGCACATCAAACAGTCGATGGCGATGCAGTAACTGACGGCCCGGATTGAAAAAACACTGATTGGCCAGCTCTTGATAGTGTGCTTTGATGATGTCTTGCATCATCATTCGGTCACGACTGACGGCCGCAGCCAACAGGCGTGCCCAATGCTTTTCCAAAAGCGTTTCAAGCGATGGCCTCCAAACGATCAGGAATTCTTGGAGCAGAGCGCCTTTCATGTCGATGCTCCTGGGATGTAAATCAGTGGATAAAGGGCAGCAAGCGGCAAATAGGGGAACTGCTGCGCCAGTACCACCCAGCGGTCGATTTCGTTGTCGTACTCTTTAATCAGCTTTGACCAGCTCGCATAGATGTCGTCGACCGTATGAGCGGCAGGCTGGGGCACTGACTTGGGCGCTGGTGGTGCGTTCAGCTCTTTGCGCATGTCAATCCAGCGATCCCGTGACAGATTGAAAAGACGCCGTATCAGCGGAAAATTAGCCTGGCGCAGAATCAATATGCGTAAAGCTGCGTCACGCCTTTCTTTTTCTTGAAGACCCTGTGCGATCCAACTGACACCATCAAGCTGGACCCATAGACGCAGAGGGACTTCTTGTGGCTGTTCCAGCGTCAGCTTCGTCAATGTCTGGCGCATGTCGTCAGATAAATTGAGGGCTTGGTCGGACAGCAGCTCGATGGCCGCAATGCGGCTCAGCGTCGTCGAGCGTAAGCAAACCCACCCCGAGGTGCCGGGTGGTGGCTGAGAGACGACGGCGCTCATCACTGCTGCTCCTGTTGGCTCAGCAGCCTAAAAGTGCCAACCGCTTTGACAAGCTCACGGGCGTATTCACCCACGGGGTTAGACAAATCGGTCAACAGTTCCAGGGTGTAGTAGCCGTCAGCCTGATAGGTTCCCCCCAGATGCGTTTGTACAAATTGCATCCAGCCGTCCTGATCTTCTGCTCGCGCCCTGAATCCGGCGGGGCCAGTATCGAACAGCGCAAAACCGCTTACACCTTGCTCGTTGGTGACCTGATGATGAAACCAGTCGACGGTCAGCTGGCCTGACATGGTGGCCAAAAGCCACCATGCCTGCGCGGCAAAGTCAGTTGCACTGACACCCAGCGAGCTGGCTGGTGCATCCATGAAATAACCCAGCGGCATTCCAGGCGCATTGCGCAAAAGGGGAGTCAACGATGCATAGTCAGTCAAATCCATGATGCAGCTGCGCATGTTTTCAACAGCCATTTCAAGGCTGGTGGTACCGGGCAGCTGGCCCTGTTCACCAGTAGGGTCTGCGCCACCTTCAAATGGGGCTGCGCCAGTGTTGTTTTGCCCATCTACTGCGCCAGGATTAGGAATATTCGTGAGGAGATGCTCTGGGGCTGTTTTGACGCCATTCAGGGCTGAGGGCACTCGGCCCGTTGGTACAGCGTATTCAGAGTCAGCGACATCATCTTGCTCATCTGCCGCTGCATGAGAGCTGGTGTCGTAATCACCGCTGTTGGCTTGACCACCACCCACAAAGTCAGCCTGGTCTGAGTCTGTACCAGCGCCAAGGGAGTCGGTATCAGCGGCACCAGACTCATCGCCCTGATTTCCAGCAGTGGTGTTGACAGTAGAAGCAGTTTCTGAGGTACGCAATTGCTCCAGGTTGTTTTGCAACTGGGCGGCAGTGATTGTGCGATCAGCTGCGATGGCTTGCATGCAAGCGCTCAGCTCTGCTTCAGTCAGCCCAAACCATGCGGCCGCCATGGTCGCCAAGTGAGCTTCGAGTTCGCGTGCTAGTGAGGTTGGCGGACGGTCGTTTTCCGCATCAGAAGTGCCCGTCCCAGCCTCAAGTGCTTCATGCGCATGCCCAAAAGCTTTGAGCCAGTCGGCGTAAGCAGACGCGAATTCATTGGATGATTTCTGACCATCAAACAACTTCACCCTTATATCACCCAAGTTCTTGAACTGAGGGCGAAGGCAGCGCAGCACATCATTACGTCCAAGTGCTTTGGCAGCTACGCCGAGTGGGGTAAGTTTTTCGATTACAAATTCAAAATCGCCTAGTGCAGAATTTTCAACTGTCAGTCCTTGCTGCTTCAGTTCTGCAGCAAAGTCCTTCAGCGAGATGTCCCGCCCAAGTTCCTGAGAGCGGATCTTCCGCAGCTCCAGATAGCTGTTGGCGGTATCCCAAAAGCACATGTCAGAACGATTCAAGTTCTCAGACATGTGACCCACCAACAAGTGCGATTCAGCCTTGAAGTTCACCAGATCGAAGTCAAGACTTGTGAACCGGTCTGGATATTTTTCAGCCAGTTCCCAGAGGATGGACAGCCGCGTATTACCGCCCTTGGCTAGGATGTATCGGTCGCTTCCTGGCCGTTTGGTTACGGCAAGGTTTTGATCCAGTCCACGAGCAAGAATGGATTCTTTGATTTCTTCGCGCTTTTCGTTTGGACGCGTACGAGGGTTGCGCTCGTAGGTGCCGACATCACGGACTTTCAGACGAATGATGGCGCGACCGTCAAAGTCGCCTGGTTTCGAAGTGGGCATGGGGTTGCCTGTGCCAGTGCTGGTTTTCAATTGTTCTTGCTGATCCATTTGCGCTTTCAGCGCCTGACGCATGTCGTTTGCACTCAGTCGCTTACTCATTTGGCGTCTCCAATTGGCTGATGCCCTGGGAGCCACAGACCCTTGAGGTTTGGCATGACTTCGTGCAAAAGCGAATGCATGACCTGCGACGGCGTGACATTCGCATCGCTGTCCAATTCATGCACTGGGCGCCGCAATGAGCGGCACTGCTCATAGACGGTGGAGTAGGGGACTTTGGTGTCAAGCAACCTGATGGTTGGATGGCTGCGAAACTGGTCACGAATGGCCTCTTCAACCATTCGTGCGTTAGTGGTTCGCGGCATCGCGTTGACAAAAATCGCCAGCTGGCCTGCTCGCATTTCAGGAATCATGTCGCTCATGACGTTGAGCTGAGACAGCATCTCCAGCGTGCCGGTGATGAACTCGCTGAAATTGAGCATGTCCGGTTTGATGGGGGTCAGCATCAAATCGGCTGCCATGGCCGCAGTGCGTTGAAGCTCGCCCTTAGCGCCCTGAGTGTCGATGATCACCAGATCAAAGTTTTCTCGGATGATGGGCTGACGGACTGCGCGCTTGAGCAGCAGCAGTCGATCTTCACGCTCCTTGAGCCAAGCCTGGATGTGGTCTTCCATGTTGGAAGGCAGCAACCAGAGGTTTTTTACATTGGTTTCGACAATGTCGCCATCAAGGATGACACCACCACGAGAAATCACCTGGTTCATGCCTGGTGACTCTTTGGTCAGTGGTGTCTGTGTGGCGAAGAATTTCGACAGCGCCGGTTGCATGTCTGCATCGATGAGCAGCACGCGCTGACCAAGCGCTGCAGCGAGGCCACCCAAGTTGGCCGCAGTGGTTGTTTTACCAGCGCCGCCCTTGGTGTTGACGACTGATATGACCGTTGTACTTTTCACAAAATGCTCCTGTTGTTCGTGTTTGGACACAACAAGAAAAGCATCTACAGACCTTTACCCCTGAGACTATGCTTGGCAACTGGACAACTACATCATCCAGTGACTTAACATAATACACATCGTACGAAATTAAAAATGCATCCAATGGGGGCTCCAAGGCCCCCTGATGATTGGACCGATCAGTCTCAGTTCTTGTTCACCGGTGGAAAAACGTACAAGCGCGCCAAGCCCTGGCGCATCAGGGATTCGGCATCCGGACGGCGGCCCTGGACAGCGAAATCAAAGGCGGTCAAGCCTTGGTGGTTTTGCAGGAGCAGATCTGAGCCTGGGGCCTGGATCAGGGACTTGACGGACAAAGCGCTGCCGTAGCGCGCTGCCATCATCAACGGCGTGGTGCCGTTGGGTGATTCGGCGTTGACCAGTGCGCCGTGCTTGATCAGCAAATCCACGATGGTGGTGTGGCCACCGGCTGCGGCGTAATGCAAAGCGGTCCAGCCGGGTTTGTTGACTTCGACCCCGCGCTCAAGGAGCGCCTGCACCAGGTTCAGGTGCCCGCGCAAAGCGGCCATCATGAGCGGGGTTTCGCCTGCGGGATTGGCGAAACTGATCTGGGTTTGAGGCCAGCGTATCAGCACTTCAGCCACTTTGGGCGATGGTTCCTGGATGGCCAAAACAAGCGCTGGAGCGGCATTGGCGTTCACCGAATTGGCATCAAAGCCCCGGGCCAACAAAGATTGCACTGTGCGCACATCGTCAAATGTGACGGCACGAAAGAAGTCTTCGTAGGAACCTGCAAAGGACAAGTTGGCTTGAATAATTCCAATGAAAACAAACAGCTTCTTCAATAACTTAATGTTCATCATGAAGTTTAACCCTGGCTCACTCGGCTGAAAAGCTGGTCAAAGTTGGTGCTGGTCAGCACGCCAATGGCTTCGGACGTTGAACCGCGAAGCTCTGCCAACTGTTTGGCCACATAGGGCACATACGAAGGGTTGTTGGTTTTGCCCCGGTACGGCACAGGCGCCAGATACGGGCTGTCGGTCTCGATCAGCAAGCGGTCATCGGGCACAAATTTGGCCACTTCGCGCAGATCGGCGGCGGTCTTGAAGGTCAGGATGCCCGAAAACGAGATGTAAAAGCCCAAGTCCAAGGCGGCGCGGGCCACCTGCTGCGATTCGGTGAAGCAGTGAAAAACGCCTCCGGCACACCCTGCTCCACCCGTTTCGCCCTCTTCTTTGAGGATGGCAATGGTGTCGTCCGAGGCTTGACGGGTGTGGATCACCAGGGGCAGCCGAGTGTGGCGCGCGGCACGGATGTGGGTGCGAAAACGCTCGCGTTGCCATTCCAGATCGGCCACGGTGCGACCGCCCTTGCGTTCGTCCATTTGGTAATAATCCAGCCCCGTCTCGCCAATGGCCACCACTTTGGGGTGCGCAGCGCCGTCGATCAGTTCTTGCAAGCTGGGCTCGTGCACGCCTTCGTTATCGGGGTGCACGCCCACGGTGGACCACAGGTTGTCATGCGCCATCGACAGGCCATGGACGCTGTCGAAGTCCTCCATGGTGGTGCAAATGCACAGCGCACGCGTGACCTGGGCAACTTTCATGGCTTGGTCAATGCTGTCGAACTGGGCCAGCAGTTCCGGAAAATTCAGATGGCAATGGGAATCGGTGTACATGGGTCAGCCCCGCGACAGCAGGGTTTGTTGGGCGTCAGCGGTCAATGCTTCGAGCATCAAACCTGCATTGAAAGGGTGTTCGGCCGTGCGGGCCGATTGCATGAGGCGCTTGAACCAGTCGGTCAATGCGCTCAACGAGGCTGCGGTGTTGGGCAATTGCCCGGCCTCAAAGAAACGTGGCGTGGCCCCGGCCTGACGCAAGACCAGATCGTGGCAAAGTTTTTGCAGCGCGTCGATGGCTTGTGCCGGGCTCAGATCGGCCAGATGGCGGGCATCGCCTTGGCGCATGGCTTTGGGCAAGGCATCCCACCAGTCGGGGGACAAACCGGCTTCGGCCTGGCGCAGCACATCGGTGGGTCGACCGCCCGCACTGCGCAGCAAGGCTGTCGCCATGGGGGCTGGCAAGCCCTGCCCCGTGAGCCAGTTCATGCCTTCATCGGCCTCGGGCCATTTCATGGTGTGCGCCAGGCAGCGGCTGCGGATGGTTGGCAGCAACATGTGGCTGGCCTCGGTGGCCATCACAAAGCGCACATCGCCCGGCGGCTCTTCCAGCGTTTTGAGCAGCGCGTTGGCCGTGACGGTGTTCATGCGCTCGGCCGGAAACACCAACACCGCTTTGCCCCGCCCCCGGGCATCGGTGCGCTGCGAAAACTCGACCGCATCGCGCATGGCATCTACCCGAATCTCTTTGCTGGGCTTGCGGGTTTTCTTGTCGATCTCGTCCTGGGCTTTTTCAGACAATGGCCAGCCCAAATCCAGCATCACCGTCTCGGGCATCAGCACGGCCAGATCGGCATGGGTGTGTACGGCAATGGCGTGGCAGCTGGGGCAGTCGCCGCAAGCGCCTTGGGCCGAAGGCTGCTCGCACAACCAAGCGCTGACCATTGCCAGCGCCAATTCGTATTGACCCAGACCCGATGGGCCTTGCAGCAGCCAGGCGTGACCGCGCTGGGCCAGCAAATCGGTCGCTTGCCGGGCAATCCACGGCGCATTCAAGACGGCGCTCATGCGGTGCTCCGGGACAACCAGGGGGTGACCACCAGGGCCACATCCGCGCCCACCGCTTCGCGGGTTTGCGCAGCGTTGATGCGGGCAAAACGGGTGGGCATTTCGGCCTGGCGCTTGGCATAGCCTGCGCGCACGGCGGCAAAAAAGTCGGCCGGTTGAGACTCGAACTTGTCAGGCACACGGGCCGAGGCCAGGCGCTCGGCGGCAATCTGCGGGTCCAGATCGAACCACACGGTCAAATCGGGTTGGCGCAAAGCGCTGTCAGCTTGGGCATGGGCTTGGGATTGCACGATGCGTTCCAGCTGCGTCAACACCTGCCAGTCAAAGCCCCGGCCGCCGCCTTGGTAGGCAAAAGTCGCATCGGTGAATCGGTCGCACAGCACCACATCACCTCGCTCCAGCGCGGGCTCGATCACCTGCACCAGGTGCTCGCGGCGGGCGGCAAACATCAAGAGGGCCTCGGTCAGCGCGTCCATGGGTTCGTGCAGCACCAGTTCGCGCAGCTTTTCAGACAAGGGGGTGCCGCCCGGCTCGCGGGTCAGCACGACCGCCCTGCCCGCCTGGCGAAACAGCGCGGCCACGCGCTCGATGTGGGTGGACTTGCCCGCCCCGTCGATGCCTTCAAAACTGATGAATGTGCCGCGTGTCATGGTGTGTGAAATGGCGAAACCCCGATTGTCGCAGGCTCAGTCGGCGCTGCTCAGTTGCTTCCGCTTTGCCCGCGCTGGTAACGGTTGACCGCCCGGTTGTGCTCGTCCAGGCTGGCGCTGAAGTGGCTGCTGCCGTCGCCCTTGGCCACAAAGTACAGCGCCTGCGTCTTGGCGGGCTGCACGGCGGCCAACAAGGCGGCTTTGCCCGGCATGGCAATCGGCGTGGGTGGCAGGCCGCTGCGGGTGTAGGTGTTCCAGGGCGTGTCGGTGTGCAGGTGAACGCGGCGCAGGTTGCCGTCAAAGGCTTCGCCCAGGCCGTAGATCACCGTGGGGTCGGTCTGCAGCATCATGCCGATGCGCAAACGGTTGTTGAATACGCCAGAAATCATCGGCCGATCCGATCCCTTGCCGGTTTCTTTTTCGACAATGCTGGCCAGAATCAGGGCCTCTTCAGGCGACTTGACCGCCACGCCGGGCTGGCGGGCATCCCAAGCTTGTTGCAAGTGTTTGTCCATGGCCTTCATGGCCCGTTGCAAGACCGCCAAGTCGCTGGAGCCTTTGGCATAGGAATAGGTGTCCGGGTAAAAACGACCTTCGGGTGCTGTGTCGGGGCGGCCCAACTGGCGCATCAATTCGTCATCCGACAAGGCCCGGCTGCTGGGTTTGAGGTTCTCCGCCTTGGTCAATGCCTGGCGCACTTGCCGCCAGTTCCAGCCTTCCACGATGGTGAAGGTGCGCAGGCTTTCTTCGCCCCGGACCAGCATGCGCAACAAACGCAGGGGCGTGGTGCCCGGTGGGATCTCGTAGCTGCCTGCCCGCATCAATCGCGACTGGCCCGACAGGCGAAACCACGCATACAGCATGTCAGGCGAGGTTTGCGCTCCAGCGTCAATCACCGCCTGAGCGATGGCTTTGGGCGTTGTGCCGGGTTCAATGGACAAGTCCAGCGTGGCGCGGCCTGTGTCCAAGGGCTGTTGCAGCCACCAGAACGCAGCGCCCCCCACAGCCAAGGCCACCACCAGCAAGCTTGTCAGTAACTTCATCAAGCCTTTGAGCACGGCCATGTCCTTTGTTCGGGTGTTGAAAACGTGGGGGGATGATAATTCACGCCTTGCCAGACCCTTGCTACATGAATGAGCCGCGACATGAACAGCCCTGCCCTGAACGCCCTTGATGTGACCGCCGTGTTGGACGGCACCAGCCCCCTGCCCCAGCTGGGTGTGATCCAGGCCCAGGGCGAGGACGCGGCCAACTTTTTGCACAACCAGTTGAGCAACGACGTGGTGCTGCTGCCCGTGGGCCAGTCGCGCCTGGCAGCTTTTTGCAATGCCAAGGGTCGCATGCAGGCCAGCTTTGTGGTCATCAAGACCGCGCCCGACACCGTGCTGCTGGTCATGAACCTCGATCTGCTGGCGCAGACGCTCAAGCGCCTGTCCATGTTCGTGCTGCGGGCCAAGGTCAAATTGACCGACGCCAGTGGCCAGTGGCAACTGCGCGGTTTGCTGGGCAGCAGCGCCCGCGCCCTGCTGGGCAATGCGGCCCCTTGGCACACCGTGGTGGCCGATGGTGCGCACGCTGTGGCGCTGTACCCGGCGGTCGTGGGTGATTCGCGTGTGCCGCGCGCACTGTGGATGGCTCCAATGGGTTCGGCGCTGCCCGAGGGGCCTGAAGTCGCGCCCGAGGTTTGGGCTTGGTCAGACGTCATGAGCGGTGTGGCCCTGCTGAGCCAGCCCGTGTTCGAGGCCTTCGTGCCGCAAATGATGAATTACGAATCGGTGGGCGGCGTCAACTTCAAAAAAGGCTGCTACCCCGGCCAGGAGGTGGTGGCCCGAAGCCAGTTCCGTGGCACCTTGAAGCGTCGCACGGCGCTCGTGCACAGCCCGGTGGAATTGGCGGTCGGGCAAGACGTTTTCACCCCCACCGACCCCGAGCAGCCTTGCGCCACCGTCGTGCAAAGCGCGGCGCGGCCTGACGGTCAGGGCTTTGACGCACTGGTCAGCGGCACGCTGGAGAGCCAGCAAACTGGCTGGCGGGCGGGCAGCGCCGATGGCGCTGCGTTGGAGCTGCTGCCCCTGCCCTACGACTTGCTTGAAGACATTTGATCTGTAGGAGCCCCGCCCTCGGGGCGAATGCCTGCGGTCTGCGAACGCCCCATCGCGGCGAGGGCGCCGCTCCTACAAAGTGGCCATGGGTTTGCTGTGGGAGCCCCGGCCTCGGGGCGAATGCCTGCGGTCTGCGAATGCCCCATCGCGGCGGGGGCGCCGCTCCTACAAAGAGGCCATGGGTTTGCTGTGGGAGCCCCGGCCTCGGGGCGAATGCCTGCGGTCTGCGAATGCCCCATCGCGGCGGGGGCGCCGCTCCTACAAAGTGGCCATGGGTTTGCTGTGGGAGCCCCGCCCTCGGGGCGAATGCCTGCGGTCTGCGAACGCCCCATCGCGGCGAGGGCGCCGCTCCTACAAAGTGGCCATGGGTTTGCTGTGGGAGCCCCGCCCTCGGGGCGAATGCCTGCGGTCTGCGAATGCCCCATCGCGGCGGGGGCGCCGCTCCTACAAAGAGGCCATGGGTTTGCTGTGGGAGCCCCGCCCTCGGGGCGAATGCCTGCGGTCTGCGAACGCCCCATCGCGGCGAGGGCGCCGCTCCTACAGGGGGCGAACCATCTCGATGTGCGCAATCCCCGCTTCTTCAAAAATAGCCCCATGCGGCTCAAAGCCTGAGCGCTTGTAAAAGCCCTCGGCGCTGCACTGGGCGTGCAGCAGCACATGCTGGTCGCCGCGCTCGCGGGCGGCGTCCATCAGGGCGTGCAGCACCCGGCGGCCCAGCACGCTGCCGCGCATCTGCTTTTTGACGGCCATGCGGCCAATGCGGGCAACGCCCGGGGCGTGTTGCAGCAGGCGGCCTGTGGCCAGGCACAGCCCCAAGCGGTTGACGACCACGCAGTGCAAGGCGGTGTCGTCGTCGTGGTCCCACTCCATGTCGGCGGGCACTTTTTGTTCATCCACAAACACTTCGGTGCGCAACGGGCTGGCCAGGTTTTTCAGGTCGGCCCAGGCGCCCAGGTGCAGCTGCACCATGTCTTCGCCGCGCTCAAAGCCTTCCATCATGTCGCGCAGCTGAGGCGGGATGGGCTGGCTCTTTTTAGCCACCGGGTCGGCGTACACATAAACCAGCTCGCTGGTGATCAGCAGCTCTTCGCCTCGAAAAATCGCACCCACAAAGGTCATGGACGAATTGCCGATGCGGTCGCATCGCATGCACACGTCCAGAAAGTCGTCCATCTCGGCGCTGGCGTGGTACTCGACGCTGGCCTTTTTGACATACAGGTCGCCGCCCAGCTGGTGCATGGTGTCGGCGTAAGGCATGGCCAGGTTGCGCCAGTAGTCGGTCACGGCGGTGTCGAAGTACATGAGGTAATGGCCGTTGAAGACGATCTTTTGCATGTCCACTTCGACCCAGCGCACGCGCATGCGGTGAGAAAAACGGAAGTCTTGGCGTTTCATGGTGTTCCTTTGGTGTGTCTGTCGCAATGGTGTTCAGTGTTGTGTGGGAGCGGCGCCCTCGCCGCGATGGTCGTTTGCGCAGACCGATCGCCGCGAGGGCGCGGCTCCTACATGAAAGCGTGTTTCAGTGCCCGGCCTGCATCGGCGTGGGCCTTCAGGGCATCGGGGATGGCGCGGCCCATGGTGATGAAGCCATGGATCACGCCCCGGTAAATCTCCAGATCGACCGGCACGCCTGCCATGCGCAGCGTGTCGGCGTAGCGCACGCCCTCGTCCACCAGCGGGTCGCATTCGGCCAGGCCCATCCAGGCCGGGGCCAGGCCAGAGTGGTCAGGGGCGTTGCCGGGCGCAAAGCGCCAGTCGTCTCGGTCTGCTTTGTCGATGTAGCCGTCAAAGAACCAGGCGATGGTGTCTTGGTCGAGCATGAAGCCTTCGCCAAAGGTGTGGTGTGAGGCCGTGTCTTGCTTGGAGCCGCAACCGGGGTAGAACAGCAGCTGCAAGGCGAGCTTCAAGCCCGCATCGCGTGCCATCAGGGCGCACACGGCGCTGAGCGTGCCGCCCGCGCTGTCGCCGCCCACGGCCAGGCGTGTGCTGTCCAGGCCCAATGTTGGGCCCTGCTGGTGCAACCAGTTCAGGGCGTCCCAGGCGTCGTGCACGGCGGTGGGAAACCGGTGCTCGGGCGCGAGCCGGTAGTCCAGCGACACCACGGCGCAGTGGCCCTGACGGTTGAGCTGGCGGCACAGCACGTCGTGTGTGGTGAGGCTGCCCACGGTGAAGCCGCCGCCGTGCAGGTAGAGCAAAACGGGCAAAGGCGTGGGGCTTTGCGGGGCATACAGGCGCGCTGGCATGGCGTGGCCGTCGCGTGCCGGGATCGTGATGTCCTCGACCCGGTCCACATGGGGCGCGGGCTGCAGGTCCAGGATCGGGCCGCCGATGTCGTAAAACGCGCGGGCTTGCTCTGCCGTCATGGCGTGCATGGGCGGGCGACCAGCTTTCTGAACGCGGTCGATCAGCGTGCGCGTGGCCGGGTTCAAGAGGGATCGGGGGTTGGTGTGGTGGCTGCTCATGAAAGCTGAAGTGGGTGGGATTTGGGTGTTGCCAACGTGACGGTTTGGGCCTTGGGCCGGATGGACAAAGGCGCTTCCTGAATCACAATGAACGCAAATCGTACAACGCCCCGCGCAGGGGGGCTGTCACCTGCTCACACACCGGAGAACCTGGCATGTCTTTCATCAACTACGTGACCCAAATCCAGATCGACTTTGGCGCCATCAGCCTGCTCAAGGCCGAATGCGAGCGGGTGGGCATCTCCCGCCCCTTGATCGTGACCGACGCGGGCGTCAAGGCGGTGGGCATCCTGGACAAGGCCCTGGCCGCCTTGCCAGGCCTGCAGGTCAGCGTGTTTGACCAGACGCCCTCCAACCCGACCGAGGCTGCGGTGCGCGCCGCTGCTGCCGTCTACCAACAAAACAACTGCGACGGCTTGATCGCTTTGGGCGGCGGCTCGTCCATTGACTGCGCCAAAGGCGTGGCCATTGCCGCCACCCACAAAGGCCCGCTCAAGACCTACGCCACCATCGAAGGCGGCTCGCTCAAGATCACCGACCAAGTGGCCCCCTTGATTGCCGTGCCCACCACGGCAGGCACAGGTTCTGAGGTGGCCCGGGGGGCCATTTTGATCGTCGACGACGGCCGCAAGCTGGGTTTTCACAGCTGGTTCATCGTGCCGCGTGCGGCCATTTGCGACCCCGAACTCACGCTGGGCCTGCCGCCCATGCTCACAGCCGCCACGGGCATGGACGCCATCGCGCACTGCATGGAAACCTTCATGGCCGCGCCGTTCAACCCGCCTGCCGACGGCATTGCGCTCGACGGCCTGCAGCGCGCCTGGGCACACATCGAACGCGCCACCACCAACGGCCAAGACCACGAAGCGCGCCTGAACATGATGAGCGCCAGCATGCAGGGCGCCATGGCCTTCCAGAAAGGGCTGGGCTGCGTGCACTCCTTGAGCCACAGCCTGGGCGGCGTGAACCCGCGCCTGCACCACGGCACTTTGAACGCCATGTTTTTGCCAGCCGTGGTCAACTTCAATGCCGCAGCTGAAACCGTGCAAAAAGACAAGCGCCTGGCCCGCATGGCGCAGGCCATGGGCCTGCAAAGCGGCTCGGACATCCCAGATGCCATCAAGGACATGAACGCCCGCCTGGGCCTGCCCACCGGGCTGGGGGCGATGGGCGTGAATGAAGGGATGTTTAACGCCGTCATCACCGGTGCGCTGGCCGACCACTGCCACAAAACCAATCCGCGCATCGCTTCGGCCGACGAATACCGGGACATGCTGCTGACCAGCATGTAAAGCTTGGTTTTTGCAGGCGCTCACCCCTGTGAGCGAATGTCAGCCCACTGAGCCCGTGGGCACTGGACGCGTTTTCACACAGGCTTTGGCCCTCTCACGCGCCTGAGCCTTGGCCAAATGCCCACGCAAAGCAGCGTCCCAGGCTGAACGCGCCCAGCGCACGGCCTCGGCGGGCTCGTCAAAAATCGCATCGGGCGCAGACCAGTAAGACAAAGCCACTTCCCTGCCCTTCATGGGGTAGGTGAATGGCGTGAGGCCCAGCACTTCAAAGTCAGGGCGGTTTTGTTCGTCCACCTTCAGGTACAGCTGTTGGTTCATGACGATGGCGAACATCAGGCCTTCGTGGTACAGGCCATGGCCGCCAAACATGCGGCGGGCCGAAACCGGCCCCAAACCTTCCAGCAGTTCCTGCACAAAGGGAATGAAGTCGCTCATGCCGCAGTCGTGGGGGCTTGGGCGTTCAGGGCGCGTCGTGGGCAGGCATCTTGGCCCCCACATGCACCTCGCCCCGTGCTTCGGCCAGCTCGACCTGGCGTTGGCGTTCGGCCAGTTTTTCTTTTTGCTCGGGTGTGCGCTGGTCGTGGCAATGGGCGCAGCTCACGCCCAACACGTAATGTGGTGACTTTTTGTCTTCAGCACTCAGCGGCCAGCGGCAAGAGCGGCACAGCTCATGGTGGCCGACACCAAGGCCATGGCTCACGCTCACACGCTCGTCAAACACAAAGCAGTCGCCCTCCCAGGTGCTTTGCTCGGGCGGGATTTCTTCGAGGTACTTGAGGATGCCGCCTTCGAGGTGGTAGACCTCTTCAAAGCCGCGCATTTTCATGAGCGCGGTGGATTTTTCGCAGCGGATGCCCCCTGTGCAAAACATGGCCACTTTGGTCTTTTTGGCGGCTTCGCCTTGCAGGTTTTCCTGCGCGTCCAGCCAGGCGGGTAGCTGCACAAAGGTCTTGATGTTCGGGTTGACCGCGCCCTTGAAGGTGCCAATCGCCACCTCGTAGTCGTTGCGCGTGTCGATGACCACCACGTCCGGGTCGGCCAGCAAAGCGTTCCAGTCGGAGGGCTTGACATACTGGCCCACGGTCTTGTTCGGGTCCAACTCGGGCACGCGCAAGGTGACGATCTCTTTTTTGAGCTTGACCTTCATGCGGGTGAACGGCGGCTTGGGGCTCCACGACTCCTTGTGCTGCAACGTGGCCAGGCGCGGATCGGCATGCAAAAACGCCAGAACGGCGCGGATGCCCGCCTCAGGCCCGGCAATCGTGCCATTGATGCCCTCGTGCGCCAGCAGCAGCGTGCCTTTGACGTCATTGGCCTCGCAACAGGCTTGCAAAGGCGCTTGCAGGTCAACGAAGTCGGGCAGATCGACGAATTTGTAGAGGGCGGCGGTGAGGAACTGAGCGGCGTGTTGCATCAGCGGATTATCTCAGCCATGTGACATGGCTCAAGGCTGCCAGCGCTTGAGCACCTCGTCTGCATGAGCCTGGTATTGACTGCGGATGTGGGGGGCCACAACCTTGGGGTAGACGGGCACAAACTGGTAACGCTCACCCTGCCCCAGAAAACCCTCGGCCCAGGCGCCGCAGATGACCGCGTTTTCAATGAAATAGGGGGCTCTGGTGGTCCAAGTCTGGCGAAAGTCTTGCACTGCGGCCGTGCGGCGTTTGGTGGCTTCTTGCACGTCAGTATGGGGGGCGCTTTCTTTCAGATACACCTCGGTGAAGATGTCCACGGCCTTGGCGAATTTGGCACCCAAGGCGGGTTCGTTGGCATACGCCTGTGAAAAAATGCTCAACACAGCCGAGCAGTTCATGGCCTGTTCGGCCAGTCGGGTTTGCGCTGTTGCCGGGCCACTGGCCGCTGCGCTGGCAAGGGCAAACAGGCAAAACGTGGTGCGAATCAGGGTCGGTTTCATGGCTGGAATGCTCCCGGTTGCAAGTTCAGGCTTCGTAAGTCAGCAGCACCACATCGGCCGCTTCCTGCCGGATCGGGATCAGCGCCTGGTAGGCCGCCGAAGCATGCCAGGCATCGGCATTGGCCACTGCTGGAAAACGGATCACCACCACATCAGCATGCGGGCAGCTGCCCGACAGCGCCTTGACCTGGTGGCCACGAAACACCAGCTCGCCCCCCCAGGGCTGCAATGTAGCCAGCACTTGACTGCGGTATTCGGCCCATTTGGCAGGGTTTTTCACGGTCATTTGACCGACGACGTAGGCGTGAGGCAAGACGGCTCCTTAAAGGGGTAGAACTTTAGCCAAACTGGGCGCTCGCAGCCACTGGGCAAACTCTTGTGCCAACTGCTCGCTGGCATGCACCGCAGACTGCCAGACCTTCACCCGGGCGTCAAAGTGGGTGCTGTAGGTCATGAAGTCATTGCGGTCGGGTAGTTTGCCGTTCGGCAAGGTTTTGACCCATTCGGGGTTGGGCGCCAGCACGATGGTGTTGTCCAGAAAGGCGCTGGCTTTGTGACGCCATTTGAGGGCTTTGTCGAGCCAGCCGGGCACCACGGCTTGCTGGAAATGAGGGTACAGCACCAAACCTTGGTAGTTCAGGTGCAGGTGGTAGTCGGTGATGCCGCCGTCCCAGTACGCTCCACGCGGTGCGCCGGGAATGTTGTGCACCGCTTTGAGCGCAAAGGGGATCGAGCAGCTCGCTTGCAGCGCGGGCATGAAGTTGGCCTCGGTCAAGTCCACAGCGCGGGTGCGAAAGTCTTGCGCATCAAACGGTAAGGCTGCGCCCTGCGCAGAAAACACCACCCGCTCCAGCCAGCCGCCCAGGGCGCGGCGGTGCACGGCGTTGCTGATGTACGCCCCTGCGTAGCCCAAGGGCGTGGCCACCCGGTGTTCACGGTGCAACAGATGTCGGCCACGCGATGTGACGATGTGCAGCCGGTAACGGGGGGTGCTCAAGACTTGGTCGATGCGCCCGCCGTAAAAGGCTTGCAGGCTTTGGCCAAAGGCGTCGCTGACTTGCTGCGCGCTCACCCGCTTTTGGCCCGGCAGGGGTTCGTAGTGCTGGTGGATGTAGTCACGCTCCAGCCGCTCAAACGCTGCCACCGGGTCATGAAGGCAGGCAGTGGCCATGCGCCACGCGCCAATGGAGGCACCCACCAGGTCCACCGGCTGACTGCTTTGAGACAACCACTCACCAAAGATGAAGCGGTCCAGCGCCCCCAGGATCAACCCTTTGGGGCCGCCCGCCGCACCCGGTATCACGCCAATGTGCTCTGGCCGCAAGCCGTGTTCACGGATGTGGGCCAGAGCCTTGGGGCCTGCGTGGATGTGGAGGGCTTGCATGTAGGTGATGGTCTTGTAGGAGCTTGCCTGCAAGCGATACGGGATCGCATGGAAATCGCCAGCAGGGCTGGCTCCTGCAAGGGAGGGCTTATTTTTTCAGGGTTTGTAATTTGGCAAAGGCACTGGCCATGGCCGAGCCCGAACCGGCTGCGGGGGGCGAGGTGTAACCACCACCGCCGCCGCGCTGACGGTTGTCCCGCCCTGCCCCTTCAAACTTGTTGTCTCTTGGGCCATCGCGGCGGGCGGGCGCAGCGTCGAGCTTCATGGTCAGGCTGATGCGCTTGCGGGCCACATCGACTTCGAGCACCTTCACTTTGACGATGTCGCCGGTCTTGACCACCTCTCGGGCGTCGCTCACGAACTTGTTGGCCAGCTGGCTCACATGCACCAGGCCGTCCTGGTGCACGCCCAAGTCGATGAACGCGCCGAACTGGGCCACGTTGCTCACGGTGCCCTCCAAGGTCATGCCTTCTTTCAGGTCCTTGATGTCTTCCACCCCATCGGCCAGGCGGGCCACCTTGAAGTCGGGGCGCGGGTCGCGGCCAGGTTTTTCCAGCTCGCCCAGGATGTCCTTGATGGTGATGGCACCGAACTTGTCGTTGGCGAATAGCTCGGGGCGCAGAGTTTTGAGCACATCGCTGCGTCCCATGATCTCTTGAATGGGCTTGGCGGTTTTGACAATGATCTGCTCGACCACCGGGTAGGTTTCGGGGTGCACGCCCGTCATGTCCAGCGGGTTGTCGCCGCCACGAATGCGCAAAAAGCCTGCGCTTTGCTCGAAGGTTTTGGCCCCGAGGCCGGTGACTTTGAGCAGGTCTTGCCGGGTCTTGAACACGCCGTTCGCATCACGCCAACGCACCACGGCCTTGGCCACGCTGCCCGACAGGCCCGACACGCGGGTGAGCAAAGGCACGCTGGCGGTGTTCAGGTCCACGCCCACCGAGTTCACGCAGTCTTCCACCACCGCGTCCAGCGTTTTGGCCAGCTCGCTTTGGTTCACGTCGTGCTGGTACTGGCCCACGCCAATGGCTTTGGGGTCGATCTTGACCAGCTCAGACAGCGGGTCTTGCAGGCGGCGGGCAATGGATGCCGCGCCGCGCAGGCTCACGTCCACATCGGGCATTTCTTGGCTGGCGAATTCGCTGGCCGAATACACCGACGCGCCCGCTTCACTCACCACCACCTTCTGGACCTCGACGCCCTCCCTAATCCCACCCTGCAAGCGGGCCAGCTGCTTGATCAGGTCACCCGCCAGCTTGTCGGTCTCGCGGCTGGCGGTGCCGTTGCCAATGGCGATCAGGTTGACGTTGTGCTTTTCGCACAGCTTGGCGAGGGTGAAGAGCGAACCTTCCCAGTCCTTGCGCGGCTCGTGCGGGTACACCGTGGAGGTGTCGACCAGCTTGCCGGTGGCGTCCACTACGGCCACCTTCACGCCTGTGCGGATGCCTGGGTCCAGGCCCATGACCACACGGGGGCCTGCAGGTGCGGCCAGCAGCAGGTCGCGCAGGTTGTCACTGAAGACCTTGATGGCGACTTTTTCGGCCTCTTCGCGCAGACGGGCAAACAGGTCACGCTCGGTGGACAGGCTGAGCTTGACGCGCCAGGTCCAGGCCACGCATTTGCGGATCAAGTCGTCGCTGGGGCGAGCCGCGTGGCTCCAGCCCAGGTGCATGGCGATCTTGCCTTCAGCGATGCTGGGCTTGCCCGGCTCAGGTTCGACTGGGAGCACCAGTTTGGCGTCCAACATTTCCAAAGCACGGCCACGGAACACGGCTAAAGCGCGGTGCGAAGGCACACGGCCAATCGGCTCGTCGTAATCAAAGTAATCGCGGAATTTGGACACGTCGGCGTTGTTTTCGTCCTTGCCGTCGGACAGCTTGCTTTTGAACAGGCCTTCGTTCCACAGCCATTCACGCAGTGCCTGCACCAATGAAGCGTCTTCGGCCCAGCGCTCGGAGAGCAAATCGCGCACGCCGTCCAGCACGGCGGCGGTGGTCGTGAAGTCAGCGCCTTCAATAGCGCCTGCGGCCAGCACAAAGGTTTGTGCTTCGGCGTGCGGGTCGAGCGAGGGGTCAGCAAACAGCTTGTCGGCCAGCGGCTCCAGTCCGGCTTCGCGGGCAATCATGCCCTTGGTGCGGCGCTTGGGCTTGAAGGGCAAATACAGGTCTTCAAGCTCTTGTTTGGTGGGCGCGGCGTCGATGGCGGCCAGCAATTCGGGCGTCATCTTGCCCTGCTCGGTGATGCTTTTGATCACGGCGGCGCGGCGATCTTCCAGCTCGCGCAGATAGCCCAAACGCGACTCCAGCTCGCGCAGCTGGATGTCGTCCAGCCCATCGGTCACCTCTTTGCGGTAACGCGCGATGAAGGGGACGGTGGCGCCACCGTCCAGCAACTCCACGGCGGTGCGGACCTGGTCGGGACGGATTTTGATTTCTGAGGCCAGTTGGGCCAGGATTTTTTGCATGTCGCTGAATAAATGTTCGCAAAGGCGGGCGAGTTTGCCACAAGGCAAGCCATTGCTTGGATGAAAGAAGTCGATTAAGAAGACCTTATTTCTTAAATTTATTTTGCAAATATTTCGTTAATTGACTATAAAGTAGCCTTTAATTAACCCTAAGATTTCTTAAAAACACAAATTGACAAGATTGACAATCAGATTGAATTAACAAATAATAGTGACAAATGTCGGTTTTGACAAAAACCGCAAGAGAGGTCATAAAAAATGAAAATTCAGAAAAATGGACGCCATCAAATCCTGCAAGGATTCAGGATGGCTGCGCTTTTGTTGTCAGTCCTTTGCTTGAGTGCATGTCACACCCTGTCTGTTGAAGAAGGTGATCATGCCGCACACCCCACCTTCACCCCACTGACGGCCGAACAGCGGATCATGAATTCGGTCACGATCAAATGGGATGTGCGTGAGGATGCGGCTGAATTTTGTGCAAAGAGCATGCGTGTACGCTCCTTGCAGCCGGGCCGTGAATTGGCGTTCACGACCCCGCCCATGGCATGCGCCATCTGGTATGTGCCCGGCAAAGAATGCACGGTCATCACCAGCCACAAGGTCTCGCATGCCGTGTTGGGGCATGAAGTGCGCCACTGCTTTGAGGGGCACTTCCACCGCTGAGGCCAAGGGCCTGCGTCCTCAGGGCTGAGCGAAACTTTCGCGCAAGGCCTTTTTCAAACCTACACCCACTTCGGGGCGTGCCGCAAACGGGTCGGGCGGGTTGGTGCCCTGAACAATCGCTTCCATGCGGCTTTGCACATTGCCCAAGGCATGCGGGTGGCTGTAAATATAAAACTGGTCTCCCGCGACCGCATCAAACACCTTTTGCGCCACATCGGCGGCCGACACTTTGCCGCTGCCGACCGCTTTGTCGGTTTGGGCCTGACCGATCAACTGGCTGGCCGTGGGCTTGTCCGCCGCCAGTGTTGAAGGCCTGTTGCGTTCGCTGTGGCTGATGCCCGTGGCCACAAAATAAGGGCACAGCACGCTCGCGCTGATCTGGTCCGACACCAGGTGCAGGTCTTGATAAAGCGTTTCGGTCAGTGACACCACGGCGTGTTTGCTCACGTTGTAGATGCCCATATTCGGTGGGGTCAACAAACCGGCCATGCTGGCGGTGTTGACGATGTGGCCCTGATAAGCCGCATCGGCCTTGGCGGCTTCGAGCATCATGGGGGTGAACAGGCGAACGCCGTGCACCACGCCCCAGAGGTTGACGCCCAGCACCCATTCCCAGTCGGCGACTGAGTTTTCCCAAACCAAGCCCCCTGCCCCCACGCCCGCGTTGTTGAACACGAAGTGTGGTGCACCAAAGCGGGCTTTGACGTCGGCGGCCAGTTGCTCCATGGCCTGAGCGTTCGACACATCCACCTTCCGGGCCAACACCTGTGCGCCTTGGGAGGTCATTTCGGCTTCGGCCTTGTCCAGGGCGTCTTGCTGCACGTCCACCAGCACCAAGTTCATGCCCAGTTTGGCCCCGATGCGGGCGCATTCCAGACCAAAGCCTGAACCAGCTCCGGTCAAGACAGCGGTTTTGCCTTTGAAGTTCTCGATCATGAGGAAACCTTTTTCAATGTGAACCCGACACGCGGGAAATGAACGTGGACGGTGCCCGCACGGTCATCTGTGCGGCGCAAGGTGTAACGGGTGCGGGTGGCGGCGATCAGCTCGCCCTCGGTCGGCTCCAGTCCAAAGTTGTCGGCGGCGATCACCACGGCGCTGCCCAGCGCGATGCCGTGCTCGTCCTGGAAGACCTCGCCTTGCACAGCGGTCGGCGTTGAACTGCGGGCGGTTTCCAAGGCTTCTTCGGCGCTGCATTTGCCGGGCGTGCCGTGGCCAATGGCTTTCATGCGGGCCATCCAGCTTTTGACTTCGGGTGTGGCGTCCAGAATGCCCGCCAAAGCTGGCGTGCGCTCTAGCGTGAACCACAGCGGGTGGTAAGCCGCAAAGTCGGCCACGCAAGGCTGGGCGCCGAACAAAAAGTCTTGCCCGTGCAGCATGTTGGCCATGCGGCGCAGGTAGCTTTTGTAGGTGGCGGATGCATCGGTGGACGACATGCGCGCTGCACCACTGCGCATGGCGGCGCGGTCGGCCACAAAAGCCTGCACGCCCTCAGCGGGTGCGCCCGCAAAGACTTGCGCCACACCCGCAGGCTGGAAGTTGTAGGCCATGGACGCCGTGAACAAGGCGCTGTCGGCCCACTGCGCCACGATGCGCGCCGCGCCTTTCACGGCTTCGGGGTAGATCGTGGGCGTGGGCGCAAGGTGCTCCAGCACGTCGCAAATCAGCGCGGTGTCGCAGTAAATGTCTGCGCCGATCTGCAGCACCGGGGTTTTGCGGTAACCGCCTGTGAGCGCCGTCAAGTCGGGCTTGGGCATGATCATCGGGATGAACACGCTCTTCCAGGCCAGTTGCTTGTGGCCCAAAATCAGCCGGATTTTTTCGGCAAACGGCGAGGTCGGGTAGTGGTGCAGGATCAGATCGGACATGGGGCCTGGCCTCAGATCAGCTTGACCAGCTGCTTGCCGAAGTTCTTGCCTTTGAGCAGACCGAGGAAAGCCTCAGGCGCAGCCGCCAGGCCTTGCGCGACCGTTTCGCGGGGGCGCAGCTTGCCGGTGCCGACCAAGGTGCCCAGCTCTTGAAGAGCCTCAGGCCAAACTTCCATGTGCTCGCTGACGATGAAGCCTTCGATCTTCATGCGGTTGATCAGAATCAAAGCCGGGTTGGCCATGGGCAGCGGCGCGCCGTCGTAGCCGGCGATCATGCCGCACACCGCGATGCGTGCGAAGGCGTTGGTGCGCAGCATCACAGCGTCAAGCACCATGCCACCCACGTTTTCAAAATGACCGTCGATGCCGTTGGGGCAAGCTTCGCGCAGCGCCTTGGACAGGCTGATGTAGTCCTTGTGCTCTTTGTAGTCGATGCAGGCGTCAAAGCCCAGCTCCTTGACCACGTAGTCGCACTTGTCCTTGCCACCGGCAATGCCCACCACACGGCAGCCACGGGCTTTGGCCAGGGCACCATAGGCACTGCCCACCGCGCCACTGGCGGCGCTCACGGTCACCGTTTCGCCTGCTTTGGGATTGATGATCTTGACCAAGCCGTACCAAGCGGTCACGCCTGGCATGCCCACTGCGCCCAGGTAGTGCGACAGAGGGACATGGGTGGTGTCAACCTTGCGCAGTGCGCCCAAAACATTGGCATCGACCACGCTGTACTCTTGCCAGCCGCCCATGCCGACCACTTGGTCACCGGCTTTGAACTTGGGGTGCTGGCTGTCCACCACTTCGCCCACTGTGCCGCCGATCATGACTTCGCCCAGGGGTTGTGGCACGGCGTAGCTCTTGCTCTCGTTCATGCGGCCGCGCATGTAAGGGTCCAGGCTCATGAAGTGGTGCTTGACCAGCACTTGGCCATCTTGCAAGGCCGGAATGTCGGATTCAACCAGTTTGAAGTTGGCCACAGTGGCTTCGCCCTGGGGGCGGTTGTCGAGCACGATTTGGTGGTTGAGGGTCATGGGTAAGTCTCCAGTTGAATTGATGAAAAAGAGGGGTCAATCGGTGGCCGGTTCAGCACGCGAGGTTCTTTCAACGTATTTGAAAGTGGCGGTTGCGTGGGCACAAAGCTGGCCTTGCGCGTCCAGAATGCGGCCTTCGGTGAATGCCAGTTGACGCGTGCGGTGCAGCAAACGGCCATGGCCGGTCAGGTGTTGTCCGGGCTGGATGGCCGCGCCGCGCATGAAACTGGTCTTCATCTCGATCGTGACCACGCCTTTGAGTTTGTCGACGCTGCGAGCGGCGGCGGCCATGACCACATCCATGAATGTCATGACCGCGCCCCCATGGGTCACGTCAAAAGAATTGAGGTGCTCCGGCTTGACAGGGAAATGCAACACGGACTCGCCATCGTCAAATGCCTCGAGCGTGATGCCCAGATGTTCGACAAATGGGATGTGTGCACCAAAAGGAATGCTCATGCGCCAGGCCTTTCGCTTCAGCCGCCAATGATGGCGCTGACGCCACCGTCCACCGCCATCCATTGGCCGGTGATGTGTTTGCCTGCGTCCGAAGCGTAGAGCAAGGTCAGGCCCTTGAGGTCTTCGTCGTCGCCCAAGCGGCGCAGCGGTGCGCCTTTGGCCATGTTGTCAGCACCGATTTTTTCCAGCAGGCCATAAGTCATCTTGCTGGGGAAAAAGCCGGGGCAAATCGCGTTGACGGTGATGCCGTGCTCGCCCCACTCGCCTGCCAGCGCCCGGGTGAAGTTGATCACCGCGCCTTTGGAGGTGTTGTAGGCGATGGTCTTCATCTCCAACGGGTTGCCCGCCAGACCGGCGATGGAGGCCACGTTCAGGATGCGGCCCTTGCCACGGGGAATCATGCTGAGCTTGGCCACCTCTTGCGAAAGGATGAAATAGCCACGCACATTCAGGTTCATCACCTTGTCCCAGGCCTCGACCGGGTGGTCTTCGGCCGGTGCCCCCCAAGAGGCACCCGCGTTGTTGATCAGGATGTCGATGGGCCCCATGCGCTCCACGGTTTCGGCCGCCAGGCGGCGGAGGTCTTCTTCTTTGGCGCAGTCAGCAGCAATCCAGCGGGCGTCGATGCCCGCGGCTTGCAGCTCGGCAGCGGCATCTTCGAGATCGGCGGCTTTGCGTGAGCTGAGCATGATCTTGGCGCCCGCCTCGCCCAAGGCATGGGCCATTTGCAGGCCCAGGCCGCGTGAGCCACCGGTGACCAAGGCCACCTGGCCGGTCAAGTCAAAAAGTTGTTGAACAGTGCGTGCCATGTCAGGCTCCTTTTATTCGACGTTGAAATCCATGCAGCGACGTTCTTTGACGACCGCTTTCATGAAGGGTTTGATGGCCACATGTTGCGGGTGATTCTGGTAGGCCGCTAGCACCTGCGCGTCATCGAGCAGCATGTGGAGCACCAAATCATTCGTGCAGTCCATGCCCGGTGTGGCGGTGGCGACTTCAAAAGTACGGATACCGGGCACCACCTGAGCGCATGACAGCAACAAAGCCTTGGCTTTTTCCAGATTGGTGGCCTTGTCCGCCCCTTCGGCCTGCTCGTGCAGGTTCCACATCACGATGTGTCGGATCATCAGAAAGCCTCCTCGGGCAGTTCGGCGCAAGTCGGGTCGCGGCTGCTGACCACGTTCAGCCAGGCCCCAATCTTGGGCAATTCATAACGGAAGAAGTAACGGCAGGCCGCGCGGCGGCCCTGCGCTGCGGGGGTGTCATGGCCGTCCAGGCTTGCCGCCACATCGAGCCAGATCCAGGCGATGACCGTGTGGCCAAAGGCCTGCAAATACGGAACTGCATTGGCCAGCGCCTGAGCAGGTTCTGCGCCGTCCCAGGCTTGCTGGGTGGCTTGGCCGATTTGCTTGAGCGCGTCACGCAAAGCTGCGGCTTCAGGACCCCAGCTGGCTTGCGCCTTGTTCGCGGTAGACAGCATGCGCTCCGCCAACAGTTGCAGGCCCCGGCCGTTTTCCATCAACACCTTGCGGCCCAAGAGGTCCATGGCCTGGATGCCGTGCGTGCCCTCGTGGATCATGTTCAGGCGGTTGTCGCGCCAATATTGCTCCACCGGAAAGTCGCGGGTGTAGCCGTAGCCGCCGTGGATCTGTATGGCCAAGCTGTTGGCTTCCAGGCACCATTCGCTGGGGAAACTCTTGACGATGGGCGTCAGCACTTCGAGCAGCAGGCGCGCCACATCGGCGTTTTCGGCCGTGCCGGTGTGCTGTTCGTCCACCAGGCGGGCGCTGTACAGGGCCAGCGCCAGTGCGCCTTCGCTGTAGGCTTTTTGGGCCAGCAACATGCGTTTGATGTCGGCGTGTTCGATGATGCGCACCTGCGGGCGGCTGGCGTCTTTGCCCCCTGCCCCGCTGGGTCGGCCTTGAGGGCGGTTCTTGGCGTAATCGAGGCTGGCGTAGTAACCGGCCATGCCCAGCATGGTGGCGGCCATGCCCACGCCAATGCGGGCTTCATTCATCATGTGGAACATGCAGCGCAGACCTCCGCCGGGTTGGCCGACCAAGTAGCCCACGGCACCGCTTCCGGCGCCGTCCAAGCCCCCGCCTGAATCGCCTCGCACCGGGTACTTGCCCTCGCCAAAGTTCAGCAGCGTGTTGGTCGTGCCGCGCCAGCCGCACTTGTGGTTCAGCCCCGCCAGCGCCACGTCATTGCGCTCGCCGGTGAGTTGGCCGTCTGTGCCCACCAGCTTCTTGGGCACGATGAACAGTGAAATGCCTTTGACGCCCGGCACCAGTTGGCCATTCGCATCCGGGATCTTGGCCAGCACCAAATGGATGATGTTCTCGGAGAGTTCGTGCTCGCCCGAGGAAATCCACATCTTGTTGCCTTTGAGGCGGTAACGCGCCCCCAAAGCGTCAGCTTCAAAGTCAGCGCCATCGGGCGTGGCACGGGTCGTCACGTCACTGAGCGACGAGCCCGCTTGCGGCTCACTCAGGCACATGGTGCCCGAAAAGCGGCCATTGAATTCGTTGGCCGCAAACACCTGCTTTTGCAGATCGGTGCCGTGCACCATCAGCAAATTGGCATTGCCGCTGGTCAGCATGCCCGAGCCGATGCTGACCGAAGCCATGGCGAAAAACGCATTGGCCGCTGCCTCCACGGTGTAGGGCAATTGCATGCCGCCAAACTCGTAATCTTGCGCGGCGCTGAGCATGCCCGACTCGGCATAGGCCTTGTAGGCGTCGTGTGTGGCTTGCGGCAAGATGACTTTTTCGCCATCAAAGTGCGGCTCTTGCGTGTCGACCAGTCGGTTAAAAGGCGCGTACTTCTCGCGGGCAATGCGCTCGCAGGTGTCGAGCACGGCGTCAAAGGTTTCACGCGAGTGGTCGGTAAAACGCTCGCGGCTTTGCAAGCTTTCGACCTTCAGCCAGTCGTGCAGCAAAAAATCAACGGTGGGGCGCAGGCTCATGTCGCATCATCCCGGTTCAAAAAACAGACAAAGAAAAAGGCGGTCAGCTGCAAACCGACCGCCTTGGTGTTGATCAGGCGTCAACAGCCACGGGCATCACAGCACTTCAAAAATGCCGCAAGCGCCCATGCCACCGCCGATGCACATGGTCACCGCCACGCGCTTGGCGCCACGGCGCTTGCCCTCGATCAGGGCGTGGCCCGTGAGGCGCTGGCCCGACACGCCGTAGGGGTGACCCACTGCGATCGCGCCACCGTTGACGTTCAGACGATCGGCCGGGATGCCCAGCTTGTCGCGGCAATACAGCACCTGCACCGCAAACGCTTCGTTCAGTTCCCACAGGTCGATGTCATTGACGGTGAGGCCCAAACGCGCCAGCGCTTTGGGCACGGCATACACGGGGCCGATGCCCATTTCGTCAGGCTCGCAACCGGCCACAGCAAAACCGAGGAAACGGCCCAGGGGCTTCAAACCGCGTTGTTCGGCCAGCTTTTCGTCCATCAGCACGCATGCGCCTGCGCCGTCCGAAAACTGGCTGGCGTTGCCCGCTGTGACCAAACCACCGGGCAAAGCCGAGCGCAAGCCGCTGATGGCTTCCACGGTGGTGCCTTCGCGCAGACCTTCGTCCACGCTCACAGTGACTTGCTTTGTGGTCATGCCCATGACCTTGTCAATCACGCCTTGCGTCACGGTGATGGGCGCGATTTCGTCGTTGAACAAGCCAGCAGCTTGCGCAGCGCAGGCTTTTTGCTGGCTGGCCGCACCGTAGGCATCCATCACGTCACGGCCGATCTTGTAGCGCTTGGCCACTTGCTCGGCGGTTTGCAGCATGTTCCAGTAGATCTCGGGCTTCATCTTGGCCAAGGCCAAGTCTTGCAGCATGTGGGTGTTCATTTCTTGCTGCACGCAAGAAATGCTTTCCACGCCACCGGCCACATACACCTGGCCTTCGCCCGCGATGATGCGTTGCGCCGCCAAAGCAATGGTTTGCAGGCCCGACGAGCAAAAGCGGTTCACGGTCATGCCCGACACCGAAATCGGCAAACCGGCCTTCAGGGCGACTTGGCGGGCGATGTTGGCACCGGTGGCACCTTCGGGCGTGGCGCAACCCATGATCACGTCTTCGACTTCGGCGGCGTCAATGCCCGCGCGGGCCACAGCGTGCTGCACGGCGTGACCGCCGAGAGTTGCGCCGTGGGTCATGTTGAAAGCGCCCTTCCAGCTCTTGGCCAGAGGGGTACGGGCGGTAGATACGATCACTGCATTGGTCATTTTGAATCCTTGTTTATGGCGTTGAGCGTTGAGCGTTCAGCGTTCAGCGTTCAGCGTTGGGGGATGTGGATGAGCGTCTGGTTATGTGCATGGAGCGATGAGCGGTGAACAGTTGTTCCCAGTCTTTTCACGCTCAACGCCCAACGCAGAACGCTCAACCCCAAGTCAGTTGAATGTCTTGCCTTCGGCCACCAAACGTGCCAACAAAGGCGCGGGTTGCCAGAACTGGGCGTCGTCGTGCGGATTTTTCGCAAAGCGCTTCATGGCTTCGGCGACGTTGAACAGGCCAATCGTGTCGGCGTAGTTCATGGGGCCACCGCGCCAGAACGGGAAGCCGTAACCGGTGATGTAGACCATGTCGATGTCGCTGGCCTTGCTGGCAATGCCTTCTTCCAGAATGTGGGCGGCTTCGTTGACCAGCGAGAACACCAGGCGTTGCACGATTTCGTCGTCCGAAATCTTGCGTGCGGTGATGCCCATGTCGGCGCGGTGCTTTTCGATCATCTCGACCACCACGGCGCTGGGGATCGCGTCGCGCTTGCCAGCCTGGTAGTCGTACCAGCCTGCGCCGGTCTTCTGACCGTAACGGCCCATTTCGCACAACAAGTCAGCGGTTTTGCTGTACTTGAGATTGGGCTTTTCGGTGTAGCGGCGCTTGCGAATGGCCCAGCCGATGTCGTTGCCGGCCAAGTCGCCCATGCGGAAGGGGCCCATGGCAAAACCAAACTTCTCGACGGCTTTGTCCACCTGAGCGGGTGTGCAACCTTCTTCGATCAGGAAGCCAGCCTGGCGGCTGTATTGCTCGATCATGCGGTTGCCGATGAAACCATCGCACACGCCCGAGACCACCGAAGTTTTCTTGATCTTTTTGCCAATGGCCATCACGGTGGCCAGCACGTCTTTGCCGGTTTGTGCACCGCGCACGACTTCGAGCAGCTTCATCACGTTGGCGGGGCTGAAGAAGTGCATGCCGACCACGTCTTGTGGGCGCTTGGTGAAAGAGGCAATCTTGTTAACGTCAAGCGTCGACGTGTTGGAGGCCAGGATGGCGCCGGGCTTCATCACTTCATCGAGCTTCTTGAAGACGGCTTCTTTCACGCCCATTTCTTCAAACACGGCTTCGATCACCAGGTCAGCCTGGCCGATGTCGTCGTAGCTCAGCGTGGTGGACAAAAGCGCCATGCGCTCGTCGTATTTCTCTTGCTTGAGCTTGCCCTTTTTGACTTGCGCTTCGTAGTTCTTGCGGATGGTGGCCACGCCACGGTCCAGCGCGTCTTGTTTCATTTCCAGCATCTTGACCGGAATGCCCGCGTTCAGGAAGTTCATCGAGATACCGCCGCCCATGGTGCCCGCACCAATCACGGCGATCGACTTGATCTCGCGCTTGGGTGTGTCTTCGGGCACGTCAGGGATCTTGGATGCTGCACGGTCGGCGATGAAAATGTGGCGCAGTGCACGACTTTCAGGCGTCAGCATCAGGTTCATGAAGATGTCACGCTCAACGACCATGCCGTCGTCAAATTTCTTCTTGGTGGCGGCTTCAACCGCGTCCACGCATTTGGCTGGTGCAGGCAGGTTTTTGGCCATGCCCTTGACCATGTTGCGTGTGAACTGGAAGTACGCATCGCCTTGGGGGTGCTTGCAAGGCAGGTTTTTGACCAGCGGCAGTGGCGTGCCATCGGCATGCGTTGCGGCCACTTTGCGCGCCAAGGCCAAAGCTTCTTCAGCCAATGATTCGGCTGACTTGGCCATCACATCAAACAGCTTTTGACCGGGCAACATGGCCAGCATTTCGCTCTTGATGGCTTCGCCGCTGACGATCATGTTGAGCGCCGCTTCGACACCGATCACGCGGGGCAGACGCTGCGTGCCGCCTGCTCCGGGGATCAGGCCCAGCTTGACTTCAGGCAGCGCAATGCTGGCGCCAGGCGCTGCGATGCGGTAGTGGCAGCCCAGGGCCAATTCCAAACCACCGCCCATGGCGACCGAGTGGATAGCGGCGACCACGGGTTTGCCCGAGTTTTCGCAAGCGCGGATCACGCTCAGCAAATTGGGTTCCTGGACCGCCTTGGGCGACCCAAATTCACGGATGTCCGCGCCGCCCGAGAAGGCTTTGCCACCACCGGTGATGACAATTGCCTTGACGGCCGCGTCGTTGTTGGCTTTTTCCAGACCATCGGTGATGCCGATGCGGGTGGAAAGACCCAGACCATTGACGGGCGGGTTCATCAGGGTGATGACCGCGACATCACCGTGGACTTTGTATTCAGCTGTCATGCTGGCGTTCCTTTGCGTGAAATAAAACTGCGAATAAAAAAGAACGGTCGTTCTATTTTGCTGTGATTGTAGTGGCTCAATGGCCAAAAACGCAGAGATGCTGTCTCAACCGGGACCGATTTCAGACTTCCAGCCATTCCTTGCGGATGTAGGTGTTTTGCCGCAAGTCATCGGGCGTGCCTTCAAACACGATGCTGCCGTGACCCATGACCAATGTCCGATCTGAAATGTTCATGGCGATCGTCAGTTTTTGCTCGATCAGCAACACCGAAATGCCACGGCTTTTGAGCTGTTGCAGGTATTGGCCCACCAGTTCAACGATCTTGGGGGCCAGACCTTCCGTGGGCTCATCGATGATGATCAAGTCCGGGTCGCCCATCAGTGTGCGGCACAGGGTGAGCATTTGCTGTTCGCCGCCCGACAAAACCCCTGCCTCGGTGTGCTCACGCTCTTTGAGGCGCGGAAACATGGCGTACATGTCATCGAACGACCAGCGGCTGTTTTTGGCCCCCGATTTCTGCCCCAGTTGCAGGTTTTGCGACACCGTCAATTTGGGGAAGATGTCGCGGTTCTCCGGCACATAGCCAATCCCCAAGTGCGCCACTTCGTAGGCTTTTTTCCCCTGAATCGGCTGGCCCCGCCAGTCAATCAGGCCTTGGCAGTCCACCAGGCCCATGATGGCCTTGGCCGTGGTGGAGCGGCCGGAGCCGTTGCGGCCGAGCAAAGCCACGATCTCGCCTTGGCCCACGCCAAAGCTCACACCATGCAGCACATGGCTTTTGCCGTAATAGGCGTGAAGATTTTCAACTTTGAGCATGTCAGTGGCCTCCCGCCTGGCTGTCGGCCACACTGGAGCCCAGGTAAGCCTCTTGAACTTTCGCATTGGCGCGGACCGCTTCAGGCGTGTCAAAGGCGATCACTTCGCCATAGACCACCACCGCAATCTTGTCGGCCAGCCCAAACACCACGCCCATGTCGTGCTCCACCGTCAGCAGTGTTTTGCCCACGGTGACTTCCTTGATGAGGCGGATGAAGCGAGAAGTCTCGCTTTTGCTCATGCCCGCCGTCGGTTCGTCCAGCAAGATCACATCCGAGCCACCTGCAATGGTCACGCCAATTTCCAGGGCACGCTGCTCGGCATAGGTCAGGTTCATGGCCAACACATCGCGCTTTTTGTCCAAATGGATCATCTCCAGCAACTGATCGGTGCGTTCGTTGGCATCTTTCAAGCCCGACAGGAACTTGAAAAAGGTGTACTTGTAGCCCAGGCTCCAGAGCACGGCGCAGCGCAAGTTTTCAAACACGCTGAGCTTGGGAAAAATGTTGGTGATCTGGAAGCTGCGCGACAGCCCCATGCGGTTGATTTCATAGGGGGTCTTGTGCTGGATGCGCTGCCCATTGAGCAAAATGTCGCCGCTGGTGGGGCCAAAGCGCCCGCTGATCAGGTTGAACAACGTGGATTTGCCAGCGCCGTTGGGGCCGATCACCGCCACGCGCTCACCCGCTTGCACCGCCAGGTTCACGCCACGGATGATCTCGGTTTTGCCAAAGTTCTTGCGAAGGTCTTTGAGTTCAAGAGCGTAGGTACTCATACTGCGGTCTCCCGGCGCTTGATTTCTTTTTCAATGTCGGTCTGGATTTCGCCCCACTCCAGCACGTATTGACGACGCGACAACTCAAACAGGCCCAGGCCTGTGAGCATGACAAAGGCGCAGCCAAACCAGCTGTCCAGGCCTTTGGCGTTCAGGCTCACGCCCATGAATTTCACGGTGTCACCCAATGCGGAATTGAGTTGCAGGTGGTAAACCATCTCGATCATGGCCCCCGCACCGGCCAGCATCACGAAAGCCGTCAGGCCCAAGCCCAGGTAGCTGATCCAGATTTGGCGCAATTTGCCAAATTTGGCCACCCGCAGGTTCATCATGATCAAGCTGGCAATGCCGCCCGGGGCGTACATGACCATGAACAGGAACACCAAGCCCAGGTACAACAGCCAAGCCTTGGTCAGCTCGGACAGCAGCACAAAGGCAATGACCTTCAGGATGGCGCCCAGAATGGGGCCAAAGAAGAAGGTGGCGCCCCCCAGAAAGGTGAACAGCAAATAAGCGCCTGAGCGCCCTGCCCCCACCACTTCGGCGGTCACGATCTCGAAGTTGAGCGCGCCCAAGCCACCCGCAATACCGGCAAAAAAGCCAGCGATGATGAAGGCCATGTAGCGCACGCGCTGCGTGTTGTAGCCAATGAACTCGACGCGCTCGGGGTTGTCACGCACCGCGTTCAGGATGCGGCCCAGGGGTGTCTGGGTGAAGGCGTACATCAAGGCCACAGACACAAAGGTGTAGGCGGCGATCAGGTAATAAACCTGAATTTGTGGGCCGTAGGTGATGCCAAAAAACGCTTGCCCAGCCACCCGGTTGCCCGACACGCCGGCCTCGCCCCCGAAAAATTCGGAGAACATGAGCGACATGGCAAACACCAGCTCGGCCACGCCCAGGGTGATCATGGCAAAGGGCGTGCCCGATTTGCGCGTAGTGACATAGCCCAACAAAACGGCAAAGCCCATGCCCGCCAAGCCGCCAATGATGGGCAGCAGGCTCACGGGGATGTGCAGCTTGCCACCGCTCACGGCGTTAAGGGCGTGAATGGCCATGTAAGAGCCCAGCCCGGTGTAGACCGCATGGCCAAAGCTCAGCATGCCGCCTTGGCCCAACAAGATGTTGTAGGACAGACAGGCAATGATGGCGATGCCCATCTGCGCCAGCATGGTGGTGGACAAGTTGCTGGTGAACACCAGCGGCGCAGCCAGCAGCACCAGCGCGAACAGGCTCCAGATGACCCAGCGGCCCACGTTGTAAGGTTTGAATTTGTATACAGCAGCCATGTCTTAACCCTCGCGAGTGCCCAAAAGACCCTTGGGCCGGAAGATCAGGATCAGCACCAAAAAGAGGTACGGCAAGATCGGCGCCACTTGTGACAAGGTCAACTTGGCAAATGAATTGTCTTGGGTGGCAGCTGACAGCGCCCAGCCCATGTCTTTGGCCAGGGTGAGGAAGGAATAGTCAATGGCCACGGCAAAGGTCTGAATCACACCGATCAGCACCGACGCCAAAAACGCGCCAGACAGCGACCCCATGCCGCCCACGACCACGACCACAAAGATGACTGAGCCCACGGTGGCGGCCATGGCCGGTTCGGTGACAAAGGTGCTGCCACCGATGACACCGGCCAGTCCCGCCAGGCCCGTGCCTGCACCAAACACCAGCATGAACACACGCGGCACGTTGTGGCCCAAAGACTCGGTCATTTCGGGGTGCGTCAAAGCCGCCTGGATCACCAAGCCAATTCGCGTGCGCGTCAGCAGCACCCACAAAGACACCAGCATCAGCAAGGCCACCAGCATCATGAAGGCGCGTGTGGCCGGAAACGGCGAACAAACCACGCGAACGGCGGCATCGGCAGCGCGGCAAACATCGGCAGACGCAGAGCCCCAAACCAGACTCAGGCCTTGCACGGAATGGTTGATCAGGGTGAAGGCCGAGCTGCGCAGGATCTCGGGCGGTGCAAATTCAACCGCTGTGCGGCCCCAGATCAGTTGCACCAGTTCGAGCACCACATAAGACAGGCCAAAAGTCACCAGCAACTCAGGCACATGGCCAAAGGGGTGAACTTTGCGCAGGGTCACGCGTTCAAACAGCGCACCGCAGGCCCCGACCAGCAAAGGCGCCACGATGAGTGCGGGCCAAAATCCGATCCAACCCATCAGGGTGTAGCCGAAATAGGCGCCGATCATGTAAAAGCTGGCGTGCGCAAAGTTGAGCACACCCATCATGCTGAAAATCAGCGTCAGCCCGGAGCTGAGCATGAAGAGCAACAGTCCGTAACTGAGACCGTTGAGCATGGAGATGATGAAAAACTCCATAAGAAACTTTCCAGGCTGTCACTCAGCCTAACTTCGTTACCGAAAGTGGGTTGCCCGGGGTCAACCCGATGAAAACAGCGCCAAGGCGCCCAAAAAAAGGCCCGACAACGAGGGAGTTATCGGGCCTCTTGACCCTTCCTTCTCAGGCGAGCACAAGGCCCGCCCATGTCCTGATCAGCCTGGACGCTTCATCTGGCAGCTGGTCGGTGTGCTGGACACGTACGATGGGAACTCCTTGACGGGTGCCAGCGTCATGCCGGTGTTTTCCGGGCTGTAAGGGTATTTCTTGTCGGCTTTTTGCCAGACGGTCATGTACAGCGGCTGCTGCAACTGGTGGTCAGCCTTGCGGATTTCCACTTCACCGTTGAAGTTTTTGTACTTCAAGCCCTCCATCGCTGCCGCCACTTTGACAGGGTCGGTGGATTTGGCTTTGGCCATGGCTTCGCCCAAAGCGTTGTAGATGGAGATCACCGAGCCGGTGTAGAAGTCATCGTTGAACTTGGTCTTGAACTCGGCCATCCACTTGCCCAGGTCGCCACCCATGTTGTAGTGGTTGTAGGCGATCTGGTAGACGCGGCCTGCACCGCCTTGACCCAGCGCTGTGGGTGTGCCCGACACGCCGGTGTAGTAGGTGTAGAACTTGCCGGTGTAGCCCCCTTCGTTGGCGGCCTTGACCAGCAGCGACAGGTCAGAGCCCCAGTTGCCGGTGATCACCGTGTCGGCACCCGAGGCCTTGATCTTGGCAATGTAAGGAGAGAAGTCACGCACCTGGGCCAGTGGGTGCAAGTCTTCGCCCACGATCTGGACGTCAGAACGCTTGCGGGCCAGGTTTTCCTTGGCGAACTTGGCGACTTGGTGGCCATGCGAGTAGTTCTGGTTGAACAGGTAAACCTTCTTGATGTCCTTGTCATCCTTCATGAAGGTGGTCATGGCCTCGATCTTCATGGACGTGTCGGCATCAAAGCGGAAGTGCCAGTAGCTGCACTTGCTGTTGGTGAAGTCGGGGTCCACTGCAGAGTGGTTCAGGAAGATGATTTCCTTGCCCGGGTTGCGCTCATTGTGCTTATTGATCGCTTCGATCAGAGCGCCGGCCACAGAAGAGCCGTTGCCTTGCGTGATGTAGCGCACGCCCTGATCCATGGCAGCTTTGAGCGCGTTCAGGCTTTCAGCGGGGCTCAATTTGTTGTCAATGCCAATGACTTCGAACTTGACGCCCGCAGGGTTGCTTTGGCTGAATTTTTCGGCAAAGAACTGAAAACTCTTGAGCTGGTTGCTGCCCACGGGGGCCATCAGGCCGGACAGCGGGTCGATCCAGGCAATCTTGACGGTCTCGCCTTTTTGAGCCCAGGCGCCAAAAGCACAAGCCGCCAAAGCTGCGGCGGTGATCAATCGGGTGGTGAATTTCATGGTTTGTCTCCTACAAATTGAGTCGTTACAAGGTCAGCGTAACCGTGTTGTGTGCAAACACGCACGGGGTTTGCCCCTAAGTCTTATCACCCACGCGACTTGCCGTCACGCGGGCAGGCTGGCTTCAAAGGCCAGGCAATGTGTAACCAGTCAATTGCTCACGCAAGCGTGTCTTGAGCATCTTGCCCGTGGCGCCCAATGGAATGGCGTCGACAAACACCACATCGTCCGGAATTTGCCATTTGGCGGTCTTGCCCTCGTAGAAGGCGATCAGCTCATCTCGGCTGACTTGCGCGCCAGGTTTTGTGACAACACACACGATCGGACGCTCATCCCACTTGGGGTGGCGCATGCCGATGCAGGCCGCCATGGCCACGGCCGGGTGCGCCATGGCGATGTTTTCCACATCAATGGAGCTGATCCATTCGCCGCCCGACTTGATCACGTCCTTGCTGCGGTCGGTGATCTGCATGAAACCATCGGCATCGATGGTGGCCACGTCGCCCGTCGGGAACCAGCCATTGACCAGCGGATCGCCGCCCTCTTGCTTGAAATACGAAGCGATGACCCAGGGGCCTTTGACCAACAGATCGCCCGCCGATTTGCCATCGTGCGGCAGTTCTTGACCCTGCTCGTCCACGATCTTCATGTCAATGCCGAAAATGCAGCGGCCTTGCTTCATGCGGATCTTCATCTTCTCCGCGTCGGACAAGCGCTCGTGCTTGTTTTTGAGGTTGCACAAGGTGCCCAGCGGGCTCAACTCGGTCATGCCCCAAGCGTGCAGCACTTCAACACCGTAGTCTTCGCGGAAGGCGGTGATCATGGCTGGCGGGCATGCCGAGCCGCCAATCACGGTGCGCGTCAACTTGCTGAACTTCAAGCCTGCAGGTTTCATGTGGCCCAACAACATTTGCCAGACCGTGGGCACGCCCGCCGCAAAGGTCACGCCTTCGGTTTCGATCAATTCATACACCGATTTGCCGTCCAGCGCTGGCCCTGGAAAGACCAGTTTGGCCCCCACCATGGCCGCGCTGTAGGGAATGCCCCAGGCGTTGACGTGGAACATGGGCACCACCGGCAAGATCGAGTCGCGGGCCGAAATGCACATCACATCAGGCAAGGCCGCTGCATAAGCGTGCAAGACCGTCGAGCGGTGGCTGTACAACGCCCCTTTGGGATTGCCCGTGGTACCACTGGTGTAGCACAGCGTGCATGCGGTGTTTTCGTCCAGGGTCGGCCAGTCATAGGTATCGGGCTGTTGGCCCATCCAGGCCTCGTAGCTGACCAGACCCGGAATGCCCGTATCTGCAGGCAGTTTGTCGGCATCGCACAAGGCGACGTATTGCCGGATGGTCTTGCACTGGGCGTGCACTGCTTGCACCAGCGGCAAAAAGGTCATGTCAAAACACAAGACTTGGTCTTCCGCATGGTTGGCAATCCAGGCAATTTGCTCGGGGTGCAGGCGCGGGTTGATGGTGTGCAGCACGCGACCCGATCCGCTGACACCAAAGTACAACTCCAGGTGGCGATAGCCGTTCCAGGCCAGCGTGGCCACTCGGCTGCCTTGCGCCAGCTGCATGCCATCCAGAGCATTGGCCACTTGCCGTGAGCGGCGCGCCGCCGTGGCCCAATTGCTGCGATGAATATCGCCTTCCACACGGCGAGAGATGATTTCACCATCGCCATGGTGGCGTTCGGCAAAGTCGATCAAAGAGGAAATCAGCAGTGATTGCTGTTGCATCAGTCCGAGCATCGGGTTCTCCTGTCAAGGTTGTGAATATTCAATCGAATCATTGTGCACGCACGCGCCAAGGCCCTTTTTGAGAAAACCCGCCAAAACACGGGTTCTTGTCAAGGGCGTGACAATCCGGCATGCCTTCCTACCCCGACCTTGCTGCCCATGCGGATGCGCGCTCCAGCCCTTTGACCTGGACACACCGACTGACCCAACTGGGCCCACAATTTTTCACCCGCCTGCACCCAACGCCCTTGGCTGCACCCGTCTGGGCCATGCGCAATCTGGACTTGCTCAAGGACTTGGCTTGGCCCCAGTCCTTGCTGGATGAACAGCACTTGCAGGCGTTTGCGGGCAATGCCTTGCTGCCCGGCGCGGACCCACTGGCCACGGTTTACAGCGGCCATCAGTTCGGCCAATGGGCGGGCCAGCTGGGCGATGGCCGGGCCATTTGGCTGGGCGAGGCGCAATCGGCGCTGGGACCGCAAGAAATTCAGCTCAAAGGCGCAGGCCCCACGCCCTACTCCCGGCGCGGAGATGGCCGGGCGGTGCTGCGCTCCAGCATTCGGGAATACCTGTGCAGTGAAGCCATGCATGGGCTGGGCATCCCCAGCACACGGGCCTTGAGCCTGGTGGCCTCACCCGAGCCTGTGCGCCGTGAAGTCATGGAAACCGCCGCCGTGGTGGCCCGCGTGGCGCCGAGTTTTTTACGGTTTGGGCACTTGGAACATTTTTCTGCGCAAGGCGATGTGGCCAACCTGCGCGCCTTGGCAGACCATGCCATCGCTCACCATTTGCCCGAATGCCATGCGCGCGCTGAAGGCTGGGGTGGCAATGTGTATGCGGCCTTGCTGGATGTCGTGCAAGAGCGCACCGCCCAACTGCTGGCCCAATGGCAGGGCGTGGGTTTTTGCCACGGCGTGATGAACACCGACAACATGAGCCTGCTGGGCCTGACCATCGACTACGGCCCCTTCCAGTTCATGGATGGCTTTGACCCCGGGCACATTTGCAACCACACCGACACCCAGGGCCGCTACGCCTACAGCCGCCAGCCCAACGTCGCTTACTGGAACCTGTTTTGCCTGGCACAGGCTCTGCTGCCGTTGATTGAAGACCAAGACCTGACGCTGAAGGTGCTGGAAGGCTACAAAACCGGTTTTCCCCGTGCGCTGGGCGCTGTCATGCGGGCCAAGTTGGGCCTGACGGGTGATCTGGCCACGGAATCGGCGCGCGAAGCCGACTGGTCGCTGGTTGAAGATTTGTTGCAATTGCTGGCCTCCGAACGGGTGGACTACACCCACTTTTGGCGGCAACTGAGCCAAGCCATGGCCGCAGGCTGGCCGGACATGCAAGGCATGCAAGACCTTTTTCTGGATCGCCCCCGTTGGCAAGCCTGGCTGGCGCGCTACCGTGCCCGCGTGGGCGCAGCACCTTCTCAGGCCTTGGGCTTGGCCATGCTGCGCGTCAACCCCAAGTTCGTGCTGCGCAACCATTTGGCCGAAATCGCCATCCGCCAAGCCCAAAATGGTGATTTTTCTGAAATCGAGACCCTGCACAACTTGCTACAGTCACCCTTTGACGAGCATCCCGGCTTGGAAGCCTATGCCGACCTGCCGCCCGATTGGGCGGGCCAACTGGAGATCAGCTGTTCATCATGAGCAAAATTGAAAAAACCGAACAAGCGTGGCGCGAGCTGCTGGCAGCCAAAGGCGCTGAGCCTGCAGCATTTGCGGTGACGCGCCAGGCCGCCACCGAGCGGCCTTTCACCGGCAAATACGAAGGCCACTGGGCCAACGGAATTTACCGCTGCGTCTGCTGTGATGCCGAACTTTTCAAGTCAGACACGAAATTTGATGCCGGTTGTGGCTGGCCCAGCTTCTCGCAAGCCACATCGGACCAGGCCATTGAAGAGCGTGTGGACATCAGCCACGGCATGCGGAGGGTGGAAACCGTCTGCACCCAATGCGGCGCACACCTGGGCCATGTCTTTGAAGACGGCCCGGCCCCAACCGGCCTGCGCTACTGCATGAACTCCGCCTCGTTAGACTTCGAAGCTTTATGACCCCCGCCGCCTGTTGACCCGGGCGCTCCCTACGCCGATTGCCTCCATGAAATTTCTGATCGATTTTTTCCCCATCCTGCTGTTTTTCGGCGCCTACAAAACCACCGACATTTACACCGCGACCGCCGTGTTGATGGCCGCCACCGTGCTCCAGACAGTCCTCATCTACAAAATGGATGGCAAGCTGCAAGCCATGCACAAGATCACTTTGGTGCTGGTGCTGGGCTTTGGGGCCCTGACCCTGGGCCTGCACGATGAACGCTTCATCAAGTGGAAACCCACCTTGCTCTACACCGGCTTGGCCGTGGCGCTGGGCGTGGCCCATGTGTTCCTGAAGAAAAATTTCCTGCTCATGTTGCTGGGCCAGCAATTGGAATTGCCGCGCCAAGTTTGGCACCGCATGAACATCTCCTGGATGCTGTATTGCTTGTTCATGGCCGCGATCAACGGCTATGTGGCGGCTTATTACAGCACCGAAGACTGGGTCAATTTCAAGCTCTGGGGCTACGCGTTTCCCTTGATTTTTATTGTCGGACAAGGCCTTTACGTGGCCCGGCACCTGCCTAAAGACGGGTCTTCGTCATGAGTGGACAAACACAGGCCAGCGTCAGCCAACGCATCCAAGACCGGCTCACCGAGCGCCTGCAACCCACAGCCCTGAAAGTGATCGATGAAAGCGCGGCCCACGCCGGACATGCGGGGGCCAGCGCCAGTGGCGAAGGCAGTCATATTCGTGTGTGCATTGCTTCACCTTTGTTTACCACGCTCAGCCGCGTTCAGAGGCATCGTCTTGTGTATGATGCGCTGCAAGATTTCATTGACCAAGGCCTGCATGCCTTGGCCATCGAGCTGATCTGAAACCGGGCAGCCACAGTATCAAGTGGCCGCCTTTTTTTGTACCCTTGTTTCATACCTGACAACCAAGTCATTGAGGAAAAGACAATGAAAAAGCAAATGCTCAGCGCCGCCGTGGTGGCCCTGATGGCTGTTCCAGCCTTCGCGCAAAACATCGCTGTGGTCAACGGCAAGCCCGTGCCCTCTTCGCGCGTGGAAGTGCTCAAGCAGCAAGTCGAAGCATCTGGCCGCCCGGTCACCCCCGAAGTTCTGGCTCAAATCAAGGAAGAACTGATTGCTCGCGAAATCTTCATGCAAGAAGCCAAAAAACGCGGTCTGGATGCTTCTGAAGAGTACAAAAACCAGCTTGAGTTGGCCCGTCAAACCATTCTGATCCGTCAACTGTTTGCCGATTTCCAGAAAAAGAATGCCGTCACCGATGCCGACATCAAAGCCGAATACGACAAATTCGCCGCGGCCAATGGTGGCAAGGAATACCGCGCCCGCCACATCCTGGTGGAAAAAGAAGGCGAAGCGCTGGCCCTGATCGCGGACATCAAAAAAGGTGCAAAATTTGAAGACCTGGCCAAAAAAGCCTCCAAGGACCCAGGCTCCGGCGCAAACGGTGGTGACCTGGACTGGGCAGCTGCAGGCAGCTATGTGCCCGAGTTTTCGGGTGCGATGACCAAGCTTGAAAAAGGCCAGATGACCGAAACCCCGGTGAAAAGCCAGTTTGGTTACCACATCATCCGTGTGGATGACGTGCGTGAAGCCCAATTGCCCAAACTCGAAGAAGTCAAACCCCAGATTTCGCAGCAATTGCAGCAACAAAGACTGGCCAAGTTCCAGGAAGAATTGCGCAGCAAAGCCAAGATTCAGTGATCTGCGCGCTGCACGCCCCGGAAAAACGCGACTTTGGTCGCGTTTTTTTTGCCGCCATGAATGCACAGTGCGCTCTGGGGCTACAGGCACTGGCCGGGGCTAAGAGGCGTTTCGCTTGGCCACATCACCCCAACCAGCACCAGCAGCCCCAGAGCGGGTGGTTTGCCTGAGTTGCCAACGTTGCAAGCTGGGATAATCCCAGCCCATGCAGCCTCACCAACTCGAACTCCTCGCCCCCGCCCGCAACCTGGAGATCGGCATCGAAGCCGTGAACCACGGAGCGGACGCGGTCTACATTGGCGGACCATCCTTTGGCGCGCGCTCCACGGCCGACAACTCCGTGCAGGACATTGCGAAACTGGTGCAGCACGCGCACCGCTTTCACAGCCGCATCTTTGTCACGCTCAACACCATCTTGCGGGACGACGAACTCGAAGGCGCTCGCAAGCTGGCCTGGCAGATGTACGACGCTGGCGTAGACGCGCTGATCGTTCAGGACATGGGCCTGCTCGAGATCGACATGCCGCCCATCCAGCTGCACGCCAGTACCCAAACCGATATCCGTACGCCCGAGAAAGCCAAATTTTTGCAAGACGCAGGTTTGAGCCAGATCGTGCTGGCCCGCGAGCTCACGTTGCCGCAGATCAGCGCCATCCGGGACGTGATTGATACCGAGCGCACCGTGATTGAATTTTTTGTGCACGGCGCTTTGTGCGTGGCCTACAGCGGGCAATGCTTCATCAGCCATGCGCACACGGGCCGCAGCGCCAACCGGGGCGACTGCTCTCAAGCCTGCCGCCTGCCGTATGAAGTGAAAGACGCGCAAGGCCGCATCATTGCGCACGACAAGCATGTGCTGAGCATGAAAGACAACAACCAAAGCGAGAACCTGCGCGCGCTGGTGGATGCGGGCATCCGCAGCTTCAAGATCGAAGGCCGCTACAAGGACATGGCCTATGTGAAGAACATCACGGCCCACTACCGCAAGCTGTTTGACGAGGTGCTGACCGAGCGCCCGGAGCTGGCCCCTGCCTCACATGGCCGCACCACCTTCAGCTTCGAGCCGGACCCGAATCAGAACTTCAACCGCGAATTCACCGACTACTTTGTGCAAGGCCGCAAGGAAGACATCGGTGCCTTCGACACCCCCAAGAACCCCGGCCAGCCGATTGGCTGGGTGAGCAAGGTCACGTCCGAGCATGTCGAAATCACCACCGACGACCCGGCTGCCGAGCTGCACAACGGCGACGGCCTGTGCTACTACGACCTGCAAAAGGAGCTGGTGGGCCTGCAGATCAACCGGGTGGAAGCGCAGAAAACCAAGGGCGTTTGGCGACTGTTCCCCAAAGACCCGATGGACGGCTTCAAGGACTTGCGCAAAGGCGTGCAGGTCAACCGCAACCGCGACATGAGCTGGGTGCGCACGCTGGACAAAAAGTCTGCGGAACGGCGGATGGGCGTTTGGATGCAGCTGTCTGAAACGGCCGATGGCCTGCAATTGACCCTGACCGACGAAGCGGGCCACACCGGCACGGCGCACATGGCCATGGCCTGGCAAGCCCCCAAAGACCCAGCCCAGGCAGAGGACAAACTGAAAAGCGCTTTGGGCAAACTGGGCGACACCCTGTTCGAGCCGCTGGATGTGCAGCTCGCCCTGCCCCGCCTCTGGTTTGTGCCGCCCTCACAGCTCAACGCCTTGCGCCGCGACGCGGTGGCTGCGCTTGAGACCGCACGCGCCCAGGGCCTGCAACGCCTGCCGCGCGCCGTGCCCATTGAGCCGCCCGTTGTTTACCCCGAAGACACGCTGACCTACTTGGCCAACGTCTACAACCAAAAAGCGCGTGACTTTTATGACAAGCACGGCGTGAAGGTGATCGCCGCCGCCTACGAGGCGCAAGAAGAACTGGGCGAAGTCAGCCTGATGATCACCAAGCACTGCGTGCGCTTTTCGATGAGCCTGTGCCCCAAGCAAGCCAAAGGCGTGACGGGCGTACAAGGCACCGTGAAAGCCGAGCCATTGCAACTGATCAACGGCAAGGAAAAACTCACCCTGCGCTTTGACTGCAAGCCTTGCGAAATGCATGTGGTGGGCAAGATCAAGAAGTCGGTGCTCAACGCCGTGTCCGAAAGCCCAGTCAATTTCTACAAGACACGACCCATCGTAGGCATGCACTGAGGTTGCGCCAGGCCAAGGCGATGTGGCGCTTGCATGGGACATTTTCGGCGCTCAACTTGAGCTTCACCTTGCCCTTTAACAAGGCCTGAAAGGGATGATGGCCTTGAGAGTGTGTCGGATGGATGATTAAAACAATAAAATCATCAAATTTGCACGCAAGGTCAATTCACGATGAACGCCTACAACATCCAGAGTCTGTTCATATTTTTTGGATTGATCTCTCTCCTGGGAGGTGTTGCCGCCAGCTTTTTTTTCAAGCAACTGGATTCATCGGCCCGGTATTGGACGGTGGCTGCGCTGCTGTGGGGGGTGACCGGCATCCCCACCGTTTTCCGTGAATCGCTGGCGCCCCTTTGGTCTTACAGCATTCCGATCGGATTGAACAGCGCCAGTTTTGTGTTGATGGGCATGGGCTTGGCCCGTTTTTACGATCAAGGGCCCCAAGTGCGCCGCTTGTCTGTTTTGGCCATTGCGACACTGGCTTTCATCGTGCTCATGGAATGGTGTCGCGTCAATGCAGGCCCGAAAGTGACCTTGATTTTGTCGAGTCTGGCTTTTGGCTTGCCATCGATCTTGTCCATTGTGCCGGCGCGCCAGGTTTTTGTGCGCACAGGCAACACGTTTGCGTGGCACATGCAATGGGTTTTGCTGGGCCTGGGTTTGCTGCACTTTTTACGGTTGCAAGGGGTGATCACCCATTGGGGCATTCAGACATTCAGCCGGGACAGCTGGACACTGGGTCTGTGGTCCATGATTTTTGTGTTCGGTTTGCTGCGCTATTTCATGTACATCGCCATGCGCATTCAGGCGCAGGCCGACCATCTGAGACAAACCGCCATCGAAAAAACACGGGTACAAGCCAATATGCTCATGCTGGAGCAACTTGCACAGCACGAGCGGCACCGCAGCGTGGGCTTCATTTCGGGCTCCATCGGCCATGAACTGAATCAGCCGCTGGCTGCCATACAAGGCTATGCCGAGCTCGCACAACACCAAGCGCAATCCATTGGACTGACCGACCGTTTGATGCGGCAATGCGTGGACAAGATCATCGCGTGCACCCACCGGGCCAGCCAAATGGTCCAGAACATCCGAAAATATGCCCCGCCTGTTTCACTGGCCAGCCAAAGCATCAGCTTGCGCGACATGCTTGAAAAAGTGTGCGCCTTACTCGAGTCAGAGGCCCGACTGAAAAACGTCAGCATCAACATGCCCACAGCCATGGCGCAAGGCATGGTCCAAGCGGACCCGCTGCAGTTGTCACTGGTGATCCAGAATGTGATGCGCAATGCCTTGAAGGCCATGGCCACATCCCCCGTTCGGGCGTTGACACTGAAGCTGAGACTGCTTGATGCCAGCTGGGTGTTGAGCTTGTGCGATACAGGTCCAGGCTTTCCCGCAGATGCCCAGAAGTTCATTGACATGCCATTTGACACAGAACGATCCAATGACTGGGGTGTGGGACTTTCCGTGGCCCGCCACATCCTGGCGCAATACGGGGGGCAATTGAATTTTCACAATCTGGCTGAGGGTGGCGCTTGTGTGCAAATCAGCCTGCCATGTGCGGCAGACACGGAGCTCCCCCCGCGTCAGATGTCATGGTGACCGCAGTGAATGGCTGTTACATACTTTGGTAACACTTTGCTGAAGTTTGTATGCCTGCTGATAGGATGGCCCCTCCATTTTTTGAACAAAGCCCTCCGTGAACACCCCACGTCGCCACACCTTCTCACTGCATTGGATCACCGCTTCTACGCTGCTTGCGGCAGGGCTGCTCGCAGGCTGCGCGAGCACTGGCGTCAACCCGACAGGCATGCCTGTGCTCTACCCCAACGCTGCCTACACAGCCATGGGCGAATCGGCCGCCAAACAACATCTGAGCCAATGCATGGCGATCGCCCAGGCGAATGGTCTGCCCCCTTACGAAGACCACAACGCAGTGGCCTCGGGTGTCAAGACGGGGGCCGCCATTGCAGGCGTCACGGGGGCCGTCAGTGGCTTGGTGTTTGGCCGAGGCAATTTGAATGATGCGGTCAAGTACGGCGCGCAAAGCGCTGTGGTGGGCGCAGCCGCTGGCGGAACGCGGGGTGCCATGAGCCCGCAACGCCCCAACAACATCTTCCGCCAGTTTGTTCACCGCTGTGCCAGCGAAAAAGGACTGGACATCATCGGCTGGCAATGAGCCTGGGCAGCTGAAACACCTGACAAATCTGTCAGCAGCATCGACAGCTTGGCCGGATGGGTGATGAAAGTGCTAGATGAACAACAGGTTTTGCAGGGCCTGGCCTTTGTTGTTGCGGTACACGTCAAAGTCTTTGTCAATTGACACCACATGGCGAATCTGCAGGCGTTCGGCAGCTTCTGCGATGGATGCGTCGGCCAAGTCGAGGGGCAAGCTGGCAAAACGCTTGCTGATCCCGAGCACACTGGTCAGGCTCCAATCGGCAGGCTTGTCCAGCTGAAGTGCCCCGCGCTGCACCCATTGCAAAAAATCGAGTGCAGCCTGGTTGTGCACGCGCCTGGACAACAAGGCGCAGACCTCGGTCAGCACTGGCCAAGTGGTGTGCAAGCTCACATCAGGGTGTGTTTGCAACCAGGTCAGAATCGGCCGGTGCCACTTATCGGCACTGTTGAACAAGGCCAGCAAAGGACCGCTGTCCATCATGGCTTGCAGCACCGGCGGGCGAGCCAGCCAGACTGGGCTGGGTTCTTGGGCCGTCCATGCCTGGGTGCTCATGAGCGACTTTCGTGCTTGGCTTGCAGGGCCTGCGCCCATTCATTTTTGCGGTTTTCAGCCAGATCGACCGGCCCAGCAAATCTGCCAAAAACGCCCTCACCCAAATCCCACGCCGATGGCGTGGCAGCAGGCTGTGCCAAATAAGCCGTCAAGGCGTCGCGCATGACTTCGCTCAGACTTCGGCCTTCCTGCGCGCAGCGCATGCGCAAGGCGTTTTCAAGGTTTTCAGTCAATTTGACGGTGGTGGTCATGATGGCTCCGGGTAATAAAATTATTATTACCAAATGCCATGTACCTGTCAACCCGCCTCCAGTCGGCGTTCCATCACCTCAGTGCTGCGTCTCGGCATGACAAGCAAACAAGCGTCTGAATTGACACCTCAGGGGCTTGGCATCTTGGCAAGGGGCCCTGGTTGACGTGCCCCCTCACCCCAAGGGTTTGAGCAATTCGTTCAAATCCGACTCGCCAAACAACGGCTCTTTGCGCTGCACGGCACCTTCGTACATGTCCTGCGCCAATTGCGCCTTGCGCTCTTGCAGGGCCAGCATGCGCTCTTCAATGGTGCCTTGAGCGACCAGCTTGACCACCCAGACGCTTTGTTTTTGGCCAATGCGGTGCGCGCGGTCGGTGGCCTGGTTTTCCACGGCAGGGTTCCACCACGGGTCGTAATGGATCACGGTGTCGGCCTGTGGCAGGTTCAGCCCCACACCACCAGCTTTGAGGCTGATCAGGAACAGCGGCACCTGGCCGCTGGTGAACTTGTCGATGATGGTGTCGCGGTTCTTGCTTTGGCCCGTGAGCTTGACCCACGGGATGCCCAGCGCAGGCAAAGCTTCTTCGATCAAACCCAGCATTTGGGTGAATTGCGAGAACAGCAAAATCTTGCGACCTTCGGCCACCATCTCGGGCAGCATGTCCAAAAGCTGGCTGAGCTTGGCCGACTCGCGCACCTGGCTGGCCGCACTGAGCTTGAGAAGTCGCGGGTCGCAGCAGACCTGACGCAGCTTGAGCAGTGCGTCAAGGATGGTGATTTGTGACTTGCCCAGTCCTTGGGTGTGCAGCGCTTCGCGCACGGTTTTTTCCATGCCCAGGCGGATGGTCTCGTACAGGTCGGCCTGCGGGCCTTCGAGCGGCACCGGCATCAAAGTTTCGATCTTGGGCGGCAATTCGCTGGCCACCAGGTCTTTGGTCCGCCGCAACATGAACGGGGTGATGCGAGCGCGCAGTTGGGCCATTTTTTCGGTATGGCCCTGACGCTCGATCGGGTTGCGATACAACTCGGTGAAGCGTTTTTGGCTGCCCAAGAAACCTGGCATCAAGAAGTGAAATTGGCTCCACAACTCGCCCAGGTGGTTCTCAATGGGCGTACCCGACAGGCACAAACGGTGGCTGACCGGGATTTCGGTGACCACTTGCGCCGCATGCGTGTTGGCATTTTTGATGTTTTGGGCCTCGTCCAGCACCAACAGGTGCCAGGGCGCAGCCAGCCACAAATCGCGGTCACGCGAAAGCAAAGAATAAGCGGTGATGACCACGTCAAACCCCGCCAGATCGGCCACGGTTTCATGCCGCGACAAACCGTGGTGGATGTGTGTTTTGAGCGCTGGGCAAAAGCGTGCGGCTTCGCGCTGCCAGTTGCCCAACAGGCTCACGGGCGCCACGATCAAGGCCGGTTGTGACAAACGGCCTGCCTGTTTTTCGGTCAGGATGTGGGCCAGCGTTTGCAGCGTTTTGCCCAGGCCCATGTCGTCGGCCAGGATACCCGCCAGTCGGTGCTCGCGCAAAAATTGCAGCCAGTTGAGCCCTTGCTGCTGATACGGGCGCAATGTGGCCTGCAAACCGGCTGGAGGCGGCACCTCGGTCAAGGCTGTCTCTCCGCGCATTTGCTGAATCAGGGTAATCAGGCTTTTGGCGCCTTGCCAGACAGCGCCCTCACCCAGCGATGCCGCAGTGCGCAAGGCATCCAGGCGCGACAAGCGCAGCGCATCACCATCCCAATCGTGGCCGCGTTCACCATGCAACTCCATCAACATGGTCAGCCAGGGCTGGATCTTGGAGGTGGGCAGCTTGACGTAGCCGGGGCCATGCAAATCGGGCAGATACAAATGGGGGGGCATGGCCGTTTCGCCCTCGGCCAAATTCCAGGCCGACTGCCCACTGCGAGCCAAGGCCGCCAAAATGGCCGGCACCCAAGGCAGGATGTTGACCCGCTGGCCGTCAATGTCCATGCCCAGCGACAGATCAAACCAGGGCGAGGTCTCGTCGACAGCATCCTGACCGGACAGGTTCACATGCACATCGTCGGCATAGCGCAACCAATGGTCGAGGCCTTCATGGCCTTGCACCACCAGCCCGACTTCGCGCAAGGGGGCAAAGTCAGACTCGACCCAGTCCAGCCAGCGTTCAGCGCCGGCTGGCCCGGGTATGCCCAACACATTGTCCTGCCAGACTTGAAAACCCAGATCGTCCAGCGTCTCCCAAATCTCCAGCTCGGCGCTCAAGTCGCGCACCAGCATGCGGGCCTTTTGGCCCTGGCCGATCACCACACGCGTTTGCTGATGCGACCAGTGGCCTATATGCCCCTGGTAATCAAAATCCAGCTGCGCATGAAACAAGCCCTGCTCGGTGCGCAAATGGGCGGCAATGGCCGTCAATTTGAGTACGCCGACGGGTTGTACACCGCGAATTTCAGGCATTTTCTCGATGACTGGCGGCAAAGGCAGGGGTCCGAGTCGTTCCATCAATTGCTGCTGAAATTTGACCGCCACGCGCTCGGGCAACACAGGCGACTGTGTCAGCAGCAAAACCTGATCGGGGCTCATGCCCAAGGTGTCGAGCGGGCCGCACAGGCCTTGCAGCACATCGACGTAAAAAGGCGGGTCATTCAGTCCATGAACCACCCCTGCCCGTTCGGCCTGCATGTGCAATTTCCAGCCTGCGGAACTGTTCTCCTGTGTGGGCACGGCTTGCCAGCTGCCTTCGAACCGGATGGGCGCATCCGTCCACTGCAAAGGCTTGAGTACGCCGTGGGTGTCCCACATCAACCGCCCGGTCTGGCTGCACATCTGCAGCAACATTTGGGCGGCCACCCCCTGCAATTTCACCGAACTGTAGAAGCCGTATGAGCTGAAGCTGTTGGTGGGCGGGCACGCTTTGATGAGGTCAAAAATACCCCGTTCAGAAGGCGCACAGGTGCGCCAGATCGGTGCGTGCGCCAGCGGTTCGCTGGTGACCTTCTTGGGTTTGCTCCATTGGCCATCGCGTTTGAGATTGGATTGCGTAATGGTCAGATGAAACACGGGCCTTTGCCCCATCACGGCCTGAGACAGGACGTACAGGAAGTGCTCATTTTTGCTGCCCGGCAAACTGAAGTTCTGCTGAAGATGGGCCGTTTCAAGTCGGGTGAGCCAATCGCGCACCAGGTATTCGGCCTGTTGCAAGGCGCGTTCTTCGCGCAGTTGCGTCTGGCGCTCGGCGGTTTCGCCGGGCTCAACGGCCTCGCTTTGCTCGTCCAGCATGGAAAATCCCTGCATGGAGGCGTGAATGCCCAAAGCCGCGCCGTGCTTGCACATGCGCCCCACCGGGCATGTACAAGTCGAGCGCCAGGCCTGCAAGTTGCCACCTTCAGAGACGCGCAGCTGCGCCGTCACCTTGTAAGGCGATGTCTCACGACCTTGCACATGGGCAATGAGGCGCCAGCCGTCGCCATCAGGCGTCATCTGGGCGGACACAACCTCGTTTTGCAGGTACAGCGCCGTGCCTTTGGCCCACGAATTGGAGTCAAAGTAAAACGCCAGTTGCGATGGCGGAAACCACTGTTCAGAGACCACAGATTTCATGCATTCAGACGGTCAGCCCACCCACTTGCGGGCGTTTTGCCACACGCGCAGCCAGGGGCTGGTTGCGTTGATGTCGCCACTCGTCCAGCTCATCTGCACATTGCGGAATACGCGCTCGGGGTGAGGCATCATGGCCGTGAAACGCCCATCGGCGGTGGTCACGGCTGTCAGGCCGCCCGCGCTGCCGTTGGGGTTGAACGGGTACTGCTCGGTGGCCTGGCCGTGGTTATCCACAAAGCGCATGGCCGCAATGGCCTGCGCCGCGTTGCCCCGGTGCTTGAAGTTGGCAAAGCCTTCACCGTGCGCCACTGCAATCGGCAAGCGGCTGCCCGCCATGCCTTGCAAGAACAGGCTGGGCGAATCCAGCACTTCGACCATCGACAGGCGGGCTTCAAAGCGCTCGCTCTGGTTGGTGGTGAAGCGCGGCCAGGCCTCAGCGCCGGGGATGATGTCGGCCAGTTCCGCAAACATCTGGCAGCCGTTGCACACACCCAGACCGAAGGTGTCGGTGCGGCCAAAGAAGCCTTTGAACTGCTCGGCCAAAGCCGGGTTGAAGGTGATGCTGCGTGCCCAGCCGATGCCTGCGCCCAGCGTGTCGCCGTAGCTGAAACCGCCACAAGCCACCAGACCTTGGAAGTCGGCCAAGTTGGCGCGTCCAGACTGCAAATCGGTCATGTGCACGTCGTGCGACTCAAAGCCCGCTTTGTGGAAGGCGTAGGCCATTTCCACATGCGAGTTGACGCCCTGCTCGCGCAGGATCGCCACCTTGGGGTGAGACAGATTGAGGAACGGCGCGGCCACGTTCTCGGCGGGGTCAAAGCTCAATGCCACATGCATGCCGGGGTCGCTGGCCTGGCCAGCGGTGGCGTGTTCGGCGTCGGCGCAAGCCGGGTTATCGCGCTGCTGGCAAATCTTCCAGCTCACGCTGTCCCACACTTGATGCAGGTCTTCGAGCTTGGCGGCAAACACCTCTTTGGTGTCGCGCCAGATGCTGAGTTCGCCCACGCCTTTTTGGATGGTCGATTGCACGGGTCGGGTCTTGCCGATCACATGCGTGTGTTTGGACAAGTCGTGTTCGCGCAGGGTTTGCAAAACCGCATTGCGCTCAGCCGTGCGCACCTGCAGCACCACGCCCAGCTCTTCGTTGAACAAGGCTTTGAGGGTGAGTTCTTCGCGGCGGGCGCTGACCTGGCCGGCCCAGTTCTTGGCGTCGCCGTGGTCGGCGCGGCTGTCGGTGATGCCGTCGCCTTCGGTGACCAGCATGTCCACATTGAGCGCCACGCCCACATGGCCTGCGAAAGCCATTTCGGCCACTGCGGCCAGCAAGCCGCCGTCGCTGCGGTCGTGGTAGGCCAAGATTTGACCCTTGGCGCGCAAGGCGTTCACGGCATGGACCAGGCTGACCAAGGTTTGCGGATCTTCCAGATCAGGCACCTGGTCGCCAAACTGGTCCAGCACCTGGCCCAGCACGCTGCCACCCATGCGGTTTTGGCCTTGGCCCAGGTCGATCAGCAGCAGGCTGGTGTCATCGGTTTGCGCGTCCAGCTGCGGGGTCAGCGTGCCGCGCACGTCGGGCAAGCTGGCAAAGGCGGTGATGATCAGGCTCACAGGCGAGGTGACTTTGCGGGTCTCGCCATCAGCCTGCCACTGCGTGCGCATCGACAAGCTGTCTTTGCCCACAGGGATCGAGATGTCGAGCGCCGGGCACAGTTCCATGCCCACGGCCTTGACGGTTTCGTACAGCGCGGCGTCTTCGCCAGGCTCGCCGCAAGCGGCCATCCAGTTGGCGGACATCTTGACACGGGGCAGCTCAATCGGTGCTGCCAGCAAATTGGTGATGGCTTCGGCCACTGCCATGCGGCCGGATGCTGCTGCGTTGAGCGAGGCCAGCGGCGTGCGCTCGCCCATGCTCATGGCTTCACCGGCAAAACCTTGGTAATCGGCCAGGGTCACGGCCACATCGGCCACAGGCACTTGCCAGGGGCCGACCATCTGGTCGCGGTGCGTCAGGCCACCCACGGCGCGGTCGCCGATGGTGATCAAAAAGCGCTTGGACGCCACCGTGGGATGGCTCAGCACGTCAATGACGGCTTTTTGCAAGCTCACGCCCGTCAAGTCCATCGCGGGCGATTGGCGGGTCACAGTCTTGACATCGCGGTGCATTTTGGGCGGCTTGCCCAGCAGCACGTCCATGGGCATGTCTACTGCTCGTTGAGCGTTGGGCGTTGAGCGTTGAGCGTTGGACGTTGAGCTTTGCGCGTCTTGGTCTTCACGCTCAACACTGAACGCTGAGCGCTGTACGCCATCTCCACGCTGAACGCTGAACGCTGAACGCTGAACGCCGTCTTCAAGCACCAGTTGGCGCTCATCGGTCGCTACGCCAATCACCGCAAAGGGGCAACGCTCGCGTTCGCAAAAAGCGGTGAACTGCGGCAAAGACTCGGGCGCGATCGCCATCACATAGCGTTCCTGGCTCTCGTTGGACCAGATTTCTTTGGGAGACAGGCCAGATTCTTCGAGCTTGACGGCGCGCAAATCGAAGCGTGCACCCCGACCTGCGTCGTTGGTCAGCTCTGGGAAGGCGTTGGACAAACCACCCGCACCCACGTCGTGGATCGCCAAGATGGGGTTGTTCGGGCCCTGCGCCCAGCAGTGGTTGATGACCTCTTGCGCCCGGCGCTCGATCTCGGGGTTGCCGCGCTGCACCGAGTCAAAGTCCAGATCAGCGGCGTTGGTGCCGGTGGCCATGGAACTGGCCGCGCTGCCGCCCATACCAATGCGCATGCCGGGGCCGCCCAATTGGATGAGCAAGCTGCCCGCAGGGAATTCGATCTTTTTGGTTTGCTCAGCGTCGATCTGGCCCAGACCACCCGCGATCATGATGGGCTTGTGGTAACCGCGCACCACGCCGTCCACGGTCTGTTCGTATTCGCGGAAATAGCCCAGCAAGTTGGGGCGGCCAAACTCGTTGTTGAACGCCGCGCCACCCAGTGGGCCTTCGGTCATGATTTGCAGAGGGCTGGCGATGTGCTCGGGCTTGCCCCCCACTTGGTCGGACATGCCGCCCCAGAGTTTGGACACGGTGAAACCGCTCAAACCCGCCTTGGGCTTGGAGCCGCGACCCGTCGCGCCCTCGTCGCGGATCTCGCCGCCTGCGCCGGTCGATGCACCGGGGAAAGGCGAAATTGCGGTCGGGTGGTTGTGGGTTTCCACCTTCATCAGCACATGGTGCAGTGCTTCTTCTGTCTGGTAAGCAGCGCCCTGCCCTGAAGTTCTGGCCACAAAGCGCTCCACGGTGTGGCCTTCCATCACCGAAGCGTTGTCTGAATAGGCCACCACCGTGTGCTGGGGGCTGAGCTGGTGCGTGTTGCGGATCATGCCGAACAGGCTCTTGGGCTGAGCCACGCCATCGATGGTGAACTCGGCGTTGAAAATCTTGTGGCGGCAGTGCTCGCTGTTGGCCTGCGCAAACATCATCAACTCCACATCGGTGGGGTTGCGCTTCAGACCCGTGAAGGCGGTGACCAAATAATCGATTTCGTCTTCGGCCAGGGCCAAGCCCCAAGCCTTGTTGGCATCCATCAAGGCTGCGCGGCCACCACTCAGCACATCCACATGGTCCATCGGCGCGGGTTCGAGTGCCGTGAACAAGGCCGCTGCTTCATCGCGGCTGGGCATGGCCGATTCGGTCATGCGGTCGTGCAGCACAGCGGCCACCTGGCCCAGTTGCTCGGCCGAAAGTTTGGCGGTGCTGAGCAAGCCTGACTTGAGGGTCAACCGGTATTCGGTGAGGCGCTCCACGCGGCGCAACTCAAAACCGCAGTTGTGGGCAATGTCGGTGGCCTTGGACGCCCAAGGCGACACGGTGCCCAAACGTGGGCTGACGACGATCACGGGGCCATCAGTGGGACCGACATAAGGCTCGCCATAAGTCAGCAGAGCGGAAAGTGTCTGTTTTTGGGCATCTGCCAAAGGCGCGTTCGTGGCGACCAAGTGAACAAAACGGGCCGAAATGCCCTGGATTTGCGGAGAAATGGCGGCCAAACGGGGCAAAAGTTGGGCAATGCGAAAGTCGCTGAGGGCGTTGGCGCCTTCAAAAGTCGTGATGTGCAGGGACACGGGGTGGCCTTGTAAAGGGACGGAAAACCGATGTGCTGGGGCCGCTGACTGGGGCTGACCGGCGAAGGCAATATTTTAGCCGCGGAAACCCTGATTTTCGGGGGCTTGGGAAAGTTCAAGCACTGCCGCACCCCGACAAACCGCGCCTTTTATCAGACCCCCAGCAGCTGAGGCTGCATGAACACCCACGGGGACCAACAAGACCAAGAACTCCCCCCTCCATCACTCACTTCAGCGACCCAAACACCTTGCCCAGCAGCGCATTGCCGGTGCCTATCGGGTCTTGGCGAATTTTCTTTTCTTCTTCGCCCATCATCAGGTACAGGCCATCTAGCGCCTTGCCCGTGACATAGCTTTCCAGACTAGCATCCTGAGGTTTCAACAAGCCCAAGCTGGAGGCCTTGCCCGCAATGGCGTTGTATTTGTCCGCCAAACCCACTTGGGCTGTAGCCTGGGTGATGACGGGCAGAAACTTCACACCCAGGGGCTCACGCGTTTTGCGGGTGAAATACTCCGTCGCCGCGGTATTGCCTCCCTGCAAGATGGTTTTTGCATCGCTCACGCTCATGCTTTTGACGGCCCCGACCAACATGTCTTTGGCCATGGGCATGGCGGTTTCCGCAGCGCGGTTCATGCTGAGCACCAGTTCGTCGACTCGCTGTCCCTGCCCCATCATCTTCAGCCACTTGGCCGCTTCGTTCAGATAGCCTGGCAATGCAATCCGCACCTTGTCATTGCCCATGAACCCGTCTTGCGCCCCAAGCAAACCGACGGCGGCTGTAGCGCCCTTTTCAAGCGCCAACTTCAGACCCGAAGAGGCATCAGCCCCACTCAAATCGGCCAGCGAAATGGCTTGCGCAGCGCGCCAATGGGCCATGAGCGATACAGCCGCGATCAAGTTGGCTGCATGAAACTGTCGTCTGTGCATTTGAATATTCCCTTTTGATTTGTTGAAACTTGTTTTGACAAGTATGGCCTGATGGTTTCGCAGCACAGTCTGGCAGCGGCTGTCAGCATGAACTTGGCAAACCGCACCCGAATCTATTGATCCGGCCCAGGGAAGCCTTCAATGGTCAATGAAGTTGTAGGTCGGCGGCTTCAGCCCCGACATGGGCCCTGAGCCCAAGCGAACAAACGTCGGAGCTAAAGCCACCGACCTACGGGATACCGGTAAACAAAATTCAAACTTCAGTGTGCCAGATCAATAACTTCGCTTGCCCCGATGGATCGTCGGCAAGCCCCTGCAATTGCGAAAAAAAAGTAACAAAGCTTAATTTCGGGGGAACACAGCACGCGAGCTCAACAAACAGACTGCGCATGGGGAGATGGTCCCTCTGGGATAATCCCACCCCATGACCATCACCATCAAAACCGCCGAAGACGTCGAAGGCATGCGCGTGGCGTGCCGGCTGGCTTCGGAAGTCCTCGACTACATCGAGCCCTTTATCAAGCCGGGCATCACCACCAACGAGATTGACAAGCTCTGCCACGACTACATGGTCGATGTGCAAGGCTGCATCCCGGCTCCGCTGAACTACGCGCCGGGCGGCTACAAGCCCTACCCCAAGTCGATCTGCACTTCGATCAACCACCAGGTCTGCCACGGCATTCCGAACGACAAACCGCTCAAAAAGGGCGATTCGCTCAACGTCGACATCACCACCATCAAAGATGGCTGGCACGGCGACACGAGCCGCATGTTCCATGTGGGCGAAGCCTCGATTGCGGCCAAGCGATTGGCCAAGTTGACGTATGACGCCATGTGGAAAGGCATTGAGCAGGTCAAGCCTGGCGCCCATTTGGGTGACATTGGCCATGCGATTCAAAAGTTTGCCGAAGGCCACGGCTTTTCGGTGGTGCGCGAGTTTTGCGGCCACGGCATTGGCCGGGGCTTTCACGAAGAGCCGCAGGTACTGCACTACGGCAAGCCCGGCACCCTGGTGGAGCTGGTCCCCGGCATGATTTTCACGATCGAGCCGATGATCAACGCGGGCCGCAAAGAGATCAAGGAAATGGGCGATGGCTGGACCATCGTGACCAAAGACCATTCCCTGTCGGCCCAGTGGGAACACACCGTGGTGGTGACCGAAACCGGCTACGAGGTGCTGACCTTGTCGGCTGGCAGCCCCGCGATTCCTGATTTCATCACCCAGAAAACCGCCTGACATGACCGAACTGGCCCCGCTGCGCGATGCGTACAAGCGCGACAAGGCAGCGGTGCTGCAAACGCTGGCCGACAGCAAAGCCAGCACCCGGGGTTTACAGCGCACCCTGCATACGCTGGCCACACTGGCCGACCATTTGCTGATACAGCTTTGGCAGCAGGCTGGTTTTGCCCCCGAGCTGTGCCTGGCCGCTGTGGGCGGTTTTGGCAGGGGCGAGCTGTTTCCCTGTTCCGATGTGGACGTGCTGGTGCTTTTGCCCGATGGCCAGTCGCCGGAAACATCGCCCGAATTGCAGGCCCAGCTGGAACGCTTCATTGGCAGCTGCTGGGACACCGGGCTGGAGATTGGCTCCAGCGTGCGCACATTGAGCGAATGCCTGGCCGAGTCGGCCAAGGACATCACGGTGCAAACGTCCTTGCTGGAGTCGCGCCGCATCACGGGCAACGCCGCCTTGTTTGCGAAATTTCAGCAGCACTACCAGGCCGCCATGGACCCGCAGGCCTTTTTGGTGGCCAAAACGCTGGAAATGCGCCAGCGGCACACCAAGTTTGAAGACACCCCCTATGCGCTGGAACCCAATTGCAAAGAGTCGCCCGGAGGTTTGCGTGACCTGCAGATCATTTTGTGGGTGGCCCGTGCGGCGGGTTTGGGCCACAGCTGGGACGATCTGGCCCGCACAGGCCTGGCCACGCCGCTGGAAGCCCGGCAGATCAAGCGCAACGAAGCCTTGCTGAGCCTGATTCGGGCGCGGCTGCATTTGCAAGCGCGCAGGCGCGAAGACCGGCTGGTGTTTGATTTGCAGACCAATGTGGCCGAGTCGTTTGGCTATGCTGCGGACATCACCCCCGACGGCCGCTTGGCCTTGCGGGCCAGCGAAAAGCTGATGCGCCAATACTATTGGGCGGCCAAGGCCGTCACGCAGCTCAACCAGATTTTGCTGCTCAACATCGAAGACCGCCTGAAGATGCAGCGCGGCGAAACGATCGACAGCTTTCGCCCGCTGAATGAGCGCTTTTTTGAAAAAGCCGGTCTGATCGAAGTGGCCAGCGACGACCTGTATGAAAAGCACCCCCACGCGATCCTGGAAACCTTTTTGCTCTACGAGGCCACGCCTGGGGTAACCGGCTTGTCGGCCCGCACTTTGCGAGCGCTCTACAACGTGCGGGCCATCATGAATGGCAAATTCCGGGCCGACCCGGTGAACCGTCAGAGCTTCATGCAGATCCTGCAGCAGCCTTTTGGCATCACGCACGCCATGCGGCTGATGAACCAGACTTCGGTGCTGGGGCGCTACCTGTGGGTGTTTCGCCGCATCGTCGGGCAGATGCAGCACGACCTGTTTCATGCCTACACGGTGGACCAGCACATCCTGATGGTGCTGCGCAATGTGCGGCGGTTTTTCATGGCCGAGCATGCACACGAATACCCTTTTTGCTCGCAACTGGCCGCAGGCTGGGACAAGCCCTGGATTTTGTATGCAGCGGCCCTCTTTCATGACATCGCCAAGGGCCGGGGCGGTGACCACTCTCAATTGGGTAAGGCCGAAGTGCGCACCTTTGCCCGCCAGCACCGCCTGGACAAGGCAGACGCGCAATTGATTGAATTTCTGGTGGGCGAACACCTGACCATGAGCCATGTCGCCCAGAAAGAAGACCTGGGCGACCCGGACGTGATCGGCCGTTTTGCCCAGCGTGTGGGCAATGAACGCAATCTGACCGCTTTGTACTTGCTCACCGTGGCCGACATTCGGGGCACCAGCCCCAAGGTCTGGAATGCCTGGAAGGGCAAGCTGCTGGAAGACCTCTACAAATCCACCCTGCGCGTTTTGGGTGGCCGGGCACCGGATGCCAACGCTGAAGTGGAGGCCCGCAAGCGCGAGGCCCTGATCGAGCTGGCCCGTCACTCCGAGCCCTACGAAGGCCAAAAGGCCCTGTGGGACACGCTGGATGTGGGCTATTTCATGCGCCACGATGCTTCAGACATTGCCTGGCACGCCCGCCAGCTCTCGCGCCATGTGGCGCTGCCCGCCGAGGGCGCACCCCGGCCCATCGTGCGGGCGCGCATCTCGCCCGTCGGGGAAGGCCTGCAAGTGCTGGTCTACACGCCCGATCAGCCCGATTTGTTTGCCCGCATTTGTGGTCACTTTGACCAGTCGGGCTTCAGCATTCTGGATGCCAAGGTGCACACCACCCGCACCGGCTGGGCGCTGGACACCTTCCAGATCGTCACACCCATGCTGCCTGAGCATTACCGCGAACTGATGACCATGGTGGAGTCGGGCCTGACGCAAACCCTGGAAAAACAAGGCCCCCTGCCCGCCCCTACTCGCGGTCGCGTGTCGCGGAGGGTCAAGAGTTTTCCGGTCACGCCCCGCGTCACCCTCAAACCCGACGACAAGGCCCAAAGCTGGCTGCTCAGCATCTCGGCCAGTGACCGCATCGGCCTGCTCTACAGCATCGCCACCGTGCTGGCCAAACACGGCATTGACCTGCAGCTGGCCAAAATCAGCACCCTGGGTGAACGGGTGGAAGACACCTTCCTAATCAGCGGCCCGGCCTTGCAACACAACAAGGCGCAAATCGAGATCGAAACCGAGCTGCTTCAGGTCTTGCAACCGGCTTAAAGTCCGCCGCTTGCAGCGCCCCGCCTGTGCTTTACTGGCTCATGCGCGAGGAATAGCGGCACACCGCCGGGTCAAACCAGGTTCTGGAAAACTCGGCCATCTGGTTGCTGGCCGTCCAGGAGACGCGCTCGATGTAACCCGCACAGTCGCCGGCGGCCATGCCGCAGGGGGGCATGGCCCAGCTCGGCGCTGCCGCGGCGCTGATCTGGTCTTCCACACGGGCAATCCACAGATTGAAGCGCTGCTGGTAAAACAAGTACATCGAGTCCCCCAACTCCTGCGGCTGCAAGTCGGGGCAAGCGCTGGCTGAAAACCAGATTTCTTCGAGGGCCACAGGCACCTGACTGAGAAAGCGCAAACGCCGCACCCGCCAGCAGCTTGGCGAGCCTTGCGCATCCAAAGCGGGCACATCTGCAGGCCGCATCTGGCGTGACAGTTCCAAAATCTGCGCCGTGGGCAAGCCCGGACCATCGGTCAACTCCAGGCGGAACAATTCATAAATTTGCTGGGTGCCTTGCACGCGCCGCACATAGGTGCCTGAGCCCTGGATGCGCTCCAGCACGCCCTGGGCTTCGAGCAAGGCCAGCGCTTTGCGCAAGGTGCCCACAGCCACCTGCAAACGCTCAGCCAGCTCGGCTTCGGTGGGCAAGCGCTCCCCGCTGCGCCAGTAACCGGCCTTGATCTGACGCGCCAGCAACTCGGCGATTTGCATGTAGACGGGCAAGGTTTTGGCAGGTTGTGCAGCTTTCATGGCGCACAGTATGACAAATCAGTGGAAACCCCCGTGCAAACCCGCATCAATTCATATACTATTCATTTACTTTTTAAGTCGTGAGGTTTGTCATGAGCATTGTTCCCGTCAAAGGTGAAGACGTTCAGGGTGCGGAGGTTTCCTGGTTTGCACCTTTGTGTTCCGATGATTTCCGCCATCTGGGTGTGCCCGATGGCGATTTGCGCAGCAGTTGGGCCAACACCAGTCGCATCGTGGAGCGTGCCGAGGAACTGGGCTTTCGCAACATTCTGTGCCCCTCGTCCTACCAAGTAGGACAGGACACGCTGACGTTTGCAGCCGCTGTGGCCCCTAAAACCAAGCGCATGAACCTGCTGGCCGCCATCCGCTGCGGCGAGGTGCATCCGGCCATGCTGGCCCGCACCGTGGCCACTCTGGACCACATTCTGGAAGGCCGTTTGACGCTGAACGTGATTTCATCGGACTTCCCCGGCCAGCAAGAAGACAGCGCCTACCGGTATCGCCGCTCCTGGGAGGTGGTGGAGATCCTCAAACAAGCCTGGACGCAAGACGAAATCAACTACGACGGCCAGATCTACAAGCTCAAAGGCTTGTCCACCGACCCGGTCAAACCTTACCAGACCAACGGCGGCCCCCTGCTCTACTTTGGAGGCTACAGCCCCGATGCCCTGGCCCTGTGCGGCGCCCATTGCGACACCTACCTCATGTGGCCCGAACCTAAAGACATGCTGGCCCAGCGCATGCGCGACGTGCATGCCCAGGCCGAAAAGCACGGACGTTTGCTCGACTATGGCCTGCGCGTGCACATGATCGTGCGCGACACAGAAGCCGAAGCGCGTGAATACGCGGCCGAACTGGTCTCGCAACTCGATGATGAAAAAGGCCGCGAGATCCGCCAACGCGCGCTGGACGCGCAGAGCCTGGGCGTGTCCCTGCAAAGCGCCAACCGCGACCGTGCCGATGACGAAGGCTATGTCGAGCCCCATCTGTGGACCGGCGTAGGCCGTGCCCGCAGCGGCTGTGGCGCGGCCTTGGTGGGCAGCGTGGACCAGGTGCTCAGCGAGATCGAGCACTATCAAAAAATGGGCATCCGGGCCTTCATTTTTTCCGGTTACCCTCACCTGCAGGAATGCGAGATCTTCGGCACCAAAGTGCTGCCGCAGCTCAAAACCGTGTCCCTCGCCCATGAATATGGCCGTGTTCCGGCCCAAACGCCGCCCACCCCGCTGGGCACAGGAGTTCGCAAATGAGTCACCAACACCTCGGCCGCATGACGCTGCCCAACGGGCGCAGCCTGAGTCGCATGGCCTATGGCGTGTGGCGCCTGTCCGAAGCCACTGATCATTCGGTCAACGCCAATCTGGCCCGCATCGATGCCTGCCTGGCCCAAGGCATCACCACCTTCGACCATGCCGACATCTACGGCAATTACAGCTGCGAAGAGTTGTTTGGTCAGGCCATCAAAGCCCGCCCCAGCTTGAAAGACCAGATCGAGATCGTCACTAAGACCGACATCATGCTGCTGTCGGACAAATGGCCGGACACCCGCGTCAAGCATTACGACACCAGCCCCGCCCATGTCACGGCCAGCGTCGAGCGCTCGCTGTCTCGCATTGGCGTGGACGTGATTGACCTGCTGCTGATCCACCGACCCGACCCGCTCATGGACGCGCAAGCCCTGGGGGAATGCCTGGACAAATTGATCGACAGCGGCAAGCTGCGTGGCGTGGGCGTGTCCAACTTCATGCCCTGGGATGTTGATCTCTTGCAATCACGCATGAAGCACCCATTGCAAACCAACCAGATTGAGCTGAGCTTGCTCAACACGGAACCCTTCACGAACGGACAACTGGCCCACGCGCAGGAACACCGCTTGCCGGTGATGGCCTGGTCGCCTTTGGGCGGTGGTCGTCTGCATTCACAGGCACACACGCCAGGAACAGCCGCAGCCCGGCTGGCGCCAACGCTGGCCAAACTGGCCTTGGCCTCCGGCACGGACACCACCGCCGTGGCCATGGCTTGGCTGATGCACCACCCCGTGGGCGTTTTGCCCGTGATGGGCACCAACCAGATCGAACGCATTCAGCGCATAGCCGATGCGACCCGCGTCCCCATGGACCGTCAGACCTGGTACGAACTGTACGAATTGGCCAATGGCCACGAAGTGCCTTGAAAGTCAGCATGCGACACCAGACCGACGCCCTGCCCAGTGCGGCCCCCGATGCCTTGCAGGCTAAGACCACCGACCCGGCGGACTACCGCAAAGCCCTGGGGTGTTTTGGCACCGGTGTCACCGTGGTCACGGCTCGCCACGACCAGCAAGATTGGGCGATGACTTGCAACTCCTTCAGCTCGGTCTCACTCCAGCCGAGACTGGTGCTGTGGAGCATCCGCAAAGAAGCCAGCAGCCTGCAGGCCTTCACCCAGTCCGGCGGGTTCAGCGTGAGCGTATTGGCGCAAAACCAGGCGGGGCTGGCGCGTCAATTTGCATCCGGCAACATGGCCGAACGGTTTGCAGGGGTGCCCGTGCAGCGACAAGCCTCTGAGCGACTTCGCTTGGAGGGCGCAGTCGCCTGGTTCGATTGCGACCTTCACCAGCTCATTGAAGCCGGTGACCATGTGATCGTGCTCGGTGCTGTGAAAGATTTTGGCTGGCAAGACAGCCCCGCACTCGCCTTCAGCCGCAGCCAGTTTGGGCAGTTTCAAGCATTGCCAGCCTGAGCCGCAGACCAGCAAATACCGCATCCCCGTAGGTCGGTAGCTTCAGCTCCGACGTTGGTGGCTTCGGCGAAAGCCCATGTCGGGGCTGAAGCCGCCGACCTACAAATACCTCCCCGTAGGTCGGTAGCTTCAGCTCCGACAATGGTGGCTTCGGCGCAGGCCCTTGTCGGGGCTGAAGCCGCCGACCTACAAAAGCCCCTCCCCGTAGGTCGGTAGCTTCAGCTCCGACGTTTTCTTGCTCCAGCGCAGGCCCTTGTCGGCTCTGTTGCCGCCGACCTACAAATACTCCTCCCGTAGGTCGGTAGCTTCAGCTCCGACGTTTTCTCGCTCCGGCGCAGGCCCATGTCGGCTCTGTTGCCGCCGACCTGCAAATACCGCCCCGCAGGTCGACCGCATCACCCCTTGAGGCCGCCTTGGGTCAAGCCACCGACCACCCGTTCCTGAAACAAGGCGATCAGCACCGCCACGGGGACGATGGCGACAATCAATGCAGCTGAAATGATGGGCCAAGGAAAGGTGAACTCGCCCTGATACAGCGCAATACCCACCGGCAAGGTGCGCACCGCCGGGCTGGAATTGAGGGACAAGGCCAGCAAAAACTCGTCCCAGCTGTTCACAAAAGCCAGAATGCCTGCCGTGAAAATGCCGGGTGCGGCCAGGGGCACCACTACGTGCCACAAAGCGCCTAAACGAGTGCAGCCGTCGATCATGGCGGCATTTTCCAGATCACGCGGAATGCTCTGAAAAAAGCTCACCAGCACCAAGGTGCACACGGGCAGATTGAGCACTACATAAGGAAAAATCAGCGCGGCATAGGTATTGAGCCAACCCAGGGCACGCATGGTTTCAAAAATGGGCACCAGCAATGTCACCAGCGGGAACATGCTCGACGCCACGATACAGGTCAAAATCAGTTGTCTGCGGCGCAGGTTCAAACGCGCGATGGCATAGGCTGCAAAAGCCGCCACCAGCAAGGACAAGACCGTCGCGCCAGACGCCACCAAGAGGCTGTTTTTGAGGTATTGCAGCAAAGGCTGGTCGGTGAATGCCTTGACATAGTTGCCCAGCATCGGGTTGGCGGGCCACCAGGTGATCGGTTTTTGCACCAGCTCAGCCTCGGTCTTGAGTGAGGTGAACAAAATCCAGACCGCTGGGAAAAAACCGTTGAAAACCACCATCGCCGCCGCGGCCCAGCGCAGCATGGGTGATGTCCAGAAACCAGTCGGATTCATGAGGCGTTCTTTCCAATGTGATGCAAGTAAAACCCGGTCACGCACATCGAAATCACAAACATGAACACGGCCAGGGTCGAGCCAAAGCTGATGTCCGAATAGTCGATGGTGTATTTGTGGATCAACATGGCCAGCGTCTCGGTCGCCTCACCGGGCCCGCCACGCGTCATGGTGTAGGGAATGTCAAAGGTCTGCAAGGCCGTGATGGTGCGAAAAATCAAGGCCACCACAATGCTGGGCATGAGCATGGGGATGGTGATCTGCCAGAACTGCTGCCAACGGCTGGCGCCATCGACCTCGGCCGCTTCGTACAGCGACTTCGGGATCATTTGCAAACCGGCCAGCAAAATCAGCGCCATGAAGGACGATGTTTTCCAGATGATGGTCAGGCAGATGGCGGCAAAGGCCCATTGGGGCTTGAGCAGCCAACTGGTGGGCTCACTTTGCAGGCCCAGGCGCTGAAGCACATCGTTGACGACGCCATATTCGGTGTGAAAAAACCAGGCAAAAATCAGCCCCGCAAACGACAGTGGCAAAGCCCAGGGCAAGAGCAAGGACAGGCGCACCGGCCATTTGCGCTTGAAGGGCAAATTGGCCAGCATGGCCAAACCCAGGCCAGCGACCAATGCACCGGGTACCGTGATCAAGGTGATCAGCAAGGTGTTTTGGGTGGCGTTCCAGAACAAAGGGTCCTGCACCACATCCATGTAATTTTGCAGCCCTAAAAACGCACCGCTTTTGTCCACGGCATACAGGCTGTTGTAGACCAGTTTGCCAATAGGATAGACCACAATCAAAAGCAGCAGCACAAACGCAGGCGTCAAGAGCAAAACGGCGAGTGTTTTTTCGCTGGGATCTCGTAATTTGGACAGCATGGGACGTTTCAGGGGCTCAAAAAAAAGCCCGGGCACAGACGCCCGGGGTTCAAGGCTGACAAAGACCGAGGTCAGCGCATCAATCGGCCCACGCGGGCGGCGATCTCGTCCACACCGGCCTCAGGCGTTTTGGTGCGCGCCAGAATGGCACTGGTGGTGGTGCGGATGATGTCCGACACCTGGCCATAGTCTTCCACCATCGGGCGGCTTTGGGCGCCCAGCACCACAGGCAAGGCGTCCTTGAACCAGGGCACCACCTTGTTCACCTCGGCATCCGAGTAAACACTTTGGAACACCGGCAAGATGGAGCCTTCACGCGCCACAAAAGCGCTGGCTTGCTTGGACGAGAGGAACTGGATCAGCTTGCCCGCTGCGTCCTTGTTTTTGCTGTAAGCGTTCATGGCCCACTGCCAGCCGCCCATGCAGGTGGCTGACTTGCCGCCGGTCATGGCGGGCAAAGGCATCACGCCGACTTTGCCCTTGACGGTCGAATCGGCATCGTCCTTGAAACGGTCAAATGCAAAGCCCCAGTTGATGGCAAACACGGCCTGACCCGCCTTGAATTCGTTGACGGTGATGGGGGTGGTGACTTCGGCAACGTTCTTTTTGAGCACGCCCTGGTCCATCATGTCCAGCCAGCTTTTCAAACCCTTCACCGCAGCGCTCTTGTCCAGCGTCAACTTGCCAGCGGCATCGTTGAACTGCTTGCCCTGACCCCAATACGGCAGCAAGAAGGTGCAGACTGCGCCTTCGATCGGTGCGCCCTGGATCGACAGGCCCTGCAAATTGGCATTGCCCTCAGCGGCGGTGATCTTTTTGGCAGCAGCCGACAAATCGTCCCAGGTTTTGGGCTCGGCCACACCGTGCTTGGTCAGCAGGTCTTTGCGGTAATACATGAACATCGCATCGCCCTGACTGGGCATGGCGTACAACTTGCCGCCAATCACGTTCGATTGCTGATAGACCGGCAGGTAGTCATTTTTCAAGGCAGCCGGACCACCCACGTATTTGTCCAGCGGCTCGATCCAGCCCTTGGACGCGTATTGCGCGGGATTCACGATGTCGATCAAAAACAGGTCAATGGCCGAGTCCTTGGCGTTGAGCACGGTGGACAGGTACTGGCGCTGCAACTCGGAGGTGGCGCCACCGGTTTCGATCTCGACTTTGACGCCAGGATTGGCTTTGTTGTATTGCTCGAACAACTTGGCTTGCAAATCGGGGCGCTGGTTCGGGCCGACAAACACACGCAGCGTGGTTTGCTGTGCCCAAGCCGCGCTGACAGCCAGCGTGCTGACCCATGCGGCCAAAGCGAATTTCAATGCATGACGTTTTTTCATCACAGTCTCCTGGGGGTTTGAGTGAAATTTCAACGGGAACAACAAATGACAACAGCGCTTTACAAGGCTTGTCCGGAAGCTTGATCAAACAGGTGCATGGCCAAAGGGTCCAGGTACAAGGTTTGTGCAGTGCCCGGTGCAAGCTTGAAACTGGCAGGGCAACGGGCCACCCATTCGGTTTGCCCCACCTGAAAGGTGACCAGGGTTTCTGCACCCAAGGGTTCCGTGATGACCACCTGCGCAGGCACTGAGATTTCGCCCTGGATTTGTCGCGGCGAAAGTGACAGGTTTTCAGGCCGCACACCCAGCACATGACTTTGCGCACTGGCGGCCCTGGCCAACAAGGCCAAGGGCAAAGCCACAGAGGTGCCGCCCAACTCGGCCCGCCCGTCCTGAATCTGACAAGCCACCAGGTTCATGGGTGGGCTGCCGGTGAACCCGGCCACAAATTGGGCAGCAGGACGGTTGTAGATCTCGTCCGGGCTGGCGTATTGCATTTTGTGGCCCCCGCTGAGCACGGCAATCCGGTCAGCCAGGGTCATGGCTTCGACCTGATCGTGGGTCACGTAAATGATGGTGGCCCCCAGACGTTGGTGCAACTTCTTGATTTCACTGCGCATTTCATGGCGCAGCTGGGCATCCAGATTGGACAGCGGCTCGTCAAACAAAAACACCTTGGGCTGACGCACAATGGCCCGGCCAATGGCGACCCGCTGCCGCTGCCCACCTGACAAGGCCGCGGGTTTGCGCTCCAGCATGTGGTCAATGCGCAGCAACTTGGCGGCATCCATGACCCGTTTTTTGATCTCGTCTTCAGGGGTTTTGCGCAAGCGTAAGCCAAACGCCATGTTGTCGTACAGGCTCTTGTGCGGGTACAAGGCGTAATCCTGAAACACCATGGCGATGTCACGGTGGCGGGGGGGCTCATCGTTGACGCGCTTGCCGTCGATCAGCACATCCCCACCCGTGATGCTCTCCAGCCCCGCAATCATGCGCAGCAAGGTCGATTTGCCACAGCCAGACGGCCCCACGAACACAACAAACTCGCCGTGCTGTATCTCCAAGTCAATGCCATGAATGACGTCGTGCTTACCGTCGTAGCTTTTGCGGACTTGCTGGAGTTGGACTGATGCCATGGGGGGTGTAAATTTCAAAAAGCCAAACAATGCGGCGGAGATTCAATGTGAATGAATCATAGAGGACTTCTGTCTTCAATGCTCTTGGGGTTATCGCCAACATGGCCCAGCCCCAGCTGAAAGAAAATCACCCGCCGAATCTCCCGCCGAATCCCCCTGCCCTGTGCGCCGCCCCCAGAACCCGCCCGTGATCAGACGGTGTCCGCCTCGCCCAGCAAGGCCATCAGCGCGTAAGGCCCTTGGGTCAAATCGATCGCCTGCCCTGTTTTGGCCGATGCCTGAGCCGCCAGACCCATGACGACAGCGGCCAATCCGTCGCGCAGTCCCACTTCGACTTGCCCCTGACCACGCAGCACCGCGTTGAACTTCTGGTGTTGGTAAAAGGTGGAGCCATTGTGGTCACCTGCGGCCAGGGCAACAGGGTCTACGGGCACATCCACCTCATGCGGGCCTTTGGGCGCGCGCGGGCTGATGACCAGCTTGGGCACGGGCGCATCGCCCAGGTGCTCGGGCCAAAAACGCCCGGGCCCGGGCACAAAACATTCGGCTTTGCCCTTGGGGCCGACCACCGAGATCTCTTCCTGATAACGGGCGCCTTCGGCAAACATGCACAGCTCCAGCATGGCGCGTTGTCCGGAAGCAAAATCCACGATCACATAGGCGTTGTCCAAAATGTCCGGCGTGCCATCGGCATAGCGTTCATCGAGGTGGTTGTGGTCCACCCCGGCCGAGGCGTAAATGCGCACGGGCTCGCTTTGCGTCAGGTGGCGCATCAGGTCAAAAAAGTGGCAGCATTTTTCTACCAACGTGCCGCCGGTGTAGCGGTTGAAACGGTTCCAGTCGCCCACCTTGACCAAAAAAGGGAAACGGTGTTCGCGGATGGTCAGCATCTTCACCGGGCCGGTGTGTTGCTGGCTGTGCACTTCATGCGCCAGCAATGCCACGGGCGGCATGTAGCGGTATTCCATGGCCACCCAGATCGGCGCTGGGTAACTGGCCTGCAAGGCCGCCAGGCTGCGCACATCGTCCAGGCTGGTGCAAGCGGGCTTTTCAAGCAGCACGGGCAAAGGACGCAAGCGGGCGATCTCGCGCAATTGCTCAGCATGACAAAAATTGGGGCTGGCGATCAACAGGCAGTCCACATCGGATGACTGCACCACTTCAGCCAAGCTCGAAGCACCTTGCGCCCCGGGCATCAGGGCCAGGCTCTTGGCCAGCATGTGCGCATCCGTTTCAAAAATCCGCGAGACCTGCGCACCAGGCAACAAGGCGATGTTGCGCAAATGCTCTTGCCCCATCATGCCGCAGCCGATGATGCCGTAACGGGTGATTGTGTTCAAAGCCAGCGCTCCCTTGAAAGTGAAATATCAATGCGAAAAAAACGCAAGCATAGCCGCACTCGGTCAAAGGAAGTGATGGAGGCTTGTGGCGAGCATGCGCTTTGATCGGCTGCTTCAGCTTTGGCAAAGGGCCGAGCGGCCGCAGGCCCGCAGGCATTGTCGGCTCTGTTGCCGCCGACCTACAAGCACCTCTCTCGTAGGTCGGTGGCTTCAGCCCCGACATTGCCAGCTTCGGCGCAAACTGCATGTCTGGGCTGAAGCCGCAGCCCACACCTGTGCGCATTGGAAACTTCACAGGGCTGAATCAATAAGCGACGCTGAAATTCATCCCAAAGGCATGGTCGTGGGCGGCATCGCCGGTTGCACCTTTTTGGCCCAAGCCGGCGGCCTGGACACCTGCCAATGCCACTCGCCCTGACGCCATCGGGCGACCAGCTTAGGGCCGGAAATACCGTTTCGCCCTACCCCTGAGGTGTCGTAAAGCAAGGCCAAATCGGCCAAGGAGATAGCGCCCTGCAAATGCTGCAAGGTGCGCGGATAGCGCGCCAGGATGCGCTCGGGCGGCACATCGTGCCCGCCTTCGGCCACCCGCTGCGCCACCCGGCCCAAAAGTTGACGCGGGTCATTGACGCACACGACCAGCAACACCACCGCAAAGCCTGCGACTCGGGCCTCTTGCATCAAAGCCAGTTTGGACGGGTGAGAAAACACCGTCTCGCTCACAAACGACAAACCTTGCGCCAAACAAGCCGCTCGACGTGCATCGGCCCAAGTCCGCGCCTTTTCCGAACGCTCCTCTGGATCGGTGATGTGTTGAAGCGCAGCGGCTTCATGCAGGTCTGCATTCACAAACTCCGCCCCGGCCGGAAGCAAGCCCGAAGCGGCGGCTGAGCGGTACAGCGTGGATTTGCCCGCCCCGTTGGGGCCGGCCAGCAAAAAGAAAACGGGTTTCAAACGAGGCAGTTGCTCAAGCAGCCTTGACGACCTGAGGGCGGTTGCTTTGCACCGTCTGGCGCACCGCCTGGGCCAGGCGGCCGGTGCTTTCGGCGGCCACAAAATCCGCCTCGATGGCGTCCAGCGGGTCGGCCGCAGACACCGTGGTGGTCTGGCGCACATCGTAGAGCGCGATGGCTTCTCGGGCCTCAGAGATGGTCAAACCCGAGGCTTCGGCAATGCGCCCCAGCGTGGCCCAGTACTCGATCTGCCCTGCCACCGAGCGACGCATGGGCGTGGCCGCTTCGCGGGCCTGGGTGACCAAACCAGCAGGCAATTTGACGGATGCAAAAGAAGAAGGTGATGCAGACATGAGACGCTCCTTTATGGCGCATTTTGCGCCAAAACGGACGCCTCTGGCCATCTGGCTTGAATAAATCCCCATCGACACAGGAAAAACCCCTGTATCCATCCACACCACCCGTGCCCAAGGCTGTGGATAAACCCCGGAACAAGTGCGCCAAAGCGCATGGCGACTGGGCTGGCGGGGTGCGCTTAAATAACAGGCAAGAATGGAGATTGATCATTGCACGCAGGCCATGATCGCCCCATTTACGCCCGCTGAGAATCCGTATCCGACAAGGCCGGCTTGAAACAACACCTCGGCATCGACCTGGCCAGTTAGCGGGACTGCCGCGATGCCCCTCATGAACTCATCGGGCCACCACATCCAGGCGGGGAACGACCTCATCGTCATCATCGCCATCGTCGTGCAGCAACTCAAAGGCTTGGAAGACCGCGCGCTCGACGCGCTTGACCAATCCCTCGTCGCTGAAAACCCCGGGGTAGGTCTTGCGCAACTTGGCGCTGACTTTCAGGTTCGTCACCAAGGATCGGATGATCGTCGCATAGTCCTCGTCGCGGCCCTCAATGATTTCCTTAAGGCTGCCTACCGCGATGTCGTAGCGCCGCAGGTACACCGCCTCGTCCTTGAGCCCATGCAAAATCGAATGCCGAATGACGTCGACCAGGTACTCAGACTGGAATGTGAGATCAGCATATCGCCAAGTGGCCAAGCCTCGATGCCAGTCTGCAACGTGCAAGTTGGACTCGACACCATCTTCGTGTTGCACGGTCGCGCCGAACTTGCACACCGCATTCATCGTGGCCATGAGCGGCCGCGACAGGTGCTCCAAGGCGGTATCGTAGGCTGCACGCCGTGCGGCGTTCTCACTGATCACGGCCGAAACCGGCAGGATCACTGGCGCAGGCAAGAAACCATCGCGCCCAAGGATGTCGTTGATCAGGAAGCGTGAGAGTCGACCATTCCCGTCACTCAGCGGGTGGATGTAGACGAAACCAAAGGACAGCGCCGCAGCTCGCAGCAGTGGATTTTGCCCACGGGTACGCTGCTCGAACGCACGCAAGCCCTCCATCATCTCGGGCACCCTTTCATGGTGCGGTGCCAGGTAGTCGATCACAGGCTCAAAAATCGAGTTGGTGTGTCCGACAAACACCGGAGACCGGCGAATGCCTAGCCTGGCACCCACCATCTTGTCGCCCATGACGGCCTGCTGAATCTCCAGCATGCCCTCTTGCGTGAGGGCGGATTCGATCTTGCCGCAGTGCGTGCTCATGGCGCGCGCCAGGCGGCGGATACGGTCCTCTTCCCTGCCCTCGGACTCAATGGCAAAACTGGCCTTGCTCTCCTTGATGGTGAGCCAGTTGACCGCACGCTCTATCGTCTCAAACCCGAACTGATCCACCACCGTGTCGATCTCTGCGCGCAACTGAGCTGGATCGGCCGAGCCCAGCTTCCTCAGGTCAACCATTGGGCAAAATGCGCGGGTGCCCGGCAAGTTGTTGTTGATGCGCCAGCGGCGCACCTTGTCCTGCACCGTGGCGGTCAGGTACTGCGACGCGTTGAGCAAGTCGACGTAGTTCCCACCGGCATCGCCCACGCCATCCAGACTTGTGTGAGTAAGCCATTCATAGAGGAAGCCGCAGCGGCGAGCGTAAGCGCCTGTGGGCTCCTCTTGCGCCCATTTGGCGATGGGCTCAGGTCCGGTCACCTCGAACAAGCGGCTGAGAAAGTCCAGCTCGACGCCCTCATACTTGAGCGCGAATGTCAGGTGCGCGCTCAGCGTTGCATCCGGCTGGTAATGTGCGGGGTACGTCTCGACCGTGAAGCCGTTTGCCGCCGCACTGGAGCGCACCGAGCCGATGACGCTGCGGACCCGAAAGGGCTGCACTTGCGCCACCTCGTACGCCTGCGACAGCCACTTATATCCGGCATATCCCCCCTCATTTTGCATACGGCGCACCTAAAACAATTATTCTTGATATTTTCAACGACAAAACGTTTACGATCAACACCCGCACAGAAATGAGCCAAGCACGGGCCGACAAGCTGTTCGGCGTGACTCAACCCCGAGTCTCAAATCTGATGCGCGGCAAGATCAACTTGTTCGGCCTCGATGCGCTGGGAGATGGTGAAAGGAAGCATCCACACCAACCGTGCCCAAGCCTGTGGATAAGCCCTAGGACAACCTCGCCAAGGCGCATGGCGACTGGGCTGGCGCCTTGCGCTCAAAAAATGAGCACCACGGCCACAAACGGCTGAGGAAAGAATGATCAGCTGGCTGCAGGGCAAATGCTTGAGGTTTTGCGGGTGGGTGCGCTAAGCGCTGAAAAATGGTTCGGGAAAATAGCGGGGTCATAGACACCGGGCTACTTTGACATGGGCGAATTCCAGATGCGTTGACGAATACATGCCCCACAATGGCGGCATGAACCTACAGCTTACGAATTCACCAACAGCCTTAGCGGCACAGCCGCTCCGCGTAGCGGCTACGTCCAAACTGTCCAATGAGCGTTCCACCTTCGGTGGTCGTTCAATTGCATGTTGGGCATTTGAGTTGGATGGTCGACCGATCGGTAGTACCTTGGAGAATCAGGGATGAAGTTCGCACAATGCCTTGCGATGCTGGGTGTCGAATTCATCGCTACGCCCAAATCAGTGTTGGAAAAGAGGAGTTCACGATGAACGAGTGGTGGCAGGAGGTCGGGAATACTGTAGCGCAGGAGTTCTCTGATCTCCCCGATGCAGCGGGGGTTACCCGAATCACATTGCGTTTGCTGATCGCCGCGACCCTCGGAGGAATACTTGGGTTCGAGCGAGAGCAGAAGGGGAAAGCGGCCGGTCTGCGAACCCATATGTTGGTGGCCCTTGGTGCGGCGCTATTTGTTCTCATTCCTCAGCAAGCGGGCGTGTCGAGCGCAGACCTCTCGCGTGTGCTTCAGGGTCTGATCGCCGGCGTCGGATTTCTCGGTGCAGGGGCCATTATCAAAGGACATGACGAAACGCAAGTTAAGGGCTTGACGACGGCAGCTGGTATCTGGCTGACAGCAGCGATTGGCGTTGCTGCAGGGATGGGTCGCGAGGCAACAGCGGTACTGAGCACCCTGTTGGCGCTGGTGATCCTGTACGCGGTTCCTAAGCTTTTGAGCCGGTTTGATAAGCAAGGAAGTTAGCTGCGGGTAGACAAGAAACCGATACGCAGCTCACGTCTCAACAGCTAAGCCCTGGGCGCTCTTGCTGGCATATTGGCCACCCGTGCAGTTTCGGTTCAGTTCCCCAGTGATGATGCTGGGCGCTCACCACTTTTGAATCCGCCAAGATATTTTTAGAAAAAATAAACTCGCCTGCAAAACTGTAGTTTTACAGGGCACTCTGCCGATTGACTCACCTTGGAAACGTCAGCCCTTCTTCCGCGGCGGCAACCCCGTGTGCTGCGTCAGCATCGCCCCCTTGCGCGGCGCCTGACCCGGCTTTTTAAGCCCGCTTGACGGCTTGCTCTTCCCCGCCAGCGCCCCGCCCTGCCCTTTGCTGGGTGCCTGGGTGCTGTTGGCTCGGCGGGGGCTTTGGTAACCGCCGTCGGTCAGCGGCTGCCAGCTCGGAATCAAGTGGTGTTTGCCGTTACCAATCAAATCCGCCCGGCCCATGGCCTTGAGCGCTTCGCGCAGCAGGGGCCAGTTGTTCGAGTCGTGGTAGCGCAAAAACGCTTTGTGCAGGCGGCGGCGTTTGTCGCCTTTGACGATGTCCACTTTTTCGCTGTCGCGGGTGATTTTGCGCAGCGGGTTGCGGGTGGAGTGGTACATGGCCGTGGCCGTGGCCATGGGGCTGGGGTAGAAGGTCTGCACCTGGTCGGCCCTGAAGCCGTTCTTCTTGAGCCAGATGGCCAAGTTCATCATGTCTTCGTCGCTGGTGCCCGGGTGGGCGGCGATGAAGTACGGGATGAGGAACTGCTTTTTACCGGCCTCTTCGCTGTACTTGTCGAACATCGTCTTGAAGCGGTCGTAGGTGCCGATGCCCGGCTTCATCATCTTGGACAGCGGGCCGCCCTCGGTGTGCTCGGGCGCAATCTTCAGGTAGCCGCCCACATGGTGCTGGACCAGTTCTTTCACATACTCGGGCGACTGCACGGCCAGGTCGTAACGCAGGCCGGAGCCGATCAAGATTTTCTTGATGCCCTTCAGGTTGCGCGCCCGGCGGTACATGTTGATCAGCGGGCCGTGGTCGGTGGTCAGGTTTTGGCAGATGCCGGGGAACACGCAGCTGGGTTTGCGGCAGGCCGATTCGATCTCGGGGCTCTTGCAGCCCAAGCGGTACATATTGGCCGTGGGGCCGCCCAGGTCAGAGATGACGCCGGTGAAGCCTTTGACCTTGTCGCGGATGTCTTCCACCTCGCGGATGACGGATTCTTCGGAACGGCTTTGGATGATGCGGCCTTCGTGCTCGGTGATGGAGCAAAAGGTGCAGCCACCAAAGCAGCCGCGCATGATGTTCACGCTGAAGCGGATCATTTCCCAAGCGGGGATTTTGGTCGCGTGGTCATGGCTGCCGTTTTCGTCGGCATAGCGCGGATGTGGGCTGCGGGCATACGGCAGGTCGAACACATGGTCCATCTCGGCGGTGGTGAGCGGGATGGGCGGCGGTGTGATCCACACGTCGCGGGCGGTGGCGCCCTCCCCGTGCGCTTGCACCAGGCAGCGGGCGTTGCCGGGGTTGGTTTCCAGGTGCAGCACGCGGTTGGCGTGGGCATAGAGCACAGCGTCTTGCTTGACCTGCTCATAGCTGGGCAGGCGGATGACGCTTTTGTCGCGGGGCGGGACTTTGTGGGTGCCTTTGCCGCGCAGCAGCGAAAGGGGCTCTGCCAAGACTGCACTGGACTGCCGCGCATCGCTCGCAGTGACGGACAGACTGGACTGCCGCGTCGCTTCGCTCCTCGCAGTGACGGACTGCATGGATTGCGGCTCACCACGCAAGCTCGAGGTGGCAATGACGGACTGGCTGGACTGCCGCGTCGCTTCGCTCCTCGCAGTGACGGGCTGCATGGATTGCGGACCGCCACGCAAGCTCGCGGTGGCAATGACGGACTGGCTGGACTGCCGCGTCGCTTCGCTCCTCGCAGTGACGGGAAAGCTGGCATCACTGTGCTCTTTTTCGTCATCGCGAGCGGAGCGTGGCGATCCATTTGCAGCGTTGGGCACGAAGCGCAGTGGTTGCACCTTCTGGTTTTCACCATCCGCCACGGCTTGAGCTTCTTCCTCGCGGGCGCAAGTGGCGCCCTGCTCCCGCGCCTGGTCCGAAATCATCAAATAGGGGTTGATATGTGCTTCCACATGACCGGGCGTGTCCACACTGGTGGAGTCAATCTCGAACCAGCCCTCAGGCGTTTCGCGGCGCACAAAAGCGGTGCCGCGCACGTCGGTGATCTGCTGCACGGGCTCGCGGGCGGCCAGGCGGTGGGCGATCTCGACAATCGCCCGCTCGGCGTTGCCATACAGGAGCAAATCGCATTTGCTGTCCACCACGATGGAGCGGCGCACCTTGTCTGACCAATAATCGTAATGCGCGATGCGTCGCAGGCTGCCTTCGATGCCGCCGAGCACGATGGGCACTTCAGGGAAGGCTTCGCGGCAGCGCTGGCTATAGACGATAGCGGCGCGGTCAGGCCGTTTGCCGCCCACGTCGCCCGGGGTGTAGGCGTCGTCGCTGCGGATTTTGCGGTCCGCCGTGTAGCGGTTGATCATGGAGTCCATGTTGCCGCTGGTCACGCCCCAAAACAAGTTGGGTTGGCCCAGTTCTTTGAAGGCGTCGGCGCTGGTCCAGTCGGGCTGGGCGATGATGCCGACCCGAAAACCTTGGTTTTCCAGCATGCGGCCAATCACCGACATGCCAAAGCTGGGGTGGTCCACATAGGCGTCACCCGTGACGATGATGATGTCGCAACTGTCCCAGCCCAGTTGGGTCATTTCTTCGCGGTTCATCGGCAAAAACGGGGCCGTGCCAAAGCGCTGCGCCCAGTACTTGCGGTAACTGGTCAGCGGTTTGGCATCACGCGGGAAGTAAGAGACGTCGACAAAGGCGTTCATGGACTGGGCACTCGGGATAACCCGCTAGTGTAGGGGTTTGGGGGTGAGCCTGCGAACTGAATGGCTAAACCCCTTATGACTTACTCCACCCCAAGCGCCTTGAACACTGCATCCACAGGGTCTGAGTAAAAGCTGGTCTGGAACTTAGCAAACAGCTCACCCGGCACGGACGGAATGTCTGTCACGCTGGACATGGGCAAAAGAATGCGCTTGGCACCTGCATCAAACGCCACCTGTAAGCTTTCGGCCAAATTGCGGGCTTGGGCAATGGTGCCGCCCAAAGTCATGTCCCCCATCACGGCCAATTGCGCCTGTATGGGCTTACCCAAAGCGGCTGAGCACAGGGCAATGAAGCTGCTCAGAGTCAGACTGTCCGGGTTGCCTGAGTTTTGCAGCTCGACCATGTGGAGGTGGTAATCGCGCTCTGTGGGGTGGATGGATGCGCTCACGCGGCCTGCGTTGGCCTTGAAATAATCGAAGGCCACGCGCACAGGCTCGCGGGACAGCGAGCCCGACACATTGAGCTTGCCTGTTCCTGCAATGGCTTGGATCTCCATTCGGTAAATGCCGGGCATTTCGGCCGAGCCCATAGAAATGGAGTGCAGCACCCCAGGCTGCAAACGGCCTTCGGGAATCAACCCGCCACCGCCCTGCTCTGGCACCGAGACAAAGCGCTCTTGCATGTCTTCCAGGTCGATGTAGGAAAAATGAACGTCATAGAACTCCATGCCGCCAATTTTCTTGAGCTGTTCTTTCACACGACGACGCGCTTCCAGCGCGTACTCCAGACATTTGCGCACAGCCTCTTTGGAATATTCGCCGTTAGGGCAAATCAGCTTGAGCAGGCCCGACACCGTGCGGCGCACAGCGATGGTGTCACGCTGGTTCAGGTTGTTGCCGAGTTTGAAATACTTGTCGATGGCATCGGCAAAGCTGCGCTTTCGCATCTCGCGTACCCATTCGGCCAAGTAGTCCACGATCAAGCCATATTGGTTCGTAAAAAACTCGGGCCGCATCTTGGGAATCTCCCAACCGGGCACATAGGCATGGAAACGGTCAAAAAACGCCGAATCGATCATCGCCTCAGGAAAAGGTGCCAGCAAATGGCTTGTCTTGACCATGGACTCGACGGACTGGTTGATGTTGCCCACAAACACCATGGATGCGCTGGCGTTGATGGACTCGCGTCCACGGCTGAAAGAGCCCGAAGCCATGTAGTCCTTCATGATCTGCACGCCATCGTGGTCTTTGAAGCTGATGCCCGCCACCTCGTCAAACGCCACCACATCCCACAAGCCCACCAAGCCCACCTTGCGTGCGCCCATGTTGTAAAACAGGTTGGCCACCGTGGTCTGCCCGCCTGAAACCAAGATCGAGTTGGGACTGATTTCTTTGTAAATGTGGCTCTTGCCCGTGCCGCGTGGCCCCAGCTCGCACATGTTGTAGTTGTTTTCGACCAGCGGAATCATCCGAGCCAACAGATGCCACTTGGCGCGTTCTTTGAAGCAAGTCGGCTCCATGCCGGTAGAGCGCAGCAGCACATCGATCCACTGTTCGTCGGTAAAAGCTTTGCGAGCCTCAAACAGCTCATCCATGTCCATGCCTGGCATCTGGATGGGCTTGAGTTCGGAAACGATGAACGGTGATGATTTCTGATTCTCTTCAAACTCATAGCGAATGGTCACGATGCACCAAATGCCGCCCACCAAAAGCTTCTCGTATTTGCGCACATGGCTGTCGTCCACCGTCGCATTCTTGATGCCCAAGTTGGACAGCAGCGCCTCATATGAGTCGCGGTTTTCATTCAGCTTGACGGTCACTTTGTCGATTACCTTGAACGAGCCCCGCTCACGGATCTTGCTTTTGACTTTTTCAGCTTCGTCCGGGCGCACATAGTTTTCGGCCAAAACACTTTTGACCGTCTCCATGCCAGCGCGAATCGTTTCCGGATCATCTGAAGCGCAATACATGCCGAGCAAGTACTCCAGCACATACACCGGGACGTTGGCCCCCTCTTTGATCAGCTTGGTCAAATCCTTGCGGACGACCTTGCCCGCAAAACGCTCGTTCAGGAGTTTGTCCAGACCTGCATCCGGCGCGGCAGACAGGGTGGCTTGAATGGCTTCGGTCATGGCTGTGCTCAAAAATCGTTGCTGAAGGCGAGGTCAATGCGCATAGTGGTGCGCCATGCCTCGGCTTTTGTTTTGGCGTCGCGTGCCACCAAGAAATAGTCCTTGTTTCGATCATAGTCACCGGACTGGATGGTGAGCATCAGCGAACGCTTGCGCTCCTCCATCAGGGGCGACGCGCTGTCGAACGTCAGCGCCTGTTCGTCACTCACCACTTGGTCGCCATCGCGGATGGAGAACATCAGCGTGACGGGCAAGACGCGGTCCGAGACAGCTTCGGTCTGGATGAATTCAAAGCGCTGCTTGTTGGTCACGATGCGGTTGCTCGACCCCAACTGGCTCACGTCCACTGTCTTGATGCGGGTCTTCTCGGCATCGCCTTCTTTGACCACGATGACCGGCACCACAATTTCTTGGGGCATGGCACTGCCGTGCACAAAACGGGCGCCACCCACAAAGTGAAAGCGCCCTGCCCCCTTGGGCACCAGAAAATCCACACTGCCTTCACCCGGTTCTGTACCCGCCGTGATCGATGTGTTGCCCGTCCACGCACCAGACATGGGCCACATGCCCCGGCCCAGGATGTAGCGTTTTTTGGGCTTGATCACACCGGGCATGGCATCTTCAACTTTCGACCGATCGGCATCTTCCAGTGCCGACTCCTGGTACAAGAAACCATGGTCAGCCGTCACAAATATGGTGGAGCCATTCAAGTTGTTAATGATGAAACTGACCAGTTCCTGCAACTCGCGAACGGCTTGCTCGGTGGCTTCAAATGTCTTGCCTTCGGTGCTGCGTTTGTCGCCAATGGCGTCGATGTGATCGTGGTAGATGTAAACCAGCTGATGCGGTTTAACGAAATCACGTCCACCCAGCTTGCCTTTTTCCATCAACTCATCGCGGCTGATCGCCACTCCGCCGTGACGCCCCAAGACAGCACTGCGCTGCTCTAAGGTGGCGCAAGCCATGCCATCCACCGTGACATCCAGCGCCGCATTGCTGCGATAAGCCAATTGCTTGTGCGGCAACAAACTGGCCATGCCCAAGGTTGTGTAACTGGGCAGCACGCCCAGCATGGTTTCAAGACGTGCCTTGACCCGGTTTTTCGAGTTGAGCGTACTGGTCAACTCCTCGGCCGCTTCAAAACGGAAAGCGTCCGAGATGACGACATAAACCCGCTTGGCACCTGATGAATAGCTGGGCGTCACAAATTGCTCAAAAAAGTTCTGCTGATTGGGCACATCAGCCAGCTTCCAATGTTGAAGCAGCCCTGAAGGCCCACCCACTACAGCATCCCAGGCAGATGACAACTGACCAATGAACCAACCCGAGTAGGCATCTTCCATGCGCTCACGCAGCTCGTGCAGCAGCGACCAACCCATGGGCTCCACAGCATCTGTGGCACGCATGAAGTTTCGGTACAACTGGTCAAAGCGGAAAAGCTCCGACCGATAAGACGCAAACGCCGCATCGGCAGAGCCAAAACTGAAGCCTTGGCTGTACTTGGCCTGTAACTCAAAAAAGCTGGCTGCCGCACCCAGCGCGTCATAACTCGCCGCCAGCGCCTTGGTGTGGTCATTGGCGCCAGCCAGCAAGGTGTTGGCCCAATGCCCGTCACGGCGCTTGGCCATCAGCTCGCGCACCGCATCCATGTTGGCACCGGCCCCGGCAATGATGCGGGACTTCAAGTCAGCAATGACACGCTTGTCAATCGACTCAAATGTCATGGCGTGCACCAACTGCTCGGCTGACAGTGCAGCCAGCATGGCGGAGACGTGCAACTCCTCAGCCACCACCGCAGAAAGCGCGTTGTAACTGGCGTAATTGGCCATATCTGAACGCCAACGGCTGGCAAAAACCGAGGCATGAGCCGCCCGCACCCGGTCGGTGATCATGAAATGGTTCAGCGATGAAGGTGTGAGGCCAATGGCCTGACAAAAGTCGGTAACCAAAACCCGATACAACAATCCGCGCATAGATGGTGGTTCGGTGCCCGCCTCGCGATAGCCAAACTCCTCTTCGGCCAATGACCAGAATGCACTGTCCAGGTCTTGAGCAGCCATGTCGTTCAGTGGCTTGGGCGTGAGCGTCAAGTCAGCACCCTCATTGGCCAGCGACTGAAACACCTTCAAGAAAATGCCCGAAGCATCTGGGGTGTCCGAGCGAGCCAGCACTGCCAGCATCTTCCGGTCCAGATCTGCCGCCTGATCACCCGGCTGCACCCAACGCTTGAGGCGTTCCACACGGTCTTTGGCCCGCATGAATTTGGCCCGCTGCTTCAAATGGCCGTGCAAAACCCGGCTCGAAAGGCCCAACTCGTCAAGCTGCATTGAGGCACTGTCCGCACTGAACGCCTTGCCACGCAAGCGCGCATCGAGCAGCCAGTCATCCTCGGGTGCCGGGCAGTCGGCGGTGGCATAAACCAACCAGCGCGAATCGGGGTCTTGCTCCAGCAGCACTTTGGCCTTCAAGGCGGGCGTCTGGTCCAGGCGCAACAGCTTGACGCCGCTGATGTCCAAAGCGTCGATCTCAGTGATGAACTCGCTGTCGGGGTCGTTCCAGAAGACCAGTTTCTGGCCATCATTGAATTGGCGATCTAGGGCTGTAAAGAAAGGCGATGAACTCATGATTGTGGGGCTACCAATGCACGTAATCCGTCGTGAAACGCCGTGGCGCTGGGGCAAGCTGGATGCACTGCTGCTCGACCGAAGTGATAGTTCAAGGCACCACACATTTTCTTTGCAAAAATGACTTTGTTGGTACCTGGCCCTCTTGCCCCGTGGTGCTTAGCCACTTCTTTCAGCCAGTCCCAGGGCATCCCTGGCGTTTGCTCCGGTGCAGACTCATAAAAATCAGTGCACTTGAGCCAGCGCTGCATTGCCTCTGTATCCGCTAAAAACCATGCCTCCAACGCTTTGACCGCAACAAAAATCAAATTCGCGTGTTTAGTTGTCACCCGAGTTTTGACCGCCTCAACATTGGGCGCGTCTTCCAGGTCGGTCAAGATCACAATGTGTTGAGGTTGGCTGCGTTCGAACTGCGCCAGCATGGGGCCAATGTGATGCGGGAGCAAATTACCGCCTCCTTTGGCGTTAATCACAGGACTACAAATTTCAATTCCTTGCTCACTTGCCCATTTTCTGAATCCGGCTGATTCGATTAGCACCTTTTCAGAATCTCCCTCGACTATGAAGCCGACTTTCACCATGGCAAGCCCCCGTCAAACATGTTCATCAGCCATGCCGTATCCAAATTCAGCCCATCTAGAGCAGCGCTGCTTTGAGCTGCGTTTTTTGCCACGGTCTTACCCTCAAGCTTGTTAACGAGCCACAACTCTTCAACAGTTGACGCACGCACCAAAGACTCGCTGTGTGTAGTCACAAAAACCGGGTGCTCAATGCTCGCGTTTTGCCGCATCAAATCAACTAAAGCTTCTATCCCTTTGGGATGTAGCCCTCGCTCGGGCTCCTCAATCAGCGTGATGCCATGCTTTTTGGCACGGCTCAGCACCGCAGTCATGATGCACAGCGCGTAAATTGTTCCGTCCGAAATCAAATTGGCAGGAAAGTGCGCCTTCGTGCCCTCTTCCTTGAATTTAATGACAGTGCCCCCACTCAGGCGATCAGGCTCAGCGCGCACTTGCTCCATGCCGGGCACTAACAAACTCATCCACTCCATGACCTGAGTGCGGAAATCGTCGTCTTTTTCAAGAGTGGCAAGCATTGTGGCCACGTTATGACCATTTGGATGTAAAGCTGTCGTGTCAGCGCTTGACCCGTCTGGTTCCTTGGCCCCCATGGGATCGAATCTAAAAACCTCGACATTGGTTAAATAGTCATAAAAATGGAATTCCGCCTGGGTGAACAGCAGCGCCGACATGTCTGGCGGCCATTTTTCGATCGTCGTGGACTTGTCACTGTCCCTGGACGAAATCAAGGGATCACTCCCCTTTTTTCGCTCCAGGATTTTTCTGCCATTCACCGTGAATAACTCATCCAGTTGTGGCGTTGTGTCCATGTCGTGTACCTTCAGCGCATAGACCAAGGCTAGACCGTCTAATGTTGCACGCATAGTGAAACCAAATGTGCGGGCGTTTCGTCTTCGCAATTTGTAACTGTGCACCTGTGGAAACCCACGAAACTGCCGCAAGGCCTTAACAGCCCCTGACTCCACAACGGCGCTGACGAAAGACAAGGCATCCATCAGATTACTTTTGCCAGAACCGTTGGGGCCAGCAAACACACTGAATGGCGTCAGTCCCGTTAGCTTCATGTCTGCTACGCTTTTGAAGCCTGAGACCTGAACCATATCAATTTTCATTTTTTCTTTCCAATTCGAATTTAGACCATGCTTTGCAACATGTTCGATTTCGCCGATCAAAACAACTCAGCTACAACTCCAATCGAACGAGAAGCCCTTTTCCTTGCTGTAAAAGACTTGTGCATTACCGCCATCACCCCATTCTCGCAAGCCAATCGACTCAAAGCACAGTAATGGTGGATCTCTGTCGTCAGCTGCGTATTGAATGTGATGGAACGTTCCCAGAAAGCATGGGTACTCGTCCTTGCCGCAGCAATCACGCCAGGCTTCGTAGGCACTGCAAACGTCATGGAGCAAAGCGATGACTGCAGCATCCTCTGGTGTGGACTTTTCCAAAAGCTTCTTTTTCAGCTTTTCAAGTTTTGCAACGGCGTTTTGCTGGTCTAGGGTAGTGGTGCAGTAAATACGACTTTCGGCAAAGCCCGTGATCTGTGAGCACATGACCACATCGTCGCCATAGGTGTCACCATAAATTTCCGCCAAGCGAATCCACTCATCCCAATCCGTATCTTCCAAAGCGTCGGCGCTGGCGTGGCCCAATTTCAAGGCCGCCTCGGTAATAAATTGGTTTTTACTGGGCTTGAGCTCTGAGTGGAAATCCCTCAACCACTCGGCGGCATCAGGCAAAAGAACTTCAATATCCGATTCATAGGGGATGACTGGCGTCAACAAGCTGGCATCGGCCTCAGCAGACGGAATCACTCGAACCAAAGCCTCACCCTGTTGATCGCCCGACTGAGAGAGCCACACCTGAACAAGCCCCTCCACCGCATCCATCTGCACAGGGAAAAGGGCTGTATCTAACTGACAAAGGGGTGCCATGGGCTCTGCATTGTCATCCATGGGCCATGGGTACGGTTGGCTGGTAAACACAGGCCCCAATAGAACGCTACCCAAGCGATCAACTTTCTGGCATGGCACTTCTTCCATCACAAATGGAAATCCTGATCGAGCAGATTTGACCCTTGAGCAAAGCCCCCGTAACTCGTGTTCTTCGATGGCCGAATACTTGTCAGTTGCGACAGACAGTAACTGGTCCAGCGTTGCAAGCAGCTTGTTGGCTGTGTCCAATGTCTTGCCACTCAAAAAATGGTTCATATCAATCCTAAAAATTTTGCCAAAAAATTCCATCTACTGCTGTAGCTAAGTCCGTCCTTGTCCATTTATCCAGCTGCAGCAAATCATTTTCAATCTTATGCACCGAAAGAAGTGCGCCATTGGTATTCTCGAATGTGGCCCCACAGAATTTGTGCAACAGCCTGTTGCACAAAGTCCAGATCCGGCCATTGCTCCGCAAAACTGCGCATGTACAGCAGGTTTCGGCGTGAAAAGCCCTTCATGTCGGGGAACTCCGCCGTCAAGTCGCGTGCCAGCTGTTCGATCACCTTGGAACCCCAGCCCTGCACCTGCTGCCGCTCCAGAATGTCGCGGCCAATCTGCCAGTACAACAACACCAATTCACGGTTAACGGTCAGGCTTGAGCGTTGCTGGGCGGACTGGATGCGCTGTTTCAGATCCAACTGCCACTCTCCGTCCCCCCCCCCTCAGACAGATTGTTCATGTGAAGCTCCGCCCCGCTGGGCGCAGGATTGCTTGTGCCACCTCATGAAAACGATCGCAAAACGCCCGAAAGCTGGGCATTGTCTGCAAATTGCTCCAATCTTGCGGGTTGCTGACACACCAGTCAGCCTCCAATGCCGCGTTTTGCGGCGCCCCCATGAAAGCTTCCCACTGGTCTTTGGCTGAATTGGGTGAGTTGTCGTTGCCCGAAATGTCTTCCAGAGAGGCATGTGAATGCTGCGAGGTTTGGCCCGCACACAGCAACCATGCCTCGGATTTGGGTTTGGGCAGCATGGGCACGCCGAAATCAAACTCAGCAGACTTAAAGCCATTGACCATGCTGCCCCACTTGGCTTGCCACATTTGCCCTGGGGCGCTGCCTGTGCCATCGGCATCGCGGAACAACACCGCCATCACCGGCCCGGCGTAGTCTGCCGCCAATTGCTTGGCCATCAGGCCCAACTGTTGGGCGTTGCTGAAGTACAGGCCCGTTTCAGTCACCAGCTTCTTGCCCCGTAAGGGTTGCATCCGCTTACCGGAATTTTTGGCCTGTTCAGCCAAAGCGGTCTTGCTAACGAACTGCACAGCCTCAGGTGTATCCAACAAGTTGTAGCTCAGTAAGGAGACCCACAAGCGTCCTAACCAAACCGCCATGGGTCCACGGTTGAATGTCTCGTCACTGCACTGGCCTTGTGCGTTGTTACAGGTCCCCAAGTCTCGCGGGCCTTCTCCACTGATCAGTAGCTTCATGCCTCACCTGCATCCACGGCCTTGGCTTCAGCCTCGGCTTCGGCACGTTCAACAGCTTCGATTTGGGCATCCAGCTCCATGCATTCCTGCGCCAACAGGCGCAAGTCAGTGTCCACAAATGCATCGCCAGGGCCCATCGCCTCCAGCTTGGCCGAGATGCGGGGGATGTCAAAAAACGGTTTGATGCGAGTTTCGCCCTTAGGCGTTTTATACAAAAACTGCACCGCAGCCCGCGCCACTGCATCGGGTAAAAAATTGAGCAGCAAAGGGCTGTGTGTCGTCACCAACAACTGCTGCGGGCTTTCCAGCAAGGTGTCCACCAGTGTTTCAACAATTTCTTGATTGATGCCATTTTCCAACTCATCCAGCAGCAACAGCGAGCGGTCCGCATCGGCCTGCGTCAACACCGCCAAGATGCGCAGCAAGCCATCGTTCAAATGCAGGGCATCGGTTTCTAGCTTCTGGTCACCAAACTGCTCAAACACCGACAGCTTTTTCCATCCTGACTTTTGTGAGGTGACTTTGTAGTCCACCAAGGCGGGGTAAAACCTTTGAAGCAGCGACACCAGTTTGGTCTTTCGCTCCCCCTTGATGGTGTCGAGGTAGGCCGAGAGTTTTTCACCGCCGCTTCCAATGTCGTGCTCGCTGGCACGGGCGCTTTTGCGCAATTTGTCTGGTGACAACAATTCCAACGAACGCACACGGCGCAGTGCATCGCGGAACTCCAGCAACTCCGCAGGCAGCTCCGAGTCTTTCAGCGCAGAAAGGATAGAGCCTTGGTATTCGAACGCAATAGATTGGCTCTCACGACCACCAAGGGAATAAGTTTTCCCATCTAAACGTAGCACTTTTAAGTCTGTTTTTGGACGACTAATAACAACAACGGCTTCTTGCGTGCAGCGCAAGTCGGATCTATTGAATGTCCCACTCCAAGCTAAATTTATGCCCTTTGAAGACTTAAAAGACACAGTGAACGTAATGTTCAGCTCCGTGCGAAGCTTGCAGCGCAGATCAGCTGCTGTCCACCCGCGCCGATCCAGCCACCCCTGCACATCACCACGCATCAGCTGCGAGACAAAATCCAGGGCTTGCAGCACCGTGCTTTTGCCCGCACCGTTCATGCCTACCAGACAAGTGAAATGCCCCAGCGGTATGGTCACCGCCGCCAAAGACTTGAAATTAACAATACGTACGATTTCAATCATTTGGCTACAGGAAATATTTGTACAAGCCAAGCCTTCAGGGCAAGGAACTGAGGCGCTGATTCATCCAGCAGCCCGGGCTTGACCGCTTGCCACAGCCCGTGATCAGGCTCTGACTGCCATGCCAACCAAGTGCTCACCTCGGCCTTTGAACGCCTTGTAGTTTTAAACTTGGGCGCATGTGGAATCTGATCAATCGAACAACAGGCGTGCTGCATCAACGCCGCTTCGTCAGCATGAAGGTTGAGTTGAATCCAGTGCTCCAATGCCCCTTCATCGGCATTGTTGGGCATGATCCAAGCACCCAAGTCATGTAGTCCATCGCCGTGTGTGAAAACGAGGCCCTGACTAGCAGGGGTAGACAACACATACCCTTTGCCAGTTAACAGCTGCGTTAGCTTTGCAAGCGTGTTATCAAAGCCCCCACCATCTGCGACTCTGTCTGCATCAACAACGATGGCCAAACGTTCTGTTTGTCCATCTGTCAACTGACTCAGATAGGTTTTTTCAACCGCAGCAAAAGCCGCCTCTTTGGAATTTTTGTATTGCCCTGCATCCCGTGGCGTGGCGATCTTGACCACAACAGGCAACTCCAAGTGCTTGCACAAGGCCTCAAAAAACGAGCGGTCAGCCTCGCCTTCAACAAGCAATATATTTATCTGGCTCATCGCACCTCCACATCAGCTTGGGTGATGTTCTGCAATGCAGCCTCGTCAAACACAGTGGCAATCACCCGGCCTTGGTCACTGGTACGCACGCTGCGGCCTAGACGGAACAGCACGCCATCTGTCTGCTTACGATCCACGGCCACTTTGGTGAAGCTCTCGATGCAATCCCAGCTGTGTGTGGTGGCAAAGATTTGAATGTTGTGCCGCTCGGCCATCTCAAACAACAGGTCCCAAACCTTCTCCTGCACAGAGTAATGCAGACCGTTTTCAAACTCGTCAATCAAAAGGAAACCGCCCTTAGAGGCAAACAACTTCAATGACAGTTGCAACACACGCAACATTCCGTCACCCATGCTGTTGAGTGGAACTGGGCGATCAACCCCTTTTAGTTTCACCATGGCGGTGCGAGATGACCTAGAGCGGATGTGTGGCGGGCTATAGCCTTCGGCACGCACAAAAGTCAAGTTTTCAAAGCTCGGTTCTATAACCAGCAACGCCCGTTTGACCACAGCCTCTTGCTCGGTAAAAACGATGCGGTCCCATTCATCGCCCAGCTCATCCATGGATATGAATTGGGTGGGGATAAAACTGCAGGGTACTGTAGAAGTCTCATATGCCGCAGGGCGGCGTGCTCCGTTGATCAGCTTCAATGGATGAAATAACCGATCCCCCTTACGCACCAAAATGACCTGCTGCAATTCACTTGGAAATAAGTTCGCCTGAGACTTTGGAATGTAGCGGCGACGAATGCGATTGATCATTTCTCCATTCATTTCCTCAGGTTCACTCATGGACTCTTCCATCAGTTCATGAGAAACCCGCAAGCGATCATCGGCAGCGTTGATGCTTCCAATCTCGATGGCTTTTTCATCGGAGGGGAACTCACGACCTGGAAAGAAGTCTTGAAAAGGCATCAATGCATCTTCGAACAATGTTTCAGATTCACGCGCACGGTAGCGCTCGTCGTGCTCCTGTGCAATAGCCTCCAACAGTGGTCTTTGGGCATTGCCAGCGTAAATACGCAGGGCCTCCAGCACCGTACTCTTGCCGCAATTGTTCTTGCCCACCATCAAGTTAACGCGCCCCAACTTCGGAACCTCTAGGTGTTCTAGCGAACGAAAGTTTTTAATCAAAAGCGAGTCAAGCATGTCGTGTTCTCCAATCTGCGGCTATCTTAGTCATCCCCTGCTCCCCCAGTCACCACCTTCACACTGTCCAGCAAATCCCCAAACTTGCCGTAGTTCACTTTAACGCCATCGTCCAGGTCGAGGGTGATGCGCATGTCGGCGTGGTGGCGGAGTTTTTCGTCGAAGGACAGGAGTTCGACTTGTTTCTTGCGCAGGCCCTCGATCTGTTTGCGGATCTTGGTGCGGGCGGCGGCGGATGAGGCGGCGTTGGCGTCTTGCTCCAGCATCTCCAGGCGGGCAGCCAGTTTGGCGGTCAGGGGAATGACGTATTCGGCCCGCATGCGGGACAAGGTGCCCTCGTTGTAGCGGTGCAGATAGACCAGCGCCTGGAAAGCACCCTGCTTGCCGCTGCTGAAGAGCCAGTAGATCGGGCGCTTTTTGTAGGTTTGCAGGTGGTCTTTGTAGAACTTGTCGGCCATGTAGCGGCGGATGGTTTCCTCGGGTGTTTCGCTGGCTTTGCCGCCCAGGCTCTCGGCCAACCAGGCCATGTTTTCGGCCAAAGTCTCTGGCCCCCAGACGACTTGCAGAAAGTCACGCACACGCGCAGGTGCATCGTCGTCAAACCAATGCTCGTCGGTGATGGGCAAGATGCCGTCGGCATCGGCTGCAAAGCGGGTGTAACGGCTCGGGGCAAAGCCGACGTTGCCCGCGTGGGCATAGATCAGGCCCGGCTCGTCGAGGCTGTAGCGGCCCATCATGCAGCCGATGGCGTAGGAGATTAGGTCCTCAACTATTGACGCGCAAACCATCTGCTTTAGCGACAGATCCCTGTCGTTTACCTCCTTCAAAACTTCACCTTCAATCGCGTAAGAAGAAATGAATACGCTGTTAATTGTTTCTTCATTTCCACGCAATTCGCATCTGGCTACATCACATCGTGTCATGTAATGTTGAACTGCTTCTTTAATGCCTGCTGCCTTAATTGAAATTAGAGGACTTTCGAGGAAGTCCCAAGACTTTTCATTTGAATCGTAGTCACTCTTCACCAACTCGACATTTCGCAATGCTAGGTGTTTTATGATTCTCGATTGACTATCATCAAGTGAAGGAATTGGCAATCTACCTAAATCACCCACTTGAAAGTTCACAGTTGGTGCGAGTGCACTCAAATAATAAAATGCAACATTTGAACAAAGATAGGCGAGAATAATTTCAACATTAGATGGCGGAAAAATAGATGAACCAGAAACATCGAAAATAAATCCTTCCTGCTTGTATCTAACGCCTATATTTTCAAACCCAAAGGAAGAATAGACAATGCCACTTTTGAAGAAGTAATCGGCGTTGCGGATGACCGATCTAGAAGAACCAACAACTGATGCACCCTCGTTTTCCCAGTTAATAATCACCTCGTTGTTTCCATACCACTTTCTATAGTTTCCACCTTTGTTATACGGAATCCATTTCTTGAAATTTTTTCTGGCAGCCATTCCGTTTTGAAAGTTCAATCCGATCTTCTCAAAATTTACTTCTTGCCAGTGACGAAGAAATACACTATTTTCGCCAGATGTCATGCCTCCTCGTGCTGGACAAAAATCTTCCAAAAGATCTAGTTTTTCAAAATTAGATAACGCCGACGAACTGAACCAATAAATTATTGGAAAATCTGGGATTGATTTTATTTGGGCTATCGATATATCGTAATAACTTTCGATATTTTTCAGCGCATTAATTTTCTCTTGAATACCTGGCCCTTGATTTGCTTTAACAAATCGACTCGTTAATCGGGGTGAAAACCTTGCATTAATTAAAACTATATTTGTAGTCAAAACATTAAACGCGCCCAAATCTGGAAAAAGACCAGGTCCGGTGTGGAACATCTGTATCAATTCAGATCTATTGAATAGAGCTTCACGAAATTTGTTATACGCATTAATGAACATCCAACTTTGCATCGTAATTATCGAAACAAGCCCCCCCTGGCGGGCTAAATCAACGCTACGACTGATAAACATTGCATAAAGATCCGACTTGCCGTCCGAATACTTATCCTTTGCGAACGTGAGTAGAGTTGCGTTCATCCCCTTGCCGCCGAGATAAGGCGGATTCGCCACTACCGCATCAAACTGCATTGCCAGCACCTGCGCCTGCTGCACCAGCGTCAGCAAATCATCCGCAGCCGCACTGGCATACATGTCCCCACTCTGCTTGACCAACGCTAGCACCTCCGGCAACACGGTCAGATGTGTCTTGAGCGCATAGGGAATCTGGATCAGCGAGCCAAAGGTTTTGGCGTGCTCAAAAGTTTCAACTAGCGAGGTGATGGTGGCGCGCTGCACCTTGAACGGGGCCAGGTGGGTAGAAAGCTCGTCCACGCTCAGGCCTTTGCTCTCTTGCAGGCTCAGCACATTGAGCTTGGGTGGCTGCAGGTTGCCCGCATCGTCCGTTGCGGTGAACAGGCTGCGGTCGTCGGCGCGGGCTTTCATCAGCAAAGCAAAGCCCGCCATTTGCGCGGCGCGGTCGTCGATGTCCAGGCCGTAGAGGTTTTTCTCCAGAATCAGGCGCGGGATATCGCGCACCCGGTAGCCGCGCTCCACATAGATGGCCTTGAGCACGTCATAGGCCACCACCAGAATGTGGCCGCTGCCACAGGCCGGGTCTAACACGGTGATGGATTCGGGGTTCAGGGTGTCGCCGTCTTCCCGCACGCGGGTCTGGATGAGTGCGTCGAGCTGGGCTTGTACCTCGGGCGTTTGCTCGGCGGGGGTGATGTAGTAAGGCCACTCGCTGGCCAGTGTGCTTTGCGGGTTGGCCATGAGCCACAGGCGGCCCACACTGTTTTGCACCAGGTATTGCACGATCCAGTTGGGCGTGAAGAGCTGGGTGGCAGCGGGGATGTCTTCGCTCTTGACCACCTTGCCAATGACCTGGTCTTTTTTCTCGCTGATGTAGAACTGGTACAGCCAGCCAATGACCTCGATCTCTTGCCAGTCTTCTTCGGGCACACCCGCCACCAGCTTGGCCACGATGGAGTCGGTGCGCAGCAGGTTGTCGGGCAGCAGCAGCTCGGTTTCGTCGTCAATGCGCTCAAACAAAAAGGGCATGACGCGCGACAGCTCGTTGCACTGGGCCACCAGCAAGGCTTTGTACAGCTCGTCGTCGCGGTTGCCCGCCAGTTGCATCTCTTGCACTTTGGCCGCTTGCAAGCCCGGCAGGGTGACGCTGGCCGCGTGGCGCAACAGCTCGGGCAAGCCCCCGTCGCGGCTGCTCAGCACGCGGTGGCCGTGCTCCAGAAAGTCGTGCAGCTCCATGTAGCGCAGGGCAGCAAAGCGGTTGAACCAGGTGTAGGCCACCTCTTCCATGGTCTGCTCGAAGCCGTGCTGCAGGATCTTGTCGAGCAACTTGGCCCGCAACCCCGCCACTTTGGCTGGCCACTCCACACCGTCGATGATGAGCACGTCGCCACGCAAGGTGGCGTCATTGACGTGGGTGGACGTGAAGCCCAGTTGGTGGGCACGGGCGGTGACAGCGGCGATGAAGTCTTTGCGCGCCTGGGGGGCGTAGGACTTGAGGTTCGATTTGTTCATGGTTTGGAGATGTTTTGGCGACCCAGGTCGGTCAGCTTGTACTGTTGCAGCCGACTGTTTGGAATGTCGGGCCGCGTCATTTCAATGAATTCGAGGGTGAGCAGGTGGGTGATTTGCTTTTTCAGCTCACCTGAGACGGTTTTGTGGCCGAGATGCTGGGCCAATTGGGCTTTGCTCGCGTTGCCATCCAACAAGCGTTGGAGGATTTTGATCGCCAAGGTCGACTCAGGCCGTGACTCAGGCCGTGACTCGGGCCGTGACTCTGGTTTTGGGGCTTTGACTGCGGCCTCAGTGAGTACTTTTTCTGCCAAAGGAACAACCAGGCGCACGCGCAGGCCCAGTTCGGTGATTTGCGGCTCGGGCAGGCCCAGCTCAAGGGCCTCGCTGTAAATGCGGCGCACGCCGCTGCCCCATTGCTCAATGAGGTTGAGTTCTTTGAACACGCGGGCCAGCACATGGTTGCGGATCTTGGACACGCCTTGGCGCATGTCTTCTACGGTCATGCCGGGCAGCAGGATGCCGGGGTTTTCGATTTCGATCCGGTCGTCGAAAAACGAGACGCGTATGGGCGCTCCGCGCTGTGAATAGTCGGTGTGCACCAGGGCGTTGATGACCGCCTCGCGCAGCAGGGTCAGTGGAATGCTCCACACGTCTTGTCGGCGCGTTTGCGAAAAGTCGGCCCCGCGCATGGCGTGTTTTTTGAGGAACAGCATGATGCTGTCCAGGGCCAACGGCAGGGGCTCGTGAATGTCGATGTGGTCAAAAATGTGGGCTTTGTCGGTGCCCACAAAGCGGCCGCATTGCACCCAAGCATCCGAAAAGTGCAGGTTGCGCTCTTTTCCAAACAGCAGCACCGCGCCTTTGGTTGGCACGGTGCGGCCTTGGTACGCGGTGACCAGTTTGAGGGTGCGCAGCGCCTGTTCATCGAGCGGGCTGATGCCTTGGAAGAGTTTTTTGGCCGTCGCCAGATCCAGATCGTCCAGGCTCAGTTCTGGCATGGGCAGCTCGTCAAAGGCCACGCCTTCGGCCGTGCGGCGCAGCTCGCCAATCAGGGCCGAGTCAGCCTGGCGGCTGGTGGAACCCAGTCGCACGTAGACCCCATGCTCAGGCCCATCGGCTTTGAGCCAATGCGGGCGTGAGCCACTGACAAACACTTCGACCAGCAAAAGGGGTTTGTCTTCAACGGTGACCATTTCTACGTTGGGCACCAGACGCGGCGCGATGGCGTCGGCAATCAGGCTGCACAAACGCTCTTCTTCATCGAGCGCATTGGTCACGCCCAATACTTGGCGGTCATCGGCAACCCCCACCACCAAGCGACCACCCGCCGTGTTGGCAAATGCCACCAGCGTTTTGAGCAGAGGCTTGGGCGAAGACAAGTCGCGCTTGAATTCAAGCGTTTTGCCTTCGGATTGGTGCAGGAGTTCGTTCATCATGGGATGGGTAGCGTGCGGTTTATTGAATACGTGCACGTTGGCCCGACTGGACGACGGTCATCAACTCTTTCTTGAGGCGAGCCAGGTAGTCCTCCACATCGGCTTCGGATTCCAGATAGGTTTTGCCACCCACATCTGCCGAGCGCACGACCTTGATGGGGCGCGATTGTGGTGCGGGGGGAGCAGGCGGCGCAAGTTGTGTTTTTTCGCCCGTCTGGTTTGGCTTTCCGCTATCAACAGACGGCGGTGTCGGTGGTGGCGCTTTAGCCTTTTCAGCTTGAGCCAGCTTGTCCATCACTTCGTCGAGCAGGTCACCTGCGCGGTTTTGCAAAAACAGAATGCGTGGGATGCTGCTCAGGCCTGCCAGCTGGAGCTTGAGGTCTTGCAGGGGCTTGAGCACGGTGTTGCGCAAGGCCGCTTCGGCTTGCGCAGCGTCCAGCGCTTGGCTGGCTTCGGTGATTTTGCTGTCAATGGCCTCAATGGCTTTGGCTCGGCGCTCTGCGGCCAGGCCGTCGTTCACCTTTTCAACAGTGGCCAGCAAGGCTTCGATTTTGTTGACTTGGGCGTAGGGCGTTTTGTGGGTGTGGATACGCTCCAACTCGGCCATGGCGGCGGCAGCGGCCGGGTCTTTGGCCAATTCGGTGTGGTTATCGGCAAAGCCGGTCATGGCTTCGAGCATGCGTGCCCAGACCGTGGCCTGGGTTTTGTAGAAGCTGAGCACGTCGTGGGTGTCGTCTGACAAGTCCAGCCAGTCGTTTTTGCTTTCGAGCAGGGCCGAGATGAATTCAAACGGGTCGCGAATGGCAAGCTGTTTGTCGATGGTGGCAAGGGCCTGGGTGATTTCAGTCAGGCCGGGAAAGTGCTTTTGTTCGGCTTTGCCTTTGGCGCGGTCGAGTTGGCTTTTGAGGTCGGCCAGATTGGTGCGGAAGGTGGCGACCAGCGCGTCTTCGTCTTCGGGCGGCAGGGTGGCAAACAGGTTTTTGTGCAGCTCACGGGCTTTGGCGCGGGTGCCTTCGTCGGCGGTTTTGCGCTTGAGCAGCGAGACTTGTTTGAACCGGGCTGACTTGGTCAGCGGCTCGATGGCGTTTTTGGGCTCCAGGTCATTGCCTTCCATCACCAGCTTGATCTCACCAGCCATGAACAGGCGGGCAATGAGCAAAACGGTTTCCAGCTCCGGACGCCAGCCCCAGGGAGCGCCTTCGAAGCGGTTCACCACATCAGACAGCAGCACGCGACCTGCACTCGCAGCCACGGTCAGGTATTGGCGCATTTCGGCCATGGCCAGCGGGTTGCCCTCTTCGCCCAGGTTGGCGATTTTGATTTGGCCCACGCTGTCGGCCGAGAGGACGCTGCGGATTTCGGCGGCCGGGTCGGGTTGGCGAACCTTGATGTAGCTGAGCTTACTGTAGGTGTTGGTGACCAAATAGTTGAGCAGTTCGTCCACCTGTGCGCCGGGTGACTGGGGCTTGATGGCAGGTTTTTGGCCCAAGGCAAAAAAGTCGCCACGGGTCATGGATTCGGTCAGTTGCAAAACCAAACGGCCACGGCGCTCACGGTTTTCTTCTTTGCGGTCGAGCAAGATGCGTTTGAGCGCGGGAGTGGCTGCATCCGACTTGGGGCTGATGTATTTTTCGATCTGCAAGTAGGTGCGCAACTCCAGATCGACCCGGGCGTCGTTGGCTATGCGGCAGATGGCTTTGCCCTGCCCTTCAACGCTGCGGCCGATGCACTTGGCATCGGTCATGAGTTCGTAATCAGCACCTACTGGGGTGAGCACTTCAAGTGTGAGGGCGTGATTGGCTTGCTTGAAGGGGGCACCATCCAGAAAGCGGTTGAATTCGTAATCGCTCTTGGTGTCGCGGTGACGAACCTTGGTCTGGCCGCTCAGGATTTCATCGAAGATGATTTCGGCCACCAAGCGCCCCACTTCGGTGGACGACACTTCAACCGATTTGATTTCTTGTGAAACGTCGCGCTCTTCGTTGGTGAGGAAGAACCACAAGTCGCCGTTGCGGCTGACCAGGTTTTGTCGCTCCAGACGGTTGAGGCTGGTTTCGATCTCGCGCTTGAGGGTGAGTTTGTCGGCGTCAATCCGGTCCAGACACAGTGTGGCCAGGTTGTCGACGGTGCCTTTGACGGCTTCGGCATAACGGATCAAGAACAGCGCACGCAGCAGCTTGAGGTCAAATTTTTCCAGCGCGGGGTTGTCACTGGCTTGGTCGATGGCACGTTTGACAGTGGAGTCGAGGAAGCTTTCGATGGAGGGGTAAAAGTCGTACAGCGGTACCAGAATGTCGGTGCCTTTGTCGATGTTGAGCAAGGCAGCGGTCTGGAAGGCGTCGAGCATGGAGCGTTCGCCTTTGGCCAAGTGTCGCCCGGTGGCACCCACTTTGCGTATGGACTCGAACACTTTTTGCAGCAGCTGGAACTGATAAGGCGCAAACGGGTAGTGCGTGGCAAAGTCTTCGGCGCTTTGGATGCGCTTGAAAGCGATGGCGTGGTCGGCGAAGGAGAGTTGGTTGTTGATGATGTCGCCTTTGGCCTGCCAGGCGGCTTCGAGCTGGGTGCGTGCCTCGGGTGTTTTTTCCAGCAGGCGGTGGGCGATGACTTCGTCGGTGTTGGAGCTGGACAGCGACAGGCGCGTGTGAAAGCGGCCCTGAATTTTGGAGAAGTCGTTGGTGCGGGACTGGTTGGCCTCACCCAGCGTGGCATCGATGTCTTCTTGGCTGGTCACGATGACCCACGCACGGCCTTTGCATCGGGTGCCCAGCTGCTCGGTGATGGTTTGCAGGTTGAGCATGAGCTGGGTGTTTTGCCCAATGAACTGCCCCACTTCGTCCACCAAAAAGACAACACGGTGCGCAGCGCTCTTGGTGCTGAGGTAACTGTTGACCAGGTCGGCAAAGCTTTCGATGTTGATTTTGTAGCTGTCGCGGGCTTTGTCGAACCACTGGCCTGCCGACTCGGCACTCATGCCAAGTGCTTGGCCCAGACCGGCGATGACTTCGTCACGCATGAAGTCCACCGCGTCACGCTCGGCCTCCCAGGTGCTGCCGCTGGCCGTTTGAAAGGCTTGCTTGAAAGTGTCAAAAACACCCTTGCTGATCAGGTGGCGCTCCATGTCGGCCACATGGGGCGCGTCGCCAGACAGGTCTTGCATTTCGTTGAAGACACGCAAGAAGACTTGCAAGATGGCGTCGCGGTCATTTTTGGCATCGGCTTTGGAGTCGATGTTGAACAAGATGACATCGGTATCACCCGCCACGGCGCGGCGGATATCGCCCAAGAGCATGGGGTCTTTGATTTTGGATTCAAAGAACTGCACGGCTTTTTGGCTGTCATGGTTCAGCGCGTTGCGGGCTTCGATGTTGCCCAGTAGGTAGGACAGGATTTTGATGAAGTGGGATTTGCCGCTGCCAAAAAAGCCTGAAACCCACACGCCCATGCGCGAGGTGACGGCCGCATCATGTGGGTTGTCAGCTGTGGCCAAATAGGCATCAAAAAACTTGCGCAGGTATTCGGTGACCTGTTTGGTGGCCACGTATTCGTCCAGCTCTTGCCAGATGCTGTCTTCGTCGCGTTGGTCGGCTTTGATCACGCCGTTGATGGGGCGATTGATCGGTTTGACGAAAAGGTCTTTGATTTGCATGAGGGTCCCTTTTTTAGTTGTTGTTTCAAGACACCAGGCGGAAGGCCCGGTAGTAGTTGTCGTCGGTGAGCGTGTTGAAGAGCTTGAGCGACAGTCCGTCGTACACGCCGGGATAAAGCATCAAGAGCGGTGTGTGACTCATGTGCGGGTGGAGCGCTGACAGCAATGTGTGGGTGCGCAGCATGGGGTAGACGGCACCCACGCCTTTGATGATGAGCAAATCGAGGTTGGCGGCGTCGGTTTTATCAGCCAATCGGGCAGCCAGGCGGTCTTCTTTGAGCACAGAACGCAACGAGGCCAGCAGTGCGGCATCGCCTTTTTTGGTTTGCATTTCGTAGGCTTTTTCCAGCAAACTGCGCTCTTGAAGAATGGCCAGGACTTCCTGAAAAAGGTCGATGACGGTGTACTTGAGGTCCGGGCGTTGCCGCTGGATGCCGGGTTCGATCACACCCGTCAGCCACTGGCGCATGTCCAACTCGCGCTCGACGGGGTAGTCAAAAATCCAGAAACCGATTTCGCCACCAGCGCCACGGTTGTCGAGCACGTCGGGCGACAAGAGCCGTGGCAGGACCTGGTTCAGGCGTTCGTCAAAACGATCGGTCATTGGCCAAACTCCATTCTTGCCAATGTGTCGCGGGCACCCAACAGCGTCAGGTAGGTGTGCAATCGGGGGTGGAGCATGGGTGGAGTGAGTTGCATGTTTTTTGTGGAGTCGAGGAATTTGGCCTCGACCAGGATGCGAACGATGACCTCGAACAATTTGAGTCGTGTGCTTTTGGCCCACTTGCTAGCCGCTGAGTCTCGGTGGGCGCATTCGGTCAGAAAGCTGTCCCATTGCCTATGGCTCAAGCTGCGTTCAAGCTGTCGCAAATCGGCGGCATAGACGTCGCGCATAAAGTCGGCCATGAGCTGGCTATGCCGCAAGGCTGCGGCCATGAGGAGCTGGCCACAGAGTTCGGCGTCGCTTTGCACGATGAGCTGCAGGCCTTGAGCATCAAGCGTCTGCAGGCGTTTGCGGATGAGATTGGACTGGCGTTTGGCTGTGGCCGGTTTTTTTTGCAAGATGTTGTCGCGCACGATGGCTTCGGCCCATACCTCTGCACTGGGCTGGGTGAGCATGAGCTCGGCTATGCGACGGCTTTCGGGGATAAGAAGGGAACCGGCTGAAATTTCGGCGTTGTACAAAGTCACTCAGCCCCCTCTTGCGGCTGTGCACCCGGGGCAAGCACTGCACTTTGCACATTGCGTAAGACTTCGGGGTTTTGCAGCCAAAGGTGGTGAGCACTTGGGTCAAGGCTGTGATCGGGCGATGCATCGACGGACCAGCGGTGCAAAACGTAACCGGCCATGGCGGCGCGGGTGGTGACCTGCAGAACGCCTTGGGTCATACCGTAGTCGAGCTCAACCGCCTGGGGCCACTTCATATGGGGGTGCGGCACCAGCTGCAACTGCACAGTGCTCATCCATTGCTCATCTGCAGCAATGCATTCGTGGGGCTGCGGCTTGCCTTCTAGTGGTGTGACTTGACGAATGCGCGTGATCACAAAGTCGGCAAACTGTTTTTTAGAACGGTCATAGGCGCGAAGGTGCCAGCGCAGGCCGTTGTCAGCCAGGGCCACGGGAACCACTTCTCTGTGTTTTGCGCCAGTTGACACGGACAAGTAGTCAATGGAGATCGCTCTTTTGGCACAGATGGCGCGGGTCAGGGCGGCGAGCGTCGGTAAATTGGGTGAAAAAAAGTGTTGCGGGCCTTCAAATGGGGTCTGCGTGGGCAGACTCAGTTCTAGGCCATCCCCAAAACCCTGAGCCAGCCAGGTGAGCACGCGTTCCTGGCGCATGTCAAAGACCGGAGAAAAGTTTGTCGCAGCGACATAACAGCGCAACGAGAGGTCGTAGCCAAGGTTTTGTGGCGCGAGTTCACGGTAGACACTGATGTCGCGGGATGCGGCAGCTGGCTTGACGCCAAAGCGCTTTTCTATGTCAGCGCGGCGCAGTTCCCCCGTGAAGAAAACCCGCAACTCGAGGTACGCGAGGCGCTCCCGCTGCGCTTGCGATAACTCGTTGATTTGCATGGCCCCACGCTGATAGAAAAAAGAAAAGACATCCTATCAGACAAGGTCATCAAAATCAGAAGGTCGACTTTGTTTTTTGGGAGATAAAGCCTCCGCTATCCTCCACCCATGCCCTTTTCCCTCGCCATCCCCGCCCACCACGAACTGGTCATCAAGAAAAGCCGATTCATCGCCTGCGTGGAGCCCATGCCCGGGCGTGAAGAGGCGCAGGCCCGGGTGGCGCAGCTCAAGGCTCAGCACCCCGATGCGGCGCATGTGTGCTGGGCGCTGCTGGCCGGTGGTCAGTCGGCGGCCAACGACGATGGCGAGCCAGGCGGCACCGCAGGTCGGCCCATGCTGGACGTGCTGCGACATCAAGACTTGCAGGGTGTGATGGCCTCGGTGGTGCGTTACTTTGGCGGCGTCAAGTTGGGCGCGGGTGGGCTGGTGCGGGCCTACACCGATGCGGTGGCGCAGGCGCTGCTGACGGTAGAAAAGATTCCCTTGATCAAGAAAACCGAGCTGGCCTGCAGCGTGCCGTATGCATTGGAAGGGCTGGTGCGCCGCGAGGTGGAGCTGGCCCAGGCCCAGTTGCAAGAGGTCACGCATGGCAGCGTGGTCACTTTGCGCTTTGCCCTGCCCGCGTCTGACGCAGCGGCCCTGATGCACCGGCTGAGCGAAAGCGGCCGGGGGCTGTTGGTGTGGCTGGACGATGAGGCCACACAGGGATAATCGCCCCATGCCTGATCACCCGCCGCTGAACCATCCCCGTTCGAAAACCGACCTGTTTGTGTCCTTCACCCTGCTGGCCTTGCAGGGTTTTGGCGGGGTGCTGGCCGTGGTGCAGCGTGAATTGGTCGAGAAAAAGCGCTGGATGACGCGCGAGCAATTCGTTGAAGACTGGGCTGTGGCCCAGATCATGCCCGGCCCGAATGTGGTGAATCTGTCGCTGATGATTGGGGGGCGTTACTTTGGCTTGCCCGGCGCACTGGCGGGCTTGGCGGGCATGCTGGCCGCGCCTTTGGTGGTGGTGCTTGTGCTGGCCATCGCCTTTGGCGGTGTGTCGGATGCAGCCTGCGCGCAAGGTGCTTTGCGGGGCATGGGGGCCGTGTCTGCCGGTCTGATCGCTGCGGTTGGCCTCAAATTGATCGGCGCACTCAAGAGCAACCCCATGGGCATGCCAATGTGTGTGGGCCTGGCAGCGGCCAGTTTTGTGGGTGTGGGCGTGATGCGCTGGCCGCTTGCCTTTGTGCTGCTGGGAACGGGCCTGCTGGCTTGCAGCTGGGCTTATTGGCAGCTGGCTAAACAAGCCGCATCTTCAGGAGCGCAGCCATGAATCCGGTGCTTGACTTGACGGCCAGTGACTGGCTGAGTCTGTTCAACCACTTTGCCTCGCTGTCTTTGCTGGCGGTGGGTGGCGCCATCACCACGGCGCCCGACATGCACCGCTATCTGGTGGACGAAACCCACTGGCTCAGCGATGCGCAGTTCACCTCGTCCATTGCGCTGGCCCAAGCCGCGCCGGGTCCTAACATCCTGTTTGTGGCTTTGATGGGTTTCAACGTGGGCATGAATGCCGGTGCAGGCTTGGCCGACGGCTGGCTGCGTGTGGGCTTGGCCTGCCTGGGGGTGGTGGTGCCCATGCTGGGCATCATGCTGCCGTCTTCGGTGCTGACCTACACGGCCACACGCTGGGCGCACCAGCACCGTGACAACATCGGCATCCGGGCCTTCAAGTCCGGCATGGCGCCCATCGTGATTGCCCTCTTACTGTCCACGGCCTGGCTTTTGACCTTGAGCCACAACCAGCCAGCGCGTGACTGGCCACTGTATGCGCTGACGGGGCTGACCACCTTGGTGATTTGGCGCACCCAGGTCCACATGCTGTGGCTGATTGGCCTGGGCGCCCTGCTGGGGGGCCTGGGCTGGGTTTGATGGGCCTCTTGGCCTCTTGGCACAGACTTAAAGTTTTCGCCAGGAAAAATTGAACGCAGGCCAACCCGCTGTAGCTTGTTGAATGGAGAGTGCCCCTTTGTCGGACTCTCCCTGTTCAAACAGGGCGGTGATGGACAACAAGGAGTTGTCGACCCCATGCCGCTCCAGTCTGACCTCATGGATTTCCCACAGGCTGGTGCGCGACATCGCTGTCATTTTTTCGTGCACTGCCAGCGCATCGCTCGCCGAGCAAATCCATTGAAACAGCACACTGTCGGTCAAGTTATCGGCGATACCCATTTTCTTGTTCAGGTATTGCGCCAACATTCCCAACAAGCTGTTGGCCAACACAATGGCGATGGAGGCAAAACTTGCATCGAACCAGCGATTCATGCCACACAGGGCGCCCAAGGCGGCGGAACACCATAAAGTGGCGGCCGTGTTCAAGCCTTGGGCCTGCCTCGAATCGCGAAACATGATCCCGCCAGCAAGAAAACCCACGCCCACCACAATTTGAGCAGCCATTTGAATTGGCTCGACAAAACCTTGAGGTGTTTTCGACAGCAGCATGAACAGGGCTGCGCCCATGGCCACCAATGCATTGGTCTTGAGGTCCACCAATCGACGATTCCACTGACGCTCGATGCCGACCAAGGAGCCCAATACCAAGGCCAACAGGATCGACTCAAGAAAATATTCAGACAACTGATTAGAAAAAAAATTCATCCCCCATGCTAGATCAGCGCGGGTTTTCGAAAAATACCGTATTTGAATAGTCGCTGACCTCGAAATAGACCTTCTTCTCGCCCGGGTCCACCTGCATGTTGAGGTTTTCATCCAGCACACCGTAACCAAAACGGTAGGCGCGTGGCTGTTTGTCATCGGTGCCCAACGCGGTGCTGACTTTGTCCACCTTCAGAAAACGGCGCACGACCTTGTCACCGGCATACACCTCCATCACGCCGTTGGTGCCGGTCCAGTTTTGAATGTCGCGGCTGATCTTGTTTTGCTGCTCTTGCGTGCAAGCGGCCAACAAGCTGGCGCCGATGACCGTGGTGATCAGGGCTGTGTGTTTGATCTTTTGCAACATGGAAAATTCCTTGTGTGAAATGGCTGTAAGGGTCATGTCGGGGCTGAAGCCACCGACCTACGGATGCCGTCAACTGCGCTGGCGCAAAGCTTCATACAGACACACGCCGCTGGCCACCGAGACGTTCAGGCTCTCAACGGCACCGCGCATGGGGATGCTGACCAGTTCGTCGCAGTTTTTTCGGGTCAGCTGGCGCATGCCGTCGCCTTCGGCACCGAGCACCAAGGCGGTGGGCACTTTCAGGTCGGCCTGGTAGATGCTGCGTGGCGCGTCGCCGCTGGTGCCGATCACCCAGAGGCTGCGCTCCTTGAGTTCCCCCAAGGTGCGGGCCAGGTTGGTGACCATGAAATACGGCATGGTCTCAGCCGCGCCGCTGGCGACCTTGGCCACGGTGGCGTTGATGCCGGCCGCATGGTCCTTGGGGGCGATCACCGCGTGCGCTCCCGCACCATCGGCCACGCGCAAGCAAGCGCCCAGGTTGTGCGGATCGGTCACACCATCCAGCACCAAGAGCAAAGGCGGGCCCTGCACGGTGTCCAGCAGGTCGTCCAGCGAATGGTTTTGCGGCAAAGGCGCGACCACGGCGACCACGCCTTGGTGTCCATGGCCGCCGGCCAGCTTGGCCAGGCGCTCGTTGTCTGACTCGATCAGGCGCATGCCTGAATCGCGGGCCTTGTCGATGAACTGCCGCATGCGCGCGTCGCGGCGGGTGACCTCGTAATGGATTTCAACAACGGATTGGGGGGCGATCTTGAGGCGAACGCCCACGGCATGAAAGCCGAACAGCACTTTGTGAGATGACATGCGGGGATTATCGTTGGTCCCAACAACCCGACCGATCAAAGACTTGAGCAAAAGGCAAACGGCCAATCCAATGAGAGTGCTCCAGGTGCGCGATGGTTTTCAAAGGGTGGACGCCTAAGGGGGAAAAAACAGACGCATGCCTGAAACCCGCACATGCACATTCAAACCTCGTGGGGCAAATGCATCACACCCTGGTGCCGGGTTTCAGGATGGCTGCGCCGGCGCCTCGGACAAACAGCCGGCCTGAATCACCAGGCTGCGTTCACAGCGGGCGGCCAGCTGGCGGTCGTGCGTGACCAGAACCAAGGTGGTGCCCTGCTCGCGGTTGAGCGCGAACATCAAATCCATGATGGACTCGCCCGTGGCGTGGTCCAGACTGCCCGTGGGCTCGTCGGCCAGCAACAAAGCGGGCTGCACCACAAAAGCACGGGCCAGAGCCACGCGCTGTTGCTCGCCACCTGACAAGACCTTGGGCAGGTGTTTCAGGCGCTCGCCCAAACCGACGCGCTGCAACATGGCCGTGGCGGTGCTGCGGGCATCGGGGCGATCGGCCAACTCCAAAGGCAGCATGACGTTTTCAAGTGCCGTGAGGTTGGGCATGAGTTGAAAGCTCTGGAACACAAAACCCACATGCTGGGCCCGCACTGCGGCGCGTTCGTCTTCGGACAAGTCAAACAGCGATTGCCCGGCCAGCAGCACCTGCCCGGTGCTGGGCGTGTCCAGGCCCGCCAAAATGGCCAGCAAGGTGCTTTTGCCCGAGCCGGATGCGCCGACAATGGCGGCTGTTTCCCCAGCGTTCAATGAAAAATCGATATCGCGCAAAATGTCCAGTTGCCCACTGGCATCTTGCACACTTTTGGAAACGCCACGCACGGCAATGATGGATTCAGGCATGCACACACCTTTGTTGAGACGACGCGACTTTAACTGGACCCTGCTGGCCCTTGCCAGCCGGGGCTTTGTTGCACCTGTCCAAGCCGCCCCTTCTGCCCCCGCTCAGCGCATTTTGGTGTTGGGTGATTCGCTGAGCGCCGAATATGGTTTGGCCCGGGGCTCGGGCTGGGTGGCTTTGCTGCAAAAACAAGTGGCTCAGGAAAAGCCCGGCTTTGAAGTGATCAACGCCAGCATCAGCGGCGACACCACATCAGGCGGGCGATCGCGCCTGCCCGCCTTGCTCAAACGACACCAGCCCAGCCTTGTGGTGATCGAGCTGGGTGGCAACGACGCCTTGCGCGGCCTGCCCATGGCCATGACGCAAGGCAATTTGCTGGACATGACTAAACAAGCCCAAGCGGCTGGGGCCAAGGTGCTGTTGCTGGGCATGCAAATGCCACCCAATTACGGCCCCGACATGGCCCGCCAGTTTGAAGCGGCCTACACCCAAGTGGCCAAAAGCCAAAAAGCGGCGCTCGTGCCTTTCTTTTTGAAAGGTGTGGGCGACGACCCCGAGCCGCTCAAATGGTTTCAGGCCGACCGCATCCACCCCAACGAAGCCGCGCAGCCGCGCATGCTGGCCAACGTCTGGCCCACTTTGAAGAAACAACTGAAATGAGCGTTCATCTGATTTCGGCCGCACAGGCCATGGCCCGACTTGACCAATTTGACGCCATCCTCGACGCGCGCTCCGAAGGCGAGCACGCCGAGGACCACCTGCCCGGTGCTTTGAGCTGGCCGTCACTGAACAACGAAGAGCGCATCAAGGTGGGCACCCTGTACAAACAGGTCAACCCTTTTGAAGCACAAAAAGTGGGCGCGGCCCTGGTGGCCAAAAACATCGCCCGCCACATCGAAACCCACCTGATGGACAAGCCCAAGAGCTGGCAGCCGCTGATTTATTGCTGGCGCGGCGGCAAGCGCAGCAACTCGCTGGCGCTGATCCTGGGGCAAATCGGCTTCAAGGTGCACTTGATCGAAGGCGGCTACAAGGCGTTTCGCAAAGAGGTCATGGAAGACACGCCGCGCCAAGCCCAGCGCCTGCATTTTCAGGTGCTGTGTGGCCCTACCGGCTCGGGCAAGACGCGCTTGCTGCAAGCCCTGGCCAGCCAGGGCGCGCAGGTGCTGGACCTGGAAGCTATTGCGGTGCATCGCAGCTCGGTGTTGGGCCTGATTCCTGGCCAGCCCCAGCCCACACAAAAAGCCTTTGACACACAAATTTGGGATGCCTTGCGTAGCTTCAGTCCCGACCGCCCCGTGTATGTGGAAGCGGAAAGCAAAAAAGTGGGCAATCTGAGCGTACCCGCCGAGTTGATGGTCGCCATGCGTGCCAGCCCGTGCCTGCGTGTAGAGCTGTCACTCCAGGACAGAGTGAGTCTGCTGATGGAAGACTATGCGTTTTTCACGCACGACAAGGCGCTGTTCATTGACCGGCTGGAAAGACTGGTCGCGCTGCGCGGAAAAGCGGTGGTGGATGGCTGGAAAACGCAAATCGAAGCCGGACAGATGCGTGAAGTGGTGGCTCAACTGCTGTCCGCGCATTACGACCCGGGCTACGAAAACTCTACAGGCAACAACTTTGTGCACTATGCCCAAGCCCCGATCATCACGCCAGCCAGCCATGCGCAGGCCGACATGCAGGCCTTGGCTGAGCACATGCTGGCTACGCCGATCTGAGCGCCCGCCTGAATGCTGGGCACAGCCGATCAGGCTGCAGCGTTGGGGGGGACTTGCGCCTCAGGGGCCGCGACCTCATCGCCAGTTTCGTCGCCCTCGCTGCCGTCCTCAGGCAACAAACCGGACTTGCGATCAGCTTTGGCTTTGAGCTTGTCTTCTTTTTTGCGTTTCTTGGCCAATTCTTTCTGGCGTTTTTCGAATCCGTAGTTGGGTGTGGCCAAGATGGCTCCTTTAATTTGAGCTGCCCAATGTAACAGCTTCGCAGGGGTTTTCTTGCCACTCGACGCAGCCGCGATAGGCATGCCAGCTGGCATGACCCAGCCACGGCCCTACCAAAATGATGCCCAAGCCCCATGGCCACAAGGCGCCGACCACAAACAGGCCCAGCAAGGCGCCCCACAACAGCAACACCCCGGGATGAGAAAAAACCACCCGCATGCTGGTCAATACCGCAGAAATAGCATCCGTATCCCGGTCCAAAATCATGGGAATGGAGACCACCGACAAGCCAAAGACCAAGGCAGCAAACACCCCGCCCACAGCCAGGTAGACCATCACGAATTCGATGTTCTTGGGGTTAAAAATGGCTTCCAACACCCCTGTGGTGGAGGGCATGCCGGTGTCGAAGAACACGGCAAAAACCACCAAGGACGCCCTGCCCCACAGCAATTCAAGCACCATCAACACCAGCACCAGCATCGCCATGCTGGGAATGTGCTGGTCCCAGCACATCAAAGACGAGGCCATATCGGGCTGTTCGCCCTGCTCCAGGCGCCGACTGACTTCATACAGGCCCATGGCCAGAAACGGGCCAATCAGTAAACACCCCGAAATCATCGACAAGGTGTATTCGGGTTTGTATTTGAAGACCAGCGCCAGGACCTGAGCCATCAAGAAAAAGCTCACCCCATAAAACAGCGCAATGCCTGGATGCCTGAACAGGTCTTTGCGGCCCAATTCGAGCCAACGAAACGGGCTGCCCCATCCCAGCGGGCGCATGAGCGCCGTGGGGCCAACCGGTGCGGGGGGCACATAAGGCTGTGCCATGGTGGGCAGCGACGAATCGTCTGGGGCTTTGTGGTTGGGGTCGGTGGCGTTGGAGGACATGAATGGACAGCCAAGTGTTCTGATGAACGATAAGCCTACCCTTGATCAGCCACGTTGAACACTCAGGAAACTACCAAGCAAGTACCAAAAAAACAGTTTATGGTTCAGGCGGTCGGCAAATGGGCCTGCATGGCTTGCTGCAAATCACTCAGCAAAGCCTGCGCCGACTCCAGGCCAGTAGAAAAGCGAACCAAGGTGCCTTGCGCCACCTCTGCGGACTCCAGCGTGCGCATGCTGCGCAGCGCATAGGGCACGACCAGACTCACAGGCCCGCCCCAGCTGTAACCGATCTTGAACAGCTTGAGGCCATCGACAAACGCATCGACCTGGGCCTGGCTGTAGCGCGGGTGCAGCATCACGCTGAACAAGCCTGCCGCCAAACCGGAACGACAAACAGCACGCCAATGCGCATGCCCTGGTGCGCCAGGCACCGCTGGATGCAACACCTGCACACAAGCCGACTGCTGCCCCCACCAGTGGGCCAACGCACGGGCTGTGCGGTCATGCGCGGCGTAGCGCAAGCCGATGCTGGGCAATGAGCGCAACACGGTTTCAGCATCGTTGGCACCGACCCCCAAACCCAGGCGCATGTGACACAACTTGATTTTCAGGTGAAGGGCCTGATCGCGCGTGATGATGCTGCCCATCAGCACATCCCCTCCCCCGCTGGGGTATTTGGTCAAGGCATGGGCGCTGATGTCCACCGCACACTGACCGTCACCGAGCAAATCAAACGCCTGGAAAGCCAAGCCTGCGCCCCAGGTGTTGTCCAGGGCGGTCAGCACGCCGTGCTGCCTGCAACGCCGCACCAATTCTGGCAAATCAGGGAACTCCATGCTGACCGAGCCTGGCGCTTCAAGCCAAACCAAGCGGGTGCGCTCGTTCAGGCGTGCAGACAGGTCATCGGGCTGCATGGGGTCGTAATACTGGTGCGTGATGCCGTAATGGCGCAACTCTCCTTCTGCCAAGGCCTTGTTCGGGCCATAAGCGTTGTCCGGCAGCAAAATTTCATCGCCAGTTTTCAACAGCGCCAAAGCCACAGTAGCCAAGGCCGCCAGTCCGCTGGGCACCAATACGCATTGCAGCCCGCCTTCGAGGGCGCACAAGCGCTCTTCCAGGATGTAGGTCGTGGGCGTGCCGTGCAGTCCGTAGGTGTAGGCCGACTTGTCTTTCCATTCGCGCTGGCGCATGTCCGCCACCGTCGGGAAATACACCGTTGATGCTTTGTACACACCAACTTGTGGGGCCTCAAAGCCTGCTGGGGGAAGGTAAGGATGGTGGATCAGCCCGGTCAGATCGGGCGTGTCATGCGGGTCATTCATGCCGACATCCTAATGCAAACAGCCTCCCGAAGGAGGCTGTTCAAGTCAAGTCTGAAGGAGAAGACTTACACGCTCCACTTTTCCAGCAATTTTTCGGGACGCATGTTGTCATAGGGCTCGAAAGGCTGGTGAATCCAGGGGTTGGTGGGCAACTCTTCCACTGAATAGTCGGGCTTGAATGTCGACACACCCTTGGTCCAGATCACGGCAGAGCGCAATTCGGTCACTGGCTTGTAGTTGTTTTTCAACTGGTCGACCACGGCACGCAGGGTGTGTCCGGTATCGGCCAGATCGTCCACCAGCAAGACCCGGCCAGCGATTTCGCCTTTGGGGGTGGTGATGTAGCGGGCGATGTCCAGGTGGCCTTGCACAGTACCGGCTTCAGCGCGGTAAGAGCTGGTCGACATGATGGCCAAAGGCTTGTCAAAAATACGCGACAAGATGTCACCCGGACGCATGCCGCCACGCGCCAGACAAAGGATGTTGTCAAACTCCCAGCCGGACTGGTGAATTTTGATGGCGAGCTTTTCGATGAGGTTGTGGTACTCGTCATAGCTCACGTACAGGTGCTTGCCGTCTTCGGTCAACATGGGGAGAACTCCAATGAAAAATCAGTGAGGGAAAAAGCTTTTGGAACCAGCCATCAAGCCGCAAAGGGGTTGTGCAACAAGATGGTGTGGTCTCGATCCGGGCTGGTCGACACCATGTGCACCGGCACGCCGGTCACCTCGGCGATGCGTTCCAGGTATTTGCGGGCATTCAAGGGCAGCTTGTCCAGCTGGGTCACACCCACGGTGCTTTCGGTCCAGCCGGGAATGACTTCGTAAATTGGCTTGCAGCGGGCGATCTCGTCCGCGCCCATGGGCAGGATATCGATGGTTTCACCGTCCAGTTCGTAGCCCGTGCACAGCATCAGCTCTTTGAGGCCATCGAGCACGTCGAGCTTGGTGATGCACATACCGCTCAGGCCGTTGACCTGGGCACTGCGCTTGAGCAGCGCGGCATCGAACCAGCCGCAACGGCGTGAACGGCCAGTCGTCACACCCTTTTCTGCGCCAACGGTGGACATGTGGTAACCGGGCGTACCTTCCTTTTCCCATTCGAGTTCGGTTGGGAACGGGCCGCCGCCCACGCGGGTGCAATAAGCCTTGGTGATGCCCAGGATGTAGTGCAGCATGCCGGGGCCGACGCCAGAGCCTGCCGCAGCGTTGCCTGCCACGCAGTTGCTCGAAGTGACGAAGGGGTAAGTGCCGTGGTCCACGTCGAGCAAGGTGCCCTGCGCGCCTTCAAACAGCAGGTTGGCACCGGCTTTGTGGGCGTCATTCAATTCACGCGAGACGTCGGCCACCATGGGCAGCAAAGCCTTGGCGTATTCCATGGCTTCGTTGTAAGTGGCGTCAAAGTCCACAGGCGCGGCGCCCAGGAAGTTGACCAACACATGGTTGTGCAGTGCCAGGTTTTCGCGCAGCTTGGTGGCAAAGCGCTCGGGGTATTTCAAGTCCTGCACGCGGATGGCCCGGCGAGCTACTTTGTCTTCGTAGGCCGGGCCAATGCCACGGCCGGTGGTGCCGATCTTGGCGGTGCCAGCCTTTTCCTTGGCGGCTTCACGGGCCACATCGAGGGCCACGTGGTAAGGCAAGATCAGCGGGCAAGCCTCGCTCACGCGCAGGCGTGAGCGAACTTCCACACCGGCTTTTTCAAGCCCGGCGATTTCTTCGAGCAGCTTGGGCACCGACAGCACCACACCGTTGCCGATGTAGCACTTGACGCCCGCACGCATGATGCCGCTGGGGATCAGGTGCAAGGCGGTCTTGACGCCATTGATCACCAAGGTGTGGCCTGCGTTGTGTCCGCCCTGAAAACGAACCACGCCTTGGGCGCTCTCGGTCAGCCAGTCCACCAGTTTGCCTTTGCCCTCGTCGCCCCACTGGGTGCCCACGACGACCACGTTACGGCCTTGCTTCATGTTCATGCTTGAAATGTTCTTTCTCAAAGAGCCTGTACCACCCAATGCCCGGCCGCTTCAATGAGCTCGCGGTCGCAATGGAATTCATCAATTTCACTTTCGTGACCGGGCAAGACACACACCACGGTCTCGCCTGCACAGCGCAAAGCGGCAATCGCATCGCGCAATGTGACCGAGTTGCTCCAAGGCGCGCGGATCGCTGCACGCAAGGCCAAGGGAGCCACAGCGGCCACTACTTCCTTCAAATCGAGACTAAAGCCCACGGCAGGACGGTCGCGGTCAATGCGGTGCCCGAACACGGCCCCCACACCGTCATATCGGCCACCGCGTGCCAGTGCGTCCGCGGCGCTTTTGGCGTAGATGACAAAGCGCATGCCGCTGTAATAGGCATAGCCCCGCGAATCGCCCAGGTCAAAGCTGATGGCTGCGCCCTGAATTTGCGCCGCCAACCACCGCAATTGATCCAAAGCCTGAACAATCACCGGGGTCGCAGGCAAAAGCTTGGCCGCCTCGTCGAGCACCTTCGCATCGCCATAAAGGTGCACCAATGCGCGGATGCCGTCGCGGTTGGCGGCTGAAAAATCGGCCGTCAAGCGGTGTAAGGTGCTGCCATCCTTGATCGCCAAAGCGGCATGGATATCGTGCCGCAGAGCATCGGTGATGCTTTCCGACTGGAGCAAACTGTTGATGATGCGGGCATCGGCCAAATCCACCTGCAAATCACTCACGCGCGCTGCACGCAAGCAATCGAGTGTCAGTTGCAAGACTTCCAAGTCGGCTTCTGGCCCTGCATGGCCATAAATTTCAGCCCCCAGCTGCAAGGGTTCACGCGTGGCGTGAGGCCTGGCAGGACGGGTATGCAGCACAGGGCCGCAATAACAAAGACGTGTCAAACCGGAGCGGCCCAGCAAGTGGGCATCGATCCGTGCAACCTGTGGTGTGGTGTCGGCACGCAAGCCCAAAGTGCGACCCGAAAGCTGGTCAACCAGCTTGAACGTCTGCAAATCCAGGGCCTCGCCCGTGCCGGTCAGCAGGGACTCCAAATGCTCCAGCAGCGGCGGCATGACCAGCTCGTAGCCATAGCCACGGGCGGTATCAAGCAGTTCGCGTCGGAGTTCTTCGATGTGACGTGCCTCGGAGGGCAGCACATCGGCAATGTGATCCGGAAGGACCCAAGCAGACATGGGAATGGAGGGGGGACTGTTAAAACAGGGATTTTACCGGCTTGAAAGCCGTTTTTTGCCCATCGGTTCAGGAAACAAGCCAGATCAGCAGTAATCCGCTGACAACCATGACCATGCCAAAGAAGCGGATCTGACCTTCTTGCAGTTGCAACAACTGCTCAAACAGGCGTTTCCACTTCAAAGGAGAGATCATGGGCATCAGCCCCTCCAGGATGAGCATCAGGCCCACAGCCAACAGGAGGGTCTGAAGCAAGATTTACTTTCTGGGCGCAGAACCGGCGCCGGAACTGCGCATGCCCTTGAAGAACTCGGAGCTGGATGGATCAATCACCATCACATCATTTTTGCCAGCAAAGCTGGCTTTGTAAGCTTCCAGGCTGCGGTAAAACTGGGCAAATTGCGCGTCGCGACCAAAAGATTCAGCGTAGATACGCGCAGCATTGGCGTCGCCCTGCCCTTTGATCTTCTGGGCCTCACGGTAAGCATTGGCCACGGCCACTTCGCGCTGACGATCGGCATCGGCGCGGATTTTTTCACCCTCGGCCGCCCCAGTGGATCTCAATTCATTGGCCACGCGTTTACGCTCAGCCTCCATGCGGCGATAAACCGACTCGGTGATGGTGTCCACATAGTCGGCGCGGGTGATGCGCACATCGACCACATCGACCCCCCAGGGCTTGGCACCCTTGACCACATCAAGAACCGCCTTCTTGACGTTGTCCATCAGCTCTTCGCGCTTCAATGACAGCAGCTCCTTGACTGTGTGTTTGTTGATCTCTTCCTGGAAGGCGTTGCGCACCACGCGGTTGAGCTGGATCGTGCCTGATTTTTCATCCAATCCAACGTTGCGGATATAGGCCTGTGGATCGGCGATGCGCCAACGCACATACCAGTCAATCACCACGCGCTGCTTTTCAGCCGTGAGCATCGGCTCATTGTCCGGGCTGTCAAGGGTCAGCAAACGCTTGTCGATGTAATTGACGTTTTGCAGCGGAGGCGGCAATTTGAAATGCAAACCAGGTTCGGTGATCACTTCTTTGATTTGTCCCAAAGAATAGACCACACCGAACTGGCGTTGATCGACGACAAACACGGTTGAGCTGAACAGCACAAACGCGACCAACAGGCTGGAAACCCACAATCCAATGCGATTCATTTTGTCTGTCCTTATCGTGGATCGCGGTCACGCGAACGCTGAATGTCACGGGAGCGTGTGTCCACAGCGGGATTGCCCGATGTGGTGGTGGCGGCACTGGCAGGCGCGACGGCATCTGCCACTGGTGCGGGGCCTTGGCCCACCTGCTGCATGATTTTGTCCAGCGGCAAATACAGCAGGTTGGAGCCCTGCTTGCTGTCCACCAATACTTTGGTCACGTTGCTGTAAATCTGTTGCATGGTGTCGATGTACAGACGGTCACGCATGACTTGCGGCGATTTTTGGTACTCGGGCAAGATGGTCTTGAAACGCTGCGCATCACCTTCGGCCTGAGCCACGATGCGCTCACGGTAAGCGTCAGCTTCTTCTTTCAGCCGCGAAGCGGCACCCACGGCACGCGGCACCACATCGTTGGCATAAGCCTGGGCTTCGTTTTTGGCACGTTCACGTTCCTGACCGGCCTTGAGCACATCGTCAAAGGCCGCTTGCACTTGCTCTGGAGGGCGCACGCCGCCTTGTTGCAAATTGATGCCGACCACTTCGATACCGACTTTGTAGCGGTCCAGAATTTTTTGCATCTTGTCACGCACGCGCGGGGCGATCTGGTCACGCTCTTCTGCCAGAGCCGAATCCATTTTCATTTTGCCCACCACTTCGCGCACTGCCGTTTCGGCAGACTGCACCACGGCTTCGGTGGGGTTACGGCTTTCAAACAAATAGGCACGAGCGTCGTTCAAGCGGTATTGAACGGCAAACTTGATCTCGACGATGTTCTCGTCTTCGGTCAGCATGGCCGACTCACGCAGACCCGTGGCCTTGATGATGGTGTCGCGGCCAATGTCAACCGAGCGAATTTGTGAGACGTAGACCAGTTCATGCCGCTGAAATGGGTAAGGCAAACGCCAATTGAAACCGGCACCGACGGTGGAGTGGTACTTGCCAAACTGGGTGATCACCGCTTGCTGGCCTTCTTGCACGATGAAAAAGCCTGTGCCCATCCAAACGAGCAAGGCGGCAGCCAAAATCACGCCGATTCCCAAGTTCTTGAACATGCCAGGCATTCCGGAGCCCCCTGGACCTTGAGGTGGCTGCGGGCCGCCTTTGCTGCCAAACAATTGACCCAACTTGCGGTTGAAATCTCGCCAGAGCTCGTCCAGATCGGGCGGGCCACTTTGCGGGCCTCCTCGGCCTTGAGGCGGCTGCTGCCAGCCTTCAGGCTTGCCCCCTGTGGGCGGCACCTCACCCGATGGCTTTTGACCTGAGTCATTAGGAGTTTTGTCGTCATCCCGGCCCCAGCGGGGATCGTTCAGATTGAACATGCCTCGGATCTTTGCAGGCAACAAGGACCATCGCAGGGCTGGCAGTTGAAAATTCATGGTGAAGTGTCTTAGTCAGAATGACGATTTCGCATTGTGCCGAATTCGGGTGCCACTCAAGGCAGATCACCCGGATATTCCCGGGTCATGTCACGGGGATCGGCAGCCAGGGGCATCGCCGGTGGCAAAGCCGTTTTAACGATGTCAGACAAAGCCGAACGCAAGCGATCCAAGCCCAAACCCGATTTCGCACTGACAAACACGCGGGGCACAGGCACCCCATCGAGTTCGTACTGATCTTGCAGTTGCATTGGAGAGCGCTCAGCCGCCAGTGCATCGAGCTTGTTGAAAACCAGGAGTTGCGGCACGGTTTCGGCCCCGATTTCAGCCAGGACCTTTTGGACTTCGGCCATTTGTTCCGGGAAATCCGGGTTGGCGGCGTCCACCACATGCAGCAACAAATCCGCCTCGGTCGCCTCTTGCAAAGTGGCCTGAAACGCTTCGACCAAACCGTGCGGCAAATCACGGATGAAGCCAACCGTGTCCGACAAAGATACAGAGCGTCCAGCCTCACCCAAGTAAAGCTGCCGGGTGGTGGTGTCCAGCGTGGCAAACAATTGGTCTGCGGCATAAGCCCGAGCCTTGACCAAGGCATTGAACAAGGTCGACTTGCCTGCGTTGGTGTAACCCACCAAGGAAATATTGAAGGTATCGCGGCGCTCGCGCTGTCGACGCTGGGTGTTGCGCTGGCGCTTGACTTTGACCAGCCGTTCTTTGGTGCGCTTGATCGCTTCGCCGATCATGCGGCGATCCAGCTCAATTTGGGTCTCGCCGGGGCCGCCGCGCAAACCGATGCCGCCTGTTTGTCTCTCCAGGTGGGACCAGCGTCGCACCAGCCGCGTACTCAGGTACTGAAGCTTGGCCAGTTCGACCTGCAATTTACCCTCGTGGCTGCGTGCACGCTGGGCGAAAATTTCCAGGATCAACAAGGTGCGGTCATTCACCGGAAGGCCTATATGACGTTCCAGGTTGCGCTGTTGTGCCGGACTCAAGGCCTGGTCAAACAACACTTCTTTGGCCCCATGCATCAAGGCCAATTCCTTGATCTCATCGGCTTTGCCGCTGCCCACAAACAAGGCGGGGTCAGGGGCGCGTCTCTTGCACGTCAACCGCGCAATGGGTCGCAAGCCGCCAGACTCTGCCAGCAGACCCAGTTCTTGCAAATCGCCATCAAAATGCGGCAGCCCAAAATCAACGCCGACCAAGAGGGTCGGCGCTGGCTGGTTGGATGGTATGTCGGACACGCTCAGTGCCCTCCGGTGTGGCCATCATGACGCCACCACTGATGTCGAGAAGACATCAAGCGGTGATTTCGCCCAGCTCGGGTGTGCTGAAGGTCACAGAACGTCCGGGAACTATGGTTGAAATGGCATGTTTGTAGACCATTTGCGTGACGGTGTTGCGCAACAACACCACGTATTGATCGAAGGACTCAATCTGGCCCTGGAGTTTGATGCCATTGACCAGATAGATCGATACCGGCACATGCTCGCGGCGCAATGCATTCAGGAAGGGGTCTTGCAAAAGTTGACCTTTGTTGCTCACGATATTCTCCGTGTTCCGAAGTTGTAAAGGGCAGACCTTACCACAGGCCTGCAGGTGTCTTGAATGGAAAACACAAATCCGCAAATTTCAAGAGGATTCCTTGTCTGCATACGGATTGGTGGAGGTTTTCATTTCGATCCTCAGTGGCGTTCCAGACAGATCAAAGGCTTTGCGAAAGCGACCTTCCAGAAAGCGTTTGTAGGACTCTGTCACATGCTCCAGCGAGTTGCCGTGGATCACGATCACCGGTGGATTCATGCCCCCTTGGTGGGCATAACGCATCTTGGGACGGAACATGCCACCGCGCTGAGGACTTTGAAACTGCACCGCCTCCAGCAGCAAACGCGTCAGGATAGGCGTGCTCATCTTGATCATCGCGGACTTGTGCGCCTTGATGATCGAGCCCCACACCGGCCCCAAACCCTGGCGCTTTTTGGCCGAGATGAAGTGCATGTTGGCGAAGCTCAAAAACGGCAAACGCGTTTCTATGGAGCGCTGCACCAGCTGACGTTGGTACTCGTCCACCGCATCCCATTTGTTGACGGCCAGCACCATGGCTCGACCACTTTCGAGCGCAAAGCCAGCAATGTGGGCATCCTGGTCGGTCACGCCCTGCTCTGCATCGAGCAGCAACAAGACAACATTGGCGGATTCAACAGCTTGCAGGGTTTTGACGACCGAAAATTTCTCAATGGCTTCAAAGACCTTGCCTTTGCGACGCAAACCCGCTGTGTCAATCAACTCGAACTTCTGGCCATCGCGCTCAAATGGCACACTGATCGCATCACGCGTTGTGCCGGGCATGTCAAACGCCACCAGCCGCTCTTCGCCCAACCAGGTATTGATCAGGGTGGACTTGCCCACATTGGGTCGGCCCGCCACGGCGAGCTTGATGATCGAGGTGTCTACTTCGTACTCTTCGGGTTCTTCAGGCAGGTTCAAGGACTCCAGAGCCAGATCAACCAAGCCACGAATGCCCTGCCCGTGCGCAGCCGAAATGGCCAGGACTTCACCAAAACCCAGTTCATAAAACTCGGTCAGCTGAATGCCTTCGCGCATGCCTTCGGCCTTGTTGGCCACCAGCAGGCAGGGTTTGCCAATTTTTCGCAGGTATTTGGCGATGTCGTGGTCTTGCGCAGACAAGCCCCCTCGTGCATCGACCACAAAAATGACCACATCGGCTTCAGCCACCGCTTGCTGAGTCTGCTTGGCCATTTCCTTGTAGATACCGCTGCTGGCATCAGGCTCAAAGCCGCCCGTGTCAATCACGATGTATTCATGCTTGCCTTGCTTGCCCTGACCATAGTGTCGGTCACGGGTCAAGCCAGCGAAGTCGGCCACGATGGCGTCGCGACTCTTGGTGAGTCGGTTGAACAGCGTGGATTTGCCCACATTGGGGCGGCCCACCAGGGCCAAAACAGGTTTCACTTAAAAATTTTCCGATCCATCATTCGGGGCGAAATCCAAATACGCCCCCGGTGCGTGTTACCACCACCAAAATTTGTCCTGCCAGCACCGGACGGCCCATGATGGCACTGCCATCCGTGCTCAACCGCTGCAAAGCCTGACCGTCCTGTTTGGACAAGAAATGCACCCAACCATTGTCATCACCGAATGCCACCGAACGGTCCAGGACCACTGGGGCTGTCACTCCACGAAAACGCAAGGCCTCCTGCGTCCAGGCGACTTGACCACCCGAACGCTGCCAGGCCACGACTTTGCTGTCGGACTCTGCGCCGTAAATCAGCTTGTCATCCCCATCAACGCCTTGGTGACCTTGCGCCGAGCGACTCCACAGGTTGGTTCCGCGGTTGCCATCAAGGCAGGCCACGGACGATTGAAAAGCACGGGCACAAACGGTAGTGCCCAATCGACTGACCCCGGCCACCATGTCAACCAGCCTTTCCACTTCGTTGGTACCTCGAGAAGCCCCCAACAAAGTTTCCCAGCGCACAACACCTGTTGTCGGATTCAAAGAAGCCAAACGTCCGCCCCAACCGGCCAACAAAGCATCCCCAAAAGGCATCAACAAACCGGCCTGCTTCAGGATCAGCGGATCGCTTGCACGTTGCTGCGTCCAGAGCTTTTGACCGGTCGCTCCGTCCAGGGCGGTCACCGCACGGTCTGCCGTCAATACAAACACCCGCTGACCAGCCACCACTGGCGGCGTGTATGACAAGGCCGACAAGGCATAGCGCCACAGCACTTTGCCCGCTTCCATGGCCACCACTTCGTTGTTGCCAGTGATCACCGCAAAGCGCTGACCATCACCCCCTACTCCGGCCTGAATGCTCGCATTCAGATTCAGACGCCAAATGTCCTTGCCGGTGTTGGCATCCAGTACAGCCACTTGGCCAGCCGTAGAGGCCACGGCCACTTGCGTCCCCTTGACCGAAGGGATCAAGGGCGTTGTGACTGAACCGATGCTGGTTTCCCAAAGTTTTTGAACCGTCAACTGTCCGGTGACCGTGGGCAAAGGGGCAGGCTTGGGTTTTTCAGGAGCACTCGAACAGGCTGCTGCCAAAACGGCCACCACAGCCAGCAAGGACCAACGCATGGACATCCGATATTTCACTTTTTGCTCTCCGAAACAGTCGCTGATTCAGGATCAACCCCCAAAGCATTGAGCTTGGCTTGAACCAGACGGCGGTAATCGGGGGTATTGACCAGCATTGCCCAAGCCTTTTGGTAAGCCGCAATGGCTTCAGGCGCTTGGCCTTTGGCTTGCAGTACATCACCACGCAGATCATCGGCCAAGCCCGCCATGGCAGGTGTGAAATCCTGGCCCAAAGTCTTCAGGGCATCGTCGTAGGCTTTGGCATCCAGTTGCAAACCAGCCAGACGCAGACGGGCGATGTCACGGTAAGCCGGGTCTGAAGCGCTGGTCGACACCCAGCCGAGCGCATCGCGTGCCGCATCGGCTTTGCCTTGCGTCAGCAGGCTTTTGGCGGCCAGCAAACCCGCTTGCTGTGCAAATTGTGTCGATGCGAATTTGTCTTTCATGTCAGCGAAACTGCGCTCCACGCGCGACACATCGCCAGACGCCACTGCGCGCTCGACTTCGTCATAAAGAGCAGAAGCCTTGACCGCCTGACTGCGTTGCCAGTAGTGGTAGCCATTCCAGGCCGCATAACCGCCCAACGCAGCGATCAGCAGCCATGAAATCAGGTTGCCCCACGTCTTCCAGAAATGCTTGATCTGGTCGAGTTGTTCTTGTTCTTCAAGGTCGAGTGCATTGGCCATGGTGTATTTACTGCTGTGTGCGCATCAAAGCGTGGATTGTAGGCTGTGGGCCCAAGTGGGCACTGTGGCCAAAGACTCGGTGCGCTGAGCACCCTGCCCGTCGCGCAGCGATTTGACCGCGACCTGGCCTTGCGCCAATTCTTCGGCGCCAAAGACCAAGGCAAAACGGGCACCTGAGCCATCGGCCTTCTTGAACTGGGACTTCATGCTGCCCATGCTGTCACCGCTGCCAGCGTGCATCTGGGCCGACACGCCTTGTGCACGCAAGGCTTGCAACACTTGCATGGCCACAGGCAAAGATGCAGCCTCTGGAACGATGGCGTAAACATCAGGCGCGATATCGAGCAAAGCATCGCCCTGCTCCTTGATGAGTTCGAGCACGCGCTCGACACCCAGCGCCCAGCCCACAGCGGGCGACGGCTTGCCGCCCACTTGTTCAATCAGGTAGTCGTAACGACCACCGCCACAGATCGTGCCTTGCGAGCCCAAGCTGGTGGTGATGAACTCGAACACCGTGAGGTTGTAGTAGTCCATGCCGCGCACAAGGCGCGGGTTGATGCTGTAGGCGACGCCATTGGCATCCAGAATGGCTTTGACCGCGTTGAAGTGCGCCAAAGAGGCTTCACCCAAAAAGTCGAGCAGACGCGGGGCCGACTCGACCACGCTTTGCATGGCCGGGTTCTTGGTGTCCAGAATGCGCAGCGGGTTGCTGTGCAGGCGGCGCTTGGCCTCTTCGTCCAGCACATCACTGTGCTTTTCGAGATGTGCGATCAGCGCTGCACGGTGGGCCTGGCGCTCGGCAGGTTGGCCCAGGCTGTTGAGTTCCAGTCGCACATCTTTCAGCCCCAACACTTTCCAAAGATCATTGGCCAGCAAAATCAGCTCGGCGTCGACCTCGGCACCACCAAAACCCAGCACCTCGGCACCGATCTGGTGGAACTGGCGGTAGCGGCCGCGCTGCGGGCGCTCATGGCGAAACATGGGGCCCATGTAATACAGGCGCTTGCCGCCTTCGTACAGCAAGTTGTGCTCCACCACGGCGCGCACCAAACCGGCCGTGCCTTCGGGGCGCAGGGTGAGCTGCTCGCCATTCAGGCGGTCTTCAAAGGAGTACATCTCCTTTTCGACGATGTCGGTCACCTCGCCCAAACCGCGCACGAACAGCGCAGTGGGCTCGACGATGGGCAGGCGCACATTGCGGTAGGCATAACGGGCCATGAGGCCGCGCACTTGGGCTTCCAGCCACTCCCAGCGCGCCGAGTCAGGCGGCAAGATGTCGTTCATGCCTTTGACGCCCGTCAGCTTCTGGGCTTTGGCCACCTTGGGCGCTTGTTCTTTTTGAGGCTCGCTCATTTTTTTTCAGTAGATCCGGAACCAAAACGGTTCTCAATGTAGTTTTCAACCAGCACCTGAAACTCTTGCGCGATGCCTTCGCCGCGCAAGGTCAGCCGCTTTTCACCGTCGATGAAGACCGGCGCAGACGGGGCTTCGCCCGTGCCCGGCAAGCTGATGCCAATGTCAGCGTGTTTGCTTTCACCCGGGCCGTTCACGATGCAGCCCATGACCGCCACCTTGAGGTTTTCCACCCCGGGGTAGCGCACACGCCAGATGGGCATCTGGGCGCGCAAAAAGTCGTCGATTTGCTTGGCCAGCTCCTGAAAGGTGCTGCTGGTGGTACGGCCACAGCCCGGGCAGGCCGTCACGCTGGGCACAAAAATGCGCAAACCCAACGACTGCAAGATTTCGGAGGCGATGACCACCTCTTGGGTGCGGGCTTCGCCCGGCTGGGGCGTCAGCGAGACACGGATCGTGTCGCCAATGCCCTCTTGCAGCAAGACAGACAAAGCCGCGGCTGAAGCCACCGTCCCCTTGGTGCCCATGCCCGCTTCGGTCAGGCCCAGGTGCAGCGGGTAATCGCAGCGACGGCCCAACTCACGGTAAACCGAAATCAAATCCTGCACACCCGAGACCTTGCACGACAAGGCGATCTGGGCACCGTTCATGCCCATGGCCTCGGCGCGTTGCGCGGACGTGATGGCCGAGGTGATCAACGCTTCGTACATGACCTGGCGTGCCTCCCAGGGTGCTGCGCGCTGGCTGTTGACATCCATCAACTCGGCCAGCAATTCCTGATCGAGGCTGCCCCAGTTGACGCCAATGCGGATGGCTTTGTCATAGCGCATGGCCGCTTCGATCATCTGACCGAACTGCACGTCGCGTTTGTCGCCTTTGCCCACGTTGCCGGGGTTGATGCGGTATTTGGACAGCGCCTCGGCGCAGGCAGGATAGTCGGTCAGCAGGCGGTGGCCGTTGTAATGGAAGTCACCGATCAGGGGCACGTCAATGCCCATCTTGTCGAGCTGGTCGCGAATGTGCGGCACAGCCTCGGCAGCTTCGGGCGTGTTCACGGTGATGCGCACCATCTCGGAGCCGGCAATCGCCAGCTCCTTGACCTGAATGGCCGTGCCAATCACGTCCACCGTATCGGTGTTGGTCATGGACTGCACGCGCACAGAGGCGCCGCCGCCCACAGTGACGACGCGCGAACCCCAGACCACTTTGGACTGACGACTCATGCGCTGAGCAGGCAACGCAATCGCAATGGGCATGGAAGGTGTTGTCATTCTTTCACCTCAAAACGTGCTACGGTGACCTTGGTGTGGGGCTTGAGGTCAAAGGGTTCACCTCGGTATTTGACCGTGACCCCATGAGCACGCCCCACCGTGACATTCATCGGTAAGGCATTTTTCACGCTCTTGGATTCACCCGCTTGCAAGACGCCGCTCCAGATCACCTGGTTTTGCCCACCGCGCACTTCAATCCATGTCATATCGGAAGCCGAAAACACCAGTTCAGGCAGCGCGGAGGTCACGTTGGTCGCTGTGGAGCTGACTACAGGCGCTGCGGAGACCGGCTGGGGAGATGGCGCAGCTGTAGTCACAACAGCAACCCCAAGTTGCGCTGGGGGCAAGCCTGCAGGGTCTGAAGCCTGAGGCGACACATCGGTGGGCGGAAAAACGGGTGCGGACAGTGAAGCATCAGGTTCACTCACCACCTTAGACTGTTCCGCGGGGCGGGACTTGAACCAGTCAGTCAGTGGACCGACCCATGGCCACTGCGACGGACCGGGAAGCCAAATGAGTGCAACAGTCAACACCAACATGACAGCCGCCACCCACAAGGCCTGGGGTGACAACACCCGTGCAGAGGCCGGATGCGAAACATTCAGGCTCATATCAGACAAGCTTGATTTCACAAGCAAATGACTGGCCTTCACATGATCAGATGCCTTGGGCAACAAGGCCAACATAGGGGCTGGATCTGTCTGCAACTGACGACAGACACTGGCGGTCAAGGCCCGCACAAAAACAGGGCCTTTGGCGGGATCGTACTCATCGGCCTCAAGCGCCTCCAGTTGCCGAACCGAGACTTTCAAATTGACCGACAAAACCGCCAAGTGCACACCGGCCTTGATCCGGGCCGCACGCAGCAATTGCCCTGCAGTGACCGCTTCAGGGGCATCAGGCGGTGAAGGGGGCATCGAGCCTTCGTCAAGCTTTGGGGTTTCCGACATCACTGATCTCTTGGGTAATCAACAGAAGAAACAGGAACCAAGGCGATGGTACGCTGCTGCGCGATTCGGTTGTGCACTTGTGTCCGGTCTTTGACATCTCCCGCCAGTTGCCCACAAGCGGCATCAATGTCGTCCCCACGGGTTTTACGCACTGTGGTCACCAGACCCGCATCCTGCAATTTCTTGGCGAACGCTTGGACACGCGCATTGGAGGAGCGCAGCAAACCCGAGGCGGGAAATGGGTTGAACGGGATCAAGTTGAATTTGCAGCGCAAACCCTGACGAGCATGTTTTTGAACCAAATCAATCAACTGTTCCGCATGCTCAGGCTGATCGTTCACACCCTCGAGCATGCAATATTCAAACGTGATGAAGTCACGCGGGGCATGCGCCAGGTAGGCAATGCACGCTTGCATCAGCTCATCCAGCGGGTATTTGCGGTTGAGCGGTACCAGGTTGTCACGCAGTGCATCATTGGGCGCATGCAGGGACACGGCCAGCGCCACCGGGCAATCGGCCGACAAACGCTCGATCATGGGCACCACACCAGAGGTGGACACCGTGACACGTCGCCGCGACAGACCATAGCCGTGGTCATCGAGCATGGTGCGCAAGGCGGGCACCAGGGCCGAATAGTTTTGTAGCGGCTCACCCATGCCCATCATCACCACATTGGAGATGACGCGTTCATCGGTTTTGAGGTATTTGCGCAAAAAGTGCTCGGCAAACCACAGCTGAGCCAGGATTTCACCTGTCGTCAAGTTGCGGCTGAAGCCTTGATGGCCGGTGGAGCAAAAACGGCAACCCACTGCGCACCCGGCCTGCGAAGAAACACACAAGGTGCCGCGGTCGTCTTCGGGGATGAACACCGATTCGATGGCATTGCCATCGCCCACGTCAAACAGCCACTTGATGGTGCCGTCGCTGGAGATATGTTGGCTGATCACGGGCAGCGCTGAGACATGCGCGTGCGTTTTGAGCTTCTGGCGCAAGGACTTGGCCAGATCACTCATCTGATCGAAATCAGAGGCGCCCCGCTGGTGAATCCAGCGGAACAATTGGGTGGCCCGAAAGCGCTTTTCACCCAGACCGTCGCAAAAAACGGCCAGACCTTCCAGGTCGAATTCGAGAAGGTTGGCCGTCATCGGGTCAAGGTCGCGCTGGAGCCGCGACGCGATCAGCGCGCGTAAACGTTCATGCCGGGGAAGAAGAAAGCAACTTCAGCGGCAGCGGTTTCAGGAGCGTCAGAGCCGTGGACAGCGTTGGCATCGATGCTGTCTGCGAAGTCAGCGCGGATGGTGCCAGCGTCGGCTTTCTTGGGATCGGTAGCGCCCATCAGGTCACGGTTCTTGGCAATGGCGTTCTCGCCCTGCAGGGCTTGAATCATCACAGGGCCAGAAATCATGAAGTCGACCAAGTCCTTGAAGAAAGGACGTGCGCTGTGCACAGCGTAGAACTGCTCGGCTTCGCCGCGTGACAGGTGGGCCATCTTGGCGGCAACCACTTTCAGGCCAGCAGCTTCAAAACGAGCGTAGATCTGACCGATCACGTTTTTGGCAACTGCGTCGGGTTTGATGATGGAGAGTGTGCGTTCGATGGCCATGGTATTTCCTGAAATTAAAGTGTTTTTAAGCATTTTTGCCCTGCGGCAAAGCCCACTATTCTAACCTGAGCGAGACTGCCAAATGGCAGCGCGGGGCCACATGCCCCCACGATGAAAACCGAAATCAACGGCTGCGCCCGGTGCCGCGTCCGCCTCGGCCTGTTCCGCCCGGGGCCTTTTTCAAGCGATTGAAGCTCTCGGCTCCAATGTACTTGGCTTCAGTCTTCGGTGCATCCGACTTCGCATGCAAGCCGGAGCCGCCCGGCGCCTGGTTGGGTTTGGCCGCTGGTTTGGCGCGCGGCACAGCCGAACCGGCCCTGCCCTGTCCGCCAGTACGGGGACGGCGATCGTTACGGTCGGTTCTTGAAACCGGGCGCGCGGGCACGGCGCGCGGCCGGTCAAGGGTGCCCGCAGCACGCATCAGTGAGCGAATATCGGCTTCATCAAGCTCCAGCCAGGCGCCACGGCGCAGTCCGTGTGGCAAAACCATGGCGCCGTAGCGGATGCGAATCAGGCGGCTCACGGCATGCCCGACCGACTCCATCATGCGTCGTACTTCGCGGTTGCGGCCTTCCGAGATCGTCACGCGGTACCAGCAGTTGGAGCCCTCACCGCCACCGTCTTCGATGGAGCCGAACTGGGCCATACCGTCATCCAGCATCACACCGTCGAGCAGGCGTTGCTTTTCTTCCTTGCTCAATGCGCCAAGAACACGTACGGCGTACTCACGCTCGAGACCAAAACGCGGGTGCATCAACTGGTTGGCCAATTCACCCGAGCTGGTGAACAGCAGCAAGCCTTCTGTGTTCAAGTCCAGACGCCCAACAGACTGCCATTTGCCGTTCATCAGGCGCGGCAACTTGCGAAAAACAGAGGGCCGGTTTTGCGGGTCATCGTGGCTCACGATTTCGCCAGCGGGCTTGTGATAAGCAATCACCCTCGCCGGTGGCGGATCAATGCGGATGCGGATCGGTTTGCCATTGACCTTGATCTGGTCGCCGTACTGAACGCGCTGACCGACGTGGGCCGGCTCGTTGTTGACCACCACGCGGCCTTCGGCAATGAGTTTCTCCATCTCCAGGCGTGAGCCCATGCCCGCCTGAGCCAACACCTTGTGCAATTTGGGTGAGTCGACTTCAGGCGCCAACACCCGTTTGCCCAAATCAATGTCCGAGGACGGCTGGGCTGACTCTTCTTCGTCAAATTGTCCCGACACCACATCGGACAATTCGATGGGCTTGTAGATGATCTCAGCGGGCGCAGCCTTGGACTTGCGGGTGCGGGATTCTTCGGCACTGAGTGCGGTCGAAGCTGTGTCGTGTGTCTTGGAGTTCATGGATTCTCGGGTTCTTCGCCGTGCAAGGGGCTGGTGGATGTAGGAGGCTCGGAGGCGTCTGGATCAGTGGCATCCAAAGGCAAAACCGTGGGCAAGTGGGCCGCATCATGCGGCTCGGGCTCATCAAAAGGCAAGGAGCCAGACACTTGCCCAATGGCCTCCTCCAGAGACAGCACCGGCTGAACGGGCTGCTCTTGCACCAATTGGGCCAAAGCCGAAGCCTGGCCATCAGCCTGCGTCAGCATGGGCAACTGGTCCAGCGACGACAGCCCCAGATCGTCCAAAAATTGACGCGTGGTCGCAAACAACCCGGGGCGCCCCACCGTTTCACGGTGGCCGATGACCTCGACCCACCCTCGGTCTTCAAGTTGCTTGATGATTTGCGAACTGATGGTGACCCCGCGAATGTCTTCCATGTCCCCCCGCGTGACCGGCTGCCGGTACGCAATGATGGCCAGGGTTTCCAGGACCGCACGGGTGTATTTGGGGGGCTTTTCCGGATGCAGGCGGTCGAGGTACTCACGCATCTCCGGGCGGCTTTGAAAGCGCCAGCCACTGGCCACGCAGGCCAGCTCCAGACCCCGTTGGGCCCATTCGAGCTGGAGTTCTTGCAGCATTTGCCGCAGGGTGTCGGCCCCGAGTGCATCGTCAAATAAGGTGCGCAGCTCGCGCAATGACAAAGGCTGGCCTGCAGTGAGCAGAGCCGTTTCCAGGACACGCTTGGCTTGCGCCGTATTCATGGTGTCTATCTTTCGGGAAAAAGACGCCTCACGGCGTCAAAGGTGCAGAGGTGATGGCTGCTTCAAGCACTGAAACAAGCCCATTCTGGTGAGCTCAAACCCCTATGGCCAAGCTCTGGATGCGCCCAAACCGGATGATCGGCTCAAGCTCCCTGTAAAAGGCCATTGTAGCTGAGGCCTCCCAAAACCAGGGCTTGCGCCATGTCGGCAGGCAAATCGGTGGTCAGGTCGATGGATTCTCCCGTGATCGGGTGTGTGAAGGCCAAATGCCAAGCATGCAAAGCCTGACGCAGCATGCCCAGTGCAGGAGAGCCCCCGTACACAGCATCGGCCAGCAAGGGATGCCCCACATGGGCCATGTGAACGCGAATCTGGTGTGTGCGCCCGGTATGCAAAGTGCATTGCACCAGACAGTAGCGCTCATTTTGGTCCAGCACATCCACGGTGGTGGCGGCCGTTTTGCCCGATTGGTAAGCCAAATCAACCACCGCCATGCGCAGACGATTGGCCGGATCACGGCCAATCGCAGCCTCAATCGTCAGGGGAGACGGCGCCGTCCAAGCCTTGTGCGCAATGGCCACGTACTGGCGATGGACTTCACGCGCGGCGATTTGCTGCACCAAAGCATCCATGGCTTGGCGCGTGCGTGCCACCACCATCAAGCCACTGGTGTCTTTGTCCAAGCGGTGCACGATGCCCGCCCGGGGCACTTCGGCGGCTGCAGCATCCAGTGCCAAAAGGCCATTGAGCAAAGTACCGCGCCAATTGCCAGGCGCAGGATGCACAACCAGCCCGGCAGGCTTGTGGATCACGCGCAAATGGGCGTCCTCGTACACCACGTCGATGGGCATGGCCTCTGGCACAAAGGCCTGCGACTGCGGCGTGGCGCGCAAGGTCACTTGAACACGATGGCCCAGACGCACCTTGGTTGACACCTTGGTGGTCACACGTTCATCAACCAGGACATCGCCCTGCTCGATCAGTTGCTGCAAATAGCTGCGTGAAAACTCAGGCACCATTTGGGCCAGGGCGCGGTCAAGCCGCTGGCCATGCAAATCGATGGGCACCTGGGTGGTTCGGACTTCCACCTCAGGGCTCTCGCCGAGGCGTTCAGTGTCGTCGGCCAATGGGGTTATTGCCGCTTCGGCGGCGGAGGGGGTCGATATAATCAATTCGATTGAACAGTTCAAGGACGTCAGAGATGCAAAGCTTCAGATTATCGGTGGTTCCAGCCAGCTTGGTGGTGGCTTTGGGCCTCCTTCTGTCAGGCTGCTCCAACACGCCCAAAGACATCACGGCAGGCTGGACGCCTGAGAAGATTTACAACGAAGCACGCGACGAAGTCAACGCAGGCGCCTGGGACAAAGCCATCGGCCTGCATGAAAAGCTCGAAGGCCGTGCTGCTGGCACTGTCCTGGCACAGCAAGCTCAGATTGACAAGGCTTTTGCCCAATACAAAACAGGTGACAAGGTTCAGGCTGTGGCCACACTGGATCGGTTCATTCGTCTGCATCCAACCAGTCCTGCGCTGGATTACGCGATTTACCTCAAAGGACTGGTCAACTTCAACGACAACCTGGGCCTGTTCTCGGCCATCACCAACCAGGATTTGTCAGAACGTGATCAAAAAGCGGCCAAAGACTCTTACGAGTCATTCCGGGAGTTAACCACACGCTTTCCCGACTCCAAATACGCGCCAGAAGCTCGCCAGCGCATGACCTACATAGTCAACTCGCTGGCCACTTATGAGGTGCACGTGGCACGTTATTACGCCAGCCGTGGCGCCCACATTGCGGCCATCAACCGTGCTCAGCAAGCCATCACAGATTACCCGGGTGTGCCTGCCCTTGAAGAAGCGCTGGCCATTTTGGTCAAGTCTTACGACGCCATGGGCATGACCACATTGCGCGACGACACCCTGCGCATTCTGGAAACGAACTTCCCTCAATCGCAATTCCTTCAGGCCAACAGCGTCAAAAAGTCGTCGAGCTGGTGGCGTCTGTGGTGAGTTGCTGCACCAGGTCCAGAAACTCGGCATAAGAACTCAAGCGGCGCATCTCGGGCAAGCCCCGAACCAATCGCCGCCCATAAGACATCGTGGCCAATCGGTTGTCACACACCACCAACACACCTTTGTCTGTCTCACTGCGAATCAATCGGCCCGCACCCTGCTTGAGCGTGACTGCTGCCTCGGGTAAGGCATGGTCGGCAAATGCGCTCTTGCCCTCTCGCGTCACTCGCTGGCTGCGGGCTTCAAACAAGGGATCACCCGGTGGCGGGAATGGCAATTTGTCAATGATCACCAATTGCAGGGCATCGCCGGGTACGTCAAAGCCTTCCCAAAAAGTGGCAGAAGCCACCAACACACATCCCGAGCGGCCCTCGCCCGCCCCTTCTCTGAAGCGCTCCATGAGGCGGCGCTTGGGGCTTTGACCTTGCACCAGCACCTCCACATTGGCGCTGGCGTCCAGACGGGACTGCAAATATTCGCCGATCGTGCGCATGGCGTTCAACGTCGTGGTCAACACCAGCGTTCGCCCACCCAAAAGCCGCACGGCTTCTTCGACCAACTGGGCCACTTGCAAAGCGTGCCCCGGATCTCCGGGCTTGGGCAAATGCTCAGGTACATACAAAGCGGCTTGACGGGCATAGTCAAACGGACTGGTGACCTGCATCACAGTAGCCGATGTCAACCCACAGGGCTCTGTGAACCAGCGCAGCGAAGGATCATCACCCAACGTGGCCGACGTGAAGACCCAAGCCCGTTGCCCAGCATCGACCTGAGCCACAGCCTCCTCAGGGGACATAGCAGGCTCAGATGCACCCAAGTGGGCCATCAAATCTTCAGACGCATCTTGACCAGGCGGCCTGGAGGCCACGGGTTTCGTCAAGGCGGAAAAAGCCTGGGCAATGTCCAGTGGCGACTCGACCAGACGAAGTTGCGCGCTCACCTCTGCCCAGCGAACCCCTTCCGGGTCAGGGGCGCTTGAAAACAAGGCTGTTCGCTGCAAAAGCTCCCGAGTGCGTTCACACAGTCGCTGGAAATCCGGGGCCAGCTCGCTGACCGTATCCAGACCCGCCATCAACAGTTCCAGCGAGATGCTCAGAGTCTTCAGCGCCTGCGTCCACTCGGACTCATCCACCCCTTCGGGCAAGGCATGCGTCCAGCGCAAACGCACAGATCCCCGGTGCATGCCTGCCGCCAAACGCAAATCACGCGACGCCTTTTCCAGCTGGCCGCTCAAGGTCTGCCAATCCACCAAACCCCGCGCCAATTGAAGGCCGGTGGCCAGCACATCACGCGCCAATTCGAGCAATTGCACCGTGGACAACTGCTTCCCCAAGAAGTTCACGCCAATCTCATTGAGCTGGTGCGCCTCGTCAAATACGGTCACCCGCACGGTAGGCAACAGCTCGGCCACGCCCGACTCGCGCACCGCCATGTCGGCAAAAAACAAATGGTGATTGATGACCACCACATCGGAAGCCATGGCCTCTTTGCGTGCCAGCATCACATGGCAGGCCCTGTAACGCGGGCAGCTCGAACCCAGGCAGTTGTCCCGGGTCGAGGTGACCAAAGGCCACAGCGAAGAACGCTCATCCAGACCTGTCAATTCGGCCATGTCACCGGTGCGGGTGGACTGAGCCCAAGTTTCGATTTTGGCCAAGGCCTTTTGAGCCCCGGGCTGGGCAGATTCCGGACTGTGCCTGGCCTGCTCCATGCGGTGCAGACACAAATAATTGGAGCGACCTTTGAGCAAAGCCACCCGAACAGGCAAGCCCAGCACCTCGACCAGTCGGGGGATGTCCCGTGAAAACAACTGGTCTTGCAATGCCTTGGTGGCGGTGGACACCAGCGCTCGTTGGCCACTCAACAAGACCGGCACCAGGTAAGCATAGGTTTTACCGACACCGGTACCCGCCTCCACCACCAGTTGGCCGCCCTCTTGCACGGTCTGGCTCACCGCCATCGCCATGTCGGTTTGTCCCTGCCTGGGCTGAAAACCAGGCACAACCTGAGCCAACACACCGTGATCTGACAGGGTCTCGGCCACCCTTTGTCCCAATAGACTCAAGCGGGCTCCTTGGGGTCCAACAATTGTTGCAACTTCGCGATTTGGTCACGCAAGGCCAGACGCCGTTTTTTCAGACGCCGCAAGCGCAACTCGTCCAGTGACAGAGGCAATAAAGTGGCCTGGTCAATCAGCGCATCCAGATCTGCGTGCTCCATTTGCCATTCGATCAATTGGCGCTGCGGCGAACGCAAGTCGGTATGAGTTGTGTCCATCATGGTGACGAACGACTTTCTGGCTGTTTGCCTTCCAGCCGAATTTGACGCTGCTCCGTGCGCCACTGACGCTCTTCCTCATTAAAGCGCAACTCCTGCTGGCGAATGGGCTCCAGAGCCTGCCTACGGACTTTGCGCACATCACTCAGACAGGCATTGACCGCCAATTTTTGCCAACAATCACGGGCCTGCTGCTCATGGGCGGCCATCACGACTTGACGCTCCATGGTCAATTTTTCGCGGCCCAACACAATGTGCTCAGGCAAAGCATTCTGCGTCTGTGCGCTAGCGCCCGACACACTGAACACCGCCATAAGCCAACACAGCCGTTTGATCATGTCAGGTGCGTGTCCACAGTGCGGTGCTCGAGCGCCAGAAATTCGCTCGACTGCATCTCGTGCAGGCGCGAGATGGTGCGCGGGAACTCATGCGACATGGGCCCTTGCAGATAAAGCGCTTCGGGTTCCACGGCCGCTGACAGAATGAGCTTGACGCGGCGGTCATACAGCACATCGATCAGCCAGGTGAAGCGCCTTGCTTCGGACGCCATGCTGACGGGCAGTTGCGGCACATTGCTCAAGAGCACCGTATGAAACTGCGTGGCGATCTCCAAATAGTCGTTTTGCGAACGCGGGCCACCGCAAATGGCCATGAAGTCGAACCAGACCACGTCACCCGAACGACGGCGCGACTGGATCTTGCGGGCCTCGATGTGCAACACAGGATCTTCGTCGGGTCCTGTGGCAAGGCGGTTGAAGGCGTCCTGCATTTCAGCATCGGCCTGCGCCCCCAAGGGAGAGTGGTACAGCTTGACCATCTCCAGCGTGCGGCGGCGGTAATCGGTGCCGTTGTCGACGTTCAGCACATTCATGCGCTGGTTAAGCAAGGCAATGGCGGGCAGGATGCGATCGCGGTGCAGACCGTTCGGATACAGGCCATCGGGCATGAAGTTGGACGTGGTCACAAAACCCACGCCGTTGTCAAACAGCGCCACAAGCAAGCGGTGCAGGATCATCGCATCGGTGATGTCGGCCACATGGAACTCATCAAAGCAGATCAACCGATAGCGCTTGGCCATTTTCTTGCCCAGCACATCCAGCGGGTTCACGGTGCCTTGCATGGCGGTCAGCTCGCGGTGCACCTCGCGCATGAACTCGTGAAAATGCAGGCGAGTTTTACGCTTGATCGGCACCGCTTCATAAAAGCAGTCCATCAGAAAACTCTTACCCCGCCCTACTCCACCAAACATGTACACCCCCTTGGGAATGTCAGGACGGTGGATGAGTTTTTTCAGGGCGTTGGAGCGTTTGGCGCGGTAAACCGCCCATTCGCTCGCGCAGCGCTCCAGCGCCTCGATAGCGCGCAACTGAGCAGGATCGCTCTGAAAGCCGCGTTTGCGGAGTTCTTCTTCGTAAACAGCACGAACGGACATGGGCGGATCGATCTTCGACTTCAAAACAAAACCCGGAAAAAAACCCGGGACAATGCCCGGGTTTTGGGGATGCAAGAACTTTAACTCAACTCATCCGGGGCCGCAGCCACAAACGGGTCATGGGCTTAGAAGTTCAGGGTGCGCTTGTCCACGGCCAGAGCTGCTTCCTTGGTCGCTTCACTCAAACTGGGGTGAGCGTGGCAAATGCGTGCGATGTCTTCAGCGCTGGCGCGGAATTCCATCGCCACCACAGCTTCAGAAATCAACTCTGACACCTGTGGGCCCACCATGTGCACGCCCAGGATTTCGTCGGTCGTGGCATCGGCCAAGAACTTCACCATGCCGGTGGTGTCGCCCAAAGCGCGTGCACGGCCGTTCGCGAGGAACGGGAATGTGCCAGCTTTATAAGCCACGCCGTCGGCCTTGAGCTGCTGCTCTGTGCGGCCCACCCAAGCGATTTCGGGGCTGGTGTAGATGACCCAAGGGATGGTGTTGAAGTTGACATGGCCGTGTTGGCCAGCCATGCGCTCGGCCACAGCAACGCCTTCTTCTTCGGCTTTGTGCGCGAGCATCGGGCCATGCACAACGTCGCCCACCGCCCAAACGCCGGGGACGTTGGTTTTGCATTCACCGTCCACCACAATGGCACCGCGCTCGTCGAGCTGCAAGCCAATGGCTTCGGCATTCAAACCAATCGTGTTAGGCACGCGACCGATAGAGACGATGAGCTTGTCAGCATCCAAAACAATGGCTTCGCCCTTGGCGTTGGTGTAGTTGACGGTCACACCGTTCTTGCCATTGACGATTTCGCCGACTTTCACGCCGAGTTCGATCTTCAGGCCTTGCTTGTCGAAAGCCTTCTTGGCTTCCTTGGCGATTTGCTCGTCCACCGCGCCCAAGAATGTGGGCAGGCCTTCGAGGATGGTGACTTCTGCACCCAGGCGACGCCAGACCGAGCCCATCTCCAGACCGATCACGCCGGAACCGATCAAGGCCAGCTTCTTGGGCACAGCACCCACGCGCAACGCGCCGTCGTTGGACAACACGTTGACTTCGTCAAACGGTGTGCCGGGCAGCGCACGGGCGTTGGAGCCGGTGGCGATGATGACTTGCTTGGCCGTGATGGACTCTTCGGTCTTGCCCGCCACGTTGAGGGTGTAACCGCCTTCGGCCTTGCCCGCAAAACTGCCACGACCGTGGAAGAAGGTGACCTTGTTTTTCTTGAACAGGTACAAGATGCCGTCGTTGTTTTGCTTCACGACGGTGTCTTTGCGGGCGATCATCTTGGCCACGTCCATCTTCACGTCCGTGGCGGTGATGCCGTGGTCAGCAAAGTGGTGGTTGGCGTGCTCAAAGTGCTCGCTGGACTGCAGCAAAGCCTTGGAGGGGATGCAACCCACGTTAGTACAAGTGCCGCCGGGCGCTGGGCCACCGGCTGCGTTTTTCCACTCGTCGATACAAGCGACTTGGAAACCGAGTTGTGCAGCGCGGATGGCTGCTATGTAGCCACCGGGGCCACCGCCGATGACGACGACGTCAAATTGTTTGCTCATGGTGTTTGTCTTCAGGATGAAAAACGCCCCCTTGACAGGGGGCATTCAAAACAAGGGGATTTAGATGTCGAACAGCAAGCGTGCTGGATCTTCCAGCGCTTCCTTCATGGCCACCAGGCCCAAGACAGCCTCACGGCCGTCAATGATGCGGTGGTCATACGACATGGCGAAGTAGTTCATGGGGCGAACCACGACTTGGCCGTTTTCCACCATGGCGCGGTCTTTGGTCGCGTGAACGCCCAAAATGGCCGACTGAGGTGGGTTGATGATGGGAGTCGACATCATCGAGCCGAAGGTGCCGCCGTTAGAGATGGAGAAGGTGCCACCGGTCATCTCTTCGATGCCCAGCTTGCCGTCACGGGCCTTGACGCCGAATTCAGCAATTTTCTTCTCGATCTCGGCAAAGCTCATCTGGTCGGCGTTGCGCAAAATTGGCACCACCAAACCGCGCGGGGAACCCACAGCGATACCGATGTCGAAGTAGCCGTGGTACACGATGTCATTGCCGTCCACCGAGGCGTTGAGCACGGGGAACTTCTTCAGGGCGTGCACGGCAGCCTTGACGAAGAAGCTCATGAAGCCGAGCTTGACGCCGTGTTCCTTCTCGAAACGCTCTTGCATGCGCTTGCGCATGTCCATGACCGGGGCCATGTTGATTTCGTTGAAAGTGGTCAGGATGGCGTTGGTTGACTGCGATTGCAGCAAACGCTCGGCCACGCGAGCACGCAGACGGGTCATGGGCACGCGCTGTTCTGGGCGGTCACCCAAAGCCACGGCTGGCGCCGAGACTTGCGGCAGGGTCTTGGCGGGCACTCCGGTGGGGATCACAGCGGCTGTGGACTTGACGCCACCAGCCACAGCGGACAACACATCACCCTTGGTGACACGGCCGTCTTTGCCGGAACCGGCCACCGAGCCAGAGGCCAGGTTGTTGTCAGCCATCAGCTTGGCAGCAGCGGGCATGGCCACACCGGCCATGTTGCCACCGGTGGCAGCAGCAGCGGCCACGGGGGCAGCTGCTGGTGCAGCAGCAGGAGCGGCGGCTGGGGCAGCAGCGGCTGCACCGGCTTTGCCTTCGGTGTCGATGCGGGCAATCAGCTGCTCTGCAGCCACAGTGCCACCGTCGGCCACGATGATTTCGGAGATCACGCCAGCCGCAGGTGCAGGCACTTCGAGCACGACTTTGTCGGTTTCGATTTCGATCAGGATTTCGTCAGCAGCGACGACTTCGCCGACTTTCTTTTTCCACTGCAGCATGGTGGCTTCCGCCACGGACTCAGACAGTTGGGGGACTTTGACTTCTACGATAGCCATGTTGAATTCTCTTTAAAAGTTAAACGCTAGGTTGTTCTGGTAGATCACTTGGTCAGCACGAAGCCCTTAAGCTTCGAGAAGGCAGCTTCGATCAATGCTTTTTGCTGGTCCTGGTGCAGGTGTGAGTAACCCACCGCTGGCGATGCGGACGCTGCGCGACCGGCATAACCGAGTTTCTGACCTTCGAGCATGTTCTCGTGGATGTTGTGCTGAATGAAGAACCAGGCACCCTGGTTCTGGGGTTCGTCCTGGCACCACACGATGTCGGTTGCGTTGGAGTACTTCTTGATCTCGGCAGCGAACGCCTTGTGCGGGAACGGATAGAGCTGTTCCACACGGATGATCGCCACATCGTCAAGGCCCTTGGCTTCACGGTGCTTGACCAGGTCGTAATAGACCTTGCCCGAGCAAGCGACAACGCGCTTGACCTTATCGGCCTTGATGTCCTTGGTTTCAGCGATCACGGTCTGGAAGCTGCCCTTGGTGAACTCGGACACCGGCGATGTGGCGTCTTTGTTGCGCAGCAGTGACTTGGGCGTGAAGATGACCAGCGGCTTGCGCAGGTCACGCACCATCTGGCGACGCAGCACATGGAAGATCTGGCTGGCCGTTGTGGGCTGCACGATCTGCATGTTGGTGTCGGCAGCCAGCTGCATGAAGCGCTCAACGCGGGCCGAGCTGTGCTCTGGGCCTTGACCTTCGTAGCCGTGTGGCAGCATCAGCGTCAGGCCGTTGACGCGGCCCCACTTGACTTCACCGGAGGCGATGAACTGGTCGATGACCACCTGTGCGCCGTTGGCAAAATCGCCGAACTGGGCTTCCCAGACCACCAAAGTGCTCGGGTCGTTCGAGGCGTAGCCGTATTCAAAGCCAAGCACGGCTTCTTCAGACAGGATCGAATCGATGACGACGAACGGTGCCTGCTTGTCCGAGACGTTTTGCAGGGCCACGTACGTGCCGGTGTCCCACTTCTCACGTTTTTGATCGTGAATCACGGCGTGGCGGTGCGTGAACGTGCCACGACCGCAGTCTTCACCCGACAAACGCACAGGGTAGCCGCTGGCCACCAAGGATGCGAAAGCCATGTGCTCGCCCATGCCCCAGTCTACTGGCGTGTCGCCACGGCCCATGGCTGCGCGGTCGTCATAAACCTTCTTGACCAGCTGGTGCGGTGTGACCGACTCAGGAATGGTGGTGATCTTCTCGGCCAGACGTTTCCAGTCGGCCAATGGGATGGACGTGTCACCGGCGTCGGTCCACTTCTTGCCCATGTAAGGCGCCCAGTCCACGGTGAACTTGGTTTTGAAGTTGGTCAGCACAGGCTCGGTTGTGTTCTTGCCTGCGTCCAAAGCAGCGCGGTAAGCCTTGACCATGTCGTCGCCCAGGGTTTCGCCCAGACCTTGTGTGGCCAATTTGTCGGCAAACAACTTGCGGGTGCCAGGATGTGCGCTGATTTTCTTGTACATCAGCGGCTGGGTCAGCGCAGGGGTGTCCTGCTCGTTGTGGCCCAGCTTGCGGAAGCAGACCACGTCCAGCACCACGTCCTTGCGGAAGGTCATGCGGTACTCAAGTGCCAGCTGGGTGGCCAGCACGACCGATTCGGGATCGTCACCGTTGACGTGCAGCACGGGCGCTTCGACCATCTTGACGATGTCGGTGCAGAACACGCTCGAGCGCATGTCGCGGGGGTCAGAGGTGGTGAAACCGATCTGGTTATTGATGATGATGTGGACGGTGCCGCCTGTGGAATAACCACGGGTCTGGGCCAGTGCCAGGGTTTCCTGGTTCACGCCCTGGCCGCCGAAAGCGGAGTCACCGTGCACCAGCACTGGCAGCACTTGCTGGCCCAGCGGGTCGTTGCGGCGGTCCATGCGTGCGCGCACGGAGCCTTCCACCACGGGGTTCACGATTTCCAGGTGCGAGGGGTTAAACGCCAGCGACAGGTGAACGGGGCCACCGGCCGTGTTCACGTCGGAGCTGAAGCCCTGGTGGTATTTCACGTCACCGGCAGGCAGGTCTTCAGGGGCGGTGTGGTCGAACTCGGCAAACAGGTCAGCAGGCAGCTTGCCCATGGTATTGACCAGCACGTTCAGACGGCCACGGTGAGCCATGCCGATCACGACTTCCTGCACGCCTTTGAGGCCCGCTTGCTGGATCAGTTCGTCCATCGCGGCGATGAAGCTCTCGCCGCCTTCGAGCGAGAAACGCTTTTGACCCACGTATTTGGTGTGCAAGTAGCGCTCCAGGCCTTCGGCTGCGGTCAGGCGGTCGAGGATCTGCTTTTTCTTGTCAGCGCCAAAGTTCGGCTTGCTGCGGATGCTTTCCAGCTTTTGCTGCCACCAGCGCTTTTCAGCCTGCTCGGTGGTGTACATGTACTCGGCGCCGATCGTGCCGCAGTAGGTTTCGCGCAGCGCATTGAGCAACTCGCGCAAGGACATGTTGTTCTTGCCGAAGAAGGTGTTGCTGGTGTCAAACACCGTTTCCTGGTCAGCGTCGGTGAAGCCAAAGAAAGCAGGATCGAGGTCAGGGATGTTGGGGCGCTCGGTGCGCTTGAGCGGGTCCAGATCGGCCCAGCGCTGGCCGACGTTGCGGTAAGCGGCGATCAGCTGCTGCACAGCGGTACGCTTGCGGCCCATTTCGACGTTTTCGCTGGCCATGACGACCTTGGTGCCGCCTGCTTTGGCGCGCTCTGCGAAAGCGTTGATAACGGGCATGTGAGGCACGTCTTTGGCATTGGAGCCGTCAACTGCGGGGACATGCTGGAGGGCGTCGAAGTATTCGCGCCAGGAGTCGGGCACGCTGCCTGGGTTGGCCAGGTAGTTTTCATACATCTCTTCGACGTACGGGCCGTTACCTCCGAAAAGGTGGGTGTTGCCTGAATAGGCAGCGTAGACGGAATTTGTCTCGCTCATTTTTCGCTGACCTCCGTTTCCCTCTGGGAAACATAAGTTGGTTGAGTATTACCTTCCGCGACACGGCTTGACCGGTTGGCGGATGCGACTGTGGCTAAGGAAGGGCCTGAGTAACTTTCGCATTGTGCCATGGGTTCACCGATATCAAACTTACAGGTTCAAGAAGTGCCGATGAAAAAAGACCCCGCCATAGGCGGGGTCTGTGGTCATCAGCCCTTGATCAATTCGACGATCTGCTGCAATGCAGCGGGATCGTCCATCGTGGTCAGATCGCCAGGATCACGACCTTCGGCCACAGCCTGGATGGCACGACGCAGCAGTTTGCCGCTGCGTGTCTTGGGCAAAGCCGAGACAAAGAACACACGCGATGGACGGGCCACAGCGCCGAGCTGCGAATCCACCACTTTCATGACTTCGCCTTCCAGCTTGAGACGTGCCGCAGCATCGGTCAGTCCAGATGTGTCTTTGGCGATGGCAAAAGCCATGGCCACTTGACCTTTGAGCTGATCGGCCACACCGACCACCGCCACTTCGGCCACGTTGGGGTGGCTGGAAATGCTTTCTTCGATCTCGCGGGTGCCCAGACGGTGACCGGCCACGTTGATCACGTCGTCGGTGCGACCCAGAATGAAGAAGTAACCGTCTTCGTCGCGCACCGCCCAGTCAAAAGTGCTGTAGACCAGCTTGTTGGGCACGGTTTTCCAGTAAGTCTTGACGAAACGGTCGTCGTCACCCCAAATGGTTTGCAGGTTGCCGGGAGGCAGCGGGCCTTCGATGGTCAACACGCCCTTCTGGTTGGCGCCGGTCAGCTCTTCACCCGTCTGGTCGTCGACCAGCTTGACGTTGTAACCGTAGATGGCTTTGCCGGGCGAGCCGAACTTGCTCGGTGCTTTTTCCACGCCATTGCAGATGCTCAAAATCGGCCAGCCGGTTTCGGTCTGCCAGTAGTTGTCGATGATCGGCTTGCCGTTCAGGCCTTCGGAAATCCACTTGGCGGTGGGCTCGTCCAGTGGCTCGCCTGCCAGGAACAGCGCTTGCAAGCTGGACAGATCGTATTTGGTGAGCAGCGCGGGGTCTTGCTTTTTCAGCACACGGATGGCCGTGGGTGCACTGAACATCACGTTGACCTTGTATTTCTCAACCAGGCTCCACCAGATGCCACCGTCAGGACGGATGGGCAGGCCTTCGTACATGATGGTGGCCATGCCGCCGATCAGTGGGCCATAAATGATGTAGCTGTGGCCCACGACCCAGCCAATGTCGCTGGTACAGAAGAATGTGCCACCAGGTTTGCCCTGGAAGATGTGCGGCATGCTGGCGGCCAGTGCCACGGTGTAGCCGCCTGTGTCGCGCTGCACGCCTTTGGGCTTGCCGGTGGTGCCAGATGTGTAAAGCGTGTAGCTCGAGTGGGTGGCATCGACCCACTCGCAAGGCACCACAGTATCCATGTGCTTGGCGCGTTCGGTGGCGTAATCCACATCGCGACCTGCCACGGGTGTGAATGGGGCCAGTTTGCGGTCGACCATGATCACGTTGGCAGGCTTGTGAGCCGACAGCTTGATGGCTTCGTCGAGCAGCGGCTTGTAAGGCACGCCCTTGCCGCCACGCGATCCTGCGTCGGCGCTGATGATGACCTTGGGCGAAGCGTCTTCAATGCGGGTGGCCAGTGAGTGCGAGGCAAAACCGCCAAACACCACCGAGTGGATGGCCCCCAGGCGCACGCAAGCCAGCATGGCGAACGCGGCCTCAGCGATCATGGGCATGTAAATCAGCACACGGTCGCCCTTGACCACGCCCAGGTCTTGCAAGATGGCGGCCATGCGTTGCACTTCGGCATGCAGGTCACGGAAGGTGTAAGTTTTTTCCTGATCGGTTTCGGTCGAAACAAAGATCAATGCAGGCTGGTCAGCACGCTCGGCCAGGTGGCGGTCCACGGCGTTGTGGCACAGGTTGGTTTGACCACCCACGAACCATTTGGCAAACGGCGGGTTGCTGTAATCGCAGATTTGCTGCGGCTGGACTTTCCAGTCCACCAATTTGGCCTGCTCGGCCCAGAATGCGTCGCGGTCGTTGATCGAGCGTGCGTGAAAGTCAGCAAAGCTGGCCATGAAGGTCTCCTGAATACCGAAAAAATGAATCCATCAAGTGGGGTCACTGGAAACCCGACACCCCACTCTTCTGAATTCATAATTATGGGCAAAGGACTTGCAACAAGCTGACTTTGTCAGTCACAAGACTGTGACCCACAAAGTTTGCCGTGCCCCATCATTTGAACAAGCTTTGCAGCAATTTGAAGTCCGGGTGTTCCGCGCTGCGAATCCATTCAAAGGCCAGCATCTCTGCGGTCACCAGCTCGGCCCCAGCCCCTGCAAGACGGTCATACGCTGCATCACGGTTGCGTTCGGTGCGTGAACTGCAGGCATCGGTCACGACCCAGACCTCAAACTCGTCTTCCAGCAAATCCAATGCGGTTTGCATGAGGCAAATGTGGGCTTCACACCCTGCCAGCACAATGCTTTTGCGCTCCTGAGCTGCGGCCTGGGGCTTTTGCAAATGGCGCGGCAAGCTGCGGGCATTGCCGCGGGGCGCTTGGGGGGGCCCAGGTTGCAGCCATTCACCCAAGCCCTCTTCCACCGCACTGAACTGCATCTTGGCCAACACTTGGCGGCAATGCATTCGCATCTCCGGGGGCAACTCGCCCAAGCGTGAAGGGTTTTGCTCTGTTCCCCAGATCGGCACATCCAAAGCCGCCGCCAACTCGGCCAGCTTGGCAGCATTGGCCCACACACTTTCAGCGTCGAACATCACAGGCTTGAGCTTGGGCTGCAAATCCACCAACACCAACTGGCATTCTTCAACATCAATCAACATAAAACCCCCATCTTTGATGGCCAGATTGTCGCAGGCGCCCACTACACCGTATTTTCTGACCCCCTCAAGCAAATCCAGCGTGCATTGATTGCCGTTGAGAACATCCGTTATGCTCAAAGCTTATGCGTTGGTTCACCCTGTTACTTTTCTGGCTTTCTTTGTCTTCGGGCGCCTTGGCCGCGCCTCAAGACGACGAGGCCCTCAAATCCTTGGTGGACAAGGGTTTGGTGTCGCAATTGACAGACCATCTCTACAACGCCAAAGACACCGCGAGTGATCAAGCCACAGGCCTGATCACTCAAGCCATGGACTTGCTGGGCGTGCCTTACCGGCGCGGTGGCAGCAGCGAAACCTCGGGATTTGATTGCAGCGGCTTCGTGCGCCATCTCTATGAAAAATCTGTGGGCCAGCTTTTGCCACGGCGCGCCGAAGAACAAGCGCGCAGCACCGACGTGATTGACCGCAGTGAACTGCAACCCGGCGATCTGGTGTTTTTCAACACCATGAAGCGCGCCTTCAGCCATGTTGGCATCTACATCGGCGATGGCAAATTCATCCATTCGCCCAGGTCGGGTAAATCCGTCAAAGTGGACGACATGCGCAGTGCCTATTGGCAAAACCGCTTCAACGGCGCCCGCAGGGTGCCGCTGGACGCAGAATCATCCAAACCATGAAGACACAAATCGACCACCTCGTGGTCATGGCCTCAACACTGGAACAAGGCGTAGCGTGGTGCGAAGCCACCTTGGGCATCACCCCGGCGGCTGGTGGTGAACACGAAAAATACGGCACCCACAACCGTTTGTTCAAAATCGCCTCGCCAGCACACCCTCTGGCCTATTTTGAAATCATCGCCATCAACCCCGACGCCCCGGCCCCCAAAGGATCCGTGGCACGCTGGTTTGACATGGACGACAAGGCTTTGCAAAAGGCTGTGGCTCAGGAACCGCGTCTGATCACCTTTGTCACCAGCACCGAGGACATCAAGACCGCCCGCCACACCTTGCGGACCCAGGGCATTGAGCGCGGCCAAATCGTGCACGCCAGCCGCAAAACCAACAAAGGCACACTCAACTGGCAAATCACGGTGCGCGAAGACGGCGAACGGCTGTTCAATGGCTGTCTGCCCACACTCATCCAATGGGGCAAGCCCGAAGCCACGGACCCCCTGCGCCTGCACCCGCGCAACAGCCTGCCACGTTCGGGCGTGACACTGCAAAGCATCGCCATCAGCCACCCCAGCGGACCCAAGCTGCAAGCGGCTTACGAAGCCATCGGCCTGAGTGGTATGGCCATCGACACCGGCCCCGCCAATTTGGTGGCCACGCTCAAAACACCCAAAGGCCTGGTGCAATTGCAAAGCCTGGGCATTTGAGTCCCACACAGGCGCTTCAGCCCTGCTCGTCCTTGGGCAATGTGGCCAAGAGCGCCATGCCCGCTGCCATGACCGCCGCCGTCAGCCACAGCGCCCCTCTGAACGTGCCCGTGGCTTGCGCCATGGCCCCAGCCACCACAGGCGCGATCACCTGCGCGGCGCCGTAACTCAAGGTCAGTCTGGCCATGGCTTTGCCCGGGTTCTGGGGAGCCCGGCGGCCCACCAGCGCCAGCGTCAAGCTCACGATGCCAATGAACGTGGCGCCATAGCCGATGGCGCCGCCCAAAGCTGCGGCCATCGAGCCCGACACGGCAGGCAAGATCACGGACAGCGTCTGCAAGCCAAAGGCCAGCAGCAAAGCCCGCGTATCGCCCCAGCGCCGCGCCACCTTGTCCCACAAGAACACCGCAGGCATGGCCGCCAGGCCCACCAGCGCCCAGGCCAAGGCGCCCTGCCCGGCCAAAGCCGGTTCACGCTCCACAATGGCCACAGTGAAAGTGGCACTGATCACAAAGCCCCAACCCGCCGCAAAATAGCTGCCCGCCATGGTCAACATCCAGCGGCGCGACACCTTGTTGCTCGCATCGGCTGCGCTGCTGGCTGCGGTTGCAGGCGGCACAGGCGGCCTCCAAAACCAGGCCGGCACAAAAAACACCAGCCCAATGGCCGCCATCGCCAGCCACTGCGATGACCACAGTGTCCAGATTTTCGAGACGCCCCAAACCCCGACGGCCGACACCACAATGCCCAGCCCCAGACCAATGAAATGCACCCCCAGCTCAGGCCGCCGCCCTTGGCGCATCAACCAGCCCAGCACCAGCCCTGCCCCGAGCAACATGCCGGTGGCCCCGCACAACCCGCCCAAATAACGCCACAGCGCCCAGGCTGGCATCCAGGTCGACAAAGCCATGCCAGCCACGGTGAACAAAGACATCCACAGCCCCATGCTGTAGAGCCGATGCCGCCAACGCACATCATCGATCCAGGCGGCGGCCAGCGCGCCCGAGATGTAGCCCGCGTAATTGATGGCCGCCAAAGCGCCCGCACTGGCATCGTTCAGCCCGGTTTGCAATTGCAAGGCGGGCAGCAAAGGGGTGTAGGCAAAACGCGCCAGACCAATGGTCAGCACCAGACCAAAAATGCCACCGATGATGACTTGCCAGGGTTTGAGGTGCGATGCGTCAGTGCTCATGTGTTGCGATATATCGTGGCAAACGGCGGTGGATGCAGCCGCCAGACCGCCGATTGTGAAGCAAGCCGCGCAATGAGTCTGTAGACACCAAGACAGGGCCGTGCCGCCATGACAGCTCGTGTTTCTTAGGTCGGAGGTCGAAGACTCCGACATGGCAGATACAGCGTGAGCGCTTATCGTCGCCCACTGCCCGGTTTGGCAAATTCAGCATCCACCCAGGCCTGCGCACTTTGGCGATTGAGCTTGAAACCGGCATCGACCTTGAACTCGGCCAGAGTATCGCCAGAGTCATCCTGCGCACTCAGCACGGCGTAGGGGTTGTCCTCATCGGGCACGATGCGCAAGAACACAGTCACCCGACTGTCTTTGCCGTTCACGGTCACGCTCTGATTCAGTTGGGCGTGCAGCTGCTGTTCGCTGCGACGCACGAACTCGCTGGCGGTCTTGACCAAGGTAATGAAAGCCGTTCCGTCCAATGGCTTGGGGTTCTTCTTGTCGCGGCCCATGGTCCAGGGGCCAACCAATGCAGGCTCGGACTCACCTTGCTTGTACATCGCCACCGCCCAACCGTCGTCATCTTCATTTTTGATGACTTTGGCGGTCCAATGCTCGTCCTGCCACAGGCGGGGTTCTTGCAGCAGCGGTGTGTCGTGTGTGTCGTCGGTCATGGTTCGTTGGAGAAAAGAGGGATGGCGATCATGCCTTATGCATTCAACCTCTTGAAGTCTTGATCACCAAGCATGGGAAGATTTTTTGTAGGAGCCCACCCCGCGGGCGATTTCATGCATACCGCCAAGGCAAGCCATCGCCCACAGGGTGGGCTCCTACGAAGACAAAAACATCGCCTGTAGAAAATTTTCTCTCGCCAAAACCATTGCCTTGGACGGATTTTTGTAGGAGCCCTCCCCCGTGGGCGATTTTCATGCACACCGCCAAGGAATGCCATCGCCCACAGGTTGGGCTCCTACAAAGGCAAAACCATCGCCTGTTCGCTTCTACAAAAAATCTTTGCTTTGTCGGTTGCTCAAGGCTGCAAATGCAAAGCCAGCACCAGCACCTGGCTCACGCCTTGCTCGCGCAACCGTGCCGCTGCCACCGTGGCAGCCCAGCGGGTACGCACTGTGCTGGCGACCAGCAGCACCGGGCCGTTCGGCAGTTCCGCATCGTCAGCCAACCGAATGGCCGACTCCAGATGCGCCACCACGGGTGTGGATGCGGTGTCGTCAGGCGCAGGCCCGCCGTGCCAGCTGAACACATCGTGCAGCGGCAGGCGCCCCTTGCGCGCAATGTGCTCGGCCAGCACGCGGTTGGCCGTCATGTCGGGCGCGGGCAGCGGCACCACGCACACCGGGCGCGCAGGCCAGGTCTTGGCCCAGCGTCCCAGCGTGGCCACGGCCCCGGCCAGCAAATCGGGCGGCACATCACCGGGGTTCAGGCGCAAAGCCTGCAGCTCGGTCACCCAGCCCGGGTCATCGGCAAAGGCCACAGCGCGGCCCACATCAAAGCCGCGAATCGCCCCTTTGCGCCCTACCCCGGCGGGCCAGCGTTTGCGTGGCTCGATGTCCACGTCCATGCCGCGCAAGAAGTTGCGTGCTGCGATCAATTTGTCTTGTGAGGGCGTCAAGCCCGGAAACGGCACATGCCCAGTACAGACTGAACACCGCCCGCAAGGTGCAGGCGACGGGTCGTCCAGAGCGGTTTGCAAATACGCCATCAGGCAACCCGCACCGTGTGCATACTGGCGCATGATGCCGGCCTCTTGCTGGCGCACCTGGGCCAGCGCCGTCCACTTGGCGGTGTCGTGCACATAGGGCACACCCGTGGCCCGCCAGGCCGTGCCGTCTTTGTCCACCACGCCCTCCACCGCCAAAATTTTCAGCAGCGCCTCCAGCCGCCCTCTTCGCACGCCCGTGTCGGCTTCGATCTCGATCAGGCTGCGTGCATCACCACCCAGGCTTTGCAACACCTTGGCCGCCGTATGCGGCTCAGGAATCGACGCGGTGGCGAAGTAATCCCAAATGCGCTCGTCTGCGTCGGAAGGCAGCAGCACCCCTTCGGCATGCGCCACCGCCCTGCCCGCCCGACCCACCTGCTGGTAATAGGCCACCGGGGTCGAGGGCGAGCCCATATGCACGCAAAAACCCAGGTCCGGCTTGTCGTAACCCATGCCCAGCGCCGAGGTGGCCACCACCGCTTTGACCTGGTTGTGGCGCAAACGGTCTTCCACCTTCAAGCGCGTGTCGGCGTCGATCTGGCCCGAATAGGCATCCACCGTATGGCCGCAGCTGCGCAAAAACGCGGTCAGTCGCTCGGCCTCGGCCACCGTCAGCACATACACAATGCCCGAGCCGGGCAATTGCTCCAGCGCGTCAGCAATCCAGGCATAGCGCTGCAAGGGCGACAAGCCCGGCACCACCGAAAGCGTGAGCGAGGTGCGCGCCAGCGTGCCGCGAAAGGTCACCGTGTTCGGGCCCAACTGCTTGCCAATGTCCAAAGTCACCCGCTCGTTGGCTGTGGCCGTGGTGGCCAGCACGCTGGCTGTTGGCGTGGACAAAAGCGCCCGCGCCAGCCGCTGGTAGTCAGGCCGAAAGTCAAAACCCCAATCGCTGATGCAATGCGCCTCGTCGATCACGATCAGGCCCACCCGGGCCAGCAAAGCGCCCAGCCGCGCCGCAAAGCGCGGGTTGCCCAGCCGCTCGGGCGAGACCAGCAGCACGTCGATGGCGTCCTCGTCCAGCCGCTGGAACACATCGTCCCAATCGTCGATGTTCGTGGAGTTGACCGTCGCGGCCTTCAGGCCCGCCCGCTCGGCCGCGCTCACCTGGTCGCGCATCAGCGCCAAAAGCGGCGAAACCACCAGCGTGGGGCCAGCGCCCGTGCTGCGGATCGCATGCGTGGCCGCCCAGTACACCGCCGACTTGCCCCAGCCCGTGGCCTGCACCACCAGCACGCGCGAGGCCGGTTGCAGCACGGCGTGTACGGCGTCCACCTGATCCGCCCTGGGCACCGCGCCTGGCCCGGCCAAACGGGCCAGGATGGCATGCATGTGGTGCTCCGCAAAGTCGCGGGATGTGTTCTCTTGTGGCATGGCGCGCTCCCTTTTTGACAGCGCTGATTTTGTCGATGAATCGTCTGGGTTGAAACAATTTTTTGAAATGCATCCATTTTCTTTATTTCTGTCTTGACAGAAATTTCAGACATAAACAGAATTCACCCATGACCAACGACACACAAGCTCCTCTCTCACCACTGGCTGAACGTTTTGTCCTGCACTGGGGCGAAATGGGTTCACGCTGGGGCGTCAACCGCACCGTCGCGCAAATTCATGCTTTGCTCTTCTTCACCGGCACACCGATGGCGGCCGATGACATTTCAAACACGCTCAACGTCGCACGCTCCAACGTCAGCAACAGCTTGAAGGAATTGCAAAACTGGAACCTGATTCGCGTGGTTCACCTCATGGGCGACAGGCGCGATCACTTCGAAACCAGCTCCGACGTATGGGCTCTGTTTCGCACCATCGTGGCGCAACGCAAGCAGCGCGAGTTCGATCCGACCATCAGTTTGCTGCGCGATGTGGTCAACGACAGCGCCTTTGACGCGGAAGACAAGTCCAGCCAATTGCGTGTCAAAGAGAGCCTGGCCCTGATGGAAACGCTCAACAGCTGGACCGAGGAAATGCTGCGACTCGAGCCTTCGACCCTGCTCAAAGTGATGAAGCTGGGTGCCAAAGTGCAGTCAATGATCAGAGGAAATCCAGGAGAAAAATCATGAAACAAGCCATTTTCACCACCCCTAATCAGGCCCTTTTGCCGATCACGGTCTATTACGACCATTCATGCCGCCTGTGCCGCAGCGAAATTGAAAATCTCAGCGCCAGAGACAAAAACGGCAACCTGCAAATGCTGGACTGTTCCTCACCCCAGTTTGATGCGAGCGATTTGCCATTTGACCAAGCGACACTGATGAACTGCATTCACGCCAGGGATGCGCAAGGCCAATGGCTCAAATCCACAGACGTGTTTGTGGTCTGCTACCGCGCCGCGCAGTTGCAAACCATCGCCCGCGCATTTGCGTTTGCCAAGCCGCTTGCGGAACGGGTGTACCCATGGATTGTGCGCAACCGTTACATCCTGTCTGGCCTGGGCATCCACAAACTGTTCAATGCCCTGACCCACCGGCAACTTCAGCGTCAAGCCAAGACAGCATGGGCGAACAGCCAGGCTTGCAAAGACGGCGCTTGTGACATTTCGCTGCATTCAACCACGGCCAAAGAGGTCCGCCCATGACAGTCTTGCTCTGCGGGGCCAGTGGTTTTTTAGGCCGCCACATCCGCGTGGCGCTGCAAGCGCAGGGCCACACAGTGGTGGGCGCAGGGTCAGTGCGCAATGCGCACAACCAACTGCGGGTCGATTACGCACAAGACACCTCTGTCGCCGCATGGCTGCCACGGCTCGAAGGCATTGACGCCGTGATCAATGCCGTCGGCGTGCTGCGCGATAGTTCACGCCGCCCCATTGAAGCCGTGCACAGCAAAACGCCCATCGCCTTGTTTGACGCCTGTAGTGTGGCCGGTCAACAACGCCGCCAAGCGCTGCGGGTGATTCAAATCTCTGCCCTGGGCATCGAGGGCAACGCCACCCGATACGCCAGCACCAAACGCGCCGCAGACGAGCACCTGCTGAGCTTGCACGCATCCGCCCAAGTGAACGCCACCGTGCTGCGGCCCAGCATTGTGTTCGGCCAAGGGGGGCAAAGCAGTCAGCTGTTTGTCCAGCTTTCAAAACTGCCTGTTCTGCTGCTCCCGCAGGCCGTGTTGACTGCACAGGTGCAGCCCGTGGCCGTCAAGGATTTGGCCAGCGCAGTGGCCTGGCTGGTCGCCCACCAGAGCGCCGAACCGCTGATCGAATGCGTGGGTGCGCAAGCACTGAGCTTGTCCGCATTCATCGCCAGCTTGCGACAACAGCAAAACCTCAAACCTGCTCGCGTCATGCCTTTGCCCCAGTGCTTGACCCGTCTGAGTGTCAGCATCGGCGACCGCATACCCGCCATTCCGTGGTGCAGCGAAACGCAGGCACTTTTGGCCAAAGACAACGTCAGCAACTCAGGCGCATTTGCACTGCTTCTCGGCCATGCGCCATTGCCAATTCAACATTTCTGGAGCCAGGCATGGAACCACTGAAAACTTTGCGCTTGAGCCTGGTGGCCGTCTGGCTGATCACGGGCGTGGTCAGCCTCTTTGAACTGCACGGACAAAGCGCCGACTTGCTCAAGAGCGCAGGTTTAAGCAACAGGTTCTGGATCGACACCCTCATCTGGAGCGGTGCAGGACTCGACTTTTTGCTGGGTTTTGCGCTGTGGTGGGCTCCGCGCAAAAGCGTTTACGGCATCGCCATGGCCAGCATGTGCCTGATGACTTTGATTGCCACACTGCTCAGCCCCTCACTGTGGTTGCACCCCCTGGGGCCTTTGCTCAAGAACATCCCGATCGCTGCCATGCTCTATGTACTCATTCGTGCCGAAAAATCATGAACACCTACCTCCTGCTCAAATACGTTCACATCCTGTCATCGGTGGTGCTGGTGGGAACCGGTTTCGGATCGGCTTATTACCTGTTTTTTGCGAACCGTACGCGAAGCGTGGAAGTCAAAGCCGAAGTCAGCCGCTTGTGTGTTCGCGCCGATTGGTGGTTCACGACACCCACGGTCATCATCCAGCCCGTGACAGGTTTTGTCATGGTCTATTTGGCTCAATTTCCGCTGACCACACCCTGGATCGCCTTGTCATTGGCGCTGTATGTGTTTGCGGGCATTTGCTGGTTGCCCGTGGTCTGGTTGCAAATCCAGATGGCCAAAATGGCACACACCGCCCATGCCCATGGATCGGCGCTGCCAGACAGTTATGAACGTTATCGCCGTTGGTGGGAGGGGTTGGGCTACCCCGCCTTTGTCAGCATGGTTGGCGTTTTTTATCTGATGGTGGCCAAGCCTGCGCTCTGGAACTGATGCAGCGCAGAGATAGACGACTCAACGGGGATTGTCCATTCGGACGTTGCTGAGGCAGTCTTCAACGTGATCGTCTCCGAGACGAGGTGTCGGGTGGGTGATGACCATCAGGACCTGATCAAGGCCGCAAAAACCAGCGCAGCAGCAGCGCCACCACCAACAGAGCCGCCACACTGGCGAGCCAAATACCCCAAAACCACAGCGCACGCTGCCACAGCGGCGCAGGCGTCTCGCCCGTTGGCAGGGCCACACTGTCGGTCCAGCGCCAAACCCGCCCCCATGCCCAGCGTGGCCGCGTCATGCGTGGTAGCCCTCGGCGTTGACCTTGCCGCGAAAAACCCAGTACGACCAGGCGGTGTAAGCCAAGATCAGGGGCAACACCACCGCCGTGCCGACCAGCATGAACACTTGGCTGCTGTGCTCGGTGGCGGCCTCCTGGAAAGTCACCGCACCGGGAACAACGTACGGAAAAATGCTGATGCACAAGCCTACAAAGCACAACAAAAAGACAAAGAGCGTCAGTAAAAAGGGCGCCAGCTCGCGGCCCGCCTTCAGGTTGCGAACAAAGGCCAAGCTGGCGGCGGCCACCAACACCGGCACGGGGGCCACCCAGCCAATGGCCGGCCAGCGCAACCATTTGTCAAAATAATCCGCGCTCAAAAACAAGGTCGCCAGACTGACCCAGCCAATGGCCAGCAAGGTGCCCGCGCCCAACCACCAGGCGAGGGTCCGGGCTTGTAACTGCAAGCCGCCTTCGGTCTTGAGGATCAGCCAAGTCGCTCCCAGCAAGGCATAGCCCACAACCACACTCACACCCGTGAGCAGTGAAAACGGCGTCAACCAATCCCACCAGCCCCCGGCATAAGCCCGGTGGCTGACGGCAATGCCTTGCAACAAGGCCCCGAGCACCACACCTTGGGCCATGGCCGCCAGCACAGATCCCCCGGTGAACGCCAAGTCCCAAAAGTGGCGGTGCGCTGGGTCGCGCCAGCGAAACTCAAACGCCACGCCCCGGAAAACCAGCGCCAACAGCATGGCGATGATGGGCGCGTACAGCGCGGAAAAAATCACCCCATAGGCCAACGGAAAAGCCGCCAGCAAACCGCCACCGCCCATGACCAGCCAGGTTTCATTGCCGTCCCAAACGGGGGCAATGCTGTTCATGGCTGTGTCGCGGTCGTGGCCGACCTTGAAGAGGTTGAACAAAATGCCAATGCCGAGGTCAAAGCCGTCGAGCACGACGTAAATGAAAACGGCCACCGCAATGATCAGCGCCCAAAGGAGGGTCAGGTCCCAGGTCATGTCTCGCTCCTCATGTCGGTGAACAAGGCGTCGGGGCGCATCGCGGCAGCGGGGGTCACGCCCGCACTGCGCACCGGAATGGGGGGCGGCTCGGGCTCGTGGGCGGCGGGCGGTTTGCCCATCAACTTGAGGATGTAGATCACGCCAGCCCCAAACACCGCAAAGTACACCAGCACGAAAGCCACCAGCGACACGGCCACAGCCGGTGCCGCCAAGGGCGAAACCGCTTCACTGGTGCGCAGCAGGCCATAAATGGTCCAAGGCTGGCGCCCCACCTCGGTGACGATCCAGCCCGCCAGCACCGCCACCAAGCCCGAAGGCCCCATGACCAATGCCATTCGGTGCAGCGCGCGGTTCTCATAGAGTTGGCCACGCAGGCGGGTGACCAGGCTCCACAGCCCCAAACCCGCCATCAAAAAGCCCAAGCCGACCATGACGCGAAACGCCCAGAAGACCACGCCCACCGGCGGTTGCAGATCGGGTGCCACAGTGTCCAGACCGGCCAAGGGCGCGTTCAGGTCGTGCCGCAGGATCAGCGACGAGAGCTTGGGGATTTCCAGGGCGTAGTCCACGCGCTGGTCAGCACTGTTGGGGATGCCGAACAAAATCAGCGGCGCGCCTTGCGGGTGGCTCTGGTAGTGGCCTTCCATGGCCATGACTTTGGTCGGTTGGTGTTCCAGAGTATTGAGGCCATGCAGATCGCCCAACACAATTTGCACGGGCGCCACCAGCGTGGCCATCCACATCGCCATCGAAAACATGATGCGCGAACGCGGATCGGTCCGGTCCTTGAGCAAGTGCCAGGCACCGACACCGCCCACGATGAAGGCCGTCGTCAGGTAGGCGGCCGACACGGTGTGCAAAAGGCGGTAAGGAAAACTCGGGTTGAAGATGATGGCCAGCCAGCTGCCCGCACTGATGAATTGCCCCTGGGCGTTCATGGCGTAGCCGACGGGTGTCTGCATCCAGCTGTTGACCGACAAAATCCAGAATGCCGAGACAACCGTGCCCAGCGCCACCATCACAGTGGCCAGGAAATGCAGGTGCTTGCCCACGCGCCGAATGCCAAACAGCATCACCCCCAAAAAGCCCGCTTCCAGAAAAAAGGCGGTCAGCACCTCATACGCCATGAGTGGGCCAATGATGGGCCCGGCTTTGTCCGAGAAAACCGCCCAATTGGTGCCAAATTGGTAGGACATGACGATGCCGGACACCACACCCATGCCAAACACCAGCGCAAAAATCTTGACCCAATAGCGAAACAAGTCCATGAACTCCGCGCGCCCCGTCTTGAGCCACAAAGCTTCGAGCACCGCCAAATAACTCGCCAGGCCAATGGTGATGGACGGGAACAAAAAATGGAAGCTGACCGTGAAGGCAAACTGAATGCGTGCCAACAGCAAGGCGTCGGGAAATTGAAGCATGGGATGTCTTTCTAGAATTTCTACTGAATAGACGGTCGCTTTTTAACAAGTCTATGGATGAAAAATCTTTTTCGTCCATACACCCTCTGGACAAGGTAGACGCTGCAAAAGTCCCCCCACAGTGTGCGATGCGGGAGTGACCGTGGGCAAGCTGCAGTTTTTGTGCGGTACCCCGCAAAATGACTACCGCTCAAGACCAGCCCCGAACTGCCCGACAATCACCCCTTTGGTTCTTTCCCTTTCGGCAACAGCATTTATGGCGATTCAATGGTTCCCCGGACACATGCACCTCACGCGCAAAGCGATCGGGGAACGCATCAAAGAAATTGACGTCGTCATCGAAATGCTCGACGCCCGCTTGCCTGGCTCCAGCGCCAACCCCATGCTGGCCGAGCTGATCAAGGGCAAACCTGCCCTCAAAATCCTGAGCAAACAAGACCTGGCCGACCCGGCACGCACCCAGCAGTGGCTGGCCCACTACAACGCCATGCCCGGCGTGAGCGCCCTGGGTCTGGACACCAGCATGACTTCGCCCGCCAAAGCGCTGATCGACGCTTGCAGGCAACTCGCACCCAATCGGGGCGGCATGGTCAAGCCCATGCGCGTGCTCATTTGCGGCATCCCCAACGTGGGCAAGTCCACCCTCATCAACACCCTCAAAGGCAAACGTGCCGCCAAGACGGGCGACGAAGCGGGTGTGACCAAACAAGAGTTGCGCATTGCCCTGGCCGATGACTTCTACCTTTACGACACCCCCGGCGTGCTGTGGCCGCGCATCATCGTTGAGCAAAGTGGCTACAACCTGGCCGCCAGCGGTGCGATTGGCGTGAACGCGTTTGACGAAGAAGTCGTGGCGCTGGAACTGCTGAACTACCTGATCCCCAACTATCCGCAGGCACTGACGGACCGCTACAAGATCGCCGACGTGGCCAGCCACACCGACGAAACCTTGCTCGAAGCCATTGGCCGCCAGCGCGGCGCTGTGCAAAGCGGCGGACGCGTCAACACCACCAAAGCCGCACACCTGGTGATTCACGACTTCCGTGCAGCCGCTATGGGCCGCCTCACGCTGGAAACCCCACAAGAATTTGCGAAATGGCTGGCCGAAGGCAAAAAGGCGGATGCAGAGCGGGCCGTGCGCAAAGAGGCCACCGACAAAGCCAAGAAGCCACAACGCAAGTGAAAGGCTGCTAGAGCGGTCGCTTGGGTGCGCCACCAGCCTCAAGCGTGACACGGCCGCTTGTTTTTTTCATCTAGGATGCGCCGAGGCAGATGCACTGCCAAGGAGACGGCCCTTGAAAACTTCAATCCCGTGGTGGATCGCGGCATTGGCACTGGTCAGCGGTACTGCGCAAGCAGCCTACCCTGACAAATCCATCAAGATCGTGGTGGCCTTCCCACCGGGCAGCTCCACCGACATCGTGGCCCGCGCCTTGGGCCAGCCCTTGTCCGAGGCCATGTGCCAGCCTGTGGTGATCGAAAACCGCCCCGGCGCAGGCGGCAACATCGGCACGCAGGCCGTGGCACGCTCAGCCCCTGACGGCTACACCTTCCTCATGCACAGCGTGGCCTACTCGGTCAATCCTTCGCTCTACAGCAAGGCCGGTTACGACGTCGGCAAAGAACTCACCGGTGTGGCCATGGCCGCCGTTTCGCCCAACATCATCTATGTGCTCCCCTCAGTCAAGGCCAACAGCCTCAAGGAACTGCTGGCGCTGGCCCCCACCGTAAAGCTCAGCTACGCCTCCTCGGGCAACGGCACCACCACCCACCTGGGGGCCGAATTGCTGTTCCGCAACCTGGCCAAAGTGGACATCCTGCACGTCCCTCACGCACCGGCCTCGGCGGCCAACGCCGTGGTCAGCGGCCAGGTGCCCGTGGGTTCCACCTCCATTCCGCCCGTGGTTCAACTGGCCAAAGCGGGCAAAGTGAGGCCCTTGGCCGTGACCAGCAGCAAGCGCAGCAGCGCCCTGCCCGATGTGCCCACCGTGGCCGAATTGGGCTACCCGGGCTTTGAGGCCAACACCTGGTTCGCCATGCTGGCTCCCACAGGCACACCGCGTGAAGTGCTTGACCGCGTCAACACCGAAATCAACAAGATCCTGCAAAACAAGGCCCTGAACGAAGGCTTTGCCGCGCAGTCGCTGGAGACCGTGCGCATGGACCGCCCCACGCTCGACGCCTACCTGAGCGCCGAGGCCTAAAAGTGGGGCCATGTCGTGCAGCAAACCGGCGCCAAAGTGGACTGATCCCAAACCCCACCACCATCCCAAAGAAAGCCACCATGAGACTCATCAGCTACACCCACGACAAAGCGACACGCTACGGCGTCTTGCTAGGCCAAGGCGTGGTCGACATGCGCCAGTGCATGGACAACGCGCCCGCCAGCATCAACGACTTTTTTGCGCAAGCCAGTGGCAACGCGACGCTCATGGCCAGCATCGCCCAACGCGCGGCCAGCGCCACCGCCACGCCGCTGGCACAGGTCAGCCTGCTGCCCTGCGTGCCGCGCCCCAGCAAGATCATCTGCCTGGGTGTGAACTACCACGACCACGCGGCCGAAGGCGGCAACAAGGTGGCGGACTACCCCACCATCTTTTTCCGTGGCCCGTCATCTTTGCAGGCCCACGGCGGCACCATCCCAATCCCGCCCATCTCCACATCACTCGACTACGAGGCCGAGCTGGCCTTGGTGATCGGCAAGACCACTCGCAACGTGAGCGAGGACCAGGCACTGGACTCGGTGTTTGCCTATGCCTGTTTCAACGACGCCACCTTCCGCGACTACCAGCGCAAAACCACCCAATGGACCGTGGGCAAGAACTTTGACCAAACCGGCGGCTTTGGCCCCTGCTTGGTGACCGCCGATGAACTGCCCCCGGGATGCGTGGGTCTGCACATCGAGTCGCGCCTGAACGGCCAGGTCATGCAAAGCGCCTCCACCACCGACATGGTGTTCCATGTGGCTCCGACGATCGCCATGATGTCGGCCTGCATGACGCTCGAGCCCGGCGACGTGATCGTCATGGGCACCCCAGCCGGTGTCGGCTACGCCCGCAAGCCCCCCGTGTGGATGCAGCCAGGCGACACGATTGAGATCGACATCGAAGGCATCGGCATTTTGAGCAACCCAGTCGGACTGCTGTCCGCCTGAACCCGTCCTGCCATGAAAAACATCACCCGAGACAACCTGACGGACACGGTCAAAAGCAGTTTTGCCCAGATCGACGATGAACGCCAGCGCCACCTGGTCAACCGCCTGGTGCATCACCTGCACGCTTTTGCCACCGAAACCGGCCTGAGCCACGACGAATGGCGCGAAGGCATCGCCTTTTTGCACCGCATGGCCGAGATCAGCAGCCCCTCGCGCAGCGAGTTCACCCTGCTGTCTGACGTGCTGGGCTTGTCATCTCTGGTGGACCTGCTGGCCGCCCGGCCCGGCGCCACCGAGGGCAGCGTGCTCGGGCCTTTTCATACCCGGGGCTCGCCTTGGGTGGACAACGGCAGCAACTTGATCCGTGACAACGCGGGCGAGCCTGTGCTGATTCAAGGGCGTGTGACCGACATCGATGGCCAACCCCTGGCCAACGCCACGATCGACTTCTGGCAAAACGCCGACAACGGCATGTACTGGCAAATCGACGACAGCCAGCCCCAAGACAATCTGCGCTGCCAGATCAAAGTGCAAGCCGATGGTTGCTTTGAACTGGCCACCATCCGCCCCCGCCCTTACCTGGTGCCCACCGACGGCCCGGTGGGCGAGTTGCTGCGCGTGTCGCGCCGAGACGCCTGGCGGCCGGCGCATTTCCACATCATTGTCGAAGCGCCCGGCCACCGCAGCCTGATCACCGAAGTCTTTGACGAAGCCGATCCTTGGGTGGACAAAGACGCCGTCTTTGGCGTGCGCGCCTCGCTGGTTCGCCCATTCACACCCGCGTCCGACGCGGCCACGGCCCAGCGCATGGGCCTGCCCGCCAACTACCTGAGCGTGGACCTGCCGATCCGGCTGGCACGCGAAGATTGACGATACCCAGCCACCAGAAAGCACCTCATCCATGACGAACAAATGCACGGTCCAAGTGCTCATTGCTGGCGGTGGCCCCTGCGGACTCATGCTGGCCAATGAGCTGGGGCGACGCAACATCTCGTGCCTGCTGGTGGACGCCAAACCCGGCACAGCCTTCAATCCGCAGGCCAATGCAACCCAGGCACGGACCATGGAGCATTTCAGGCGTCTGGGCTTTGCACACGAAATTCGGAGCATGGGCCTGCCACCGGACCACCCCACCGACATCACCTACCTCACCCGCTTTGCAGGCACCGAACTGGCCCGACTTCGCCTGCCCACAGCGGCGGCCGCGCCGCAAGCCATCAAGAACATGTCGGGCTCCTGGAGCGCGGCCGAGTTGCCGCATCGGGTCTCACAGAAATACGTCGAGGTTTGCCTGCACCGTCATGCGCAGCAGCAAGCCAGCATTGAAATGCGCTACGGCTGGCAACTGCAGCAGTTCACCGACACGGGCGACGGCATCGAGGCCCTTGTGGCCTCGGTCAACGGTGGGCAAACGCTGAACGTGAAAGCCGACTACCTGGTCGGCGCTGACGGTGCACGCAGTAGGGTGCGGCACCAGCTGGGCATCGCCTGGGGCGGGGCCACCGGGTTCAAGCGCAAGTTCATGGGCGGCAAGATGCTGGCGGTCTACCTCAATGCCCCCGACTTTTATGCCCGCAACCCCAATGACCGCGCCTGGATGTACGTGGTGGTCAACCCCGAGTTGCGTGCATTCATCATGTCGGTGGACGGCGTGAGCGAGTTTGCCTTCCACATCCAGATGGCCGACGACGCCGCCACCGAAGCCCTGACCGAGGCCGATGCGCGTCGCTTGTTTGCGCAGGCCTTTGGGCAGCCCATCGACATCGAGATCTTGTCCATGGCCACCTGGATGGCCGGCCACGCCCTGGTGGCAGAGTCCTTTCAACAAGGCCGCGTGTTTTTGGGTGGTGATGCAGCGCACCTCTTCACCCCCACAGGCGGCTTGGGCTACAACACGGCGGTTGAAGACGCCGTCAACCTCAGCTGGAAGTTGGCCAGCGTGCTCAAGGGCGTGGCCCCTGCGAAGTTGCTGGACAGCTACCACCTCGAGCGCCATGCGCTGGCCGTGCGCAACACGGGCTATGCGCGGCAGTTTGCCGACTCCATTGGCTTGTTCGACGCCGCGCCCGAACTCGAAGACGCCAGCCCGCCAGGCGAACAAGCCCGTACCGTGGCTTCGGATTACCTCAATGGCCATGTGCGCCGCGAGTTCAACATCCCCGGCGTGACCTTTGGCGGGCGCTACGACAGCAGCCCCATCGTCGTGGGCGACGGCACCACCGCGCCGCCCGATGCCGCCAACAGCTATACACCCTGCGCCACACCGGGTGGCCGACCACCCCACGCCTGGCTGCCAGACGGCCGCTCGCTGTTTGACACCTTCCACACCGAATGGACCTTGCTGGTGCTGGGCCCTGACCGTGCCGACACTTCCGCATTTGAAAGCGTTGCCGCGTCCATGGGCCTGGATTTGAAAGTGGTGCACCAGCCCAGCAGTGAGATATTGGCACTCTACGAAGCGCCCATGGTCTTGATCCGCCCGGACCAAATCGTGGCCTGGCGCGGGCACCACACTGAAGCAGCCCAGGCCGTGTTGGCGCAAGTGCTCGGAGCAGGCGCTACAGTGCGTGCCTGACACCACGAATGCCTCCACATGAACGCACGCTTGCCCACGCCCGACAAAGACGCCATCGCCCTCCTCCCGCCATTTGAACGTTTGGGGCTGGACCGCATCACCTTGGTGTGCACGGGCGCACAGGCCAGCCATGCCTACGACCAACTGACCCAGGCACGGGCTTGGGGTTTTGACACCGAGTCCAAGCCCACCTTCAAGGTGGGCGAAGCGTCTGACGGGCCACACATCCTGCAGCTGTCTACAGCCGAGCGGGCTTGGGTTTTTCAGCTGCACGACCCCGATTGCCGAGCTGTGGCTGCACAGTTGCTGGCCTTGGGCGGCATTGCCAAAGCCGGGTTTGGTCTGGGCGATGACCGAAAACGCATCATCCACAAACTGGGCATCGAGCCCCAAGGCATCCTGGAGCTCAACACCGTCTTCCACCAACGCGGCTACCGCAAAGACATGGGCGTCAAAGGCGCAGTGGCGGTGCTGTTCAACCAGCGCTTCATCAAATCCAAAAAAGCCGCCACCAGCAACTGGGCCAATGCCCGCTTGAGCGAAGCGCAACTGATTTATGCGGCCAACGATGCCTATGCGGCGATTCGGGTCTGGCAGGCGCTGGGGCTTTGAACACGGCTTGAATCCTTGGGCTGTGCGGTAAAGGCGCCGTGTCTTCTCCTCAACCGTCTCAGGGCGTCAAGCCCAAAAACCCCGCAATGCGCTGCAACTCTTCGTCCAGCGCCGATGCAAACGCCTTTTCTTGGGGCGCTGACGCCACATAACCCACATCGGGCGTCAACACACCGTCTTTGACACTCAGGTTGGCCCAGCCGATCACCTGATCGCGCCACAGCAAAGGCAAGGCATAGTGCCCGCGCACGCGTTGAGCGGCCGGGGTGTAGGCCTCAAAACGGTAGGGCCAGCCCCACAGCAGTTCAAAGCGCCGACGGTCCCACACCACCGGGTCAAAAGGTGCCAACAAGCGCACCTGCTCGTCCACCGTATGGCGGCGCGACGCCGGGTTTTCGCCGTCTGGCCAATACCAGGTCACGCCATCCACCTCCGCGCTGGGCAGTCTTGAGCGCGCACGCAGCAACACAGCCTGACGCAGCCCGCGCCACTGCGGCACACCGCCCCCCAACAGCAAACCCACCAACTGCCCCAGACTGGCGGCAGGCAGGGGCGCGTATTTGGCAACGATCACATCCACCAGCGCGTCCATCGCCGCCTCGTCACTCAACACGCGGGGCTGCGGCTCACGCACCGCGTAAAGGCGCTGCCCCGCTTCGCGCCGCGCCACCCGCAACAGGCCCCGGTGATGCATGCCGTCGAGTAACTGCGTGCTGGCCCGGCTGTTGCCCCCAAACCAGTTGGTGACTGTGCCGTGGTCAAAGTGCGCATCCACCTCGGCTGGCCGCACCACGCCCCGCTCGTGCACAAACGCCAGCACCTCGGCGGCCTGCTTCATGCGGATGGCAGACCAGACGATGCGGGGTGTGCGCGGGTGCATCAGGTGGTGCACATCGGGGCTGACAAAGCCGTAGTTGACGAAGAAGTCCTCCTCCACATCCAGGCTGGCGTAGCGCACCTCCAGATCGCCCGCCCGATACCCGGCCACGCGGTGGCGAAGCGTCAAATCCTGCGCCCGCGCAGGCGCACGCAAAGGATCGGCCTGCACAAAGCCCAGCCGCTGCAAAGCCTTGGGCAGCGTCGTGGGCCCAAAAAGACTGCGGGCCACGGCATGGCGGCGCAGTTGGTTCAGGTGGATTAAAGGTGCAGGCATAAGGGGGATGATGCAGCACAAACCAGCAGGGCAACACTCTGATGGCCTCTGATTTTTCGTGGATAGTGATGCTGGCTTACGGGCTTACGGGCTGACGGCACATGCGGGCAACGGCCATGCGCACTGCCCTGCGCCCAGCCCTGATCTACGAGCCCAAAGCCCTAAAATTGCCGCCAATTCAAAGCTCGCTGTCCAAGCCCTCCCTCCAGCAAATGTCCTCCATGTCCAACCCCACGGGCCACAGCGCCGCAACCACCCCTGAAACCAGCCACACAGTGCTGAACTTTGCCAACGCCTTGTGGCGCGTGCGCAGGCCCAAGCCCTTTGTGTTGGTGATCGAAGGCGAAGTGGGCCAAGAAAGCACAGCGCCCAGCGACTACCTGCACGACCAACTGCTCTTGCCCGAATGGCGCGAGGCCTTTTACCAACTGGTCGATGCCACCGGCCTGGTGGTCTGCCTGAATGTGCACACAGCACACCCCACCTACCGCGACGTGCGCGGGCGCTCCAGCAAAGGGCGACTGAGCCAAGGCGAGTACTACCACCACGACGGCTGCACAGGCCCCGTCAAGCCACGCTTTGTCGAGATTCGCTGCCCCATCCAGCCGCAAACACGCGGCGTGGCCACCGCCGTAGCACCGCACCACGATGTGGTCAAAGCCATGGTGCAAGTGCTGCCCGCCGAGCTGGCCGCCACGTCGGCGCTGGCTGGGCAAGACATGCGCCTAGAAACCATCAACATGATGGACTATGCCGCGCTGGACCACTTGCAAGGCCTCATCACGCGCACCGTGCGCAAAAAGCTCAACGCCGAAGGCGCACGCAGCTACTTTCGCCAAGTGGATGCCGCCGCCAATGCCTACTTTGAACCTTGGGCCTTGGGTGAAAGCCGCTTCATCGCCAACGCCAACAGCGGCATCACCATGCAACACCGCCGCGCCTACCAAGCCCCCCACACCGGCGGCGTGGCCAATGGCCATTTGGTCAAGCGCTGGACGAATGAAGAACTGCTGCTACCCGGCCAAGTGGTAGACCAAGCCTTGATTGCTGCGCTGTGCAGCGAAGAAGGTGATGAAGTGGATGGGGAGCGAGCTGAGGGGTGTTACCTCGGGGCGCATTGAGCACTGAGCGCAAATTCCAGCGCCCGCTACGCCGTCTCAGTCGGGGCTTTTCCCTGGCAACTCTGCAAACTTGGCCGCCATCGTGGGGTTGCCCCGTGTGAGCTTCTTGATCGTCAAGTCGTCGGCCTTGTCGTTGGCCAGGCGCAAATTGTTGGCTGACTTGTGCAGCGCTTCCTTGGTTTTTTCCAAGTCCTTGATCGCTTCGTCAATGCGCTTGACGGCTTCTTCAAAGCCCTCAGAGGCCAGACGCCAATTGCGCCCAAACGCCGTCTTGAATTCGTCCAGCTGGGTTTCAAACTTGGTGATGTCCACGTTCTGCGAGCGCACCAAGGCCAGCTCGGACTTGTACTTCATCGCGTTCAAAGCCGCATTGCGCAGCAGCGTGATCAAGGGCACAAAGAACTGCGGCCGCACCACGTACATCTTGGGGTAGCGGTGCGACACATCCACGATGCCGCTGTTGTACAACTCGCTCTCCGGCTCCAGCAGGGAGACCAGCACCGCGTACTCGCAGGCCTTTTCCGTGCGGTCCTTGTCCAGCTCTTTCAGAAAATCTTCGTTCCGCTTCTTGGTGGCCGTTTCGTCGCTTTCGTTCTTCATCTCAAACATGATGGAGACGATCTCGGCACCCGACTCGTCTGCGTCGCGAAAAATGTAGTCGCCCTTGCTGCCGTTGCGGGCGTCGTTGTCTTTCTCAAAATGCGCCCGCTGAAAAGCGGCTGCACGGATGCGGTTGAACTCGATTTCGCAGTGCTGCTCCAGGGTTTCACCCACCATCTTGGTCGACAGCCGCGCCTTCATGTCGCGCAGGCGCGCAATCTCGCCATCACGGTCGCGCAGCTGCAAGGCGTATTGCTCCTTGATGGCTTTCTCTTCCAGCTGGTTTTTCACAGCAATCAGGTTGAGGTCATTTTTCAAGCCATCGCGCTCTCGGGCGACCACACCCACGGCCTCGTTCACAGCCAATTGGCGCGCTGTCTCGGTGGCCTCCAGCTTGGCTTGCAGCGCCTGAATTTCGGCGTCCTTTTTGGCGGCTTCGGCCTGCAGCGCATGGGCCAGCTTGGCCTCGGCCAACTGGGCTGCCGCTTGGCTGCTGTTGCGCGCTCTCTCCTGTTCGGTCTTCAGCTCGTTGGCCAACTGATCGCGCTCTTTGCTCACCGTGCCCAAGGCCTCCGAAACCGCCAGCTTGCGCGCCACCTCGCCCGCATCCAGCTGGGCTTTCAGCGCCTGAATCTCCGTGTCTTTGGCCGCCGCTGTTTTTTGCAGCGCATTGGTGACATTGGCCTCGGCCAAGGCAATTGCGTCGCGCTTTTCCCGCTCGGCCAACTCGAGCCGCTCGTGCAACTGCTTGTCAAAATCGCCATCACGCACCTGCTTGAGGATGTCGGCGTACCCCGCCTCGTCGATCTTGAAGGCTTTGTGGCAGTGGGGGCAGATGATTTCGTGCATGGGAAACTTTATGTTGGTCCGTACAGGTTGTAATAAATCAGAGTCTCACGCTGCGATGCGAATTTGATCAGGCATGAGTAGCTTACTGTTGATGAGTTCAGTCCGCGCGTCTTCAGGGTTAGCGGTAAACATGAGTACTCGCAAATCCTCTTTCGCGCGCGAGAACGATACATAGGCGAGCTTCTGAGTTATGGAGAGCTGCCTGTCAGTAGGCTTGCCGGCCGTCAGCGGCGTCAGGACTTTGTTGAAGCTGTAATTATTCCAAGCGGCCTCGACATCGTCATAGACAACCATGACCTTTTCATATTCCTCGCCTTTCACTCCATGTTGGGTGCTGTAGGCAGTGTTGTTGGCAATGTATTCAGCATAGTGAGCCACTGGCCCGGGAGGCATTTGGATTAGCGAGTCCGCGAGCCAATCTCCTTTGTCGAGACTGTGAAGATCTTCATCAAACGCCTCGTCTCGAGGCGCGCGGTCGAGATGCTCACTTAGCCTCTCAGAGGGTTGGACGATCTGATTGTCAATACAGAAACGAAGAACGGCACCTATCGTCTCGGTACGCCACAAAGCCTGCAATTGACTCACCAATGCGCTTGAGGTTTGGACCATAACCTTCAGCGACTTTTCTGCATTGAATCCGTCTGCTGCGAACGCCGGGCTTTCGCGCCGGAGTAAATTAATAACCATTCGGGCGTCGCCTTGCTCATGGGCCGCGATCAACGGGCAAATAGTAGAAAGAAAAGGCTTTAGAAGAAAATGCTCGCCGGACTCAAAAGCATCCTGTGCGCGAGACGAGGCATATTCACCAGTGAAGAGTCGGTTCAGATCGGCAAAGCCCAGCCGCCGCGCGATCATTTGACGCACTAGGAAGAGTCTCATGACGTCATCTCGTCCGGTCCACCCCCAGCCCTCGATCGCAGCGTCCATTCGCGCTAGCGCGCGCTCAATCTGGTCCTCTGAATAGCGCTTGCGAGGCTCCGTTGGCTCCTCCGCTTGAACTAGCAGGAATTCGACACTTCCTTCGCAAGTCTTATTTGCGCCAGCGGCATATTGCTCGACGTCATCACGATAGGCGTTTAAAAGCCGGATGACACTCTGCGAACAGCGGAAATTTTCGGTCTTCGTGATGACCTCACCACCTTCAGGTGGTGCAAAGTCCCCTGCGCTTCGGTCGTAAATTTGCTGCCATGGATCCCCAAAATAACCAATCACTGGAAGTCCGCTGCCAGCACCTACTAAATTGAGACCGGCGACGATGCCTTCAAATGTGTCCTGGGCTTCATCGACAAAGATGTATGGAAACCGAAGGCCGGTGATCCGTCTGAATGTGGCATTTTTTGCAAACAGGTAGGTCGCAATCTCAATGACGTCATCATGACCAATCTGGCCTTCACCGTAATCGCTGAAGTTTGTGTCGGCATATTCGAAAAACTTAACTTTTACGATAGCTGCAAGATCTTCTGTAAGTCGCTCGATCTTTGCGCGCGCCTTCAATGCTTTTTTGCTCTTCCCTCCGTTGTCATCTTCCTTGGCTTTCTCTATAAGGGCCGGGATGCGACTCTCTCGCAGCGCCACCCGAATATCTTCGTGAAAGCGGCTGATCTGTCCCCACAGAAAGCTGTGAAGCGTTGAAACTAAGTAAATGTTGTCGAACCCCAACCGAGTCTTGATCACCTCTACCGCTCGCTTAGTAAAAGTGATGCAGGCGATACGTTGACCTTGCCTTTTGAGGACACTCCCCTCGCGATCACGGATTCGGCTCAGAGCCTCGACCAGCGAGCTTGTCTTGCCGGAACCCGCGCCAGCAATCATTGCGAAGCTGCGATGCTCTTGTAGGCATTTTTGAACCTGCGCATCCGCTGCGCTTTCTACACGGGTCGCCATACTAAGCAGCCTCCGTCGTCGCAGCGCCTAGTGAAACAGTTGTGGTGCTCGGCGGACACAGCCGCTCTTCAAGCCAATGCAACCCTTCAGCAATGTAGTTGGGGACAATCAATTCCTCGGCGCACGCCAAGATATCCATGGCGAAATCGGTCTTCTTGAAATCGTTGGATTGAATTCGTTTGTAGACGCATTCATAAGCGTCTTGGAGTGGTTTCAGTATTTCAACCCCGATGGACAGCGTGCCGGCTCGAAACAACCCAAAGTTCTCGTAAACGATCGCTTCTTCCAAGGTGCGGGGACGGAGCTTCGCACTATCGGCACCATCGACAACCTGAATATCGGTCTGGAACGCAATGCAGCGATCTTTTGCGGAGTGGCGCTTGTCCGCCGAGGTTAGTCTAATCAAACCGTCGACAGTGGATTGCGCACACAGCTTTTTAAGGGAGGCATTGGAGGTTCGCGCGCCAACCACGTCCGCCCGACAGGCAGTCTGATATCCAGTCGGCACTACTGAGTCCAGATCCGTGATGACGAGATAAGGAATGTGAAGGAAGCTGAGCAAGCCTTCAAAACGGTGAGCATAAGCTCCACCCACCTCCAAAACCGTGAGGTACGTGGACTGCAATCGCTTCGCAGTGCGCTCAATCATGTAAGGCATGAGGAGCTTTTCGACCGCCCCTTCAACAAGTACGGCCGCATCGGCGAAGAAGAGGTCGCAGTGGGTGAGACGAAGATAGCGTTTGAGAAAAGCTAGCGATTCTGAAGGGGATATCAGCTTGCCTTCAATTTCCTCAGCCTCTGGCTGGAACGCTCGAAGGCTACGAACCACAGACGCATTGCGGATGCCTGGCGCTTCCACCTCGCCCTCACTGTTGCATCGTTGAAAGTATCGAACTTTCTCGAAAGCCACCGCTTCCATAATATGAGAGGAGTGTGTTGTGACGACGAGCTGCGGCACCAAACCAGATTCACCTGATTCCAGAGCGGACTGGTTGATTACCTCCCAAATGTTTGAAATAAAGGTCTGCTGCACTTGAGCGTGAAGATGGACCTCTGGCTCTTCAATAAAGATCATCAAGCATAGTGGTCTGTCCTCTTTGGTCATCACCCACTGAGAATGGAAATGCCGAGCCTGAATAGCCATGTAGATCAGGTTTTTGAAGCCAAGACCGTTGTAAAGCTCGGGCAGTTCATGCTCTCGGCTGGGATCAACATAGAGCAGCTCAGTGCTTCCACGCAATGCAGTTTCAGGGCTGAGCGAGGAAATGATGCGTAATTCACGATCGTTAATCGACGGTACGCCAAGATGCTTGATCAGCCTTATCAATGGGTCGAATTGCTTGGCGTAATGGTCTGTTAGCAGCTTGTTGTTCGCATCGATCACACTGTGAGCATCCGCTGCATGTCCAACTTGCTCAAGGTTCTTCCGGTAAAAGGAGGCAAAGGCCGACGAAAGCCGATTGCTACGGCTACTGTCGTCATCGTTGATGTTGCGCTGTGCATCAACGAACTCAACCCGAATGAGATGCTTCAGGAGTCGCTTGCCTTCGTCAGACTCAAGCTCACTCGCCACAATCTCGGGAAGGGCCCCTTCTATTGACTTTTCATTAAGCGAAAAATAGCGAACCGCAAAATGGCGACCTAGATTACCGTCGAGCGAAAGATATTGCGCCAACGCCCTTGCACGCGTCCCATCTTCCTGGGTGGGGTAGGCGGATTCATATTGCTCGCGTAACTTCTTTGCGTCCTGTATCTCGTACGACAGTCGAATGCCGACGCGAGTGAAGTCGGAAAGCTTGGGCAACAAAGTGAAAACCCTGCCGAATGCAATGCTCTCGGGATCAATGGTGAACCACAAATCAAGGCTAATTTTCGGCAGGTGCTCAGCATCCCCAGTGGCAATAAAGGTATCAAAATCTGCCATTCTGGCTACCGAGAAATCGTGAATCTTGAACTCGCGACCGCCAAGAAAGCATCGGAATATTGCAGTGGCAGACGTCTTTCCGCTGTTGTTAGGTCCAACGAATATTGACTCGCGTTCTTCGATGTCTATCTGAACGTTCTCTAGTCGGCGGAAATTTCTAATGGCAACTTTACTGACCTTCATACGTATCCTCATCATTGTTGTGGTGTGCTAAACATCTATGGGCTAGTCATTGCCCTAAGTTCCTGCCAAAGCCGTTTATGCCGCACAGGTGGTCGCAATTTGCGACCACATCGGCGTTTTCAGCCTGCGTGAGTTGAAACAGAAAGTCGCGGGAGATCAGAGAAGCCAAAATATATGCGAAAAAAGTTCACACAAGCATATTCTGAATTTGGCCCCAAAAAACCCAGCTCACCACAAATTTGAATTTTTGTGACGTGTTGGACTACCCTTTGCCCTGGGCCACAAAGGCCAGTTAAGCCTTCACTGTCTTCAACGGTTCCCAGCTTGCCCCTGCACCAGCAGATCAAACACAATCCGCGCAAAGTTTGCGGCTTTGCTCGGGTCGGCCAGTAGCTGCATCATCTGGTTCTGGTGGGCTTCGCTGCTGTCGAGGATGGCGTCGTCAATGGCCTTCGAGAAGTCACCCAGCAGGGCCTGCTCGGGCGAGTTGTTCTCGATCTGCTTCATCACCTTGATGTTCTCACCCACCTTGTCGCGGATCGTGTAGGCGTAGTTCACCATGTCCTTGTCGGTGAGCTGGTCGGTGACGAACACCTCGTTCAGGCGGTTGATGATCAGCGACAAAAACTCTTCCTTCTTGTCCTGCGGCTTGGCCGTACCCAGGCCTTCGCCCGGCACCAGCTTGTGGTTCTCGCTATTTTCTTGAAGTACCAAATCCTGCTGTCGTATCTTGGCCACACGGTAGTGGCTGAGCACCACGTTGCCCAGGTCAATGTCGTCAACATCGAGCAAGGTTTCGCGCAACATGGGCCGCAGGTTGCGGGCGTACAGGCTGAGCTTTTCCAGACCGGCGTCGTCGTAATCCACGATCTGCGACATGAACTCATAAAAGCGCACAAAGGTGCCCAGGTCTTTCTTGAAGATTTCGAGCGCGTCTTTTTCCTTCTGGCATTCCTTCAGGCTTTTCTCGGCGTTCGCAATCAGCACCGCATCGCCGGTTTTCTGCGTGCGCTCAAACATCTCCTTGGCCATCTTGAAAGCCTCCACTGCCGATTTGTAGCGCAGCTGCCAGCGTTGCACCGCTGGTTTGCAGATGTTGGCAATCGCAGCGTTGCTCTTGTTCTTCACATAAAACGCGGCGCAGAACTGCTCCACTTCCTGCCAAGTAAAAATGCCACCGGCACGCAGCTTGTCCTGCAGCGTAAAGATCAGGTTCGGGTCGGATACATCCAACAGCTCAGCGGTCTGAAAGTAAGGCTGAAACGCCTCCAGAATCTCATCCGGGTCATTGAAGAAGTCCAGCACATAGGTGCCCGTCTCGGCCTTGTTGGGGTAGGTGCGGTTCAGGCGCGACAGCGTTTGCACACACTCCACCCCCGCCAGCTTCTTGTCCACATACATGGCACACAGCTTGGGCTGGTCAAAGCCCGTCTGGAACTTGTTGGCGACGATCATCACCTGATAGTCGTCCGAATCAAAAGCCTTGCGCATGTCGCGGCCCTTGAGGTTCGGGTTCATATTGCTTTCGGTGAACTTCTCGCCGGTCAGGCCCGCCACGTTCGGGTCTTTGTCGGTGAACTCCACCTCACCCGAAAACGCCACCATGGCGCGAATCTTCTGGTATCCCTTTTCCGCGATGTACTTGTCAAAACACTGCTTGTAGCGCACCGCCTCTTTACGCGAGCTGGTGACCACCATGGCCTTGGCTTGCCCACCCAACAAGCCCATCACGTTGTCCTTGAAGTGCTCCACGATCACCATCACCTTCTGGGCAATGTTGTGGTCGTGCAGGCGCACCCATTGGTTCAGCTTCACCTTGGCCCGCTTGCTTTCCACTTCCGTGTCGGCACCTTGCACCTTCAGGGCCAGCTTGTAGGCCACCTTGTAGTTGGTGTAGTTCTTCAGCACATCGAGGATGAAGCCCTCCTCAATCGCCTGGCGCATGCTGTACACATGAAACGCCGCTGGTTTGTTGGTGGCTGAGGGCACTTCGTCCGGGCGCGGCACGCGGCCAAACAGTTCCAGCGTCTTGGGCTTGGGCGTGGCGGTAAAAGCAAAGTAGCTCAGGTTGCCCGATGCGCGGCGCGCAGCCACCGTGGCGGCGATGATGTCGTCGCTGTCCAGCTCTTCGGCGTCGTCCCGTGCTTCCTTCATCAGCACTTCTTTGAGCTGCCGCGCCGTGGAGCCGCTTTGCGACGAATGCGCCTCGTCGGCAATGATGGCGTAGCAGCGGTCCTTCAGGCTCACGCTGTTTTCAATCGCCTTCAACACATGGGGGAAGGTCTGGATGGTGACGATGATGATGGGCTGGGCCGACTCCAGGGCTGCGGCCAGCTTCTCGGACTTGGAGCCGTCGCCTTCCTTGTTGTTGATGCGCCCCACCACGCCATCGGTGTGCTCAAACTGGTAGATCGTGTCTTGCAACTGCGCGTCCAGCACGGTGCGGTCGGTCACCACAATCACCGAGTCAAACTGCTTCTTGCCATCGGCCTTGTAGAGCGACGAGAGCTGATGCGCCACCCAGGCAATCGAGTTGGACTTGCCCGAGCCCGCGCTGTGCTGAATCAGGTACATCTGCCCCGGCCCCTCGCTGCGCGCCGCCGCCAGCAGCTGGCCCACCACGTCCCACTGGTGGTAGCGCGGGAAGATCATGCTTTCCTTCTTGTACTTGCGGCCTTCCCAGTCTTCTTTGTCCTCAATCTGCAAGTGCACAAAGCGGGCCAAGATGTTGAGCAGGTTGTCCGGCAGCAGCACCTCGTTCCACAGGTAATCCGTGGCGTAGCGGTTGATGTCGTACGGCACACTATTGCCCGCGCCGCCATCGTGTGTGCCTTTGTTAAAGGGCAGAAAGTAGGTGCCCTCCCCCTCCAAGCGCGTGGCCATGTGCACCTCGTACTGGCTGACTGCAAAGTGCACCAGTGCACCGCGCTTGAAGGTCAGCAGCGGCTCGGCTTTCTTGGCCTCCGGGTCGACAGGCAGGCGCGTGGTCTTGTATTGCCGAATGGCGCGTTCCACCGCCTGCTTGAATTCGCTTTTCAGCTCCAACGTGGCCACCGGCACGCCATTCACAAACAGCACCAGGTCAATGCGCCACGCCTTGGCCTTTTTTGCGTCAGTGTTTCCCGTCTCCAGCAGGTGAGCATCCGTCGTCCACGGGCTGTACACCAGCTCTGGCACCACACGCAGGCGGTTTTTGGCGTAGCGGGCCAGCGTGTCCGGGTTCAGGTCGTGCTCGGGCTTGAACTGGCACAGCGACAAACGCGCATTGCGGTCGCGCAGCTCGTGGCGCAGCACCCCCAGCGTGCCAAAAGTGCGGCTGTCTTTGTGCGTGGCATTGGGGTCGGCCTTGCCCAGTTGTGCGGCAACCAGTTGCAAAAACTTCTGCTCCGCATCCTTGGGGTGGTTGGCACAAAACTTTTGCCACTGCGCGTCTTGCGTTTCCTGCACAAAACCCAGCGCATCCTCGGGGTACAAGGCCAGCTCGCGGTTGTACTTGTCCGGCGAGCCGAGCAACCAGCCGTTCGCCAGCAGCTGGCGAATGATGTCGTCTTGAAAGATGCGTTCGGTGGCTTGGTCGCTCATACTTATCCTTGTCTTTAGCCTTGCATTTTGGTTTTGTACCAACCGGCCATGCTTTCGTCCTCAAGTGCATAGTCACCGTAGGCGGCACGCCAGACCAACCCCTTTTCACGCAATGTGTCCAGCGCAGCCTGAACCGATGGAACCGATACTTTTTCTTGCTGCACCAAGTTGGCATAAGCGCGCATCGACGCCTCGGAGAAAGGAACGTAATTTTTGCCCTGATCGATGATCGTCTCCAGCACCGCCCGCTGAATGTCGGGCAAACCGGCGAACTCGCTCTCCATCGCTCCCCACATTCTTTCCTTGATTTCTTCCGCACCATTCTTCAGCGCTTCGCCAAGGTGGTCCGCGCCGGCATCCAAGGCAATCTCGCCGACGATGCTGCGCAGCATCTCAGGGCGATGTCCAACCAACTTGAAGGCCTCAAACATATCCTCGTGACGGAACTGGTTGTCATTGGCCAGCAAGGGGTTCACGAAGTCCGTATAAGCGTCGGTAAAGTCCTTGGTCAGCAAGGGGAACCGCGTCACTTGCGAGCCAAAAAAAGGCTGGGTGCGTTTCAACACCAAGTGGGCCAGCTTGTCACGGTTGGAACCCGTTAAAACAATAAACAGGCCTTGCTGCCCACTGCCTTGGTTCAAGTGATCGCGTGCTGCCTTGAGGGCAAACATGGCATCCACGCCAGCCTGGGTAGAGAGCGCATGCTGTGCTTCGTCAATGACGATGGCGACTGGCGCCTTTCCGGCTTCAACCAACGCCTCCAGAGCATCCGCCAGCGTCAGTCCCGTTGGCAGTTCTAGCGAATCGAGGTTGAGGCTCAGGGCACCGAACACGTTCACTTTTTCCAGCCCGGTCGACTTGGCCATCTTGGCGATGACACCCGCAAAAGTACCAATTTTTGCTTTGACGGCGCTGGTAATGAGTAAAGCCGGGTCTTTGGATTTGTCCGCCCACAAGTCCACATAGATCGTGGTCCAGCCTCGCTTTTGCATGGCGGGCAACATGTCTTCACGCAAGAAAGTGCTTTTTCCCGTGCGTCTTGGCGCGGCCAGGAACAAGCCGGAGCGACTGTCCGCCAAGCCGTGGCCCCCAAGGCTTTCGCAATAACTCTCCGCCAGAGCTGGGCGGTGAAAGGTAAACGGCTTTATCGCACTCATCTTGGACTCCGACTTATGGCAACTTATGGGAAAAAGTATAACTTATGGTTTTCGACATAAGTCGGAATAAGTTGGCTCAAGATTCGACGCCGACACCCTCTTGAACAGCGACGGCTTGCCAATCGCGCACGTCGATCTTGCCGGTGACGGCGGCGGAGATCAGGGCAGTGCGGCGTTCTTGGAGTAGCGAAATCGTCTTAACTGCCTTATCAATAAGTTCATCAAAACGGCGTGACTTTTCGCTCAAGAAGCGACCAATCTCTTTCTGCTCAATCAATGGAGGTTTCGTCAATGAAAAGTTTCGGATTGTCGATACATTGACATGAGGAGACGTAGCGCCAACAGTATCAAGTTGCCCCTGCTTATAAACATTGTCGCTATTGAGTAACCACATAAGAAAGTCTGGAGAAAAATCTGGGCCAACACGAAATTGCATCATGCGTTGCCCGAGACAGTATCGAGAGTCTTCTGGAACTAGACCCGCATGCCCCCATCGCTCCCCTTCTCGTCCATAAACAATATCGCTACACATCAAATCTGCACGACGCACTCTCCGAATGTATTCATCATCCTGAACGCGATACATTTTTGAAGAGTCCAAATGGCCTTCATTAAGGTCAGCAGTTCGTATGACTAGATACTCTCCGTCGTCTGAATACACAGGAGTTTCGTGTGGGCAATCAACAATCATTGAAGTGGCATATTTGAGGTAAGTTGCTCCCCAATGCGCGGGCACTTCACCTAGCCACTCCACGCCGGAGTCTTTCATCGGGGTGTTGGGGTTGAGGCCTTTGGTGACGGCGTGGCTGATGACGGCTTGGCGCTTTTCCTTGAGCAACTCAATCAGCCGCTGCTGCTTCTCGATCAAGGCATCAATCTTCGCCGTTTCTTGGTCGAGGAAAGCAGCAATGTTTGCCTGCTCATTTTGAGGCGGCAAAGCTAAATCTAAGACAGAAAATTCACTGTAGCGAAACTCTGTTGATCGCTCCCTAATTCCTTTCGCAAGGGATGAAATGAAATCTGTCACAGCCAGTTGACGAACAAGATAACCAAAGTAAGCGACATGGATTTGTTCTGGATCTGTTGGCACGCAGACAGAACAGACTGGCGAACATTTCCCATCAGAGTCACTAACGCCAATGGCGCCAGCAAAGCCATCCATGGCATGTACTAACAAGTCGCCTTTCCTAACGCCTTGATAGCCAATTTCCTTGATGGATTCGGTAAAGCCTTCCGTCCTGCGGTTTGATCGCAAAGTTACTTGTCCGTCGCGAAAAGCGGTCACAACCCCATCCTCAAGACGAACTTCGCGTTGAACTCGATTGAAGACGTACTTTGATTTTCGTAAGACCCAATGGCTCGGCATTTCTCCAAGCCATTGCAAGCCCGAATCCCGGTACTCCGGATAAGCCTTGTACCGACTCATTCCGCCTCCCTATCGCCCAAGTTCGCCAAATAAAACTCATGCAATTTGGCCTGCAGCAGTTTCTTGTCGGGCAACTGGGTCTGGTATAGGGCGACGAGGGCTGGGGACAGGCTGCGGCTCAGGGCGTACTCCACCACTTCGTCGTCTTTGCTGGCGCACAGCAGCAGGCCGATGGCGGGGTTTTCGTGGGTTTTTTTGTGGTCGCGGTCCAGCGCTTCCAGATAGAAGTTGAGCTGGCCCAGGTGCTCGGGCGAGAAGCGGCTGGTTTTGAGTTCGATGGCCACCAGGCAGTTGAGGCCTCGGTGGAAGAACAACAAGTCGAGGGCGAAATCTTGCTTGCCCACTTGCAACGGGTATTCGCTGCCAACAAAACAGAAGTCGCGCCCGAGTTCAAGCAGAAACTGCCTGAGCTGCGCGAGCAGGCCGCGTTGAAGGTCGCTCTCCAGGTGGGCGGCTGGCAGATCGAGAAATTCGACCAAGTAGCTGTCTTTGAACACGCTGGCCGCGTTGGGGTGAGTTTGTGTCACCAGTGGTGACACTTTTGCCGGGCTGAGGACAACGCGCTCAAAAAGGGCGGCGTCAAACTGCCGCTCCAGCTCCCTGCTTGACCATTTTTCCTGCGCCGCCATCTTGAGGTAGAACTCGCGTTCTTCTGGGCGCTTGCTGCGGCTGAGGATGATGAGGTTGTGCGTCCAGGGTAATTCTCTCAGCAGCGCTGAGAGAATTGGACTGTCGCTGTAGGCCTCAAAAAACTGCCGCATTCGCCAGATGTTTTTGGCAGAAAAACCGCGCAAACCGGGCTGGGTCGTAGCAATGTGCTGCGCCAGCTGCTCGACAATGCTCTCGCCCCATTCGGCGGCCTTGATCTTGGCACTGAGATAGGCGCCGACCTGCCAGTACAGCTCGATCAGCGCGATGTTCACTGCCTGGTAGGCACGCTGGCGGGCACTTTCGATGAGTTGGGTGATTTCGGCGAAGTCGGGGGTCTTCGTCGTTGGGGTCAAGTCGCTCACGAATGCACCTCTCGCAGCAGCCCCATGATTTCGGCGCTCACGGCATCCAGATCGGCGTCAATTTCTTGCAGCGGGCGTGGCGGCTGGTATTGGTAGAAGTGGCGGTTGAAGGGAATTTCATAACCGACGATGCCGATCTCGCCATCTTTGGCATCGCGCTTGCTGGCGTCTATCCACGCATCGGGCACATGCGGCTGCACTTCGGCGATGAAGTAGGCCTCCACGCTCTCGCTCACAGGGCGGCTGGGGTCTAGCGCCACGTTCTCAAAATCGCGCAGCTCGCCATCGGCTTGGTATTCGATGACTTCTTTGTTCACGTCGAACAGGCCGTACAGGGGGTTCGCTTTGCCTTTGTGCGTTTTCTTGACCACCTTTTCGGCGGCGGGGTTCTTCCAGCTCACGGCATCGGCGATCTGCTTTTTCTCTTTGGCGTCCAGCACGAATTTGTCACCATGGCCTGCCCGCTTGCTTGCGGTTTTGATGGCTTCGTCATAGCCATTGAAGTCGTCGTGCTGGGCATTGCCGATCTCGCCTTGCAGAGCGCGGGCCTTGAGCAGCACGGCCTTTTGTGCCAGCCAGGTGCTGGCGTCGAGCAGGTCTTTGATCTGCTTTTCCTTGAGGTCGGCAAAGTGGCTTTTCAGGTAAGCGCGGATTTCGACGGCGTAGTCGTCAAGCTGGCCGTAAAGCTCGCAATCTGCCGCGTCTTGCCAGTGGTCCTGACCATACTCGGTGTAGATCCACTGCATGGCGCTGCCAAGTGCGCCGGACTCAAAGCGCAGGTTGGCAATGCGTTCATTGCTGAACTGCCACGACAAACGCAGTGGCCGCTCGATGGTGATGCGGCGGTAGCCGAACTCGTGCGAGGCAAAAATTTTGCTGGCAAAGGTTTTGACGGCTTCGGGCTTGGGGTTGGCCGCTTGGCGGCCACGGTTGCTTTTGACTTCAGCCGGTTTGTCGAGCGCCTGCGCTTGTACCACCTCAAACTTGCCAAAGCAGCGGGTGATGGTGGCGATGTCGGCCTCGTCCATCACATGGCGCTTGCTGCCCAGCGATTTGCGCATCTTGCCGCAGAGGTTGACGCCGTTGATGAGCTGCACCTTGCCTTTGCGCTCGGCGGGCTTTTTGTTCGACAGCACCCACACATAAGTGGCAATGCCCGTGTTGTAGAACATGTCGGTGGGCAGTGCGACGATGGCTTCGAGCAGATCACTCTCAAGAATATGGCGGCGGATTTCGGATTCGCCCGAGCCTGCACCGCCGGTGAACAGCGGCGAGCCATTGAGGATGATGCCGATGCGAGAGCCGCCGTTTGAGCCGCCGTCCGTGACATCGCGCATCTTGCTGATGAGGTGCAGCAAAAACAGCAGCGAGCCGTCGGACACACGCGGCAGGCCAGGGCCAAAGCGGCCCTCAAAGCCTTTGAGGGTGTGTTCGTCGGCAATGTCGCCTTCGATCTTTTTCCAGTCCACGCCAAACGGCGGGTTGGAGAGCATGTAGTCGAACTTGCTGGCGTAGAGGTGGTCGTTAGAGAGCGTGTTGCCGAGCTTGATGTTGCTGACATCCTGCCCTTTGATGAGCATGTCTGCCTTGCAGATGGCGTAACTTTCGGGGTTCAGCTCCTGACCGAATGCGCGCATGACGGCTTGGGGGTTCAGCTCGTGCACATACTCCATGCCCGCCGACAGAAAGCCGCCGGTGCCCGCTGTCGGGTCGTAAATGGTGCGGATGATGCCCGGCTTAGTGAGGGCTTCGTCGTCTTCCATGAACACCAGCGAGGTGGTGAGGCGCACGATGTCACGTGGTGTGAAGTGTTCGCCCGCAGTGTCGTTTGAGCTTTCGGCAAATTTGCGGATCAGCTCTTCAAACACCAAGCCCATCTCGTAGTTGGAAACGGCTTTGGGGTGCAAGTTCATGGTGCGGACTTTTTGCACCACCTTGTAGAGCAGGTTGGCATCGCCCAGCAGGCCAATGAATTCGGCGAACTTGAAGTGGTCAAAAATCTCGCGGGCGTCTTTGGAAAAGCACTGGATGTAGCGCTCCAGATTGGCCTTGATGCCCGACTCGCCCAGGGTGCTCAGGTCCATGGGCGAGGTGTTGAAAAAGCTCAGCCCTCCGGTAGCGCGCAGGAGCAGCTTTTCCTTGGCCTCTTCGGCAATGGCCATCTTCTCCACCTTGGCGGCTTCGACCAGCACGGCGGGCTTGCTGCTTTCCAACACACATTCCAGACGGCGCAGCAGGGCAAAGGGCAGGATGACGCGGCCGTATTGGCTCTGTTTGAAGTCACCGCGCAGCAGGTCGGCCAGCGCCCACAGATCGGCCGCGAGGTTGTTGGTTTCTTGGGTCATTTTTTACGAACGAGGGGTCGGAGTTTCAACCTTATCTGGCTAAGTATTACACGGGGTTGAGGGGGAATTGGCCACCCATGCGCAGGCCTGCAAAGAACAAAGCCGCCATGCCGATGCTTTCGCCCTGCGTGGGGTGTGGGTGGATGGTTTTGCCGATGGCCAAAGCCATCTCGCCAATCATGTCGCCCGCATGTGTGCCCACCATGCCGCCGCCCAAAAAAGAGTGAGTTGAGGGTTGTTAGCTCGAGGCGCATTGACGGGCATGGATGGAATTAAATTTACTCAATAAAATGAGATAAATTACTCAATGAACTGAGCAAAGAAAAATGACCATCGAACGCGAATCACTGGCCCCATTGGTGGCAAGGCTCAAAGAACCCCGCCGATTTCTCCAAGTGGTGGCTGGTCCACGCCAAGTGGGCAAAACAACACTGGTACGCCAAGCGCTGGAGCGCTTGCAGATTGATGCCAAATCCGAAACCAACACCCCATTAGCACAACACAGCGCCAGTGCCGATGGCCCCGGTTTGCAAGGCAAAGTGTGGTTAAGCACCCAATGGCAAGTGGCCCGTGCACTGGCCGCCCAAGCAGGCAGTTGTGTTTTGGTTCTGGACGAAATTCAAAAAGTGTCCAACTGGACGGAAGAAGTCAAACGCCTGTGGGACGAAGACACCGCCGCTGGCCGCGATGTGCGCGTGGTCATCCTCGGCTCTGCCCCGTTGTTGATTGCTCGGGGCTTGAGCGAAAGCATGGCCGGGCGGTTTGAAATCAGCCGCTTGGGCCACTGGCGCTTTGCCGAAATGCGCGACGCCTTTGGCTTTAGCTTGGAGCAGTTCATCTTTTATGGTGGCTACCCCGGCGCAGCCCCCTTGGTGCACGATGAAACCCGCTGGGCCGCTTATGTGAGCGATGCCCTGATCGAAACCACCATCAGCAAAGATGTGCTGTTGATGGCCCCCGTGCAAAAGCCCGCCCTGCTGCGCCGCGTGTTTGACCTGGCCTGCGTATACAGCGGCCAAATTCTGAGCTACCAAAAGATGCTGGGCCAGCTCGATGATGCGGGCAACACCACCACCCTCGCCCACTACCTCGACCTGCTAGAAGGCGCGGGCATGGCCTGCGGCCTGCCCAAATACATGGGCCAAGTGGTGCGTCAACGTGCATCAAGCCCCAAGCTGCAAGTGTTCAACAACGCACTGATGGGCTGCCACTGGGTAGCACAAGGCGTGGGACTGCAAGCGGCGCAAGCGCGCCCCGACGTGTGGGGCCGTCTTGCCGAGAGCGCCGTAGGCACTGAGCTGCTGGCCCGGCACCTGACCCACAGCAGCCGGCACCCCGTCATTCACTACTGGAACAATGGCCAAAAAGAAGTGGACTACGTGCTGCGCGATGGCCCCACGCTACAAGCACTGGAGGTCAAAAGCGGCCACAACATGGGCAATGTCTCCGGCTTGACAGCATTTGTGCAACTGTTTGAACAAGCGCAACCGCTGGTCATTGGCACAGGAGGCATGCCGTTGGATTTGTGGCTGCAGAGCTAAGTGCATCAACTTAGCTGCTCTGAGTTTTGTGCGATACGACTCAAAATTTGAGACGTATTTTTAAAAATGCACATCATGGGTGCGGCGAATACGCCGCTTAATCACCGCATGAAATGCGGTGATTACCAGACGCTCACAGAAAAAAAAGCCCGGACAGCTTCCCGTCCGGGCTTCTTCTTTTGAGGCGCGAAGTGTTTACTTCTTGCCAGGCGGCAAATCCGTGCAGCTACCGTGCGCCACCTCTGCCGCCATGCCGATGCTTTCGCCCAGCGTGGGGTGTGGGTGGATCGTTTTGCCGATGTCCACGGCGTCTGCGCCCATCTCAATCGCCAGCGCGATCTCGCCGATCATGTCGCCCGCGTGCGTGCCGACCATGCCGCCGCCGAGGATCTTGCCGTGGCCGTGGGCCTCGGGGGAATCGTCAAACAGCAGTTTGGTCACGCCTTCGTCGCGGCCGTTGGCAATGGCGCGGCCCGAGGCGGCCCAAGGGAACAAGCCCTTTTTCACCTTGATGCCTTGCGCTTTGGCTTGGTCTTCAGTCAAGCCCACCCAGGCCACTTCGGGATCGGTGTAGGCCACGCTGGGGATGACGCGGGCGTTGAACGCCGCCGCCGCCAACTCTTTGTTGCCTTGCAGTTCACCCGCAATGACTTCGGCCGCCACGTGGGCTTCGTGCACCGCCTTGTGCGCCAACATGGGCTGGCCCACGATGTCGCCGATGGCGAAGATGTGCGGCACGTTGGTGCGCATCTGAAGGTCGACGTTGATGAAGCCGCGGTCGGTCACAGACACGCCGGCTTTTTCAGCGGCGAGTTTTTTGCCATTGGGCGTGCGGCCCACAGCTTGCAACACCAGGTCGTACACCTGCGGCGCGGGGGCTGTGCCGCCCTCTTCTGCGGGTGCAAACGTGACTTCGATGCCTTCGGGCAAGGCGCGTGCGGACACGGTCTTGGTCTTGAGCATGATGTTGTCAAAGCGCTTGGCGTTCATCTTTTGCCAGACTTTGACCAAGTCGCGGTCAGCGCCTTGCATGAGGCCGTCCATCATTTCCACCACGTCCAGGCGTGCGCCCAACGTGCTGTAAACCGTGCCCATTTCCAGGCCGATGATGCCGCCACCCAAAATGAGCATGCGCTTAGGAACACTCTGTAGTTCCAACGCGCCAGTGCTGTCGACCACGCGTGGGTCATTCGGCATGAAAGGCAAACGCACAGCTTGCGAACCGGCAGCGATGATGGCCTTCTTGAAGGCGATCACTTTTTTGCTGCCGTTTTGTTCTTGTGCAGTGCCAGTGGTCTCCGACACTTCGAGGTGGTTTGCACCTACGAACTGGCCCAAGCCGCGCACGGTGGTGACCTTGCGCATCTTGGCCATGGCAGCCAAGCCGCCGGTGAGCTTGCCAATGACTTTTTCTTTGTGGCCGCGCAGCTTGTCGATGTTGACGGCGGGTGTACCGAAGTCCACACCCAAGTCGGCCATGTGGCTGACTTCGTCCATGACGGCTGCGACGTGCAACAGCGCTTTAGACGGGATGCAACCCACGTTCAAACACACGCCGCCCAAGGTGGCGTAGCGCTCGACGATGACGACGTTCAAACCGAGGTCAGCCGCGCGGAATGCTGCCGAGTAACCACCGGGGCCACCGCCCAAGACGAGCACATCGCACTCGATGTCGGCAGAGCCGCCGAAGGATGAGGCTGTGGGTGCAGGGGCTGCTGGAGCGGCAGGTGCTGCTGCAGCGGGAGCCGCTGCGGGTGCAGGGGCAGCTGGAGCGCTAGCCGCACCTTCTACATCCAACACCAACACAACCGAACCTTCTTTGACCTTGTCGCCCAGCTTGATCTTCAACTCTTTCACCACGCCCGCATGTGAGGATGGAATTTCCATCGACGCTTTGTCGGACTCCACAGTGATGAGCGATTGCTCTGCACGGACGGTGTCGCCGGGTTTGACCAGCAACTCGATCACGGCGACTTCGTCGAAGTCGCCGATGTCTGGAACTTTGATATCAATCATTGCCATATCAGTTCCTTGGGCTTACAGCAACACGCGACGGAAGTCGCTGAGGATTTGACCCAGGAACGCGTTGAAGCGTGCCGCTGCGGCGCCGTCGATGACGCGGTGATCCCAGGTCAGCGACAAAGGCAGCATCAGGCGGGGCACAAACTGCTTGCCGTCCCAAACGGGTTCCATGGTGCTCTTGCACACACCCAAAATGGCCACTTCTGGCGCGTTGATGATGGGCGTGAAGTACTTGCCACCAATACCGCCCAGGCTGGAGATGGTGAAAGTTGCGCCGGTCATTTCTGCGGGGCCGAGTTTGCCGTCACGGGCTTTCTTGGCCAATTCGCCCATTTCTTGGCTAATTTGCAGCACGCCTTTTTTGTCGCAATCGCGGATGACGGGAACCATCAAACCATTGGGCGTGTCAGCGGCAAAGCCGATGTGCCAGTAGTTTTTGTAGACCAGCGCATCGCCGTCGAGCGAGCTGTTGAACTCGGGGTATTTCTTGAGCGCGGCCACGCAGGCCTTGATCAAGAAGGCCAGCATCGTGACTTTGACGCCTGACTTTTCGTTCTCTTTGTTGGTCGAGACGCGGAAGGCTTCGAGGTCGGTGATGTCGGCATCGTCGTGGTTGGTGACAGCCGGAATCATGATGGCGTTGCGCAGCAAGTTGGCACCGCTGATCTTCTTGATGCGGCCCATCTCTTTGCGCTCGATGGGGCCGAATTTGGCAAAGTCGACCTTGGGCCATGGGATCAGGCCCAAGGCTGCGCCGTCGCCACCTGAAGATGCAGGGGCTTTGGCCGCCTGCGCTTTGGTTTGTGCAGCACCCGACATGACGGCCTTGGTGAAGGCTTGAATGTCGTCCGCCGTGATGCGGCCCTTGAGGCCGGAGCCTTTGACTTCGTCGAGCGGCACGCCCAGTTCGCGGGCGAACTTGCGCACCGAAGGCGACGCGTGAGGCAAGCCCACGGTGTTGCCGCCGGGGGCATGCGCGGGCGCTGCCACCGCAGCGGCAGCGGCAGCCACAGGGGCTTGTGCGGCGGCCGGGGCCGAAGCCACAGGAGCCGCAACTGCTGCAGCCACTGTCACCACTGGCGCAGCCACAGCCGCAATGCCTTCCAGCACGGCCAGCAGGTCGCCGATGTTGACGGTGTCGCCCACTTTGACTTTGAGTTCTTTGAGCAGGCCCGCTGCCGAGGATGGGATTTCCATCGAGGCTTTGTCGGACTCCACGGTGATCAGCGATTGCTCGACCTTGATGGTGTCGCCAGGCTTGACCATGACTTCGATGACCACCACGTCTTTGAAGTCGCCAATGTCGGGCACAAACACTTGCACGGGGCCAGATGCCGCAGCAACAGGCGCAGCAGCCACGGCAGCGGGTGCGGGTGCAGCCGCTGCAGCGGCGGGCGCAGCAGCTGGGGCTGGGGCTGCAGGCGCACCAGCGGCTTCAACCACCAACACGATCGAGCCTTGCTTGACCTTGTCGCCCAAAGCGACGCGCATTTCCTTGACGACGCCAGCCGTGCTCGACGGGATTTCCATCGAGGCTTTGTCGGATTCGACCGTGATCAGCGATTGCTCGGCCTTCACGGTGTCGCCCACTTTGACCATCAACTCAATGACGGTCACTTCATCAAAATCCCCGATGTCCGGGACTTGTACTTCTACCAATGCCATGTGTGTCTCCCGGGTTTATGCGTACAGCGGGTTGATCTTGTCGGTGTTGATGCCGTACTTTTTGATCGCCTCAGCCACTTGCGTTGCGGGCACAGCGCCGTCTTCGCTCAGCGCCTTGAGGGCCGCGATCACGATGTAGTGGCGATTGACCTCGAAGTGCTCGCGCAACTTGCTGCGGAAGTCAGAGCGGCCAAAACCGTCAGTGCCCAGCACTTTGTAGGTGCGACCTTTGGGAATGAAAGGACGGATCTGCTCGGCATAGGCCTTCATGTAGTCGGTCGATGCGACCACGGGGCCGCTGTGCTCGGCCAGCTGTTGACCCACAAAGGACACACGTGGCGTTTCCAGCGGGTGCAGCATGTTGTGGCGCTCGGCGTCTTGGCCGTCGCGGGTCAGTTCGTTGAAGCTTGGGCAGCTCCACACGTCGGCCTGAATGCCCCAGTCGGTGGCCAGCAACGTTTGTGCCGCAATCGATTCGCGCAAGATGGTGCCCGAACCCAGCAGTTGCACGCGCTTGTCGCCAGCCGCGCCGGGCTTGCACAAATACATGCCTTTGATGATCTGCTCTTCGGTGCCGGGCGTGAGACCTGGCATCGCGTAGTTTTCGTTCAGCAGCGTCAGGTAATAGAAGACGTTGTCTTGCTTCTCGACCATGCGCTTCAAGCCGTGGTGCAGGATGACGCCGACTTCGTGTGCGAAGGTGGGGTCATACGACACGCAGTTGGGGATGGTGTTGGCCATGATGTGGCTGTGACCGTCTTCGTGCTGCAAGCCTTCGCCGTTCAAAGTGGTGCGGCCCGAGGTGCCGCCCAGCAAGAAGCCGCGTGCCTGCATGTCGCCCGCAGCCCATGCCAAGTCGCCAATGCGCTGGAAACCAAACATCGAGTAGTACACATAGAACGGGATCATGATCCGGTTGGACGTGCTGTAGCTGGTGGCCGCAGCGATCCAGCTGGACATGCCGCCGGCTTCGTTGATGCCTTCTTGCAAGATTTGACCGGCTTTGTCTTCCTTGTAGTACATGACCTGGTCTTTGTCGACCGGGGTGTACTGCTGGCCTGCGGGGTTGTAAATGCCGATCTGGCGGAACAGGCCTTCCATACCAAAGGTTCGGGCTTCGTCCACCAAAATCGGCACCACGCGTGGGCCCAGGGCTTGGTCGCGCAGCAGTTGGGTCAAAAAGCGCACATACGCCTGGGTGGTGGAGATTTCACGGCCTTCGGCGGTGGGCTCCATCACGGCTTTGAAGGTTTCCAAAGAAGGCACGGTGAAGTTTTCTTCGGCCTTGACGCGGCGCTTGGGCAGGTAACCGCCCAAGGCTTTACGGCGCTCGTGCAGGTAACGCATTTCGGGTGTGTCTTCTGCAGGCTTGTAAAAAGGAATATTGGGCAGCTCGCTGTCAGGGATCGGCAGGTTGAAGCGATCGCGCATGTACTTGATGTCTTCGTCCGTCAGCTTTTTGGTCTGGTGGACGGTGTTCTTGCCTTCCCCGGCCTTGCCCATGCCAAAACCTTTGACGGTCTTGATGAGCAGCACGGTGGGCTGGCCCTTGGTGTTCACGGCCTCGTGGTACGCAGCGTAGACCTTTTGTGGGTCATGGCCACCGCGCTTGAGGTTCCAGATGTCGTCGTCGGACAGGTGGGCCACCATCTCCAGCGTGCGGGGGTCGCGGCCAAAGAAATGCTTGCGCACATAAGCGCCGTCGTTGGCTTTGAAGGCCTGGTAGTCGCCGTCCAGCGTGTCCATCATCAGCTTGCGCAGCGCGCCATCTTTGTCGCGGGCCAGCAGGCTGTCCCACTCGCTGCCCCACAGCAGCTTGATGACGTTCCAGCCGGAGCCACGGAACTCGCCTTCGAGTTCTTGCACGATCTTGCCGTTGCCGCGCACCGGGCCATCGAGGCGCTGCAAGTTGCAGTTGACGACAAAAATCAGGTTGTCCAGGTTCTCGCGCGCGGCCAAGCCAATCGCGCCCAAAGATTCAACCTCGTCCATCTCGCCGTCACCGCAGAAGACCCAGACCTTGCGGTTTTCGGTGTTGGCAATGCCACGGGCGTGCAGGTACTTCAAAAAGCGGGCCTGGTAGATCGCCATCAAGGGGCCGAGACCCATGGACACGGTGGGGAACTGCCAGAACTCGGGCATGAGTTTGGGGTGCGGGTAGCTCGACAGGCCTTTGCCGTCCACTTCCTGGCGGAAGTTGAGCAACTGCTCTTCAGTCAAACGGCCTTCGAGGTAGGCGCGGGCATAAACGCCGGGCGAGACGTGACCTTGAATGTAGAGGCAGTCGCCACCATGGTTTTCGCTTTCGGCATGCCAGAAGTGGTTGAAACCGGCACCGAACATGTGGGCCAACGAAGCGAAGGAGCCGATGTGACCGCCCAAGTCACCACCGTCTTCGGGGTTGTGGCGGTTGGCCTTGACCACCATGGCCATGGCGTTCCAGCGCATGTAGGCGCGCAGGCGCTCTTCGATCTCGATGTTGCCGGGGCAACGGGCTTCCTGGTTCGGCTCGATGGTGTTCACGTAGCCGGTGGTGGCAGAAAACGGCATGTCGATGCTGTTTTCGCGGGCATGTTCGAGCAGTTGTTCAATCAGGAAGTGGGCGCGTTCGCCGCCTTCTTTTTCAATCACGGCGGACAGAGCGTCCATCCATTCACGGGTCTCTTGGGCGTCGAGATCCAGCTTCGGCTGTTGGGGGTTTGCCGCAGTCATTTGTGTCTCCTGTTGGATGTTATGGGTTAAATGATGGCGCAAGTTTCTCATATTTTTTCTCAAATTTCAAATAGTGCATAAACGTATCACATTATGAAATTTAAAGAAATTTTTCCCTCAGAACCAGTCGGATGGCAGGGTACTTACGCAAGGGTTGTCACCTAAACTCAAGTCATGGAATTGAACAAAGCCGCATCCGTTGTCAAAAAAGTGGGCCCTTGGGCATGGTGGCGCACTTGGTGGCAACGCCAATCGCCCAACCATCAAGACCGCTTTGCCAATTTGGCACCGGTTGCAGCCGTTTTATTGTTTTTGGCGGCCATCGTCAGTGCGTTTTGGTACCTGCGCGTTGAAGAGGTTGAACGGGAACAAGAAGCCATCAAGCGCGATGTGGAATACGCCCAGCAGCGACTTCGCCTGAGGCTGATCGAACGCCAGGAACAGGTCATGCGCCTGGCACGCGATGTTTCCAACCACGAAATTCGTGTGGATCAGTTCATGTCGCGTGCCGAGGCCCTGGTGCAGCAATACCCGGAATACCAGTCATTGACCTGGATTGACGACCGGCGCCGCATCATTGCCAACCAAAGTGTGTCCAGCCTGTTGAGCAACCACCATTTGCGTGCCGGGAGCGTGCTCAAAGTCGGCGAAACAGAAAACAACTTCAGCCTGGCCCGGGATTTATTGCAACCCATTTACGGTCAGATTGAAGCCGAGGATGAGCGCGATGCAGGAAACGCTGTGCTGCAATTGCACTCGCCTCTGACCAATGACCAAGGACGCTTCAGCGGCGTGATCCTGGCGCAATACTCGATGGAGGGTTTGCTGCGCTACGGCGTTCCCACAGAAGTACTGGCCAAATATGCGGTGGCCCTGCAAGACAGCAAAGGCAGGCTGCAAGCGGGTCAAACCATTCCCAAGCGAGTACACCTGTGGAACCTGCTGCCCGGCAGTCAACGCATTGACAACGATTACGAGGTGCCCGTGGCGCCAGTGGGCAATGGCCTGATTTTGCGGGCGCAAGCCTGGCGCACATCGCAAGGCCTGGTGGGCAGCGGCCTGTTTTGGTTGGTGAGTGTGCTGAGTGTGATGACGGCCTGGATGCTGATCGGCAATTGGCGACACACCCGCAGGCGCCTGCAAGCCCAAAAGGCACTGGTGGCCGAAACCAACTTCCGCCGCGCCATGGAAAACTCGATGCTCACGGGCATGCGCGCTTTGGACCTGCATGGCCGCATCACCTACGTGAACCCGGCCTTTTGCCAAATGACCGGGTGGAGCGAGTCGGAGCTGGTCGGTGGCACAGCCCCCTTCCCTTATTGGCCTGACGAAGACCGCGAAATGCTGACCAAACGGCTGGAAGAAGAGATCAGCGGTCAGCATTCAGCCGGGGGGTTTCAGGTCCGGGTCAAGCGCAAAAACGGCAGTTTGTTCGATGCTCGGCTGTATGTTTCGCCGCTCATCGACGCCCGTGGCCAGCACACCGGCTGGATGACGTCGATGACCGACATCACCGAGCCCAATCGGATTCGTGAGCAATTGGCCAGTGCGCACGACCGCTTCACCATTGTGCTGGAAGCACTTGATGCCTCCGTATCGGTGGCCCCCTTGGGCAGCAAAGAGTTGTTGTTTGCCAACAAGCTTTACCGCTTGTGGTTTGGTCAAGACACACAAGGCCATTTGCGTTTGGTTGCCCAGGCCGGTGCCTACACCAGCGAAAAAACAACGGACGATGTCGATGATCTGGCGGGGCTCCCCACAGAAAGCCTGACGGTGGCTCGCTCTGAAAACGCCGAGATTTTTGTTCCCGAACTGGGCAAATGGCTCGAAGTGCGTTCACGGTACATCAATTGGGCCGATGGTCGCCTGGCCCAGATGGTGATTGCCAGCGACATCACACCGCGACGCCAGGCCGAAGAGCTGGCCGCCCAGCAAGCAGAACGCGCTCAAACTGCCAGTCGCCTGATCACCATGGGCGAGATGGCGTCCAGTGTGGCGCACGAATTGAATCAGCCCCTGACCGCCATCAGCAATTACTGCAGCGGCATGATCTCGCGCATCAAAAACAATCATGGCAAGGCAGACGACATGGTCTGGGCGCTTGAAAAAACGGCCCATCAGGCGCAGCGAGCGGGACAGATCATTTTGCGCATTCGCAGCTTCGTCAAGCGCAGCGAACCCAACCGCATGCTCTCGGACGTATCAGGCATGGTCAACGAGTCGCTGGAACTGGCCGAGATTGAATTGCGCAGGCGCCATGTCCGGCTGTCGCACTACGTGGCAGCACGTTTGCCCCAACTCTTGGTGGACACCATCCTCATCGAACAGGTCTTGATCAACCTGATGAAAAACGCGGCCGAATCCATCGACAACGCCCATCGGCCTGCCGGGCAACGGCATGTTGAGTTGCGTGTGGTGCCCATGACCCGAGAAAACCAGGCCGTGGTGGAGTTCTCGGTCACCGATACCGGCCAGGGCTTGCCGCCCGAAGTGATTGACCGCGTGTATGAGGCTTTTTTCTCCACCAAGGTCGAAGGCATGGGCATTGGCCTGAATTTGTGCCGCAGCATCATCGAATCGCACCAAGGCAGGATCTATGCTGAGAACATCTACAATGCCGACGATGTGATCGGGTGCCGTTTCTCCTTCTGGATACCCGTCCCCACCACTTTGACCGCAGAACAACCCACCGGGGTAAATGAATGAGTTTGATACCTAAAAAAGGCACTGTATACGTCGTTGATGACGACGAAGCTGTGCGCGACTCCTTGCAGTGGCTGCTCGAAGGCAAAGACTACCGCGTGCGTTGCTTTGACAGTGCAGAGTCTTTCATCAGCCGCTATGACCCGCGTGAAGTGGACTGTCTGATTGCCGACATCCGCATGGGCGGCATGACTGGCCTGGAACTGCAAGACCGCCTGATCGAGCGCCGCTCACCCCTGCCCATCGTGTTCATCACCGGCCACGGCGACGTGCCCATGGCGGTGAACACCATGAAAAAAGGTGCCATGGACTTCATTCAAAAGCCCTTCAAAGAAGAAGAACTGCTGGGCTTGGTGGAGCGCATGCTCGACGAAGCACGCGAGGCCTTTGCAGGCCACCAGCAAGCGGCCAGCCGCGACGCCCTGCTGTCCAAGCTGACGGGCCGCGAAGCCCAGGTGCTCGAACGCATCGTCGCCGGTCGCTTGAACAAACAGATTGCCGACGATCTGGGCATCAGCATCAAGACGGTGGAGGCGCACCGCGCCAACATCATGGAAAAGCTCAACGCCAACACCGTGGCCGACCTGCTCAAGATCGCGCTAGGGCAAAACGCACCCAAGGCCTGATCCGCTCCATCGCTCATGAAACGCCCGCACCCGTCGGGCGTTTTGCATTTTTCACCGACCTTTCGAGTATTCAAACATGACTGCCCAAATCATCGACGGTAACCAGCTATCCAAACAACTGCGCACCGAAGTCGCCACCCGCGCGCAGGCCCTCAAGGCCAAAGGCATCACCCCCGGCCTGGCCGTGGTGCTGGTGGGCGACAACCCGGCCAGCCAGGTTTATGTGCGCAACAAGGTCAAAGCCTGCGAAGACAGCGGCCTGCATTCGGTGCTTGAAAAATACGAGGCCACCATGACCGAGGCCGACCTGCTGGCCCGCGTCGAAGCGCTGAACAACGACCCGGCCATCCACGGCATCTTGGTGCAGTTGCCCTTGCCTGCACACATTGATGCACAAAAGGTCATCGAAGCCATCAGCCCCGCCAAAGATGTGGACGGTTTTCACATCGCCAGCGCCGGCGCGCTCATGACCGGCATGCCGGGTTTTTGGCCTTGCACGCCCTACGGCTGCATGAAGATGCTCGAAAGCATTGGCTACGACCTGCGCGGCAAGCACGCCGTGGTCATTGGCCGCAGCAACATTGTGGGCAAACCCATGGCGCTGATGCTCTTGCAAAAAAACGCCACCGTGACAATCTGTCACAGCGCCACGCCCGACCTGAAAGCCATGACGCTGCAGGCCGACGTGATCGTGGCCGCCGTCGGCAAACGCAATGTGCTGACCGCTGACATGGTCAAGCCCGGCGCAGTGGTGCTGGATGTGGGCATGAACCGCAACGACGAAGGCAAGCTGTGCGGCGACGTGGACTTTGAAGGCGTCAAAGAAGTCGCCAGCCACATCACCCCCGTTCCCGGCGGTGTGGGCCCCATGACCATCACGATGTTGTTGGTCAACACCCTTGAAGCGGCTGAACGCGCCTCCAGTTAAACCCGTAACGGGCAAACCTGCACAAAGGTCTGTCTGCCCGGGGGATTGCCCCGGACCCTTTTCTGGTTCATCCAGCCTTTTTGGCCACCCATTCTGAAAACACCCATGACCAACCCCTTGCTCGATACATCCGGCCTGCCCTTGTTTGACCGCATCGCGCCCGAACATGTCGCCCCTGCCATGGACGAATTGCTGGCTGTGGCCGACGCGGCACTGGAAAAGGTCACCGCCACAGATTTTCCAGCCGACTGGCACGCCATGGCGCTGAATCTGGACGTAGCCACAGAGCGTCTGGGCATGGCCTGGGGCGCGGTGAGCCACCTCAACAGCGTGGCCGACACGCCTGAGCTGCGCGCCGCCTACAACGCTGCCCTGCCCCGCGTGACCGAGTTCTGGACGCGGCTGGGCAGTGATGAGCGCCTGTATGCCAAATACAAGGCGATCGACCCAGCCCAGCTCAACACCGAACAAAAACAGGCCCACAAAAACGCCCTGCGCGGCTTTATGCTCGGCGGAGCCGAACTGCAAGGGGCAGCCAAAGAGCGCTACGCCGCCATTCAGGAGCGTCTGGCCGAAATCACGCAAAAGTTCAGTGAGAACACGTTGGATGCCACGGATAAATTTGCCCTGTACGTGAGCGAAGACCAGCTCCAAGGCGTACCCGCTGATGTGATTCAGGCCACCCGCGATGCTGCGAAAAAAGAGGGCCTAGAAGGCCATCGCCTGTCGCTCAAGATGCCCGTGTACCTACCGGTGATGCAGTTTGCCGACAGCGGCGCTTTGCGCGAACAGCTTTACAAAGCCCATGTCACCCGCGCCTCAGACCAAGCCCCGGAAGACGCCCGGCATTTTGACAACACCGCCTTGATGCAGGAAATCCTGGCGCTGCGCCAGGAAGAAGCCCGTCTGCTGGGCTTTGCCAACTATGCCCAAGTTTCTGTGGTGCCGAAGATGGCCGAGTCACCCGAAAAAGTCATCGGCTTTTTGCGAGACCTGGCGGTCAAAGCCCGCCCTTTTGCCGAAAAAGACCTGGCCGACCTGCGCGAGTTTGCGGCCAACGCGCTGGGCATCGCCGGTCCGCTCAACGCTTGGGACGTGCCGTATTTGTCTGAAAAGCTCAAGGAAGCGCGCTACAGCTTCAGCGAGCAAGAAGTCAAACAGTACTTCACGGCGCCCAAGGTGCTGGCTGGCTTGTTCAAGATCATCGAAACACTGTTCGAAGTGAACATCCGCGCCGATCAAGCGCCCGTGTGGCACCCGGCAGTGGCGTTTTACCGCATCGAGCGCAACGGCCAGTTGGTGGGCCAGTTCTACCTCGACCCCCCGGCCCGCGCAGGCAAACGCGGCGGCGCCTGGATGGACGATGTGCGTGGCCGCTGGCAGCGCCCCGACACCGGCGTGCTGCAAACGCCCGTGGCGCACCTGGTTTGCAACTTCGCTGAAGGCGTGAACGGCCAGCCTGCGCTGCTCACGCACGACGACGTGATCACCCTCTTCCACGAATTCGGCCACGGCCTGCACCACATGCTCACCCAGGTCAACGAGCGCGATGTCTCAGGCATCAGCGGCGTCGAATGGGACGCGGTCGAGTTGCCAAGCCAATTCATGGAAAACTTCTGCTGGGAATGGTCGGTGCTGCGCCACATGACGGCCCATGTGGACACCGGCGAGACCCTGCCCCGAGCCCTGTTCGACAAGATGCTGGCCGCCAAGAACTTCCAAAGCGGCTTGCAAACCCTGCGCCAGATCGAGTTTTCGTTGTTCGACATGCTGGTTCACGCCGAGCACGACCCGGCGCAAGACTTCATGCCGCTGCTGCGCCAAGTGCGCGACGAAGTGGCTGTGATGCAGCCGCCCGCCTTCAACCGCATGGCCCACACCTTCAGCCACATCTTTGCAGGCGGATACGCCGCCGGTTATTACAGCTACAAATGGGCCGAAGTGCTGAGCGCCGACGCTTACGCGGCATTTGAAGAAACCGCTGCGGCAGACGGCACGCCCAGCGTGGAAACCGGACGCCTGTACCGCCAAGCCATTCTGGAAGCCGGTGGCAGCCGCCCGGCGCTGGAGTCGTTCAAAGCCTTCCGGGGCCGCGAGCCCAGCCTCGATGCCTTGTTGCGGCACCAGGGCATGGTGTGATTGCGCGCCATGGTGAATTTGCAGGGGACTGGTGAACCCCTGTTTCCGAATGGCGAAAGTATGAACCGCCCTCATCGAATCGGTTCGCAGCCCCGGCTGCCTCAAAAATTACCGTTAAAGCAGTGAATGGATATACACTTTAGTTCCCATTTGAGGATAAAAATCATGACTAACGGTGTATTTCCAATCCTGTACAAAAACCCCCAGGCCTTGAACCCCGAACAACACGGACAGCTGTCACTCCATCCTGAAATCGGGTTTGGTTTTGCGCGAGAAACCAACTCCTTGCCGCTGGTCATTGAAGAGTTTTCGGTCGCCTGCCGAGACTATGTCATCGTTTTCACTACCGGCGATACCGCCATGCCCTTGGCGGTTCTGGGCATGAATCCCGACCACAACGCTTACGTGCAAGCTGATGGCCACTGGGCAGCCAACACCTATATCCCCGCTTATGTGCGCCGTTACCCCTTCATTTTTGCCGAAAATGAGGGCTCTAACGATCTGACTTTGTGCGTTGACTTTGATTCCAAGTGGGTGGTTCCTGGTCAGACCCTGGCATTTTTCGACGAACAGGGGATAAAAACGACCGTGACCGACCAGGCGCTGGAGTTTTGCAAGCGTTTTCACATCCAAATGCAGCAAACGCGTGAATTCAGCGAAGCCCTGCAAGCGGCCGATATCTTGGTGGATCAGCATGCCAACATCACGCTTGAAAATGGCGAAACATTGAGCCTGTCAGGCTTTCGCATCATCGATGAACACAAGCTGCGCCAATTGCCTGCCAAAACCCTGCAAAAGTTTGTTGCAAGCGGCTGGATGGGTCTGATATACGCGCATCTGATTTCCATGGGCAGCATGAACAAACTGGCCAACTTGCTCAAGGCCAACCCCAAGATGGCCTGAACGCCGGGCGCCAGACAGCAGGTCGTCGCCTTCGACCACCGACCTGCACAATCACCCCTCAATCATCGCTTGCAACGCGATATCGGCTCCTACAATGGCGGGCTTATGACAGATGCCTTGCCCTCACAGAACACCTCGCCACATTTCCATGCCTTGATTCCTTGTGCGGGGGTGGGCAGCCGTGCGGGCACAGTCGTGCCCAAGCAGTACCAACTGGTGGCCGGTCAGCCCATGGTCATGCACACCTTGCAGGCCCTGGCGAAAGTGCCACAGCTCGAGTCAGCTTGGGTGGTGTTATCGCCCGATGACGACTTTGCCTGGCCTCAGGCGGGTGCCTGGCCCGAGCGCTTTGTGCGCGTGGCCTGTGGCGGTGCATCACGGGCCGAGAGTGTTTTCAACGGTTTGGGGGCCATGCTGGCGGCAGGCCTGGCCGCAGATGATTGGGTACTGGTGCACGATGCCGCCCGCTGCCTGATCACGCCCGGGGCCGTATCCAGCTTGATAGAGGCTTGCCGCCATGACCCCGTGGGCGGTTTGCTGGCTTTGCCCTTGCCCGATACGCTCAAGTCGCAACGTCAGGACGCCAGGGGTGTACGGGTGCAAAGCACCGTGCCCCGAGAAGACAAATGGCTGGCGCAGACGCCACAAATGTTCCGTCTAGGGGGCTTGCATGAGGCCTTGACACAGGTTGCCGCCACTGGATTTGTAGGCATCACTGATGAGTCAAGCGCCATGGAGCGCCTGGGCTTGGCGCCGCGCCTGGTGCCCGGTTCTGCCCAAAATTTAAAAGTCACTTACCCGGCGGACTTCGCGTTTGCCGAGGCAGTTTTGAAAGGTCGCACATGAGTTTTCGCATTGGAGAAGGTTGGGATGTGCATGCACTGGTGCCTGGTCGTCAACTGATTCTGGGGGGGGTAAAGATCCCGCACACGGCTGGACTGCTTGGCCACTCAGACGCCGATGTGCTGTTGCATGCCATCACCGATGCGGTGTTGGGGGCTGCGGGCCTGGGCGATATCGGGCGGCATTTCCCGGACACAGACGCGCAGTTCAAGGGCGCCGATTCGTCAGTCTTGCTGGCCGAAGCCATGCGCCGTGTGCGTGACAAAGGCTGGGAGTTGGTCAATGTGGACAGCACCATCGTCGCCCAGGCGCCCAAGCTGGCGCCCCACATGAGCGCCATCAACGCCTCGGTGGCAAAAGCACTGGGAGTGGATGCAACGCAAGTGAACGTGAAGGCCAAAACCGCAGAGAAGCTCGGACCCGTGGGCATGGGCCAAAGCATCGAAGCGCGGGCGGTGGTGCTGCTGACCCTGGGTGTCTTGGCTGCCGACGTGTAGGTCGGCGGTCGAAGGCCCGACATGGGCTCGCAAACCGCCCATGCCCATATCGGGCTCTATGCGTCAATCCGTCAATGTCGAACTCTTCGAGTACCGACCTACCCCATCACAGCGCTGCATCTGTCGGGGCTAAAGCGACCTACCAAATCACCCTTAGATGCCCCTTCATGTCCAACGTTGTGCGCTACGGCGCAGTCCTGGCAGAGTCCAACATGAAAAGCACTACAACGTGCTCAAGCTGCTTCTGCTTGCCTGAATTTCATCAGTGCCATCAAACCGCCTGCACTGCTGTTGAACACTGAAAATGTGCCCCCCATGCGCTGAACAGAGCGCTCCACAATGGCCAGGCCCAGTCCCGAGCCTGTGGCCGAGGTTCTGGCGGTGTCGCCACGAAAAAAAGGCTGTGTGAGGTTTTTGAGGGTGGCTTGCGACACCCCGGGGCCTTGGTCGCGCACGCGCAAGAGCACCCAACCATCGTGCACGCGGGCCACGATTTCGACGCGGGTGATGCCGTCGATGGGGCTTTGACCGTAGCGGCGGGCGTTCTCGAGCAAGTTCGACAACACACGGCCCAGCTCCACCGTTTCGGCCTTGACGTGCAGGTCCTCGGCCACGTCCACGGCAATGTCCATGCGCGGGTTGGCGCGAAACGGCGCAATGCACCGGCTGATCACGCCCGACAGCAGCACGGGTCCCAAATGGGTAGGCTCCGGGCGGGCATAGTCGAGGAATTTGTCAATGATTTCATCAAGCTGGGCGATGTCTGCGGCCATGAGTTCGCGGGTTTGCACGTCGGCTACGCTGAGCTCGGTTTCCAGCCTCAAGCGCGCCAATGGTGTACGCAAATCGTGTGAGATGCCCGCCAGCATCAAGGCGCGTTCGGCCTCGATCTTGGCCAGGCGCTCGGCCATGCGGTTGAAGCCAATATTGACTTCGCGGATTTCACTGGTGGCGGCATCTTCGTCCAAAGTGGACGTATTGAAGTAGCCTTCTCGCACCTGGCTGGCGGCAAACGACAGGCGTTTGAGGGGTCGGTTGATCAGACCCGCCATGATGGCTGCGCCCGCCAGCGACAACCCTGCCGTCACGAGCAGCCACATGAGCCAAGCTGAGCCGCCCAAGGGCTGCAGACGTTGTGGGTCCATCTGAAGCCAGTAGCTGTCGCGTTCGATTTCAAAACCGACCCAGAGTCCGGGCGCGTCATTGACTTGGGACGCGATCACTGTGCCCGGCCCCAGGCGTTCAACCATTTCGTGGATCAGACGCTTTTCCAAGCCCGAGGCGCCAAACGGAACAATGCGGTCACCCGGCTCGCGGGTGAGGATGATGACTTCTTCTTCGTCAGCCAATGTTTTGAGCAGCGATACCCGGGCAATGGCATCGGTGTGCATCAGGGCGGTTCGCGTCAGGTTGACGACTGTGGCAATCTGGTGGGCATTGCGCAGAATGCGCGGCTCGTATTCCTGGGTGCGAAACATCTGCAACCAAGCCAAGCTGCTGCACAGGATCAGCAAGGCCAGCAAAAAGAAGGTGCGCCAAAACAGGCTCAGCTTGAGCCTGCGTGGCGACTTTTCGGCGACTGCACTTTCACCGTTTTCAAAGGACTCGTCGCTCACGATTGACCGTCAGGCACAAACACATAGCCGACACCCCAAACCGTCTGAATGATCTTGGGGCTGGCTGGGTCGAGTTCAATCATCTTGCGAAGCCGCGAAATCTGCACATCCAGGCTGCGGTCAAAGGGCTCGAAATCACGGCCTCGGGCCAGCTGGGCCAGTTTGTCGCGCGTCATCGGCTGCCGGGGGTGCCGCACCAAGGCTTTGAGCATGGCAAATTCTCCCGTGGTCAAGGCAATGTCCTGCCCGTTTTTGCTCAGTGAACGTGCCCCCAGATCAAAGATGAATTCACTGAAGTTGACCACCTCTTTCTCGCTGGCCGGTGCACCTGGCACTTCGGCCTGGGGTCTGCGGCGCAAAACCGCATGAATACGGGCCAGCAGTTCACGCGGGTTGAAAGGTTTACCCAGGTAATCGTCAGCGCCAATTTCCAGACCGTTGATGCGCTCGGACTCTTCACCCTTTGCGGTCAACATGATGATGGGTGTTTTGTTGCCCGCAGCGCGCATGCGGCGACAAATGCTCAGGCCATCTTCACCAGGAAGCATCAAATCGAGCACGATCAGGTCAATGGTTTCACGCTGCAAGATGCGGTCCAACGATCGGCCGTCTTCGGCCAGCAAAACGTCAAAACTTTCTTGCGACAAGTAACGACGAAGCAAATCGCGGATGCGTGCGTCGTCATCCACGATGACGATTTTGTCGAGACGAGATGAGGCAGTCATGGTTTACTGTGCCGTCCAGCCACCGTCCATGTTCCAGGCCACGCCGCGCACGTTGTTGCTTGCGGCAGAGCAAAAGAACACGGCCAACTCGCCCAGCTCTTCGGGGGTGGTGAATTGCATCGAGGGCTCTTTTTCGCCCAACAGCAATTTTTTGGCCTCTTCGTTGGTCAAACCTGCGGCGGCTGCTTTGGCGTCCACCTGTTTTTGCACCAGGGGGGTCAACACCCAGCCGGGGCAAATCGCGTTGCAGGTCACACCCGTGGGGGCGGTTTCCAGGGCCGTGACCTTGGTCAGACCGACAATGCCGTGTTTGGCCGCAACATAGGCGGACTTTTCTGCCGAACCCACCAAGCCGTGTACCGAGGCCACGTTGATGATGCGGCCCCAATTGGCAGCTTTCATGGCGGGCAAGGCCAGCCGCGTAGCGTGGAATGCGCTGGTCAGATTGATGGCGATGATGGCGTCCCAGCGCTCAACTGGAAAGTCTTCAATCTTGGCCACATGCTGGATACCAGCGTTGTTGACCAGGATGTCAACACGGCCAAAAGTGTCGGCCGCGAATTTCATCATGGCTTCGATCTCGTTGGATTTGCTCATGTCGGCGCCGTGGTAGGCCACTTTGACGCCCAAGGCTGCGATTTCGGCTTGAGGGCCTGCAGTATCGCCAAAGCCGTTCAGGATGATGTTGGCCCCTTGCTTGGCCAAAGACTTGGCAATGCCCAAACCAATACCGCTGGTTGAACCAGTGATCAACGCTGTTTTACCTTGCAACATGATTTCCACTCCGAAAGATGAATTAGGATGCTTAAAAGTCCATTATGGCGCCGCACAAGGGCAGTTTGACCCTTGGTGCGATCAGATTGTTTCCGATTGTCATGAACAACAGCTTGACCCCAACCAGCCTTGAATTCGTATCCTGCCCCCATCCTGAGGGCCTGCACCGGATGGCCTATTGGCGTTGGGGGGATGCCTCTGCCCGCCGTTTGGTGGTGTGTGTGCATGGCCTGACTCGGCAAGGTCGGGACTTTGACCGCTTGGCACAAGCCCTGGTGGCGCGCAGCGTCGAGCCTTTGCAAGTCATTTGCCCCGATGTGGTGGGGCGTGGGCGCAGTGAATGGCTGAGCGACCCCATGGGCTATCAGATCGGGCAATATGCCTCAGACATGCTGGCCATGTTGGCGCAAATCAGCGCTCAGTTGGGCTCCGGCCAAACACTGCAATCGCTGGACTGGGTGGGCACCAGCATGGGTGGGCTGATTGGCATGGTGATGGCCGGTCAACCGGGTCTGCCATTGCCTGCCCCGATCCGCCGCCTGGTGCTCAACGATGTGGGGCCTGCTATCACCTGGTCGTCTGTAGAGCGCATGCAGCAATATGTGGGCCACTATGGCCAGTACGGGGATCTGAAAGAAGCTGCGGCGGTCATGCGGTCGATTTCGCAAGGCTTTGGTCCCGTGCCTGATGAGGTCTGGTTGGACATGTCTTCGCACATGATCCGCCCTGGCGCGGATGGGACTGTGACCTTGCATTACGACCCCGCCATAGGCCAGCCCTTGCGGTCTTTGACACCCGAGGCGGCCATGGCTGGCGAGGCGGCTTTGTGGACGATGTACGACCAGATCAAGGCGCAGACCTTGTTGATTCGCGGCGCGGACTCTGATTTGCTGACAGCTGAAACCGCCCTGAGCATGACACAGCGAGGCCCCCGAGCTGCTTTGGAGAGCTGGGCCGGAATCGGCCATGCGCCGACGTTGACAAGTTCGCATCAGATCGACGTGGCGGCCAACTTCTTGCTAGCTGATTAAAACCATGGTCAGTCCCTCATCCAGTCATTCAGCCAGTCCAACAGCCATCTCCGGCAAGTTGCATGCATCCGCATTACCGCCGGTGATGGTGGCCACTGCAAGCGATGTGGCCGGGCAGGCCGACACCCTGGCAAGAGCACGCGCCTTTGCCGAATCCTTGATCGCCAGCGAGTCGCTGGATACCGGTGAAAACGTCCTGTCGCATGCCGATGCTGTGGCAGGCATTCTGGCGGAGATCGGCGGGTCGGGTTTCATGCAGGCAGCCAGCTACCTGGTCTATGCCTGCCCGCACCTGAACAAGCCGGAAGAGGTGATCGCCAAAGCCTTTGATCCCAACCTGGCCCAATTGGCCATGCACACCAACCAGCTGGTGCATGTGCAACGCCTGTCGCGAGCGGCCGAGACCAGCGCCCAATTGGTGGACGACCCCAAGCTTCAGACCGAAAACGTGCGCAAGATGCTGCTGGCCTTCAGCCGCGATTTGCGTGTGGTCATGCTGCGCCTGGCCTCGCGCATGCAAACCCTGCGCCACTACGCCGCCACCAAACTGCCGGTGCCCCCGGCCTTGGCCCGGGAGTCTTTGCAGGTGTTTGCCCCCTTGGCCAACCGTTTGGGTATCTGGCAAATCAAGTGGGAGCTGGAAGACCTGTCTTTCCGTTTTCTCGAGCCAGTGACTTACAAAGAGATTGCCAAACTCCTCGATGAAAAACGGGTAGAGCGCGAAAAGTACATGGTCGAGTTGCGCCAGCGCATGCAGCAGGAACTGGCCGAGCAAGGCGTCCATGCCACGGTGGAAGGCCGCCCAAAACACATTTACAGCATCGTGCGCAAAATGCGTGGCAAGTCGCTCTCGTTTGACCGGGTATTTGACATCCGAGCCCTGCGCGTGGTCGTGCCTGGCGTCTCCGATTGCTACCAGGTGCTCAGCTGGGTACATGAACACTTTTCGCCGATACCTGAAGAGTTTGACGACTACATCGCCAAACCCAAGGCCAATGGCTACCAATCGCTGCACACCGTGGTGCGCGACGTGGATGGTCGGCCGATCGAAGTCCAGATCCGCACACAGGCCATGCACGACCATGCTGAGCACGGTGTAGCGGCACACTGGGCCTACAAGGAGGCAGGCGCCAAAGGCTATGCCGGGGTTTCAGCCACCAGCGACTATGACGCGAAGATCGCCGTGCTTCGGCAGCTGCTGGCCTGGGAGCGCGACCTCTCTGGCGCTGCCAATGCTCAGGGCTTGTTCGATGACCGCATCTATGTGCTCACCCCCGATGCTGCGGTGGTTGAGTTGCCACAGGGCGCCACGCCGATTGATTTTGCCTACACCGTGCACACCAATTTGGGGCATCGCTGCCGAGGGGCCAAGGTCGATGGCGCCATGGTGCCGCTGAACACCCCCCTGGCCAATGGTCAAACTGTGGAAGTCACAGCCATCAAGGAAGGCGGCCCATCACGCGATTGGCTCAACCCCGAGTTGGGATACCTGGCCAGCCACCGTGCGCGCGCCAAAGTCCGGGCCTGGTTCAATGCGCAAATCAGCAGCGAAAACATTGCACGCGGCCGTGAGGCGGTCGAAAAACTGCTGCAACGTGAAGGCCGCACAGCCATGCGCCTGGAAGACCTGGCCAGCCAATTGGGCTTCAAGTCGGCAGACGGTCTGTTTGAGGTGGTGGGCAAAGACGAATATTCGCTGCGCAACATCGAGGTATTGCTCAAACCGCCAGAACCTGCGCTCACGCCCGATGAAATCGTCTTGCGCAAATCGCGTGGCAGCCGCAACAAATCCCCTTCGGGCGTGCTCGTCGTGGGCGTGGACTCTTTGCTCACGCAACTGTCCCGTTGCTGCAAACCTGCCCCACCTGACGCCATCCAGGGCTTTGTGACCCGAGGCAAGGGGGTCTGCATTCATCGGCAAGATTGCAGCAACTTTCGCGAACTGACCAGGCGCAATCCGGAACGTGTGATCGAAGTTCGTTGGGGCGAGCGCAAACCCGGACCCGATGCATCGGTCTATCCCGTCGATGTGGCGGTCGAGGCGATTGACCGCCAAGGCTTGCTGCGTGACATTTCAGAAGTTTTTTCCAAAGAAAAGATGAATGTCATTGGCGTGCAAACCCAGTCCATCAAAGGCATGGCCTGGATGACCTTCACGGTCGAAATTTCAGACTCGGCCTTGCTCACCAAGGTACTTGGCAGTGTGCGGGGCGTCAAAGGTGTGCGCCATGCCCGAAGACGCTGATTAAAAGTGCTTCAATCTTTCAACCCAGCTTAGAAACACGAAAAATCACTGCTATAATTCAAGTCTCTTAGGCGCGTAGCTCAGTTGGTTAGAGCACCACCTTGACATGGTGGGGGTCGCTAGTTCGAATCTAGTCGCGCCTACCAAATTTGGTAGGAATTAAAAAGCACTTCGCGGAAACGCCAAGTGCTTTTTTTATGTTCTGGTTGCGCGGCTTTCTTCAAGCCACGCAGATCATGAGGGAAAAGTCAGCCGACAAATTCACGGCTTTCGATCGCACCACCTCTCGCCGCTTAGCACTTCTAAAGATGCTGGGCTCTTCATCCGCCGATCTACAAGACTGGCACGAAGCCCCTAAAATCACCGCAATTCAAAATTCCCACACCCCCCGCCTCCTCAGCGGGGGGTGCTTTGCTTTTTTCAATCGCGTCTGTCATGCAACTTCCAAGTCTTTCTACCGGCAAACGATTCACCCTGCCCCGCCCTGCTGGGTCAGCCGATGCGGTCTTGCTGGCCCAACTGGCCGAGCGCGAGAAAAAAACAGGCAAGTTGACCGCGATCGTCACCAGCGACGCGGCAGACGCCCAGCGCCTGATGGACGAGCTGGTGTTTTTTGCACCCGATCTGCGTTGCGTGATGTTCCCCGACTGGGAAACTCTGCCGTATGACACCTTCTCGCCGCACCAGGACTTGATCTCAGAGCGGCTCGCCACGCTCTGGCGCATCAAGCAGCGCAACCATGCCGAGAGCGCCGACGTGGTACTGGTGCCCGCCACCACCGCGCTGTACCGGCTGGCGCCACCGTCTTTTTTGGCGGGCTACACCTTTGAATTCAAGGTCAAGCAAAAACTCGACGAAGCGCAGCTCAAGGCCCAACTGACCTTGGCGGGCTACTCGCATGTGAGCCAGGTGGTCAGCCCTGGCGAATACGCGGTGCGCGGCGGCTTGATTGATTTGTTCCCCATGGGCTCGTTGGTGCCTTACCGGGTGGACCTGTTCGACGACGAAATCGACAGCATCCGCACTTTTGACCCCGACAGCCAGCGCAGCCTCTACCCCGTGCCCGAGGTGCGCCTGCTGCCCGGGCGCGAGTTTCCGATGGACGAGACAGCGCGTGCGCGATTCAGGAGCCGCTGGCGCGAACTGCTCGAAGGCGACCCGACCAAAAGCCGCATTTACAAAGACATGGGCAACGGCGTGGCCACGGCGGGCATCGAGTACTACCTGCCACTGTTTTTTGAAGAAACCGCCACGGTGTTCGACTACCTGGGCGCAGGTCAAGCGGATGCCGCCACGGTGGTGCTGCATGGCGATTTGGAACCGGCCTTCCAGCGCTTTTGGCAAGACACCAAAGACCGCTACCGTTTGGTTCAAGGCGACCCTGAGCGGCCTGTGCTGCCGCCCGAATCGCTGTTTTTGAGCGCCGAGCAGTTCTACACGCTGACCAACGGTCATGCGCAACTGGCACTGCGCTCAGGCACCAGCGATGTGGCGGACAACGCCCTTGCCCAAACCCTGCCCGAGCTGACGGTGGTGCGCGGTGCCGAAGATCCGCTGTCGCGACTGCAGGCGCACATCCGCAGCAGTGCCAGCCGCGTGCTGATCCTGGCCGAGAGCGATGGCCGACGGGAGAGCCTGCTCGACTTCGTGCGCTCCAGCGGCCTCACGCCCCCCGTCTTTGACAGCCTCGAAGATTTTTTGACCGGCGACGAAAAGGTTGGCATGGCCACCGCTGCACTGGTCAGCGGTTTCCATTGGTTCGAGCACAACATCGACCTGGTCACCGAAACCGAACTCTTCGCGGCTGGGGCGGTCACCCGCCGCCGCAAAAAACAGGAACAGGTCAGCGACGTTGAAGCGCTGATCAAAGACCTGAGCGAGCTGAATGTGGGCGACCCGGTGGTGCACAGTGCCCACGGCATTGGCCGATACCGGGGTCTGGTCAACATGGACATGGGCCAGAAAAACCCCGACGGCACGCCCGCCTTGCAAGAGTTTTTGCACTTGGAATACGCCGACCAGGCCACGCTCTATGTGCCCGTGAGCCAGTTGCAGCTGATTGGCCGCTACACAGGCGTGAGCGCCGACGAAGCGCCCCTGCACAAACTGGGCTCTGGCCAATGGGAAAAAGCCAAACGCCGCGCCGCCGAGCAAGTGCGCGACGCCGCTGCCGAGTTGCTCAACATCTATGCAAGACGCGCAGCCCGAGAAGGCCACCCTTTCCGCTACAGCCCACAAGACTACGAAACCTTTGCCAACGACTTTGGCTTTGAAGAAACCGCCGACCAAAAGGCGGCCATCCACTGCGTGATTCAAGACATGATCAGCCCCCGCCCCATGGACCGCTTGGTCTGCGGCGATGTGGGTTTTGGCAAGACCGAAGTGGCGCTGCGTGCCGCCTTTGTGGCCGTCACGGGCGGCAAACAAGTCGCCCTGCTGGCACCCACCACGCTGCTGGCCGAGCAGCACTACCAGACGCTCAAAGACCGCTTTGCCAAATGGCCTGTCAAGGTGGCCGAAGTCTCGCGCTTTCGTTCGGGCAAAGAAGTCACCGCCGCCCTCAAAGGCCTTGCCGACGGCACGGTGGACATCGTGGTGGGCACACACAAGCTGCTCAGCGAATCGACCAAATTCCACGACTTGGGCCTGCTCATCATCGACGAGGAACACCGCTTTGGCGTGCGCCACAAAGAGGCCATGAAAGGCCTGCGGGCCGAGGTCGATGTACTCACACTCACCGCCACGCCCATCCCCCGCACCATGGGCATGGCTTTGGAGGGCCTGCGCGATTTGAGCGTGATTGCCACTGCGCCGCAACGTCGCCTGGCCATCAAGACCTTTGTGCGCAACGAAGGCACGGGCGTGATCCGCGAGGCGGTGCTGCGCGAACTCAAGCGCGGCGGCCAGTGCTACTTTTTGCACAACGAGGTCGAGACCATCGAGAACCGCAAGCAAAAGCTCGAAGAGATCCTGCCCGAAGCCCGCATCGCCGTGGCCCACGGCCAAATGCCCGAGCGGGAGCTGGAGCGCGTGATGCGCGACTTTGTGGCCCAGCGCTACAACATCTTGCTGTGCTCGACCATCATCGAGACCGGCATCGACGTGCCCACGGCCAACACCATCGTCATCAGCCGCGCCGACAAATTTGGCCTGGCCCAGCTGCACCAGCTGCGCGGGCGTGTGGGCCGTTCGCACCACCAAGCCTATGCGTATTTGATGGTGCCTGAGATCGAAGGCCTGACCAAACAAGCGGCCCAGCGGCTGGATGCGATCCAGCAGATGGAAGAGCTGGGCAGCGGCTTTTACCTGGCCATGCACGACCTGGAGATCCGCGGCGCGGGCGAGGTACTGGGAGAAAACCAGAGTGGCAACATGCTCGAAGTGGGTTTTCAGCTCTACAACGAAATGCTGTCCGAAGCGGTGCGCAGCCTCAAAGCAGGCAAAGAGCCCGATTTGCTCAGCCCCCTGTCGGTCACCACCGACATCAACCTGCACGCCCCCGCCCTGCTGCCCAACGACTACTGCGGCGACGTGCACCTGCGCCTGTCTTTCTACAAAAAGCTGGCCACCGCCAAAACCAGCGACCAGATCGACGCCCTGCTCGAAGAGCTGGTCGACCGCTTTGGCAAACTGCCCCCTCAAGCGCAAACGCTGGTGGATGTGCACCGCCTGCGCGTGCTGACCCAGCCCTATGGCGTCATCAAGGTCGACGCCGCGCCGGGCGTCATCCAGATCACCTTCAAGCCCAACCCACCCGTGGACCCCATGGCCATCATTGGTTTGATCCAGAAAAACAAACACATTAAGCTGGCGGGCAACGACAAAATTCGCATCGAACGCGAACTGCCCGACCCGAAAGCGCGAGCGCAGATGGTGCGGGATGTGTTGCGGAGTTTGGGGCAGCCGAAGGTAGAGGCTTCGGCGGCTTGAGGCTTTTAGCCTCTGTTACGAGGCCAGCGGCAGCTCGTTGAGCTCTGCCCTGGCCTCTCGCCATGTCGGGTAATGCAAATCCAGCAGCGCCGCAAAGCGCTCGCTGTGGGTCGGCTCTAGCAAGTGAGCCATTTCGTGAACGACCACGTATTCCAGCAAATCCTTGGGCTTTTTCACCAACTCTGTGTTGAGCCGGATATTGCCCGCCGCGTGGTTGCAGCTGCCCCATTGCGTTTTCATGCGCTGCAAAAAGTAACCCGACACCTGCACGCCTAGACGCGGCTGCCATTTGGCGATCAAGCCCGGCACCACATCGTGCAACAGCCGCTTGCGCCACTCGTGCAGCACTTCGGCGCGTTTGGCTGCATCGCTGCCCGGGCGCACATGCAAGGTGATGCGTTTGTGGTCCAACGTTACAAAGGCCTTGCCCTCCCCTTCAACGACATTCAACAAATGACGCCGACCCCACAGGTAATGGCTTTCGCGCTCCACATACTGGCGTGGGGTTTCCCGGGCCTGGGCACCCAGCGTGGCTTGTTGCTGCCGAATCCAACCCAAGCGCGTGATGGCATAAGCCCGCACCACCTCGGGCCGGGTTCCTAGCGGGGCCACCAGAGACACCTGTCCATCTGGCGGGTGCACCGTCAAATGCACGTTCATGATGGCCTTGAACGTCACCGAGATCGTGATGTCACCCAGCTCGATCACATCGGTCATCAATAACCCGCTTGGTTTTTGACGATGTCAAACACGGCCAAAGTCGCCTCGCGACCCTTTCCCAGTGTTCGGTGGATGGTGTTGAGCACCACGCTTTCTTTGACCTGGTCACCGCGCCAGCCCGCAGGGGCTTGTGCTTTGATGGCAATGTCCAGGCGCAAGGCCATTTGTGCACGCTCATCGCCATATTCCGGCCTTGGCTCTGCCGCCTGCAACCCTTCCTCATCCGCTTGCAGGATGTTGATCAAGTTGTTGTAGAGCACCGTCGCTTCGCGGTTGCCCTGCAAGGCTTGCGGCAAACCCGTATCTGATTGGCCTTTGGCCAACTTCTTCACCAGCACCTCTGCATTGAGCAAGAACGCTTCATAAGCCTCGGTATCGTCACGCTTTTGCTTGATCAGATCGTCCAACAACTTGGACATCTGGTCGTAAAAACGCGGGTCGGTCAGACGGTCGCGAATGATGGTTTTTCGCACGTTGTTGATGATGCCCTCGGCAATCGAATCCCGAGACGCCTTGCCCTTGGCATTGAGCTTTTGGGCAATCGCGTCGTGAATGCCGGTTTTGATGATCAAGTCGGTCAACGACAAGGTTTCCAGGTCACCCAGCACATGAGCCGAATCGGCCTGAATGTAGGTATTGATCAAGTGCCGCATGTCGGCCTCGTAAGGCTTGATGTCAAACTCTTCGCCCGAGTGCATTTTGATGGCCTCACGCACCTCGGCGTAAAAGTCAGCCTCTTTTTGCAAGGCCTGCACATCGGCAGGCGAGTAGCCAGCCTCGGCCAAGTTTTGCGCCAAATCGGCATAGGCCCGCACAAAGGTGGAGACAGATTTGTAAAACGTGATGCGCAGCGGCTCGGTGTTGGTCAGCGCCTCGGAGTCGCTGGCGTGGCCACAAAAGTAGTGAATGAACTGCTCAATGTCTTTGGGCGAAGACACGGGCGCACACAAATAGCTCAACGCCTCGCGTGCCGCATCCAGCTTCGCTTTGCCTTCTTTGAGCCAGTCTTTCACGATCACGTTGCCGTCATCGCCATCGGTGTCGTCAATGTCCAACTCGTCAGAGGTGTAGACCGCAATCGCGTTTTGCACATTCTGGAACAACTCTTTGTAGTCAACGATGTGGCCGTAATCCTTGTCCTCACCATCCAGGCGGTTGGTGCGGCAAATGGCCTGAAAGAGGTTGTGGTCCCGCAGTTCGTTGTCCAGATAAATGTAGGTGCAGCTGGGCGCATCAAAACCCGTGAGCAGCTTGCTCACCACAATCAACAGCTTCAGGTTGGCAGGCTCATCGATGAAGCGGCGCTTCATCTCGTCTTCGTACTGCTTGGTCGTCTGGTCTTTGGCCAGCACATGCTGTGTGTAGGTGTCGAACTTGTAACGCTCATCGCTCTTGGGCGGTTCACGAGAAATCGCGTTGTGGTTAGGCTGGTACGAAGTGATGATGCCGCAGTAATCACCAAAGCTCGTATTCCTGCACAAGCGCAAATAGTGACAGGCGTCGTAAATGGACGCCGCCACCAAAATGGCGGTGCCCCGATTGTTGTCCAGTCGGGGCTTCACGCCAAAGTCGTGAATGATGTCTGCCACGATGCGGCCCTTGCGCTCACCCGCGCTCATCAAGCTTTCCATCGTCGCCCAGTGACGGCGCAACTCCGACTTTTTGTAATTGTTCAGCCCACGGGTCTTGGTTTCAAACCAATCGTCCACCGCCTTTTTGTTGGTCAGCTGCTGGGGCACCGTGCGGGCTTCGTATTTCAGGTCCAGCACCACCTTGTCTTCCACCGCTTGGTGAAACTTGTAGGTGTGGATGTAGGTGCCAAACACATCGCGTGTGGTTTGCTTGTCTTTGCGCAGCAACGGCGTGCCGGTGAAGCCAATGAACACGGCCGACGACATCCAGCGCTTCATCTGCTTGTTCATGTCGCCGCCCTGGGTGCGGTGGCATTCGTCCACAAACACATAAAAGCGGCCCTTCACGGGCGGCGGGTCGCCCTTCAGGTCGGCGGCATCAAACTTGTGGATCAAGGCGCACATCAACCTGGGCGCAGGCTGGGACAGCATGTCTACCAACTCGCGGCGGCTGGTGATTCGTGGTGACGGTGCATCCGCACTGATTACCCCAGCGTTTTTCATCACCCCGGTGATCTGCTTGTCCAGCTCGTCCCGGTCGGTCACGATCAGCACCCGCGCATCGGGCTCGTTTTCCAAAATCCACTTGGCCAGCAGCACCATCAAAATGCTCTTGCCGCTGCCCTGGGTGTGCCAGATCACACCGCCCTCGCGCATCTTGATGCGCAACTGCGCCGCCTTGATGCCCTCGTATTGGTGCAGGCGCGGCACCTTCTTTTGGCCCGCGTCAAACACCACAAAATTGCGCATCAAATCCAGCAAACGAGTGGGCTCGCACATTTGCGCCAAAGGCTCATCCAACAAACTGCCAGCGGCCAAATCGCTGGCCGCACCCGGCATGCCCAGGGGGTGGTGCTTCCACTCCACATAAAACTTCTCTGGCGTTCCCGCCGTGCCATAGCGCAAGCCCTGCGAATCGTTGCCCGCCAAAGTCAGCTGCACCGTGCTGAAAAAGCCTTGGTTAAAGATCGCCTCCTGGTTGGTGTTGAGCTGGCGAATGCCATCGGCCACCTCCACAGAGCCGCGCTTGAGCTCCAGCACCACCACGGCCATGCCGTTGATGTACAGCACCACGTCAGGGCGACGTTCGTGACCACCTTTGAGCGTGACCTCTTGGGCCAAACCAAAGTCATTGGCCTGCGGGTTGGCCCAGTCAATCAGGTGCACAGTCTCGTGCGCAGCGCCTGCAGCCACCTGCACGGGTACGCCGTAGCGCAGCAGCTGGTAAGTGCGCAAATTGGCCTGGTACAGCGTGATGCCCGTCACATCGGTTACTGCTTGCAACTTGGTCAAGGCCTGCGAAATATGAGCCGCTGAATAACCCCGCTTTTGCAGGCTGGCACGCAACAGGTCCAACTCAACACAGCGGTTGCCGTCGCGCTGGCTCCAGTCGCCCAAATAGGCGTAACCCAAGCCACCTTGGGCCACAGGCCGGGTGATGCGCTCGACCAAGCGGTTTTGAGTGACGCGCTCGGGCCGCAATGCTGTGCTCATGCAGACATCCTTTTTTATTCAATTTTTAAGTTGGGCGTTTCTCGCAGCAGGGATCAAGGCAATGCAGCTTGAACAGCGCTTTCAAACTGTGCGGCTTGACTGCACAACGCTTTAACTTGACTCCAATATTGGTGAATAGCATCTGCCTTGGCTCGGTATCCAGGAACACTTTTCTTGACCTTCAGCTGCTTTGGTAAGTACCCCAAGGAATCCTCTAAAGCCAGATTGCATTCCACGTTACTCAACAACGCATGAGTGGAAGGCAGCACCGCAGCCGCCAACCAAGCTCCTGTAGATTGAGCAGGTAAGCACACGACTGTTTTAGATCCCAATACAGCAGGATTGAGCCAGCCCATCAGTACAGCTTGCAGCGCCACGCATGTTGCAGCGACAGGTGGGCATGGCTGACTACAAGGCAATCTTGGCCAATTCTTGTTCGCAGCTATGGCTTCAACAGTCTCCCCACAATCGGCGTAATTTTGGTGAGCAACATCTGTGTCTAAATGGATGATCAACAAATCGAAGTTTTTCAGCAACGGGTCATCATCCAATGATCCCGTGTAACGCTGAGCCGTGGCCACGCACCATTTCAAGACACCGCCCCACCCACCGCCAAAAGAGGGGCTTGTGACCTCTGGTTGCAACTGAGTCAAGATAAAAGTTTGTGGACCAAGAACCGCTTTCAATGCAGCTTCTATGAGCACGTAATCTGTTGGCCCCTCCGCCACCAAGGCAATGCGCAAATCAGACATTGGGCACCGCTCCTAAATTGCCCATCATCCAAAGGCGCGATAGCGGATAGTTTTGATTCAGCGCCGTCAGTTCTGGAGTCATTTCCAACCGACGAATGCACGTCAAGCCATTGCTGTTGCGCTCCACCACAAAAAGGCGAATCTCAGGATCGGTCAAATCCAAGCCGTCCAACACCGCTGGGTTGTGCGCAGTGAAAAGCATTTGCCGATCTTCTCCGCCAGCACGCAACCAACCCGAAAGCCTGCGCACCAAACTTGAAACCAACCGCGGATTCAGCGCCTGATCCAAGTTGTCAATGGCAAACAAGGAAGGTGACTTGTAAGCCAGGCACAGCACAGCACAAAAAATCACATACAAAGCGCCCTCACTGGCGTCATAAGCTGTCAACTCGTTTCGACTCTTCATCATGAAACGATCGGTAAATTTCAGCATCACTTTGGTGCGGGGCACCTTGGGTGACAGCAAACCTGCACCGTGACTTGTGGATTGAACATCCGCAACCCAATCGATCAGCTCCAAGACTTCATCCAGCACGCCGCTAGGGTCATCAAAAAATCGTCTCTGGATATCTTCAAATCCCTCAGCCAATTGACCGCCGCTGAGCCCCACTGGATCACGGGCTTGAAGGTCAGGGCTGATGCCTCGCAACGTAGGTGTGTTGGGGCAATAAATGGCATAGTTTTGCAAACACTGCATCAATTTGGCTGCAGGATTATCTGACGCCACATCAACCAACTTCAATGCGGCAAGGCCTGCTTGAGGATTAAGGTTTTTCTTGTTGCGCACACCGTCAGAAACGATGTCATTTTGTCCATCACTCAAAAACTCTGTTTTAAATGACCAGGCAGGTTCAGGTGCATCCAATGGATTGAGAAGTGACACGCGGTAAGTCTCCGCTTGCCCGCCTTGCGCTGAAACACCAATGTGCGCAGGTGTGCGCTCTGAGGCAAACGAACTTTTGAACAACCGAGGCAACCCAGCACGCACACCACGCCGCATCAGCGCTTCATCGTCCACGACCCCATTGGCCGCAGCACCAAGGACTCCAATAGCTTCGAGCACATTGCTTTTACCCACACCGTTGGCACCAATAAAACAATTCAATCTGCCCAACGATAACTCTTGCGAATGAACGGACTTGAAACCGTCTATTTGAATGGTTCGGATCATGAGTAAACCTGTCGATTAAAAGTTTTATCTATTTTCGGAAAATTACTTGCCATTTTGCCAGCACACCCTGCTGGCAAGCGCACGCATCACCTGTGCATGATAAGCACCAGTTTTACCCATATTAAGCTGGTCCGTTGGCATCGCCATCTCGAGCCAAGGCCCTGCCAGCTGCAGTCAGCCGGTATTTTTGGTTGCGGCTTTGCGGCTTGTCGGGGATGGTCATTTCCACCAAGCCCGTGGTCACTGCGGCCTGCTGGTAACTTTCACGGAAGTGTTTTTCATCCTTGAGACCCAGACTGGCCATAAGCTCGGCCCGACTCATCTCCCCAACCAACACTTGCAGCAATCGCCCAACTTCGGGGGTGACTTCGGGGGTGACTTCGGGGGCGACTTCGGGGGTGACTTCGGTAGAAACCACCGAAGCAGCCACCGTCCGCCAAACCACCGCCCGAAACTGGTTGATTTCTGGCTCATCCACCAAATCAATTTGGGGCCAAGCGTTCAGTGCCCGGGGCACGCCCGTGCCCATGCCACGGTAGGGCAAGATATGCGCCGCGTGCTCGGCCAGCACCTGGTTGCGGCGGTTGGACACACCCGTACGGATTTGCTCGGGCGTCAGGCTGTCGGGCAAATGGCCGGGGCTGATGATCTCTACCCGGTCGGAGAACACAAACAGCCGAATGGTGGCGCTGACCAAAAAGTCGCGGTGCACCAAGGCGTTCACCAGCAGCTCCACCAAAGCCTCTTCGGGCAGCTCCAACTGGCCCAGCGTGTTAAAGCCCCTGCCCGCCTGAACCTTGTGCAAGCTGCGCTTGATGAAAGCCATGCCCCGCTCAAACTGCTCGTCCAGCGGGCCGTCGATGTTTTCGCTGTCCAGGTAGCGCGTGTCGCCCAAATGCGTACCCGGAAACCACACTGCGCCCATCTGGCACACCGGCAGCAGCCGCTGCGGGTGCTTGCCAAACAGCAGCACGCCCGCCAAGTTGGGCACACCACCGTGCGCCAGTTGCAGGTTTTCCATCAGCTGGGCCACGGACAAGCCTGCTGCGCTCAGGCTTTGGCCATAGCGCCGCTCGAAGTAGCGGCCAAAGGCCCGCTCGTCGATGTCGGCCACCGTGGCGTTGCGCACCGGCACCTGGTCGGCCTGCAGCAGCCCGCCGCGCTGGAACATGCGCTGCATTTCTTCACGCGCCGTCACATGGCGCTTGTCGGCCCCGCTTTTCACCCACACACGGCCTTGCAGGTCCATATATGGTTTGTTCAGCCCATCGGGCACCGACACCACCAGCACCAAGCCTTGGGCGGTTTGCACGTTGTGGGTTTGCGGGTGCAGCGGCGGGCGCACATGCTGGCTGGCCGCGTTACTGATCAGCTGGTTCAAACGCCGCACATCGGCCGCATTCAGCCCGGCTATGCTGCCGTCATCAGCCACACCCAAAAACACCGTGCCCCCGCCGCTATTGGCCAACGCAGCCAGCTCGGCCGCCATGCCGTCGGCATTGGTGGCATCGCGCTTGAACTGGTGGTGGCTGTCTTCGCAACGGGCCAACGCTTGCTGGAGGTCGGTTTCGGTCATGTGAATCAGTCTGTTGAATGTCTTGGCTTAGTTCATGCACAGCAACGATCAATCGTCCATGCTTTTTTCATAAACGTATTGGCAATATCCGCAAAGACCATCATTGAACTGATCATCTAAACCAAGCGAAGTCTCGCATCGAATGCATTCAGTGAATTCAAGCTCATCTTCGCAAGCAACACAGCAGTTTTCTTCAAAGATGTAGGTGTCTTTGAAGCAATGCGGACACTTTCCGTAAGGTGAATCACCACCATCTTTAATCGCATGATGTGCGGCGCCTGAAAGCAAGTCACTTATGCACTCTTCAATTACCTCCTCAAACTGGAAGTCATGACTGCAGGATTTGCAACGAAGCCCGATATCTGGGTAGGTATCCGTTTCATTTGTTGACTCAATCAGCGAGGAATGGCAAGCGGGACAGCGTAATTCTTTGAGCGCATCCTCAACAGTCGAATATTTCCAATTAATTTTCTGGATGCTTTCGTGGCAAGCCTTCTCCTCTGCCGCGTAGACATCATTGGTTTCTAACAAGGCACTCCAGCAGTCAACGCCAAACAATTCAATTGGATCTTCATCCAGCGCACTCACCGCAAAGTCACGCAGAATTAAAAACGACTTGGCAACGATCTCACGGACCGCGTCCGGTGATCTGTCGGTGTAGTAATGCTCCAAATCATTTCGCAGCTTAGTTATCTCATTCAAACGCTTCCAGTCAACAACCACATTCAGGCTGGATAAGCGTTCTTCAATCTGTAAAACATCAACCGTTTTCTTGCCCCTGCCCTTGAACACAACAGTTCCATCTGCCAACTGTTCAGGAAGAATTTCTTTTTTGATCAGCAGCTCTTTGTCGTGGGCGGGTGACAACTCACAGAGTTTTTCCTTCATCAAAAGCAACATACCAGCGACGATGTTGCGCAATGCGGATACCTGCCGTCTTTGATCTGTACTCTGAAAGTCTTCAACCCCGATTTGAATGGAGTCGATTGCATTTTGAAGAATAGACACGTATTTCTTTCGTTCAGACCAAGCGAGTTCGACCAGTCAGAAGCACTTGCATCATCCCCTGCTTGAGTTCACGGGTTTTGGCAAGGCGGTCTTTGAGTGCTGAGAGCGCTAGATCCATATCAGAAAGGACTGTAGTGATGGCAGTTTGCTCCTCTATGCTTGGCACTCCTACCTCTATGCTCGATAGTGCAAGCGCGCTGATGTGAACGACAGCATCGCCCTGCCCAAGATTAGATTTCTGGCGCACGACCGCGGGTGTATTCAAGAGGTAGCCAAAGAATGATGGGTTACCGCTTCGAAGACGCAAGATCACGATGTCGCCGCCGGCATAGGCCTCCATCGGTAACGCCATTGCAACGCATTTCCCAATTTCGGCTTTGGTTTCACCAGATCCTGCGAACAGCAAATCGCCTTTTTGGATGCGCGTTGCTTTTGCTGCAACTTGCGGAGATATGCGTGAATGAAATGTTCGCACCACGTCGCTATGAACGGTATAAATCTCACCGTATCGAACGCATGGAAGCTCACCCGACATTGCTTCATCACGTTTGACACCACTGCCTTTTAAAAATGTACCTAACTGCACGAGCTGTCGCAGCTCCCACTCCCCACTGAACCCCGGCAAGCGGGTTTGGCCGGTGAGGAGTTGTTGCATGGCGGCTTGTTTGAGGTCGCGCTTTTTGGCGATCAGTTTTTCCAGTCCGGCGATCAGGGCATCGAGGTCTGAAATGGCTAGGCCAATTGCAAGTTGCTCTTGACGCGGCGGAACCGGTATTGGCATTCCTCGCAAAGTGCTTGCGTTCACATTCTTTTGTGCTCCGCCGATTTGACTCTGCTCAAAAAATTTTTTTCCAAACTCAGAGTTTATGTAATGGCACAAAAACAAACTATCAATCGCATCTTTTTTGGGACGAGTGATGAGTGTCGTAAAACTCTGGGATTGGTCATACTGAGCAGGAACTATGGCGGTCACACCCGGGTATCCAGTCCGCATCGTGACTAAATCACCAGTGCGCAGCCGCTTATTTCGAAAAGCGGCCTCGTATTCTGGGGTGATAAACAACAAATCACTGTCTTCCAAATATCCGGATTTAATATTCTGATTGCGAAACATTGGTATGCCCTTAGCGCGATACGCATGGGTAGCAGCACTTGCAATACCAACCATTATTTTTTCGGCTAAAGACGAGAGCGTCGCAACTTGCCATACTTCTCGAACCATCACTTCCATATAACCCCCATTCGCTTGAGGTGCACTCCCACCTTCACCGACCCCGCTTCCACTTCACCAGCCAACGCAGGCAGCGTCGTGGCGTAGCGCTCGGCCAGCTCGCGGATGCGGCGGGTCAGGGTTTGGCTCACGCGGTCCAGCTCGGCTTGCAGGCTGGAGCACAGGCTGGGGCTGTGTTCAATTGTCATGCCCGTCCCCTGAGCCAAAGTCGATTTGCAATTCGGATTCGATTTCTTCCACCGTAGGCAGGCTGGTCTTGAACTCGTCAGGCAAAGCTTGCTGGAGTTGCTGCATCCAGTTGGCCACGCCCATGGGTTTGGTGTGGCCTGACAGGGCGTACTCGACCAGTGTTTTATTTTTGTTCTTCACCAGCAGCAAGCCAATGGTGGGTTTGTCGTCTTGGTGGCGCAGCAGGTCGTCCACAGCTTTCAGGTAGATATTGAGCTGGCTAACGTGACTTGGCTCAAATTCACCTGCCTTGAGTTCGACAACGACATAGCAACGCAAATGCAGGTGGTAGAACAAAAGATCAAGGTAAAAGTCACGCCCACCCAGTTCAAGGTGCACTTGCTTACCCACAAAGGCAAAGCCTTGCCCCAGTTCCAGCAGGAAATGCTGGATGTGATCCACCAGTTTTTGCTCCAACTCGGCTTCGCGGCGCAGTGGGGCTGTGCCTAAAAAGTCAAACAGGTAGGGGTCTTTGAAGGCTTGCGCGGCCATGTCAGATTCAGCAGGCGGCAGCGCAACAGCAAAGTTGTGTGACGCGCTGCCTTGGCGTGCGTGCCATTGCGATTCAATTTGCAACGCCAGAACGTCTTTGCTCATACCTTGGGCAATGGCTTTTTCTGCGTACCAAAGGCGCTGCTCGGGCGTGTCCAGCTTCTCCAGCAGGATGAGGTTGCTTCGCCAAGGTAATTGTGCAACGGTGCGTTGCACAATTGCTCGCTCGGGCCATGCGCTGGCAAAGCTGCGCATGTATTTGAGGTTGCGGGGCGAAAAACCGCTCATCTGCGGAAAAGCTTGCTTGAGATCGTGCGAAAGCCGGTCAATGACACGCGTGCCCCAGCCTTGGGCTTCTTGCTTGTTAAGGATGGCTCGCCCAATGTCCCAATACAGCAAGACCAACGCAGCGTTGGCGGACATGACCATACGGACACGTTCTTGCGCCACAAGCTGCTTGATATGAAGCAACCAAGTGCCATAGTCAGCCGGCATTTGGCTCACCCCTTCGGCCACGGGGAGTTGCACATCGGGAAGCTTGCGCCCCCTGTTTTTTCGAGTGTTTGAATCATTCGAACTCACCATACCACCCCCATTTTTTTCAGGTGCTCGCCCACCTTGGCCGACAGGGCTTCCACCTCATCGGCAAGCGCAGGCAGCGGTGTGGCATAGCGTTCGGCCAGCTCGCGTATGCGGCGGGTCAGGGTTTGACTCACGCGGTCCAGCTCGGCAGATAGGCTGGCATTCAGGGTGGCCAACCATTTGTCTTGCACCACCAGTTGTTTGATGTCGGCTTCGGTCAGCGTGGCGTAGCGGTCGTAGGCTTTTTGCTCCAGCGCGGCGTCAAGCGTTTTCACATTTTTCTTGAGGGTGGCTTCTTCGTCGCTGAGCTTGAGCCAGGCTTTCAGCACCGCCAGCTCGTCGGCGGCATCCGGGTCGTTGCCGATTTCTTTGATGCGGCTTTTCACTTCTTTGTCGTTGATTTTTTCAAACCCGGCAAAGGCCATGTCTTCGGCGCTGTTTTCTTCTTCCAGCTCGGCCAGTTGGGCACTCACGGCGTCCAGCTCTGCCTGTTTGGCATCCAGCGCGGCTTGTTCGGCGGCGTAGTAGCGGGCAATCAGCAAGGCGCGGGGAATCAGGTCGCTCTTGTAGCGGCGTTTGTTGATCACAAAGTCGTGCGCTTCGGGCCACACCAGTTTGTTGTCTTTGTTTTTGACTTGCCCCACTTCGCGCAGGGTGCGTGCGCTGGCCCAGCCATCTTGCACCAGCAGGTACACGTCGTCTTGCATGACTTCGGCCCAGTAGTCCATGAGGTGTTGGTACACGTCATACGCATCCACCAAGGGCACGGGCTTGAAGGTGGCCAGCAGGTCTTCGGCCAGTTGCGCCACCAGGGCTTTGGGTTTGTCGCCGGGCTGGATGCCTTGCAGTGCAGGCAAGTTGCGCGTTTGCCATGCGGCAAAGCTGCTGGTGGCTTGGGTATTGAAAGCCACAAACTCGGGGTGGGCCAGTACGGCGGCTTTCACCTCGTTCATGGGTTGTTGCAGCTGGGCATAGCCTTCGCGCAGGGGCTTGAACAGCATGTTGCGCAAGCCGGGCATGACCTTCCAGTAGGCGGCCAGTGCGTCCAAGTCGCGGTGGGGAATGCCGCCCGTCATGTGGGCTTGCAGGTCTTGAATGTCTTCGGCCTCTGTGCTGTCGATGTAGCGCGGCAGGTTGAGGTTGTAGGCGTTTTTGTCGCTGGCAATTTCATCCAGCGGCACCATGCGGGCATAGCCTGCGAGGTCTTCGAGCTTGTCAAACGCATCGACGATTTTGTGGATGTCTTGCTCGCGCAGTTTGTTTTTGTTGCCGTCTTTGATGAAGCCTTTGCTGGCGTCAATCATCATCAGACCCTTGCGGGCGTTGGCGTTTTGTTTGTCCAGCACCAACACGCAGGCCGGAATCCCCGTGCCATAAAACAGGTTGGCTGGCAGGCCGATGATGCCTTTCAAAATACCAGACTTGACCAGCTTTTCGCGGATCACCGCTTCGGCATTGCCCCTGAACAACACCCCGTGCGGCAAGATGCAAGCGGCTTTGCCGGTGCTGTTCATGCTACGGATGATGTGCATGAGGTAGGCGTAGTCGCCCTGCTTGGGTGGCGGCACGCCCCAGCCAAAGCGCTGGTAAGGGTCACCTTTTCCGCTGTCGCCAAGCGTCAGACCCGTGCTCCACTCTTTGTCGCTGAAAGGTGGGTTGGCCACCACGTAGTCGTAGGTGCGCAGCTGTTCGCCGTCTTTGAACTTGGGCGCGGTGAGCGTGTTGCCGCTCAGCACGTTGGCCGTGGGGAAGTCGTGCAAGATCATGTTCATGCGCGCCAAGCCCGCGGTGGTCACGTCTTTTTCTTGGCCTTCGAGGGTGATTTGCTTGCCCGCTTCGGCAGCCACTTTGAGCAGCAACGATCCGGACCCACAGGTCGGGTCATACGCGGTGGTTTTGGCGCTGGTGTTGTCTGGTCCCACGCCCAGCACCTTGGCAAGAATGCGGCTGACTTCGCTGGGCGTGTAGAACTGGCCTTTGCTTTTGCCCGAGTCTTGCGCAAAGTGGCGCATGAGGAATTCATACGCATCGCCCAGGATGTCGTCGTGGTCAGCGCGGTTTTGCGAAAAGTCCAGCTCGGGCTTTTGGAAGATGGCGATCAGGTTGCCAAGACGCTCCACCATTTCCTTGCCTTCGCCCAGTTTGTTGGGGTCGTTGAAGTCCGGAAAGTCGCTGCGGGCCAGCTTGCTGTTGGCATCAATCAGCGGCTGGATGATCTGGGTGTTGATCTTGTCGCCAATGTCGCTCTTGCCCTTCAGCTCAATCATGTCCTTGAAGCTGGCCCCCTGGGGGATGACCACCGCTGGGGCAAAGTCGTCGCTGTTGGCGTATTTGTCGCTCACGTATTTGATGAACAGCATGAACAGGACGTAGTCCTTGTACTGGCTGGCATCCATGCCCCCACGCAATGCGTCGCAAGAGGCCCAAAGAGAGGAATACAGGTCTGATTTTTTGATGGCCATGGGCTCGTTTTTCTAGCGTGCAACTGTCGAAAATTGAATCCAACAACTGTAACGTGAGCCAACCGCTTGCCGTCGGTCAATCGCCCGAAAAATGGATGTTTTTCAAAGGCATGCGCATTTGTTTTATTGGCAAATTCAGCAAGTCTAGTGAATATCAACTTGATAAGGCAATGCAATTGCATTACCATCGCCATTCCCCAATGGAGAACGCCACATGCCCGCCCTGATCGCTGCCGAATCCACCCTCACCGACCGCTACCAGACCACGGTGCCCGATGCCGTGCGCCGGGCACTCAATTTGGGCAAGCGCGACAAGCTGCGTTACACCGTACATCCCGACGGTAATGTGCTGCTGACCCGTGCGGCAGATACCGACACCGACCCGGCGATGGATGCGTTTTTGGGCTTTTTGGCCAAGGACATGACCCAGCACCCCGAGCGCCTGCAAGCGCTGGACAAGGCGCTGGTGCAGCGCGTGCAGGCGCTAACGGCGGGTGTGGCCGTTGACTTGGAAGCGCCTTTGTCGGCAGACGATGAATGAGCAGCGCAGATGAAGCGCTGGTCGTTAACGGCTGGACGGTGTTTGCCCACCCGCTGTTTGTGGCGCAGTTACAGGCCTTGACCGATCAGGTGGCCGCGCTGCAGGCCAAAGACCCACAGGGTTACACCCGCAAAAACGCCACCAAACGCCTGGCCGCCATCCGGCAACTCGCGTTAGAGGTCATTCCGCAAGACCCGACACGGCCCGAATACCGCCAAGGCAACTCACAGAGGGATGCCCATCGGCATTGGTTTCGGGCCAAGTTCTTTCAGCAGTACCGGCTGTTTTTTCGGTTCCATGTGGCCAGCCGCATCATCGTGCTGGCCTGGGTGAACGACGAAGACACCCTCCGCGCCTACGAAAGCCCAGACGACGCCTACCGCGTGTTTCGCAATATGCTGGACAGCGGACACCCGCCGGGTGATTGGGATGAACTGCTGGCCCAAGCCCACGCGCTGCCCAAAACGTGATGCCCCAGACGCGATAATCCTGACCCATGACCACCGCCACCTCCTACCCCACAGAATTTGCCCCCGGCCTCGCCATCCAAGGCTTCACCGCCCCCCTGTCTTTGTCCCAGTTCAAGCTCATCGCGTTTGACATGGACTCCACACTCATCAGCATTGAATGCATTGACGAGATCGCCGATGCCGTGGGTCGCAAGGCCGAGGTGGCGGCCATCACCGAGGCTGCCATGCGCGGCGAGATCACCGACTTCAAAGAAAGCCTGCGTCGGCGCCTGGCCCTGCTCAAAGGCGTGACGCTGGCCGACATGGAGCGCGTGTACACCGAGCGCCTGAAGATCAATCCCGGCGCGGCCGAGCTGATCGCCGCTTGCCAGAAGGTGGGCATGAAGGTGCTGTTGGTGTCAGGTGGCTTCACCTTCTTTGCCGACCGTGTCAAAGATCGCCTGAACATCGACTTCGCCCGTTCCAACCAACTGGAGATCGTGGGTGGCGAACTCACGGGTGGCCTGGTGATGCAAAGCTGGGGCGATATTTGTGATGGCGCAGAAAAACGCCGCACCTTGCTCGAAGTGGCATCCCTGCTGGGCATCAAGCCGCACGAGTGCATTGCCATGGGCGATGGCGCGAACGACCTGCCGATGATGGGTGCCGCAGGTTTGTCAGTGGCATACCACGCCAAACCCAAGGTGCGTGAGCAGGCCATGGTGGCTATTCAAGAAGGCGGGCTGGACCGGCTGTTGGAAGTCGTCAAAGTCTGAGACGCCCCAAAATCAGTCATTTACGTGACTGGTTCCTAGCGTTAACCCTGAGGGGTTTTCTGCTTTGTAAGTAGCCAGCTATCACCCGCCAAACGGTCTCCGATGAAATACTGGACCTGTCATTTGCAAACCATGCAAAGACATCCACATCAACGGAGACTTTCATGCGCGTCATACCCATCACCCAGAATGTCGAAGCCGCTGGCTGCGACGAAGAAAGCGGCGTTGTCCGCAAAGTCAACATGCCTTTGGCCCGCCGCGATTTCCTCAAAGGGTCCGGCCTGCTGTTTGGCAGCCTCGCTTCGGGCACCATGCTCGCAGCTTTGGCCCCGTCCACCGCCTGGGCGCTGGAGCTGAAAAAACTCTCCACCGCCGAGGGCCAGACCCTGATGGCCATGGGCCGGGTGTTGTTCCCCCACAAAAAACTGCCCGATGCGGTCTATGCCTTGCTGTCCAAAGACCTGGACGCCAAAGCCGCTGGTGACGCAGGCGCCGCCAAGATGATCCAGGACGGCGTGGCCTACCTGAACAAATCCACCGGCGGCAACTTTGCCAAGGCCAGCGCCAAGCAGCAATACGAGCTGGTGCTGAGCATGGAAGGCACGGCGTTTTTTGCCACCGTGCGCGGCCAGTGCGTCACGTCCCTTTATGACAACGACATGGCCTATGCGGTGTTCGGCTACCCCGGCTCGGCCTGGGAAAAAGGCGGCTACATCACCCGGGGCTTTCAGGACCTGAAATGGTTGCCCGCCCCGTCCAAAGAAGCCAGCCCACCGCCCTTCATGGGCTGATCCCGGCTGCTCTCCACATTGACTCCACACCGAATACAGAGGATTGACATGGCTAAATTTGATTTCAATGACGACTCCGTGGTCGTCATCATTGGTTCAGGCGCAGGCGGCGGCACATTGGCCAACGAACTGTGCCAAAAAGGCATCAAGGTGGTGTCGCTCGAAGCGGGCGCACGCCAATCGCAAGAATCGTTCATCAACGACGAATGGAAGTCGTTCAGCCAGCTGGCCTGGCTGGACGCCCGCACCACCTCGGGCTCTTGGCGCGTGGCCAAAGACTTTGCGGGTCTGCCTGCATGGATCTGCAAAACCGTGGGCGGCACCACCACCCACTGGGCCGGGGCTTCACTGCGCTTTCAAGAGCACGAGTTCCGCACCAAATCCGTTTACGGCAACGTGGCTGGCGCCAACCTGCTCGACTGGCCCGTGACACTGGACGAGCTGGCCCCCTATTACGCCAAAGCCGAAAACAAAATGGGCGTGACCCGCACCAACGGCATCCCCGGCCTGCCCGGCAACAACAACTTCAAGGTCATGCACGCGGGCGCCACCAAGCTGGGCTACAAGGAAGTGCACACCGGCAACATGGCCATCAACAGCCAGCCCCGCGATGGCCGAGGCCGCTGCATGCAGCTGGGCTTTTGCTTTCAGGGTTGCAAGAGCGGTGCGAAATGGTCCACGCTCTACACCGAGATTCCCAAGGCCGAAGCCACGGGCAATTTTGAGTTGCGCCCCCAATCGCACGTCACCCGCATCGAGCACAACGCGGCAGGCAAAGTGACCGGCGTGGTGTATTTCGACAAGGACGGCAAGGAACAGCGCCAAAAAGCCCGCGTGGTTTGTGTGGCCGGTAACGCCATCGAAACGCCCCGCCTGTTGTTGATGTCGGAGTCCAGCAAGTTCAAGGACGGCCTGGCCAACTCTTCGGGCCAGGTGGGCCGCAACTACATGCGCCACATGACCGGCTCGGTGTATGCCGCCTTCAAAAACCCGGTGCACATGTACCGGGGCACCACCATGGCCGGTATCGTGCGCGACGAAGCTGCGCACAACCCCAGCCGGGGCTTTGTGGGCGGTTACGAGCTGGAAACCCTGTCGCTGGGTATCCCCTTCATGGCCGCCTTCTTGAACCCCGGTGGCTGGGGCCCTGAATTTGCCTGGTGGATGGACCACTACACCAACCTGGCCGGTATGTGGCTGGTGGGTGAAGACATGCCTCGCGAAACCAACCGCGTCACGCTCAACAAGAACGTCAAGGACCAGTACGGCAACTACGCGCCCAACGTCCACTTTGATGACCATGACAACGACATCGCCATGCGCAACCATGCCTTCACACAGGCCGAACGCATTTACGGCGCGGCCGGGGCCATCAAGACTTTCCGCACGCCACCCTACCCGTCCACCCACAACATGGGTACTTGTCGCATGAGCGCCAGACCCGAAGACGGGGTGGTCAACAAATGGGGTCAATCGCATGACATCAGCAACCTGTTTGTCAGCGACGGCAGCCAGTTCACCACTGGCGGCGCAGAAAACCCCACTTTGACGATCGTGACGCTGGCCATCCGCCAGGCCGATCAGATCGCCAAATTGATGACCGAAAAAGCGCTTTGAGCTGAAAGCGCCACCCAAGATGTCCCAGATTGCTGTAGTCACAGGAGCGCACCATGTGTGAATATTTTGTCAAAGCTGACCCCATCCAGTATGAGCAACGCTCACGCACGGTGCGCATCAAAAACGTGCTGACCAGCATCCGGCTGGAAAACATGGTCTGGGACATCCTGGCCGAAATGGCCGAAGAAGAAGGCTGCACCACCAATGCCCTGATTGCCAAATTTCACGAAGAAATCATGGCGCACCGGGGCGAGGTGCCCAACTTCGCCTCTTTCCTGCGGGTGACCAGCATGCGGTACCTGCACCGCTCGATGATGAACCTGGAAAAGCAGCTCCAACCCCCACAGCAGCAAAGCGTTGCCAACTTGCACCCGCGCATTGAGGAGGCTCATTTGCCCCCAAAGATGTTCGCGGCAGTGGGCAGGTAATTCATCTCATCACTGCACTGACCTGGCGATCGGAGCGATTGCCAGAGGCCTTGCCACGCGCCGTGCGCGGCGAGTCTGTCAGCCATCCCATTCCTTATTCCATCCATCCTTTTGCCATGACATTTCGCACGGAAAACCTCCCTGGCGTGAGCCCCACCACCCCCGAACAGACACGCGGCTTTGTGTTCAACCACTCGATGCTGCGCATCAAGGACCCTGAGGTCAGCCTTGACTTTTACACCCGCATCATGGGCATGCTGGTGCTGCGCAAGCTGGACTTTCCCGAGATGAAGTTCTCGCTGTATTTTCTGCACCGCCAAAGCGGCGACACCCCACCCAGCGACGAAGGTGAGCGCACCGCCTGGACCTTCAGCCAGCGCGGCATCCTGGAGCTGACCCACAACTGGGGCACCGAAAGCGACCCGGACTTCAAATACCACGACGGCAACGCCCAGCCCCAAGGCTTTGGCCACATCTGCTTTTCTGTGCCCGACCTGGCTGCGGCCGTGTCCTGGTTTGACGAAAACCAGGTGACTTATGTGAAGCGTCCCGACCAAGGCAAGATGAAGGACGTGGCCTTCATCAAGGACCCCGACGGCTATTGGATCGAAATCGTCCAGCCTGATCTGCTCATGAACCTGGGGCGCTGAATGAAAACCGCACTGCTTTTGAGCGCTGGCTTGCTGCTGGGCAGCCACAGTTGGGCCAATGAAGCGCTGGCCAAGAAAAACGGCTGCACGGGCTGCCACGCCATGGCCAGCACCCTGGTCGGACCGGCATTCAAGGATGTGGCCGCCAAATACGCAGACCAAGCCGACGCCAAAGACCAGCTGATCCAGAGCATTCGCCAAGGCAGCAAGGGCAAGTGGGGGCAGATGGCCATGCCTGCTCAAAGCCAACTGTCTGCAGCCGATGCCCAAAAGCTGGCGCTTTGGGTGCTCAAGTCCAAATGAGCAAAGGCGATCAGCCATGAAATACCTGCACACCATGGTCCGGGTCGCAGACCTCGACGCATCGCTGCGCTTTTACCGGGATGCGCTGGGGCTGCAATTGCTGCGGCAATTCGATGTGCCCAGTGGCCGCTTCACGCTGGCTTTTCTGGCCGCCCCCGGCGACAGCCAGGCGCAAATCGAGCTGACCCACAACTGGGACGAATCGTCCTACACACAAGGCCGCAACTTCGGTCATGTGGCCTACGCCGTGGACGACATTTATGCCACCTGCCAACGGCTGCAAGACCACGGCGTGCAGATCGTGCGGCCGCCCCGTGATGGCTATATGGCCTTTGTGCGCTCACCCGACCACATTTCCATTGAGCTGCTGCAAAGCGGCGCCCCCCTGCCTCCGGCCGAGCCCTGGGTGTCCATGCCCAACATCGGCCAGTGGTAAATCACCCTCACCCTGACTCACCCGCCACGGCCATGAACTGCACCGTATCCCCCACACTCGACACCATCAGCCACGACCACGAGGCCCAGCAAGACTGGCCGCCCCATTGGGCCGTGGCCTACATGCCCGGCTCCTTGCCCATGGGCGGCGTGGTGCCCATGACGCCGATTCATGCCTTCAGCAGCAGCCCCCGTGCGCTGCAACTGAAAACGCAAACCAGCCTGAAATCGGTCCGCCACGACATTGAACTCGGTGGCTTGCTGGCGTTTGAGATTTCAGAGTTGATCACGCCCGAAGAAGCCGATGCCATCGTCACCGCCAGCGAACTGCTGGGCTACCGCGACGAAGCCCCCGGCATCCAGACGCCCCCGGGCATGCGCATGAACAAATCGGTGCACTGGGTGGCCGACGACCGTTTGCTCGACCCTTTGATGAGCCGCATGCGGCATCTGCTGCCCCCCAGCATCGACGGCCAACCTCTTTACGGCCTGCTCAGCCAGCGCCTGAACATGTACCGCTACGACGCCAACGACGTCTTCAACCGCCATGTGGATGGACAATGGCCCGGCTACAGCCTGAGCGATGACCGCCGCGACATGCTGCAGTGGGGCGACAGCGTGCGTTCTGGCCTGACCATGATCCTTTACCTCAATGGCCCGGAAGACGGCGTCAGCGGTGGCTGCACCCGGCTGTTCAGGCCCGATGGCAGCGGGGTCGATGTGTTGCCCCGCAAGGGCTCTGCCCTGTTCTTTCGCCACGGCTTTGGCCCCCACTCGGTGGTGCACGAAGGCCGTCAGGTGGGTGCCGGGGCGTCCAAATACGTGGCTCGCATCAACATCATGTACGGGCTGGAGTGATCAGGCTCACCGTGGGGTACGCAGGGGTTTGAGCAAATCGCTCAGACCGTTGTGGTCGATCTCTTGCATAAGCCGCAACAACTGGCCGACCTCGCCTTTGGGAAAGCCTTCCCGCGCAAACCAGTTGAGGTAGTGACCGGGCAAGTCGGCGATCAACGTGCCCTTGTGTTTGCCAAAGGGCATGGGCGTACTGACCAGCTTCATCAGATCGTCGGGTTTCATGCTTGCGCCCTCACTTCACGCCTCACGCCTCGCTTCACAACTCGGCCCAAAGCCAAGCCCGCACACGCGCATGAAATGCTTCGGGCCGTGAAATCATCACCCAATGCCCGCAGGGCAAGCCCTGCACCGCACTGCCGGGCGTGGCGGCAATTTTTTCAAGCCATTGGGCGGAATGGAACATGAAGGGCTTGCGCTCACCATAGACAAACAGGAGCGGCATGGGCAACTGAATTTGAGCCGCGCCTTTGAATCCACCCGCTGTGCCGAACCACTGCATGGCGTAGGGGTAGTTCATCTTGTGGGTGATGCGCTCTGGGTCGGTCGGGCAACGCAGCCAGCGCGCCATGGCGCGGGTCATGCGGCTGCCCAGATTGCCACCGATTTTCCAGGCCAAAGCCAACCAGACTTGGTAGCCCATCACAGACAGTTTTTCCTTGGCGCCCCAGCTGCGCAGCAAGGCGCCTGAATTGTGGTCACCCACGTCCACCGCCACCACGCGGGCCACACAATCAGGGTGGCGCATGGCGAACTCATAACCAAAGATGCAGCCCCAGTCGTGCAGCATCAGGGTCACGGCTTTGCCAAGGCTGATCCGGTCCACGATCTGGCGCAGCAGCTGGCACATGTCAGCCAAGCTGGTGGCAGAGGGGCCGGTTTCAAAACCCGGCAGCGTCAGGCGCGCGCAGGTGGCACGGTCTTGCAAAGCGGCCACGGTGCCGTCCCAAAGCGCACGGGTGTCGGGCCATCCGTGCAGCATGAGGATGACTTCGTCGCCCTGGCCTTGCAGCCAGACTTCGGTGTCGTGGACGGTGATGCAAATGTCTGTGGTGTTGGAACTCATGGCACAAGTCCTGAAAAAAATGGGCACGGGCTGTTGTTGTAGGAGCCCCGCCCCCGGGGCGATGGTTTGTGGTCTGCGAGGGGTCTATCGCGGCGAGGGCGCCGCTCCTACAAAAGGAAAGCCCCCCAAATAGCGGCGAGGTCGCCGCTCCTACAAAAGACACACCCCAAACTCAGTCCAACGCCTTGGCCAGACGCGAAACACCTTCAAGGATCTTGTCTTCGCCCACGGTGGCAAAGCTCAGGCGGAAGGTGGCGTGGTCCGGGTTGGCGCAGAAAAACGGCGTGCCCGGGACAAAGGCCACACCATTGTCGATGGCGCGTTTGGCGAACACGTTGCCGTCATTCACCTTGCCGCCCGAACCCGTGAGACGCGCCCAGACGAACAGGCCGCCTTGGGGCTGCACAAATTCCACCGCATCACCTAGCTCACGGCGCAGCGCGTCGCCCATCGTTTGAGCACGCTTGGCATAGACGGCACGCACTTTGTCCAGCGTGGCGGGCATGCGGCCGGCCTTGAGGTATTGCGCGGCCGTGGCCTGGGCAAAGGTGCTGGTGTGGGCGTCGCTGAACTGTTTGCACATGGTGGCACGCGACAGCAACTCGGCCGGGGCGATCATCCAGCCCACGCGCAAGCCGGGCGACAACACTTTGGAGAGAGATCCACAATGCACCAGCAGCTCGCGGCTGCCGGGCACCGATGCGCTCATGGCCAGCAGGCTGGGCGGCGGCGCTTCACCAAAATACAAATCGCCATAGGGGTCGTCTTCCACGATCAGGGTCTGGTGCTTCACAGCCATCTCCAGCACCTGTTGGCGGCGCTCGGCGCTGAGCAAGGCACCACTAGGGTTGCCAAAGGTGGGGATCAAATAAACAAATTTTGGTTTGTGCTCAGCGATCAGCTTTTCCAGCTCATCGGTCTTGACGCCGTGGCCGTCCACCGGGGCGCTGATGAGTTCCGCCCCATACAAACGGAAGCACTGGATGGTGGCCAAAAAGGTCGGGCCTTCCACGATCACCTTGTCGCCCGGGCTGATCATGGTCTTGCCGATCAAATCCAGCGCCTGCTGGCTGCCGGTGGTCACGATCAGCTGTTCGGCGGTCACGTCTTGGGCGCCCTTTTGGCCCATGAAGTGGGCCAGTTGCTCGCGCAGCGGGCCAAAACCTTCGGTCGCGCCGTATTGCAGCGCCGCGCCTGGGTCTTGCGTCAGCGCGGCATTGCTGGCTTCGCGGATGCCGTCCACATCAAACATGGCGCTGTCGGGAAAGCCACCCGCAAAGCTGATGATGCCCGGCTTGCCTAAAAGCTTGAAAAGCTCTCGGATGGCGGAGGTTTCGACGTTGTTGAGGCGGTCGGCAAATTGCAAAGGCATGGTGTATCTTCCCGTGTTGTCTTGGCCGACATTTTGCCAACATCCGGACGCCCCATGAAACCCGCACAAATTGAATCTTTTTTTGCCACCTTGCAAGCGGCCAACCCCATGCCCGTGACCGAGCTGGAATACACCAGCGTGTTCGAGTTGCTGGCCGCCGTATTGCTGTCGGCCCAGGCCACCGACGTGGGCGTGAACAAGGCCACGCGCAAGCTGTTCCCGGTGGCGGGCACACCGCAAAAAATTCTGGACCTCGGGCTGGAGGGGCTGCAGAGCTACATCAAAACGATTGGCCTGTACCGCAGCAAAGCCAAGCACCTGATGGAAACCTGCCGCATTCTGGTGGAGCAGCACGGCGGCCAAGTGCCCCGCACCCGTGAAGCCCTAGAAGCCCTGCCTGGGGTGGGCCGCAAAACGGCCAACGTGGTGCTCAACTCCGCTTTTGGCGAGCCCACCATGGCGGTGGACACGCACATCTTCAGGCTGGGCAACCGCACGGGACTGGCCCCCGGAAAAACGCCCTTGGAAGTGGAGCAAAAGCTGCTCAAGCGCATTCCAGCCAAATACCTGGTCGATGCGCACCACTGGCTGATCCTGCACGGACGCTATGTGTGCCAGGCCCGCAAACCCTTGTGTGGGCAGTGCGCGGTGGCGGCGTTTTGCGACTTCAAGCCCAAAACCAGCGCGATTCAATAACGCTCTGTGCTCCCCCCAGAGACTGCAGCACCCCGCCCTCTTCATCCGGTTCAGCGCCGACAGGTGAGGCGCACAAGCCTGCCATCAATGCGACAAAACACCCCAGAAAAGGTGCTGCATTGGTTTTTTGATGTCATTTTTATCCATGCGTCGTGCGCTTGATGACACGGTCAGCCCCTCTGGGGGAAGGTAAAATGCCCCAAGACGGTGCTGCCTGATGCAGCCATTTTCTTCAGCCGTCGCACTCCCCGCCCACTTGATCGACCCCAAGGAGCCTCCCGCACTCGGCCCGCCGAGCGCAATGCTCCGACTGAATCCATGACGCAAGCCTCTGTGCGTACCCCGCTCCACCGCTCCCACCTCATGCGCTTTCTCACCGAGCAAGGCATGGTGGAGGCGGCTGTGCCCGTCGCCGATGTGGGGGTGCGGCTGGGCGAATGGCTGGACTTTCGCCAGGCCATCACCTTGCACGGCGTGCTCAACCCCGAGACTGCAACGCAAGCCACCGAGTCTGCCGCCCCCACACGCCGCGCAGGCGTGATGACCGGCGAGGCGCTGAGCCGCTATGTGGACAAGTTCCGGGCGCAGTGGGTGCAATCCATCGCTCAAGGCGGCGCCCCTGGCCCGGGACTCACGCGCATTGAGATGCCGCCGGCTGAGCTGGATGCGCCCGTCGAGCTGAAAACCGCTTTTGAGCCCTACCGCCGCTTTTATGCCGCCCACCAGCGGCAAATGGAAACCGCCGTGCGCAATTTGCGCTCGCAAGTGCGGGGACAGCTGAACAAAAGCTCGAAGGCCTTGCAACAACTGGCCACACTCGATGCCGCTTTTGAAAACATCCTGAGCGAACGCGAAGCGGTTTTGCTGGGCAAGGTGCCCAAACTGCTCGAAAAACGTTTTGCGCAAGCCCTCAAACAACACATCAAGAAACACGCCGAAAGCCCCGCTGCCGAAGAGGCCAGGCCAGAGCAGCCACTGATCTGGCTCATGGCGCTGCGCCAGGACTTGCGCAGCGCCTTGCTGGCCGAGCTGGACACGCGTATGCAGCCCACGCTGGGCCTTCTTGAAGCCTTCAACGCAGACAACACCACAAAACAATGAAACGCTATTCCTTCGAAACCGCCTTCGGTCTGGGTGCATTGGCTGTCCTCTGGGTGGCAGCGTCCGTGGCCAGCAGCCACCTGCTGGTCCTGGTGATGACCGCCTTCATTGGCGGGGTCTATGTCTTTGGCGCCCTGGAGTTGCGCCAATACCGGGCCACCAGCGCCGCCTTGCGTCAGGCCCTGACCGACATCCCGCAAGACCTGATCACGCTGAACGACTGGCTGATCACCCTGCCCGCTGCACTGCACAACCCGGTGCGCCAGCGCATTGAGGGCGAGCGTGTGGGCCTGCCCGGCCCTGCCCTCACGCCTTATCTGGTGGGCCTTTTGGTCATGCTGGGCATGCTGGGCACGTTTTTGGGCATGGTGGTCACGCTCAACGGCGCGGTGTTTGCATTGGAAGGCTCCAGCAACCTTGCGGGCATTCGCGCCGCGTTTTCTGAGCCCATCAAAGGCCTGGGGCTGGCCTTTGGCACCTCGGTCGCTGGTGTCGCCACCTCGGCCATGCTGGGCTTGATGAGCAGCTTGGCGCGGCGCGAGCGTGCGCAGGCCTCACAGTTTCTGGACACGCAGATCGCCACCCGCCTGCGCGGCTTCTCGCTCACGCACCAGCGCCAGGAAACCTTCAAGGCCCTGCAACAACAAACGCAGGCCCTGCCCCAAGTCGTGCAGCAACTGCAGGCCATGATGGTGCAGATGGCCAAGACCAGCGAGCACATCAATGAGCGCCTGCTGGCCAACCAGCAAAGCTTTCACCAGGAAGTGCACACCGCCTACACCGGCCTGGCGCAATCGGTGGACCAATCGCTGCGCACCAGCCTGAGCCACAGCATGCAGGTGGCCAGCGACGGCATTCGCCCTGTGGTGCAGGCCACCATGGCGCAATTGTCCGAGCAAGCCCAAAGCATGAACGAGCGCTTGCTGCTCAGCACACAAGCGCAAATGAGCGCGCTCAACGACCAGTTCAGCGCCACGGCGGCCCAGGTGGCCCAAAGCTACACCACTGCACTGGCCCAAAACGACGCCGCCAACACCGGACTGATCGAGCGCGTCGGCCAGACGCTGGACGCCTTCAGCCAAACGTTTGAACAACGCGCACAAGACTTGGTGGCCACGATCCACACCACCTCCACCCAGCAACTGGCGCAGCAAAGCAGCGCCGACCAGCAACGACTGGAGAGCTGGACAACATCGCTGGAAGGCATGGCCACAGCGCTGAGCCAGCAGTGGCAAGCCTCGGGAACGCAAACCTTGGCGCAGCAGCAAGCCATTTGCGACACGCTGACCCAAACCGCACAAGACATCACACAACAGGTCCAAGCGCACGCCAGCCAGACATTGGCTGACCTCACCCGCCAGCAAGACCATCAAACCACTGCCGATCAGCAACGACTGGAGGCCTGGCAAGCATCGCTGCAAGCCACGGCCGCTTCGCTGCAAAATCAGTGGCAAACCGCAGGTGACCAAACCCTCGCTCAACAAGAGCAGATCTGCAACACGCTCACACAAACAGCCAGTCTGGTGACTGAACAAGTCCAGGCCCACACCCGCCAAACCCTGGCCGATTTGCAACGCGTGCAATCCGAACAAGCCAGCAGCGACCAGCAGCGCCTGCAAGCATGGCAAGACTGCCTGCAAGCCACGGCCAGTGCGCTGCAAAGCCAGTGGCAACAGTCGGGTGACCAAACCCTGGCGCAGCAGCAGCAAATCTGCGACACGCTGACGCAGACCGCACAAGACATCACCACCCACACACAGACACAGGCCACCCAGACTTTGGCCGAGATCACCCGGCTCATGGCCAGCAGCGAGGCGCTCATGCAAGCGCGCATCGCCTCTGAGGCGCAATGGGCCGACCAAAATGCACAACGCGCCAACGAACTGAGCGATGTGCTGCGCACCGAGCTGTCGGCCCTGCGCGATGCCGAAGAAGAGCGCGGCCAAGCCGCAGTCGCCCGTTTGGCCGAGCTGCAAACTGCCGTGACCGCGCACCTGAGCACCCTGGGCACAGCGCTCGAAGACCCGATCACCCGCTTGATCGAAACCGCCTCTGAGGCGCCCAAAGCCGCCGCCGAAGTCATCGGCCAGCTGCGTCAGGAAATCTCGGTCAGCGTGGCGCGCGACAACACCTTGCTCGAAGAGCGCACCCGCATCATGGCAACGCTCAGCAGCTTGCTGGACGCCATACACCACGCGTCCACCGAACAACGCGGCGTGATCGACAGCCTGGTGAGCAGCTCTGCCGTCACCCTGGAGCAAGCCAACAGCCAGTTCGTGGCGCACGTCAGCAGCGAATCGGCCAAATTGGGCGACATCGCCGCACAGGTCACGGCCAGCGCCGTGGATGTGGCCAGTCTGGGCGAAACCTTCAGCTTTGCTGTGCGTGCCTTCAATGAGGCCAATGAAAAGCTCATGAGCCAGCTGCAACGCATTGAGCAAGCCATGGACAAATCCATGACGCGCAGCGACGAACAACTGGCTTACTACGTGGCGCAGGCCCGCGACATCATCGACCTGAGCATCACCTCGCAAAAAGACGTGCTGGAGACCCTGCAACACCACGCCAGCCTGGCCACTGAAGGAGCCGCCTGATGCTCGAGCACGACGCAGATGTCGAGTCCACCGCGCCGACCTGGATGTCGTTTGCCGACCTGATGACGGGCCTGCTGGGCGCGTTTGTGCTGCTGCTGGTGGGTGTCATGGCGGCTCAGCTGGACATGGCCACCAAGCTCGAAACCGAAGTTCACAAGCGCCAGGCCGAAGAGCAAAAGCGCATGTCGCTGGAAAAAGCCCTGGCCATTCCTTTGGCCAGTGGTCGAATCACGCTCAACAACGGCCGCATCGGCATCAGTGGCAAGCTGCTGTTTGAGCTGAACTCCGACAAGCTCGAACCCGAAGGCCGCAAATTGCTCAAGAGCCTGGTGCTGCCGCTGCGCAGTTATTTGCAGTCGCGTGACGAAATGCTCATGGTCAGCGGCTTCACCGATGACCAGTCCATCAAAAGCCGCAACCGCAAATTTGAAGACAACTGGGAACTCTCGGCCCAGCGCTCACTGACCGTCACGCGCACCCTGATCGAAGAAGGCATGCCGTCTTCCATGCTGTTTGCCGCCGCCTTTGGCAAAGAACAGCCCCTGGTGCCCAACAGCAACGAAAAAGCCCGTGCCCAGAACCGCCGCGTGGAAATGGCCCCCGTGCCCAAAGCCAGCAACAGCGCCCAAGCCTCAAACACCCCATGAGCGACGTCCCATCCGGTCAGACTGCGGGGCTTGAAAGCCTGCTGAACGAACTGCGGGCAAGCGATGCACCCCAACGCGACGCCATCGGCTGGCATTACATCGAGACCCTGGCCCAGCGCATGCTTACCCAATCAGGCGAAGCACACGCACTGCTGAGCGACAAACTTCAGCAAGCATTGGAGAATTTCAAAGCCAGCATGGCCGCGGCCGCCAGCCAGCCCGATATTCGGAGTCAGTCCCCTGCCCTGGCTTCGCAGGCCAGCCCCTTGTCAGCACTGCTGCAAGACATGGCCCGCGAGACGCCGAGCAGCCCTGCAGGTCACGCCCATGAATGGCGCACCGAAAGCCCCTCCATCCAGCAATTTCGCCAGCGGCTGAGCAAACTCAGCGTGCAAAAACAAGTCACGCAAGCCATCGCCCAGGCCCCGCAAAACGCAGGCCCCATCAACTCGCACATGCTGGTGTTGCGCTCCCTGGGCCTGATGCGCGACCTCTCACCGGACTATCTGAACCGCTTTATGGCGCATGTGGACACACTGCTCAGTCTGGAAGGCATGGTGCAGGCCAAGGGTCTTCCCAAAAAGACAAGCCCCAGCCACAAATCAAAACGCGAGAGTCATGAGGGCTGATCGCCCCATGTCTTAGCCGACAAGCGCTGGTGCCGGAAAACCGTTGCGCCCAGGAAACTCTGGCGCCAATGTCCGTGCATTGGGCATCTTGACCCACAGGCGCAGCATCTTGCGGTTGAGCTCGTGCACACCGTGGTCTTCAAACTCGTTGCGCGAGTGCAGCACCGCGTAGTTGTTGGCAAACTGCAGGTCACCAGGCTCGAGCATCATGCTCAGTCGGAAATCTTCGCGGTGCATGATGTCATCAAACAAATCCAGCGCCTCGATCTCTACTCTGGACAGCGGGAGCTTGCGTATTTCGTGGCCCAACTCGATGTACTGGCGCAGGTAGCGGCAGCTAAGTTTGCCTTGGTGGTGGCTGAAGATGGGTGACAGGCTGGGCAGGTCTTCACAAAGGTGAGAGAAATACCAAGTGCGGTAGTACAAGCCCAGATATTCGGGGTGGTTTTGCAAAATTTCGTTGTAAATCGCGGCCACACTCACCAGCGAACTCAGGCCCCCCTGCTTGGCCTTGCGGATGCACAGCAGCCCCACCACGTCCGAGGGGTCCGAGTGGTACGGCAGGTAAAGGTTGGTTTCATAAACGCGGGTGGTTTTCTTCGTCACATCACCCACGTTCATGACCAGACCCAACAAGTCGCCCTTGGGGTTTTGGCGCACGGGCACGCCCATGTGCAGGCCGATGCCGTAGTACAGGATTTGGATGTCCTCTTCGCTGTAGCGCTCGATCTTCAAGCCCCGCAGCACCAGAAAGCCCCGACCGTTTTCCAGCTCATCGCTGTAGATTTTCAGGGCCTGCGCCCATGCTCCGATCGGAAAATCCTCTTGGGTGAAATGGGGAAAGTGCAAACCTCGCGCTTTGACATGCGCAAGGGCCGCATCGAGAACAGCGATGACATCCTCAGAAAGGACATGCATCCAGTCCGTATGGTGCTGGTGGTCACTGCTTTTCCAGGCTGCAGGGCCGGTGATGGGCGATTTCAAAATCACGGACATGAAAAACTCCAAAAATGAAACCGATTGAACAAATGATAAAGCCCCTCAAAAGCAGCTCTGGGCAAGACGCTGCATGCAGCCGAGCTCAATGCCCGCTGGCGGCGCTGCGCACCCGCACTACAGCGCTTTCCAACGCAGTCCAGGCGGGTTGTTGAGGGGCATAGCGCTGGCGCATGTAGCGTGCCAGATCGGCGATTTGCTGGTCGTTGAGCGCATGGCGGAAACCCGGCATGAACCCCACTTGTGGCCCCGGCACTTCCTGCACGCCATCCAGGATCATCCGCAGCAAGTTGTCTGGCCGCTCGCTGTGCAGGTTGGTGTTCAGCGCCAAAGGCCGGTTCACGCCCAGCAGTTTGGGGCCATCGCCTTCGTGGTGGCAGGCGCTGCAAGCGCCATCAAACAAACGCTGCCCGGCGCTGCCCACCAGCCGGGTGCGTTGCTCGGCCGCTTGTTGCACCACCTGCCGGGCCAAGGTGGCGCTGTCAGTCTCTGGCGGGTTGAAGCTGGCCAGGTAGGTGGCCATGGCACGGATGTCGCTGTCGGGCACCTGGGCCAGTTGCTGCACCACCGGGGCCATGGGGCCCGCGGCCATGCCATGGTGTTCGGTGTGCCCATGGCGCAGGTAGCGGTACAACTCCTCAGCGCTCCAGGGCACGGGCGCACGCGACAAAGCCGTCAGGGCTGGCGCTTCCCATCCGTCCACCATGGCACCGCTCAAAAACGCCTGGCCGCTGCGCTCTGCCCCCAGCGCGTTGCGCGGTGTGTGGCAAGCGCCGCAGTGGCCCACGCCATTGACCAAATAAGCGCCACGGTTCCACTCGGTGGTTCGGTCCGGCGCGGGCACCCAAGGCTGTGCATCGTGGAACAGGCCATTCCAGGTCGCCATGAAGGCACGCTGATTGAAAGGAAAAGCCAGCGATGTGGTGGGCGGCGCCGACGCCACGGCAGGCTGGGCCATCAAGTAGCCGTACAGCGCCATCAGGTCGTCGTCGCTCATTTTGGAAAATGAGGTGAAAGGGAACGCCGGGTACAGGTGCCGACCGTCACGCGAGATGCCTTCGCGCATGGCCCGCTGAAAGGCGCTGAACGACCATTGCCCGATGCCGTGCACAGGGTCCGGCGTGAGGTTGGTGGTGAAAACGGTGCCAAACGGGGTGCTCATGGCGCGGCCCCCAGCATTGGGCACGCCGCCCGGTGCGGTGTGGCACACCACGCAGTCCCCTGTGGCGGCCAACTGGCGGCCCCGCTCGATCGTTTCAGCGGTGTACAAAGTGCCCGGGCTGTAGCTGACCGGCGCAATCGCCGCACGCCCGCCCAGCAGCGCAAAAGCGGTGCCCAAGACCCCCACCAAAACCGCACCGGCACGCGACCAGACAGGCCAAGGCTTGGGCCAGATCAGGCCTTGCGGCATCACCGTGGGCGCGTGTGTGGGCTGGGGCGTGGGCGGCTCGGTTTGTGGGGCTTCCTCGTTCAAGGCCGCACGCACCCGCTCGGGGGTGAAGGGCGGCTCCCGAAAGCGCACGCCGGTGGCGTCAAAAATCGCATTCGCAATGGCCGCCGTGCCGGGCACCGAAGACGACTCGCCCGAACCCAGGGGGGCTTCGTGCTGCCGAGGCATGGTGACGACTTCGACCACCGGCACGTTGCGGAAATTCAAAATCGGGTAGCTGCCCCACTCTTGTGTGGCCACGGTGTTTTTGAGCGGCTCGATTTGCACTTGCTCATGCAATGCGCGGCTGGTGGTCTGCAACACATTGCCGTGGATTTGGTGCTCCACGCCAGCAGGGTTGATCATCATGCCTGCGTCATGCCCCACCACCACGCGGCTGACATGCACCTCACCCGTGCGCCGGTTGACCTCGACATCGGCCACCCACGCCGCCCAGGCAGCGCCAAAGCCCGGCCATTTGCTGTGCACATAGCGCGCATAGGCCACGCCCTGGCCCCGCACCACTTCGCCGTTTGTGCCCGCCACCGCTTGCTGCCGGGGCGCTGTGCGCTGCTGCCAGCCTGCGCGCTCGGCGGTGGTCGCCAGCAACTCGGCAGCGCGCGGGTCCTTGAGGTATTGCAAACGGAATTCGACCGGGTCCACCCCAGCGGCAGCCGCCAGCTCGTCGATGTAGCTTTCGTGGGCAAAGGAGTTGGGCAAGGCCGACACACCACGCAGCCAGGAGGCCCGCAAAATCGGGGCCATGTCGTTCACACTCACCCGCAAATTGCTGTAGTCATAGGGTGGCCGGGCGGTGCGGTCGCCCATTTCATAGGCTTGCGCCAGAGGCTCCACCGTGCGGGTGAGCAAGAGCGCCAATGTGGGTGCGCCGTTGGAGGGGTAGCTGGTTTCAAAATCATAGGCCGCCACCGAACCATCGGCGTTCAGCCCACCGCGCACATCCATGAGCTGGGCTGCGCCCTTGGGCTCCCAGGCATGCTCTTGTTCGCGCGTGAGTTGCACCCGCACAGGCGCGCCCACCGCGCGGGAAAGCAATGCGGCATCGGCGGCCACATCGTCGGCCCCGTTGCGCCCATAGCAACCGGCCGCCTCCATGCGGACCACATCGATGGCGGTGTCGGCCAGGCCCATGAGCCGGGCCAGGTCAGCGCGCAGGACATGCGGGTTTTGCGTGCCCGCCCAGACGATGAGACCAGGCTGGTCTGGAGACGCGGCATCACCCTGCCACAGTGCCACGGCGCAAGACGGGCCAATCGATCCATGCAGCTGGTAAGGCCACACATAGGTGCGCGACAAACGCTGCGCCGCTTGGGCCATTGCGGCGTCCACATCGCCCTCGTCCACCAGTCGGCGCTGGGTGGACGGGTTGTTGCGCAGGGCTTGCGGCACATCGTCCAGGGCAGGCAGTCCGGGCCAGTCTTTCCATTGCACGCGCAACTCGCGCATGGCTTGCTCGGCCTGCTCTTCGCGCTCGGCGACCACCCCCACAAAATCACGGATCACCACCACCGCACGCACACCGGGAATGTGCGCGATGGAAGACTCGTCCACCGACTCCAGCGTGTTGCCAATGAAGTCACCATGGTCAGCCCCGGCATACGGGGGCCGCACCACGCGCCCGTGCAGCATGCCGGGCACACGCATGTCGTGCACAAACACCTGCTCGCCGCTGACCTTGGCGGGAATGTCCACCCGATGCACGCACTGACCAATGAGGCGGTGCTCACTGGCAGGCTTCAAAGGCGTCGCCAGCTCCAGCGTGAGGGCGACGTGTTGCGCCTGCAGCAGCTGGCCATAGGCGCACTGGCGCGATGGGTCCGAACGCGAGGACACCACACCGCCTTGCACCTGCAGATCATCGGCCGGAACACCCAACTTGACTGTGGCCTGAGCCAGCAACCAGGCGCGGGCCTGCGCCGCAGCGGCTCGCAAAGGCACGGCATGAATTTGCAGCGTGGCACTGGCAATGGTGGCCCCCTGGTTGGGGGCCAGTGGGGTGCTGCCCAGTACCGTATGCACCTCGGACAGCGCCACATCGAGTTCATCGGCCACCAGCTGCGACAGCGCGGTGCGAATGCCCGTGCCCAAGTCAACATGGCCGTTCAGTGCCGTCACACTGCCGTCGTCCCACACCGCCAACAAAATTTCCACACCCTCGGCCGGGTTGCCCGGCACCGCCATGGGCTGGCCTTTGACGGGCAGCGGCGGAGGTGGCGGCTCACGCGTGATGAGCAACACGCCCTGTGCCGCATGGAAGTCAGCGCGCCACTGGGGCCACTCAGCTCGCCGGGTCATGTCGGCTGGCCCATGCGTTCGGCAGCCAACAGCACCGCCTGGATGATTTCAAGGTGCGTGCCGCAGCGGCACAAATTACCGGACAACTCTCTGCGCACATCGGCCTCACTCGGATTCGGATTTCGGGCCAGCAAGGCCGCCGCCATCATGACCATGCCATTGAGGCAATAACCGCACTGGGCGGCCTGGGCATCGACAAAGGCTTGCTGCACCGGGTGCAATTCGCCCCCTTCAGCGTGCAGCGCGGGTAAGCCCTCCAACGTGGTGATGCTGCGCCCAGCCACACCGTGCGCGGGGATCACGCAAGCCCGCGCAGCCACACCATCGACCCACACGGTGCAGGCACCGCACTCGCCCAGTCCACAGCCGTATTTGGGGCCGTTGAGCTGCAGGTCATTGCGCAGCACCTGCAGCAAGGTGGCGCGAGCAGCCGCGTCTGGCAGTGCATGCCATGCCTGGTTGACCTGCAAGGACTGGGCGGTAGGCATGCACTGACCGGATCAGCCCAGCGCCAGATCGCTGGACTGGATGCGTTTGACCCCCTTGGCCTGCATTTGCTTCCAGGCGGCAGCGACCGACCCGTTGAGGTCAATGCCACGGCAGGCGTCTTCGATCACATAGGTCTCAAAGCCCAGGCGCTTGGCATCGAGCGCTGTCCAGGCCACACAAAAATCCGTGGCCAGGCCGGTGACAAACACGGTGCGGATGCCGCGCTGTCGCAAGTACCCCGCCAAACCCGTAGCGGTCTTGCGATCGGCTTCTTCAAAAGCAGAGTAGCTGTCGACGTGCTTGTGAAAGCCTTTGCGCAAAATCACCTGTGCCTGCGGCACTTTGAGGTCTTTGTGCACGGCGGCATCCTCACTGCCCTGCACGCAGTGGTCCGGCCACAGCACCTGCTGGCCGTAGCTCAGTTTTGTGGTTTCAAAAGGTTTCTTGCCCGGATAACTGCTGGCAAAAGAGGCATGACCGGGGGTGTGCCAGTCTTGCGTGACCACCACGTTCTCAAATGCGGGGGCAATGCGGTTGATCACCGGCACGACTTCATGGCCATTGTTGACCGGCAAAGTGCCACCCGGCACAAAGCAGTTTTGCACATCGACCACGATCAGCGCCGAGCGCTCGTTCGGTCGAATGGTGCCCTGCGCCCAGACTTGGGGCAAGGCGGCCGCGCCCCACAGGGCGGCGGAGGTTTGGAGAAATTGTCTACGGGCATTCGTGCTCATTTGCTGCTCCTGGTTGAAAAAACCATGTGCCCCAAGGTCAAACACTCAAATACGAGCGTCTGACCTCTTCGTTGGCGGCCAATTCCTGCATGCTTGCCTGGTAGCGGATCTGGCCTTTTTCGAGCACATAGGCCCGGTCAGACACCAGCTCGGCGAAGTGCATGTTTTGCTCGGACAGCAAGATGCTCACGCCCTGGGCCTTGAGCGCCAGAATCATCTGCACCATCTGCTCCACAATGACCGGCGCCACGCCTTCAGAAGGTTCATCCAGCAGCACCAAAAACGGATTGCCCATGAGGGTGCGGGCCACGGTGAGCATTTGCTGCTCGCCGCCGCTCATGCGCCCGCCGGGGCGTTGGGGCATTTCGCCCAGGTTGGGAAACAGTTCAAACAGGCGTTCGGGCGTCCAGTGCGGGGCGGCCGTGCCATCGGGCCACTGGCGCACGCGTTGACGGCCGACCTCCAGGTTTTCCATCACGGTGAGGTCGGTGAACACCCGGCGGTCTTCCGGCACAAAACCCAGCCCCAGCCGTGCGGCGTGGTGCGGTTCGCTGCGTGAGAGGTCATGCCCCATGAACGTGATCTGACCGCGTCTGCGACCAAGCATGCCGATCAAGGCCTTGAGGGTGGTGGACTTGCCTGCGCCGTTGCGCCCCATGAGGGCCACCACCTCGCCACGGCGGACCTGCAGGTCCACGTCGTACAGGATTTGCGCTGCGCCATACCAAGCGGCCAGGCCTTTGGCGTCGAGCAGAATGTCTGAAGTGCTCATGCCTTGCTCTTTTCAAATGTCTTGCCGGTGCCGAAATAGACTTCCTGCACCTTGGGGTGGTCCCGAATTTCCAGCGGTTTGCCTTCCGCAATCAAGCGTCCCCGGGCCAGCACGATCATGCGGTCGGCGTAGGCAAACACCACGTCCATGCTGTGCTCGGTGAACAGCACCGCCATGCCGCGCTGAATGACCAGGTCTTTGGTCAAGGCCATGAGTTCGTTGCGCTCTTTGGGCGCCATGCCTGCGGTGGGCTCGTCCATCAACAAGAGCTTGGGGCTGTTGGCCATGGCCACAGCCAACTCCACCCGCTTGACATCGCCATAGGCCAGCACATTGCAAGGCCGGTCGGCCTGCGCCTTCATGCCCACTTGGTCCAGCAAGGCCAGGGCGTCATCGCGGCGATGGTTCGCAGCGCGCCGCCATGTGGACAGCAGCAAGTCATCGTGCGAGAGCAAAGCCATTTGCACGTTTTCCACCACCGTGAGCGAGACGAAGGTTTCGGCAATCTGAAAGGTCCGCCCCACGCCCTGACGCCAGATGTCGCGGGGTTTGCGACCCACCAGTTCTTGACCCTGGAGACGGATGGAGCCCTGATCGGCGCGCAGCTGACCATTGACCATGTTGAAGGTGGTGGACTTGCCTGCCCCGTTGGGGCCAATCAGGGCCAGCAGTTCGCCCGGGGCCAGGTCAAAACTGATGCCGTCCACGGCCTTGACGCCGCCAAAGGACTTGCCCAGGTTGTTCACTTGCAAAAGTGGTGCGCTCATGATGCAGCCCCCCCTGCAGTCGAAGATGTGGTCGAAGATCTGGACCGCATGCGCTCCAACAGCCCCTGCACCGAACCGGCAATGCCTTGGGGGAACAAGAGCACCAACAGCAAGATGATGGCGCCCAGCATGGCGCGCCAATAATCGGTGTTGCGCGCCACCACGTCATGCAGCCAGGTGAAGCTGAACGCGCCAACCACGGGGCCCGCCAGGGTTTGGATGCCGCCGAGCAAAACCATCACCAAGCCATCCACCGACTTGCCCACATTCAAGGATTCGGGCGAGATGCTGCCTTTGGAAAAGGCATACAGCGCCCCCGCCAGACCGGCCACACCGCCCGCCAGAATGAAAGCCAGCCATTGCATGCGCTTGACATCGATGCCAATCGCATCGGCCCGCAACACCGAGTCACGCCCGGCGCGCAAGGCGTAGCCAAAAGGCGAGAACAAAACCCTGCGCAGCCACAGCACACCCGCCGCCACCAAGCCCAAAGTGAGCCAGTAGTACATGCGCTTGTCGCTGAACAATTCGGAAGGCCACACGCCCGTCAAGCCATTGCTGCCGCCGGTGAAACTGTCCCACTGGAAGGTGATGGCCCAAGTGATCTGCGCAAAAGCCAGCGTGAGCATGGCCAGGTAAACGCCCGACAAGCGCACGGCAAACCAGCCAAAAATCAAAGCACCCAAGGCCGCGACCAACGGCGCGACCAGCAGCGCCACCTCCATGGACAAGCCTAAAGCGCGCACCAGCAGCGCCGCGCCGTAGGCCCCCAGGCCAAAGTAAGCCGCATGCCCAAAGGAATGCATGCCCGCAGGCCCCATGATGAAGTGCAAGCTGGCCGCAAACAGCGCTGCAATCAGCAGGTCAATCAAGAGCACCGTGGTGTAAGGCGAACTGGCGGTGAGCAGGGGCATGGCCACCATCACCAGACCCAACACCGATGCGGCCACCAAGTAGGCCTTGCTGGCGGGGCGCAAAGGTTCCTCGCGCATGCCCACATAGCGGCTGGGCGCTTGCGCTTTGCCCAGCAGCCCCCAGGGCCGCCACACCAGCACCACCGCCATGACCAGAAAGTCCACCACCAGGGTGAGCTTGGAAAAAGACACCGACACCCCGAACAGATCCACCACCCCGAGCCAGATACAAACAGCCTTGACCTCGGCAATCAGCAAAGCCGCCAAATACGCCCCGGGGATCGAGCCCATGCCCCCCACCACCACCACGACAAAGGCCGCGCCGATGATGTTCAGGTCCATCTCGAGGTTGGCGGGCTCGCGGGGCAACTGCAGGGCACCGCCCAGTCCGGCCAGCAAAGCGCCCAATGCAAAGACGGTGGTGAACAACCAGGCCTGGTTCACGCCCAAGGCGCTGACCATTTCACGATCTTGTGTGGCCGCACGCACCAGCGTGCCAAAACGGGTGCGGGTGAGCAGCAGCCACAACAAGGCCAGCACCACCGGCCCCGCCACAATCAAAAACAAGTCGTACATGGGGAACTGCCGCCCCAAAATGGACACCGAACCTGCCAGGCCCGGCGCGCGTGGCCCCAACAGTTCTTCAGGGCCCCACAGCCACAGCACCGCGTCTTTGAGCACCAGCACCAGGGCAAACGTGGCCAACAACTGGAACAACTCGGGGGCCTTGTAAATGCGGCGCAAAAGCAAGATTTCGATGACCGCCCCCAGCACACCCACGGCCAAGGCAGCCAAGGCCAGCGATGGCCAAAACCCGATGCTGCTGGCAAAGCGCTCCACCACGCTGTAGGCGATGTAGATACCCGCCATGAAAAACGAGCCGTGCGCGAAATTGACAATGCGCGTCACGCCAAAAATCAGTGACAAGCCCGCCGCCACAAAAAACAGCGAAGACGCGGCGGCCAGTCCGTTGAGGAGCTGAACGAAAAATCCGGAAAAACTCATGAGGGGATCATTTCGAAAAAGGCCCGGTCGTGGCATCCCCTGGGGCACTGCCCCAGGGGATGTCCATCACTCAAGCGTGAATCCAATCCATCAGTCTGCGTTGCGCGACTTCTTGACTTCGGCAGCCGAGGGCTGGAACTGCGCACCGTCGAGGTAACGCGCATCCACCATCACGCCTTTGCCGCCTTCGTTCTTGGTGCGGCCCACAAAAGCGCCCATGGTCGACTGGTGGTCTTCAGCGCGGTAGGTGATCTTGCCCAAGGGGGTGTCCACTTGCAGGCCCCGGAAGGCCACGCGCAATTTTTCTGAATCTGCACCTTGCGCCTTGGCCACACCAGCAGCCACCGACTTGATCATCACATAGCCAACCATCGAGCCCAGACGTGGGTAGTCCTTGAACTTGGCCTGGTAAGCCTGCAAGAAGGCGGTGTGCTCTTTGGTGTTGTGGGTGCTCCAGGGGTAGCCGGTCACGATCCAGCCGTTCGGGGTTTCGTCCTTGAGCGGGTCCAGGTACTCGGGTTCACCGGTCAGCATGCTGACGACTTCACGCCCCTGGAACAAGCCACGGGTGTTGCCTTCGCGCACAAACTTGGACAGGTCGGCGCCGAACAACACGTTATAAATCGCATCGGGCTTGGCATCGGCCAGGGCCTGCACCACGCTGCCCGCGTCGAGCTTGCCCAGCGGTGGTGCCTGCTCGGCCACAAACTCCACATCGGGCTGGGCAGCTTTGAGCAAGGTCTTGAATGCGGCCACGGCTGACTGGCCGTATTCATAGTTGGGGTAGACCACAGCCCAGCGTTTTTTCTTGAGCTTCACGGCCTCAGGCACCAGCATGGCCGCCTGCATGTAAGTGCCAGGGCGCAAACGGAAGGTGTAGGCGTTGCCGCCTTGCCAGGTCAGCTTGTCGGTCAGCGGCTCTCCGGCCAGGAAAAAAGCCTTTTTCTGCTTGGCAAAGTCGGCCACAGCCAAGCCGGTGTTGGACAGGAAAGTGCCGGTCAGCACATCGATTTTTTCACGCGAGATCAGCTCTTCGGCCACGCGCACGGCATCACCCGGGTTGGCGTTGTCGTCGCGCGTGACCAGCTCGAACTTCTTGCCCATCACACCACCGCCGGCGTTGATCTCGTCAATGGCCAGCTCCATGCCTTTTTTGTAGGGCTCCAGGAAAGCGGGTTGGGCTTTGTAGCTGTTGATCTCACCGATCTTGAAGGTGCTTTGGGCCTGCGCGGGCACGGCGACCCAGGCAAGGGCCGCCAGCGCCACGGCGCGGCGCAAAGGGTTGACTGCTTTCATGAAAGATCTCCTGTGGTGGGTTAAAAAACGAACGCAAAAAAAGAGGTTTGCTGTTCAGCGCAAACCGTCCTGACCTTGAATCTCATGCACTTGCAAACCGCCGATGCGGGGCAGCGGACGACCGCTGTCGGTGACCACCACAGCGACCACAATTTCTTGTGCGCGCGGCGCATCGCTCACACGCGCTTCCATGGCATCAAAATGACTGCGCACAAACGCCGCATCCTTGTGGCCCAAGGGCACATCAATGGCGGTGCCCATGCCGCCACGCTTTTTGGCCGAAGGCACCAGCGCAGCGCCTTTTTCAACCGCTGCGCGCAAAGGCGCGCCCAGCTTGGGGTGCAAGATGGCGGCGGCGTGTTCCAGCTCACCGGCTTCACCCACGATGGCGGCCTTGCCATAGCTTTGCGCCTGCCCAGGCTCAATCCCCAAAGCCTTCACGCATTTTTGCCCCAGCAAGGCGCCCAGCTCTTCACCGATGGCGATGAGCTCGTCCAGGTTCTCGCTGTAGCGCCCGGCATAGGGGTTGGCGATCACGGCCATGGCCAAAGCGCGGCGTGTGGGGGGCGTGACGGCACGTCCCATCTCCTGGCGTGTTTCGTCCACTTGAACAATTATTTTTCGGATGTTGGCGGTCATCGAAGACGTCTCCTTGAGGGTGTGTGTGGTCGTTTGGAATCAGCGCAGGCCGTTCCATTGGCTGATGTCTTCGGCAAGCAAACCGCCCACGCGTGAATGGATGCGGTAACCCGTGCTCATGGCAAGTATGAAGACAATTTCATCCGACAACGGTGCGCCAGGCACGCGTACCTCAATGGCATCAAACTGGCCGCGCACATAAGAGGCGTTGATGTTGGTCAACGGCACATCCAGCGAGGCCCCAGGAGGGCCGACTTTTTTGGTCGAAGGCACGATGGCCAAGGCATTGCCTGGCTGGCCGGTGGGCTTTTCATCGACCTTGCCTGCCTTGTACGCGGCGCGGTCCCCCTTCCAGCCCAGCAATTCGCGCATGGCGTAACCACCCGGCACATGCCACAGCGCGCCATGTTCGAGCTCACCCAGCTCACCGACAATTGCCCCTTTGCCATACGTGGCGATGCGCTCTGCAGGCACGTCCATGGCCGCCAGCAGCTGACGCGCCATGTCAATGCCCACATCCTGCAAGGCATCCATCATCGGCAAGATGTTGGGCTCATAACGGCCCGCATAGGGGTTGGTCATCACCGCACCGATGGCGCCGCGCAGCAGGGGCTGGGCAGGCGCAGGACCGAACTCATGGAAGATTTCTTCCACTTGGGTGAACACGCGTCGTATTTCAATCATTTCGTCACCATAAGCATTTCTCAGGCCAAGGCCAGAGGGTTTTCCTCAAAGGATAAGGGCTCAGTCGCTGCGATCAGGGGCAGCAAGCGCGTTTGCCCCTGACACACCAGAGCCGCCGCCGCGATCAAGCCCTGCGACTGACATTCTCGTGCACGCTGCCATCCTGCCTCAAGAGCCTGCTGAATGCACTCTACAGGCAAGCTCGGCACATCCACTGTCACCTCCAAATCACCCAGATCGGTCATGTCGCGCAGGCTGTTGGCGGGCTGACGAACGATGCCTGGATGCGCCACATTGACCGCATTGGCAATGATGCTGGCCGCCGCATCGGCTTGCGCCGCCGTGGCGGCCAACACCGTCACGCTGTCGGCAATGCCCAGAGAAAAGCTGCGGCCGCGCCAGCCACTGGTGGCCACGCCGCGCACGGGCATGGGTTGCGTCACTTCAAATGCACCATCGAGGTTCAAGCCCTGCATCAACTCGTGCACTTGCAGACGCGCCAAATCGGCGTACAAGCCCACCCGCACCGACTGACCGGGTGCCAGGTGCAAGGCAATGTCACCGCCATTGTTGACCCAGGCCCGTGCCACGCCTGCGCGGTCATAACAAGCCAGCAGCTCTTGCGCCACACTGCCCGCCACTGCGGCCATGGGCGTGATGTAGGTCTGGTCTACCCAGGGTGCGCAGGCCTGCCACATGCGCCGCGCCACACCCCCTTGCAAAGGACAGGGCGCACCGGCTTTTACAGGCAAGCGCAACACGGGCCATTCAGCCATCAATTCCGCCAGCAAGGGCTCAAAACGCGTCCAGGCTTGTTCGTGCGCGAGCGCCACGGCAGCTTCACCGTCCGGCCCCAAAGGGTCGGCACCGATCACGATGTCCATGGGGCCGTGCTGGAAATGCCAACGGCCGTCGGGCAAGCGGTGACGAGTAGCACTCACGCGCAGCCCTTCATCCGAGCATCGGGTCTTGCCCGAGCGGCCAGGGGTTGGCCTGCGCTTGGGCCTGCCATGACAGGGCCGTTGGGGCGCCGTCGCTGTGCCAGGCACCTTGCTTCAAGACCTCCTGCAGCGAGCGCACATATGCCATGTGCCCGCCCAAGGCCTGGTAATCGGACAGTCGCATGCTGAACTCCATCGGGGCAATGATGGCTGGCGTGGGCACCGTGCCAAAACTGTTGTCCGGCATGCGCAGCACATCCGACATCACGGTGATGCCACCACCAGGCCAGACAAGGGCTGGGGCACCGCCACACGTCACATTGACCAAGGCCTGCTTGATGGCACGCGTGAGCAAGACAGGGTTTTCAGTTACCCCGGCCCGCAAGCTGCCGCCTGCGCCCCCCAAAAACATCACGCTGCACAGCGAGGGTTCGCAGTTCTCGCCAATGCGCTCCACAATGGCCCGCACTGCCGCAGGCATGTCTTGCGGCACGGCCTGCAATTGCGCGTTGAGGACATACCAAGCCGCATGCTCACCCGTGGTCGAGGTCATGAGCATTCGCAAGCCCGGCCAGGCCACTTGCGGGTCCCAGCCTTCGATGATGGACAAGGGATCGGCAATGTCGGTGCCTCCCCAGCCATTGCCCGGATTGGCCACCTGGAAGTACCGCCCGGGGGTCGATTTGCGCCCACGCATGTCAATGCCCGAGGGCTTCATGTCCAGGCAGCGCCCCGCCTGGTGCTCGGTCAGCACGCCGGTGATGTGGTCGTCGAGCACCACCACCTCGTCGGCCAAGCCCAAAAATTGCTTGGCAAAAATGCCCACCACAGCCGAGCCGCAACCCACGCGCATGCGCTGCTCCTGCACGCCGTTGACGATGGGCGCTTGGCCTGCCTGGATCACCAGCTGTGCGCCGCCATCGATGGTCAGCTCCACCGCTTGCTTGTTGCCCAAAGCCTGCATCATGTCCACGGTGACGCGGCCTTCTTTTTTACTGCCCCCGGTCAAGTGGTGCACCCCACCGAGCGACAGCATTTGCGAGCCATATTCAGCGGTGGTGACGTGGCCCACCACCTCGCCCTTCATGCGCACATTGGCTTGCTCCGCCCCCAGGAAGCGGTCCGTGTCGATCTTCACCTTGAAACTGCAGTAGCTGAAAATGCCTTCGGTGACCACGGTCACCATGTCCACCCCATCGACCTGCGAAGACACGATGAAAGGCGCCGGTTTGTAATCGGGATAAGTGGTGGACGAGCCCACGCCCGTCACAAACACCTGATCGGTGTTGAGCAGGTCACCATTCCACTCGGTTGGGCCTTCATCGGATGCACCCGCCGCAAACGGCACGAGCACTGGCTCATCTTTTTCCAGCGTGCGGCGCAAAAAAACCACCGGGTCCACACGCACCAGCAGACCTTCGCGGTTGGCATAACGGTCGCACGCCCCGAGCCGACCTTCAGAAATTTGGCAAAGGACGGGGCAGGCATTGCACTCGATCTTGGCACCGCTCATGCGCTCATTGCGCGGCTTGGCGCGCTCATGCACCAGCGGCATCGCGGGTGCCTCCATGCCGGGAAGCCCATCGGTTTTTGAGTGTTCGGTCATCTCGGTTTCTGCTGGTCAAAAAAGCCAAAGTGCGCGCTTGCACGACGGTTTTATTCTGTGTAGCATTCACAACACCAAAATGTTGCGTTCACTACATTAAAACCAATATAGCGCATCCTGTTTTGCAGTGCAACCGTGTTTTTCCCAAGCTGTTCCGCAAGGCTCGGCCAAGGGGTTTTCTTCAGTTCAACCAGACTTTGATCGACCATGAGCGCCTTTCTTGAAGAACGTGTTTTGAGCGTACACCACTGGACAGACCGCCTGTTCACCTTCACCACCACACGCGATCCCTCGCTGCGTTTTTCCAATGGCCACTTCACCATGATTGGCCTTCGCTTGAACGGCAAGCCCCTGCTGCGGGCGTACAGCATCGCCAGCCCCAACTACGAAGAGCATCTGGAGTTTTTGAGCATCAAGGTCGAAGAAGGCCCTTTGACTTCACACCTGCAGCACATCCAGGTGGGCGACACCATCATCGTCGGCAAAAAGCCCACGGGCACCTTGCTGATCGACTACCTGACGCCCGCCAAACGCTTGTACCTGCTGTCGACCGGCACGGGCTTGGCCCCCTTCCTGAGCATCATCCGCGACCCGGATACCTACGAAAAATTTGAGAGCGTGATCGTGGTCCACGGCGTGCGACAAGTCGATGAACTGGCCTACCACGACCTGATCGTTGACCACTTGCCACGGCATGAATTCCTGGGCGACATGATCAGCAAACAATTGCGCTACTACCCCACAGTCACACGCGAGACTTACCGCAACATGGGCCGTGTGACGTCGCTGATCGAAAATGGCAAACTGTTCACCGACTTGGGTTTGCCACCCATGAGCCCAGCGCAAGACCGGGTGATGCTGTGCGGCAGCCCGGGCATGCTCAACGACCTCAAGCACATGCTGGAGACACAGGGCTTTGTCGAGGGCAACACCAGTACCCCTGGTGACTTTGTGATTGAACGGGCATTTGTCGAGAAATAAACACCCATGGTGACTGCTGCACGCCAACCCAAAACCAGTCTGGCCAAGGCGGGCGCCAAGCGCGTTGTAGGCGTTCGCGAACACAGCGCTCAACAAACACGCGAAAGCATTCTGCGTGCTGCGATCAAGGTGTTTGCACAGCACGGCTATGAAGGCGGCAGTGTCGAAAAGATTTCGCGGCAGGCCAAGTCCTATGACCGCATGATCTATTACTACTTCGGCAGCAAAGAAGGCTTGTTCATCGAAGTGCTGGAGACGATTTACCGGCGCATGAACGACGCCGAGGCCGAGTTGGTGCTGGATGTGAGCCAGCCACTGGCCGCGCTGGAGCAGGTGGTGCACTTCGTGATCGACTACTACCGGGCTCACCCGGAATTTGTCACCTTGCTCAACACCGAAAACCTGCACAAGGGCAAACACATTGCGAAATCTTTGCGGGCACGAGAGTATTCCTCGCCAGCCATCGCGGTGATCGGCGACATCTTGCGCGCAGGTGTGTCGCAAGGCCTGTTTCGCGCAGACATTTCGGCGCGTGACGTTTATCTTCTGATTGCCGCCACGGGCTATTTCTACATGTCCAACCGCCACACGCTGTCGGCCTTTTTGGGCGAGAACATCGACGCGCCACAGGCTGTGGCGCAATGGAAAGCTTTCGTCATTGACACCGTGTTTCGCGTGGTCAACCCTCACATCCAACCCACTCAATAAGGAGACCCCCTCATGGCAGACCTCAGCACCACCGGCACATCCGGCAAAGTCGTCATCAAGAACATTGGCTTGCTGCTCTCGGGCGATCTTGATCAGCCCATCTTGCAGGCAGACACCATCGTCGTGCATGACGGCCTCATCACTGCCGTAAGCCGCGAGAAGGATTGCGATCTGGAAGGCGCCCAAACCGTGATCGACGCCAGGCAAACTTGTGTCTGCCCAGGCTTGATCGACAGCCATGTGCATCCAGTGTTTGGCGATTGGACACCGCGCCAAAACCAGATCGGCTGGATCGACTCGACCATGAACGGCGGCGTGACCACTATGGTCTCGGCCGGTGAAGTGCATTTGCCCGGCCGCCCCAAAGACATCGTGGGCCTCAAAGCACTGGCCATCACGGCACAACGCGCTTTTGACAATTTCCGCCCTGGGGGCGTGAAGGTGATCGCGGGTGCGCCCATCATCGAAAAAGGCATGACCGAGCAAGACTTCAAGGACCTGGCCGACGCAGGCGTCACGTTGCTGGGCGAAGTCGGCCTGGGTTCCGTCAAGGCCGGGTACGAGGCCCAGCAAATGGTGGCCTGGGCCCGCAAGCACGGCATCCAAAGCACGATCCACACGGGCGGCCCCTCGATTCCGGGCTCGGGCATGATCGACAAGGACGTGGTGCTTGAAGCCGATGCCGACGTCATTGGCCACATCAACGGCGGGCACACCTCGCTGCCCGAAGCCCATGTTTGTGAGTTGTGCGAAAAATCCTCACGCGCCATCGAGATCGTGCACAACGGCAACGAGCGGGTGGCCATTGCGGCGGCACGGGCGGCACTTGAACTCAAGTGCCCGCACCGCATCATTTTGGGCACCGATGGCCCAGCGGGCTCGGGCGTGCAACCGCTGGGCATGTTGCGCATGGTGTCGCTGCTGTCGAGTCTGGCCAACATCCCGGCCGAGTTGGTGTTTTGTTTTGCTACGGGCAACACGGCGCGAATCCGCAACCTCAATTGCGGACTGATCGAAGTCGGTCGGGCAGCCGATTTTGTTTTCATGGACCGAGCTCAGCACACCGCAGGCAAAACTCTGCTGGAGAGCGTTCAGCTGGGCGACATTCCCGGCATTGGCATGGTCATGATCGACGGCATGGTGCGTTGTGGCCGCAGCCGCAACACGCCCCCCGCCACAGAAATCCCGGTGGTCGTCAGCGGTCACTGAGCGGGGGCTGGCTCCATCAGTTTGCGCAAGATGTCCGCATCGACATGTTGCGCGATGTAATCAGCCAGGCCTTCAAACACCGTCTCCAGCGTGGGGGCCTGCGCACCAAACAAGGCTTGCAGGACGGCAGGACACTCAAAAAGACCGTGCAGGTATGTGCCCAGCACTTGCCCATCGCCACTTTGCCAGGCCAGACCGGGCATGACTTCGTGCACAACGACGCCATCCGCCAGCATGGCGCTGTGTCCCTGGGTCTGGCCGTGGTGAATTTCGTAGCCTGACACCTCGACAGTACTCAGGGCAGACCATGCGCCCTGCACTTGAGCGAAACGGGCCTGGGTTTTTGTCACGGTTTTGTCCTGCGCGAAGTGCGTAACCAGTGGCAACAAGCCCAAACCCGGTGCATTGCCGTCGATGCCCTGTGTGTCGATGAGCGCTTCGCCCAACATTTGCAGCCCGCCGCAAATGCCCAACACCGCACCACCGTGTCTTGCGTGATGGGCGATGGCCTCATCAAGTCCTTGCTGGCGCAGCCAAGCCAGGTCGCTGCTGGTGTGTTTGCTGCCGGGCAAGATCACCCAATCGCTCGCCAGCAAGCCCGCCAGATCGGCTGGACTGCGCGCCCAGAGCAGACGCAGGCCGGGCACGTTTTTGAGTGGCTGAAATTCATCCAGGTTGCTGATGCGCGGGTAGGCGATCACGGCCACGGTTTGGGTCACCACCCCAGTGGCGCGACTGCGGTCATCGAAGACGCCATCTTCTTCAGGCAGACCGTGTTGCCACCACATGGGCAGCACCGCCACAGTAGGCACACCGGTGAGTTGTTGCAGCATCTCGGGCGCGGGCGCCAACAAACTGGCATCGCCTCGGAACTTGTTCAGCACAAAACCTTTGATGCGCTGCTGGTCCTCAGGTGGCAAAAGCGCCCAGGTGCCGTACAAGTGGGCAAAGGCCCCGCCCTTGTCGATATCGGTCACGAGCAGGCATTGCGCGTTGGCGTGACGGGCCACGCGAAGGTTGACGATGTCACTGTCCATCAGGTTAATCTCGGCCGGTGAGCCCGCGCCTTCGATCACGACCACATCATTTTCGGCGATCAGTTCATCCAGTGCTGCGGCAATGGTTGGCCAGACTTTTTCACTGCGACCACGCCAGGGGGTATGGCTCAGCACTTCATTGACCTCGCCCAGCAGCACGACCTGGCTGCGGGTGTCGGCCTCGGGTTTGAGCAGCAGCGGGTTCATGCGCACATCGGGCTCGGCTTTGGCGGCCAGTGCCTGAAAGTATTGCGCGCTGCCGATTTCACCCATTCCCTTAGCACGGGCCACCACGCGGGCGTTGTTGCTCATGTTTTGCGCTTTGAAGGGGGCCACTTTGAGCCCCTGGCGGGCGTAATGGCGGCACAGCGCCGTGGTCAGCCAGCTTTTGCCAGCACCGCTGGACGTGCCCAGCACCATGATGCAACGTGCGCTCATTGCGGTCCTTCAGTCTTCAATCCCGCGCTGGGCGGGGATGCCTTGTTCATAGGCGTGTTTGATTTTGACCATTTCGGTCACCGTGTCGGCCACATCAATCAGCTCTTGTGGGCAACGCCTGCCCGTCACGCACACATGCACATGACTGGGCCGTCCACGCAAGGTGACAATGACCTCTTGCAGCGGCACCCAACCATAGCGTAGCGGATAGGTCAGCTCGTCCAGCACGACCAGAAACAGTTCACCCCCCAGAATGGCGGCTTTAGCTTTTTGCCACCCCTCGCGGGCCAGTTGCGCGGAGTGTTCCAGATCTCGGCTTTTCCAGCTGAAGCCGTCACCCAAGCCCTCGATGGGCAGGCCGATTTGCTCAAACAGGCGGTGCTCGCCAAACCGTGCAGAGGGCACTTTCATGAATTGAAAAATCTTGACGGCCTTGCCGCGTCCGTGCGCGCGGATTGCCAGCCCAAAGGCTGCAGTGCTTTTGCCTTTGCCGTCACCGGTGTGGATGATGACAAGTCCCCGGCGCCCGGCCACTTCGACGGGTTTTCGACGTTCGGTGGGCACGGGTTCGATTTGCATGGCGTCCAAACAGCTGTCAAAGACGCGGCAGCACGACCCATTGTCCATCCAGCGCACAAATGCGAATGCGGTGATCAAACACACATTCGATGGCCGCGTGGGTGTCGGTGTCGCTGCAAGCACCATGGTGCACAACGTGCCCTTCGTCCATGACGACCACCTCATCGGCATGCAAGGCCATGCCGATTTCATGCAGCACGCTGACCACCGTGGTGCCCTGCGCGATCAGGCAGTGCACCTGCTCCAGCCAGTCCACCTGGTGCGGTGGGTCGAGGTTGGCCAAGGGCTCGTCCATCAGCATGAGCGGCGCATTGCCCGCCATGGCTCGAGCCAACAGCACGCGCTGGCGCTCGCCGCCCGAGAGTTCTCCCAGCGTGCGTTCGCGCCAATCCCAGGCTTGGGTGGCTTTCAAGGCGGCTTCGACCATTTGACGGTCCTGTTCGGTTGCGGCCCCCAGCCAGCCCTGATGCGGCAGCCGGCCCAGCATGGCCACGTCCCAAACGCGCAGGTCGAGCGTGGTCGCTTCGCCCTGCCCCAGCCAGGAAAGCTGCAAACCACGATCACGGCGAGAGATGGTTTCGAGCGCTTGGCCCTGCCAAAGCACCTGCCCGCTGTGCTGCAACAAACCGGCCAGCGCCCTGAGCAAGGTAGATTTGCCCGCGCCGTTGGGGCCGACCACGCAAGTCCATCGACCCGTGGCGATCTGCAGGTCAAGGCCGTTCAGCACGCGGCGGCCGCCCAGGTCCACCAGCAGTTGCAGGGTTTCCAGGGCGAAGCTCATGGCGCGGCTCCTGCACCGTGGTGCGTGTCCCGGTACACGCGCCACAACAGATAGCCCCCACCCAGCACCGCCGTGAGCACGCCCACCGGCAACTCTTGCGGGGCAAACAGCACACGGGCCAGCACATCGGCCAATGACAACAAAGCGCCGCCCATGAGTGCGGCCAGCAGCAAGCGCCACGCATGGGTGCATCGCACCAGCGAACGCACCAGGTGCGGCGCAGCCAAGCCCACAAACGCCACCAGCCCGATGTGTGCCACGGCGGCACCCGTGGCCAGAGAAATCACGCCCACCAGCACCAGGCGGGCTGAACGCAGCGGCACGCCCAGAGTTTGCGCGGTGGACTCGCCCAAGGTCAAAGCATCCAGCACGCGGGCAAAGGTCCAGGCCAGGGCCAGGCAAAGGATCAAAACCATGGCCAGGGTGGAACAAGCCGCCCAGCTGACAAAAGAGGTGGAGCCGAGCATGAAGCCCTGCATGGCTTGCAGCACCTGCGGCTGTAGCAAAGACAACATTGAAGTGATGGCGCCGAGCACGACGCCCACCACCACACCGGCCAGCAGCAAGCGCAGGGTCTGCTGCACGCCACGCGCCAAGAGCAACGTCAGGATGACGGCCAGCACGGCCCCCACAAAAGCCGCGCCCGTGAGCCCCAAGCCCATCCACCAAGTCATGACCCAGGCGCTGCCGCCGAACAGGCTCAAATAAGTGCCAACGCCCAACGACGCGCCCGAGGCGCTGCCCAGCAAATACGGATCGGCCAGCGGGTTGCGAAACAGCCCCTGCGCCACGGCACCGGCCAAGCCCAGCAAGCCACCGCCCAGCCAAGCGCCCAGGCTGCGTGGCAGGCGGATGTCCCACACAATCTGGCGCGACACCTCATCGGCCTGAGCAGGCCACCAGGCTTGCCAGCCCTGGCTGCCCGCAACGGTGCCCAGCAGGACCGACGTCGCACCGACAAAGAGCAACAAACCAACCCAGCGGTGCGCACGGGCCTGATCGCTCATCGCCCTGCCCCTGCGGCTTTGTTCAGGCAATCGGCCATGAGTCTGGCACCTTCGGCCATGCGCGGACCGGCACGCACCAGCATGTCGGATTCGGCTTGTTTGAACACGCAAATGCGTTGCGCCTGCATGGCACGCAAAGCGGACCAACCCGGGCGCTGCGCCATGCTGATGCGGCTGCTGTCTCCAGCCATGATCACGTCAGGCTGGGCACGTACCACAAACTCGGGATTGACCTGCGGAAACGGCCCCATCGAGGCCGGCAGAATGTTGCCCACCCCCATGCGCGTGAGCGTTTCGCCGATGAAGGACGCTTCGCTGGCGCCATATGGGGCGGCGTTGACTTCAAAATACACCCGCTGTTGGCGCGCCTGCGGACTGAGCGATTGGGAGGCGGCTTGCACGCCCGCCTCGATCCCGCGCCAAACGCGTTCGCTTTCGGCGGGGGACACCCACAAGGCATCGCCCACGGTGCGCAGCACACGCTGTGCGTCGGCATGGGTTCGCGGCTCCAGGCGCAACACCGTCAGGCCTAGGGCTTGTAAACGGTCTGCACCACGGGTCGAGCCCGCCGCCAACACCATGTCGGGCTTGAGCGCGACGATGCTTTCAATGTTCGGATCAAGGCCGCCGCCCACGCGGGGCACCTGCGCAATGGATGCGGGCCAGTTGGAATAACGGTCCACCCCGACCAACCGGTGGCAGGCGCCCAACGCACACACGGTTTCAGTCAGTGAAGGCAGCAAGCTCACGATGCGCTGCGGCGGTTTGCTGATCTCGATTTTTTGCTGGCGGTCGTCTTGCACGGTCAACGCCACGGCCCACGCACTCGCCAGCAACAAGGGCATGAACAAGAGCAGCGTTTTCAAGCCAAACGCGTGCAGACTCGCGCGTTCACTTCGGGCTTGACGCAGGGCCAGCTTCATCTCAGGTGTGCAGCAAAAATCACGCATATTCGGCCTCCCATTGGCTGATGATGCGGTGCAACTGCGCCACGCCATCGGTCAACGCCGCTGGGCCCGGTTGCAGGATGTCGGCCGACTTGATCTCAAACAACTGCCCGTTGCGCACTGCTGGCACGTCTTGCCAGCCAGGACGGGCCGCCACTTTTTCAGGTCGGAATTTTTTGCCGCACCACGAGCCAATGATGATGTCCGGCGCACGGTCAATGATGGTCTGCGCGTCGGCAATGATGCGGTCCTTGCCCAGCGATTGCACGGCCAGCTCAGGAAAAATATCGTCTCCACCGGCGATGCCGATGAGTTCAGACACCCAGCGGATGCCGCTGATGTGCGGCTCGTCCCATTCTTCAAAAAACACTTTGGGGCGTCGCTTGAAGCTCGCCGCCTTGTGCGCGATGGCCTCCAACTCAGCGCGCATGGCAGACAGCTTGACCAGTCCCTGATCGGACTCGCCCACCATGGCTGCGACCTGATACAGCATCGAGAAAATCTCGTCGACGCTGCGCTGATTGAAGATGGTGACCTGCACACCGGCCTTGATGAGCAAAGACGCAATGTCGGCCTGCAGGTCAGAAAATCCAAAAACACAATCGGGCTTGAGCGCCAGGATCTTGTCGATCTTGGCGCTCAAAAAAGCACTGACCTTGGGCTTTTCCTCCCGGGCCCGGCGCGGACGCACCGTGTAGCCCGAGATGCCCACAATGCGCTGCTCTTGCCCCAGCAGGTACAACCACTCGGTGGCCTCTTCGGTCAGGCACACGATGCGTTGGGGGGCAAGGGCAGCAGGGGTCATCACTTGGGACTGTATTGCAAGGTGGCAAACAAGCCGCGGCCTGGGGTGTTGTAACCATAGGCCAGCTGGTACTGCTTGTCGAAAGCGTTTTCCAGACGCAAGCGAGCCGTCCAGTTCTCGTCAATCTTGCGGCTGGCGTAGAAAGACCACAGGGTGTAACCGACCAAAGTGTGTGAACCATCCGGACGCTCACCAGAAGCATACAGTCTGGCACCCGCGTCATAAAGGCCAAAGGTGCGAGAGATATCGAGGGAACCATAATTCTTGGCCCTGCGGTCCATCGGCTTTTGGCTCACTTCATTGAAGGGATCCTGAGTTACCGCAGAAGCCTTGATGGTGTAAGCACGCCACTGTGAGCGCAAGGTGGCCTCAAAACCCCGGTTGCTCACACGGCCCACCGACTCGTAGGTGTAATCCGAACCCTGCAGCGGTTTGTAAACAATGGCATCAGAGGTGCGGGTGTCAAAGTAAACGACACGGGCCAGCAAGCTGTCGACCGCATAGCTTGTGCCGATTTCTGAACTTTGGTGTGTTTCAGGTTTGAGTTGTGGGTTCTTGGAGACCTCCGATGCGGTCGGAGCCCTGAAACCGTTGGACACCGTTCCCGTCACAGACCATGCGGGCGTGATGGCATAACCCAAGCCCAGTAGGCCAGTATCTGCACCAGATCGATTGCTGCCTGTTGGCGAACCCGGCTCATGGTTATCAACCTTCACATCATCATGGCGCACATTAACCTGAGCCGTGAATGCGCCCAACTTTTGAGTCACCCCAGCAAAAATCCCGGTGGCATTGCGCTGCATTTCGTAAGCATTTCCACGATCGACTTTAAAGTTATCGCTCGAGACATCGGCACCAAAACTCACAGCAGTATCGGTGCCTGCTTGCCATGTATTGAACCAACGCACAAGATTTTGTCGACCTTCAAACAGTCCATAAGAACTCAAACGCTGGCCGTTTTCGATGTCTTCATAGGTCAGAGATGAAGTAGAAATATCCACTTGACTGATCCAGTCGGAAGAGAAAGCTTGACGCCAGAACATCCCGAGGGTGTTGTTGCGTTTTTTGAACTGTTGGGTATCCAGCGGCGAAGTGGCCCATGTATTGTCTGTGTCTGCCGTTGATCGGCCACCTTGCAAGCGGATACCCAACGTGGCATCGGGGCTCAGCATCTTTACAACACGCGCAGACATGAACTCACCACTGTGGCCATCTCGGTCTGGGTTCGCCGCAGGCTGTTGTTGGGTGTTGATCGCCGAAAAACCATCGGTATTCTTGATGCCCGCCTGCACATTGAAGCGGTAATCTTCCAACTTGCCACCGTACCCGACTGAAGCATCGAGGCTGTTGCGTGAACCATAAGACATGGAGCCATACGCCGCAGGGGTCCCTTTGCCATTGCGGGTGGTGATGCTGATCACGCCGCCGATGGCCGCATCGCCATACAAAGCGCTGGCATTGCCACGCAACAACTCAATGCGTTCAATTTGGGACAAAGGCACATCCAGCACCTGCAGTGACCCCAGCGAATCCACTTGTGAGCGAACGCCATCGATCAGCACAACAGCATTGATGCTGTTTTGACCCCTCAAGAAGAAAGACGTTGTGGTCCCGGGGCCACCATTGCGACCAAATTCAAAACCAGCTTCGCCTTGCAACAAATCAGCGAGTGTCGGAGATTGGGATTTTTCGATTTCCTGACGCGTGATCACAGAAACGGAAGTCAGTGCCTGCGAAAGCGGTTGCTCGATGCGCGCACCCGTGATGACCACCGGATTGATTTCAATGGTTTGTGCCTGTAGGGACGCGCCCAAAGACAAAACGTAAAGAGCAGGCACCACAGAGCGTGCACAAATAGAACGATTTTTCATGAAAAACTAACAAGTCAAAGCGCCCTCACCGCCTTCCCCGACAGTGCATGGGCTTCACAACCTGTCTTGCGACAGGTCACCTTGTTGGCCGGTATCCGGGCTGACAGAGCGACCTTCATCACCTTCCCAGACACCTGTTTCAGGGCGACCAGTGGTTTGAGATGAAAGCGGAGTCTTTGTTTGTTGCAAAGACCCGTCTGCTTACCGTTGCGGGGGCAGCGCAGGTTAGGTGGGCCGTGGTGGCTTTTCCCTCCTGCTTCCCGTTGAACTGCGGGCCGTGAACCGGCTTCGCGAGCACCAACTGGCTTGTATTCTATGGGGCAAACTGTCTGCAAGCCTACACAGACCCGTACACGACCTACAATCAGGTTCTCACTTTCACCGTTTGCCATGGCCCATTCCGACACCATCGATCAGATCGCCGAGCGTGTGGATCACCTGCTGCTGCGCCACGAAGAGCTGCAACGAACCAACGCTTTGTTGTCGCAGCAAGTTCAAGCGCTCACGCAAGAGCGCGACCAGCTCAAATCCCGTTTGGCGGCAGCCAGAGCACGCGTCGATGCGCTGATTGAACGCTTGCCGACATCCAGCGCATCGGCCTCTTCAGAGACATCCTCATGACTACCCAGCAATTAGAGGTCCAGATCATGGGCCAAAGTTACATCCTGGGTTGCCCACCGGACGGCGAAGAACGTCTGTTGGCTGCCGTTCACAAAGTGGATGCCGCCATGTGCAAAATCCGCGATGCGGGCAAGATCAAGGCCCGCGACAGGATTGCTGTGCTGGCTGCTCTGAACCTGGCTTTTGATCAAGCGGAACTGGCCGCCAGCATTCAACCCACCAGCGCACCTGTTGCCGATCTGCCCCAGCCATCGCAAGAACGTTTGACAAAGTTGCTGGCGCGTCTGGATCAAATCATTGAGCGTGATGGCCAGTTGATTTGACGCTTGCAACAGCGGGCCAAGAATACATGGACAAAGCGCCTACAATGGCTCGGTCTGCGGTGCATGCCGGGCTTTATATTTCCTTGAACCAATGCTCTTAGAGCCCGGGCTTGGTACATTGGCTGGTGAGCGTGATCATCTCGCGTCAGATGAACCCAACGCCAGTCTGCCCTCGCCCACCTGAACCCCGGTTCAGGATGCCGGTCCGGTGGCACTCGCAGACACCTTATTTACTTTCACCCCTTCATCATGATCATCGAACCCGTGCTCTTGGGCCAATTGGCTGTTCTTGGCTTGTGCACCGGCTTTCTGGCTGGCTTGCTCGGCATTGGCGGGGGCATGATCATGGTGCCGTTCCTGACCTGGATGCTGGGCCAGCGTGGCGTGAGCCCGGACTTGGCCGTCAAGATGGCTATTGCCACCTCCATGGCCACCATCATTTTCACATCGGTATCCAGCGTGCGAGCACACCACAAGAAAAATGCTGTTCGTTGGGACTTGGTGAAGGGTCTGGCGCCGGGCATCGTGATGGGCAGCCTGATCGGCAGTTTGGGTATTTTTGCTGTCGTCAAAGGCACTTCATTGGCTTTGTTCTTTGCGGCATTTGTGAGCTTTTCTGCAACACAAATGTTTCTGGACAAGAAACCTGCGCCCACACGTCAGATGCCTGGTTTTGCAGGTCAATTGGGTGCAGGGGGATTCATCGGCTTGCTATCAGGACTGGTCGGTGCCGGTGGTGGTTTCATCAGCGTGCCCTTCATGACCTGGTGCAACGTGGCCATTCACAATGCGGTGGCCACAAGCGCTGCATTAGGCTTTCCGATTGCGTTGGCCAATGTGGCAGGCTATATCGCCAGCGGACAAACCGTCCAGAATTTGCCCGAATACTCTTTTGGCTATCTGTGGTTACCAGCCCTGGTGGTCATTGCGCTTTGCAGCGTGACCATGGCTCCAGTCGGCGCCAGCACAGCCCACAAACTTCCTGTCAAACAGCTCAAACGCGTGTTTGCAAGTATTTTGTATGTGCTGGCTGCTTACATGCTCTTTAAAGGTCTGAGCGGCTGAGCTCTTTTGCGCATTCGCTCATTGAAGCTGGATGCTGCCTGAGACATTGACCACCACGCGTGACTGGCCAGCTTGTGCAGGAATAGGCATGGGAGATGTGTCTGCAGCTTCCATCTGCATGGATGCCATGCGCAGCTTGGGTTCCCCCAAATTTTCCTGATCGGTCACGCGCACTTCTCGAAGGCTGTAGCCGGTAAAACCAAAATTGCGGGCCAGTGCACTGGCGCGTGACTGGAACTGCATCACAGCTTCACCCTGAATGCGGCTTTCAGTCTGACGTCTGAGTTCAGGGCTGACTTCCCATTGCACTTGGCTCACGACCATTCCTTGGAGGCGTCCCGACACGCCTGTGATGCGATCAATGTCCCGCCCCTGCAAAACCAATTCAGCCCTCCCCATCCAGCCATTGGTTTTGCCATCGCGCCCATAACGGGGGGAAATTGACAATTGACCCGTGCTGACATCCAGCAACCCCGGCTGAGCCGAAGCTTGTGCCAAGGCCAATGCGGATGCCAGCTGAGTCTTGACTTGATTTTGCACCATGGTGGCATCAGTGCCTTCTTTTTGCACGGCCATGATCATGACCAACCAATCCTGGGTCACCTGAGCAAAGGCTGAGGCACTCAAATGAACAATTTGGGATGGCGCAGCCTGCAAAGTTGGAGGGACCTTGATGTACGGGCTTTGCGCTTGAGCCACCACACTGGTCAAGGCAAAAATGAGTGCCCCCGACAAACTGTTGAAATTTCTCATATGGACCTCGTCATAACCAGATTGTTCATTGTCTGAGTACACGATGGGCGCCGAGCCTTTCCGGGCGAGTGCTTGGTATCAGGGTGTAACGCACCAAGGTGCCTGGTCATTAAACAAGCCCATCCACAAAGCCCAAACAGACACGCCAGCCAAAGCCAATCCCGCAAGGCGCATGCCCCACGCGCCATCCCCCAAAGACTGCATGCGCAAAAACAGCCATGGCCCAGCCCACAGACTGAGGCTGCTGCCCAATGCAAACAAGCCCATGGTCAAGGCCCCATCCAGAGGGTGACTGGTCAATGCAGCCACCATCAGGGCTGAATAGAGCAACCCACAGGGCATCAATGCCCACAGCCCCCCCACAATCCAGGGTGCAAAACGTCCCCAGCGCGCATTGAAAGCCTTGACCTTGGCCCACAATTTTCTGGCGGCGCCATCCAGCCAAACGGGTTGACGTGCTTGCACCATGAGCAGCATCCCCAAGGTCAAAGCCGCAAGATGCAACAATGTCCAAACGGGACGAATGGCGGCAGATTGGGTGGTGAGCCAGCCCAAGCCCTGCACGCTGGCGGCTGCCAAAGCGCCGAGCAAGGAGTAGCCGACAATGCGCCCCATCTGAAACATCAACAAGGCCTGCCCACGCTGCTCGCCAGCCGCCTGCCCAAAACCTGCGCAAGCCGCGCCACACATGGCCACGCAATGGGGACCACCCAGCAGCCCCATCATCAAAGCGGTCAGTGCCAAAGAACTTTGCATTGCTTTTCCGTATTCAATCCAGCATAGCCGAACCCGACCATGCACCCTCTACTGGCGCACAATCGTGTGCTCAGATGATTTTTGAAAAACGTGAGCGATTGCGGTCGGCTTGTACATAACGGTCAAACACCATGGCCACACCACGCACAAAGAACCAGCCCATCGCAGTCACTTGAATACCCGCATCGTTCAATTGCACCAAGCCTTGCGACTCCATGTCCTGCAGTTGCTTCAGCTCGTGAGCAAAGTAGGCCTTGAAATCAACCAGCCAAGCCAGATTAATCGATTCAAACTGCAACTGCCCCTGACACATCAACGCCATGATCACCGCACGGCGAATCAGGTCATCACGCGTCAAGGCCAGCCCCCGCACAACAGGCAAATGGCCTTGATCGAGCAAGTCGCAATACTCTTCCAGGGTCTTGGCGTTTTGACTGTAGGTCGCGCCAATACGGCCAATCGATGAAACCCCCAGAGCGATCAGATCGCAATCAGCTTGCGTGCTGTACCCCTGGAAATTGCGATGCAAACGGCCCTGCCGCTTGGCCACCGCCAAAGCATCTGTGGGCAAAGCAAAGTGGTCCATGCCGACATACACGTAACCAGCGTCGATGAATGCATCCATGGAGCGGGCCAGCATGGCCACCTTGGCACCTCCAGAGGGCAATTCAGCGGCATGGATGCGCCGCTGAGGCTTGAAGCGCTCGGGTAAATGGGCATAGGCGTAAAGCGCAATGCGGTCTGGACGCAGCTCATTGACCTGCAGCAAGGTTCTGTCAAATGATTCCGGGGTCTGCAAAGGCAAGCCATAAATCAGATCCACATTGACGGACTCAAAGCCCAGTCGCCGAGCCGCCGCCACCAATGTAAAAACCTGCTCAGCAGGTTGAATGCGATGGATGGCTTTTTGGACAGCTGAATCAAAATCCTGGACACCGAAACTCAAGCGGTTAAAACCCAGTTCAGCCAGAGCAGCCAAACGGTTTTCGTCCACAGTACGTGGATCGACTTCGACCGAATATTCGCCTCCCGGCACAAATTCAAAATGACGATGGAGCATCGCCATCAATTCGCGCAGTTCATCGTCACTCAAAAAAGTCGGTGTACCGCCACCCAAATGCAATTGACTGACCGACTGCCCCACCCCCAAATGAGCTGTGTGCAACTCAACTTCACGGGTCAGGTAACGCAGATAGGTTTCGGCCCGATCTTTGTGCTTGGTGATGATTTTGTTGCAAGCACAGTAATAGCAAAGCGACTCACAAAACGGGATGTGCACATACAGCGACAACGGCAAATTGTTGCCCACCACACCCGCTCTGCGTTGATCCAGTGCTTGCAAATAGTCGACCTCACCAAAAGCTTCCACAAATCGATCGGCCGTCGGATAGGAGGTGTAGCGCGGTCCCGGCACATCGAAACGAGTCAACAAATCAGGCGTGATAAGGGACATAGGGCCAGCTCTTTAACAAAATGATCTTCAAAATGAACTATTTAATGTGCCCGCAAGTTCATTGACAAGTTTTGACACAAGTCAATCCAGCTAATTGTTTGATGTGGCTTTGACTGTTTCAGGGTATACCCTCAAGACCAAGGCACTTTTCGTATTAAGCTCAAGACTTGATCCAAGGCAAATAAAATCGTCTAGAACGAGGTAAACCATGAATCCGCAAGCCATCAAAGTCGCCTGCTCCAACTGCAATTTGCGTGAGCTGTGTATGCCCTTGGGCCTGAATGAACATGACCTCAATCGACTGGACGATCTGGTGGCCGTTCGACGAAAGATCAAACGCGGGAGCACTTTGTTCACCAATGGGGAAAAATTCACGTCCTTGTATGCCATTCGCACAGGCTTTTTCAAGACTTGTCTGGCGACTGAAGATGGACGTGACCAGGTCACGGGCTTTCAGATGGCTGGCGAAATTATTGGCCTCGATGGCATCGTGAACGACCAGCACACCTGTGATGCCGTGGCCCTGGAAGATGCCGAAGTCTGCGTCATGCCTTTCGACCGCATTGAGGAGCTTTCGCGTGAAGTCACCGCTTTGCAAACCCATGTCCACAAAATCATGAGCCGTGAAATTGTGCGTGAACACGGTGTGATGTTGCTGCTGGGCAGCATGCGGGCAGAGGAACGACTAGCCGCCTTTTTACTGAATCTGGTGCAACGTTTGCACGCACGGGGATTTTCCCAATCCGAATTGGTCTTGCGCATGACCCGTGAAGAAATTGGCAGCTATTTGGGCCTGAAGCTGGAAACTGTGAGCCGAACTTTTTCCAAATTCGTGGAGGAAGACATTGTGGAAGTCAAACAGCGCCATGTGCGTATCTTGAGCACCGAAGGTCTACAACGCTTGGTCAACAACCCTGCACACTGCCACTGAAAACTGTTCATTTCACCAACAAGAAGAGGGGCATGGCACCCCTCTTCTTGTTTCCAACCCCCTCAACAGCGACCTTCAGCACGATGACAATCCTTGGGCCGCTCATCCGAAGGAACGGGTCAACGGTTGACCTCAAAGGATGACATGGACAACAAAGCCGTCAAGCCACTGGACGCCATGGTCAAAACCCAAAAAGCAAAAAATGCCAAGGTGTACACGCCCTGCCGAGATAAAGCCAGCGGTTGACCAAACCAATGAAGATCCGCTGGATCCACCAGACCAAACACCAAAATCTCGAGGAGCCCTGCCACTAAAAAAGCAGGCCAGGCAATCCACATCATTCGTTGAGCAAACATTTCTTGTCTCCTTGGATGGCCTGTAGGCCTATTTTTTGGACTCTTTGACAGGCAACTCACCCGTTGCCGCATGGTTTCTGGCTTGCACGGCGGGCGCCAGCGTATTGCCGCCTGCCACGTCTGATGCTTCGACGTGTGTGGACAACACGGGATCTTGACCATGCGCTGCCAGATAAAAAGTCACGAAGCTGGCAATGACCACCAGCAACGGCCCGGCAATGACCAACCACACATACCCATAAGACCACCAGCGGCGAGTGGTCATGGTTTTCACAGATTTTTCAGACATGAGGCGCCTTATGAACATATCAGCGAGGAACCAGGAAAACAGATTTTTCCTTCAATTCGCTGACCGATTGTCCGCTGTCGTCAGCCGACTTGATATGAAATTCAATTGGGTGTGAGCCAGGCTGCGCCACATCGTAGGGCAGCTGCAAACGCACAGATATCCAGCGCGACTCGGTGGAGGCTACCGTAACATTCGATTCGGTTGCCAACTCCAGTCCGTGCAAACCTTCCACTTCAAGATGGAAACTCAGAGCTTTCTCTGCCGCATTCATGATTTGCAAGCGATACACGTTTTCAATCTTGCCGCCCGATACGATGCGGGCCAATGAAGCACGATCACGCACCACGTCCACCTTGAAAGGTTTGCGCAATCCCAGACTGGTCATCAAAGCCATCACCACCACCGCCAGAATACCCATGTAGAGCAGCACGCGAGGCCGGAAGACATGGCGCCAAGTTTGCTCCTTCGTCCAGTGGTTCTTCATGGCGTTTTCGGTTGAGTATTTGACCAAGCCGCGCGGATAACCCACCTTGTCCATGACGGTGTCACACACATCAGCACAGGCGCCACAACCAATGCATTCGTATTGCAAGCCTTTGCGGATATCGATGCCCGTCGGGCAGACCTGCACACACAAAGTGCAATCGACACAAGCGCCCAAACCCAGTGTGGCGGGATCGGCCTTTTTGGAACGTGCACCACGCGGTTCCCCACGTTCGGCATCGTAGGTCACGATCAAGGTGTCTTTGTCAAACATGGCGCTCTGGAAGCGCGCATAGGGGCACATGTACTTGCAGACTTGCTCGCGCATGAAACCAGCATTGCCATAGGTGGCAAAGCCATAGAAGAAGACCCAGAAAATTTCCCATGAGCCCATGTTGCCCAGGAAAAACTCCATGCCCAGCTCTTTGATGGGGGTGAAATAACCCACAAAGGTGAATCCTGTCCAGATTGACAAACCCAGCCAAATGATGTGCTTGTAAGTTTTCTTAACCAGCTTTTCGAGCGACATTTTTTCGCCATCAAGCCGGATGCGGGCACTGCGCTCACCTTCGACCTTGCGTTCCACCCACATGAAAATTTCACTGTACACAGTTTGCGGACAGGCATAACCGCACCACAAACGACCGGCAACGGCAGTGAACAAGAACAGTGAAAAAGCCGAGATCACCAGGATCGCAGTCAAGTAAATGAAGTCCTGCGGATACAGAACAAAACCAAAAATGTAAAAACGGCGCGCCCCCAAATCAAAAAGCACCGCCTGACGCTGACCCCATTCAATCCAGGGCAAGCCATAAAAAACCAGTTGTGTGATGAACACCATCATCCAGCGCCATTTGGCAAAAATGCCTTGCACGCTGCGTGGGTAAATCTTTTGTGTCGCTGCATACAGCGAAACCATCTGCACCTCATCCTCAGAATTGGATGCATCGTTCACAGGAACGATGGGAACAATTTTTCGAGGAAGATTTTCTTGCGAGTCCAAAACATGTACCTTCAAAAAACAAGACACCCAATGGGGTGTCTTGATTCAATTCACAACTTACTTGGCTTGTGCAGGCTTGTTGGACAAGCCCCACACATAAGAGGCCAACACATGGATCTGGCCTTCCGTCAACTTGGAGGCCTGTGCAGGCATTTGATTGACCTTACCGTTGTTGATCATGTTGACGATGGCGTTTTCACCCCACCCATGCAACCAGATGTCATCGGTCAGGTTGGGCGCGCCCAAAGCCTGGTTGCCTTTGCCATCCATGCCGTGACAGGCGGCACAAGCACCGAACTTAGATTTACCCAACGATGCACGCAGTGAATCATGAGGGCTGCCCGACAGGCTGAGCACATAGTGGGCCACATTGCGCACATCTTCAGGCGTGCCCACAGCAGCAGCCATGGGAGGCATGTTGCCCATGCGACCCTGCACCAAGGTTTCCTTGATTTTCTCGGGCGATCCGCCATGCAACCAATCTGAATCGGTCAGGTTGGGAAAGCCTTTGCTGCCGCGTGCGTCCGAGCCGTGGCACTGGGCGCAATTGTTCATGAACAAGCGGTCACCAATGGCCATGGCCTGAGGGTCTTTGGACACTTCTTCGGCAGACATGCCTGCGAACTTGGCGTACAAAGGCGCCACTTCGGCATTGGCTTTGGCCACTTCAGCGTCGTACTGACCGGCAGAGGTCCAGCCGAACTTGCCAGCGTTGTGACCAGCGCCGGGGTACATGGCCAAATACACAAAAGCAAAAATGATGGTGATGATGAACAAGCCCACCCACCAGCGAGGCAAGGGGTTGTTCATTTCACGCAGATCACCGTCCCAAACGTGCCCGGTGGTGTTGTCGTTGGCCGTCATGGCTTTGGCCTTACCGCTGAACCAAAGCAGGATCAGGCAGGCAATGATGCTGACAAGCGAAATGCCGGCCACATACAAGTGCCAGAAATTGCTGATGAAGTCACTCATTTCGATTCCTTTAATTTTTTATGTGCTGAGGACGATTCAGTCATCCTGACGAAACGGCAGTTGCGCCGCTTCGTCAAAGTTGGCCTGGTTACGGCGTGACATGGCCCACCAGATGATGCCCATGAAGATGGCAAAGGTGAGCACGGTCACAATGGAGCGCAGGATATTGATGTCCATGGCTTTCTCCGTTCACTTGCGGTGGATGCCCATACCTTGCAGGTAGGCGATCACAGCATCCAGTTCGGTTTTACCCTTGACGTCTTCCGTTGCCTTGGCAATTTCCTCGTCGCTGTAAGGCGCGCCCAAAGTGCGCAGACCTTTCATGTGGGCAGGCAAGCTGGCACCATCCACAGCGTTCTTTTCAAGCCAGGCATACGCAGGCATGTTCGACTCGGGCACCACATCGCGTGGGTTGTTCAAGTGAATGCGGTGCCATTCGTCGCTGTAACGACCGCCCACACGCGCCAAGTCAGGACCTGTGCGCTTGGAGCCCCACTGGAAGGGGTGGTCGTACACGAACTCGCCAGCCACGGAGTAAGGGCCGTAGCGCAGCGTTTCAGCACGGAATGGACGGATCATCTGTGAGTGGCAGTTGTAGCAACCTTCACGCACATACACATCACGACCGGCCACTTGCAGCGCGGTGTAGGGCTTGAGGCCTTCCACAGGCTGGGTGGTCGACTTCTGGAAGAACAGCGGCACGATTTCAACCATGCCACCGAACAGCAACACGATGAGGATCAACACGATCATCAAGAAGTTGCTGGTTTCGATTTTCTCGTGGGACATACCGCCCGATTTTTGGTTTTCAGCCATGTTTTATTTCTCCTCAGGCGTGAGCTGTCAAGCTAGGAATCTGAACTTCAACCGAGCGACCTTGTGTGGCCGTCTTGATCGTGTTCCACAGCATGATCACCATGCCGCCCAGGTACAACAAACCACCCAGCAAACGCAACACATAGAACGGGAAGGTGGCTTTGACCGACTCAACGAAGGTGTAGGTCAAGGTGCCGTCGGCGTTGATGGCGCGCCACATCAGACCCTGCATCACACCGGCAATCCACATCGCAGCGATGTAAATCACGATGCCGATGGTGGCCGTCCAGAAGTGAATTTCAATCGCTTTGACGCTGTACATCTTTTTCTGGCCGAACAGGCGGGGAATCAGGTAGTACATCGAACCCATGGTCACCAGACCCACCCAACCCAAGGCACCCGAATGCACGTGGCCCACGGTCCAGTCTGTGTAGTGGCTCAAAGCGTTCACGGTCTTGATGGACATCATCGGGCCTTCGAAGGTCGACATGCCGTAGAAAGACAGGGACACGATCAGGAAACGCAAGATCGGATCGTCACGCAGTTTGTGCCAAGCGCCTGACAAGGTCATGATGCCGTTGATCATGCCGCCCCAGCTGGGTGCCAAAAGGATCAATGAGAAGACCATGCCGATCGACTGGGTCCAGTCAGGCAAAGCGGTGTAGTGCAGGTGGTGAGGACCGGCCCACATGTAAGTGAAGATCAGGGCCCAGAAGTGAACGATCGACAGGCGATACGAGTACACAGGGCGCTCGGCTTGCTTGGGGATGAAGTAATACATCATGCCCAGGAAGCCTGCGGTCAAGAAGAAGCCCACCGCGTTGTGGCCATACCACCACTGCACCATGGCGTCCTGCACACCGGCGTAGGCCGAGTAGGACTTGAACGTACCCACGGGCAACGCAGCGCTGTTGACCAGGTGCAGCAAAGCCACGGCGATGATGAACGCGCCAAAGAACCAGTTGGCCACATAGATGTGACGGACCTTGCGCGTGCCCACAGTGCCAAAGAACACCACAGCAAACGCCACCCAGACCAGCGTGATCAGGATGTCAATGGGCCATTCGAGTTCGGCATATTCTTTGCCTTGGGTGTAGCCCAGTGGCAAGGAAATGGCGGCCAACAAGATGACCAATTGCCAACCCCAAAAGGTGAAAGCGGCCAGTTTGTCGTTGAACAAACGGACATTGCAAGTGCGCTGCACCACGTAATAAGCCGCTGCGAACAAGCCGCAACCGCCAAACGCAAAAATTACCGCATTGGTGTGCAGCGGTCGCAAGCGGCCATAACTGAGCCATGGAATGCCCAGATTCAACTCGGGCCAGGTCAGCTGGGCCGCGATGATCACGCCAACCAGCATGCCCACCACACCCCAAACCACCGTCATGATGGCGAACTGCCTTACAACGGTGTCGTTGTAAGAAGTCGCCTGCATATTGGCAAATTTCATTTTCACCTCTTCTTTTTTAAAAACTTCATGGCAAGTTTGCCCCGGTATACACCTGGACCTCTTGATCAAAATCAATCGTTTCGCAAAATACGCTCGCCTTCAGCCTCAATATCCTCAAATTGACCTCTGTGAATCGCCCACCACAAGCCAGCAAGGATGAAAAAGACCAACCCAACCGACAAGGGAATCAACAAATACAGGATGTCCATTGGAAATGACTCAATCTTTTAAAGTAACCGCGCCCAGATCCTGTGCCAGGCGCAAAGCATTGAGCACCACCAGCAAGGAACTCAAAGCCATGCCCAAGCCAGCGGCCCAGGCTGGCAAGTAACCCAATAAGGCCAAAGGAATGCAGGCAGCGTTGTAGAGTGCTGCCCAAATGAGGTTTTGCTTGACAATGCGCAGCGTCTGACGACTGCGCAAGAGAGTGGGCACCAAAACGGTCAATTGCCCTCCCATCAACACGAAATCGGCCTTCGATTGCGCGAGAGGCACCGCTTGCCCCAAAGCAAAAGATACATCAGCCCCAGCCAGGACCGGGCCATCATTCAAGCCATCACCCACCATGGCAACGAGGTGGCCTTGAGCCTGCAATGTTTGCACTGCATGCAATTTGTCTTGAGGGCTGCAAGCGCCCTGCCCTTGACCTATACCGACCATACTCGCCACCGGATCCACCGCGCTTTGGGCATCGCCAGACAACACCCGAACATGCAAGCCCAACTGCTGCAATTGCTTAACCACCTGCGCAGCTTCAGGGCGCACCTCTTCAACCAGTTCAAAGGTGGCCAGCCAACCGTCGGCATCTGCCAGGCTGACCTTCAAATGATGCCCACCAAAGGCTGGCGCAACACAAAACACTGCAGAGCCTAAACGCAAAGTCAGGTTCACATGACTTGATAGGGGCAAGACGCCGCTTACCCCTGCTCCCGGCAACTCGGAAACGTCTTGCGCCGTCATGGCTTCAAGTGCAGGCAATTGCCCGATGACTTCCGCTTGGCGGCGCGCCTCAGACCACAAAGCGCGTGACACCGGGTGCAAGGAATGGCGAGCCAGGGTCGAAGCCCATTGCAGGGCCTGCGCGCCGGTCACCCCCTCGCGGGTATGGATCTCGGACACTTCAAAAGTATCCAGAGTCAAGGTGCCGGTTTTGTCAAAAATCACCGTGTCGATTGCCGCCAGATTCTGCAAAGCTTCCAGACGGCGCACCAGCACGCCACTGCGAGCCAACGCGCCCGCAGCAGCCAGCATGGCTGCGGGAGTAGCCAATGACAATGCGCAAGGGCAAGTCACGATCAGCACAGCAACTGCCACCATCAAGGCATGCGCCGGGCCTGACGACCACCCATAAATGGCAGAACCCAAAGAGGCCAGCAACACGGTCAGCAAAAAAGGCTTGGCCCAACGATCCACAAGCAGGGCCATGGAAGGCTTGGACACTGACGCACTTTCCATCAAGGCCACTATTTGGGCATAGCGGGTGGCCGCGCCCACTTGCTCAATGCGCACCTCAATCGTGCCGCTCAGATTGTGGCTGCCTGCTATCACACGGTCCCCTGGCGCTCGGCTCAAAGGGCGAGACTCGCCCGTCAACAAGGCCTCATCCACCTGTGTCTGCCCGGCCACAACCAGCCCATCACCAGCCAAAGCCTCACCAGGAAACACTTCGATCACATCGCCAACGGCCAAACGGCGTATCGACAACACCTCCCACTGGCCATCGGGCATGCGCTTGCGAACACTGTCAGGCAGGCGATTGAGCACGGCCTCCAAAGCGCCCGCTGTGCGGTCACGCAAACGAAGCTCCAGCCAACGTCCCAAGAGCAAGAAAAACACAAACATGGTCAAGGAGTCGAAATACACCTCCGCACCGAAAGGCCCCTGCGGCTCAAAGGTGCCCAGGCTGCTGACCACAAAGGTCACCGCCATGCCCAGGGCCACGGGCAAATCCATGCTGACTTGACGCTGACGCAAATCTCGCCAGGCACTGCGCAAGAAAGGCGTGCAAGAAAAAAACACCACAGGCAAAGACAACACCCAGGAAGCCCAACGCAGCAAATGCAGCATGTCGGGCGTGATGTCGCCGGGCTCTGACACGTAGGCCGGCGTGGCATACATCATCACTTGCATCATGCACAGTGCAGCCACCGCCAAACGCCACACCATTCGCCGCGCTTCCTGCCTGCGACGCTCGTGTGCATGCGCATCATTGGCCGGTATCGCCTTGTAACCCAAACGCTCGACCGATTGCATCCATTCGGATGGGCGCGTCTGGTCAGGGGACCAAACAATCCGCCCCCGATGGCTTGCCGCACTGATTTGTACAGACTCCACCCCTGGCACGGTGCGCAAGGCATCTTCCAGCGTGATGGCACAAGCAGCGCAATGCATTCCCTCGAACACCACGCTGGAACTCCAACACCCGGGTTGCGCCTTTTCGGGCAAGCTGAAAGCCGCCCACTCTTGCGGGTCATCCAGCAACTTCAGACGCTGCGTATCCGCCACTTCAGGCGCGGCCATCGGCTTGGCAACGAGCGACAAAGCGGAGGGCGTCAAAACATTGACATGAGTCATGCCCTGACGATACGCCAAAGCCCTGACACAAAGCTTGACATGTATCAAGCACAAACCTGCCTGTGGGTTTTAAGCTGAAGTTTTCAACCTGATCAGGAGCATCTTTATGTACGAACGCATCCTTGTGGCCACCGATGGCTCCACCCTGTCTAAAAAAGCCGTCGCCAGTGCGATTCAACTTGCCGCCACATGCGGCGCCGAACTGGTGGCCGTGAAAATCGTACCCCGCTATCCTCAGGCCTACTTCGAAGGCAGCATTCCCTTGTCTGCGGCCGAAGTCTCTCGCATTGAAAAGCAATGGACAGATGCCGCCCAAGCCAATCTGAACCTTGTCCAAAAGTCTGCCACCGCCAAAGGTGTCACCATTAAAACGGTGACTGTGAAATCAGATGTGGTCTCGGACGCCATCATTGCAACAGCCAAAAAACAAAAAGCAGACTTGATTGTGATGGCCTCACACGGGCGCAAAGGCATCAAGCGGCTGCTGCTGGGCAGCGAGACCCAACAAGTGCTGACACATTCGCATATTCCGGTGTTGGTATTGCGCTGAGCGGCGCCAACATGCGCATGGGGCACGCCAGATATATTGAAGAGTTAGCGTCGCTTCAATACTAAAATAGTATTACCTGAAAAATAGGAGTACTTGCGTGCTTGCTGTCCAATTTCGACAAACATTTGGCGCCCTGCTGTCTGCTTTATGGCGTCTGATTCATCCCATCTTGCTGATTGGCTCCATTGCATTCGCCATCAGTCCTTCGTTGTCTGCACAAGAACTGGTCATTGAAAGCTGGCGAAAAGACGACCAAATATTCTGGGATCGGGTCATCATTCCTGCATTTCAGCGCAAACACCCCGGAATCCGTCTGAAATTTGCACCCGAAGAAGCCCTGCTTTATGACGGTCGACTGTACTCCCGCCTCTCCACCCGCGTTGCCGGTGATGTGGTTTTTTGTCGCCCCTTTGACGGTGGCTTGCGATTGAACGACAAGGGCTTCCTGCAGGCATTGACCGAGAAACAGCTGGAAAATTTCAGCCCCGATTCCCGTCGTGCTTGGACAACAGACGATGGTAAAACAACGTATTGCTTACCCGTAGCCTATGTCATCCACGGAATTTTCTACAACAAACAAATCTTCCGTCAGCTTCAAATCGAACCGCCTCAGACCGTGAACGAATTCATGGACAGGTTGAAAAAAGTAGCGGCCGCCGGTCAAGCAACCCCACTGGCTTTGGGTACGGCCGATATGTGGGAGTCCACACAGGTGATATTTACCGGCATGGGTCCTAATTTCTGGGGTGGCGAAAAAGCGCGGCAGGGACTACTGAATGGCAACAAGAAATTCACCGATCCTGAATTCATCAAAGTCTGGCGCATGATGAGCCAATTCAAACCTTATATGCATCCCAAGCAAAACGAGATGTCCAACAGTGACATGCAGGTTTTGTTTGCGACCGGCAATGCGGCCATTTATCCCACGGGCTCCTGGGACATCGACTTTTTGCGCAGCACCAGTTTTGCCTATAAAAAGCAAATCGACATGGGCGTGTTCAAACCCCCTGTCGAAAACAAGAACCAGCGATGCCACTTGTCAGTGCACCCCGATTTCGGTATTGGCATCAACAAAAACACCCGGCACCCAGAAGCTGCAAAACAGTTCCTGGACTGGTTGGCCTCGCCTGAATTTGCCCAGCTCATGACAGATACCTTGAGCGGATTCTTCTCGCTGTCCAAGCACCATGTCGCGGTCAATGACCCTTTGGGCCAAGAGATGATGAACTGGCGCAAAGAATGTGATGACACCATCCGCATCAATGCGGAAAGACTCAACCGCGTCTGGCCCTCCATGGAGGAAGAGCTCTGGTATGCCAACGTCAAAGTGATCAACCAGGAAATGACGCCCGAGCAAGCCGGGCAGTACATCCAGCGCATTCAAGAAAAAAACGCTTACCTGAAATGATCCCGTAGCAGCCTCGGCGCCCATGTTTGGCGCTGCAAGTGACGCAAAAAAGACCGCTTATGCGGTCTTTTTTTCATGGCTCAGTGCCAATCGTGGCGTCAGGAAAACAAGCCCTTGTGCTCATCACGCAACAGGTTTTTTTGCACCTTGCCCATGGTGTTGCGCGGCAGCTCGGCCACCACAAAACAGCGCTTGGGAATCTTGAAATTCGCCAGCTTGGCTTTCAAATCAGCCACGATGGCTTCCGGCTTCAAAGATGCGCCCGGTTTGGCAATGACAACCGCCACGCCCACCTCGCCAAAATCAGGGTGCGGCACACCGATGACAGCGCTTTCGGCCACGCCGGGCATCTCATTGATGTAACCCTCGATTTCTGCGGGGTAAACGTTGTAGCCGCCGCTGATGATCAGGTCCTTGCTTCGGCCCACGATGGTCACGTAGCCCCGCTCATCGACCTTGCCCACATCCCCGGTTTTGAAAAAGCCGTCGGCGGTGAACTCTTCGGCAGTTTTTTCAGGCATGCGCCAATAGCCTTTGAACACATTCGGCCCCTTGACCTGGATGCCCCCAATCTCGCCCACAGGCAAGTCCTGCCCCTCGTCACCGTGCACGCGCAAAGACACACCGGGCAAAGGAAAGCCCACCGTACCACCGCGACGCTCTGTCTGATTGCCGTACCGTGCATCGGCCGAGTAGGGATTGGAGGTCAGCATGGCCGTCTCACTCATGCCATAGCGTTCCAATATGGTGTGCCCCGTGCGCGCTTGCCATTCGGTGAAAGTCTCAATCAGCAAGGGGGCAGAACCTGCAATGAACAGGCGCATGTGCTTGACCGTCTCCTTGTTCAAGGTGGGCTCGGCCAGCATGCGCACATACAGCGTAGGCACGCCCATGAAGACGGTGGCACGGCTCATGTGGGCAATGGCGCGCTTGGGGTCGAATTTGGCCATCCAGATCATCTTGCTGCCGTTGATCAAGGCGCCATGGATGGCCACAAACAGCCCATGCACATGGAAGATGGGTAAGGCGTGGATCAGCACATCACCACGACCTTCAGGCCCTCCGATAGCCGTCCAACCCCAGTAATCCTTGAGAGTGAGTGCGTTGCTCAGCATGTTGCCATGTGTGAGCATCGCGCCCTTGCTGCGGCCGGTGGTGCCACTGGTGTACAAAATGGCGGCCAGGTCATCGGCCTGACGCGCCACCGCCTGGTGCTGGTCGCTGTGCTGCGCGGCTCGGTCGAGCAAACTGCCAGTCCGGTCATCGTTCAGGGTGAACACATGTTGTGTGCCCGACTTGAAAGCGATCTTGCTGACCCAACCAAAGTTGGCACCACTGCACACCACCACAGCCGGTTCGGCATTGCCAATGAAGTACGCGATCTCGGCACTTTGGTAAGCCGTGTTCAGCGGCAAAAACACATAACCCGCCCTCAGTGTGGCCAGGTACAGCACCATGGCCTCGACCGATTTTTCGACCTGCACGGCCACGCGGCTGCCCTCGGGCAAGTTCAGCGAATGCAGCAAATTGGCCATCATGGCCGTGGCCCTGTCCAGGTCATGCCAGGAGTAGCGCAGACCTTCATCGGTCTCGACCGCCGTGGCCTGCATGTCGGAGGGGAAAGCTGCCCGCAGGGCAGAAAACAGGTTGTGAGAACTCATGTGAAGTATCGCAGTGACAAAAGTAAAGGCCCGATCTCAGGCCCGCTTGAAAACCCCAAAAGCATCAGTCAAGCTTGGCGCCCGAGGCCTTGACCACCTGGGACCACTTGGTCAACTCTTTCTTAATGAACGCATCAAATTGCGCACCCGTCAGATTGGGGAAGTCGGCCCCCTGCCCGGCCCAAACGGCCTTGGCGTCATCGGCCTGACAAGCACGGCGCACCTCTTCCACCATGCGGGCCTGCGCATCAGTCGGCGTGCCTTTGGGTGCCCAAATGCCGTACCAGGTAGACACGGTGTAATCGGGCAAACCCAACTCGGTGGAGCAAGGCACATCCGGAAAAGCCGCGTTGCGCTTGTTGCCCGAGACCATCATGGCCTTGATGCGACCGCTCTTGATGTGGGTCGCCGATGAGCCCAGTCCATCAAACATCATGTCCACATTACCGGCCATGAGGTCCTGCAAGGCAGGACCAGCCCCCCGGTAGGGAATGTGGGTGATGAAGGTTTTGGTTTGAAGCTTGAACAATTCCCCGGCCAAATGGTGCGAGGTGCCGCCACCCGCCGAGCCATAGTTGAACTGGCCCGGATTCTTTTTGAGCATGTCCAAAAAGGCCTTGAAATCGGCATTCTGGAATTTCTTGGGGTTGACCACGAGAACCTGAGGCACATTGGCCACCAGGATCAAAGGCACCAGATCGCGCTCCAGGTCGTAATCGAGTTTGCTGTACATGAAAGGCGCAATCGTGTGATGCACCGCGCCCATGAAAAAGTTGTAGCCATCGGGCGCAGATTTGGCTGCCACGTTGGCGCCTAAAGTGCCACCCGCCCCACCTTTGTTGTCGATGATGAGCTGCTTGCCCGTCAATTTTGAAAACTGTGCCGACAAAGGGCGCGCAAAAGCATCGGTGCCACCGCCCGCAGGAAAGGGCACGATCAAGGTCACAGGCTTGCCTGGCCATGTGGATTGGGCCCATGAAGGCGCAGCGGAGGCGGCACCAGCCGCCATGGCCCATTTGAGCCAATCGCGTCGATCAACGGATGTGTGGATGTTTTTCATGATGGTGTGTCTCCTGGGTAGTTTTTGTTAACGATCTTCGGTGGGTGTCACAGATACAGGCTGTCCACATCGCTGGACACGGGCACCTTGCCGGCCGCCAGCATTTGACGGTGCTTGTCAATTTTGCGCAAATCATAGAGGTAATTGACCATCAGGCCCCACGATTGCTTGAGTCCTTTGGCAGACAGGTCAGCGCTCCAATGGACCTGTTCCACCCGAGCGCCATTGCCCAAATGAAACCGTGCCACGGGATCGGTTGGGCGGCCATCCATCTGCTCCTTGCCCAGGTATTGGGCAGCGCAGGCCAGCAACCATTGACGCAGAACCGAACGCTGGTTCAGTGTGATCACATTGTCCAAGGCCGACAGCACATGTTCTGCCGTAGGTGGCTCAAAGCCCACAGCACGCCCCAGCGACGACTGCATTTTTTCGGGCGTTTGCGCGAGCATGCGGTCGGCATTTTTGGTGAGCCAGGCACGAAAACCCGGGATGGGCGACAAGGTGGCAAAAGTCTTGAGCTTTGGGAAATCCGCACGCAAGGTTTCGACCACACGCTTGATCAGGGAGTCGCCAAAGCTCACGCCCTTCAAGCCCGTTTGCGTGTTGCTGATGGAATAAAAAATCGCGGTCGTGGCCTTGGCCAGATCGACGGCCGCCGCCGATTCGTCCAGCAAGGGCGTGATGCTGGATGCGATGTCGTTCATGAACGCCACTTCGACAAAAATCAAAGGTTCATCGGGCAGACTGGGGTGAAAAAATCCGTAACAACGGCGGTCCGAATCAAGGCGGTTTTTCACATCGCCCCAGCTCTTGATGTCATGCACCGCTTCGTATTTGATGAGCTTTTCAACCAGGCTGGCAGGGGAATCCCAGCTGATGCGGCGCAGCTCAAGAAAGGCCACATCAAACCAGGTGGTGAACAGGTTCTCCAGCTCCGCCTCCAGCGCCCAAACCCGTTTGTTGCCCTTGAGCACCGGCAGCAATTGCGCCCGCAAATCCACCAGAAAGCGCATGCCTTCGGGAAACACTGCAAAGCGCTGAAGCAAGCGGGTGCGCGGCGAAATCAAGGCTTTGCGCAAACGAATTTCGGCCACCCCTTCGTCGGGTGTTCCTACTGCGGCTTCATAGTGTTCACGGGCAGCTTTGACCTTGCTGGCGTCGGGTGCAAATTGTTCGCTCATCAGCAACCAGCAGTCTTGCCGCTCTTGCGGGGTGGCCCGGCTGTACCACTGGGCCAAGGCCTTGGCGCGGCGACCGCCTTCCACCTCGCTCACACTGGGGTCCACAATCGCTTGCAGCTCGGCCAGCGTGCGGCGCAAGACACGGGGCGACAAAGCCTCTTCTTTTTGGCGCAAGGTCGCGTTCAAGCGTTCCCGAGAAGACCGCGCCGTGGGTTCGGGTTTGTCCTGGCTGCCTGCCCTGACCGGTTTCACGGCCAGCGCCACGCCTTCCGCTGACAATTTGCCCGCAGGCAACCATGCGGCCACTTTGCGGCCAATCCATTCAGAGGTGTTCATATTGGACTTTGCGCTTGGATAAGGCCCTGGTCATTCAGAACCCGGGGCTTTTGCTGTTTGGCCCAGGTGCGCAGGGCTTCGCGTTGGTGCAACAAATGGTCACGCATGGCTTGCTCCGCCGCCTCTGGCTGACGCAATTTCAAAGCGGCAAAGATGGCCAAATGCTCGGCCAGGGACTGGTCAAGTCTGCCTGGCGCATTGAGCTGCTGCAAACGGGCCAGTTTCAGGATTTTTCGCAAATCAGCGATGGTCTGCGCCAGCCATTTATTACCCGCCATGGCAATGATGGCCTCGTGAATCACATGGTTGGTGGCGTAGTAATCGGGAATGCGCCCTGCATCGGCATGAGCTTGCAATTGCGCATGCAAGGACTCCATGGCCAGCAGATCATCGTCACTGGCATGCATGGCCGCTTCATGCGCGCAGCGCCCTTCGAGCAAAGCCATCACCGGGAAAATTTCATCCAGATCCTGCTCGGTCACCGCATTCACGAAGCAGCCGCGCCGTGGCTCATGCCGCACCAACCCTTCTGCACTGAGCACCTTGAGGGCTTCGCGCAAAGGCGTGCGAGAGATGGACCACGCATCGCACAGACCGACTTCGTCCACCAAAGACCCGGGCGCCAATTCACCACTGAAAATCAGGTCGCGCAGCTTGTTTGCGACTTGGTCATGCAATGAATTGAGCGGTTGGGCCATGAAACTCGGGGCGGTAATTTTGTGTAATTACGCATAATTATGATCAAAAGACCGCAGAAAAAACAGGCCTGCGGGCCTTCAAAAGCTCAGTAATAACCCGAAATGAACGAGCAAATGGGGCAAAAAATCGGCCCCAGGCCCCAGGCCCCAGGCCCCAGGCCCCAGGCCCCAGGCCCCAGGCCCCAGGCCCCAGGCCCCAGGCCTCAAGGCCGCAGCAGCGCCAGCGCTTGTGCGTAAGAGGCTGCAGCTTGGCGCACATCCAGCTGCACCGTTTGCCAGCCCGCGCGAACAGCCCCTTCGATGTTGCGAAGTTGATCGTCCACAAACACACAATCGCCGGGCGCCACCCCCAAGGCCTCGGTGCACAGGGCATAAGCTCTGGCGTCCGGCTTGAGGATGCCGGTGTAGGTGGCGTCAATCACCACATCAAACAGGGGCATGAAGTCCAGTTTGTGCCTGAACTCCGGGCCATAAAACAGATCCAGCTCATTCGACAAAATGGCCAGCTTGCAGCCCATGGCCTTGGCCTGGTGAATGGCCTGCACCGCTTCGGGCCGGATCACGGCTTGGGGGTCAGCCCCCCGCGCCCGCTTGACCAAGGTTTGCATGTCGGTCCAGGACTCCCCCAATAAGGCGCCGACTTCACGGGTGCGCTGGTGCCAATAATCCCGCTCGGAAATGTCACCTGCCTGCATGGCCTGCCACAAAGCATCCCTTTCCAGATCAAACGGACCTTGCCAGGTCAAAGTGCCCGGCGCCAAGCCCAGGGCCTGCTCGGTTTGGGGGTGCGTTTCAAACAGGGTACGGCTGATGACCCCGCCAAAATCGAGTACCAGCGCCTTGGAAGATGGTGCGTTCATGGCGCGTCTTTCTTCACCAGCCCACGGGCCAGCCAATCGTCAAACACGGCCAGCACCTGCTGCACAAAGGCGGCATCGTTGATGTGCGCGTCGATGCGCGAGACCTTGGCCCTGCCCCAGTCGCATTGGCTGCATTCGTCCATCAAAGCCGCCAGGCCTTCGGCATCGTGCAGCGGCGCACCGGGTCGGTCCCACTCTTCAATGCCTTGCAGGGGCAGCACCAGATGCACCGGGCCTTGCGCCTGTCGCAGGCGGCTGGCCAATTCGCGGGCGAATTCACGGCGCATCTCGGCGTCTATGCCCACCGAGGCGATCAATCGGTTGTGGTCGTGCGAGGGGCGCCCTGCAAAGCGCTCGGGCATCTGACCCCAGGCCGGGTAATCCACCAGGTCGGTGGCTCCGGGGGCGACGATCATCGGCACGCCTTGGCGGCCTGCACCCATCAAGCGGTCAGGCCCGGCGCTGACCACCGAGCCGCCCATCTGGTTGACCATCTCCTGCAGGCTGAAGTCCATCACACAGGAAAACTGGCCTTGCGCGGCCAGCGATTCAAACGCCCTGCCCCCCATGCCCGTGGTGTGGAACACCGCCAGCTCAAACCCGCGCTGATCGAGCTCGGCTTGCAGTTGGACCATGTATTTCAGGCAACTCGATCCCAGCGATGTCATGCCAACCACCGGCCTATCGAATCGCGGCACGCGCGCCACGCGGCACGCCCCCACCACCGCGCCTGCGGCTTGCGCCAGCGCCGATTGGCACAGGCTATTCAGGCCATACAAACCGCCAGCCCACAGCACCATCATCAAATCGGGCGGCATGCGCTCGGGCGGCAAGAGGGGAGAAAACGCCACCGTGGACAAGACCACCTTGGGCACGCCCAGCGGCAAGCTGCTCGCCACATCCAGCGCCAGGTCGGTGCCCATGGTGCCGCCCAGCACCAGGAGGCCGTCCATGCGGCCTTCGCGCTGCAGTTGGGCAGCCAGCGCCGACGCACCTTGGGCCATCAGGGCCATGGCGCTGTTTTCGTCACCGCTGTCCATCACCTGCTGGAGCGTCACGCCTGCCGCCTGTGCGACCTCGGTGTTGGCGATGTCCGGGACCACCTGCCCCTTGGCCAGCACCCCCACGTCCATGATCAGTGCCTGCCCGCCAGCGGCTTGCACCTGCTCGCGCATGAAGCCGATCTCGTCGCTCTTGGTGTCCACCGTGCCCACGATCAAGATGACAGGGAGGATGACCGGGCTCTTCATGCGCGGCCCTCCTGCACAGCGGCAAACGCGCCTTCGAGCACATCGCACATGAAGTCGACCTCCTCGCGGGTGATGACCAACGGCGGCGACAGGATCAAGTTAGGGCCGGAGATGCGCACCATCAGACCCGCCTTGTAAGCCGCCTTGGCCACCCGCGCCGGGATGTCGCTGCTGCGGGGCATGGGGGTGCGCTTGGCTTTGTCACTCACCATCTCAATGCCCAGCATCAGGCCCACGCCACGCACATCGCCCACAAAGCTGCAGGTGTCCACCAGCTTGCGCAAGCGGGTTTGCAGGTGCGCGCCCACACGGGCAGCGTTGCCCGGAATGTCCAGCGCCTCGATCTGGTCGAGTGTGGCGAGCGCCGCCGCGGCTGCGATCGGGTGCGCGCTGTAGGTATAGCCGTGCGAGACCGAGGCCGTGCCGGTGGTGTCGGCGTCAAACACCTCGGCAATGCGGCGGTTGATGGCCGTGGCCCCCAGCGGGATGTAGCCCGACGAAATGCCCTTGGCCAGGCACCACATGTCGGCGTTCACGCCCCACAGGCGCGTGCCAAACAGCTCGCCGCTGCGGCCAAAGCCGGTCACCACCTCGTCGGCGATCAGCAGCACGCCGTACTTGTCACAAATCTGGCGAACCAGCGGCCAGTAGTTGGGGGGCGGCACGATCACGCCGCCCGCGCCCTGCACCGGCTCGGCGATGAAAGCCGCCACCGTGTCCGGCCCTTGGAACACGATTTCACGCTCCAGCAATTCGGCGCAGATTTCGCCCAGACGAATCGGGTCATCGGTGTAGGGGTTGTGGTATGCCCAGGGTGTGTCGATGTGAAAACACCCGGGCAGCAGCGGCTCGTAGGCCCGGCGGAAGTTGGTGTTGCCGTTCACGCTCATGCCGCCAAAGTGCACGCCGTGGTAGCCCTGGCGCAGGCTGATGAACTTGAAGCGGTCCGCCTGGCCCTTGAGCTTCCAGTACTGGCGCGCCACTTTCAGGGCACCCTCCACCGCGTCCGAGCCGCCGTTGGAGAACATGACCGTGGCCACATCTTCGGGCTGCATCATCTGCACCAGGCGCTTGGACAACTCGATCGCCCGCACATGGGTGGTGCCGCGGAACACGTTGTAAAACGGCAGTTCGTCCATCTGCGCCACGATGGCGTCGCGCACCGGCTTGTTGCTGTGACCCAGGTTGCAGGCCCACAGACCCCCCACGCCGTCGAGCATCTTGTGGCCGTCCACGTCCCAAATCCAGCAGCCCTCGCCTTTGGCAATGATGTCAGGTGTGGATTTTTTCATCGCGCCCGGGTGCGCCATCGGGTGCCACAGGTATTGCGCGTTGTCGGCCTTGAGTTGGTCGTTGTTCATGGTGTTCTCTTGGTTTTTTTCAGAGCTGAATCCAGGCGGTCTTCAGGTCCAAGTATTTGTCCATGGCGTGCATCGATTTGTCTTGCCCGTTGCCCGACTGCCGCACGCCGCCCAGCGGCACGGTGATGTCCGGACCGCCATAGGTGTTCACATGCACCAGCCCGGCCTTGATAGCGTGCACCATGCGGTGGGCACGCGAGAGGCTGCCGGTCCAAACCCCTGCAGCCAAGCCGTATTCGGTGCCGTTGGCCAGGCGCACGGCATGGACCTCATCGTCAAAAGGCATGACGGCCAGCACCGGGCCAAAGACTTCCTGCCGGGCAATGTCCATCTCGGGCTGAACGCCATCCAGCACCGCGGGGCTCATGTAGTGGCCTCCAGGCACGGGCGCGATCACCTGCCCGCCCGCGCGCAATCGAGCACCTTGCTCTAAAGCACGCGCCAGCATGCTCTGGTTGCGGGCCAACTGGCGGGCGCTGCTGACCGCGCCGATGTCCGTTGTCACATCCAACGGGTCACCCACACGCAAACTGGCCGCGATGTTTTGCAGGCGCTCGACAAATTCGTCGTGCACCGAGCGCTGCACCAAAAGGCGCGAGCCCGCCACGCACACCTGCCCGCTGTTGCGGAAGATGCCCATGGCCGACATCTTGGCGGCCTGCGCCAGATCGACCGCATCGTCAAACACGATGTTGGGCGACTTGCCGCCCAGCTCCAAGTACACCCGTTTGAGGTTGGACTCGGCCGCAGCCTTGAGCAGCAAGCGCCCCACCGGGCCAGAGCCGGTGAAAGTGAGGATGTCCACGTCCATGTGCCGCGCCAGCGCCTCGCCCGCCACAGCGCCCGTGCCGGTGACCACGTTGAGCACGCCCGGGGGCAAGCCCGCGTCCAGGCACAGCTGCGCCAGGCGCAGTAAGGACAGCGACGCGTCTTCGGACGGTTTGAGCACCACCGAGTTGCCTGCCGCCAAAGCCGGGGCGATCTTCCAGGCGCCAATCATGAGTGGAAAGTTCCACGGCACGATGGCCGCGACCACGCCGACCGCTTCCTTGTGGATCAGCCCCAGCGTGCCCTCAGGCGTCGGGGCGATCTCGCCGTTGATCTTGTCCACGCACTCGGCGTAATAGCGAAAAGTGCCCGCCGCGCTGCCCGGCTCGGCCTTCCAGGCCATGGCGATTTCGGTGCCGTTGTCGCGCACACCCAGCACCGCCAGCTCGGCGTGGTGCGCTTCGATGCGGTCGGCAATGCGGTGCAAAATTTTCTTGCGCTCGGCTGGTGCCATGCGCGACCACACACCTTGCTCAAACGTGCGGCGCGCCGCTTGCACGGCACGGTCGACGTCGGACTGACCGGCGGCGGCCATGCTGCACAGCGTCTGCCCGTCGATGGGCGAGACCACCGGCATCGTCTGCCCCGATGCCGCAGCTGCCCACTGCCCGTCGATCAACAAGCTCTGTTCAGGGATGGTTTGGTGACGCAGCGCGTCGATTTGTTCTTGTTTCATGCAGCACACTCCTTGAGTTGCAAGGATCGTACGCAGCCGCCACCAAACGGATTATCAAAACTGCGCAAGCTCAGCATGAGGTTTACCCAAACACCCGAAAAATCCGGCACATCAACTTCTGGCATTTTCACAAGCACTGTATACTTAAACAGCACCCAAAACCTCACGAGGCATCCCAAATGACATTCAGTTCCATTGAAATTTGCGCAGGCGCTGGCGGCCAAGCGCTGGGTTTGGAACAAGCCGGTTTTGACCACGCATGTCTTGTTGAAATTGAAACGCCAGCCTGCCAAACCTTGCGCTTCAATCGCCCCCAATGGCATGTGGTGGAAGGTGATTTGCACCATTTCTCAGCCAGCAAATGGCAGGGTGTCGAACTTCTGGCGGGCGGTGTACCTTGCCCACCTTTTTCTAAAGCAGGCAAACAACTGGGCAACGATGACGAGCGCGATTTGTTTCCCGAAGCCTTGCGCCTGGTATCCGAATGCAAACCCCAGGCGGTCATGCTGGAAAACGTCCGGGGCCTGCTCGATTCCGTGTTTGACGAATACCGCGCCAAAATCATCAGCGATCTCAAAAAACTAGGCTACATCGCTGAGTGGCGCTTGCTCAATGCCAGCGATTTTGGCGTGCCCCAGCTGAGGCCCCGTGTGGTATTTGTCGCCTTGAAGGCAGATGCCTCACGATTCTTCAACTGGCCGACGCCCGGCTTGCAGCCTGCGCCCACCGTAGGCGAAGCACTGTACGACCTCATGGCTGCCAATGGCTGGCGAGGTGCAAAAGCCTGGCGCGAACTGGCCTGCGACATCGCCCCCACGCTGGTTGGCGGTAGCAAAAAACACGGCGGTCCTGATTTGGGGCCTACACGTGCCAAAAAAGCATGGGCCACGCTGGGTGTAGACGGCAAAGGCATTGCAGACGAGCTGCCCACTTCCAACTTCGTTGGCATGCCTCGCTTGACCGTGCGCATGGCTGCTCGCATTCAAGGCTTTCCAGATCATTGGCAATTCAGCGGCAAAAAAACTGCCGCTTATCGCCAAATCGGCAATGCATTTCCACCTCCGGTCGCATGTGCAGTAGGACAACAAATTCAACTGGCGCTTCATGCAGCAGCCAAAGCCAAACTCAAGCGAGCTTGAACGTGAGCAATGATCCCAAAATCAAAGGTGGTGCCAAGGCCAAGCTGCGAGCGCATTTCCTGTCCAACATCGGTCGAATCATGGACTCCGAAGAATTGAGGTTTGTGGCCGACAACCAATCCGAATGGGCGAGAAGAGTTCGTGAACTGCGCACCGAAGAGGGTTACCAAATCTTGACGCACAACGACCGAAGTGAACTCAAGCCCGGTCAATACCTTCTGGAAACGCCAAAGCCCCAACCTGCTTTTGCCAGAGCCATCTCCAAAGAAACCCGCGCCTTTGTGCTGGATCGCAATGGTTTCACTTGCCAGATGTGCGGCGCCGTGGCGGGAGAGGCACACCCTTATGACACCACCCGAAAAACGCGCCTGCACTTGGGACACGTCATCGACAAAAGCATGGGCGGCACCGATGACCCGTCCAACCTGCGAGCCATCTGCTCGGTCTGCAACGAAGGCGCATCCAACGCCACGCTGACCCGGCCTGATCTACAGAAACTGCTGATTCAGGTCCGCCGTGCCACTTCGCAAGACCAACTGGAAGTCTTGCGTTGGTTGATGAAAAAATTCCCGAAACAATCGCAAGCGTAAAGTCTGAGAGCCTGCTGACGTTCAGTCTGGCACATGCAACACGATGCCATCGAGCACAGCAGACGCGATCAGCTGGCAGCTCAAGCGGCTGCCGCTTTGGCGGGGCGCGATGACGATGTCGAGCATGGCGTTTTCCACCTCGTCCATGGGTGGGCAGGCGGCCAGCCAAGCTTCGTCAACATAGACGTGGCAAGTGGCGCACGACAGGCAGCCACCACATTCGCCCGCGACGCCGGGAATGCCATTCATCTGCGCGGCGTCCATCAGGTTGGTGCCGTCGTTCACGTCGTCGCTCACGCGGTCGCCGTTGCTCATGATCCAGTGCACTTGGGGCATGGGGTGGGTTCTTTCAGGTCAGATGAATCGGATGTAGTGGTCGCGCAGCGCGTCGCCTTCGAGGCCTGCGGTGCGTTCGATCTCGTGGCGCTTGATGCCCACATGGTTGGCCACCAGGCCTTCGCCCAGCGCCTGGGTCAGCGCCGTGTCGGCTTCGAGCGCATCCAGTGCGCCCGCCAAGGTGCCCGGCACACTGTGGGTGGCGTCCTTGTTTTCCAGACAATCGCCGGTTTCGGCGGGCTGCAACTTGTAAGCATTGGCCACGCCCAAGCGTGCGGCCTGCAGCACGGCGGCGGTGTGGGTGTAGGGGTTGGCCGCAGCGTCGCCCATGCGGTGCTCGATGCGTGCGCCCGGACCGCTTTCAGCCGACAGGCGCACTGTGACGCCCCGGTGGTCTACCGCCCAGTTTTGCCAGAAGCCCGAGAGGCTGGCCGGTTGCAGGCGCTGGTAGGAGTTGGCGCTGGGGGCCAACAAGCCCGCCAGCGCCTGGTGGTGGTGCATCAGCCCGGCGGTGCAGCCGAGCGTCAATGCGTTGAACTGGCTCGCGTCGTGCCCACCCGAGATGGCGTTGTGGCCCTGAGCATCGCGCAGGCTGAAGTTGATGTGCACCCCGCTGCCCCCCACGGTAAGGATGGGTTTGGGCATGAAGGTCAACACAATGCCGTGCTGGAAAGCCACTTCGCGCGCCAAGAGGCGGAACAAAAAGATGTCGTCCACCGCCTTGACGGCGCGGTCGTACTTCAGCGTGAACTCGAACTGCGGCGCATCGTATTCGGTGTTCATGCTGTCGATGCGAAAGCCCGCGGCCGTGGCCTTTTCCCAAAGGGCGTCGGTGAAGCCCCTCGGGTCGGCAAAGGGACCCGTGGCATACACATGGGCCGCGGGCGTGTCGTAGGGTTTGAGCGAGCCATCCGGCTCGATCTGGAATGCAAAGGCTTCGAGCTCAATGCCCACCATCGGGTCGTAACCCATGGCTTGCCAGTCGGCCACGGCGCGCTTGAGCGCACTGCGCCCGCACATGGGCAGGGGCGTGCCGTCGTTGGCTTTGAGATCGCCAATGGCCACCTTCGTGAACGGCTGCCAGCCGGGGCGGATGTCATCGGCGGTGTAGGCTGCCTCCATGTCCGGCAGGCCTTCCATGACCATGGCGCCGGGCACCGGGATCAGCTCTTTCTCATACGTCACGCCAAAGGTGCCGCGACAAAAGCGGGCGCCGCCGCCTTGACCGGGTTGGAGCGTGACGTATTTGCCCCGCGCAATGGCCAGGTGGTCACAAAACAGCACCCGCAGGCGTTCTTGAACATTGGACATGGTGATTCCTTTCAACCCTAGGTTCAGATGAGATGCATGCGCACCGGCAGGCGTTTGATGCCACAAACAAAATTCGAGCGCAAAAAGGCGTGTTCGCCCGTTTGCTCGATGCGGTCAACACGTTGGATCAACTCTTGCAGCAAGACGCGAAGCTCCAGCCGTGCCAGCCACATGCCCAGACAGGCGTGCGCCCCGCCCTGCCCAAACGACAGGTGGCGGTTCACACCCCGGCTGAGGTTGACGGTGAAAGGCCGGTCAAAAGCCCGCTCGTCGCGGTTGCCCGAGATGAACCACAAGAGCACCTTGTCGCCCGCCTTGACTTTTTTGCTGTGGTACTCGAAGTCCTCGGTCGCGGTGCGGCGAAAGTGCGTGGCAGGCGATGCCCAACGGATGAATTCGTCGGCCACGCCCTCCCAGGCGGCCTCGCCCTGCACCGCCTTGAGTTGCTGCATCAGACCCGGCTGGTTGGCCAGCGCGTGCAAGGCCGCCGCAATCGAATAGCGAGTGGTGTCGTTGCCCGCCGCCACCAGCAGGCAAAAGAAATTGCGGAACTCGGTGTCGCTGATGACATTGCCTTGCGCATCGGGCTGGGTGATCAGGTGCAGCACGCCGCTGGTGTCACCCGCTGCGCGTTTGCGCTCCATCATCTGGGCCGCGTAGTCGAACAAGTCAGCCCCGGCAGGCGAGCGAAATGGCATGAAGCGGTAGGCCTCGGTGTCCATTTTGTCGACCACATGGCTGGTGAAGTCGCTGTCGGTGTTGGCCATGAGCGCGTCGCCCTTGTCCACCAGCCAGTCCAGATCCTCCTCGGGCAGGCCCGCGATGCGCCCCAGCATGCGCATGGGCAGCTGGCGGGCGATCTGGTGCGTGGCGTCAAACTCGCCCAGCCCCAGCGCTTGGTCGAGGATGCCCACACAAAGTTCGCGGATCTGGTCTTCGTACAGCGCCATCATGGGCTTGGAAAAGGCCTTGGCCACCAGCATGCGGGTGCGGGTGTGCTCGGGCGGGTCGGTCTCTTGGAAGGTGCGCCGCGCCATGTACTCCTCGTGCGACTGGTCCTCCATGCGGATGCCTTGGGCCGAAGACAGGCGCTGGTGGTTGCGGTTGAGCTCCAGGATGTCGGCATGCCGCGTGACCGACCAAAAGCCCTTGCCTTCGGACCAATCGCACCAGGCCATCGGGTCCTCGTCGCGAAGGCGCTGGAAGGTGTTGTGCGGCGTGCCGTTAACATAGCTGTCGTGGTCCGCCAGGTCGGCGTGGCCATCGTCGGTGGGGTGCCAGACGGTCATGGGCGGGTGTTCCTTGCATGTTCAATGAATTGCGCCATCCACTGGCCAAACAGCGGCACATCGGCGGCCTGCTGCAGGCTGCCGTGAGCGCGGGCCAGGGTGTCGTTGTCGAGCTTGTCGGCCAGGTAGCCCAGCAGCGCCTGCATGAACACCTTCGGCATTTCGGGGTGGTATTGGGTGGTCCAGATGTGCTGGCCGATCTGCATCGAGCCGATGGGGCAAAAATCGCTGCCACCCAAGCACCCGGCACCCTCGGGCATGCGGGCGACCTGTTCGTTGTGGGCCGCCATCAAGGTGGTGGTGCTGTGAAAGGGCTGCATCCAGGGACGTTTGGCCTGCCAGTGCGTTGGGGCGGTGCCCAAGCCCCAACCCGCCGCATTGCGCGCCACCTGCCCGCCCAGCGCCCGGGCCACCGCTTGGTGCCCAAAGCACAGGCCAATCAACGGCTGGCGGGCCGCATCGACGGCGCGGATGAAATCCAGCAACGGCCCGACCCAAGGCAGGCTGTCGTCGTTGACCGAGGCCGGGCTACCGGTGATCACATAGCCGTCAAAGTCTGCGGGGCTCGTTGGCAGCACCCCGTCCTTGACCGGCAAAACCTCGTAAGACCAGTCCGGACGCAGAGGCTGCAGCAGCTGGACCACCTTTTGCCCGTCGTTCGGGAAATGCGCGGCAAACGCCGAGGTGTCGTCGTTGGTCAGCAAAACGGCGATATGCAGCTTCGGCAGGTTCATCGGGTGTCTTTCAATCTGGTGCCCATGCTATGCACAAGGCGGACAAGGCACTATCAAGTTTGGGCACCGTGCACCCCGGGTTTTCACGAAAAAGCCCGCACTTCGGAACCGGGCACACTCAGGGGCATGCATTTGCGCCGCGTTTTCTCCCCTAGATGAGCACCCCTGCCACTGATTCCCCCTGGGTCCAGGTGCTCGACACCCAGGACATGGACCAGCACGCCCTGGCCCAGCAGGGCTGGGCGCTGCAATACGAACAGCTCTCGCCCGGCCAGTTCAAGGGGCGCATCCACCAGGTGCAACTGCCCGAGGTGACCCTGCTGCGCGAAGACACCAGCATCGCCTTGCGCCAGCGGGGTCGGCTCGACGAAAGCGTGTACGGCTTTGCCATGGCTTTGCAAGATTCCCCCGACCTGTTTTTCAACGGCCAACGGGTGCCAGCCCACGCCATCATGTGCGGCAAGGGCGACGAGGTGGACCTGACCACGCCGCCCCACTTCACCCTGATCGCGGTGGTGGTGGAGCGCAGCCTGCTCAACCCACTGTGGGAGCGCATGTACCAAAAACCCCTGGCGCACTGGCTTGAAAAGCAGCTGGTGCTGCAAACCACCGACATCAAAGCGCAGAACCTGCGCGACCTGCAGCTGACCGTGCTGGACCAGGCCAGCGCTCTGGCGCACCGCCAGCATGACCCGCAGGCCCTGCGCCAGCTGCGCGACGAGATCCTGATGGAATGGCTCGAAGCCCTGCCCGCCCAAGTCGACACGTCCGAGTTGCCCAACCTGGAGCGGCGCAAAAAACTGGTGGACCGGGCCTGCGAGCTGATGATGGGCCATGCCGACGAGCCCCTGTCCATCCTAGAGGTGTGCAGCCGCGTGGGCACGAGCAGGCGAAAGCTCAACTATTGCTTTCAGGATGTGCTGGGCACCACGCCCATCAAGTACCTGCGTTCGCTCCGCCTGAACAGCGTGCGCCGCGCCCTGCGCCAGGCGGCACCGGGCGAGACCATCCAAGACATCGCCTCACACTGGGGCTTTTGGCACCTGAGCCAGTTTGCACAGGACTACAAACACCTGTTTGGCGAACTCCCATCGGACACCTTGCGCCAACGATGAGCACCGCCCAGGCCACACGACTGACGGCCATCCTGACCATGGTGGCGGCCATGGCCTGCCTGTCCACGCAAGACACCTTCAGCAAAAAGCTGATGCTCAGCGTGGCCCCGGTCATCATCATCTGGACACGCTACGCCCTGCAGACTGCACTGGTGGGCGTGAGCATCTGGCACAAAGGCTCGCCGCAATTGCTGCGCACGCGCCAGTGGCGGCTGCAACTGCTGCGCGGCACTCTGGTGGTGGGCGGCAGCGTCTGCGGCTACGGCGCACTGCAGCGCATGCCCGTGGCCGAGTTCACCGCCATCTATTGCCTGGTGCCGCTGGCTGTCACCTTTGTGGCCCGCTTCGTCATGAAGGAACACGTCTCGCCTGTCGGCTGGCTGTGCGTGGCAGGCGGCCTGTGTGGCGCTTTACTGGTGGTGCGCCCGGGTGGCCATGTGGACCCGACGGGCGCAGCGCTGGCCCTGATGGGCGTGGTCTGCTACACCGGCTTTCAGACCCTGACGGGCTACCTGGCACGCCAGGACTCGCCGCTGACCATCCAGCTGTGCACCAGCGCGTTTGGCTTGGTGTGCCTGTCCCTGGTCCTGCCATTTTTCTGGCCCAACGGGCTGCCTTGGCCGGACTTGGCTCTGCTGCTCTTCGTCGCGCTGGCGGGGTCTTACGGGCAGTATTTCACCGTGCTGGCGTTCTCCAAAGCCCCGGCATCCACCCTCTCGCCTTACCTGTACACCGCCATCGGCTTCTCCGCCCTGGGCGGCTGGCTGATGTTTGACCACCTGCCCGACGCCCTGGCCATCTGCGGCATCCTGATGATCGTGTTGTTTGGCTTGGCGGCAGGCTGGCTGAACCAGCGCAAGGCCCCACCATGACCACCCCGCGCTTTTGCCCCAACTACCGCGAGGCCCGTGCGCTCTTTTTACAGGCTGCCGATGCCTGCGGGGCGAAGTTGCACAGTGTCAACTTGCCCTTGCTCGGCGCGCAAGGCGAAGCGCTGGGCATGGACGTGGCGGTGCACGGTCCGGCCAATGCCTCCAAAGTGTTGATGACCACCAGCGCGGTGCACGGCATCGAGGGCTTTTGTGGCTCGGCCATCCAGACCGGGCTGTTGCAACAACTGACACTGCCCCCCGATGTGGCGGTGGTGCATGTGCATGCGGTCAACCCTCATGGCTTTTCGCACGCACGGCGGGTCAACGAAGACAACGTCGACCTCAACCGCAACTTCATCGACTTTAACCAGCCCCTGCCGGTCAACGCCGATTACGCCGAGATCCACGCCCTGCTGCTTCCCGAGCACTGGCCGCCCACGCCCGAGCAGGCCGCCGCGCTGCAGGCGCAAGCCCAGATCTGGGGTGATCGGCGCATGCAGCGGGCCATCACCAGCGGGCAGTACCAATATCCAGACGGTGTGTGGTTTGGCGGGCTCGCCCCCACCTGGAGCCACCGCACCTTCCGGCAAGTGCTGCAAGACCATCTGGGGCAGGCCCGGCAGATCGCTTGGATCGACCTGCACACGGGTCTGGGCCCACACGGGCACGGCGAGCGCATTTTTGCCTGCACAGACACGGGCCCAACATTGCATCGCGCCCGCCAGTGGTGGGGAGCAGACATCACCTCGGTGGACACGGGCACATCCAAAAGTGTGCCCTTGTCCGGCCCAATCCAGATGGCCATCTACGAGGAGTGCCCGCAGGCCCAGTACACGGGCATTTGCCTGGAGTTTGGCACCCTGCCGCTGGCGCAGATGATTTTGGCCATGCGCGCTGACCATTGGCTGGCTTTGCACCCCGAGACCCCGCCCGCGCAGCAGGCGGCCATCCGGGCGGCCATGCGCGAAGCGTTCAACCCACCCTCCAGCGACTGGCAGCAACAGGTCTGGCGCCAAGGCCTGCAAGCGGCGCAGCAGGCGGTGCAGGGTTTGGCAAAGCAGCCCTGAAACCGGGCCGCCTGGCACTTTTGGGGAAAACCCCGCCCGGCGTTTGCCATTTTTCGATACAGGGAAACGGGCAAGTTGTTCAGACTGTGGATTCCCCGTGACCGCAGCATGTGCGGCCGCCACCACAACACCCGAGGACGACAAACCATGATTTCACGCCGTACGATTTCGCGACTGCTCGCTGGCCTGCTGGGCAGCCTGATGGTGCTCAGCGCCACTGCACAGGGTTTCCCCAACAAGATGGTCACCGTGATGGTGCCCTACCCTGCGGGCGGCCCTTCGGATGCGGTGGCCCGCCTGGTGCAGGTCGAATACGAAAAACACCTCGGCCAGAAAATGATGGTCGAGAACCTGGGCGGCGTGAGCGGCGCTTTGGGCGTTCAAAAAGTGCTGGCGGCCCCTGCTGACGGCTACTACCAACTGCTGAGCACCCCCATGGAGCTGGTGATGGCCCCCCTGGCCCTGTCGGCCGTCAAGTTCAAGCCCGAAGAAGTCCGCATGGCCAGCCTGATGGGCCGCACCTCGATCGGCCTGGCGGTGCGCAAGGACCTGCCGGTCAACAACCTGCCGGAATTCCTGGCCTGGGCCAAGGGCAAGCAGGTCAGCTACGCCAGCGTAGGCCAGGGCTCGCTGTACCACATCATGGGTGAGCGCTTCAAAACCCTGACCGGACTGGACATGTTGCATGTGCCCTACAAAGCGGCCGTGCAGATCTACACCGACTTGGGCGGCAACAGCGTGGACATGGCCTTTGTCCCTGTGGCAGGCCCCATCATTGGCATGGTCAAGGACAACCGCTTCAAGATCATCGGCATCTCGTCCACCGCCCCTCACCCCCAACTGCCCGATGCCGCGCCCATCAGCGCGCAGCGCGGCATGTCCGACTTCGTGTTCGACATCTGGATCGGTCTGCAGGTGTCTAAAAACACGCCCGACGCCGTGGTCCAAAAACTCAACCAGGCCATGAACGAGGCCATCAAGTCCGAAGCCTTTGTCAAGGGCATGACCACCACCGGCAGCCAGGTGCCTGCAAGCATGAGCGTGGCTGAAGTCGACCGCTTCTACACCCAGGAGGTGTCCCGCTACCGCGCCTTGTTCAAGGCCGCCAACGTCGAACCTCAATGACGTGAACCCTGCGGCGCGAAAGCGCTGCACCACTCGACGGCCCGGGACATGCACACACCACCGTGCATCCCCGGGTTTTTCATTGGCACACACTCAGGCCCGGCATGACCGACTACACCTACAGCACCGCCACCGAACTGCTCGCGCGCTTGCGCGCAGGCGAAGTCACCAGCAGCCAATTGCTGGCCCAGCACATCGCCCGGGTGGCACAACTCGACGGCCGCATCAACGCCGTGGTGGTGCGCACCTTTGAAGCCGCCCGCGAACGCGCCGCTGCCGCCGACGCAGCCCGCGCGCGAGGCGAAGACTGGGGGCCGCTGCACGGCCTGCCCATGACCGTCAAGGAATCGTTCGACCTGCCGGGCACCCCAACTTGCTGGGGCTTTCCGGACTACAAAGACAACATCGCCGAGCAGCCCGCCGTGGCCGTGCAGCGCCTGCTGGACGCAGGCGCCGTGGTCTTTGGCAAGACCAATGTGCCCGTCGCTTTAGGTGACTGGCAGTCGTTCAACCCGGTCTACGGCACGACCCACAACCCCTGGGACCTGACGCGCACGCCGGGCGGATCATCGGGCGGGGCCAGCGCCGCGCTGGCCTCAGGCATGACCCCTCTGGAGTTGGGAAGCGACATTGGCGCGTCAATCCGAAACCCGGCGCATTACTGCGGCGTGTATGGCCACAAGCCCACCTGGGGCGTGGTGCCCATGCAAGGCCACCAGCTGCCCGGTGTGCGCTGCATTGACAGCCTGGACATTGCCGTGGCCGGACCCCTGGCGCGCAGCGCCCAGGACCTGCAACTGGCCATGCAGGTGCTGACCACCCCCTTGCAACAGTTTGGTCCCATGGGTTGGACGCCCGCCCAATGGCGTCAAACCGACAAAGCCCCCTGGCAATGCCGCGTGGCCATCGTCTACGACGACCCCGAAGCGCGGGTGGACCAGAGCATTCAAGACCGGCTGCATGCGCTGGCCGACTTTTTGCGGTCGCAAGGCGTGACCGTGCTGGACGACCACCGCCCGGTGGACAGCGCGCAGTCGCACCGTGTGTACTCATACCTGCTGCGCTCGGCCACTGGCGCCTGGCTGGACGACGCGACTTTTGCCCGCTTTCAGGCGTTGGGCCAGCAAGCCGACCCGGCGCTGGACACCATGCGCGAGCGCGTGTGGCGCGGCAGCACGCTCACGCACCGCGACTGGGTCGAGTTTGACCAGCAACGCGCCGTGCTGCGGGCGCAGTGGCGCAGCTACTTTGAAACGGTGGACCTGCTGATCACCCCAGTGGCCACCTCGCCCGCCTTTTTGCACAACCAACAAGGCGAACGCTGGGAGCGCATGCTCCAGGTCAACGGCCAGGACCAGCCCCACACCGACAGCCTGTTCTGGGCGGGCTACCCCGGTGTGGTGGGCCTGCCCGCCACCGCCATCCCCATCGGGCAAAGCCCGGACGGTCTGCCCGTCGGGGCGCAAATCATTGGCAACAGCTTTGCCGACCCCCTGTGCCTGAACATGGCCCGTTGGCTCGAAACCGAATGGTGCGGCTTTGTGCCGCCCCCACTGTCCTGGACCTGAAAGTACACCCCCGAATGACCGTCCCTACCGACATCACCGACTTCAACGCCAGCGAACTGTCCGAGCGCATCCACCAGCGCCAGGTTTCTTGCACCGAGGTGATGCAAGCCTATCTGGCCCGCATCGAGCAACTCAACCCGCGCTACAACGCCATCGTCAACCTTGCCCCGGCCGATACCCTGCTGGCCCAAGCCCGGGCCTGCGACGCCGAGCTGGCGCTCGGCCAGTCTCGCGGCTGGCTGCACGGCATCCCGCAGGCCATCAAGGACACCGGGCACGCGGTGGGCTTTCCGACCACCTTTGGCAGCAAGGTGCTGCAAGCGGCCCTGCCCGCCAAAGACAGCATCATGACCGAGCGCATGAAGGCGGCGGGCGCCATCGTGATCGGCAAGACCAACATGCCCGAGCTGGGCTTGGGCTCACACACCTTCAACACCCTGTTTGGTGCCACGCCCAACGCCTGGGACACGGCGGTGAGCGCAGGCGGCAGCAGCGGCGGCGCTGCGGTGGCGCTGGCCCAGCACCTGCTGCCCGTGGCCGATGGCTCAGACTTCATGGGCAGCTTGCGCAACCCGGCAGGCTGGAACCACATTTTTGGCATGCGCCCCTCACAAGGCCGCGTGCCCTTTGGCCCCGGGGCCGATGTGTGGGTGGACCAGCTGGGCACCGAAGGCCCCATGGCCCGCAGCGTGCGCGACCTCGCCCGCCTGCTGGCCACACAGTCAGGCCATGACGCCCGCCAACCTTTGTCCATCAACGGCAGCGTTGACGCATCAGGCTTGCAGTACACACCCGATGCGCTGCGCGGTTTACGTGTCGGTTGGCTGGGCGATTTGAATGGCCATCTGGCCATGGAGGACGGCATTCTGGACGTGTGCCAGGACGCTCTGCAGCACATGGCGGGCCAAGGTGCCCATGTGAACGCCATCGGTCTAGGCTTTGACACGCAAGCGCTGTGGGACTGCTGGTTGGTCTGGCGCCGTGCGCTGGTCGGCCCCAAGGTGGCGGCCTTGCTGCAAATTCCGGGCGCCAAAGACCAACTCAAACCCGAGGCCCTGTGGGAGCACGAGAACTCGCTCAAGCTCTCGTTCATGGACTTCATGCAAGCCAGCCAGACACGCAGCGCGTTCTACCAGCACCTGCTCGGTCTGTTTGGCCAATACGACGTGCTGGCCCTGCCCGTGGCGCAGACCTGGCCGTTTGCGCTGCAAGAGCGCTGGCCGCAAGCCATCGGCGCGCGCCGCATGGACACCTACCACCGCTGGATGGAATGCACCATTTACGCCACGCTGGCGGGCCTGCCCGCCATCAGCCTGCCCGCAGGCTTTCACCCGACACACGGCTGGCCCATGGGCGTGCAGCTGATCGGCAAACCGCAAGGCGATCTGGCCTTGTTGCAGGTGGCGGCGGCCTACGAGGCGGTGCGGGGCGACTGGCTGCAAAAGCGGCCAGCAACAGTCTGAGGCATCTCAGGCTGCCGCCAGCCGACTCGGGTGGCTTGTGACCCCCCGTGCACCGTAGCGGCTCATGTCGAGCCCTTCGGTGCGGATGGCCGGCTGGCGACCTGAGATCACATCGGCCAGCAGCTGAGCACTGCCGCAGGCCATGGTCCAGCCCAGTGTGCCGTGACCCGTATTCAGGTAGAGACCCCGCAAAGGCGTTGCGCCCACCAGCGGCGTGCCGTCGGGCGTCATGGGACGCAGCCCGGTCCAGAACTGGGCCTGCGCCAGATCACCGCCCGGGAACAGTTCGCGGGTTACTTTTTCGAGCGTGGCGCGGCGGCGTGGGTTCAGGCTCAGATCAAAGCCGGCCAGCTCGGCCATGCCCCCGACCCGCAAGCGGTCACCCAGTCGGGTGAGGGCAATCTTGTAGGTCTCGTCCAGCACGGTGGACTGCGGCGCCAGCGAGGCATCACGCAGCGGCATGGTGAGCGAATAACCCTTGACCGGGTAGACCGGAATGTCCAGGCCCAGCGGCAGCAGCAAGTCACGCGAATAGCTGCCGGCGGCCAGCACCACCGCGTCTGCTTGCAGCAACTCGCCCTCACCGCCCGCCGAACTGACCACCCTCACCCCCGTGATGCGTTGGCCGTCCCCTTGGAGCGCCTGCACCGTGCAGCCGCCGCGCAGTGTCATGCCCTGGGCGCAGGCGAGTTCCGCCAACCGGCGGGTGAACACATGGCAATCGCCTGTTTCATCGTTGGGCAGGCGCAGGCCACCGGCGATCGGCGCGCTGGCGCTTGCCAGCGCCGGTTCCGCGCCCACCACCCCGGCGGCATCCAGCAACTCAAATGGCACACCGCACTCTTGCAACACGGCCACATCGCGGGCCGCAGCATCCAGTTGAGCCTGGCTGCGAAACAGCTGCAAGGTGCCCTGACTGCGGGCGTCGTACGCAATGCCGGTTTCGCTGCGCCAGGCCCGCAAGCAGTCGCGGCTGTACTCGGACAGGCGCATCATGCGCTCCTTGTTGACGGCATAGCGGTCGGCTGAGCAGTTGGCCAGCATGGCCGCCATCCAGCGCCACTGAAACAGGGTGCCATCGGGTCGGATGGCCAGCGGCGCATGGGTCTGAAACAGCCATTTCAGCGCTTTCAGCGGGATGCCCGGTGCAGCCCAGGGCGTGGAATAACCCGGCGACACCTGGCCCGCATTGGCAAAGCTGGTCTCCATCGCCACACCGTTTTGGCGGTCCACCAGCGTGACTTCGGCCCCCTGGCGCAACAAAGCCCACGCCGTACTCACCCCGATCACGCCACCACCCAACACCACAACTTTCATGTCAGCCTCGCATTTGACTTGAGATCTGGTGATGTTATGGATTGATGACAGAATAATTTTTTGATTTAATGCTTTATTACAGCGATTTCAACTGAAACACAGGCCTCTTTGCAGACCTTCACAGCACAATGTCCGAACCTGACCGCATCGACCTCAAAATCCTCGACCTGCTGCAACGCAACGGCCGCATGTCGGTCACCGAAGTGGGTGAACAGGTGGGCCTGTCCACCTCGCCCTGTTCGGAGCGCATCAAGCGGCTCGAACGTCAGGGCTTGATCACCGGTTACCACGCCCGTGTGGACGCAGTGCAGCTGGGCAAGCCACTGCTGGTGTTCATTGAGATCACGCTGTCGCAAAAATCGCCGCAGGTTTTCGAGACTGTGCGGCGTGAGGTGGGCCTGATGCCCGACGTGCTCGAATGCCACTTGGTCTCGGGCAGCTTCGATTACCTGGTCAAGGCGCGGCTGCGGGCCATGAGCGATTACCGCGAGCTGCTGGGCACCATCCTCAACAAGATCCCGGTGCCCGCACAGTCCAACAGCTATGTGGTGATGGAGGAGATCAAGGAAAGCACGGTCCTGCCACTGGACCGCTGAGCTCAAACGCAGAACCCAACTTCAGACCGCACGGCAAGACCTTCACCCCCACAGCAGCGCCCTGCGCTCAATCGGTCAATCGGTCAATCGGTCAATCGGTCAATCGGTCAATTCGAGCACCGTCGTGTGTCCCTGGGCCATGGGCCATGTCAAACCCACGATTTTTTCGCCGTTGAAGCTGCCGACCACGCTTCGCTGCGTGCTGTCGTTCAAGCGCAAGCGGCTTGATGCCACCCCTGCGCCGGGCGGCACGCCGGGCAAGCTGCTTTGCCCATCGAGGCTCATGGTGTCACGCCCCGGATCGAAATACCCCCGGGGCCGATTGAAGCTGAGCACCGCCTGGGCCGCACGGTCGGCGTCATTCGCACGCTCTGGCCGCATGTTCAGCCAGGGGCTCGATCTGGGCAATGGGCTGCGGTAGATGTGCGTGGTGGCGTAACCGGTGGCCTGAATCTCGAACTCATAGGCCGTGTCGCCACGCCCTCGAAAAGGCCCCCATTGCCCATCGGCACCCGTGGTTTGGACATGGACCGCTGGCCCCTGGCGCTGTCCTGTGGCTGCATCGGTGGCGAAAATGGCCATGCGGGCGCCACGCAAAGGCAGGTTGTTGACGAAATTACCGCTGCCCGCGTCCATCGGGTCGAGGCCCAGGCCGACCAATTTGCCGTTGAGCACCACCTCGGTCTGGTGCACCAGACCAGCGCGCGGCGCCTGCCCAGTGATGAACCGGTATGTGGCCTCAAAAGCAACTTGGGAGTAAGACGTTTCCCGGTGGTCAATTTTGGGAATGACCACGTTGGTGGCCCCTTTGAGCTCGGGGCCATCAAAACCCACCATCGTGGGCTTGCCTTTCATGCCCAGCCACAGACCATCGGGCTGCGCGAATTTGTCGTTGTTGTCCGAGCGGATGGTCATCCAGCGTGTGGGGCCGCAAACCTCGTCGCCTTGCGCGTTTTTGGGGGCATTGAGTTGCTTAAGGAACGGGCCTGTGCCGGAAAACTCGTTGGCCTCGTTCACGCCAGGAATGGCCTGCACGCCGTGGTTGGGCGTGCCGCCCAGCACGGCATGGCTGACGACGGCAGCACCACCACCGTTGCAAATGAAATTGCGAATGGCATTGCCCCCGCGCGAGTTGCCCACCAAAACCACTTGGCTTGCCCCCGTGCGGCGCAACACAGCCTGCACCTCGTCCCGCAAAAAGGCCATGTGTTCCTGGCTAGACGATCGCCCGGCTTGCGCTTTGTTATCGGCGTCCCGCGCCAGAGGGTAAGGCACATCAATCGCTTGCAAGCGGTCAGTAGGCCAGCCATTGGACTCGAAACGCCAAATGGTGGACTGCCAGAGCGCAGCGGTGTCGCCATTGCCATGCACAAAGACCACGGGGGGCCGCTCGCTGCCAAAGGTCTGAAGCGTGCTGCACGCACTGAGCAAGAGCGATGAAACGGCGATCAGGCCGAAATGTCTGCGCAACAGGTGCATGGCGTGCCTCTCGGATGGAAAAATCACATCCTGCCGCATGCCCAGCGCCTGGACTGACTCCCAGGTGTCAGTCCAGGGTGTCAGTCCCAGGTATCAGTCCCAAGTATCAGTGGGTACGCTTGTCGCTCACAGCGGCTTTTTGCGCGTGAGCAGCAGCATGGCCACCCCGCCCAGCATCATGGGCACGCACAGCCATTGGCCCATGCTCATGCCCAGGGACAGCAGGCCCAGATAGGCATCGGGTTCGCGGAAAAATTCCGCCACGAAGCGGAAAAAGCCGTAGCCCAGCAAGAAAGCGCCGGATACCTGCCCCATGGGGCGGTTTTTGCGGGCAAACAGCCACAGCAACACAAACAGCAGCAAACCTTCCATCAGAAACTGGTAAATCTGCGAAGGATGGCGCGGCAACATGCCACCGCCACGAAACATCATGCCCCAGGGCAAAGTCGGGTCGCACACGCGGCCCCACAGTTCTCCGTTGATGAAGTTGCCGACACGGCCAGCAGCCAGACCCGTGGGCACGCAAGGGGCCACGAAGTCCATGACCTGCAAGAAGGGGCGTTGGCGCGTCCGGGCAAACCAAACCATGGCCAACATGACCCCCAGCAAACCACCATGAAAACTCATGCCGCCTTGCCAGACCGCCAAAATCTCCAGGGGGTGGCTTAAAAAGTATTCAGGTTTGTAGAACAGGCAATAACCGATGCGCCCGCCCAACACCACGCCCAGCACGCCCAAGAACAGGATGTCTTCCACATCCTGGCGTTTCCACTGCGGCAAATCCCGGAACGGGGCGTGCGACAAGCGCCGAATGCCCAGCCAGTAAAACAGGCCAAAGGCTGCCAGATAAGTCAGGCCATACCAATGAATGGCCAAGGGCCCCAGTTGCAGGGCGACGGGATCGATTTGAGGGTGGATCAGCATGGTGAGCGATTGTGCCCGCAATATGGGGCGCGCATCACCATGCCTACCAAGAGATATATCACTTGAGCAGTGACAGGTCGCGCACCGCGCCCTTATCGGCCGAGGTGGCCAGCAAGGCATAAGCCTTGAGCGCGGCCGACACCTTGCGTGGGCGGGGCAGCGCGGGCTTCCAGCCCAGCTTGTCCTGCTCGGCACGGCGCTTGGCCAGCTCCTCATCACTCACCAGCACGTTGATCGAACGGTTGGGTATATCGATGCGGATGCGGTCGCCACTCTGCACCAGACCGATGTTGCCGCCAGCCGCTGCTTCAGGCGAGCAGTGGCCAATCGACAGGCCCGAGGTGCCGCCCGAAAAGCGGCCATCGGTCAGCAAGGCGCAGGCCTTGCCCAGGCCCTTGGACTTGATGTAGCTGGTCGGGTAGAGCATTTCCTGCATGCCGGGGCCGCCTTTGGGGCCTTCGTAGCGCACGACCACGATGTCGCCCGCCTTGACCTTGTCGCCCAGGATGTTTTCAACGGCTTCGTCCTGCGACTCGACCACATGGGCCGGGCCTTCAAACACCAGCAGGCTGTCGTCCACGCCCGCAGTCTTGACCACACAGCCGTCCAAGGCGATGTTGCCGCGCAGCACCGCCAGGCCGCCTTCCTTGTTGAAGGCGTGCTCGATGGAGCGGATGCAGCCTTCGGCGCGGTCGGTGTCCAGGCTGGGCCAACGGGTGTTTTGGCTGAACGCGACTTGTGTCGGAATGCCTGCAGGACCGGCCATGTAAAAGTGCTTGACCGCATCCGACGGGTTGCGGGCGATGTCCCACTGGTCCAGCGCGTCTTTCATGGTCTTGGCGTGCACCGTGGGCACGTCGGTGTGCAGGCGGCCTGCGCGGTCCAACTCGCCCAAAATGCCCATGATGCCGCCTGCGCGGTGCACGTCTTCGATGTGGTACTTGTTGGTGTTGGGCGCGACCTTGCACAACTGCGGCACGATTTTCGACATGCGGTCGATGTCGGCCATGGTGAAGTCAATTTCGGCCTCCTGCGCAATCGCCAGCAGATGCAAGATGGTGTTGGTCGAGCCGCCCATGGCGATGTCCAGCGCGATGGCGTTCTCGAACGCCTTAAAACCCATCGAGCGGGGCAGCAAGGTGGCGTCGTCCTGCTCGTAGTAGCGTTTGGCCATGTCCACGATGGTGCGACCGGCTTGCTTGAACAGCTGCTCGCGGTCAGCGTGCGTGGCCACCACGGTGCCGTTGCCGGGCAAGGCCAGGCCCAAAGCTTCGGCCAGGCAGTTCATCGAGTTGGCGGTGAACATGCCCGAGCACGAACCGCAGGTCGGGCAAGCCGAACGCTCGATTTCGGCCAGATCGGCATCGCTCACCTTGTCGTCGGCGGCCATCACCATGGCGTCGATCAGGTCGAGCTTTTTGAATTCCATGACTTGCGTCTCGGGGTTGGCCAAGCGCACCTTACCCGCTTCCATGGGGCCACCGGACACAAAAATGACCGGGATGTTCAGGCGCATGGCGGCCATCAACATGCCGGGGGTGATCTTGTCGCAGTTGGAAATGCACACGATCGCGTCGGCGCAATGCGCGTTAACCATGTACTCGACCGAGTCAGCAATGATGTCGCGGCTGGGCAGCGAATACAGCATGCCGTCGTGGCCCATGGCAATGCCGTCGTCCACAGCAATCGTGTTGAACTCCTTGGCCACGCCGCCAGCGGCTTCGATCTCGCGGGCGACCAGCTGGCCCAGGTCTTTCAGGTGGACGTGGCCGGGCACGAACTGGGTAAAAGAATTGGCAATGGCGATGATCGGTTTGCTGAAGTCGTCGTCCTTCATGCCCGTGGCACGCCACAAAGAGCGGGCACCTGCCATGTTGCGGCCGGCGGTGGAGGTCTTGGAACGGTAAGCGGGCATCGAGGGGCTCCAGTCGAGGGGGATGTCAAAAAAACTGGCTGAATTATCACCCAGCCCCGCAGCCCCAGAACCCCGACAAGCGATACCCACAGTCGCAAACAAGTCACTGCTGCGCGCTAAACTCTGCCCGCTGAATTGATGGAGCTTTCAGATGTGAATGTCATGACGGGTGTATTCATCCACGCGTCAGGTCATCAAGTTCCAATCCTTCACACCTTTTTTATCAACGAGGAACCGACATGAAAAAATTCGTTTTTGCTCTGGCCCTGACCGCTGCAGCCGCAGCTCCAGCCTTTGCTGATCAGGCTTTAGCCACCTCCAAAAATTGCATGGCTTGCCATGCTGTGGACAAAAAAATCGTAGGCCCGGCCTACAAAGATGTGGCCGCCAAATACAAAGGCGACAAAACTGCCGCCGACAAGCTGGCCGCCAAGATCATCAAAGGTGGCTCCGGCGTGTGGGGTGCCATCCCCATGCCCGCCAACCCACAGGTGAATGAAGCAGAAGCCAAGAAATTGGCCGCCTGGGTATTGAGCGCCAAATAAGCCTTCCCGCCCTGCCCCCTCGAGCCCGCCTGAGTTGCGGGCTTTTTTGTGGGTGGTGACCATTCATGCTTGTGTGGTCAGGCATAGGTTGACGTCGGGGTCTGTGATCACCGACGAACACATGGCCCCACGCAGGTCGGTAGCTTCAGCTCCGACATTGAGGGCTCCGGCGCAGGCCCTGTCGGGGCTGAAGCCACCGACCTACGGGAAACCACATGCTTTGCCGTGTAGGTCGACACTCGAAGAGTCCGACAGGGATTTTTTGGGCCTCGAACCGGCCCCCCCCCCAGGCCCCTTGAAAACCACCACGCAGCAGCCATCTACCAGACCGTTGCAAATCTTTACGAATCCGTCGCAACCCCGTGCTGTTTTGCGGATAGATTGGCAAACCCTGTTGTTTCAAAGAGGAACCATGATCAAACCCCTGTCCACACTTCTGAAGTCATTGCTGGTCTGCACTGCGCTGGCGGCATCTGCGCTGGCGCTCGCATTGCCCGCCCCCAAGGACATTGAAACCGCAGTCTCGCAAGGCCACCTGACGCAGGCCGAGTCCATGCTGCGCGAGGTGATCGCCGCCAAACCCCAAAGCGCCAAGGCGCACTACGAACTCGGCCAGGTGCTGCTGCGTGAAAACCGCGCATCAGAAGCCCACGCTGAGTTAGTTCAGGCCCAATCCATTGACCCCAGCCTCAAGTTCGCCAGCAGCGACAAGCAGTTCAAAGACCTGCTGGAGCGTTCTCAAGTTCAGCTGAATGCCCAACCCGCCAAGGCGGTAGGCACACACGCCGCCCCTCAAGCGCCAGCATCGTCCGGCAGCGGCTTTTCCTTGACCTATGTCTGGATCGGTATCGCTGTCCTGGGCGTGATCGCCCTGCTGATCCGCATGAACCGCCCTGCGGTACAGACCCCGACACCGGCCTATGCCCCGCCAGCACCACCTGCAGGTGGTCCGCTGTCCACCGCATTCGGGCGTCAGCCAGGCTACGCGCCAGCACCTGCTGGCTATCCCACGGGCTACCCCAGCGGCTACCCGGCCGCAGCGCCCTCTGGTGGTTCCACCGTTGCAGGTGCGGTGGTCGGCGGTCTGGCGGGTGTGGCGGCGGGTTACGCCTTGTCCAAAGCCCTCGAAGGCGAGCACCACAACCCATCGGCTCCTGTGCCCAGCGGCAACAGCTGGGCCGACAACCAGGGCCTTGTGTCTGCCGATTCACCCAATGCCGCGCCTTTGGGGGCATTTGACGCCGGAACGGGTGACGATTGGGACGGCGACAGCGGCGCCAATTCGGACGATGACAGCTGGTAAGCTGTTCTCAAGGTCACGACCCACCATCAAAAAAGCCCGCACAAGTTGCGGGCTTTTTTGATGAATAGGCATCGGCTTTTAGGTGGACCAACGCTGTAGCTTCCGCCCCGACATGGGCCTGCGCCAAGCCCACCCAGATCGGAATCTTGTAGTACCGACCCACCAAGCATCCTCACAAACCGATAGCGGCGATACCGGCTTTGGCAATCTGGGCGTCTTCGTTGGACTTGACACCGCTGACGCCCACAGCGCCCAGACAGGCACCGTCCTTCATGATCGGCACGCCACCTTCAAGCATGCCTTCCACGGCGGGCGCTGAGAGGAAGGAATAGCGGCCGCCGTTGATGACGTCTTCATAGACCTTGCTCTCGCGCTGCCCCAAAGCGGCCGTGTGGGCCTTGGCGGGTGCAATGTGGGAAGAAATGGGGGGCGCACCATTGAGGCGCTGGAAGTGCAGCAAATGACCGCCCGCGTCCACGATGGCGATGCTGACGTTCCAGTTGTTTTTCTGGGCTTCGGCTTGAGCAGCTGCGGCAATGGCTTGCGCGTCGGACAGTTCGAGGACGGATTGGGTTTTCATGGTTTTACAGGTCGAAAAAATAAAACCGCAAGCATACACGCGCACACGAGCGCGGATTTCACACTTCAACGCAAAACTGATTCACCCGGATAACCCCATGCCTATGCGGTCATTGCCCTGCTCCATCGAGGCGACCCTACAATGCATCAGCCCTGAATACAGGGTATGAACAGGAGAAACACATGAGCGACCTTCGCACTCTGAACACCACCGACTGGGGCCATGACAACGCCGTCAGCCGCAACCGCGTGATGCGCAACACCTACTGGCTGCTGGCGCTGAGCCTGCTGCCCACCATCTTGGGTGCCTGGCTGGGCGTGACCACCGGGATCACCCGATCACTGACAGGCGGTCTGGGCCTGATCGTCTTCATGGCTGGCGCTTTCGGCTTCATGTTTGCCATTGAAAAAACCAAGAACTCTGCTGCGGGCGTGCCCGTTTTGCTGGGCTTTACCTTCTTCATGGGTCTGATGCTCTCGCGCATGATCGGCATGGTGCTGGGCTTCAAGAACGGCTCGGAACTCATCATGACGGCCTTTGCAGGCACAGCGGGTGTCTTCTTCGTCATGGCCAGTCTGGCCAGCACCATCAAGCGCGACCTGACCGGCATGGGCAAGTGGCTGTTTGTGGGCGCCCTGGTGCTGATGGTCGGCGGCATCGTCAATGTATTTGTCGGCTCATCGGTGGGCATGATGGTCCTGTCCACCCTGGCCATCGCCATCTTCAGCGCCTACATGTTGTATGACCTGAAACAGATCATCGACGGCGGCGAAACCAACTACATCAGCGCCACACTGGCCCTGTATCTGGACATCTTCAACGTGTTCCAGAGCCTGCTGGCCTTGCTGGGCATCATGGGTGGCGAACGGGACTGACCTGTGCCAAGTGGCTCATGCCACCCACAAAAAAGGCTCCTGAGGGAGCCTTTTTTTCATGGTGCAGGTCGCACTCAGGCCAGCTCAAACACCGCCATGCTTTCCACATGCGCCGTGTGGGCGAACATGTTGATCACGCCTGCGGCCACGCATCGGTAACCGGCGCGGTGCACCAGCAGGCCTGCATCTCGGGCCAGGGTTGCGGGGTTGCAGCTCACGTAAACAATGCGTTGGGGCGGCGTCCAACCCTGGCGCAGTTCGTGGTTTTCGTGCAGCTCGGCCAGGGCTTTGGCCAGGGCAAAAGCGCCTTCTCGCGGTGGATCGACCAGCCATTTGTCAGCCACCCCATCGGCCACCAACATGGCGGGCGTCATCTCGAACAGGTTGCGGGCCACAAAAGTGGTGGGGGCCAGCGGGCCTTGCCCTGCGCGCAGGGCCTGGTTGTGCGACAGATTCTGGCGCGAGCGGGCCACCAGGGCTTCAGCGCCTTCGATGCCTAGCACCTCGCCCGCCTGCGTGGCAATCGGCAGCGTGAAGTTGCCCAGGCCACAGAACCAGTCGATCACGCGGTCGGTCTTTTGAGCGCCCAGCAGGCGCAGGGCACGCGAGACCAGCACGCGGTTGATGTAAGGATTGACCTGGGTGAAGTCGGTCGGCTTGAAGGGCATGTGCACGCCAAAATCGGGCAGGCTGTAGGCCAGCTGCGCACCGCCCTCGTCGAGCAAATGCACCGTGTCTGGCCCTTTGGGCTGCAGCCACCACTGCACGCCATGCTCGGCGGCAAAGGCGCGCAGCAGCTGTTTGTCGCCGTCTGACAGCGGCTCCAGGTGGCGCAGCACCAGGGCGGTGACAGAGTCGCCGCAGGCCAGTTCGATCTGGGGCAGTGTTTCGCGGGCCTCCATTTGGGCAATCAAGGCGCGCAAGGGCATGAGCATGCGGCTGACATGCGGCGGCAGGATCGGGCAGATTTTCATGTCGGCGATGTAGCGGCTCTTTCGCTCGTGAAAGCCAATGAGTACTTCGCCTTTTTTGAGCACATAGCGCACCGACATGCGGGCGCGAAAGCGATAACCCCAGGTCGGCCCCTCAATGGGACGGAGCATGGTTTCGGGTTTGACTTTGCCCAGGTGCCAGAGGTTGTCTTCGAGCACGCGCTGCTTGATGGCCACTTGGGCCGAAGCCTCCAGATGCTGCATCTTGCAGCCGCCGCAGGCGCCTTTGTGCAGGCCGAAGTTGGGGCAGCCAGGGCGCACGCGCTGGGACGATTCGTGGTGGATGTCGGTGACGACGCCCTGTTCCCAGTTGTTTTTCTTGCGGTGCACATTGACCGAGACGATTTCAAAGGGCAAGGCGCCTTCGATGAACACCACTTTGCCGTCTGGGCGGCGGGCGATGCCCTGGGCATCCATGTCCAGGGCGCCCACGCGCAACCAGCCTTCGGGCAAATCGTCGCTGCTGGGGCTTTCGCTGGGGGGAATAGAAAGATCTTGTTGTTCGCTCATGCCCCGATTGTCTCAGGACACAAGGCCGATCTTTCGGGGCTTCAGACCCAGGCTTGCAGATATTCCTGCCAGTGGGGCTCTTGTGGGCTGCCCAAAGCGGCCACGCTGTCTTTGACCAAGCCGATCTCCTGCGCGTATTCGGCCTCGGTGAAACCGCCGCGCATTTGCTGAAAGCGGCAATACAACAGGTAGGTGTTCATGACATCAGTTTCGCAATAGCGGCGGATGTCTTCGGTCTGCCCGGCCAGGTACTGCGCATACACCTGCGAGCCGTCCATGCCCAGCTTGCCCGGAAAGCCGCACAGCTTGGCCAGTGCATCCATGGGTGCGTTGTTTTTGGGCGTGTATTTGGCCAGCAAGTCCATCAGGTCCAGGTGGCGCATGTGGTAGCGCGAGATGTAGTTGTTCCACTTGTACTCGCGGTCATCATCGCCCATATCCCAGTATTTATCGGCCACCACGCCATGCTGCAAGCCCCGGTAGTGCAGCACGGGCAGGTCAAAACCACTGCCATTCCAGCTCACCAGCTGGGGTGAATGCTTGTCGATGGCATTGAAAAACGTCTGGATGATGCGGCCTTCGCTGTGGCCGTCACGGTCCACAAACGAGTGCACACGCAAGCCGTCGGCGTTGCGAAACACACAGCTGATCACGAGGATGCGTTGCAGATAAAGCGGCATGAAGTCGCTTTGCCCCTTGGCGGCACGTTCCGCCTGCCATTGGGCATGAAGTTGGGCGTCGGTCAGTTCTGGCTCGGCACCGTTCAAACGCCGCCAACCGGCCATGTCGGGCACGGTCTCGATGTCAAAAACCAGGACGGGCCAGGGCATGCGCGCCTTGCGCCTCAGCGGGCGGGCAAGAGTTTGGCGGGATCGACGGGTTTGCCTTGGCGGCGCACCTCAAAGTGCAGCTTCACACGGTCAGCATCGGACTTGCCCATTTCAGCAATTTTCTGGCCTTTGCGCACCTTCTGGTCTTCCTTGACCAGCAGTTCCTGGTTATGGGCGTAGGCCGTCAAAAAGGTGTTGTTGTGCTTGAGGATGATGAGGTTGCCATAACCGCGCAAACCCGCTCCGGCATAAACCACCTGACCATCGGCTGAGGCCAGCACCGGCTCACCCGCCTTGCCTGCAATGTCCAGGCCTTTGTTCTTGGCTTCATCAAAGCCCGCAAGCAGCGTGCCGTTGGCAGGCCAAATGAAGCCCAGGCCTTCGTCGTTGATCGCGCTGGCCGGGGTGGCTGGCGCAGGGGATGCAGGGGCCGCAGCGGCAGGCTTGGCCGCCGTGGTGGCCGCCGTGGATTCCCCCGATGGCGCAACTGGACGCACCACCACGCCGGATGCTTCAACAGCTGCCCCAGGCGGCGCCACGCGCAGCACCTGGCCGACTTCGATCACATCGGGATTACTCAGGCCATTCCAGCGGGCCAGATCACGCCAGGATTGACCGCTGTCCAGGCCAATGCGCATGAGGGTGTCGCCGCGTTGGACGGTGTAATAGCCGGGCTTGCCTGCGTTTTCTGCCCCTGGCAGCGGCTTGACGGCATTGGGCGTGGCGCCCGCTGCGGGTCGCCCCGTGCCCAGGCGGTCTTCTACTGGCGCCGGAATCCGGGAGGAAGACGAGCAAGCCGCAAGCACGGCGACAGCACAGGCTGTCAAAACCACGGATCGGGCGCGATGGAAGGTCATCATGGAGGGTCAATCGTTCAGGCAACGCCCGATTTTAGAGGGACAAAATGCACGGCTTCGAGCACTTGCCGCTCAAAACCTCGGGGTGTTTTCTGGATCACCACCAGCGCCTGGTGGCCCGCCTGCGTGACGGTGGGGGCCACCAGGCGCCCCCCCATGCCCAACTGATCCAGCCAGGCTTGGGGAATGGCATCCCCCCCTGCAGCGGAAATGATGCCTGAATAAGGCGCCCCCTTGGGATAGGCCAGCATGCCATCCCCAAAAATCAGATGCACATTGTGCAAACGCAAAGGGCGCAGGTTGTCACGGGCTTTTTCATGCAATCCGCGCAGGCGCTCGATGCTGTAGACCTCGGTCGCCACCTGGCTGAGCACGGCTGCCTGGTAGCCGCAACCGGTGCCAATCTCCAGCACTCGGCCCAATTTGCCCGTTGCGCCTTGGCACAACAGCTCGATCATTCTGGCCACCACGTTGGGTTTGGAGATGGTCTGACCCAAGCCAATGGGCAAACTGGTGTCTTCATAGGCTTGGTTAGCCAACGCACTTTCCACAAAACGATGACGCTCCACACGGCCCATGGCGTCGAGCACGCGCAAATCCTTAACGCCCTGCGCAGCCAATTGACGCACCATGCGAGCACGCACAGCCCCCGAATCCAGCCCCAAGCCGGAAGGCGCCAATGCCACGCGCGGCATGGCAGAAGCAGCCAGTGTGCCTGCAGGATTGACAGCCACGGGCCCCGGCTTGCGCTGCAAAGGCCCTGCGCCCGTTTGCGAGAGTTTGACTGGAAAGCCCGGGCGCTGACTCATGCGATGGCCGGTGCGTTCAATCGCACAAAAACGTCAGACCAGTGGCCCAACTGATCGTGATCAGACAAGTCCACCTTGAGCGGGGTGACCACCACATGGCCGTGGCTGGCAGCATGAAAATCGGTCCCTTCGCTGTCATCCATGGCAGCACCCGCGTTACCGATCCAGTACATGGTTTGTCCTCGGGGATCAAGCTGCGTGATGACCGGTTCGGCCGAATGGCGCCGCCCCAAGCGGCACAACTTGGCAGGTTTGATTTGAGCCAGCGGCAAATTGGGAATGTTCACATTGAGCAGCCAGGGCTTGGTCTCCAGCATGGAAACCGCCTGCATCTGCAGGACCATGGTCTTGACCGTTTGTGCCGCCGCATCCAGATGGCCCCAGCCTTTTTCCATCTGAGACACCGCGATGGAAGGAATGCCAAACAAAAAGCCTTCCATGGCAGCGCCCACGGTGCCCGAATACAGGGTGTCATCCCCCATGTTGGCGCCGTTGTTGATACCTGAGATCACCAAGTCAGGCCGGTAGCCCAACAAGCCTGTCAGCGCAATGTGAACACAGTCGGCAGGGGTGCCATTCACATAGCGAAAGCCATTGTCAGCATGGTGCACATACAAGGGGGTGTGCAAGGTCAAAGCATTGGACTTGGCACTGTTGTTGTGCTCTGGGGCCACCACTTCAACATCGGCGACGGTTTTGAGCGCGTTGAACAGCGCCACAATGCCTTCGGCTCGGAATCCATCGTCGTTGGAGATGAGAATTTTCATGCAGTGTCCCAGTGAGGGTACTGATTGTAGAGGGCCGAATGTCCCCGGGCGGGCCAAGAATGCAAGGGCTACGGGCTGGTCGCTCGGGGGACATGGCCCGCGCCACCGCTTTGCCTAAGATGCCCACCACTGAACACATTCAACAAGGAGTAATGCATGCACGCTTGGCTTTGCGAAAACCCCATTGGGGTCGACTCGCTCACCTGGAAAGAACTGCCCACACCCACCCCCGGCGCCGGACAAGTTCTGCTCGAAATTCAGGCAGCCAGCCTGAACTTTCCCGATTTGCTGATCGTTCAGAACAAATACCAGATGAAGCCCGAGCTGCCCTTTGTGCCCGGCTCGGAATACGCAGGTGTTGTCAAAGCCGTGGGCGAAGGCGTGACCCACCTCCAAGTCGGTCAAAGCGTGGCCTGTTTGTCGGGCACGGGCGGCTTTGGCACCCATACCCTGGCCCCCGCCAAGTTGTGCATGCCGCTGCCAGCAGGCTTTCCCGCAGTCGATGCCGCCGCCTTCATCATGACCTACGCCACATCGCACCACGCCCTGGTGGACCGCGCTGCACTCAAAGCTGGCGAAACGGTTTTGGTTCTGGGCGCCGCAGGCGGCGTGGGCACTGCCGCCATCCAGATCGCCAAAGCCATGGGCGCCAAAGTGATTGCTGCCGCATCGACCGACGATAAGTGTGCGCTGTGCAAATCACTCGGCGCGGATGCCACCATCAACTACAGCACCGAAAACCTGCGCGAAGCCCTCAAAACCCTGACCGAAGGCAAAGGCCCCGATGTGATCTATGACCCCGTGGGGGGCGAGTTTGCCGAGCCCGCCTTCCGCTCCATCGCCTGGCGCGGCCGCTATTTGATCGTGGGCTTTGCAGGTGGCCCCATCCCATCCCTGCCCCTGAATCTGCCGCTGCTCAAAGGCGCGTCTTTGGTCGGCGTGTTCTGGGGAGACTTTGCCAAACGGGAACCCCAAGCCAACGCCGCCATGATGGGCGAATTGGCCCAGTGGTACGGCCAAGGCAAGATCAAACCCGTGATCGACCGAACCATGCCCATGAGCGAACTCAAAGCCGCCTACGCCCACATGGGCTCACGCGGCGTCAAAGGCAAACTGGTGATGGTGAACACCTAAAGCACAGGCACCGCCTTTGTGCGGTGCTGCTGATGAATTGAAACAAGCCAGGAATAAAAAAAAGCCCTTGCACAACTGCAAGGGCTTTTTAAATTTTGGGGTGGCTGATGGGGAAATATTCCACACGGTCAGCAACCCATTGAAATCAAAAGGAATTTTCGACGAAAAGGGCCAAAAACGGGCAAATTGTAGGGACACTTACTCGGGAACGGGTCCCGAGTGGCTGAATGATACCTGACACGCTGGGGGCCTTGATTGCCTAGGCGTTTTTTTATATTGCTACGCTGTCAGGGTCCGCCCATCTTTCGGGTCGCAGTTGTTGGCCTCGCCGCAGGGCCAAAATTGAAATTGATTCCGCCCATGGTTTGCTCGATCCGCTCACGCTCGCGGCGAAGTTTGTCCATTTCTGTTTGATGCCAAATTTTCATGAGTTGGGCGAATTGTTGGGACAACTCGTCCGCGATCTCTTTCCATGTCTTCAAGCTGCCATCCTTGCGCAATGGTGAGGAAACACGGGTGTGAACCTGCCGCATGGCTTTCATGGGCAGTTTTGCGCGGCTGTGTGGGGCTGGCAAATAGTCTTTTTGAAACTTGGCCCCCTTGTTGAACATTTCAATGTTAGGGCCGCGCTGGCAGTGTGCCCCGCGCTTCATCATGCCTACGCACTTCGCCCCCATGTGTTTTTGGGGGATGTTTTCGATCCCTCGGGCCTCATTGCTCCTGTGGTCAATGGTTGCTTTTTGATCAGCGTTTTTCAAGGCTTCATTGGCCATGGTTGCCCATGTCTCGCGGGTCGGGTTCAGCCATTGTTTGCCGTTCAATTCCTGAGATTTGACCGCGCCGCCTTTTTTGGGTTCTTTGCTGTTGGCGCGCTTGAACCATGTCGAAGCGTTGCGGTTCAGTCCGTCATTGATGCGCTCGGAAATCATCAGGTGGCAGTGTGGGTTGTGGTTGTCCTTGTCCGTGTGAATCGAAAAGGTGAACGGCAATTTCCCCCCCTCGCCTTTCAGGTTTGTGATTTTTTCGGCGAAGGCATGGCAAAGCGCCTTTTGTTGATCAAGGTTCAACTCTCGGGGCAAAGCGATCTCAATCTCACGATAAAGCCGCCCATTGTCTCGCTCGTAAATGTCCGCCGCTTTCCAGTAATGCGCGGGGTCTTCCTGTGGGTTGGTCTTGGGCCATTTCGGCATGTTGCCGCTGGCCGTGTAGGCGCACTCGTCGGCCTTTTTTGCATAGGCTTCTGTGCGGGTGATATAGGCACATTTAGCGCCTGCGCTGTGCCCTTCTGGCTTGCTTCCGATATTACATTGAAGATGGTAAATCGCCATATTATCCCGCCGCGCGTCTGATTATTTCCATGGGGTGTCGGGGCCTTGCCCTGACCGCGACGAAAAACCACGAAGTGGTTTTGAAGTTTCTAGTGGAGCGAAGCGAAACGGCCCGAAGGGAGAAACTTCTAGGTGCGCTCTTCCTTTTGTCAGAGATAGTGAGGATATTTTTGATTAGCATGATTTTTATGGGGCTTGACTTATTGAGAGGCTTTAACTAAGTTAAATAGATATTGATAAATAAGTCAAGCGGGGGATATTCATGAACTACGATGAAAAGTTAAAAGCAGCCGAGGAAAAATTGAAAAAAGCCGAAACGACTTTTAAAAGATTAAAAGCGTTAAATGATAAAAAGACACGCACCGAAGAGACACGAAAAAAGGTTTTGGCAGGTGCGGCGTTATTGAACTTCATGAGTAAAACAACGGATGAAAAAACAAAAAATTATCTCATTGAATTGCTCAAACGCAATTTGGAACCAAAAGATTTTGAGTATTTGAATTCGAGAATTTAAATTTTTCTTTTACCCCATGCCCGCCCCTTTTTCACACGGGGCGAGTTTGACAATGCACGCGCAGAGGCTGGGCTTGGGGTGGCTTCTGGCGCAGATTACAACCGCTGGGAACGTAGCCGTGTAAAACATGGGGCAAATCACTATGGCGCCAAACTATATGTCAGTGATATTGTTAACTATGGAGCTTCTAAAGGCGGTAATTCAGGAAACCCAGCTTCTCGCGCTGGTAACCCCAACGATCCGTCCTTTGTTGGACCAAAGCCGCAGGGCGGTGCTGGGAATACCAGTGGAGATGAAACAGCCAAAGGCTAAAAAACTAATCCCGCCATTTGGCGGGATTTTTTATTTGGAATGTTTCGGTTTGAGGTTTCGTTTGGCTCGCGCTTCATCTTCTTTTTTATGCAATAATTTTGTTCTAGCCTCGTCATCTTTCCCGAATTGATGGGCTTCGTGGTTGGGGCAGGCTTTGATTTCTTCGCGGAGGGTGATGGCGAGGTCTTTCCAGGCTTCCATGGCAGATTGCCAGTCTGCGACGACGGCATTGGCTTCGGCGAGGGCGGCTTCGGCTTGTTCAAGACGTTCGGCCATTTGATTCATGCGGATTCTGGCGATGGCGGGGTCCACTCCTCCACCTCCACTCCTTCGCGCTGGCGTTGAATTCGCAATGTTTAAGCCTTCTTGTTTGGCGGTCAAGGTTTCATATAAGGCCGCATTGATCAATCGTTGGTTGAGTTCGCTCACGGTGGTGACTCCTGTAGGTAGGTGAACTTAACTTTAGCATCAATGGATTCTTCGCCCCGTTAGATAAATCACTTTTTAACGTGTTTTACAGGGCTTGGCAGTCTTGCAGTGGCTTACCCCTTGGCGGGCGTAGAAGTCGGCTAATGGGTCGGGGGAAAAGGGCTCGCGCCCTCTTGGTCTCTTCGAGCCCAATTCACCCCGAAGGCTTCGCCTTCTTTGGTTTTGAATTTCTTCTTCTCCACAAAAAAGACAGGCGTAGCCTGTCGGGGTGAGGAGCATAGCGACGAGGGCGCGAGCCCTTTATAGTGCTTTATGTGATCGCTTTTTAAGTTTGATGCCAGCCTTTTTCATCAATAATTCCTTTTCTATTTTTGCCAAATTGAAATATCTTATGATTGAATGCGTGCCGTACATTGAAGAATAGTTAACAATAACTTTATCCTCTTGATTTCCAGACTCATTAAGCCATTGCGAAAAACTTCCACGATTTCCCTGATTTCCAAAACTTAAAATTTTCTCATTCCCTTTTATTTGAATTCTGTTATTTAATTCGGATGGTGTTTTAATATCGCTAAATTTTACTTTTTTCATATTGACACCCTCAAAATTTTCTGTCTGTTTGAATATCTGTTTTTTTAGCCACCTTGCGCGCAATGCGTTTTGCTACGGGTGCTTTTTCTGGGGCTTTTGCTCTGAATGGGCGCTTTGTTTTTATGTCCTGTTTGGCTAGAACATCATGGCTGAGCGCCGCTTGTTCTTCAAATTTTTCACCAACGGTTTTGCCTTTGCCCTTCAAAAAAAGATCAAAGTTCACGAACTCATTTCCGTGTTCGTCCTTCACAAAAATGCCAGCTTTTAATAATTTATTCCATGACTTTGAGACATTTGAAGAGTCCATGCCCAACTCTGCGCCGATGGATTTTTGTTTGATACTTAATTGATTGCCATAGGTCATTTTATGTAAAACGGCAAACAAAACGCGCATATCATTCATGAAGAATTTATGCTTTTTCAAAACAGCGTCAAAGTTTGCGCCGAATAACATAACGAATTCGACTTGACTTTTTACCCTCGTTTCACCGATGAAAATAGTGGCATCGCCTTTAATAGCATCAACGACACTTTGAACTCTATCTTTATCGGTCGAAACCTTAACGCAACTTGATTTTTTTACCATGTATATCCCCCTTTAAATGGTTATAGATAACCTAAAATAGGGCATGGGTACCAATTTGTCAAATTTTTGAAAAATTGGTGCGGGCACCAACTGAAATTGGCGTGCGCACCAATTTTTCTTAATCTTCGAAAAAACAAGAAAACCCAATAACCATGCGGGTTACGGGACGATTTTCATGATAAAACGGGACCTTTGTCTTATGTCTCTTGTATTTCTTTTGGCTCTTTTCTTTTTGAGTTGTGTTATTTTCAGAAAAATAACCTCGTTAATTTTTTGGAAAAAAATAAATGAGGCATCATGACTTGTTGAGTCGTTTTTTGCGCTCATTCTGGATATTCCAGCGCCTCAAAAATGCCTGATATTTGGGGTCTTCCAGTCTCAGGGCTTCAAGATCAAATGAATAACGCACACGGTTCAGGGTGTCGCGCAATTGAGCCAATCCCATGCCGTGGGTGTAGGTCTGGAAATGCATGTTCTGGACCTGAACGCCTTCGTGTCCAGTGATCTGCATGGCGTGGGCGGGGTTTGCGTCTGCGTTGTGGAGTCGCGTGATAATTGTGGAACGGGTGCTGTGGAAGACTTTTAGGCGGTCTGTAATCCCCAAATCATCCAGCCATAGGGCGAACTGTCGGGCGGCGTTCTTTCCGTAGCCGTTATTACCGTCTACAAGGTGGGGAAACAGTCGTTCAGCACCTGCCCCCCTCACCTGCTCCGCATAGGCCAAAAATCCCAGATCAATCAAGGTTTGATGGATGGGAACAATGCGGCCCTCTGTGCTGGTCTTTGTTTCTTTGAACTCCATGACCTGATCCCCGTCAATCATGCGGACTTGTTCAATGGGCAGGCCTGCGATTTCGTTCAATCGTGCCCCTGAATACAGGGCCACCAGTGGAATCCAATAGTGATCAGGCTTTGGCATGGCTTTGGGGTAGCCTGCGCCAAAAATGGCTTTCAGGTCGTCATCGCTGAACGATTTCCAATGCTCTTGTTTTTTCTTTAATTTGCCCTTGGTGCTGATCAGCAAGCCTTCCACGGGGCTGGCTTGGTGCTGGCTGTGGCCGTTGCCAATGCACCAATTGAAAAAATCGTTCAGGAAGCCTAGGCGTTTATTGATACGGCTAGCCCCTGCCCCTTTGTTCATTTCGTGGTTTTTCCACTGGACAAGGGTGGGCTTGTCGAACAGGTTTACTTCCAAGTCCCCTAATAGGCCCTTGAACTCGTCGAACAAAAGCCCCTTTTCGTAGAGTGTGCGCTTGGCGTTGTCGTGCTGTTTCTCGGCCAAATAGCCCTTAATGGCTTCGCTGAACACCATGGAGCGGGCCACGGGGCGTTTGAGGAGTTCGGGCAGGGGTTGGGCTGGCCTGCCCATGTTCATGGCTTCTTGTAGCGGCGGAAGTCGGCCATTTATCGCTTTATAAGCTTCGATGGCCTCGATCATGCGGGCGTGATCCTCTGCGCCGTCCGCTTTCATGATGCCCCTGGACAAGTCCAACTCGAATTTGTTGGCGATGCCGTCGAGGTTGGGGATTTTTGTGGGCTGGTTCATGGCGCGTTGTCGTTCAAAGGCTTCGTTGAACTTTAACGCAAGGATACGGGCGAGACTGGGGGATTTTGTGCCTAGGCTGTGGAGGGTCTCGCACAGTCTGCCTTCTGCGCTACGGTAGTAGACGCGAAGGCAATAAACACCATGACGGTTAATTTTGAGTCTTGGAACCTTGATCACTCGGGAACCTTAGTCGGGAACCCGTCGAGACCATTTAGGCCAAAAACACTCTCAAAATCAACAAGTTAGAAAACTTGGGGTGGCTGATGGGGCTCATATCGCCAGTATTTAAGCGCCTTTCAAGGCATCAATGCACCGGATACCAACAAAAATACCAACAAATTTTGATTCCTTTGATGAATCAGCTTGCAATTTCAAAAACCTGCATCAAGCGTGCATTGCCGTCAGTACCAACGGCGTCACCACCGGGCGCGGCTGCTGGTTGGCCTGCCACAAATCGTAGGCGCTTTGCAGGCCCAACCACAGCTCGGCACTGGTGCCCAACAAAGCGGACAGCCGCAACGCCATATCAGCCGACACGCTGGCATGGCCGTGCAAGATGCGCGACAGATAGGCCCGCGTCACATTCAGCTGCGCTGCGGCCTGCGTCACACTGACATCGGCCAACCACTCTTGCAGCACTGCACCGGGATGGGGGGGGTTGTACATACGGCTCATGATGTGGTCCTTTTTCAGTGGTAATCCTGGTAGTCAACAATTTCGGCGCCCGCGCTGTCAAACCGGAAAGTCAGGCGCCAATTGCCATTCACAGTCACCGCCCAATGCCCGGCCAAAACGCCCTTGAGTGGGTGCAACTTCCAGCCAGGAACAGCCATGTCTTGGGCGCTGCTGGCCCGGTCCAGTGCACCGAGCTGAATTTGCAGTTTGTTGGCATGGTCGGGCCGTATGCCCGCCTTGCTGCCCGTCTTGAAAAAGGCTTCAAGGCCCTTGTGCTGGAAACTCAGAATCATGCCCAAATTGTATACGGGTTGTATACGAAGCACCAAACAGCATTCAACCACCACAATTTTCAGGCCTTCACCTGAACTTTCAGGAAACGGCAGAAACCCGTTAAATCCGCCAGCGGCGGGGCGCCGATCCCAGTCGAGTCTCAATACAAGCATGACACCATAACCCCGTCGCTCGTTGCGGAAGACGCCTCAAAGCCCTTGATTCTTGATCCTCTACCCCCGAAAGGGGGAGCACGCCGCAACGTGGAGGGTCAAGACTCAAGGGCTTTTTGTTTGGCAACTGTGGGCGACTCCAACTCACTGGGGACCACCATGCTTGACCTTTCCGAATTCGTCACTCTCAACAACGAAACCCTCGTCACTGACAGCCGCCGTGTGGCAAAGCACTTCAAGCGAGCACACAAAAACGTGCTGCGTGCCTTTGATGCCATGGAATGCACCACTGAATTCAACCGGCTCAATTTTGAGCCGCGAGATTTCACAGACTCACGCGGCAAACAACAACGCGAAATATGGATGACCAAAGACGGCTTCATCTTCCTGGTTATGGGTTTCACAGGCTCCGAGGCTGCCAAGATCAAAGAAGCCTACATCACCGCCTTCAACACCATGGCCGACCAGCTCACTCGCATTCAGAACACCCTTTGGCGTCAGATGCTTGACCTGGAACGCCGAGATGCAAACAGCCAGTCATGGGCCAGCTTTGGCAGCAAGTGCATGCTGGAGCGAAAACGTGACAAGCCGCTGCTTGAAAACGAGCGCAGTTTGCTGCAAGACCGCATCCAACCCAGTCTTTTAAATTGACCCAAATTAACCGTATACGAATAGTTTACTGATACACTTCACAACCCATCACGGGTTGCGCTATGATCCATTCGCACCGTAAATAACGGTGCACGGGTTTGGAAGCCCGACGATAGGCGCACAGCAAGCCGCGCCACCACCAGTGATGCGGCTTTTTTGTTTTGCGCAGCACGCTCCGTTTTTGGCGGGCCGTGTGGGGAGGGCGAAAGCCCTGCCGGTCCTATCCCGGTCTTCCAACCCTGCACGGTCTGCCACCCTCGTTTGGAAGCGCGGGTGACAGGTTTTCAATCTGTTGATAGGAGCCAATCATGGCTGACGCAATCCAAGGCGCATCTGTCGCCAACATCACCCCTACCCTGACCGTCATCGACGGCAACATCACGACCACCAGCCTGCAAGTCTCAGAGCATTTTGGGAAACGACACGATCTTGTCTTGCGGGCCATTCGCAACCTGGAATGCAGTGCCGAATTCCGTCTCCGCAATTTTGCGGAGACGGTCGAGACCCGCGAAAACCCCAGTGGCGGTGCGCGCATTCCATCACCCGCTTTCAGCATCACCCGTGATGGTTTCGTTTTTCTCGCCATGGGCTTCACCGGAAAAGAAGCTGCACAGTGGAAAGAAGCCTACATCACTGCCTTCAACCGCATGGAGCGCGAACTGATCGCACGCACCACCCGCCCGGTAGGCCCGACCATCGACTACCGGCGCATCGATGCCAACATGGCCCAAACCCTCAAAGAAGAAGTGGCCCGCATCGTGGCCACTGGCCGCCAAGGCTACGGCGAGACCTGGGCACGCCTGCACCGCAAGTTTCGGGTCAACAGCTATTTAGAGCTTCCGGCCAGCCAATACCAAGCAGCCTTGGCCTACCTTTCCGCCAAATCAGGCACAGCCGTCAGCATGCCCCAGCCAAGCGCCATCGACCCCGCAGAACTGCTTTTATCGGGACAGTCTGATCCCGTGGCGCTCACCGCAGCGCAACAAGCCATGGTCGACCACCGCGCCTGGGAGCTGGCAGGCCATGCCCGCGAACTCATTCATGCCCACATCCAGCGGCGCATCGCCTACAAAACCATTCCAGACAACCGCACAGACGAAACAGTGCTCATGCTGGTTGAGAGCACCACCCTGGGCAACGCGCTCACGCACTTCTATGGCACCCAACTGGGCAATATGGCCAGCATCCTCAGCTACATGCAGGCCACCGCCCAACAAACCATGGACCGCTACAAGACGGACATGGGCAGATTGGGAGCAGCTGGCGCGATGTGATTGAGGGCACCACCCTTAGGGGTGGCTTCACTCACTTGGCAGTGGTTGTGGGGGCCGGTGCAATCGTAATCCGGTCCCCAAACTTGGTGTAGAGGGCAAAAATTCCAGACAGCAAAACCCCAAGCACCACAGCGCCGCCCAAAATCAAGGTTTTCCAGCGTACCAGGTCATCTACCTTTTTACGAGTTGAGTCGCTGGACTCTTTAAGCGAGTCCACCTTACCTTCCAGCCTTGCCATGGACACCTTGCTGTCGGTGTCCATTTGGTGCATGGCCGTGCGCAACTCCATCACCGCCTGCACAAAGTGGTATTCAGGATGTCCAAGGCCCGGTGCGATCCGGCTTGGCTCTGTCTCCGCGTTGACGCGGGGTGTGCTTTCAGCACTTGATCTGTTGGCTTCAGTCATTGCGAAAACTTCACAGACAGCCACTCCCACATATCGTTTGGGCCGCGACCATAGTACGCACTGATTGGCGTCACCAGTGCAGCGCCGACACGCGATTTCTCACCCTCTGATTGACCCGTGATTTCAAGATGTCCAGACAGTCCAGTACTCGTGCCGTCAAACCGCACCAACCAACCACGGTCGTTCACCAATTGATGCCTGTCGGCTTCAGGAATAGCGGACACCACCGCCGCGTTCAGTGGGCCAGTGTCTTTGGCAAGAGAAATAACAACAAAAATTGGCATAGCGTAAGTCTAGCACTTGGCTAATTTCTGGTCTGTGCGGTGCCCCATCTATGATGCGCAAACTTTCCGTTTTCGGATACCATAAGAACTCGGAGGAAGTCATGAAATCAACATTGGTATTGCTTTTGGCCTGCATTTGCGCAAGCTCTTTTGCAGCAGGAAGCCACAGCCGCAAAAGCCACATCCGCAAGAACGGCACCTACGTCGCCCCCAGCCGGGCCACCAACCCAGATCACACACGCGCCAACAATTACAGCCACCAGGGTAATGTGAACCCCTACAACGGAAAACAGGGCACCAAGCCATGAGCAACGCCAACAAAGCCGTTATTGCAGCATTTTTTCTCTCTGTCATATTTCCGCCGTTTGCCCATGTCGGTCAGCATCGAGCCACGCATGACGGATTCAAATTTATCGCCAGCCATGACGGCTACGCAGCGGTTCACATCGCACTTTTAATGGCCATCTGGTTTGCTATCGCCGTCGCCGCCTGCATCATCAACCGAAAGCAGATTTTTACTTTTCTTACAAACTGGCATAAAGACAAAATCATTTTTGAGCAAGCCAAAATCCGCAAAGAAATCGATGCAAGGTCTGAGGTAGCCCGCATCATGGCTGATGCCATCCTGCGTCATGCTGAAATCACGTCTGCGCAACAGAAAAAATTATTCTGATCTGCTTGCAACCCAGCGCCGCCCTCACCGCATCTTCTCCCCCAACTCCTCCCACAACTTGGTCTTCTTGGCCCGTTGGTACTCCACGCCTTCGTCAAACTCTTCGCGGCTGATGCCGTTTACTTGGTACTGGCGGCGCAGCTTGGCGATGTTGTGGTCAATTTCACTTGACTCGGCCTCGGTCTTTTTCACCAAATTCCGACGCAAGCCATCCGTGGGGTAGCTGCCCAGCTTCAGGCCAAATGCCGATGAAATGGCCTGGGCCATGGACTGCGCACGCCCAAAACCATCCTCCTTGCCACGGTAGGCGTTTTGCACACCCGTGTACGCATAAGACCCCGGAAGGATCAGCACGTTGGGCATCATCCACTTGTACATATAGTCCAGCACCTTGCCCGACTGTTCGGCCATGGTGTCAGTCTCCAGCGCAATGGCTTTGCCGGTGAAGGCCGATTTGTTCAGCATCAGCTCGCTCAACATGCCGATGATGCCCCCGATCTGCAAAGCGGGCGGCAACGGAATTGCTGAATGCCCCTGGCCCACGTCGAACACATCGCCCACGGGCACAAAACGGCGCACATCCAAAAACACTGGCGATCCATGCGCATCGTTCCAGGGCATGCGGATCAGCTTGGGCACCCCGCCCCAAATTTTCCCGGCTTTTTCTTCGGGCAGCAGCTTGCGCAGCTCGTCCTCGTCATCATCGCCACCCGCCAACATGGCCCCCATGGCATTCAGGGCCCCAGCCACCGCCATGAGCTTGAGCAGCTTGTGCGGCTTCTTGCCCGCCGTCTCCAAAAACATGGGGATCGCCCGGTAGCTGAACGCCATGAACGGCCATGCCGAATTCTTCATGGCCACGATCCAAGGCGCATTGACCGAGTAATCCAGGAACGACTTGCGAGAGACTTTGCCCGCCGCCATGTCGTCCACACCCGATTCTTTGGCCTTGAGCCACGCCGCCAGGCGAAACACTTCATCTTCAGACTGGTACAGGTCGATCAGCGTTTTGCCCTCTTGCACCACCGCGCCAACCACTTTGCCCGCCGCCTTGCTCCCTATGCGCCCAGGCGTTGACCCCATGAGCCCACCCGCGGCGTTGTACACAGCCGGGAACTTGGCATGCATGAACTGCTGCACCGCATTGAACGCCCCCACCTGGCTGCCCAGCTCGTCCTCAATGCCCAGCTCTTTTTGCAGATCCTTCAAAATGGGTTCAAGCTGGTCGTTTTGCATCTCCACCGTGGCCCAGCTGCCCAGCTCTCCGCCCGAGTCCTTGTAGCGGTTCACAATCAACTGCGCCGCCTCGCGGTCGGCAATGCCCATCTTGGCGGCCTGGTTCATGGCCTTGCCCAAAATGCCCTTGTTGTCCCGGTTGCTGGCGGCCATCAAAATCCGCAAGGCCTTGCGCACATGCGCCTGACTCACGTCGTGCCAGTCGGCCATGACGAAGTTGGACATGATGTTGTTCATGTGCACACCCGGGCTCAGCGCCGTCTTGCTGGTCTTCCACCAGCCTTGCAGAGTGTTGAAGGCCTCAATAGGCACCTTGCCAAACGACGGGTTGCTCACCTGGCGCACATCGTTCCACACCGGCCCCGGAATGAAGCGGCCCGCCAGCTTGCCGTACTTGGCCACCGCCGTGCCTGCAATCTTGGTGTCGGGCACCTGCACCCACTCGCCGGGCTTGAACACATGCCCCCAGCCTTCTTCGGCTGTCACCAACTTGCCGGGCACATCGGCCGCCACCAGCTTGGCCTGGGTCTTGGCCAACCAGGCCAGATACCGCCCCACCTCCACGTCATGGATCATGCCGTGCAGCGTTTTGGCAATGGCAAAGCGCGCCTCATCCACCTCGCCCATCTTGGTGCGCTCGTCTGCGGTGTAGTCACGCCACATGACCACCTTGTCGCCCTGGGTGTCACGCGCCTCAAACGTGCCCGCCTGCGTCCAGTCCTGATACTTGGCCGGCATGGGCTCGGCCGCTGGCCAGTAATTCACCTCCAGCACCTTGCCCGGCTGTTTGCCGTCCATGCCTTCAAGCGGCGTCACACCTTCGCCAGATGCTGCCCGGCGCTCCAGGCGAATGAACTTTTCTCCCTTGAGCGCGGTGTCAGCCTGGCCCTCTTGCGTCTTGCGCTTCCACCAGCCCGGTGCCGCCGCCTGAATCTGGCGCATGCTGGCACCCTCTTCAAAACCCCGGCCCTTGTACTGGTCACCCAACACAGAAATCGTGCGGCTGCGCTTGGCGTTTTCTTTGTCCGACAGCTCCACCACATGCTTGGCGTAGCTGCGGCGCAGGTAGGCAAACCGGTGCGCCTTGTACGCCTTTTCGCTCAGCTGGCCCAGCGTCACCGCCTCGCGGCTCAGGTGGTCGATCATCTTTTGCACCTCTTGCAGCACCTTGACCGACTCGGCGGGCAAATCCTGCATCAAGCGATCCGCTGCAGATGCATCCGCCTCGTTCATCCAGGCGTAGGCCACCCGGCTCTCTGAGCGGGTCAAGGTGTTGAGCTTGTCCAGCAAGCGGCCCACCTTGCGCAAATGCTGCATCTTGCGCCCCTGCATGATGGCCCGCTGGTCAATCACCGACTCGGGCACGCCATAGTCAGACACCACCCCCGCCTTGACCGCATCGGACGTGAAGCGGTCCAGCTGCTGCGCCGCAAAGTCATAGGCCCACGACGTTAGCTTTTCCAGCCGGGTCATGCGCGTCAAGGCATGCGCGGCTGCATCAAGCACCGATCCGCCTGCCTTGGCCTTTTCATGAATGATCTCGTCAGCCCGATCCTGTGCCGATAGGCCTTCTGTCTTGGCCGGGGCACGGGACAGGCGCGTCGGCTCGGATTGACTGTCTGGGTCGTTTGCGGAGACAATGCGCGCATCCCCCCCATCGTTTTGCACGTTGAGAAGGACGGTCTGAATTGCTTCGGTGGCATTCTTCGTGGAGGGTACTTTCTGGCCCGTCACATTGGCTTCACCTTGCTGGCGCGCCTTGATGAAACCCGCCAGATTCTTTTCCGTTAAAATCTTTTTTGTTCCCGGCTTGTTTTGGTATGCCGTATCGGGCAATTGGAGCCCGACCCGCCTCAAAACAGCTGGGAATACTTTTTTGTCGATGTACCTTGCATTGCCTTGGGCAAACCACTGAGAAAACGGCGGTGGGCTACCGTCCTTGTCATAAGCATTTGTCAATAGGCGTATTTCGCTGGCTCGGCGCTGACCTTGTGCTCTTGGGTCAAGCGTGATCATCACAACCGCGCCTCCCACCAAATCTGGCGCAATGATCACCAGTGCCCCGTTAACCGTGGCCGAATCAAACACAGCCGCTGGATTGTCCAACCACTGCGGCACCATCTTCCACTCTGCTGACGTCATGTTCGGGTGGCGGGCGTCCCCGCCCCGTGGCGCGCCCCTCATGGGTTTGCCTACCGCCGCCTCATCCAGAATGACGGGTCCATTTCCTTCATCCAACAGATCAAGAATGTCAGAGCGGTCCAAAACAACTGCGGCAACTTGGCCTCGTGACGGACTTTGTGGCACCGAACCGCCAAACAACGCATCAATGCGGGCCTCGTAATTGGCCTTTGTGTCAGAGCGGCGCGACAGCATCACCCCCTCACTGGCCGGGTTCTTCTTGCGCCACAGCTCGGCCAGCCTCTCAAACACCGGGTAGTCCTTGGCCAGCATGTCTTCGATGTCAGCAAAGCCCCGCGCGCGGGCCTCGCGCTGCAGCCAGGCCTCTTGCCGCTTGATGTCCTCTTGCAGCGTGGTAGACAGTCGGGTGTCTCCGATGTAGCCCACCCGGCGCGATGGCAGTTTGCCCGCCACGTAATCGCGGGCACCGTGCACCAGCTCGGCCACAAAAAGGTCGGCGCGCTGCTGCTGGCTCAGTGATCCGTCCAGCATGTCGGTGATCTTCTGGGCAATCTTGTCGTAGCCGTGGGCCTGCATCCAGTCGCGCACCATCACCACCACCTTGCGCCAGCCCTTGATCTTGGCCAGCTCAGCGGTCGGAATGTCCACGATCACCTCTTCGGTGGCTTCGGCAGTGGACAGCTTGCCGCGCTTTTGCAGCTCAGTCACTGCCCGGCGCACGCTGGCGTTCTGGGCATAAACCAGGTGCATCGCCGTCTTGAGCGAAGACCCCAGCACAGCGCGCAAGCCGTAGTGGGCCGCTTCGTGCTCGGCCAGCACATGCTCGGCGCGCAACTCGTCGGACAGACCAGACGCGAACATGTACAGCTCGCCCTTGTGCATCGCGCCCTCAACGTCATCCCATGCGTCCTGTCGAATGATGTACTCGCGCAGCGCTGGCGGGGCCTTGCCGGGGTCGGCCAGCACATGCACCGTGGGCATGTTCGGCATTTTGGCTTTGATGCGTTCGACCAACGTATCCAGGGCCTCCTTCGACATACCCTGGCCACTGAACTCTGCGCGACTCATCGCCGCGCCCTGCTCCTTTTGATAGCCAGCGAGGTTTTTCTCGGTTAAAATTTTTCTTGTTCCCGGCTTGTTTGCCGTCGCTTCCCTGGGCAATTGGAGCCCAGCACGCGCGGCAACGGTCGGGAATTCTTTTTGATTCACATAGCGCGCCAAACCATCGCGTAACCAGAGGCCAAATGGCGGTGGCCCTGCATCTTTGTCATAGGCGTTTGTCACCTCATGCGCCACCAAAGAAGCGCTCACAGTCGAGTCAGGTTCTACCGTCACCAGCACCACAGCTCCATTGACCAACTCGGGGGCCACGAACACAAGTGCCCCTTCAACCGTATGGCTGTCAAACACAGCAGCTGGTTTTTCAATCCAGCCAGGCACCTTTTTCCAAAGATCAGCCGTCATCGCTGGGTGTTTAGATAGACCCTTGATAACCTTGCTTTCACGCAGCACAAGAGGCAGAGCCTCAAAACCCAGCAGCGACAAGACATCCGAGCTGTCCAACACCTTGACCCCCACACGATTAGCGCCACCCCCTGCAAACAGCGCATCAATGCGTGCTTCGTAGGCTTGCTGGGTTGCCTGACTTCGGCTGAGCATCGCAGCGCCAATGTCATTTTCAGTCTTGCGGGCACCTTCCAGCTCCTCGCCGCTGTCTTCGATCTTGGCTGGCTTTCCGCTGTCGGCAGCTTGCTCAATATTTGAGGCTTGAGGTAAACTATTGACGCCGCTTTTGCCCCTGGGAGAAGGGGGGTTGCTCTCAGCAACTGGCGCACTGGTCCCGGTGCGTTCCCAAAGCGGCTTCCACCCTTCATTTTTCTGTTCATGTCCGATTTGGCCACTGGGAGACGTGGGGTTGCCTCCGGCAACTAACGTATCAGCCGACTCTCGCTTGCCATCGTCTGAATGCGGCTGTACACTTTTGGTTGGGCTCTGGCTTGACACCATCGCGGTCTTGGAATCGGCTTCATTTCCAAGATTGGCAGACAAGGCTGATGCGCCGACATCAGCAGCAGGAACGGGTAACCTGCCCCAGAGTTTTTTACCACCGGGTGCCTTGACAAACTCGTCGCCGCTTACTTTTTCTTCGTTGGCAGTGGGTCCGGTAGGCCCATTGCCTTGATCGCTGCGGCCACCGCCCGCCGCATTTGCGGGCTCGCCTCCAGCTTTTTCACCAGGTTTAGTGTCTTCTCCAGCGTTTCCCCGCTGGGTGTCTTTGGCAGTGGCATCGGGTGTCCCTTCAACAGTGGTTTTTGCAGCCTTGATCAAATCCTTGCGCTCTGGCGCCTGGGTGTCGCCAAACATCGAGCCCTGAGCGGGATCGCCCGCACTGTCCAGCGCGTCCATGTAAGCCAGGATGAAATCCGCCATGCGGCGCGGACGGCGAATGTTGTCAGCCAGGAACTGCAGCAAGTCCCGTGTTTCGGGCGAATACTTGTCGCCGAACATCCCGGCCTGGGCCAGCGCGTCAGAAATCGAGGTACCCGCATCCTTGAGCCGCGACATTTCCTCCACCGCCGCCATCAGGCCGGGCGTGATGTCCGAATCGAACCGGGCACCCTTGGCAATGGCATCCCGCATCTGGGCCACCTTGGGCGCTGCGCTGATCAGCGCCTTGGTGATGTTGCGCAGGTTGTCGTCCAGCGACTCCACCATGCGCATGAGCACGGGCGAATCGCCGTAAGCCTTGGCCAAAATGGCATTGCGCACCCGGGTGTAACCGGTGGTGCTCAGATTGCCATCGGCGTCGATCATCCCGGCCTGCTCGGTGCCAGGCAAACGGGCCATGAAACGGCGAATGAACGGGCGCGAAGCTGGCCCCGTGAAGTCCCCGGCATCGTCAGGCGTCAGGTCATCCATGGCGTCAATGCGGGCCGCATCCGATTTGGCCTGCTCGCTGGGCGACATCGCAGCCACCGTTGACGCATTGGCCTGGCGGGCAAACTCGGCACGATTGACCGGTGTGGTGCGAACCCGCACCAGCACGGGCTTGGCCATGGCATCGACCGCCTCAGGCGTCAAGCCAAACTGACTGGCGTTGTCCTCCAAGAACTTGCGGTACCGCCGTACTGGGCTGCTTTTCCCATTGTCATGCTCAGGCACATCCTGTTGCGAATGCGGCCAACGCCCATCATGGACCAAATACATGCGCTTCATCGCGATGGTCCGGGCATTGCCCGACTCCACAAGGCCGTCTTCACCCACAATCGGCGCGCCCGTGGCGGCATCGGCTGACAGCCCCAAGCGGGCCGGGTCCAGCTTCTGCACGATCCCCGAAACCTGCATACCACTGGCCGAACGGCTGCGGTCACGGGGCTGCATTTCCTGCGGGTACAGCGGATTGGCGCGCAGGTTCTCGTCGTGCGAAGTCACCAGCTCATCGGCATCCATCAAGGCATAAGCGCCCTCGATGCGTGCCCCAGCCTCCGTCGAGAAACTGGTTTTTGCGCCGTACTCGGTCTTTGGCCATGTTTTGGTGATGCCGTCCAGCTCAGACTGCAGGGCCTGTGCGCGGTCGGCCAGCTCCTGGCGCTCCTGGTCAAAAGGCGGGCCATAGCCGTTCTCAGGCGTCAGGTCGGCCAGGCGCTCACGGGCTGCGGTCAGCTCGGGCGTGATTTCATGGGCACGGTCCAGCGCCGTCATGGACGTGGGCGTGCGCAGGGCTTTTTCCGCCTCAGTCTCCACGGGCTGCGTGGGCGTCACTGGTGCCGCGGGGGCCGTGGGTGGTGCTGTCGGCTGGCCTGGGGCGGGTGGCTGACCCGGTGTGTTGGTGCTGGACTCGGGCCCGGCATCCGGGCCCTTGCCCATCGAGGCCAAACGCTCTTTCGTGTAGGCCAGGCCGTGGCCACCAGCGCCCATGGCAAAACCCGCCACCATGTTCTGGGCCAGCGATCCAGCTGGGTCATATTTCTTGCTGGGGTCGGCCTGCACAGTTGCGCCGTGCTGCGCGGCATCCTCGGGCACGCCTTGCAAGCCCTCTTCCACCGTGTCTTGACCAATGCGCTTGCCCAACTCCTTGGCCGACATGCGCCCACCCACAATGGACTTGGCCGTGGCATCGCCGCCAAACAGCTTGTTGGTCAAAGCAGACCCGGCCATGGTGCCCGCGCCCGAGAGCATAGTGGCCTGGTCGGCCAGTTCGTTGGCCAGGGCTTCACGCGCCTTGACGGCATCGCCGCCGTTTGCCGCCATGATCTGCTGGAACCGTGGCGACTTGGCCAGCGTTTCCAGCGGCATGCCCGCCACCTCTTGATAAGTGCCCTCCCGCGCCTGCATGGCCGAAGACCCCGCCTCAGACAGCGTGCCCGCCGTGCTGGCCGAAGCCACGGCCTTCGACTCCACGGCCTCAATGGCGGCTTTGGCGGCTGCGGCCTGCGTCGCCTCATTGGCCCCGGCCTTGGCCGCATTTGCGGCTGCAGCCTCGCCTGCCGCTGCGGCCCCCGCCATGCGGGCACGGGCCACAACTGACCCCACGCCCACGCCCATGGCCATGTCTGGCGCAGACCTGACCAGCGTGTGTGTCAGGGCAAGGGGGTTCTGGAATGCGGCCTTGATGTTGCCTGTAAAGCCCTCGGCCTCACCCATGGCCTGCTGCTGGCGCATCAACTCCGGGTTTGTTGCCCGGTCGTTGGCCTGGTTCTCTTGCACCACACGGCGGCTGTCCTGCTCCAGGTATCGGCCTGCACGGGCTGGCAGGTTCCATGGCGTGTTGGCGTTTTCTGCTCGGGACTCTGCCGCAAATTGGGATGCCCGCTGCGCATCGTCTTGCGTTTCAGTATGGGGGGCAGCTGATCCGGGTTCGGCCTGATTGATCAGCCAGGTCAGGCCGCGATCCGCTGCAGCCTTTGCGCCCAAAATCCCGGAAAGGGTGTTGGCCGCTGGGGCCTGAATGAACGTGCCAGCGGCCCCAATACTATTGGCCACGCCTTGGCCAAGCGCTGAATTGAAGGAACTGGCATAGTCGGAAAACGAGCCTCCCGACTCCTTTTTCTTCTTCGGATCAGGCTCTTCAGTGACGCCCGACTCGGCGTCCCAGGTTCTCTCCCATGGCTTTTTGCCAGAACTGGCAGATTTTGTGTTTGTTGAGGACCAATCCCGTTCCCAAGGTTTTGACATGCTCTAGCCCCATCATTTCGGTAGGGCTAGAACTTGCCATGCTTGCCACGCCTGGCCTCTAAAACGGCTTATTTCTTCTCTCGCCAGCTCTTTTGGTCTTTCGGGTCGCCGCCCAAATATTCAAAGCCGTCAACCACTTTGCCCTTGCTCAACCCAGCGGCCTTGCCCTTATTGCCCAGCTGGTCAAGCCAGTTTTCTCCATGCATGGATATCATGATCTTCGCCACATCCTCATGCTTTAGAGCCATGCCGTTGCTGTTGGGCTTCATCAGCGCCATGTAATCGTCCTTGGGCGACGACTGCTTTTTCTCATGTGCCATGCGGGCGGCTTCGGCTTCGTCCTTGGCCGCGCCCGTTGCCATGAAATACAACCCCAATCGCTCTTCTGGCGAAGTGTTCGTGGTGCCCTTGATCCCAGTACCGTAGACCATGAGCTGCTTGCGCAAGCTGTCTTCCGCCGTTTTGTCCTTGTTCGCAATCGCTTCTTGCAAGTTTGTGCGAATCCCTTGCAAGGTTGCACGGTCCTTGCTGTCTTCCTTGAGCTTGTCCAGCTGAGCGCCATGCAGCGCATTGGACACCGCCGCCGACGCCACCTGCGAATCCGTCTTCTTCTCATCCAATTTCAGATGCTTGTCTTCACGCTGGTCCTTTTTGCCCTGGTAAAAGTGGTCAAAGATTTCCTTGGCCTTGCCATGCGCATCCAGCTCGGCCATCACGTTGACCGACGTTTCTTGCCCCTTATCGTCCTTGTAGTTGAGCGTCACCTGATCTGGCCCGTTGGCCTGCTGGGTCCGGCTGATCGTGATGTTCTTGGGGTCAACCTGTATGCCAGCCGAATTGAACGACTTGGCGATCTGTTCTGGCGTGCCACCGCCATGCGCGACTTTCAGCGCCTTGACGTAGTTCTCGTCTTCCGCCTTCTGCATGTTGTTCTGAAAATTGATCAGGCCCTCGGTGTTCAGCTTGCCATATTGGTAGTCATGCGCAATCAATGCCGCATGCGAGGCCATGATCTGCATCGGTCCCGGGCGTTGAATGTTCGGCTTTTGTGGTGGCGGGCCAAGCTCTTCAGGCGACTTGCCCGCCTTGATCCCCGCGTCGTATGCAGCCTGTTCTTGCGCAGACTTGGCCATGGCCACTTGGTACTGGCCCATGGGCGAGTTCTTCAGCAAGTCATCTCGCTTGGTGCGGTGCTCATCTTCTCGCTTTCGCTCATCGTCCTGCCGCTGCCACTGCTTTTGCTCCTGGCCAAAGCGCTGCTCTTCGCGCTGGCTGCTCAGTGCCTGCTGCTCCAGCTGCATGCCCTTCAGGGGGTCATACTTTTTCATGGTACCGGCCATGGCCAGCGTGCGCGCCGTGTTCTGCTGCGAATCGGTCGGGGCCTGGTCGTAGGTCTGCCCCAAAAACTTCACGCCCGCCTTGCGAACAACCGGGGCATCGGACTGGTCATACTGGCTGATGGCGCCGCTCTCGTCTGGCCCTGCACCCTTGAAGCCCTCCATCGTGGGGGTCACCACCATGGTGTCCTCGGGCTTGGCATTGGCGATGTCGCCCATCTCGGCCTTCATCTTCTCCTGCTCGTCCATTTCCTTGCCCTTGTAATAGGCGGAAAGGCCTGCATTGGCACCCTGAATGCCCATCAAAAACCCAGAAGCAAAACCACGTCCCAAACCCATATCAAACCTCACATTTCGACAATTGCTCGGCCACCGCCGACTTGATCAAACCCACGCGCCGCTGGTACTCCACAAACTGCACCGGGTGCTCATGCTTCAGGTACCGAGACAGCCCCTCACCCCACCAAGCCGTGCAATCCATGCAGTCCAGGCTGTGCCCGGCATGCTCATAGAACTTCGGCAGGGGCACGCCCACGGCATGCAGGTAATTCACCACGTCCTGCGCCGTCCAGCGCATGAGCGGAAACACCAGCTCGATGCCATCGGCCACATACCCCGACTCAATTCCGGTCTTGTCGGCCTCGTCCTCACGCTTGCCGCGCAAGATGCAATCCACGCCATCGGCGCGCATCGCCTCGTAGGCGGGCCACATCAAGGCGCGAAAGCAGCAACTCAGCCGCGACTGCACCTTGAATGGCGTAGCGCCAAACACGGTGTTGCCATCGCTGGTGTGGCCCTGGGGCACCACATCGGACGGCCAGCCATCGGCAGCAATCACCTCGCGCTGACGGCCTGCAATTTCCTTGAAGCGGGGCACCATGGCGCGCACCCGCTCCATAAGCTCTACCGTCTCCGGGAAAGGGTTGCCCGGGTTCAGCCAGTACACCGTCAGGCGGTCCCAATAGGGTTGCATCAGGCACAGCAAGGCCAGCGAATCCTTACCGCCGCTGAATGACAGCGCCACGTTCTTGCAGCGCTTAAAAACCTCGTCCACGGCGCTCTCGCCCGCCTCAAACACCAGCAAGGCCGGGGCCACTTTGGCAAAAGTCGCATCGAAAATATGCGCCTCACCCAGAGCGCCAAGCGTGGCCTTGCACAAGTCGGTGTTGAACTTGGGCAAAACCCACTTGGCCAAACGAAAGCCGAACATGTCGGCAGCATTTAGCACGTCATCATGGTTGTGCAGCACCGAGCCGGGCAACAACTCAGACCAACCGGGCACATCGCCAAATGGCTCGTACAGAGCCAGCTTGCCGCCGGGCCGAAGCACGCGCTTGGCCTCGGCCATGGCTGCATGGCGGTCGGCATGCACAAACGACCAGTGAAACAACACAATGTCGCAGCTCCCGGCCTCGATGGTCGTGTCGTGAAACGACTCCACCAGCACATCGCGTGCACAGTCAGCAGCCTGGGCTGCGTTGTTGTTCACCAGGATGAACTTGAGGTCTGGGCGGCGTTCCAGCACATGGCCTGCCAGTGTCCCAATGCCGCACCCCATGTAAGCGATCACGGCCCCATCGGCAGGGTTGAGCTGATCAAGCAACCAGGTGCAATGCGCATCGTTCGACCCGCCCACCAGGTGCGAGCAAAGCAAGGCCATGCCGCGAGATGTCAATGACTTGTACATCAGATAGCAACTGCAATCATTGCGCCACCGCCAATCAATGCGCCTGTCGCCTGACCATCAGCAGCAGTATTGGCGTTGTACATGCTGGTCTGAGAATTCAAAATCCCGCCCAAGCCCTGAATGGCTTGCTGGCGTCCCTGCATCATGGTGCCCGCGCCACTGGCCATGCCGCTGGTCAGAGTCGAGCCAATGGCGTTGCTGTTGCCCACCGCACTGTTGCCAGCGTTGGTGCCTGCGCTGTAAAAGGCTGGGGCCTGAGAGGCCATGCCCGAATAGGTGTTCAGCACATCGCCGCTGCGGGCATACACCTTGTCCAGCGCGTTGGTGCGGCCCACGTTGGCCGCGCTGGCCTTGGCCGTGGCGGAGTTGGTATCCATTTCGCCCGACAGCGCCGCAAACTTGCCGCTGCCCGGATTGATGCCCATCCGCATCATGTTGCGGTTTGTCTGCTGACGCTGGTTGTCCAGCTGGGCCGACACGTCCGCCACGTTCTCGGTCGCGGCCTTGTCCATTTGGCGCTGCACATCGGGGTTGATGTTCCCCATGGCAATGTCGCGCATCTGCTGCTGCAGCGGACGGCCTTCGTTCTGGAAGTTGTCAAAATTGGTCTTGCCCTGCTGATAGGCCAAGTCCATCGTCTTCTTTTGCGCATCCAAAATGGGCGCAGACAGCTCCATCGTGCGGTCGTACTGGCGGCGCGACTCGTCAATCTGCTGCTGGCCAAGCCGCTCGCCCGCTGCTGTCGCCTCTCGCGTGGCCTCGGCCATGGGTGTGTAATCGGGTGGTGGCGAAGACCCGCCGCCCCCAAAGTGCAGCACCCGCACACCATCACGGGTGTACCCGTCAAACTTGGACTTGATCAGCATTCAAATGCTCCTTCATGTAGTCGGCCAGGCGCTCGGGCACCATGGCGGGCAAAGCCTCCACCAGGATTTCGGCCCCGCGCTCCAGGCCGTTGGTCACGGTGATCATGTAGGCCCCGGCATTCACGATGGCGTAGCGCAGGAAATGCGCCAGCTCCACCTTGTGCGCGTCCCCCGACTTCTCCATGATGTTCGCGGCCATGTAAGAGGCCATAGCCCCCAAGAAAATGCCGCGCAAGTCGGGCTCGTACCTTCGGTAGAACGGATTGCCCGGCAGGTAAATCAGCAGGTTCGCCATGAGCGAATTCACGTCCACTGCCTTGTCCTTGTCGATCAGGTCATCCCAAGCATGCGCAATGAAGCTCAGGCGGCGGTACACGTCCAAGGCATCCTTGTTGCCCGCGAACCAGTCCAGCTCAGACAATGGCGGTTTGGTGGAAATTTGCATTCGCCAAGACTGCCATGCTTGCCACGGGTGCTTCGATATTGATCGTCAGGAAGGCGCGACCGGCCACACCACATCGGTCGGGAAGCCTGGCTGGTCAGTGACGTCTCTCAAGGCTTGGCGGTATGTCTGCCATGCCGCATACAGTTCAGGGCCTAGCCTTTCTGGTGCTGATGCCGTGTCTGTCCATTCTGACGCCTTGAGTCGCATCAAACGCTCAAACCTAATCTTATCTTTCTGCTCTTCAATAGGCAGGGGTTGAGGCTCTGTCTGGACAAGTACACCGCCTACTTTTCTTGCAAGTTTTGCGTCAATATCCATATTGGACTGCGCCCAATCCGCAGCGCCCTGATGCAAAACAAGCTCATTTATGAAATTTTCTGACCTGTTTTGCAAGGCCATTTTGCAAATACATCTTCCAGAATCATCAAAGAAATAGATATATTGATTCATCTATAACTCCTTAAAATCAAAAATTTTGTCTCATGATACGATCCTGCACCCGAGTGATGCGCCGATACATATATAGTATGAAGCCCTTGAGATAAATAAGTGCTATACAAACCAAATGAGTTTGTTGGACCACCTGAATCCCAATAACTACCAGATTCAAAAGTAATTAATGGATCTAGGTCTAAAGAAAATTTGAAATAATAATCACCGCCACTTGAATTATAATAATAATGACACAACCCAACTAACGTCACAACCCCAGCATGATCCATGTAGAAACGCATATAATCAATGTGACCATCCATTGGATATGCAGATACTTGCTCGAAAGATGTTGCAGATTTTGAAATGATGTTATCAGCACTTATAATGTTTGCAGACAAATTTCCTGAAAAATAAGCTGACCCTCCAACAATTCTAAATGATGGAGCATATACATCACCGCTGGATGTTATTTGGAAATACCTATTTCTAACTTTATCACCAATAAGAAAACCTTCAGGCCCCAAATAAAAACCTTGTACATACGAATTTAGAGGCCACGAATATGATTTAAAATCGCCACTGGAAATTGAACCACGTACCGATGCATTATTAAAAATCACATCACCATTTTTTTTAAGAGCCCAACCAATTAAACCTCCTTCGTAATATTGTGGACTTGAAATGTAATCATTACCTATTACGTTCCCACCAATTTCACCATAACTAGAGTATATTGACCCACGCATAGTCACATTACTAAACTCAGCATCACCATTGCCGCGTATCACCCATCCACTAGTACCAGGCACATTATTTGATGATCTAATATTAGTCCCTACACTTATAGAACCAGCAGTCAATTTACTGACACTCAGGCTTGCAATCTTTGCGTCATCCACTGCCAAATTAGCAATCTTGGCATTGGTGATGGTGCCGTTACGAATGAACGCATCGGACATGTAAACGCCAACCGGAACATCCACACCATTGATCTTGACCGGCGTTGTTTGAACGATAAAAGGGGTAACGGGCGTTATGCCTGGCCCTGTCGGGCTGGCGATGTAAAAGCGATCAGCACGAATTGCAAACTCGCTTTTAGGGATGCCATTTGCCAGCGTGCTGGCCAAGCCATACCCAGTGACATACCCGTTGTTGTCAATTTTGACGGTGTACTGTGCAAACAGCTTGCCATCTGCTGTAGCTCGTACCTCTGACTCCTGCTGCAATGCAACAGACTTTTCATTCACAGTCGCCTGGAGCCTGGTCACCGATTGGACAATCGCCTCATCTTTGCTGGCTCGGGCGCTCCTTTCTTCTTGAAGTGCCCCCGTCAATTGCGTGATGGATGATGTGTTGCTCCCGATATCACGCTCATTGGTGGTGACCCGCGCTGCAAGCATGTTTCTGGCCGTCGCTTCAGCCAAGTCAGCCGTTGCCCGCGCATAGGCTTCCTCCTGAATCTGCGCTGCAATATTGGTGTTGGTGTCGCCTTTGTTGGTCTCTACGATGGCCTGCAAATTAGAAATCGACTGCGCCAAAGCTGCGTCCTTTTGTGCGCGCACAGTCTGCTCATCGGTAATAGCTGCACTCGCCGTGGTGATGGCAGCAGCATTGCTGGCAACACCTTGCTCAGTGGTGGTGACCCGCGCTGCAAGCGTGTCTCTTGCCGTCGCTTCAGCCACGTCAGCCGTTGCCCGCGCTTGCGCCTCTTGCTGGATCGCTGCCGCAGTGCTTGTCTGGTTGTTATTGACCGTGGCCGTCAGGGTGGTGATGTCCAATGCCAATGCCGTGTCTGCAGTGGTCCTGGCTGTGCGTTCATTCGTGATTGCGGTCCCCCGCGCCGTGGCTTCTGCCAACAGTCGCGCCGCCACACTCCCGATCAGCGATGCAGGGCCATCGATCAGGTCAATGCGCTCAGACAGCGCAGACCAAAGCTGACCTTCCTTGATCTTGCCTTCCAGGGCATCCAGCAGCAGCTGCACATCCTGCCCCGTCGTCGCGGCCAGGCCATTGGTGCCACCGGCAGGCGCTGCGCTCAGCACGCCGTCAACGCTCTCCCATTTGATCCACAGGCGCCACGTTGTGGCCGGGTTGCTGGGCATGGCCCACACCTGGCCACCAAACTGGCCCAGCTCAATCGCATTTGAGAATGTCGGCAAGGCAGTGCCCGCCGTGTGCGTCACCCCGTACACCCGTGTCCTCAGGTGCCCGTGCCCTTGCGTGTAAACGGGGGAGCTGCACTCAATGAACACATGGCTGATGGCCGCGCTCAACGTGAAGCCTTCCGGTGTCGGCGGCGGCGTCAAATCGACCTCTGAACTCACCACGGCGCTGCCCGGCTTGAGCGATGGCACACCGCTGCCACCTGGGCGCCAGCCTGCGCTCAACGTGGCAAAGCCGTTTTCGATCAGGTCGCGCAGCGTAATCCCACGGTTGAGCGGATCACCCTGCACACCCAAATAGGTCATCAGGGTTTCGCGCACCCGCTGCGCATAATTCGGCGCGTTGGGGCTGGGGAGTTCGGGTCTATCGGTCATACAGAGGCCAACTCGACCATACTTGTTGCGATATTGGCCAGCTGCACGTTGTTGGCCGTCTCCAATTCAAACTGCCAATCCAGTGCAGAAATGGTAGGCAAGCGAAAGGCATCACGGCTGGTCACCACCTTGGTGTAACGCACCGACGTGGGGGTCGGGCAACTCACGCCGGGCACGGCCGACAAGCTGGCCAGTATTTTTGCAGCCTCGTCCTCATTCAGCCCCACCGCATCGGCCCTGAACGTGGCCGGGTAAACATCGCACACCAGCTCGGCTGCCGCAAAGCTCGTCACCCGTGGCTGCTGAAAAACCTTCGATCTGAACTTCGTGGTCATGAAGGCGGTACCGGCATCCCAACGCTGCACATTGCCACTGCTGTCCAGCACGTAGAGCTGATCCTTCAGCTCGTCAAAGTGCATGGCCGCATACCCGGTGTCCATAAAGTAAATCCCGGTCGGGTTCATCGGGTCAATCAAAAAGGCCTTGAGCCCGGCCCCAGCGTCAAAGGTGCCAAAGTACAGGCCCTCATACATCTTGCCCACGATGGTCGACGGCTTGAGCTTTTGCCAGTCCTCGCGCAGCATCAGCCCGGCCGTCAAAATCCGGGGCCCGCCAGCGCCATACCAGCACAAGCCGTCCTCACTGGCCCAAGCCACCCCAATGCCCATGCCCACCACCGACTCAGGCGCAATGCAGCCCTGATACATCTCCAGCGGCATCTGGTCCATGCTGTCCGGGCTTGAGCCCGACACTACCAAGGGCCGTGCCGTGGTCAACACCAGCAGCGTCTGGCCAAACACCCCCAGCGCCACAGGCTTGCTGTCAGGGGGCAAAACCTCATAGGCAATCGGCCACGCATATGGCGTGTAGGGCTCACAAATGCGCACCCCGTTGCCGCTGATCCCGGCCAGCATGCCGTTCCACATCGGGGTCAGCATCGACAAGTCATCAGGCGTCATCACCCATGTCGTCGTCGGCAACACCTCGCCCAGATCTCGCCCATCGTCAGTGGTGGTGCTCACCCCAACAGCCACCTCGCGCAAGAAAAAGAACTCTGTCGCGCCAGACGTGCCCGTCTGCGTCCGGTAAATCCGAATGCGGTTGATCTGGTAGTTGCCGCTGGGCAGCGAGCCAAATCCGGACAGCGCCACCGTGGCATCCGTAGGCCTGACCGACTCCGCACTGACCGGGCTGGGCGCGCTCTCCCACCCCCAATCGTTCACGTACGTGTAGACGTAGTAATAGGACTTGCTCAGTCCCGTCCACGTCCCCGAATTCGTTGCGGCGATCAGCGCAGTGGTCGGGGCAGGAATGCCCAGCGGCCTCGATGCCATCGGGTACGGCGCGCTCGACAGCGCAATGATGTTGTTCGTCACCTTCGGCGCCCCGTCACCGGTGTAATAGGTCTGCTCGGTCGTGTCGTCCGCATTGAACCCGCGCACCGCATGCACCCGATTGGCCCAAGACAGCCAGTAATTGGCATCGCTGTCCACATCCCGCCCCATGCGGTAGATGGTCTTGCGCCCCACGGGCACCGTGGCCACCGTCAGGGGCACGCGCCATGGCCGCAAATCGCCGCGCCCCGGCTTTTGGTTCAAGCTGGTCACGCCCACCATCGGCCCCAGCGTTTTGGGGTGCGCGGCCCGGTTCTCTCCGGTGAAACCCTCAATCGTGATCACGGTCATGACTCAGCCCTCAGAAACGGTCGGCCACACCACCGCAGGCAACTCGGCCTCGATGTCATCCCAAGACGGCACAGCCCGTGCCCCTGACGCCACCGCGGCATAAATCTGCACCAGCGCAGCCCAAGTCTGGTCCCGCAAATCCACACCGTACTGACCCTCGGCCGCAAAGCGCGGTACCGTGCTGGTGGCGTAGCTGCACAGGCTCAGCATCGAGTCATAGCCCCGCTCTTGCGCCACCTGATCAAGCCTGCTTTGCACCTGGCCCATGATCCGGTTTTTCATCGACTCATTCACCTGGCTGGCTTCTGACTCACTCATTTGCACCAGCGCATACCTAGCCCGCCAAATACCGTCCACCAGCTCAGCGCCATCGCGCACCAGCTTCTGGTGCAAGCCGGGCACAGGCGGCTCTGACGGGTAAACAGGATCAGCGCCAAAATCCACACAGGTCTCAGGCCGAATGCCCGACACATTGGGATGCATCGCGTGCAGCTCATGCGACTGCACCACTGCGCCAGTTTCTCGAATTCGGTATTCCATGGGGGCCTTTTAGGGGGATGTGTAGATGAAGGTGCCAGACCCAGCAGCGAGTTTCATGCCATCACTGGAACCAGCGATTGATAGCCACTCTCGGCTTCCCGCTGAAGTCTGCTGAGTCCACGTTGCACCACCATCAGTCGAGGTGTAGGTGTAGCCGTTGTGGGCACAAGCGGCCAGCTTGCTACCGTCGCTTGAGCTGGTGATAGCAGTCCAAAAACGAGAGCCTGCCGAAGTTCGCTCAGTCCACGTTGCACCACCATCAGTCGAGGTGTAGGTGTAGCCGTTGTGGGCACAAGCGGCCAGCTTGCTACCGTCGCTTGAGCTTGTGATAGCCATCCAACTACGAGAGCCTGCCGAAGTTCGCTCAGTCCACGTTGCACCACCATCAGTCGAGGTGTAGATGTAGCCGCCGTAAACACAAGCAGCCAACTTGGTGCCATCGCTTGAGCTGGCAATTGATCGCCAACTACGACTTCCCGCTGCAGTCCTCTCATTCCAAGTCACGCCGCCGTCCAGCGACGTATAGATGTAGCCGGTATAACCTGAAAGAGAGTAGCCGTTGTCGGCACAAGCGGCCAGCTTGCTACCGTCGCTTGAGCTGGTGATAGCAATCCAAGTACGAGAGCCTACCGAAGTTCGCTCAGTCCACGTTGCTCCACCATTAGTCGAGGTGTAGATGTAGCCGGTCAAACCTGTGTAAAGGCCTCCGTTGTTGACACAAGCGGCCAGCTTGCTACCGTCGCTTGAGCTTGTGATAGCCTTCCAAGTACGAGAGCCTGCCGAAGTTCGCTCAGTCCACGTTGCACCACCATCAGTCGAGGTGTAGATGTAGCCGCTGGAAACACAAGCAGCCAACTTGGTGCCATCGCTTGAGCTTGTGATAGCCATCCAACTACTAGAGCCTGCCGAAGTTCGCTCAGTCCAAGTCGAGCCTGAACCAGATGGCCCACTCGCAAACATCAAAAAATTCAGCAAATTCATCGCACGACCTTTCCATAAATGGTCGTCCCGCCATCGCGTGACCAAAGCAGTACCCAATCCGTGCCGGCCGTTTGCAGCGTCACGCCGCTTGATGCAAATGTGGTGGTGGTGATCCCGTCTGACTTCACCCAATTGATCGTTGGCCAAGTAATGGTTGCCGCCCCCAAATTCACCCCCTCAATCAGCAGCTGTCCCAAGTTGCCAGATGCGGGCCAATTCGACACCGACAAACTCACTGATCCAGACGGAAACCAGCGTTGACACGAACCGTTGATGTAATCCAATGCATTGGTTGTGCCACTATTGAAAAAGCTCAGGCCGCAATCCTTGAACATGGCCATGGTCAGCACCCCATCATTGAGGCTCCCGCCCGTGTTCTGCAAAAACCCTGCCAAGGTTTCAGCCGTCAGCCGGTGCTCAAGGGTCGATCCAGCGGGCCAAGCTGCGGCCGTGGTGCCCTCTTGTGCGCGAACCACCGTCAGCGAGTCACCAGACCGCGCCGTGACCTTCACAATCTCCCAGCTCGTTTCAGTGACGCCTGATACCGTGGCCAAAGTCGCTATGAAGTAATCACTGCCCGATGGCGTCGGAAACTTGGCTCCCTGCCCGGTGGCCAATGCAATGGTGGTGCTGGCTGATGTGATGGCCGAACTGGTGGTCGCGACGGCATTGTTTGAAAAAATGCGCGGCATCTCAATACTCCTTGACCTTGACCTTGATTTCGGCCTGCTTGGTGCGCCCACCCACGGTGGTCACCGTCACCGTCACCTTGTAAGACTGCCCATCGGTGCCGCCACTCAGCCACACCGTGGCCACGCCCTGCACCAGGGTGTAGCGGTCCACCGTGATGCCTGCCTCAGCCACCACACGCATGTTTGTCGGCGTGGCGGGGCCGGGCGCCGTGTCCTCCAGGCCTGCCAGCCATTCGTTGTAGTCAATGTTGTAGTCCTGCACGTCGGCGGGTTGCTTTTCAAACTTGGCCAAGATGGTCATATTGCTTACCTCATGCGGGCACGGCCGCGCTGTTGTCGATTTCTGTGATGACGGCATCGGCCAGGTTCTCGGGCACGATGGCGTCTATGGTTTCTTCTGGCTCCACCGGGTCGGGCAGCTCGGGCGGCACAATCACGCCATTGGCATAGGTGCCCACCCATGCCGTGTAAACCTCAGCAGGCACATAGCACGTCGTGACCTCGGGTGTGGGCATGTAGGGCACCGCCGTGCTCAGCCCGGTCTGCGCTTGCGATGACCGCATCGCCGCCGATATGGCCAACACGGTTTGCACAAGCGCTGTCTGCGCCTGGGCCGTCCACACCGCATAAGACAGGTGCACTTGCACTGCGGCAGACTGGCACTGCTCAGAGGCCACCTTGACCAGCGGAATCACCGCAAGGCCTGACTGTGATGTGCTGCCGCTGGCGTCCAGGCTGATTGATCCCTGCAAATGGGTGGTGTTGCCCTGGGCCTGGCCCGATGCCATCCACAAACTGAGGCCAATCACCACATCAATGCTTGCAGATTGCGCCTGCTGACCAATTGCAGCAGCCAGCATTTTGGTCGCCAGCTCAGCTTTGCAGTGCTGCGCCTGCTCTGAGGTGGCGGCCAGGGCCATCAGCTGTTCAGTCAGTATGGTGGTGCTTTGAGATTGGGCACCGCTGCAATGCAGAGACCATGTAAATTCGCTATCAAGACTTGCCGACTGAGCCTGCTGTCCGGTGGCATCCAACGCAATCCACGGCGTCATGACCACATCGGTTTCTTGCTCTTGTGCCGACTTGATCGAAAAAAAGAGATCATCGGTGGTCATCATGGCAGACGACTGCACCTGTTCACTCACGGCATCCAGGGGCCAAACAATTTCAAGATGGACTTCTGCTGTTTGGACTTGCGCGCTGGATAAATCTATACCCTGCTCAACCGATATCACCGCCTCTGAGCTTTGCACCGTGCTGCTCACCGCTGCGTAAAACGGCACGGTGCTCAGTTCTGCCGCCGAAGATTGCGCCTGTGAAGACGCATTCGTCAAAAATACAGGTTCACCCGGGATGCTTTGGCTCAGGTTTGCAACTGCGCCCTGCACCTGGCTGCTGGCGCCAGACAAGGGCAGATCAGCACGCTGCAGCAGAATCACAGCCGACCCATTGACCTGGGACGACGTGATGACACAGCCCCGCTTGGCGGAGCCGTTGATGGCGGCGCGGTTAAGCGCTGACCCGTTGATCAGCATTCAGCGTGCCGCCCGGGGATCAGAAGCCAGTGGTCGCGTTGCGCACGTCGTGCGTGAAGCTTGCCACGCTGATGCTGGTGCCCGCCGTGAAGGCGCCAATCGTGATGTTGGCGCCAGACGATCCGCACGACAAATCCATCACCACGGTGATGCCGTCACTGCGGAAAACTCGGGCAAACGTGGGCGTGATGCTGGCCACAGCCGTGCCCGGCGTGACGGCATTGGCCACCAGGGTGCCCGAAACGGCATTTTGGAATGCCGTTGCACCAAATGTCAGGGTCGCGCCCAGCGTGTTGCCAGACAAAGCCGTGTCAGCGCTGGCGGGCATGGTGCCGTCGTACAGCTTGATGAAGCCGCTGTTGCACAGCGCGGCCAGGGCATTGGCCTGGGCATTCACGGTAGCGTCAGCAATTTGGGTATTCAGTGCCATGGGGTTCTCCTATCAGCGTTTTCCAGAGGTGGTAACAGTTGAGTTTTGGGCGCCACGGTCAGTGGGCGAGTTCTGCAAGCCAGACGACAGCTCAATGCCCAAAGCGTTGGCCATCTCGGCTTTGTGGCCAGCGGCCAGCGTGGGGTTGTTGGCGTACTCGGCATCCTTGGAAAAGGCCCGCGCCATCATGTAGTGCTGCAAAGCGTTTGTGGCCATGTCTGGCACCCACAAATCACCCGCTACATCAGCCAGCAAGTTGCTGCCGGGCACGGCAATGTCCATGGGCTTGGCTTCAAACTCCCCCACCACATTCACGCCCAGTTTTACGGGCGGAAAGACCTCAAACACATCGTTGTTCGTGGTGTCGTAGCTGTAATGGATGACTTCGCCCACGGGTGTGCGATTGCGCCAGGTCGGCTCAAAAGAGTCCATCAACTCCATGTTGATGGTGCGGATGGCCCGCTTGGCGCCATCGGCGTTGTGAATCAGGCGCATCAAGCGCACCGTGTCAGCAGGTATCGGCTGCAGTGGGCCTTGCACCAGAGCCACGGTCTTGACCTTTGCCGACATGTCCGGGCGCACGGCCACAATCTCGCGCTGCCCGGCATTGAGGTAGTCCACCAGATCAACCAAGGTCCAGCGCACCAAGTCAGCATCCTTGAGGTCACGGGCCACCGATGAAATGACCGTTTTTGCTTTGATGGCCATGTCAGCACCAATTCACTTTGTTGCGGGGCACGTTCTTGGTCATGCCACGAAACGTGTCCAGCGATGCCTTATTGATCCCCTGCTCGAAATCGGCTTTTTCAATCGCCGCATCGTTGGGCTTGTGGAAAGTCGTGTCGGGCAGCCTCATCAAAGAGGCCTTGGCCCCGGCTGCAATGCACTCCAGGTAGCGCTGGTAAATCAGGTCTGGAATGCTGGTGGCCGTCACGCTGGGCATGAGCACGGCCTGAATCTGCACCTTACTGCCGCCAGCCGTGCCCGGGGGCATGATGAAGCTCAGCATGTCGGACGACACCAGGCCCTTGCGGCCATCGTCGTTCAGGCTCGGGTCGTTCTTCTTGACCCGGTGCGAGACGGTCGGGTAATCGCGCCCGTCCAGCGTCGTCTTGTAGAGCTGAAACAACTCACTGCCCGTGGGCAGCTCGATGTCGTACTCAGCGTAATCCACCCCGGTCGTGGTCACGGGGTCCAGCCACACCAGCCAGACCTGGGCACGCCTGCACAGCGTGCGTGCAGCGCGCACCAGGTGCGCCGTCACCATGGGCTCAGGGGCACCCGGAACGCTCACCAGGACATCCGTGAAAAATGCGCTCCAGGCGGTCATGGCTTACTTGGCCTTTTTGGGCTTGCCGTTGGCCGCTGCGGATGGCAGGGGCTTCAATGGGGAATCGGCTTCAACGGGCATACCGCCGTTGACGATTTCGTCATCATCGCCATCGCCGTCACCTTCGGACTGCTGATCGCCGCCTTGGCTATCCTGGCGCGTCAGGCTCAGTGCTGCGTCATAGTCACCAGCATCAGCCGGGTAGAAGTTGCCGCCAGTCAGCAAGGCACTGGCAGTGCCTTCATGGTCCACATCACAAACCAGCTCGCCATCGGCGTCACGCTCAAACACGTAATCCTTGCCATCGTCGCCGTGGACGATCACGGTACCGTCAACGCGGGGCTGAATCAAAGTTGCGAGTTTCATCAAAAGCTCCAAAAAATAAGGGGGGATGGTCAATCCCCCCAAAAAAGGCCAGATCACACCCGGCCCAATGCAGGGGAGTCCCCTTAGACCTGGCGATAAAGCAAGGTCAAACCCACGGTCTGAGACACGGCAGAGCTGGGGGGTGTCGTCACTTTCATGCCGATGAATCGGTCATTACTCGAGGGCGCCACGTCGTTCAACATGGCGCGGCTCAGCAGATGCTGGGCGGTCAAGCTGGTAGTGGCTGCGACAGACGCCGCCCACGGTGCGCCGCCGTCAGCGGGCAGTGCAGAAAATGCGCTGTCAGTTGCTTTGGTCAACACGCCAAACTGCGCCACCAAGCCCGCGCCATTGGCAGCGTCCGTGTCCAGAATCAGGCCAATGGGCACAGCCGTGGCAGGCAGCACGCCAATCGCACCAATCGAGCCAGCGGCCAAGTCAGCAGCCTTCATGTCCAAGGTGAAACGCATCACCTGAACACCCGGCTCGTTGGTGGTGACCGCGTTTTTGCGGCCCACCACGTAATCATTTGTCGCAATGAAAGTCATGCTTCATGCTCCTAAGTAGTTGTTGCTGGGGCAGATCAGCGCGAAGCTGCTGCGGTGTCCATGGAGAACAGGCCGAAGTCCTGAGCGCCCTGGGTGTCGGTGCTGAACGTGACCTTCTTGATGCCAAAAATGGCAGAAGTGCTGATCACCACCTTGTCGCCGTTGTCACGGGTTTCTTCGTGCCAGTCGTAGCGCAAGTTCGTGCCGGGTGAGCCGAACGCCATCACGCCAGCTTGCGAGCCCAAGAACAATGCGCGAGCGCTTTCCACGTTGCCGCCAGCACCAGCGGTGTTGTCGCGGATCACGTTGCGGTGGCTGTGCATGATCACGCCGCGATACATGCCCAGCGAACCCTTGAACAGCGGCGAGTTGCGGCCTTCGGCAGCGGCTGCTGCTTTCTGGATGTCCACCCACTGGCCAGCGGTCGTGTTCGAGCGCAAGTCGTCTTCCTGGAACGTGTGCATCACACACACGAAAGTCTCGTTGCCGTCGATCTTGCAAGGCTGCAAAACGGGGATGCCGGTCGCGCCACCACCCTGAGAGTCAGCCTTAGTCTTGGCACGGTCAATCATGCGCAAGTCGAACTTGTCAGCCGTGGTCAGGTTGTTGAAAGCAGTCGCGGTGTTGCCGTACAGCGTGTGGTTGCTGTCAGGGGCCACCAGTGCGTTGCCCGCACGGCCTTGGTAGCCCAGCGGCAGCAAGAAGTTGGCATTGATGCCGCGCTTGCCCGACAGGTAGATGAACGTCAGCTCGTCCATCAAGCGAGCCCACCAGCCCGATTGCTGGCGCTTGGCCTTTTCGCGCAAGTCGTGCAGCGTGCGCTTGCGCGTCATGCGGCCACCCGTGTTCACACCAGCGCGAGCCTGATCAATGTAGATCTGGTCGGTGTAGAACTTCTGGCCTTCTTCCTTGCCTTCCAGGATGTCCTCGCCCTCGACAGGGGCCATCTTCAACTCAGCGAGCAAGTCGTAGCTGATCTGTTCACCGGCGTCCGATTCCAGGTCCGTGAGAATCTGAATCGGCACTTCGGCCTCGGCACCACGCGCCATGAAGCGCTGGTTCCAGTAGGATTTTTGGGATGTGTCATAGGCGAGCAGGCCTGCCCACTTCTTGACTGCCTTAGGGTCGTTAACCCCCACAATAGTACGCGCCATTTAAGGAACTCCTTGAGTTAAAAATCAAAGAGGGCACTTCCTGCGCACTCGTCATAGCTGGGAATCAGCTAGGTTGCAAATCTGCCATGCTAGGCACGGCATCCTCATGCTTTGCGCTCACTTTTTTAATCTGCACCTCGCGGGGCGCTGTCACGCGCAAACGCGCCAGCTGCCCCGACTTGTGCACCAGCTCTACGGTCACGATACCGCCGTGAATCTCCAGGCTATCGCCCGGGCGCACTTCAATGATCAAGCTGGAATTTTTTAACATTACGACTTCAAAAAGCGTTCACGCTGGGCAGGCGTCATGGCCGCAATCGCGGCCTCATACGCTTCGCCTGACAGGTTCTCGATGCTGGCAAACTCGCCGCCTATGTCGCCCGGCCCGTCACCGCCGGGCACATGGGCCAGCGTGGCCGGTGCCGTGGCCGTGTTCTGTGTGCGCTTGGCCGTGGCATCCGCCACCGTGGTCTGGGTTGCACTGGCTGGCGCTGGCCGGGCAATGCCGTGCAGCGCCATCACGCGCTTATGGGCCTCCTGAATGAACCAGTCCATGGACTTGTCGTTGTTCGTTGGGTTTTGGGCCAGCAACTTCACGAAGTTGTCCAGGTCGCCACTTTTGGCATCATCGGTGCGGTAGTCAATGCCGTCAGTTTTGGCAAAGGCGTCGATGTTGCGGTTCACCGTGCTCACCCATGCGGCCTGGGCCTGCTGGGCGGTCATTTCCTGGCTGATTTCGGCCTTGATCTTGAGCGAATTCAAGGCCTCCCGATCATGGCTCAGGGCGGCAATGTCATTGGTGAACTGCTCCAGCTCAATCTCGCCAGCGGAAAACTGGCGTTTAAGCTCAACCTCGCGCTCAGACAGGGCCGTGACTTGCGCAGTGAAGTCGGCAGGCAAGTCGGCCTTGTACACCGTAGTGTCCTGGGCCGGTGCCTGGGCAGGGGCTGGCTCTGCTGCTGGGGGTGTGGCCGGGGCGGGTGCTGCGGCTGCGGGCTCTGCGGCTGGCACGGCCGCCGGTGCTGCCGGTGCTGCAGGAGCCTGGGCGGGTGCCGGTGCTGGATCAGCGTCATCGTCATCATCTGTGACGACCACGCCATTTGCCGCATCGGCCAAGCGTTGCAGCTCGGCCAGTTGGGCGGGGGTCATGTCGTCCGCTTCGGTGATCGCGGCTTGCTCTTCGGGGGTCAGGGTTGCCAATTCCTCGGCGGTCAGTGTTGCACTCATGCGCAGTCCTCAGGTGATGGAGTGATTAATCGTCCGCGCCCTCAGTGGCAATACCGGCCATGGTCATCATCTTTTCCTTGGCCAGCTTCTGCACGGCGGCAAGACGCTTGGGGTCTTTCTCGATTTCCTCGGCGTCCAGCATCGTGCGCAAATCACTCTCCACGCGCCAACGGTCCTCTTCCGCCTTGGGCGATGAAAGAACATTGGCGCGGCTGGATTTACTCATGATGTGGGCTCCGGAAGGCTCTCAAAAAAGAACCCTTAGCGTGCCATGCTTGGCACGTCAAACCAGCTCAAGGCCCAAGCGACTGCAGACGATTTTGTAGGCCCCATTGGCTGATGCATCCCATGTGCCATAGTTGCTGGCGTCCAGACTGACCTCGCCTTCACCCACCGTTTCATCGGATTCAGTGAACAGCACATATTTGAATGTCACGCTGTCCACCAGGTTGTCGCTCACGCTGCGCAAGCTGATCTTGGTGATGTGCGTCAAACCACCATTGGAAAACACGGCCAGCGGCTGGGTTGCTTTGATATTCATGGCGTAATCCTTTTGAGTGAGTTGAGATGAAGACAATGGGGATATCACGTCAAAGTGACCGCCAGATTCCACGCGCCAGCCGATCCGGTCACGGCGTATGTGGCACCCGTGCGGCCGATGTTGGAAAGGCCACTGCTGGTGATGGCGCCCAGCGTGGGCGCTGCAGTGCTGGTGATCTTGAGCAAGTTGTAAACGCCTGCAGCGACCGTGAATCCGCTTGCATAAGCCACGGTGAATCCGCTGGCGTTGACGAGTGACGTGGCCGTGATCAGCGACACAGATGTGGTGCTCAGTGGGCGAACCCGCAAGATGCTGCCCGCCGCACTGAACGTCAGCGCCTTGACGCTGCCGGTGATCGCCGCGCCGCCGCCAACTGCCGCGCCAGCGGCGACGGTGAGCGCCGTACTGGTGCCGGTGATGGCGATATCGCCAGCCGTTGCATTGATTGTGGTGACGGCCGAAGAATTGCCAGTCAGGTTGAATGTGCCGCCGGTTGCCGGTGTCAGCGTGAGCGTGAACGCGCCTGTGATGGCCCCGGAAATGGTCACGCTCGATGCCGCCTGCTGTCCGAGGGTCGTATCGCCAGCAAGCGCGATTGCGCCGGACAGATTGCCGGTGTCCAGACGTATCGCCCCCCAAGGATCACCACCTGAACCACTGAGGGTCAACGGGTTTGCAAATGTGCCGCCATACAAATAGATGTTTGAGCCTGAATTGACCGTTACCGAGTTCGCGCCGTTGCCAAACGACGCATTCAGGGACAGCCGAGCGCCATTGAGCACAAGCGGGCCGCTGAAGCCGCCAGCGCCAGACAAGGCCGCAAATGACCCGTTGTCGCTACCCGGACCGTTTAAAGTGAGTGTGCCTGCGCCTGTGATGGTGCTGGTGACAGTCAGTCCTGTCTGAGCCGTGTTGTATTGCCACAGAGCCAGCGTTGCGCCAGCGGCTATCGTGATTGCGCCTGAGCCCAAAGTGGCTGGTGTTGTAGCGTTGCCAAATTGCAGCATCCCCGCATTGATGGCCGTAGTGCCTTTGTAGCTGTTCGCGCCCAAGAGTATCTGGGTCCCAGTGCCGACTTTGGTCAGTGATGACCCCGTGGTCACGCCGGGCAAGGGACTGATTGACCCTGTAAAAGTTGCCGTACCTGCACTGTTGTATGCGCCTGCTGCGGTGTTATTGACCCCAATGGTTGCGCCGCCTGTATTTGTGTAGCCAAGCTGAAAAGCGCCTGCGCCTGTCAAGGCATCGACGGTGACATTGGCCTCATACCCTGCCGCCACAGCACCAGACAAAATGTTGAGGCTGGATTTATTGTTGGTGAAGTTTGCAAGGTACGAGGTTGACGCTACCCAAGTGCCCGCCTGAATGTCTAGCAAGCCGCCCGACATTCCGTAGGTAAAACCAAAACCGTTTGCAGGGCTCCAAATGTTTGATCCTGTTTTTACAACAGTCCCTGCGCCAAAAACTCCGCTTGCGGCCCCGCTGCCCATTGTTGCACCCAATGGCGCGATCGTAAGTCGTGCACCTGCGGGGACGGTAAAACCAGACGATGAGGCGTTGTAGTTGAGCGTCAGGTTGAACCCGGCGTTGATGGTCGTGGCCCCCGTGTAGGTTGCAGAGGCTGTAAGCATGACGTTAGCGTTTACCGCCAGCTGGCCAGCGCCTGAAACCACACCGGACAGGGTGTACACAGTTGTAGACCCCAAAGGCTTGACGCTCAGCGTGTTCGCCCCAGCAGAAAGAACCACGGCAGGCGTGAATGTGGCAGCCCTGCTCAGCAACCAGCCATTCAAGAATAACCCCGTCAACGATGGAAACAGGCAGCGGCGAGCACCCAGCAAGCGGCCCATGGCTCAGTCCTTCAGAACGGAAACTGTCACGATCACATCAGAGGTTGTCGTGAATGTGGGCGTGCCGGTCGTAACCAGGACGCCAAACAAGCTGGTGCCCGCAAGCACAAGCGACTTGCCGATGTTATCGGCCACATACAGGGTGGTGTTTGCGCCCAAACCACTGTCAGCGCCCGACAGCGTAACCACATCCAGCAGCTTAGCTGCATCGAGAGTGCCAATGGCTGGGGCTGTTTTGTCGGTGAATGTGGTGGCTGGCGCAGCGCTTAAAAGGTACAGCTTGAACGATGCGGTCTGCGTGGACTTGATCGCCAGCGTGACGCTCTCCAGAACGCCGCTCAGGACGGTTCCCTGAACAGCATTTGCAAAGGTCAGCAGACCGCCCACAATGTTGCCCGCTGCATATGCGCTAGCAGATGTGACCGTGGGCACGACCTGAACCTGACTTGTTCCGCCCACATGCACAGCGTTACTTGCGCCATGGACCTGGTTGCCAATCGACACCGGCTGATTGCCGAACGTATCTACCGGAGCCATGGTGCCGAATGTAGTGTCCAGTTGCAGCGTGGTAGTTGTGGCCGAGCCGTTGTTCTTCAACGTCACGTTGAAATAGTTGCCCGCCACCGGCAAGCACATGTCAAATCCCGCACCCGCCGCAATGATCCATGAGGACGTTCCCGACTTCTTGAGGCCAGCGGCATCAATGTACTGATTGACAGTCAGGGTCATAAGCTGATCCGCCACCAGATTGACCTGGATGGCGGGCTGGCTGAAACAAGTTTCAATCACACCCGTGAACGTGGCCGCTGCCGCCAGTTGTGTCGCCGTGCTGTTGTTTGCACTGCTCAAAAAGACGGCCGGGCCGCTCGACACCACCAGGCCAATGGCGCCCGCGCCGCCATCCAGCAAACTGGCATTGTTGGAGCCGTCCGTGATCTTGGTGCGCTGGGTGCCGTCCGTCGCTGCCGCCATAGTGATGGCAGATGCGGTCTGGCTCAGCGGTGTTAGGTTGCCGGTTGCCGGGGCGCTGGACAGCGTGGTCTTTTGCGTCACGTTGCGCCAGGTAGTGGCAATCCAGGCAGGGGCTGCAGAGCTGGACGTGCTGAATGCGTCAATCTGCTGGAGCAAGTCGTTCACGGCATAGCCGGTTGCCGCCGCCGTTGCCTTATAAGTCGTAACCAAAAACTCGACATCTGGCGTGGCGTTGCTGATCAACACCGGCACAGGGCTGGCGCGAAGCTGCGCATTGGTCAGTGGGTTGCTGGCCTGCTGGGAGATGTTCGCGCCAAGCGGCACGGATGCAAGCGGGGTGTCCTTGGTGACGTTGGTCCAAATGGTGGATTGGATTTCACCCGAAGAAATGTTCAGGATCGTGGTTTCAGACAGCGTATCGTTGACATCTGCACCGGGAAATGCAGTCGTCACGCTGTAGAGCGTCACCACACTTGTCGTTGTCGCTGCGGTCGTGCCGCCCCCGCTTCCGCCGCCGTACACCACAGCCACGGCCTTGGCATAGGTCTTGTCGCCCATGTCGATGTAGCGTTGCATCAAGCCGTCTTCAACTCGTTTCACGTCTGTCATAAATCAATCCTTGGTCAGTTGGGCTTGCAGAGCGTTGCGTGGGATCGGCGCGGGTGAAGTTCTTCGAATATCTAGCCATGGTCGACCCGTAAACCGACTGGCCACCAATGCATAAATCAACATCACACTGAGCGCCACCCCGATATCAGTTTCATATGCAACATAGGCATCCTGGGCAATAGCGGCCAGCGTGGCCAGCGCCATCAATGCGGGGCTCAGCACGATCAAGCGCACCCAAAGCGGGTGTTCATCCGACAACTTGGCGGAGCAAAAAAAGCCAATCCCCGCAAGGATCAGCATGCAAAACATGTGGATGGTCTGGATCATTTTTGAAGTCCTTGATTCACTTATCAGAAATACCAGCTTTGCTCACAGCCTTATCGACCAGGGCATTGAATATTTTGGGCAAGCGGTTCGAGCTGAAGCCAATCAACATGGCAATGACACTGGGGGTGTACGGTCCGTCCATGCCGGGCATCCACGACACCAAAATGCTGCTCAGCGCCCACGACAGCACCAGCGACACAATCACGCCCAGCACAATGAAGCCGATGCTTTGAGGAATGGTCTTGCCTTTGATCGCGCTCAAAGCAATGAAGCACCCGGCCAGCGCAGAAATGACCACCATCATCACGTCGGCCGCGATGGGTCCAAAAGCACCAATGAGTAAGGCCATAAGGCCCACAGATGCGGCAGCGCCGCCGGTGGTAGAAATAGGTTCAGCCATGTCTTGTGTCCTTTTTTAGGCCATCATCGAAGTGGCCGTGCTATGCACAGCGGCCACGCGAGACAGCCAGCCGTTGATAAATTTGGATTGCGTTTCGTCTCGCGCGACGATGCCGTTGTAAAAGGCTTGTTTCTGTGCCGAAAAGCTGTCAATCAGTACGCGGGGTGTAAGGCCTTTGATCATCCCCAAAGTGACAGGGCCAATTGCCCCATCTGCCACTGCGCCAATTGCGCGTTGAACGAACTTTGACGCCTGCTTGACCCCTGCATTCACAGCAAAATCGAACACCACATAGTCAAAGCCTGCGGGCAAATCATCGCCTCGCACCCGGTCCCAATACATGGCTTTGTAGAAGGGCTTGACCAACTCGGGCGTGAGCGCCAACATTTCGCCATCTTGAACAGGACGCCCCAAATACGTAGCCCAAGCCGCTTTGGTCACCCCCAGATTTGTCTCACCGCCATGGTCGTCATGGTCATTCACATAGCCGCCTTCGTGTTTGAGGACCTTGGCAAACGCTTCGTCAAAGGTGTTTTTCATTTCGCCCCCAATGCACTGTGCAGCGCATCCGTTTTTTCTTTGGACCCAGAACTCGACCCGTAGTGATAAGCCAGCACCATGGTGGCAATGGCGTCCAGCAGGCCCAAAATGCGGCCCGCCACGATCTCAGGCACCGTTTTGGGGTAACCATGAAACAGCACCCACAGCTCGGCGCCAATGGCAATCACCAACAGCGCGCAAGACAGCGCAAAAACACGCCCTGCCGTTCCCCCTGCCACAGAGGCATCACGCGCACCCTGGCGGTCGGCCACTTCCAGCTTGGCAAAGTCAAGGCCCAGCTGGTCAGCCTGGGCCTGCAACTCAGCCTCGGCCTGCTTGACGGCGGCCAGCTGTTCAGCGCTCAGGGTGTTCCCGGCAATGGCCTGCTTGATATCTTTGGCGTCCATGCCCGTGGCTTTGCACAAACTGTCAATGGCCATGCCTGCCAATGGGCCACCCAGCGCGCAAGCAATGGTGGGTGCAAGTTGTTTCAACCAATCCATCACGATCCCCGTGGTTTAGATGCCCGCATTTCGCCATGCTTGCCACGGGCGTCCAACTCGTCGATGCGCGTCATCAGCTCTTCCAGGCGCTTGTCGCTGGCCGTTTGAATCTCGGCCACCCGGGCAGCGCTGTCGGCATTGATGCGGGCCACCTCCACGGCAGTGTCGGCCTCGCGGTTGATCTTGATCGTCTCGTTGGCCAACTTGGCCTGCAGCTGCTGAAGCTGGGCACTCAGGCGGTCAATCTCGTCAGCGGCTTGCTGGCGCACATTGGCCAGCGCCGAATCCATCTCAGCACCCTGCCCGCCCTGCATGCGGGCGCTGTCCGCCTCGGCTTGCAGTTTCGCGGCCCTGGCCTGGATTTCTTCGATCTTGGCCAGCTGCTCGTCCAGCGTGGCCTTGGCCGTGGCGCGCTGCAACTGCATCGCCTCGGACTGCATCGCGGCCTGCTCTTCGGCCTGGGCCTCCTCTTCGGGCGTCATGGGCTTGTTCTCGTCCCGCTCGCCCGTCATCTTGCGGATGGCGTTCGCGATTTCGTCCTTATTGGGCATGTCGCTGAATTCCATGGCAATGGTCATCAGGCGCAATGAAACCTCGGGCGGCAGGCGGGAGGCCAGCTGGTTCAGGCTGTCAAACATCACCTGGCGCAGCGTGCCCGCATAGTCCTGCTCAGACACAGAAAAGTCGCTGCAACTGGCGGTGATGTCGTTCAAGAACCGCACCGACCCATCGGGCTGCATCTCGGGCTGGTTGATCTTCACCCACTCCAGCGCGCCCTTGGCGCCGGTCAGGCGGATCACCTTTTCAGTCGTGTACCACTGCTCCACGAGGCTCAGGCGCTTCTCGCCCTGAATCTGCGTGGCATACCGTTTGTTGTCGAAGAACTCCGTGGTGACCACGCTGCCCTGCATCTGGCGGGCCTTGATCGCTTCTCCAGACACGGCATTGGTCTGGCGCCCCATGTTCTCCTGACTGACCCCAGCAGACTTCTGAATCGCCTGGCCGTCCATCGTCATCATCTGCAGCTGGCCGGTGGCGGCGTCCGTGTCGCGCCGAATCTCCACCGACTTGCCCGGCTTCTTGACGATCATGCCGTCTGGTCGGCTGGCCTCGTCGCGCAGCTCGTCCAGATCGTCAACCGCCCCTTCGTCGGCGATGATCTGATTGGTGTTCAGCAAGAACAGGGCCTTGCTGGCCCGCTTGTTCAAGTCCTGCTGAATGTCGCGCACCCGGCGAATCGCGCCATACGGCAGCCGGTCGCGGCCCCGGCGATAACCCCATGTGGGCGTCAGGCTGAATTTGTTGTGGCGGTAAATGCTCACGCCCAAAGACAGCATCTTGGACTCGGTGAACACCGCCACATGCGTGCGCATCATCACCCGGTCAATGAGCTGGGAGCCGTGCTGGGCCAGCACCTCGGCCATGGCCTTGTCGCCCTCGTTGTAGAAAGCGCCCTTGAGCGGGCCGTCTGCAACCACCTTGGCCTTGGCGGGCATCTTGAACTGGCACTCGATCAGCTTGATGCGGCGGCGGCGCGCCTGGGCCGTGGCCCCCGTGCCGTTGGCATAAATCGTGCCCTGGCGTCCGTTCATCATGTCGGTGGACATGTACCAGCTGTACTCGTCCTGGGTGTCCGTCATGTGGCGTGTCGACTCTTCGACACCCTCGGCCACGGCATCCAGCCGGGTCGGAAACATCATGCGGGCAATGTCTTCATCCACCCAGCGCCAGCGGAAAATGTAGCGGCCATCCTCGGTGTCCAGGTCGTAGCTCATGGAATCCCAGAGCACGTTGCGCCAGTCCTCGTACTTCGAGTAAATCGGGTCCTTGGTCGGGTCGTCACACACCCCATCGTCCACCCAACCAACGCCCACCTTCACGGCGTCGGCAAAAGCGCGTGAGCGTGAAAACTCGCTGTGCGTGATGTCGCTGGTGTACTTCAGCACCTTGGTCTTCACGTCCGCGATTTTTACCTCGTCCTCCCGGCGCGGCAGCACCTTCCAGTCCACACGGGCGCGGCGCTCAGTGCCGATCAGCCAATCACACATTGGGGCCACCTCGTTGTAAACCAGAGGCATTTGGCCGCGCTCGCGCAGGATGGCGGCATCCTCGGGGTCCCATTGCAGCGAGTCGTAAAAGTCGTTGTCGATGGCCATTTCCAGCCGGTTCGCGGCCTGGCGCTGCTTCTCCAGGTAGTACCACTCCAGCAACTGGCGGTGCACCTGGCGCGGCCCCTCGCCATCGAGCCAGTTGCCAGCGGCTGCGGCCTTGGGGTCCACCAGCGTGCGAATCTGCTCCGTCTGGCGCTGGAAATAGTCGTCGCCCGGGGCCTTGTGGTTGGACGTGAACTCGATGGGGTTGTTCATGTCAGCCATAAGACGCGCCCTCGTCTTCCAGGCGAATGTCCTGGGCCGCGATCAGCTGGCCATCGCCGCGCAGCTGCATGCTCCCAAAGCTGCCCTTGTGCAACTCAGGCGGCTGACTCGATGGCATGCGCATCAGCGTTTCCAGGCCGTCATGAATGATCGTGGCGATCTTGAACCAGGTGTCCGTGCTCTCGGTCATGCCCAGCACATCGCAGGCCTTGCGCGCTTGAGCGGCCAAGTAGTGCGGATCGTCGTATTTGTAGAGCGCTGATTCACACACGATGTACCAGGCCGCGCCCTTGCGGTGCGTGGGCAAAAGCACCATCGCCCGCTCGTCATTCACCCAAGTGTAGATTTGGGTGATTTCCCCGAAAACATGCGATTCGTGCGCTCGGCGCAGGTCAATTGAAACGGCCATTGGAACCCTCAGAATTACTCAACTGAGGGTGCCATGCTTGGCACGTCAAACAGCCATGCCGCTGCCGCGCCGCCTGAACCGCTGGCCCGATGGCCCGCCCATGGATGGCGTCGTGAACCCGTTGTGGAACTGGTTGCCGCCGTCCGCCTCCTGGCCAAACTGCCTGAAAGCGTCAGAGCCGTGGCTGGCATCGTCGTGCACAGGCGTGGTCTTGAAGCAGCCGTTGCGCTTGTCCCACTCCTTTTTGTAGGTGGCCAAGCGCTTGAGGCCCTGCCTGCAGGCCGTCTCGTCAAAGTAGCACGACCCGAACACGTTGCGCACCGACTGAATGCCCGCCGTGATGGACGGCGTGACAGGCACCACATGAAAGCGCTGGCCCGGCATCAAGCCTTCCATCATGTCCTGAATCGACCGGCTCGCCGCCTTGTTCTCGGCAATGCGCTTGTGTGCAGCTTCGTGCGGCAGGTAGTGGGTACCAAACACAAAGCCCAAGCCCTGCAGGTAGTTTGAAAAGTGGTCCAGGTCTTCGCCGCTCTCTTCGTAGTACCCAATGAACCGGTTTTCCATCCCGACCCGCTGGTGCAACCAGATGGATGTCATATCGCCCTTGCCGATGTCCCAGAACGTGTTGACGGGCGCCATGACCCTGGGGATTGTCGTGAGCACGCGCCCGCTCTTGCGCGCCAGAGAAAGCTGGTTCGTGTAATAGCAGCCCTGGGTGGACAGCTGGAAAGCCTCTTCGCGGTAGCTGGGGTACTCCTGCCACATCAGCGACTGATCACCTGAAAAGTCAGCCTCCATCGTGGCGCAGTACCAGGCCCGCTTTTCGGGCGCAATTTCCCGGCCGATGCGCGCCTCCACATCGTTGAAATACCGGTGCATCGTGTCCGTCACGATCACAGCGTCTGCGTCCAACTCGTACTCTGGCATTTCCCACCAGGCGAAGAAGTGGAACCGGTAATCCTTGGGCGTGAGCGCTGTGCCCTGCTCTTGCTGGGCAGCGGCGCGCTCCGTCATTTCGTAGAACGGCCCCTCCTGCCCCTCGGCCGTCGACTCAATCACCAAAATGCCCGACTTGGGCACGGACGGGATAGACCCGGTGATCACCTCCTTGGCCTTGTCCGGTGTCTTGGCACAAATCTTGCCGAACTCAGACACATGCAGGCGGTGCGTTGTGCCCCCGCGCATGGATGTGGCCACCCGGATCGTGGCGTTGTTGTGTGAAAACTCCAGCTCGCTCGCGTTCTCCGTCTTGAGCGGGAACATCTGGCGCAACACCTCGGGCAGGTTGTCGTAGGCGTAGCGAATCTTGCCCTTGAAAATCGACTCGGCTGTCTCGCGGTCCTGGGCAATGATGCCGCACCGAATAGGCGACTTGCTGAACAGCGCAGTGTCCAGCCACAGCAAGGCAATCAAGGTCGTGAAACCCATCTGCCTGGCCTTCAGGATGATGTTGCGATGGTGCAGCCGGGCAATCAGGCGGCGCTGCGCCCTGTTGGGCCTGAACGTCACCACCATGCCCTCGTCGTCGTCGCTGTCCTCGTCCTTGGTGATGATCTTGTACAGGTTCGACATGCGCCAAACCGGGTCTTTGATCTTCTCCAGCAGCTCAGCCGGGATCAGCTCAGCGGGGCTTTGCTCACTCGTCATCGTCACCGCCCTTGGCCACACCCTGCACATTGCCCGTCACCGCATCGGCCAGCGCCTTGAACGGGTCGGTCTTTTGCTTGTTGTCCAGCTCATACAGGCCCAGCACCTTCGCGGCCTTCTCCAGCGCAGAGTTTTTGTCCCAAAACTTGTACTCGATGCGCCCGAACTCGTCGATCTTGAAGCTGGCCACCGCCGCCCGTGTGGCAGGGTCCAGCTCATGGGGCAGCTTCACCTTGCCGTCATCGGTCATGATCCCGGCAATGTCGGACAGGGCCACGCGCTTGATTTCCTTGAGCACATCGCTGGCGATCAGCTCGGCCTTGTCAGCGGCCCCGGCCTGCAGCTCAGCGATGCGCTCCTTCACGGCGGGCATGGAAGCGGTGTGACTTCCCCGCTCGTTCACGCTTGATTGCTTGGTCCCCGTGGCCACCTTGTAGGCAGCGCGGTAAGCGTCCGAATAGCTCATGCCCGACACCACCGCCTGAGCAAATGCGTCTTGCTGGGGCGTCAGCTTGCCCTTTTTCCTGCCGTTGCTCTTCATGAACGAACCTCTTGCACTTCGATGCCGTGCACATGCAACATGAGTTTTCTCTTGAGGCGAAATTCAGGCGTCACCGCCCCCTTCACATCCTCCACGATCGTCTTGCCCGTGCGGGCGTCGATGTAGGTGAAGTCGGCCAGGTAGACCGTGGGCCGCTCCTTCTTGCCGCTTGGGCTCACCTGGGCAGGGATCAACTCAAACGGCACCTGAAGGCGCAGGTTGCGGATTTCCTTGGCCTTCTCCAGCATCACCAGATAGGCCCAACGCTTGTGCTCGGCCTTGGAGTCAAACGTGATGCCCTTGTCCACCACCTTCTGGTTTCCGTATTTCTGGGTTCGGCGCACCTTCTCGGCGGGCGCGTCCCGCATCGCGGCCAGTGATGGCCGGGCCGCTGACCTGGCGCGCAAGTCCAGCAAATCGGCTGTCGTCAGTCTCAAGGCCTTGCTCATGCCGCCCCCTCAAACAGGTCCAGCGTGGCCGAATCACGCACGGCCAACGACTTCACCGGGGCGCGGCCACCGGGCACGGGAAACACCTGGCCAGACTTGCGAAACGCCAGCGTCAGCAGGCCAGCACGGCGGGCACACGTCGGCCCCACCGGGTGAACCCCGATCATCACGGCGGGGCGCAGCGTCAGGCGCCCGCACAAAGCGCATCGGTTGTGCATCAAGGCAACACCCCAGCGGCCAGGCCAAAATCTACTTCGTCATCGCTGAGCGGCGTTTCTGCACGAGCAGGCGGGCGGACGCCTTCACGTCGTCCAGGCCAAATGCAGGGGCAAGGCGCTTGATGTTCCTGGCGATCAGGGACAGCATCGCCTCGGCCTGCGGGGATTGCGGCCGGGTTGTGGAAAGCAGCCTTGCGCAGCATTCTTGGCACGCCATCCGGTAAGTCCCAGACACGGGACGTTGTTGCGAGGATTCGCAGGCTGGGCACGCCGCAATCGGCGCAGCCTCGGGCTTGGCAGACAGCAAGGTCATGGCAGGATTTGGGTTTTCCATGAAATTTCGTCACGGCTTGACGCTTTCTGGCACGATTTCTGCCTTACCCGCCAGCTTCGCTTTCAGGTCGGCAATCAACTGGCGCACCTTCTGCGGGTCGGCAGAACCTTGACCAGGCGCAGGCAAAGCATCGCGGCGCGGCGGTGGTTCGGGCAGATTGGGCGTGGACATCTTCTCGGCCAAGATGCGGGACCATCGGGTCTTTGCGGCGCTCCAGGACGAATTGCGCAAGTCCCATGTCCCGAAGTCCACAGCAGCCCAATAAACGGCCTTGTGGCTCCACTTGTCGCGGCCATCGTCACGCAGGCGCATCTGCGTGCAAGCCTCGGTGAAAGCCGCCTCGGCATCGAGCTGGGGACTGCAAGCGCGGATGAACTCAGTGATGGACGGGGGCCAGTCGAACAGGCGTGCACAAGCGCGGATGCCAACGGCAATGTGCTGGGGCGTCAGCTGGGCGTCAACAAACGCATCAGCCCAAGCCTCGCGCCAGTTCACGATGGACGCCTCGCTCGGAAACGACGCCCGCCAGCGGTTCGGGTACATCCCGTCCAGCCGGTTGAAAAGGTGATCCATCGGGGACATCAAGCGCCCCCGGATGTGTCTGGCATCAAGCCAGGTGTTGCGCTGGCACGTCAATGACATGGCCTTGCTCCTTGTGCGATTGGTTCACGAAAGCCACCGGGTCAAACCGGTTCGGTCGGTAGGTGCCTGCTGGGTTGTTTGGGGTCTTGGCGTGGGCCTGGGCGTCCTGCAACTGCCCCTTCACGATGCCGATGGCATAGGCAAAGGTCTTGCCCTTCTCCACCGCCTGGCGTGCGGCATGCTCGAACATCGAAATCTCGGCCCCGCGCTCCAGCAGGCTGGCCAGATCAGGGTGTGACGGATTGACCGAAGGCATGCCAGCCGAGCGCATGGCATAGCAAACCGCCGTGGTCTTCGACACGGGCCTGGGCGGGTCGGGCGGATCGGCCTGACTCGCACCAACAATGGTTGAACTGTGTGTGTCTTTAATGTCTGGTGTCTGGTTACTGGTGTCTGGTGTCTGGTTAGCCGTGTTGTCACGCGTGACAGGTTGCGTGACAGGTGTAGACGAAATGCGTGACACCATCGCCTGGAGCTGCTCAGTCGGGGCGTCCCATGAGGCCGTAAATCCGTTCTGGCGCAACGTCTCAAACAGAAGTTTTCGGCGCTCGCGGGAACGGCGCTGGCGCTCCTTGTCGTTCTCACGCTTGGCCTGGGCGCCGGGCTGCTTATCCTGGTACCGGCTTATCTCGGCATCACAGCGCTTATGGCGCCAACCATCCGGGCACTGGGAAAAAAACTCCTCCAGCACAACCTTGACCGCATCGCGCTCGGGCTTGGTGATCGCCCGCGCCAAGCGGCAAACATCCTTGAGGTCGGCTGGCAAAGGCTTCTCGCGGGTGTAATAGGCGTCGATCAAGCGTCGGTATGCCCCGTCCTCGACCATGGACAAGTGTGCCGTGTCGCGCACGTAATCGCCCAGATGGTGCTCGTAGTAGTTCATGCAGGGGCCCTTTGCGGCGCTATCCGGTACCGCAAATAGCGCGGGTTGCGTGCATCGTCAGATGTGGACTCAACCAAGTGCAGCGAACGCAGATAGATGCAGGCCCAGGTCACGGCCTTGGACGAGCAGCCGGTGCGCTTGACGATTTCGCCGTGGGTGAACCAGTTCTTCGGGAACCCATCGAGAAACTGCAGCACCGTGTCAGCCGTGCAGCCTGGCCGGTACACGCCAGCAGGCCTGGGGTTGTAGCGCGGCACGGACAAATTCAGGCCCTGGCGCTGGCCAATGTGCACCAATTGGGTGGCGGTCCAAGTTGCACCGCTCATCGCGTCCCACTTTCCTCGGATGGACTTGAAGGCCCCGTCCGTGCGATCCTTCGCATCATGTTGAGTTCACCGAAAATCACCCGCTCCAAAATGCCCCGGGCAAACTCTGCCTTGCTGACGCCCTGGATGACAGCCAAGCCAATCAAGGCCTCGTTGAGTACGTCCGACACCGGCACATCAAGCCGCGCCGTCAACTTACCGTCAGGGCTCGTCTTGCCCGACCGACTCAAGGCCGTGTCATCGTTGAAATCTGTCATGGGAGTGACCTAAAAATGAATGAAATGTTTTGGTGGCAGGCCGCCGCCGTGTTCTGGGGTGCCCTGTGCCTATTCCGACATGGGGCGCGCAGCAAAGCCATCGACATGAACGCCAAACGCTGGTTTGAAATCGCGCAAGCAGCGTTCATCGTCGTGGCCGTGTTCGCGCTAATCACGGAAGGTCGCGGTTGCAGGTCGTCCGACACGGCGGATCACCCCGCCTGCCTTGAGTCGTCGTGCTGATTTGTCGTAGCGCTCAAACCAGCCAAAGATGCGCTCGGCAGTGGCCAGCGTGGGCGAGCAACCGCCCGTATGAATGCGGCTGATCGTGGCCTGGCTCACGCCAGTTTCACGCGCAATGGTGTTGTGTAGGCCGTCCACCTCAGAAAGGCGGCGGCGCAAAGTAGTGGTGAGGGATTCGGGTTTGTTCGTCATAGCACAGCAATATTATTCGTATCCGGTTATTTTAGCAACTCACATACGGTTAACCGTTTATGAAACGATCCGGTCATGGAAAATTTAAGAGAAAAGCTTGCCCGTCGGGTGCGCGAACTCATGCACACGTCAATGATCGACACGCAGATCAAGGTGTCCCAAAAAAGCCACACCAGTCAGGCCACGGTGCAGCGCTTGCTGTCGCGTGAACAATCGTCGACCGTCGATGTTGTCGAAAAAATAGCACACGCCTTCGGCATCAAGAACGCCGCCTACATGCTGCTGGAAGACGACGAAATGAAGCTGCTGTCGGTCTGGAACACGCTCTCAGAAACTGACAAATTGAACATCTTGGGATTCATAAATGTGCAAAAAAGCATAAAAGGTGATACAAAAGAAGCAGATCAATTCAACATGGTCTCAATTGCCAGCCTGGGAACAGCAAAACAGGGGTTGGCTGAGGGGACCTTCAGCACTGATGAAACGCGACCTGCCGAATCAAAAAAAAACAGCCGCCGTAAAGCTTGATAAAAGCGCCGAAACGGATAAAAACAATAAGCAGATCGCAGACTGGCACCATTGCCGTGCCCACGAAGTAGCCGACATCGCCATGGTCAACGTCTCCGTCACAGCAGACGGGCACATCAGGACCACCGCGCTGGCCATAGACCGCAGCCACGCCCCCGCCATCCTCCAAGAACTTGAAAGCCTGACCCTGCGCCTGCGAACATTCATCAGCAGTGGCGGCCGCCCCCCCTCCCAAGCCCTGCGCCTTGTGTCGTCTAAATGACCTGGGCAAGTGACGTTTCTGGCGTCCTATTTTTTTCCTCCCAAATTATTCGTATACGAATATAATTGATCGTCAAATCAACAAAAGGAACTGAACATGGGACGTCCGATCATCATCATTGCTGGCCAAGAAGTCACCGGCATACAAGCCGAAGTAGCCTTCATGCAATGGGCCTTGGCCCTCGAGCAAGAGCACAACCAAGCACTGATCACCGCCTGCAAAGGCAACCGGTGCGGGCTTGCCGTTTGCGAAGTCTTTCAAAAGGCCGTCTTCGGCAAAAACATCGCATTCATGGGCCTTCTGGGGCAGGCTGGCATCACCGTCATCGCCACAGATTACAGCCCCGGCCTTGGCTATGGCTACCTCACCAAGTTGGGGTTTTTTGGGGGCTACGACACCGAGGCCGAGGCCCTGAACATGGGCATGCTCGCACAACAACGCATCCAGGAAGCCGCCGCATGAACACCCTGAAATTTTTCACGTTCGTCAATAACCGTATACGGTTAATTGAAATTACAACCTACACCATCGGCCTGCTCATCGTGGCCATGGATGTCTTGATCTGGAGGCCCTGATGTACACCGACCAAAAAACTCATCTGCTCAAAACCCTGTGGGCGCTCTACCTGATCGCCTGGTTGACCGACCGCCACGACATCGCCGGTGCCGTCAAGCGCGACATGGAGGCCGCATGAGCTGCATGAACACCCACATGATGAACGCCCACCAGCGGGCCTATGACATGGCCGATGCAAGAGCGGAAGCTGATGAAGAGCGCCAGTCAGAGCGCGCAGACAGCTACCGCCAAGCATTTGCAGAACTGGTGATGACCCGCAACGTGGACGCTGAGACGGGCATGAAATACATGCCCAAGCTGATCGACGTCGTGGCTGAAGCCGGTTGCGAAGACGAAAGCGTCTTGCGCGCCATGCTGCAAGGCCTGCTGCACTGCGTTGCCAAGGGGCAAGCTGAGGCCATCACAGCCATGGAAAAAGTCGGCGACTTTTTTGTAACCAAACGCCTGGAGGACTGACCTATGACCAAGATTGACTACGGCTGCGCCATCGAACGCCCAGCGCGTGGCGTGCACGTCACGCCCACCATGAAGCGTCGTTTACGCATGACCTGCTACGTGCTTGCATATGCCGTCACCGTGCTGATGGTGTGCTCGCTTGTCATCGCAATCTTGAATGGATCGAAGCCATGAGCACACAAATTGAAGCCCTGAAGCTTGCGCTGGAGGCGTTGACGATTGCGCGTGGACAACTTAAATCATGGGGGCTTGGCGATGAAGCCATCACAGCCATCAAAGAAGCCTTGGCACAGCCAGAGCAGGAGCCTGTGGCGGAGTTGTTAAAACAAAGCCGCGCAAATTTTGAGCGCAACTTTGGAAAAGGCGGACAGGGTTGGGCTGACTGGATTTATGGTGATATTGCCGAACTACTCAGCGAACACACATTCCCGCAGCCAGCACAGGATGGTGCCCTCACAAGTGAGGGTACCAAAGCACCCGTGCAGCAGGAGTCCGTGTCATTTCTTGCAAATGGAACACGCTTCAAGATGTCGTTCTTTGATTGTGCGGCACCAGAAGGCGACGAACACGGGGAAACCGATGTGGGTACTTATGTGACCTGCTTTGAGGCTTTTGCAAAAGAGCTGGATGGCCGGTGGGTCGCCCTTGTTGCAGCCGAAGATGATTGCCACTTGAAACTCACATCCCCGCAGCCAACACAGCAAGAGCCGGTGGCAGACCGTGCGTTTCTTGGCCGAGTATTGGCTGCAATGGAAGGCGTGGTCGATGTGGCAGATCGAAAGACAGTCGAGTTTGACGCGCTTCGCTCGTGCATCGTTGATTTGACTTTGATGTTGCACTCCCCGCAGCCAGCACCCGCGCCGGGTTACTGCCCGCACTGCAAGCAGTACAGCATTGCAGAACCATTGCCAAGCCTGCCATTTGGCGTTGGGGGTGGGCTCGTCGCAATCAAGACGCTGCTTGGCCGCGACCCGTGCGCCCATGCACAAACGGCGATTGAAATGATTGATGCCATCCTTGCGGGTCTGCCAGAGCAGCCCACGCCGCTGACACCCGTGGATGGCGACTTACTCCCGCCTGTCGGGGCAAAGGTGCTGATTCACCTCGCCAGTCTTGATAAATGGGTCACTCACACTGTTGTCGGCTACTACGTGTGGGGCGCATTTGACTCAGACCAACTGCATCGGGTTTTCGTCCGAGTGCGTGACTCAGACGGCTTTCTCAACGCCCGCAGGCTGGGCGATGTGCGGCTCTACGACGAAGCCGCCAACGGCATCAAGGACCACCCAAACCACCAAAACTGATGTATCAGTTGCACAACAACTGAAAAAAAATTTCCTTCAATTATTCGTATATGGTTTACGCATTATTCATATACGGTTATCATTGAGGCGTAGTCAGGAAACATCAAAGGAGTCAGGAACCATGGAAACAGTCATTCATGTGCAAGTTAAAAGCGTGTACGGCAACACGCTCATTTACCCCATCAACCAAGCCGCCCAGCTGATCGCCAACATCGCGGGAACAAAGACACTCAGCCGCGCCAACCTGGCAACGGCCCAACAACTGGGCTTCCAAATTCAGGAAGTCCCGGCTATTCAACTGGCGGGGGTTCTGTGATGTGGGGCGCACGCAGCAACAAGGGCGCAGCCCTCACCCGCAAAGCCAACAAGGCCCTCAAGGGCCGGGTTGAATCAGCAACGGTCAAGTGCTCTGGCTACGGCGCAAGCGGCGAGGTGTACGCCAATGAGATTGAACCGCTCATGTCGGCTCGTCAAATACTGGTCGAGGCGGGCATCCCATGCAGCCCCATCCAGACATTCAAAATGCTTGAGCCATGCTTTTACATTGGCGAGGGGGTGGAGGTATGAGCACACAACACACACCGGGGCCATGGGTGGCCAAACAGAGCGGTGAAGTTACCGACAGTGATGGACATGAAATAGCGCACGTCTTCATGTTCAAGAATCTTGCACTTGTTGCCGAAGCGCCTGAGCTGTTGAAGGCACTGCAAAACCTGCTGACCTTCCCTCTGGGAACATTCCAGGTACAAGCCGCCAAAGCGGTCATCGCCAAAGTAACGGGAGAGCAAACATGACCCTCATTCAACGTCAAACCCGGATCGTGCGCGCACTGGAGAACGTGTACCGCCGCCGCTGGCAAAACCCTGGGCAACGGTCCAGGGCTGTGCGCCTGCTGGCGGAATTCAACGCCAAACGCATGACCTTCGCGGGCTACGCGGCCGACGAGGCCCGCGCCAGCTTCGTGCAGTGCGTGGACATGGCCGTGCTCAACATCAACTCAGGGCCTTTGTTCGCCCACAAATAACCGTATACGAATTTTTTCAACAGGAGCCAAACGTGAACAACGAACCCTCTTCCCTCTCCGTGCGACCCGCAAGCCAGGTCGACCTGAGCCCTCAAACCTTTGAGCAGGCACTGACCTTCTCAAACTACCTGGCCGACTCGGACCTGGTGCCCAAAGACTTCAAAGGCAAGCCCGGCAACTGCCTGATCGCCATGCAGTGGGGCGCAGAACTTGGCCTCAAACCCTTGCAGGCCTTGTCCAACATCGCGGTCATCAACGGGCGCGCTGCCTTGTGGGGCGATGCCGTCATCGCCTTGGTGCGCAGCAATCCCCTGTGCGAATTCGTGCAGGAATCCGACGATGGCCACACGGCAACCTGCAAGGTCAAGCGCCGGGGCGAAGCGCAACATGTCTCGACTTTCAGCATGGACGATGCCCAAACCGCTGGCCTCAAGGGCAAGCCTGGCCCATGGACGCAGTACCCCAAGCGCATGCGCCAAATGCGCGCCCGTGCCTTTGCCCTGCGCGACGTTTTCCCAGACATTCTGCGCGGCATGCCGGTGGCCGAAGAGGTGTTCGACACCCCGGAAAACGTCATCGACCCATCGACCGGCGAAATCAACCCGGCACAAACACCAGCGCGCCAAGAACTGCAGGCCTACCCCGAAGCCGACTTCAACGCCAACTTGGCCAGTTGGCGCAAGGTCGTGGAGTCCGGCCGCAAGACGCCCGCCGACCTGATCGCCATGGTCAGCACAAAGGGCGTGTTGTCCGATGCGCAGAAGACGGCCATCCAAAACCTCGCCCCCATCGAGGCGCAAACCACCACCGCCAACCCGGCCGCGAATGCCGAACAAGGTGACGTTGACCAATTCGTGAAAGACATGGAGTAACCCACATGAAAACCATTGACCTGATCCAGGGCACGCCCGAATGGCACGTCCACCGCGCCACCCACTTCAACGCCAGCGATGCCCCCGCCATGATGGGGTGCGGCCTGAAATCGCGCACCGAACTCCTGGCCGAGTTGCACACCGCCATCAAGCCCGAAGTCAGCCAATACGTGCAAGAGCGCGTGTTTGATCCCGGCCACCGCTTTGAGGCCCTGGCCCGCCCCCTGGCCGAAAAGATCATCGGCCAAGAGCTTTATGCCGTGACCGGCGTCAACGGCCAATACAGCGCCAGCTTCGACGGCCTGACGATGTTTGAGGACGTGGGCTTTGAGCACAAACGCCTCAACGACGACTTGCGCGCCGTCTTCAACGACATGGAAACCCTGCCGCCCAAATACCGCGACACACAATCTGGCGCCTTGCTGGGCCTGATGTACCAGGTGCAAATGGAACACCAAGCCATGGTGTCGGGCTGCAACTGCATCCTGTTCATGGCCAGCGAGTGGGACGACAAAAACCAGCTGATCGAAGAACGCCACTGCTGGTACTACCCCAACCCAGAACTGCGCGCCAAGATCGTCGCGGGCTGGGCCCAGCTGGCCGAAGACCTCAAGGCCTACTCGCCCGCCCCCGTGGCCGAGCCAGCGCCCACCGGCAAGGCCCCCGAAACCCTGCCCGCCCTGCGCATCGAAGTGACTGGCGCTGTCACGGCATCCAACCTGGCCGCATTCAAGCAAACCGCGCTCACCGCCATCCGCGCCGTCAACCGCGAGCTGAAGACCGACCAGGACTTTGCAGACGCTGACGCCAGTGTGAAATGGTGCACCGATGTGGAAAGCCGCCTGGCCGCAGCCAAAGAACACGCCTTGAGCCAAACGGCCAGCATCGACGCTCTGTTCAAAGCCATCGACGACATCAGCGCCGAAGCGCGCAAAGTGCGCCTTGACCTGGAAAAACTGGTCAAGGCTCGCAAAGACCAAATCCGCACTGACATCGTGAACGAGGCCATCGCCAAGCACCGCGACCACATCTGCACCCTGAACGATCGCATGGGCGCAGCCCTCATGCCGCAAGTGCCCGGCGACTATGCGGGCGTCATCAAGGGCAAACGCTCCATCACCAGCATCCGCGATGCCGTGGACACAGAACTCGCCCGGGTCAAGATCGCGGCCAACGAAATCGCCGACCGCATCACGCTGAACCTGCGCGCCATCCAGGCCGCAGAGCACGCGCACCTGTTCCCCGACCTTGCAGGCCTGACGCTCAAGAACCCCGACGACCTGGCTGCCGTGATCGCCCAGCGCGTGGGCAAGTACAAGCAAGACCAGGAAGACGCCCGCCGCCGTGAGCAGCAGCTGGAAGACGAGCGCAAGGAACGCGAGGAAAAGGCGCGCCAGGCGGCAGCGCAAGCCTCGGCAGTGGTCATTGAGCCGGAAAGCACGATGGCACAAGAGCTCGCAACGCCGGTTCAACGTGGGACCGGTGGCACTTTGCGCGGCTACCTTGGCGTAGTTGACAGTGCGGTCCACATCGTTGATCAAGGCAAGCGCATCGCGCTGGACAACGGCGAACGCATCAAGCTGGGCGACGTCAATGCCCGCATCGCGCCCTTGAGCATCACAGCCGATGGCCTGGCCCAGTTGGGTTTTGTGCACGTCGCCACTGACAAGTCCGCCAAGCTTTACCGCGAGTGCGACATCCCCGCCATTTGCGATGCCCTGATCAAGGTGATCGCCAACGCCAAATACCCGGCCGCAGTTGCAGCCTGACCGATTCCCCCTCAACCACCGAAAGGAAACCACCGTGAACGACGAAAACACCCGGGCCCCAGAAGGCCAAACCCCGGCGCGCCCCGATATCGCCCTCTTCCCCGTCGAGTCCAACCAGGTCAAGGCCATCGGCTACGACTCGGCCACCGAAACCCTGGCCATGCAATTCAAGCACGGCGCGGGCGCGATCTACCACTACCCCGGCGTGACCAAGGAGCTGCACGAAGCCCTTATGGCCGCTGAATCCATCGGCAAGTTCTTCGGCAAGCACATCAAGCCCCTGCCGTTCACCAAGTACGCGCCGGAGCCAGTGGCCGAAACCGCGCAGCAGGCCGAAGAGGCAGCGTAACGAATTGGCCGAAAGCGGATGCTGGTCTCTCGGGGTCGTGAGCAACGCCAACCCGACCAGACGCAGCGAATAGGCCATCGTTTTTTAAGCATCACCAGGAATCACCATGCACGAAACCACCAACCGCCCCACCACCGCCCCGACTGACGTGTCTGAATTCGTCACCGACCTCGACGGCGGTCAATTTGAACTGCTCATGTCGCAAGCCCTGAGCGAATCCGCCGCCGCCACTGTGGACTTTGGCCGCATGTCCGAAGTCACCGTGAAATTCAAGATCGAGCAGATCATGGGCACCCACCAAGTGCGCATCCAGCACGACACCAAATTCACGCGCCCCACATCCATGGGCAAAAAGAGCGAAGAAACCAGCGGCGCCACCGTCCTGCACGTTGGCAAATACGGCCGCTTGACGCTGGCCCAGCCCAGCCTCCTGGACAAGGAAAACCGCCAGCAGTCCCTGCCCAACACCTGACCAATTACGGGCCCAAAGCAGATGCCGTCAGTAAAGCCGTTTGGGGATGTTGAAAAACGGTGCAGCGAGTAGGCCCACCAATTCACCTCAACCACTTAGGAAAAACCATGTTCGACCAAGAAGCAATCCAATACCTCCAAGAGGGTGCGTCCATCAGCCAAGCCAGCAATGCGGTATCGCACGCATTTGAATCTCAAAAAGTCGTCGCCCTGCCCGAGAATTTCAAGACGCACGACCTGGAGCAGTACCTGCCCACGCGCCGCCGTGCCCGTGGCACCATGACCACCGAATCGGTCAACGACTTTGCCAAGTATTTCCAAGACCATGTGGAGCAAGGCACCGTGTTCGTGGACAAGGACGCCATGAAAGCCGTGGGCATCCTCAACCTGGGCGACCCAGACAATGGCCCCGGCCACGCCGACAACAAGGCTGTGCTGTCCCTTAAATCGCTCGCGGCCTATGACGCCTTGCGCAAAGTCGCCAACGGCCAAGCCCAAACACAAGCCACCATTGCTGAATGGATGGAAGACTGGCAAGACCTGATCAAGTGCTTTCACGAAGGCGGCGAGATTGACGAAGGCATCAGCCGGGGCATCACCACGGCCAAATGCATCGCGGCCGTGCGCGCCATCACCATCGAAGCCGCCCGCAAGGTAGAAAGCGAAGAAGGCCAGTTGAGCGCCAGCCGCAGTGCATTTGAATCGGTCAAAGCCAGCAGCAAGCACACCCTGCCAACTCACATCTATTTCAAGACCGTGCCCTATGTCGGCCTGGCCGAACGCGTTTTCGTCTTGCGCCTGGGCATCCTGACCGGTGGCGACAAAACCAGCATCGTGCTGCGCCCCGTCAAGATGGAAGAGCACCAGCAGGAAATGGCCGAAGAATTTGCGGGCATCGTGGCCAAGTCGCTGGAAATGACCGGCTACCCCGTCCTCATTGGCTCGTACGCCAAAGGGGCATAAGCATGGTCGACCAAGCCATCAACATGGGCGGGCCAGCGTTTCCGGTTGACCGCCAAACGGCCCACGGAATTGCAATCCACGAAGTGGGCAGTGCAGACGAAGCCGCCTACATCGACGCCGTTGCCAAACTTAGCCACGGCATGACCAAGCGCGAATACGCCGCCATCATGCTCAAAGTGGCTGACAGCGGCAACGATTTGCTTGACGCCATGATCCGCACGGCTCAGCGCAATGAGCTGGCGGCCAAGGCGATGCAAGCCCTGTTGCATCACGGGCGGGCTGATGGCTTGGTCTCCCAGATCGAACTGGCCCAAACTTCTTTCGATATAGCGAACGAGGTCCTGAAAGCGGGGGTGTCATGCTGAACCGCGCCCAAATCATCGGCCGACTCGGCAAAGACCCGGAGGTTCGATTCACACCCTCCGGGGATGCGGTCTGCAACTTCTCAATCGCCACCAGCGAGAAGTGGAAGGACAAGCAGACCAACGAAGTCAAGGAAGAAACCACCTGGCACCGGATCACCGCATTCGGTCGGCAGGCCGAGATTGTGGGCGAGTACTTGAAACGAGGCTCGCTGGTGTTCATCGAAGGCAAGATGACCCAGCGCAAGTACCAGGACAAGGACGGTTCTGAAAAAGTCTCCCACGAAATACGCATGCAGGACATGAAGATGCTGGGCAGCCGCGAAGGCGGCGAACAGCGCCAGGCAGCGCCAGCATCGGCAGCATCGGCAGCCGGGCTACAGCGTGATCAGCAGTACCAGCGCAACCAACGCCCAACAGCAGCAAAGCCAGCACCGTCAGGCTTTGACGACATGGACGACGACATTCCGTTCTGAGGACACAAATGCAACCCGTCAAAACAACCACCGAAGAAACGCCCGTCTATCCGAAGGAAATGATGGAGTTGCTGGGCGTCACCCGCACGTTCAGCATGAACCGCCTGATCAAGGCGGGCCGGGTGCCCGCTCCAGACGTGAAGATCAGCCAGCGCGTGCGCTACTGGCACCGCTCCACGCTTCGCAACCAGGGCTTGTTGCCGCAGCAAGGCGGTGCAGCGTGAACCCCTTTGAGCAGTTGTCGAAGGCACTGGCGCGCAAGCAGACCACCAAATCATTTTGGCAATCAGACTTAGGGCCCAAGTCTCAAAGCCGTACAGGGGCCATTCGAGACTTGCTTAAAAGCACGGCACGGCCCATGACCGCAGCCGAAATCGCCTATGACGTCGACCTGCCCAGTCATACCCAAAACCTAGTCTGGCTGCTGCTCAAGTACGACATCAAAAAAGGCCGGGTGCTGTTTTCTGATGGCATGTATGCATGGAACGCTGAATTCGATTCGGCAGAGAAAACCGCAATTCGTGCGGCCATCAAGCTGCTCAAAAAGAACGGCTACACAGTGACTGAAGGCGGTGCAGCGTGAAAGAACGTCCAATTTTGTTCAGTGGCCCGATGGTCCGGGCGCTCCTTTGCGGCACGAAGACGGAGACGCGGCGGGTGGTGAAGCCGCAGCCTTATATCGACCCCCATGGCAACTTTTGCTGGAACGGGTGGAACTACGGTCAGGACTTCAGCGGCCCGCACATTCAGGCAATCGCTTCGCCGCTACCGAGCAGCCGCACCGGCCGTGTGCTTTGCCCCTACGGCAAGCCCGGCGACCGGCTTTGGGTGCGGGAGACGTTTGCAGACCTTCGCGGCACAGGGATTGAGCACAGGCCCGACCCATCAGGCCCACTCAAGCGCTTCGCGTTTGCAGCGGATCACCCACCGGGCTCAAATGGAGACGAAGCCCGCAAAGAATTTGGCGTGAAGTGGAAGCCCAGCATTCACATGCCCCGTGCTGCCAGCCGAATTACGCTGGAAATCACCGGGGTGCGCGTGGAGCGGCTGATCGACATCAGCGAAGCAGACGCAAAGGCGGAGGGCGTAACTCGAACTCCGTACCCTGACCACTTTCTCGGACCAGGCCTCACGCCTCAAGAAAGCCATGTCCACCGCAATCTGTTTGCTGGCTTGTGGAAATCCATCAATGGCGCAGATTCATGGGCTGCAAACCCGTGGGTTTGGGTGGTCGAGTTCAAACGACTGGAGCAACCAGCATGACCACCAACCGAGAACAACACGAACTCGCGGCCCGCGCCGCTGGCCTGCTCTTGCTTTGGAAAACGGGTAGCTGCAAGGGTGGGGAATTTGAAGCCGCTTTTGTCGGTGATCAGCCGTGGCGTCCAAAAGAAGACGATGGGGATGCGTTTCGGCTGTCAGTGATGCTGCACATGGATTTCACTCTTTCCGGGAGGCATGCGGCAGTTGCGCAAGCGGGTTGCAGTCTGGCGCAAGAATTCTGCAATGGCGACACTTACGCCGCCGCCCGCCTGGCCATCTTCCGGGTAGCCGTCGAAATTGGAAAGGCAATGCCATGACAACAGAAAGCATTGAGACACGCGCCGTGGCCGCTCTGGCAATGATGCAGCGCATCGGGGAGGGTATGCCAGACATGCACCCAATGCGGCATCAAGTGAGGGCACTCAAGAGAGAGGCCTACAACGCACTGGACGAAGCATTCAGACGCGCACACCAACTGGCCTATCTTGCAGCCGACACCGTGGGGGACTACGACAAGGCTGTGAAAGAAATAAGCGTCGTCACCCCGGCATCAACCAGTCCGCAAACGCCTGCAACATAGCCCGGCGCTCAGGCAAAAACTCAGCGCGGTTGTAGGCCCCGCGCACCTTGTCGGCAGGCACATGCGCCAACTGGCGTTCAATTGCATCTGGGCTGAATCCGCGCTCATTCGCCCAGGTGCTGCCGACCGATCGCATGCCGTGCCCGGTCATCTTTCCCTTGTAGCCCATCCGGTGGATCAGATAGAGCACCGAATTTTCAGACATCGGCCGATCATCGCGCCGATCATTCGGGAAAACATACTCCCCTCCCCGGCTTCTCTCGCGCAGCGTTTCAATGATCGCCATCGCCTGGCGAGATAGCGGCACGATGTGATCGCGACGCAACTTCATGTTGGCGGCAGGAATGCGCCAGACATCGCCCTCAATCTCTGCCCACTTCATCTTTCTCAGCTCACCCGTTCGGGTCCAGGTCAAGGCCAAGAGCCTGCACGCCAACACAGATTGCAACTCGGCCTCCACGTCCAGGCGCTGCATGAAAGCGGGCACCTCCGTGATTTCCAGTGACGCATACGACTGCGTGGGTGTCTTGCCAAAAGCCTTTTCTGGGCGGATCAGCTTGCATGGGTTGATTTCACAGTATTCGTGTTCCGTGGCCCACTCAAAAACCTCAGATAGCCACATGCGCGCCTTGCGCACAAAGTCATGCAGGCCTTTGGCATCCATCGGCTTGAGCGCGTCCAACACATCGGTGCGCGTCAGCTCGCGCATCATGCGCTTGCCAAGGATTGGCTCAATGTGCCTTGCAAGACAGTTGACAGCCTTGGTCCTGTAACCCTCGGTCACATCCTGGCGTGCCCCCCAATAGGTCGCGCAGGCATCCGTCAATGTGATGTTTTTTTGCAACGACTGCAACTGTTCTGGCGTTTTGAGCGGTTCACCCATGGCCAGCTTGTGACGCAGCTGGTCACGCAGCACCCGCGCATCGGCCAAGCCGACAGCGGGGTAAGCGCCAAAACTGGCCGTCTGCTGTTTGCCGTCCATTCGGTAAGCCATGCGCCACAGCTTGGCGCCAGCGGGCGTGACATGCAGGTACATCCCCCCACCGTCAGCGTGCTTGGTGACTTTCTCAGCGGGCTTGATCGCCTTGACCTTGTGGTCTGTCAGCTTGTTGGTAGCGGCCATTGTTGGTATCGGATCGTTGGTATGTGGGCAGTACCAACAAAAATGCCATCAACTTGACGTGCACAAAAGTGTTTTTGTGTGCAACTCAGATTGAGTCGTTTGCAGGGTATCGCCCGTAACCCCTTGATTTTGTATCCGAAAATGGAAAAACCCCGCCGAATTGTGCAACTCGGAGGGGTTTATTTTGGGTGTTTTGGGGTGGCTGATGGGGCTCGAACCCACGACAACAGGAATCACAATCCTGGACTCTACCAACTGAGCTACAGCCACCGTAGAGGTGAAATTATAGCCTGAACTTCACTGCTTTTTCGCAGATGCGTCGATTTTTGCAACAGGTTTTTCAACCAAAATTTGGGCTTTGAATTGTGACTTGAGCTGAGTCAAATACGCCTGTGCTTCGGCCTGTCCCCACAACTGCGTGAATTGTTGGCGACTTTGCTCTTGTTGCTGTGGGCTGGGCGCATCGCGAGGTACCACTTTATTGACCCGGGCCAAGGCATAACCTTGCGATCCCAGATCCACCCCGACCAAAGTTGGCATGCGCGCAGGATCAGCGCGCAGTACAGCGTCTACCAGCGCAGCAGGCTGGCCGGCAATCTGCTCGCGAGACACGACCACTGCTGCCCCCACTTGAGCCTGGGCAGCCTGGTCTTTCCATTGCGCCAAACGGGCCTGACCTTCTGTCTTGGCCAACTCGGCCGATTTGTCCAGAACAAACAAGTTGCGCACTTCATCCTTGACTTCGGCGTAGGGCCGAATGGCTGCGGGGCGGTAATTCAATATGCGCGCCGACACCAGCGTATTGGCAGCCACTTCGACGGCGGCTGTGTTGCGGTGCTTGGTCACTGAATCTTCGGCAAACAAGGCTTGCAACAATTTGGGGTTCGCCAACACACCGGGTGCGCCTGCCGCTGGGGTGCGGGTCAAGCCTTGGGCCTGCTGAACGGTCAACTTCATGCGATCAGCAATCGGTTTGAGGCTGTCTGCTTGCTCATAAACGCTATTGCTGAAGGTTTCAGCCAGCTCGGCAAACTGGCGCTGCGCCTGCTGCTTGCGCAGATCGGCTTCGAGTTGGGGACGCATCGTCTCAAAGCTGGGGGCTTTGGCGGCCTTGATGTCTGTCAGCTGAATGATGTGAAAGCCAAAGTCAGACTCCACCACGTCACTGATCGCGCCTTTTTCGAGTGCGAAGGCCGCATCTTCAAAAGGTTTGACCATGGCGCCACGAGCGAAGAAATCCAGATCACCACCTTTGCTGGAGGAGCCTGGGTCTTGAGAGTTCTTGCGTGCCAACTCGGCAAAGCTTTTGGGATTTTTGCGCAGCGCTGCCAGCAGATCGTCGGCCTTGGCGCGTGCTTTTTGCCGATCAGCTGCAGGTGCATCTTTTGCTGCATTGATCAAGATGTGGCTGGCGCGGCGTTGCTCCTGACCTGCCAAGCGTTGAAGGTTTTGCTCGTAATACGTTTTGATGTCCTGTTCAGCCAGGGTGATGCTTTTTTGCAAAGCAGCGCTATCGAGCACAAGGTATTCCACATCAGCCGACTCTGCAGAGCGGAACCGTTCAGCCTGGGCTTGGTAAAACTTTTCCAGATCCTGATCGCTGACTTGCACTTTGGAGGCAAAGTCAGCGGGCAGCCAGCGTTGCACCTGAACTTCACGGCGTTGCAAATAAGCCTGCAAGGCCATATCTGTTTGGCTTTGCGACGCAATCACAGAAGCTTGCAAGCCTGAAATCACTTGCTGGTTGGACAAATCGCGGCGAACTCTGGCTTCAAGCATTTCTGGCGTCATGCCCTGACTGGCGGCCAGTTGGCGATAACGCTCCATGTCCAGCTTGCCGTCGGCACCGCGCAAACTGGCGATCGAAGGTTCTTGCTGCAGATAGCGCGCCAAGCGCTGATCGCTGGTCACCAGCAACTGCTTTTCTGATGCCACTGAAATCAGTCGATCATTGACCAAGCGCTCCAGCGTGGCATAACGTGCCTCTGCGGAATCAAGCAGCTTGGCGTCCAGATTGGGCATTGATGCGCGAATGCGCTCGACCTCACGCTGGTGTGCGGCATCCCACTCAGCTTGGGTGATTTTTTGACCATCCACTCGGGCCACCACCGCGCCCTTGTCCTCAAACCGGCTGTAGCTGTCGATGCCGAACAGCACGAAAGAAGGAATCACCAGCAAGAACAACAACCCCATCAGGATTTTGGAGTGGTTGCGGATGGAATCAAACATGATCGAAGTCTCGGGTTAACAAGAAAAAAGGCGAACAACTTGTTCGCCTTTACTTTTGTGGTGGTGGGCGCTGACGGTCTCGAACCGCCGACCTACTCCGTGTAAAGGAGCCGCTCTACCAACTGAGCTAAGCGCCCCACCTGAAAAAAGTTTAATCAGTTCAAAGCATCCTTGAGGCCTTTGCCTGGACGGAACTTTGGAACCTTAGCTGACTTGATTTTAATCGCTGCGCCAGTGCGTGGATTGCGGCCTGTACGGGCAGCACGCTTACCAACCGCGAAAGTGCCAAAACCCACCAAAGAAACGGTGCCACCTTTTTTCAGGGTCGTCCGCACAGCACCGATGGTCGCTTCCAAAGCGCGGCCAGCAGCAGCTTTGGACAGGTCAGCGTGTTTCGCAATGTGTTCGATCAGTTCAGTTTTGTTCACAAGAAACCTTTGAATAAGTGAAACGCCGGTCAAACCGGCGTTGAGTCTGAAATTGGATTCAGCAGCACATGGTCTGGAATCGGTTGTCTCCGGCAGTCATGCCTGATCCCATTAAAGCCAGCCATCTCAAGACTGTCAATCGGGAATCACGAGTAAAAACCGCGTTGCGGCACGGATTCTAGCCGCGAAAATGCAGGCTACGCATTCCAATCCGGGTTTTTTCTACGCTCTTTGGTTTGACAATCACGCACCGTTTCCAGGCCATTAACCCAATGCTTGGGCAATGGCCTTGCCGACATCCGACGTTTGAGCATTTCCACCCAGATCTGGTGTACGTGGCGCACCGCTTCCGGGTGCCAGCACCTTTTCGATGGCTGCCAGCACGGCATCGTGTGCCGCTTTGTGGCCCAAAAACTCCAGCATCATGGCGCCACACCAAATCTGCCCAATCGGATTGGCAATGCCTTTGCCTGCAATATCTGGCGCCGAACCATGCACCGGCTCGAACAGCGAGGGGAACAAACGGTCCGGGTTGAGGTTGGCGCTGGGCGCGATGCCGATGGTGCCTGTGCATGCAGGCCCCAGATCACTCAGAATGTCGCCAAACAGATTGCTGGCCACCACCACATCAAAAAAGTCAGGACGCTGCACAAAGTGCGCCGTCAGGATGTCGATGTGGAACTTGTCCACGTTGATGCCCGGATAAGACTTGGCCATCTCGGCCACGCGCTCGTCCCAATACGGCATGGTGATCGCAATGCCGTTGGATTTGGTGGCGCTGGTCAGGTGCTTTTTGGGGCGAGTCTGCGCCAATTCAAATGCAAACTTCAGCACGCGGTCCACGCCGATGCGGGTCATGATGGATTCCTGCATCACGATTTCGCGCTCGGTGCCGGGGAACATGCGTCCACCGACGCTGGAGTATTCACCCTCGGTGTTTTCTCGCACGATGTACATGTCGATCTCGCCAGGCTCACGGCGACTGCCGTCCTTGCGCACCACGGGGGCGATGATGCCGGGCATCAGCCGTGCGGGGCGCAGGTTGATGTACTGGTCAAACTCGCGGCGAAACAACAGCAAAGAGCCCCACAGCGACACATGGTCCGCAATTTTTTCGGGCCAGCCCACCGCACCAAAATAAATAGCGTCGTGACCACCGATCTGATCTTTCCAGTCGTCGGGCAACATCTTGCCGTGCTTCTCGCAATAGTCCCAGCTTGAAAAGTCGAAGTGGTCAAATTGCAAATCGATACCGAACTTGCGGGCGGCTGCGTCCATTACGCGCAGGCCCTCGGGCATGACTTCCTTGCCAATGCCGTCACCGGCGATCACTGCAATGCGGTGCTTGGTCATGGGGAATCCTTGTTGTTCAAATGTTGAAAACCCGGCTCAGCCCGGGTCATGGCGGTAGCTTACCGGCAAATATGCCAGCAGGCGTTTACGAACGCGACGGCCGCACCACCAGGCTCACGCCCAACGCGGTCAAGGCCGTGCCGACCAATGTGGCTGCGGTAATGGTTTCACCAAACAGCAGCCAGGCGATGATGGCAGTCGTCGGTGGCACCATGTACATCATGCTGGTGACAGACGCAGCAGCACCGCGCTGAATGAGGATGTACAGCAACGAACTGCCGCCCAGCGTGAGCCCGAGCACCGACCAGGCCATAGCACCCACCAGCTGCGGGTTCCACTGCATGCTTTCGGGCTCCAGCCAGGCCAGCGGCAGAGTCACCACGGCGGCTGCCAGCAACTGCACCGTGTTGGCCGAGCGCACATCGCAAGGCTGCACAAACCGTTTTTGGTAGAGCGTGCCCACCGTGATGCTGAACAAGGCACCGATGGCAAAAGCCATGTTCACTGGCGTCACATGGTCCAGCGGCGAGCCCATGGTCAGCTTGCGCCAGACCACCATGAGCAGGCCCGCAAAGCCCAAGAGCAAGCCACCCCACTGGCGCGGCGTCACGCCAGGCTGGCCCGAGCCACGCAGGCTCCAAGACAACCAAATGGCCGTGAGCACCGGCTGGATGCCCACGATCAGCGCCGACAGGCCTGAACCCATGCCCGACTTGACGGCCGCCCACACGCCGCCCAGATAACCCGCATGCATCAGGATGCCCGTGACAGACAGGTGCAGCCACTGCGCCCGGTCACGCGGCCAAGCCACGCGGGCCAGCAAAATCCAGGGCAAGAAACACAGAATCGAGCAGATGTAGCGCACCAGCAAAAAGCTGAATGGCGGCGCGTAAGGCATGCCATAACGGGCGACGATGAAGCCGGTGCTCCAGATCAGCACAAACACCACCGGCATGGCCCTAACCCAGGCCGTTGTTTCTTGCGAATCGCTCATTTGACCCGTGCACGAATTTCAGGCAAAGCCTTTTGCATGTAATAAACCATGGACCAAATGGTCAGCACAGCGGCAATCAGGATCAGCACAGCCCCCCAATCGCGGGTGTCGATCACTCCGAACAGCATGCCGTCATACAACAAGAAAGGAATGGCGACCATCTGCACCGTGGTCTTGAGCTTGCCCACCATGTGCACAGCCACGCTCTTGCTGGCACCAATCTGGGCCATCCACTCGCGCAACGACGAAATCGCGATCTCGCGGCCAATGATGATCAGCGCCACCAGCACATGCACCCGGTGCATGTGCACCAGCACCAGCAGTGCGGCACACACCAGAAACTTGTCGGCCACCGGGTCCAAAAAGGCGCCGAAGGCCGATGCCTGGTTGAGCTTGCGAGCCAAATAACCATCGAGCCAGTCGGTGATGGCGAACACCACAAACATTGATGTAGCAATCAGGTTTTGCGAAACCATGGGCAAGCCAGGCCAGTAATACACCCCGACGATCAGCGGAATCGCGACAATGCGCGTCCAGGTCATGAGGGTTGGAATCGTGAAAAACATGACCGCCATTGTGGCACGCCTGAGCGTCATTTCTTTGACAGTGCCTCAGCTCAATGCAACGCCTGATAGATGGTCTCTGCCAACTCTCGCGAAATGCCTTCCACGCCAGCCAGATCCTCGACACTGGCACTCTCCACCCCACGAACCCCGCCAAACCGCTGCAACAGGCGGGCCCGTTTGCGCGGCCCGATGCCCGGGATTTCCTCAATCTTGCTCCCCCCCATGCGCACCTTGGCACGCTGCGCCCGCATGCCGGTGATGGCAAAACGGTGCGCCTCGTCACGGATTTGAGCTACCAGCATCAGCGCGGCGGAATCTTTGCCCAAATAAACTTTCTCGCGGCCATCGGCAAACACCAGCTCCTCCAAGCCCACCTTGCGACCCTCGCCTTTTTCAACGCCCACAATGCGCGACAAGTCCAGCCCCAGCTGGGTGAACACCTCACGCGCCATGGACACCTGCCCCTTGCCACCGTCGATCAGCACGATGTCGGGCAGGCGCGCCGTGCCCTCAGCGCTGCGCAAAGCCTCGGCCAGCTTGCTGTAGCGGCGCATCAGCACCTGGTGCATGGCCGCGTAATCGTCGCCCGGCGTGATGCCCTCGATGTTGTAGCGGCGGTATTCGCTGCTTTGCATCTTGTGCTGGCGAAACACCACACACGAGGCCTGCGTGTTCTCACCTGCTGTGTGCGAGATGTCAAAACACTCCACATGCAAAGCGTCCAGATCGTCTGGCGCCAGGTCCAGCGCCTCGGCCAGCGCCCGCGTGCGGGCCTGCTGTGAACCCTCTTCGGCCAGCAAACGGGCCAGCTGGATGTCGGCGTTTTTCTCGCTCATCTCCAGCCACACGCGGCGCTGTTCACGCGGGTTGTGCACCGCCGAAACCTTGTAACCGGCTTGCTGCGACAAGGCATCGACCAAAGCCTTGTCCACCGCCACGCTGGTGATCAGCGCTGCGGGCACCGGGATGCCGATGTAGTGCTGCGCCATGAACGCTTCCAGCACCTGCACCTCCACCGGGATTGGCGGTTGGCCGTCCTCTTCCACGGCCTGCAAAGCATGGGCGTCCTCCACATGCGCCGGGAAATACGCCCGATCCCCCAAATGCCGCCCACCGCGCACCATAGCCAGGTTCACACAAGCGCGTCCGCCCAGCACCCGCACCGCCAAAATATCCACGTCAGTGTCGGTGCCCGTGTCCACCGCCTGTTGGTGCAGCACCCGCGACAACGCCGACATCTGGTTGCGCACCTCGGCGGCCAGCTCAAACTCCAGCCGCTCGGCGTGCGCCATCATGCGCGCTTCCATTTCTTGCAGCAGCGCCTGCGTCTCGCCCCGCAAAAACCGCTCGGCATGCTTCACATCGTCGGCATAGGCCTGCGGGCTGATGAGATTCACACACGGGCCTGAGCAACGCTTGATCTGGTACAGCAGGCACGGCCGAGTGCGGTTGGCAAACACCGTGTCCTCACAAGTGCGCAGGCGAAACACCTTTTGCAGCAGCTGAATCGTTTCCTTGACCGCCCACGCACTGGGAAAGGGCCCGAAGTACCGGTGCTTTTTCTCGACCGAGCCCCGGTAATACGCCACTCGGGGAAAGGTTTGCGGCTCGGGTGCACCGTCCACCGCCTTCAAATACAGCGTGCCATTGCCCGTGAGCTTGAGGTAAGGGTAAGTCTTGTCATCCCGAAACAGGATGTTGAAACGCGGGCTCAGCGTCTTGATCAGGTTGTTTTCGAGCAGCAGCGCCTCGGCCTCGGAGCGCACCACCGTGGTCTCCATCCGAGCGATTTTGCTGACCATGTGGCCAATGCGCGTGCCGCCGTGATCCTTCTGAAAATAGCTCGACACCCGCTTTTTGAGCTGCTTGGCCTTGCCCACATACAGCACGTTGCCCTGCGCATCAAAGTAGCGATAAACCCCAGGCAAAGCCGGGAGCGCCGCCACCTGGGCCAGCAAAGATTCGTCGTGTGCCGCTGTCATGGCGCGTATTGTCGCGGCAAAACAATGTCCCTTGTCGAAGCGCCATGTGCCCAATGCATGCCCACATGCATGCCCAAATGCATGCGCCCCAGCCAAGCGACAATCCCCCACCATGAACACGCACCGCCTCTGGGACATCTTCTGCACCGTCATCGACAACCACGGTGACCTGGGCGTGTGCTGGCGCCTGACGCGGCAGTTGGCCGATGCGGGGCAATCGGTGCGCCTGTGGGTGGACGACGCTTCAGCCCTGAGCTGGATGGCCCCGGGCGTACAGCAAGGTGCTTTTGCCAATATCCAGGTGCTGCCCTGGGCCGATGCCAGCCATACCCCGTTATTGGCCAGCTTGCCCCCCGCCGATGTCTGGATCGAAGCCTTTGGCTGCCCCCTGCCCGAAGCCTTTGTCGCCCATTTTGTAGAACGTACCGCGACCACGCACGCACAGCCACCCGCCTGGGTCAACCTCGAATACCTGAGCGCCGAAGACTGGGTGCCCCGCATGCACCGCCTGCCCTCGCCCGTGATGAGCGGCCCCGCCAAGGGCTGGACCAAACACTTTTTCTATCCCGGCTTCACCCCCGACACGGGCGGCCTGCTGCGCGAAGCTGGCTTGCTACAGCGCCAAGAGCGCTTTGTCAAAGATGGCCACCGCACCGCCTGGCGTCAGCAACACGCGCCTGCTCTGGCGCAAGATCTGGTGCCTGATGCCCTGCTGATCAGCCTGTTTTGTTACGAACCCGCAGGCTTGCGCCCACTGCTGGCGCAACTGACAGGCACACCTCACCACCTGCTCGTCACCCCCGGGCGTCCACTGGCGGCGGTGCAACAAGCGCTGCCCCGGCTGTCCGCACAACCGCGCTGGAGCGCCCTGCCCTACACCGACCAAAACGGCTTTGACGACATGCTCTGGGCCTGCGACCTGAATTTCGTGCGCGGCGAAGACTCCCTGGTGCGCGCCCTGTGGGCAGGCAAACCCTTCATCTGGCACATCTACCCGCAGAGCGACAACGCCCACCACGCCAAGCTCGAAGCCTTTCTGGACTGGCTGCAGGCGCCTGAAAGCCTGCGACAGTTTCATTGGGTATGGAATGGGATTGGGGGTGGGGAGCTGCCTGCATTGAATGCGCCAACATGGACGGAATGGCAAGCATGTGCAGTCGCTGCAAGGCAACGACTGCTGGAACAAGACGACTTGCTGAGCCAATTGATCACCCACACTGCACACACCTGCACAGCACCTTTGGATTGCTGATCCCGGATCAAACCATCAGCCCCCCACAGCTCTCATCAGCGCGGAGATATCGACACACGGGTTTGCGCCGCGTTCCTCTGCCGAACTGTCCCCAAAGCCCGTGCCCAAACTTGTGGACAAGTGCAGGGATAAGCCGCGAAAGGCACGCCAGGCATGGGCTGACGAGGGATGCTTAAAAAGCGGGCAAGCTGAGCGGCATACGCCGCCTCACCCACCGTTGACGCAAATGGCGGTGATACATTTGAATACTTTAAAAGTACAAATCACCATAAACACCGTCACCAACCCTCGCAACATCCTGACTACCGCATGGGCGGGCATGCTGGCCGTTTTGCTGGCCATGCTGCTGATCGATCCGCTCCAGCACGCCATGGCCGGGCAATACGAAGCACTTACCCACACCCTGCAACACGACCCCGGCACCTTAGGCCTGCGCGTGCTGATCGGCATGCTGTGCGCGAATACGCTCATGCAAGTGGGCATCCAAATGTTTGGCGGCCCTGCTTGGCGCAGCTTTGTGCTGGTCATCACCGCGCTTTACGGCTTGTTCTTTCTGATCCACCAAGTGGTGCATGTGGCGGGCGGCGAAGCGCTGGGCCTGCACACCGTGCTGGATGTGACGCACCACCTGCTGGCGGTGGCGGGCGTGATGGCAGCGCACCAATGGCGCAAAGCTTTAGATTGACGGCACATTCATACACCTTGGCCCTTCCCGTGGAGTAGGCCCCTCAACGATTCAATCCGATACCCGCTTCATCAAGGAATAACATTGACCACCCCATACACCGCCCCAGCCGTGATTTCATCCCTTTGGGCAGACACCCAAGCCGCAGGCTTCACGATGCCGTCTGACCCGCTGACCTGCACGCTGCTGCGCACGCTGGCAGCCAGCAAGCCGGGGGGCCAGTTTCTGGAGCTGGGCTCGGGCACGGGTTTGTCCACCGCTTGGCTGCTTGACGGAATGGACGCCCGCGCCACGCTGACCACCGTGGACAACGATGCCAGCCTGTTGGAAATACTCAACCGGCAGTTGGGACACGATTCGCGCCTGAAGGTGGTTTGTGCCGATGGCGATGAATTCCTGCAGCATGCACAAGGCCAGCAATATGATTACGTCTTTGCCGACACCTGGTCTGGCAAGTACCGCCTGCTGGACGAAGCCCTGGCTCTGGTGAAGCCCGGCGGTTTGTATGTCATCGATGACATGCTGCCGCAGCCCAACTGGCCAGAGGGTCATGCCGACAAGGTCGAAACCCTGCTGCGCACCCTGCATGCATTGCCAGGTTGGCATGTGACCAAGATGGATTGGGCCAGTGGGGTGGTGGTGGCCGTAAAAATCCCATCAAGATGAGCACCACAATCTCTAGCGCATTTGGCTATGCGGGTGTCGTCGCCAACTTGATCTGGCCCACCTTGACCCGCCGTTCACACCTGCTGATGGGTCAAGTCATCGCCTGCGGGCTCATGCTGACGCACTTCGCATTGCTCAACGCACATTCCGGTGCGTGGATCATGGGCACTGCGGGTTTGCAAGCACTTCTGGCCATTCCGTTGGGACAAAGTCCTCGATTCAAAATTCTGTATTTACTGAGCTTGCCCTTGACACCCCTCATCTGTGCCTTGACCTGGCAAGGCCCTCAATCCATTTTTTCATCATTGGCATTGGCTTTAGTGTGCGTGGCCAACTTTCAGTTGTCACCACTTCGACAAAGGCTATGGCTCATCACAGCCATCTTCGCTTTGATCACGCACAACCTGCTCATCGCATCAACAGCAGCATTAGTCTCCAACACATTCGCTCTTGGCATCAGCACTTGGATGCTGAGCAAGATTTGGAGGTCACAGCCAGAAAAAATCAAAGTCTCGGCTGCTGTCAGACAGGCCAAACACGCCAGCCAAGACAAACTCAACGCCGCATTGGACGCTGTTCCTGCACGGGCTCCCAATGCTCATGACGTGATCTGAACGACGAATCACACACCTGAGCTGTCCCCACAGACCGTGCCCAAAGGTGTGGACAAGTGCAGGGATAAGCCCCAAAAACAACGCCCCGCTTGGGCTGGCGGGGCGTGCTTAAAAAATGTGCAGCAAGGGGCTCTACTTCAAACCCTCACTCCACCCGCGTCACCCGATTGGGTTTGAAGCCCAGATCGGCCACTTTGCCTTTTTTGGCGCGGGCGGTTTTGGCATTGTTCAGGCTGCGGATTTCAAGCGTTTCTTCGCGCTCTTTGCCGCCCCGGCCGATGCCTTCGATCTTCACGCTGCGGGTGTAAGCCGCAGCACCGGCCAAGGTGTCTTTAGCTTCAAGGTCAATGAGCATCAGGCCCCGGCCGCCTTTCTCCATGGTCTTGAGTTCGCTGATCTCAAAGGTCAGCACGCGACCGCCGGTGCTGGCGCAGCAGACGCTGGTGGCTGCGAGCATAGGCTGCTTGTCGGCGGGCACGGTGGCGCTGGAGCCGCTCACATGGCTGGGGGCGCAGACGGTTTCGCCGTCGCCCAGGCTGATGAAAGCCTTGCCCGCTTTGTTGCGCGAGATCATGTTCTCGACCGAGGCCATGAAACCGTAGCCGCCCGAGCCGCTGAGCAGCAGCGTGGCGTTGGCCGGGCCAGCAAAGTAATGGGCAATTTGCGTGGTGGCTTCCAGCTCGATCAACGTGGTCACCGGTTGGCCGTCACCGCGTGCGCCGGGCAAGGTGGCCACCGGCACGCTGTAAATTCTTCCGTTGCTGCCAAAGATCAGCAGCGTGTCCACCGTGCGGCATTCAAAGGTGCCATACAGGCCGTCGCCGGCCTTGAAAGCGAAGCTGGTGGCATCGTGGCCATGGCCGGTGCGGGCACGCACCCAGCCTTTTTCCGACACGACCACCGTCACGGGTTCGTCTACCACCTTGACTTCGGCGATGGCTTTTTTCTCTTCCTGGATCAGCGTGCGGCGCGGGTCGGCAAAGGTCTTGGCATCGGCCTCGATCTCTTTGACCATCAGGCGGCGCAGTGCGGCGGGGCTGCCCAGAATCTCTTCGAGTTTGCCCTGCTCACCTCGCAGTTCGCTCAGTTCTTGCTCGATTTTGATGGCTTCAAGACGGGCCAGTTGGCGCAGGCGAATCTCAAGAATGTCTTCAGCCTGACGGTCGCTGAGCTTGAAGGCTTCGATCAGCGCGGGCTTGGGCTCATCGCTGTGGCGAATGATGCGGATCACCTCGTCGATGTTGAGCAAGACCAGCTGACGGCCTTCCAGAATGTGGATGCGGTCCAGCACTTTGTTCAGGCGGTGCTGGCTGCGGCGGGTGATGGTGGTCTGGCGGAAGCTGATCCACTCCACCAGCATCTGGCGCAGCGATTTTTGAATCGGCTTGCCGTCGATGCCCACGGACGTCATGTTGATTGGGGCCGAAGTTTCCAGGCTGGTGTGCGCCAGCAAGGCGGTGATGAGTTCTTGCTGTTCGATGCGGCTGGTTTTAGGCTCGAACACCAGGCGGACAGCGGCGTCTTTGCTCGATTCGTCGCGCACCACGTCGAGCACGGCCAGCATGCTGGCTTTGAGCTGCATCTGGTCGGTGCTGAGCGCTTTTTTACCGGCTTTGACTTTGGGGTTGGTGAGCTCTTCGATCTCTTCGAGCACGCGCTGCGAGCTGACGCCTTGCGGCAACTCGGTCACCACCAGTTGCCATTGGCCCCGGGCAAGTTCTTCGATCTTCCAGCGGGCACGCACCTTGAGGCTGCCGCGCCCGGTGCGGTAAGCATCGGCGATGTCGCTGGCCGGACTGATGATCTGGCCGCCGCCGGGGTAGTCGGGGCCGGGGATGATGGCCAGCAGTTCGCTGTCGCTCAGCTTGTCGTTTTTGATCAAGGCCACGCAGGCGTCGGCCACTTCGCGCAGGTTGTGGCTGGGGATTTCGGTGGCCAGGCCCACGGCGATGCCGCTGGCGCCGTTGAGCAAGCTGAAGGGCAAGCGTGCGGGCAGCTGGCGCGGCTCTTCGGTGGAGCCGTCGTAGTTGGGGATGAAGTCCACCGTGCCCATGTCGATCTCGTCGAGCAGCAAGCTGGTGATGCGCGACAAGCGCGCCTCGGTGTAGCGCATGGCGGCAGCGCCGTCGCCGTCACGCGAGCCAAAGTTGCCTTGACCGTCGATCAGCGGGTAGCGCTGCGAAAAGTCTTGCGCCATGCGCACCAGCGCGTCGTACGCCGCCGTGTCACCGTGCGGGTGGTAGCGGCCGAGCACATCGCCCACCACGCGGGCGCTTTTGACCGGCTTGGCGGCGGTGTTGTTGTTCGGGCCGCTGTACGACAAACCCATGCGGTCCATCGAATACAAAATGCGCCGCTGCACCGGCTTTTGGCCGTCGCACACATCGGGCAAGGCGCGGCCTTTGACAACGGACAGCGCGTATTCCAGGTAGGCACGCTGGGCGTAGGCGCCCAGGTGGTCGCCCATGTTGGGGTTTTCAGGGGCAGAGACAGGATCAGGGGTCAGCAGGTCAGTCATTGGGGTTCGGGTTCAGGTTTTGCAAAAGTGGAAAAAGTGGAGGTAGGGCCTGAGGCCAACATGTTCATCACCAAGCGTATCAGCGTGTCTTTGTGCGCCGGGTCAGACTCGGCCACCAGCAGCGCTAGCGCTGCCAGGCCAATGTCGTTGATCACCGGCACGCCCACCGCGTCAAATAAACGGCCATTGCGGTGCAAAAAGTCAACGAACAGAAAAGCCCCGCTGCGCTTGTTTCCGTCGGCAAACGGATGATTCTTGATGACGAAATACAAAAGGTGCGCGGCTTTGGATTCGACACTCGGGTAAGCAGGTTCGCCAAACACAGATTGGTCGAGGTTGCCCAGCAACGCCGCCAACCCATCTCCACGCTCTTTGGCAAACAAGTCGGTCGCCTCGCCTTTTTGCAGCAAATCGCGCTTGAGCTGCGCCAGCGACTGCCGAGCCTCTTGCACGATGGGCAGCCGCCCGCCGCTTTGCTGCGGCGGCTCGGTCAGCAGGCCTTCGTCGTAGCGTTGCAGCAGCAAAAAGGTGTGGGCGTAGCGCGAAACAATGTCCACCAAACCCCGGCCCGTGTCGGCCAGCAACTCGGGCGATAGCGCGGCTTTTTTGACCAGAAGCAAGGCGGCCTCAAGTTCGCGGGCGTTGGCCTCAAAACGCTGGCGGTTCAGGGTATAGCCCTGCGTGAGGTGCTGCCGCAGGATTTGGGTGGCCCATTGGCGAAAGCCCACAGCACGCTTGGAATTGACCCGATACCCGACAGAAATGATCGCATCCAGGTTGTAGTGCTTGATGCTGCGCTTGACCTGCCGTTTGCCTTCGGTTTGAACTGCTAAGAAATCCTTAGCAGTTGCCGCCTCGGCCAATTCACCTTCTTTGAAGATGTTCTTCAAGTGCATCAACACGTTTTCTGGGCTAGTGTCGAAAACCTCAGCCATCTGGCGCTGTGACAGCCAAACGGTCTCATGGGTTTTGTCCAGCCGCACTTCGACGGTGCCGCTCTCAGATTGGTAAATGGTGATGTCACTCATGGCGGTGCTCGCTTTCACTCAATGGCCAATGCAGGCTTAACCGGGGCAGGTTCAAACATGTCTTGCAGGGTCTTCAGGGTGCGCGTCAAAGTGCTCGCTTGCACCGCACCCACCCGCTGAATCAGCCGCTGTTTGTCCAGTGTGCGAATTTGGTCCAGCAAGATCAGGCCTTGTTTGCCTTGAAATGTGAGCGGTATTCTGAAAACCGCTGAGCGCGAACCCGTGGTCATGGGGGCCACGCTCACGGTGCGCAGGTGTTGGTGCATTTCGTTGGGCGAAATCACCACACAAGGCCATGTTTTTTGAATCTCGCTGCCCACGGTCGGGTCGAGCGCGGCCAGCCAAATGTCCCCGGTTTGCAATAGGGGGCTCACCACTGCAAAGCCTCATCGCCCTCATTGGCCAAGGCGGGCCAAACCAAAGCATCGTCCGCTTGCGCGGTAATGCGTTGCGCATCTTCGGCCCAACCGGCTCGGGGATGGGTTTTGATGGGGCGAATTTCTATCACGCCCTTATTCAAGACCAGCTCAGCCACATCGGTCAAACCGGTTTCGAGAAGAATGGGTTTGGGAATCAAAATGCCGTGCGAATTGCCCATTTTGCGAATAGAAACTTGCATTAAGACTCCTCAAAAAAGTTAGCACAATGTTAGCACGAACTGCGTTTATTCAAAGCCAAGTAGCGCCCTGAAAGGGCTTGGTGAGGAACGCCCCACCACCGCAACCAATGACCGCATGGACTCAAAGGCGGTCGAAGTCTTGCGGCTTTTGTGCTGGCACGGCCTCCAGCGCCGCCTGAAACTTGCTGGCGCTACCCCGTTCAGCGCGTTCGCGCAGATAGCTCTCGGTGGCCAGGGCAGACACCTTTTCAGCCACCGCACTGGCGATGAACCGCCCCGTGGCCTGCACGGCACGCACCAGCACCAGCCAGCCGCCTTTGACCAACGCATAGACAAGCGCCACGCCCACAAAAAGGACGAGCAAACTGCCCAAACCTTGAAGCACTTCGAGGAAGGTCATGGATGCCGCAGCATCGGCCCATGCAGTGCGGTGATCTCCGCATTCACCCGCGCCGCCACGCGCGTGCAGGCGGAAACGATCAGGCTGCGGATGTCTTGCAGCAAGGGCGGCTGGGTGGTGGTGGATGCGTCAGAGCGCGTGGGGCTGCGGGTCATGGGCGGGCCACTTTATTAAGGGCTTTTGCAATAGCTTGTTTGGTTGCCATGAAAGAAAAAGGCAAGACTTGACTCCGTTACAAAATCTGGACGGCAGTCCAGTGCGCCCCGACTATTCACTTCCACATGTTTTTCAAAAGGCTTGCCTTTAACCGCACATTTGCTTGTGTGCCAGCCTTGTAAACACGCAAGAAATCAGGCGACTTTCCAACGCCCTCCATGCATACCACCAATGCAGCCATAGCCGCCTGCACGCTGCTCTCTTCGCCATTCATTCGAACTTCATATGGAATGAACTTTTCAAACAATGGGATGGCTTTGGTAAACATTTTCATTTGGGCATAAGTCAACGCTAAATTTGCCACAGCAATCATCGTGTCCGGGTGGTCTGCCCCCAGCTTGCTGGTACGGGCAGCCAGCACTTTTTCTTTCAAGGCCAGCGCTTTGTCGTTTTGGCCTAGGGCGCTGTAGGTACTGGCCAAGTTGCCCATGCTGGTGAGCGTGTCCGGGTGGTCAGCCCCCAGCTTGCTGGTACGGGCAGCCAGCACTTTTTCTTTCAAGGCCAGCGCTTTGTCGTTTTGGCCTAGGGCGCTGTAGGTACTGGCCAAGTTGCCCATGCTGGTGAGCGTGTCCGGGTGGTCTGCCCCCAGCTTGCTGGTGCGGGCAGCCAGCACTTTTTCTTCCAAGGCCAGCGCTTTGTCGTTTTGGCCCAGGGCGCTGTAGGTACTGGCCAAGTTGCCCATGCTGGTGAGCGTGTCCGGATGGTCAGCCCCCAGCTTGGTGGTGCGGGCAGCCAGCACTTTTTCTTCCAAGGCTAGCGCTTTGTCGTTTTGGCCCAGTGCGCTGTAGGTGAGGGCCAAGTTGCCCATGCTGGTGAGCGTGTCCGGATGCTCGGCCCCCAGCTTGCTGGTGCGGGCGGCGACAACTCTTTCGCCCAGCTCAGATGCTTTGGCCATTTGCCCTGCGGCGTAGTATTTAACAACCAGTCCATTTGCGCTCGAAAGCGTGTCCGGGTGGTCTGCCCCCAGCTTGGTGGTGCGGGCGGCCAGCACTTTTTCTTCCAAGGCCAGCGCTTTGTCGTTTTGACCCAGGGCGCTGTAGGTGACTGCCAAGTTGTTCATGCTGGTGAGCGTGTCCGGGTGGTCAGCCCCCAGCTTGCTGGTACGGGCGGCCAGCACTTTTTCTTTCAAGGCCAGCGCTTTGTCGTTTTGGCCCAGGGCGCTGTAGGTGAGGGCCAAGTTGCCCATGCTGGTGAGCGTGTCCGGGTGGTCAGCCCCCAGCTTGCTGGTGCGGGCGGCCAGCACTTTTTCTTGCAAGGCCAGCGCTTTGTCGTTTTGGCCCAGGGCGCTGTAAGTAACGGCCAAGTTGCTCATGCTGGTGAGCGTGTCCGGGTGGTCAGCCCCCAGCTTGCTGGTGCGGGCAGCGACAACTCTTTCGCCCAGCTCAGATGCTTTGGCCATTTGCCCTGCGGCGTAATATTTAACAACCAGTCCATTTGCGCTCGAAAGCGTATCCGGGTGGTCTGCCCCCAGCTTGGCGGTCTCTTCGGCAAGCATGCGTTCGCGCACTTGCAGGGCCAGGGCGTTTTGCTCGTCTGCTTGCAAGTTGATGGCCAAATCTTCTAGCAGCCTCAGGCGCGAAGCCAGAGGCAGGTGCGGCCCAGCGCTCTGAATGGCTTGGTCAACCCATGCGATGGCTTGTGCATGTGGGTGTTTTTCGACCACCAAATCCACTATTTCTTCGCTTGCCAGCGTGCCCCATGTCCGCCAAAAGCCGTTGGCAAAGCTGCCTTCACCCATCAAGGCGATGGCTTGCTGGTGCGCCCCCACCAAGAGGGCAAGTGCAGGGTTGATTTGCCTTTTTTTTGCGAGCTCTCGGGCCTGTTCTCGCACGCTTCGCAGTGCTTGCATTTTGGGCCAGGTTTGCTCAAACCACTGCTTGGCCGCCCGTGCATCGGCCACTGCCCAGTTGTTTTGGATAAAGAGATTGAAGTCGCCTATCGGCCCTTGCAATTGTTCTTCTTTGTCGATGGCCTGCAGTGTTTTTTGATACCAAGACTGGGCTTGCGTTTTGTCGCCCACCAGCAAAAAAGTGTGCCCCAGATTAACCAGTGCAGAGTAATCACTACCGGGCAAATCTACCGCTTTTTGGCAATCGGGGCGGGCTTGCATGGCCCGATTGCGCTCTAACAAATACCAGCAGATGTAGTGGTGGTCGCCGCTTCGGGTCAAAGGGCGTTTGACCAACTCCAAACTGGCAGCATAGGCTTGGTCTGATTTGTTTTGGTTGCGCAGCACATTAACCAAATTGCGCCAATCGGAGGCTGTGCTTTGGGGCAGCGAAGCGATTTTTTGTGCAACGGCTTCTGCAGAAGGCCAGTCTTTGGCATTCCAAGGCGCGTCAAGTTGCTTGCGCAAGTCTTCTATTGACTGCGCCCACGCGCTGCCTGTTGCGAAGGCCGCTGCCAGCAGCGTGGCGTGGCCGATGTGGTTGAGAGATAAACGCCATTGGGTTTTCATGATTTGCGCCTTCTGATTGGTAATTTTTTGTTGCCTGATTCATTCAAAAATGATTAATTTGAACGTTTATTTGCGGCAATAACTTTGTGGAAAAAACTTGCTGGGTCGGGCAGATTCGTTGAGCACCTGCCCCACATCCACCACAGATAAAAACCATTTCTCTTCCACCTCGTCCCAGTGCGAGCGCACTTGCACGGACTCAAACAGTTTGAGTTGCGGCTGGTTCGTCATGGCGCGCTCCTGTTGGCAAAGGGTGGCACTGGGCCCGTGCCGGCAAAGACCCGAGTCAAAAACTGAGCAAACAGGTGCTCAATGGTTGGCATTGCGGCGTTAAGGCGGTGGTCACCCTCCAGCAGGTGCAGCTGACAGCCGTGTTGCTGAGCAAACCGGATGCTGTGCGCAACGGGCACCACCGCGTCGCCCCAGCCATGCACGATGTGCACCCGCTGCGTGCCCGGCTGGGGCTGCTGCACCGCATAGCCGGGAATGAAAAAGGCAGGGGCCAGCAAAAACAAGGCGCTGGTTGGCAGGTTTTGGCTGGCCACTGTGGACACATAGCCCCCCATGCTGGAGCCCACCAAAACCAGTTGATCGTGAACAGGCAGCGCGGTGGCGCAAAGCTGTGCCACCCGTCGGTCTGACTCACCGGGGGCGTCTTGGTCATGCACCACGCCTGCTGGATGCTCGCGGTAGTTGACGGACAAGGTGGCAGCGCCCAAGCGCTCGGCGACCTGCATCAGGGCGCGAATTTTGGTGCCCAGCGGGCCAGATTCTTTGCCGTGAGAGAAAACGACAAGAAGCCGATGCGGTTGTGGTGTGTGTGGCATGTCAAATCTTTGCCAAGTTCACAAAAACCCAAACCGTTTTTTGCTCGTCACCGCCGCGCTGCTTTCCAGATAGCTGGCGATGTCGGCATAGTCGCCGCCTTCATTGGCGTATTCCACATAGTTTTTGGCCATGGCCAGCCATTCAGTGGTGCTGGCCTTCATGCGGCGGCGGCTCATCTGCAAGTCGGCAAGGCACACGGGGCGCTCACTCTCGCCTTGCAACACGCCCTGCAGCAGGGCAGACACGGCGTCTTCCACCAGGGCTTTGAGGTCGGCCCCAGAAAAGTCGGGCGTGTCTGCGGCCAGGGCTTCAATGGCGGTGTCGTTCACATCGGTAGCCAGCGGGCGCTGGGCCAGCCACAGCTGCAAGATGGCGGCGCGGGCGGCTGCATCGGGCGGGGGCACAAACAGGCGCTGGTCAAAGCGGCCGGGGCGTTTGAAAGCGGGGTCAATGTCCCAAGGCACGTTGGTGGCACCCAGCACCAGCAATTGTTCGTTGTCGGCGCCCAAACCGTCGAGTTCGGCCAAAAAAGTGTTGACGGTGGTGGCCATGGCGCTGTGGCGCAACTGGTCACGGCGTTTGCACAGCGCGTCCAGTTCGTCAATGAAAACGATGGCGGGCCGGTGGGCGCGGGCGGTTTCAAACAGGCGGTGGATGTTGCGCTCGCTGTTGCCCACGTACATGTTGAGGATGTCGTGAATGCCCACATGGAAAAACGCCGCCCCACACTCGCCTGCAATCGCCCGCGCAAAGTAGGTTTTGCCGCAGCCCGGCGGGCCATAAAGCAGCATGCCGCCTCCGGCTTTTTGGCGGTATTTGCGAAACAGTTCGGGCCGCGCAAAGGGCTCGACGATGCGCATGCGTGCCGAGGTTTTGAGCGCGTCCATGCCGCCGACATCGGCCAGGCGCACGCTGCTGTGCTCGGCGGTCCAGGGCGCAAACTGGCTGAGGGCTTGCAAGTCGTCTTGCTGGGGGAGCGGTTCGGGCAAGAACGCTGGGGCTTGGGAAGTTGCACTGGTTCTGGCGCGGGTTTCGTGCGACTCGTGCGACTCGTGCGCCTCATGGCTTGCTTTGGGGTCGGGGTTTTGAGCTGGATTTTGGGCAGCATCGCAGCTTTGGCCCTGATTGCCCGGGTGGCCTGTATGACCGCCCAGGGCCTGCCGTGCTTGTTGCACACAGGCTCGCAATTCAGCCGGGGCGTCGGCGCTGCGGGCCAGTGGGGCGAGCCATTCAAGAATGCTGGCCCACCGCCCTGCCCGCTGCCAGCGCGGGGCCAGCAATTGGGCCAGGGCCAAATTGCCCGGGCTGGCTTCAAAGGCTTGCTCCAGCAAGGCCAGTTCGGGGTCGTGATCTTGGGGTTGGCTCATGGTCAGAGGATGCTTTTTAAAATGAACAGGGTTTCACGCCTGCCGCAGGTTGTTGGCTTGCAGCATGGCGTACAGGGCCAGGCCCAAGGCCCAGAGCCACTGCAAACCACCAGCACCATGGCCAACATCAAGCTGAAGGCCGCTGGCCCAGATGAACGTGCCCAAAGCGGGCACCATGCCCAGCAGCCAAATCGTCAAATAGCCGTTGGGCCGCTGCCCCTTGGGCAAGCGCCAAAGCGCCAGCAGCCACACGCCCAGAGGTACGGCAAAAATCCACCAGAAGGTGACCATGGCCAGCACTATCCACGGGCCACTGACAGCCAGCGCCAACAAGCCCACCAGCGCATTGAAGTGCGTGGCGGGGCGGCTGCAGACATCGCCCAACCAAACTCGCGCACGGCCTTCGCGGTGCGCTTGGAACCCCTCTCGGCCAAAGACCCAAGCCAAGCGCAAAGGCTCGGTGCCCGCCACCCGCAACAGGCCCAAACCGGCCACGCCGATGAAGGCCACGACCAAAGAACCGACCAGATAGGCCAGCGTTGCCCAATCCCACAGCGCAATGGGGCCGCTTTGCAGCATGCGCATGGGCACACTGGTGGGTGCCTCAGCATTCCAGCACAGGGCCTGGGCATACAGAAAAAGCCACAGCAAGGCGGTGCGCTGCACCCGCCCCAGCCACGAAAACGCCAGCACCGCGTTGAACACCAACACCGCTTGCGGCCACCAGACGGGGATGCCTTCTGACGCCACCAGCTGCACCCAAGCCCAGCTTTGGCACGAGAGCGTCAGCACACAACCCAGCACAGCCAAGGCCACATCGAGCCACCAGCGCCAGCCAAGGTCGCGCCACTGTTTTTGCCATTCGGTTTGTGTGGGGCTGACCCGCAAGGCCTGGCCCAGCAGTTGGCGGGACCGCCCCCAACGGGTCAGGCTTTGGGTGGGACTTTGCATCAGGGCGAGCAAGGCCAATGCGTGCGCATGGCCCGGCGCGAGCCGCAGGGCTTCGTGCACATGCTTTAAGGCGACTTGGCGCTGTTGCAGGTTGTGGGCCATGCGGGCGCGCTCGGCATGGTAATTGGCCTCGTCGGGCTCAAGGCCGATGGCCACATCCAGCGCATGGGCGGCGTTGGCCCAGTTTTGGCCAGCGGCCAGCACTTGGGCCAAACAGGTGTGCAAATGCGCGGCATCGGGTCGCAGGGCCAAACCTGCCCGCGCTTCGCGTTCGGCCTGCGCCAGCAAACCCAAAGCCAGCGCTTGGTGCGCTGCAAAAAAGGGCCAGCGCTCATCGCCCGGCCAGATTTGACGCGCACGCTGCAAGGCGCTTTGCGCCGCGGGCGTGGCCAGCGTGTCTTGCATGTAATGCGCCTGCAACACCAATGCAAAGGCCACGGGCTCGTCGCCACGCGCTAACCAAGCCGCGCCATGGGCCAAAACATCGGACCAACGCCCCAAATTAGCCAGCACTTGAAATTGGGCCACGGTCATCACGCTGGTGACTGGGTTGGGCGCTGGCGACAAGTTACTGGCTGAAGTCATAGGTAAAAAAGAAAACTATCAGCCAGAATAACACGTACAAAATAATCAAAAATTGACTGTCAATATGTTCAAACAACTCCGCAAGCTATTCACGGGTCATGCCAGCAGCACACCGGGCATGCCGATGCCGTCTACCCCCAAGTTGTCGCCAACTGAGGTGACCACCTTCAGCCATACAGGCCACGGCTCGGCCTTTCAAAGCTCCAACTTAGACGCATCTTCGGCGGAGCGTTTTGAAAATGGTCTTTTGAACTGGTTGAGGACCGACATGGGATTGACGCCTGTTTCATGTTCGGGAACCAACACCCGCTACTGGGCATTTGCGTACGGCGGGCACGAGGTCCATCTGGCCGTCATCGGGCCGCAGCACAACACGAGCGCCCCAGCGCCAAACCTTGACTGGATTTTGCGGATCGAAGAACCTGAGCCACTGGCGTTTGTGGCCGTGATAGAGCAGCATTTCGTTGCAAGCGAACGACTCAAGCGCAAGATGCCGGGCAGCGGAAAAACCCGTGTGCAGTTCAAATCAACCGAGTGGCTGTCGCACCGCATCGAGCACAGGGCGTGACGATAAAAGGCAGGTGCTGCCCAGCGGCCATGCGGGAGCCCCATGCCAGCGGCGCACACGCCACCAAGCTTCCAGTGCATATTGCAGCGCAGCCCAGACAGAAAACGCCGACAGAGCCACGCTGCCCACCAACATCAGCCAAGCCCTCAAAGGCGCTTGATCTGCGGTGTATTCGTGACCTTTGTAGAAAAACGAATGCCCCTCCCAAATGCCTAGCCCGACATGGCCCACCCAGTAGGCCCACGCCAACACAAGCACACTGCACCCCACCGATGCCAATAAGTTCAACGCCGTGGGTGTGGTCACACGGTCTTTGCTGGCCAGGTCCAGCGCGTTGTTTTGAATTTTTTTGAGCAGTGTCTTCATGGATTCAGCGCCCTATCACTTCACAGAACCGCCTGCCTTGTGCATCTTGATAAGTAGCGGCGTGACAAAACTGGCACAACAGAACCAGTGCGCCCATCACACATCGATTTCGATGCTGTCGCCGTGCAGTTCCATCAACTCACGCCGGGCGGCGGCTTCGCCTTTGCCCATGAGTTGGGTCATCAGGCTTTCGGTGCCGGCGTTGTCCAGCGGGCCCAGCTCGATGGGCAAGAGGCGGCGGGTGTCGGGGTTGAGCGTGGTGTCCCACAGCTGCTCGGCGCTCATCTCGCCCAAGCCCTTGAAGCGGCTGATGCTCCAGCCGCCTTCTTTCACGCCGTCTTTGCGCAGTTTGTCGATGATGGCCGTCAGTTCGCCGTCGTCCAGCGCATAGGCTTTAGATGCAGGCTTTTTCCCGCGTGCAGGCGCATCGACACGAAACAGCGGCGGCCTCGCCACATACAAATGCCCGGCTTCGATCAACTTGGGGAAATGGCGGAAGAACAAGGTCAGCAGCAACACCTGAATGTGCGATCCGTCCACGTCCGCGTCGCTCAAGATGCACACCTTGCCGTAGCGCAGGTTGCTCATGTCAGGCGAGTCATTCGGTCCGTGTGGGTCGACACCAATGGCCACCGAAATGTCGTGGATTTCGTTGTTGGCAAACAAGCGGTCGCGGTCCACTTCCCAGGTGTTGAGCACCTTGCCGCGCAGGGGCAAGATGGCTTGGCACTCTTTGTTGCGGCCCATTTTGGCGCTGCCGCCGGCCGAGTCACCCTCTACCAAAAACACCTCGTTGTGCAGGATGTCTTTGCTCTCGCAATCGGTCAACTTGCCGGGCAGCACGGCCACGCCGGAGCTCTTGCGCTTTTCCACCTTTTGACCGGCCTTTTGGCGGGTTTGCGCGGCCTTGATGGCCAGCTCGGCCAGCTTTTTGCCGTAGTCCACATGCTCGTTGAGCCACAGCTCCAGCGCCGGGCGCACAAAGCTGGACACCAGACGCACCGCATCGCGTGAGTTCAGGCGTTCCTTGATCTGGCCCTGAAACTGCGGGTCGAGCACCTTGGCGCTCAACACATAGCTGGCGCGGGCGAACACGTCTTCGGGCATGAGCTTGACGCCTTTGGGCAGCAAGCCATGCAGTTCAATGAAGCTTTTAACGGCGGTGAACAGGCCGTCGCGCAAGCCGCTGTCGTGTGTGCCGCCTGCGCTGGTGGGGATCAGGTTGACGTAGCTCTCGCGCACCGGCGCACCGTCTTCGGTGAAGGCCACGGCCCACGAAGCGCCCTCGCCTTCGGCAAAGCTGTCGTTGTTACCGTCGGCAAAGCCTTCGCCTTCAAACAAGGGGATGACCGGGTCGCCATTCAGGGTTTGCGTCAGGTAGTCGCGCAGACCGGCTTTGTATTGCCACTGCTGGGTTTCTTTGGTTTTCTCATTCACCAAAGTCACCGTCACGCCGGGCATCAGCACCGCCTTGCTGCGCAGCAGGTGCGTCAGCTCGTTCATGGGCAGGTTGCTGGATTCAAAATATTTGGCGTCGGGCCAGGCACGCACCGTGGTGCCTTGCTTGCGGTCGCCGTCAGCTGAGGCGCGGGCCACCAGCGGCTCGGTCACGTCGCCGCCGGAGAACACCAAGGTGGCCACTTTGCCTTCACGGTAGCTGGTGGCTTCGAGGCGCTTGGAAAGCGCATTGGTCACCGAAACGCCCACGCCGTGCAAACCGCCCGAGAAGCTGTAGGCCCCGCCCTTGCCCTTGTCGAACTTGCCGCCCGCGTGCAGGCGGGTGAACACCAGCTCGATCACCGGGGCGTTTTCTTCGGGGTGCATGCCAAATGGAATGCCCCGGCCATCGTCTTCGATGCTCACCGAGCCGTCGGCATGCAGAACCACTTTGATCTTTTTGCCGTAACCCGCCAGCGCTTCGTCGGCGGCGTTGTCAAGCACTTCCTGGATGATGTGCAGGGGGTTGTCGGTGCGGGTGTACATGCCCGGGCGTTGCTTGACGGGCTCCAGGCCCTTGAGGACGCGGATCGAGCCTTCGGAGTACTCGTTCGAGGTTTTGACAGTTGATTGGGTAGCCATGGTGGCGGATTGTAGTGGGATTTTGCGCGGAATACTGGATACAAAAACAGTGCCAATGAACTGGCAGAGCTGGGAAAAAAATGCCTCATGTCGGACTCTTCGAGTGCCGAACTGTAAAAACCCTGCATCCAGGCAGGGGCTTCTGGTAGGTCGGCACTCGAAGAGTCCGACATCTTTTGCAGCTGGACAGCTGTTTCATAACTTGGGACGCCCAGGTCCTGCGAGCTGTCTTCTTTCAAGTGGTCACGAGCGCGTCTGAGATTGGTTAAAGTCCAAGGATGCAACACAAACCCCTTTCCTTATTCCAGGTGCTGGCTTGCGGCGCCGCCATCGTCACGCTTTCCATGGGCATCCGTCACGGCTTTGGCCTGTGGCTGCAGCCGATCACACAGGCTCAGGGCTGGGGACGGCAGGAATTTGCCATGGCCATGGCCATTCAAAACTTGTCCTGGGGCTTCATGGGCATTTTTGCGGGCATGCTGGCCGATCGGTTTGGCGCCTTTCGGGTGATCACTGCAGGTGCATTGCTTTATGCCTTGGGTCTGGTGGGCATGGCTTCAGCCAACACGCCTTGGCTTTTTGCCTTGTTCTCCGGGGTGGTCATTGGAACTGCGCAGGCCGGAACGACTTACGCCGTGATTTATGGGGTGATCGGGCGCAATGTGCCTGCCGAGCGCCGCTCTTGGGCCATGGGCATCGCCGCAGCGGCGGGCAGTTTTGGGCAATTTTTGATGGTGCCCGTCGAAGGTCTGTTGATCAGCCACGCAGGCTGGCAAAACGCTTTGATGATTTTGGCCGCTGCCACGGCGCTCATCATCCCTCTGGCGTGGGGTCTGCGTGAGCCCGCTTTGCATGCACCCGGCCAAGCCAAACGTGAACAAACCATTGGCCAAGCACTGAAGGAAGCTTTCAAATACCCCAGTTTTCAGCTGCTGATGGCCGGTTACTTTGTGTGCGGCTTTCAAGTGGTGTTCATTGGCGTGCACATGCCCAGTTATCTCAAAGACCACGGTCTGCCCCCTCAGGTGGCCAGTTACGCCTTGGCCTTGATCGGCTTGTTCAACGTGTTTGGCACTTATGCGGCGGGAACGCTGGGTCAAAAAATGGCCAAAAAGAAGATCCTGGCTGCGATCTATTTCATGCGCTCGGTGGCCATTGTGCTGTTCTTGCTGGCGCCACTCACACCTGCAAGTGTGTACCTGTTTTCTGCAGTGATGGGCTTGCTGTGGTTGTCCACGGTGCCCCCCACCAATGCCGCTGTGGCCCAAATTTTTGGCGTCTCTCATTTGTCCATGCTCAGTGGATTCATCTTTTTCAGCCACCAGATCGGCTCATTCATGGGCGTGTGGCTGGGCGGCTATCTGTACGACAAGACGGGCAGTTACGACATCGTCTGGTATCTGGCCATCGTCTTGGGCGTGTTTGCCGCACTGGTGAATTTGCCCGTGCGCGAAAGCCCCATTGCCCGACTGAAACCTCAGGCGACTTGATGAGCGCCATGCCAGGACATTTCACTCGCTTTAATTGGCGCCACAGGCTCTGGCGACATGCCTTGGCCTGGAGCCTGTTGGCAATGGTGTCAGCGGGCGTGGTGTTTCTTTACCAACGCCCAGAAATGTTGATCCAGTTGTCGGATCAGCTTTGGGCCTGTTTTTGAGTGGTTCTCCATGCACGGTACCGAAAATCCTTCTGCCTGGGTCCAGAGGTGGACTCACCTCATCCACCCCGGCAGCCGGGTGCTGGATGTGGCCTGCGGCGCTGGCCGACACATGCGCTGGCTCGCTGAGCAAGGGCACCACGTCACGGGCGTGGATCGCAACCCGGAAGCCTTGGCGCTGGTTGGTGACTGCGGCGACACTGTTTTGGCAGACATTGAAAATGGCCCCTGGCCTTTTGCAGGTCAGACTTTTGATGCAGTCATCGTGACCCATTACCTGTGGCGCCCGTTATGGCCTGACATCATCCGCAGCGTGGCCGAAGGGGGCGTGCTGATTTACGAAACTTTTGCCGCAGGCAACGAGAGCGTGGGCAAACCCTCCCGGCCCGATTTTTTGCTGCAAACGGGCGAGTTGCTGCACGTCACCGCCGGTTTGCGCACCGTGGCTTATGAAGATGGTTTTGAAACACCCCCGGATCGCTTTGTGCAGCGCATCGTGTCTGTTCGCCAGACCGCTGAAGTCTTGCCCAAGCGCTTTGATTTGCGTCCTGTCTGATTTTGGCGCGTGAGAACTTGTCACTTCCGGTGACAAGCTCGTGTGTTGCCCTCAAAAAAATCAGGCTGCAATCGTTAGAATGTCTTTTTTCGTTCAGAAAACCCTGACATGACCTCCGAATTTCGCCCCATCAAAGGCAGTATTCCTGCCCTGATCACTCCCATGCTGGAAGACGGCAAAGTGGATTACCCCACCTTGCGAAAACTCATCGACTGGCATGTTGCCGAAGGCACCGACTGCATTGGTGTGGTCGGCACCACGGGCGAGTCGCCCACCGTCACCGTGGATGAGCATTGCGAAATCATTCGCGTCTCGGTCGAACAAGCTGCAGGCCGCGTGCCGATCATGGCCGGCTGCGGTGCCAACTCCACGGCAGAAGCCATCGAATTGGCCAAGTTCGCCAAAAAGGTCGGCGCCGACTGCCAGTTGCAGGTGGTGCCCTACTACAACAAACCCACACAAGAAGGCCAGTACCAGCACTTTCGCGCCATTGCCGAAGCCACTCCGGATCTGCCCGTGATTTTGTACAACGTCCCCGGTCGCTCCGTGGCCGATTTGCAGCACGACACCGTGTTGCGTCTGGCCCAGGTGCCTGGAATTGTCGGCATCAAGGAAGCCACAGGCAACATCGAACGCGCCCAGTGGCTGATCCGCGATCTGCCCAAAGAATTTGCGGTGTATTCGGGAGATGACCCGACAGCCGTGGCCTTGATGCTGTGCGGCGGCGCGGGCAACGTGAGCGTGACCGCCAACGTGGCCCCACGCCTGATGCACGAGTTGTGCATGGCCGCCATCCGTGGCGACATCCAAGAAGCCATGCGCATTCAGTTCCAGTTGATGCCGATGCACAAAAACCTGTTCGTCGAGGCCAACCCTATCCCCGTGAAATGGGCCATGAACCGCATGGGGCTGTGCGGCCCTACTTTGCGTTTGCCCATGACCGAATTGTCTGAATCTCAACACCCCGTGGTCGAAGCCGCGCTCAAGGCCAGCGGCCTGATTTGATTTCCACCCAAGGATGCCTGTGAAATTTTCAACCCATCGCACTGCCTCGCAATTGCCTACGCCACGCACTTTGACGGTGTTGGGCCTGGCGATTTTGCTCAGTGCCTGCTCTGTTCTCGAAGAAGACAAGATCAATTACAAAAGCGCTGCCAAAGCCCCGACCCTGGAGATTCCGCCCGACCTGACACAACTGCGCAAGGAATCACGCTATGCGCTGGAAAGCACATCGGCCACAGCGTCGGGCTTCCAAAGTGCTGCAGGCAAAGTGACCGATTCAGGCACAGCAGCGAATACCCTGGGCGATGTGCGCATGGAACGCCAGGGCAACCAGCGTTGGCTGGTGGTTTCACGCTCTGCTGACAAACTCTGGGAGCCTTTGCGCGAATTCTGGACCAGCAATGGTTTCAGCTTGGTGACCGATTCCCCCGATGTGGGCATCATGGAAACCGAATGGGCTGAAAACCGCGCCAAACTGCCGCAGGACTTCATTCGCAAAACACTGGGCAAAGTGCTGGACTCCTTGTATTCAACCGGTGAGCGCGATAAATTCCGAACCCGCATTGAACGCAATTCGAAAGGTGAGGTCGAGATTTACATCACGCACCGCGGCATGATCGAAAACTATGCGGACGGCCAAAAAACCCAGACCGTCTGGATGCCACGCGCCACAGATCCAGAGCTGGAAATTGAATTTCTGCGGCGTTTGATGGTCAAGTTGGGGGCTTCCCCTGAAAAGGCCAAAGCCGAAACGCTGACCGTTACGACAGTCAAAGGCACCGAAGTCACCAACGTCAATGGTCAACCCGCCATTTCACTGAACGACACCCTGGACCGTGCATGGCGCCGCACGGGCGTGGCTTTGGATCGCAGCGGTTTCACCGTTGAAGACCGCGATCGCAGCAAAGGCATTTATTTTGTTCGCTACGTGGCCCCAGGCTCGGCTGACAAGGAGCCCGGCTTCTTTGCCCGTCTGTTCAGCAGTACCAAGGAAGTATCAGCCCTGTCGCGCTATCGCATTGCCCTGACTGATCAGGGCAACGGCAATTGCCAAATCCGGGTTCTGAACGCCGATGGACAAGCAGAAAGCACCGCCAATGCGACAACAATTCTGAAGCTCATCGCCAATGAATTGCGTTAATGCGGTCAGGCCCTTGAGGCCTGACGTCCCATAAAAAAACCCCGCAATGCGGGGTTTTTTCATGCGTGCCCGACTCGCGCCGGGACAGCTCTGGCCAATTACTTAGCAGCAGAAGCGTCAGCAGCGGGAGCGGCTGCAGAAGCGTCAGCAGCAGGAGCCGAAGCTTCAGCAGCAGGAGCAGCCACGGGTGCAGCAGGAGCAGCGGCTTCTTCTTTTTTACCACAAGCGGCCAAAGCAGCAGCAGCGATCACGACGGCCAGAACGAGGGATTTGTTCATGATAATTTTCCTTAATGGGGGGGTTAAAAACAATTTCCGGAAATTGTCAGACAATCTTCACAGATTGTCTGGACTGAGGCAAAAGCACTCGAGCTCTTTTGTACTCAGCCTCAAATTATAGCGTTTTCCCTAAACAAAAATAGAAAACTGACTCCAAGCCTTCAGTCAGCGGTATTCATAGGGTCATTACTCAAAGGGTTTTCATCCAGGCCGCACACATCCAATCACGCAAAGCTTCTTGTGCAGCCTCGCTCAATGCAGCCACCGCCTTGCCTGAAAGCGTGCGATCGTTGGCCAATTGACGCAAATATCGGGCGTCCCGCCCCCCCACCCTGAAGCTCTCACCATTGATGAACAGATGCCGATCGTCATACATCATCTTGGTACGCCGATCGAGTTGAACGCCTGTCGACAAGTCTGGCTCATCGTCCACAGGGTCAAACCAGACGTTCGACTTCGGCTCAGTCAAATACTCACCCAGCAAGCTGTCCATCAAATGCGCATCCTGCAGGGCCTTGGCAATGGCGTTTCTGGCGAAATCACCCAACTCGGCTGGCACGGCGGCAGGCTCGCTCACAGCAGGCTGCTTTGGGTCACGGTACAGGGCATCGCCAAGCCCTTCAAACGCTTCATCGGCCAAGCCCAGCAACAACTCACGGGCCAACTCCCCTTCTTGTGGAGCGCGAAAGCCAATCGACCAGGTCATGCATTCGCCTTCGGCAATGCCATCGTGCGCATACTTGGGCGGCAGGTACAGCATGTCACCCGGGTTGAGCACAAACTCTTCCTCAGCCTCGAAATTTTGCAAAATTTTCAGCGGCACACCCGGTTGCAGACTCAAGTCTTTTTGGCGTCCAATGCGCCAGCGGCGCTGACCATGGGCCTGAAGCAGGAACACGTCATAACTGTCAAAGTGCGGACCCACCCCACCGCCATCGGTGGCGTAGCTGATCATCAGATCATCCAGCCGAGCATCGGGCACAAAACGAAACTGCTGCATCAGTGCGTGCACGCCGTCGTGGTGCAAGTCCACGCCCTGCACCAAAAATGTCCATTTTTTTTGACTGAAAGGCGGCAAGCTGCGCTTGGTCAATGGGCCGTGCTTCATCTTCCAGCCTTTGTCCGAGTCGATGATCAGGCGGGATTCAACGCCTTCTTCAGCCGCCAAGGCCACCAAGTCGGATCGCCCTACACAGGGCACAAAACCGGGAATGGCGTTGCGCACCAGCAAAGGCTTTTTCTGCCAATGGCGTTTCATGAATTGGCTGGGTGTCAGGCCGCCCAACAGGGCCAAGGGTTGTTCTGTGTTCATGTGTGTATTCCTTTGAGACCACAAGGAAGCAGCCTCTTCAAAGCGCAAGCGGCCAAAACCGGCCGCCAAACTGCGACAATTGTCCTATGGAAATCAAGACACCTTCCGTGGTCGCACTGACCTGGACACTCAAAGACACGCTGGGCGAAATTCTGGACACACTGGAAGAGCCCGTTGAATTTTTCATTGGCGGCAAGGATTTGCTGCCCAAAATCGAAGAAGCCCTGCATGGCCATGAAAAAGGCGCCAAAGTGGAGCTGCACCTGGAGCCTGAAGACGCCTTTGGCGACTTCGATGACCAGCTGCTGTTTCTCGAACCACTCGCCCTGTTCCCGGCCGGCCTGGAAGAAGGCCTGACCATCGAAGGCACCGCCTTGCCCGAAGGCTGTCACCCCGATGCGCCGCGCAACGTGCTCTACACCGTGACCGAAATCTATCCTGAGCATGTGGTGCTGGATGGCAATCACCCGCTGTCGGGCATTGCGCTGCGCTTGAGCTTGAAGGTGGAATCCGTGCGCGTGCCTACAGAGGCCGAAGTCGGCAGCGGCAGCTGCGGCACGGGCTTTTTCAAGATTGAAGTGGGCGATGAAGGCATGCCCGTCGGGCCAAGCTTGCATTGAGATTCTCGCAAGTTACCCTGCCTGCGGTCAGTTGTCGACTTCAGCCTCGAGATAGGCACGACCCTGAACCCACAGCGTCGGAGCTGAAGCTAGTGACCTGCGGGAGAGGTATTTGTAGGTCGGTGGCTTCAGCCCCGACATGGGCCTGCGCCAAAGCCACCAACGCCTGTATTCGGAAAAACACTGTCGGCTTATTTTTTGCCGGTTGAGCCGTAACCGCCCTCGCCCCGTTCGCTGGGCGCATCAAACTCATTCACCACATTGAAAGTGGCTTGCACCACGGGCACGATCACCATCTGCGCGATGCGCTCCATCGGCTCGATGGTGAAAGCCACATCGCTGCGGTTCCAGGCGCTGACCATGAGCTGGCCTTGATAATCGCTGTCAATCAAGCCCACCAAATTGCCCAGCACAATGCCGTGCTTGTGCCCCAGACCCGAGCGCGGCAGCAGCATGGCGGCGTAACCGGGGTCTTTCAGATGCACCGCAATGCCCGTGGGCACCAATTGCCAGGCATTGGGCTGCAAGGTCAGGGGGGCATCCAAACAGGCGCGCAAATCCAGTCCAGCGCTGCCCGTCGTGGCATAGGCGGGCAGTTGCTCGGCCATGCGGGGGTCGATGATTTTGAGGTCGATGTTCATGTGAGGTTGGGCGTTGAGCGTTGGGCGTTGGGCGTTGGGCGTTGGGCGTTGGGCGTTGGGCGTTGGGCGTTGGGCGTTGGGCGTTGAGCGTCAGCAATGGGGTTTCTCGCTCAACACTCAACGCTGAACGCCCAACGAACCCGCATGCTTGGTTAAACGGCTGGCGACGTCGGCAATCAGTTGCACCGCCAGCTCTTGCTTGGGGCCATGCGGCAATTCGCGCGCACCGGCCTCGTCTACCAACAGCAAGGCATTGTCGTCCTGACCAAAGGTGGCGGGGCCGATGTTGCCCACCAAAAGCGGCACACCCTTGCGGATGCGTTTGGCCGTGGCATGCGCCAGCAAATCATGGCTTTCGGCGGCAAAACCCACGCAAAACAATTCACCCGATTGGGCACGAGGCGATTGCGCCACCGTGGCCAGGATGTCCGGGTTTTCAACAAAACTCAGCTGAGGCGTTTGCCCCGAGCCGTCTTTCTTGATTTTTTGATCGGCTGAATTCGCAGGGCGCCAATCGGCCACGGCAGCGGTTGAAATGAACACATCCGCCCCCCCCACCTGCTGCTGCACAGCATCGAGCATCTGAAGCGCAGAACGCACATCGACACGCTGAACACCTCGGGGCGTGGACAAATGCACCGGTCCGGCAATCAATTGCACCTTGGCACCGGCCATGCGGGCAGCGCGGGCAATGGCAAAGCCCATCTTGCCGCTCGACAAATTGGTGATGCCTCGCACCGGGTCAATGGCTTCATAAGTTGGCCCCGCAGTGACCAGCACATGCTGCCCGGCCAAGGTTTTGGGCGCAAAAAACGCCTCCAGGTCTTCCAGAATTTCTTCGGCCTCGAGCATGCGACCATCACCGGTTTCGCCACAGGCCTGATAGCCCTGCCCCACATCGAGCACATGAATGCCATCGGCCTTGAGCTGTGCGACGTTACGCTGGGTGGCGGGATTGGCCCACATTTCGCGGTTCATGGCCGGGGCCACGATCAGCGGCACTTTGTCCAGCGGCCGGGCCAAGCACATCAGACTGAGCAATTCATCGGCACCGCCATGCAACAACTTGGACATGAAGTCGGCACTGGCAGGCGCCACCACGATGGCATCGGCGTCACGACTCAAATTGATGTGGGCCATGTTGTTCGCCTCACGCGGGTCCCACTGCGAGGTGTAAACGGGCCTGCCCGACAGTGCTTGCATGGTCACGGCCGTCATGAATTGCTCGGCCGCCTCGGTCATCACGACCTGCACGGTGACGCCCGCCTTGACCAAGGCGCGGCAGAGTTCAGCCGACTTGAAGGCCGCAATGCCGCCCGACAAGCCCAGAACGATGTGTTTTCCAGCCAATGTGCTCATGGCGGGGAATGTAGCAGAGAGCATGCAACAAACCCGAAGATGGGCGCCGAAGCACACAAGTTCAGAGCTGACGCGGACGACCTACGAGGAGCCACTCAGCACGAAGAAGCTCACTTGGCCCCTCAGGCGCTTGGGCGAGCGCGCAATGAAGACCCCAACTGAGCGCACAAACAGGCCCCGAACAGGGAAAACCCGAAACCCGACTGTCTATAATCACGATTTCCACCTTCCGGGAGCCCATGGTTCCCGTCTTGGACATGACCAAATTCGTCTTCGTCACCGGCGGTGTGGTGTCTTCCCTGGGCAAGGGAATCGCCTCCGCATCGCTCGCCGCCATCCTTGAATCGCGCGGCCTTTCTGTCACCCTCATCAAGCTCGACCCCTACCTCAACGTCGACCCCGGCACCATGTCGCCCATCCAGCACGGCGAGGTGTTTGTGACCGACGACGGCGCAGAAACCGACCTGGATTTGGGCCACTACGAGCGCTTCATCAACACCCGGATGAAGAAGGCCAACAACTTCACCACAGGCCAGATTTATAAAAGCGTGCTCGAAAAAGAGCGCCGCGGCGACTACCTGGGCAAGACCGTGCAGGTCATCCCCCATGTCACCAACGAGATCCAGGACTTCGTCAAGCGCGGTGCGGGCTATGGCACGCCCGAGGCGGTCGATGTGGCCATCGTCGAGATCGGCGGCACCGTGGGCGACATCGAGTCGCTGCCCTTTCTGGAAGCCGTGCGCCAACTCAGCCTGCGCCTGGGGCCCAACAACGCGGCCTTTGTGCACCTGACTTACTTGCCCTGGATTGCCACCGCAGGTGAGCTCAAGACCAAGCCCACCCAGCACACGGTGCAAAAACTGCGCGAAATCGGCATCCAGCCCGATGCGCTGTTGTGCCGTGCCGACCGGTACATCCCGGACGACGAACGCGACAAAATCTCGCTCTTCACCAACGTGCAAGGCTGGGGCGTGATCTCCATGCCCGACGTGGACACCATCTACAAAGTGCCCCGCGTGCTGCACGAACAGGGCCTGGACGGCCTGATCTGCGACAAGCTGCGCCTGAACACCCCGCCCGCCAACCTCAAGCGCTGGGACGACCTGGTGCACGAAACCGAGCACCCGCAGGGCGAAGTCACGATCGCCATGGTCGGCAAATACGTCGAGCTGTCGGACAGCTACAAATCGGTCAACGAAGCGCTGCGCCACGCGGGCATGCGCAACCATGTGCGCGTGAAAATCGAGCACATCGACTCCGAAACCATCACCCCCGAAACCGTGGCCAGCCTGGCCAACTTTGACGGCGTGCTGGTGCCCGGTGGCTTTGGCAAGCGCGGCGTCGAGGGCAAGATCGAAACGGCCCAATACGCCCGTACCCACAAAGTGCCTTACCTGGGCATCTGCCTGGGCATGCAAGTGGCCACCATTGAATATGCGCGCCATGTGGCCGGCATGAAAGATGCCAACAGCACCGAGTTCGAGCCCGAAACGCCCTTCCCCGTGATCGCCTTGATCAACGAGTGGAAAGACGCGGACGGCTCGATCCAAAAGCGCGATGAAAACTCTGACCTCGGCGGCACCATGCGTCTGGGTGCGCAAAGCTCCGACGTGGCCAAGGGCACGCTGGCGCACCAGATCTACGGCGATGTGGTCACCGAGCGCCACCGCCACCGCTACGAGGCCAATGTCAACTACCTTGATGACTTGCGCAAAGCGGGTCTGGTGATTTCGGCGTTGACCCAGCGCGAGCAGCTGACCGAAATCGTGGAACTGCCGCAAACCGTGCACCCTTGGTATGTGGGCGTGCAGTTCCACCCCGAATTCAAGTCCACGCCTTGGGACGGCCACCCGCTGTTCAATGCCTTCGTCAAGGCGGCGGTTGAGCACAAGGCCAAGGCCTGATTTCCCCTACAGGAGCCTCCATGAAACTTTGCGGATTTGACGTTGGCCTGCACCAGCCCTTCTTTTTGATCGCGGGCACCTGCTCCATCGAAGGCCTGGAGATGTCCATCGAGGTGGCCGGTCGCCTCAAAGAGGCCTGCTCCGCGCTGGGCATTCCGCTCATCTACAAAGGCTCGTTCGACAAGGCCAACCGCTCGTCTGGCAGCACCCAACGCGGCGTGGGCATCGATGCTGGTCTGAAGATCCTCGACGAAGTGCGCCGCCAGATCGGCGTGCCCATCCTCACCGATGTGCACGACGAGTCTCAGGTCAAAACCGTGGCCAGCGTGGTCGACGTGCTGCAGACCCCCGCCTTTTTGTGCCGCCAGACCGATTTCATCCGCGCCGTGGCCCAGTCGGGCAAGCCGGTCAACATCAAGAAGGGCCAATTTTTGGCGCCTTGGGACATGAAAAACGTCATCGACAAGGCCCGCAGCGCTGCACGCGAAGTCGGCTTGCCCGAAGACAACTTCTTGGCCTGCGAGCGCGGTGTGAGCTTTGGCTACAACAACCTCGTGGCCGACATGACGAGCCTGGCCGAAATGCGCAAGACCGGCGCACCCGTGGTGTTTGACGTGACCCACTCGGTGCAAAAGCCGGGCGGCCAAGGCACCAGCAGTGGCGGCGCACGCGAGATGGTGCCCGTGCTGGCCCGCGCAGGCGTGGCCGTGGGCGTGGCGGGCCTCTTCATGGAAACCCACCCCAAGCCCGCTGAGGCCTGGTCCGACGGCCCCAACGCCGTGCCGCTGGGCCAGATGAAGGCCCTGCTCGAGACGCTGGTGCAGCTCGATTCCGTCACCAAAAAGAACCCCTTCCTCGAGGACAACTTCGCATGAGCGGCTATATCATCGCCAACGTCCAGGTGACCCACCCGGCCCAGTACGAAGAGTACAAAAAGTGGTCGTCGGCGGCCATGCAGGCGCACAACGCCGAGGTCTGCGTTCGCGGAGGCCAAGTCCAAGTGCTTGAAGGCGACTGGTCGCCTGAGCGCATTGTGATTTTGAAATTCCCCACCTTCGAAGCCGCCAAGGCGTTTTACGATACGCCTGAATACCTCAAAGCCCGCGAAGCCCGAGCCGGTGCGGCCATCATGCGCATGGTCGTGGTCGAAGGTCTTTAACCCCTTTTATTTTTAAATTGAGAGAGTTCAAAAATGAGTGCAATCGTTGATATCGTCGGCCGTGAAATCCTCGACAGCCGTGGCAACCCCACCGTCGAATGCGACGTGCTGCTGGAATCGGGCGTCATGGGCCGCGCCGCTGTGCCGTCCGGCGCATCCACCGGCAGCCGCGAAGCCATTGAGCTGCGTGACGGCGACAAGAGCCGTTACTTGGGCAAAGGCGTGCTCAAGGCTGTGGAGCACATCAACACCGAAATCTCTGAAGCCGTGCTGGGGCTCGACGCCTCCGAGCAGGCCTTTTTGGACCGCACCCTGATCGACCTGGACGGCACCGACAACAAGAGCCGCCTGGGTGCCAACGCCATGCTGGCGGTGTCCATGGCCGTGGCCCGCGCTGCGGCCGAAGAGTCTGGCCTGCCGCTGTACCGCTACTTTGGCGGCATGAACGGCAACCAGTTGCCCGTGCCCATGATGAACGTCATCAACGGCGGCGCGCACGCCAACAACAACTTGGACCTGCAAGAGTTCATGATCATCCCCGTGGGCGCACCTTCGTTCCGCGAAGCGGTGCGTTGGGGCGCTGAAGTGTTCCACGCGCTCAAGAAAATCATCCACGACAAGGGCATGAGCATTGCCGTGGGCGACGAAGGCGGCTTTGCTCCCAACGTGGACAGCCACGAAGCGGCCATCCAGATGGTGCTGGATGCCATCACCGCTGCCGGCTACACCGCCGGTGAACAAATCGCCATCGGCCTGGATTGCGCCGCCAGCGAGTTCTACAAAGACGGCAAGTACGTGTTGGCCGGCGAAGGCGGCATCAGCCTGACGTCCGAGCAGTGGACCGACATGCTGGCCACCTGGTGCGACAAGTACCCCATCATCAGCATCGAAGACGGCATGGCCGAAGGCGACTGGGACGGCTGGAAAGTGCTGACCGACCGCTTGGCCAAGAACGTGCAAATCGTGGGTGACGACCTGTTCGTGACCAACACCAAGATCTTCAAAGAAGGCATCGACAAGGGCATCGCCAATTCGATCCTGATCAAGATCAACCAGATCGGCACCCTGACCGAAACGTTTGAAGCCATCGAAATGGCCAAGCGTGCCGGTTACACCGCCGTCATCAGCCACCGCTCAGGCGAGACCGAAGACAGCACCATCGCCGACATCGCCGTGGGTCTGAACGCAGGTCAAATCAAGACCGGTTCGATGAGCCGCTCGGACCGCATGGCCAAGTACAACCAGCTGCTGCGCATCGAAGAAGACCTGGGCGACGTGGCCGTGTACCCTGGCCGCTCGGCCTTCTACAACCTGCGTTAAAGCCAGATGGGCAATCGCCTTGTTCCGATCGTGCTGGTTGTCTTGCTGACAATCATCCAGGCCCAATTGTGGTTCGGACGGGGCAGCTTGCCCAACGCTGCAGACCTGGAGCGCCAGGTCAAGCGCCAAAAGGCGGCCAATGAAGAAACCCGCCGCACCAACGAGCAGCTCAGCGCAGAGGTCAATGACCTCAAAGAGGGGCTGAACATGGTGGAAGAACGGGCGCGCCATGAGCTGGGCATGGTCAAACCCAACGAAATCTTCGTCCAGATCGCCAAATGATGCCCCCCACAGAGAACGCAGTTTTTGCGCGGACTTGTGCGGGCCATGTGCACAAGCTGCGCAAGTGGCATGGGAATGGGGTCAAGTCGCAGACACCGCTGCCTCAAGCCTGCGCATGAGTGCAAGGCGCATTGCCATCGTGGGTGCACCGCGCACCGGCAAAACATGGCTGACCCACAGCCTGGCCAAAGTGCTTCAGTCGCGCGGCCATGGGGTGCAGATGGTGAAGGAATGCCCGCTACCGGGATTCGAGGTTGAAGGCCGAACGCTGCAAGCCGATGAACAACTCAGCAAAAGGCTCACTCAGGCAGCGAAGCGCAGCCAGACAGCTTGGTTGATTTCTGACAGCACGCCCCTCATGACGGCGGTGCAGCAGCACATGCAGTGGGCAGATGAGCGCCTGTATCCGATGGCGCTGACGCATCAAGCCATGTACGACAACACCCTGTTCATGGGCTTGGACTTGCCTGGGGCGGTCGATGGGATGCCACTTGGCGGCCCGGTGGACACGCTCTTGCGCCAGGCGCTTGACCGTGCGGGCATTGCTTACCGCGTGGTTTACGGGCAAGGCCACCAGCGCCTGAACAACGCCTTGCTGGCCTTGGGTTGGACTGGCGAAGACGATGCTGCCCGGATGACCCGCGAAAACGCTCAATTTGCCATCAACCAGGGCCGCACCGTGTGGCAGTGCAACGAATGCAGTGACCCCGATTGCGAACACAAGCTGTTCACTGGACTGATGGAACGCCGTACCCATTGACATTCAGGTCACGCGAAGTGTCCAACATGGCTTGCATTTCGCAGGCACCATGTCGGCGTCTTTGACCATCGACCTACCAAAGCCTGGCAGTCCGCAGGTCGGCACTCGCAGAGTCCGACGTTTTCAGTGCAACGAGCCGCCCGACACATCGGCTGGCAAGCCGGTGAACAGGCCTGCGGCGTCGACCGGGTCGAAGCGGTACTCGGCGCCGCAAAAATCGCAACCCACTTCCACCTGGCCTTGCTCGGCGAGGATGCCCTCAACCTCTTCTGTGCCCAGGCTACGGATCATGTTGCCCACCCGTTCGCGGTTGCAGCGACATGCAAAACGGGGACCGGACTCACCCTTGAGCGGTTCAAAACGGGCCAGAGGCTCTTCCCAATACAAGCGGTGCAAGATGGTTTCTGAATCCAGCGTCAACAGCTCTTCGCGCTTGAGGCTCTTGGTCAAAATGGCAATGCGACTGAAATCCTCGCTCTGTCCCAAAGCCGCTTCGCGCTCCACGGAATCGACTTGTCCGGCCAGGTTGCCCTCGCCTTCAATGGGCAAACGCTGGATCAGCAAGCCCGCTGCAACCTGGTCATCGGCCGCCAACACCAGCACGGTGTCCAGTTGCTCGGACTGGAGCATGTAGTGCTCCAGCACTTCGCTGATGTTCTCGAGTTTTTCACCCCGGTCACCAAACAGCGGCACCACCCCCTGGTAGGGCTGCTGGCCGGGCAAGCGGTCTTGCGGGTCGAGCGTGATGGCGCAACGCCCTTCATTGTTCACGTTCACCATCTGGCTCAGGCTGGCGTCACTGGCCACTTCGCCCACCTGGGTGCATGTGGCCCGCAAGCTGAAATCGGGCTGCACCTCGACCACCCCCAGCTTGACCGGGCCGTCACCAAAGATCTGCAAGACCAAAGCGCCATTGAACTTGATGTTGCCTTGCATCAGCACCCCGGCGGCGGCCATCTCTCCCAGCAACTGGCGAACCGGGGCGGGATAGGCACCTGTTTGGGTGTTGGCAGCGCGACGCGCCAGAATGTCTTGCCAGGCATCGGTCAGGCGCACCAGCATGCCGCGCACGGGCAGACCGTCAAAAATGAATTTATGGAGTTCGGACAAAGTTCAATCAACAGCCACTAGGGGCTGATCCTCAATGGTGAATGGGTGCAATCTGGCGAGAAACATCTCAGCCGATTTTCTTCAACCCTGCCTTGAAGCGGCGGGCGTTTTCGGTGTAGTGCCTGGCGCTTTGGCGCAAGCCTTCAATTTGCTCGGGGCTCAATTCGCGCACCACTTTGGCGGGACTGCCCATGATCATGGAGCCATCAGGAAACTCTTTGCCCTCGGTGACCAGAGAACCGGCCCCCACCAGGCAATTTTTGCCAATTTTGGCGCCATTGAGCACCACAGCGCCAATGCCAATCAAGGACTCGTCACCAATGGTGCAGCCGTGCAGCATGACCATGTGGCCCACGGTCACATTTTTGCCCACCTTGATCGGTTTGCCGTGGTCGGCGTGCATCACGCTGCCATCCTGGATGTTGCTGCCCTCGCCAATTTCGATGGTTTCCGTGTCACCGCGGATCGTGGTGCCAAACCAGACGCTGGCATCTGCGGCAATCTTGACTGATCCCATGACCTGAGCCGAGTCGGCCACCCAGGCGCTGTCGGCCACTTCGGGGATGTGCGAGTCAAGTTGGTAAAGGGCCATGGGTGTCTCCAGTCGTTCGTCTGTAAAACCTACAATTGTAGGCAAGCCCAAACCGGGCTGTGGCCCTTGATTTTGATTGACCATGCACTCTTTGCGCTCTGCCGCCCTGGCCCCTTGGGCACAAACCGATCCTGTGCTCAAGGCACAAGCCACTTTGGCGCTGGACTTGAGCCTGCCGGTGGGTGCAGATGAAGCCCTGCCAGCCCCCCATACTGGCCCTGGCCGATCCGCCCGGCCTGAGCTGGTACCCCACACCCAGCTCAAAGCCAAATCAATGGCCACCACCGAAGGTCGGGCCATGCTGGTGCACTCGATTGCCCACATTGAACTCAACGCCATTGATCTGGCACTCGACGTGGTCTGGCGTTTTGCGGGCATGCCCGACGCCTTCTACACCGACTGGGTGCACATTGCGCAAGAGGAAGCCAAGCACTTCAGCCTGCTGCGCACACACCTGGTGGGCATGGGCTACGACTATGGTGACTTTGCGGCCCACAACACCCTGTGGGACATGGCCGAGCGCACCCGTGGCGACTTGCTGGCCCGCATCGGCATCGTACCCCGCACCATGGAAGCCCGAGGTCTGGACGCCTCACCGGGTGTCAAAAACAAGCTGGTCAGTGCCGGTGACCATGCTGCGGGCAAGATTCTGGACATCATTTTGGAAGAAGAAATCGGCCATGTGGCCGCAGGCAACCGCTGGTACCGTTACCTGTGCGCCAAGCGGGGGCTCGACCCGATCAGCACCTATGCCGAGCTGATCGCGCAATACGACGCCCCGAAATTGCGCCCGCCCTTCAACATGGAAGCACGGCGCTTGGCGGGGTTTGAAGAGGCGGAATTGGCGGCGCTGAGCTGACAACCCGGCCCACAGGTCGGCGGCTTCAGCCACGACATGCAGGCTTTGGCGCAGGCATGTGTCGGGGCTGAAGCCGCCGACCTACAAGAAGCACACGCGTCGGGGCTGAAGCCGCAGGCCTACAAGGGGCACATTAGCCGCGCGGGTGGTGCTGCGCATGCAGGCTTTTGAGCCGTTCACGCGCCACATGGGTATAAATCGTGGTGGTCGAGATGTCAGCATGCCCCAAGAGCATTTGCACTGCCCGCAAATCGGCCCCATGGTTGAGCAAGTGCGTGGCAAAAGCGTGGCGCAAGGTGTGCGGTGACAACGGCGAGGTGATGCCCGCCTGGATGGCGTAACGCTTGACCAGGTTCCAGAACATGATGCGCGACATGGCCGTGCCAGGCTTGGGGCCGCTGGAGGTGATGAACAGGTCTTCGGTCTGCCGCGACCCCAACAAGGCCGGTCGGGCTTGTGCCATGTAACGCTGCAAGCGCTCACGCGCCTCCTCGCCAAACGGCACCAGACGCTCCTTGCTGCCTTTGCCCATGATGCGCAGCACCCCCTCATTCAGCGAGACGTGCAGCGTCTTCAGGCCCACCAGCTCGCTCACGCGCAAGCCACTGGCGTACATCAGCTCCAGCATGGCGCGGTCGCGCATGCCCAGCTCGGTGGCCACATCGGGGGCACACAGCAAGGCATCGACCTGGGCTTCCCCCAAAGTTTTAGGCACACGCAAAGCTTGTTTGGCCGCCAGCATGCGCAGCGTCGGATCCTGCTGCACCAGCCGTTCGCGCAGTGCCCAGCGGAAATAGCGCTTGAAAACCGTCAGCCGCCGGTTTGCCGAAGTGGCTTTGCTCAGTGCATGCCGGTCTGCAAAATAGGCCTGCAGATGGTGTTCTTGCGTGTCATCCAGCGCCAGCTGGTGCTTCAAAAAAAGCCAGCTGGCCAAGAGCGCCAGATCGCGCCGATAGGCGGCCAGGGTGTTGGCCGCCAGTCCATCCTCCAGCCACAGGGCATCGGCAAAGCGGTCAATCGACGACTGGCTGCTGACGTGCATCAATCCAGCTTGAGTTTTTGCTGGTCCACGACCTTTTTATAGACCTCGAATTCGGCCTTGATCTGGGCGGCGAATTCTTCGGGGGAATTCCCGACCACCAAGGAGCCGGTGTCATGGATGCGCTTGACCACGGCGGGGTCTTGCAAGGCCTTTTTGACCCCTGCATTGACCTTGTCAACCACCTCTTTGGGCAGATTCTTCGGACCATAAATGCCGTAGTAGGCCATGCGGTTCACGGGCTCCAGCCCCACTTCCTTGAAGGTCGGCACATTGGGCAATTGCGGCAAACGCTGGGGGGCAGCCACCACAATGGGGATCAGTTTGCCGGTACTGATGAAGGGCATGGCCGAAGGCATGTTGTCAAAAATAATCGGCACCTGACCGGCCACGGTGTCGTTGAGCGCAGGGCCTGCACCACGGTAGGGAATGTGGGTGATGAACACCCCCGCCAAACCCTTCCACAGCTCGGTCTGCAAGTGGCCAATGCCACCCGTACCGGAGGAGGAATACGAATATTTACCGGGATTTTTCTTCAGTTCCGCCACAAAGCCCTTGTAGTCATGGGCCGGAAAGCTCGGATGCACCGCGATCACATTGGGCGTAGCCGCAATGTTGACAATGGGGGTGAAATCAGTGATCGGGTTGTAGGGAATCTTGGGGTTGATGGCCGGGTTGGCAGCCGTGGTGGACACGGTGGCCACCCCCAGCGAATAGCCATCAGGGCTGGACTTGGCTGTTTCGTTGGCCCCGACCACACCACCACCACCCGCCTTGTTCTCGACCACCACCGATTGGCCCAGGGCTTTGCCCAGCGGCTCAGAAATGACCCGGGCCACGATGTCGGTCGTGCCACCCGGGGCAAAAGGCACCTGCAACTTGATCACACGATTGGGATAAGCCTGCGCCCAAACAGAACCACTGGCCACAGCCGATGCAGCCAAAGCGGCCACAGAAATCCAATCACGACGCTTCATGCAAATACTCCTCGAAAATATCATTCGATCATAGGCAATAAATTCGCCCATCGACAAGGGGAAAACCCACGAACTCAACAAGACCCAGCTGAGTTGGGCGCCGAGGTGACAGTCTGCAGGCCACCCGGTCCATGCGGGCGGTTATCCTCAAGCCGTGAACTTTGCACAACTTCTTTTCCCCGACTTCTCCCTGATCTTGTGCGGCTATTTGATTTGCCGCTTCACGGCACTGAACCGTCCACTGTGGCAGCAGGTCGAAACCCTGGTGTATTTCTTCCTGTTCCCGGTGCTGCTGTTTCATTCGATTTTGAAAAGCCCCATCGACTTGAACGCCGCCTCCAGCCTGATTGGCGCAGGGGTGAGCTTGGGGCTGTGTGCCATTGCCCTGTCGTACAGCCTGCCTTATTGGCCGCTGTTGGGCAAACGCCTGGACCAGCGCGACCATGCCGCCAGCGCGCAGGTTGCATTTCGCTTCAACTCCTTCATCGCCTTGGCACTGGCCGACCGGCTGGCGGGCCCAGAAGGCTTGTTGATGATCTCGATGCTAATTGGCGTTTGCGTGCCGCTGTTCAATGTGGCTGCGGTCTGGCCCATGGCCCGGCATGCCAATTCAAGCTTCCTGCGCGAACTGCTGCGCAACCCGCTGATCATCGCCACCTGCTCCGGCCTGATCGGCAATTTGCTGGGTTTTCGGATTCCGCAGTGGTTGGACCCCAGTTTTGGTCGCATCGGCGCCGCCTCGCTAGCCCTGGGCCTGATGGCCGCGGGTGCAGGCATGCAATTGGGCACCCTGCGCCAGGGCAAGTTGCTGGGCCTGAGCCTGTTGAGCATCAAACACCTGCTGCTGCCCTTGATCGCGCTGGGCATGTCGCATGTTTTTCACCTCGGCGCCACCCAAACCACCGTCTTGCTGGCCTTTTCGGCTTTGCCCACGGCATCGACTTGCTACGTGCTGGCGGCCCGCATGGGCTACAACGGACCTTATGTCGCAGGCTTGGTCACGCTGTCCACCCTGTCGGGCATGCTGAGCCTGCCATTTGCGCTGGGTGTGTTGCGTTGAGCGTTGGGCGTTGGGCGTTGGGCGTTGGGCGTTGGGCGTTGATGGTTGAGGGTTGAGGGTTGAGGGTTGTGCAAGTGACCATGCAAAACGCAAGGTTCAGCCCCGACATGGGCGGTATTTGTAGGTCGGCGGCTTCAGCCCCGACTTGGATCTGCACCAACACCAGCAATGTCGGAGCTGAAGCTACCGACCTACAGGGCGGCATTCACGGGTTGCTGCGTCAGCCCCGACTTTGACTGCGACCACCGCACCTGTTCTTGCACCACCGGATCGGGGTGTGTCGCCTGGGCGGACAAGGCCTGTTGCAAGCTGGCCCGCTCTGCGGCATCCAGCGCAGCCGACGCCAGCGCGTTGCCCGCTGCCAGCGCCAGGTTGCGCAGCCAACGGGCGTGGCCGATTCGGCGGATGGCGCTGCCTTCGGTGCGGCGCAAAAACTCCTCCTCGCTCCATGCCATGAGCTGAGCGATGCGGCCAGCGCTCAAACCTTCGCGTGGCTGCCAGTCCGGCAAGGGGCTGATTTGCGCAAACTTGTTCCAGGGACAAGCCAGCTGGCAATCGTCACAACCGTAAATGCGGTTGCCAATCAAGGGGCGCAGGGCTTCATCGATCGGCCCCGCATGCTCGATCGTCAAATAAGAAATGCAACGCCGCGCATCCAATTTGTAGGGGCCGACGATGGCCTGGGTTGGGCACAGGTCCATGCAGGCTGTGCACTGGCCGCAATGGGCAGACACGGCAGCTGTCTCGGGCAGCGCAAAGTCCACGAACAACTCGCCCAGAAAAAACATCGATCCCGCCTCACGCGAGAGGACCAAGGTGTGCTTGCCGCGCCAGCCCAGGCCGCTGCGGGTGGCCAGTTCGGCCTCCAGAACCGGGGCCGAGTCGGTGAACACGCGGTGCCCAAACGGCCCAATGGCTTGCGCAACGCGCTCCTGCAGTTTTTGCAAACGGCTGCGCAGGACCTTGTGGTAATCGCGCCCTCGGGCATAAATCGACACCACCGCCTCGCCCGGCTGCACACTGCGGGCGGTTTCGCGGGCCACCCAGTCGGGCGGTGTGCCTGGCGGCAGGTAATCCATGCGGGCCGTGATCACGCTCACCGTGCCCGGCACCAGCTCAGCCGGGCGGGCGCGCTTGAGGCCGTGGTTGGCCATATAGCCCATGCTGCCGTGAAATCCGGCGGCCAGCCAAGCTTGTAAGCCTGGCTCGGCCGAGGTCAAATCAATGCCTGTCACGCCAATTTGGGACAATCCCAACTCACGCGCCCAGATCTGGATCTGGGGCCACAGTTCAAGAAGGTCGATTTGAATACGTTGAGCAGTCACCCGCCGATTGTAGGAAGCCCCGCAGCTGCCCCCCGCTGGACAACGCTGTGGCCCAACGAAGCCGCCACGCAGGCCTTTGCCACCGCGCTCGCTGCAGCTTTGCAAAGCTGGCCCGGTGGGCGTGATGCACGCATCGAATTGCGTGGCAATTTGGGGGCAGGCAAAACCACACTGGTGCGCCACCTGCTGCGTGCCGCAGGGGTTCAAGGTCGCATCAAAAGCCCCACTTACGCCGTGGTCGAACCGCACCAAACGGGCACAGGGGACGCCGCCTGGCCCATCTGGCACTTCGACTTTTACCGCTTTAATGACCCGCAGGAATGGGAAGACGCCGGGTTTCGGGACATCTTTGCCGGGCCCGGGCTCAAACTCATGGAATGGCCAGACAAAGTCACAGGCCAGCTGCCCCCTCCCGACTGGGTGATCGCCCTAGAGGCGATAGATGAGAACCAGCGCCGCGTGGACATCCAAGCCCAGACCCCTCAAGGCCAGGACTGGCTGCAGTCCTGGACGAGCACAACGACAGGTGCACCTCATGCCTGCTGATCGCCGCCAATTCATCAAGGCCGGGTTCGTGGTACTGAGCCTGGGCCTGAGCCACTTGGCACGGGGTGCCAGCATGCTGGCCGTGCGCATCTGGCCCGCGCCTGACTACAGCCGCGTCACCCTCGAATCCGACACGGACCTCAAAACCCGACAAACCTTCATTGACTCGCCTCCCCGGCTTGCCGTGGACATCGAAGGCATGGAGCTCAATGCCGCATTGCGCGAACTGGTGGGCAAAGTGCAAGCCTCGGACCCCAACATCGCAGGCATCCGTGTGGGCCAGTTCAGCCCAGGCGTGGTGCGGCTCGTGATTGACCTGAAGCGCCCCATCGCGCCACAAGTGTTCACCCTGCAGCCTGTCGCCAACTACGCCCACCGCCTGGTACTCGATCTGTACCCCTCACAAGCGGTCGATCCGCTCGAACAACTCATCCACGAACGCGTCACCGCCAAAGCTGAAACAGCCGCATCCACGGCAGGCAAACTCCCACAAGCCGCACCCATCAACGACCCCCTGGGTGAGCTGATTGCACGGCAAGGCCTGCCTGCCGCCTTGCCGCCTGTGGCCGCATTGCCGCCTGTGGCCGCATTGCCGGCGCCAAGCACCCGCAGACAAGAATTTGAGCCCCCCGGTGCCGTGATGGACAGCCCCAACCATCCACCGCGCACAAACATCAGCAAAGCCAGCAACGCAACAGACCGGCTCATCGTGATTGCCCTGGACCCCGGCCACGGCGGTGAAGACCCCGGCGCTGTAGGCCCGGGGGGCACACGCGAAAAAGACGTCGTGCTCAAGATCGCCAAGCTGCTGCGCGAGCGCATCAATGCCAGCAGCGTGGGCGGCAGCCCCATGCGGGCCTTCCTGACGCGTGACGCCGACTTTTTTGTGCCCCTGCATGTGCGGGTGCAAAAGGCCCGGCGCGTGCAGGCCGACCTGTTTGTCAGCCTCCATGCCGATGCTTTTTTCACCCCCCAAGCCAGCGGCGCCAGCGTGTTCGCGCTCAGCCAAGGCGCGGCCTCCAGCAGCGCTGCCCGCTGGATGGCCCAGCAGGAAAACAAGGCCGACTTGATCGGGGGCATCAACCTGGGCAGCCAGGATGCACAGGTACAACGCGCCATGCTCGACATGAGCACAGCAGCGCAAATCAAGGACAGCCTGCAACTGGGCAGCAACTTATTGCGCGAAATCGGCGGGGTGGGGCGCCTGCACAAGCCTCGGGTCGAGCAAGCCGGTTTTGCCGTACTCAAAGCGCCCGACATCCCCAGCGTGCTGGTGGAAACCGCGTTCATCAGCAACCCGGATGAAGAAGAAAAACTGCGCAGCGACGCCTACCAGCAGCAACTCACGGATGCCTTGATGCGGGGCATCCTGAATTACTTTTCACGCAACCCGCCCTTGGCGCGCAATCGGTCCATTTGAGCACCCAATAGACGCCAAATTTGACATCTTAAAAGACATCATATAAAATGTCTTTTAAATTCAAAGGCGGCCCCATGGACACCATCCTCAGCAAAAACAGCATCAGCGTCACAGAGCTCAAGCGCAACTACGCCAGCATCCTGGCGCAAGCCGACGACGAACCGGTAGCCGTGCTCAACCACAACCGCCCCGAAGCCTACTTGGTGCCAGCGGCTTATTTTGAGCGCCTGCTCAACCAGCTGGAAGACCTGGAAGACGCCAAACTCGTTCAAGAACGCGCCAACGGCCCCTTCATCGACATCAGCCCAGATGCCTTATAAGCTGCGTTTTCACGAACTGGCATGGGCCGAATGGCAAAAGCTCGACGGCAGCATCAAAAGCCCATTGAAGAAAAAACTGCTGGAAAGACTGCAAGAACCCCGGGTTCCATCCGCCGCTTTGTCGCAAATGCCCGACTGCTACAAGATCAAATTGCGCCAGGCAGGCTACCGACTGGTGTATCGGGTCGATGACGACGTGGTGTACGTGACCGTCATCGCCATTGGCAAACGCGACAAAAGCGCGGTCTACGCCACCGCCATCACACGCCTGCCCTGAGGCAGGTGGCCATCTCACACCGGGGTAAGCTGTTGCAAAGCAGCCTGCTGGCTCGTCTGCACATCCCGGTCAAATTGATCCATGGCCGCAAGCGTCAAAGGATCGGTGGCCAGACTGGCCGCAAACTCAGGGCGCACGGTCACGGCGTGGGCACCGCCAGCGATCAGGCGCGACAGCACATCGGCCGACTTGATGCTGGCCGCCAGCAGTTGCAGGCCATCGGCTTGCACCGCCACGCAGGCCTCGATCAATGCCCAAACATCACGCCCGTCGGCTTGCAGGCGGCCCACATAAGGCGCGACGTAGTTGGCCCCTTGCGCACGCGCCCACAGCAGTTGCACGGGGTTGGATAAACCCGTGAGCAGCGTGGGCACGCCCCAGGCTTGCACCTCGCGCAACACCGGCTGCCAGTCGGGGTGGCAAGGCAGCTTGATGGTCAGGCGCACGCGCGCCTGCACGGCCGCAGGCAGCAGCACTTCAAGCCATTGCGCGGCTTCGCCCACATCGGCACGGGGCAGTTGCAGCATCAGCTCGGGCAAACGCGCCTCACCGGCTTGCGCCACCAGCTTCAGATAACCGGCCAAGCTGACCGGCAAACCTGCTTGCATGACCAGCGTGGGGTTGGTGGTCACGCCTTGCACCGGCGGGCAACCCGCAGACAAGGCCCATTGGCGGGCATCGGCGGAGTCGAGGTAGAACTTCATGCGGCGTCCTGTTTCAAAAAAATGTCTTTGTCCGGAAAAAACTGGCTGTGCAGCGGCAGCAACGCGCCCCCCAGCGCTCGGGCATGCGCGCCAACCTGCCCCGCCAACAGTTGCGGCTGGTGCATGCCGTCAAAACGGTAGCCAGCCAGCGCTTCTTGTGTGGCGGCCATCAGGGCGCTCATGAGCGGCGCGCCCAGCGAGCCGTCCATCACCACCGCGTCCAGGTCGAGGAATGCGGCAGAACTCGCCACCGTCATCGCCAGTGCCTGGCTGGCCTGCGCGATCCACGGCGCGGTCAACTCGGCATAGTCAGCGTTCATGATGCCGTTCTGGTGGATCAACAAGGGGTTGTGCCCTGCGGCCAGCAAAGCTTGCTCCAACTGCCAGCCCGAGGCTTTTTGCAGCAGTTGCGGGGGCATTCCTGAACCGCTGGACGCTAGACCGACCGGTAAGGACCCAATCGCCCCGGCGTTCCCGCGCTCGCCGTTCATGATGTGGCCCGACAGCACCAGACCACCCCCGATGAAGGTGCCCACAAAAACGTAAAGAAAACTGCGCACGCTGCGGCCATGGCCTTGGAGCAACTCGGCCACACAGGCGGCGGTGGTGTCTTTGGCAAACACCACCGGCAAATCGGTCAGGGCTTGCACCCGGGCTAGCAGATCGATGTGTTCCCAGCGGGCCAAGGCCTGTGCGGCTTGGCCACCCATGATGTCGGCCCACTTGTGCAGCGACAAGGGGGCCGTCAGGCCCACGCCCACGGTGCGCGGCCACAACTCGCCCATGCGTTCTTTCAGCGTTTGCAGGCCCTCGGCCATGGAGGCAAACAACTGGTCGGGATCGGGGTAGTCGTAATGCACCTCCAAGCGCTCCACGGGTTGACCGCAAAAATCGGCCACCAGCAGCTCCAGGTTGCGCCGCCCCACCTGAATGCCCACGCTGAAAGCGCCTTGCGGGTTGAGCGACAGCGGCACGGAAGGTTGGCCGATCTTGCCGCGCACCCGGTCTTGTTTGATCAGCAAACCATCGTCAAGCAAACGCCCCACGATGATGGCCACCGTCTGGGTGGACAGCTGTGTCAGGCGTGCCAGGTCGGCCTTGGGGATGGCCCCGTGGTGGCGGATGGCCTGCAGCACGATGCGCTCGTTGAACTGGCGCATGCCGACGTGGTTGGAACCACGCATGGCTGAATTCGGGGTGGCGCTGTTCATTGAAAACCTGAATGGCGTGGGTGACAAAGAGTTAAAGCAGGATCACGCCTTTGCAGAACAAGGCGTTGCCGTAGGCTGTGCCCTCGCCGCTTTGCACGATCAGGCTGACCCCTTTGATTTTCTCGTAAAAGGCGTAGCGCTCGACGGGCTCGACCTGTTCGGCCTTGAAACCTTCGGCCACCACCAGATCCACCACCGCCTGCTGAGCGGCTGTTCGGTGACCCTCAGCGCTGTGGCACACGCGCATGAAAGCGGCCGGTTGCGCCACGTCCACGGCCAGCGGCAACACCGACAGCACGGCGCGGCTCACGCGCTCCAGACTGTGACCGGGAATGCGCACCACCGGCTTGCCCTGGCTCAAAAAGTCGGCCGTGAAATTCGCGTCCACCACCGCCACCCATTCACCATGGCCCATGGCGCACAGGTGCATCAGCAACTCGGGCGTCAGCAGCAGGTCGATGCCTTTCAGCATGTGACGGCCTCGTTGACTTCTGAAGAGCGCAGGCTGGCCGGGTCGATGGCCCCAGTGATCAGGCCCACGATTTCTTCGGGGCTGGTCTCGCGGGTCAGGCGGTTGCAGATGATGCGGCCCTGGCGAAAGACCCAGATGCGGTCCACCAGATCAAACACCTGGCGCAGGTTGTGGCTGATGATGATGAGCGGAATGCCCTGCTTCTTCAAACCCTTGATGATTTCTTCCACCCGGGCCGTCTCTTGCACGCCCAAGGCGGCGGTGGGCTCGTCCAGGATGATGAGTTTTTTGGCAAAACCAGCGGCGCGGGCAATCGCCACACACTGGCGCTGCCCGCCCGACATGCCACGCAGGCTTTCGGACATGTCCTGGATCTTCACGCCCGTGGTGGCGAGCATGCTGGCCGACTTTTCGCGCATGGCCTTGTGGTTCAGGATGGACAGCGGGCCCAGATTCAGGCGCGTGATCTCGCGGCCCAAAAAGATGTTGGCCGGCACATCCAGGTCTTCAGCCAGCGCCAGGGTTTGGTACACGGTCTCGATGCCCTGCTCGCGCGCATCGAGCGGTGAGTCAAAGTTGACCTTGCCACCGTCCAACAAGATGTCGCCCGAATTGGGCTGCTCAGCCCCGGTGATCAGGCGCACAAAGGTGCTTTTGCCCGCGCCGTTGTCGCCCACGATGGCGGCGTGCTCGCCGGGCAACAGGCGAAATTGCGCATCGGTCAGGGCTTTGACGCCGCCGTAGTGTTTGGTCAGTTTCTGGATTTCAAGAACAGCTTGGGGTGTGGACATGGGCAATCACTTTCACGGGGAATGGCTGCAAGCATCGCGGATTTGATGATTTCTTGCATTAGTAAAACTACTAGGTTTACTTAGTCGGTTTTTTCGATTCCAATCCGTTCGCGGTCAAGAACTGCGGAGCCATGACCGACCACACCCTCAACAACGGAGATGAAACCCATGATCACCAAACGCACATTCGGCCGCCTGGCCATCGCTGCAGCAGCAGCCACCCTGTTCACCTCGGCCATGGCCGCAGACGTGACCGTGGCCTACATCACCAACGGCAACACCAATGAAGGCTGGACCCTGATCAACGGCGGCGCCAAAAAGGCCGGTCAGGCCAAGGGCGTCAAGTACATCGAGTTGGCCGCTGAAAAAGGCGAGTTGTCCAAGCAGCTGGCCATCGTGGAAGACATGATCACGCGCAAGGTCAATGCGATTGCCATCGCCCCCGTGGACTCAGCGGGCATCGCCCCGGCCATCAACAAGGCCTTGAAAGCCGGTATCGCTGTGGTGGCTGTGGACACCGGCATCAGCGGTGCCGCCATCACCTCCTATGTGGCCACCGACAACATCAAGGCCGCCAATGTGCAGGGCAAGTGGGCGGCCGAGCAAATCAAGGACGGCGATACCGTGATCTACGTGACGGGCGACCAAGGCCAGTCCACCGGCCAGGAACGCAAAAAGGGCTTTGTGGACGCGCTGAACGCGGGCCGCAAGAACATCAAGATCGTTGAAGTGGCCACCACCTGGGACCAGACCATGGCCCAAAACGGCGTGGAAGCCGCCCTGCGTGCCAACCCCAATGCCAAGGTGATCGCCTGTGCCTGGGACGGCGGCGCTTTGGGTGCCAAGGCTGCGCTGATGGCGGCTGGCAAGAAGCCTGGCGACGTGAAAATCGCGGGCTTTGACGGCTCCCCCGGTGGCCTGGACATGATGAAACAAGGCTGGCAACAAGCCAACGCCGCCCAAATGCTGGCCAAGATCGGCCAAGTGGGTGTGGAAACCGCTGTGGCCGCGGCCCAAGGCAAGAAGGTGGAAGCCCGCATCGACACCGGCTCCTTCCTGGTGCTGCCCGCCAACGTGGACAAGTTTGCCGCCGACTCCGGCGTGGGCCAGTTCATGAAAGTCAAGGCCAAGTGAACGTTTGCTGACCACCCACCGTCATCGCGAGGAACGCAGTGACGTGGCGATCCACTCACTGGATTGCCACGCTGCGCTCGTAATGACGGCCATTGACGCTGACAGTCATTGCCATAAGCGATGCCTGATCGCAGAGCCCAAAACACCTGCCTACAGGCAACTGACCACCACGGGGTGGTCATTGATGAATCGAGAAAACTCATGAAATCCATCACCCGCCAAGAGTGGTACGGCGCCTTTGTAGCGGTCATTGTGCTGGGCGTGCTGCTCACCTTCGCCTCGCCCTACTTCCTGACCACCGGCAACCTGTCCAACATCCTGGTGCAGGCCTCGGTGATCGCCTTGCTCGCGGGTGGACAAACTTTTGTGATCCTGACCGGTGGTGTGGACCTGGCCGTGGGCGCCCTGACAGCGCTGGCCGGTGCTGTGGCCGGTCACCTGATGATCAAGGTCGGCATCGACCCTTACCTGGCCATGGTGGTGGCGCTGGCCATTGGCGCAGCGGTAGGCCTGTTCAACGGCTACCTGGTGGCTTTTGTCGGTATTCCAGCCTTCATCGTCACCCTGGGCGGTTTGACGCTGTGGCGCGGTCTGGCGTTTGATTTGACCGGCGGTTTTGACAACGCGGGCTTGCCCGAGCCCTTCCCCTTCGTGGGCTATGGCGATGTCTTTGGCATCCCCATGCCTACGCTGATCACCGGCATCTTCTTTGTGGTGATGGCCTTCGTGTTGTCGAGCACCAAAATTGGCCGCTATGTGTACGCCATGGGCTCCAACGAAATGGGTGCCCGCCAAGTGGGCATCAACATCCGCTGGTACAAGCTGGGCGTTTACGTGGTCTCGGGCCTGAGCTGCGCTTTGGGCGCCATCGTGCTCATGGCCCGCATGGATTCATCGAGCGGCAAGATGGCGCAGATGTTTGAGCTGGACGCGATCGCGGCCGTGATTTTGGGCGGTACATCCCTCTTTGGCGGGCGCGGCAGCATCTGGGGCAGCTTGCTGGGCGCGGTGCTGATCACCATGATCCGCAACGGCATGAACCTGATGGAAGTCTCGCAATTCAAGCAAATGATGGCCATCGGCGCGGTCGTGATCGTCGCCGTATGGATCGACGTGGTGCGCCGCAAGCACCTGCTCAAGAAGTGAATCCCCTCCCCTGCTTTAGACCATGACGACTTCGATTTTTGTGCTGGGCGAAGCCCTGATGGACTGCATCGCGCAGCCCGATGGCCAATTGCGCCCCCTCATGGGCGGCAGCCCCTACAACCTGGCCCGCGCTGCCGCCTTGCGTGGCGCACCGGTCACTTACCTGAACCCGCTGTCCACCGACAACTTTGGCCAACAACTGCGTGCCCAGCTGATGAGCGATGGTGTGCAACTGCTGGCTCAACCCTCGCGAAAGCCCACTTCGCTGGCCGTGGTGCAAGTCAAGGACGGCCAACCCAGCTACGGCTTTTACCGTGAAGGCATCGCCGACCGGGACTACAGCGTGGAGAGCGTTCTGGCCGCTCTGAAAGCAGCATCGCCCGGCATCCTGCACACCGGCTCGCTGGCCTTGGTGCCGCCCGAGCACGAGAAAGTGCTGGCCATCGTGCAAGGTGCCAAAGCCCTGGGCTGGACGGTGAGCGTGGACATCAACCTGCGCCCCAAACTGGCTGGCCATTTGGCCGATTACGTGGCGGCCGTGCGCTCAGTCATGGTGCTGGCCGACTGGGTCAAGGCCAGCGATGAAGATTTGGAAACACTGGGATTTGAGGGCGTCAAGCTGGCCGAGTCGGCGCGCCTGGTCGCTGAACTGCGCTCAAGCGCCATACCCGGCGCTTTGAGCCGCATCGCCCTTACCTTTGGGAGTGATGGGGCGTATCTGGACATCGACGGCCAGCACCACAGCCTGCCCGTGCCCAGCATCACCGTGGCTGATACCGTGGGCGCAGGCGACACCTTCTGGGGCAACACCTTGGCCGACTGGGCCTTGCAAACCGACGGCGCTGCTCAGCGCGTGGCTACAACCTTGGAACTGTCCATGAAAGCTGCGGCGATCAACTGCACCCGGCAAGGCTGCCAGCCCCCCACAAGAGCTGAGGTCTTGGCGTTTTAAAAGCCCCAAGGCAAGTACCCCGAGCGAAAACCCCGGGTCCAAGCTGGCGAGACCGATAGATCCCGCATTCCGTGCGTGATGGCCAGCTGCCAGGCCATCTGATGCAATACACCCAGCACTTGATGGTGGTGGCCGAGATCGATAGCGCTCAATTCACCGCTGTGAGAATCCCACGATGGACCACACCCTGCAGCCAGTTGCGGACAACTCTTTGCAGCCGCGTGCTAAGAAAGCACGCCGGCACGAGGTGCACTACGCTTTCATATCTGGTCAAACCGCCTTGGTTGATTCACGCACGACCAAGGTCGTGGGCAGCAAATCAGATTCCGGCTTTTCACCGGCCATGATGCGCAGCAGGCAATCCACCAGATGGGCACCTGCCAAGTCCAAAGGCTGGCGCACTGTGGTGAGCGGTGGGAAGCTGTGGGCCGCAGGCTCCACATCGTCGTAGCCCACCACGCTGACATCTTCAGGAATGCTGTAACCCCGCTCACGCAGCACCCCCAAGGCGCTGATGGCAATCAGGTCACTGGCAGCCACGATGGCGTCGAAATTCAAACCATGGCGGTCCAAGTGCACACGCAAGGCGTCTTGCGCGCCCAGTGGCGCAAAAGACGATGGTATGTACAGCGCAGGATCTGTTTTCAATCCGGCCTTGCGCAAGGCCTTCTGGTAGCCCGAATAACGTTTTTCAGGTTCGGGCAAGGACTTCTCGCCCATGAAGGCGATGCGCTTGCGGCCCAAACCCAGCAAGTGTTCGGTGGCCAGTTGACCGCCGCTGGCATTGTCGCCACCGACGCTGCAATACAACTGATTGGGCAACTGCGCCCCCCAAGCGACAAAGGGCAAGCGCTGACGCGCCAATTCGTTGAGCTGGTCGTGATGACCCCACTGACCGATCACGATGATGCCGCCCACACGGCCCGAGTCGTAAAGGGCGGAAATCCGCTCCAGGTGGTCCGCATCGACACGCGAGAGCAGCATGTCGTACTGGCGATCCGTCAGGGCATCGGCCAGGCTACCGAGCATGCCCAGGAAAAAAGGATCAGAAATGCTTTGGCGGTTGGCCGGGTAATAAGGAATCACCACGCCGATGGTGGTGTTGTCGCCCTTGCGAAGATTTTGAGCGCCCAGATTGATGGTGTAGTTCAGAGAGCGCGCCAACTCAATGATGCGCAAACGCGTTTCTTCGTTGATCAACGCACTGCCATTGAGGGCACGTGAAACTGTTGCGGTGGATACCCCTGCCAGACGGGCAATGTCCGCCATTTGTATCTTGCGCTTTTCAGGTTCTGCCTTGGCCATTCACATTTCTCTCTGTTCAAGCGATGTTAATTCAAAAAAACGCCCCCACCCGTGAGGGAGGGGGCACAAGGTTTCCTTGGTAGAAACGTACTCAACAACTCGTCGGGATCGGGCTCAGTTCACAAACTGCTCAGAGCCCACGATCCCCAGTTTGGTCAGGCCAATGCGCTGGGCACTGGCCATCACGGCCGCAGCCGCTTCGTATTTCGCCTTCGCGTGCGAGCGGATGTGCAGCTCTGGCTGGGGCTGCTGCGCCGCAGCTTCTGTCAGTTTGGCTTCCAGCTCAGTGCGGCTGCCCACAGGCTTGCCGTTCCAGTTGATCACGCTGCCCGCGTCCACATCGATCTTGATCACCACCGGATCGGCCTTCTTGGCCGCGTTGGTGGGCAGCGGCATGTCCAAGTTCACCGAGTGCAGCTGCGCCGGGATCGTGATGATCAGCATGATCAAGAGCACCAGCATCACGTCAATCAGTGGCGTGGTGTTCATGTCGATCATGACTTCCGGCTCGTCACTCGAACTCGTTCCTACGTTCATTCCCATGCTCTGCTCCTTCAGTTGCTGGGCTCGGTGATGAAGCCGACTTTGGTGATGCCGGCGCGCTGCACCGCGTACATCACGCGGCCCACGGATTCGAAATCACTTTGGCCGTCACCCCGGATCTGCACCTCGGGTTGAGGCTTCATGGCTGAGAATTTCTTCATGCGCTCGAGCAAGTCCGTGCTGTTCTTCACTTTGGTGTCGTACAGGTAAATACCGCCTGCCTTGTCCACCGAGATGATCACGTTTTCGGGCTTGGTCTCGCGCACCACGTTCTTTTCTTTGGGCAAGTCCACCTTGATGGAGGTGGTCACCACGGGGATCGTGATCAAAAAGATGATCAAGAGCACCAGCATCACGTCCACCAGGGGCGTGGTGTTGATGGTGCCGATGATCTCGTCATCGGCTTCGCCTACGTTCATGGCCATGTGGGCTCCTCTTGTTCGAAACTTGTGCGAACAGGATTTATTTCTTGGCCGAGCCGAGCAGCACAGCGTGCAGGTCAGAGCCGAAGGCGTTGACTTGTTCCATCACGGCCTTGTTGCGACGCACCAGGAAGTTGTAGCCCAGCACAGCAGGCACAGCCACAGCCAGACCGATGGCGGTCATGATCAGGGCTTCACCCACGGGGCCAGCGACCTTGTCGATCGAGGCTTGGCCGGACATGCCGATCTTGACCAGCGCGTGGTAGATGCCCCACACGGTACCGAACAGACCCACGAATGGCGCGGTAGAGCCCACAGTGGCCAGCACAGCCAGGCCGTCTTGCATGCGGCTTTGCACGTTGCCAATGGCACGCTGGATGCTCATGGTGACCCACTCGTTGAAGTCAACCGCACCCAACAAGCCGGTGTGTTTGGAAGCGCCTTCCAGGCCTTTTTCTGCGATGAAGCGGAAAGCCGAGCCTTCTTCCAAGGTGTCTTTGCCTTGGACCACGGTGCTGGCAGACCAGAAGGACTCTTGCGCGGCCTTGGCTTGCTTGTTCAGTTTGGCTTGCTCAGCGAACTTGGTGAAGATCACGTACCAAGAGCCCATGCTCATGAGCACCAAGATCAGCAGCGTGCCTTTGGCCACGGCATCGCCTTGGTTCCACAGGGCAGACAGGCCGTAGGGGTTTTCTTCCACAACGGCGCTGGCCGCTGGGGCAGGCGCTGCCACTGGTGCGGATGCGGCTTCAGCGGGTGCTGCTGCGGGGGCAGGCGCGGCTGCTGCGGGGGCAGACTCCTTGGGCTTGGCCGCCAACACGTTGCCAGCAGACAAGAGGCCGGCCAACAGGCCAGCGCAGACGATGAGGGTTTTGAATGGTTTAAACATGATGAGGTTCTCCTCTGGGTTCTTTAAAAACGGTGAACTGTGACTGTGAATCTGAGCGAGCTGATCATTCCAGGCGCCAGGTGTACTTCATGGTGGCCCAGCCTTGTTCAGGCTTGCCATCCACGGTGGCGGGCTTGAAGGCGCAGCGCGACAAACCGGCACGGGCCGCTTCGTCAAGGCGCTTGTAGCCCGAAGACTTCTCGACTTCTGCTTGGATCACCTTGCCATCTGTGCCCACCAGGAAGCGCAGACTGACGGTGCCCTCCTCCTCCAGACGACGCGAAGCGCTGGGGTACTCGGGTTTTTCGCAATTGGTCGAGTTGACCACTGCAGCTGTACGCACGGGGTCTTTGACCACGACTGGCGCAGGCGGTGCAGGCGGCGCCACCGGTTGAGGTGTCGCCGACACAGCGGCAATGGCGTTGGCTGCAGGTGCGGCATGAGAAACAGGCACATCCACTGGCGGCACATAGGCCGGAGGGGGCGGCAAGTTCTTGGGCGGTGGTGGCGGAGGCGGTGGTGGGATATCGGGTTTTGCGTCTTCAAGCAAAACGGCTTCCACCGGGCCCTTTATCTTTTTGACAAACGCACGGGCCAAACCCGAGCTGATGGCCCAAAAGAGCAAAAGGTGCAACACCACCACCAGCCCCAGCCCAATCAGGTGCTTGGTCGGCTTGCGTTGCCGACTGGCGTAATCGTCCATTGTTTGATTTCTCCTTATTTCGAGTTGCGATCAATGCAATCGTTTGCATGATACCTGTGTTTGTTCAATTTCAACACCTAGGGAAAACACTAGGCATCGGTTATTTGATCGCAAAGCTGACTTGTTGTTGATGATGCACACTAGGGAAAGTCCTAGTTTTTGATGATTTCTCGAGTGAAAAGGTGCCCATCAAACACCTTCAAAACGACCAGGTGCAAAAATCTTTTATTGCAATCGTTTTCATTGATTTGCAAAATACGCTACATCCAATATGCGATCACGTCCAGTGACGCTGATGGATCATCATCTGCAACAATCCATTCATGGTTTTGCAATCGTTTCAATGTTTTGGAGACCCTTCTATGAAGAAGCAACAATTCGCCACTCCCACCAAAGTGGCTGCCGCCGCTGCACTGGCAGCTTTTCAGTTAAGCATTGCCCATGCTCAAGCCAACAACGACACGCTCAAACTCGATGAGGTTGTGGTGACTGGCTCCGCTACTGGCGGAAGCAAAATGAAACAAAGCTTGTCCATCAGCACACTGGACTCCGAGCAACTGACCAACACCGTGGCCAGCAGCTCCGCTGATTTGCTGCGTTCTGTGCCAGGCGTCCGCGCTGAGTCCAGCGGCGGAGAAGGCAACGCCAACGTCACCGTTCGCGGTGTTCCAATTTCTGCAGGTGGTTCACGCTACGTCCAATTCCAAGAAGATGGCCTGCCCGTCCTCCAAATTGGTGACTTCAACTTTGTGACCCCCGACATGTTCTTGCGCTCCTCTTTGGGCACAGATGGTCTTGAAGTCGTTCGCGGCGGCTCTGCCTCAACCATGGCCACCAACGCGCCTGGCGGCATCATCAACTTCATCAGCAAAACAGGCGATGTGGAAGGCGGCACGATTTCTGCAACCACCAATGTCAGCGGCCCCAGCCAGCGCCGTGTCGACTTTGGATACGGCAAAGCCACATCAGACACTTCGTCCGTTTACCTGAGTGGTTTTGTTCGCTCCGGCGAAGGTCCTCGCGACACACAGGGCGTGAACATGGAATCCGGTGGCCAATTCAAGGCGTCTTTCAACAAAGACCTGGGCGGCGGCAACAGCGTCAAACTGCATGCGAAATTCCTGGACGACAAAACACCCACATTGATGGCGTCTCCTGTCAACACCGTCAATGGCCAAATCGTGGCATTGCCCGGTGTGGACCCACGCAGCTTCTCCCCCTACGCATCGAAACTGCCCACCATCTCGCAGTACGGCATGCACGGCGGCGCTGCCAGCATGAACGAAGGCCTGAGCTCCAAGTCCACTGCCATTGGTTCGGAAATCAACCTGAATTTGGGTGATGGTTGGACCTTGAACGACAAATTCCGCATCTCGAACAACAGTGGCGGCTTCAATGGCATCATGCCCGGCAACTATGCTGACAACGCATTGCCAGCATCGGGCGCAAGCAGCTACACAGCGCTCTTTTTGGGCGCAAAATTCAACGACGTGGGCTTGGCCGTCAATGACTTGAAGCTGAGCAAGAAACACTCACTGCAAGATGGTGCCAAGCTGACCACGACCGCAGGCGTCTTTGCTTCCAGCCAAAAACTGGACATTGACTGGGAAATCGGTGGCTTCAATGCGCCGCTGGTTCCAGCCGCTAACTCCACCTATGGCAGCTATACATCTTGGTACAAGCGCCACATCAACCAAACCTACAACACGGTTTCTCCATATGCCGCGCTGAACTGGGAAAAGGGTGCGTGGGTTCTGGATGGTAGCGTCCGCATGGACCGTCAATCTGTGACGGGGACATACAACGCCAATAGCGATGCACTGGGGGCACGTGGCGTCGACTACAAGTCGAACTTCAACGCTTACTCGTTTGGCGCCAACTACAACATCGACAAGAATACGGCCTTGTTTGCCCGCATCAGCGATGGCGCATCGTTCAACAGCGACCGCGTTCTCTTCCAAGAGAGCACGAGCAAATGCGGCTTGACTTGCTTTGTTGGCAATACTGTTCCCGTGAACGAAGTCAAGCAGTACGAAGCGGGTATCAAAAACAAAAACGGCAACCTGAGCACCTTTGTGACCTTCTTCTTGGCCAAAACAGATGAGTCCAACTACGACCTCACCTCAGGCACGACATCGTTCACCAAATACAGCGCAAAGGGTGTTGAACTGGAAGCTGGCTACCGCATGGGGGCTTTCCGCATCAATGGTGGCTTGACACTGACAGATGCCGAAGTCACAAGCAGCAACAATGCAGCCTATGTTGGCAAAGCGCCTAACCGCCAAGCCAAAGCCATCTACCAGTTGAGCCCAACTTACAAGTTTGGCGATACCACGGTGGGTGCTGCAGTGATTGGCACGACGAGCTCCAAAGACGCTCAAACTGTTTCAGGCCTTGAAGCCACCCTGCCGGCTTACACCTATGTGAATGCCTTCGCTGCACATGAGCTGAACAAGTCGACCACGTTGACACTGAGCGTGAACAACTTGACCAACACCTTGGGCTATACCGAAGTCAACAACGAACGCTCCGCGGCTCGTTCGATCACAGGTCGTACCATCAAGGTGGGTGTGAAATACAACTTCTAAGTTGACACAACGGGCATCTTGAGATGCCCGTTGTTGGATCACCCATTTGAGACCGCCTTCGGGCGGTTTTTTTCGTCCCGATGCAAGTGACCTGAGTGGATTCAATGAACAGTGCGTCTTCCTCAGGGCATCGCACCCACATCGGCATAGGGGGCCTCCATTTTTTTTAGGAGGCACCCCTGCCACACCACCCGGCATGCGGGTCCGCACCGGGCGGTTCGTGAGCTTGAGGTCAGGACAGCCTTGGCACCCCCAGCCCATCAAAGTACGCAATGGTCAGCACGCGCTTGATGGCTCCGTCACTGTTGCGCCACCACCGATGGCAGTTACCCGCCACTTGGTTCGCCACATCTTCCGAGGCCCCAAGCGCCTTCAATTCCCTATAGATCGCCTTCGGCCTCTTCCAGTGCCTGAGCTGTATAGCCCTCAGCCGATGACGCAACCACTCGTCCAGCTCTCGCCAGACCCCCGGCGTTTGCGCCATCCCGAAGTACGCCTTCCAGCCCAACAGGTAGGGCCTCAGCTTTTCCACCACTTGCGCCATGCTGCGCCCACCCGAGCGGCGCGTGAGTTGCCGGATGCGGGCCTTGAAGTTGTCCAGCGGCTTTTCGGCCACCTTGCATTTGACTTCCCGGCCCTTGGCCACCCACAGCGCGTACCCCAGGAACTTGCGCCCGAAGGCGCTGGCCACCGCGCTCTTGGCTTCGTTGATTTGAAGCTTCAAGCCCGTGTACAGTTTTCTGAGATACGCCATCACCCGTTCGCCCGCCTTCTTGCTGCCTACGTAGACGTTGCAGTCGTCAGCGTAGCGCGCGAAGCAGCAGCTGCGCGCCTCTAACGCCTTGTCCACATCGTCGAGCAACACGTTGGCCAACAGTGGACTGAGTGGCCCGCCTTGCGGCGTGCCCAGATGGCGATCGACCACCACCCCGCCGTCCATGATCCCGGCGTTCAGGTACGCCCGAATCAGCCGGATCACGCCAGCGTCATCGATGCGCCTCTTGAGCCTGTCGATCAGGATGTCGTGATTGACCCGGTCAAAGAACTTGGCCAAGTCCACGTCCACCACCACGCGTTTGCCCGATTGGACGTATGCCCGTGCAGCCTTGACCGCATCGTGTGCACGCCTGCCCGGTCGAAACCCGTGGCTGTGTTCGCTGAAGGTGGGGTCGATCAGTGGTTGCAGCACTTGCAAAAGGGCTTGCTGGATCAATCGATCTATGACCGTCGGAATTCCCAGCTCTCGTTGGCTGCCGTCCGGTTTGGGAATCAATACCTTGCGTACCGGACTGGGCCGGTAGCTTCCTGCCAGCAGCGCTTGGCGGATGTTTGGCCAGCTCGTTTGCAGCAAGCGGGCGGTCTGCTCGATATCGAGCCCGTCCACCCCAGCCGCACCCTTGTTGGCCTTGACCCGCTGCCACGCAGTTTGCAGGTTCCGTCTCGTCAGCGCCGCCTCCAGCAGGCCACCAGTGCCTGCCAACTGCTTTGCCAACCCTGTGCGCGGGTGCTCAGGAGGCGGGCCGCAGGTTTCGTCGCTGGCAAGATCACACAGGGCTTCACCCCGCGCTACGCTTGCCCGCCCGGGTTGCCCCGGCATCTGACGCATGGCCTTTGACATCCTCTTGTCCTCGCTCACTCACTCTCGTTCGGTCCTTCGCTCTTGCCTTGTGGCCTCAGCGGCCCCGGCTCCAACTACTACGACCTCTGCTGACTTCTCGCTCCGGCAGTGCCGTCTTCCTTTCAGAAACAAGGCGAGATCTCCCCGGGTAAGAACGCACTCCTTCGCTGCACAACCGCTGCATCTACGCCACTTCGCCTTGATCACGAGAGCTTCGCGGTAAATGGCCCGCTCGCCCTGCTTGGCAGCGCCTTCTATGCAGTTCTTGTTCATCGGCTCGCAGTTTCGCTCCACGCTTCCTTCCCACACTCGGTCACCCTCATGCAGTTGCGCTTCGCTTCGTTCGCTGTGATCAACTTACGGGAGGACTTGCACCTCCAAGAGTGCGCCCGTGCCGGGCGCACCATAAAAAAAACCCAAGTCATGAATTGACTTGGGTTTTTCAGTTTGGCGGAGCAAGAGGGATTCGAACCCTCGATACGGTATAACCGTATACCGGATTTCGAGTCCGGCGCATTCGACCACTCTGCCATCGCTCCTGAGTATCTTGTCGAAGGCGTGATTCTAGCAGAGCCGTCAGGGCTTCTTGGGCGCAACGACCGCAGCATTGCGCGGGGCCATGGTCAAGGTCACCAGACTGCTGCTCATCACGCCGCCATCGAGCATTTCAAAGGTGGCGGTGCGCTCCTGACGCGTCATGACCATGAAACTGGTTTTGCCGCGAATGGCCGACACCACCGTCCACCCTTGGGCGGGGTAGGTGTCCAGAAAAAAGCGGTAAGCCGCATCAAAATCACGCCCCACATCAAGCACAACCCGACCCACCCAGTTGTCTCCGGCCCCGATGATCAGGGACTGATCGGCCCGGATCAGGCTGCCTGCGGGCAAAGGCAATGTCCCCAACAATTGAGTCGGGTTTTGCACCAGCCCATTGGGATCTCCGGCGGCCAAGGTGGTGGAGCCAGGGTTGGCGCACCCCATCAAGCCGCTGACGCACAAGCCGACCAACCCAAGCCAGCCCAAACGGTTCAGCCAAAAATTTGGAGTCGATGAAGAAGCCATCACGCGCTCAGCAAGGCCAAGCCGCCCATGTAGGGGCGCAGCACTTCAGGCACGGTGACCGAGCCATCCGCGTTTTGATAGTTCTCCAGAACGGCCACCAAAGCGCGCCCCACAGCCAGCCCGGAGCCATTCAGGGTGTGCACCAGCTCGTTCTTGCCTTGGGCGTTCTTGAAGCGGGCTTGCAGACGGCGTGCCTGGAAGGCCTCGCAGTTGGACACCGAGCTGATCTCACGGTAGGTGTTTTGCGCAGGCACCCAGACTTCGAGGTCGTAGGTCTTGCTGGCACCAAAACCCATGTCACCCGTGCACAGGCTCATGACGCGGTAAGGCAAGCCCAGCTTTTGCAAGATGGCTTCTGCATGACCGGTCATCGCTTCCAGCGCCTCGTAGCTTTTCTCGGGGTGCACGATCTGCACCATCTCGACTTTGTCAAACTGGTGCTGCCGAATCAGACCACGCACGTCTCGTCCGCCACTGCCCGCTTCCGAGCGGAAGCAGGGCGTGTGCGCCGTCAGCTTGATGGGCAATTCAGATTCGGCCAGCACCTCGTCGCGCACGACGTTGGTGAGCGTCACTTCAGAGGTGGGGATCAGGTACAGCGCCTGGTTGTCTTCGCTGCCGTCCTGGCCGCCTTTGTTGGCGGCGAACAAGTCGGCTTCAAACTTGGGCAGCTGGCCGGTGCCGCGCAGCGTATCGGCGTTGACGATGTAGGGCGTGTAGCACTCGGTGTAGCCATGCTCGCGGGTTTGGGTGTCGAGCATGAACTGGGCCAAGGCCCGGTGCAATTGGGCCATGGGGCCGCGCATGAAGGTAAAGCGTGAACCCGACAATTTGGTACCGGTTTCAAAGTCCAGACCCAGCTTTTCGCCGATGTCCACATGGTCTTTGACCTCAAAATCAAAGGCGCGCACCGTGCCCCAGCGGCGCACTTCGACGTTGCCTTCTTCGCCCTCGCCCACAGGCACCGACTCATGCGGCAAATTGGGTACCGCCAACAGCAGGGTCTGCAATTCGGTCTGGATCACCTCCAAGCGCTGGGCAGAGGCCTCCAGCTCGTCCTTGATGGCGCCCACCTGGGCCATGACGGCGTCGGCCTCGGCGTGCTGGCCTTTGCCTTTGAGCATGCCAATTTGCTTGGACAAGCTGTTGCGCTGGCTTTGCAGCTCTTCGGTGCGGGTTTGCAGGGTCTTGCGTTCGCCCTCCAGCGCACGAAAGGCCTCCACATTCAGGAAGGGCTGGGGGTTTTTGCGGGTCTGCAGACGCGCGACAGCAGCGTCCAGATCTTTGCGGAGAAGAACAATATCAAGCATGCCCGCATTGTAGTGACCCCAAAACGCGGGGCCACTGCGGGTGAATGCAGCCGCCGCGTCAGAGGTTCCGCTTCAGCCGAGCTTCAAGCCTTTAGGCAAGGGGAACTTGATGGTTTCCTGGATGCCGTCAAGTGTGCGCACCGACACCGCACCCAATTCACGCAAGCGGTTGATCACGGCTTGCACCAGCACATCCGGGGCCGAAGCACCGGCGGTCAGACCCACTTTTTGAACCTTCTCCAACCAGGCGGGCTGGAGGTCTTCGGCACTGTCCACCATGTAAGCGGGCGTGCCCAGGCGATCGGCCAACTCACGCAAGCGGTTGCTGTTGGAGCTGGTCGGGCTGCCCACAACGATGACCACATCGACTTGCGGACTGAGCAACTTCACGGCGTCTTGCCGGTTTTGGGTGGCGTAGCAAATGTCTTGTTGCTTGGGCTCGCGCACTTGCGGAAACCGCGCCTTGACGGCTGCAACAATCTCCGCCGCGTCGTCCACGCTCAAGGTCGTCTGGGTGACGACCGCTAATTTGTCGGTTTGCGCAGGCTGCACCGTGGCCACATCGGCCACGTCTTCTACCAAGTGGATGCCACTGTCGAGCTGCCCCATGGTGCCCTCGACCTCGGGGTGGCCCTTGTGGCCGATCATGATGAACTCGTAACCCTCTTTGTGCAGCTTGGCCAGCTCCACATGCACCTTGGTGACCAAGGGACAGGTGGCGTCAAAAATCCGAAAACCACGCCGCTCGGCCTCTTGCTGAATGGCCAGGCTCACCCCATGGGCACTGAAAATCAAGGTTGCATCCGGGGGAACCTCGGACAATTCCTCAATGAAAATGGCGCCCTTGGCCTTGAGGTCATTGACCACATAGGTGTTGTGCACGATTTCATGGCGCACATAAATCGGGCGACCAAACTTGGTCAGCGCATGCTCCACGATGTCAATGGCGCGGTCCACCCCTGCACAAAAGCCCCGGGGCTCGGCCAACAGCACTTCAGACGTCATCACAACACTCCAATCAATTGCACTTCAAACGTCACCGGCTGACCCGCTAAAGGGTGGTTGAAGTCAAACAGCACCGCGCCCTCTTCGCCCACCTGCAAGACGGTGCCCGCATAAGCGCCCAGGCCATCGGGGGTCGGGAACTGCACCACATCGCCTTCGGTGTATTTCTCCATCGGATCGCCCAGCTCATTGAGCAGCTTGCGCGCCACCCATTGCTGCATGTCGGGATTGTGGTCGCCAAAAGCCTCGCCAGCGGGCAGCTCCATCACGGTGCGGGTGCCTTCTTCGAGACCCAGCAAACGCTGCTCCATGGCGGGCGTCAACTCGCCCGAGCCCAGCGAGAGGGTGGCCGGTTTCTCGTTGAAAGTGTTGATGATGTCCCCTTGAGGGCCGGCCAGGCGGTAGTGAAGCGTCAAAAAGGAACCGGGTTGAACAGTGGACATAAGGGTTTTCTGGAATGCCGCAAACGCGGCGGAACAGGCATAAAGAAGCCACTATTGTAAAAAGCCGGGCCAACCCGCTCCATTCAAGGGGCAAGACAGGCCAACAGGCTGCTCCAGGGAGGGGCTTTCACATGAGCATCAAGGACTTGCCGGCCGATGCACGGCCTCGTGAAAAATTGCTGGCCCGAGGCCCGCAGGCCCTGAGTGATGTCGAGTTGCTGGCCATTTTGCTGCGCACGGGCATGGCGGGTAAAAACGTCTTTCAGCTGGCCCAGGAGCTGCTTGACCCGGGCGGCATCGCGGGCTTGCTGCAAGCCAGCCCTGCATCGCTCAAAACCGTCAAAGGACTGGGCCCTGCCAAAAAAGCCGAGTTGCTGGCCGTGTTTGAAATCGCCCGCAGAGCGCTGAGCCAGCGGCTGCAAGAGCGCCAGGCCTTCCACACCCCCGATGCGGTCAAGCAATACCTGCAATTGCAGCTGGCCCATAAGACCCATGAAGTCTTCGCCGTGCTATTTTTGGACAGCCAGAACCGGCTGCTGGCCTGGGAAGAGCTGTTTCGGGGCACGCTCAGCCAAACCTCGGTCTACCCCCGCGAAGTCGTCATGCGCGCCCTGCACCACCAGGCCGCCGCCGTCGTCCTCTCACACAACCACCCCAGCGGGTCGGTGCAGCCCAGCCGGGCCGACGAAGCGTTGACCCAATCGCTCAAAGCCTCGCTGGCCCTGGTCGATGTGCGTGTGCTCGACCACATCATCGTGGGCCAGGGCCAAGCCCTGTCCATGGCTGAGCAGGCTTTGATGTGAGCCACATCAAAGCCTGCCGCCCATGAAGGCACGACAAGTCGTCTTGTAGGTCGGTGGTCAAAGACCCCGACATCTTTGCAGCGACGTGCAATGCCCATGCAAGCCTTGTCTGCCACGCCAAACGTCGGACTCTTCGTATGCCGACCTGCCAGGCGCAATGTAAACATCGACGGCGAATCGGCCCCGACCAGGACGCACCGGTAAACTCGCTGCTTTTGATTCCCGCACAGGCCATGTCCCACCACCACCTCTACGCCATCGGCAATGCCCTGGTCGATACCGAATACGAAGTCTCTGACGAGTTGCTGCACACCATGGGGGTCAGCAAGCGCCACATGACGCTGATCGATACCCCCCAGCGGGCCGAGTTGCTGACACATGTGCATGGCTTGCACGCCCGCCGCACGGGCGGAGGGTCGGCGGGCAACACCGTGGTGGCTTTGGCTCAACTGGGGGGCAAGGCGTTTTATTCTTGCCGCGTGGCCGATGACGAACTGGGGGCTTTTTACAGCCAGGACCTGCAAGACAACGGCGTGGCCACCAACCTGACACACACCCAAGCTCAGCCCGGTCAAACCGGCAGCTGCATGGTGCTGGTCACCCCCGATGCAGAGCGCAGCATGTGCACCTTTCTGGGCGCCACATCGCAACTCGATGCCAGCGCCCTGCACCCCCAGGACATTGCCAAATCTCGGATTTATTACATGGAAGGCTACCTGGCAGCATCGCCCACGGGGCTGGAGGCCGCTGTGCAAGGCCGCCAGATCGCGCTCGAGCACAAAGTGGCCACCGCCTTGACGCTCAGCGACGTGAGCATGATCAACTTCTGCCGTCCTGGCCTGCAAGCCATGATTGGTGAAGGCCTGGACTATCTGTTTGCCAACGAAGAAGAAGCGCAAACCTGGTGCGGCACCACCGATCTGGACGCCATCATCGAACAGTTGTCCCAGTTGGCCAGCACTGTTTGCCTGACACGAGGCCCGCAGGGCAGCATCGTCATTCAGGGCAAAGAACGCAGCGATGTGCCCGCCGTACCGACCCGGGCCGTGGACACCAACGGCGCTGGCGACATGTTTGCCGGGGCCTTCCTGTTCGGCATCACCCATGGCCACAGCCCCGTCCAGTCAGCGGCTTTGGCCAACCGCGCCGCAGCAGCGGTGGTCGGCCAGCACGGCAACCGCCTCAGCACAACGCAGTTGCAAACCCTTTACGCCGACTTCCAGAATGCCTGACTGCGTTGATCCGTCCCCACGCGGGCCGGATCAAGCCTGGATCAGGCCATCCACCACCTGAATGGTCTTGTCGCAGCGCCGGGCCATCTCGGGGTTGTGGGTGACCAAGAGCACCGTGGTGCCCTGCTCCTGGTTGATGCGCCGCAGCAGGTCAAACACCGCGTCAGCGCTTTTGGTGTCGAGATTGCCCGTGGGCTCGTCGGCCAGCAAGAGTGCCGGGTTCATGGCCAATGCTCGGGCCAGGGCCACGCGCTGCTGCTGGCCGCCGCTCATGTTGTTGGCCAGGTTGTTTTTCCAGGGTGTCAGGCCCACACTCTCCAGCAACTCTTCGGCACGCTGACGCATCTGCGCATTGGGAAAGCCCGCCGCCCCCAGCATGGGCATCATCACGTTCTCCAGCGCCGTGAAGGCCGTGATCAGATGGTGGTATTGAAAAACAAAGCCGATGCTGTGCCCACGCAAACGGGTCAGGTCTGCTTCACCCAGGGTGGTGGTTTCTTCCCCCATCAACTGCAAGGTGCCCGAGGTAGGCCGGTCCAGCAAACCCATGATGTTCAGCAAGGTGCTTTTGCCCGAACCCGAGGGCCCCATCACCGCGCAAAAATCACCTCGCAAAAGCGTCAGATCGATGCCGTGCAAGACCTCGGTCTCAATGCCGGTGCCCACATTGAAGACTTTGCGCACCCCTTGCAGTTGAACCACCACCTCAGCCACGGATCGCCTCCACCGGGTCGAGCCGAGCCGCCCGCAAGGCGGGCGCAAAGGCTGCCAGCAAACCGGTCACCGAAGCCAGCCCCAAGGCCAGTGCAAACAAATTCGGGTCCAGTACCAAAGGAAACAAGGGCGTGCCATCAGCGTTCAGCGCCAGGTGTTGCCACAACACCAGGCCGCCCGCCCCCACCAGACAGCCCAGCACCGCACCGCCAAAACCCAGCACACCGCCTTGCAACAAAAACACCCGCAGGATTTGCCCCCGCGAAATGCCCATGGCCCGCAAAATGCCGATCTCGCGTGACTTTTGCACCACCGACACCACCAACACACTGGCGATGCCAAACGCCACGGACAAGCCTACAAAAAAGCGGATCGCCGTGTTGGCCGTAGTTTGAGCGCTGATGGCTGCAAAAAACTGCGCACTGCCCTTGATCCAGCTGTCGGCCTGCACGCCCAAGGTGGCGCTGATGCGCTGGGCGATGACTTCGGCGGCATACACATCGCGCACCGTGACCTCCAAGCTGGTGACGCCACCGGGCAAGCCCAGCAAACTTTGCGCTGTGCGCAGCGCCACAAACGTGCTGCGCTGATTGGCGCCTTTGTTGCCCAGGTCAAACACGCCCGACACCGTGAGGGTGATGGCATCTCCGGCCGCATTGGTCACCCGCAATTTGTCCCCCACCCCCACGCCCAAATCGCTGCTCAACTCCAAGCCGATCAAAATATCCTGCCCCGACAAACGGGACTCACCGAAGACTATTTTTTCAGGCAACTTGACGATCTGAAAATATTGTTCAGGCTCCACCCCGGTGACCGAAATCGCGCGGCTGGCCGAACCCCGCACGGCCAGGGCCGAGCCCCCAACCACCGGCGCCACCACCAGCACATCCGACATGCTGCGGACCTCGGCTTGCATGGACTGCCATTGGTCAATCGACTTGAGCCGCTGCAAAGGCGGCTGAACGATGGCGGCATTGACACCGTCTACACGCAATGTGCGCGTCACCTCTTTGGGCGGCAGCAACTCGATGTGCGCCTGCGCCGACAAGACCCGCTGAATGAAGTTGGTTTGCAAACCTGCCAGCAGCGCCGACATGAACACGATGACCCCCACACCAATGGCCACCCCTGTCAGGATGAACACGGTTTGCAAACGACCCTCGCGCAAAAAGCGGATGGACACAATCCACTCAAACGGCACCCAAGTTTTGTACATGGCCGGACGGTTCAGGGAACAGAAGCAGCTTGCAACCGCACGCGCTGGCCCGCACGCAGGATCAAGGGCGTATCAATGACCGCATCGCCCTCGCGCACACCCTCCAGCACCTCCACCCAGGCGCCTCCTCGCAAACCCAAGTTCACGGGTCTGTGCACCGCACGATTCGACACCACCAGCCAGACCCAGGGGGCTGCTGACGAGATGTCGTGCACCACATTCACAGGCAAGGCCACGGCTTTCTGGCGCCGTGCCACTTCCATGTCCACCGACACCGTCATGTCCTGCTTCAAAAAACCGGGGGCCTCAGGCACATCCAGGCGCACTTCAACAGCCCCCGTCTGTGCATTCACCCCTGGGTGAATGAAAGCCACCACCGCCTTGAAACGCTGCTGCGCATAAGCATCGGCCGACGCCAGCGCCTGCTGACCCAGCGCCATCCAATGCAGGTTTTTTTCGTCGATCTGCACAATCAGCTGCGTGCGGCCCTCAGGCGACAACGTCAACAACACCTTGCCCGCCTGCACCACATCACCGGCCTCGACGTTGCGCGTGATGATTTGTCCATCCACAGGGGCTGCAATCCGTGCATAGCGGGCACGGGCACGGGCTGTCTGGGCATTGGCCTGCGCTTCGCTTACTGCGCCGGTAGCCAGGACATGCTCACTGCCCGAAGGACTGGCAGACTCCATTTGCTTGCGTGCCGACACCACTTGAGCTTCGGCCAGCGCCAGCGCTTTGCGCGATTCATCCCGTGCGGCTTGCCCGACAAAGCCTTGGTCAAACAACTCATTTTGGCGTTGCCAGTTGGCCTGGGCCAAATCCCATTGCGCCTGGGCCTGCCGCAGTGTCTGTTGCGCCAGCGGGGCCTGCAGTTCTTGCAACTGCCTGAGACGCCCCTGGGCCTGCACCACCGCCATATCGGCTTGCTGCTGCAATGCGTTCAACTCGGTCGATACCAATTCGATCAACACCTCGCCCTGGCGCACCTTCTGGCCCTCTGTCACCCCTACGCGCGCCACGGTTGCGGTGATCTGTGCGCCGATGTCCACCCGGTGCGGCGTCTGCACACGCCCTGTGGCCACCACGGTCTGCACCAGATCACGGCGCACCACCGAGAGAGCCTCCACTTGCGGCCCCATCCACCAACGCCCACCCACAGCCGCCGCCAAGAGCAAAGCCACCCCGACCAGCATGTGCCAGCGGTATTTGCGAACCCACGCCAAAGACAACATCCGTTCCCCAATGCACCACATCCAGCAGTCCACACCACCGGGCAGAAAAATTCATTGTGCGGAGGTCCTGGGCCTGCGCGCCTGATGCAAGTCAAGAAAGGGCCAGTCACAGGTGCACTGTCAAAGCAACCCAAACTGAATTGGTCATGCCTGTTGTGCGAAGCCTGTCGGGGTCTGCGAGTACCGACCTGCAAGAAGGCATAGGGCGCGCAAAAAGCCAAAGGGCCGGTGAACCGGCCCTTTGGCATGCGATGCGCACAAAATCCTGGCGATCACTCGCCCAGATAAGCAGCTCGCACTTTGGGGTCTTCCAGCATGTCTTTGCCCACACCGGTCATGGTGATGAGACCCGAATCCATCACATAACCACGGTCGGCAATGGCCAACGCACGGCTGGCGTTTTGCTCCACCAGCAACACGGTGACGCCTTGGGCATACACATCGCGCACCACTTCAAAGATCTTGTCGACCATGATGGGCGACAAGCCCATGGAGGGTTCGTCCAGCAGCAAGACCTTGGGGCGGCTCATCAGGGCACGGCCCATGGCCAGCATTTGCTGCTCACCGCCGGACATGGTCCCCGCCAGCTGGTCTTTGCGTTCACGCAGACGCGGGAAGATCGTGAACATCTTCTCGATATCGTCCGCAATGCCTGCAGCATCGGAGCGGATGTAAGCGCCCATTTGCAGGTTTTCCGTGATGGTCATGCGGGTGAACACACCACGGCCTTCCGGCACCATGGCCAGGCCTTGCTTGACCAAATCCCAGGGGCCTTGGCCCTTGATGCTTTGACCCAGGTACTCGATATCACCGGTTTGCAAAGGCAAGGTACCGGTGATGGCTTTCATGGTGGTGGTTTTGCCCGCACCGTTGGAGCCGATCAAGGAGACCAGCTCACCCTCACGCACCTCCAAGCTCACGCCCTTGACCGCCTGAATGCCGCCGTAGCCGACTTGCAGGTCTTTGACTTTCAAAAGGATGTCGGCCATCTCAGTGTCCTCCCGTGCCCAGATAGGCTTCAATCACTTTTTCGTTCTTCTGCACATCGGCAGGCGTTCCTTCGGCAATCTGCTTGCCGTAGTCGAGCACCGTGACGCGGTCACACAAACCCATGACCAGCTTCACATCGTGCTCGATCAGCAAGATCGTGCGGTTGTCCTTGCGGATCTGGTCGATCAATTCGCGCAGCTGCACTTTTTCGGTCGCGTTCATGCCAGCAGCGGGCTCGTCCAGCGCAATCAGTTGCGGGTCTGTGGCCAGTGCACGGGCAATCTCGAGGCGACGCTGGTCGCCATAAGACAAGGTCCGGGCCTTGTAGTCGGCGTATTTGCCGATGCCCACATAGTCGAGCAGCTCTTGGGCACGTTGGGCAATGGCGGCCTCTTCGGTCTTGAAGCTGGGCGTGCGGAAGATCGCGCCCAGCAAACCCGAATGGGTGCGCACATGGCGACCCACCATCACGTTTTCGAGGGCCGTCATTTCGGCAAACAAACGGATGTTCTGGAAGGTTCGGGCAATGCCGGCCTTGGCCACTTCGTGCACGGCTGTGGGCTGGTAAGGCTTGCCTGCCAGCTCAAAAGTGCCGCTGTCGGGCGTGTACAAACCAGTGATGACGTTGAAAAACGTGGTCTTGCCTGCGCCGTTGGGGCCGATCAGGCCATAGACCTGACCGCGTTGAATGGTCATACCCACATCGGTGAGGGCTTGCAGACCGCCAAATCGCTTGGAAATGCCCGAGACGTTCAGGACGGTGTCTTTGTTGGCTGTTGGATTCATGTTCTGCTCCTTCATTTCGTCTTGAGCGATTTGCCATGCTCAGGCGAAGGCCACAGCCCGCGAGGACGCATCAACATGATCACGATCATGGCCAAAGCCACCAACAACTGGCGCATGATGGACGCGTCCAGGCGACCACCGGTGATCTCTTGCAGAGGTCCTGCCACGTAACGCAGCACTTCAGGCAAGGCCGACAACAGGATGGCACCCAAAATCACGCCAGGCAAATAGCCCAAGCCCCCCAAAACCACCATGGCAATAATCATCACTGATTCCATCAGGCTGAATGACTCGGGTGAGATGAAGCCCTGGAAACCGGCAAACATGGCACCCGACACGCCGCCAAAAGTGGCACCCATGCCAAAAGCCAGCAACTTGAGGTTGCGGGTGTTCAGGCCCATGGCCTTGGCCGCGATTTCGTCTTCACGGATGGCCATCCAGGCGCGACCAATGCGTGAAATCTCCAGGCGGTGCGAGATCAAAATCGTGAACAGCACCAAGCTGAGGAACAGGTAGTAATACAGCGAAACCGAGGCGATTTCAAAGTCACCGATCATCAGCTTCTTGCCCAGATTCAGGCCAAAAATTGAAATGGGGTCGATCTGATCCAAGCCTTTGGGGCCGTTGGTGATGTTGACCGGATGGTCCAGGTTGTTCATGAACACGCGGATGATTTCACCAAACCCCAAGGTCACGATGGCCAGATAATCGCCGCGCAACTTGAGCGTAGGCGCCCCCAGCAACAAACCGAACAAACCAGCCAAACCCGCACCCACGGGCACGATCAGCCAGATGGGCATGTGCATGCCCTGCGGGAACATGGCTGCAATGCTGGTGAATGTATGGGTCAGATGTGGCGACGACAGCAGGCCATACATGTAGGCCCCCACCGCGAAGAAGGCCACATAACCCAAGTCAAGCAAACCGGCGTAGCCCACCACGATGTTCAGGCCAATGGCCAACAAGATGTAGAGCAAGGCCATGTCAGCGATGCGAACCCAGGCGTTACCAAAAATCTGGAGAAACAAGGGCAAAACGATGAGCGCTGCACCAATGAGCAGTAATTGAAGTGTTTTGTTGTTTTTCATGGCTGTTTGACCTCCCTCAAGCGCGGTCGGCCACACGTTCACCCATCAGGCCCGAGGGGCGCAGGGTCAACACGATGATCAACACAATGAAAGCAAAAATATCGGTGTAGTGGCTGCCCAGCACCCCGCCCGTCAGATGACCGATGTAGCCTGAACCAATGGCTTCGATCAGGCCCAGCAAAATGCCGCCAATGACCGCACCGGACAAGTTGCCAATGCCGCCAAACACCGCTGCGGTGAAGGCCTTCAGACCGGGCAAAAAGCCCATGGCGTGCTGTGCAGTGCCGTAGTTGGACGCATACATCACGCCAGCAATGGCCGCCAAAATGGCGCCAATCACAAAGGTGGCCGAAATCACCATATCGGGCTTGACCCCCATGAGTCCCGCCACGCGAGGGTTCTCGGCTGTAGCGCGCATGGCACGGCCCAAGCGGGTGTAATTGACAAGCCACATCAGCACAGCCAATGAGACAGCAGTCACACCCAAAATCATGATTTGCGTGGGCGTGATGACCACCCCCCCCATGTTGATGGGCGTGCTTGACAGCAGTGTGGGATACGCCTTGTAGTTGGGCTTCCAGATGATCATGGCCAGGGTTTGCAACAAGATGCTCATGCCGATGGCGGTGATCAGGGGCGCCAATTTGGGGCTGTTGCGCAAGGGACGATAGGCCACTTTTTCAATGGTGAAATTGAGCGCGACGGCCACGACGCAAGCAATCAAAGTAGCCAGAATCAGGATCAGCCATCCCGGGGCCCAAGGCATGGCTTCTTGCATCATGCCGATGGCAGACCAGCTCGTCAGAGCCCCCACCATCAGCACTTCGCCGTGAGCAAAGTTGATCAAGTTGATGATGCCATACACCATGGTGTAGCCCAAGGCCACCAAGGCGTACATGCTGCCCATGACCAGGCCGTTGATGACCTGTTGCAGGAAGACGTCCATATCTATTTCTCCGTGTTTTGACCTGCGCTTAGCAGATCACGCTTCGGTTGTTGTTCTGAAATCAAGAATGACTTTTTGAGTACCCATTGATCACTAGCAAAAACCCCGCCAGATCGTTGGTTCATCGGCGGGGTGGCGGGATTGTAGTGAAAGAAAGGAAGGTGTCAGCATTCATTTCCCTACGGAATTACCCTGCCGCCAAATTCTTCTTTCGCAGTTCTTCCAATTTGTCAGCAATTTTGATTTCCAGACCACGACGAACCGGTCTGTAAAAGCCGGGGTTCGCCATGCCTTCGGGCAGGTAGCGCTCGCCCGCGGCAAAGCCGTCTTCTTCGTCGTGGGCATAGCGGTAACCTTTGCCGTAATCCAGGTCTTTCATCAGCTTGGTGGGGGCATTGCGCAAGTGCATGGGCACCGGGCGCGTGCCGTCTTTTTTCACAAAGGCCCGCGCTTCGTTGTACGCCTTGTAGGCAGCGTTTGACTTGGGCGCCATGGCCAGATAAATCACACATTGGGCCAAAGTCAATTCACCTTCCGGGCTGCCCAGTCGCTCATAGACCTCGGAGGCATCCAGGGCCATGCGCAAGGCGCGAGGGTCGGCCAAGCCCACGTCTTCGCTGGCCATGCGGATCAGGCGGCGCGCCATGTATCGCGGATCGGCACCGCCATCGAGCATGCGCACGAACCAATACAGTGCAGCGTCGGGGTCTGATCCACGCACTGATTTGTGCAAGGCGCTGATGGTGTCGTAAAACTGCTCGCCACCTTTGTCATAGCGGCGCATGCGTTCGCCCAGCACACGCAGCAGCCATTCATCGGTCACGGGATCGATGCCTTGCTGCTTGGCTGCCATTGACAAGGTCTCCAGCGTGTTGAGCATGCGCCGGGCATCGCCATCGGCATACGCCAGCAAACGGCCAAGCGCCTGGGGCTCAATGGGCGGCACAGCTTGTATGGCTTGCGCGCGCAGCACGATGTTTTTCAGATCGTCTTCGCTCAGGGGCTGCAAGACGTACACCGCAGCCCGGGAAAGCAAAGCGGAGTTGACCTCAAAAGACGGGTTTTCGGTGGTCGCCCCAATGAAGGTGAAGAGTCCGCTTTCCACATGCGGCAAAAACGCATCTTGCTGGCTTTTGTTGAAGCGGTGCACCTCATCGACAAACATGATGGTGCGCTGTGGATGCAGGCCAGTGCGGGCCAGCTCGGCTTTTTCCACCGCTTCGCGAATGTCCTTGACGCCCCCCAGCACCGCGCTGATGCTCAGAAATTGGGCGTCAAAGGCATCGGCCATCAAACGCGCGATGGTGGTCTTGCCCACACCAGGTGGCCCCCACAAAATGCAGCTGTGCGGCTGCCCCGATTCGAAGGCCAAACGCAGTGCCATGCCCTCGCCCAGCAAGTGTTGCTGCCCGATCACCTCGCCCAAGTGACGAGGACGCAGGCGCTCGGCCAGTGGCGCGTGGGATGGCAAGGCAGCAGCACTCATGGTGTTCAATGGGAACAAAAGGATATCAAGGACGAATCACATCCACACCAGCGGGCACCCGAAAGACAAAGGTCTGCGCCGCCAGTGCCGGGTTGATCTCAAAAGCGGTAAACGTGAGCACCGAGCGCTGGCCCAGGCTGTCTTGCACATCCAGCACCGACAACTCCACACCTTTGTCGGTGCCGCGCAGACCCACCAGCACAGACTGGATCTGGCCCTCCGTGCTTTTGGGGACCGCCCTGACCCACTGCTGACCGTCTTTGTCGGGTTCGGCCTTGAACTGAAAATCAGCTTTCAAAGCTTCCAAATCAGCCGCAGCGGTCAGCAAAGCAGCTGGCGTAGAACCCAACACCTGGGCCTGCTGACGTGACGTCACCTGGTTCAGATCCACATCGTGCAGCCACAAAGTCTGACCATCGGCCACCAGGGTTTGCACAAAAGGTTTGCGGTAATCAAAGCGGAATTTCCCCGGGCGCTGAAACTCGAACGTGCCACTGGAGGTCTTGACGCGGGGCGGCTGCCCAGCCTTGGCAGGCGATGTGACCGACTGCGTGAACTGCGCCCGCCCAGTGCGGGCCTGCTTCATGAATTGTGACAAGGCTTCCAGCCCATCGGCCTGGGCCAGTGGGCAGCTGATCACCGCCCAAGCTGCGAACAAGCCACTGATCCACCAACGACGAGAAAAAATCATAAGACTCACTCCGCCCGCGCAGGCACCAAAATTTCACGTTGACCACTGCCGCTCATGGCACTGACCAGACCGGCTTTTTCCATGTCTTCCACCAAACGGGCGGCACGGTTGTAGCCGATCTTGAGGTGACGCTGTACCAGCGAAATGCTGGCCTTGCGGTTTTTCAGCACGACTTCGACCGCTTGGTCGTACATCGGGTCTTTTTCACCGTTGTCGCCCCCACTCAGCATGCCGCCGTCGTCATCCGTGGTGCCGCCTTCGAGCACACCCTCAATGTAGTCGGGCTCTCCCTGGCTCTTGAGGTAGGTCACCACGCGGTGGACCTCTTCGTCGCTCACAAAAGCACCGTGCACCCGAATCGGGAAACCCGTGCCACTGGCCATGTACAACATGTCGCCCATGCCCAATAAGGCCTCGGCGCCCATTTGGTCCAGGATGGTTCGGCTGTCGATTTTGGAGCCGACAGAGAACGCGATGCGCGTCGGGATGTTGGCCTTGATCAGTCCGGTGATCACGTCCACGCTGGGTCGCTGGGTGGCCAAAATCAAATGGATGCCAGCGGCACGGGCCTTTTGGGCCAGGCGGGCGATCAACTCTTCGATCTTTTTGCCCACCACCATCATCAAATCGGCCAGCTCGTCGATGACGACGACGATGTGCGGCAAACGCTTGAGCGGTTCCGGATCGTCCGGGGTCAGGCTGAACGGGTTGTAGATGAATTCTTCACGGGCGGTGGCTTCGTCGATCTTGACGTTGTAACCGGCCAGGTTGCGCACGCCCATCTTGCTCATCAGCTTGTAACGCTTTTCCATCTCGGCCACGCACCAATTCAGGCCATTCGCAGCCTGGCGCATGTCGGTCACGACGGGGGCGAGCAAATGCGGAATGCCTTCGTAAACCGACATTTCCAGCATCTTGGGGTCGATCATCAAGAGGCGCACATCGCGGGCTTCGGCCTTGTACAGCAGCGACAGGATCATGGCGTTGATACCCACCGATTTGCCCGAACCCGTGGTGCCAGCCACCAAAACGTGTGGCATTTTGGCCAGATCGGCCACCACCGGGTTGCCAATGATGTCCTTGCCCAAGCCCATGGTCAGCATGGACTTGGCTTCGTGGTAAATCTGAGAACCCAAAATTTCGCTGAGCTTGATTGACTGGCGTTTGGCGTTGGGCAATTCCAGCGCCATGAAGTTCTTGCCGGGAATGGTTTCTATCACCCGGATGGACACCAGGCTGAGCGAACGAGCCAGGTCTTTGGCCAGGTTGACGATCTGCGAGCCCTTGACGCCGATGTCTGGCTCGATCTCATAGCGCGTGATCACTGGCCCGGGCGCGGCCGCCACCACGCGAACTTTGACGCCAAAATCCGACAGCTTTTTCTCAATCAGTCGACTGGTCATTTCCAGCGTTTCGGGTGACACGGTTTCCTGCCGTGAAGTCAAAGCGTCCAGCAGATCAACCTGCGGCAGCTTGCTGTCAGGCAATTCGGTGAACAGCGGTTTTTGGCGCTCCTTGACCACCCGTTCGCTGCGCGGGACTTCCATCACGGCAGGTTCAATCACCCTCGGTGCAGGCGGCGGCACATACACAGCCGCTTGCGGCTCTGGCTGCGGCGCCGGATTTAATGCCGCCTTGCTCGAAGCTTGCGTCGCCGTTGAAGGGGCAAGAATTTCAGCATCCGTGTCCCATTGCGGCTCAATGGCGTGCAGGGGCATGGCTTGCTCGCGCTCACGCAAAGCCTGCTGACCAAGCGCCCAATCTTCCTGAATTTCCCGTTTCTCATGGCGCGACTGGATCAGCGCGTCTATGCGAGCGCCGATGCTTTCTGCCAGCTGCCCCCAGGAAAACCGGAAAACCATCGCCACACCAGCAACCATCAAGGCAATGCTCACCAAAGCCGCCCCCGTGAACCCCAACCAGCGCACACTGGCAGAGCCCACCCAATAGCCCAGCACGCCTCCGCTGGGGCCTGGCAAATAGGCTTCAAGGCGGTACAAGCGAGACCACTCCATGCTGGCACTCGCCGCAAGCAGCAACACCAGCCCCATCCAAAAAGCAAAACGGCTGCGCCGCCATGGCGCTTGCCCGGGCTGCGCGTCTTGAGCCGCAGCACCTCTCATCCAGTCCGCCAGCCCCACCAACCAGGCCCGACCTCCGGCCGCCAGGCACCACCACACTGAATAGCCCAACAGAAAATACGCCAGATCAGCCCCCCAGGCCCCCGCGCGACCGATCCAGTTGTGCACGCCCTGGCCAGCGCCCGAAGTCGACCAGGCTGGATCAGTGGGGTGGTAGCTCCACAAAGCCAGCAGGCACATCAACAGCAGGGCGCCACCCACCACAAGCGCAATTTCTTGCGCAAAACGCGCCCAGAATGTCTTGGGTTCGTCAGGCTGCGCGGCTCGGGCCGTCGGGTTCGTCAAAGTGTGCAATGAATAAGTCATAAATCAGGCGCAAGCTTACCCGATCAGCCTGTTGCGCAAAGCATCTGCAAACCCCCATCTGCCCCTTGCTTTTGACAGTTTCTTACAATGGCGCCTCGTGATGCCCTGCATCCGTTCTGTATTTCCTCTGACTGCTCCAACGATTTCACGCCATGTCCACTCCCACCCAACACGCCAAAGTCCTGATCCTCGGCTCAGGCCCAGCCGGTTACACCGCCGCCGTCTATGCCGCACGCGCCAACCTCAAGCCTTTGCTCATCACCGGCATGGCCCAAGGCGGCCAGCTGATGACCACGACCGAAGTGGACAATTGGCCCGCCGATGTGCACGGCGTGCAAGGCCCCGAGCTGATGCAGCGTTTTCAGGAACACGCCGAGCGTTTCAACACGCAAATCGTGTTTGACCACATCCACACCGTGAAGCTGGACCAGCGCCCCTTCACCCTCATCGGTGACAGCGGCACCTACACCTGTGACAGCTTGATCATTGCCACGGGTGCCTCGGCCAAGTACCTTGGCTTGCCCACCGAAGAAGCCTTCCAGGGTCGTGGCGTGAGCGCCTGCGCCACTTGCGACGGCTTTTTCTACCGTGACCAGGTTTGCTGCGTGGTCGGTGGCGGCAACACCGCCGTGGAGGAAGCGCTGTACCTGTCCAACATCGCCACCAAGGTCTACCTGATCCACCGCCGCGACAAATTCAAGGCCGAGCCCATCTTGGTCGACAAGCTGATGGACAGAGTCGCGGAAGGCAAGATTGAACTCAAAACCTTCAAAACCCTGGAAGAAGTGCTGGGCGACAACACCGGGGTGACCGGCGTGCGCCTAAAAAGCACCGTGGACGGATCCACCGAAGATGTCGCCCTCAAAGGCTGCTTCATCGCCATTGGCCATTCACCCAACACCGACATCTTTCAGGGTCAATTGACGCTGGAAAACGGCTACATCGTGACCCAAGGCGGTCTCAAGGGCTTTGCCACCCAAACCTCGGTGCCCGGCGTGTTTGCCGCAGGTGATGTGCAAGACCATGTCTATCGCCAGGCCATCACCAGCGCTGGCACGGGTTGCATGGCTGCGCTCGATGCACAACGATTTTTGGAGCAAAACAACGGTTGAGCTTGGTTCGGAAGTTGCCAGGGTGCGCTGTTGCGCACCGGCTGAAAACCACTTGCTTGGGCATCATCCCGGACGTTACGGGTGCCTGCCGGTGTTCACAGGCGCTTCGCTTTGCCACATCACCCCGACAGACACCCGCAACGTCCAATGAACTGTCTCGGTCGAACCCCCAGAAATGCGACCCGCCTCAAGGTTCGGCCATGGGCACCGCTTTCTGGTTATAATTCAAGGCTTTGCTGGATCTGCCTGGACTCTTCGCCCGGGATCACAGATACAGCGATCTGGGATACCGCCACCCATCTTGGCGAGGTGAGGCTGGAGCGCCAGGCCCCATGCAAGTGAGCATGAGACCCATCGGCACCAGCTGTTTTAAAAGTATCGGAGTGTCCACATGGCACGCGTTTGCGACGTAACGGGCAAAGGCCCAATGACGGGAAACAACGTTTCCCACGCCAACAACAAAACCAAGCGCCGGTTCCTGCCGAACCTGCAATACCGTCGTTTCTGGGTTGAAACAGAAAACCGTTGGGTGCGTCTGCGCGTTTCCAGCGCTGCTCTGCGCCTGATCGACAAAAACGGCATCGATGCCGTGCTCGCAGACCTGCGTGCACGCGGTCAAGCCTAAACCCAGAACATTAGGAGTCATACACCATGGCAACCAAAGGCGGACGCGAAAAAATCAAGCTGGAATCCACAGCTGGCACTGGTCACTTCTACACGACCAGCAAAAACAAGAAAACCATGCCCGAGAAAATGTCGATCATGAAGTTCGACCCCAAAGCTCGCAAGCACGTTGAATACAAGGAAATCAAGCTGAAGTAATTCAGCCTGAGCCTTGCAACAAAAAACCCGCTGTTCACACAGCGGGTTTTTTTATGCCCAAAACAGGGGTGAAGGCTGTCTGGCGGTCGAAGTCTCCGACACAGGCTTGCCCGCCATCCACACCTGTGTTGGCATGTACCCCTGGGGCGCCAACAACGTCGGACTCTTCGAGTACCGACCTACGAGGCCGCGACCAGCCCCCCCGAAAAAGCAAACAGGGCCCGAAGGCCCTGTTGCTGAATGGACATGGAAAATGTCTCAGGCGGTCTGGCGCACTGCGCGCAACTTAACCGAGAAATCACGCAAGGCAGCAATACCGCTTTCCTCGGCACGGCGGCACCAGGCTTGCAAATCAGCGGCCAATTGCTCGCGCGAGTGCGAGGTGTTGAGCCAGATCTGGCTGAGCTCTTCACGCATCTGCACCATCTTGTCGAGCACCGGGCTGGCTGCGCGGGCCTGCTTGAGCTGAGCTTGCGCATCAGCGGGCACCTTGGCCGCATCGCGGTGCAACCAGCGCTTGGCCGCTTGCTGCACATTGGCATCCAGCTTGCTTGCTTCTTGTTGCATCACGGCGCGCAAATTGCGGGCATAGCCAGCCATGACTTCGTAGCGGTTGGCGATCAAGGCCTCCAAGGTCTTTTCATCGGCCACAGGACGGATGTCGCCGTAAGCCAAACGCGGGGGCGTCTTCTTGACCGTGGCCAGCCCCACAGTTTCCAGCATGCGGATGTACAACCAGCCGATGTCGAATTCGTAAGGCTTGACCGACAGTTTGGCCGATGTGGGATAGGTGTGGTGGTTGTTGTGCAACTCTTCGCCACCAATCAAGATGCCCCAAGGCGAGATGTTGGTGCTGGCATCGTGCGCTTCGAAATTGCGGTAACCCCAGTAATGCGCAGCGCCGTTGATGATGCCTGCGGCGGTGATTGGAATCCAGGCCATTTGCACGGCCCAGACCGTCAAGCCAATGAAACCAAACAAGGCCACATCAATGATCAACATCAAAGCCACGCCCTGCCAGGAAAAGCGGGTGTACAGGTTGCGCTCGATCCAGTCATCGGGTGTGCCATGGCCATAACGCTTCATGGTGTCCAGGTTCTTGGATTCCTTGCGGTACAGCTCAGCACCGGTGAACAACACCGTTTTGATGCCGTACACGTGCGGGCTGTGCGGGTCTTCGGCTTGCTCGCACTTGGCATGGTGCTTGCGGTGAATCGCGGCCCACTCCTTGGTCACCTGGCCGGTAGTGAGCCACAGCCAGAAACGGAAAAAGTGCGAAGGAATCGCATGCAAGTCCAAAGCGCGGTGCGCTTGGTGACGGTGCAAGAAGATGGTGACGCTGGCAATGGTGATGTGGGTCAGGCCCAAGGTGACCAACACAATTTGCCACCAAGCCAAGTCAAACAGGCCGTGGCCCATCCACTGAACCACCGCATCCAAAAAAGCCCAATCAGGCAATAACATGAGTCTGTCTTTCTACTGAAGCCTGATTTCAGGCAATTTGTCGATTTTAAGTTTTTCGCGCTGAAAAAGACAGTGTTTTCAACTGTCTCAATCACATTTGATCCCAAAAAGATTACTTTCTGACCCAAACCGCGGCAAAGAATCCATCTGTACCGTGTCGATGCGGCCACAGCCTCAAGTACTCACCCGCCGGCTGGGGAGCGGCTGAATCCGTGACTTCTGGCGTGCACAAAGCAGCCGCCTCGGGCACTTTGAGTCGTTCCAACTCCTGAGCCACATTCAAAGGAATGAAATCAGGATTGGCCGCGCTGAAGGCTTGCGCAATCAACTCGTTTTCTTCGGGCAACACGCTGCAAGTGGCATACACCAAGCGGCCGCCCGACTTGACCATGCGCGAAGCGCTTTGCAAGATGGCCTGTTGTTTCTCGGTCAACTCCTGCACAGCTTGGGGCTTTTGGCGCCACTTCAAGTCCGGGTTGCGACGCAAGGTGCCCAGCCCAGAACAAGGCGCATCGACCAAAACGCGGTCGATCTTGCCTGCCAGACGCTTGACGCGCTCATCGCGCTCGTGCGCGATCGCTGCCGGGTGCACGTTGGACAGACCACTGCGCGCCATGCGCGGCTTGAGCGCATCCAGGCGGTGCCCCGACACATCAAACGCATACAGGCGGCCCGTGCTGCGCATCGACGCTCCCAGCGCCAGGGTCTTGCCACCGGCGCCCGCACAAAAATCGACCACCATCTCACCGCGATGGGCATCGACCAGCAAAGCCAGCAGTTGCGAGCCTTCGTCTTGCACTTCGATGGCGCCACGTGTAAAAGCGTCGGTCTTTTGCAAGGCAGGCTTGCCCTCCAGGCGCAAACCCCAGGGCGAATAAGGGGTGGGCTTGGACGGGATGCCCGCCTGGGTCAGCTCTTTTTGAATGTCGCTGCGCTTGGCCTGGAAAGTGTTCACGCGCAAGTCGAGCGTGCCGGGCTGCTGAAGGTTTTCAGCCAGCGCCCAGAAGTCCTCACCCAGCTGGGCTTGCAGGGCTTTGGCCATCCACTCGGGCAAGTTGTGGCGATGCGGGGCCATCAAGGCATCGGCCGGAATGGCGTCGCAAGTGGCCAGCCATTGCTTTTCGGTGTCGTTCAACGCTGCGGCCAAAAAGTCGCGGGGGCCGAAGAAACCCAGGATGGCCAGCTTGCGCTCTTTGGGGCCGGAGCCCGAGCGGGCCAGCTGTTCAAACAAGAGCTTCTTGCGCAACACTGCAAAAGCGGTTTCGGCCAGGGTCGCACGCTCGCGCGGGCCCAGCGAGCGGTGTTCACGGAAATAGCGCGACACCACAGCGTCGGCGGGATGTTCAAATTGGAGAACCAGCCTGACCAGATCGGCGCAGGCGTCTAAAAGGGCTTTTGGATGCATGGGGCGTATTGTCCCATCCCTGTCCATGCCGCCCAGAACCCCCAAAGGAAATCCATGTCAGAAACGCTGCAGCCCTTGATCGAAACCCCCAAGGGCCTCTACAAACATTACAAAGGGGGCCAGTACCGCGTGCTGGGCACCGTGCGGCACAGCGAAGATCTGCAGCCCATGACGCTTTACCAGGCCCTCTATGGCGAACAAGGCCTGTGGGTGCGGCCTGCGGCCATGTTTTTGGAAGTGGCCAAGTTCAACGGAAAAGTACAGCCTCGCTTTGAACGCATCGGCGATTGAACATTTTGCAGGTTGATGGCCTCAGCTCGAAGATCTCGGCCCCGGCGCAGAACCATGTCGGGTCTGAAGCCGCAGATCAAGTCTCTGGCTTTTGTAGGCCGGCATTCGCAGAGCGGGCATTTGTCGGGGTCTTCGACCTCCGACCTATAGATCCGGCGCTGTGAAGTTTGAAGTGAAAGGCTTTTCTTGGCATAGCGATCAGTGTGGGAGCCCCGCCCTCGGGGCGATGGGTAGTGGTCTGCGAGGCTCAATCGCGGCGAGGGCGCCGCTCCCACAAAAAAGCGTTCATGCAAACTTCATCGGGCCGGATCAATACGAAGGCAGATTACGGAAAAATTCAGCGACCGAGCGCGGATAAATCAGGTGCTCTTGCGTCAAAACACGGGCAGCCAGCACCTCCGCCGTGTCATCGAACAGCACAGGCACCACCGCTTGCGCCAGGATGGGGCCGTGGTCGAGGTCGGCCGTGACCTGGTGCACTGTGGCCCCCGCGAATTGGCAACCTGCATCAATGGCCCGCTGGTGGGTGTTCAAGCCCGGAAAAGCGGGCAACAAAGATGGGTGAATATTGATCAAGCGCCCTGCATAATGCGCCACAAAACCAGGCGTCAAGATGCGCATGAACCCGGCCAGCACCACCAATTCGGGCGAAAAAAGGTCAATTTCGGCCATCAAGGCCGCGTCAAAGTCTTCGCGGCTGGCAAACGACTTGTGGTCCAAAACGCTCGTTGCAATGCCGTGCGCCTTGGCCATCTCAAGGCCTGCGGCATCGGCCTTGTTGCTGATCACGGCCGCCACCCGGGCATTCAAGCGCTCAGACCACCGCTCTTGCTCGGCAGCACGCACGATGGCCGCCATGTTGGAGCCCGATCCGGAAATCAAAATGACAATGTTTTTCATGTGTGCGCGGATTATCCCAGCACACCCCCTGCAAACCCTTGTTTGTCGCACCTAAGACATGGGCACACGCCTGCCGCGTGATAAAAAGCACGGTCGTTTGATTTTGTTTGCACAGCGCTACAAATAACACTTACCCCAACGGAGAAATTCCCCCATGGATTTGGCATTCACCCCCGAAGAACTCGCGTTCCGCGACGAAGTTCGCACCTGGGTCAAGGCAAATTTGCCGACCGAGCTTTCGCACAAAGTGCACAACGCCATGCGCCTGACGCGTGACGACATGCAATCCTGGGCCAAGATCCTGGGCAAAAAAGGCTGGCTGGGCTACGGTTGGCCCAAGCAGTTTGGTGGCCCCGGTTGGACCGCCGTGCAAAAGCATTTGTTCGAAGAAGAATGCGCCTTGGCTGGCGCCCCCCGCGTGGTGCCTTTTGGCCCCGTCATGGTGGCCCCGGTGATCATGGCTTTCGGCAATGCCGAGCAGCAGCAGCGCTTCTTGCCCGGCATCGCCAGCGGCGAAGTCTGGTGGAGCCAGGGCTACAGCGAGCCGGGCTCCGGCTCTGACCTGGCCTCCCTCAAGACCCGCGCTGAGCGCCAAGGCGACAAATACATCGTCAACGGCCAGAAGACCTGGACCACCTTGGGCCAGTTTGGCGAGTGGATCTTCTGCTTGGTGCGCACCAGCACCGAAGGCAAGCCACAAACCGGCATCTCCTTCTTGCTGATCGACATGAAGTCGCCCGGGATAACCGTGCGTCCCATCAAACTGCTCGACGGCGAGTGCGAGGTCAACGAAGTCTGGTTTGACAACGTCGAAGTGCCCGCCGAAAACCTGATCGGCGAAGAAAACAAGGGCTGGAACTACGCCAAGCACCTGCTGGCCCACGAGCGCACCAACATCGCCGACGTGAACCGCGCCAAGCGCGAGTTGGAGCGCTTGAAGCGCATCGCCAAGGCCGAAGGCGTCTACGACGACCTGCGCTTCCGTGACGAAATCGCCAAACTCGAAGTCGACATCGTCGCCCTTGAAATGCTGGTATTGCGCGTCCTGTCGGCCGAAAAGTCCGGCAAGAACTCGCTCGACATCGCGGGTCTGCTCAAGATCAAGGGCAGCGAAATCCAGCAGCGCTACACCGAGCTGATGATGCAAGCCGCTGGGCCTTTTGCCCTGCCCTGCATCTTCGAAGCGATGGACGCCGGCTGGCAAGGCAACTTCCCCGGGGGCACCCTGGCCAACGCACCCCTGGCCGCCAACTACTTCAACATGCGCAAGACCACCATCTACGGCGGCAGCAACGAAGTGCAACGCAACATCGTCGCCCAGACAGTTCTGGGTTAAGGAGAGACACACATGGATTTCGATTTTTCTGACGACCAAGAACAACTGCGCGACGCGGTGCGCAAATGGGTGGACAAGGGCTACGACTTTGACCGTCGCCGCGCTATCGTGGCCGCTGGGGGTTTTGACCGCGCCGCCTACACCGAGCTGGCCGAACTGGGCCTGACGGGCCTGTATGTGAGTGAAGACAACGGCGGTATGGGCATGGGCCCGACCGAGGCCATGGTGACCATGGAAGAACTCGGCCGCGGCATCGTGCTCGAGCCCCTGACCCAAACCCTGATCACCAGCGCCACACTGCAAACCCACGCGCCTGCAGCCTTGCAAGCCGCTTGGCTGCCCCGCATGGCCAGTGGCGAAGCCATCGTTGTGCTGGCGCACCAAGAGCGCTCGGCCCGCTACCAACTGAACCGCTGCGCTGCACAGGCCAGCGAGTCGGGTGGTGCATGGACCGTGACTGGCACCAAGAGTGTGGTGGCCGTGGGCGACCAAGCGGACGCCTTTGTGGTGCCAGCCATGGCCAATGGTCAACTGGCCCTCTTCCTGGTCGAGCGCAGCGCCAGCGGTGTCAGCACCCAGGCCTACGTCACGCAAGACGGTTCACGCGCCGCCGAAGTGGTGCTCAGCAAGGCCCCTGCCCAGCTGATCACCCTGAACGGCATGACTGCACTCGAAGAAGCCGTGGACATTGGCATCGCCAGTGTGTGTGCCGAAGCCGTCGGCGTGATGGACAAGACCCTGGCCATCACCGTGGACTACCTCAACACCCGCAAGCAATTCGGTGTGGTGATTGCCAGCTTCCAAGCCCTGCGCCACCGCGTCTCGGACATGAAGATGCAATTGGAGTTGGCCCGCTCCATGAGCTACTACGCCACGCTCAAGCTGCACGCGCCAGCTGAAGAGCGCCGCCGCGCCATGGCCCGCGCCAAGTACCAGCTGGGCGTGTCCATGCGCTTCATCGGCCAGCAGGCTGTGCAGCTGCACGGCGGCATTGCGGTCACGGACGAGTACATCGTGAGCCACTACTTCAAGAAATTGACGCAACTGGACATGACGTTTGGCGACACCCTGCACCAGCTGGGTGAAGTGTCGGCCAGGATGCAGGAAACCGCTGGCGTCTTCGCCTGAACTTGGATCATTTGTCGGGGCTGAAGCCACCGACCTGCGCGTTGTTTGCAGGTTGGCGGTCGAAGACCCCGACGTGCTGGCTCAAGCCCTCTCGCTCATGCGGGGAATAGCGGTAAATCGACCCAACGTCGGACTCTGCGAGTACCGACCTACGGGGTATTTGTAGCTCGGCAGACGAAGAACAGCATTTAGGTTCGCGGTCAAAGGACCGCATTTGTAGGTCGGTGGTCGAAGACCCCGACATAGGCCTACACCAAGCCCACCAACGGCGGAACTGAAACCACCTACAAGATCCAGGTCATCGGGTCATTCCGGGTCTCGAACCCGCACAAAGCTGGCAAAGCGTGGTAAGCCTGTCGGGGTTCGATCACGGTAGCGGTAGGTCACCCAAGCCCCCACAGGTGGTGGCTCACGGCGCAGGGCATCGCTCAGGCCTGCGCCCAATGCAAATCGCTGGCCAGAAGGCATCTGCACCAGCAAAGCACCGGTCTGCCCGTGCAAGCGGCCTTTGCCGGGCTGATAACCCAGCACCTGCCCTTCTTCATCGGGTTCAGGCTTGAATTTGAACAAGGCAGCGCGCGGGCCTTCGCTGCGTCCGGCCCGCCACAAGGCATCTGCCCGGTGCAATACCAGCCCCTCACCTCCTTGCTGCACGACTTCGCGCAAACGCATCGCCAAAGTCGTGGCATCTGGCACCGTCGTTTGCGCCACAGGCTTCAACCAAGGCACATGGGCGGCATCCAGGGCTTGAGCCATCAGTCCCACGCGCCTGGCAAACGGCTCGTTCCAACCTGGCGCATCAAACACCCAATATTGAATACGGCGCCACTCGTCCTCATCTGGCACCGCCTTGCGCACCGCGCCCGAGACGCGGTCAAACTGGCCGCGTCCCATCCACAACTCGCCATCCAGTGGCAGCGGGGGCAATGCGGCCAAAAACCAGGAGGGGGCAGCGATCAGCCGCCCACTGCGAAAGCGCAAAACCTGCCCGTCCCAAACGGCGCGCACACCATCGAACTTTTCGCTGACCAGATAGCCCCGGGGGGTGCGCCCTTGCGGCCAGACAGCGGCCAGTTGGACCCGCTCCCCATCGGCTGCAGCCGCTGACCCCGCTGTCGCCAACCAGGGGCTGGCTGACCACAGCAACACTTGTCGCCGCGAAACAAGCGGCGCAGCCCCTTGCACAGACATAGACATGGACATGATCGGTCTCCCTGAAGGCGCTTGGGGCATGGCCCAGGCCTTGTTGTTTTTCAGGAAGCCATGATGCGGCGATTCAAGCGCCACCGCAAGCGCCCGCGGGTCAAACCAGCAAACGCGACGTCTTGGGCACATGGGCCATCAAAAACTCCATCTGGTCACTCAGGATGCGGCGGTTGCGCAAGATGAAGTCTTCCCACAGGCTGGGCACATAGGGCGCGTACAGCAAGGGCATCTTGGCCTGCTCGGGCGTGCGGCTGCTTTTGCGGTGGTTGCACGAGCGGCAGGCGGTGACCACATTCATCCAGTGGTCAGGCCCGTTCTGGCACAGGGGCACGATGTGCTCTCGGGTCAGGTCTGCTTCATCAAAATTACCACCGCAATAGGCGCACACATTGCGATCACGAACAAACAGCTTGGAATTGGACAACCCCGGACGCAGATTAAACGGGTTGATGCGCGGCACGCCCTGGGTGCCAATGATGCTGTTGACGGTGATGATGGATTGCTCGCCCGTGATGGCGTTGTGCCCCCCTCGAAACACCGCCACTTGCCCGCCCACTTCCCAGCGCACCTCGTCGGCGGCGTAATGCGTGACGGCTTGCTCCAGCGAAATCCACGACTGGGGCAGCCCTTGGGCAGAGAGTTTCAAGACCTTCACAAACGACTCCTTGGCACAGGTGCACAGCACGGACATGGAAACGGGACTGTCTCGATCCGGTCAGGCCAGGCGTGGTGCCGGAGCTTGGACGGAGCGGGCTCAGTCACAATATACCCTTTGAATTTCTCAAAACCGTGACAAGGGCCAAAAGCCCCAAGTCCAGCACACCACAACGGCTCCAGCACCATGAAGGTTTTCCGCGGCTTCCACCACCCCGACTTGGCTCCTGCCTGCGCCCTGACCATTGGCAACTTCGACGGCGTGCACCGGGGCCACCAGGCCATGCTGGCGCTCTTGCGCAGTGAAGCCGCTCACCGGGGCGTGCCCAGCTGCGTGATGACCTTCGAGCCGCACCCGCGAGACTACTTTGCCAAGGCCCTGAACAAGCCCGAACTGGCTCCCGCCCGCATCGCCACTCTGCGCGACAAACTGCAAGAACTCGAGCGCTGTGGCGTCGACCAAGTGGTGGTTTTGCCCTTTGACGCTCGGCTGGCCAGCCAGTCACCCCAAGACTTCATTGAGCAGGTGCTGGTGCGCGGCCTGGGCGTGCGTTATGTGCTGGTGGGCGACGATTTCCGATTTGGTGCCAAACGGGCCGGCGACTACGCCATGCTCGACGCCGCAGGCCAGCGCTTGGGATTTGACGTAGCCCGCATGAACAGCTACGAGGTGCGCGGCCTGCGCGTGTCCAGCTCGGCCGTGCGCGATGCGCTGGCCAAAGGCGACCTGCCCGCGGTGCACGCCCTGCTGGGCCGCCCCTACAGCATCAGCGGCCATGTGGTGCACGGGCGCAAGTTGGGCCGCGAATTGGCCGCCACAGCCCAAGGCGCAGGCGACGGCTTTCGGACCCTGAATTTGCGTTTCTCGCACTGGAAGCCTGCCGCCAGCGGCATCTTTGTGGTGCAGGTGCACGGCTTGGCCGATCAGCCCTTGAAGGGCGTGGCCAATCTGGGCATCCGCCCCTCGCTGGACCCGAATGACGTCAACGGCGGGCGCGTTCTGCTGGAGACCCACGCCTTCGACTGGCCCGCCCAACTGGGGGCCGAGGGGGGCTACGGTAAAATCATCCGCGTGGACTTGCTGCATAAATTACACGACGAACTCAAATACGACGGTCTGGACGCCCTGACAAAGGGCATTGCCAAAGACTGCGACGACGCACAGGCGTGGTTTGCCTCCCGTCATGGTGAAACCAGCCGCCAAACCACCCGCGACCGAATTTGACGCTCCGGCCCTCGTTTGCCGCCTTCGACAGGCTCAGGGCAAACGACTTCAACGGCCCACCCCCATCAATCTCTCCGAACGGCCCACCGATCGGGCTGAGCTTGTCGAAGCCCTCTCGACTTGACGCACCATGACCGACAAAACCCAGAACCCCGACACCCACATCAACATGATGGACACCCCCTTCCCGATGCGCGGCGACCTGCCCAAGCGCGAGCCGGGCTGGGTGAGCGAGTGGAACGACGGTGGTTTGTACAAAAAACTGCGCGCTGCCCGCCAAGGCGCCCCACTGTTCGTGTTGCACGACGGCCCGCCCTATGCCAACGGCAAGCTGCACATCGGCCACGCGCTGAATAAAGTGCTCAAAGACATGATCGTCAAGTCCAAGCAACTCGCTGGCTTTGACGCGCAATACATCCCCGGCTGGGACTGCCACGGCCTGCCCATCGAAAACGCGATTGAAAAATTACACGGCCGCAAGCTCAGCCGCGACGACATGCAGGCCAAGAGCCGTGCCTTCGCCACCGAACAAATTGACCAACAACGCGAAGACTTCAAGCGCCTGGGCGTGCTGGGCGACTGGGAGCGCCCTTACCGCACCATGGACTTCGCCAACGAAGCCGGTGAAATCCGCGCCTTCAAACGCGTGATCGAGCGCGGTTTTGTCTACCGTGGCCTCAAGCCCGTTTACTGGTGCTTTGACTGCGGCTCATCGCTGGCCGAGTTCGAGATCGAATACCAGGACAAGCAAAGCGACACACTGGATGTGGCCTTTGAAACCGACGACGCTGCCAAGCTTGCCGCCGCCTTTGGCCTCACGTCCCTTCCCGCGGGCCAAAGCGGCTTCGCCGTGATTTGGACCACCACCGCCTGGACCATCCCCGCCAACCAGGCCCTGAATGCCCACCCCGAGCTGACCTACGCCTTGGTGCAAACCGACAAGGGCTGCCTGGTGCTGGCCGAGTCGCTGGTGGACAAATGCCTAGAGCGCTTTGGTCTGCAAGGCGGCACCGTGCTGGCCACGGCCAAAGGCACGGCGCTGGGCGGCCTGAATTTCCGCCACCCGCTGTACGACGTGGATGCAGGCTACAAGCGCCTCTCGCCCGTGTACTTGGCCGAATACGTCAGCGACAGCGACGGCACGGGCCTGGTGCACTCCTCGCCCGCTTACGGCGTGGACGACTTCAACTCCTGCATCGCCAACGGCCTGAAGTACGACGACATCCTGAACCCGGTGCAAGGCAACGGCACCTATGCCGAAGACTTCCCGCTGTTTGGCGGGCTACACATTTGGAAAGCCATCCCTGTGGTGCTGGACGCGCTGCGCAATGCAGGCCGCCTGATGTCCACCGTGACCATCACCCACAGCTACCCGCACTGCTGGCGCCACAAAACGCCCGTCATCTACCGCGCTGCCGCTCAGTGGTTTGTGCGCATGGACGAGGGCGAAGGTGTGTTCACCTCCGACAAAGCGCCCAAGACCCTGCGCCAGCTGGCGCTCGACGCGATCGAAGACACCAGCTTCTACCCCGAAAACGGCAAAACCCGCCTGCGCGACATGATCGCCAACCGCCCCGACTGGTGCATCTCGCGCCAGCGCAGCTGGGGCGTGCCCGTGCCGTTCTTTTTGCACAAGGACTCGGGCGAACTGCACCCGAACACCATGGCCATCCTGGACCAAGCCGCTGACATCGTCGAAAAAGGCGGAATCGAAGCCTGGAGCCGCGTGACGGTGGAAGAGATTTTGGGTGCGGCCGATGCGCCCAGCTACACCAAGAGCACCGACATCCTGGAAGTCTGGTTCGACTCCGGCTCCACCTTCCAGCATGTGCTGCGCACCAGCCACAAAGACGCTTACGGCGTGGCGCCCTTCCATGCAGAGGGCCCTGAAGCCGACCTGTACCTCGAAGGCCACGACCAGCACCGGGGCTGGTTCCACAGCTCACTGTTGCTGGGCTGCGCCCTGTACGGCCGCGCACCCTACAAGGGCCTGCTGACCCACGGCTTTGCCACCGACGGCCAAGGCCGCAAGATGAGCAAGTCGCTGGGCAACACCGTGGAGCCGCAAACCATCACCTCCAAAATGGGCGCAGAAATCGTGCGCCTGTGGGTGGCCAGCACCGATTACTCGGGCGACCTGAACATCGACGACAAGATCCTCGCCCGCGTGGTGGACTCGTACCGCCGCGTGCGCAACACGCTGCGCTTCTTGATGGCCAACGTGAGTGACTTTGACCCAGCGACAGACGCCGTGGCCGACAGCGAGTTGCTGGAGATCGACCGCTTCGCGCTGGCCCGTGCCGCGCAACTGCAAGCAGACATCCGCGCCCACTTTGACGTGTACGAGTTCCACCCCGTGGTCTCCAAGCTGCAAATTTATTGCTCGGAAGACCTGGGCGCGTTTTATCTGGACGTGCTCAAGGACCGCCTGTACACCACAGCGCCCAAGTCGCTGGCTCGCCGCAGTGCGCAGACTGCGCTTTACCGCATCACCCACGGCATGCTGCGCTGGATGGCACCGTTCTTGTCGTTCACGGCTGAAGAAGCTTGGACCACATTCGGCACATCGGAATCCATCTTCATGGAAACCTTCAGCGACTTTGGTCAGGCCGATGAAGCGCTTTTGGCCAAGTGGAGCCGCATCCGCGAAATCCGCGACCTGGCCAACAAAGACATCGAAAACCTGCGTGCTGCAGGCCAAGTGGGCGCATCCCTGCAAGCCGAAATCACCTTGACTGCACCGGCTGCTGACCACGCCCTGCTGGCCAGCTTGGGCGCGGACATCAAGTTCGTGTTCATCACGTCCAAAGTGACGCTCCAGGCAGGCGACGCCCTGACCGTGCAAGTGACGCCCAGCCAAGCCACCAAGTGCGAACGCTGCTGGCACTACACCGACGACGTGGGCCACGACGCCGCCCACCCCACCATTTGCGGTCGCTGCGTGAGCAATCTGCACGGCGCTGGCGAAACCCGCCACGCCGCCTGAGGACCAAACCATGGCCAGCTCCAAAAAATTCGCCAAAAGCGGCACCCAACAAGGCCTGATGCTCTGGCTGGGCATTGCCCTGCTGGTGTTGGTCATTGACCAGTTCACCAAAGTGCTGGTGATCAGCGCTTTCCAGCTGGGCGACAGCGTGCGCTGGACCTCGTTTTTCAACTTGGTGCGGGTGCACAACCACGGCGCGGCGTTCTCCTTCCTGGCCGGTGCAGGCGGCTGGCAACGCTGGTTTTTCACCGGCATTGGCGTCGTGGCCACGCTGTTCATGCTGGCCATGCTGCGCTCACACGCCGGGCAAACCCTGTTCAGCCTGGCCATTGCCCTGATTTTGGGCGGCGCCGTGGGCAATGTGGTGGACCGCCTGCTGCACGGCTACGTGGTGGACTTCCTCGACTTTCACTGGGCCGCCTGGCACTTTCCGGCCTTCAACGTGGCCGACAGCGCCATCACCTTGGGCGCTGGCTTGTTGATATTGGATGAGATTTTGAGGGTGCGGCGCGGTCGTTGACCGCACCTGGCTTGCTCGGGACAATGCCCCCATGAACCGTCCACAGCTCGATCTGACACCGCTTCGTCAATCATTGGCCTCGCTTGAAGACGGGCTGGACGTTGTGCGCGAAGCTGCCTGGTTCAACCAGCAAAACGACAAAGTCCGCCACACTTTGATTGCTGGTGTCATTCAAAACTTCGAATTCGTCTATGAAATCAGCACCAAGATGCTGCGTCGCCGCCTGGAAATGGACGCACTGAATCCCAGTGAAGTGGATTTCGCCAACTTCCGCGACGTGCTGCGCATCGCTGCTGAAAAAGGCCTGATCTCAAACGTGCAAGACTGGTTTGGCTACCGTCATATGCGCAACATCACAGCGCACACCTATGACCACCAAAAAGCCCAGCAAGTCTATGAGGGCACCCAAGCCTTCATGATGGATGCACGGCGCTTGCTGGCTCGGCTGGAAGACACCGTTGACTGAGCCTAAACACGGCATGAGCGCCACCGAACTGGCGCTCGTGAAAAACATCCTGGCCACATGGCTGCCCACACAGGAAGTGCGCATGTTTGGATCACGGGCGCGGGGCAAGCCCAAACCCTACTCCGACCTGGACCTGGTCATCATGGGTGAAACGCCGACTCCGCTGAGCACCTTGGGCCAATTGCAAGATGCTTTTGCCAGCAGTGATCTGCCCTGGCGTGTCGACGTGGTGGACTGGGCCACGACCTCGCCAGAGTTTCAAAGCCACATCGCTGAACACAGTATTCTCATCACGCATGAATGAGTGATCGGCCAAGCTGCGTCCAGAACTCATGTAAGCTGGACAACCTGATTTTTTGACTCGGAGACTCCCATGCCCGGATTGCTGCCTCAAATCGACCCCGATGGTCTGCTCGAATTTTCGGTGGTCTACACCGACCGCGCCCTGAACCACATGTCGCAACGCTTTCAAGGCGTGATGACTGACATTTCGGGTCTGCTCAAAAAGGTCTATAGCGCCCACAGCGTGGCGCTGGTGCCCGGCAGCGGCACTTTTGGCATGGAATCTGTCGCCCGCCAGTTCGCCACCGGCCAACACGTCATGGTGATCCGCAACGGCTGGTTCAGCTTCCGCTGGACGCAGATTTTTGACATGGGCCAGATCCCCAAAAGCCACAGCGTGCTCAAGGCTCGGCGCATTGCCGAAGGCTCGCAAGCCGCTTGGGCACCTGCCCCGATTGCCGAAGTGACCGCTGCGATTGCCTCAGAAAAACCCGCTTTGGTATTTGCGCCGCATGTGGAAACCGCAGCCGGCATGATCTTGCCCGACGATTACCTGAAGGCTGTGGCTGACGCCGTTCACGCCGTGGGTGGCTTGCTGGTGCTGGACTGCATCGCCTCGGGCGCCATGTGGGTGGACATGCAAGCCACCGGCGTGGACCTGCTGATCAGCGCACCGCAAAAGGGCTGGAGCAGCTCGCCTTGCTGCGCCATGGTCATGCTGAGCGAACGGGCCCGCCAAGCCATAGACGCCACCACCAGCACCACTTTTGCGATGGATCTCAAAAAGTGGTTGCAAGTGATGGAAACCTACGAAGGCGGTGGCCACATGTACCACACCACCTTGCCCACCGATGCCCTGTTGCGGTTGCGTGATGCGATGGTCGAAACCGACGCTTATGGCTTTGCCAAAGTGCGTGATGAGCAAATCGCTTTGGGCCGCGCTGTGCGCCAGCTGCTGGCTGAGCGAGGATTCCCGAGCGTGGCCGCCTCTGGCTTTGAAGCGCCCGGCGTGGTGGTCAGTTACACGACCGACCCCGACATCCAGTCCAGCAAGAAGTTTCTGGCCGAAGGCTTGCAAACGGCCGCCGGTGTGCCCTTGCAGTGCGACGAGCCCGCCGACTTCCGCACCTTCCGAATGGGCCTGTTTGGCCTGGAAAAGTGGCACAACGTGCAGCGCACGCTGCAACAGTTGCGCGTGGCACTGGACAAAGTCGCGCCCGCTGAAGTGGAAAAATTAGCGGCGTGATGAAGACATGTCGGACTCTGCGAGTGCCGACCTACGGGGGACATGCCATTCGCAGGTCGGTGGTCGAAGAGCCCGACGTTGGCTCGCTTGGCTGTGACGCCTAAACAAGCGATGTCTGTGATTTGAGACATGTCGGACTCTTCGAGTGCCGACCTACGGAGGAAATGCCGTTCGCAGGTCGGTGGTCGAAGACCCCGACGTTGGCTCGCTTGGCTGTGCCGCCTAAACAAGCGATGTCGGTGATTTGAGACATGTCGGACTCTGCGAGTGCCGACCTACGGGGGACATGCCATTCGCAGGTCGGTGGTCGAAGAGCCCGACGTTGGCTCGCTTGGCTGTGACGCCTAAACAAGCGATGTCTGTGATTTGAGACATGTCGGACTCTTCGAGTGCCGACCTACGGAGGAAATGCCGTTCGCAGGTCGGTGGTCGAAGACCCCGACGTTGGCTCGCTTGGCTGTGCCGCCTAAACAAGCGATGTCGGTGATTTGAGACATGTCGGACTCTGCGAGTGCCGACCTACGGGGGACATGCCATTCGCAGGTCGGTGATCGAAGACTCCGGCGTTGGCTCGCTTGGCTGTGCCGCCTAAACAACCTATGTCGGTGATTTGAGACATGTCGGACTCTGCGAGTGCCGACCTACGGAGGACATGCCATTCGCAGGTCGGTGGTCGAAGACTCCGGCGTTGGCTCGCTTGGCTTTGACGCCTAAACAAGCGATGTCGGTGATTTGAGACATGTCGGACTCTGCGAGTGCCGACCTACGGAGGAAATGCCATTCGTAGGTCGGTGGTCGAAGACCCCGACGTTGGATCGCTTGGCTGTGACGCCTAAACAAGCGATGTCTGTGATTTGAGACATGTCGGACTCTTCGAGTGCCGACCTACGGGGGACATGCCATTCGCAGGTCGGTGGTCGAAGACCCCGACGTTGGATCGCTTGGCTGTGCCGCCTAAACAAGCTATGTCGATGATTTGAGACATGTCGGACTCTGCGAGTGCCGACCTACGGGGGACATGCCATTCGCAGGTCGGTGGTCGAAGACCCCGACATGTGCCCGCATTCGTCTTACAAGGTGATGATCGTGCAACCTGTGGTTTTACGGGCTTCCAAAGCGATGTGCGCATCCTGAATTTGCGCCAGCGGGAATGTCTGGTCAATGTGGATTTTGACCTTGCCACTGGTCACCGCTTCAAACAAATCATCGGCCATGGCTTGCGTGTTTTCGCGGGTGGTGATGTGGCTGAACAGGGTCTGACGCGTCACATAGATCGAACCCTTGGGGCCGAGGATACCGGGTGCAAACGGAGCCACCGCGCCGGATGCATTGCCAAAGCTGGCCATCAGGCCAAACGGGGCCAGGCAATCGAGTGACTTGTCCCAAGTGTCCTTGCCCACCGAGTCATAGACCACCTTCACGCCCTTGCCGCCCGTGATCTCTTTGACCTTGGCCTGGAAATCATCGGTCGAATAGTTGATGCAGAACTCTGCGCCATTGGACAAAGCCAATGCGCATTTGGCATCGCTGCCTGCTGTGCCGATCAGGCGCAGACCCAGGGCCTTGGCCCACTGGCAAGCGATCAGGCCCACGCCACCTGCTGCTGCATGAAACAGAACGAAGTCACCGGCTTGCAGTCCGCCCTGTGGCAAGGTGCGCTTGAGCAGGTATTGCGCTGTCAGGCCCTTGAGCATCATGGCCGCGCCAGTCTCGAACGAGATCGCATCGGGCAGCTTGCACACGCACTTGGCGGGCATCACGCGCACTTCGCAATAGCTGCCTGGGGGCTGGCTGGCATACGCTGCGCGATCGCCCACCTTGAGATGCGTCACGCCTTCACCCACAGCTTCGACCACGCCCGACGCTTCCATACCCAGCTTCAGGGGCATGGGCAGGGTGTACAGGCCGCCTCGCTGGTACACGTCGATGAAGTTCAGGCCGATGGCTTTGTGGCGGATGCGGATTTCACCGGGGCCGGGTTCGCCCACATTCACGTCGACCAGTTTCATGACTTCGGGACCGCCGTTTTGATCAATCTGGACTGCAAGGCTCATGGTGTTCTCCTGTAGGGGTAAAGCAAACGATGCGTGACTTTGCCACGAATTGCAGCCCATGACAGACCCCAAGGACAGCTGCGCGACAGGGGGAAAACCCGAATACCGATACAGTCGTCGCATGTCTCAAAAACTCTCTCCGGTCACCGCACTGCTGCTGACCGTCCCCCCCCTTTTGTGGGCGGGCAATGCGGTGGTGGGCCGCATGGTCAGCACCTTGGTGCCCCCCATCACTCTGAACTTTTTGCGCTGGGCACTGGCGTTTGTAATTTTGGTGCCCATGGCCAGCTGGGTGCTGCGCTCAGGCAGTGGGCTATGGTCACACTGGCGCCGCTTTGGCCTGCTCAGTTTGCTGGGCGTGGGCTGCTACAACGCGCTGCAATACTTGGCACTGCAAACCTCCACACCCCTCAACGTGACCTTGGTGGCTGCCAGTGGCCCGGTCTGGACACTGGCCATCGGCACACTGTTTTTTCACACACCCGTGCGCCGGGCGCAGGCCTTGGGTGCGGCGCTGTCCATTTTGGGCGTGACGGTTGTCCTGTCACGGGGCGAACCCGCGCAGCTGATGAATGTGCGCCTGGTCGTGGGGGACTTTTTTATCTTGTTGGCTACGGCTTGTTGGTCAGCCTACAGCTGGCTGCTCAGCCGCAAAGACGAGCCCGACGCCATCCGCCAGGATTGGGCGGCATTCTTGTTGGCGCAAGTGGTGTTTGGTCTGGGCTGGTCCGGGCTGTTTGCCGGGCTCGAATGGAGCCTGACCGATGCCCACATCACTTGGGGATGGCCCCTGATCGCCACACTGGGCTTTGTGGCCGTGGGGCCAGCGGTGCTGGCTTACCGCTGCTGGGGCCTGGGTGTACAACAGGCTGGGCCTGCCATGGCGGGCTTCTTTGCCAACCTCACCCCGCTGTTTGCCGCCATCCTGTCAGCTGCCTTTCTGGGCGAGTTGCCCCATGCGTACCACGCACTGGCCTTTGCGCTGATCATTGCCGGGATCTGGGTGTCGTCGCGGCGGTGATAACCGCCCCATCAGCCTCGACAAAACACCACAACAGATCAGCCCATGTCGGGGTCTTCGACCACCGACCTACGAAAGGCACGTCCCGCAGGTCGGCACTCGCAGAGTTCGTCATGTATGCGCGCACAAGCATCACCAGCACAGGCCATGCTCACCTTTCGGCAACCAAACGTCGGGGTCTTCGACCACCGACCTACGAAAGGCAGCCACCGTAGGTCGGCACTCGCAGAGTCCGACATTTCTCAAATCACCGACATTGCTTGTTCCGGCGTCACAGTCAAGCGAGCCAACGTCGGGGTCTTCGACCACCGACCTACAAGAGACCACAAGCAAGTAGCATGACTTGTTCAAACAGGGCGTTATCATTGAAAAATATGAACGCACTCGCCTCTCCATCCAAAATTCTCATCACCGGCGGCGCAGGCTATATCGGCTCACACACCGCGGTCGAACTCATGAATGCGGGCCACCATGTGGTTATCGTGGACAACCTGTGCAACAGCAGCATTCGGGTGCTGGACCGGCTCACAGCGCTGTGCGGTGACAAATTCAGTTTTGTCCAAGCCGACGTGCGCGACGGCGCGGCACTTGACAGCGTGTTTGCCCAACACCCCATCAGCGGCGTCATTCACTTCGCGGGCCTCAAAGCCGTGGGCGAGTCTGTGGCACAACCCGTGCGCTACTTTGACAACAACATCGGCAGCACCTTGGCCCTGCTGCAAGCCATGGAACGCGCCCATGTGCGGCGCATCGTGTTCAGCTCATCGGCCACCGTCTACGGCGACCCTGAGCAAGTCCCCATCACCGAATCGAGCCCGCTGCAAGTCACCAACCCCTACGGCCGCACTAAGCTCATATGCGAAGACATCCTGCGCGACCTGCAAACCGCCGACCCGCGATGGCATGTGGCCATCCTGCGCTACTTCAACCCCGTGGGCGCCCACATCAGCGGCACCATCGGTGAACACCCCAACGGCATCCCCAACAACCTCATGCCCTTCATCACCCAGGTGGCCGTGGGCAAACGCGAATTTTTGAGCATCTTTGGCCAGGACTACCCCACACCCGATGGCACCGGCGTGCGCGACTACATCCATGTGGTGGACCTGGCCCAAGGCCATCTGGCCGCGCTGCGCTACCTGCAAGACCAACAAGCCAGCATCACCGTCAACCTGGGCACAGGCCGAGGCGTCAGCGTAAAAGAACTGGCCGACACTTTTGCTCGGGTGACCGGCGTGCCAGTGCCCTACCAGTTTGCAGCCCGCCGCCCGGGCGATGTGGCCTCGTGCTATGCAGACACCCGCCTGGCCCAGCAAGCCTTGGGCTGGAAAGCCGAGCTGGGCGTGGACCGCATGTGCGCCGATGCCTGGCGCTGGCAATCGCAAAATCCGAACGGGTATTGATCACGCCTGTCAGAGCAAATGTGAGCGGTCATCAGCGCCGCTGACGCAGCTGCAACCACAGCCAAGCGGAGGCCACAACAAACACGCCATTGGCCTCCCCGTAAATCAGGGCTGCACTGAAAACACCTTCAATGGCATAAGCACCCAACAAACCCAAGGCCAACAAGGCCAACTCGCGATCAGTGCGCCAAGGCTTGATCACCATTTGGCGCACCGCATAGACCACCGCCGAGCCCAACAAACCCAACCACACCAGTCCACCCTCCACCAAGGTTTGCAAAATTTCGGAGTGGAAATGGCGATGCCCAAAGACATCCTCGCCTGGTGCACCATAAGCCTGCATCAAGTAAGGCCGTGCACCTGCACTCATGCCCAACCAAGGATGGTCCATGAAACCCAGCCACCCCACCCGGTACATCTCCAGGCGAGCCCCCCAAGAACTCAACACCACCTGAGGGTCTTTGCCGCGCAGCGCAAAGTAATTCGACAACTCTGCAAAGCCGGTGGCGAACTTTTCCCATCGCAAATAAACCATCAGGCCGACCAAGGCCAACATGCCCAAAAGCACCAGCGACAAACGCACAAACGTCAAACGACTGCGTAAGCGATAAACCAATACCGTTGCGGTCACCACCAACAAACCCAGCAACTCCAAGCGCCGAGTCGACGCAATGATCACCACCCAAGCCGACACAAAAGCCAAAATTTTCAACACACCGTCGGAAGAAGCCAAATTGCCACCGGGTCGCGACAAAGCCAGAAGATTCCAGGTCCCCAAAAACAGCGTCATTTGAGCCAATACACCCACATTGGATGACCCCGCATCCTCAAAAGGCAGCCAACGCTCACCACTCAATTTGAAAACCAGAAACCACGCCGCCACGACCACCAAACCGGCGGCCACAGCCCGCTCCACATCCTTCTGATCCGCCCCACACCGATGCAAGCCCAACAAAACCAGCGGCCACAACAAAAAATGCAAATGCCACAAAGCATTGTTCAGAGCCAACCCTGACAGATCAGCCCACAACATCGACAAACACTTGAACAAAAAGACTGACGCAAAAGCCAAACTCAAACGGCTATCCACAGAACGCCACTGAAAACTGCGCAACCCCGCTGCACCCGGCGCGCGCCGTTGAACAAGGACGACAAAGCCCAGCAAAGCCAGTATCAAAACCCCCAGTTCGGTGTCACCAGGAATCAGAATGACGCCCAGAAAATACAGCAGCGGTAAAAATTTCAGCATCAAACTACTCAAAAAAATGGGTTTGATAGAGCATATCAGCCGATATCTTTACGAACTGATGAGAACTGAGAAAATCTAGCTGCTCGACAATAGGGCTCTTGTCAAGAACACAATCCCCCTTTGGAGGACTGACCCCAAAACACTTTTGGGTACTTTAAAATCTGGCGTCCCACACACCAACATCTTTCGTGAACACACCGCCCCATCGAAACAATTTGGCTTCGTCCCAAGCAAGACGGCAAAACCGTCATTTACTTGGCGCTATCGGTGGTGCACTCATGCTGGTTCCTGCTTATATTTTTGGGCAATTGCTCGAAAGTCTTGGTTGGGTCACGCCCTTGTTTGCCCAAACGGTCATCTTGTGCATCTTTCCCTATGCCCTGGCAGCCCATCTGCTTTACCGGTCCGTGCACATGCCCGCCGCAGAGCAACGCACGCTGCTACTGATCAACACCGTCACCCCCTACTTGCTGATGGTGCTCACCTTTGCGCTGCTGCAAAAACCCTATGCCCGAAGCGCCGTTCTGCTGGTCGCCCTGCTCACCACCTTCTGGTTTTGGCTGGTCGAGCGCTACTTCCAACAACAAGACAAACTCCAACTCATCTGCCTGGACGAACTCACGACCCAAGAGCTGACGCAACACCTTGACGACGACAGCGCACTGCTTGACCAACACATCGCCCTGGTCAACTGGAACGACGCCGACGACATGCCCCCCGCCAGCGATGGCGCCCTCGTCAGCGAATCGCACCAACTCAACGAGCGCCAAAAACAACAACTGGCCACCATCAAACTCAAGCACATCCGCTTGTACAGCGTGGCGGCGGTGGCCGAATCACTGACCGGGCGCAAAAGCACCCTCACCTTGAGCAACCCCCTGTGGCAACCCGACGGCAACCCCGCCTACGACAGCTTCAAGCGCCTGGTCGACCTCATCATCGTTATCGGACTGGCCCCCGCCTGGATTCCCCTGGGCATGCTGGTGGCCATCGCCATCAAACTGGACTCCAAAGGCTCAGCCCTCTACAGCCAAATGCGCACGGGCCTGCATGGTCGGCCCTTTCGCATCTGGAAATTCCGCACCATGGTCGAGCAAAAAAATGCTGCCGCCCAATTCGCGCAAGCCAACGACAAACGCATTACACGGCTGGGCCACTTCCTGCGCAAAAGCCGACTGGACGAAATCCCCCAACTGGCCAACGTGATCATGGGCCACATGAGCCTGATCGGCCCACGCCCGGAACAACACACCTTCGTCAATGAATTCGCCATCAGCATCCCCAGCTACCCCTATCGGCACCTGGTTCGGCCCGGCATCACTGGCTGGGCACAAGTCATGCAAGGCTACGCAGCCACAGAAGAAGAAACCGCCGTCAAACTCAGCTACGACCTTTACTACGTCAGCCACTACTCCCTGGCGCTTGACCTGCTGATCGTCGTCAAAACCATCAAAACCATATTGACTGGACATGGTGCACGATAAATGCAAAGTCAAACAACTGTTCACATCCTGCTGGCGAGCTATCAAGGCGCAAGATTCATATTGGAACAGCTCGATTCCTTTGCAAACCAAACCCACACCAAGTGGACACTGACAGTCAGTGATGATGGTTCAAACGATGGGACGCAAGACATCGTCCTGAATTTCAAAAAAAAGGTCACGCAGGCTGTTGCCCTCATCAAGGGACCACGCCAAGGCAGCACTGCAAATTTTTTAAGCTTGCTAAGGAATGTCCAAGACATCCAACCCAATGACTTGATCGCCTTTAGTGATCAAGACGATGTCTGGATGCCCAACAAGTTAGCGCGGGCGGCTCAATACTTTGATGACCTTTTCCAAAACCAGGGCAACCAGCAATTACCTCACTTGTATTGCACACGTACTCAACTCGTTGACGAAAATCTTCAAGTCATAAGGCTGGGGAAACACCCCAGGAAGCCATTGAATTTTTGTAACGCATTGCTGGAGAACGTAGCAGCAGGCAACACCATCGTCTTCACGCCTGCACTGCAAAAATTGCTTCTGCAAATTAATCCAGTCGATGCCATTTGGCACGACTGGACGACCTACATTCTGGCAACTGCATGTGGAGGTACGGTGCACTTTGACGACAAGCCCAGTCTGCTGTATCGCCAACATGGGGGCAATGTGTTCGGCAGTAACTTCGGCGTCAAAGCCAGTTTGCACAGACTACAAGAACTTGGATCTGGAACATACAGACGGTGGAATGAAGCCAACATCAGAGCCCTGAACGCCATCAAACATGAAATGAATGAGTCATCAACCCATGTCCTCGACATGTTTGTCCAAATGCGTGAACATCCCAACCCTTGGACACGCTTGAGCAAAACCATAAAAAGTGGGATCAGCAGACAGCAATACAGCGCACAAGCTGCAATTATGGTGGGCGTATTGTTCAAACTTGTTTGATTAAAGTCTGCGCCCATACCCAAGAAAAAATTTGGCGAATCTACGGAGATTAAGCAGCAACAAGCGTCTGACAAACTTCAAAGCCACCCAAATCCAAAGCAAGATCAGCTCATGCAAAGACAGTTTTTTTGAGCTGAACAATTGCCCATAATTACCCCAGTCAGCGCTAGACATAGCCCAAACCTGCCCGCTCAACCCGGCGACGCCAACCAAAGGTTTATGAATATTGACCAAGGGTAAATCAAGCTTGACCACCTGTAAGTTGTCGGAAACGATATCCATCCAAAGCAAGTGATCTTCCATGTGCCGACGATCCTGCCGAAAGCGGTGCGGCACATCTGAACGCAGCATGACCGACGGCGTCACAAATGGATTGCTAATCAGCACCGCCCACTTGCCGATGCTGACGAACTTTTCATGTAACGCATTGATGGACGCGGATATAGGCCCAATCACATGCGCATGTCCAGAGAGCGCTATGTCGGGATGTGCTTGCATGAATGCAAACTGCCATTCCAATTTTCGAGGATGCCATGAGTCATCCGCATCTAAAAAAGCAATGTACCGCCCCTTCGCAAGTGACCAGCCTTCATTCCGTGCGTGCCCCGCACCACCGTTCACACTCAAACTGACCACCCTCACCCATTGTGGGTGCCGATCGCGAATACGCCGCAAACACAACGCGGTCTCGGCATCAGGACTCGCATCGTTCACCAAAATCAGCTCCAAAGGTTTTTGCGTCTGATCAGCTACCGACTGAACGGCGCGCTCAATCGTCTGTGCACAGCGGTAGCAAGGCACCACAACAGAAACATCCACGGTCCTAGTCATGCCTTACCTACCCCCCTGAAGAAAGCACGCAACCGCATCCAGTCACCGCGCAAAACCCTTTTACTGACACGCAAGACAATCATCAAAGCTACAGAGACATAAGGCATCGGTGCGTGTCGCCGTAAAAAACGAATAGCCGAGCACGTGGCGTACTCAATCAGCAATGGGCTTTCCAAACCCAAACTCGCGGACTGCTTGTGCCAGACCTTGGATTGCTCCGCGACAGCAAGTTGCCAGCCAGCCCGTCTAAGACGGAAACCCAAGTCTGTGTCTTCCCAGTACATAAAAAACGTCTGCTCATCAAAGAACCCTACGTCACGCACGGCATCAACTCTGAGCAACATTGATGCTCCAGACACAAAATCAACTGGCCCTGGCGTCAATCGATGATGCGACTGTCCCAACCACCGGTTAACCAACCCACCGCCCCAAAGCTGAACACGATCGGGCTCATCCATTTCATAAATCACCGATCCGACTGCGCCTACGCAAGGTGAAGCCTCTGCCAACTCTGCCATTCTCGATAACGCATCAGGCGCAACACGCGTGTCGCTGTTGATCAACCAGATGTATTCAAGCCCAGCCTCCAAGGCCTTGCGCATACCCACGTTACAGCCGCCACCAAAACCCAAGTTGGCGCCAGACTGAAGCACCTCCAGATCAGGAAACGATGCCTCAATGCGTGAAACTGAATCGTCAGACGAAGCGTTGTCCACCACAAAGATCCGGTAATCGGGGTAATCGATTTTTTTGAGCGAATGAATGCAAGCGATCGTGTCACGCCAGCCATTCCAGTTCAGTACAACAACAGCAACAGCCTTCATGAAGCGACAGGACCTTTCGGCTTCCAACGCAAAGCCAACTTCTCAATGCAGTGCCATGAACCATATGCCAAAACCAAAGTGATCAATGTGGACAAACACAAATGCACCATGAAGGGTTCATGCGGCAAAAGATAAATCAAAGTCTGTTGCACTGGAAACGCATAGATATACACCCCATAAGACACGTCACCCAAACGATGCAACAAAGCGCCACCCCATGACCCCAGCATGGCCAAATGAACCGCCATACCCGCAATCAACATCAAAGCAGAACGCTCCAGCCCCCGATCAGTAGTCCCAGCAAACAGCCCCAACGCCAAAAGCAATACACACCAAACCGACCAATGCCAACGCTTACCCTGATTGACAGTCCAACGGTATTCGCCGTATGCAGCCCCCCACCAAAAAAGCGCCATCACCTCTAACTCCGGTTTAGCCACCCCATGCTTGAACCAAAACCAAGTGGATAAAACCACCATGAGCAACACACCAATGGCCACACGCCAAGGCCAAGCACGCCATTTGGACCAACCCCAAATGCCCACCAACAAATAGGATAAAAATTCAGCGGGCAAGGTCCACAACGACCCATTCACCGCTCTTAAAGCATTGCCCTCAAAAATACCTGCCAAGTTGTATTTGATCTGCAGCAGACCGTTCAGCAAATACTGACGTGTCTCATGTGCGCCAAAATAATCAGACAAAGTCAAAGTGGTCAACACCGGGCCAAGCACCAGGACCGACAACAGCACAACAACCCATAAAGCAGGGAAGATACGCAACGCTCGACGCGCCAGATATCTACCCCAATGGGGGTCTCTACGCCAACTTCCCCAAACCAAACTGCCGCTCAAAAAGAAAAAAACGGCAACACCTGCACCGCCAAATTTATTGAGTCCTAAAAAAGATGGCTCAGGCAAACCCAGCAAAGCATATTGGTGGCTGAAGAGCACCAGCCATGCAGCAAGAAGGCGCAACAAATCAAGCGAGTTTGGGGAGTGAGTAGAACCCATATTCATCAACGTGGATGCAGCACGCGCACCAAAGGCGCCGCTACCTTTCGTCCTAAAGCCGCAAACGACAAACTGACCAACCGCCCCAGAGCAAAACGCCACCCACGCCAATACACCAGCCTAAACTCAACCGGAAAGACCGCTGATATCTCCTTCGACCAATGCTGCGACCAAGCCCAACGACCTTTGATCAAAAACTCACTGGCAGCCATACCCCAATAATGGGCCAATGCATTGCACCGCACTGCATGCGTGACCTCAGGACACTGCAACACAGAAACCATGGCATCCCAATACCACTGCTGCACCTTCCCGGGGGTACGTTGCACCATCGATTGCGGCGTCGCCCAACGGTAGGCCACAAAAGCACCTGGCAACATGAAAAGATCCCCCTTGCGAGCCAAGTGCAAATGCATCTTGTAATCAATGAAAGCGCCTTCAAAACCCAACAACACGTCTTTGTATTGACTGCGGTAAACCATCGAACTGTGATTCAGAAAGTTCCCGCCCGCCAGCATGAAAGCCAAGTCAAAGCGCTTCGGCCCCACCGCAGAAAAAAGCATCCGCAACGACAAATCATCTTCAACCACCAACGCATTGGTATAGCAAGCCGCAAGATCTGGCTGTTCCCGCAGCACCTTCAGCTGGGCAAGCAATTTACCTGGCAGCCAAAAATCATCGCCATCCAGATGCGCGATGAACTCCCCCCGTGCACGCGAAATCAAGAACTGGTAGTTGGCCGAAGCCCCCAAATTTTGTGGATGTCGGAAGTACTGAATACACCCCGGAAACGCCACAGACAAACGCTGCACGATCTCGGGCGTCAAAGGCGAATCACCATCATCACCGATCAAAATTTCCAGAGTCACCTCATGCGCTTGCGCCAACACGCTGCGCACACAGGTCTCTATGTATTCATCTTGACGGAAAGTGGCAATGCAAACCGACAACATGGGAACACTGTGCAACTGATTCATGCCAACTCCTCTGTGCGTTCACGCCAGCGCAAAACCAGCACATTCAAACCAAGTAAAGTGCCTCCGGCAAAGACAGCCCATGCCAACGCGCCCCATCGGCTCTGCGGCAGAGGCAACCACAGCCACAACGCGATCGCACCGAGCAACGCTGGCGCTGAAGACAAAGTGATATCTCGCCAAAGCCACCGCAGATGCTGACCCGGCCAATAACGCCTGTGCACCACCCCGCCCCAGAAAGCACCAAAACAAAAATTCAGAATCAACCAAACTATTGCTGTTCCCAGCCCCCCCCAAATCGGCGCAACCAGCCACACAGAAGGCACCAGAACCAGCAACATCAGGGCATTGCCCCACACATGCAAGCGCATCTGGCCCAAGGCGTACTGCAAGTAATAAGGAAACGCCGCCAAACATGCAAATCCATAACCCAAGGCATACAAAGCCAACACACCAGACATCTTGCCTGCGATGGCATGTTGTCCTGTCCAGGCCAACAACACAGGCTCCGCCAACACCGCCAAAGTCAATGCCCCCCCCAAACCCATTGCACTCATCCAACGTGTGCTCCGACGGTATAAGGCCATCATTTCAACGCTTTGCCCTTTGGCATGCAAAACCGCCAACCTTGGCATCAAGGCCTGGCTCAGCGCCCCACTCAAAACCATGACCCCGCTGGCCAGTACTACAGCCAGAGAAAACAAACCATAGTCTGCCAGCGGCAACAGACCCGAAAGCAACAGCTTGTCTGCTTGATTGACCAACACCCACACGCTGGACGCAAAGGCCAAAGACAAGCCCATACCCAAGACCGGCCGCACCGAGCGCAAAGACCATGCCAAAGGGTTCGGGGCGGCAGGCAAAACCGCATGTGTCCAGATCACCAAGACCAAGGTCTCCAGCAAAGCTGCAAACAGCTGGAAATCAAAAAAAACTTGTACCGTTGCCCCCCAATAAGCCATTGCAGCCAACACGCCAAGATAACGGACACACGCCATCACCACCGTAACGGCGGCCAAGCCGACTTGTCGATCAGTCCCGGTGAGAAAGCCCCTGTACAAACCCGCCACCCAGCGCAACACCACCGCCATGGCCATGGCACGCAAAGCCCACAAAACTTCATCAGCCAACAAAGATTGGCGCTGCAACCAATGTGCCTCAGCCCAAGGCGCCAAGCTCCACAACAAAATGGCACCCAACACAGCCAAGCCACCAAAGACCAAGCCCATGCCACGGAACAACTGCCGAAAAGCCTGAGCACTCATGGCCCCAGCATGAAAGCGGCTTGATTCACGCGCCAATGTAGGCGTCAAGCCCATGTCCAACAAATTGAACCAAGCCTGCAGCGTGGCAAACAACCCGACCAAGCCATAAGCCTCAGCCCCTAGCCAACGCAAATAAACCGGCACCAACAAAATGGCCAGCGCAGTGACAAAGACCTGACTAAGGGTATTGGCCAAAAACGTGGCCTTGAGGGAAATACCCATCAGCCTTTGACCATTTTTGATGCGAGAAAAGCAGACTCTTTAACCAGTAAATCACGGCTACGGCTCTTCAAGCGCTTGAGTGGATGACCCGCATACAGTCCAAACGCCTCGCATGAAGAGCGCACTAGGCTCAAAGCACCAATAGCCACCCCCTCATATAAATTGACACCAGGCAAGATCACACTACCCGACCCCACAATAACGTGGCGCCCCAACACCACATCAGCGTGCTCCACGCCCGTGAATTGTTCAGGCACAGTTGGGTTGGTCATGCTATGCCCAGAATAGTCGTCACTGCTTGAATAGATGGAAACGCGCGAGGACAAATTGCAAAAGTCATCCAACTCAATCCGACCTGCTCCAATCAAGGAAGAATAAACTGCAACATGCACATGCCGACCAATGACGATGCCACCCGCGCCCGCAGACAACACACAAAAATCATCAATGCGGCTGTGATCACCAATCGAGATACGGCTCAAACCATAAAAGCTGGCTCGATCAGAAATTTGAGCACCCTCACCCACATAAGCGAAGCCCATGGAGTCAATCTGCTCTCGGTTGAGCATTGCCATATCAGGCACTCTTGATCAAATCCACCACCCGTTGCTGCTGTTCTGCAGTCAGCGCAGGGTAGATCGGCAGGCACAGCACTTGGTCTGCAGCACGGGCGGCCACGGGCAAGTTATCGCGGCCAGCAGATGGCAACCCACGGTACATCGGGAAGTCAGAAATCAAAGGATAGAAATAGCGACGGGCGTTCACACCGTTGACCTTGAGGTGCTCATACAAAGCATCGCGAGAGACCTTGAACTCAGGCGTCACCAGTACTGGAAAGTAGGAATGGTTTGACACCGTCTGATTGCCTTTGGGCAAAATTTGCAAGCCTGGCACATCCGCCAATTGAGCACGGTAAACCGCATCCACCTCTGCACGTCGCCGCATGACCGTGTCCATGTGCTTGAGCTGAAGCAAGCCGAATGCCGCATTGACTTCACTCATCTTGCCATTGATGCCCGGAGCCACGACAGTCACTTCATCCACAAAACCAAAGTTCTTCAGGTGATCAATACGTTGCTTGGTTTTGGCATCTGGGCAAACGATCGCGCCACCTTCAAAAGTATTGAACACCTTGGTGGCGTGAAAGCTCAGCACCGACAAGTCGCCATGACGCAAGATGCTGCCGCCCTCGTCCTCGACACCAAAAGCATGACAAGCGTCATAAATCACACGCAAGTTGTAGTTATCAGCGATCTTTTGGATTGCCTGCACGTCGCAAGGATTGCCATAGCAATGCACCGCCAGGATGGCTGTCGTCTGCGGCGTGATCGCGGCTTCGATGCGTGCTGGGTCCATATTGAGCGTGTGGGGCTCCACATCTACAAATACGGGTCTGTTGCCATGCCAGAGCAAAGAGTGAGATGTCGCAACAAAGGAATACGGCGTAGTGATGACATCGCCTGTCACGCGCAAGGCCTGCAGTGCCGTGATCAGCCCCAGAGTCCCGTTAGAAAAAAGTGCAACTTGCTCAACGCCCAAATGCGACCTCAGCGCCTGCTCTAGCTGCTGATGAAAAGCGCCACCATTGGTCAAAATCTTGTTGTCCCAAATAGACTGAAGGTAGGGAATGAACTCCTCCAGCGGTGGCAAATAAGGCTGGGTAACAAAAACAGGCTGGGTAAGCATAGTTATTCAAATAAAAAGGCCGCCCGCCGAGCTGGCAGCAGTCGAGCTTATTTTAAAGCGCATAAAAAAAGGCGACCCTTGTCGCCTTTTTTTCCTGATTACGCACAGAATCTCTAAGAATTATCAATTCACGCTTTTACGAATCTGCAACCACAACCACGCCGAAGCCACCACAAACATGGCATTGGCTTCACCGTACGTCAAAGCGGCACTGAAAGCGCCTTCAATCATGTAGCCCAAGTACAGCGCAAGAGCCAACAACGCGGGCTCTCTCGCAACTGACCAAGCCTTGATGATGAGCAAGCGGATTGAATGCACCATGACGCTGACCATCAGCACCAAGCCCAACAAACCACCCTCGATCAAGGTTTGAAGCAATTGCGAATGGAAATGGCGGTGCCCAAAATCTTGGCGCGACAAAATGTTGTACTCGGTCAACAAATAGGGCCGAACACCAGCACTCATGCCCAAGATCGGATGGTCCAAAAATCCCATAATGCCGACTCTGTACATCTCCAGACGGGCGCCCCAGGACGACAAAACAACCTCTGGACGGAGTTCTCGCTCGGCAAAATATTGGCTCAACTCACTGAAGCCCAACAAGAATTTTTCTCGCCGGACATAAACCAGCGCCGCAGCCACCGCCACAAACACAAGCAAGGCCAAAACAAGGCGAAGCGTTGACACTTTGCTGCGAAAGCGAATCAGCAAAAACAGGGGCAGCAACATCAAGTAGCCAAGCAACTCCAAACGCCTGCCCGAAGCAATCAACACCACAGGTGCAGCGCATACCCCCAAGACATGCCACATGCGATCCGTGCCGCCAGCCTCTACGGGCCTCGTCAAGGCCAGCAACATCCAAATGCCCAACACCAATGTTTCCTGCGCCAATATCCCTGGATGTGTTGTCCCCGCATCCTCAAACGCCAGCCAGGGCCATCCCGTAGCAGCCCCCACCAAAAACCAAAGCGCCACAATCATCAAGGACAAACTGATGCCTCGATCAATGTATTTTTGCAACGCACCACACTTATGCAAACCCAGCAATGCCAGTGGCCACAGCAAAAAATGAACATGCCACAAGGCATTGCGCAGCGCTAAACCGGGCTCATTGGCCCACAACATGGTCAACACTTTAAAAAGAAACACAGACGTAAAAGCCAAAGCCAACGATGTGTCTGCTGCCGTGCCCCATTTGAAAGACTCACGCGCCTCAGGGCGAAGCACAACACCAAGCCCCAAGAGCGACAAGCACAGCAAGCCTACCTCTGCCATGCCTGGAATCAGGATCAAGCCAAAGAAATAAAGGGGTGGAAACCAGAACAACATCGTTTGCATCAAATTCGCCCTCAATAGGCCCCATTGCGACTAAAAACCACCCGGAACGTTTTGAACAAAATCGCAATGTCGTACCACAGCGACCAATTCTTGACGTACCACGTATCCAGATACACCCGAGTGTCATAGTCCACATCATTGCGACCACTGACTTGCCAAAGACCTGTCATTCCCGGTCGCACCATCAAAAAATAATCCACATCATCACCATAACGCGCCAACTCTGCACGGATGACAGGGCGCGGCCCCACCAGACTCATCTCGCCCCGGATCACATTGAACAACTGCGGCAACTCATCCAAACTGGTGCGGCGCAAAAACTGACCAATGGGCGTGATGCGTGGATCATTGCGAAGCTTGAACTCACGCTCCCACTCGGCCCGAGCGGCAGGGTCGTTGGCCAGCAATTCACGCAAGCGCTCTTCGGCATCCACCTGCATGGTGCGGAACTTGAAGCACGGAAACACCTTCCCCGATTGCCCCACCCGCTTGTGCGCAAAAATGGCCGGGCCTCCATCGCGCCTGATTCGCAAGGAGATGTAGAGCAATGGCAAAGCTCCAACCAACAGCAGCACCAGGGCAGCCACCAAGTCAAACACGCGCTTAAGCAAACGTGCAGGCCAATAACGTAAGTTGTTGCGCAGCTTGAGCATGGCCACTTCGTGAGAAAAGAAATACGAAATGTCGGTGCCAAACAAAGGCACACCGCGCATGGCAGGCACCACGCTCACGTCTTCGGCCTTCCAGCGGGCCAGCATGCGCAGCAGGTCTTCGCGCAAATCGTTTTGGCCATGCTCCAGCGCCAGCACAAACTGCACCCCCGGCACTTTGGCCCACTGGGCCAGCTGCGCGGCGGCATCAGCGGATGCATGGGCCATGTCCACAAAACCCACCACCGTAAAGCCCAAAGTCGGCTCGCTTTGCAATGCGGCCACGGCCTCTTGCGCATTGGGGCCATTGCCCACAATCAGCGTGGGCCGCTGCCACACCTCCAGGCGCCGCATGAAGGTCCGCGCCAAACTGCGCAGCACCGGCACAAACACCGCCGCCAAAGGCCACACCAGCGCCCACCATAGGCGCGACGAATTCCAACGCGTCAGGGCCAGCACAGCCAAATCCAACACCGCCAACACCAAGAAAACCTGCAGCGTCTCGCCCAGCTCAGTCCAAAAAGGCTTGCGGTCGCTGTAATGCCTAAAGCGCACTAAAAAGAACACCAGGCCCAGCCCCACCACGGCCAACCAAGCCCAATAGCGCTGAATGTCTTGCGTCACCAGCCAATGCTTCTCAAGCGAATCACTCCACGCATCAGCCAGCACCGCCGCCATCAAGCCCGACCACAACATGGCGGCCACATCGGCTGCCAACAACACGCCCTTGGTCAGGCGAATCTGCAGTGGGCTCAGGCGACGCCAGTTTTCAATGAGATGCATGGAACATAGAAAAGAGATGAACCCATCGAAAAAAATGGCCGGTTAAGCCGACCATTGAAAAATTTTGGTTTTGGGTTGACAACCATCCGATGTAGTCAAGGCTTTTTGTCCTGAGAACGTTTCCCACCGACAAAGGCTACAACCAGACCTACCAAAGTTGCACCACCAATCACTGAGGCAACCAACTGCTTATCGTTTAGAGCCAAGTAAGTTGCTAACCCTAAACCGAGGACCGCTATCACCAACGCGAAAATCAAACCAGCCATGCGCTCCACAAAAACCAGGGTGTTCACGCGCGTCATTTCTCGTCTGCGGTGTTCCGACTCCAACTGGGTCTGATCAAAGACCCAATCTACCCTTCCAGGCGCAATCTGTTGAAGACGTTCAATTTGCTCAACAGGCAGCAGCGGAGAATCTGTTGTGGTGTGTGACACGGCAACCTCACCTTGCCGAGCATGAAGACGAGTTTGCTTACCGGCCATGCTCCTTGAGCTCCCTGTTTGCGATCTTTTTTAAATCTTTTGAAACCACATCAAAATCACCTGCCACACGCTGCCAGTCACGACGCCCATCCCCACGCTGAGGCAATACATAGCCTTGGTTCATTGCAAATGGATTGTGCAGAGCATGGCTAGCCTTGACCAAGGCTCGCAAAAGCAAATCAGCCATCGCATTTTCCTTGTAAGTGGTTAAGCTCCATCTTCCGAATTCTAACAAGACCAGTCGAATTAACCCCAAAACCCATTGTCCATGCTGCACCAGCGCTTGAACCACAAAGGCCAACGATACTCCAAACGCCCCAGAAGATGACCGATCTATTTTGCTCATGAAGCAACAGTGTCGCCATCAATTCCATTGCGCTTTACTGCCCGACAAGAGTGCACCCCAATCGTCTGGTGGGTGACCTCGCCCCAGCATGCGCTGAAAGACGGCGTATGGATCATTTTTGCTGCCCGACGAACGCAAAGTCATTTCGTCATTGACCCAGGCAAAAATGATCACGCGAGACTTTGAGTCAAAACGAAAAAACAAACGAAATCGTCGGCCAATTTTGGCGCGGCGCCAATGCCGGTAATCGGCCCCCATCGTATTGCCCTGCCGATATTCTTCACGATTGGGGTCACTGGGGACTGACTCCAAAATTAACCTGGAGAGTGCCGAGAACAACCTCACGTTGGCATTGGACTCGTCGCCCTGCGGGTCTTGCGATTGAGCACGCTGCGCCGCTGCTTGCAACTTCTTAAGTTGCTCGATCAAACAATCGTGAAAGAGCAGGTTCCAACCGTGACTTTGCATTACAACTCGACATCACCTTCGATGTCCGAGTCCAGATCGCCAGCAAGAGGCAAACTGGCCAGCATGGACTGCGCCAAATCTTCCGGCAAACCCGATATGTGGCGGCCGTTTTGAATATCTGACAATAACAGTGCGAGAAAACTGCCAATGGCTGGGTCCTCATGAAAACCGCTGTCGGCCCGTGTCACCACAATCTGCGTCCCCTGCAGATCAAACGCCACCGATCCGCCAGAGCCCACTCCCAAAGCATTGCGAATGGCCTTGGGCAGCGTGATCTGGCCTTTGCTGGTGATGGTGGCTACTTCATGAAGTGTCAACATGTCTGGCTCCTGTATAGGCTTCGATGGTAAGGAATATTCCTTACCACGTCAATCACTGCTCTTGACAGCTCATCCCCAGTACCCCTTGTGCATGCTGCACCAGCGCTTGAACCACAAAGGCCAACGAGACTCCAAACGCCCCAGGCGGTAACTTACACGCATTCAGCATGAGCGGCAGACTTAAAAAAGGCCGGTACAACCGGCCGCATCAGTGAGAAGAATCTTTTGCTTCATGCCGCAGCCAAATGCACACCATGGTGCAGAAAGGTGTTGTTATAAAGATCCATGATCGGAAAACACAAATCATAGTCACCCCAAACCAATTCACCATGGCGCAACTCAAATTGTGCAAATCGATCAGGATCGAGGAATGCCCGCACCTCAGGATGGTGAGATGAAACCAAAAAAGGTTTGAAATCAACCGTTTGCTGCTTCCCATCATCAAACGTCAACGCAATTCGATACCCATCCATCAAGATGGCATCCATGATGTTCAAGGTCATATTGGTGTTCATTTGATTCTCCGTGAAATGGTCTCTGATTGAACTGGTTTGTTCAACACAAAGAAGTCAATCCATTTGTCAACTATAGCGCCTGCGCGCGATTCCACCAACTCTTCAAAGTAACGCTGCTGAGCAGTCGGCAATGGTGCACGCCCCGCCATATGAGAATAGGTTATCTGCTGCACAATCCCGTTGACCACGACACCAAAATAATCGTAAAGCTTGGGCATCTTAAAACGAGAACCCCACCTGATTGCGCTGCAGAGCTGCCTCCACCATCATCTGGCTCAACGGCTCATCCCCAGTACCCCTTGTGCATGCTGCACCAGCGCTTGAACCACAAAGGCCAACGAGACTCCAAACGACCCAGGCGGTAACCGATCAGCTTGGCCGCCGTGCGCACCAGCGCTGACGGAATCCACCACGGTGCATGGCCCCACAGATAGGCCAGCTCGGATCGCACAAAGCGCAAACCCTCGCCGCCGGCAGAACCGAACTCGGCCAAAATCCAAGGGCTGCGTGCATGAAAGACGCCGGTGTCGAAATACCGACGGAACTCTTGCATCACGCTGTAATTGTGCGAATGGTGGGCACAGGCATCGGCCACATAAGCCACCGATTTGCCCGCCATGAGCAAACGGGCCGCGACCGACATGTCTTCGCCCAAAATGACATCTGACGGGAAGCCCCCCACCGCCTGTAGATCGGCCACACGGTAAGCCGCAAACGAATTGGACAAGAAACAAGCCTTGAGGCCCAAATGGGATTTGTCGGCCAAGCTGACACTGCGCGAATGGCTGGGGTAGTTGAAAAAACGCGCATGGGCAGCCACTGGAGTGGCGTTGGCATGCGGCAATTGGCGACCATAAGCACATGCTACGGCAGGGTCAGAAAACACCGACACCAAGCGAGACAAAGCCTGCGGATCAACCAGCAGAGCGTCTTGCGTCATGAAGACCACCACATCAAGATCTGATGGCAAATGCGTCATGGCCAGATTGCGTGTGCTGCCGTGGTTGAAGTCTGAAGCCGCAATCTGCAGCCAACCAAAGCCTGCGGGCAGACTGGTAAAGTCAGTGCCATCGCTGGAACTGGAGTCCACCACCAAGCCATGTACCGGAGCCAACATCGCTGCCTGCTGCATGCTCAAAGCAGTTAAGCACAATGGCCAGAAATCGCCAGGATTGTGAGTAGGGATAACAACGCCAACACTCAGCATCTCACAACTTAGTGTCCATTTGTTCAAAGATTTTTTTCTGTTCTGCTAACCAGCCAGCGTAGCGATCAGCCCACAAGTTACTTGCACGCTCAGCTGCTTGATAAAACGCCAGCGAATCATTGTGATACTTGTGGTACCAAGCCTCTAATGATTCAAGACCATCATCGACAACCCAACCGGTCTGATTCATCAACACGTCCTGGGCATAGGGAGTATTCGCCGACATAAGCACTGGTAGGCCCAATGCTAGATGTTCAAAATATTTGTTTGGTGAAGCAAACTTATGAAGTGGCTTGCTTGCGTAGTAGAGCGAGCAATAAGCATCAACATCAGACACCAGAGAAGGTAAATCAGCTGGTGTGAACGCACCTACAAAATTGATTCGTGAACAAGCGCTGGCCTTATTAGCGATTGCTCTGGACAATGGACCACGGCCACCAATGACTAATCTCGTATTAGCATGCCTTGATACAAGTGTCATCAAGTCCTCTAGTCCGCGATGCGATTCCAACGTTCCGAAATATCCAAAAGTCAAAGAATTGTTATCCCCCTTCGTTTGAATAAAGTTACGGTTACATGTACGAATCCTTATATCTGGAACATTTTCAACGACCAAAGCATGTGGCGGCATTTGATCGAAAAAAAGTGCAAACCTGGAAGCATGTGGTGACGTCACAAGATCTGCTTTGCGCATGTAAAAGCGTTCTATCCAGCGCCAAAGAAATTTGAATGGCACTGGTTTGGCCAAGTAAAATGGGTCAGCTACATCAAAGTGTATTCTCGCACCACGCAACTTCGCAGCCCAAAAACCCGTGATGATTGTTTCAAGGTCTATGCATAAAAGCGTATCCCCCCGCCTCAAGTTTTTCCACGCATAGAAAAAACACAAAACAATAAATATCGGATATGAAACAACAAAGCTGAAAAATCCAGCCTTGGGACGATGCTGAATAATATTTGTTGCTCGATATTCAGGAGCACGACTACCCCAGCTCCCCCATAGAACCTTCTGCGAGGAATATATTGCTGCCCATCTCAAAGCTCTTGAATCAGCACCAACTGGCAACGCGCGCAAAATCAATAGCATGAATATTAATTACGCATCAAAATTTTTAAAACACTGAATGTAAAAAATGTTCACGCAAAGTCTCAACAATTCGACCTGCAGCTTTGCCATCTCCGTACGGTGAAACACCGTGAGCCATAGCTCTATAGGCATCTTCATTATCAAGCAGCTTCTGTGCCTCTTGAACAATACGTTCATAGTTTGACCCAACCAGTTTAACAACCCCTTCTTCAACGGCCTCAGGTCGCTCTGTCTCTTCTCGCAATACAAGCACCGGCTTACCTAAGGCAGGAGCCTCCTCTTGAACACCACCAGAATCGGTCAAGATAATGTAGGCACATTTCATCGCGGAAATGAACGGCGCATAGTCTAATGGCTCACACAAAATGAAATTGGGCACATCAGCCAAAAACTCATAAGCAACATCCTTCACGTTTGGGTTGGGATGCACAGGGTAGAGAAACTGGACTTCAGGATTGTTAATGGCCAATGTTTGCAAGGCACGGCATATGTTACGGAAAGGCACACCAAAGTTTTCACGACGGTGCGAAGTAACCAATACCAATCGTTTAGCTGGATCCAACTCAACGCCTAGCGCCAAATCACGGGATGCTGTCATCAGTAAAGCATCAATAACCGTATTGCCTGTAACAATAATGTTTTCGTTGGGTACACCATCCTTAAGCAGGTTCTTCCGTGATCCTTCAGTTGGAGCCCAGTGCCATTTGGCAAGTTTTCCAGTAATCACACGATTTGCCTCCTCTGGAAATGGGTTTTGGATATCCCAAGTACGCAGACCAGCCTCGACGTGCCCAATTGGGATGCGCTGATAAAAGCATGCCAAGGCTACCGTCATGACCGTCGTTGTGTCCCCTTGCACCAAGACAGCATCTGGTTTCTCAGCAAGCAACACATCATCAAGTCCAAGCAATAGACGTGCCGTCAAGGCTGTAAGCGCCTGGTTAGGGCGCATGATGTTCAAATCAATTTCTGGTGTGATTCCGAAGAATTCATTGACTTGATCAAGCATATGCCTGTGCTGGGCAGTAGCGAGAACCCGAACATTGGCCCATATTTCTCTTCGTAATGCCAAAATCACAGGCGCCATTTTTATTGCTTCCGGTCTAGTACCAATAACGCACAATATATTTCTTTTAATCATTCCACAACTTAATATAAGTTTTTATTTTAAACCATTTAATACGAAAAACAATTTTTAAATTTTATAGTCCAAATAAAAATCAGGATAGGCCTTCCATTTTTCTTTGAAATAATTTGCATTTCTCAAAAATAATTTTCGATACTTATCACTGCCGCTATCTGCTCCAGTGGTCTGATGCGGTTGATGCCTGATTCCTGATAAATCGCGAAACGATACATCCATTTTAAGCGCACGGATTTGAAAACACAGATCTGTATCTTCAAAACATGTAGGGTCATAATAAGTATCAAAACCTTCAATTGCATCAAAGGTTACACTGCGCATGAAAAACCCACTTGTTCCAAGGAAACCAATATCAGAGCGAAAACCGATTCGGATCGCCTGCGAATTCATTGCACGGTTAGGACAATAATCAGCGATCATGCCACCAAGATCGGTGCGAGTAGAATCAAACCAACCAGCATTCCATCCAATTACACCAACATTGTCATTGTTTTCAAGAATCGCAAGTGCCTCAGCAAAACCGGAACCACCAGTAAACCACTGGTCACTATCGAAAAATGCGAGATACTTACCCGTCGAATGCTTGACACCGAGATTACGTCCCGATGAACATCCGTTTTCTGGGTTACGTATTAGTTTCACCTGCGGATAATGCATTTCAACAAACTCTGCTCCACCATCAACACTAGCATTGTCTACTACAATAACTTCATGGATAAAAGCGCCACAGTGATGCAATAGTGTTTCCAAACATCGCCCAATAATTCGAACATTGTTGTGAATCAAAATAACCACACTGACATCTTTACGTTTTTGAAATGATATCAAAGACTCTAGACGTGCAAGGCATGCGTTTTTAGCGACAAACAATTCATTTGAACTTACCTCTGAAAAACGGTTCGCAAGGCTTCCGAGATATTCCGGCACAGGTAAATGAATCAAGTTTTGCAAATTCTCGAGCATTAGCGGTTGCGATGAGATAACCGGTTTTCCTAGAAAACCACCAGCTATGATTCCTTGCAAAACCGCATCTGCAGCTGTTGACATCGGAATTACCGGGGCCAGCACAAATTCACTAAAAGCAATAAATGCATTTACTTGGTTTAGGTATTCATTCGTCAACATGACTATATTAACTGGAAGAGGATCCGAGTAATTAGTCAGCCCAAGCAGATAAAAAGCAACACCTGGGTTTAATTCAGCTGTGCGCGTCAAATATTTCCAGTCTATTAGTCCCTCTCCATCGGGGGCGAAAACGATAGCCTTGTCGCGAGAATCATTTTTAAATTGAGCAGGTTGCGCATACTCACGATAAGGGTCAAAAAAAGTGTGACTAACTGCCGTTGGCAAATACATCACGTCATAACCTTTACCTTTCAGAAACTGCCCATCACTATCATCAGCAAAGCAAATTTTATTGGCAAACGAAGCTAATTTATCAAACAAAGGGGTATTCATAATCTGTAAATTACCCCCTTTACCGCAAACATCTAGATTAACGCGTAACCCTTTAATTCGAGCGAATTCAATGATCGGCAGGACGGTTTGATCCACAACAAAGTTGATAATTACTGCATTCTGCGAAATTCGGTTGAATAGAGCCTCTAAATCCAAGCCTTCCAAGTGAAGAAATAGCATACCAGCCGGTATTTGCATTTCCGCATCGACCCCTGCGCTGACGTAAACGACACGATGTCCGGCACCAATTGCAGCTCTGGCTAATTGACCCGCACGGTGGTGCTCCGCCATCCAAGAGAAAGGGTGACTTGCAACAATAACAATCTCTTCAGAACGCAGCTGTGCTGCTTCTTCAAGTCTATCCACATACAGAGGTGCAATACCAGGTCCAATGGCGAAAGTTTGATTGTTACTCAACCGATCATTATGCAACTGAGCTTGACGGACTCGTCTACGCATACGAATGGTAGATATAAGGGCACGAAGTCCTCCGTTTTGGTACAGATAAATCGCCCGCTTTACCTTCTGGGAAAAAGTCAGTATTTTCCTCTTCATTTTTTCTCCTAATTCGGCATTTCTACGCTCAATTTCCTGATTGAGTTTCGCGATATACACTTCCTTGTCAAGAATGTATAAATTCTGAGAACTATTTTTAATTATTAGCTGCGAAATATATATTTCCTTATCTTGGATATAAGAATTTTTTTCATCTATTTGCGACCGAAGATTTTGAATGTATAAATTCTGAGAATTATTTTTAATTATTAGCTGCGAAATATATATTTCCTTATCTTGGATATAAGAATTTTTTTCATCTATTTGCGACCGAAGATTTTCAATGATTTTTTCATAATTCCGACCATTACTTATCTGATCTTGCAGCAAACCATCATATTTAATTTTCCTCTCTTTATATTGAATATCACGTTGATTAATTTGAAAATCGCGATAAAGCAACAAATCATTGGCTTTGCCATTTGCACGTAGCAAAGTCTGCCGCTGCCAAATCAAATTCTGCAGCCAAGCACCCAACCAATCGAAATCATTGCTTTTCCATTTATCCTTAATCTGCCCTGCAGCGTGCGCCATCGAATCGACTAACAGTTGTCGATGCTCAAGCGCGGATGTTTGCAATGAATTCAGGACCATCGGAGAAAGTCGCCAATTCGATTTACCACTGAATAGCTGAGCAAACAATTCTTGATAAGAACCATGTGGCGCTGTCAACTTAATACGCAACTCGGGCGGAATATTTGCCATATTATGCGCTTGCGTCATTTTGTCGTCGTATTCGAGGAATGCACAGGGTTTGTTTAAAGCCAACGACAGAATACTTCCGTGCAACCGCATAGACACCACAGCATCACATCGACCGATATCTGCAAACGTTTGCTCAACATCGCTGCAAACTACAATTTCACTTTGAATTCGCGTGTCTAATGATGAAGTTAGACGATCCAAAAATGGTTTGTCAGAACTCGCGCGATTTTCGTCTACAGCATGCTGAAAGGCGAACCATTGACAAGTCCAGTCGTCAGGCAGTTGTCTGTTGACTGCGTCTATCAACTTATCCTCCCAGCCTGCATCCTTCCACCACTCCCGTACTATTAGAGCAAGTACCTTCTTTTCCTTATTATCTATAGACACATTTAGATTCTTGGCGCTATGGAGCAATTGACTAGCGGCTGACCAGCCTGGATCAGCTGCGACTTGTAGCTCTCGCTCGACTCCAATGTTTTTAAGTAGCACGGCACTTTGCTCGTCACGCAAAGATACAGCATCAACCAAACTAAACACGTCGCGCACGATTTCACGCGACTGGGTACTGTTTAAAGGTCCTACTCCGTGCGCCAGGATTAATGTCCTAACGCCAAACTGACGTGCCATGTAAAAGGGGCGTGCATATCTGGCAACATCCACTTTTATTGAATCATAGAGTCCGTCGAAATTAAATGGACTATGGTCTTGAAAAATCCCGCCGCCCCCCATGACGAACAAGTCACTATCCGACAGTGCTTGAGCAATTTCTCCAAGATTATCAAAATCAACTACGTGTGTCCCATACTTTCTGGCAGTGACCTCAGGGTTTAGGCTAATAATTGTTAATTCACCACCGATTTCATGGATCCATTCAAACATCAATCCTAATAACAACTCATCACCAATGTTGGTTGCACCATACCAACCACATATGATCACTTTAAGATTTTTTTTCATATCAGTTCCTTTATTTTTACGATTTAATCAAGGATACAGAAGGGTTAGGAGAAAGCCAGCCAGAGCCACAATTTTCCTGAGGAACTATATCTATATACCCGGCATAAGGGAGTCTGACGTGACGCTTATATTCACCATTATCGATATCGCCAACACCGATGGCTAGTACATATCGATTACCTCCAAAATTTGCATTTAAAGACCAAGTGACGGTAAAGTCCCCTGCTTTCAGACAGCCCAGCGAGATGTTCATTTGCTGCGTAGTCGCGCTCCACAGGACTATGTCATCGACACTTTTAATCTGCATGCCAAAGCAAGGCGCCTCTACAGGGTTATGCACTAAAAGAGTAACTTTAACTGTGAAGCTATCCCCATGTTCAAAAGTTTTTCTTGGCTGTCCACTAATATCAAGAATTTCAACATTGTTAATAGCGATGCCCTTAGAGCACCCCTGATCGACCTCAATTTCAGATACTGAATCTTGTGGCACCCCTTCATCCAGCGCGACTCCCCCCTCCTCCTCGACGAGGTCATTGGCATATTGCTTCACCACATCTTTGCAGATGCCGTCTTGAACCAAAACACCCCGCCGGAGATAGATGGCGCGGTCGCAGTACTCAATCAAAGTATTGGTGGAATGGGTAACCAGCAAGATAGTGACACCAAGGCGTTGGAGCTCTCGAATGCGGGTCAGACATTTGGTTTGGAAGGCTGTATCACCAACAGCTAGGGCCTCATCCACAACCAAAATGTCTGGTGACGTATGAATGGCAGTAGCAAATGCTAATCGAACAAACATACCCGATGAGTACGTCTTAACTGGCTGGTTAATGAACTCGCCAATGTCTGCAAATGCCTCAATGTCTGAGAAACGGTTGCGCATCTCTTGCTGAGAAATGCCCGCAATGCTACCGGCAAGAAACACGTTATCACGTCCAGAGAACTCTGGATTGAAGCCTGCACCGAGTTCTAGCAGTGCCGCAATACGGCCATTGATAGATACCTCACCGCTTGTTGGGGTCAGCGTGCTGCAGACCATCTGCAGCAATGTCGATTTGCCTGATCCATTTCTGCCAATGATACCGACTGTCTCTCCACGGCGTATCCTAAATGAAACATCATGAAGAGCCCAGAAATCGTGCATGAACACGCTCTGACGAAGCCCAAATGCACGCTGTAAACGCGGCAAAACAAACTGCATGAAACGGTGCGAGGGCTTGTCATAGATTTGAAAGCATTTCGACAGTCCCCTCACCTCTAGCAGTACATCATCAGAGGACATCACCAAACCCCTTACGTGTTTTGTTAAAGAACCACAAGCCAAGGCCATAGGTAAGAATACCAACAAGTGTGATGATTAATACAGATTGAAAATCGGGCGGCGAACCATATATGATAACTTGTCGCGCCTGCTCAATCACCAAGGTCAGTGGATTAGCAAGCATGTAGGATCTGAAAGCTTCAGGTACAGCATCTATTGAATAAAATACTGGTGAAAGGAACATCATGACGGCAACAACCATGCCGACCAGCTGGACAATATCGCGAAAAAACACACCTAACGCAGAAACCAACCAAGACAAGCCTACCAAAAAAAGTATATAAGGCACAAAAATTAATGGCAAATACAAAATTGTCCACTTTAAACTACCTGCCAATGCAATCTGTATGACGCTGAAAGTAATTAAGCCTGCAATAAAGTGGAATACAGCTGCACCAATGATCGTCCAAGGAAGTATTTCTAATGGAAAAATGACCTTCTTAACGTAGTTGCTGTTAGCCACAATCAGCGTCGCCGACTTACTCACACATTCGGCAAACAAACCGTGGACCAGCATACCAATAAAAAGCAAAAGAGTGTAATCATGATTTATCGGCGATACACTACCCCAACGAGCCTTGAACACCGTACCAAACACGAAACTGTAGACCAATAACAGAGCCAGGGGATTAATGAATGACCATAAAATCCCTAAAAATGAACCACTGTACCGTTGACTGATCTCTCGGCTTGTTAGCTGCCAGATCAATTCTCTGTTCTTTCGAAGACTTGTGAAGCCAAAAATAAAGGTTTTAATCATAAGAGGTTTTTTATTTGCATGCCTTCACGTTCAAGATAATGAAAATAATTTCTTGTATATATTTTCTTTTTCGTCAATGCATGACTGCAAGTTGTATTTGCGAGTAAGAAGACTTTTTCCGGCATCCGAAAGATTAATACGAAGCGCTCGATCACTAACAAGATGCAGCATCGCCTCCGCGAACTCTGCAGCAGTGTCACGAACAACAACGTCTACACCATCTGTAGCCCCCAAACCCTCACAACCTTTACCAGTACTTAAAACCGGAATTCCGTTACTCATAGCCTCAAGAATTTTGACCCTCACACCACCACCAGAAAGCAAAGGCACGAATAACAGATGAGTCTGCGCGAGCATCTCATCTAACGAGTCCACAAATCCATGGACCAAAATATTCTGCCCGTCGTGCAACGCTTTGAGCTCATCTGGCGGCGCTGCTCCAAGAAAATGCAGACAGACATTCATCGCCGTCAACCGTTCCTTCACTCTTGGCAAAATTTCACGTATGAACCAGAGTACCCCTTCAGCATTTGGATACCACCAGAACCCCCCCATCCACAGTAGATTAACTGGCGGCTCTGTCTTGACAGCGTAGTCGACATTTTTTACCGGTAAACAAAGAGGTATGTAACGTTTATCAGCCGCAGTACCAACTCGACTCATGTCACTCATAGAGATGAAAGTCAAGACCTCGAAATTCCACTTATTCTCTACCTCCACTTGGTGCGCATTTTTTCGACTAATACGCGCTACAAATTCAACCGCAGCCCTTTTCCAGCCGTTCAATTGCTGTGGAACCCAAAACGGAAAGATATCAGTTTCGATATTATGACTAACCATTACCGCAGGCAATTTTGGTAGAAATTTTTTAAAAAAAGCCAAGTGACTGGAGTGGACCTCCATCGCCTCTATTTTATGTTTCCGAACAAAACGCTTCGCATTGCGCACTGCAGACCTGCTGTAGTAACTTGCGTCCATAAACGGTAACCCATGAAAAATATGCTGAACACTGTGCAGCACTTGCCCCCATATACATTTTTGAGAAGGCATAAGTGGTCGATTTTCTACATGAATATCTTTAAAATAACGATTGTATTCAGATTGATGCTTACGTATATGTTCAATCTCCGCCTCACCACCAATTGTGTACAGGTATAAATTATACTTTTCCGCTAGCGGCAATAGAGTATTGGTAATATATATCGGAGCACCTGAGTTAGCTGGAAGTGGCGGCGATAATGTAAAAATCAGAAGATTTTTCTTAAGCGAATTAAGCATTTGATTCATCGAATATGTCAGTATCAAAAAATGGTGAGAAACTTGTTTTATAAGCAATGTGCTGATAACGTTCACCAATTACTTTGGCAGGGACCCCCCCGACAACCGCATAGTCAGGGACCGACCGAGTCACAACTGCACCTGCAGCAACTACAGCGCCCTCACCTATAGTAACTCCCGGCAATATAATTGCTCTAGCACCGATCCAAGCATGATCTTTTATTATGATTGGTGCACCAGTCGCAGCAAAACCGGGATCATTATGATCATGATGCAAGCTCAACAAACAAGCCTGGAAGGAAATATTAACATTATTTCCTATGTAAACACCCGAACGTCCATCCAAATATATTTGCCGATTCAAGACGCAATTATTTCCAATTTCAACCAAACAACGATTGTGATAACCCGTAAAAAACAGTCGCATACTTATATGAGTTTCACGCCCAATACTAACCCCCAATACATTCCTGTAAAATATTTTACGAATTATTTCAAAAGGAAAATAAGCAACAAATGAATTGCCAATGTAATATTTTAAAGCCGCCGCCAAATAATACAATGAAGATTTTAATAATAAATTTTTTATAATTCTATTTTTCATTTGAAATCTTATTTATTTTTAAATTTTTATTTTATTTTTAACGCCGTATTTTTAATTTAACGCCCATAAATATCAGAAATTCGAACTATATCATCCTCACCCAAATAACCGCCTATTTGCACCTCAATTAATACAAGATCTTCTTCACCATTGTTACTCAACCGATGATTTTCTTTAAGGGGAATGTAACGGTATTCTCCAGGCCCGGTGGGGTATTCCACATCACCAATTTGCACGATGCCATGCCCGCGCACCACCGTCCAATGCTCGGCGCGGTGGTGGTGATATTGCAGGCTCAGCCTCTCACCCGGGCGCACCGTGATGCGCTTGACTTTGTAGCCGCCTTCTTCTTTGAGCGTGGTGTAGGTGCCCCATGGCCGGTTGACCGACGAGGGCAGCACCGTGCTTTGGTATTGCGCGCTGTCGATGTGGCGTTGCTTGAGGGCATCGACTACTTTCTTTACGTCTTGCGCTTGGCCTTTGTCGGCAATCAGCAGGGCATCGGGCGTGTGCACGATGACGGCGTTGTGGATGCCGATTGTGGCCACCACTTGCTTGTGGCCTTGGGTGTCGATGTGCACATGGGTGTTGCTGGTGTTGACGTCGATCCAGTCGATGTGGTCGTCGCAGGCCATGGTGTTGCCATTGCCGTCGGCGGTGTGGGCTGCGGCCACCGCGGGCCAGGCGCCCACGTCGCTCCAGCCAAACTTGGCGGGCACCAGGGTGACGTTGGTGGCGCGTTCCATGACGGCGTAGTCGATGCTGATGTCTGGCTGCAGGCCAAAGGCGTGAGCATCAAAGCGGGTGATGCTTTGTGTGGCCCCGACTGTGGTGCCCTGCCCGGCTTGGGCTTGGCTGCTGGCCATAGCGTTTTGTGCGGCGGTTAGCACTTCGGTTGAATGCTGGGCCAAAGCATCGAGCATGGTGCCTGCGGTAAAGCAGAACATGCCGCTGTTCCAGTAAAAGCGGCCGGTGGCCAAATATTCTTGGGCCGTGGCCAGGTTGGGTTTTTCGACAAATTGGATGACAGGCTGTGTCTCGCCGCCGACCTTGGCCACTTCGATGTAGCCAAATCCAGTTTCGGGGCCTGTGGGCTGGATGCCAAAAACCACCAGCTGGCCTTGTTGGGCATGGCGAGCCGCTTGCAAGGCGTTGGCCACAAAGGCCGAGGTGTCCGGAATCAAGTGGTCTGCCGCCAGCACCAGCATGACGGCGTCGCGCCCGTGCTGCTGGGCCACGGCCAGTGCGGCCAGGGCAATGGCGGGGGCGGTGTTGCGGCCTTTGGGCTCGAGCAGGTAGCTCACGCGGGGGGGCTGGGCCATTTCAGCGACCAGGTTTTGCGTGAGGAACAGGTGGTCTTGGTTGGTGACGATGAGCACCTCGTCGGTGCCGCAGGCTTGGCCTCGGGCAATGGCTTGCTCGAGCAAGGCGCTGCCTCCGAGCTTCATGAAGGGCTTGGGATAGGCTTGACGGGATGCGGGCCAAAGGCGGGTGCCCGCACCACCGGACAGAACGACTGAGATCAGTTTCATGCTTGTCTAGCTCAGGATTGTTTTTATTTGGTTCAGGCTTGCCGTCAGCAACTGCTGGGCCTGCTGGGGGCTGCTGGCTTCGGTGTAGCAACGCAGTTCGGGAGCGTTGCCCGAGGGGCGCAGGTGGATGATGCTGTCGTCGGCCAGGGTGATGCGCAGTCCGTCGGTTGAGTCGGTGTGCACAGCCTGGCAGCCGGTGAACTGCACAAAAGATTGCAGCGCGGCTGGGTCTTGCGCCAGTTGGCCAATCAGTTGCTGGCTTTGGGCGGTGGGCAGGTTTTGAATGCGGTCTGCCTGTGTGTAACGCGCTGGCAGCAGCCCGGGCAAGGCAGATAAGGGATGTTGATTGTGCTGGGCCATGGCCAGCACAGCCAGGATGGGCAAGGTGCTGTCGCGGGTGGGCAGGGGCTGCAGGCCTTTTTGTGGGGTCTGGAGCAAGAAGCCGCCATTGGCCTCAAAACCCGCCACGCTGGTGTGGCCTTGGGCTTGCAGGGCTTGCATGGCTTCAATCACATAGGGCGAGCCAATGCGGGTGCGTTGGGTGTGCCCAAAGCGGCCAGATTTTTCAAGCGCGGTGTTGGAGCTGACTGGCGTGACTACGGTTTGCACGCCCAGCCACAGGGCCGTGAGTGTGCCCAGCACGTCGCCACGCATGAAGCGGCCTTGTTCGTCGCAGACCCAAGGGCGATCGCCATCGCCGTCGGTAGAGACCACGGCGTGCAGTTGGTGCTGTGCGCACCAAGCGGCGGCCATGGCTTCGTCGGCCACTGAGACGGCTTCAGTGTCGATGGGGACAAACTGGTCGCTGCGGCCAAGGCTGATGACCTGTGCCCCCAGTTGGCTGAGCAGTTGGGTCAGCATGTCGCGACCCACGGCGCTGTGCTGGTAGACCCCAATGCGCAGGCCTTGCAGGGCTTGTGCGGGCATGAGGTTTGTATAGCGGGCCACATAGGCGGCCAGTGCGGGGCTGCTGCCGTGCTGCGCATGCACTTGTGCAAGACATTCCGCCAGTTTGGGCAGTTGGCCGTCTTGCGGCACCAGGGCATCGACCGTGATGGCCTGCATGGCGACTTCGTCGGCCTTGAGGATTTCGCCTTGGGCGGTATAAAACTTGATGCCGTTGCGGTCAAACGGGATGTGGCTGCCCGTGACCATGATGCCGGGGCTGCCAGTTTGCAAGGCGCGCAAAGCCAGCGCGGGTGTGGGCAGGCAGCCGGCCCAGTCGGGCTGCAGACCTTCTTGTTGCAAGCCGGCACAGACGGCAGCGGCGATGGCAGGGCTGCTGGGGCGCAGGTCCCAGCCGATCACACAGTGGCGGGTGCTTTCAAGCAGTTGGCCGGTTTGTCGCAAGTGCCGAATGAAAACGCGCACATAAGTGGCCACAACGGGCCCGGTCATGTCTGAAACCAGGGCGCGGACGCCGCTGGTGCCAAAACCGACTGTGGGGGCTAAGTCTTTGAGAAACATGTTGAGGTCAGGCAAAGAGTTGCGCTTGGGCAAGACTTGTACCGAGTTGGTCTTTGGCCGACAGTTGTGGCGTCATGCCTTGGGGCCAGGTGATGCCGATGGCCGGGTCGTTCCAGGCGATGCAGCGCTCGTGGGCGGGGGCGTAGTAGTCGGTGGTTTTGTACAAGAAGTCTGCAGTGTCCGACAGGACAACAAAGCCGTGGGCGAAGCCCGGTGGCACCCAAAATTGTTTGTGGTTGTTTTCGGTCAGCTCAACCCCGGCCCATTGGCCAAAGGTGGGGGAGCTTTTGCGGATGTCCACAGCCACATCAAACACAGCGCCGCGCACCACGCGCACCAGCTTGCCTTGGGCTTGCTGCAGCTGGTAGTGCAGGCCACGCAACACGCCTTGGGCGCTGCGGCTGTGGTTGTCTTGCACAAAGTTCACATCGAGGCCAGTTACTTGGTTGAAGTCTTGCTGGTTGAAGCTTTCAAAAAAGAAGCCCCGCGCATCGCCAAAGACCTTGGGCTCAAGGATGAGCAGGTCGGGGATGTGGGTGGGGGTGACGGTGTAGGGCATGGGGTGAGGAATCAGTTGCTGTGGCTGACTTGGTCATTCAGCAGCCAGGCGCTGGCCAGGGTGAGTTCAATGTCTGACGGCCAGACCAGGCCACTGGGTGGCGGCATCAGAACAATCAGTTGTGCGTGTGCTTGAGGAAATTGCTGCCGTGCGTCTTGCAGCGCACGGATTTCTCGCGTCATGGTGTCCTGAGAGCTGATGTCTGCACAGACTTGAATCAGCGCTTCGTGCCCATCGGGATAGCGGGCATGAAAATCCACCTCAAACCCGTTGGGCGTGTGGACATAGCTCACTTCTGCGCCGTTGCGCAGGAGTTGGTGCAAGACGGCACATTCAAGTGCGTGGCCCGTATTGGCTTTGCCGGACCGGTCAAACAAGGCGATCAGCCCGGTGTCCACGGGGTAAACCTTGCGGGGGTTGACTTGCTTTTGTCGGACCGAGCTGCTGCAGATGCTGATGCTGGTGAGTAAAAACGCGTCTTCCAGATAAGACAAAAGCAGATGCAGCGTGTCTTTGCCCACGGCAACGCCACGCGATTTGAGGTCGGCATGGAATTTGTTGATGCTGAAGCTGCCTGCAGCGTTGCCAAGGAGTTGTTGCACCATCCATCGCAGCACCTGGGGCTGACTGAGGTTGTGGCGCTCTATCACGTCGCGCAAGAGCAGCACGTCCACGTAATTGCGCAGCAGGGCGTGGCGGCTGCGTGTGTCCAAGCCTTGTGCTTCGGGAAATCCGCCTTGCTCCAGGTACAGGTCAAGGTCGTGTGCAATTTGTGAGTGGCTGGCTTTGGTGAGTTTGTGCCATTGTTGCGTGGGTTCATGCCCGATATGGCGCAGCATTTCGCGAAAGCTGAAGGGGGTAACGGTGGCCTCCAAGGCGCGTCCTCGCATGCTGCTGGCCACTTCGCGCGAGAGCATGCGCGCAGAGGACCCCGAGAGGTAGAGGTCGATGTTTTCGGAGTCAAGCAAGCGGCGCGCAAATGTTTCCCAGCCTGGCACAAGCTGTATCTCGTCCAAAAAGAAAGCGGCTCGGCGTTGGTCGCGCCAATCTGGATGGAGCCGGTAGTAGGTTTGCACCAGCCGGTCCAGATCGGATGCTTGCAGGCCTGCGAGGCGTTCATCTTCAAAGCTGAAATAAACCAGGCCTTCACGCGGTGTACCCGCTTGTACGCGCTGAGCCATGATCTGCCACAAATTCGTGGTTTTGCCGGCCCGGCGCATGCCAATAACGGCCAGCGCCTTGCCCGGCACATTTGGCAACCAGACATCGCGCCGGGTCATGACGGGCATTGGGCGCGTTTGGGCATCCACAATTTTTTCCGTGTACACCGAGTCTATTTGGGCTACTGAAAACGACATATTTTATGAGTTTTATCCTTTTAAAAAGGACAAAACTCAATTGAACTTAGGCAGCAAAGCTGGCCTCAAGCATGAGCAGGTCGGGGATGTGGGTGGGGGTGACGGTGTAGGGCATGGGTGTAACAACAGACGCTGGCTTTTCAGTGCGGCAGGAATTGCGAATCAGGGATGTGTCTGCTCAGGTCCATTCGGTCATGGAGAATTCGCAGGATGTCCAGCACTTGTTCTTCTGAAACTCTGAAAACCACAAAGTGACTTGCTTTCCGACCGTAGCTCGCAATGTGCAATGTACAAATACCTGGTGCCAATTCATTTCTGTTTTTGACAACGGGCGTTTCAGGACCATTTGTCAGTGCCTCAAGTGCCAGTGAAATTGTTTCTAAGTATTGGTCGGCCTGTAATGCACCAAATTGCTCTGTGGTCCATTTGGTGATGTCCAAGACGTCTAATTCGGCTTGATGGGTCAGCCGCACGACCCAGTTTCGACTCATGTCGGCCTGGTGACTTTCCCGGTCAGTGAATGAAGGTGCGCGCGCAAGGATTGCGCTGAATCGAAGCTGGTGAATCGCCCAGCGTCTATGTCTGCAATGCCTGTCTGCACAGCTGTTCGCAGTGCTTCGAGGCGATAAGCGTCTTCGGCTTCTCGCTGCTCGACCAGCCGAAGTCCTTCGCGCAGCACTTCGCTGGCATTTTGGTATCGCCCGCTGCTGACCAGCTGCTCGACCAGCGTGGCTTGGTGCTCTGTCAGGACAACGTTACGTGTAGGCATGGCTTTTACCTTCAGTTATGTTGGCATATTATGCCAATGCACACCAATCTTCTTTCAAAAAATATGCGCCGCGCATCGCCAAAAACCTTGGGCTCGAGGATGAGCAGGTCGGGTATGTGGGTGGGGGTGACTGTGTAGGGCATGTCCTTTGCCTCAATGCTCACGATAAGTGGCTTGGCAAAAGGCGGTCAATTGTTCGTGCCAACGTAAAAGCTCCGGTGCGGCCTGGATCATTTGCTCAAAGAACTCATGAAGTACGGCTGGATCGTCTTCGTATTCAAGTAGTCGCGCATGCAGGCCAAGTGGTCCAGCTTTTTCCAGATCAGGGCGATGTGCTCACTCACAAGCGAATGCCCTCTTGTTTTGCGATCAGAGCGATGGGGCTGAGGTCGCCAAAGGGTTTGACGATCAGGTCCACCGGCATATCGAGCTGGTCTTGCAGGCTGACTTTGCAGCGGATTTTTTTCATCAAATCGGGCTGGCTGGTTTCGACGTAGAAGTCGACATCGCCGCCTTTTTGCGCGTCGTGCACCCGTGAGCCAAACAGCGTGACCTGCACGCCCTCACCCAGCACGGCTTGGGTGGTGCTTTTGATGGTGTGGATTTGGACGGGGGTCAGGCGCATGGTCGCTTCAACGAGCAAGCTTGTTGATTTGGTCGGTCAGTCGTTTGGCGGCATCAATCAACACCGGCACCAAGGTGTGACCGGCTTTCAGGGCACTGATCAGGATGTTGATGTCTTCGATGTATTCATGAACCATTTGGTTGCGCAGTTTGCGCATTTCCAACCAAGTGTCTGCCGAGTCGATCCAGCCGAGCTTTTCAGCCCGATCGAGATTTTCAATGGCTGCACCCGTTGTTTCGGCCATGGCGTCCAACAGCTGGGGCAACAGTTTGTCGCCCAGGTTGTCTTGCAGACGCCCAAATCGCCCAACAAAAGCATCCAGTCGCTCGGCAAGCAGCGGATCTGTTTCGATTTTTTGCAGACTCTCTAGCGTCATGGGCTCTGCAAAGAGGCGTTGGTCTGTTTCCTGAAGATAAAGACATTCTTTGTGCGTGACACGGCTCAAAAACTGAAGTCTCGCCCACTGGCCTTCAGCAACTCTCACAGCGCAACCCCTTGTTGCATGGCAATTCGGTGAATGGCTTGCTCCATCAAATTGGGCGCCTTGAGCAACACGTCGACTTTGCGCCCATGCATGGCACGCGAAACACGGCTGGCAATGCGGGCAGACATCAATGCGGGCTCTGCCAGAGGATGCTTGACTTCAACCATCAAATCCACATCGCCGCCTTTGGCTGTGTCATCCACCCGCGAGCCAAACAAGGTGACTTGGGCGCCCTCACCCAGCACGGCTTGGGCGGTGCTTTTGATGGTGTGGATTTGGGCGGGGGTGAGGCGCATGGTCGCTTAAGCAGAAAAAATCGGCTTCAACAAAAATTGGACTTGAAGCTGATATTGACGTTCTTTGACCAGCGTTTCGATGACGGTCATGTCCACATTGAGGTAGTCATGCACGACGCGGTTGCGCAAGCCAATGGCGGCCGTCCAATGACGCATGGCGTCATCGTCAATGGCGTGGTCTCTGTGCAGTTGGGCAAATGCGTCGTATGCAGAGACGGGCACGATTTGCTGGCGTTGCTTGATGAGCAATTTGGCTTTACCGATGGCGTTTTCTGTCAGCACCTGCAAAGCATGCAGGACGCCCGCTTGCTCGAGGGCAGAAAGCGCTTGATGTTTGTGCAAGCGTTGGCTCACGTCATCGAGCATGGCCTGCAGGTCGCGGGCCAGTCGCTCGGTTTCTTGTTGGTAAAGCTCAAGCCGCATGTTGGCTACGCCATTGGTTGTCTTCGAGTTGCGCCCAGGTGTTTTGCAAAAATCGAACCCAGCCCAGGTCATCCGTAATGTGCAGGGGAATGCCTTCTTCGGCCACCAAGGCGCGCATGGCCAGGCGGGCATCGGCCAGATCAATCAGGTCAACTTGGTTTTCGCGCACTTGCAGGGCATGGCGCAAATCCTGGCGCAACAGTTCAGTGGTCAGCAATTTGTCGGTGGCCGAAGTACTTCTGGCCCATTGAATGGCGATGTCCCAATCACTGCCTTCATGCGCCGTACCCATAGCCCGACTGCCCACCAGCACAGCAAATGCCAAACCGGCACGCTGCGCCAGCACAGCTTGGATGGTGCTTTTGATGGTGTCGATTTGGGTGGGGGTCAGGCGCATGGGTTTATTTGATTAAGTTCAACAAGTATTGGCCGTAACCGTTTTTGGCCAAAGGTTGCGCGAGGTTTTGCACGGCTTCGGCATTGATCCATTTTTGATGGAACGCGATTTCTTCTGGGCAGGCGACCATGAGGCCTTGGCGTTTTTGCAAGGTTGCAATGAAACCTGCGGCTTCGAGCAAGCTGTCGTGTGTGCCGGTGTCGAGCCAGGCATAGCCTCGGCCCATGATTTCGACGTTGAGCTGATTCAGCTCGAGGTAGCGTTTGTTGACGTCGGTGATTTCCAGCTCGCCACGGTGCGACGGCTGGATGTCTGCTGCGATGTCACACACCTGCTGGTCATAAAAATACAAGCCCGTAACGGCGTAGTTGCTTTTGGGGGCTTTGGGTTTTTCTTCAATGCTCAGTGCGCGTTGTTGGTCGTCAAAGTCGACCACGCCGTATCGCTCTGGATCATGCACATGGTAGGCAAACACGCTGGCGCCTGCGCTGCGCTGGTGGGCACTGCCCAGCAGCTTGACCAAGTCATGGCCATAAAAAATGTTGTCGCCCAAGACGAGGGCACTGGGGTCGTTGCCGACAAAGTCTTTACCGATGATGAAGGCTTGGGCCAAGCCATCGGGGCTGGGTTGCACGGCGTATTGGATGTTCATGCCCCATTGGCTGCCATCCCCCAACAGTTCTGTAAAGCGAGGGGTGTCCTGGGGTGTGCTGATGAGCAGAACGTCTTTGATGCCTGCCAGCATGAGCGTGGTCAATGGGTAATAGACCATGGGCTTGTCGTAGACCGGCATGAGTTGTTTACTCACGGCCTGGGTGACAGGGTACAGACGTGTACCAGAGCCGCCAGCGAGGATGATGCCTTTGCGATTTTTCATGGTGAGAATGTGGGTTTACCCAAGACTATTTTTTGAATTCCTCAGGCTACCGCAGTCCAGCAATGCTTACATTGCAGACATGATGAAAAGGACAATGCACGATTGTGGTGCAAAAATCCTGAGAGCCTTGTCAAAAAAGTCTCGGATTGTATTCTTATTAAGAATCATCAGATTCTTAATTTGAATATTTAAGTATTCTTTTTGAGAATCTACAATTCTTTTTTATGACAATTTTGATTGTTTTATCAGGATTACAACGGCGCAGATGACCCAAATCGCCGGTCTCTCCCCGCAAACCATTCAATGGACTCTTTCAGGCGCTCCGGAGAAAAATCAGGCCACAGGTCGTCGGTGAAGAAGAGTTCTGCATAGGCGGCTTGCCAGAGCATGAAGTTGCTCACACGCGATTCGCCACCAGTGCGGATGAGCAGATCGACCTCAGGAGCGTGCGGGGTGCTGAGGTGGGCCGACAGGCCTTCTTCGGTCATGTCTTGCAGCGTCAGATCGGGGTGGGCTTTTTGCCAGGCTTGTGCTGCCTGGATCATGTCCCAGCGCCCCCCGTAATTGGCGCAGATGTTGACGGTGATGGCCGTATTGCCTGCGGTCTGCGCTTCGGCTTTGACAATGAGTTCTTGCAATGATGGGGCAAAGCGTGCGGTGTCTCCCACCACTTTGAGCCGAACGCCGTTGGCGTTCATGTTGTCGATCTCTTTTTGCAAGTAGGTCATGAACAGGCTCATGAGGCTGCTGACTTCTTCTTCGGGGCGTTTCCAGTTTTCGGTGCTGAAGGCAAACAAACTCAACTGCGACACACCCAGTGCGGAGCAGGCTTTGACGATGTCTCGCACACGCTTGGCACCTGCGGCATGGCCCAGGGCTGCGGGCATGAAACGCTTTTTGGCCCAACGCCGGTTGCCATCCATGATGATGGCGATGTGTTGGGGTTGTTTGGATGCAGGCGTGGAAGACAAGTGATGGCGCAGATAAAGGGGGTGGTGGATTTTAGTGGCTTTACAGAACGGTCAGCTGTTGGTGGGCTCGACTTGGTGATGTTCGACTTGAACCACGGTGGGCCGTCCGAGAATTTCAAGCAAGACAGCAACGCGTTTACTGGAGACGTTTTGAATGAGTCCTTCGATACCACCCAGCGCGTTGTGTTTGAGCCGGACCGCTTGCCCGACTTTGAGGTTGCTCAGCTCCTGCAAGGTGGCATGGTTGCGATCTTGTTCAAGCTGCCGTATGCGCTGTACCAGATCGTCATGCAAAAGCGCTGGCTCAAAGCCGAAACGCACAATGGAGGCCACGCCTTTGGTGCTGCGCACGACGGAGATGCTTTGCTCTGTTTTACTCGGGCGAAACAGAATATAGCGTGGAAACATGGGTTCAAACTGTGCGATCGGGCCTTGTTCTGTTTTCTTGAATTTTTTATACAGCGGCAAATAAGCTTCAAAGGCTTGCTGTTCCAGGTTGGTGTGGGCAATTTGCTCTTGGCGGGGCTTGGTATAGGCCAAGTACCAGCGGCCGAGGCTAGCGCTTTCACTCAAAATGGATTTTGTTGTCTCTGGCGTGGGGGTCATGCGAACGCTATTTAAACACTTCTGTTTATAGATTTTAACTTTGGCTGTGTCGGAAAAATTGGTATTGCAAAAAGAAAAAACCCCGCATGCGCGGGGTTTGAGCAATCCGAAAACCCATCATAAAACATGCATCAAAGCTTCACTTTCAACATGTGCTTGCCGGGAAATTGGAAGTTTTTGAGTTTGATCAAACTCAAGCAATCATGAATGGTGTGCGGTCTTGACCTTCAATCCATTTGGGCGCTTTGCCCCGACCTGTCCAGGTCTGGCCTGTTGCAGGATCACGATATTTGGCTGCCACTTTGCTGACAGCTTTAGGGCTGGCCGACTTGCCACCACGTCCGGGGAAAATGTCTTGGGCTGTCAGGCCATACTCAGCCACCAATTCGCGCACTTTGGCAACAGCACTGGAAATTTCATTCTGTCGAGCTTGGGCAATAGCGAGCTCCAAGGCTTCACGTTGCGCCAATAATTCTTTGTAGCTTTGGGTCATGAGAACTCCTGATTAGAAATATGAAAGCTGAAATATACATCAAATATTTCATAGGTTATTATTTTTTTGAATAGACCGGTTTCCAACCAGTCGTCAACTCTATTATTTTTTATGTTCAGCACTATTTGAACCAAACAAATCATTCGCATTTTTATCAGTTTCGCACGATCTACAGGTCGGCTCTTGCTGTGTTTGCAGACTGGGTCTGTCAACAAATATTGAATATCCATCAGATTTCAAATGGCGCTTCTTGTGATGCATTGCCCAGTTGTTTGTTGCGCTGAGCCCATACTTTGTCGATGCGTCTGCCATCGAGATCGACCACTTCAAAAACCCATTCATCCAGTTCAATTTGCTCGCCCGTTGCTGGCAATTGCCCCAATACATACATGAGCAAGCCCGCGAGGGTGTTGTAACGGTTCTTGTCTTCGGCGGGCAATTCCTTGATGTCCAGTCGCGATTTAAGTTCATTCACGGGCATGAGTCCGTCAAGCAACCAACTGCCATCTGCACGCTGGGTGGCCCAGGCTTCGTTTTGGGTTTCTGGTTTGAGCTCGCCGGTGATGGCCTCCAGTAAATCCAGAGGGGTGAGCAGCCCTTGGACTTCGCCGTATTCATCGACAACAAACAGCATGCGGCTGGATTGGTCACGCATTTGCTCCAACAACTCCATGCCGGTCAGGGTTTCGGGCACAAAATGGGCTGGATGGGCGTGGTGTTCCAGTGCATGTGCGTCTGCCGGGGGCAAAGCCAGAAGGTGCGACACGCTGATGACGCCGACCACATGGCCCAAATCTTCCCGACACACGGGATACCACGAGTGGTTTCCCTGCTGGCGCATCTGGTTGATACGGGCCATGGCCTGCTGGGCTGTGAGGCCGGCCTCCAGCCATTGAATGTCGCTGCGCGGCGTCATCATCGAAGTCAGTGCACGGTCATCCAAATGAAAGACGTTGCGTACCATTTGGTGCTCGTGCTCTTCGATCAAGCCGGCATCAACCCCTTCTTCGAGGCTGGCGGTGATTTCTTCTTCGGTCACCGCACGATTGCCTTGGCTGTCAATGCGCATGAGTTTGAGCATGCCTTGGGTGGACAGTGAAAGCAGTTTGACGAAGGGCCCTGCGGCTTTGGCCAGCCATGCCATGGGCCTGGCCACTTGCCGCGCCACGGCTTCGGGATAAAGCTGGCCAATGCGTTTGGGCACCAGTTCACCAAAAATGATGGTGGTGAAGGTGATAAGCGTGACGACGATGGCAGTGGCGGTGATGCTGGCCACCGACGCGGTCAAGCCCCACCCCACCAACCTGGCAGCCAGGCTGGCACTGAAAGCGGCTTCTCCCACAATGCCATTGAGTACGCCAATCGAGGTGATGCCCACTTGCACAGTGGACAAAAATTGCGTGGGTTCTTGCAGCAACTGGATGGCCGCTTGAGCCCCTTTGTCGCCCGCCTCCTCCATGGCGGCCAGACGCGCCTTGCGACTGGACGCCAAGGCCAGCTCGGACATGGCAAACACACCATTGAGCAAGGTGAGGAAAACGATCAATAAAAAATCCATGGTCACTATTGTGCCAAGGATGACGGGGCCGATAGGACTGACGGGGTTGACGGGGCTGATGCACAAAAGGCGCGTGGTTCGTCCGGACCTTGCTCAGCATGCTGTCATGGTGTGTTCAGCGCGGCCATCCTTACACGGTGGCCAATGCCGCACAATTGGAGCGAGAGGTGGACATGTCTATTTATTGGGTCGGTGATATTCAAGGTTGCGATGCCCCATTGGCGCGCTTGTTGGGGCAGGTAGACTTTTCGCCAAGTCGGGACACCTTGTTTGTGCTTGGCGATCTGGTCAACCGTGGACCTGATTCTGCGGGGGTGTTGCGGCGCTTGATGGCTTTTGGCGGATCAGTGCAATGTGTGCTGGGCAACCATGACTTGCATTTGCTGGCGGTGGCAGCAGGGGCTGGCCGCATCAAGCCGATGGACACACTGGACGGCATTTTGCAAGCACCGGACCGCAGTGCCATGCTCGATTGGTTGCGCCACCAACGCATGGCCATCTGGGCGCACGATGTGCTGATGGTGCATGCCGGTGTGCTGCCAAGTTGGACGGCGTCGCAAACCCTGACACTGGCCGCAGAGGTGGAGCAGGTGTTGCGTGGCCCTGAATTGCCTGCTTTTTTGCACCAGATGTATGGCAATGAACCCGCTGCTTGGCAAGATGATTTAACGGGTATGAGCCGTTTGCGGGTAATCGTGAATGCGCTCACCCGGCTGCGGTTTTGCTCTGCCGATGGCGTGATGGAATTCGCAGCCAAAGAAGGTGCCAACACCGCACCCGCTGGCTTCATGCCCTGGTTTGATGTGCCCGGTCGGCAAACGGCTGGTCTGACCGTGGCCTTTGGGCACTGGTCCACCTTGGGCAAACTGGATAGACCCAATGTATGGGCCCTGGACACGGGCTGCGTCTGGGGAGGCTGCCTGAGCGCCATGCGCCGAGATGACCAGGGGCAGCAAACACTGCTAGAGGTCAAATGCCCCCCAGCCCAACGCCCCAGCTGAGCACACAAGCGCCAAAAATCGGAGTCTGACCCCCATTAAATTTAATGGGGGTCAGATTCCGATTAATTACCGGGTTTGAGCAGCACCACCAAAGCCCCTGCCCCGCCTTCGGCGGGTTTGGCCTGGACGAAGGCCATGACCTGGTTTTTTTGGACCAGCCAGCTGTGGACTTTGGATTTGAGCACGGGGGTTTTGCCAGGTGAGCCCAAGCCTTTGCCGTGCACCACGCGCAGGCACCGCAGGCCTTGGCGGTGAGCCATGCGGATGAATTCGGCCAAGGCAAGTCGGGCTTCATCGCTGCGCAGGCCGTGCAGGTCGATTTCTCGTTGAATGGACCAGTCGCCTTTGCGCAGTTTGTGCGTCACATCGCGCCCAATGCCGGGCCTGCGAAAACTCAGGGCTTCGTCGGTGTCGAGCAAGGTGCTGGCATCGAATTCATCACTGAGTGCGTCGCGCAATACCGCTTCTTCGTCTTTTTGGCGCTGCAGGGCCACAGGTGCCGGTGCTGCGGGCGCCATGCTGACCTGGTCGGGGTCGGGCATGCGTTTGACTACGCCCACCGCGCGTGCGAACAAGTTGCTTTCGGCTTCACGCTGACGAGCCGCCGCAGCCAGCGCTTCAGCTTGGGCTTGCGCCAGCGCATGGGCTTCGGCCAGCTTTTTCTGAACCTGCTTGAGGTCTTGCAGCGAGTTGATTTTCACAAAATATCCTGATCAGAGAAGGAGAAGGCCTGCAAGTTCAGGCGCCGCGATTGCGCATCCAGTCGGCGGTTTGAAAGAAACTTTTGTTCAAACGTTCACGCAGCACAGGGTCGACTTGGACTTCGCCCATGGCTTGGTTCATGCAGGCCAGCCATTGGTCGCGCTCCAGAATGCCAATGGAAAACGGCATGTGACGCATGCGCAAACGGGGGTGACCAAAGCGCTCAACGTAGAGGTCCGGACCGCCTAACCAGCCGCACAAAAACATGAACAATTTGTCCCGAGCCGCCTGCAAGGAGCTGCCATGGCTGGCACGCAAGGCCTGGTAGTCGGGCTCCAGGTCCATCAGGTCATAAAACCGCTCCACCAGCGCACGCACCTGGGCTTCTCCTCCAACCCACTCGAAGGGGGTGTCAAACGGTGGTTTTTCTTCGATGTCCATAAGCTTGTATTGTGACGGGATCGGCTTACTCGGCAGCTTGCCGCAATGTGTGCATCACAGGCTGACGCAGCACCCCGGCCAGACTGAGGCTGCCCGCAGCCCAGGCCAGCAAAGCGCCCACTGCACCACCCAGCAAAGGCGCCCACAAGGGCGGCTGCCAGTCAAACTCAAACACATAGCGCGCCAAGGCCCAGCCGACCACCAGCGCCATGCCGCTGGCCATGAACCCGGCCAGCCAGCCAATGCCCAACAGCTCGGTGCGCTGCACCTGGGCCAGCAGGGCTCGCCCGGCGCCCAGTGCCCGCATGATGGCGTATTCGCGTTCACGCGCTTGCCGACTCGCGCCCACGGCCGCCAGCAAAACCATGACGCCCGCCGCCAGGGTGAAGGCAAACAAAAACTCCACGGCCCGGATGACCTGATCCATCACGCGTTGAATTTGGCCCAAGGTGCTGCGCAAATCGACACTGGTGATGTTGGGGAAGCGGTTCACCAATGCGTTATCAAAACCCGGGGCATCTTGCGGGGTGCGAAAGGCCGCCATGTAAGTCATGGGCAAATCGGGCATGTCTGCGACAGGGAACAACATGAAAAAGTTGGCCCGCATGGACGCCCAGTCGACCTTGCGCAGCGAGGTGATGCGGGCTTCACGCAGTTGCCCGGCGATGTCAAAGCGCAGTTGGTCACCCAGCTTGAGGCCCAAGGTCTGGGCAATGCCCGATTCGACGCTGACACCATCGGTTTCTTCAGGCACCCAGCGACCTGCCAACAAGGTGTTGTGGCTGGGCAGCTCGGCTGTGTGAGAGAGGTTGATTTCACGGTCAATCAGGCGTTTGGCCCGATCCTCTGCAAAATCGCCCGGCCCCACATCGCGGCCATTGATGGCCACCAGTCGCCCCCGGATCATGGGGAACCAGTCGGGCGACTGCACGCCAGCATTGTGCAAATGTGCCAAAAAGTCTTGCGCTTGTTCGGGCTGGACATTGATGACAAAGCGGTCGGGCGCATTGGCTGGTGTGGCCTGCCGCCAGCTGGCCACCAGATCAGTGCGCAGCAAGACCAGCAAGGCCAGCGCCAGCAAGCCCACCGACAAGGCGCTGACCTGCACCACCGCAAACACTGGACGCGCCGCCACTTGGCGGGTCGCCAGTCGCAGCCAGCGAGGTGCTTGCTCACTGGGCACCGTGCGCCGCAACAGCCACAAGGCCACCGCCGCCAAGCCCGCAAACACCAGCAATGCCACGGCAAAACCACCCACGGTGATGAGCCCCAGCGTCCAGCTGCGGCTGACCATGAGCAGCGTGGCCGCAAAACCCAACAAACCCATGACCAGCACCAGACCCGAGCGGGCCTGCAATTGGCCCAGATCACGCCGAATGACCCGCAGTGGGGGCACCTGGGCCAGTTGCAGCACTGGCGGCAAGCCAAAAGCGACCAGCAAAGTCAGGCCCATGGCCAGCCCCATGAGCACAGGTTGCACCGAGGGCGCAGGCAATTGCGTATCCACCAGGCCCGCCAGCAATTGCACAAAAACCAGGTGCACGCCATACCCTGCCAACACCCCCAAGGCGCTGGCCAACAGCCCGGCGCCCATGAATTCCAGGCCATAACTCAATGTGAGTGTGCGCTGGCTTTGACCCAAGACGCGCAGCAAGGCACAGGCATCGAGCTGGCGCTCCGCAAAACTGCGGGCCGCCAAAGCCACAGCAACGGCGCACAACAGCGCCGCCAGCAGCGCCACCAAATTCAAGAACTGCGAGGCGCGGTCGAGCGTTTGACGCATTTCCGGGCGGCCACTGTCCAGCGACTCGATCTGCACGCCGCGAACCCGGGATTGCTCTGATTCAGCACGCGCCCACTGAACAAAACGATCGGCCAAAGCGCCCTCACCAGCCACCGCCATGCGCCAGGTCACGCGGCTGGCCGGTTGCACCAGTCCGGTGGAAGCCAGATCTGCGGCGTTCATCATCACCCGGGGGGCAAAGCTCATGAACCCGGCACCCCGATCGGGCTCACGCAGGATGGTTGCGGCGATGCGAAAACGGCGCTCGCCCAAGCCCAGCATCTGACCGGTTTGCAAGTTCAAGGCTTCAAGCAAAGCCGGGTCCACCCAGACTTCGCCCGAAGCAGGCAAGGCCTGAGGAGGTGCTGAGGGCGACAGATCAAGACGCCCGCGCAAGGGATACCCCGATTCGACGGCTTTGAGCGCCACCAGGCGACTGGCCCCGCCCTGCTCGGCCAAAGCGCGCGCCATGGTGGGAAAGCTGACATTGGTGTTGGTCACCAGGCCCAGTTTTTGGGCCTGTTGCACGAACGCTGCCGGTGTGGCCTGGTCGCTGACGACCACCGCGTCACCCCCCAGCAATTGGCGGGCGTCGCGCCACAAACCGTTTTGCAGGCGGTCGGCCAAAAACCCGACCGCCGTGAGCGCCGCCACTGCGAGTGCGACAGAAAGCATCAAAAGCCGCAGTTCACCCGCCCGCAAGTCACGCCACAACTGGCGCCCACCGAGGCGAAGACCGTGCATCCATCCTTGTTGATTCATGCCCTGACCTTACCGCACAGTCAGAGGTCTTGTGAGGGCGGGGATTTTGACAAGATCAAGGGGCAGCAACTTGGCCCAGACAAATTCCAAAAACTGGACACCCCTCTCTCATTTCCCAATGAAAAAGGCCGTTCACTGGATGTCAATGAACGGCCTTGGATGGTGTCTTGGTGGTGATAGGTGGATTTGAACCACCGACATCAGCATTATGAATGCTGCGCTCTAACCAACTGAGCTATATCACCTTGATGGCTTGCGCCGTCAGGATCGAGATTATAAACAGCTTTTTGGTGCTTTTAGACTCGGCTGGCAAAAACATGCTGTTCTTGAATGCCGGACGCCATGCTCGCTCAGCGTTGTTGTACGTTCAGACCCCAAGCCACAGGACGGCACAGGCATGAGCCTTCGTGATCAAGGCACTGAGGACATGCGCCGTTTCGATCGGACCTGTGGATTGCCGCCCTGACAGACGCGACATTCACGCCAGCTTGGCATGTCGCTCTGAACTGGCGTGCCAAGGGTCAAACGATCTTGACGCTCAGGTTGGGAAAGCCATCGATGTGCATCTCGATCACATCGCCGCGCACCACCGGGCCCACGTTTTCTGGCGTGCCTGAATAGATGATGTCACCCGGGAACAATTCGAATGCCTCAGACAATTGCGCAATCTGCTCGGCCACCGACCAGATCATCTGGTTCAGATTGGCGTTTTGTTTCATGACCCCGTTGACCTTGAGCCAGATGCTGCCTTGCTCAAAATGGCCTGACTGCGCCACCTTGCGGATGGCGCCGATGGGCGCGGACTGGTCAAAGCTCTTGCCGATTTCCCAGGGCTTTTTCTGGTCTCCCATGCCACGCTGCAAATCACGGCGGGTCATGTCCAGGCCCAGCGTGTAGCCGTAGACGTGTGCCAGCGCTTTGTCTTTGGGGATGTTGCGCCCGCCCTTGCCCAGCACCGCGACCAGCTCGGCCTCGTAGTGGTAATTTTTGGTGAGTGGGGGATAAGGGTGGTCCCCAACGGTGCCTGCCTTCACGTATTGGATGGCATCGGTGGGTTTCTGGAAAAAGAACGGCGGTTCACGCGTGGGGTCCGAACCCATCTCACGGGCGTGGGCGGCGTAATTGCGGCCGATGCAATAAATACGGCGCACCGGGTACATCTCGTCCGTGCCCTCAATCGGGATGTAAGTCGCGGGCACCGAAAACGGGGTTTTCACCTGGTTCTGAGCCACGCCCGGCAAAGCGCAACCGGCCAACGCGCCGGTGGTCACCAGGGCGCTGTTTTGAAAAAAGTTTCTTCTGTCCATGTTTGTCTCCATGCGCTTGGATGGCCTGAGTCCATCGAAATCTACAACAGTGATGGCGGTTTCAATGCGCACACAAGGGACAGCAAGGCCCCAGTACCCCGGCGCGCAAGATGTTCACTTGCTGCCAGGCATCGTTTCCAGTGAAAAACCGGCAATCTGTTTATAGTCGTCCGATATCTTGCGCAGCTCGGCCTGGCTGATGACCTCGTCAATGTGCCCGAAAGGACGGCCCTGCGTCAGCTCATCAACCTTGATGTTGATGAAATCGGGCGGGGTGCTGCGGTTGGTCAAGACCACCTGGGTGGTCAAAGGCCTGCGTACATCCTCGTAGCGATGCAAAGCCTGCACCAGATCCCCACCTGCCGGGGTGTTGGCCAGTTCATCGGCCAGGGTGCGGGCATCGACCAGGGCCTGGGCTGAACCATTGGAGCCACGCGGGTACATGGGGTGAGCGGCATCGCCCAACAAGCTCACGCGCCCAAAGGTCCATTGTGGAATCGGATCTTTGTCCACCATCGGGTACTCCAGGATCGACTCGGCCTGGGCGATCAATTCGGGCACATTGAGCCAGTCAAACGTCCAGTCCTTGAACAAGGGCAACACGTCTTCCAGACGGCCTTGGCGGTTCCAGTCGTTGGGGCTTTCTTGCTGCAAGCCGATCTCCGCTACCCAGTTGATCAATTGCATGCCGTCACCATCGAGGTTGTTGGCAATCGGATATATGACCATCTTGCCGGTGTCGATGGAGCCCACCCGCATGTAACTCTTGCCGGTCAGGATCGGCTTGTGGCGCGTGACGCCTCGCCATGTGTTGATGCCATTGAAGGCTACTTTTTCATCCGGGTAAAAAACCCGGCGTACCGCCGAATTGACGCCATCGGCCGCCACTATCACACGGGCGTGCACAGCGGGCAGATTGTGGCCTTGAGGATCGGTGAAAGACAGCGTCACGCCAGCGTCACTTGGGTCCATCTGCGCAAAACGGTGCCCCGTGTGCACCCTGTCGGCACCCAGTCGATCAACGGCCGCATCCCACAAGATCCTGTGAAGCTTGCCACGGTGGATGCCCACCTCGGGCAGGGCATAACCCGCATGACGGCCCCGCAATTCACCGTAAATGAATTGGCCATAACGGTTGTAGAAAACGCTTTCGTAGTTCTCGATGCCCGCAGCCTCGACCGCGTCGGCCAGCCCCAAAGCAGCCAGCTCCCGCATCGCGTGGGGCAGCAAGGTGATGCCCACACCGATCTCACGAACCTGCGAGACGGCCTCATACACATCACACACCACACCCCGGCGATGCAAATGCAAGGCCAAGGCCAGGCCACCAATGCCCCCGCCCACGATGGCAATATCTGCTGAACGATCTGTCATGGCAATGCGCTCCTGAATGCCGGTTAATCGGATGAAATCTGCTTGGACCGGATCACACGACCCCAGCGCGGATAATCTTTGGCCACAACCGCTGCCAACTCTGCAGGCGTTGAGGCACTGGCATCCATGCCAGCGCGGGCCAGCAATTCCTTGATGTCGTTTTGCCGCACGATGGCCGAGATCTCGTTGTTCAGACGTGCCACCACCGATGCAGGTGTTTTGCTGGGCGCAAAGAAGGCGTACCAAAGGTCCACATCGATGCGTTGAATACCGACATCGGCAAAAGTGGGCACATCCGGCGCCACCGGATGGCGTTTCTGGCTTCCCACGGCCAAGGCCACCAGGCGGCCACTTTTGACAAAACCGGCCGCCACATGCACCGGCAAAAATCCGACCTGCAGTTCACCGCCCAGCAAATCCTGGGTGTAGCCCGCTGTCCCCCGGTAGGGCACATGCAGCATGAAGGTGTCTGTTTCGAGTTTGAACAATTCCATGGCCATGTGGTGGGGGGTGCCCACACCCGGCGAACCAAAACTCAGGCGTCCCGGCTGGGCTTTGGCGGCGCGCACCAGATCGCTGGCTGTTTTGAAGCCTGTTTTGGGATTCGCCACCAACATCAAGGTGCCATAAGCGGTCATGCCCACCGGCGCAAAGTCATTGACCGGGTCAAAGTTGGTTTTTTGGCTCATCTGCGTGGCCATGAGCATGGTGTTGGCGGTGATCAACAAAGTGTGGCCATCCGGAGCCGATTTGGCCACGGCGTCTGAACCGATATTGCCGCTGGCACCCGCTTGGTTTTGCACCACCACGGGTTGCCCCAGGCGTTCACTCAAGCGCGGCGCGATGGCCCGGGCAATGGTGTCCATACCGGTGCCCGGCGTGAAGGGAACGATGATTTTGATCGGCTGGCTGGGGTAAGGCGCTTGCGCCTGAACCAGCGTTGAGCCCAAAGCCAGCAAGGACAAGAGGCAAAGGCGATGCCAAGCACTTGAAAAAATACTCATGAAACGCTTCCTTGTGAATGAGGGGTTTGAAGATTCAGCATCCAGTACTGCCCGATCAAGTCGACACCAAACGAATGGTGCGGCTCTTCTGATTCCAGCAAAAATCCGGCCTCTTGGTAAATTCGGCGGGCCGCACGCAGGATGTCGTTGGTCCACAAACTCAACTTTTGATACCCATGGGTCCGAGCAAAGGCGATGCATTCATGGGTCAGGCGTCGCCCGAGTCCTGTGCCTCGCGCCTCTTGCTCCACATAAAGCAGGCGCAACTTGGCTTCCTGCTCAGACACCTTGACCAGGAACACCGAGCCCAGAATGCGGCCGTCGCATTCGGCGATCCACGCGTTCTCCCATGCGGGGTCAAAGTTCTTCACGAATTGCGCTGCAATCTCGGCCACCAGAGCCTCGAAGGTGCCATCCCAGCCATATTCTTGCGCATACAAAATGCCCTGGCGGTGCGCCACCCAACCAATGTCGCCCACTTGCAAACCGCGCAATGTCACAGCTTGGCTCATGGCTCCCGCCCTCCTTCGTAACGCTGCCCCTGCGCCAGCAAAGCAGGGGTTTCGATGACCGCGTTCAGGCCATCGAAATCGAGCATCTGATCTTGCCATGGGCGCGTGGTCTGGTGGGTGTGCAAGCTGGCGTAATAGCCTTGCAGCGTGTGCAGCACCGCCCGCGCTGTGCCGCCCGGGAAGATCACGATCTTGAAACCCCGCTCGCCCAGTTCGGCTGCGCTTTGCACCGGCGTTTTGCCACCCTCGACCATGTTGGCCAGCAGTGGCACACGGTTTGCAAACTGCGCGCAGGCGCGGTTCATCTGCTCGTCAGACCTGAGCGCTTCAATGAAGAGCGCATCCACGCCGCATTCCAGATAGCGCTCGGCCCGCTCCAGTGCGGCATCCAGGCCTTCCACGGCGACTGCATCGGTGCGCGCCAGGATCAAGGTGTTTTTATCGTGGCGGGCATCGAGTGCGGCGCGCAGCTTGCCCTGCATCTCGGTCACCGGCACCACACCCTTGCCGTCCAGGTGCCCGCAGCGTTTGGGGAAAGTCTGGTCTTCGATCTGGATCATCGCGGCCCCGGCGCGCTCGAAGTCACGCACCGTGCGCTGGGTGTTGAGCGCATTGCCAAAGCCGGTGTCGGCGTCCACGATGACCGGAATGTTCACCCGGTCGGTGATGTGGGCCAGGGTCTGCGCCACTTCGGTGGCGGTGGTCAGACCGATGTCCGAGCGGCCCAGGCGGGTGTAGGCAATCGATGCGCCTGACAAATACAGCGCTTCGAATCCGGCCTGCTGGGCCACCAATGCGGTGAGTGCGTCGTAGACACCGGGGGCCAGCAGGGCCTGAGGTTGCTGCAGGCGTTGGGCCAAGGTGGTGTGCTGGCTCATGGCGTGTCCTTCAAAATTTGTTGCATGTTGTGTGCGGCGATGTGACCACCCGCAATGGCGCTGAGCAAACCGTTGCCCGACAAATAACCCCAGACCGCTTGGCCCGACACGCCACGCGCTGCGCCGCCTGCCGCCAGCAGGTTGGGCAAGGGCGTGCCGTCTTGGCGCAGCACACGGGTGTGCGCGTCGATGTCCAGGCCGCCTTGGGTGTGGAACAAGGCACCGGTGACTTTGATCGCATGGAACGGGGCTTGCAAGGCGCGTTGAAACGTGCGTCCCGTGGCCGGGTCGGTACCGGGCTGCACCGCATTCAAAGTGGCTAGCAAGTCATCTGGCGGGCAGCCGATCAGTTGCGCCAGTGCATTCGCATCTGCCGCATGCTGTACCGCGCCCGCGCCTTGAGCCGCCACAAAGTCCGGAAACCCTTGCGCAAACGCCAGCAGTGCATCGTCAAACACATTCCAGGCCACACCGCCCGGCTGCGCCAGCACATGCACCGCCGCCTCGGAGTAGCCCTGGGTCTCGTCGTGAAAGCGCTGGCCTTGGGCGTTGATCTGCACGCCGCCTTCCATCATCAGCGCCCACGAAATCAAAGCGCCTTGCGGCACGGCCCAAGAGCCGTGGCCCTGGTAAGCGCCCAAATCGGCCAGGCGTGCGCCCAGCTGTTGGCCCCAGGCGATGGCGCTGCCATCGTTGCCCACATGGCCGGCATAGGTGGCCTCGGCCATCTCGGGCAGCAGGTCTTTCACCATGGCCGTGGCCCCACCAAAACCGTTGCAAGCCAGCAGCACCGCATCGCAGCGGATGCGCTCGGTCTGGCCATCGGGCCGGACAAACCCCACGCCTTGGATGCGCTGCGCTTCATCGGCCCACAGCTCGGTCACTTGAGCTTGCGTGAGCACCACCACACCTGCAGCATCGGCAGCGGCTTGCAGGCGGCTCATCAAACCGGCCCCGGTTTTTTCGGGCACAGCGTGCATGCGGTGAGCGCTGTGGCCGGGGTACAAAAAATTGTCCAGTACTTGCCAGGGCAGGCCGTGATGCTCGGCCAACGCGTCCATAGCTGGACCAATGTTTTGGGCATAGGCCTGCACCAGGTGCGGCGCAGCCTGCCCGTGTGCCTTGGCCTGGATGTCGGCGGCAAAAGCTTCCACACTGTCGGTGATGCCTTGCGCTTGTTGCGTCTGCGTGCAGGGGGCCGGGATGAAGCCCGAAGACAAAGCCGTGGAGCCCGCAGCAAACGCGTCGCGCTCCAGCACCACACACTCCACGCCCATGCGGTGCAAAGCCAGCGCCGCCGTGAGGCCACAGGCCCCACCGCCCACAATCACCACCGGCATGTGGTCATCGGCCTGCAAATCAGAGGCCGGACAAATGTGTGCCCGTGTGTGTGCCAGCGTGGCAGTCATGACTTCAGCCCAGTTGCTTCAAAAAAGTGGCGCTGTCCATCACCTCGCCCACCGAAGCCATGTCGTCCAGGGCCGCCTGGTGCGCGGCGTCGCTGAAGGCCGCGCAACCGTCCGACAACACGATGACGTGGTAATCGCGCACATGCGCATCGCGCACCGTGCTGGCCACGCCGCCATTGGTCACGATGCCGCACACCACCAGCGTGTCGATGCCCGATTTTTTCAGCACCCAATCGAGTTGCGTGTTGAAGAAGGCCGAATACGCCACCTTGAACACCGACACATCTACCAACGGGGCCAACACATCCACATTGGCCTGCCCCCGGCTGCCCGGCGCAAAGTCGCCCTTGCGCAAAAACGGGCGGCGCTCTTTGAGGTGCGCCGAGATCATGGGCTCGCCCTGCGCATCGGGCCACAGGGTGAACAGGCTGGCCGTGACCAAACCGCCACGCCCTTTGATGGCGCGCGCCACCGGGGCCATGCGCTCAGGCAGCTTCACGGCTTCGGCGCTCAGGGTGTTGCCCCGGGCATAGGCGCCGTCGGGCGCCAGAAAATCGTTTTGCAGGTCCACGATGACCATGCCCAGTTTGGCGTTCTTCAAGTTCATGCGCTTTACTCCTGTCACTTATTGGTCGGACCTCTATGCTCGGTGGGCGTAGGTCCCCACAGAAATGTCGGGGTCTTCGACCACCGACCTACTAGACGGCACACTGGTCGTAGGTCGGTACTCGAAGAGTCCGACATGGTTGGATTAACCTGTGAGGTCCACGCAAGCATCGTGGGTTCGCGTAAAAATGTCGGGGTCTTCGACCACCGACCTACTAGACGGCACACTGGTCGTAGGTCGGTACTCGAAGAGTCCGACATGGCTGGATTCACCTGTGAGGTCCACACAAGCGTCGCGGGTTCGCTTAGAAATGTCGGGGTCTTCGACCACCGACCTACTAGACGGCACACTGGTCGTAGGTCGGTACTCGAAGAGTCCGACATGGTTGGCTTCGCCAATGAGGTCCACACAGGCCCTGCGAGCTCGCGCAGAGGTGCCGGGGTCTTCGATTGCCGATCTGCAACATACAGACGCAAGGTCACTCGGTGCGCTCCACCAACAAGTTACCCAATTTGTCGACCCGGCCTTCAAAGCCTGGCTCCAACCACACCGTGGTGTCGGGTTGCTCCAAAATCGCCGGGCCTTGCACCACGGTGCCCACGGGCAGGCTCAGGCGCTCGTAGCGCTGGGCTGTCCACCATTGGCCCTGGTGGTAAACCTGTTGCTCACCCACCGGGGTGGTACTGCCCTCGCCTTGCGGGGCCAGCACCGCCAAATCGAACTTGGGACGACGCCCGATACGCGCATAACGCAGGTTCATCACGCGGATCACCGGGCCTTGCAGCACGCGGCCAAAGGCGTGCTGGTAAGCCGCTTCAAACGCGGCCAGCAAACCGGTTGCATTCAAAGCTTCGCGCTTCACGGGCACTTGCAGCGTGTGGGTCTGGCCCATGTAGAGCATGTCAAAGCTGATGACTTCGTCCACCCGCACAAAGTTCACACCGGCAGAATCCAAACGCACCTGACAAGCCTCGGCCAGTGCGTCCACACGTTGCAGCAACTCGGGCCAGGCCACATCGGACAGGGTCACGTTCAGTGTCTGCACCGCGTCGTGGCGCATGTCGGCCATCACGCAGCCCAAGGCCGAAGTCACGCCTGGGTAACGCGGCACGATGCCGGTGGTCACGCCCACCTCGCGCATCATGGCGCACACATGCAAGCCGCCACCGCCACCAAAAGGCATGTAGGCAAACTGGCGTGGATCGTGGCCGCGCTCGATGGACACCACGCGGATCGCGCCAGCCATGCGGGCGTTGGCGACTGTCAAAATCGCCTCGGCTGCGGCCAGAGCCGTCAAGCCCAAAGGCTCGGCCACATGCTGGGTGATGGCTTGTTCAGACAAGCCCGAGTTCAGCGCCTGCAACAAACCGCCGCCCAAAGGCCGGTCGGCCGCGATGCGACCCAAGAGCACGTTGGCGTCGGTCAAGGTGGGGCGGGTGTTGCCGCGCCCGTAGCAGGCCGGGCCGGGAATGCTGCCGGCCGACTCGGGGCCCACTTGCAGCATGCCGCCTGCATCGACCGAAGCGATCGAGCCGCCCCCGGCCCCGATGGTCTCGATCTGGATCATGGGCGAGCGCACCACCAGGCCAAATTCGATGGAGGTTTGCGCCGCCAGTGCGGCTTCGCCACCCGCCACCAACGACACGTCAAACGAGGTGCCGCCGATGTCGCCGGTGATGACGTTTTCAAAGCCCGAAGCGCGGGCGATTTCGGCACAAGCCATCACGCCTGCCGCCGGGCCCGACAGGGCTGTGCGCACCGGCACATCGCAGACGGTCTCGCGCGACATCACGCCACCATTGCTTTGCACGATCAAGAGTTCACCGCCGAAGCCCTGGGCACGCAAATCACCATCCAGGCGCTGCAAATAACTGCCCACGACAGGCTGCAAGGCGGCGTTCAGGGTGGCCGTCGAGCAGCGCTCAAACTCGCGGATTTCGGGCAGCACTTCGCTGGCCGCCGTCACATAGCTGTTGGGCCAAATCTCGCGCACAGCGGCCACAGCGGCTTGTTCGTTGCCGGGGTTGGCATAGGCGTGCACAAAGAACACACACACGGCCTCGCAGCCTTCGGCCAGCAAAGCGCGGGCTTGCTCGCGCACTTGCACCAGATTCACCGGTGTATGCAGTTGGCCATCGGCCAGCACGCGCTCGTCGACTTCCAAGCGCCAAGCACGCGGCACCACCGGCGTGTAGCTGCCGCGCAGGCCCCAGGTTTGCGGGCGGTCGCGGCGGCGCATTTCCAGCACATCGCGAAAGCCGCGTGTGGTGATGATGCCGGTGCGGGCGATCTTGCGTTCCAGCAAGGCGTTGGTGCCCACGGTGGTGCCGTGCACGATGGTGGCAATGTCTTTGGCCCCTTCGGCACCGGTGACCCCGGTCACTTTGGCGATGCCGTTCATGAAGCCCCGGGCTTCTTCGCCCCGGGTCGAGGGCACTTTGACAATGCGGGCCTGGCCGGTTTTTTCATCCAACACAAACAGGTCGGTGAACGTACCGCCCACGTCCACGCCGACCACCCAATGGGCTTGATTCACAGACTGCTCGCTCATGCTTGTTCCTTGGTGTAACCGAGTGCCGCGTCATTGGTGCGGTCTTTTTCTGTGCGCTCAGCGGGAGTGCCCCAGCCGCCACCGCCAGGCGTTTGCAGGCGCACGCGGTCGCCCTTTTTCAAATGGATGCCCAGCATCTTGGACACCATGGGTGGTGTTTTCCACTCGCCGTTTTGGCAATACTCAAACACGTTAGGCAGTGCAGGTTGTCCGCCGTGAATGCCTTTAGGCGCCGACTTGCCGCGCTCGCCAAAGATGAAGGCCTCAGCGCTGTCTTCGAGCAATTCAATCTCGTAAATCGCGCCCAAACCGCCCCGGTGCTGGCCATCGCCACCCGAGCCGGGGCGCAAGGCCCATTGGGTGAAGCGCACCGGGTAGGCCGCTTCGAGAATTTCCATGGGCGGGATCGTGGCCGTAGAAATGGGCGCGTTGCCGTGCGACAGGCCATCGCCGTCCGAATGGCCACCGTGTCCGCCGCCAAAGAAGCTGAACATCACCCAGCGCTGGCCTTTGCGTTTGTCGTCGGTGCGGTGCCCCGCGATCGACAAGGCGTTGATGGTGCCGTAAGCATGGGCCACCGCCCGCTGCGGGTCGGCCAAGGCCGTGGCGCTGAAGATCACGTCGATCATGCGCAAAATCGTTTCGGTGTAGCCGCCCACCGGACGCGGACGCGAGGCGCTGATGACCAAGCCATCGGGAATGACAAAGTCGACCGCATCGAGCACACCCGCGTTGGCGGGGACGTCGGGGAACACATGCTTCAAAGCCACATAACAAGCGGCCACTGCTGTGGCGCGTGAGATGTTCACCGGCCCGGCGCACTGCGCCGAGGTGCGCGAAAAGTCCAGCGTCAAGCGGTCACCGGCCACGGTCATGTCGAGTGCGATGGTCAGCAGCTCGTCTTTCACGCCGTCGTTGTCCAGCACGTCTTCAAAGCTGTAGCGGCCATCGGGCAGGCTGGTGATGTGCGAGCGCATCAGTCGCACAGCGCGGGTGCGCAACTCCACCAGCGCTTGGGCCACTTTGGCGTCGCCGTATTCGTCGAGCAAGCCGTCCAAGCGGCGCGCACCCAATTCGAGCGCCGCCAGCTGGCCGTTCAGGTCACCCCACAGGCTGTCGGGCAGGCGGGTGTTGGCGCGCAAGATGGCCAGCACATCGTCATCGAGCACACCGCCGCGCAAGATGCGCACCGGCGGGATCTGAACCGCTTCTTGCCAGCACTCGGTCGCAGCCGGGTTGTAATTGCCAGGCACCGCACCGCCCACATCGTGCCAGTGCGCGGCCGAGGCCAAAAAGCAATACAGCTGCCCATTGCGAAAGCAGGGCTTGACCAGCTTGAAGTCGTTGGCGTGGGTGCCGCCCTCATACGGGTCGTTGAACAACCACACATCACCCGGCTGCATGCCGCCGCGCTCAGCGGCCACGCGCATGGCTGCGCGAACGGCAAAAGCCATGGCACCCACAAACACCGGCAAACCCGACTTGCCCTGGATCAGGGTGTCGCCGGTGATGGCGTCGTACAGACCGTGGCACGCATCGTGCGCCTCGGCAATGATGGGGTTGAAGGCGCTGCGGTACAGCGTCGCGTCCATCTCGTCGGCGATTTGTTCGAGTCGGCCGCGCAGCACGGCCAGGGTCACCGGGTCCATCACCGGGTCCATCACCGGGTCAGTCACCGGGTTGATGGCAACGGGTGTTTGAGAAGCTGAAACCATCGGGTTCATCCTTGTTTTCTATTCTTGAGCAAAGGCAGCAAACCGCCTGCATCGACCATGTCCATCAGAAAGTCGGGGATGGCCGCGCAAGCCAAAACCTGGCCGTTGGCACGCATCACCTGCGGCGTATCGCCGTCAAACTGCAAAGCCACTCGCTCGCCTTCTTCGATCTTCTCGGCCTCGGGGCAGGTCAGCAGCAACAGGCCCAGATTGAAAGCATTACGGAAGTACAGGCCGCTGTACGACGGCGCGATCACCGCCGCCAGGCCCAGGTGGCGCAATACCCCTGCCGCCTGCTCGCGTGAGGAGCCAATGCCAAAGTTGGCCCCGGCCACCAGCACATCGCCCGCTTGCACACCCGAGGCAAAGTCGGCACGCACCGCCTCCAGGCAATGCAGGCCAATCACGTCCAGGCCGTGCTTCATGTAGGCGCCTGGCGCCAGCACGTCGGTGTCCACATCGGCACCCAAGCGCCAAACTCTTGCATTTTGGAAACTGCTCGGCTTCATGCCAGCACCTCGCGTGCATCGCTGATGCGCCCGCGCAAGGCCGAGGCCGCCACGGTGTAGGGCGATGCCAAATAGACGTTCACGCTGGCCGGGCCCATGCGGCCCTTGAAGTTGCGGGCGGTGCTCGAAATCACAGTAGCCCCTTCCGGGAAAGTCGCGCCATAACCGGCGCACGCGCCGCAGCTGTTGGGCAAGAGGGTGGCCCCAGCGTCTTGCAGGATCTGCATCACGCCTTCTTGGGTGGCCTGGGCTTGTTCGCGGGCACTGGCCGGGGCCACCAGGAGCTGCACACCCGCCGCGACGCGCTGGCCCTTGAGCACCGAAGCCGCAGCGCGCAGGTCTTCGAGCTTGGCCCCCGTGCAGGCACCGATGTAGGCGATGTTGGGGTGGATGTCTGAAAAATCGGCCACGTCCCGCGTGTTGGCCGGGCTGTGTGGCGCGGCCACTTGGGGGCTCAGGCGCGCGGCGTCAAACATGAATTGCTCGAATTCGGCCTCATCGTCAGTGAACCACTGGTCGGCATCGGCCAAATGCTCGGCCGAAACGCCCATCGACTGCAGATGGTTCACGGTGGTGGCGTCAGCGGCGATCAAGCCTGCCTGCGCCCCCATCTCGGCACTCATATTGGACAGGGTCATGCGCTCAGCCATGGACAGGGCCTGCACGGCACCGCCGGAAAACTCCACCGCCTGGTATTGGCCACCATTCATGCCAAAGCGACCGATCATGTGCAGCATCATGTCTTTGGCCGACACACCCGCTTGCAGGCGGCCCCACCAGTGCATGCGCAAGGTGCGTGGCACCTGGACCCAGATCTGCCCCGTCACGCACACGCCCAGCATTTCGGTCGCCCCAATGCCAAACATGTAGCTGCCAAACGCGCCGCCAGTGGGCGAATGTGAGTCGCCGCCCACGCAAAACATGCCGGGCTTCAAATGGCCGCGCTCCGGCAAGACTACATGGCAAATGCCTTCACTGTCGATCACATGCGGCAGCTGCCATTGTTTGGCAGTGTCGCGGGTGATCTGGATGATTTTTTGCGCATCGGCGTCTTGTGCGGGTACATAGTGGTCCAGCACCAGCACGACTTTGTTTTTGTCCCAAATTTCTGCGCCTAGTTCATCGAGCATGGGTTTCAAGCGCCGGGGGCCCGACGAGTCATGGAACATGGCCAGGTCCACATTGCAGGTGACCACCTCGCCCACAGCCACATGGGAGCGGCCTGCGGCGCGGGCAATGAGTTTTTGCGCCAGGGTTTGCGGCGGCATCACGTTTGTGCTCATTCGGGTTTGGCTCCTGCGTACTGCACCACGGCGCGCCAGCGCACGATGTCGCTGTCCACAAAACGGGCGAACTCTTCGGGGCTGTTGCCCACAGGCGTGGCGCCTTCGTTTTCGATGCGGCGCTTGACCTCGGGTGCCTGCACAGCGGCGCGTGCCGCATCGGCCAGCCGCTTGGTCAATTCAGGGCTCATGCGCCCCGGCCCAAACAGGCCAAACCAGGCGCTGGACTCATAGCCGGGCAAGGTTTCGGCCATGGCGGGCACATCGGGATAAGCGGCCAGACGTTTGGTGCTCGTGACACCCAGCGCCTTGAGCTTGCCCGCTTTGATGTGCGCCTGGACGTTGCCAATGGCGGCAAACATCAATTCCACCTGTCCGGCCAGCACGTCTTGCACCGCAGGCGCCGTGCCGCGGTAAGGGATGTTGACGATGTACACACCCGATTTCATCTTGAAAGCATCACCTGCCAGATGCAGCGACGAGCCCATGGCCCCGATCGCAAAGTTCAGCTGGCCTGGTTTGGCCTTGGCCAAGGCGATCAGCTCGGCGACATTCTTGACCGGCAGCTTGGGGTTGGCCACCAGCATGGAAGGCGAGGTGGACACCATGGTCAGCGGGGTGAAGTCCTTGACCGGATCGAAGGGCAAGGAAGGGTACAAAGAGGCGTTGATGGCGTGGCTGGTGAAGCTCATGAGCAAGGTGTTGCCATCGGGTGCGGCCTTGGCCACAGCCTCGGCAGCCAGATTGCCTCCGGCGCCAGCTTTGTTGTCTACCAACACCGTGCGTCCCAGCTGTTGGCCCAGTGCCTGTGCCAGTGCACGGGCCATGGTGTCGGTGGTGCCCCCGGCCGGTGCGCCCACCAAAATCCGGATCGGCGGTGGGGTTTGCGCCCAGGCGGCTGCGCCTGCGCAAGCCAGCAGACACACCCCCCATCGCAGACCTTGTTGCACGGTCACGCGCAGCGTTTGTTTCATGCTGTCCTCACATGCCCAGATAGGCTTGTCTCAGCGTGTCGCTGGCCAGCAGTTCAGAGGGCGTGCCGGTGAAACGGATGAGGCCGTTTTCCATCACATAGGCCCGGTCCGCGATGTCCAGTGATTGGCCCACGTTTTGTTCCACCAGCAAGACCGCCAAACCGCTGCTGCGCAATTGCGACATCAGGCCAAACATCTCTTCCACCAGCAACGGCGACAAACCCAATGAGGGCTCGTCCAGAATCAGCAAACGCGGCTCGGCCATCAGGCCGCGACCGATGGCCAGCATTTGTTGCTCGCCGCCACTCAAGGTGCCAGCCAGTTGCGTCACACGCTCTTTCAGGCGCGGGAAGGTTTCATACACCTTGTCCAGGTTCTGCACTCGGCGCTCGCGACCCCGGGTGAAGGCCCCCAGCTCCAGGTTCTCATGCACGCTCAAATTGGGGAAGACCTTGCGGCCTTCAGGCACCTGAATGAGCCCCTGCATGACCACCTGTTTGCTGTGCTGGCCCGTCAGGTCGTGGCCGTCAAACTGCACCCGGCCAGCGCGGGTGGCCACCAGGCCACTGAGCGTGTGGTTGAGCGTGGTCTTGCCTGCGCCATTGCTGCCCAACAGCGCCACCAGCTCGCCGGGCATGACCTGCAGATCCACACCGCGCAAGACCTCGACCGCGCCATAGCCCGATTGGAGGCCTTTCACATCCAGCAAGGCTTCGGTCATGCCAACACCTCCTGGCCTTGAGCGGCGCTCTTGCGCAGCCGCTCGGCCGTGCCGTGGCCCAGATAGGCCTCGACCACGGCGGGGTTGTTCGTCACCTCGGCCGGTGTGCCGTGGGCGATCAACTGGCCTTGTGCCAACACCCAGACTTCTTGCGCCAGGCTCATGACCGCTTGCATGACGTGCTCGATCATGAGCACCGTCACGCCGCTTCGCGCAATGCCCTGCACCACCGGAATCATCTCGGCAATCTCTTGCGGGTTCAGGCCCGCCAGCACCTCGTCCAGCAACAAAAGGCGCGGACGCGTGGCCAGCGCCCGGGCCAGCTCCAGCCGCTTGCGACCCGCCACCGTGAGGTCACTGGCCAGCTTGTCGAGTTGCGGTGTCAGGCCCACTTGTTGCGCCACCGACTCGGCCTGCTCCAAGGCCTGAGCGCGGCGTGGCAGATGCAGATGCGCCCCCACGGCGATGTTTTCACGCACGGTTTGGGCGGCAAAGGGTTGCACGATCTGGAAGGTGCGGGTCAGTCCCATGCGGGCATTCAAGTGCGGCGACTGGCCGGTGATGTCGTGACCCGCCAAGGCCACACGGCCCGTGTCGGGTTTGAGGAAGCCCGACATGAGCGCAAACAAGGTCGTCTTGCCCGCGCCATTGGGGCCGATCAGCGCACTCAGGCGCCCTTCGGTCACCGACAGGCTGACGTTTTGCACGGCTTTGAGGCCGCCAAAGGATTTGCCCACGCCGTCGATGTGCAGCAGCGTGCTCATGATTTGTCTCCGTCAGACGATTTGTTGCCACGCAGCCACTGCATGGGCGTGATCGTGCCCAGGCCTGCGATGCCTCGGGGCAAGAACATCACAATCAGGATCAGCACCGAGCCGTAAATCACCATGTTGATGCCCGGCAACTGGCCGAATAAATTGCGCGTGAGGTCGGCCAGGATGTGCAGGCTGATGGCCCCCAGCAGTGGCCCCCACAGCGTGCCCAGCCCCCCCACAATCGCCCCCACCAAGGCCTCGACCGAGGTGTGCGAGCCGTAGGCAATGCCTGGGTCAATGTATTGAAAAACCTGCACGTAAAACGCGCCGCCTGCGCCCATCAAGCCACCCGACAAGATGGTGGCCACCAGCTTGACGCTGAAGGGGTTGACACCAATGGCCCGCGCCGCGTCTTCGTTGTCGCGCACGGCTTGCAGGTAAGCACCAAAGCGCGAGTGCCGCAGCCAGGCCGTGATGCCCAGCGCCAGCGTGACCAAGCCCAGCATGAGCCAGATGAAGCCCGACCGGCTGACAAACTGCATGTTGGCGGCCGACTCCTGAAGCGGCAGCATCAGGCCCACACCGGCACCGGTGAAAGGCACTGAAGTCGCCACGATGCGGAACACCTCGGCAAAGGCCAGCGTGACCAGCGCGAAGTACGAGCCCTTGAGGCCATAGCGGAACGAAGCCGCCCCCACAAAAGCGCCCACACCGGCTGAGAAGGCCATGGCCAGGGGCAGGGCCAGCCAAGGGTTCAGGCCCCACTGCATTTGCGCGATGGCCTGGACATAAGCCCCAGTGCCAAAAAACAGCGCATGCCCGAAAGAAAATTGCCCGCCGAAACCACCCAGCACGTTCCAGGCCTGCGAGAGCAGGCAGGCATACAAAGCCGTCATGACGAAGTTGAGCACCACACCCGATTGGGTGAAAAACGGGACAGCGCCGATGACCAGCACAAACAGCACAATGGCGCGAAAGTCTTTCATGCCTTCGCTCCAAAAAATCCTTGCGGCCTGAGCATCAGCACCGCAATGAAGATCACAAAAATACCCACTTGCCCGAGCGATTCACCCAGCAGCAAACCGCCCAGCGACTCGACCACACCAATCAGCAAACCGCCCAGCAAGGCGCCAGCAAAACTGCCCATACCGCCCAGCACCACGATGGTGAAGGCCACCAACACAAAGCCGTTGCCCACCTGCGGGTTGACGTAATAGGCCGGCATCAAAAAGCAAGCTGCGGCTCCGAGGCTGGCCAGGCCCAAACCAAAGCACATGGCGTACACATGGTCCACATCGATGCCCATCAAACGGGCACCCTGCTTTTCTTTGGACACCGCACGGATGGCGCGGCCAAGATCGGTTTTTTGCACGATCCACAGCAGCACCGCCGACACCACCAGAGCCCCACCAAAAGCCACCAGCTTGGGCAAGGCGATGAAGGCCGGGCCGATCTCGACCGTGCTCAAGGTGTACGCCGTGTCGATGCTGCGGGTGTCGGACTTGAAGAACAACAGCGCCAGGTTTTCCAGCACGATGGACAGGCCCAGCGTGACCAGCAAAATGTTTTCGTCCTTGCCGTGGCTGGCGCGGTTGATGACGCCGCGCTGCAAGGCATAGCCCAGCACAAACATGGCGGGCACCATGATGGGCAAGGCCAGGTAGGGGTCGACCCCGAGCTTTTCCTTGAGCATGTAGACACCGTACAGCGCCACCATCAAAGCCGCGCCATGCGCGAAATTGATGATGTGCAGGACGCCATAAATCAGCGTCAGGCCCAGCGCAATGAGCGCGTACACGGCACCGGTGGTGATGCCGTTGAGCACTGACGGAAACAGGATGTTCAAGTCGAGCATCGGGGATCTTCCAGTTCAACGCCAGATCAGCCCTTGAGCGGGAAGATCGGCTCTGCCTCGCGGTAATCGCGCGGCACGATCACCTTGATGTCACCTTTTTGAACTTGGGTCATCAAAGGTTGCGCACCCATGTTCTGCCCATTCACAAACTGCGTCGGGCCATACGGCATGATGTGGTTGGCAAACTTGCTCGAAGCCAGCGCGTCGGTGATGGCCGCACGGTCTGGCGACTTGGCGCGCTCAATGGCATCGGCCAGCAGCATCATGGCGGTGTAGGTCATGAACACTTCGTAGCTGAAGAACTGGCCTTGCGCTTCGACACGTTTTTTGAGTTCGGCCGAGCGCTTGTCCCTGGGGTTGAACCAATGGTTGCAGTCGATGATGCCGTTGGCCGCTTCGGGAAATTCCTTGACAAACTTGTAGCTCGAAGCCGCACCGCCCAACACCGAACAAATGGCCTTGGGCGTGATTTTTTGCTGCTGCAAGGTGCGCACCAGCAAGGCGTATTCGTTGTAGTAATTGGCCGGGATCAGGATGTCAGGATTGACCTGCTTGATGCGCAGCGCGATGTTGTTGAAGTCACGCGTGGGGTTGGCGTGCTTGATGATCTCTTTGACTTCGTAGCCATAACCAGGCAACTCTTTGGCCAGCAGGTTGGCAGTGCCGGTGCCAAACAGCGACTCTTCGTGCACGATCATCACGGTGCGGGCGGGTTTGCCTGCGGCGGTGTTCAGGGCGTGCAAACTGGCCACCGCCACCTCGGCGCTTTTCTTGTAGCCAGGGCCAAAGCGGAAAGTGTTTTTCAGGCCGCGCTCGACGATCTGATCGGCCACGCCCACGTCCACCACATGGGGCAGGTTGTATTTGGCGGCGGCTTGTGTGGTGGCCAGGCAAATGGCGGATGCAAAGGCACCGACGACAGCGCTGACACCGGCCTCGTTCATCTTCTCGATTTCGGCAATGCCTGCTTGCGGATTGGACTGTGCATCGCCCAGCATGGCCTCGATCTTGGCGCCACCCAGTGACTTGATGCCACCGGCCTTGTTGATGTCGTCGATCGCCATTTGCGCACCCATGCGGCACTGCTGGCCCGAGTAAGCCAAAGCGCCCGTTACGGGGTGCAAAACACCGACTTTGACGGGCTTGGGTTGCGCCCCTCCCACCAACGGAAACGCGAGTGCCGAGGCTGCGGCTGCAGACTGGCCCATGAAATGGCGACGTGTGGTCATGGAAACATCCTTTTTGTGAAGGTCAATGAAAGTTGGCGGACAACTCTTGGCTCACCCACACCTTGGCATCGATGCTGCCAACGCGCGACAGCTGCATCTGGTATTCGTACCGGTCCGGTCGGTACAGGCCATGCAGCCATTGGACGGGACGGTCATCCTCGTCGTAAATCAAACGCCGCACCGCCAACAAGGCCGATCCGACGGCAACATCCAGGTGCTGGGCCATGAGCACATCGGCCAGCCGGGCCGAAATGGTTTGTTCGGCCCGCCCTACTTTGACACCCGACTCTTCGAGCAACACCAGGATGGGCTTTTGCGCCAGCTCGCGTTTGCCAAAGCCCGCAGAAATTGATTCAGGCACCCAGGTGGTGATGTGGGACAGCGGGCCTTCAGGCGTGCTGCGCACCCGCTCAGCTTTTTGCACAGCCGCACCCGACTGCAATTGCAAAGCCGCCGCCACATCCACCGGCGCACGCATGCGCTCCACCGACAACACCTTGACCTTGGTGCGCAAACCCATGGTCACCAGGTTTTCAAGCAGTCCCGTGAGGCGCGCCTGCTGCCCCGTGGCCATGGTGGCCGCTTGCATCTGCACCTCTTGCGCACGATCCGCCACCGGCCGTGTACCCCGCCCGGGTTCGCGGCGAATCAGGCCCTCTTGGGCCAATTGCGACAAGGCCCGCCGAATCGTGACACGCGCCACGCCAAACTGCCCCATCAAGGCGATCTCACCAGGCAGCCCCGCATCAAAACGCCCTTCACGCAACTGCTCACGCAGCACCAGATAAATCTGGTGGTACTTGGGCAATGGCAAGGCGGGATTCATGCTTTGGATCGTCAATCAGTCCTAATGTTCTGTCAATAGGACAAACAGGTCCCATGCATGAGACATTTGATCAGGATTTACCCTGAATTCAGACTGCCGAGCAGGCCGCCCAAAAGCCTTGGGCTGACCATTTTGGGAGGCTCAGGCCTTGAGCGTCACCTTGGCCCGCAAGGCCTGGAGCACAGGGGCAGACACCAGACCCGAAACGTCGCCGCCCAGTTTGGCGATTTCACGCACCAGGGTGCTGCTGATGTGCTGAACGGCGGCGCTGGTGTGCAGGAAGACGGTGTCCAGCTCGGGGGCCAGGTGTCGGTTCATGCCCGACATCTGGGTTTCGTAGTCATAGTCGGTCACCGAGCGCAGGCCGCGCACGATGACTTGGGCGTTGTGTGCCTGCACAAAATTCACGATCAGGCCATCAAAAGGCAGCGCGCTGACATTCGGGCAATCGGCCAGGGCGGCCTGCGCCAGCGCCAGCCGTTCGTCCAGGGTAAACATCGTGTTTTTGTGGTGGGCTTTGGCCACAGCGATGATGACCCGGTCAAACATCCGGGCTGCTCGGCGGATGGCGTCTTCGTGCCCCAGGGTGATGGGGTCAAAGGTACCGGAATACACAGCGGTAACAGATCGGCTCATGGGCTTGTCCTTGGACGAATGGCAGGGCAAATGGATGTCGGAAAATTATGCAGTGCGCTTGAGCAAGTGCGCATGAACCGCACCGGCTTTGAGGTGGCGCTCGGCATGCAAGCCAAGCACCTGGAGTGCTTCTGGCGTCCAGACCACCGGGGCTTCGAGGTAAATCCAGCCGCCCACAGGCACTGCCCTGACAGCAGCCTGGAGTGCAGGCTCAAACAAGAGGCCCTCAAAGGGCGGATCGATGAAAACCAGGTCCACGCTGCCCGCAGGCAAGCGCTGCAAGGCGCTGATGGCGTCGCTGCGTTGCACCTGCACCATGCCGGCCTGCAAACGCACAGCGTATTCCTGCAGGGCACGCACCAGCAAAGGGTCTTGTTCGAGCATGAGCACATGCGAAGCGCCGCGAGATGCCGCTTCGAACCCGAGCGCGCCCGTGCCCGCAAAGGCATCGACACAACGCCAGCCGCGCAGGTCTTGCCCCAGCCAGTTGAAGAGGGTTTCACGCACGCGGTCGGGCGTGGGGCGCAGGCCGGGCTTGTCGATCACTTTCAGGCGGGTTCTGCGCCACTGGCCACCAATGATGCGCACTTCGTGTGCGGCGTGCCCCTTGGGGCCACGCTGCGTGGTTGGCTTGGCTGCAGGCTTGCGCGCAGACGACGCCACGGTTCGTTTTTTGGGAGTTGGAGGCATAGGCGGCAAGTGTAAAGGCCGCGAGCAAGCCATGACTGCGCACCGGGTCTGGATGGATTGCGGGCCTGGGCAACAGTCGATGTCGGGGCTCAAGCCGCCGACAAATACGGCCCCCGCAGGTCGGCTCTGACGGTTGTCCACTACGGCACAGGCCCCATGTCGGGGTCTTCGACCACCGACCTACGAATACAGCCCCCCGTAGGTCGGTAGCTTCAGCTCCGACGTTTTTTGCTTCGGCCAGGGCAAGAAAAAACCAGCACTCGGCTGGTTTTTCAGGGCAGGGTCGCATGCCTCATGCGACGCCAGACTGTGTGTCTGGCGTTCACCGCTTATTTGCCTTGTGGGGCTTTGACGTCAGTTTTCACTTCTGCTTTGGGGGCTGCCTTTTCAGCGCCTTTGGTGACAGGAGCGGCTGCTTTGTCTGCGGACTTGGCTGCAGCTTCTTTGGCAGCTTTCTGTTCAGCTTTGGCGGCGGCTTTTTTCTCGGCTTTGGCCGCTTTGGCTTCGGCCTTGGCATCTTTCATGTCAGCCTTGGCGGGCGCAGCAACTGCTGCGGGTGTGGCGGTCGCCGCTGGGGCGGCAGGCGCTTGAGCGAATGCACCGGCAGCGAAGAAACCGGCAACCAGGGTAGCGAGCAACTTGTTCATGAGAAGACTTCTTTCATTCAGGTTTGAAGCCCAACACCTTGTTGGACTTGCAACTACAACGCGGCCCGATGACTTGGTGAGGACGAAGTGCTGGGTGCAGTTGTAACGCGGTGTGTCCGATCATTCAGGGCGCGCTGGCGCCCAACACCACGGTGACCATGCGCTCGGGTTGCAACACCCGCGCCATGGCCCGGCGCACATCGGCAGCAGTCACGCGCTCGACCTGCTGCGTCCAGGTGTCCAGGTAATTCAAGGGCAGTCGATTCCAGGCGATGTTGGCCACGTTGTCCAGCAGTTTGCGGTTGCTGTCGATGCGCAGAGCAAAGCCACCGATCAGATTCGATTGGGCCGCTTTCAATTCAGCCTCGGTCGGGCCTTCGCGCACGAAGGTTTGCACCACATCTTTGGCCACCTGCAATGCTTGAGCAGCTTGGTCAGGACGGGTTTGCAAACCCACCGTGAAGGCCCCGGCATGCAAGCCCGGCGAAAAATAGCTGTAAACGCTGTAACTCAGGCCCCGCTTTTCGCGCACCTGTTCGGTCAGGCGCGAGACAAAACCGCCACCGCCCAGAATGTGGTTGCCCACCAGCAGGGGGAAAAAGTCGGGGTCGTTGCGCTTGTAACCGGGCTGGCCCATCAGTACCTGGGCTTGTGCCGAGTCAAAAGGCACCGTCAAATCCTGGGCCTGGGTCAAAGCGGCCACTTCAGGCACTGCGGGCGAGGGCTGGCAACCCGACTCGCTGGGCCACAGCGCCAGCAGGCGTTTGACCAGGTCATCGGCCTGCGCACGCGTCATGTCGCCCACCACGCTGACCGATGCCTGGCAAACCCGCAGTGCTTTGCCGTGCAGGGCACGCAAATCTTGCGCGGTGATGCGTGACAAGGACTCGGGCGTCGCTCGGTAGCCGTAAGGGTGCGGCCCATACACGGCCTGCGCAAAACGGTTTTGTGCCACGGTGCCGGGCTGGGTCAAAGATTCACGCAGGCTGGCCGACAGCTTTTCCCGGTCCCGCACCCAGACCATTTCGGGAAAGGCCGGATGCGCCATTTGCCTTGCGGCCAGGGCCACCGCCTTGCTCAGCAAATCCGGGTAGCTCAAACTGCGCAAGGAAAAACTCAAGCGGTCACCGCTGGCGCTGCCGCCAAAACTGGCGCCCAAATCGGCCCATGCCTCGCCGATTTGGTTTTCATCGAGGGCCTGGGCATACGGCCCTTTTCCAGACGGATCGGCACGCAGGCCACTGGCCATTTGCCCGGCCATGACCGAAGCCAAACCCGCTTGGGCTGCAGGGTCACGGCGGCTGCCCGCGTCCAGGTCAATCTGCACATCCACCATCGGAAGGGCATGGGTTTCGACCAGGTACACCCGCGCACCGCTGGCTTGCGTCCAGTGCGCGATGGGCAAGGCTGCTTGCGCCCAAGCTGCACAGCACAGGCTGGCCCCCACCAACACCGAACGCAGCCGAAGAACCGGTGCCGCAGGCAATGACAACATCTTGGACATGTAGAAATTCACTTTCATGGGGTAACGAGGGTCAAGCACAACGCGCTCAATGCCGCGCACCCGCAGGGGCACGGCGTGGACGGGGCTTGCCTGACAGCGCTTGGGGACGCAGGATGCCCACGGTGAGGCTGTCATCGCCAAAGTATTTTTGAGCCACGGCTTGCACCTGTGCAGCCGTCACCTGGCGCAAACGGGCCATGATTTGCGTGCTTTGATCGGGGGGCATGCCCAAAACCCAGGCCACGCCCAACTCTCGGGCCTGGTTAAAGACCGAGTCCAGTTTGTAGATTTCACTGGCGACCCACTGGGTTTTGACGCGCTGCAATTCATGTTCGGCCACGCCTTGCTCGGCCACGCGCTGAACTTGTGCGCGCAATGCAGCCTCCAGCGCTTCAGAGGTCTGCCCTTTGGCGGGCACACCGTCCAGATAAAAGAACTGCGGGCCACGGCCCATCAAGCCGTTGTGTGCACCCACGCTGTCGGCCAGGCGGTTCTCGCCTTGGGTCAGCGTCCGCTCCAAACGGGCACCGCTGTAGCCATCCAGCACGGCCGCGAGCACCGTCAAGGCCAGCGCATCGTCATGCTCTGGCGTGACGTCCAGGCTGGCCAAACGCGGCACTTTGAACGCCAAAGTGACATAAGACTGTTCCGCTGGGGCCTTGAATTCAAAACGCCGCACGCCTTGTTGCGCGGGCTCTTGCTGCGGCTTGCGTTCAGCCACGGCCCCCCCGGTGATACCGCCGTAGTAGCGATCGGCCAAGGCTTTGACTTGTGCCGGGTCCACATCTCCAGCCACCACCACCACGGCATTGGCAGGGGTGTACCACTTGCGGAAAAAGTCGCGGGCGTCTTGCGCCGTCATGGCATCGAGGTCGCTCATCCAGCCCACGATGGGACGACGGTAAGGCGAGGCCATCAAGGCCGTGGCCGACAGGATTTCATGCAATTGCGCTCGAGGGTTGTCTTCGGTGCGCATGCGGCGCTCTTCCTTGACGACCTCGAGTTCTTTGGCAAATTCGGCGTCAGGCCATTGGTTGTTGGCAAAGCGGTCAGCCTCCAAACGCATCACCGCTTCGAGCTGGTTGGACGGAATCTGCTGGTAGTAGCCGGTGTAGTCTTTGGAGGTGAAGGCGTTTTCGCGCCCCCCCAAAGCGGCCACCCGGCGCGAAAACTCGCCCGCAGGCAACAAAGGAGTGCCCTTGAACAGCATGTGTTCCAGCACATGGGCCACGCCGCTGGTGCCATCCACCTCGTCCATGGCGCCCACACGCAGCCAGACCATGTGCACGGCCGTGGGGGCACGGCGGTCGGGCTTGACCCACAAGCTCATGCCGTTGGCCAAGGTGAATGTCTGAACCGAGGCAGCTGCTGCGTTGCTGGTAATGCCGGGCTTGCCCGTTTGACTGACGGGGCTGGTGGATGTCTGCGCCCACAAGGTCAATGGGGATGCCAGCAAGGTGGCACTCAGGAAAATTCCGGAAAGAAAGTGGGGTTTCATAGAATGCATGATCCTTGAAAACCCAGCCATGTTCAGTTTCTTCAAAAAAAAATCCCCTCCCCCTGACGTCCAATCCCCTGCTGCTGCCCCCACTCAAGCGCCAATGGCCCCGGTCAAACCGCCTGTAGCGATAGCCAGCTCCACCGACGTGTCCAGTGCACAAGCAACAGACGCCAACGTGCCTGCGCCCGCTGCGCGACAAGGCTGGATGGATCGGCTCAAGGCCGGTTTGCGCAAAACCGGCTCCAACATCACCACCGTCTTCACGGGCACCCGCATTGACGACGACCTGTACGAGGAACTGGAAACCGCCTTGCTGATGGCCGACACCGGCGTCAAGGCGACCGAGTATTTGCTGCAAGACCTGAAACGCCGGGTCAAGGAAGCCAAAGCCACGCAGCCCCCCGAAGTCAAGGCTTTGCTGGCAGATGCCATTGCCGATTTGCTGCAACCGCTGCAAAAACCGCTCGAAATCGGTGCCCACCACCCGACCGTCATCATGGTCGCGGGCGTCAACGGCGCAGGCAAAACCACCTCGATTGGCAAGCTCACCAAACACCTGGCCGATGACGGCTTGAGCGTGTTGCTGGCCGCTGCCGACACCTTCCGCGCTGCGGCCAAAGAGCAGTTGGCCGTCTGGGCCGACCGCAACACGGTGGAAATCGTCAGCCAGCAAGGTGGCGACCCGGCGGCCGTGAGCTTTGACGCAGTGACCGCTGGGCGCGCCCGGGGCAGGGATCTGGTGCTGGTGGACACCGCCGGACGCCTGCCCACCCAGCAACACCTGATGGAAGAGCTGAAAAAAATCAAACGCGTGGTTCAAAAAGCCGATGCCACGGCACCGCACGAGGTCTTGCTGGTGATCGATGGCAACACCGGCCAAAACGCCCTGGCCCAGGTCAAAGCCTTTGACGAAACCCTGGGCCTGACCGGCCTGATCGTGACCAAACTGGACGGCACCGCCAAAGGCGGCGTTCTGTGCGCCATTGCACGCGAGAGGCCGATCCCGGTCTATTTCATTGGGGTGGGCGAGCAACTGCAAGACCTGGAAACCTTCGATGCCCGGGAGTTTGCCCAGGCGCTGCTGAACTAAAAAGAAGCGCTCCAGAAGTAACACCTCGACAAATCAAGGGTTAACCCTAATTACTCCAGGGTGTAGGCCCTCCGATTTAGCACTCCACCCAGGAGAGTGCTAATATTCAAGGAATTCTCTGAAAGGAGTTCTGGTATGTCTGTTCAAACTGGATCCCCCACCCAAGCTATCGCATTGACCAATCCTTGGGCCGTGGTGCCTTCGCTGGGTCACCTGGATGCGTACATCTCCGCGGTCAACCGCATGCCCATGCTCACCCTTGAGGAAGAGCAAGAGGCCGCCCGCCAACTCAAAGCCAACGACGACCTCGAAGCCGCCCGCAAACTGGTGCTCTCGCACCTGCGCCTGGTGGTGTCGGTGTCGCGCCAATACCTCGGTTACGGCCTGCCCCACGGCGACCTGATTCAGGAAGGCAATGTGGGCCTGATGAAAGCCGTCAAGCGCTTTGATCCCGATCAGGGCGTGCGTCTGGTCAGCTACGCGCTGCACTGGATCAAGGCAGAAATTCACGAGTACATCCTGAAAAACTGGCGCATGGTCAAAGTGGCCACTACGAAGGCTCAGCGCAAGCTGTTTTTCAACCTGCGCTCAATGAAGCAGGGTTTCAAGGCCGACGCAGATGTGGGCACACACCGCGACACCCTGACGCCAGACCAGGTCGACTCAATGGCGCACAGCCTGAATGTCAAGCGCGAAGAGGTACGGGAAATGGAAATGCGCATGTCCGGTGGCGATGTGCTGCTGGACCCGGCACCCTCTGATGACGGCGAACAGGCATTTGGCCCGATCGCTTACTTGGCTGACGTGAACCATGAGCCCACCGCCATGATCGAAGCGCACCAGCGTGACGTGATGGCCAGCGACGGTCTGGCCACGGCGCTCAACGCACTGGACGAACGCAGCCGCCGCATCGTGGAAGAGCGCTGGCTCAAGGTCAACGACAACGGTTCGGGCGGCATGACGCTCCACGACTTGGCGGATGAGTATGGCGTGAGCGCCGAACGCATTCGCCAGATCGAAGTCGCAGCCATGAAAAAAATGAAAAAAGCATTGGTCGAGTTCGCTTGATCAAGCGTCAAGAGCGGCTGTGACATGTCGGTGGTCGAGGACCCCGACACCTGCTGAATCCACCCACAACGCCCCTTGTCGACCCGTCTGCCATGTGGCAATGCCCGTGTCGATGACTTCGGTGCACAAGCATTGTCGGACTCTTCGAGTACCGCCCTACAGCAACCATCTGACCTCGTAGGTCAGCGGTCTAAGACCCCGACATGGGCGGGCCGTCGGCGTCAGGGCACGATGCTTGGGACAGGGATAATCCAGACCCATGATCAAACTCTTAGTCGGCCTGGGCAATCCCGGCAGTGAATACGAAGACACACGGCACAACGCCGGTTTCTGGTGGATGGATGCGGTCGCCCGCGAACTCAAGGTGTCCCTGGTGCCCGAGCGCAGCTACCATGGCCTGATGGCCCGGACCACGGTCAATGGGCAAAACCTGTGGCTGCTGGAGCCGCAAACTTTCATGAATTTGTCGGGCAAATCAGTCAGCGCCTTGGCCAGGTTCTTCAAAATCCAGCCGCAAGAAATTCTGGTGGCGCACGACGAACTCGACATTGCGCCAGGCGAAGCCAAACTCAAGCTGGGCGGCAGCCATGCCGGACACAATGGGCTGCGCGACATCCATGCCCAGTTGGGAACAGCCGACTATTGGCGCCTGCGCATTGGCGTGGGCCATCCGGGGGTCAAAGCAGAAGTGGTGAACTGGGTGTTGAAAAAACCGATGGCAGAACACCGTCAGGCCATCGAAGACAGCATCGCCCGTTCCGTCAAGGCCTTGCCTTTGCTGCTGGCGGGCGACATGGAAAAAGCCATGGCCCAAATCCACACCAGCAAGCCCCCGCGCCCCAAACCGCCCAAGCCCGCCAAACTGACACCACCGGAAACCCCTGCGGCAGCGTGAAAGCCAGCGGGACTTGCTGTCCGCCATGGCAAGGGCAGGAATGGGCTCAAACCGCTTTTACGGTTTTTGCAGGCGCCGGTATTTGGCCCACAAGGATTCCTGGCTTTCCACATGCTGTGGGTTAACTGGAATGCATGCCACCGGGCAGACCTGAACACACTGCGGTTCATCAAAATGCCCCACGCACTCGGTGCACTTGCTGGGGTCGATTTCATAGATTTCTTCGCCCAGATAAATCGCCTGATTCGGGCATTCGGGCTCACACACATCGCAGTTGATGCATTCGTCGGTGATCATCAGTGCCATGTCGCAGGCTCCGGCAGGGTCATCAGGTTCATGGCACGATTATCGGCCAGGCACAACACCCCGACCGGGTGCAAGGCTGTTCACCAAACACTCGCGCTCGAGTTGCGGTTTCCCCATTTTGGTGGGTCATTGCAGGCCTGCATCGGGCACCACGGCGCATGCGCCTAAAATGAACTGTGGAATCCATCATGAACGCCGACCTGCACTGCCATTCCGTCATCTCTGACGGCACCCTCACCCCCGAAGTCCTGGCCGAACGCGCCAAAGCCAATGGCGTTGAACTCTGGGCCTTGACCGACCACGATGAAGTTGGCGGCCAGCAGCGGGCTTTGACCGCCGCACGGGCTTTGGGACTGCCGTACCTCACGGGCACTGAAATTTCGGTCACCTTTGCCAATCAGACGGTGCACATCGTCGGTTTGGGCTTTGACCACCTCAACACCGCCCTGACCGAAGGTTTGCGCCGCACACGCGGTGGCCGCAGCGAACGTGCCCAGGAAATGTCCGAAGGACTGGCCAAAGTCGGCATCCTCAACTGCTACGAAGGTGCCTTGAAGTACGTGGGCAACCCGGAACTGATCTCGCGCACCCACTTCGCCCGACATCTGGTGGACACGGGCGTGTGCAGCGACACCTCGGAGGTGTTCCGCAAATTCCTGACCGAAGGCAAACCCGGCTACGTGCCACACCGCTGGGCACGCCTGCAAGAGGCGGTGCAATGGATCACCGATGCAGGCGGCATGGCCGTGATCGCCCACCCAGCACGCTATGGCTTCACCCCCAACGAAGAGTACGCCCTGTTCAGCGAATTCAAAGCCCATGGCGGGCGCGGGGTCGAAGTCATCACCGGCAGCCACTCGTCTCAAGAGGCCGTACGTTACGCCGAGACAGCGCTGGAGTTTGGCTTGGCCGCGTCACGCGGCAGTGACTTCCACAGCCCCGACGAGAGCCGCATCGACCTGGGCACCCTGCCCTGGCTGCCCAGCCAATTGACCCCAGTATGGGAACTGCTGGCTGACCGCATTCAGTGAACAAGTCCGCGCACCACACCCTTCAAGGCATTGGTTTTGCCGTGCTTGCGCTGGCCTGTTTTGCCTCACTGGACACCACCACCCGACACATCAGCACCAGCACCCCCTTGCTGGTGGCCCTGTGGTTTCGCTATGCCATCCAGGCGGTGATCACCACGGTGGTCGTCTGGCCGGGACGCGGGGTCAAGGTGCTGCACACCCTGCACCCGCGTTTTCAATGGGCCCGGGGCATGCTCCTTTTTGCCTGCAGCATTTTGGCGTTTTACAGCCTCAAATACATGCCCGTGGGCGAGTTCACGGCCATTGCGCTGCTGGCGCCACTGGTCATCACCTTGTTCGCGGCCTGCATGCTCAAGGAACAGATTCGCCCCCTGCGCTGGCTGCTGGTGGTGGGCGGGTTTGCAGGCACCTTGGTCATCATCCGCCCCGGCAGCCACCACTTTGACTGGACGGTGATCTTGCCCCTGATGCTGGTGGTGACCAACTCGGGTTTCCAGATCCTGACAAGCAAGATGGCCAAAACCGAAGACCCGATCACCATGCACCTGTACACCGGCTGGATCGGCACGATTTTGGCCTCCATGATCCTGCCCTTTGTTTGGGAAATGCCGCATGACTGGACCATCTGGCTACAGCTTTTGCTGATGGGCGTGCTGGCCACCATTGGGCATTTTTTCCTGATCCTGGCTTATGGCCGAGCCCCGGCAGCCACGCTCACACCCTATATGTACACACAGATCGGCTTTGGGGTGTTGGGAGGCTGGGTCGTCTTTGACCACCTGCCCGATCAGTGGACCTTTGTGGGCATGGGCATGGTGGCGTTGTGCGGCGCTTTGGGGGCCTGGCTCACAGTGCGCGAAAATCGCCTGACGATTCAACCACCAGAATCCTAAAATTCCTCAATATCGCCATGGCACAGTTTTTCAGCGTTCACCCCGACAATCCGCAAGCCCGTTTGCTCAAGCAAGCGGTGCAATTGCTCAACCAGGGCAGCGTTCTGGCGGTGCCCACCGATTCCAGCTACGCCCTGGTCTGCCATCTGGACGACAAAAATGCCGCCGACCAATTGCGCCGCATCCGTGGGGTGGATGACAAGCACCACCTGACACTGCTGTGCCGCGACCTGAGCGAGCTGGCCAATTACGCCAGAGTGGACAACCGGCAGTTTCGCGCCATCAAGCAGGCCACGCCCGGCGCGTTCACCTTCATTCTGGAAGCGACCAAGGAAGTGCCACGCCGGGTCAGCCACCCACAGCGCAAGACGATTGGCCTGCGCGTGCCCGAGCACAAGGTCTTGCAAGCGCTGTTGGAACTGCATGGCGCCCCCCTGCTCGCGGCCACCCTCATCATGCCGGGCGAAGCGCTTCCTTTGAACGATCCCGAAGAGATCCGCGAACGTCTGGAACACCAGGTCGGGGCCGTGATTGATGCGGGCGCTTGCTCGCTGGAGCCCACCACGGTGATCGACATGACGGGTAACACGCCCGAAGTGCTGCGCCAAGGGCAAGGTGACCGCGCGCTGCTGGGGCTCTGAACAGGGCTTGGCATCCGCCTGACTCGTTAAAATCAGCCCATTCCGACTGTTGAAGTCCGCCACGGCATCTGCAGAGATGCCGTTTCTTTTTATTCAAAGACTGCCGCCATGAGCAACGCCCCCGCTACCCCCATCGAACAACCCGGTTTGAACAGCCTGTCCAAATCGTTCGAGCCCGCCGCCCTGGAAGCCCATTGGGGCCCCGAGTGGGAAAAGCGCGGTTACGGCGTGGCCGGTTTCCGTGGCACCCAAGCCGCCAAAGACGGCGCACCCGCATTTGCCATCCAGCTGCCCCCGCCCAACGTGACGGGCACCCTGCACATGGGCCACGCGTTCAACCAGACCATCATGGACTCGTTGACCCGCTACCACCGCATGCTGGGCCACAACACCGCCTGGATTCCGGGCACCGACCACGCGGGCATCGCTACGCAAATCGTGGTGGAGCGCCAACTGCAAGCCAAAGGCATCAGCCGCCACGACATGGGGCCCACACCTGCCGAAGCCCGCAAGAACTTTGTGGCCAAGGTTTGGGAGTGGAAAGAAGAGTCCGGCAGCACCATCACCAGCCAGATGCGCCGCATGGGCGACAGCGTGGACTGGAGCCGCGAATACTTCACGATGGACCCCAAGCTGTCCAAGACCGTGACCGAAACCTTTGTGCAGCTCTACGAACAGGGTCTGATTTACCGTGGCAAGCGCCTGGTCAACTGGGACCCGGTGCTGATGAGCGCGGTGTCGGACCTCGAAGTCGAGAGCGAAGAAGAAGACGGCTCGATGTGGCACATCCGCTACGACCTGGCCGATGGCAGTGGCAGCCTCACGGTGGCCACCACCCGGCCTGAGACCCTGCTGGGCGACGTGGCCGTGATGGTGCACCCCGAGGACGAGCGTTACAGTGCCCTCATCGGCAAGCAAGTGAACCTGCCTTTGTGCGGCCGCACCATCCCGGTGATTGCGGACGACTACGTGGACCAAGCCTTCGGCACCGGCGTGGTCAAGGTCACGCCGGCACACGACACCAATGACTACCAAGTCGGCCAGCGCCACAAGCTGGAGATGATCTGCGTGCTGAACCTGGACGCGACCATCAACAGCAATGCCCCCGAAAAATACCGAGGCCTGGACCGCTTTGTGGCCCGCAAAGCCGTGGTGGCGGATCTGGAAGCCGCAGGTGCATTGGTCGAAGTCAAAAAACACAAGCTGATGGTGCCCCGCTGCGCCCGCACCGGCCAGGTGATCGAGCCCATGCTGACCGACCAGTGGTTTGTAGCCATGAACCAGGTCGGCAAAGGCGACGCAACCGGCAAGAGCATCGCCCAAAAAGCCATCGACGCGGTGCAGTCTGGTGAAGTGAGTTTTGTGCCCGAGAACTGGGTCAACACCTACAACCAGTGGATGAAAAACATCCAGGACTGGTGCATCTCGCGCCAGCTGTGGTGGGGCCACCAGATCCCGGCGTGGTACGACGAAGACGGCAATGTGTACGTGGCACGCAACGAGGCGGAAGCGCAGGCCAAGGCTCCTGGCAAGACGCTCAAGCGCGACGAAGACGTGCTGGACACTTGGTACTCGTCGGCGCTGGTGCCTTTCAGCACCATGGGCTGGCCTGAGAAGACGCCTGACTACGACCTGTACCTGCCTTCCTCCGTGCTGGTGACCGGCTACGACATCATCTTCTTCTGGGTCGCCCGGATGATCATGATGACCACGCACTTCACCGGCAAAGTGCCGTTCAAACACGTCTACATCCACGGCCTGGTGCTCGACGCCCAAGGCAAGAAGATGAGCAAGTCCGAAGGCAACGTGCTCGACCCCGTCGACCTGATCGACGGCATCACGCTCGAACCCCTGCTGGACAAACGCACCCAAGGCCTGCGCAAGCCCGAAACCGCCCCCAAGGTGCGCAAGCAAACCGAAAAAGAGTTCCCCGAAGGCATTCCGGCTTACGGTGCCGACGCGCTGCGCTTCACGTTTGCGGCGCTGGCCAGCCTGGGCCGCAGCATCAACTTCGACTCCAAACGCTGCGAGGGCTATCGCAACTTCTGCAACAAGCTGTGGAACGCCACCCGCTTTGTGCTGATGAACTGCGAAGGCCAGGACTGCGGCCTGAAAGAGCACACCAAAGCCGAGTGCGAAGTGGGCGGCCCCGTGCATGGCTACCTGGCTTTCAGCCAAGCCGACCGCTGGATCAGCTCGCAGCTGCAACGCGTCGAGGCCGACGTGGCCAAGGGCTTTGCCGAGTACCGCCTGGACAACGTCGCCAACACGATCTATGACTTCGTGTGGAACGAGTTCTGCGACTGGTACCTCGAAATTGCCAAGGTGCAGATCAACACCGGCAATGACGCGCAAAAACGCGCCACACGCCGCACCCTGATTCGGACGTTAGAGGTCATCATGCGCCTGGCGCACCCGATCATTCCGTTCATCACCGAAGAGCTCTGGCAAAAAGTCTCGGTGGTCGCAGGTCGCCCGGGCGAATCGGTCAGCATCGCGGCCTACCCCGTGAGCCAACCCGAGCGCATTGATGCGCAAGCCGAAGCCCATGTGGCCAAGCTCAAGACCCTGGTGGATGCCTGCCGCAACCTGCGCGGCGAGATGAACGTCTCGCCAGCCACCCGCATGCCCATGTATGTGCTGGGCGACACCGCCTTCATGCAAAGCGTGGCGCCGGTGTTGCAATCGCTGGCCAAGCTCAGTGAAGTCAAGGTTTTTGACACCGAAGCCGAGTGGGCGGCTGCTGCACAAGCCGCGCCCGTGGCCGTGGTCGGCGAAGCGCGCCTGTGCCTGTTCATGGAAGTGGACGTGGCTGCTGAAAAAGCCCGCTTGACCAAAGAGGCCACCCGCCTGGAAAGTGAAATCGCAAAAGCCACCGGCAAGCTGAGCAATGAAGCTTTTGTGGCCAAAGCCCCGCCCGCTGTGATTGAGCAAGAGAAAAAACGTGTGGCCGACTTCACTGCCACGGTGGAAAAAATCCGTCAACAATTGCAACGTTTGGACTGAACAGTTTTCCCGTCATCAAGGAACCGCCATGAGCAATCAAGTTATCCGCAAAGCTGTTTTCCCCGTGGCCGGACTCGGCACCCGCTTTTTGCCCGCCACCAAAGCCGCGCCTAAAGAGATGCTGCCCGTGGTGGACAAACCGCTGATCCAGTACGCGGTGGAAGAGGCCTACAGCGCAGGCGTGCGGCACATGATTTTTGTCACGGGTCGCAGCAAACGCGCCATCGAAGACCACTTTGACACGGCCTACGAACTCGAAAGCGAACTCGAAGCCGCGCACAAGGACGAATTGCTCGCCTTGGTGCGCTCGGTGCAGCCCGACGACATGGTGTGCGCCTATGTGCGCCAAAACCGCATGCTGGGCTTGGGGCACGCGGTGCTCTGCGCCGAGCCGCTGGTAGGAAATGAGCCATTTGCCGTGCTGCTGGCTGACGACTTGATGGTGAGCCAAACGGGAAGTCCCTCGATACTGGGCCAGATGGTCAGCGCCTACCAGCAACAAGGACGCTCCATCCTGGCTGTACAGGAAGTGCCACTCGACCAAGTCAAACGCTACGGCATCGTGGCGGGTGAATCAGCCGGTCGTCAGCTGATCCGCGTCGAGCAGATCGTCGAAAAACCCAGTCCCGATAAAGCACCTTCACGCATGGGCGTGGCGGGTCGATACATCCTGACACCAGGCATCTTCAACGAAATCCGCAACCAGCCCACGGGTGTGGGCGGCGAGATCCAGCTCACCGACGCGATTGCCCGCCTGATGCAGCGCGAGGCGGTGTACGCCTTCCAGTACGAAGGCAAGCGCTACGACTGCGGCAGCAAGGAAGGTTTTCTGGAAGCGACCGTGGAATTGGCCTTGCAACACCCGCAAGTGGGCGCTGCGTTTCGTGATTATCTGAAGGGTTTGAGCCTCTGATCAAACCTTGCGGCCACTTTGCCGCACGTGTCTGACTCTTCGAGTGCCGACCTGCGACAGGTCCGGGCGCTTCAATTGCGGACTGACGAAGGCTCAGATTTTTGCAGGTCGCAGGTCGAAGACCCCGACAATGACTTGCAATCAGCGCCGCTTGAGGCCGAACACAAAGTTGGTTTCGGTCTTTTCCTGCATGACCAGTTCATTGCCCGTCTGCCGGGCAAAGGCTTCAAAGTCACGCCAGGCACCGGGGTCAGTGGCGATGACCTTGAGCACCTGACCGCTTGTCATGTCATTCAGGGCCTTTTTGGCTTTCAGGATGGGCAGCGGGCAATTCAGGCCGCTGGTGTCAATTTCTTTGTCAATCTGCATCATGTTTCCTGATTCGACTCTTGGCTTTGTGCCTCTCGGTCAGCCCAGCTCATGAAGGTCGGCTCAACCCCGATGCTGCGCAACCAGTCCCCCAAGGCATAGCCCGTTCCTGCAGGCCAGCAAATCAGGTCCTGAACATCAAACATCTTGTATTCGGCCAATTCAGGGGACAGGCGAACATCGCCCTCGGCCACGGCGTGGTAAGCGATGATGACCTGATTCATGCGCTGAAAGTCGTACACCCCAATCAGCTTGAGGGCCGACACCTTCAGGTTAGTTTCTTCGGCAATCTCGCGCGTAATGCCCTCTTCGGGCGATTCGCCGGCCTCCATGAAGCCTGTGATCAGGGCAAAGCGACGCCCTGGCCAGGCGGCATTGCGGGCCAGCAAAATCTGATCGCCCACCTGCACGATGCCCGCCAACACGGGGGTGGGGTTGTTCCAATGCGTGAAATCGCAGGCCGTGCAGCGCAGACGCAAAGTCTCGCCGCCGTCCTCCATTTGAGAGAGCCAGGCCAATGGGGTGGCGCACTTCGGACAAAAACGGAATTCAGCCATGGAGCATCCTGGGTTCAGGCGGGAAACACGCCTGTGGACAAATAGCGATCACCGCGATCGCAAACAATGAACACGATGGTCGCGTTTTGTGCCGTTTTTGCAATCTCCTGCGCGACCCAGCAGGCACCTGCGGCGGAAATTCCACCAAAAATACCTTCTGTGCGCGCCAGCTGTCGGCACGTCTCTTCGGCGTCGCTTTGGCTCACATACACCAGCTCATCCACCCCAGCGGGGTCATAAATTTTGGGCAAATATTCTTGTGGCCACTTGCGAATGCCCGGAATGCGTGAGCCTTCGCTGGGCTGGGCGCCGATGATGCGGATGGCGGGATTTTTTTCCTTGAGAAAGCGCGACACGCCGGTGATGGTGCCGGTGGTGCCCATGGCGCTCACAAAATGCGTGATGCGCCCGCCGGTCTGCTCCCAGATCTCGGGGCCAGTGGTCTCGTAGTGGATGCGTGGGTTGTCCGCATTGGCAAATTGATCCAGGATGCGCCCCTTGCCTTGCACCGCCATGTTGTCGGCCAGATCACGGGCATATTCCATGCCACCGCTCTTGGGGGTGAGGATCAACTCGGCGCCAAACGCCTTCATGGTCTGGGCACGCTCAATGGACAAGTCCTCGGGCATGATCAAAATCATGCGGTAGCCCTTGATGGCCGCAGCCATGGCCAGGGCAATGCCGGTGTTGCCCGAAGTGGCCTCAATCAGCGTATCGCCCGGCTTGATTTCGCCGCGTTCTTCTGCACGCCGAATCATGGACAAGGCCGGTCGGTCCTTCACCGACCCCGCGGGGTTATTGCCTTCGAGCTTGCCCAAAATCACGTTGCCTCGGACTGCCAGATCAGCCGCCCCCATTCGCTGCAAAGCCACCAAAGGGGTTTTGCCAATCGCATCTTCAATGGTTGGATAAATCATGCCCGTACTGTGCCATAAGTCTCAAAAGTCTCTGACTGACTAAAGCGATCACGATCTAATCCACCACTGGGTTTTCGTTAATTCTGACTATGTGCGATATCAAACAGACAAACATGTGGCAGATGTCTATATTGAAACAGGCCCTTCCATGCTCAGATTTATTAGTGCAAACACCTAAAAACAACAAACTGTTAGCCCAATTGCCTCCACCAGACTACGAGAGACTGGTGCCTTGTCTGGAACTGAGATCTCTGAGCGCAGGGCAAGAACTCTTTGACATGGGAGAAAACATCCAGCATGTTTATTTTCCAACCAATTGCATCGTCTCATTAACCATTGCATTGGCCGATGGATACACCGCCGACACTGCGATGATTGGCAAAGATGGCATGGTCGGGATCGGCGTTTTGGGGAATCCGCGAAGTTTTAACCGTGCCTACGTTCGATGCTCCGGTTTTGCCTATCGGCTCAGCGTTAATGAGCTCAACCTGGAATTCATGCGGACAGAAAGCCTGATGCGCATCTTGTTGAGTGCAGCCAGAGAGCAAATCATGCAAATGGCCCAAAGTTCCGTTTGCGCCAGATATCACAGCATTGAGCAGCAAGTCGTCAAATGGCTGCTGACCACGCTGGACAAAATCGATGGTGACTCAATCACCATCACACAAGGCGAAATCGCACGGATGTTGGGGGTACGTAGAGAATCTGTGTCCATGGTGATGGGCAAACTCATTGCTTTCTGTGCCATCGCCTGCACACGAGGAAAACTCAAGGTCGTAGACAAAGCACGCTTGCTGAGCATGTCGTGTGAATGCTACGAAACCATCCGGCGCAATCAGACCGTTTTCAGCAAACTGGCCATTGATTCCATGCCCGCATGAACCAGAAGCAAAAAGAGGTCGCCATAGCGACCTCTTTTTCCATCCTCAATGGTAGGGCGTCACGGACTTGAACCGTGGACCAAAGGATTCTGGTTTGTGTAGCTTTCACTACTCCCTGGACTATGCCTTCACCTTGGCTTTCGCTTTAGGTGGGCGCCGTCTAGTCTCTACACCTTCAACAAGCGTTTCCACTTGAAGCTTGGCTCGGCATTGGCTTATGCATCACTGCACTTAGCTTTCACCGAATTTGACGCCATTCACACGAAGAGTTTCCTACCTCGGTGCACAATTTTCATGAGTCCTCTGCTCTAACCAACTGAGCTAACGCCCCAACCGAAGTCGAGATTGTAGTGGCCTTGGAGCTTGTTTTATTTGGACTGGCTCAAAGCATTGCTAACCAGGCGTGAGGTGATGTTGACGATCTGGATCATCCGGTCATAGGGCATGCGGGTGGGGCCAATAACACCCAAGGTGCCCACCACCTGACCATCCACTTCGTAGGGTGAGCTGACGACGGACAGCTCTTGCAGGGGAACAATCTGGCTTTCGCCACCAATGTAGATGCGCACGCCTTCGGCTTGGCTGGACACATCCAGCAAACGCATGAGCTGGGTTTTTTGCTCAAAGAGCTCAAAAGCACGCCGCAAATGACCCATGTCACTGGAGAAATCACTGACTGACAACAAGTTACGCTCGCCCGAAATGACCACTTCCTTATGGTCTTCAGTCAAGGCCTCTGTGCTGACTTGAACCGCCGCCTGCATCAAGGCGGCAATTTCGCCCTGCAAACTGACCAGCTCTTGCTGCACACGATTTCGCACTTGTTCAATGGCCATACCGGCGTAATGGGTGTTCAAATAGTTGGAGGTTTCGATCAGCTGACTTTGCGAATAGTCAGTTTCCGTGAACAGTATGCGGTTTTGCACATCTCCCTCGGGCGAGACGATGATCACCAGAAATCGTCGCTCGGACAATCGTAAAAATTCAATGTGCCGAAACACCGATGCCCGTTTGGGCGCCATGACCACCCCCACAAACTGCGACAGGCTGGACAATAAATTGGCCGCGCTTGCAATGACTTTTTGTGGTTGGTCGGGCGTCAGGGCGGGGGCTTGCAAGCGTTCACGCTGAACCGTCAGCATGGTGTCCACAAACAGTCTGTAGCCGCGTGTAGTGGGGATGCGCCCCGCAGAAGTGTGGGGGCTGGCGATCAGGCCCAGCTCCTCCAGATCGGCCATGACGTTGCGGATGGTCGCTGGCGACAAATCCAATCCTGATGCTTTTGAGAGCGTGCGAGACCCCACCGGTTGGCCGTCCGCAATGTAGCGTTCCACCAGGGCCTTGAGCAATAACTTGGCGCGATCATCGAGCATTGGTTCATTTTAATGATGTAATTTGCGACATGAGATCCAAATTCCGTCACGTTGCGCTTTTTGGCAAATACCACGCCACCGTCACCGGGGGTGCTCTGGAGAGTTCGCGCCAGGTTTTGGACGATGTCGCCCAATTTTTGATCCGGCAAGGCTGCGAAGTCGTGCTGGACAAAGAAACAGCGCTGCACACTGGTTTGAGCCACTACCCAACGCTGGACATGCCCGCCATTGGCGCTCAATGCGATTTGGGCTTGGTCATCGGTGGCGATGGCACCATGCTGGGCATCGGGCGGCAAATGGCACGGTACAGTTTGCCGCTGATTGGCATCAACCAAGGCCGCTTGGGCTTCATCACTGACATCCCGATTCAGACCTATCAGGACATTTTGCAGCCCATGTTGCAAGGTCGGCATCAGACCGAAGACCGCAGCTTGCTGCACGCAGAGGTCATGCGAGATCAACACTGTGTGTTCAGTGCTCTGGCCATGAACGATGTGGTCGTCAACCGGGGCGGCACCTCGGGCATGCTGGAGCTGCGGGTCAGTGTCGACGGCCGTTTTGTTTCCAATCAACGGGCCGACGGTTTGATCATTGCCACGCCGACAGGTTCCACGGCCTACTCCTTGTCTGCGGGCGGCCCCTTGATGCACCCGTCGATTGGCGGCTGGGTCATGGCGCCCATTGCGCCACATACCTTGTCCAATCGGCCCATCGTGTTGCCTGAATCCTCCGAAATCAACATCGAAATCGTGTCAGGTCGCTACGCCAGCGCAAATTTCGACATGCAATCACTGGCGGACTTGATGATCGGTGACCAGATCAAGGTTCGCCGCTCAGAGCACACGGTGCGGTTTTTGCATCCCGAAGGATGGAATTATTTCGACACCTTGCGTAAAAAAATGCATTGGAATGAAGGAGCCTGACTGCTGTGGCACTGACGCACATCACCCTGCGCGATTTTGTGATCGTGCACGAGCTGGAACTGGATTTGAGCAGTGGTTTCAGCGTCTTGACAGGCGAAACGGGGGCTGGCAAATCCATCCTGATCGATGCCCTTCAATTGGCACTGGGCGCCCGAGCAGAATCCAGCGTGGTGCGCGAAGGTGCTAGCCGATGCGAAGTTTGCGCTGAATTCGAAACACCTGCCGCCGTGCAAATCTGGCTGCAAGAAGCAGGTTTTGAGGCCGACTTCACTTTGCTTTTGCGGCGCACTGTGGATGCATCAGGCAAAAGCCGGGCCTGGATCAACGGAAGCCCAGCCACCGCGACGCAACTGCGGGAGCTGGGGGAGCACCTGCTGGACATCCATGGCCAGCATGCCTGGCAAAGCCTGACCCGTCCTGATGCAGTACGGGGCTTGTTGGACGCTTATGCAGGAACAGACATCCGACCCCTGAAAGCCGCATGGCAAACTTGGCGACTGACCCAGCAAACGCTGACTGATGCACAAAAAGCGCAAAGCACGCTGACCCATGAGCGCGAACGCCTGGCTTGGCAAATCGGGGAGCTCGAAAAACTCAATCCAGCCAAAGGCGAGTGGGAGGAGCTGAGTACCCAACACAGCCGACTGGCCAATGCGCAAGCCCTGATGGATGGCGCTAACCAGGCAGCCATCTGGCTGGAAGGTGAAGAAGAAGGTGGCGCGCTGAGCGAATTGTCACGGGCCATTCAGTGCTTGCAATCCCTCGGCCATGTGGAGCCTGAATTCAATGCGTTCGCCGATGTGCTCATGTCGGCCCAAGCCCAGGCAGAAGACGTGGCACACAGCCTACACAGCTATTTGCGCAAAACCGATCTGGACCCACAAAGCTTGGCCCAGCTCGACGATCGCATGGGCATGTGGTTGTCACTGGCACGCCGCTACAAAAGAACACCCGAAGACTTGCCTGTGACGCTGTCTGCATGGCGAGATGAACTGGCCAAGCTGGACGCGGCTGTCGACCTGGACAGCCTGCAAAAGGCCGAGCAAGCAGCGCACAAAATCTGTATTCAATTAGCACAACAAGTCTCCAGGCAACGCAAAAATGCAGCTGCCCCTCTGGCCAAAGCGGTCAGCGCAGCCATGCAACAACTGGGCATGCAAGGGGGTCGCTTTGAAGTCAGCCTGCAAACACTCGAAACGCTAGCACAGCACGGTTTGGAAGAAGTCAGTTTCCTGGTGGCGGGCCACGAGGGCAGCACGCCCCGGACCGTGGGCAAAGTCGCTTCGGGCGGCGAGCTGTCTCGCATCGCGCTGGCAATTGCCGTGACGACCAGCGAATTGGGAGAAGCCGGAACGCTGATTTTTGACGAGGTGGACTCTGGCGTGGGAGGTGCGGTTGCAGAGACCGTCGGACGTCTGATGAAACAACTGGGCCAGCACCGCCAGGTTTTGGCTGTGACCCACTTGCCGCAGGTGGCTGCCTGTGCCGATCACCATCTGCTGGTCAGCAAGGCTGCTGTCAATGGCCAGATCAGCAGTCAGGTGCGCAACGTGGTCAACGAAGAACGTGTGAACGAAATAGCCCGCATGCTCGGCGGAGAAAAGCGCTCTGCAACAACCCTGGCCCATGCCCGGGAAATGCTCGGCCAACCCGAAACCGCAGCCCCAAGCAGCAAAACCCCATCCAAGTAACCATGGACATCATTTTGATCACCGGCATGTCCGGCTCTGGCAAATCGGTCGCACTGCACGCGCTTGAAGACGCTGGCTACTACTGTGTCGACAACCTGCCGCCCGAACTGCTGATTTCTTTCGTCAAACTCGAAGAACAGCAAAAGGAGCAACGCCTGGCCATCGCCATTGATGTGCGCAGTGCCAATTCGCTGCACATGATGCCCGAGCAAATGGGCCTTTTGCGCAATATGGGCATGACCGTGAAATCGGTTTTTCTGGACGCAACCTCTGACACCTTGCAGCGGCGCTATTCAGAGACCCGGCGCAAACACCCATTGTCAGGGGGAGACAAACCCCAAAACGACAAAGCGCTATTTGAAACCATTGAATTTGAACGCGAATTGCTGGCCAATTTGCGAGATATGGCACACGTCATCGACACCAGTTTGCTGCGTTCGGCGCAACTGCAAACCTATATCAAGACACTGGTGACTGCTCCCCTGGCCCAATTGACGCTGGTGTTCGAATCCTTTGCCTTCAAGAGGGGCATTCCCACCGATGCAGACTACGTTTTTGACGTTCGCATGCTGCCCAATCCCCATTACGAGAGTGCCTTGAAACCCCTGACGGGACAAGATCCACCGGTGCAAGACTACCTTCGCCAATCGGAAGAGTTTGTGCAAATGCAGTTGCAAATCGAAGGCTTCTTGAAACATTGGATTCCTGCGATCGAGCGGGATCACCGGAGTTATGTCACCGTTGCCATCGGTTGTACCGGCGGGCAACACCGCTCTGTGTTCATGGTGGAACAACTGGCCAAAAACTTTGGGGCGCGTTGGCTCACACTCAAACGGCATCGGGAGCTGGATGCGCGCTGACAACGCGCCCTGTGGGCAACTGTCACTGCTTGGCGCAAGAACCCGTTGCTCACGCATTACCCATTCTGGGAAAAAAGGGAACCAGTAATTCAGCGACTGGACAACAAAGTGCGTATGGGCGCAGGCAAACCCAATTCTGGCCAATCGGTCGCGTCAATCCACTGTCCGTCACCCAATGGGGCAGGCACTGAACCACTCAATCGCACCGGATGTAAATGCAAATCCCGATGCGTTAGCACATGCTTCCAGGGCTCAACGTACTGTGCGTCTTGTCCGTGCGGCCAAGCGGCCAACAATTGGGCTTCTGAATCAAACACCGGCAAACTGAACAAACCTGCCCATATGCCGTTTTGTGGCCGCTTTTGCAACCACACCTGGCCCAATGAGTTTTCGGCCCACAAGAGCCAAAGCGTCGCACTGCTGCGTTTGAGTTTGCGAGTTTTGACCGGGTACGCGAGGGGTTCTCCTTGCGCCCGAGCCTTGCACATCTGATGAACTGGACACGTAGCGCATTGCGTTTTGCGCGGCAAACACAATGTGGCCCCCAGATCCATCAAGGCTTGGGTGTAACGGGGCATATCGGCCGCTTGCTTGGGCAACAATTTTTCAGCCCAATGCCAGAGTTGACGCTCATGCCTGGAGACGGCCAAATCATCGGCAAAACCCAAAACACGGGTCAGAACCCTTTTGACGTTGCCATCCAGAATGGCCACACGCTCCTGAAAACAAAACGCCGCAATCGCTGCGGCCGTAGAACGACCGATACCCGGCAAAGTTTCCAAGTCCTGGGCCTGCCGTGGAAACTCGCCGCCAAATCGGCTCATGACCTCCTGTGCACAGCGGTGCATATTGCGGGCACGGCTGTAGTAACCCAGACCACTCCACAAAGCCAGCACATCGTCTTGCTCGGCCGCAGCCAGCGCGGCCACATCCGGGAATCGGCTCAAGAACCGCGCAAAGTAATCGAGCACGGTGCTGACTTGGGTTTGTTGCAGCATGATCTCGGACAGCCAGACCCGGTAAGGATCTTGCGTGTTTTGCCAAGGCAGGCTTTGCCGCCCATGCAGGCGTTGCCAACGCACCATGTGATCGGCAAAATCTGCAGGAAATGGGGTCACGGTTTCTGACATGTTGGGCAGTAAAAAGTGGTACGCTGACCTTGCAGCATGGATCGAATGGGTGTGTGACACATGCGGCAGGGCTCTCCCGCGCGACCGTAAACCGCTGCCTCCAGCTGAAAATAACCGGTGCGGCCTTCGGCATTCACAAAGTCTTTCAAGGAGCTGCCGCCTTGCTGCACGGCACGGGTCAGCACTTGAATGATGGCCGCATGCAATTTGGCCACGCGGGGCCGGGACAAGCGTGAAGCCCGGGCGGTCGGGCGAATGCCTGCCATGAACAGTGATTCGGATGCATAGATGTTGCCGACCCCCACCACTTCATGACCCGCCAGCAAGACCTGCTTGATGGCTGCGTGGCGTTTCTTGAGCGCTTGGCCAAACTCAGCAACATCAAAACCGCCGTCGAGGGGCTCAACACCCAAATGTCCCAACAGTTTCTGAGCTTGAGGCGACACCTCCGAAGGTGCCCAGACCACCGCACCAAATCGGCGGGGGTCGTGCAAACGCAAAACACCCTGAGTGGTCACCAAATCCATGTGGTCATGGGGACCTGCCACAGGCTGGCTTGGCGAAAAATTTAAACTGCCTGACATGCCCAAGTGCAACAGCAACAAGCCTTCGTCCAAGTCCAGCAAAAGGTATTTGCCCCGGCGCCTGACTGCAAGCACTTGCCGTCCGACCAAGCTTTGAGCGGAGATGCTCAAAGGCCAGCGCAAGGGCTTGCCCAAGCGCAAATCCAGGATCGTAGATGAAACGATGCGGTCGACAAAGCTGCGACGAGTGACTTCAACTTCAGGGAGCTCGGGCATGTTTTTTCCAGATCAAGAGGCGGATATCCGCCTCTCGTGCGCATGTCAAAAGAGTGACTGGATTATGATCGTCTGCATGAAATTCTGGTATCAACTTGCTGTCTTGTCCTCTTGCATCACTGGTGCTTTGGCCCAATCTGCCGCGCCTCAAGCGGACAAACTGCCAGAGCGCTCAGCGTTGGACGCGGTTTTGTTTTATCAGGTGTTGCTCGGCGAGTTGAATGTCCGGGAAGGCTCTGCGGGCAGCGGGTTTTCCATCATGCTGGATGCAGCGCGTAAAACACGCGACCCGGCACTTTTTCAACGGGCAGTAGACATTGCCCTGCAAGCTCGATCCGGAGAGGCCGCATTACAAGCTGCACAAACCTGGAAAAAAGAACTGTCTCAAGCGACGGAGCCCAATCGCTACATTCTGCAAATTTTGCTGGCACTCAACCGAATAGAAGAAGCAGGTCATGCCCTAGCTGTGTCAATCAATGAATTGCCATTGGCTGAGCAAGCACCAGCCATTGCGTCAGTACCCGGCGTCTTTGGGCGTGTACAGGACAAATCCTTGGCTGCGGATGTGGTGGAAAAAGCCTTGGCCAAAGCACTCAAGAGACCGGAAACCGCCGCCAGTGCCTGGACAACCATCGGGCGCATGCGTCGCGATGCCAACCAAATACCACAAGCCGTAGACGCCGCGGTCAAAGGCCATACGGCTGACCCTCATGCACAGGGCCCTTTGATCTTGTCGCTCAGCCTGATGAGCACCTCCAGCAACACACTCAAACCCTTGCTGGATGCAGCGATGAAGCAGGACACCTCCGCGCCATTGCGTCTGGGTTATGCGCGCACTTTGATCGCATTGCAGCAGACTCCTGAAGCTCTGGCACAACTGAGCCTGCTGAACACGAAATTTCCCGAATTTTTCGATGGCTGGCTGGTGCATGGTTTGCTGCTGCTTGAAAACAACCAAGCCACCGATGCCGAATCACGGCTGCAGCAATATGTTCGACTGACTGCTCAAAACAAAGACCCTGAACATCAAGCGGGCCGCACTGAAGCCTTGTTTGCGTTGTCACAAATCGCACAACGGCAAGGACACCTGGGCCGCGCCCATCAATGGCTGGCCCAAATGCCTGTCGGTGCAGATCCCATCAAACTGGCCAGTCGACAAGCCGAGTTGCTGTCCCTGGAAGGTCGGCTTGACGAAGCACGTCAAGTGTTGGCACAAATTAAAACCACCACACCTGAGCAAGCCCTGCAGAAAAGCTTGGCTCAATCGCAATGGTTGCGCGAAAACCAACAGGCCGAGCAAGCCTATTCACTCGTGAAAACCGCATTGGCTGCATCACCCAACCATGCAGAATTGCAAACGGAGTTGGCCCTTATTTGCGAAAAGCTCAAAAAATTCGATGAGATGGAAGCCCTGTTGCGGCAAATCATGAAAAGCAATCCCAAAGAACCCCATGCCTTCAATGCTCTGGGCTACTCTTTGGCTGACCGTAAGCTCAGGCTCGATGAAGCACGCATGCTCATTACCCAAGCCGCGGCACTGTCTCCACAAGATGCTTTTATCCAGGATAGCCTCGGTTGGGTTGCCTTTCGGCAAGGCAACCACGCAGAAGCCTTGGAAATTTTGCGTGCAGCCTACAAAGCGCGTCAGGATGCAGAAATTGCAGCACACCTAGGTGAAGTCCTCTGGAACATGGGACTAACACAAGAAGCCGGAGCCATCTGGCGCGAAGGTCTGCAACTGAAAGCGGGCAACGAAACCCTGCAAGAGACCATCAAACGGTTCAACTTCAAACCATGAGGTCACCGATGCTCAAGGGCCTGGCCTGGCTTGGCCTGAGCGCCTTGCTTGCCTTGTGGTTGGCGGGTTGCGCCACACACCAAATGCCTGCCCCCAGCGGCGCTTACTGGTCAGGGCGAATGGCTATACAGATTCAGTCTGATCCTGCCCAACAAATGAGTGTCAGTTTCGAGCTACAGGGATCTGCAGAGCAAGGGGACATGCTGCTGCTCAGCCCCATCGGCACGACCTTGGCTATGTTGAGCTGGACGCCACATAGCGCTTGGCTGGAGCAAAACGGGCAACGCACACACAGCGCAAACTTGCAATCCTTGAGTGAGCAACTGACTGGAACCGCACTGCCCGTCTCTGCCTTGTTTGAATGGCTGGCTGGTCGTGCGGCGAATGCGCCAGGTTGGCAAGTCGATTTGTCTGCACATCCTCAAGGTCGTGTACTGGCCCAAAGAAAAATACCTTTGCCTGAAGCCGTTTTGCGCATCGTGCTCGACCGCTGAACCTGTCACAAGCACGATACAAAAACGGTTGCTGGCGATAATCACATCATGAAATCGCTGCACGATGTACCCGCCCCAGCCAAACTGAACCTTTTTTTACACATCACTGGCCGCCGGGATGATGGATATCACTTGCTTGAATCGGTGTTCATGTTGATCGACTGGTGTGACACCTTACATTTTGAAAAACGGCCAAACGCCGTGATCAGCCGCGAAGACCTCACCGTCAAACTGCCAGCCGATGACTTGATCACACGGGCTGCTCGGCTGCTTCAACAACATACGGGTTGTACCGAAGGCGTGCACATCGCGGTTGAAAAACGAATTCCCGCCCAAGCAGGCATGGGCGGCGGCTCTTCGGATGCAGCCACTTGCCTGCTGGCACTGAATCAACTGTGGAATTTAAAACTGGATCTTCCACGACTTGAAAAATTGGGGCTTCAATTGGGTGCCGATGTGCCATTTTTTCTGCGCGGCCGGAATGCCTGGGTGGAAGGTGTGGGTGAAAAAATTACCCCCATTGAACTGCCACGCGCTGACTTCTACGTCATCAAACCCAGTGCTGGAATCGAAACTTCTCAAATTTTTGCTCACGCAAGCCTAAAACGGGACACAAATGCTGCTACAATTGCGGTCTTCGCTGCACAGACATATGACTTCGGTCACAATGATTTGCAAGCTGTCGTAGAAACATTATGTCCAGATGTCAAACATGCACTCAAAGTGCTCAATGACGCGGGATTAGACGGGAAAATGACAGGTTCTGGTAGTGCAGTATTTGCACACTGCAAACCAGGCACACAGACAGTTTTGGTCCCTGACCACTGGACAGTGCGTAGATGCAGCAATTTGGATGCTCATCCTCTTGTAGGTTGGGCAGCCAGCGACAATTATAGGTAGGCTGCTGTTTCAGCAGTCAACCCGTGTAGGGGAGTCGCCAAGTTGGTTAAGGCACCGGATTTTGATTCCGGCATGCAAAGGTTCGAATCCTTTCTCCCCTGCCAAATACGTTCATTCGTACAGGCCCCATTTTCTGATCGCTGGAATGCACATGCAGCCTGCTTCAAACACCCCCGACTTCATGCTGTTCACCGGCAATGCCAACCCTGTATTGGCTGCCGAAATTGCTCACCATCTGGGCACCCAGTTGGGTGCTGCCGATGTAGGCCGCTTCTCTGACGGTGAAGTCACCGTCGAACTCAAGCAAAACGTCCGCGCACGTGAAGTCTTCGTAGTGCAGTCGACCTGCGCCCCGACCAACGAAAACCTGATGGAACTTTTGATCATGGTTGATGCGCTCAAGCGCGCATCGGCTGGCCGCATCAGCGCTGTCATCCCTTACTTTGGCTATGCTCGCCAGGACCGTCGCCCACGCTCTTCACGTGTGCCGATCACGGCCAAGGTAGTGGCCAACATGTTGCAAGCCGTGGGCGTTGACCGCGTCCTGACCATGGACTTGCACGCCGACCAAATTCAGGGATTTTTCGACATCCCCGTCGACAACATCTACGCCTCGCCTGTTTTGCTGGGCGATCTGCGCCAGAAAAACTACGAAGACCTGATCGTCGTCTCACCTGACGTCGGCGGTGTGGTGCGTGCCCGTGCTCTGGCCAAGCAACTCGGCTGCGATCTGGCCATCATTGACAAGCGCCGCCCCAAAGCCAACGTTAGCGAAGTCATGCACGTGATCGGCGAGATCGAAGGCCGCAACTGCGTGATCATGGACGACATGATCGACACCGCAGGCACATTGGTCAAAGCGGCCGAAGTGCTCAAAGAGCGCGGTGCCAAAAAAGTTTACGCCTATTGCACACACCCGATCTTCTCGGGCCCGGCCATCGACCGCATCTCCAAAGGCGATGCCCTGGACGAAGTCGTCGTGACCAACACAATTCCGCTGACGGCACAAGCTGCCGCCTGCACTAAGATTCGCCAACTTTCTGTGGCCCCGCTCATCGCTGAAACGATGCACCGGATCGCCAACGGAGAGTCGGTGATGAGCCTGTTCTCGGATCAAATCTGATCCTGTTCGGGCCACATGCGGCCTGCCGTCCACATGGACTGGCAGGCTTTTTTGAGTCAGGGCATCACTGGTCGCGGTGAGCCCTCTGATGGAGATAGCTATGAAATTTGTCGCTTTTGAGCGTTCCAAGCAGGGTACGGGTGCGAGCCGCCGTCTGCGCAATGCCGGTCGCACACCTGGCATCGTTTACGGTTCCACATCGGCCCCTCAGCTCATTGAGCTGGACCACAATGCTTTGTGGCATGCTCTGAAGAAAGAAGCTTTCCACGCTTCGATCCTCGAGATGGAATTCAACGGTCAAAGCAGCAAAGTGCTATTGCGTGATTACCAAATGCACCCCTACAAGCAATTGGTGCAACACATTGACTTTCAACGCGTCGATGCCAACACCACTTTGCACATGAAAGTGCCATTGCACTTCAGCGGCGAAGAAGAGTCCGAAGCCGTCAAGACCGACAAGTGCTTGATCAACCACGTCGTGACAGACATCGAAGTGGCTTGCTTGCCTGCCAACTTGCCAGAATTCATTGCGGTGGATCTGAAGGGCCTGACCAAAGGCAATTCACTTCACCTGAACGACATCACTTTGCCCACTGGCTGCAAGGCGGTGACCCATGGCAAAAAGAACCCTGTTCTGGTGTCAGTGGTAGCTCCAGTTGAAGAAGTGGTGGCAGCTCCTGCTGCACCTGCTGAAGAAACCAAAGGCAAGGGTAAAGGCAAGAAATAATTTCTTGTTCTCCGAGATGACTGAAAGTTCATCTCAACCCAATGCAAAAAGCCCGCTGATGCGGGCTTTTTGCTTCTTCAAAACAAAGAGGGGCTATTGGCACACAATCATCGCGCTTTGAGCAAAATTTTTACATCTTCTGCCAGCGCTTGAGCGCCACTGCCATAACGGTTGTACAACCGGACACGACCTTGGGGATCAAAAGTGAAGCTTCCCGCTGAGTGATCCATGGTGTAACTGGTCGTTGACTTGCCTTCAATCTTTTTGTAATAAATCTTGAAGGCTTTGGTCACTTGCGGTAATTGCTGAGGGCTTGGTCGCAAAGCCACAAATCCAGGATCAAAACTGGCCATGTATTGCTGGAGCAAGTTGGCTGTATCGCGCTCCGGATCGATCGTGATGAATACGCTTTGCACGCGATCGCCATCAGGACCCAGCAAACGCTTGACTTCCACCATTTCCTGCATTGTGGTGGGACAAACATCAGGGCACTGGGTGTATCCAAAAAACACGATCACGACTTTGCCGGAAAAATCCTTCAGAGTACGCACCTGACCATTCTGATCACTGAGTTCCCATCCTTGGGCATAGTCTGCTCCAGTGATATCAACTCCATGAAACGCAGGTTTGTCTTCACCGCATGCCGTCAAGCTGACTACAGCCGCAAAAGCCAAAGCATTGAATAGTTGTCGTTTGTTCATGAGCGCTCAAAAAAGATAATGATCCACCAGCAAGGCTGCAAACAAAGCACTCAGATGGATCAATGAAAAACGAAACGTCTTACGTGCAAGTTCATCCGAATACTCATGGAAAAGCGCCACCGCATAACCAATAAAACCAATGCTGAGCACCACGGCCACACTCAGGTAAAGCCAGGAACTCATGCCGTACACGAAAGGCATCAAGCAGGCCGCCATCAAAACCACTGTGTAAAGCAAGATTTGCAGTCGTGTGAATTCATTGCCATGCGTGACCGGCAGCATGGGTAGACCGGATTTGCGGTAATCCTCCACACGGTACAAAGCCAAGGCCCAGAAGTGAGGTGGCGTCCACAGAAAAATAATCAGGAACAAGATCAGTGCTTCCGGGCCGACATCGCCGGTCATGGCCGCCCAGCCCAAAACGGGCGGCATAGCGCCGCTGGCACCACCGATGACGATGTTTTGTGGCGTGAGTGGTTTCAAAATCACTGTGTAGACAATCGCATACCCCACGAATGTGGCGAATGTCAGCCACATGGTCAGTGGATTGACCATCAGAAACAAGATGGTTGACCCTGCCGTACACAACAAAGCAGAAAAAAGCAAAGCCTGTTGATCGCTTAACTCGCCTTTAGCGGTAGGGCGCCAGGCGGTGCGCTTCATTTTGGAGTCAATGGTTTTTTCAATCAAACAGTTAAACGCCGCAGCAGCGCCAGCGACCAACCATATTCCCAGGCAAGCCCAGAAACCAACGACAAGTTCAGCCGAGCCAGGCACACCTGGCACGGCCAACACCATCCCAATCAGTGCACAAAACACAATCAGTTGAATGACACGGGGCTTTGTCAGCGCGTTGTATTGCCGCCAAGCAGAGGAAGAAGCAGTAGCAGCATTCATGCAGCAGGCCTTGAATCAAAAGATGAAGCTCCGGTCACGTGATATGCGGCCGAATGAAGAGAAGTAGTTGTGCGGCTCGTGCGCAATGCCCACGTGAGTACAACCACCATGGCCGATGCTCCACCAGTATGCGCTATCGCTGAGACCAATGGCCAATCTAAAACCACATTGCTCATCCCGGTGATCAATTGCAAGCCGACCAATATCAACAGTAATTTCGACAAACGTGACATGCCTTCAACAGCACGAAGACGCCAGCCAAGCCACAGCAACACGGTCAGGACCAGCCATGCCGCACTGCGGTGAACATAATGAATAGCCGTCAAAGCAGCAAACGGCAGCAGCTGACCGTCAGTGTCATGGCCAAGCTCACGCCAAAGCCCAAAGCCTTGTCCATCCATCACTGGCCACCAACTGCCATTGCACGAAGGGAAACCTGAACAAGCCAGCACCGCATAATTGGTACTCACCCAGCCACCCAAAGCGATCTGTAGCCATACCAAGACCCAAGCAACGATCAAGCCCCTGTGTATGTGGACTGGCAAAGTAAAACGTTCCCTATCGTCATTTTGAACCGTCTGAGCAGTTAACAAAGCCAGCAAACCGATTCCAAATAACAAGTGCAAAGTCACAATGGCCGGAAACAGTTTCATCGTCACCGTGAGCGCACCGAAAGCTCCTTGCACACACACCCACACCAAGGTGAACACCGGCCACCATGCATTGCGCGCGGTCAAGGGATGGCTGTGCTTCTGACGCCAGGTCAGCACCGTCAGACTGAGAATCAACACGCCAACCCCAGTGGCCATGTAACGATGCACCATCTCAACCCAGGCTTTGCCATGCGTCACAGGCCCAGTAGGCAATGCTGCTTGGGCGGCATGAATTTGCATTTGTGCGCCAAGAGGGGTCGCACTACCGTAACACCCCGGCCAATCTGGACAACCCAAACCTGAATCTGTAAGACGTGTAAACGCACCAAATAAAATGAGATCAAAAGTGAGGAAGAGCGTCAGCAACGTCAGTGTTTGCAAACGGCCGCTTGCAGAAGTCTGTCGATTTCGCCACATCGACCAGGTCAAAGGTACAACGGCTACAGCCAAGCCAGCGCCCATGATTTGTAATACAGGGGCCCAGTTGAACAGATTCACTTGCTCCATATTTCAACGCCCTGGCTGGTCCCACGATGCAGAAGCACGCAGCAATCGCTCCAAATCCTTTTTGGCTTTGGTGGCACTGGGCACATCCATGTTGGCGGGGAAACGCATCATAAAATTACCCATCGGGTCAATGACATACAGATGATCTTCTAATTGATAGCCTTGTGAAGGACTCAACCAAGACCGCAATATAGATGCCTCTAGTCTAAGCACATAAGCTTGATTCAAAGCGGGCAACAAACTGTCTGACACTGACGCTTTATCAGTCACTAGCAATACGCGATCTACCCGATCTTTATCCTTTCCCAGCACCTCTCGCAATTGACGCTGGAAATACAGGTTTTGCTGACAGCGTTCAGCACAATGGCCCGCTGCCACGGTGACAAGTAGCCACTGCCCCTTCAAGCTGTTCAATGCTACGGATTGACCCTTCAAATCAGTTGCATGGACTTGTGGCATGTCTTTTTGTGGCGATATAAGTTCACCATAGTTACGACGACCATCGGGTCGCACAACGTAATAAGTGAAATATGACGCAATCACCGGTGATGCACAAATCAGCATCAAAACGACCATTTTCCATCTGCCCATGCGAGTGCGCAGCTCATCTGCGTGCGCGACCTCATCGGGATGAGGCAAAGAGTGAACCGTCATGCCAAGAGGCATATCAGACAACTTTTTTTGATCTTCGAGGTTGGACAATTTGAAACCAGACATAAAGTAAAGCGATCAGGACACTGAGCCCAAACCATTGAAAAGCATAACCTTGGTGCTTTTCAGCACCGTTGACTGGTGCAGGCCAATCACGCAGCAACCCTTCTGATGCAGGACCATCTTGCAACAAGCTGACTTCCAGCAGGGGCAATGCTGATTGCAGCTTGTATTGAGCGAAGTCGAGATTTTGCCGTATCTGCCCCACCTCCTCTCCGCCAAAGTCATACAGCCGCGAAGGCCATGGGGCCAAATGCCCTTGAATACGGACTTCCTCATTGGGTGTTGCAATGTTTGGCAATGCCGCTCTATCGCTGAATGAACGTGGCGCCCAGCCTCTTTGGACCAAAATGACTACGTCACTTTGTAAAAGTTTGAAGGGGGTCATGACAAAAAATCCAGGACGGCCGTGCATTTGTCGATTTTCGAGGTAGACCGTATGCTTATTCAGCCAGTGTCCTTGGATCTGGAATTTCCGGTAAATCATTCCTCGCCTGTTGTCCACTGAGTCGGAGGCACTGCCAAGACTCAGGCCATCCAACGGCGCCAGTGCTGCTTGCTGCTGCTTGGACTCTTGTAAAGCTACCTTCTGTGCACCCCGACCCAGCTGCCATATGCCCAAATAAACAGTTATAGCCATCCCTAATATGGACAGGATCAAGATCAGCACACGCTGCCAAAGCGCTGTTCGCTCACTCATTGGATAATGTGCCTCATGAAAATACTGGTTGTCATTGCTTTTGTCGCCATTTTGGCAAGTTTGGCTTCGGCCTTGATCTACATGATGCGCAGTGGCGCACCGCGAAATGATGGCGAATCGCCACCCAAACGCAACATGGCTACAGCCCTCGCTTTTCGCGTCGGTCTGTCCATTTTGCTCTTTGTAGGTGTGCTCATCTCCTGGAAGATGGGCTGGATACACCCCACAGGCATCCCATCTGGTGCTTGAACACAACAGTCGAGCCATCAATAAAAAAGCGCCTTACGGCGCTTTTTTATTGACATGCTGATGCATTACATCCAGTAAACCAGAATGTACAGGCCCAGCCAAACCACGTCAACAAAGTGCCAATACCAAGCAGCACCTTCAAAGCCGAAATGACGCTCAGGCGTGAAGTGCCCTTTTTGCAAACGCAATGTGATGACCAACAGCATCAGCATACCGACGAACACGTGGAAGCCGTGGAAGCCTGTCAACATGTAAAAGGTTGAACCGTAGACACCTGAGGACAATTTTAAGTTCATGTCGCTCCAGGCATGTGCATATTCATAGCCTTGCACGAACAAGAATACGATACCCAGCAAAACGGTCATCCACATGAATTTGATGGTCTTGGTGCGATCACCATGCTGCATGGCATGGTGAGCAATTGTCAAGGTCACACCCGAGGTCAACAACAATGCGGTGTTGATGGTTGGCAGCCAGAACGGTGTCATGGTCTGGAAGGGCTCGATGATGCCTGCAGGTGAAGTGGTCGCACCAGCAGCCAGTGTGGGCCACACCGCTTTGAAATCAGGCCAGAGTAAGGCGTTGTCAAGGCTACCGAGGGCCGGCACCGAGTGCGTACGGGCCCACCACAAGGCCGTAAAAAATGCACCAAAGAACATCACCTCGGAGAAGATGAACCAAGTCATGCTCCAGCGGTAAGACAAATCGATTTTGCGACCATATTGACCGCCTTCACTTTCAGAGATGGACTCCTTGAACCACTGATACAGAACGGTTAACCACCAAATCAAACCGAAGAAAAGGGAATACATACCCCAGCCTGCACCATTGATCCATTGGCCTGCGCCCAGAATCACGAAGAACAAACCAATGGCAGCCATCACCGGATGGCGCGACTCATGGGGGACAAAGTAATAAGGCGTAGTGCCGTGCGCTGCTGAACTCATGGTGACTCCTGCTCTCTTTTCTTTCGAAATCAAATCTTGGGGTTACAGACCCGTGGGCTGGCCCACGACCCAATTGACCAAGGCAATCAGCCCCAGTACAAACAACAAAGCTGCTGCAATCCCCACACCCAATATGTGAAATGGATTGAGCTTCTCGATATCTTGCTGATAATCCGCAGTTTTGCGAATACCAATGAATGACCACAACACCGCTTGAACAGTGCGGATCAGGGAACCTTTGCGCTCAGGCAACACCGGGCCAGTCATGAGCCGACACCCTGTTTTTTCAACATGGATTGCGCAGCTACAGGTGCCGAAGGTGTTTTACCCCCCACCTCAAAAAACGTGTAGGACAGTGTGATGGTCTTCACATCTTTTGACAATTTGGGATCAATCACAAAAGCCACAGGCCATCTCTTTTTCTCTCCAGGCTCCAACGTGTACTGGTTAAAGCAAAAACATTCGAGCTTGTTGAAATGGCTGGCCGCTTGATGGGGTGCGTAGCTTGGAATGGCCTGCGCCGACATGCGTCGATTCTGGACGTTCTGAAACTCGTACATGACCGTATTCAATTCACCAGGATGAACCTGAATTGAACGTGTTTCTGGTTTGAATTCCCAAGGACCACGAACATTCGCATCAAATTCAACCATGATGGTACGAGACTTATCAACCTGCGTATTGGCAGGCTGATTGGCTCCCACTCCTGCAGTGCCATTGCCGGGCACCAAGCGTTCTGAAATTGTCAGAATATTGATGCCCGTCACTTCACAAATGTGCTTGTAAATTGGAATCAATGCATAGCCAAAACCGAACATGGCTGCTGTGACCACTGTCAGTTTGCCAACCATCTTCAAGTTTTCACCACGCACGTTCATGCCGGATCTTTCAGCGACTGAGCAAAACAAGCTTGGCGACAAATCCGACCAAAATGGCAAGTGCCACCGAAGCCAAAATCAAGCCTAAGCGAACATTGCTTTTCTTTTGTTCGGGTGTCATCGCCATGTGGTGCTCCGAATCAACCAATCACGCGGGTTGCGCTTGCATCCAGCTTGGGTGGGTTTTCAAATGTATGGAAAGGTGCTGGCGAAGGAACTTCCCACTCCAGGCCCTCTGCTGCTTCCCAAGGCTTTTGAACTGCTTTTTCGCCTTGACCACGCATGGTTGGCAACACCACGAACAAGAAGAAGTACACCTGAGCAAAACCGAAGAAGAAGGCACCGACCGAAGCAACCATGTTGAAGTCAGTGAACTGCATGGGGTAATCAGCATAACGACGTGGCATGCCAGCCAGACCCAGAAAGTGCATAGGGAAGAAAGTGACGTTGAAGGAAATCAGCGACCACCAGAAATGTACTTTGCCACGTGTTTCGTTGTACATCACGCCCGTCCACTTGGGTGACCAATAGTAGTAGCCAGCAAACAGGGCGAACAAAGAGCCCGCCACCAGCACATAGTGGAAGTGGGCGACGACGTAGTATGTATCTTGCAGCTGAATGTCGATTGGGGCCATGGCCAGAATCAGACCGGTGAAACCACCCATGGTGAATACGAAGATGAAGCCCACAGCAAACAGCATGGGGGTTTCAAATGTCATGGAACCGCGCCACATGGTGGCGATCCAGTTGAAGATTTTCACCGCGGTAGGCACGGCAATCAGCATCGTGGCGTACATGAAAAACAATTGACCTGTCACTGGCATTCCGGTCGTAAACATGTGGTGAGCCCACACGATGAACGACAAAATAGCGATGGACGATGTGGCATACACCATGGAGGCATAGCCAAACAATTTCTTGCGGGCGAAAGCAGGCACAATTTGGCTGATGATGCCGAAGGCCGGCAAAATCATGATGTACACCTCAGGGTGACCGAAGAACCAGAAGATGTGCTGGTACATAACTGGATCACCACCGCCAGCGGGGTTGAAGAAGCTGGTACCAAAGTGACGGTCTGTCAGCGTCATTGTGATTGCACCAGCCAAAACAGGCATGACGGCAATCAGCAGGTAAGCAGTGATCAGCCAAGTCCAGGCGAACATGGGCATCTTCATCAAGGTCATGCCCGGAGCGCGCATGTTCAGGATGGTCACGATGATGTTGATCGAACCCATGATGGACGAAGCACCCAGGATGTGCATGGCAAAAATACCAGCGTCCATCGAAGGCCCCATTTGCAAGGTCAGCGGAGCATAAAGCGTCCAGCCCGCAGCAGGTGCCCCACCAGGCATGAAGAATGAACCCACCAGCATTGCTGCAGCAGGAATCATCAGCCAGAAGCTGAAGTTGTTCATGCGTGCAAAAGCCATGTCTGAAGCACCGACTTGCAAGGGCAGCATCCAGTTCGCAAAGCCCACGAAGGCCGGCATGATCGCACCGAACACCATGATGATGCCGTGCATGGTGGTGAACTGATTGAACAACTCAGGGTTGACCACTTGCAGACCTGGCTGAAAAAGTTCAGCTCGAATCAGCAAGGCCAAAACGCCTCCCACCATCAACATGGCGAAGCTGAACAGCAGGTACAGGGTACCAATGTCTTTGTGGTTGGTGGCATAAACCCAGCGACGCCAGCCCGCAGGAGCGTGACCGTGATCGTCATGGGCGTGATCGTGATGGTCTAGAACGGCACTCATCTTGACTTCCTCTATTTTGAATTACGGTACTGACTTACTTGCGGGCTGCCAAAACTTCAGCAGGCTGGACGATTTGGCCGGTCTTGTTGGACCAGTTGTTTTTGGTGTAAGTAATCACCGCAGCGATTTCAGTGTCTGACAACTGCTTCCAAGCGGGCATGGCGCCGTTGTTTTGACCCTTCAGCAAAACAGCGATTTGTTTGGACTTATCGGCATCTTGAACAACGGCAGCGCCGTCCAGTGGCTTGATGGGACCAGCCCCTTTACCATTTGCTTGGTGACAGGCGGCACAATTGGCGGCGTAAACCTTTTCTCCACGCTTTGTCAAATCATCCAAAGCCCAAACCTTGCTTGGATCATCAGCCTTGGCTGCTTGTTTCTTTTTCTCAGCATCCACCCAAGCAGTGTAGTCCTCTGCTGACAATACTTTCACATGAATGGGCATGTAAGCATGTTCTTTGCCGCACAACTCAGCACACTGACCGTAGTAGTCACCCGTTTTTTCCGCGCGAAACCATGTGTCCCGAACAAAACCCGGAATAGCGTCTTGCTTAATGCCAAAAGCGGGCACCATAAACGCATGGATCACATCGTTAGCAGTCGTGATCACACGGATTTTTTGACCGACAGGGACGACCAATGGGTAATCCACTTTCAGTAAGTAATTGTCGCCTTCAGGCTTGCCCGCATCCGACATGGCACGCTGGGAAGAGTCAAGCGTAGAGATATAGCTCAGGCCTTCACCTTGACCCTTGAGGTAGTCATAACCCCACTTCCATTGATAACCAGTCACTTTGACAGTCAAGTCAGCGTTGGTCGTATCTTTCTGAGCCACCAGGACTTTGGTCGCAGGCAAAGCCATCAAGATCACAATCAGGAAGGGGGCCGCAGTCCAAAGAATCTCTACGGTCACTGACTCACTGAATGTTGCCGGCTTGTGGCCAACCGATTTGCGGTGCTTCCAGATGGAATAAAACATCACCGAAAACACAGCGATGAAAACAACCGTACAGATGATCAGCATCATCCAGTGCAGCCAATGTTGCTCTTCGGCAATTTTGGTCACTGGGGCCGCAAAATTAAGCTGATTGACCGATGGGCCACCCGGCAAATCTTTGACAGCGTGGGCCGCAGTGGCCAGCCATGCACCCATAAAAATGCCCGCGCGGGACAGCAGCGAAGCCAATTTGTTGGAAATGATCTTCATAGTTCTCACTAACTTCCAAGTCTCTGTTGAACCCACACCTTTGACAAAACCAGAACTCTTCTGATATGCCAACCCGCATCACGCAGTGCGCAATGCTTTTCTGATTTCTTGCGCCAGCACCTGGCGCAATTCAGGCCGTACAAAACGCCCCACCTCAATCGAACGACCCTGGCCTGACAACTCAATCAGACTGTGGTCACCAGACTTTGGCTCGACACTCACCCATTGACGCGAAAACACTGCCCGCTCTTTGCGACCAGCAGATTCACACTCCACCACCAGACTTGCGCCTTGCAGTGAAATCCACTCTCCATCCGTTGCATGACGGGCATAGGCCAAAAAGGCCAATCCAACCAATGCAAGCTCCAAACCGGCAAAAACCAGCACCAAAGTGGCTCCCTGCAACCAGAAGAACCCACCAATCCCCAAGGAAACCATGCACATTGACAGATAAAGCCAGCCCAGCTGGGATGGCGTCACCGAGCAATTACGCCGGAGCCGCCAATGTATGGCGGTGCCAGACTCCTGTGCAAAGTGGTAGAGCGAATTTGACACGCGTCAACTTTCAACAACCTAACGGGCCTTGCGGCACACCCCGAGGTTAAATTCGGGCGGATTTTACCTGAGTTACGAAGGGGTTTTGATTCAACTCAAACTTTGTCAGAGATATCCGGCCTGCCGCGCAGCATTTGACGCATTTGATCCAGGCCGATTTCGGTCTGGGGTGAAACCCTCAACCGAGGCTGAGGTTTCAGAGCATGACCATAAACGATCTCAAAACTCAAGGACAAACGTCCTCCCTCTTCAGGCTTGGCCAAAGACATCAATAACTTTAAAAGCTGCTCCCGCCAGCGCCGTCCGCGCAAACCTGCAAAGCGCTGCACATGCAGATTTCGCCCTAACTCACGCATTTCAGCCAGCAGCCGCTCTGGCGTTTCATAGGTCAAAGTGATGCGTTCCATGTCCATGACCGGTTCTGCAAATCCGGCATGCACCAGCATGTCACCCCAATCGTGCATGTCCGTGAACTCATGGGCAGGCGCTGGCCAGCCTTGCTGTGCATAGGCATCACGCAACTCCCGCAAGGTGTCAGGCCCCAGGCATGAAAACATCAGAAAACCGTCCACCGCCAAAGCTTGATGCCAGGCTTGGATAAGTTTTTGTGGATCAGCACTGGTGTGCAAGAGCATATTGGCCCAGAGCATCTGGGCCTGACCTTGTGGTGGCATGCCGACATGAACCTTGGGAGCCCACCAACTGGAAGCACGCCACCAGGCGCTCTGAATCGTTTTTTGTGCAGCCAGAGCCTGTGCCGGATGTGCACTTGCCAGCCAGACCTGAGCAGCCTTGTAACGCTCCTGTAAAGCCCGATGTGCCCGCAAACCGCCCCGCAATGGCTCCCAATGTACCCATCGCTGGGGCGTCAACTTGATGAAATCAAGCCGTTCCTGCATGCGGGCAGCCACTTCTTCGTGCAGCCATGGCGAGTCATTCCTCGGCAAAGGATGAGCAGCCCACCGAGCTGCAGCAACAGGGTCCAGGGAGGGGGGGCGTTCAGTTACAGACATGGCTAAAGGATCAAAAATTTTGAATTTGCGTCGACCCTTAGTCACTGCAGGGTGAAAACGCTGACTTGTCGGCAGGGGGTTGGCGGCAGTATATTGATTTCATGTGGGCCAAGTTGTTCAGAAAGTTGAGTTCACCGTTGGCACCGCACCGGCCTGACGGGACTTGGGGCTGGCTACCCAGTCGTTGCGCGGTGTGCCGAAGTTGGCCGCATGCGCCCTTGTGTGACCTCTGCATTAGCCGTTTTGCGCCCCCCGTCCAACGCTGCAGCACCTGCGCCCTGCCCTTGCCTGCCCTGACTGCACAATGCGGCAGTTGCATCAAATCACCACCACCACTGGACTCATGCCTGACGGCCACCGCCTACGCATGGCCCTGGATTGAACTGATTGCCAAGCTCAAATTTCAGCAACAAGCTGGCTGGGCAGGCCCTTTGGCCACGCTGATGTTGAGCGCACCCGGGGTAGAAGACGCCCTGGACGCTACTGACTGGGTCCTGCCGATTCCATTATCCCCACAACGTCTGGCTGAACGCGGCTACAACCAGGCTCTGCTGTTGGCTGACAAGCTCAGCCCTCCAAAAACCGATGCCCGGCTGCTCCTGCGCACACGCCACACACCCGCCCAACGCACGCTTCCCAGAGCGGAACGCTTGTCCAACCTCCAGGGAGCCTTTGCCGTTGAGCCCTTGCGCGCCCAAGAAATCCGGGGCAAACGGGTGGTCTTGGTGGATGACGTCATGACCAGCGGAGCGTCGTTGCACACCGCAGCGCAGGTACTGCGACAAGCAGGTGCATCACACATCAGCGCCATCGTCCTGGCGCGCACCGAAACAGACAGCACAGGCCATGGTCACGCGTAAGCCACGGTTCCTTTACCGCTGAACGCGGCAGTGCACAATACCGGCCATGTTTCACATCGTCCTTGTCGAACCCGAAATCCCCCCCAACACGGGCAACGTCATCCGACTTGCAGCCAACACCGGTTGCACGCTGCATTTGATCGAACCGCTGGGCTTTTCCATGGACGACAAACACATGCGCCGCGCAGGACTGGACTATCACGAGTACGCCTCCTTGCGCCGCCATGAAAACTGGCAAGCCTTTTTAGACACCGAACACCCCGCTGCTGATCGGATGTTTGCACTGACTACCAAAGGCAGCAAAATTGCGCACACTGTGACGTTCCGAGCTGGAGATTGGCTGGTGTTTGGCGCCGAAACCCGTGGCCTGGCGCCTGAACTAAGGGAACAATTTCCTCTGGCCCAGCGCATCAAACTGCCCATGCGCGAAGGTCAACGCAGTCTGAACCTGTCCAACGCCGTGGCCGTAACTGTGTTCGAGGCTTGGCGACAGAATCATTTTGAAGGGGCAAGCCAAGCCCCTTCAGACAATCAAGCGTAAAGACGCACCAGCGACTCCGCCACGCAAACCGGCTTGTCGCTGCCCTCACGCTCCAGCGACACGTTCCATTGCAATTGCAAACCACCGCCCTCCAGCGGAGTGGCTGATTTCAAATGCAGATGCGCACGCAAACGACTGCCCACGGGCACAGGCGCCATAAAGCGAACTTTGTTCAAGCCATAGTTGACCCCCATGCGCGCCTCGGTCACCACAATCGTTTTGTCAAAAAACTGCGACAACAAGGACAAGCTCAAAAAGCCATGGGCAATCGGCGCACCAAACGGGCCTTGCTTGGCGCGCTCAACATTGACGTGAATCCACTGATGGTCGCCGGTCGCCTGAGCAAACTGGTTGACTTGCTCCTGGGTGATCTCGACCCACTCACTCAAGGCCACATCCTGGCCCACGCAAGCGGCCAAATCGGCCAAAGTATTGAAAGTTTTCATGACCCCAAATGTAGACAGGCTGGAGGACTGCGGCTGTCCAGGCTGTGACAGCGGCCCTTGCCCTTGCCCGCCACTCAGTAATTGCAGCTGTTGTCGCATTTGTTCGAGCTGCTCGCGGTAATTGGCCGCATCACCATAGTCCACAAAGTCGTGGTAGTAAGGATGCGCTTGAAAAACACGACGCGCATGCTTGATCGGACACCAATACTGCTCGGTCAAGCCCACCACCTCCCGTCCATAAGCCATCAAGCCATTGCCATAGGAGCAATAGGCACAGTTGATCTTCTCGAGAATGTTCAAGTAGGCCAGATGTGTGCGATCAAACACAAAATAATGCGATCGCTTGACACGAGGAATCCGGTACAAGGGAAAGCACACCCATTGGTAGAGGGTGATGAACACATCCAACAACAGCATGGGCACCAGCACCGGATAGATGAACGGCACACTCAACACATGCCGCCAGTCGGCCGTCAAGACATAGCGTAAAAACCCTTCCTTGAAGCGGCGCTGCTGAGCAATCACTTCTTTTTCAAACTTCACTTTGCGCTCTTCAAAGTCAACTTGCAACTGCTCTCTGCGCTGCTGAAATTCCTGCTCAATCTGCATCTCCAGCTGGCGAATGCGCTGCAGAAATTCATTGATGTTGGTATTCATGTTCATCCTTCCACAACCACAGAGGATCGCAAGTTCATCGACAAAGCATTCAAATGGAACTGACATGCGTCAAGACATGCCTTCGTCATGCAGGGCACAGTGAGCACAAAGCACACCATGACAACGAACCACATTAACACTCTTGACGGCTTAACGACAGCCGAAGCGGCAAAGCGCTTACAGCGGAATGGCTCCAACGAAATCGCACAAGCCCGGACACGCCCAATTTGGCTTCGGTTGACCGACATGCTGCGTCAGCCCATGTTTGCGCTGCTGGTCACGGCGTCCCTTTTGTACATATTTTTAGGTGACCTGACAGAAGGTCTGACGCTGAGCGTTTTTGTTCTCGCTGTGCTGGCCTTGACCTTTTACCAGGAAGGCAAATCGGAAAAATCCATCCAGGCACTGCGCCAGTTGACCCAGGCTCAAGCCAAGGTGGTTCGGTCTGGCCAGACCATGCATATTCCCGCACGGGAGGTCGTGGTCGGGGACTGGTTGCTGCTGTCCGAGGGTGACCGGATTGCCGCCGATGGACGATTGCTCAACGCCAACAATCTGCAAATCGACGAATCACTGCTCACCGGCGAATCGGTGCCCGTGAACAAGCAAGCCGCAACGCTCAACACCGAATCCGAAAACGACGGCGACACCGTGCATGCGGGCACCTTCATTGTGCGCGGCCAAGGCCTGGCCCACGTCACCGCCACCGGCAACCGTAGCCAAGTCGGTCGCATTGGTCAATCCCTCAGTGAACTGATGACCGAAACCACGCCATTGCAACAACAAACCGCACGCCTGGTGAAAGTGTTGGCCAGCATCGTCATCGTCTTGTGCGTGACCATGGTGCTCACGCTGGGCTGGCGCACAGGGCAGTGGTTGCCAGCCATACTGTCGAGCATTGCGTTGGCCATGGCCACCTTGCCTGAAGAATACGCAGTGGTGCTCACCATCTTTCCGGCACTGGGCGCCCATCGGTTGACACACGCAGGCGTTCTGACACGGCGCATCAACGCCATCGAAACCCTGGGGGCCATCAGCGTTTTGTGCACCGACAAAACCGGGACATTGACGCAAAACCGCATGACCGTGACCGCATTGGCTGTGAAAACAAACAACTCGACCAGCAACGGGACCATCCTCACCTGGCACCCTGGTCTATCTGTGCTTGCCGAAGACTTTCATGCCTTGGTGGAACACGCCATTCTGGCCAGCGCCCCAACCCCCTTTGACCCCATGGAATCCGCATTCCATGCACTCGGTCAAGCACATTTAGCGAGTACCGAACACCTTCATGCCGACTGGTCACTGGTACAAACCTACGCCTTGAGCCCCGAGCTGAAGGCCATGTCGCACGTATGGCAAATGAACGAGGGACCCGAGCGAACCGTGTCTGCCAAAGGCGCACCTGAAGCGGTGATGGACTTATGCCATATGGATGCGCCTGCCCGCTTGGCCTGGTCACATCAGGTAGACCTCATGGCTGCCCAAGGCTTGCGCATGCTGGCTGTAGCGCAGAGTCGATTTTTAGGTGATGACTGGCCGGATAGCGCCCACGAATTCAACTTCGAATGGTTGGGTCTAATTGGTTTGACCGACCCTTTGCGCCACGAAATCCCTCAAGCCGTGGCCGAATGCCAAACGGCTGGCATCCGCGTCATCATGATCACCGGAGATTACCCAGCCACAGCCAAAGTGATTGCCCGCCAAGCCGGACTGCCCGAGGGCGAGACGCTGACTGGCGACACCCTCGACGCCATGAGTGACACGCAATTGCAAGCCATGCTGTCCCGCACTACGGTTTGCGCACGCATCTCGCCCCACCAAAAACTGCGCATCGTGCAGGCCCTGCAGGCCACAGGCGAAGTGGTCGCCATGACGGGTGACGGAGTAAACGATGCCCCAGCCCTGAAAGCGGCCCATGTGGGCATCGCCATGGGCGCCCGCGGCACCGACGTGGCCCGCGAAGCCGCTGATCTGGTGCTGGTAGACGACAACTTTGCCTCCATCGTGCGCGGTATCCGGGTGGGACGACGCATCTTCAGCAACTTGCAAAAGTCAATGCGTTACATCTTTGCCATCCACATCCCGATTGCAGGCATCGCCCTCATTCCCATGATCATGGGCTGGCCACCCCTGCTGCTGCCCCTGCATGTGGCCCTGCTCGAAATGGTGATCGACCCCTCCTGCTCCATTGCATTTGAAAACGAACCGGCCGATGCCTCCGTGATGCAATGCCCGCCACGCGACACCGCAGCCCCTTTATTTGGCGCTGGCGCCATCGCCTTGGCAATGGGCCAAGGGCTGTGCGTGCTGACCAGTGTGGCGCTGACTGACGTCCTGGGCACCCAAGGCTGGAGTACGGGCTTTGCGTTGGGTTCCTGGACTGCGGACCTGGGATGGCCCCCTCAAAGCGCAACACACACCCGTGCCATGGTCTTCATCACCCTGGTGATCGGCAATGCAGCCCTGATTTTGGCCAATCGCGCCAAGGCGGGGGAGTTCTGGACCAGCTTGCGCATCCCCAACCCCACCGCTTACGCCGTCATGGGCTTGGCTTTGGGCTTTTTGATGCTGGCCATTTATTGGCCCTGGCTGGCCAAGCCACTGCAATTTGCACCCTTGACACCCTTGCCGGTGGTGATGGCCATGGGTTCAGGTCTGCTGAGTCTGTTCAGCGCAACCCTTTTGCAATGGGCATTTGCGAAATTCACACCAAACCGGACCTGAAGGTTTGCAGCGGCGCACTGACCAACCAGATGGCCACCTCCGTCACCCCTTGAACTTGATCAAAAGCTGCATGATTTTCAAGGCTTTGCCTTTATAGGGCGGCTGAAACAGCATCTGGATCGCCGAAAAAGGCCCTTGGTAAAACACCGGCCGGAGTTTGGAGAAGGTGTTGAACCCCTCCCGTGCGTGGTAATGCCCCATTCCACTGGGGCCGACGCCGCCAAACGGCAAGTCGTGCTGCGCCACATGCAACAAGGCCTCATTGACCGACACGCCGCCAGACATGACCCGCGTGATATAGAAATTCTGCAAGGCTTTATCTTGGGTGAAAGGATAAATCGCCAGAGGCCGGTCATGCGCATTGATGTAGTCCGCCACTTCCTGTTTGTCGCGGTAAGTGCGAATCGGCAATATGGGGCCAAAAATTTCACGCTGCGACAAGATCATTTCGGGCGTTGGATTGATCACCAGATGGGGGGCCATTTTGCGCAGCTGGGGATCGGGCGTTTGCTCGGGCGTCAAGTTGATAAGTCTTGCACCTTTGGCCTGCGCATCCTCAAGCGTCCGGGCCAAACGGTCATAAGCGCGCTGATCAATGATGGAGGTGTAATCATTGCCATTGATATCCGGGAAGCGCTCTGCCACCAAACGTCGGCAGTGGGCAACAAACTCTTCAGTCGCCCCCTCGGGAATGAAAACATAGTCCACATTGGTGCAAATTTGCCCCGCATTGAACATCTTCACCCACATGATGCGTTCTGCCGCCTTCTGGATCGAAAAATCAGGTCCCACAATGGCTGGCGCTTTACCACCAAGCTCCAGCGTTACCGGGGTCAAATTCCGGGCAGCATTGGCCATGACAGACCGTCCGGTCGCCCCCGAGCCCGTGAAGAGCAAATGGTCAAAAGCAATGGAAGAAAAGCCCGGGCCACGGCCACCCGCATCATCAAAAAATTTCAGCTTGTCTTGCGGAAAATAACGTGGACTGATTTGCATCAGCGCTTGCGCCAGATGCCTGGAATTCTCCGACATCTTGACCATGGCGCGATTGCCGGCGGCAAAGATGGCCGCCAAAGGGCAAATACTCAAATTCAAAGGAAAGTTCCAGGGAACGATCACACCCACAACTCCCAAGGGTTGGGGAATCACCCGGTTTGATGCACCCGGGTACAGCATCACATCAATGTGTCGACGCTGGGGTTTCATCCATTGCTTCAGATTCTTTTGAGCGTCCTTGATGGTTTCAAGCACCACAAAGAACTCAGCAAACAAAGTCTCAAACTCAGAACGGTTGCCATAGTCTTTACAGATGGCCGCCACCAAAACATCGCGGTTTTCCTTGATCATCCGACCCAAGGACTTCAAATCTGCAATGCGTTGTGCGTAACTGGGTGCGGGCTGAGCCAGGTACGCCGCCTTTTGCTGCAAAAAACAATCGTTGAAATCGCCGGGGCTCTGCACGGCGTCGGCAGAAGGATCCAATAAATTCATGCCTGACATCCTTCATCCAAAAACAAAGCGGGCCTGTGCATTGTTCAACATGCACCGATGCCCGCTTGTGATTTCACATACCGACATCACATCGGCGTGTGCTGAATCAAACTGGTGAGCTTTGGCCCTCAGGGCCCTCGTACACACTGCCACCAAATTTAAGTGCGGTGTGCTCACGCTTGGACTGCAGCATGGGGTACCACATCTGGTAGTACCAGCGTTCCTGACCAAACAACTTGTCATCAATCAGACCCACTTGCGCTGGGTAGCGGCGCGTGATGTGGGCGCTGCCAAAAATGATGTCCCACAAAAACAGCAGGTTGCCAAAATTACCTTTGTAATGTCCAACGCCATCGGCATTCGTGATGGCATGGTGCGCCCAGTGAGTGGCCGGCGTGGAGATTGTGCGCTCCAACACCCACATGATGGGATGCAGTGCACGGATACGGTACAGCGGCTCATCCCAGCGCCAGGCGCAATGGGCACCAATGATGACGAACAACTTCACCACGATATAGCCTGCATAGACCATGCCACCAAACCCGAGGTACAACAACGCACCGGCAAACCACAAGCCGGGCATCATCAGGTAATAAAAGAAATTGTTGCGGAAAGTCACTCGAATGCTCATGTACTCAGCCGAATGGTGCGCCCGGTGCAAGGGCCAAAGGAAAGAGGTGTGCGACAACCGGTGCCACCAGTACTGCGTCATGTCATCCGCCAGCAACAAGATACCAATCATGGCCCACCAAGGCAGATCGGCCAAAGCGCCTTTGTATTCAGGCGCCCACAAGGCACCCAATTTGGCAGTGACAAATATGGCCAAGGGTTGCGTGACCGCCAGCACACTCAAGAACATCAGCACTTCCAGCTTGGTGTCATCGCCCGTGGCATGCACGTTTTGTTTGTAGCGTCGACTCACAAACTCCATCATGGCAAAACCCAGGATGATGCAAATCACCAGGGCGTTTTGTATCTGCACAGCAGTCATTGATCTCTCTCCATATCTTGATGTCCAGTGACCAAGACGATAGGCACTGGAGTAGTCACGAAGATATCAAAAGAACCAACTGAGCGATATCGAGGAAATACCCTCACATTTATCAAAAATCTCAATCAATTATCGATTTTTAACAAATGGAATCAGCATTTCGTCAAGCCCCATAAAGGGTAAAACCACACGCACTCAACTTTATGATGCATAAAAAAATGCGCCATGAAATATCAACTGATTCATAAAGTGTCGTGCGGCCCTGATGCAGCAAAGGCTTACTTGGTACACATGCGGTGTGTCATGCGCCCCATTCGACTCAGTCTTTGTCGGCACTTTGACCAGGTCGTTCTCACAACGCCAACGAATCTCTTCTGTAATTCACAGGGATCTGAATCGTCACACGATCTCCAGACGACTGACAGGAAAGACCAGCATGAATGTGGAGCCTACGCCCACTTGGCTTTCAATCCGCAGCTCGCCACCGTGGCGTTGCGCCACATGTTTGGCGATGGCCAATCCCAAACCCGTCCCGCCGGTTTCACGTGATCGACTGCGGTCCACACGATAAAACCGCTCAGACAAACGGGGCAAGTGCTCTGGCGCAATGCCAGGTCCGGTATCCGTCACCGAAAAAGTCACCCAATCATTAGAACGTGACCATTTCGCACGTATCAATCCTCCCGCCGGCGTGTACCGCACCGCATTGCTCACCAGATTGGACATGGCACTCATCAACTCGGACCGAACGCCCAGCAACACCCATGGCGGCGATGGCTCAAACACCAATTCATGAACAGGGCCACGATCCTCCCCCTCTTGCCCTGACAGTACGGCGGACAAAGCTCTGGCATCAGCAAAAACTTGGGTCATCAACTCTGGCACAGCTGTTTTTTCATGCTTGCCTGGGGGCAAGCTGCCTTCGAGTTGCGACAAGGTGAGCAAATCAGCCACAAGACTTTGCATTCGATCAGCCTGAAGCGACATCAGATTCAAATAGCTTTGGCGTTCTTGTTCTTCCAAGGGGATGGACTGCAAGGTCTCCACAAAGCCACTGAGCACCGTCAGAGGTGTCCGAATTTCGTGAGATACATTGGCCACAAAATCACGCCGCATGGCATCGGCCAGAGCCACGGAGGTGATGTCACGTGTGAGCAGCAGTTGTTGGCCTTCACCAAAAGCGTGCAACTGAACTGACAATTTAACGTTTTGCGTCAAAGAGTTCGAAGGACCATCAATGATCACCTCGGTATCGTGCGTTTTTTGTGCAAAGTATCTGGAAAAAACAGGGTCGCGCACCAAATGCACCACATGCTGCAGCATGTCGCGGCGGACATCCAACCCCAGATGACTGGACGCCGTTTCGTTACACCACTCGATTCTCCCCTGCTTATCGAGCAAGGTCACACCATTGGGAGACGCCTGAATCGCCGCGAGAAAATGCTGCAAACGCTGCTGAGCAGTAGCCGCTTTTTTCTCGCGCTGAATCAGCAGCCGCTGAATGCGTCGACCGATTTCAGACCAGATGCCCTTCCAGTGAACATCTGCATGCAAATCGGCACTGGACAACCAGTGCTCCAGGCGCTGCACCTTCCACAGAAAGTTCACATGCACAAGCACCACCAAGACGAATGTCGCCAGCACAGCGACCTGTCCCCCCCCAAAAAACCAGGCAGGCACAGCGACCAGCAGCGCCCAAAAAAGTAACTCAAAAATGGGTATCAGCATTCAGGAATCAACCTCAAACCGCTGGTGATGCTGTCAGGCGATAACCTGCCCCGCGAACCGTTTCGATCATGCAGCCTGCGTCACCCAGAGATTCACGCAAACGCTTGACATGCACATCGACTGTGCGCTCTTCAATGTACACATGATCACCCCATATTTTGTCGAGCAGCATACCCCTGGTGTGCACACGCTCAGGGTGACGCATCAGGTATTGCAAGAGCTTGAACTCGGTGGGCCCCACTTTCAAGGGCTTATCCTGCCAGCTCACACGGTAAGTGTCAGCGTCCAGCTGCAACTCCGCCACTTTGACCAAACCACCTGCAGACTCGGGTACACGCCTGCGCAGCACTGCACGAATTCGAGCCAGCAATTCCCGGGGAGAAAACGGCTTGACAATGTAATCATCTGCACCGGCATCCAATCCAGCCACACGATCAGCTTCATCACCACGCGCCGTCAACATCAAGATGGGCACCGTCTTGGTTCGGGTCGCAGCACGCCATCGGCGCGCCAACGTCAGACCACTTTCGCCGGGCAGCATCCAGTCCAGCAAAATCACGTCGGGCAGGATTTCATCCAGCTCACGCTGAGCAGACTCGGCATCCATGGCCCAGACCGGTTGAAAGCCGTTGTGACGCAAATTGACCGAGATCAGCTCAGCGATCGGCGGCTCATCTTCCACAATCAGGATTCGGGGCAGGCTTCTCATTTCACCGCTTTTTCAATGTCAGTCAGCGCCGTGTGGCGCACATCAGAACCTTTGACCACATAGATGACAAATTCGGCAATGTTCTTGGCATGGTCTCCAATGCGTTCGATGGCTTTGGCGACAAACAGCAAGTCCAAACTGGCCGAGATGGTGCGCGGATCTTCCATCATGTAAGTCACCAGCTTGCGCACGAAACCATTGAACTCGGCATCGATCAAGTCATCTTCTTTGAGAATGCTCAGTGCAGTGTTCACATCCAGGCGCGCAAACGCATCCAGCGCCTTGCGCAATAAACCAGACGCCAAATCCGATGCAATGCGCAGCTCGGAGGATGGCAAATTGCGGGGACTGCCTTGCTCCAGAATTTGCTTGACCATGCGGGCGATGCGCTCTGCTTCATCGCCTGCACGCTCCAGGTTGCCCGTGATCTTCGAAATCGCCATCAACAAACGCAAATCACGGGCCGTGGGTTGACGGCGCGCAATGATGGATGCCAGCTCCGCGTCAATCTCCACCTCCAGGGTGTTGACTTGCCTTTCTGAGGCAATCACCTGATCAGCCACCTCGGAGCTGAACTGGGCCAGAGCATAGACCGCATGCCGGGTCTGGGATTCGACCAGTCCTCCCAATTCCAACACGCGCGAAGACACGCTGGTCAGGTCGGCATCAAATTGACTTGAAATATGTTTTTCCATGTGGCTTCTCCCAATCAGCCGAAACGGCCGGTGATGTAGTCTTCGGTTTCCTGGCGGGCGGGTTTCATGAAGATCTGCTCGGTTTGTCCAAATTCGACCAACTCGCCCAGGTACATATAAGCCGTGAAGTCCGACACGCGTGCAGCCTGCTGCATGTTGTGGGTCACGATGGCCACGGTGTGGTCTTTCTTCAACTCACTGACCAGCTCTTCCACCTTGGCGGTCGAGATCGGGTCCAGCGCCGAAGTTGGCTCGTCCAGCAAGATGACCAAAGGCTTCACCGCTACTGTGCGCGCAATGCACAAACGTTGCTGCTGACCGCCCGACAGGGACAGTCCGCTTTGCCCCAACTTGTCTTTGACCTCGCTCCAGATGGCCGCTTTGGTCAACGCCCATTCGACGCGCTCGTCCATGTCTGCACGGCTGAGGTTTTCATACAAGCGAATGCCGAATGCAATGTTGTCGTAGATCGACATGGGAAACGGTGTCGGCTTCTGAAACACCATGCCCACACGGGCGCGCAGCAAATTCAGGTCTTGCTTGGACTCCAGCACGTTTTGGCCATAGAAATTGATCTCGCCCTCGGCACGCTGACCGGGGTACAGGCTGTACATGCGGTTGAGCGTGCGCAGCAAGGTAGACTTGCCGCAACCCGATGGGCCGATGAAGGCCGTGACCTTGTTTTCGGCGATGTCGAGGTTGACATTTTTCAGGCCCTTGAAAGACCCGTAAAAGAAATTGAGGTTACGAATTTCAATCGCATTTTTCAAAATTGTTTGTTGTGTAGATGGCATTGGTTATGTCCCGTGCATTCAGAAAATCAGGAAAGCGCTTTGTCGCGGAAGAACACGCGAGCCAAAATATTCAAGACCAAAACTGTCAAGGTGATGAGCAACGCACCACCCCAAGCCAGGCGCACCCAGTTGTCATAAGGACTCATGGCGAATTGGAAAATCACCACCGGCAAATTGGCCATGGGTGCGTTCATGTTGGTGGAGAAAAACTGGTTGTTCAGCGCGGTGAACAACAGTGGCGCGGTCTCGCCACTGATGCGCGCCAGCGCCAGCAGCAAACCTGTCATCACGCCTGATTTGGCGGCACGCAGCGTGACAAAGGTGGCTACTTTCCAGCGGGGTGCGCCCAAGGCAAACGCGGCTTCACGCAAGCTGCCAGGCACCAGGCGCAGCATGTTCTCAGTGGTGCGAACCACCACTGGCACAGCGATCAGCGACAACGCCAAAGAACCCGCCCAGCCCGAAAAGTGATGAACTTGCGCCACCAGGATGGCATAGACAAAAAGACCTAGCACAATGGAGGGTGCCGACAACATGATGTCGGTCACAAAACGCGTCAGTTCAGCCGTCTTGCTCTGGTCGCCGTATTCGGCCAGGTAAACACCAGCAAAAATACCAATCGGGGTGCTGACAAATGCGGTAATCAAAACCATCATCAAGCTGCCCATAATCGCATTGGCCAAGCCGCCACCTTCAGAGCCAGGCGCAGGGGTGGACTGTGTGAACATGGCCCAGTCCAACGCAGCCAGGCCGTTCGAAAAAAGCACAAACAAAATCCACAACAAGACGAACAGCCCTAAGCCCATCGCCAGCATGGACAAGGTCAGCCCGATCCGGTTGGTCAACTGTCTGCGTTTATAAATTTTCAGATCCATTTAATTTCTCCGGTGCGGTGCATCAGGTTTTCGTGCCCTTGGCTTTTTCTGAGCGAATCAACATCAACTTGGCCACACTCAGCACAATGAAGGTGATCACAAACAGCAAGAAGCCCAACGCAAACAGGGTCGACAGGTGAAAGTCAGCAGCTTCGCCAAATTCATTGGCCAGGGTAGACGCAATCGTGGTGCCCGGTGAAAACAGTGATGCGCTCAGGCGCTGCGAATTGCCAATCACAAACGTCACCGCCATGGTTTCGCCCAATGCGCGACCCAGGCCCAGCATGACGCCACCGATCACGCCTTTTTGGGTGTAGGGCAAGACAATGCTGCGCACCACTTCCCAGGTGGTGCAGCCCAGGCCATAGGCCGACTCGCGCAAGATGGGGGGAACGATTTCAAACACATCGCGCATCACGGCGGCAATGAAAGGCAAGATCATGAAGGCCAGAACTATGCCTGCGGCCAAAATGCCTACCCCGTTCATCGCACCACCAAACAAGCGGCCGATAATGGGCATCTGACCCAGAGTGGACTGCAAGGCAGGCTGACCGTATTCGGCAAACAGCGGTGCAAAAATGAACAAACCAAACATGCCATAAATGATGGAGGGCACAGCGGCCAGCAATTCAATGGCAGTGCCCAACGGACGCCGTAAAGCAGTGGGGCAGGTTTCTGTCAGGAACAATGCAATGCCAAACGACAAGGGCACCGCGATCACCAAAGCAATCAGTGCACTGACCAAGGTGCCGAAAATGGCGATGGCGGCACCGAACTCGTCGTTGACAATGTCCCACTCCACACGCCAGATAAATTGAAAACCAAACTTGGACAAGGCTGGCCAGGCATTGATCAGCAGTGAAATGATGATGCCCATGAGGGCAAACAAAACCAGCAAGGAAAAGCCCAGCGTGATCTTGTGAAAAAAGAAATCCTGGATGCGCTGCCTTTTCACGACGGACAGCATATTGTGATCGGGCACTTGGCTGGCCTGCTCCATCGAGCCCATGGTTATTCCTTGTGACAACGGCATAGTGGGTAACACTCTTTTTAACAAAAACCTCTCGCCTTGAAGGGCGAGAGGTCAGGAAGTCGTGATTTCAGACGACCTCCATTTCTTTTTATTTGATTTCAGACCAGACTTTGGCGCGGATCTGGCTGGTGAGGGCATCTGGCAACGGCACATAGTCCAGGTCAGAGGCCAATTTTTTGCCGTTCTTGAAAGACCACTCAAAGAACTTCAGCACTTCGTCAGAAGCAGCTTTGTCTGTGGGCTTCTTGTACATCAGGATGAACGACGCGGTGCTGATGGGCCAGCTGTCATTGCCCTTGGCGTTGACCATGGACACCCCCATGCCGGGCACGCTGAACCAGTCGGCGCCAGCAGCGGCAGCGGCAAAAGTCAGATCGTCAGGGCTCACGTACTTGCCTGCAGCGTTTTGCACTTGCAGGTAAGTCATGTTGTTTTTCTTGACATAGGCATATTCCACATAACCCACGGCACCTTTGACGCGGTTCACGTTGGCAGCGACGCCTTCGTTGCCCTTGCCGCCCACAGAAGAGTCAGCAGGCCATTTGACAGCAGCACCTTTACCCACTTTGTCTGCCCAGTCCTTGCTGACCGCGCTCAGGTAATCGGTGAAGTTGAACGTGGTGCCTGAACCGTCAGCGCGGTGCACCACGGTGATGGCCTGGTCAGGCAGTTTTTTTCCAGGGTTCAGCGCGGCCAGTTTGGCATCACTCCACTTGGTGATGGTGCCCAGATAGATGTCAGCCAGCACAGGGCCGGTGATGCGCAATTCACCCGGCTTGAACCCTTCGAGGTTCAGCACAGGCACCGTGCCGCCCACAATGGCGGGAAACTGGACCATGCCGTCCTTGTCCAGATCAGCACCCGAAACCGGCGCATCAGATGCACCGAAGGTCACGGTCTTGGCCCGAATTTGCTTCAAACCACCGGAAGAACCGATGGACTGGTAATTCAGGCCCGTGCCCGTGGCTGCTTTGTAGGCCTCTGCCCATTTAGCATAGATGGGATATGGGAATGTGGCGCCAGCGCCGGTGATGTCAGCCGCCCATGTGGTGGCAGCAACAACACTCAGGCCAATGGCTCCGATGACCGATTTGATTTTCAACATGTCAACTCCTGGTTCAAATTCACGAGGTATTCAGGCTCTCCGAGAGCCCATGCTTGGGTGGGGAACTGATTTGAATGTATGACCTAATTGTGACAATATTGTGTCAATCTGCTTTCGACGGTGTGATGAGACACACAAATGTTCTATCAACTTGTTTTTTTGTTGGCGCAAATCAAACCCAGAAAGGTTCCATCCCCTACATTGATGCCTTAGCCATTCCAATCATTGCGCCAAAGCACATGCTCACTTCTATAGATTCGCTCGTGCTTTTCAAGCTGTCCGTGGCATTGGGCATTGGATTGCTGGTTGGTGCAGAGCGAGAGCGGCGCAAAGGCGATGGCCCCCACCGCCGTGCTGCGGGCATTCGGACTTTTGCCATTTCAGCCCTGTGCGGTTTCGTGGCACAAAGCATCGACTCGACCTATTTGCTCAGTGCCATGCTGCTGGTTCTGGGGGGTCTGACTCTGGTGTCATACCAGCATTCGAGCAGCCACGACCCGGGTTTAACCTCTGAATCAGCCATCTTGCTGACCTGCATGCTGGGCGCACTGTCAGTGCCGTCGCCCGGCCTGGCGGCCATTCTTGGCATTGTGCTGACCGCATTGCTGGCGTCGCGCGAACGCATGCACCAATTCGTACGCCAGGTCATCACTGAACAAGAGTTGGAAGACGTGATTGTCTTTTTGGCGGCCGCCATGATTTTGTTGCCACTGGCCCCGAACCGATTCATGGGCCCCTTTCAGGCCATCAACTGGCATGAACTGGCGCAATTTGTAGTTTTAGCCATGAGCATCAGCGCCGCAGGCTATATGGCCAAACGCATCATGGGGCAGCGCAGCGGCATGGCGCTGACAGGGTTTGCGGGCGGCTTTGTGTCCAGCACCGCCACCATATTGAGCATGGGTCAGACAGCGCAAAAATCTCCAGCCTTGACCCATGCAGCTGCTGTGGGCGCAGTGCTGTCAACTGTCTCCACCATGGTCCAGTTGGGCTTGCTCATCTCGGTGATGCTGCCACCGTTGTTGCCTTACATGCTTTTGCCAATTGGCTTGGGCATCACGACGGCCAGTCTTTATGCCTGGTGGATCGCCAGGCGGAAAACCAGTGGCACACCACAGGATGACTTGCCCATCAAGGGTCACGCCTTTGACCACAAAACCACCTTGGTGATGACCGGAGTCGTTTTGTCCGTCACACTGTTAATCGCTGCACTACAGAAATGGTTGGGGGCCATGGGCATGATGATTGGCGCATTCGTGTCGGGCTTTGCAGACGCCCATTCCAGCGTCGCATCCATGAGCAGTCTGGTGCATCAAGGCCATGCGTCGCTGGATCAAGCACAGTGGGGAATTTTGTTGGCGGTCAGCAGCAACACCCTGAGCAAAGCGGCCGTAGCAATGGCTGCAGGTGGCCGCGTTTTCGCAACCTGGGTGCTGCCGGGTCTGTGTCTGGTGACGGCTGCCGTCTGGTTGGGCACCCTCGTTTCGCCGTGGCTAGGGCTCAGCGTTCTTTTCTTATGAAAGCTTGGCATGAACACCCTTGATTTGCACGCCTGTCGAGTCAAGCCCGACACTGTCATGGATTTTTCTGCTTATTCGACCACACCACCTGATGCACTCACGCAAGAAGACATTACGCACTGGCCTGAGCTGCTGCACGATTTGGCAGAACAGCTCAACCGGCTGCAAACCATCTTGCACGCGGGTCAAAGTCGTGGCTTGCTCCTGGTCTTGCAAGGCATGGACACAGCCGGTAAAGATGGTTGTATTCGCAGCGTGTTCACCCACGTCAGTCCCTTGGGCGTAAGAGCCGAAGCCTTTGGTGTGCCGCATGAACTGGAGCAACGCCACGACTTCTTGTGGCGTGTACACGCCAAAACGCCCGCGCTGGGTGAGATGGTCATCTTCAATCGCAGCCATTACGAAGATGTTCTGGTGCCCGTTGTGCATGGAGACATCAGCGAAGAAGACTGCACAAAACGACTCGATCACATCCGGCACTTTGAAAGCCTGTTGCACGATGCCGGTGTTGCCATCGTGAAATGTTATCTGCACATCTCCAAACAAGAGCAGAAAAAACGCCTGCAAGTTCGCATGGATGACCCCTTGAAACACTGGAAAGTGCAAGCGTCTGATTTCGAAGACAGGAAAAACTGGCATGCCTTCATGCACGCCTATGAACATGCGCTGCAAGCGACCAGCACAGAACATGCGCCTTGGTATGTGGTGCCCGCCGACTCCAAGGCCTACAGGGACTTGTTTGTCTCGGAACTTCTGGTGCACACCCTGGAGTCCATGAAACTGGTCATGCCGCAACCCAAATTAAAACTCTCGGATTACACCTTGCGCTGATCGGCTATGCCCACAAAAGACAGCACGACTTCCGCACACTTTGCACGCACCGTCACCCGTGTGCGTGGACAAAGTGTCGAACACATCATGGCAGCCATATTGTTGGAAAACTTCATGCACATGGCGCTTAATGAATGCGCTTTGGGAACCCGTCACGACACAGAAATCACGCACCAGGCACGCATCGGCTGGAGGCGACTTCAAAGCAGTCTGAGATTTTTCAAACCACTGCTGAAGGATTTTCCTCCGGCCCCCATGGCTGAACTGAAGCCATTGATTCAGACCACTGATCAGTTGAGGAACCTGGATGTGGCACTGGACGATACCTTGCCAACATGGTGGGCAGCGCTGCCTGCAGATCCTGCCATGGCCCCAGCAGACTGGACGGACATGATCCGGGCATTGCAAGACGCACGCACGAAAGCCCTGCATGCCGTCAAGACAAAGGCGCATGATCCCGAAACCACACGCATGCTGCTGAACATGGTTCATTGGATTGCCCAACTTTCAACGCAGTCGCACCCCAAACACCTTGCATTGGACCGAAAGAAGTTCTCGCAATGGCTTTTCAAGCGCCTGCAAAGCTGGCACAAGAAACTCAAAATCGGCGCGGATTCCAGCGATTTGGCGCGCCAGCACCGATTACGCATTTTGGCCAAACAACAACGCTATGCGATTGAAAACCTCCAGGCCAGGGTTCCACGCACATCGGCGCAACGGTTTCACGAGCGCGCACAAAAATTGCAAGTCGATCTGGGGGTGCAGCGTGATCAATACATCGCCCTGGAACTGATCACACAGCTGAACCGATACCCAGGCATGGTGGCGCTGCTTCAAAAACAATTCCTGGGTCCACAAGCGCACACGGCTCAGCCTGCAATAGGTAAACCCCTGAAGTAGTCAAGGGCAGATGTCCTGATCAAGGGCTTGGGGTGTATGCACACATCTGTCCGCAAATCAACCGCGTTGAACCCGTTCGTGGTCCAGATCCGGTTTTTTCCAGGGGTCCAAGTGCGTCATCAGACTCAACACACGATGCCGTTGCATGACCCGGTTGCGGGCATCGACGGTGATGTCATGTCCTGCTTCGACCGTTTGCAGCGCGTCCACTTCAATGTGCGCATCGACCACAATCATGTCGCCCATCTTGCGCGTGCGCACATCGTGCACGCCACGCACACCCGGGGTACTGAGCAGGGTGTCCTGTATGGCCTGTACCTCGGCCTCGTCAACCGAGCGATCCATCAGATCGTGCAAAGCATCCCAGGTAAAGCTCCAGCCCATGCGGGTCACCATCAGGCCCACGACCAATGCAGCAATCGGGTCAAGAATCGGATAGCCCAACAAATTCCCCACGATGCCTACCCCGACCACCAATGAAGATGCCGCGTCAGAGCGCGCATGCCAGGCATTGGCCACCAGCATGCTGGATTTGACCTGTTTGGCAACGGACAGCATGTAACGAAACAGGAGCTCCTTGGACACCAGGGCGGCTCCAGCCACCCACAAAGCCGTCACATGCACTTTTTCCACATTGTGTGGCGACTGCAATTTGACAAATGCCGACCACAACATGCCCACCCCGACAGCCAACAACAACAACCCGAGCACCATAGAGGCAGCCGTTTCAAATCGGTGGTGCCCGTAGGGATGTTTTTCGTCTGCATCTTTCTGGCTGTGGTGACCTGCAATCAGCACCACAAAATCCGCCACCAGATCAGACAGGGAGTGAATGCCATCAGCAATCAGGGCCTGTGATTTCGAAAAAATGCCCACGCCCACCTGAAAACTGCACAACAGCACATTGATGCCGACACTCACCCAAGTGCTGCGGTTTGCCGCAGTCTGACGCTGCTGCAATGTGTAGGAACTGTCCTCGGTATCGTCTGCGAGATCTGTAAAATTCATAAAAAATTCTTTGCCAAGGCTGACCACGGCCAATCGAAATATCAGGGCATCGTAATACACAAAGCAGTGGAGGTCATGACATGCAATGACCCTTTAGGAATATCTGCCAGCGCCGGTGGATTCAGTCCCAAACTGTCAACCCAATATGACCCTACAACGGGTTGCCGAAATTGGAATCGGCAGTGCTGAATAAGTGTACCAATAGCCAATTCAGAACGCAGCGTTACTGCTCGTATGCGGATTGGCTGTATGTAACTTGTTTCATTGACCTGTAAAGCCGCATGGTAGTGGACTGGGATGCGATTGCTCGTCGCTGTAGCTTTGAACCGACTCACTTGCCATTTTCCTAGCGTTGGCCAGATCGCCAATCATTGCTGCAATTGCTTGCACCTCAAGAGGCCGTGGCCCTTCTGTGCCAGCGCATTTAGGCAGCAGTCATAACCATCTGTCATCGAAAAGATCAACTCCCGCGCTGGAGTACATGGTCGCAGCAGCACACAAGTTACGAGCACAAGTAACTGTGGCTGCTTGATATACTGATAAAGCCTCGCGGTTTCTTGCTCGACAGCAGGAATGAAAAGGGAACGACAGAAGGATTGAAATTCAATCCAAACTGTGGCTGCCCCCGCAACTGTGATCGGCGAGTTCGATGTCCACTGCCACTGGCTTGATGCTGGGAAGGCTGCATTGAATGATGACCCGAGAGCCAGGAGACCTGCCACGGGGCGATGTGATGATGCATGAGGCGGGGTGTCCTCGAGCAAGATCGCCGTCTCGTGGTTCACTTGCACGCTTTGCGCCGCGCTTTGAGTGGCTTTGCGTACGCTTCTGTCTCCCGCGTGCTTCGACTTGTCTCGTTTTCCCCATCTCTCTTGAGTCGGAGAAACGAATGACTATTGCAATTTTTCAACCATCCGTATCAGAAGGTCCCCCATACCCACCGATGGTAGTGGTCGATATGGTTTGGCCAGATCAGTCCAATCACCATGGCACGCTGTTTGGCGGAGCAGCCCTTTCCATGCTGGATCGGATGGCTTTCATCATGGGCAGCAAGGTATTGCGCGGCTCCGTGGTCACCGCTGCAGTTAGCCGATTAGATTTTGCAGCACCCGCACCAGCGGGTCATTTAGTTGAATGCCGCGCTCAAGTGCTCAAGCGCGGACGACGATCTGTCACGGTAGACACCCAGTTGGTGGCAGAAGACCTGCTCAGTGGTGAGCGTAGCCTTTGCCTTTCTGGTGAATTTGTCATGGTACGTCAAGCGGATGATGGCTTAGAAATTCATAAAACTGCACTGAACGTGACCTCGGACCCGCAAACCAAACCTGCAATCTCGCAAGCCATCACCCGCATCGCAGAAATTATTTTTCCAGGACATGTCAATCACCGAGGCGTGTTGCATGGAGGCCCTGCAATGTCTTGGATGGCCAAGGCGGGTTTCGTGGCCGCTACGCGACATGTTCGCCGTACCGTGGTCATGGCTGGTAGCGAGAAGTTGAGTTTTACTGCGCCTGCCAGAGTAGGTGACATAGTGACAGTAGAAGGGCTTGTCATTGAAACAGGGCGTCGCTCGATTCGAGTGCAAGTAGACATGTGGGCTGAATCTCCACTCAATGGTGAACGATGGCTTTGCACCTCAACGGAGCTCATTTATGTTTCCATCGATGCTTGAAATTTCACCCTTGCGGCCGGTGCATCGAGGAGCATTGGGTCTACATTTACTGTCCCTGTCTCCAGACGATAGATACGACCGCTTTGGCATGTCGATAAAAGACGAAGCCCTGCTATCTTGGGTCGCGGACATCGATTGGCAAACTCAGCGATGGTGGGGCGCCTGGTTGCCAAATGATCTTGGGTTAATAGGCGCTTTGCAACTGAGTCCAAGTCGACAATCGGGCCAGTGGGAATTGGCAATGACAGTGAGTGCCCCTATACGTCGCCGTGGCGTTGGAGCCGTCTTACTTTCTACCGCCGTTGAACAGACACCAGAAGTAGAGTGTCTGGTCTGTCATCATGGGCATATCGCCGTCATTGCTATGACCAAAAAACTCGGGTACAAATTAACGATGCCATCAAAGTTGCTCCACTTGCAGGTTCGGAACGAACTCGGAGTTATGAGGATGACACATTCACACTAGAACAATACGGTCATAGAAAAACGCCGACTCATCAAACTTCTCCAATTGTCATTAAATTTTCAAACACCGGTCACATAATTTCATTGGCCCCCATTCTTTTCCAATCACTACTCAATGCATCCCCACACCCTTTTTGCGGCCATTGACCTCGGCTCTAACAGCTTCCGACTGGAAATTGGTCATTTGGATGCGGGTCATTTGCGACGTGTGGAATACATCAAAGAAACCGTGCGTCAAGGCAACGGGCTCGATGATGAGCGCAACTTGACCGTAGAAGCGATGCAACGCGGATGGGATTGTCTGGCGAGATTTGGAGAAAGAATTTGCGGATTCAAAGCCCGCCAGGTTCGTGCCGTGGCCACGCAAACGCTGCGTGAGGCACGCAACCGCGAGGTATTTTTGGAAAAAGCCAAAGCGATTCTGGGCTTTCCAATTGAAGTGATTACAGGACGGGAAGAAGCCCGACTGATTTATCTGGGTGTCTCACACTTGCTGCCGCAATCAGACGAGCGCCGCTTGGTGATCGACATTGGCGGCAGGTCGACAGAGCTGATCCTCGGCCAGCACGCAGAAGCCAAGGCACTCGAGTCCTACCGCGTCGGCAGTGTGGGCTGGTCCATGAAATATTTCGCCGACGGTCTTTGGACCAACGCATCATTCAAAGCCGCTGAAATTGCCGCCAAAGCTGTATTGGATGAAGCACAAACCATCTATACCCGAGACAGTTGGGACACATGTTATGGCTCATCGGGCACCGTGGGTGCGGTGGCCGATGTGCTGACATTGGCGGGGTGGCCACCAGGCATCGTCAACCGCGAAGGACTCGACTGGCTCAAGGACAAATTGCTCAAAGCGCAAAAATCAGACAACTTGCGCATTGAAGGCGTCAAAGAAGATCGCAAGCCAGTCATTGGTGGTGGTCTCGCTGTCTTGAGAGCCCTGTTTGACCTTCTGCAAATCAACCAAATGTTCGCCGCGCAAGGCGCCCTTCGCCATGGCGCCTTGTACGATCTGCTGGACAGGGAAAGTCCGCAAACCGATGTGCGCTCCAACATGATCGAGTGGCTTACCCACAGATTTGGAGTAGACATGGCCCAAGCTGAGCGCGTCTCACATACAGCACAATGCCTTTTGTCACCACTGATACAAAGCACAGATAAGGACTACACCGAACGGCATTTGAGAAAAGTCCATTGGGCATCTCATTTACATGAAGTCGGCATGCACATTGCGCACAGTGATTACTACAAGCACGGCGCCTATATTCTGGACAACACCGATCTTCCGGGCTTCACCATTGATGAGCTGCACCGTCTGAGCCAGTTGGTCCTCGGGCATCGTGGCAAACTGCGAAAACTCGAGGCTGAACTGCACAATCCTTTGTTCGTTCAGCAACTGATGGCGCTGCGTCTGGCAGTGATCTTTTGTCATGCTCGCCGAGACCCCGACATCAGCAGTGTGCAGCTGCGTTGCGATGTGATGCGCCGCAACGCGCGATTAAGCTTCCAAAGCACCTGGACAGAACAATGGCCGCAATCAGCGCACCTGCTGCGAGAAGAGGCCGAAGCCTGGCAAAAAATCGGCTGGAATTTGCATATGGAAGTCCTCTAAAAACGGTATTGAACAGCCTGAGTTAACAGCCCAAACTGGATGCACCGTTAAAAAGAGGACCCCATGACCACATCCAACAACAAAACAACCAACACTGCATTGACAAAACCCGAAACAAACCCAGTGGCATCCGCTGATTTGTCCAACGCCTTGGCCACCAAAGCAGCAGTACCTGCCAATGCACAGAAAACGTCCAAGCCCAGCAGAAAAAGTACCGCAAAATCTCCTGCATCCAAGACCCGCGTGAAAACAGCAACGACACCTGGGGCCGCCAAGAAAGCTCAAGCCACTCAAAAATCCCCATCTACAAAAGTTGCACGGCCTGCCACAAAAACAGTCCCAAGCGAAAACGCCCCCCCCAGCAAAGTCAAAGCCGGGAAAGAAAAGAAAATAAAAATCGTGCGCGACAACTTCACCCTTCCGAAGACAGAACTTGCACAATTGGCCGATATGAAAAAACGTGCCCTGACATTGGGCATGGTCAGCAAGAAAAGTGAGCTCATCCGAGCGGGTCTGCAACTGCTGTCCGGATCGCCAGACCTGGCCTTCAAAAAGGCATTGACAGACGTGCCCACCATCAAAACGGGGCGTAACAGAAAAGGCTGAATGCAAGAAGCTGCATCAAAGTCTGTCGGGCACCGTGACCGACATGATCACCGTCTGCGGGGCATGTCCCTCGCGGTGACGACTGCGTAGCCACCAAATGGCACCTTTTCGAATGGGGCAAGGTCCATTCCCCATGTTCAAAAGACGAGAGGCCAAAAGCCCCAACGAAGGCTGATGGCCCACCAGAACCACCGCGTTTTTGGCATCGGGCCAGCCTGCTGCCTCCAGCAAATCATCCACATTCGCACCTGGCGAAAGGGCATCACGAATTTTGTATTTTCGCCCCAAAGCATGGACCGTTTGCTCAGCCCTCACGGCAGGGCTGCAGAGAATTCGGGCGCCTTCGGGCAACTGACGTTCCAACCATGCCGCCATGCGGCTGGCATGCTTTTGTCCTCGCGCCGTCAAAGCCCGCTCCAGATCATTTTGGCCAGTCTCCAAATCGAAGGCCTCCGCATGTCGCCATAAGATCAAGTCCATGTAGTGGTTACTCCTGTCTTGCTGCGCTGTAGCGGGCCATCAATGCGCTTTGCGCGCTGTGCCCGGGTGCATGAAGGCCCACCCGGTGGTAGCGCCCATCGGCCCCCAAATCCCATGCATCACGGCTGTCATGCAAATAAGCAAGAATGCATTCATCAATGATGCGCTGACGCAGCGCGGGATCGTTGACCGGCCATGCCAGTTCAACACGACGCATCATGTTGCGACTCATCCAGTCGGCACTGGACAAGTACAACGACTCGTCATGACCGGCACGGAAATAGAACACCCGTGAATGTTCCAGAAAACGACCGATCACCGAGCGCACACGGATGTTTTCGCTCACCCCCGGCAGCCCGGCAGGCAACATGCATGCTCCGCGAACAATCAGATCTATCTGTGCGCCCTGTTGCCCTGCGGTCAGTAAGGCCTCGATCATGGGCTCATCGGTCAACGCGTTCATTTTGATCACGATACGCCCCTCCAGGCCCGCGGCTGCGGCATCACCAGCGGCTTGAATCCGTGCAAGCATCTGAGCATGCAAATGGAATGGCGCAACCAGCAAACGCTTCATTCTGGGCAGCCGACTCTGGCTGGCCAAATGCAAAAACAAATGGTCCATGTCTGCCGTGATGTCTGCATCGCACGTCAAATAGCTTATATCGGTGTACAGACGTGCTGTCCGCGGGTTGTAATTGCCCGTCGACAAATGGCCATAACGGCGCAAGGTTTTGCCTTCCCGCCGCGTCACCAACAGCATCTTGGCGTGTGTCTTGAGTCCCACCACGCCGTAAACCACCTGGGCACCAATAGACTCCAGTTTCTCGGCCCAGTTGATGTTGGCTTCTTCATCAAATCGAGCTTTGAGCTCCACCACAGCCGTAACCTCCTTGCCTTGTCGCACGGCTTCTCGCAGCAAATCAATCATGACTGGATCATTGCCAGTGCGGTAAATGGTTTGCTTGATGGCCAACACTTGCGGGTCGAAAGCGGCTTCCCGCAAAAAAGCCAGGACACCATCAAAGCTTTCGAAGGGTTGGTGAATCACCACATCGCCCAAGCGCATCCGAGCCATCACCGAGCAGTGGCTGGACAGCTGCACTGGAAAACTGGCTTTGTAAGGGGGAAAGAGTAATTGCGGGGCCTTGACCAAATCGATCAGTTGCATCAACCGCACCAGATTCACCGGCCCGTTGACTCGAAACACTGACAGTGCAGGCAATTGGAATTCTTGGCGCAAGAATTCGGCCAACCGCAGCGAGCAGTCTGAGGACACTTCCAGGCGCACCGCCTGACCGTAATGTCTGTGGACCAGTCCTTGACGCAAAGCTGTTCGCAGATTGTCCACATCATCTTCATCGACCGCCAGATCCGAGTGGCGCGTCACCCTGAACTGAGAAAACTGACCGACTTCACGGCCAGGAAACAATTCGGCCAAATGTGCCCTTATCACACTGGATAACAGCACAAACGCCGTGGCACCGCCACTAATTTTCGATGGCAAGGGAATCAATCTGGGCAGAATACGCGGCACTTTGACGATAGCGATTTCATTGGCACGACCAAAGACGTCCTTGCCTGACAGCTGAACAATGAAATTCAAGGACTTGTTGGCCACTTGAGGGAACGGGTGTGCAGGATCGAGCCCGACCGGCACCAGCAGCGGCTGAACTTCTGTTTGAAAATAGTGGCGCACCCACCGCCGTTGCCCAGCATTACGCTCACCATGGGACAAGATCTGAATACCTTGACGCTCAAATGCGGGCAATAAATCATCGTTGTATAGCTTGTATTGACGCGCCACCATGGCATTGACTTGAGCGGTGATAGCTTCCAGGCTGAGTTGCGTATAGGGTCCGGCGGTCAAACCTTGCAGGGCGCCCATCACATGCGGCTCGGCCCTGACCTCGAAAAATTCGTCAATATTGGACGACACGATACACATGTAGCGCAATCTTTCCAGAACAGGAACCTCTGCACGGTGCGCCCAATCCAGCACCCGTTCGTTGAAAGACAGAATGCTCAGATCCCGATCCAGCAATACGGATTTTTCAGGAGATTTGTCGCTCACCGCGACCTTGGAACTCGACATATCACCACACTCTCATTGGAATCACAACGATCGTAAAAAATCAGCAACTCAATTTATTGACAGTTCAGTGAATGATTCCGTCAATTTATCGTCACTGCGACAAGGCACCAGATGCGCTGCAAACAATCGGGCCGTTTCAGGCCAATCAAAGGACATGGCGCGCCTGCGCGCTTCCACTCGTGGCACGCGGCTGGCCTGGGCAACAGCCAATGCCAAGTCCTCATTCAAAACGCCGCCCCAGACTTGGCCTGTGTCGGAGCCCAACACCTGCAAGGGGCCATCTACGGGGTAAGCGGCCACAGGCGTGCCGCAGGCCATGGACTCCAGCATTACCAAGCCAAAGGTTTCATTGCGTGACGGAAACACAAACACATCGGCCGCGGCATAAATTCGGGCCAACTGCTCGCGTGGCAAAACGCCCAACCACACCACACCCGGATATTTCTTGCGCAACGAAGCTTCCAATGGTCCCACTCCACACACTATGCGAGTGCCTGGAAGTTTCAAACTCAAAAATGCATCAATGTTTTTTTCGTACGAGACACGACCCACGAACAGGCTCAGGGGCCTGGGCAAGCCTGCGAACTCGGCACACGCCAATGGTTGCTCATGGTATTGAAACAACCGCAAATCAACTCCGTGTGTCCAGAGCTTGAGTTGAACAAATTTTCTAGACTGAAGCATATTCAGGACGCCTTGCGTTGGCACCATCACGCCCGAAGATGGACGGTGAAATCTGCGAAACAACGCATAACCCCACGACAAGGGAATCCGCAATGCGGCATGCAGTATCTCGGGAAATTTGGTGTGAAATGCTGTGGTGAAAGCCAGTCGGCGCCTCATGCAATACCCCCTCCCCGACCACCCCAAGGGTCCTTCAGTAGCTAAATGAATCGCATCGGGCTGCAAGGTATCAAGCATCTGCGCCAAAGCCTTGTCAGGATGCACGGCCAGATCTATGCCTTTGTAGCCCGGGCATGGCCGATTTTTGAAAAGCCCCGGATGGATCACCTGTACCTCAACCTCCAAGGGAGTCAATGCCTGGACCAGCTCCTGCAAGGTAATGACGACCCCATTGACTTGTGGATGCCACGCGTCAGTGATCAATGCCAACTTCATGCAGCGTGCTCCTTCATCAACTTTTCACGCACGGTCACCGCTGGGGACGATCTCCAATAGATGATTTCCAATCGGCCATCAGCATGCTCGACCAAAGCAGTTCGACTCTCGACCCAATCACCATCGTTGCAATACAGCACGCCGTTGACATCGCGAATTTCGGCATGGTGAATATGCCCACACACCACACCGTCATAACCTCGACGTTGCGCCTCTTGCGCCACGGCCACTTCAAAGTCGCTGATGAAATTGACTGCCTTTTTAACCTTCAATTTCAGGTATGCCGACAAGGACCAATAATCCAGTCCCAAGCGTACACGGGCACTGTTGAGGTGACGGTTGAATCGCAGTGTCAATTCATACAGCCAGTCACCCAAATACGCCAGCCATTTGGCGCACTGGATCACGCCATCAAAATAATCCCCATGAATCACCCACAGTTTTTGGCCTGTGAGCGTGGTGTGGCAGGTTTCATGAATCACCTCAATGCCACCAAATGCGTGACCGACAAAATGGCGCGCAAACTCATCGTGGTTGCCGGGCACATAAATCACGCGACAACCTTTGCGCGCTCGGCGCAACAGTTTTTGCAGCACATCGTTGTGACTTTGAGGCCAAAACCAGCGACGACGCAACTGCCAGCCGTCCACAATGTCGCCAACCAGGTACAAAGTGTCGCTGGGGTGGTGCTTCAAAAAATCCAGCAGAGCTTCTGCCTGAAATCCCGGCGTTCCGATGTGCAGGTCTGAAATGAATATCGCCCGAAAACGGGCACGCCCCTCAACCGCATCATCGTCCTCCAAGTGACTGGTTTCCTTGAACCCGTTCAGCATTTCTGCCGCGATAAATTCTTGACCGACACCTGCATGAGGCCCATCAAACAACATGGCTTTTTGCAAGGCAGCGAATGACATGTTCAAACCGATCCGGCGAAATGCTTGCGGTAACGTGCAGGCAAATCTGCCGTACGCATCATCATGGGCAGATCGGCCGTATTGAAGTCAGGATCCCAGGCCGGTGCGCCCAAGACCTTGGCGCCCAATCTCAAATACCCTTTGATCAGAGCAGGCGGCTCAATCATCAGCTGACCGTTGAGCTCTTCAACTGGCAGTGCCAAACGTGGACGCACATGGTATTGAATGGATGCCAGATGTGTTTCACGCAACTGATTCCAGATGCTGGCTGCCGCATCACCACTGACCACCCCGTTGTGCAACATCGGAATGCTGGCACAGCCGATCATCACGTCCAGACGGTTGCGCTCCATGAATTCAAACAACGCGCCCCACAAAGCCATGATCACCCCGCCCTGGCGGTGTTCGGCATGCACGCAGCTGCGACCCAGCTCCACCATGCGGTTGCGCATGTCGCGCAAGCGCGTCAAATCAAACTCGGTGTCACTGTACGTGCTGCCTGCGCGCTTGGCTTGCGCAGGGGTCAGCACTCGGTAGGTGCCCACCACACTGCCCGTGTGGGTGTCACGTACCAGCAGGTGCTCGCAATAATCGTCAAACAGATCAATGTCGTGGCCTGCGATTTTGGCGGACAAACGCGCGCCCATCTCGGTACCAAAAATGTCGAACCTCAGTCGCTGCGCTTCGCGCACTTCGTCTTGATGTTTTGCCCAAGTAACCTCAATAGCGCTTTTGGCGCGACAAGGCAGGAAATCAACAGCGGAGTTGGACTGCGCCGGATGAAGCGACCCCCTGGGCAAACTGAGTGGGGACAGTGCAAACGTGGGGTTGGGTAACTCTCTCATGGCATCTTCTCCTTGGTGATCCTGTCTGGATCATCGAAGGAGGGGATGACATCAAAAAGTCATTCGCGTGAAGTTTTCATGACCAAGAACCATGATTTCAAAAGTCAATGACCACATTGCCCAAGGTCTGTCCCGCCTCGACCAGGCGATGCGCATGCGCCACTTGATCCAGCGTGCAGCGCGCACCAATGGTGTGAATCAATGACTGCGACAGTAGCAAATCATTCAGGCGTGCCAAGGCAGCAATCCGATCCGCTGGCGTCAGGTCATAGACGAGAAAGAACTTGACCCCCATCGACTGAAACAACCAGGGCCTGAAAGGCATGCTGACGTCAGGCGCGTTGGAGCCATAACAAACCACTTGGCCATGCGCTGCCAATGCACCTTGTGCAGCCCAGCTCGCTGTTGTCGAAAAATCCATGTCAATGATCACAGAAGCCCCGCGGCCTTGCGTCAGCGTCTTGACCCGTTCTGGCACCGATTCGGTTTTGTAATAAATGGCCTCCTTCATGCCTGCAGCTTGTGCATGTTGCGCTTTGGCTGGCGAGCCGACGGTGCCCAACACATGGCCACCCGCCTGAGTCACCATTTGAGTGATGTAGTGCCCCACAGCCGAAGACGCACCCGTGACCAGCACCGTTTGGCCGCGCAAATTACCCGCCAAACGCTCAGCCAGGATCACGGCTTGCACAGCTGTGAGTCCGGGTATGCCCATGCAAGCCCCGGCAGCGAAATCCGTACCCTGCGGCAGTGGCACCGCTTGGGCTTGCGGCAATGCGATGAGCTCCGCACAAGTGCCCCAAGGGCGCTGCCATTGACCATTCCAGACCCAGACCCGCTCGCCTACGCGGGAAGCGGCCACACCTGCCCCGACGGCTTCAATCACACCTGCCCCATCGCTGTGAGGCACGATCAAAGGATCGGTCAAAGGCTTGGCGCGACGAGATTTAACGTCCGAGGGATTCACGCCTGAGGTCATCAGGCGAACCAAAACCTCCCCTGCGGCGGGTTCTGGGGTAGGCAATTCACCCACCACCATCACGTCTTGGGCCTCACCGTTTTGGGTATACCAGGCAGCTTTCATGACAAGTTTGCTTTCAATGATCGAAATAAGTTGTTTTCACGTCAACGCAGGCCATCCCACAAAAGCTTGCAGCCTGTGAGGAACATGCCGGTGTAGACGAAGCGATAGAACAAGATAGGCTGGATGCGCCGCGCAATGCGCACTCCGGCCCATACACCCAGCGGCGCCAAAGGCAGCAGCACCAAGGAGGTGGCAAAGTTGCGCATGTCGAGCAAACCCAGCCAGGCATAAGGCACCCACTTGGCCATGTTCACAAAGAAAAACAAAAAGGCCATGGTGCCCGTGAACACCACGGGCTTGAGTTTGAGAGGAATGGCATACGCATTGACCGGTGGACCACCCGCATGGGCGATGAAGCTGGTAAAGCCAGATGTGCTCAGCAAGATGGCCCCCAGCCAGCGCGGTGGGGGCGCGCTGTCAGCACGGGGAGGAAACAGCAGACGTTGCATCAGGAACGTCAAAGTGAATGCCCCCACAACGCCCGCCACCGTCTGAGGGTTCAGGTATTTGAAAAGCAGTGTTCCGATGACAATGCCCAGCATGGCAAAAGGCAGCATGAACTTGAGTAAGTCTTTGTCCACATCCTTGCGAAAAGCGGCCATCCCCAACACGTCCATCACGAACAGCACCGGCATCAAGATGGCTGCAGCTTGAGGCACTGTGACCGACAAAGCCATCATGGGCACAGCCAAAGAGCCCAAACCCGCACCAAAACCGCTTTTGCTGATGCCCAACAACAAAACTGCAGGCACGGAGACCGCGTAGAAAAACGGGTCCGTGTTGAAAGGTAAATCCATGAAGGCAAGATCCTGAAACGTCCAACGGGCTCAGCCCCATCAGAACGAAAATGATCTTAACCGCCCACGCTACCGCCACCTGTCGTGTGCGCATCTGCGCTACACGGCCGCCGAGCCCCCTCTGCCGCAAGTCCTCTCAAAGCCCGTGTAAGGCCTTATTCAATTGATCGACTTGGTGTGACCAGTCCGAGTCTTGATGCAATGTTTCCCGCAAGAAGGCCGCCTGGGCAGGCAACCAGAACGGTGCATCGGACAAGGCCACATCACCTGGCAAGTCACCGTGCTCGCGCAAAAATCGGGCAATGCTGTCTGCGTCGCTGGGCAAGCCCAACTGTTCAAACAGTTCATGAAATGGATGGTGCGGTGATGTCATGGGGTATGAACTTCATTTTTGATGCACATAAGTGCCTGATGCATCGCACAGCGGGACCAATCCCTTGTCTGGCCAGCCCATGGGCGGTGCGGTGATGGACTCTCCCGAATGGTCTTTGAGCCAACTTGTCCAATGCGGCCACCAAGAGCCTTCATGTTGAGCTGCCGTCTGCAGCCAAGCATCCGGATCCAAATAAGGCCCATCGTGCAGGCGGGTCAATACTTGATAGCTGCGGCCTTCAACGCCGGGTGGATTGACGATGCCCACGTTATGCCCGCCCGAAGTCAGCAAGAAAGTGGTGTCCACATTCGTCAGCAAATGCAGCTTGTGCACCGAGCGCCAGGGTGCTACGTGGTCGCGTGTCGTGCCAATGCCGTAAATCGGGCACCCGATGGCCGTCAGGGCGATGGGCTCGCCATTCACCGGATATCGCCCGCTGGCCAGATCGTTGTGCAAAAACATGCGCCGCAAATATTCGGTGTGCATGCGATAAGGCAAGCGCGTGTCATCGGCATTCCAGTCCATCAGGTCACACACGGAGGAGCGTTCGCATAGCAAATAATCCTTCAAAATTCTGGACCAGTTCAAATCGCTGGAATTCATCCATTGAAAGGCGCCTGCCATTTGCGTGCTGTCCAGGTAGCCCTTGTCCCACATGATGTCTTCCAGATGCGCCACCTGGCTGTCATCAATGAACAACTCCAGTTCACCGGTTTCCGAGAAATCGGCCTGCCCTGCGAGCAACGTCATGCTGGCCAGGCGATCATCGTCATCACGCGCCATGGCCGCCGCTGCAATCGCCAGCAAAGTCCCTTCCAGGCAATAACCCACGGCATGGACTTTTTGCTCAGATGCCCATGTATTCAAAACCTCCAGCGAGGCCATCACCCCCATGCGCAGATAGTCGTCCATGTCCAGATCACGGTCTTCGGCCGTGGGATTGGCCCAGGACATGGCAAACACCGTGTGGCCTTGATCGACCAGATACTTCATCAGGGAGTTGTGCGGTGACAGGTCCAGGATGTAGTACTTCATGATCCACGAAGGCACGATCAGAATCGGCTCTGGACAGACCTGCGCCGTGGCGGGTGAATACTGGATCAGCTCGATCAGGTGGTTGCGAAAAATCACCTTGCCCTGCGTCACGGCCACATTCACGCCCACCTGATGGGCCTCTGTACCTTTCGGTGGAGCGCCTGCGCGTTGACGCTGTTCATCTTCTTGCCAATTTTTCCATCCCAGGCGCAAATTGGCCCCAGCAGTTTTCCGGGTGAGCTCCAGCGCCTCAAGATTTGTCCACACAAAATTGGCGGGCGACACCCTGTCCAGAAACTGCCGCACGGTGAAGTTGACAACCGACTCGTGGTGCGGTGATACACCTCGAACGCCGGTCGTCGCGTCATGCCACCATTGCTGGGTGATCAAAAATGACTGGCTCATCAAATTAAATGGTCAGCTCGGCCAACCCGAGTGCGCAAAGCTCGTGTCATGCACCATCGGCACGACACAAGGCTTGCAGGTGACCTCGTGGGACTGCGAGGCACAAATCACAATTTGCTCTGCGCTACGCCAGGCTTTGTGAATCAGATCAGCTTGCTCTGAAGGGTTGGACCCCAAATAGATCAACCAGTCCTCAAAAGCCATGCGCAAAGATGCCGTCGATACACCATACGTCCATGGAGACATCTGAGCATGCGCCCAACGGTCCAGAACAGGAGCGGGACGGGGCGATGCCGCCGCCAGGGATTTTCTTGAAGTAGGACTCACAGTCCCGATGCTAGGTAAAGGGCTGCTCTCAAGCCATTGACCTTTCGATCAATCCGGCTCTATCGGACGATCAATGCTCGCCAGTTATCGCCCTGGACCTGACTGACCACTGCGGCACCAGCAGCCTCAAAGCATCATGCTCAACTGAAACACCGAATTGGGTGCCTTGGGCATGACCGGCGCAGGCAAGGGTTTGAGCCTGAACTGACCGAGCATGCTCGTCACCCGCTCTGCACTGGGCATGACCGGCACCGCCACATCAGCCAAGGTTTGGGCATTCAGCACACTTTGCAGTTTGTTCTGGATTCCAATTTCAAGGGCCTTCAACGGATGATCGCCCTCGGGATAAAGCACATCAAAGTGGTGTTCAACTTCAAAATGCTTCACCACATCCCACAGCGAAATGTCTTCGGGATTGCCTCTGATTTGGTAGCCACCGCCCGGCCCACGGTGTGCGCGGATGACACCCGCTTGGCGTAAATCCTTCAAGATGGCCTCGGTGTAGGACGAAGACAAGCCAAGGCCCTTGGCAATTTCATCGGTTGTCACTGGCTGAACGATGGCCTGAGAGGCAATGAACACCGCGATGTCCACGGCTTTGGCGGTTTTTTTCAAAAGCATGCTGCACTCCGTTAACCTTCAGACATTCTATGACTGATTGGTCACAAAAAATACCATTTCGGATAATTCATTCAAAAATGAGACGTCACACACGCCCTGAGGTCCTGCGTGGCAAAAGTAGCAAGTAGCCCAGTTGATAATCCAAATATGTACGGAATTCAGTCTTGGGGTGACACCCTGCGTTTGCTGGTTGAGCTGTCTGCCACGGCCGCCTTTGCCCTGTCCGGCCTGATGGAAGCCGCCCGCAAACAGCTCGATGCTGTGGGTGTGTGCGTGGTGGCTTTTCTGGCTGCGTTTGGCGGCGGCACCCTGCGCGATTTGCTGCTCGATCAACGCCCCTTTTTTTGGGTACAACACACCGAAATGTTGTGGATTGTGCTGGCCTTGTGCGTTCTGGCCATGTTGTTCATGCGTCAGCGGCATTTCGAAGTGACTGAAAAAGCCATCCTCTGGCCAGACGCCATGGGCCTGGGACTGTTCACTGCCACCGGCGTGCACCATGCGCTGCAAGCCCTCCTGCCCGCAGTCGTTGCCGTACTGATGGGGCTGATCACCGGTGTCTTTGGCGGGGTATTGCGCGACATGGTTTGTAACGAAATTCCCACTGCCTTCAAAGACCATCGTCCGTATGCGGTGTGCGCCTTTGCTGGTGGATGGACTTATGTAGGTTTGTGGTCGTTGGATGCTCCTGGCTGGATCGCCTTGCTGGGTTGCCTGAGTGTCACCGTGGGACTGAGGGCTTTGGCACTGTGGCGCAATTGGCAATTACCTGCATGGCGCGCCTGAACCGTTTGCAAAACCACGACATGCCTGAAAACGCAAGCGCCTACTGGGGCGGCATCTTTTTTTCATTAGCCGCCGGCATGATGTGGGGTCTGGTGTTTGTAGGCCCGCTCATGTTGCCAGAGTACCCGGCCGCGCTGCACACCTTCGGGCGCTATCTGGCGTTTGGCGTGATCGCCTTGCCGCTGGCTTTCTTGGATCGGACTGAGCTCAAACGCCTCACGCGCACCGATTGGCTGGCAGCCCTGAAACTCGCCGCCATTGGCAACGTGCTCTATTACCTGTTTCTGGCCAGTGCCATCCAGCGTGCAGGCGGTGCCTTGCCCACCATGATCATCGGCACCTTGCCTGTGGTGATTGCGGTATGTGCCAACCTGCTGAACCATCAGCGAGACGGACGTTTTCCCTGGCTCCAACTTCTGCCCTCACTCGGACTGATTTTGCTGGGCATTGCTTGCGTCAACCATGTCGAATGGGCGGCTCTGCGCCAGAACCCAGACGCGGACACTGCACGTTACTTCACAGGGGCCATGCTGGCGGTTGGTGCCCTGGCCTGCTGGACCTGGTATCCGCTGAAAAATGCCGACTGGCTGCGCGGACACACCGATCGAAACCCACGTGTTTGGGCCACAGCACAAGGCTTGGCCACCTTGCCTTTGGCCCTGTTGGGCTATGCCGGATTCTGGGGGTGGGCCTGGATAACCCAAGACCCGTTGCCCATGCCACTGGGCCCCAGGCCCTGGAACTTTGTGGGCCTCATGATGGCCATAGGTCTGCTGGCTTCGTGGCTGGGTACGCTGTGCTGGAATGCCGCCAGCCAGCGCCTGCCCACAGCGCTGGCCGGGCAATTGATCGTGTTTGAAACCTTGGCCGCCCTGGCTTACGCATTTTTACTGCGGGCGCAATGGCCAGAACCCCTCACCTTGACAGGCATTGCATTGCTGATTCTGGGTGTACTGAGGGGCGTGCGGATCAAACCCTTGTAAAAAAGCCGCCGCTGCGGGCGACTCATCCCATCCGTCTGACCCCAAGGTGTTCTTCAACGCCTTGAGGCGTCTACGCGTCTATGCACATGCATCCAAAGTGCCTCATGGCTGCGCTGTGCCATTCAGACATCCGGCCAAGGCAATCCGGTGTCTCCACCGTTTGATCAGCCAGCATCACCATGTCCTGATCATCTATTTATTAGATTGATTAAAGAGAAATTATCCATTGGACTGATTTGTCTGCAAAACTCACAATTCATTCCATCGCAACACATCAAGCACCCGAAGGAGTTCACCATGGCACGTCCAGACATCAAAACTTACCAAAACCTCGAAGCCGCATTTGCTGGCGAATCGATGGCCCATATCAAGTACCGCTACTTTGCCAAGTTGGCCCGTGCCGCTGGTGACGAAGCCACCGCACAGATCTTTGAAGAGACTGCCGCGCAGGAAGTGATGCACGCATTTGGTCACCTCGATCTGCTCTATCCGGCTGGCGAGATGACGCCCGCCAAGGCCTTGCAAATCGCCATTGAAGGCGAAACCTATGAGTACAGCGAGATGTACCCCGGTTTCCGCAAGACCGCTGTGGAAGAAGGCAACGCCGCTGCAGTGGCAGAGATGGATGAGCAAATCAGCGAATCCAAAGAACACGCAGCACAGTTCAAGGCCGTGCTGGAAAAAGCTGCCAAGCGTTTTGCAGCACTGGCCAAAGTGGAAGAGCGTCACGCCAACCACTACCAGAAGGCCCTTGACGCCATCCAGGCGTGAACCCGGTCAACACCCATTCAACGATTTAATTATTTGGAGAACACCATGAAAGTTTGGCAATGCATCGTTTGCGGTTTCATCTACGACGAAGCCCAAGGCATCCCTGAAGACGGCATCGCACCCGGCACACGTTTTGAAGACATTCCTGAAAACTGGGAATGCCCCGACTGTGGCGTGGCCAAGGCTGATTTCGAAATGACCGTCATTTAAACAGGAGCGTCTATGACCCACAACACCGCCCCCGTGGTGATCGTGGGCTCCGGTCTGGCCGCCTGGACCGTGGCCCGCGAGCTTCGCAAGCTCGACAAGAGAGCCCCCATCACTTTGATTTCGCGTGACAGCGGAGACTTCTACAGCAAACCCATGCTGTCCAACGCACTGGCCAGCGGCAAAACTGCAGCCCAGTTGGTGAACAGCACTGCCGACAAAATCGCGCAGCAACTGGGCGTCACAGTACAAGCTCACACCGACGTGACGGGTGTGGACCGCGCCAGCAAAACGGTTCAGACCAGCCAAGGTACTGTTTCCTATGCAAAGCTGGTTCTGGCCACAGGAGCGGCCCCGATTCGTGTGGCTCTGGCAGGTAACGCCGCCAATCAAGTGTTGTCCGTCAATGACCTGGCAGACTACGACCGCTTTCGACAAAAAATTGCCGGTCGACAGCGCATCACCATCATGGGCGCTGGCCTGATTGGCTGTGAATTTGCCAACGACCTGGCGCTGGGAGGCTACGAGATAGATGTGGTCGACCCGGGTCTGCAAGCGATGGGCCGATTGTTACCCGACACTGTGGCGCAACACCTGCAATCGGCATTGCAACAAGCAGGAATTCGCTTTCATTGGGGCACCAGCGTGCAGGCGGTTGATGCGCGACATGGCAGCTTGCAAGTGCAATTGGCCAACGGCCAGACGCTTGCCACTGATGCGGTACTTTCAGCCATCGGTCTGCGTCCACGCATCGCACTGGCAAGTGCTTGTGGTTTGACCACCAACCGAGGCATCGTTGTCAACAGCCAGTTAGAAACCAGCGACCCCGACATCTTCGCGCTGGGTGACGGGGCCGAGATCGACGGCCAAGTGCGGTCCTTTGTCATGCCCATCATGCAAGCCGCCCGGGTGATCGCCACCCAGCTGGCAGGCACCCCGGCCGCACTGACTTGGCCCGTGATGCCCGTTGTGGTCAAAACGCCAGCCATGCCCGTGGTGGTGGTCCCGCCGCCCGCCCAGGCCAAGGGCGAATGGTCCAGTACACACAGCGAAGACGGCGTCAGCGCACGCTTCGCCTCTGCAGAGGGGAAATTGCTTGGCTTTGCACTGGCCGGATCATCCACCGCTCTGAAAAACCAGCTCGTGTCAGCCCTGTCTGCCGACCTGGTTTGATACCCCCTCCTCCAGCGCAATTCCCAAGCCCTGCGCTGGAGGCTGGCACCAGTTTGAGACAATCGGTGCCATGAAATCCCCCACCTCTATTGTTGATGTTGACCGCCCCGACAGCTGGAGCCGCTACCGCGCTGGCATGTGCGACACCTGCGCGGCCAACTGCTGCACCATGCCTGTCGAAGTCAAGCTGCCCGACCTGGTGCGGCTTGAACTGGTGGATGCGTTTGAAGCAGAACACGAAGACCCCAAAAAAATCGCCAAGCGCCTGAGCAAAGCAGGCCTGATTGAGCACTTCAATTTCAAAAACAGCATCTTCACCCTCTCGCGCCGAGCCAGCGGTGATTGCCAGTTTCTCGATGCCATCACCCGGCGTTGTACCGTTTACGAAAAACGACCCAACACCTGCCGACTGCACCCACAAGTGGGTCCACGCCCGGGGCACTGCCCTTATGGACTGTTGATCAAAAAACGCTGAGCGCTGCCACAAAGCATGCGAGATCTACAGGTCGGCACTCGCATGGCACAACATCTCGGATTGACCGATGCTCCCCTGTTCAAGCGCACACGCTTGCAACTGATCACCGTTTGAAACAGCCTGTTCAGTCAAAGACGTCAAAAGCAAAAAAAGCAGCCTCACGGGGCTGCTTTATTTCTGAAGGCCGTCCACGGCCCAGCTCCCTCAATACACCGGCTGGTGCTGTTTGAGGCTGGAAATGACTTCTGGTGTCAATGAAAACCCCACCCCCATACAACGCCGCCAATTCAGCAAACGCATTGGCAAATGCATCGACGCCCTGGCCAGAGATGAACGGGAGCGCACCGCCCGTCCAAGCCGGAAAACCAATGCCGAAGATTGAGCGGATGTTGCTGTCGTGTACCGATGTCAACACGCCTTGTTGCAGGTAGCGGGCGGACTCCACCGCTTGGCGTTACAGCAAGCGGTCCTTGATGTCTTGCAAGCCGAGCCGATCGATCCAAAGCAAACCTTACTTCTTGGCGGGTGCATCTTCCACCCCATTCGCCTTGGCAAAAGTAAAGATCACTTCCCGAATGATCTTGCGCTGCGGCGCAGGAAGCTGCAAAAAGGCGTCAAAAGTTTCGCGCTCCAAATAACCCACACCCTCGTCCCAGCGTTTTTGACGCTGTTCAATGGACTTGCGCACGGCACTACCAAAGCGCAGGACTTCTGGCTCCACGTTGAGCGAGGAAGCCAACACCAGCAACTTGTCCTGCGCCGGGATGGATTCCCCCTTCAGCCACCGGGACACCGCCTGGAACGTCACAGACCGGCCCCAGTAGTTGGTATTGAACAAATTCAACAAAACCGCTGGACGCGGCTCCAGTCCTGCGGACCGCATGGCGGCCTGCAAGCGCTCTGAGAATTCCAGCTTTTGATCCATGCAGGAACAGTAAATTTCTGTTCTATATCCATTTAACTTTGTGTTGTACTATTGGTTGAATTTTCTATTCAACTTTCGATTGAACAGGCATTCAAAGATGCAGTGCCTGTGCTGACAACATGCCGAAGTCCCTCCTCGAACAACTCCCTGAAATCGTGGCCAACGGCCGTAAACAAGCCGAAAAAATCCTGGAGGGCATCGAAAGTCGTCACCGCGTGGGCCTGCAAACCCGTGAGGTCGTGCTGCCTGCACGCGACACCAAGGCACAGGACTGGATCGCCCAACAAAACCGGGCCAGCCAGCGCGAAGTGTTTGCACCGGGGCAAGCCAGCTTGCTAGACAACCCGCAAGCCACGCTGGGCGCTGTGCCCGAAGTGCCTTGGGCCAACCGACTGATTTATGGCGACAACCTGTTGGCCATGGCAGCCTTGCTGGCGGGGGACGACAACACGCCGAGCCTGCGCGGCAAAGTCGATTTGATTTACATCGACCCGCCGTTCGACTCCAAGGCCGACTACCGCACGAAGGTCACTTTGCCGGGGGTGGAAATCGAACAAAAGCCCACCGTCATCGAGCAGTTCGCCTATTCAGACACTTGGAGCGACGGCACTGCGTCTTACCTGGCCATGATCACGCCGCGCTTGATCTTGATGCGTGAACTGTTGGCCGATACTGGCTCCATATACGTGCATCTGGATTGGCATGTGGGGCATTACGTGAAGCTGGTTTTGGATGAGGTGTTTGGGAAAGACCAATTAATTAATCAGTTGATCTGGAAGCGCGGCCATGCGCACAGTGATTCAAAGCAAGGTTCAGCGCACTTTGGTCGCTTGCACGACATGATATTTTTCTATTCAAAGTCGGAACAATATTTTTTTACACAGCAGTTCACTCCCTATACCCAAGAATACAAAGACACGTATTACAAAAGCATCGAACCAGAATCAGGTCGGAGATACTGGCTTGACAATTTACAAGGCCCTGGTGGCGCGACAAAAGGCAACCCCTATTACGAAGTAATGGGGGTCTATCGCTATTGGCGGTACAGCAAAGAAAAAATGGATCAGCTGATCAAGGATGGCCGAGTGATCCAGACAAAGCCTGGAACTGTTCCAAAGTACAAGCGCTATTTAGACGAGATGCCCGGTAAACCAACACAAGACATATGGGATGACCTTAAAAGCTTAGGCGGCTTGGGCGCTAACGTTGCGGAGAGGATCGATTACGACACACAAAAACCCGAAAGTCTTTTGGAGCGTATTGTTCGTTCTTCTTGCCCTGAAAATGGCATCGTCGCTGACTTCAACGGTGGCTCCGGCACCACAGCCGCAGTCGCAGAGAAACTTGGCCGCCGTTGGATCATCACAGACATTGGCAAACCCGCCTGCATGATCATGCGCAAACGCCTGATCGACCAAGAGGCCAAGCCCTTCCTCTACCAAGCCATCGGCGACTACCAAGTCGAAGCTGCCAAAGCACATTTGGGCCGCGATTTCCGCATTGGCGATTTGTCGCAGATCGTGTTGTCGCTCTACGGAGCCCTGCCATTGCCTCCGGATGTGAACCCACAGCGCAACCTTGGACAAATCGCAGGAATGGCACTCGGAGCAGGCCGTGGCAGCAAAACCCTTGTGTTGGCCGATTCGCCCAACAAACTCACCGGTATGGCCACGCTCAAGAAGGCAGTCGCCCAGCGCGACAACCTGATGGGCGGCTGGGACCGTGTGGTGGTGCTGGGCTGGAACTTTGAGCCGTCGATTGGCGAAACCATCACGGCGCTCAACGACAGCCGACTGGAAGTGCTGGTTATTCCACCCGACCTGATGGACCGACTCAAGAAAAAAGGTGGCATCGACAAGCTGCGCGGGCAAGTGCGGTTCTCGTCACTTCAATACCTGACCATCGAGCCAATCACGCGCCAGGTGTCAGCCAGTGCAGGCGATGCACCCCCGACCGAAACACTCACGGTGAAGCTCAAAAACTATGTGCTGCTCTCGCCCGAAGCGATCAACCTGGACGACGCCAACCGCCAAGCCTTGCAGCAAGTAGCCAACAAAGAGCCGCTGGCCCTGATCGAGTATTGGGCGGTGGACCCGGACTATGACGGCAAGGTGTTCCGCTCAGTCTGGCAAGACTACCGGGGTAACACCGCCAACGATGCCGATGTGCTGCGTGTGGTCACGCAGGGGCAAGTGACCGTGCCGGTAAAGAGAGGGCCACGCAAGGTGTGCGTGCGCGTGGTCGATGTGTTTGGCTTTGAAGCCGAAGTAGTGGCCACTGTGGAGGCCGCGTCGTAACCCCTTATGTCGACTTTCAGCCAGATTTGACGGTATCCGATTGAAAACCATCCACCAACATGGTTTGAACACCCCCCAAAAAACTCTCTTTTGAACATCAGGGAATAACAATATGAAAGCACCTAAACAGCTTCGACGTGACATTCAAGACCTGTCTTCGCATTTGCAACAAGTACAGGGTGGATTGCAAAGTCGAGCAACGATCAAAGTGGCCAACATTGGCAAGGAATGTCTGCGCAGTGCCAATGCACTGAAGCAATTGTTGGAAAGCCAACAAGTACCCGGCGAGTTCAAGGTCGCTGTGGTGGGCCGATTCAAGGCGGGCAAGTCGTCTTTCGTCAACGAGTTGCTGAACAACCGACTGGCCAGCGAGGGTACATTGCCAGAGACTGCGGCAGTGACCACGTTCAAGCACGGTTCAAACGTGAGGGCCAACATCAGGTTTGTGGACCAGACAAGGTGGCATGAACTCAAAAAACTACACACCGATGACCCTAAACATCTTGATGTTCATCGGGTACGCAGCTGGGTGAGTTTTTCTATTCCCAAGAAAAACAAGGAAGGTGAGCCAGATACGGTTTTTGATCTACAAGGGCTAGAGAGGGAACACGTACGAGAGGGTGGCCACACTGTGACGCTGGAGCTGCCAGCGCAATCGACCAAAAAAGCCACTACTGATTTTCGGCGCAAGCTCAAGGAGTACACCACTGCAAGCAGCCCGCTGCATTGCCTTGTGGACAGCATCGACATCACTGCCCCAGCAGAGATACTGGATCAAGGCGTACTGTTGATTGACACGCCCGGCCTGGACGATACGGAGCGATTCCGAGTGACCCTGACTGAAAGGGTTGTCGCGGATGTGGATGCGGTGCTGTTTTTGACCAAATCTGGCGCTTCCTATGGTCAGTCCGAAAAAGACTTCCTGCTCTCTTTGTTGCGCAAAGGCACTGTCAAGCAATTGATTGTGGTGGTGACGCAAATTGACGAAACCTACAACAAAGTACTTGCGGAAGCCGAGGACAACGACGAAGACCCTGAATCGATTGCCGACTGCATCGCACGTGAACGAATCAAGATTTCACGGGAAATTTCCGAAACGCTGAAAGACTTGGAACAAGACGGCAGCCTACACCGCTACCAGGAGCAATTGGGCGAAGTGCCAATTGCTTTCACATCCGCACGCCTGCACCGGGATTGGAAAGAAAAAAAGAATTTGCCGTTTGTAATTACCCCATCAGACCCGGGTGGCGTAGATCAATTGAAAGCAGATCTTCTGAAACTGTTGTCCACAGAATCACGCTTGGCACAGACTGCCGAAAATATCATCAAAGGTGCCAGTCATCAGCTGTTGGAATTGCAGTCCGTACTTCAAAACAAACTGCAATCGCTTCAGATCACCCAGAACAAGGAGGTGGCTGAACAAAAGCTAAAGACCTTTCACGGTGAATTTGGGGAGGCTCGCAAAGGGTTTGCCCGGACTGTTGAGCAACAAATCCAGCTCATGACAGAGCGTTTGAGCGAGCAACCCCAGCGCGATGAAGTCTTACTGAGCCTGATTACAGCCTTGGCCGAGCAGCCTCTTTCGGCCATTGAATCTGACGACATGGGACGTCATTGGAAAACTCGACGATACGGTGGTTGGGGGCATTTGTCTGGCTTGCAGGGTGCCACCGCAAGTCTCATTTTCCCTAGAGTGCAACAGTTGCTGGATACCCGGACAGCTCTTTTCTCGAACTATGCTCAGCGATTTGAAGAAGCACTTTTGCGTCTGTCCAAAAACAGCGAAGAAATATCTGAGCGTCTGGAGCTGGGAACCAATGTGCCTTTGGACGTTTCAGGCAAGTTGAAAGGGGTGCTGGAGCGCTCCATGCAAAACGCCCAGGAAATGATCGCGATTGAAGAGCGCAAAGTGCAGCAACTGCTGGATGATTTCGTGACTGACAGCGTAGCCGACCGAATTTCTGAGAAGCGTAGGTTAGTGGCGGACATCTGGGAAACCGGCACGACCGTTCGCCAAAACGAGCAAATCAAATCTTTCTACCGCGAAGTCAAGTCGCTATTGACCGACGCGCTGCAAAGCTATTTGAAAGAAAGCAGTCACCGCTTCGGTGAATTTTTGCTGGCCGAAGCAAAGGCAGCACCACGCGATGCCCTGGACAGTGTCGATGTATTGCTGGAACAAGCGGCAGACAACATTTTGGCAGCAGCCACCTTGCATCTGACCGGTCAAACGGAAGAAGCCACCGCTGCAATTACAGGCATCAACAATGAGCTGCTTGGGACCTTAGAAAGATTCCGAACCGTCATGCCAAAGAGTCCAACACTTGTCGTGGAATCCACAAAGTCAGCACAGCACAGCGCGAATACACCTATTGCCACGACAAACAAGGCTGCATCTGATTTATTCGTTATGTACGAAAGCGCAGATTGGGCCAATGAGGTACAGACGACCGCAACGGTGTGCATCAGTCGTTTGCAGTTGCAAGAAGGTTCGATCGGTTGGTCGTACGAAAAACTCTTTGAATCTCGGTTCTTGCAGGGTGCATTACAGCTGTCTTTGATTGACCCTCATCTGTCAAAGGCAAACCAACTGCGCAACGTGCAAGAGTTCCTCATGCATGTGGCAGAAGCCGCCAAACCCAAAGCCATTGAGATCGTCACGTCCCATCTTGACGGCGAAATGATCGCCCAGCAAAACCGTGTTTTGGACGAAGTGGCCAAGGACTTGTTTCAGCAGTTTGGTGTGGCGCTGACACTGCGACGAGAAAACGGTCTGCATGACCGGTACTTGCGACTGAACCATGGCGTGCTGTTCAAACTGGGGCGTGGTCTGGATGTCTACAAACCAGCAACAGGTTTGGCCGCTCACCGCCCAGCAAGCCGACATGTACGGGCGACAGAAATCGATGTATTCGTGGTACCCGGCCACACACTGACTGCCTCTGACGCATCATGAAATCAGATTCAGATCAACTGGCCTTGGCCGCAGGCCTGACCGCCAAAACGAATCAGCTCTGCCTAGGCCTAGAATCGGGTGCAGCGGACATTCTAGAACTGGTCACCCCCACCACGGCCGACCTGCTGGCTTGGTGGTTTGGCGAAGACATGGTGATGGCCCGGGGTGGTTTGAACTTCCATGCCGGACAACAGCAGGCCATATTGAACGCCATCGTGGCGCACGAGGTGCTGGGCGCTGACCTTGAGCGCTGGACGCTGCTGGACCTGTACCGCGCCGCCGCACCCGATGCGCTGCTGACAGGCACGCGCTTGAACGAAGTGTCGGCCGACAAACACGGCCACCCCAAGTACTGCCTGAAGATGGCCACGGGCACGGGCAAGACCTGGGTGCTGCAAGCGCTGATGATCTGGCAATTGCTCAACAAAACCGCCGCACTGGCTGATGGCATGGACGACCCGCGATTTACCCGTCAGTTCATGGTGGTGGCACCAGGCCTGATTGTTTATGAGCGTTTGCTCGATGCGTTTTGCGGCAAGTTGGTCGCTGGTGGCAACGGCTCGCGTGACTTTGCCAGTTCCGACATGGCCAAGTTTGCCGACCTGTTCATCCCCGAGGCGCACCGCGAATCGGTGTTTGCCTTTGTGAGGGGCAACGTCTGCAGCAAGAACGAGATCGGATTGAAAGCCACTGGCAACGGCATGATCGCCATCACCAACTGGCACCTGCTGGCCGAAGGCGATGTGACGGAAGACATTGAAGAAGTCGAAACACTGGGCGCACCGCTGGACCCGCAAGACGTGGTGGCCCAGGTGCTGCCGCTGACACCCGGACGCGCCACGGGCAACAGCCTGGACGTGCTGGACCGCCGCTATGCACGCGGCAATGTGCTGGAGTTTTTGGCGCAACTACCCGAGCTGATGGTGTTCAACGACGAGGCACACCACATCCACGAGTTCAAGCGTGAAGGCGAGACCACTGAGGTGGAATGGCAAAAAAGCCTGAGCCGCATCGCCCAGACCAAGGGCCGCCGCTTTGTGCAGGTGGACTTTTCGGCCACGCCCTACAACGATGTGGGCTCGGGCAAGATCAAGCGCAAGGTGTTCTTTCCGCACATCGTGACCGACTTTGACCTGAAGAGCGCCATGCGCGCCGGGCTGGTCAAGTCGCTGGTGCTGGACCGCCGCAAGGAAATCGGCGCATTGCCGCTGGAGTTCAAGGCCGAGCGCGATGAATCGGGCAACCCGGCTCTAAGCGAAGGCCAGCGCGTGATGCTGAGGGCAGGCTTGGCCAAGCTACGCAAACTCGAAAAAGACTTTGCCGCCATTGATCCGCACCGCCACCCTAAGATGCTGGTGGTCTGTGAAGACACCACCGTGTCACCGCTGGTGGCCGAGTTCTTGCGCGACCAGGAAGGTCTGAGCGAAGACGAGGTGATGACCATCGACTCGGGCAAAAAGGCCGAGCTGGGCGAAAAAGACTGGGCCCCTGTGCGCGAACGCCTGTTTAGCGTGGACCACCACGCCACACCGCGTGTGATCGTGAGCGTGTTGATGCTGCGCGAAGGCTTTGACGTGAACAACATCTGCGTCATCGTGCCCCTGCGCTCCAGCCAGGCGCAAATTCTGCTGGAGCAAACCATTGGGCGTGGCCTGCGCCTGATGTGGCGCGACGCCGAATACAACGATATCAAACGCGAAAACCGCGAACTGATCGAGGCCAGCAAAGAACCCGGCAGCTTGCTCGATGTGCTGTCAATCGTGGAACACCCGGCGTTTCAGTCTTTCTATGATGAACTGATCAACGAAGGCTTGGCGGGCACCACAGGCGATGACGACGGGGACGGCAGCTCGGCCACGGGTGACGTGATCGCCGCTGAATTGCGCGAAGACTTTGAAGCCTTTGACTTCGGTATCCCGTTCATCCTGCAAGAAGCCGACGAACTGCGCGACCACAACCAGATCGACGTAACTGCCCTGCCAGCCTTCACGGCCATGGCGGCGGACCAGCTCAAGGGCATGCTGGGCAAGGGCGACACCTTTGTCTCGCAAGACCTGCAAAGCGCCACGCTGTTTGGCGACTACCGGGTGGACGGTGCGGTGATGAACGTGAGCGGCTACAACGATTACCTATCGCGCCTGACGCGGCGCATCAGCCAGGCGTTGAGCGAGCCACTGCCCAAAGGCAACAAGATCGCCACGCACCTGGCCAAGCCCTATCTGCAAGTGAACACCGCCGAGCTGACCGGCTGGATTGACGACTACGTCTGGACGCAACTGTTTGCTGGCACCTTCAACCCGCTGGAAGATGAAAACTGGCGCTTGCTGCTGTTGCAGCCCGTGGTGGACCACATCACCAAAGTGTTTGCCGTCGGCCTGCTCGAATCGGAAGAAAAGCACACAACAGGCCAAACCGAGGTGCATCTGCGGCATTTGAGCGAAGTACCCAAGCTCATGGTGCGCGAGAGTGCGTCGCTGGAAGTGTCCAAATGCATCTACACCCGGCTGGGCTGGCCCAGCCGCAACGGCGGGCTGGAGCGCGCCTTCATCCACTGGGCGCAAGCCGACACGCAAGTGCTGGCGTTTTGCAAGATCAGCGAAAACCGCCACACCTTTGCCCGCCTGCGCTACGTGAAAGACGACGGCCTGCCCGCCTTCTACTCACCCGACTTTCTGGTGCGCACCGCGGGTGCGGTGTACCTGGTCGAAACCAAAGGCCAGGAACAAACCATTCACCCCAACGTGCAGCGCAAACTCAAAGCCGCGCTGGCGTGGTGTGAACGCATCAACAACCTGAGCGAAGAACAACGCGGCGGTCCGCCCTGGCACTACGTGCTGCTGGGCGAGGGTGTTGTGTATGAGTGGCAGGGCAAAGGTGCAAGGCTGGCGGAGCTGCTGGACTATGCAAGGCTGCGGCCGCTGGGTGAGGCTTCGCTGCAGCAGCGGTTGATTTGAGGGGTGACTCGATTTTGAAGTCGACAATCCTCACCGAGGAATGACTCGTCAAACCTAACAAAGCCGACCCTAGTGTCAGAACGGCTGATAACAGAGAGTGAACTTAAATGGCCCAACTAGCCAGTCGCCAATTTTGGCTCGATTGCTGCTTTGACGAACCCCAAGCCCTTTAGGCTTTCCTCGCTTACCCCGTAGGCCCTCAAGACCTCCCAGGCTGAACCAATGTCGTGTAAAGTTCCCAGCTTTCCAGCAAGCAGTGCGATGGCGAGCTCAATTTGGTAAGCCCCTGCACCAGCGTGAGTATTGGGGTCGCGGAGCACGCGTGCTAGAAAAGCAATCATGCTGGTCGAAACCTCATCAGGCTTGAGCGCGCGCAGTATCGAGCAAGCGATGAGTGGCTCCGTATAAGCGTTTTCAAAAACGAAACCATCCATGCGAGTGGGGTTCGTTAACGAATGGGGATCCAGAGGGTCCACGACAGCTGTTCTACGTTGCTGTACAGCACTTGCCGTGGCAATCAAAACCTGAAGTTGGGTGGAGCCCTCATCCCCAGCTACGGAGCCAGCCGCCAAAGGCGGACATTGATGCCCTGCGGGAGCTGGCGCGATGCAGTGCATCGCGCCAAGATCCTCCTTGGTGCTCAGCACCCCTTTTCTGAGGGTAAGCTGACTGTCAAAGCTATCACTCTTTTCCGCTAGCGTAGTCAACCACTGCTGCTCTTTGCACCATGGGCATTCATCATTCTTGTGCCAAGTTGGCAACGGAATCCAGTAAAGTTGATGCCAAGTCGCTGTCCACGCGTGTCGAGTGGTCAGTCCCTTGCGAATTGAGCTTAATTCAACCTCCGATGGGGTGGTCACGATCGGCGCGAAGAAGTGCACATGGGCGAGCTTCTTCCAGAGTGTCTCCCGCGTTCTTCGTAGCTCAGAATTTAGGTCTCTCATAGTCTGCCCAGAGATCACCTTGTCGTCGAAGACCAGGACCACCGGGTTCTTAGACACCTCTAACTTCGCGCTATCTAACTCACCTACCTCCATGACTGGGATGTCTCGCCACGCTGCTATGGTCGCACGCAGCAGCCTACTGGCCTTGTGACTGGGGATGAGGACCCAATCGGGCTTGGGATTCAGCGAGTCCAGTTTACTGTGGACTTCAGCGGAGAACCCACCATGTGTGAGCAGTTTAGTTACGTCGATACCGTACGCATGGTGGCGTGGGAACGCCTCATTGGCTTCGTCAAAATGAACTCTAAGTGCTCCCTCGACAACGCCATATGTATCGAGAAATGGGCGCTGAAGGACAAAGTAGTTCTCTGGCAGTTTGATATCTTTGTCATCCGCAAGGCTGACAAAAAAAGAGTTGCTTTGGATCTTGATGGGTTTTCGTCGGTCCGGGCCACACATGCTACAGCTCGCAGCGTCAGCTGAGTGCACATACCCATCCAAAGGCAAATGAGCAAGCGGCTTCAGCCCGTCAGGAATGTCGACAGCCGAGAACGCCAGACAAAAATCTAACTCGACCTCTTTGTCGCCAGCAAGCTCCTTAAGAATTTTCGCCAACTTACCTGTTGAGGCAATGCCAATCACCGCGGTAACCGGACCAACAACTCCTTCTAAGAGTCGAGAAGCAGCTGCACGTAAAGCGGACTCATTTGGGTAGCCATTCAGCGCGAGAACGTTACGATTTCCGCCGTAGACGAGATTGACGTGCGTTCCTAGCAAAAGCATGCTTGGGTGATCAACTAGGATCGTGCGGTCTGGCGGACTCTCGTCGTCCTCCAAATTTGCCATCAACGAGACCGCTATCCAATAGGCAGTGCGCTGGACTGAATCAATGCAATCGAACGACTCTGAGAGTCTGATGAAGTGAGAGGCGTGCGCTTGTGAAGGGAGTTCAAAATGCGCACCGGCTGGGGCTCGAACAATGCTGCGTGCCAAGCCATCCCTGACAGCTGCGCACATGGCCTGCTCTATCAAGTCGTCTAATTCGACCTTCGCCAGCGGCTCAAAAACATGCGCTTGATCATTCTCGTAGCTAATGCGGACTGGCTTTAAGCGACCAACCGTCAAGGGGTGTGCATCTCGGCCAGATAGCCAAGAGGGATTAGGTGCAAAGTAAAGCACCTTGTTGGGAACACGCTCACGCGCTTGCTTACGTGCGACGACTACTTCGTCGGCCAAAGGAAGATCCTCAGTGGACACGTGAACCCATTGAGGGCCGTCGACATAAATCAGAATGCTGTCGCACTCATGTAGTTCGCGCTCATTCAATGCAGTCAGTAAGGTCTCAAGGTCATTGAGATCCGACAGGACATCCGTATATACAAAGGTCTTCATGCGACTGGCAGAAGGTTCTTTCGGTCGAAGAGCTCGCGCTGATCCAGCCCAGACTCGAACTCTGGCACCCAGATCGAAACCACAGTTCCACACCCTTTTGTTGAAGGGTCCTCAACGATGGCAGCTACATCTAGTTGTGGATACTCGCTATCTTCCAACGAGAAATCTTGAACGAAGTGCACACCGGAGGAATGAATTTCGATACGAGCACGCATCCGGTGAGCTGCCGACAATGCATTTGATAGCCCACGACCCCGTTTGATATCACCCTTAGGCTTTCGTGTGACGTCCGCAGTGAATGCTCTTGCGAAGCGTTGAATCGGAGTCTCATTGGGCGTGTCAGGCGGCAGGGTGTGCTGGATGCCGTCACCTTGGTCGGCCACAGTCATGCACACGAGACCCAAGCCCAATTTCCCGCCAGCAGCTTCTGAGCTGCGCGCAATGTACTTCTGCATTTCCTCAGACAGCGAATTGTGCTTGGTAGTGCTCTTGATGACCACCTTGTCCATCATCAGTGCACGCACTCCCTGCCGCGCAACGCTGTTTGTGCTAAGGGTCGACTGGCCATGTTCTTGGGAGTTGACGAAGCACTCAAAGACGAATGACGTAAGGTCAGAGACCGTTGACGAATTCAAAAAATAGTGAAACCCAAGAAGCTGAGCCATGGACGAGAGCAATTGGTGAAAGCCGCTTCGGTCCAACGGAAAGTCTCTGTCCTCATGGCGAGCATAGGCTCTGAGTTTTGGAGGCAGACTGTGTCCAGGATCTACGCAGACTAGGGAACAGTTTTGCCCCATTCCCAAAAGCCCACCCCGCTCGCGATAGAAACGAGCGAGGTTCCCTCCCAGCTTATCTGACGCGGGGTTATGGCTAGGTCCAAAGGTAATCTGCTTTGCATGTCTGATGAGCGATATGCCAAATGCCCCACTTAGCAAGGTCGTCTCGAATTCATTTGAAGTCTCGGGTTCAGCAAAGGAGCATTGCACCTCAAGCTCGCCTTTAACGTGGCTCGCAAGCTTGGCCAACGCAAGTCCATGCGCGCCTGGTTCAAAACTTGAACCTCGGGTTAATCGAACCCCCCGGATAGCAGACATGTCCCATGCACGTACCTCGTCAACCGTACATTTTTCAGATATGAATATGTTCATTTTTTTGTTCTGGCCGTCGGCTCTGATAGAGCGAAAATGAACTACCACGGTAGCTCGGTCAAGGCAACCAGTTTATACACGACCTTTCAGGTCGCTACCGAGATTTATGCCCGTCGTTATTGTCTGAACGACCGGTGCAAGTGGTTAATTAGTCGCCCGATTTCCAACAAAGCATTTAACTCTTTAAAAGATCGATCCGATTAGCCCGCAACAGCCTTCACAGTCCTCATCAAAAAACGCAGCCACCTGGTCCCCCAAGCGCTGCGTTTTTTCGTGCACGCCTTCTCAGGCTTGAGGCTCAATACACCGGCTGGTGCTGCTTCAAGCTGTCAATCACTTCTGCCGTCAGCACAAACCCCGCGCCATACTTCGCGGCCAGTTCAGCACACCGTTTGGCAAACGCATCCACACCCTGGCCGTAGATGAATTGCAGCGCCCCACCCGTCCAAGCCGGAAAGCCGATGCCGAAGATCGAGCCGATGTTGCCATCGTGCACCGAGGTCAGCACGCCTTCTTGCAGGCAGCGGGCGGTTTCCACGGCTTGGCGGTACAGCAGGCGGTCTTTGATGTCTTGCTGGTTGTAGGCCACGTCGGCTTTTTCAAAGCGGGTTTTGAGTTCAGGCCACAGCACTTTTTTCTGGCCAGCGGGGTAGTCGTAAAAACCACCGCCTGCGGCGCGACCGGGGCGCTTGAGTTCTTTGACCATGCGCTCAACCAGCAGTTCGCCGGGTGTGGCGGTGTGGGTTTTGCCTTCTTTGGCAAAGTCTTCACGGGTTTGGTCCAGCACATGCACCGACAGCGACAGCGCCGTTTCGTCCAGCACGGCCAGCGGCCCCACGGGCATGCCCACTTGCATGGCCAGGTTTTCGATCACGGGGGCGGGGATGCCCTCGCCCAACATGGCCGCGCCTTCCATCACAAAGGTGCCGAAGGTGCGGCTGGTGTAAAAGCCGCGCGAGTCGTTCACCACGATGGGCAGCTTGCCCAGCGCCTGCACGTAGTCATATGCACGGGCGATGGTTTCGTCATCGGTCTGCGCACCACGAATGATCTCCACCAACTGCATCTTGTCCACGGGGCTGAAGAAGTGGATGCCCACGAATTTCTCGGGCTTGGCGCTGGCAGTGGCCAAGCCGCTGATGGGCAAGGTCGAGGTGTTGCTGGCAAAGAAACCGCCTTCGGCCAACATGGGCTCGGCCTCTTGCGTGACGCGGGCTTTGAGTTCGCGGTTTTCAAACACGGCTTCGATGATCAGGTCGCAACCTTTGAGGTCTGCGGCGCTGGCGGTGGGCTGGATGAGTGACAACAGGGCCGCTTGTTTGTCAGCCGCCATGCGGCCTTTGTCCACGCGCTTTTGCGTGAGCTTGTGGCTGTAGGCCTTGCCTTTTTCAGCGGCTTCAACGCTCACGTCTTTGAGCACCGTGGCGATGCCCCGGCTCGCTTGTGAATACGCGATGCCCGAGCCCATCATGCCCGCACCCAAGATGCCCACTTTTTGGGGCTTGTAGCGCGGTGCAGCCTTGGGGCGGCTTTGGCCGCCCTTGATGCTGTTCATGTTGAAGAAGAAGGTGTTGATCATGTTGCGCGCCACCTGGCTGGTCATGAGGCCAGCGAGGTAACGGCTTTCGATGCGCATGGCGGTGTCAAAGTCCACCATCGCGCCTTCCACCATGGCGGCCAGCGCCGCTTCGGGGGCGGGGTAGAGGCCACGCGTTTTTTGTTTGAGCACTGCAGGGGCCACGCTCAGCATGCCCGCGATCTTGGGGTTGCTCGGCGTACCGCCAGGCATTTTGTAGTCCTTGCGGTCCCACAGGTGTTGGGCGGCTTCGGGCTGACCTTGGGCTGCCGCAATGTGCGCCAAAGCGCGGGGGCGCAGCTCGTCATCACTGGCCACGATCTCGTGCACCAAGCCCAACTTTTGCGCCTCTTCGGGGCCAAAGAGTTTGCTTTCCAGCACATAGGGCTGCGCGGCCAGCAGGCCCAGTTGCCGCGTCATCTTGGTGATACCACCACCGCCAGGAATCAAACCCAGCGTGACTTCGGGCAAGCCAAATTGTGTTTTGGGGTTGGCGGTGGCGATGCGGTGGTGGCCGATCAAAGCCACTTCCCAGCCGCCGCCCAGCGCCGTACCGTTGAGGCAGCTGACCACCGGCACGCCCAGCGTCTCGATGGTGCGGAAAGCTTTCTTGATGCCTTCGATCTCGGCAAAGACACGCGGGCCGTCCGAGGCTTGCGAGCGCATCACACCTTTCAGGTCGGCCCCTGCAAAGAAGGTGGACTTGGCCGAGGCCAAGATGACCCCTTTTAAAGATGCCTTGTCTTTGGCCACCTGCTCGGCCGCCTGTGTCAGGTCGGCCTGCCATTGCAGGCACATGGTGTTGACCGGCGAGCCTTGCTCGTCAAAGGTGATGGTGGCGATGCCGTCCGCCAGTTCGTAGCGCAGTGTTTTCAAAATCATTTTGGTGTCTCCCCGATCAAACGCGTTCAACGATGGTGGCAATGCCCATGCCGCCGCCCACACACAAAGTGGCCATGCCGTAACGCAACTTGCGGCGGTGGAGCTCGTCGATCAGGATGCCGATGATCATCGCGCCCGTGGCCCCCAGCGGGTGGCCCATGGCGATCGCGCCGCCGTTGACGTTGACCTTGTCGTGCGGCACGCCCATCTCTTGCATGAACTTCATGGGCACGGCAGCAAACGCCTCGTTCACCTCAAACAAATCGATCTGGTCAATCGTCAGGCCCGCCTTAGCCAGCGCCTTGCGGGCGGCGGGCATGGGGCCTGTGAGCATGATGGTCGGGTCAGCACCCGACAAGGCCACCGACACGATGCGCGCACGCGGCGTGAGGCCATGGGTTTTGCCAGCGGCCTCTGACCCGATCAACACCGCCGCTGCGCCGTCCACGATGCCGGACGAGTTGCCTGCGTGGTGCACATGGTGGATGCGCTCGACCTGCGGGTAGCGCTGCAAGGCCACGGCGTCAAAGCCCATCGCGCCAAGTTGTTCAAACGAGGCTTTGAGGCCGCCCAGTGTTTCCACCGTGGTGCTGGGCTTGATGAATTCGTCTTGCGCCAGGATGACCTGGCCCAGCTTGTCTTTGACCGGCACGACCGAGCCATCGAAGTAACCCGCTGCTCGCGCGGCCGTGGCGCGCTTTTGCGACTCGACCGCAAAGGCGTCCACATCGTGGCGCGTGAAGCCGCTCATGGTGGCGATCAGGTCAGCGCCAATGCCTTGCGGCACAAACAGCGTGGCGCTGTTGGTCTCGGGGTCTTGCGCCCAGGCGCCGCCGTCCGAGCCAATCGGCACGCGGCTCATGCTTTCGAGGCCACCGGCCACGACCAGGTCTTCCCAGCCGCTGCGCACTTTCATGGCGGCGGTGTTGACGGCCTCTAAACCCGAGGCGCAAAAGCGGTTGAGCTGCACGCCTGAGCAGCGCCAGTCCCAACCCGCAGCCAGCGCCGCCACTTTGGAGATCACCGAGCCCTGTTCGCCAATGGGCGAGACCACGCCCATGACCACGTCGTCCACTGCCGCAGTGTCGAACTGGTTGCGGCTTTGCAGCTCGCGCAGGACGCCCGACAGCAAGCTGATGGGCTTGACTTCGTGCAGGCTGCCGTCTTTTTTGCCTTTGCCACGCGGTGTGCGTATGGCGTCATAAACAAATGCTTCGCTCATGGGGTCTGTCTCCTCGGTGTCATCAGGGGGATTGCCCTGTGTTGTGGGTTTCAGCATTCAGTATAGACTTTTACCAAGCAAACGCTTTGTGAAAATACCAACCCCCAAGTCTTGAAGGTGACACCATCATTGAACGCACACTCTTTTCCGCCGACCACGAAGCCTTTCGCGACAGCTTTCGCCGCTTCATGGACAAGGAAATCGCCCCCCACCACGAAGCCTGGGAAGAGCAAGGCTATGTAGACCGCGCCGTCTGGAGCAAGGCCGGTGAAAACGGCTTTTTGTGCATGACCCTGCCCGAAGCCTATGGCGGCTCGGATGCCGACAAGCTGTATTCGGTGGTGCAGATGGAAGAATTGTCTCGCGCTGGCTTTACCGGCATCGGCTACGGCCTGCACAGCGAGATCGTCGCCCCTTACATCCTGCATTACGGCACCGAAGCACAAAAGCAAAAGTACCTGCCCAAGCTGGCCAGCGGCGAAATGGTGGGCGCGATTGCCATGAGCGAGCCCGCTGCGGGCTCGGACCTGCAAGGCGTCAAAACCACCGCGCTCTTGCAGCCCGATGGCACTTACCTCATCAACGGCAGCAAAACCTTCATCACCAACGGCTGGCACGCCGATCTGGTGATTCTGGTGGCCAAGACCGACCCGGCTGCAGGTGCCAAAGGCACCAGCTTGTTCTTGATCGAGCGCGGCATGCCCGGCTTTGAAAAAGGCAAACGTTTGAAGAAACTGGGCCTGAAAGCCCAAGACACCTCCGAGTTGTTCTTTGACAACGTCAAGGTCAGCGCCGACCAGCTGCTGGGCGGCACGGCCATGCAGGGCAAGGGCTTTATTTGCCTGATGGAGCAGCTGCCTTGGGAGCGCTTGCAAATCGCGATTGGCGGCATTGCGGCCGCGCAGGCAGCCATTGACTGGACGGTGCAATACGTGAAAGACCGCAAAGTGTTTGGCCAGGCCGTAGGCAACTACCAAAACACCCGCTACACCTTGGCCGAGCTGCAAACCGAGGTACAAGTTGCCCGTGTGTTCGTGGACAAGTGCTCTGAACTTTTGCTGCAGGACAAACTGGATACCGCCACAGCTAGCATGGCCAAGTACTGGTGCTCAGACTTGCAATGCAAGGTGATGGACGAGTGCGTGCAGCTGCACGGCGGCTACGGCTACATGTGGGAATACCCCATCACCCGCGCCTATGCCGACGCCCGCGTGCAACGCATCTACGGCGGCACCAACGAGATCATGAAAGAAGTGATCTCGCGCAGCATGGGTTTGGCGGGGCGCTGAAGGTGCCGTCGCCAGCGAACATGATGTTGGATTTTTGTAGGAGCTTGCCTGCAAGCGATCACCCCTGGATCACGCTCGCTCATCGCCAGCAGTGCTGGCTCCTACAAATGAGTAATAAGCAAGCATGACTGAGCTGGCTGAACCCAAACGCGCGCGGGGTCGCCCCCGCAAGACCGAGAACGAGCGCGACGACGGCAACCGCCGCCAGGCTCTCATTGCGGCCGCAGCGCGCCTGTTTCACCTCAAGGGTTATGACGCTACCAGCACCCGCGAAATTGCGGCGCAGGTGGGCATGCAAGCGGGTTCGCCCTTTTATCACTTTGGCAACAAACATGACCTGCTGCTGGCCGTGATGGTGGAAGGCATGAAGCAGGCCAGCGAGCGGCAAAGGGCTGCCTGCGCAGGGCAAGGCCAAGACCGATCACCCCGCGAACAACTGCGCGCCCTGATCCGCAATCAATTCGATGTGTTGCTGGGTCCTGACAGTGATTTCATTCCGGTGATGCTCTACGAATGGCGTTCATTGAACGACGAACAGCACCAGACCATCACCGGCATCAAAGACGACTACGAAGCCGCCTGGATTCCGGTGCTGCAAGCGCTGCATGACAGCGGCCAACTGCAAGCTCCCGTGAGCTTGGCCAGGCTGATGATTTTTGGTGCGCTCAACTGGTCGGTGCAATGGTATGAAGCCCCCAACGCATCGGCCAAGCCGCGCGGATCAGCGCCTCGCGCCACATTGGACGAACTGACTGACTCGGCTTTGAAACTTTTTTTAAGAGACGGCGCAGCCAACTCTGCACTGTAAAAAATTCGATACCCCCCCTGGAGACACGCCATGCAATTCACCCACGAACACCGCGAAATTCAGAACACGCTCAAGCGATTCATCGAGTCCGAGATCAACCCCCATGTGGACGAGTGGGAGGCGGCCGAGATCTTCCCGGCGCATGAGGTCTTCAAGAAGATGGGCAATCTGGGCCTCTTGGGACTGACCAAGCCTGAAGCCTTTGGGGGTGGGGGACTCGACTACTCCTACAGCATGGCCATGGCCGAGGCGCTGGGCCACATCGACTGCGGCGGCATTCCCATGGCCATTGGCGTGCAGACCGACATGGCCACGCCTGCGCTGGCACGCTTTGGCAGTGACGAATTGCGGGCGCAATTTCTGGCCCCGGCCATTGCAGGCGACATGGTGGGCTGCATTGGCGTGAGCGAGCCCGGTGCGGGCAGCGATGTGGCGGGCATCAAGACTGTGGCGCACAAGGACGGCGACGACTACGTGATCAGCGGCCAGAAAATGTGGATTACCAACAGCCTGCAGGCCGACTGGATGTGCATGCTGGTCAACACGGGTGAAGGGCCCATCCATAAGAACAAAAGCCTGGTCATGGTGCCCATGCGCGAAAACGGCAAACTGTTGCCGGGCATTGAAGTGGGCAAGAAGATCAAAAAAATAGGCATGAACAGCAGTGACACCGGCCTGATTTATTTTGACGAAGTGCGGGTGCCTCAGCGATACCGCATCGGCGCCGAAGGCCAGGGTTTTATCTACCAGATGCAGCAGTTTCAGGAAGAGCGCCTGTGGTGCGCGGCCAGCACACTCCAGTCGCTGACCAACTGCATTCAGTGGACAGTGGAATGGGCGCAAGACCGAAAACTCTTTGGCTCAACCTTGGCAGACCAACAATGGGTGCAGTTCAAGCTGGCCGAACTCAAGGCCGATGTAGAGAGCCTGCGCGCCCTGACCTACCAAGCCTGCGAGCACTACATCGCGGGCGAAGACGTGACCGAATGGGCCACCATGGCCAAACTCAAGGCCGGTCGCCTGAACCGAACCGTTCCAGACACCTGCCTGCAGTTCTGGGGCGGGATGGGCTTCACCTGGGAAAACAAGGTCTCGCGCATGTACCGCGATGGCCGCCTCGCATCCATTGGCGGTGGTGCCGACGAGGTCATGCTGGGCATCCTGGCCAAGATGATGGGAATTGCCAAACGGCCCATGGCCTGAAGCAGCAGCAGATAAAGCCATCACAGTGCGTCACCAGCATGGTTTACTCTGCCACCTCTCTTGCTACCGCTGCGTTAAGGATTGAATTTTCATGGGTGTTGCAGCGCTTACCTTCTGATCCGGCATGGGCGGGCTTGGCTCAGGCTCTTGTCGGGGCTGAAGCCACCGACCTACAAATAGCGTCTCGTCGGTCGGTCAACCCAAACTGACCCCACCGGATCAAGCAGTCATACAAAAAACCGCCAGGCCCTCGCAGGCTCTGGCGGTTTTTTTTGCTGCATGCAGCATCAAGCTGCCTGGATCACTTGGCTTTCGGGTAGTCGGACACGACTTTCCAGCGACCTTCCTGGATCTGTGACATGCGCGAGATGTTGCTGCCCAGACGCTTGGTGGCACTGAACGTCATTTCAGGGCTACCGAACATGTCGGGGGGCAGCTTCATCGTATCCATGGCCTTGATGAAGCTTTCGGTGGTCAGGTTGGCACCGGCTTTTTCAACCGCACGCAGGTAGGAATCCAACGCGTTGTAACCATAGACCGAGAACACGGTCGGATCTTCATTGAACTTGGTTTTGTACTTGTTGGCCCAAAAACGAATGGGTTGAGCCGCCTCGTCCAGGTAAGGATGCTGAACGGTCATGGTGGCATAAAAGCCGTTCATGGCGGGGCCACCGAGTTTGTGGATCAGGTCGGTGTAGGCCGCGCTCGATCCCACGAAGGTCGGGTTAAAGCCCAGACGACGTGCTGTGGCGATGCCACCAATCGTTTCACGGATGATGGTGCCCATCACCACAAAATCGCACTTGGCAGAAGCGAGTTTTTGCATCTGCGAAGCGAAGTCTGTTGCGCCGCGTTTGTAAGTGGTGACCTCGGCGAACTGCACACCGGCGTCCTTAAGGCCTGCTTCGGCACCGCGGAACACTTCGAGGCCGAATTCATCGTCCTGGTACATGGCACAAATTTGCTTGGCGCCTTTTTCCTTGACCAGCGCAGGCACAGCCTGGCGCATCTGGTCAAAGTAGGTCGCGGCAAACGAGTACTTGAGCTTGTGGAAGGGCTCGTACATTTCACGCGCAGCGGTCACGGGGAAAAAGTTGACCACGTTCTTTTGGAACTGCACTGGCATGGCGGCCATGTTCTGGGCCGTACCGATGTGGGCGATCATGGCGAAGATCTTGTCCTGGTTGACCAGCTTCTGAGCCGCCAGAACGGCGCGGCGTGGGTCGTAGCCAGAGTCTTCCACCAACAGTTTGATTTTGCGGCCACCGACACCGCCTTGTTCGTTGGCTTCATCGGCACGCAGCATCATGCCCAAGCGCACCTGCTTGCCAAAACCAGCCAGCGGGCCCGACAAATCCTGAATAGAGCCGAGCACAAGTTCGTTTTTGCTCACACCTTGCGTTTCGGCCATGGCCGCTCCCGCGGTCAAGGCCATCGCCGCGGCGATCAGACTGAGTTTGATTTTCATGGGGCTTGTCTCCTGTTGAAAGTGAAAAGTGAATCGGTCAGCGGTACATTGCCTCGATTTGCGGCGCGTACTTTTGTTGAACCAGTTTGCGTTTGAGCTTCATGGTGGGGGTCAGCTCTTCGTCTTCGGCCGTGAGTTGCGTCTCCAGCAGCCAGAACTTCTTGATCTGTTCGACGCGGGCAAATTTCTTGTTCACGCGCTCGAGCTCGTTTTGGATCAGGTCTTGCACCTCGGCAGCGCGGGTCAGGCTGGCGTAGTTGGAGAAAGGCACATCGTTGTCCTGTGCGTATTTCTCCACGTTTTCCTGATCGATCATGATGATCACTGTGAGGTAAGCCCGTTTGTCGCCAATGACCACCGCGTCGGTGATGTAGGGCGAGAATTTCAGTTCGTTTTCCAGCTCGCTCGGGGTGATGTTCTTGCCCCCTGCCGTGATGATGATGTCTTTCATCCGATCGGTGATGCGGAAAAACCCTTCCTCGTCGACCACACCCACGTCGCCGGTGTGCAGCCAGCCGTCCGCGTCGATGGTCTCGGCTGTTTTCTCGGGCAGGTTCAGGTAACCCATGAAGACGTTGATGCCGCGCACAAGGATCTCACCGGTCACCGGGTCCAGACGCACTTCGTTGAAGTCGGCGGCAGGGCCAATGGAGCCAGGCTTGATGTGGTCAGCGGGCACGCCGGTGGCAGCACCACAGGTTTCGGTCATGCCCCAGACTTCCAGCATGGGCAAGCCCAAAGCCAGATACCAGCGCACCAAATCAGGCGAAATGGGCGCTGCACCGGTGACCAGAAAGCGGGCGCGGTGGATGCCGATCATCTTGCGCACATTGTTCAGTGCCAGCCAGCGGGCCAAATGAAAGCGCAGCTTCAAATGCGCTGGCACGGGCTTGCGCGCCAGCACCAAGTCGGCCACCTGCTGGCCCACACCGATGGCCCAGGCATAAATTGCCTGCTGGAAGCCCCCGGCCTCTTTCAGCGCGATCATCACGCCGGAATAAAACTTCTCCCACACACGCGGCACACCGGTGAACACCGTGGGCGCGATCTCGCGCACGTTCTCGGGCACGGTTTCGGGGTTCTCGACAAAATTGAGTTTGGCACCGGTGTAGAGTGAGAAATACTCGCCCCCCATGCGCTCGGCGATGTGGCACAGGGGCAAGAAGCACATGCACTCGTCGGTCTCATCACGCGCGATCAGCGTGTTGTAGCCGCGCACGCTGTGCACCAGCCCCCGGTGGTTGTGCATGGCGCCCTTGGGCTTGCCGGTCGTGCCCGAGGTGTAGACCAAAATGGCCAGGTCCTCGGGGCGGCAAGCCTGGGTGCGCTGCACCAGCATGTCGGGATGGGCTTTCAGGTGCTCACGGCCCAAGGCGCGCAAGTCGTCCAGGCTGATCACTTGCGGGTCGTGGAACTCGCGCAGACCGTCCATGTCGAACACGACGATTTTTTTGAGCAGCGGCAATTTGTCGCGCACGGCCAGCGCTTTGTCGAGTTGCTCGTCGTCTTCGACAAACAAAACCGATGTGCCCGAGTCATCACTGAGGTAATGCACCTGCTCAGCGGCGTCGGTGGGGTAAATGCCGTTGGCAACGCCACCGGCACTCAGCACGGCCAGGTCGCAGAGCACCCACTCGATGTTGGTGTTCGACAGGATGGAGGCGGTGTGGTGGGCCTCAAAGCCCAGCGACATCAGGCCGTGGCCGATCTCGCGCACGGCTTGTGCGGTTTCGTTCCAGGTCCAGCTGCGCCAGATGCCCAAATCTTTTTGGCGCATCCAGACATGGGGGCCGCGAGCGGCCACCGCGTTCCAGAAAATCGCGGGAATGGTTTCACCCGCCATGACGATGTTTTTGTTGGGCGCAATGCCCGAGGCGTCCCAGAGGTTGCTCATCTCTTATCTCCAGGTTTTCTTCTTTTTCCAGCGGCGGTCGGCACGCACGCCTTCTTCCTTCATGCCCAGATAGAACTCTTTGATGTCGTCCTTTTCACGCAAGCGGGCACAGCTGTCTTCCATCACGATGCGGCCGTTTTCGAGCACATAACCATAGTCCGAGGCATTGAGCGCCATGTTGGCGTTTTGCTCGACCAATAAGATGGTGGTGCCACGCTCACGGTTGATGCGCACGACGATCTCGAAAATTTCTTTGGTCAGCTTTGGGCTGAGGCCCAGGCTGGGTTCATCCAACAAGATCAAATCGGGGTTGGCCATGAGGGCACGGCTGATCGCCAGCATCTGCTGCTGGCCGCCCGAGAGCAAGCCCGCATCTTGTGCAGCACGCTCGCGCAAGATCGGGAAGTAGTTGAACACCGCTTCCATGTCGCGGGCCACGCCATCGCGGTCGTTGCGGGTAAAAGCGCCCATCAGCAAGTTGTCGCGGATCGACAGAAGCGGGAAGACCTCGCGGCCTTCGGGCACATGCATCAGTCCGCGTTGCACGATGTGCGCGGGGTCCATCGCCGTGATGTTCTGGCCTTTGAATTCGACCGAGCCTTTGCGCGGATCGATGATGCCGCTGATGGTTTTCAAGATGGTGGTTTTGCCCGCGCCATTGGAGCCGAGCACGGTGGCGATTTCGCCTTCTTTCACCTGCAGGCTCACGCCCCGAATGGCCTTGATTGGGCCATAGGCGCTTTCCACGTTGAGCAGTTTGAGGACGATGTTGTCTTCGTTCACGGCGGTGTTCATGCGGCCTCCGCTGAGTGGTTTTCGCGGCGCAGGCTGGACACATCGTCCACCGAGCCCAAATACGCCTCGATGACACCCGGATCGCTTTGCACCTGGCTGGGCGTGCCGGTGGCCAGCTCCTGGCCCTGGCTCATGGCCAGCACGCGGTCAGAGACTTTGGACACCAAGCCCATGTCGTGCTCGACCATGAGCACCGAAATGCCCAACTCGTGTTGGATGTCGGAAATCCAGAAGGCCATGTCTTCGGTCTCTTCGACGTTCAGGCCCGACGAGGGTTCGTCCAGCAACAAGAGCTTGGGCTCTGTGCACAGGGCGCGGGCCAGCTCCACCACTTTGCGCACGCCGTAGGGCAAGCCTGCGACCATGGAATCGCGGTGGTGTTGCAGGTCCAGGAAGTCGATGACTTCTTCGACTTTTTCACGCGCTTCGATTTCGGCAGCACGGGTTTTGCTGCTGAAAAACATCTCACTCCACAAACCGGTTTTGCGGTGCGTGTGGCGACCAATCAACAGGTTTTGCAACACGGTGGCGTGTTCGAACAGTTCGATGTTCTGGAAAGTGCGGGCAATGCCCAAGCCGGCAATGTTGTGCGCAGGCTGCTCGGTCAGGCGCAGCGTGCCCTTGGGGCCTGCGTAGTCGATCGTGCCCGTGGTGGGCGTGTAGATGCGGCTGATCAGGTTGAACACGGTGGTCTTGCCCGCGCCGTTGGGGCCGATCAGGGTGAAGACTTCGCCGCGTTTGACGTCGAAGCTGACGTTGTTAACGGCCAACACACCGCCAAAGCGGACGCTCAGATTTTGAGCAGAAAGGAGGATGTCGTCGTTCATTTGAGGCGGTCCGACTTCTGGAAGGATTTTTGACGCTTGAACATGCCACGGCGGTAAAACGGGAACAGCTGGAACCAGGTGCGCACCTTGAGCCAGCGGCCGTACAGGCCCATGGGCTCAAAGAGCACAAAGGCAATCAGCACAATGCCGTAGACCGTGCCCTGCAGGCCGGTCGCACCGCCAATGGCGGCAGGCAAAAAGTCTTTGCCCATGGAAATCAGCTGGGGCATGACGATCAAAAATATCGCGCCCAAAAACGCACCATGCACCGAACCCAAGCCGCCGATCACCACCATCAACAGCAAGTCAATCGACTGGATGATGTTGAACTGGTCGGGCGAGAGGAACTGGATTTTGTGCGCATACAAAGCGCCGCCAATGCCCGCCAGCGCGGCCGACAAGGCGAACGACAAGGTCTTGTAGCGGGCCAGATGAATGCCCATGCTTTGTGCCGAAATTTCAGAATCACGGATGGCCACAAAAGCACGGCCGGTGGATGAGCGCAGCAAGTTGAGGATGGCCAGCGTGGCCCCCACCGCCACCACCAGGCAGAGAAAATAAAACTCTTCGGTGCTGTCCAGGGTCCATCCCAACATGGCGGGCGGGTTGACACTCAAACCGGCATTGCCACCGGTCATGTGCTCCCAGCGCGCAATGCCCTCTTCGACGATGAAACCGAAGGACAAAGTGGCCATGCCCAGGTAAATACCTTTGACGCGCAGCGCGGGCAAGCCCACGATGACACCTGCAATGGCCGAGAACAGCCCGGCGCACACCAGCGCCAGCGGAAACGGGACCCCGGCATTGACCATCACCGCTTCGGTGTAGGCGCCCACGCCCAAAAAGGCCGCATGCCCCATGGAGAACAAGCCGGTAAAGCCCGCAAGCAGCATCAGGCCCAAGCCCACCACGGCGTAAATCAGCACAAAGGTCAATTGCGCCAGCCAGTATTCAGCCACCACCCAAGGGGCGGCGATCAGGAACAACGCCAGCAAGCTGTACCAAAAGACATGACCGCCATGCTTGGCCAGCGTGATGTCCTGGTTGTATTGGGTTTTGAAAATGAATCGCATGCGAGGGCCTCAGACTTTCTTGCGCAGTTTTTCGCCGAACAAGCCATTGGGCTTGAGCACCAGCATGAGCAAGACCACGATGTAAGGCGCGATGTCTTTCACGCCTTCAGGCAAATAAAAGCCCGCGAGCGACTCGACAATACCAATCACCAATCCGCCCACGATGGCGCCCGGCAAACTGCCAAAGCCGCCAACCACCGCTGCGGGGAAAGCTTTCAGGCCGATGAAGCCCATGTTGGCGTGCACAAAGGTGATGGGCGCCAGCAGCAAACCCGCCACCGCGGCCACACCCGAAGCCAGACCCCAGACCAAGCCGTTGAGGCTTTGCACCGGAATGCCCATGTAGTAGGCCGCCAACTGGTTTTGCGACGACGCCTGCATGGCAATGCCCAGCTTGCTGTACTTGAACATGGCAAACAAGCCCAGGCACAACACCGTGGTGAACGCAATCACCACCAACTGCTCGGCAGCCACGACGAGTCCACCCATCTGCAAGACCTGTCCGGCATAAGGCACGGGCATGGTGTGGGTGTCGGTGCCCACGTCCGGGATCATGGTGATCAGGCCGCGCAGCACATAGCCCACCCCGATGGTGAGCATCACGATCGAAAAAGCAGGTTGCCCCAGAATGGGACGAATGACCAGGCGCTCGAGCAAAACGCCAAAAACGCCCATGGCCAAAATGGCCGCAGGCACCGACACCCAGAAAGGGAAGCCCAGCCAGGTCATGGCGGCCAGACCCGCGAAGGCGCCGACCATCATCAGGTCGCCCTGGGCAAAGCTCACCGTTTCGGTGGCCTTGTAAATCAGCACGAAACCCAGGGCGATGAGTCCGTAAATACAGCCCTGGGCCACACCGCTGATCAGCAGTTGCAGCAATTGCACGCTTGTCTCCTTTTTTGTATTTCTGTCGCCGCCTGAACAGGTTCAGATCTTCCAATCCTTACCATTTTTGAATTTGCGAACGATCGTGCGATTGTGCATGCCTGACCCGCTGCTGCCCCTAGGGGTTGACCCCCATCCACTGACACGAAAGTGTCTTGTTTTCTCTGAGTATTTTTGGGTGATCGGCGACTTGAGCGGTGGCAGATGATCGAATGCCCACATCGCTTGCCACGACTGCAACGATATTCCAAGACATGTCGGACTTTGCGAGTGCCGACCTGCGAGGGCGCGGTGTTTTGTAGGTCGGTGGTCGAAGACCCCGACATTTTTGTGATTTGCCCGTTGCGTCTGGTTTTGGCGTTGCGGGTCAGCGGGCAGATGTCGGACTCTGTGAGTGCCGACGAGGGCGCGGTGTTTTGTAGGTCGGTGGTCGAAGACCCCGACGTTTGATGGCACGACCACACCGCTTGCCTTGGCCGCAGAGGCGTACCAAGGCATGTCGGACTCTGTGCGTATTGATCTGCGCTGCGCTGTGCCTCGACGGCTTCAGATCCGACATTCAGGTGGCCAACTCAGACCCGCTCGAGGATCAGCGCAATGCCCTGACCCACGCCAATGCACATGGTGCACAGCGCATAGCGACCGCCGGTGCTGTGCAGGCGGTTGATGGCCGTGGTAGCCAGGCGTGCGCCCGATGCCCCCAGCGGGTGGCCCAAGGCGATCGCGCCGCCCCAGGCGTTCACGCGGGCATCGTCGTCTTTCAAGCCCAACATGCGCAGCACGGCCAGGCCTTGCGCGGCAAACGCTTCGTTCAGCTCGATCACGTCCATGTGGTCGATGGTCAAACCCGTCTGAGCCAGTACCTTGAGCGTGGCAGGCGCGGGACCAATGCCCATGATGCGCGGCGCGACACCGGCGGTGGCCATGCCGACCACGCGGGCCTTAGGCGTCAAACCGTTTTTGGCAGCTGTGGTTTCATTGGCCAGCAGCAGCGCACAAGCGCCGTCGTTCACGCCCGAGGCGTTGCCTGCGGTCACGGTGCCGTCCGGGCGCACCACGCCTTTGAGCTTGGCCAGCGCTTCGAGGCTGGTTTCGCGGGGGTGTTCGTCCGTATCCACAATGATGGCATCGCCCTTTTTCTGGGGGATGCTCACGCCCACGATCTCGCGGGCCAGGTGACCGGCTTTGATGGCGGCCACTGCGCGCAACTGGCTGTTGTAGGCCATCAAATCCTGCGCTTCGCGCTCGATCTTGAAATCGGTGGCCACGTTCTCGGCCGTTTCAGGCATCGAATCGACGCCGTACTGCGCCTTCATCAGCTTGTTCACAAAGCGCCAGCCAATGGTGGTGTCGTACACGGCGTTGTTGCGGCTGAAGGCGCTCTCGGCCTTGGGCATGACGAAGGGGGCGCGGCTCATGCTTTCCACGCCGCCCGCGATCATCAGACCGGCTTCGCCCGCCTTGATGGCGCGGGCTGCGGTGCCGATGGCGTCCAGGCCCGAGCCGCACAGGCGGTTGAGGGTGGCGCCAGGCACGTCGATGGGCAGACCGGCCAACAGGCTGCTCATGTGGGCCACGTTGCGGTTGTCTTCACCGGCCTGGTTGGCACAGCCGTAGAGCACATCGGTCACTGCCGCCCAGTCCACATTCGGGTTCCGGGCCATCAGGGCGCGCAGGGGCACGGCGCCCAAGTCGTCGGTGCGCACGCTGCTCAAAGCACCGCCGTAGCGGCCAAAGGGGGTGCGAACGGCGTCGCAAATGTAAGCTTGGTTCATGTTTTCAGTCTCCAGAATAGGGCTGCATGCATTTTATTGCATGTTTTGGGGGTTTGCTGGCTTGATTCTAGGTCTTTAATTGTCCGAAGTAGGGCTGGATGTGCCCAGCCATGCCTGTGCCCAGGCTACCCCGCCAAGACATAGGACAATTGACCCCATGCTGATTCAACCTTCCCAAGCCGACGTCCGGCGATTTTTTTGTGGTGTCTACGCCAAAGCGAGAACGACCGCCCCTCTGGAGCCAATGGAAATGCTGGTCAGCCAGTGGATTGACGAGCACCCCGAATACCACGTTGAGTTGGCCGATGTCGATGTCGCCCTGGCCAGCATGCAGACGGCCAGCCCGAGCCAGCAAAACCCTTTTTTGCACCTGTCCATGCACTTGTCGATCAGCGAACAGTGCAGCATCGACCAGCCTCGGGGCATACGCCAGGCCGTCGAATTGCTGACGCACAGACTCAATTCATTGCACGACGCCCACCACCAGGCCATGGAATGCCTGGGCCGCATGGTGCATGAAAGCCAGCTCTCAGGCCGCATGCCCGACGGAGAAGCGTACATTGCCTGCGTGCAACGCCACGCCACCAAAGACTGAGCCCCTTGTCGCAGACAACAAAAAACCCGCCGAAGCGGGTTTTATGTTGTGCGTGAATCTGAAAGCTCAGCGGAACTTGGACTGGGGAACAGTCTTCAAATCGCCATCCAAAGAGCCCACATAACCTGCCAAAGCCTTGAGTTCAGCATTGGAAAATTGTTTGGCAATACCGCCCATCACGCCGTTGCTGCGGCCCCAGGTGGACTGGTTCTCGGTCTTGTAGGACTTGAGGGCCACAAACAGAAAGTCTTTGTGCTGACCTGCAATCTTGGGGTAGCTGGGATCCACCGGCTTGGCAAAGTTGTCTCCGTGGCAAGACACGCAAGCGCCTTTTTGCAACAGGGCCGCCACTTTGGCGTCCGGGGTGGCTGGAGCAGTGGCCACAGGCTCGGTCTTGCCGTGCTGCTCGTAATAAGCAGCCACGTCAGCGATGTCCTGATCGCTCAGGCTGTCGGCAATGCCGCGCATCGTGGGGTGCTTGCGGTCGCCTTTTTTGTAGGCATTGAGGGCAGAAGCGATGTATTTGGCGTTCTGGCCAGAGATCATCGGCACGCGATAAACCTCAGGAAAGCTGGCCTGGTAGCCTTTGATGCCGTGGCAACCGATGCACATGGCAATCTTTTGCTCAGCGGCTTTGGCATCGCCCTTCACTTCTTGAGCTTGGGCGGAGATGGCGGTCACGGAGGCGACAGCCAGGGCAAACATCGAGGTCAGCAGCTTGTTCATTTTGCTTACACAATCCAAATTGATTGATAAAAATCAACTGAGGATTATATCGGCCTGGCCCGCATAATCCTGACAAGCTTTTTTTCCCGCAGTTCACGAGACATCAACATGAAATTTCAAGGTACCGAAAATTACGTCGCCACGCAGGACCTGATGCTGGCGGTCAATGCCGCCATCACCCTCAAACGCCCCCTGCTGGTCAAGGGCGAGCCCGGAACCGGCAAGACCATGCTGGCCGAAGAAGTCTCTCAAGCCTTGGGCTTGCCCTTGCTGCAGTGGCACATCAAATCGACCACCAAAGCCCAGCAAGGCCTCTACGAATACGATGCGGTAAGCCGCCTGCGAGACAGCCAGCTGGGCGATGAAAAAGTCAAAGACATCGAAAACTACATCATCAAGGGCGTCCTTTGGCAGGCTTTCACGTCTGAAACCCCGGTGGCCATCCTGATCGATGAGATCGACAAGGCCGACATCGAGTTCCCGAACGACCTGCTGCGCGAGATCGATCGCATGGAGTTCTATTGCTACGAGACGCGCCAGCTGATCAAGGCCAAGACCCGCCCGCTGGTGTTCATCACCTCCAACAACGAAAAAGAACTGCCTGACGCCTTCTTGCGCCGCTGTTTCTTCCACTACATCAAGTTCCCCGAAGCGGAAACCATGAAGCAGATCGTGGACGTGCACTTTCCCACGCTCAAGAAAGACTTGCTGGCACTGGCGCTCAAGACCTTTTATGACGTGCGCGGGTTGCCTGGTTTGAAAAAGAAACCCTCCACCAGCGAGCTGCTCGACTGGCTGAAATTGTTGGTGGCCGAAGACATCCCGCTCGAAGCCCTGCAAAGCGCCGACCAGAAAGTCTCGGTGCCGCCGCTGGTGGGCGCCCTGCTCAAGAACGAGCAAGACGTGACCTTGTTTGAAAAGCTGGTGTTCATGAACCAGCGCAATCGCTGATACGCCCATGTCAGCCAACAAGCTCCTTCTAGAAGGCCTGTCTGACGCCGTGGGCTTTGTCGGCGGCGCTGTGGCCGGGTACTGGCTTGGCCGTCTGTTGGGCTGGAACATCTTCAGCGAAGGCTACGGCAGCGCCAGCATCGGTGCGATCTTGCTGGTCGGACTGGGCGGTGGCGGCGGTCTGCAGCTGGCCCGTCACTGGCGTGCCAAACAAAATGATCGCGCCAACCCCAACGATTCGGAGTCCCCATGAGCCTGTTTGCCGCGCCGGTCACCCTCAGTGGTGAGCATGTGAAGCTGGTGCCGCTGGCGCCCGCGCACCACGACGACCTGGTCCAGGCGGTGCAAGACGGCGAGCTGTGGAACCACTGGTACACCGCCATTCCCCGGCCCGAAGCCATGGCCACTGAAATCCAGCGTCGCCTCGATCTTCAGGCCAAAGGCAGCATGTGCGCGTTTGCCGTGATCGACCCGACCACCCAGCAGGCAGTGGGCATGACCACTTACATGAACATCGACGCGGCCAATCGCCGCGTCGAAATCGGCTCGACTTGGTACCGCCAAAGCGTACAGCGCAGCCCGTTGAACACCGAAGCCAAACGGCTCCTGCTGGCCCACGCTTTTGAGCAACTGGACTGCATCGCGGTGGAGTTCCGCACGCATTTCTTCAACCAGCAAAGCCGCCGCGCCATCGAGCGCCTGGGCGCCAAGCTTGACGGCGTGCTGCGCAGCCACCAAATCAACCCGCACCCTCTGGCTGTTGGCGCACTGCGAGACACTTGCGTTTACAGCATCATTGCCAGCGAATGGCCCAATGTAAAAACACATCTGGATTACCAATTACGCCGTCATCGTGCGTAAACCAACATGAACAACCTCATCTTGCTTGAATTGCTGCAATACAAAGCTTGGGCTGATCAGGAACTGATGCAATGTCTGTGCGACAACCAAGATCGGTTGGCACCGGAATTGTTGAAAAAATCCGTCCGCCTGATGAAACACATTCATGTGGTGGACTGTATTTTTGCAGCACACTTGTCCGGGCAAAAACACGCCTTCGCCAGCACCAACACCGATGCAACGCCAGAACCCGAAGCCCTGACTTGGGCGATGCAAGAAACCAATCAGGCCTTGCTGGATAACCTTCGAACATGGCATGAAACCGAAGTGCACTCACGCATGCATTTTCAATTCACAGATGGCGACCCGGGAAGCATGAGCCCCACAGAAATGCTTTTGCATGTGGGTGTTCATAGCACTTATCACCGCGGACAAGTCAGCCAAATGCTCAAGGATGCAGGCATTGCACCTCCACGGGAACTTCTGACGCGCAAGCTTCATGCGCAAGAACCAGATCGCAGAAAGGTTTACGCATGCTGATCGACTTTTTCTACACCCTGCGTGCCGCCAAAGTGCCTGTGTCGGTGCGTGAATTTCTCACGCTGCTCGAAGCTTTGCAGGCCAATGTGGTCGGCCCGGCATCGGATGCTTGCAGCATCGATGACTTCTACCACCTGTCGCGCACCGTGCTGGTCAAGGACGAGAAGCACTTCGACAAGTTCGACAAGGCTTTTGGCGCCTACTTCAAGGGCGTGGAGATGCTGACCGACTTCACCAAAGAAGTGCCTCTGGACTGGCTGGAGCAGATCCTCAAAAAAGAACTCACGCCCGAACAAAAAGCCGCCATCGAGAAGATGGGTTGGGACGAGTTGATGGAGACCTTGAAGAAGCGTCTGGAGGAGCAAAAAGAGCGCCACGAAGGCGGCAACAAGTGGATCGGCACAGGCGGCACCTCCCCTTTTGGCAACGGCGGCTACAACCCACAGGGCATCCGCATTGGCGGCAAGGGCGGTAACAAGAGCGCCGTCAAGGTCTGGGAACAACGCGCCTACAAGGACTACGACGACCAACAAGAACTGGGCACACGCAACATCAAAGTGGCGCTGCGCCGCCTGCGCCGCTTTGCCCGCGAAGGCTCGCACGACGAACTGGACCTGGACGGCACCATCCGCAAGACGGCGGCCAACGCCGGATACCTGGACATCCTGATGCGCCCAGAGCGGCACAACAATGTGAAGGTGCTGCTGCTCATGGACGTGGGCGGCACCATGGACGAGCACGTTGCCCGCGTCGAAGAAATGTTCTCGGCCGTCAAAGCCGAGTTCAAGCACCTGGACTTTTATTACTTCCACAACTGCGTCTATGACTTCATGTGGAAGAACAACAAGCGCCGCTACGCCGAAAAATTTCCGACCTGGGACATCCTGCGCAAGTACAACAAGGACTACAAGCTGATCTTCATTGGGGACGCCACAATGAGCCCCTATGAGATTTTGCAAAAAGGCGGCAGCGTCGAGTACAACAATGAGGAAGCCGGTGCCGAATGGCTACAGCGCCTGACGCACACCTTCCCCAAATTCGCCTGGATCAACCCCGAACCGCAAGGCGTATGGCAATACCGCCAGAGCATTTCCATCATCCAGCAACTCATGAGCCAACGCATGTTCCCGCTGACCTTGAAAGGCCTGGAGGACGCGATGCGTTTGCTCAGCAAGTGAATGCCCTTCCCTTGCTGAGTCGAATCCCATCCCTGCTCACACCCTTCTGGGGTATCCGCTGGATGCGGTCTGCATGCCTGCTCGGCTGCCTGCTCGTTTCACCCTCCATGGCCCAGACCCGCGACAAGACGGTGCCCACTCTGCAAGCGTTTGACCTGGTAGTGCACGCCGACTCACCCCCCTTGGCCGCTTGGCTGAGCCAGCACCTGGAGTTGCAGCGCTATCGCCAACTGAGCGATCTGGACGACACCGAAATGGCCCGCCTGCTGCGCGAAGCGGATCTGCAAGCGCGCGATTTACTGGCCACGCAGGGATTTTTCAACCCGACGCTGAACTGGACACGCGATACAACGCCCAACCAGCCGCGCCTGCGCAAGGTGCAACTGGATGTCAAAACCGGCCCTCAAGCGCGCATTGCCCAAGTAGAGATCCATTGGCAAGGCGACATTGAACAGCGCCCTGAGGCAGCCCAGCAGCGTGCCGATGTGGTGCAAACATGGGCCTTGCCTGTTGGTGAGGCTTTCACGCAAGAAAGCTGGAGCGATGCCAAAACCCAGGCGCTTCGGCAGCTGCTGTCCGAGCGCTACCCCCAAGGCCGCATTGCCCGCAGCCAGGCCCAAGTCGAACCCACCAAGAACCAGGTGCAACTGGACATCACACTGGACTCGGGTCCTGCCGTGTCTTTGGGGCCATTGGTCATCACTGGCGCTGAACGCTACAGCAGCGAACAAATCGAACGCCTGGCGCGCCTGACACCCGGCAACGTTTACCGCCAAAGCGATCTGCTCGAAGCACAACAACGCCTGGTGCTCAGTGGTTATTACGATTCGGTATTTGTGAGCCTGGACCCCGACAGCAGCGACAACCATCGTCCCGTCAAAATTGAACTCAAAGAAGCCCTGCGCCAAAAATGGGTGCTGGGCTTGGGTGTGCGCAACGAAAGCGGTGTTCGCTTCACGGCCGAACACACACAACACAAGGTGCCTGGACTGGAATGGCGGGCCGTGAGCAAACTGGCGGTTGACCGCAATTTGCAGCGGGTGGGCGTCGATTTACTGGCCCCCCCCGACCCCAGCCTTTGGCGCTGGAATGTCTCGGGCCAATACGAGGAAGAAAAATTCACCAGCTACACCGTGAACAGCCAGCGTTGGCGGGCTGGACGTAACCAGTTGAGTGAACGCATCGACCGCGCTTATTACGCCCAATATGACGCCGCCAACACCACCGGTGATCAGGCCGGTCAACGCGAATCGGTCAGTGCCAACTACGCCTGGACTTGGCGACGGTTTGACCGCCTGCCTTTTCCGACCCAAGGCACAGGCTGGGGCCTGGAGCTGGGCTATGGCGTCACGCTGGGCGCGAACCGCGAGTCTTTTGTGCGCTGGCTGGCCCGTGGCCTGTGGCTTGTGCCCCTGGGCCAGCAGTCCGGACGCTTGGCTTTGCGCGGCGAAGCAGGCAGTGTGGTCAGCAAAGACGCCACGGCTTTGCCCGCCACGCAATTGTTCATCGCAGGGGGCGACAACAGCGTGCGCGGTTATGGGCCGGGCACTTTGGGCGTCACGCAAAGCGATGGCACGGTCAGACCGGGGCAATACCTCTCGGTCGGCAGCCTGGAATGGCAACGCCCCATTTCCTGGAACCAGCAACGCACCGATTGGGAAAGCGCTGTGTTTGTAGACGCCGGTGCCGTGGCCAATCAACCCGCAAACCTGCACGCTAAATTGGGCTATGGCGTGGGCGCCCGCTGGCGCAGCCCGGTCGGCCCCTTGAGGATTGACCTGGCCTATGGACAAGCTACACATAAACTGCGTTTGCACCTGAGCGTGGGGTTCACTTTTTGATGACCCCACCTGAGCCCCACACATCAGATACCGCGCAGGCTGCCACGGCCCTGCCGCCCACGGCGCGCGTCAGCCTACGCTGGTGGCGGCTGCCTGTTGGCCTGAGCCTGGCCTTGCTTGCCACTGCGGGCGCATTGTGGGCCTGGTCTGGCAGCGAAGGCTCACTGGCCACCACCCTGAACATCGCCAGCCGCTTGATGCCACAGGGACAGACCCTGAGCAGTGCACAGGTTCAAGGCAGCATGCAACACGGCGGGCGATTGGGGCAACTGCACTGGCAACACGACGGCCTTCAGGTGCAGCTGCACAACGCCGATGTGACGCTGGACTGGTCGCAGCTGTGGAACGGGCGATTGCCATTGCGCAGCTTGCAAATAGAACAACTGAACATCGACGACAAACGCCCGCCCAGCCCACACGCAGCACTGAACTCATTTTCCTGGCCTGTGAAGGTCAAACTGCCCTGGCGCATCGGGCAACTGCGCTGGGCAGGCCCTCCGGCGTTGGACTTGCAGGCTCTGCAAGGACATTACGACTTTGACGGTCAGCATCACCTGCTGAAACTCCAGCCATTGACCGTGGCACAGGGGCAATACAGCCTTCAGGCCAGACTGCAAGCAGCAGCGCCCATGGCGCTGGATGTCACGGTGCAAGGTCAGGTGCAAATCCCCAGCACGGCACGCACCCGGGGCCTGACCCTGCAGGCCAGTGCCACGGTGCAGGGCAACTTGTCGGGGCCTCAGGCCAAGCTGCTTGTGGACGCGCAACTGTCTCCCCCCAACCCAATCCGCTCCGGCATGCAGCTGAATCTGCAGGCCCATGTGCTGCCCTGGCAAAGCCAGCCCGTACACAACGCGCAAGCAAAATGGCAGCAACTGGATCTGGCCCTGCTGTGGCCTGGCGCACCACAAACCCGTTTGACCGGTCAAGCGGCCATTGCGCCCGATGCGGCAGGCTGGCATGGCCAGGCCGAGTTGACCAATGCCATCCCCGGCCCCTGGGATCAAAACCGCTTGCCTCTGAGCCAACTGGACGCCCAGGTGCGCTATCAGCAAGGGCTGTGGCACATCCAGCAACTGAGCTCACGCATGGCGGGCGGTCAAGTGCAGGCCCAAGTCCAGCAAACCTCAGCGGGTTGGACAGGGCAAGTGCAGCTCACAGGCTTGGTGCCCTCACAGATGCACACCGCACTGGCGTCAGGGGCTGTGCAAGGACAACTGCAAGCCCGGGACAACGGCCAAGGCAAGGTGCAGATCTCCGCTGACCTGAGCAGCCCGCCGGGCACCGCCCACGTCAGCCCATCCCTGGGTGCACTTGCAAGACACCCGCAGTTGCGCTTGGAAAGGCTGCACCTTCAAGGGCTCTGGCAAGCGGCCGAATGGGACATCCAAACCCTGGATCTGCGCGCGGCAGACGGGCACTTGCAGGGTCAATTCAAATTCCAACCACCGCGAGGCTCCACTCCATGGGCCGCACAAGGGCAACTTCAGTTGACTGTGCCCGGTCTCACAGCCCGGGCCCAAGGCCATCTGGCCGCCCAAAAGGGCTTGGGCAGCATCGACGCGGCCATGCAAGACGCTGCGCTCAGCCAAGCGTGGCTGAGCCGCTGGCCAGGCTGGGCTGAGCGTCTTCGCGGGCTGCAGGCCTCCGGACCCGCACAACTCAAAGCCCAATGGCAAGGTGGTTATGAGCAGGCAGATGCCCCGGTACAGCTCACCCTGCAATTGCCCCGGTTGACAGGCCAGAAAGCCAAAGTCGAACCCTGGCAAATCGACCCTGCACGCCTTCAAATCCAAGGCACGCTGCAAAAGCTGGAGGCACAAGTACAAACCAGCATCCAACAGGGGCGCTCGTCGGTGCAAGTGCAAACACGACTGAACGCAGTCAGAAGCACGCCTACGGCTGGATCGACCGTTTGGAGTGCCTGGCAAGGCCAAGTACTCAACGCCACGATTGACGCCAAAACCGCCATCACCCCCAACACCGTGCTGCCCTGGCGCGCGCAACTGGCGGAGCCGGTCTCTTGGCAATGGCGCCGCGACACATTGGGCGCTTCAGGGCGCTGGGGCGCAGGAGTTTTGGCCTTGCAAGGCCCCTCTCCCGGCCAAGCCCAAGTGAGCTGGAACGCAGGCCAATGGTCCGCCCCCATTCCCGGTCACGGGACAAAGACCGAACTGAGCGCACGCCTGGATGACCTGCCCATGACCTGGTTGTCAGGCATCATCAGTCCGGATCTGCAAAGCGATGTTCTGCTGCAAGGCACGCTCAACTGGTCACAACAGGACAGCCTGCATGTCAAAGCTGTACTCGAACGCAGTCGAGGTGATTTGCGCCTCGCCACCGATGGTGGAACGGGACAAAAACTGAGTGCGGGGTTGCGCACAGCCCGCCTGCAATTGCAGATTGATGGCGTAGACATGCAGGCCCAACTGGCATGGGACAGTGAACAAATGGGCCAGGCACAAGCCCAGGCCCAGACCCGCCTGAGCGCCACCGCCCAAGGCTGGACATGGCCTGAGCAAGCCCCGCTGAGCGGGCAACTCCAGGCCAACTTGCCCCGCGTGGACGCCTGGTCCTTGCTGGCCCCTCCAGGCTGGCGCGTGCAAGGCACACTGGACGCCCATGTCACGCTTTCAGGCACGCTGGCACAGCCGCAATGGCAAGGCTTCTTGCAAGCAGACAAACTCGCAGTGCGATCTGCGGTAGAGGGCATTGAATTCAACCAAGGACAGTTACGTGCCCAATTGCAGGGCCAGCAAGTTGAATTGACGCAACTGAGCTTGCGCGGAGCAGGTGCACAAGGCGGCGAGCTGAAAGCAGGGGGCCTTGTGAAATGGCTGCCGCCTTCAAGCACAGCCGACAAGGATCCGGCGCACCCCTGGGGCGAAGTGGACATGGCCTTGCATACGCACATCCAGAACCTGCGCGTGAGCAACCGGGCCGACCGCCGCCTGACCCTCTCGGGCGATGTCAAGGCCGTGATGCAGCAAGGACGTCTGCAATTGCGGGGACAAGTCCAAGCCGACCAGGCCTTGTTCATCTTGCCCGAAGACAACACTCCCACTCTGGGCTCAGATGTCGTCATCCTGGGCGTCCACACAGTGCCCGCAGCCAGCACGCCCCCCACACCGCGCCCGAACTGGCTGGGCATACCCGATGTCCAAGTCGGCCTGGACCTGGGTCCGGACTTCCAAGTCCGTGGACTGGGACTGAACACACGCCTGGCAGGCCAGGTGACCCTTGTGAGCAACGCTGCCAGCCAAGGGCAACCGCGCCTGACAGGTCAGGTGCGCACTGAAGGCGGGCGCTACAAAGCCTATGGCCAGCAATTGGAGATTGAGAACGGCTTGCTGCGCTTCAATGGCCCTTACGACAACCCAAGCCTGGACATACTGGCCCTCCGACCCAATTTGTCACAGCGTGTGGGGGTACAAATCACCGGCACCGCTTTGCAACCCCGCATCCGCCTGTACTCTGACCCGGAAATGCCCGACGCCGACAAGTTGGCCTGGCTGGTGCTGGGGCGCTCAGCAGCCGGTGGCGGAGCAGAGTCAGCCGTACTGCAACAAGCGGCGCTGGCCCTTCTGGGCGGCAATGGCAAAACCCTCAGCGGTGAACTGGCCAGCGCCTTGGGCCTTGACGAAATCTCCCTGGCCCAAGGCAGCCGCAGCAATGCCACCGCCACGGGGGCTGCCGTCACTCTGGGCAAGCGTTTGTCCAAGGACTTTTACATCGTTTATGAAACCAGTCTGCGCGGCACCTTTGGCAGCTTTTATGTCTTCTACGACCTCTCGCGCCGCTTGACGTTGCGCGCACAAACCGGTCAGGACAATGCGCTGGATCTGATCTACACCATCCGCAAGGACTGACGCACCGGCATACCCCGAGGTAACCGATCAGCAGGCGCCTGTTGAGCCGACTCAAGACAGCAATTCAGTCGAACGACGGGCGGCAGGGTTCAAGTTCCGCGCAAAAACCGCCAACAGCTTCTTGTATTCAAACGGCTTGCTCAAATAATCGTTCATGCCAGCGGCCATGCAACGCTCACGATCTTCATCAAATCCACCGGCGGTCAGCGCCACAATCGGCAAATCCCGGTACTGCGGATCTTGCCGAATCTGCCGGGTGGCCTCGAGTCCATCCATCAAGGGCATCTGCATGTCCATCAACACCAGCGCATAGGGTGATGACTGGATTTTGGCCATCGCCTCCCGACCATTTGCGGCCGTGTCCGCATCGACACCAGCCAGCGTCAGCAACTGCGTCAAGATATCCCGGATCGAGGCATTGTCATCCACCAACAACACTCGAATGCCCTGAAAATCCACCGGCACCGCAGGGTCATCCACGGCATGAGATACCGGCCCGCCTGCCATCTCACCTCGCGCCAGGCGCACCGTCATCCAAAACGTCGACCCATGCCCTGGCATCGACTCGACCCCCACATCGCCGCCCATCAACTGGGCAATCCGTTTACAAATCGACAAGCCCAGCCCTGCGCCACCGTGCAGCCGGGTTTGTGCGTTGTCGCCTTGCACAAAACCTTCGAACACGCGCGACTGAAACTCCCGCTCCAATCCAATGCCTGTGTCCTGAACGACAAAACGCAGGCACTCAGTGGATCCTTCCTGGCCCAAGTCTTCCACCCGAACCGAGATGCTGCCTTGCTCCGTGAATTTGACTGCGTTGCTCACCAGGTTCAAAAGCGCCTGCGCCAAGCGCTGTGAATCACCCAATAAGGCGTGGGGCACCTTCGGGTCCACCCACACCTCATACCCAAGGCCTTTGAACGCACAGGCATCCGTCACCAAATCGGTCACCTGCTGAAGTACATCCTGCACATTCAAAGGCAGGCTGGGCAAGACCAAAGCACCGGACTCCATCTTCGACAAATCCAGAATGTCATTGATGATGCCCAGCAACAAGCTGCCTGCACTTTTGGATTTTTTCAACCATTCATGTTGTTTTTCATTCAAAGGTGTGCTCAGCAGCAATTCCGTCAAAGACAGGATGGCACTCATCGGCGTGCGAATTTCATGGCTGATGTGGGCCAAAAATTCACTCTTGGCCTTGTTGGCTTTTTCGGCCACTTCCCGAGCGCGCAGCAGGCCGTCTTCATAAAGCCGACGCTCATTGATGTCCCGCGTCACACCCACGATTTCCACCAGCTCACCTTGCGCCCCCATCAGTGGAAAAGACAAGACTTCCGTCCAGAAACGCGAGCCATCCTTGCGCCAATACTCCAGTTCGCCACGGAAACTTTGGGGTACGTGACCCTCCTGAATCGCCAAAGCCACCTCCTGAAAATACCTCAGCGACACATCGCGGGACTCGGGCGTCAAAGTCTCGTCAATCGATTGCTGCATCGCCTCTTCAGGTGTGATGCCCCTGAGTTGTTCGACCGCTGGACTCACATAGGTGATCTGCCCCAAGGGACTCATGGTCCACACCACATCCCGCGCGCTGTCCGCCAACAAGCGATGACGCTGCTCACTGACACGCAACTGATCCTGCGCCTGAAAACTTTCAGCCATGTCGCGCACCATCAAGATGAAAACCGCCTCTCCTCCAGACCCCATGTGCTTTGTCAGCAGCGACAGCTCGGCTCGCACCTCCAGACCATCTGGCTTGATGAAACTCTGCGCCATCACCACTGGCGTTTCTGTACTCGATGCACGAAAACTGTCCCCATCAAATGCCGGACCTTCCTGATCAGGCTTTGCTGTCAATTGCGACCAACAAGATTGCACCAAAGCTGGTCGGGTGCGCCCCACAAAGCGGGCAAAGCGCTCGTTGACCTGAAGCACCCGGCCAGACTCAGATGCGACCACCACCACGCCGAAAGGCATTTGCTCCAGGTCCAGCCATGAGAGAGAACTGCGCGTCGGAAAAAATCGCTGCAATATATTTTTGAGAATCAAAATCATCGGCGGATTGTTTCATAAAGCCCGACCAACCCCGTCCAAATGGAGACTCCCGATGAGTCTGGCAACTGCCCCCGATTACAATCAAGCCCGGTCAGCCACCGTAGTTCAATGGATAGAACGACTCCCTCCTAAGGTGTAAATACAGGTTCGATTCCTGTCGGGGGCACCATTTACCTGTCGGGACCTGAATCCGCACACGTCCAGCACGGTGCGAATTTTGTTTTTTCAGCAACCGCTCTGCGTCAGACTGTTGGCCATCCATCCTCAACGGCCGCATGAAACTGCAAGGCCGCCAGACTGGCGTACAGACCGTCTTGTGCTTGCAACTGGGCGTGCGTGCCCTGCTCGACCAAGTGTCCTTGATCCATCACCCAGATCAAATCTGCTTGCTGCACCGTGGCCAAACGGTGGGCAATCACCAGCGTTGTTCTGCCGGACATGGCTTTCTCAAGCGCCGCTTGAACCATTTTTTCGCTCTGGGCGTCAAGCGCACTGGTGGCTTCGTCCAGCAACAGCAGAGGCGGATTTTTTAAAATTGCCCGGGCAATCGCAATGCGTTGGCGCTGCCCGCCGGACAGACGAACACCCCGATCCCCCAGGTAGGTGTCCATGCCTTGTGGCAGCTGCGTGATGAACTCCTGAGCGTACGCGGCTTCAGCAGCAGCCAGCACCTCCTGGGCGCTGGCCTCGGGCCGTCCATAACGGATGTTCTCAAGCACCGTGCCTGAAAAAATCACGGGCTCTTGCGGCACGATGGCCATGCGGCCACGCAGGTCATGCAAGCTCATCTGGTCAATCGGCACGCCATCCAGAATGATGCGGCCAGACTGCGGGTCATGAAAGCGCATGAGCAAATCAAACAATGTCGTTTTGCCTGCACCGCTGGGGCCGACCACCGCCACAGTCTGCCCCGCTGCGATCTGGCCACTCAACTGCTTCAACGCCCAAGTCTCTGGCCGCGAGGGGTAATGAAAACTCACGCTATCGAGCGAGAGCACCGACCCGTCGACAGGCCAAGGGGCCTGGACGGGTTGCTCGACCTGTTTCAAGGTCGATTGGCTGTGCAACAACTCCATCAAGCGTTCGGTCGCCCCTGCAGCGCGCAGCATGTCGCCATACACCTCGCCGAGCACGGCAAAAGCACTGGCCAGCAAGATCACATACACAATGGTCTGGCTCAGCGCTCCTGCCGTGGTGGTGCCAGCTCGCACCGCCAAGGTGCCCATGTAAAGCCCCCACAGCAACACCGCACTGGATGCTAGGATGATGAATCCGACCAACACCGCCCGGGCGCGAATACGGCGCAAAGCCGTCCCCAAGGCCTTGGTGGTGGACGCAACAAAGCGGTGCGTCTCACGCTGCTCTGCCGTATAGCTTTGCACCACCGAAATCGCATTGAGCACTTCGGAGGCCAATGCGCTGGCATCGGCCACCCGGTCTTGGCTGGCCCGCGAGAGTTTGCGCACCCGGCGCCCCAAAATCACCGAAGGCAAAACTACCAACAAAAGCACCACCATGACCTGCAACATCAACACTGGATTGGTCCACACCAGCATGGCCATGGCCCCCACACCCATGACCAGATTGCGCAAGCCCATGGAAAACGACGAGCCGACCACGGTTTGCACCAAGGTGGTGTCGTTGGTCAGCCGTGACAAGACTTCACCCGACTGCGTGGTTTCAAAAAAAGCCGGACTTTGTGCCAGCACATGGCCATAGACGGCATTGCGCACATCGGTGGTGATGCGCTCGCCCAACCAACTCACGGTGTAGTAACGCGCTGACGAAAACACTGCCAATGCAGAAGCCACCGCAAACAGCAGCATGAAATCCTGGGCCAGATGGTCCGAAGACACACCCGCAGCCAAGCCCTGGTCAATCAGCTGACGCAAAGCCCACGGAAAAGCCAGCGTAGTGCCTGCCGCCAGGAGCAAGAACACACCGGCCGCAGCCAACGCCCAGCGGTAGGGCTTTAAAAAGGGCAGCAGACCGGATAGCGATGCAGGGTGCGCTTGAGGGCTGGCAAGCAGTGGTGGCTGAGTCAAAACAGGCTCTTTGAGTGGATATCAACCTGTGAGCATATCGCCAGAGCACATGAAGAGGTAATGGTCATATCAAGTCACCTGAAAAGTCTGCGCTTTTACCCTTTTATCGACAGTTTCAGTTCTGTTGGATACATTAACGTCAACATAATATTCGCGAACACTTATATTCATACAAAGCACATCAATCCATGATCCGAAAAATTCTTCTTTCCATTGCAATCCTGACGATCAATGCGTGCACTTCTGCCGACGATATTGACAAAATTTCACTTGAGCAAGCCCACACAGAACACGAAGCTGGCCGCGTCATTCTCATCGACATACGAGAAACAATGGAGCATCGCACGGGTGTGGCGCCAGGTGCCGTATTGCTGCCCATGAGCGAATTGCCTCAGAAGCAAATGCTGATCCCGAAAAATCCGGACAAACCTGTCCTGCTGATTTGCAACACTCAAAACCGGTCAAAAGCCACTTTGGCAAAACTCAAGCAACAAGGCTATCAAAACATACGTTATGTAGAAGGTGGTGTGAGCCAATGGGTAAACAAAGGTTGGTCTTTGACTCGCCCTCAACCTTAAACCAAGACACCCCATGGATGCATTTCAAGACCATTACCCCGAAAACGTTGCACACTGCTACGGTTGCGGGCACCTGAACACGCACGGCCACCAGATCAAAACCGTCTGGGATGGCGACGAGACCGTCACGCACTTTCAGCCTGAGCCTTACCACACCTCCGTTCCAGGCTTTGCCTATGGCGGCCTGATCGTTTCGCTGATTGATTGCCACAGCACCGGCACGGCCGCTGCCGCCATGTACCGCCAAGAAGGTCGTGACATGGACTCCCTGCCCGCCTTTCGTTTTGTGACGGGCTCTTTGCATGTGGACTTCCTCAAGCCCACACCGCTGGACAGCGAAATGGTCATTCGTGGCCGAATCAAGCAAATCAAAGGCCGCAAGGTGGTGGTCGAGACTACCGTGTATGCCGCAGGCGTGGCCACTGCTCGCGGTGAAGTGGTGGCGGTGCAAATGCCCGACAGTTTTGGCCAAAATCCAACGCAAAAAGAAGCCTCATGAAATTCATTCAAGACTATTGGCCCATGATGGCCTTGGCCCTGTGGTTTGGCTACAAGTGGTGGAATGCCCGACGCGTCATGGCTTTGTTGCCGCAACTCAAAAATGAGGGAGCCATTCTTTTGGATGTCCGCTCTGCAGCCGAATTCGCCTCTGGCAATGCTCCCGGCACACGCAACATCCCCCTCAACGAACTGGGCCAGCATTTGGCCAGCCTGCCCAAATCTGCGCCCGTGGTGGTCGGTTGCGCCAGTGGCACACGCAGTGGCATGGCCAAGTTGATGTTGAAGAAAAACGGTTACCACCGGGTTTACAACATCGGTACTTGGCGCAACTTCATGTCTTGAAGAGATCTCAAGAGATTCAAATCATGATGAACAGCCAGCAGCAAAAAGAGTTTTTGCAAGCCACCGCTTGGTTGCGTCCCCTGACCCGATGGGCCGCCGCTTTGTCAATCCGCTCGGTGGGTATTCTTCCTGCTTGGTTCAGAAACTTACCTTTGAAGATCGTCAAGCGCATCCTGGCCCATGACCAGGCACGCATGACTTCAAATTGCAAGTCGCGTAAGCGAAAAAACGGGCAGCCGTTCAGCGCGGCTGACTGAAGTCGAGGTTATTGCAAGCCTCGCAATCTTCTTTGAAAACACCCAGCTTCACCAGCAAGGCGTGAACCTCACAGCCCAGGCAATAGCCCAGCACAGCCTCGAGCCACATGAAGCCCAGGCACACCCAGACCATCACCAGGGGCAACCAGCGGGGCAGATACTGCTCAGTAGTAGGCAGAACCGCGCTGCGGAAGATGAAATTAATGGCCGCGGCGAATTTTTCAGGATGGAAAAAAACCAGACAAACACTGATCATCGACGCGCCAATGGTCCAGGCGAATCTCTTGGGTGTCAACGGCTTCCACACGGGGCGAGCGCGCCTGGCCAGCAAAGTTGACAGCCAAATGGTGGGCGACAGATACGCCGTTTTGACACTCATGCCCGCGAGCATTTCAAGCAAGGCATAAAACAGCAGCCAGGTTTGCACGGTGTAGTCGTAGGTTCGGCGCACGGCCTGGACCATGTAAAGAATGCGGTTGTCAAAGTCAAGTTCAAAAGTGTCCTTGATCACTTCGCCAGTGACGATCCAGCGACTACCGAACACGATATCCCACAGAGTGAAGGCCATGAAGATCGGAATGGCCAGCATGATGCCCGCTCGGATACGAACTGCGGTGTCATTGATGAACGGCGTGACATCGTCACGGCTTCTGAACCAAAGTAACGACCAGGAATTGCCTGTCGTCATGCCATTTGAATCTGCCATTTGTCTCCCCTTTTTTCATGAAAATCAGTATGCTTATTGCGCTTCGAGACAAGCCAGACTGAAGTGTTTACCGAGTTGCCGTCAAAGCCAACCTGAGATGCAACTCTGTTGCATCTCAGAGCCCTGTGGGTTAATTCAAGCTCAGCCCACGTAGCCCTGATTGGGCAAACCACCAGTGATCTTGGGGGCATTGAGCTTGCGGGGTTTGACACGACCGCCGGGCTGCGTCTTGAGCCAGGTCTCCACGACTTCCCACACTTGCTTGTTGCCTTGCGTGCGCGCCTCTTCGGCCACGGGTGCCCAACCTGCCACCTTGTACTTTTTGCCCGCCTCAATCAGCTGGCCATTCAGGCGCATGTCGCCAATCCGTGTGCCCATCTTGCCCAGAGGGTTGCAGCTGTAGCTCAACCCCCCCACACGCACCATGTCACCACCTTGCTGGTAGTAAGGATCAGGGTTGAACAGGTTGTCGCACACGTCTTCGAGGACCGTCTTGATGGTCTCGCCGGTCATCTCGGTCACCGTGGCATAAGAGTATGTCGTGGCCGTCATGTCGAGCAGCCACTCACGTGTAATGGCCTGGCCCGGCAAGAGCGATGTACCCCAGCGAAAGCCTGGCGAGAACGCGATCTCAGCGCCCTGTACATCGAGCAAGGCATCGACCAGCAATTGGTCGCCCGTGCCGTTGAAGTTACCACGGCGATACAGCAAACCTTCCGAGATGCCCAGCTTTTCGGACAGCTTGGCTTCGTAGGGCGCGCGGATCTTGGTGATCAGTGCGTCCATCTCTTTATCGGCTGGCAGCATGTTCGAGAACACGGGCAGCAGTTTGTAGCGGAAATCGCTGACCTTTTTGTCTTTGACATCAAAGTCGAGCACCCCCAGGAACTTGCCATTGGAGCCTGCGTTGGTGACGATGGTTTTGCCGCCTTTGTTGGACACCAGTGTGGCCACGGGCATGCCATCGTGTGTGTGGCCGCCCATGATGGCGTCAATGCCACTGACGCGACTGGCCATTTTCAGGTCCACATCCATGCCGTTGTGGCTGATGACGACGACGACCTGCGCGCCTTTGCCACGGGCTTCGTCCACCATCTTTTGCATGTTGTCGTCCTGGATGCCAAAGGCCCAGTCGGCCACCATGTAGCGGGGGTTGGCAATCGGGGTGTAGGGGAAAGCCTGGCCGATGATGGCGCAAGGCACGCCATTGATCTCGCGGATCACATAGGGCTTGAAAACCGGGTCGCCAAAGTCGTTGGTCTTGATGTTTTGCGCGACAAAGTCCACCTTACCCGCGAAGTCTTTCTCGACGATTTCTTTCACACGTTCCATGCCCAGAGTGAATTCCCAGTGACCGGTCATGACGTCCACGCCCAGCAATTTGCAGGCGTCGACCATGTCCTGACCATTGGTCCACAAACAAGTGCCAGAGCCTTGCCAGGTGTCGCCACCGTCCAGCAACAAGGCGCCAGGACGGCTGGCCTTCATGCGCTTGACCAGCGTAGCCAGGTGCGCAAAACCGCCCACCTTGCCGTAACGGTTGGCGGCTTTTTCGTAGTCCAGATACGTCAGCGCGTGCGCCTCTGCAGAACCCGGGCGGATCTTGGCCACTTTGAGCAAGTGTTCGCCCACCAAATGCGGCAAATTGCCCTGCATGGAGCCAATGCCCATATTGATGCTGGGCTCGCGGAAGTAAATCGGCTTGAGCTGAGCATGGCAGTCGGTCATGTGCAAGAAAGACACATTGCCGAACTTGGGGATGTCGTACAGGCCATTGGCTGCGGTGGCTGCGCTGGCTTCAGAAAACTTACCCATGCTCATGCCGGCCATGGTGCCGGCGCCCATCACTTGGATGAATTCACGTTTGGTCAGGTTCATATTTGCACTCACTGATGTATTGACGGCAAAAAAACCCGGACATGCCGGGTTTCAGATGGATTACTGGTTGACGGGCGATTTGGGGTCCAGCAACAGGCCAACCACGTGGCGAACTTGTTCTTCGGACAAGATGCCCATGTGACCTGCACGGGGCATGTTGGAGCAAGCGTTGTAGGCCTTTGAATTCCAGATCTTGCCCCAGGTGTATTCCACAATGGGTTTGCTTTCGGGACTGTTCGGATCGGTCACACCACGGATCTTGCCGTAGTTGTAGAGGCTCGGGCCAATGGTGCCGTAAGAAATTTCTTCTTTGCTGATCTGATGGCAGTTGTAGCAATTGCCACCGTTGACATCTGTGACTTTGTCAGTCCAGGTCAAGCCACGTCCACTCTGGGCAATGGCCTCGCCTTGCTTCCAATCGCCGATGAATTTCCCATCCGAGGGCCATTTGATGGCCTTCAAATTCATCTCTTCGATGGCTTTGGCAGTCTTCTCATCCAAAGGCTTGCCCGCCACATCGGCTTCGCTGCATGCGCGGTTGGTTTCATCGGTGTTCAACACGCGATCGACTTTGACAAAACCTTCGTCGCGAAACGATGCTTTGACGATCTTGTTGGTCAGTTCATTGAGTTCAGACACTGAAGGGGCCGATGCGCAACCGACCACCAGCAAAGCTGCAGCGATACCGGTCAAGGCAAATTGAATTTTCTTTTTCATGGTGATCACCTTCATTCATTAGCGCTTGATGGCTGGCGCCACCGATGCGGCCCCCTTGGCATTCACACCCAAATAGGTGGCCAAGGCCAATGTGGCATCACTGCCAAAACCCGGATACGGGAAACGTTGCTGGCGGTAGCAGTCGTTCAAACGCAATTGCATGCCCCACATTTGACCGTTGGATACACGGTAGGCGGGCCAGGCGGCAAAACCGACACCATCTCCGGGATTCTTGGTCAGCATGGGCAGGTCTTGCAGGCGGATGCGCTTGCCCTCTTCGCCGTGGCAAGAGGCACACGAAAAATCATGAGGACCACCACGCTGGAAAAACAAACGCTTGCCGACTTCATAAAAAGTCTTTTCCTGAGGATGCGCTTGCGACAGATTGAAACGCATGCCCTTGGACTCTGCGGCGATCCAGGTGGCCAGTGCCGTCACGTTGTTTTGCTCACCCTTGCCAAAGGGTGTCTTGTAAATCTCGGCAGCGTTGAAACCCTGAAGGGTTTCCATGCAAGTGACCAAGCGGGTTTCCAGATCCTGCACGCGCTGGGTATCTGCAAAGTAACGGGGCAACTCCACAAATGCACCCTTGACCACGCCAGGACCTTTGCCCAGATCGCATTTCTCTAGGCTGGCGTTGTTGGGGCCGCGCTTTTGCGTCCACAAGCCCTCGCCTTTGGCTTCAAACAATTCGGCAGGGTTACCGTCTTGCAACATGGCGCGGTATTCATCAATGCCTTGGCTGGCGGTCTTTTGCGCCATGGCGGGGAAGACGGCCATGGCCAAAACAGTGGCCAAGGTCATTGTGGTCGCGTATTTCATGCGTCACCTCGTATTCATTCTCAAAACAAAAAAAGGGTGAAGTCAAATTCTTCACCCTTTTGGACATACCACGTTATCAGGAAACGGTGGCTTCGTCCGTGCGGGTATCGCCCTTGTTGTCTTTCCAGGTCACAGCGACTTTGTCACCTGCCTTGGCACCCTTGATGGCAAACTGCATAAAGGGGTTCTTGGACACAGCGGGGCCCCATTCAGCGGCCAGTACTTGCTTGCCGTTCAAAGAAGCGGTGACTTCCTGGATATACCAAGCTGGAACCAGTTTGCCAGCGGCGTCTTTGCGCTGACCGGATTCCATTTCGTGGCTCATGAGAACACGGACGGTGGCTTTGTCGCCAGAGGCTTGGGCACGAATGCGCATTGGATCTGCCATTTTTTACTCCAATTCTTTCAATGATTTGTGGATCGGATCAGTGTGCGCTTAACCGCCGCAACCGCCCAAAGTGACTTTGACTTCCTTCTTGGCGAAGAAAGCTTTGCCATCGGCCATGATGGCGACAGCGTAAACATCCGAAGATTGACCCATCTTGGCACGTGTGGCGAAGTTGGCATCAATGCTGTCGCTCACATGGAACAAGGCGACCAATGCTGCAGGGTTCTTTTCAACGAGAACCAGCAATTGCTTAACGCCAGCCAAAGAGGTGCTGGCACCCAATGGAACCACAGCGCCGTTTTCAGCGATGTCCGGACCGGTGATGGTCACATCCTTGCTTTCGACCAAGCTGGCAGCGCCAGCGGCTTTGGCCGCATCTTGGACAGACTTGGCATCAAAGGCCACTTTGTTGAACGCGGCTTGTGCGAACTGGGGGAAGCCAGCCGTGGCCAACAGGCCTGCCACTACAGCGCTTTGCTTGAGTGTCTCGCGACGGGTTTGCATCTGATATCTCCTTGAGGTTGAGTGATGCTATTGAAACAGGTTCAGCAGTGCAACAGGTATATCCCGTATTACTTGCTGGCCCCCTTTGAAATCCATTCGGCAATTTTCTTGGCGTCCGCTTCAGGCAGGGACTGTGCAGGCATGGGGATCGGACCCCAAACACCTGAACCACCGGCCTTGATTTTGCCAGCCAGATAGTCGACCTTGCCTGCATGCTTTTTGGCTACTTCATTGAAGCCTGGGCCCACCACTTTCTTGTCCACACCGTGGCATGCTGTACAGCTGTATTTGTTCAGCAAGGCTATGGCGGCTTTGGCCTCGGCATTTTCTGGCTTGGCAGGTGCAACCGCAGCGGGCGCTGCAACGGCAGGCATGCCTGCCTTGGCTTCTGGCTTGGTGGTGTCCACCCCGTGCTGCTGCCCCACCAAGCGGTTTTGCTCAGCCAGGTTGCCGTGGGCATTGCGGGCAAAGTCAGGCAAGAAAGACGCCACGTTGGGTTCAGTCGTGCAGTCTTTCATGCAGATCTTGTTATCGGTATCTGGATTTTTGACGCCACCAAATTCATGACCGGGCCACATGGCGTGCTTGGTTGTCATGCCGTTGCGATTAGGCATGCGGTTTTGCACGTCAGCGATGTTTTTGTCCGACAACACGAAGTCATCAGGCACCACATTGCCCAAATTCAACAAGAACGCAGTCACCGCATAGACTTCTTCCGTCGTCAAGGACTTGGGGCTGGTCCAAGGCATGGCGCGGTTGATGTAGTCCCACAAGGTCGACACCGTCGCCACCTTCATGATGGTGGTGCGGCCTGGATAGTCCGAGCGATTCAAGTTGGCCACGCGGCCTGTCTTGACGTCTTCGGCGGTGGTGCCACCAATCAGAGGACTGAACACCTCACCAGACTCACCGAACACGCCGTGGCAATGCGCGCATTTGCCTTCCCAAACGTCTTGACCCTTGGCCACAGAGCCCGAGCCTGCAGGCAAACCTTTGAAGTCAGGACGCACATCAATGTCCCACTTGGCCACTTCTTTAGGCGTGGCGGCTCGACCGACACCAGGGTATTTGGGCGACTGCGCTGCAGCCATACCCGCCACGGCCAGCAAGGCGACCGTCAAAACGGCATTACGAAACCTGAACATTTTTCACCTCACCGTTTTCCTGAACCAGCCACGATTGGATGGCGTTGTTGTGATAGATCGAACGCGTGCCACGAACACCACGCAATTGCTGATAAGTTGGCTGCACATGGCCTGTTTCGTCTTGTGCACGGCTTTGGATGATGGCAGGCTTGCCGTCCCAGACCCAGTCCAGATTGAAACGCGTCAAAGCTTTGGACAACACAGGCGTTTCCAGACGCGCTTGTCGCCAATTGCGGCCACCATCGGTGGAAACATCCACGCGCTGGATCTTGCCTTTGCCCGACCAGGCCAAACCCGTGATGTTGTAGAAGCCTTTGTCCAGCAAAACCTGACCGCCAGAGGGCGTGGTCACCACGCTCTTGACTTCCTGGATGTTGGTGTACTGACGGTGCAAGCCACCGGGCTGCAAATCGATGTAATGAATGGCTTCGTCTTTGGCCGCATAAGGTTTGTCACCCACTTCGATGCGGCGCAGGTACTTGACCCAGCTGACGCCTTGAACGCCAGGCACCACCAAACGCAGTGGGTAGCCGTTTTCTGGGCGCAACATTTCACCGTTCTGGCCGTAGGCTACCAACACTTCACCCGAGGTGATCAGGCTCATCGGAATGGTACGGGTCATGGACGAGCCATCGCCGCCTTCGGCCAAAATGAACTTGCCATTTTTGAGGTCGGCGCCAGCCAATTCAAGCAGTGTGATCAAGGGCACGCCGGTGAACTCGCTGCACGACAACATGCCGTGGGTGTATTGCACCGTGGGTACAGCCACGTTGCCCCAATCGACAGCGGTGTTGGCACCACACTCGATGAAGTGGAAGCGCGACACCGATGGCAAACGCATGATCTCGTCCATGGTGAACACCATGTTCTTTTTGACCATGCCATTGATCATGAAGCGGTGTTTGGACGGATCGATGTCCCACCAGCCTTGGTGGTGACGCTCGAAGTGCAGACCGCTGGGCGTAACGATGCCAAACAAGGATTGCAAAGGCGCAAACGACACCGAGGCTTGGGTGGTTTGCGTCAGACCGGGGCTCTGACGGCGCTGCAGGTTCGATTCGAATTTTGATGGCTTGCCATACCCTTCAACCGCCACACCCTGACCCAGATTGGTCGCATGCTCAGGCAAATTCAAGATGTTGGGATCGCCGCCTTCAGTCGGCACAGGATTGCCTTGTGCCAAAGCCATGGGTGCAGCCGCACCCGCAGCAGCCGCAGCAAATGCGCTGCGAATGAAATCACGGCGACCTTTTTTGCCTTCGGCAAAAACTTCCCGGATACCGCTTTTCGTCAGGAAATTCTCAGGCGCTTTTTGCACCCTTCCCGAGTTGATGTTGTCATCTTTCACACGAACTCCTCGTTTTGAGTTGTCAATTCACATCCAGATCGATAGCCACCTGCGTGCACACGGCCCGACAAGCCATCGCCGCTGTCTCTTCTGCTATCCGATAAAACATTTGCGCACCCTGACGTCGCTTGCCCAAGATCCCAGCCCTGTACATCATGTTCAGATGCTGAGACATATTGGGTTGCGCTACATCAATGCTGCCAAGCAATTGCCCGACATTGCGCTCACCCTGACACAGCTCGCTGATGATGCGCAGGCGAATGGGCGTTGACAACACAGCAAACAAAGCTGCTGCTTTCTCAAACACCACCGTCTTTTCATCATTCATGCACCAATTGCCGTTATGTCAGTATATTCGGATGTGCGAATATATACGATAAACGAAATATCTGAACCAGAAATTACAAAGCCGCAGCCACTTGATCAGGACAAACCCAGATCAAGTGGCCAACTTGTCTAAATCAGAACTTCCAGCCGTACTGAACACCCAGGGATTGCTGGGACATGCGGATGGTTTCAGTCAATGTTGGATTCAAACCCGACGTGCCTGTGACCGTGTTTTTCGGCGCATACATGTATGCAAAAGTCAGATCGGTTTTGTCATCCAACTTGTACGTCGCACCCAAGGTGTAGTGGTCCGTGATGACCCCTGGCGCAATGATGTTGAAAGTGACGTTGGCACCGCCGACGGGGTTGTTGGTGTGGTTGTAGCCTGCACGCAAGGTCAAGTTCTGGCTTTGTTTCCACTCGACACCCAATTTGAAGACATTCAGATCCGCCCAGCCGAAGCCAGGACCATTTTCTGCCCCCAAAGGACCGCCTTGCATCATCTGATTGCCAATCGACTTGACTTTGCTGTAATTGATGCGTTGGTAATCCAACGCCAACATCACCGCTGGAGAAGCCTGAATAGAGACACCGAACGCGAAGTTCTCTGGAATATCAAAATCACCGGCTTCAGCAAACAGCTGTGAGTATTTGTCGAAGCGGCTCATGTTGATTCGGGGCGAATAAGACACCCCGAACCGAGTGCTGTCATTCACTTGGGCCGTGTAGCCCAAACGCACACCGAGGCCTTTGCTGGAATCATTGCCATTGTCTGTGGTGTTTGCGGCAAAGGTGTTTTGACCTGTCCACTGGGGTTTACCTGCGAACGCCTGCAAACCCGAAGCCTTGAACTGCTGATACACCAACAGAGGAGACACGCCAATCGCACTGGTTTCGGTCAGTTTGTAAGCAAAGGTAGGGGCCACGATCAATTGCATCAAATTGACGCCCAGATTCGTGCCACCACACAACATATTGGTTGCACCTGGACCACAATTAAAGCCCGTTGCTACGTAATCGGTGTTCATCCCGCCATTGCCGTACACAGACAGACCCACGGCCATATCAGAACCGATCTGTCGGTTATAGCCAAACTCGGGAACGATGAATGTGCTTGAGCCACTCTCAACGCTCCCATTCATCCCTGCCATCATCCCAGCCCCTCCAGTACGAGTGGCACCTCGCTTTGGCATGAACACATTGGCACCGACCTCAAAACGGTTACCAGCAAATGCTGCCAATGCAGGGTTGTTGGCGCCCGCAAATGTGTTGCCCGTGACCGCCACAGACGCACCGCCCATGCCCACCGATTGCATGCCATAGCCATGAGGAAAGTAACCGTCGGTCGCCCAAGCTACTGAACCAGTCGCCAAAACAGCGGCCAACACGGTGGCACGCAAAGTGTTGATTGTTTTCATGTTTTGTCTCTTTGTTGTTTTTTAAATCAAAATTCACCCTTGGAGCCGCGCTCCATCATTTCCCAAAGCGTGTCGCGCACGGCTCGAGCCTCTTCCTTCAGAGGGGACGGCAGCTGGCGGCCCATCTTGACCATCATGTCCATGTTGAGGGTGTACATCCACAGTCCGTCTTCCTTCTCTACCAGAGAGATTCGGCAAGGCAAATAAGCGGCCATGTGCGGGCTGAAGTCCACCATGCGACGTGCAGTCGCTGGGGTGCAGAACGAGTACACCGTCAGCAGCTTTTGTTTTTGGCCGGTGCGGGCTTCCAGCTCCTTGGACAAAGGCAAGGTGCCCACGTCTTTCATGTTGCGCTCGGTGGCCACTTGCTTGAGCACTTGCTCAACCTCATTGGCGGTCACACCGGCCTTGACTTTGCGCTCCCAGGTGGTGGCCACTGCGATGTCGCCATTACCTTCGATCCAGCGGTCCCACATGCGACCAGCTTCAGCGGCGGCACCTGTCTCAAGCTTGCCCATCGTGCTGATGGTGCCGCAACCGGTCAACCAGACAGAACTGGCCAAAACACCCCACTTCACCCAAGTCCAAGATTTGCGCATGTGTATCTCCTTCAGATTTGCGACATTTGAACAGCTGGACCCGCCTCTCGGAGAGGCCCCGCCTTTGATTCAAATCATCAGAGATATTCGCGAAAACTGATATAGGAAATACCCTATATAAGTGATTGTTTATTTAAACTTGTAGTAGTCCTTGTTCAAGACTGCGGACACGGCATCGACCTCTTCTGGAAACATGCCCATGTTCAGCTCGGTGTTGCATTGCTCGACCATGCCGCGCAACATGCCCGCCGTGTTGATTCGCCCTTTGGGCTTGTAGATCGCACTGCCATCTCCCGGAACCTTGGACGCGTGGCATTCGACGCACTTGTTCTCATCGATCAGTTTTTGACCCAACCTCAAGTCTGCCCCGTGAAAAATGGCAGGCTGTGCTTGTAGCCCTGTGGATGCGCCCGCGAACATGAAATAAAAAACCCATCGAGTTGGTGCAAGCATGGAATGTCTCCCCCAAAAAAAAACCGCTCTTCAGTTGCCCGAAGAGCGGAATATAAAAGCCACGAGTACCAGTCGAGCTTTCACAACTTCAACACCCAATTGACAAGCAATGGGCCATAACGATTACTTGGCACCCGCCAAAATCCAGGCCGCCAGGGTATTGGCATCGGCTTCGCTCAAAGCCGCCTGTGCAGGCATGGGAACTGGCCCCCACTTACCGGAACCACCGGCCTTGATGTTTTTTGCCACCGTGGCTGCAGCGTCCTTTTGGCCAGCATATTTCTTGGCCACATCTTGGTAGGCTGGACCCACCACTTTTTTATCCACTGCATGACAAGCCATGCAGGCATTTTTCTTGGCAAGGTCCAAGTTGGCGAAGGCCGGCGCAGCAAACAATGCAGACACGGCTACAAATGCAGACAACAATTTCATGAAAGCTCCACGTTCAAATATAAACAACCGCTAATTTAACGCAAAAAACTGATGCGTCCAACAGATCCCTCAATCCGTGCGATCAGGGATTTCACCAGTAAAAGCATTCACAAACAGCCATTGTGGCGCTTCCATTTTTCTTCATGACCCATCCGCTTGGCAAACTCGGACCTGGTAGCGCTCATTCAAATGAAGGTTCTTCCGGCTTGACCACAGGCATTCCGGCGGCCTGCCAAGCGTCAAAGCCCCCGGCGAGGGAGCGGACACTCAGGTATCCCATCGTCTGCATGGTTTGCGCCGCCAATGCAGCGCGACCGCTCGTCTTGCAATACAGAACAATGTTCAGATCACGTGATGCCAGTGCAGGTGAGGCGCTGAGCTTGAACTCGAGCAAGCCGCGTGGCATCAACACCGCGCTTGCAATGTGGCCCGCTGCAAACTCATCCGCTTCGCGAACGTCGAGCAACACATCAGCATCGAGAATCGCTTGGGCTGCATCTTGCAAGGCAATTTCCTGGGTGAGTGCTTTGGCTTGCGCCACCAAATCATGCGCTGTTTTCATATTTTTTTCTTTCAATGCTGTGGGGTAGACGTGGCCTTGAGGTTGGCGTCCATGCCGCCTTTGACTTTCCACTCGGCATAGCCACCTTGAAGAATGCGGACATTTTCCCAACCCGCTACCCGCAAGGCAAATCCTGCCTGCGCAGACAGACTGCCGGTATTGCAATAGACCAGCACCGGCTTGTTTTTGGGAATGAGCGCCGACTTGACCAGCACCTGACGCCACTCGATGTTGATGGCGCCCGGAATGTGTTCTTGGCCAAATTGACTGGCATCGCGTGTATCGATGACGATCATCTTGGCGTACTCGGCCTTGGGAATTTGTTCTGGAAAGATCGTGCCCCCGCCGTAATCAACAAACTCGAGGTAGGCAGACATTTCATCTACAACCACCGCCTTGGCGTCTGTGGCCCAAACCAAATGGCTGCTCAATGCGCCCAGACACAAGACGAAGCCGGGGAGCGTCCGAAGTGAGTGAATCATGTTCATGCGGAACTCCATAAGTTTTCACCAATATACTCAATTATCCGCTCCCCTGTAACCGACAAAATATCAACCCGCAACACCATGACAGCATTCAACAGTCCACTGATTACATGGAACCAACGATTCGCCACGGATCAGTACATTTTTGGCGAAGCACCCAATGCGTATCTGCACAGCCAAGTGGCGCACCTGCAAGCTGGCTCTGCATTGGCCGTGGCAGATGGGGAAGGCCGCAATGGTGTCTGGCTGGCGGAGCAAGGCCTCGCCGTTGATGCCTTTGATTTTTCAGAAAACGCCATTCAAAAAGCACGGCTGTTGGCCGAACGCCGCATGCAATCGGTTCAGTGGCATTGCAGTGACTGGCAATCGTTTAACTGGAAGGACTCACACTACAACAATGTGGTTGGCATCTTCTTCCAGTTTGCCGCCCCTTTGGAACGCAAGGCGCTGTTTGCCAAGATGGACGCGAGCCTGAAGTCCGGCGGAACATTGATCATTCAGGGCTATACGGCTGCACAACTGCAGTTCAACACAGGTGGCCCGGGCAAGCTGGCGCATATGTACGATGAGCCCCTGATGCGTGATGCTTTTGCAGATTACGACATCATCGACTTGCAAACCTACGAAGCGCAGATTGACGAAGGTACGGCCCACAATGGCATGTCAGGTCTGCTGGGCTTGACTGCTCGAAAGCGCTGAAATTGAGCCGATGGCCGCTCAGGCCAACAGCATTTTTTCGTCCAAAATCTCGTAGCGCCTGCCCTGCTTGTCGCAAGATTTCAAGGCGCCATCACGAATCAGTCCAGAAATTTCACGACTCACAGTTTCCAACTTGAGGTCGAGCATGGCGCCCATGTCGTCACGTGCAAAGAATGCCGTGAATTGTGACTGCTCAGGATCTCGCATTTTCAATGCCAAACTGGCCACGCGCTGACGCGCAGAGCCGAAATTCAGCTCGGCCAACCAATCATCTGCATCCTTCAATGCTTGCTGCCATTTTTGCATCAACCTCAAGTGCAAACGCGGGGAGTTGGCAGACAGTTGATGGATCACCGACAAAGGAATCCTGCAAACGCTGACATCCACCATTGCGACGGCTTCACTGTCATAACGCCCAGTGACCAAGGCCTCCAAGCCAATCACATCCCCCGGACGCAACACTCTGACAATGCGTTCACGGCCGTCAACCGTTGCACGCACCAACTTCACGGTGCCTTTTCGCAGCGTGAACAGGCCTTGCGCTGACTGCCCCTCCGTGTACAAGACCGCATCCGCTTGAAAGCCCATGTCGTCGATGGGCGTGTGCATGTCGCTGAAGTCTTGCTCGTTGAGGTCGACAAACAAGACCATGTCACGTATGCCACAACTGCGGCAGTCGGAAGTGCCCTTCCATGCGGAATCATTGCGGATTGGAATCATGACTGCTTGTCAAAAATTGAAAATTGTCGCGAAGGAAGAATGCATGGATTTCTAAGCTCAACAGGGCGCATTCAAAGCGCCTGTCGGCCCTTGATCAGGCGCTCATCCAGATAAGGGCCATAAAAATCCGGCAGATACCCCCCCTCCATGCGTTCTGCAACTTCTTTGCCACCTGGGCCGAAGAACAGCAAAGTAGGCGCAATGGAAATGCGCCATTGTTTAATCAGTTGATCATGCGTGGTCGAGCGTCCTTGGAAATCCAACACCGCTTGCGCACTGCGCATGTCGAGCTGCACGATGGGCGCGCCCGCTTTTTGCATGGGCACCAGATGGCTGCTGCGTGCAACTCGGCAAAACGGACACCCCTCCAGGCTCACCATCACGATCAAGGGTTGTTTTTGCTGCAAAGCCCGATTCAATTCAGCCTGCAAAGATTGGGGCGTGGGCAGCACTGCAGAGGCGCCCGACTGAGCCCAAACACCTTGGGAAAGCCCCAGTGACGCCACACTCAAGAAATGACGACGTTTCAAAGCGAGGTTCAAAGTAAGCTCATTCATGAATATGGATCAAAAAAACCCGGAAAATACGGGGGTTGTCATCATGTTTAGACAACGCGAAATATAAGCGAATCTTAAATTACTGGAGAGTCATGTGAATCTTGCAAGCCTGCTGGAAACCTGGGGTGATGCCAATGTGTTGGCCACTGGGGGGGCGCTCATCGGCTTGGTATTTGGTTTTGCGGCACAACGAACACGATTTTGTGCCCGTGCAGCAGTGCTTGAATGCTGTGAAGGCAAGGCCGGCGAACGCTTGAGTGTCTGGCTTTTGGCCTTTGGTACTTGTCTTTTCACCGTGCAGGGGCTGGTTGTCATGGGATGGCTCAAACCTTCCGTGACCCGGTTCATGGCCCAACCGGGAAGCATCTCGGGGGCCATTGTGGGTGGCTTGTGTTTTGGCGCCGGGATGATCCTGACGCGCGGCTGTGCAAGCCGCTTGCTGGTGTTGTCGGCCAATGGCAATTTGCGCGCTTTGCTATCAGGGCTGATCTTTGCCGTGACTGTTCAGGCCACCATTGGCGGCTGGTTGGCCCCCCTGAAACTCAGTGTGACCCAACTGTGGCCTGTCGATGGCGGCCCATCGCGTGATTTGCTGTTGCTCGGCGGCATTGGCAACACCGGCGGGCTGATCATCTCAGCCGCTTTGCTGATCTTTGCTTGGGTATTTTTCATGCGCCACCATGCAGGTCGCTGGGCGCTGGGGCTGGGCGCCGCGTTGACGGGCACAAGCATCGCCATGGGCTGGGGCCTTACCCAAGCCATCGCATCTGCGTCTTTTGAACCCGTGCCCGTGCAAAGCCTGAGCTTCAGCAGCCCATCGGCCGAGTGGCTGATGCGCGTGCTTTCCACAGCCAATGTCGGCAGCTGGGGCTTTGACTCAGGGGTATTGCCCGGCACATTCCTGGGCTCCTTGATCGGTGCCTTGCTGGGCCGCGAATTCAAATTCGAAGGTTTCAAAACTGAAAACAAATTGGGGCACTACCTGTCGGGCGCCATCTTGATGGGTTTTGGCGCGGTATTGGCCAGCGGTTGCACCGTGGGTGCCGGTATGACGGGCGGCGCCATCTTTGCGCTGACGGCTTGGCTCACACTCATCAGCATCTGGCTCGGAGCGGGCCTGGCCTGGCGCTTGAGCAAAAGTATGGATTGGGTCATCTGAGACCGTGCATTGACCTCGATCAAGCCTCCATCCATCACACGCCTTAGGATATACATCATTCAACAATGATGTAAATGGAGTGCGCCATGTCCATGACTCAATGGCTGGAAGCCTACGGAAACCCGACAATTCTTGCCACAGGTGGCGCCCTGATTGGTGGCTTGTTTGGGTTCTTTGCACAGCGTTCTCGCTTTTGTTTGCGCGCGGCCGTGATCGAGTTCTGGCACCGCCGCTTTGGTGACAAGCTCTCCGTGTGGTTGTTGGCGTTTGCCTCTGCGGTGATCGCCGTGCAGCTCATGGTGCTGCTGGGTTGGCTGGACACCAACAACGCCCGTCAGATTGCCGCCACCGGCAGCCTCTCTGGCGCACTCATTGGAGGTCTGACTTTTGGCATCGGCATGGTCATGACGCGCGGCTGCGCCAGCCGTTTGCTGGTGTTGTCAGCCAACGGCAACTTGCGTGCCCTCTTGTCGGGCTTGATCTTCGCAGTCGCCGCTCAATCGGCTTTGTCAGGGGCCTTGTCGCCGTTGCGCCTGGCCGTCAGCAGCTGGTGGACGGTTGCAGGCGGCGCCTCGCGCGACTTGTTGGCCATGACCGGGCTGGGCCATGGCGCAGGTCTGGCCATGGGCGGCATCTGGCTGATCGCAGCGCTGTATTTTTCCTTGCGCAGCCCACAACGCGGTGTGTGGATGTGGGTCGGTGGGATTGGCACCGGCCTCATGGTGGCTGCCGCTTGGGGCTTTAGCCAGTGGGTCGCACGCGAGTCGTTCGATCCGGTGCAAATCCAGGGCCTGACCTTCAGTGGCCCGTCTGCCGAGTGGTTGATGCGGGTGGTGCAATGGCCCACGCCCCCCATCGGCTTCGAGTTTGGACTGATGCCCGGCGTGTTCATCGGCTCGCTGATCGGTGCCCTGATCGGCAAGGACTGGAAACTCGAAGGCTTCAGCGACGGCTACAGCATGCGTCGCTACATTGGCGGTGCCATCTTGATGGGTTTTGGGGCCATGCTCGCAGGCGGCTGCGCGGTAGGTGCTGGCGTGACCGGCGGTGCCATCTTCGCGCTCACCTCGTGGCTCAGCCTGGTGGGGATGTGGCTGGGCGCAGGCCTGACAGACCGCTGGCTTGATGGCGGCACATCGGCCAGCGTCCAAGCCTCGCAGGCCATGCCCGTACCGGGATTGACCGCCCCCTGACTCAAGGGAGAGCGGGCATTTATTTACCGCTCAGGTACTCCGCCACGGCCACCATTTCAAGCGGCGTCATCTTGCTGACGATGGCGTGCATCACGGCATTGTCATTGGTGCGCTCACGCTTGTTGAACTGTTGCAACTGCGTGGCAATGTAGTCTGCATACTGGCCCGCCAGGCGCGGCAAGGCTGTGGTGCCTTTGGCTTCTGCGCCATGGCAGCTGGCACACGCGGCCAGACCACTGAATTTGTTGCCGTTGTGATAGATGTATTTGCCCACAGCAGCCAGTCCGGGGTCTTTGGCTGGTTCGACCGGCACGGTTTGTTTTTCAAAGAACTGGCCCAACGCCACCATTTCATCGGGCGTCAGCTTGGCCGCCATGTCGGCCATGGCGGTGCTCTTGCGCTTGCCGGATTTGAAGTTTTCCAGCTGCTTGGCCGTGTATTCCCAGTGCTGCCCCGCCAGACGAGGGAACACTTCGCTGGACGATTCGCCTTCTGCACCATGGCAGACAAAGCAAACGCCACCGACAATTTTCTTGGCGCGCGCCTCGTCAGCTTGCGCGTGCGCAGCCAGGCTGCCAGCCCCGCACAAAAGCATCAAGGCGACTTGGGCATGTGTTTGAAATCGGATGTTCATGGCTTTGAAAAATGATTGGCAAAAAAAAGCCGCAGACTCTCGACTGCGGCCTGGATGAAGCGGCACATCAAGCCAAGGTGTCTGCCCAGATGTTGCGTGCCCAAGCCAGTGCATAGCGGCCTTCCAGCTCGTTGGCCGCGCTGGAGACGCCACCCGAACCGGGCACAGCCAGCATGGTCTTCTTGTCGGCGTCGTAGGCGTGCACGCTGGCCACATGGACTACATCTTCCGAACTGACAAAGCTGTAGCAGGTGTTGTTGTAGATCGGCATGGTGTTGACTTGCTGACCCGTCAGCAAAGCCACGACTGCGGCTGCACAGGTCTTGCCATGCTGGTTGGCCATGTGGCCCGACTTGGGCATGGCCGGTGCGATCTGGATCGCATCGCCCAGCACGTGCACGTTCTTGGCCACTTTCGATTCGAAAGTCAGGAAGTCCACATCGCACCAGCGCTTGTTGGCCGTGGCCAAACCGGCTTTGACAGCAATGTCGCCCGCACGCATGTTGGGGATCACGTTCAACACAGACGCCTTGAGGTCGTCGTTGAACTCGAACTTCAAGGTGTTGGTGGCCACGTCCACATCGGTCACGTTGTGCTTGTTGCGGTATTCCACGATGCCTTTGTAACGCTCGGCCCAAGCCTTCTTGAACAAGGGTCCTTTGGACGTCACGTCGTCGTTGGCATCCAGAATCAGCACCTTGCTCTTGGGCTTGGCCTTGCTGAAGTAATCGGCCACCTGGCAAGCACGCTCATAGGGACCGGGCGGGCAACGGTAAGGGGCCAGAGGAATCGACATGGCAAACACACCGCCATCGGGCATGGCTTCGAGTTGTTTGCGCAAGGCCACGGTCTGAGCGCCCGCCTTCCAGGCGTGCAAGACCTTGTCCTGTGCACCGGCTTGGGTCATGCCGGGCAAAGAATCCCACATGAAATCCACACCCGGAGAGACGATCAAACGGTCATACATCAGTTCAGCGCCACCGGCCAGCTTGACCACACGCTTGTCCGCGTCAATGCTGGTCACGCGGTCTTGCACCATCTGGACGCCATGGCGCTTGACCAGGTTGTCGTACGGTGTCGTGATGTCGGCCAGAGTCTTGCTGCCGCCAATCACCAAGTTGGAAATCGGGCAAGAAATGAAGCTGGGGTTGGGTTCCACCAGCGTGACTTGGATGCCGTAGTCCGACCACATGCGGATGTATTTGGCGGCTGTGGCACCGGCGTAGCCCCCGCCAATCACGACCACCTTGGGGCCTTTGCCACCCACGGTGGCGCAGCCAGACATCAAGCCCATGACCCCCAAAGCGGAGCCGGTTTGCAAAAAGTGACGACGTTGCATGACGGGACTCCTTATTTCTTCTGAGCAGCGAAATACGCCGCAATGGCCTGGATCTGGTCGTCGCTGTACCCCTTGGCCAGCTGGTGCATGATCGTGGCAGGCTTGCGACCAGCCTTGAAATCCAGCATTTTCTTGACGATGTCGTCCTTGCTCACACCCGCCAAAGACTCCATGCCCGGCTGTGCCTGACCATTGGTGCCGTGGCAATTGGCACAAGCTGCAGCCCAGCTGCGCACCTGAGCGGCACTGGGGGACTGGGCATGCGCCCAGCCTGACAAGATCAACAAACTGGCGGCGACAGTGGCCTTTGTAAATTTCATGAGAGCTCCTCAGAAAAACAAGAAATGAATCCGACGCGATCAGGGCCGCAGGTACACAAAACCTTCTTTGGCCTGCAACTTGGCCACTTCAGCCACACCCGAAGGCACCACCTTGGCCTCCATCAACACCTTGTCGGCAGAAATTTGACGTGACACCAGCGTGTTGTTACACACCCGGAACTCCACACCCTTGCTGACCAGTTCACTGACACTGCCCGCAAAGGGCTGGCCCGCCTGATTGGTCGCACCGTCCAGCAAAAAATCAATGCCCAAGCCATGCGTCACCACCACGATCTTGACCGTCGGATCGGCCGTGAGGTGGTTGCGGATATTGCCCATGGCGCGGGACGCCTGTGGAATGCCCTCACTCAAGTGATACACAACCTTGATTTGAGCCAACGTCAAGGTACAAGCCAATAGGCCTGCCATGAAAAACAAAAAACGCTTCATCCGTTGCTCCTGATGTACTGATATTAATCGCTCACTTGGCACAACTGCGCCAGTGAAAACCCGACACAAAACTGACAATCAGCTTTCAATTTCTGTTTGCTTACAAACAGCCCGGCAAATGTTGACGATGTTGTTGTTCACGATGCGGTAATAAATTTGCACGCCCTCGCGACGTTTGTCCAGCACACCAGCCAAGTAAAGCGTATTTAAATGCTGAGACATATTGGGCTGAGTGGTATCGATTTCGCTCAGCAATTCACCTACATTTTTTTCGCCGTTACACAAGCAACTGATGATGCGCAATCGCATAGGAGCAGACATCACACGGAATACTTCTGCCGCCTTTTCAATTTGCTCATCTGAAACCGCTATGGATTGAATTTCTGCAGATTTTTTGGTCGCTTTGACCATACTGGTTCCCGTTTTCGTTCAAGTAATACCGGTGCATTGTCCCCTAAATTCTCGAAGTCAAGTCACGAATCCATAATCACACCCCTGGCACACGGATTCATTCACGCGCAGCAAGCAATCTGATGAAATATTGCTTCTTCGCAAAATGAAATCAGGGTTTACCCTCTTATCCAAATTGATCCACATCAATGACCACCAAGACCAAGAACGAGAACATCAACGCTGCTCAACTTTTATCCTTGAAATGACCATGAAACGTATCTCTGTCTGGCTGCTCAGTCTCGGTTTCGCCAGTGTGGCATTCGGCCAAGCCGCCGTCATTCCCGTTGGGACTGCCTTGAACATTTTTGACAACCAAAAGGCTGTCGTGGTGAAAACTGCCAAAGGTCCAGTGGAAATCACACGCGTGATGACCGCCGCAGCCAAAAACGGCGGCACCTTGCAGCCTTTGGTTCCGGTGGCTGGTGTCCACCCCGTGGGCGAGATTGAAATTCTCGAAGCCTTGAGCGACCGCAACGCGCTGGTCGTTGACATGCGCGACACCAATGACCGCGTCAAAGGCACAATCCCTGGCTCCATCGGCATCCCCTACACAGAAGTGGCCTCGCGTCTTAGCGAATTAGGCTGTAAAAAAGCAGGCACACAGTGGAATTGCGAGGGTGCTAAAAAGATCTATGCCTTTTGCAATGGTCCTGTTTGCCCACAAAGCCCCATGGCAATCCGCGCCATGACCCGAGAAGGTTTCCCTGCAGACAAAATTTATTACTACCGCGGTGGGATGCTTGACTGGGATGCACTCGGTCTGACGATGGTCAAAGACGAATTTTGATGTCGTCAATGGACTGAAGACTTGGCCATGACGGCCTCGGCCGATCACGTTGGGAAGTGCCATTTTGTTGCAACACAGTCGATGAATGCTCGCGTAAAGCGGTATTTTTCAACAATCTGCGGTGGCGGCCTCACTTCAAAGTCGAAGCGCAAAGCTGCCAAAGGGACTTCGAGCACGATGCATGCACATCATGCCTGCATCGTCGCTACGGCCCCCTCCACAAACACCCGCGCCTTTCGCGGGTTCAGCACCAAGGTCTCGCCTTCCTTGAAGTCTTGCTGGCGATATTGCGATGCCGACAACTGCGCTTCGATGATGGCGTCCTTTCCGAAGTGGCTCTCCACCGGCTCCAACTCCAGCCTGGCCACCGGCCCGACCACAATGGCGCGGGTCAGCTTGGCCACAATGCCGGCATTCACACCGCCGGGCGTGTAGCGCGCCACGTCCAGGTCGTGCGGGCGCACATAGGCAAAGGCCTTGGCGTCCTGCACCTGGCCATGCTCGGGGCTGTCCAGGCGCACGGCGTGCTGGTCGGCACCGATCCGCATTTCGCCTTCGTGAGCGCGGCCGTGGAACAGGTTCACATCGCCCAAAAAGCCATACACAAAGGGGCTGGCGGGGTGGTCCCACACCTCTTGCGGTGAGCCGATCTGCTCGATGCGGCCCTTGTTCATCAGCACCACGCGGTCGGCCACTTCCAGGGCTTCTTCCTGGTCGTGCGTCACAAAAATGCTGGTCACGTGCAGCTCGTCGTGCAGGCGACGCAGCCAGCGGCGCAGCTCCTTGCGAACCTTGGCGTCCAGCGCGCCAAAGGGCTCATCGAGCAGCAACACCTTGGGCTCCACCGCCAAAGCGCGGGCCAGCGCGATGCGCTGGCGTTGCCCGCCCGACAACTGCGAGGGATAACGGTCGGCCAGCCAATCGAGCTGCACCAGCCCCAACAGCTCGTGCACCTTGCGTTTGATTTCCGAATCGCTGGGCCGCTCTTTACGCGGTTTGACGCGCAGGCCAAAGGCCACGTTCTCGAACACCGTCATGTGGCGGAACAGCGCATAGTGCTGGAACACAAAGCCCACCTGGCGCTCACGCACATGCACATGCGTGGTGTCTTCGCCGCTGAAGCCGATGGTGCCGCTGTCGGCAGTCTCCAGCCCGGCGATGATGCGCAGCAGCGTGGTCTTGCCGCAGCCCGACGGACCCAGCAGCGCGACGAGTTCACCCGACTCGATGTCGAGGCTGACATTGTTCAGCGCGGTGAAGTCGCCGAATTGCTTGTGGACGTTGCGAATTTCGATGCTCATGTTGCTTTTGACTTTTATTGACTAAATTCAGAGGGCCTTGTTCGCACTGGGAGCCAGCTCTGCTGGCGATGACGATGCAGATAAACCGCTGACCATCGCTTGCAGGCAAGCTCCTACAAACTCATGCGTTCATGCCAGAGACAACTCGCCAGGCCGTTCAGGCGGCGTGTCGGCAGCGGCGCGCAACTCGCGCTCATGGCGCCACTCGATGACCGACTTGATCACCAGCGTGACCAAGGCCAGCAGCGCCAACAGCGACGCCACGGCAAAAGCGGCCACCGACTGGTATTCGTTGTACAAAATTTCGACATGCAGCGGCATGGTGTTGGTCTGCCCACGGATGTGGCCCGAGACCACTGACACCGCGCCAAACTCGCCCATGGCCCGCGCGTTGCACAAGATCACGCCGTAAATCAGGCCCCACTTGATGTTGGGCAGCGTCACGTACCAAAAGGTCTGCCAGCCGCTGGCGCCCAGCACGATGGCCGCCTGCTCTTCGTCACTGCCTTGCGCCTGCATGAGCGGGATCAACTCACGGGCGATGAACGGAAACGTCACAAACACAGTGGCCAGCACGATGCCCGGAACGGCGAAGACGATCTTGATATCGTGCGCCTGCAGCCAGGGCCCGATCCAGCCCTGCGCGCCAAACATCAGCACATAGATCAAGCCCGCCACCACAGGCGAGACCGAAAACGGCAAGTCCACCAGCGTGGTCAAAAAGGCCTTGCCCTTGAACTCGAACTTGGCGATCGCCCAAGCGGCGGCCACACCAAACACCAGGTTCAGCGGCACGGCAATGGCCGCAGTGATCAATGTCAGTTTGATCGCCGACCAGGCATCGGGCTCTTGCAAGGCCTCCAAGTAAGCACCCAAGCCCTTGCGTAAGGCTTCGGTGAAAACCGCCGCCAAGGGCAGCACCAGGAACAGGAACATGAACGTCAAGGCCACGCCAATCAGCGTGTAGCGCACCCATGCGGGCTCGGTGGTGCCGGCCTGTGCGCGGCGTGTGGATGGTGTTGCGCTCATGCGGGTGCTCCTGTGCGTTTGCGCTGCCAGGCTTGCAGGGCGTTGATGATGAGCAGCAGGGCGAAGGAAAACGCCAGCATCACCAAGGCCACGGCGGTGGCCCCGGCGTAGTCGTATTGCTCCAGCTTGCTGATGATGATCAATGGCGTGATCTCCGAAATCATGGGCATGTTGCCCGCGATGAAAATCACCGAGCCATATTCACCAATCGCACGCGCAAACGCCATGGCAAAGCCGGTCAGCAAAGCAGGCGCGATCGACGGAAAAATCACCTGGGTGAAGGTCTGCAAGCGCGTGGCGCCCAGACAGGTCGCGGCTTCTTCGAGTTCTTTTTCAGCGTCTTCCAAAATCGGCTGCACTGTGCGCACCACAAAGGGCAAGCCGATGAAGATCAGCGCGAACACCACACCGTTGGGGTTGAAGGCCAGCTGAATGCCCAAAGGCTCCAGGTACTGCCCCACCCAGCCGTTGCCAGCCAGCAAGGCGGTGAGCGAAATGCCGGCCACCGCCGTGGGCAGCGCAAAAGGCAAATCCACCAGCGCATCGACAATCTTTTTGCCAAAGAAGTTGTAGCGCACCAGCACCCAGGCCACCAGCAGGCCAAACACCACATTGATCAAGGCCGCGATCAGCGACGCGCCAAAGGTCAGGCGGTACGACGCCATGACGCGAGGGCCGGTGACGGCGGCCCAAAACTGGTCCCACGTCAGGGTAAAGGTTTTGAAAACGAGCGCTGACAAAGGAATCAACACGATCAGGCTCAGATAAAAGATGGTGAAACCCAGGGTCAAATTGAACCCGGGCAACACTTTGGCTGGCACCCGCCGTTTGGCAGGCGCCGCAATGGGCAATGCGGTCATGGATGAATACTTATTGAACGGTAGAAAGCCTGTTGAACCAACTGCCATCGTTGACATGAAGCGCCGAAGTGGCTTTCAAATGTGCGTCGGTTTCTTCGCCCCCCCAAGCCAATGACTTGGTCAAGGACTGCAGCAAAGCCAAGCCCAGCGGCCACGTCCCCAAACCGGACTCCACATTGATGTGCCCTGCGTTTTGCAAACGCACCAACTCGCTGCCCCAAGAGCGGGCATACGCGCCAGCCGTGCGAATCGGGCAAAACGGGTCGTTGTTGCTGGCCACCACAATGCTGCGGTAAGGCAAGGGCTGATAAGGCACAGGCGCAAAGTCCGACAGCACGCCCCGGCGCTCAGGGTCAGCAGGCGCCACCAGCAAAGCCCCGTGAATGCGCCTGACGACCTCAGCAGGCAAATGGGTCGTGGCAATGCAGCCCAAACTGTGCGCAGCAATCACCACCGGTCCCGGTTGCGCCAGGATCGTGCCGCTGATGGACGCCACCCAGGCGCTGCGCACCGGCGTGATCCAGTCATCCTGACGTACGCGAACCGCGCCAGGCAAGGTCTCGGCCCACAGACTTTGCCAGTGACCGGGACCAGAATCGCGCCAGCCCGGCACGATGACGATGGGAAGAGTTGAAGACATGGCCGCGATTGTGTGGGCTCAAACCCCGATCGCCAACGAATCATTTCTTGTTTGTTTATTCGTTTTTCAACATAAGAACCCGCATGACCACGGGCCACCAAGGCACATCGGAAACACGCCCATCACCAACGATGCAATTTAAAAATGACAGCTTCACCGGCTTACGGGCAATTTTCGGCACATTTCCAATCTATAATTTGCGGCTTCGTGTGGGACCATAGCTCAGTTGGTAGAGCAGCGGACTTTTAATCCGTTTGTCGTGGGTTCGACCCCCGCTGGTCCCACCAAAAATCAAAAAGCCACTGTGTGCAAATGCACCCAGTGGCTTTTTTCTTGGGCTGTGGCGCTCAGCAAGCAGCTCGGCATCTGACGCATCGATCCGATTCATGGCAACCAGAGAGTTTGCGTCCTGAAAGGGACTGTTAGACTTTTCCTCTCTTCACTTGCCGACATGCGGTCATGCATGGGCCTTGCACACACGCTTGACCCCACCGGAGTCTCCATGAGCCTTGCCACCTGCATCCAGAATGCCGCCCTGCACGCCAAAGTCATGTCTGCCGCGCAAGCGGCCGAGCTGATCCCGGTCGGGGCCAATGTGGGCATGAGCGGCTTCACCGGTGCGGGCTACCCCAAAGCCGTGCCGCAAGCCCTGGCCGCACGGCTGGCTACCCTGCATGCAGCGGGACAAACCCAGGCCAGCATCAACTTGTGGACTGGCGCCTCGACCGCACCTGAGCTGGACGGCATCTTGGCCCAGGCACATGGCATCCAGATGCGCCTGCCCTACCAATCAGACCCCACTTGCCGCCAGCTGATCAATGCCGGGCAAATGCGCTACACCGACATGCACCTGTCGCATGTGGCACCCATGGCCCGTGCAGGTTTTCTGGGCCCGCTCGATGTGGCCGTGGTCGAAGTGGTCGGCATACTGCCTGATGGGCGTTTGATCCCTTCCACCTCGGTGGGCAACAACCCAACTTGGCTGGACCAGGCCCAGCGCATCATTTTGGAAGTCAACCTGCACCAGAACCCAGCGCTCGAAGGCATGCACGACATTGAGCGCGACACGACCAGACCGCCGCACCGCCAGCCCATCGCCCTGACCCACCCCAGTGACCGCATTGGCACGCCCTACCTGCACTGCGATGTGTCCAAGGTGGTTGCTGTGGTCATCACCGATCACCCGGACCGCAACTCGGCCTTTTATGCGCCCAATGAGGTGTCGGCCCAAATCGCCGGGCACCTGATTGACTTTCTGCAACACGAAGTCAAAGCCGGTCGACTGCCGCCATCGCTGCTGCCGCTGCAATCGGGGGTCGGCAACACGGCCAATGCGGTGCTGGCCGGGCTCAACGAAGGCCCATTTAAAAACCTCACGGCTTACACCGAAGTGCTGCAAGACGGCATGCTCAACATGCTGCGCTCGGGCAAGCTGGCTTTTGCATCGGCCACGGCCTTGTCGCTCAGTCCCACGGCACTGGCCGAGTTCAACGAGAACATCGACTTTTACCGCCAGCGCATCGTGCTGCGCCCCGAAGAAATCAGCAACCACCCCGAGCTGATCCGACGCCTGGGCGTGATCGCCATGAACGCCATGATCGAGGCCGACATCTACGGCAATGTCAACTCCACCCACATCATGGGCTCGGGCATCATGAACGGCATTGGCGGCTCGGGCGACTTTGCGCGCAACGCCCACCTGTCGATTTTCATGAGCCCCTCGACAGCCAAAGACGACAAGGTCTCGTGCATCGTGCCCATGGTCTCGCACCACGACCACACCGAACACGATGTGCACGTCATCGTGACCGAACAAGGCCTGGCCGACTTGCGCGGCCTGGCCCCCACGCAACGCGCCCAGCTGATCGTGGAACGCTGCGCCCACCCCAGCTTCAGGCCTCAACTGTGGGACTACATGGATCGGGCCAAGCACAGCGGCGCGGGCCTGCACACACCGCACATGCTGAATGAGGCGTTGAGCTGGCACAGCCGGTATCTGAAGACCGGGCAAATGTGAGCATTGGCGGGCAATGCAACAAACGTTCGCAGATTGATGCCCAAAGACCCCGACAGTTTGAGGTGCAGCGGTAATGCTCAGCAACTGCCAGCGCATGAAACTTCACCCTTGCACAAGAACTCAACTGCTGGTGAATTCGTCAGAATGAAAAGTACGTTGGCATGGGACGGCAATGGACGCAGTTCAACACACATCACCAGTACCCACATTCAGGAGACTTGTTGTGATGCGGGTTCAAAACGCCTGATCGACCGTGAAGATGATGCGGTGCCGTATAGGCTGAACCTGAGCCAGCAACTGGATGGCCTTTGAGGCGTTTGAGGCGTTTGATGCCTTGAGGCCTTGAGGCCTTGAGGCCTTGAGGAGCATTCCGGACTTCGGCGTAGCGCACAACTTACCTGCGGAGATAGCCGCAGGTCGATGATCAATTGCTGGCGGCAAGCTCTGCGGCCACCTCTGGGTTCATGACGACAAAGCGGCTTCAAGCTGCGCCTTGTTCATCTTCGATCGCCCCTTGAGGCCACGCTGGCGGGCCTCGTTGCGAAGCTGAAGCAATGTTCGCCCACCCGGGCCTTTGTGGGAACGCATGCCACCACGTTGTCCTGAGGACATGTCGTTGAGAGAAGACGCGCTGGCAGTCTCGGATTCACCGTGTCGAGCACGTTCCTTGTTGACAACCCGCGCTGCAATCTCTTCGGCCAGCGGCTCAGGCTTGCCAGACTCAAGAAGGCTGTCCTTGATGTGTTCGTATTGACGTTCGCGTTTGGCGCTCCAGGCTTTTTTGGGCATGACAACTCCTTCGGTGTTGGCTTGGTTGTGAAAAGCAAATGAATACATCCGGATGGGCTGAGGCACAGGCATGCGCTGCAAACAACTGCCTCTGCGCATGATGACTTGGAGATCACCTCGGCACAGTCGTCATCTGAATCGGAACCTGAACAAGGTACTCACCAGCTCGGGCATCTCGTCGATTCTGTAAAAGCGCATGCACTGGCAGGTGCAAAAGCTTTCGTTCTCCGGGTCCCAATTTCAGAATGACTTGCAAAGCTTGACCCCCATTAGAGCCATCACCCCAAAATTGAACCAATTGGGCATCCAGAAAAAAATCCACATACAAAGCATCATGACCCGACTGAAGAAGGGCCGTGTGTGATCCGTTTCGCGAAAAGGCAACAGAAATATCCACCGTACGGACTTCTTGCGACAGGTTTTGACATGTCACGGTCACCTCGCCTTCACCTTGCACCAAGAGTGGTCTGTATCGGGCCAGTGTTCCAAAGTTCAGGCGTGTGGATTGCAGGTTGCATTCCACTGACGCCAGGTCATCGGTGCCCGCGTGAACCCCATCAGGGCATGCCAACAAAATGCCTACAAACAAGGCAAGAGCAAGCCCCATAGGGCGCGCATTTTTTGGCACGCCCATTGGCTTGTGCGCACAGTCCATCAGGTCAACCATGTTCATGGCATTTCTCGCAGGTCGCAGACGAAAGGCCCAAGGCGTGGTTGCGGATCGGTGGTGAGAGGGCTATCAATGGATACACGGCACATTTTTTGTTTCACGCGCACCTCCACCTCGGTTTTTGCAGGCAAGTTTTGCAGGTAGGCCTCACCGCGCAGACCGACTGATGCCGTCTCGCCACTGGAAAGGACATGGACTCTGGCGCCCACGGGCAAAGGTTGACCGTCTGGCGACGTCAACACCAGCACCGCAGGTCGTTCACGCACAATCGAAAAATCCACCAACACACCGCCGCGTCCTCTTGGAATGGCCGTGACCTCGTTGCTGGCGACGCGGTATTGCAGCGGGACTTCTTCAGGCTTGATGGTCAGCAAATTTTTTTGGTACGGGTTCAGCGTCGTGACCAAAGCCATGCCCTGCGAGTCACTGACGGCCACAGGCAAGTTCCATCTGTAGATGGGTATATCGGGGGCATCGCCAGTGGACACCAATGCAAAGCCGCCGTGAATGGGTGGGCCATAAAACCGATGCCCTGCAAGCAGTCCCAAGCTGCCTGCAGTGCGAGCGCGCCAGGATGCGCCTTTCGGGGCACTCACCCAGTCCAAGCCGTGTTCACCCCAATCCGAACGCATGTCCATGCCTGCAAAAAATCGGCTTCGTTCAGCTGTGGCCTCAGCATCATTCACTTCCATGCCCCCGCGCCAGGCCACGCCTTTGTCTGTCACCGGGGTCGTGGCGTAATCGATACGGGCCGACGTTCCACTCCTGTGCTTTTGCACACTGGTGCTCAAGAACGCTCCTCGCTCCAGAGGAATATTCACCATGATCTGAAGTTGCGTGCCATCGGGGCTACGCACAGCGCTGAGCGAGACGTTCGTCACGCCAAAACTTTTGGTCCACCCCGCACTGCTGATGGAACGCGACTTGCCTGACCAGTCTGAGAGACGGCCCCAGCTGAGGCTGACGCTGCCCAGCTCTGAGCCCAAGGCATGCGCTGCGAAAAAACGCATGTCGTCTCTTGGTCGCTGACGGGCATTCCAAGCATCACCCAGCAGTTCAAAAGCAGAAGATGCATGGCTGTAGCTGGCGCCCATGCTTGCCCGGCTGTCTTGCCATTGAACCGATGCACCCAGCTTTTTCCCCGCACCTGATGGGGAGTGACTGAAGGCAACATTGACATTCCCGATGGCCTGACCAAACAGGGCCATGGTCGCACCTGCACCGGCGCTGCGTTGGTGCGTACTGAGCGCAGCACCCGCATCGAGTGTCACCCTGCGCGTGAGCCCCCAACGGTGCGAACTGGCCAGAAATGGGGTTTCATATCGGTCAAGATCAGGTCGCAACAAACCTGCGGTGTAACTGAAGCCGTGCAGGCCTTGACGGTACAGGCTTGGCGTTTGCAAATATGGCACAACGACGACGCGTTCGTTGTTCAGCGCATCACGGATGAGGACTTTGACCGCGCCATTGACTCCCACGGTGGGCAAGCCACTGATTTCAAAGGGACCCGGTGCCACCGTGATGGGAGAGCCCACACGACGGTCGTTGAGAAAAAACTCCAACGTACTGGGCAAACGGGCAGCGTCAAATAGCTTAGGCGTTTCCAGCGTGGAGAAGGATGGATTCAGTCCGAAATTGCTTTGCCAAGAGACACCGCCATAACGCACGCTGGGCACACCGGTGCCCGCCTGCAGCACATCGTCGCCCACAGTCAGCGTGGTCAGATGCTCCGGGTCATCACGCCAAAATGTGGTGCCCAAGCGCATGAACTTTTTCTCCTTCGCAGGATTCAAAGTGGCCTGACGTGACTCAACGGACTTCATGGCAGTCGTCAACTGCAGCAAACCTGCAGAACCGAACAATGACAGCACTTGGGTACTGTTCATTGCAACAGATGCTTTACCACTGCGACTGGCTTGCAAGCTGTAGTTCAGCAGCGCGCCCAACGGTGCGGGCAGGGGCGTTCCCACTTGCGGTGCATTCAGGATCATGCGGGTGGGCGCATACCAATGGGGTTCTACATCCAGAGTGACCAGAAGGCGTTTGGTGTCGACCTTCACGACCATGCCTTCATTTCCATACAGGGGAACCAGCGACATGCCATCTTGAATGACGGGGGGGATAGTCTTTGAAAATCCCAGTGTCAAAAAGTCTTGATAGGCCATGAGAGGGCGAATTTGCGCATCGAAAACAAGCAGTGCAAAACCTGCTTGCGTGACACCATTGACCACCACACCGTAAAAACCACTGCTCATGTTGGCCGCACTCGCTGCGCCCAACATCACAATAGAAACAAACACGAGAAAGTGCGGCCCTACGCCCTTGCATGCTTTAGCGCAAATGGGGGCGCATTTCAGCATGAGGAACGACCTCGACAGTCTGAGCATCATTTTGTCGAACCACGATCCGCCACGAAAGATGCAACCTGTCATGCGCAACTGGAAAGCGCCATTCATGCCATGCATGGGCCAACACGGTGGTTCGTCTTTTGCTGGCCATCTCTGCTGGGACATCAAGTCCAGATTGCTGAGTCAGACCCACCATGTTCAGTACCGTGTGAGTGGATGAAGGGTTGTCCGCGCGCACAACCAACGCGCCACCTTCCTCGCGTATTTGCCACACCAAGGAGAGTGGACCTGTGCGATTCGAAGACGCCACAAAAACAGGAATCGCGTATTGCATGGCAAATTCAACAACGCCGCGCTCAGCTGAGTTCTCACCGGGGCGGGGCACCTCGGCCAGAAACAATCGATAAGACTGCTCAACGGGCAAGCGCTGAGGGTTGCGAAACCCCACGCGAATAATCTGCGACTCAGCAGCGGCCAAGGTGAACATGGGCGGGCTAGCAATAAAGTCTTGCGCGGCCTCATACCGGTCAACCCCGTCGACTTGAAGCCAGCGAAAGACACTGATTTGGTACAACACCTCGCGCTGTCGCTCGTTGCGCACCGTGATGATTGCGCGACCATCGGGCGGCACATTGACAATCACGGGTGAGATCGTGATGGCAGCCTGCGCAGGCGTGCTAACTCCGACAAGCAAGCACATAACCAGCAAGCTCAGTTGTCGGGAAAATTTCCATATTTGGAAAGTTTGGCGTCTCCGAAAATTTATAAAACCGACATCAGAACGCGATGGTGACGACGACTTGGTCACTGTAATTTCCTGCGCGACTTTTCTTGGTCTCGGCACCAATGACACGACCATAAATGTTCACGTATTGTTCCTCGCCAGTACCCATGCCATTTTTCAAAAGATTTTCATTACCCGCGCTTGTTGCACTGGCCCCGATCTCCACATTGCCATCTTGGTAAAGCATGTAAGGTAAGAGATTGTTACCGGAAGCCATTTGCCGACGGAACTGGTCGCCTGTGCCGCCTGTTGTCGTGGATTGACCGCCATTACTCAAATCAAGCGTGAAAGCTGTACCTGATGTACAAGTCGACGCCAGCACAGCCGCGGCATTCTTGTCGACTCCTGGCTCGACATTGTCGAATTTCAACGCCATGACCGACAACTTACAACTGGCCACAATGATGGCGCTCACGTCCATTGTTGCTGTTTGCGTCGCTGCATGGCTACCCATGGCACAGCCCACACCCAACAACAGGAGCATATATCGGACGAACCTCTGAATGCAGTTCATACCTAATTTTCCTTTCAATGATCTATTGTCATCAGCAGGCAATGTTTACTGCTGAGTTAATTTTTTATGTTACGTTCAACTCCTGACCATGAATGTGCGCAAACTCACCCAAACCCTGATCAGCAAGGCGGGAGTCAACAAGGTGAACAATGGAATTCTTCAAGAGATAAACAACCAACAAATTTCTTTGACCGCTCCTCAGCTCAATGCTGCAAGGCCCGCAGCACATCGGGCACGATGCTGTGTTCATGGACACCGATGAACATGGCCCCGATCGGGTCGCCAAAAGTGTCCAGCGTCGCAGGTCCCTGCAAGCGCAAATCGGGCTGGGCCTGACCGTCTGCATTCAGGACGCCACACTGCGCAGCCACTGCCAGGCCCAGGTGGCAGTGGTGGGCACGAGCAGCGGGAGTTGCAGCCGGGATCCACCGCAATCGACGTGACGATGCCCACGCATCCAGACCTGCAGCGTGAGTCCGGTGAGGCGTTTGCCATGTCGCACAAAAATCTCGACACCGCGTTCATCCTGCAGATCGCAAATTCATCGGGCCACCGGGCTAGCACGCGAACAGCATGTGAGCCACTTCGATCAGGTTGAAGCCGCAGCGCACGGCTTCGCACGACCATTTGAGTTGGTGAAATTTCAAGGCTCAAACCGGAGATTTTTGCGGAGGGACAGCCGCTTTACAGTTTCGCAATCGACACTTCGGTCGACTTGACCAGGGCGACCACTTCGGAGCCCACCTTGAGCGCCAAGTCGTCCACCGAGCGGGTGGTGATGACCGAGGTCACGATGCCCCAGGGGGTCTCGACGTCGATCTCGGAGACGACATCGCCACGGATGATCTCTTTGATCTTTCCTTTGAATTGGTTGCGAACGTTGATGGCTTGAATGGACATGGTTTTCTCCTTGAAAAGTCCGTTTGAAAAAAGAGGTTCAGATGGCCCAGCGCAGGCCGCAGGCGGGGGTGGTGATCCACGCCGTGTCGACGCTGGGCTCGGGGTCTTCGCGTTGCAGCACGCGGTCGAGGATGCGTTTTTCAGTCGCCGCAAAGCGGGCATCGCCACGCGAACGTGGGCGCGGCAGGTCAATGCGTTCATCGAGCGCAATCGCGCCGTCTTCGATCAGGATCACGCGGTCGGCCAGGGCCACGGCTTCTTGCACGTCATGAGTGACCAACAGAGCGGTAAAGCCGTTGGCCTTCCAAAGGTTTTCGATCAGCTCGTGCATCTCGATGCGGGTGAGTGCATCGAGCGCGCCCAGCGGTTCGTCGAGCAGCAGGTCGCCTTGTGTGGCGGGCTCCAGCCCCGCCACCAGGCGCAGCAAGGTGCTCTTGCCGCAGCCGCTGCGGCCCACGATGGCGACAAACTCGCCAGGTTCGATCACCAGCTCAGTGCCTTGCAGCACGCGGCGCTGTCCATAGATTTTGCCCAAGGCAAGGGCCTGCACGCGCACGACTCCCTGCCCTATGGATGTATTGTGTTCCGTCATGTCGTTTTCTCGTTCTGAGGTTTTCACCGGTCGCAAGACAACGACTTTTATTGCGCTTTGATATACAAAAAACGATGAAGGATGTGCCGCGCCAAAAAAAGTAAATATGTTTGTGCGCATTTTTTCGTGGACCACCGAGGATTGGAGTGATCCAATTCATGCATGACCACACACAAAACATCCAACACCAACCCATCAGATTTTGACCACAGTGCACACGCGACAAACGAATTTTTTATTGCATTCGCCATCGCCATGATCATCGTGGCCGCCATCTCTCTGACGGTCGCACTGTTCACGCCTTCAACGGCTAGGTTTCATGCCACTTCGGCATCAGCAGCCACCTTCACTGCAGGCCTTTGCTGATAGCGCAAGTAATACGCATCCAGCGTTTCGTCTTTGAAAGGCTTGCCCGGCGCACGTGCAAGCCAACCCAAAAACACCCCGAGATAAGCATCTGCAATGGTAAAGCGCTCGCCCACCAGCCAGGTGCGCGTTTGCAAATGCGCCGCGATGGGTGCAAGCGCTGCGCGCAAGAGCGCGATGCCACTGGCACGCACCTGATCATGTTGTGCCGCATCTGCGTGGTAGCGCCCTGGCCGGTTGATCGGCCGGAACGATCCGGTGTGCACCTCGCTGCTGAGGTATCCCAACCAAGACTGGATTTGGGCACGCTCCACACTGCCAGCAGGCGCAAACAAGCTGGTGCCGGGCACCAGGTCAGCCAGAAAAGGCAAGATGACCGTGTTCTCGGCGATCACCGTGCCATCGTCCAGCTGCAAGGCGGGCACGCGCCCAAACGGGCTGACCTGCTTGTGCAGGCCTTGCGGGTCGGTGAGCGACACCGTCACCACCTCGACAGGCAAGTCCAATTCTTGAACCACAACATGGCTGGCAAAGCTGCAAGCCCCGGGTGCGATGTACAGTTTCATGAGCGTCCTCAAATCTTGTCGCGCGTGGCGCGCTCGGGTTGGTAGCGGTCGGCCTGGATGTCAGGCGTCACACCGTGGGTGAACACCTCGTCGGTGATCGGGATGAACTGGGCGTTCCAGTCTTCCCACTTCTGGCGCAGGCGGGCAAAGACTTCGGGCAGCTTGTCTTTGAGGTTGGCCCGCTCCAGCGTGTCAGTGACCACATCAAACAAAAACTCATGCTCATTGATCTTGAGGTACTTGTAGGGCCCCTCGCGCACCGCCCGCTGGGCCTGCGCCTTGTAGCGCCAGAACAGGCTGCGCTCGCGCACCGGGGCCTGGCCCTGCAACACGGGCAAGATGTTCTCGCCGTCGGGCGCGTAGTCGGGGTGGGGCTGAATGCCCGCCGCAGCCAGCAAAGTGGGCAGCCAGTCCATGCTGATGCTCACTTGCTCACTCACCTGTGGCCGCACGCCTGCAGGCCAGCGCAACAGCGTGGGCACGCGCAAGCCGCCTTCGAGCAGCTCGGTCTTTTGCCCGGTGAAGGGCCAGGTCTTGGCAAAGCGCTCACCGCCGTTATCGCTGCTGAACACCACGATGGTGTTCTCATCTAAGCCCTGCGACTTGAGCTGACCCAGCACCTGCCCCACTGCCTTGTCCAGCGAGCGCACCATGCGCGCATAGGTCGCGAGGTTGCCGCCGTCGTAATGGAACAGGTCTTTCAGATTGCGCGAGACCTCTTCGTCATCCGGACCCACCCAGGGCCAGTGCGGTGCGGTGAAGTGCAGCGACAAAAAGAAGGGCTTGTCGCTCGATTGCTCACCGATCCAGCCACTGGCCTCGTCGGCCAGCAGTTGGGTGTAATAGCCCACCCTTTCCACCGGCACTTCGCCTTCGTACAGGTCACGCGGCACCGCCTCGCCCACGCCTGGCTTGTGCGTGAAGTAATCGATGGCACCGCCATAGTTGCCAAAGAAACGCTGGTAACCACTCTTGAGCGGCCCGAAGCTGGGCAAGCTGCCCAAGTGCCACTTGCCGATCAGCGCGGTGTTGTAGCCCGCATCGCGCAGCAGCGACGGCAGCGTGGGGTGCTCTGGCGGCAAGCCGTAGCGCTGCGCTTGCCGCACCAAAGGCTCCTCCAGCCCACCGCGAAAGTGGTACTGGTAACGCCCGGTGATCAGCGCAAAGCGCGTGGCCGAGCACACCGCCGAGTTGGCATAGGCCTGCGTGAAGCGCACGCCCTCGGTGGCCATCTGGTCCAGGTGGGGCGTGGTGAAGGCGGTCTGGCCATACACGCTCAAATCGGCCCAGCCCAAGTCATCGGCCAGAATGAAAACGATATTGGGTTGCTTGGCAGTCATGACTTCATTTCGCCTTGACTTTGATGGCCTTACCCTGCGCGTCCAGCTCGGTCCAGAAATTCTCCAGCTTCAGGTCCTTGACAGCCTGCAGCACAAACTGCGGGGCAAACCAGTCCTTGACGTTGTAGGCCTGACGGATCAAGCCCAACTTCAGGCCCTCGTCCACCACACGCTGGTAGTCGGCCACCAGGTCGTCGTCGATCAGTGGCGAAAAACGTTCTTTCAGGTTTTCACCCTCCAACTCCGAGCGGATGCCCAGCTCGGGGTTGCCGCTGTGCTCGACCGACAGTTTGATGAAGGCTTCGCGGTTGGACTCTTGTGACGCGAAATGCGCCGCACGCACCAGCTGCTTAACCAAGCGGGCAGTGACTTCGGGGTATTTGGCAATGAAGTCCTCGGTGGCCAACACGCCCGCATCGATCTTGAACTCCGCGCCGCGCCCCTTGGTGCTGATGGGGATGTTCACGCCCTTGTCCTTGAGCAGGAACAGGTCCGAGCCGCCAAAGGTGGCATCGATCTCTTTGGCCACCACCGCCGTCTTGGAGCTGGGCCAATCCAGGTTGATCAGCTTCACGTCTTTTTCGGTCAAACCCGCCGAAGCCAGCAGGTTGTCAAACGGCCGCTGGTACGCCGTGCCTTTGAGGACCGAAATTTTCTTGCCTTTCAGGTCGGCCACGGTCTTGATGTCCACGCCGGGCGCGGTGGCCAGATAACTGTTGGAACCCCTGCCTGAAGCAAAGATGTATTTGGTGGGCAAGCCGCGTGCGCGGCCGATGACCGAGGCCAGATCGCCCAGGAACACCACGTCGAGCTGTTTGGCCGCCAGGCCCTCGGCAATGACCGGGCCTGCACCCCGAAAGAAGTTCCACTCGATCTTGATGCCGTCTTTGGCGAACTCTTGCTCCAGCCATTTGTTGGATTGCAGCACCGTGAGCGGACCCGCACTGACAGATGGTTTGCCTGCCGTACCCAGGTCAGGCGAGCCGATGCGGATGACGGTGGGTGCATCGGCTGCGTTCGCAGCGGACGACCACAGCAGCGCCGAGCTGGCGACAGCGAACAGCGCCGAAGCCACCACGCGGCGGGGGATGCGATGAGTGAGGGATGTTGTCATGTTGTGCTTTCAATCAAAAAAGGAAGAAGTTGTGTAGTAGCGGCGCCCCCGCCGCGATGAGCCGGTTGAGCAGCTCACTGCGCGTTGTGGACAAACCGATCGCCGCGAGGGCGCGGCTCCTACAAAAACGGGGTTACACGGCGAACTGCCACGCATTGATGGAAGCTTGCTCGGGCAAGGGCTCGCGCAATGGCGGCTCGGCCAGCTCGGCGCTGGTGTGCTCGGCAAACTCGGCCAGCACCCGGTCTTTGACTTGGGCAAAGGCGTAGCTGGCGCGGTCGCGGGGGTGTGGCAGCTCTACCGGGATGGTGCGGCGGATGCGACCGGGGCGCGGCTCCATCACCACCACGCGGTCGCCCAAGTACACAGCTTCTTCCACGTCGTGCGTCACCAAAATCATGGTGATGCCCTCGCTCTGCCAGATGCGCTTGAGCTCTTGCTGCAGGTGGGCGCGGGTCATCGCGTCCAGTGCACCAAAAGGCTCGTCGAGCAGCAAGATCTCGGGCCGGTTGACCAGCGCACGCGCAATCGCTACGCGCTGCGACATGCCGCCTGACAGTTGGTAGGGATAGGCCTTTTCAAAGCCCTGCAGACCCACCAGCGCAATGTGCTCACGCACCGCCTGGCGGCGCTGGCCTTCGGTCAGGTCAGAGTTGAGCAGGCCCAAACCAATGTTTTCTTCCACTGTGAGCCAGGGGAACAGGCGGTGCTCCTGGAACACAATGCCACGCTTCAAGCTGGTGCCTTTGACGCGCTGACCGTCGAGGGCGATCTGACCGTCGTAGCCTTCTTCGAGCCCGATGATCAGGCGCAGCAGCGTGCTCTTGCCGCAGCCGCTGGTGCCCACAATGCTCACAAACTCGCCCGGTGCGATGCTCAGGTTAATGTCTTGCAACACAGGCAAGGTCTCGCCCTTGACCTGGTAGTTTTTGTAAAGGCCCGTGATGGCCAAAGTTCCGGCGTGTGCCATGAGTGACTCTTTCAATACTGGGCAATGGTGTTTTGACGCCATGCCAACAATCGTTTTTCAATCAATGACAGCGCGAGGTTGAGCACATAGCCCACCGCACCGATCACCAGCACGCCGAACAGCACCAGGTCCATCCAGAAGTGCTCGCGCCCGTCGATCAAGGTGTTGCCAATGCCTTGGCCCGACACCAGCAGGTATTCGGCCCCCAGCGTGGCCAGCCAGGAGTAGATGAGCGACAGGTGAATGCCCGTGAAGATGGACGGTGCCGCCGCAGGCAACACCACCCGCCGCCACAGCTGCAGTGGCGAAAAGGCAAACACCCGGGCCACCTCGATCAGCTCACGCGGCACGCTGCGAAAACCCTCAAAGGTGTTGAGCACCACCGGAAAGAACGCCGCCAGGGCAATGAAGGCGATCTTGGCGCTGTCGCCCAGGCCAAACCACACCGACAAGAGCGGAATCCACGCGAACAGCGAAATCTGCTTGAGCGTGTGAAAGCTCGGGCCCAGCAGCTTTTCAAACCAGCGCGACGCGCCCAGCAGCGAGCCAAACAACAGCCCCGCCAGCGTGCCGATCACAAAGCCCTGCGCATCGCGCCACAGGCTGGCCGACAACGCTGCCCACAAGTCACCACTGGCCACCTGCGCCACAGCGCGGTCCCAGACTGCCACGGGCGATACCAAGATGGGCGAGGTGGACCATTTCAGTTCCACCGCCAACCACCACAACAGCAGCAAAGCCGATGGCAGCACCAAGCCGCGCAGATTTTTCAAATTCAAATTCAACATGCTCTGGCCCTCTCACAAACCCGGCTTGCGCCAGCGCAGCAAATGCGACTCGGCAGCGCCCAGCAGCTTGTCGATCAGGTAACCCAGCACGCCCACCACCACCACGGCGGCCAACACGATGTCGAGCTGGAACAGCTGACGGCCATAGACGATCATGAAACCGATGCCCTCGGACGAGGCCAGCAACTCCACCACAACCAATGCCAGCCAGGCGTGGGTGAAGCCGTAGCGCAGCCCGTTCCAGATCTGCGCCGTGGCGGCTGGGAACACCACCTTGGTGAGCAACTGCCAGCGCGTGAAGCGAAACACCTTGGCCACCTCCACATGCGCGTTGGCCACGCCCTGAATACCCTGGCAGGTGTTGACCGCCACCGGCACCAGCGCCGCCTTGGCAATCAGCAAGAACTTGAGCGCCTCGTCAATGCCCACCAGCAACATCAAGAGCGGCAGCCAGCCAATGACCGGCACCTGGCTGATGGCCTTGAACAGCGGAAACACATAGGCGTTGAAGCTGCGCGACAAACCCAGCCCCACGCCCAGCGCCAGACCGACCGACGCGCCAATGCCAAAGCCATAGAGCACGCGCACCGCACTGATCTGCAGGTTGTCCAGCAGCTCGCCCGAGCGGGTCAGGTCCACCAGCGTGGCCCACACTTGCTGCGGGCTGGGCAGCACCTGCAAGGCGATCCACTCGTGGTGGCTGGACAAAGCCCACAAGCCCAGCAAGAGCAAAGGCACTACCCAGGCGAGCAACCAGCCCACCGCCCAGGCGCGAAGCCCCTGCAGCCAAGCCCGGCTGCGCGCAGGCGCTTTTGGGCGGGCGGCTTCAGGCTGCGGCGTCACGGGCACTGACGAGGTGATTGCGGAGGACAAAACCGAAGGCACAGTGGCCGACAACACCAAATTCAGAACAGCAGGCATCCGACACCCCACTCAGCGGCCGACCTGCTGGCCGTTGGCCGCGTAGGCAGGCCAGTAGCCTTCCAGCTTGAGTTCCTTCAGCGCGGCGTTCAGGTAGCTGCGGTCAAACCAGCTGTCGATCTCGGGCTTGCCTCGGGTCAGCTTGAGGTCAAACGACTCGTTGGCCGCATCTTTGTAACGCGCCACCAAGAAAGGATCGAGCAACGGCGAGAGGCGCACGCGCAGCGGCTGGCCAATGAAGTCTTCGCGCCAGATCTTGTCGGGGTACTCGGCCTTGCCCCAAGCGTCAAACAGCTCGGCACGGCGGTTTTCGTCCGAGTATTTGTGGGCGTATCTCACAATCACTTTGACCACGCGCTCCACCGCTTTGGGGTACTTGGCGGCAAACTCGTCGGTCACCAGCAATGCGGTCTGGCGGGTGTACTTGAAGTTGTCTTCGTGCGCAGACCAGATGATTTTGGCCAGCCCCTTGTCACGCAGGTTGAAGAGACCCACGTAATCAAAACTCGCGTCAATGTCTTTGGACACCAGCGCCGCCGCCGCCGCCGCCGGGTCCAGGTTGATCAGCTTGACGTCTTTTTCTTTCAGGCCGTGGTCGGCCAGTGCGCGCACGGCAGCCAGGTGCAGGTTGGTGCCCTTGAACACGGACACCTTTTTGCCACGCAGGTCTTCGATGCGGCGGATGGCGGACTCGGGCGCCACGCCCAGGTACAAACCATTGCGCACGCCACTGCCCAAAATGATCTTGGTCTTGACCCCGGCAGCGCGGTGCACGATGGAAGGCAAGTCGCCCTGCCAGGCCAGGTCCAGCTGCTTGTTGACCAGCGCCTCGTTCACAGCGGGGCCAGCGCCCTTGAAAAAAATCCACTCGACCTTGGTGCCGTCCTTGCGGAACTCTTCTTCAATCACCTTGTCCGTATAAGCCAGCGCCGTGGTGCTGCCACCATGGCGCACCGGGTTGCCCACGCCCCCGGTGGCCACACCAATGCGGATCACGGCGGCCGCCTCTGTTTTGGCGTCTTGCGCCTGCGCCACTGCGCCCCCCAACAGGCCCCAAGCCAAAGCCCAAAGGGCAATTCGTCTGTTCATCACTCACTCCTTGTTTGTGCAATGGAGTGACTTTATTCACGCGGCCTTGTGATGAAAACGAATCAAATCAGATAAGAAATGGCTTAGATGAGTTGGGAATATGGATAGATAGGGGTGGGCTGTCCGATTTGGACTGCGGTCAATCTGGGAGAAAGACTGATTGCAGCGAGAGCCATCGGTCGGAGGTACTCTGCATGCGACTGCTTCTGGCCAATACCAGCCGGTGGCAGTTACGTCGGTGTGAATATGTAATCGTGTGGAGCAAATAGAATTGCCTGCGATTGAAGCCAGTCGCAAAAGAAATCAAGACGAAGGTTGTGCCGTGGACGGCGTTTTGCAACGTAATGCAAACCACTGTTGCTAAAACCAAACGGCGCTACCAAGCGACCTGCGAGCATATCGTCGGCCACCAAATGCCTCGGCGCAACAGCAATGCCCAGACCCCCAACAGCTGCTTCAAGCGCAAAGTAGTAATGATCAAATGTGGGGCCAGGTCCCTGTGGGGTGGCGCACCCCATGGCAGTTGCCCACATTGACCAGGCATTTAGACGGCCCTTGGACTGCAGCAGCGTTTTCCCTTCTAAATCGAGTGGCGTTTTCAAGTCAGTACTGGCCGCGAGCGAAGGTGCCAAAACGGGGCCTAGCTGTTCAGGAAACAAGGGCAATATGTTCGGCATATTGGGTGTGAGCTCTTGGACTGCAATGACCAAATCCATTCGTTCTTGGTCAGGATCGTCAGCACGCTGGGTGGTTTGTAGCCGGATTTCAATGTCTGGATATTGCGCCTTGAAATCAAACAACCTGGGTATGAGCCACTTCACCATGAAGGTGCTGAAGCAGGCCACGTCTAGCGTGCCACAGTTGGTATCGCTTACGGCCTTTACCGCTGCTTCTATCTGGTCCAGTGCGGGCGATAGCGCCGACAGCAGTGTTTGAGCTGTCGGGGTGAGCATGGGCTTATTTTTTGAACCTTCGAACAGCTTCACATTGAGGATGCGTTCCAGTTGCTGCACTTGGCGACTGATCGCCCCGGGTGTCACGGACAGTTCAAGGGCTGCAGCACTCATTCGGCCCAGGCGCGCAGCAGCTTCAAAGGCTCGCAAGGCATGTAGAGGAGGAAGTTGGCGTTTCATGTATTTGAGTTTAAGTCACATAAAGATGGCGCATAAATCGCTTTTCTTTAGTGTTTTAGAACCACAAAATCCATCTTTCACAAAGCCAATTAAAGAAAGATCACATGCCATTTATTCGGACCAACCTACCCATAGACACCAGCCCAGAGAATCAGCGCTGCATTGTGCAAGGGATTCACGATGCATTGGTAGAAAGCATCGGCATGCCGCAGGATGAGCTGTTCAATATGGTGTCTCACTACGCTCCCGGCCAATTTGCGTGTAGCCCTAACTTCAATGGCGTCGAAAGATCAGACCGTGTGGTGGTGATTGAAATCACCATGCGCCGTGGCCGAAGCGATGCCATGAAGCGCAACTTATACGCAAGCATCTCCCGCAACCTTGAGGTCACTGCTGGGGTGAAACCGTCAGACATTTTCATCTTCATGCATGAAAACGATTACTCTGACTGGTCTGTAGGACATGGTGTATTTGCCATGGCACTGGTACAACAAGTCGGCTCACCAAAGTAACTGGATTAGGTGCGCCAATGGGCTTCAAATCACAAAAGCCCTGTTCGCATATTTGTTGAATGTGCTGCATACCATTCTGTTTGCTTGAAGTGTTCCGCCCTGCGTTTGGATTGGTGTGCATATTTATAGGGTAGGTGTCGCATCGCTGCGATGCCCAACAGGCTGCTGAAATACTCACCGTTTCTGACGAGCAGCAACATGGCACACAACAACTTCTCTAGCGCGATGCTGGGTTACGGGGTCAAGACCACGAAGCTGAAGGAGGGCTTTCGGCGGGAGGTATTTCAGCAATCTGCTAGTGCTTGGTAGATCGGTTGTCCCGCACGGTGAGTGACTTGGTTTGGCAGCGTCATGTACGGTCATCAGCGCATGCAGCTGGGCTAGGAACGCATCGCTTTCTCAAAACCAGCAGACGTTCTGGTGCCAGTGAGCCCAGCGCACGCCAAGCCCCTTTGAACTCGTCAATTTGGGCAACCAGCGACAACACGTTGGGGGTGATCTGGAGGGTGTCTGTTTTGAACATAGCCGCAAATATCCATAAATAGCCATAAAAAAACCCACGGCTTGCGCCGTGGGCCAAACGAACCCACCACGGTTCAGGAGACAACTGGTGTGCGATCAGAACGCCTGATCAGCAGTGAAGGTGATGCGCTGCAGCTTGCGGTGCTGCGGGAAGTAGTCGCCCACGGCGTAGTGCTGGGTGGACCGGTTGTCCCACATGGCCAGGGTGTTGGGCTGCCAGCGCAGGCGGGCCGGACTTCGGGCTTTGTGATCAGCCCAGGCAGGGGTCTCAAGCAGGACATCTGAATCAGCTCAAAAAACGCAGTACATTCGCATAACAAGATCATCAAAATACAAAGCCATGAAACGCCTGAAGGATGAGACTTTGTCTATCCGCACGTCAGCAGACATTAAACAGTTGGTGCAGCTGGCTGCGGCGCGGGAGCACCGTTCTGTCGCGTCCATGGTCGAGGTGTTGGTTTTGGCCTACGCGCAAAAGCACGGTTTAAAAGCCGATTCAAATGCACCAGTCAGCGCTGTGGAGCAGAAGAAGAAACATGAAACTGATTGACAACATCAACCGCTTGTTTGGCGATGACATCAAGAACAATGTGGAGCCAATCTTCAAGCAGCTTTCGCATTCGACCGAAGTCAAGTGCCTCTGACAGGAACAGCCATGGACCAAGCCGCGTTAAGTGCTTTGCTGGATGAACTCATGGCCACTTGGGAGAACGAGGTGGTCGAGTTCAAACAGGCGGGCAATGACTACGACACTGACAAGATCGGTGAATATTTCTCTGCCCTGGCCAACGAGGCCAACTTGCGTGGCGTGGACCGGGCTTGGCTGGTGTTTGGTGTCAGTAACAAAACCCGCAGTGTGGTGGGCTCCGATTACCGGCCACAGCCCGAGCGCTTGCAAAGCCTGAAGAGCCAGATTGCCGACAGCACAGAACCCAGCGTCACCTTGCGCAACATCCATGTGTTGCAACACGCGGCTGGCCGAGTGGTGCTGATGGAGGTGCCGCCCGCACCCCGGGGCATGCCGATTGCCTGGAAGGGGCACTACTACGCCCGTGCGGGTGAAAGCCGCACATCTTTGGGCTTGGACAAGCTCGATGAAATTCGCCAGCAAACGCTGCTGACGGATTGGACGGCGCAGCTGGTGCCGGGTGCCACCTTGGCGCATTTGGATGAACTCGCTTTGCAATTGGCACGCAGCGCTTTTGCCCAAAAGTACGCCAACCGTTTTTCTGCCGAAGAGGTGATGGCCTGGCCAGTGGCTGCATTTTTAGAGCGTGCGCACTTGTTGCGCGATGGCCAGATTACGCGGGGCACTTTGCTGTTGTTGGGCAAATCAACATCTGCGCATTTGCTTTCGCCACACCCCGCGCAACTGACTTGGAAGCTGGAAGGGCCAGAGCGTGCCTATGAGCATTTTGGCTTGCCGTTTTTGGTGGCCACCAGTGAGCTGTATCAGCGCATTCGTAACGTTCAAATTCGCATCCTGCCCGACAACGTCTTAATTCCGGTCGAGGTGTCCAAGTACGACAGGCGTGTGGTGCTGGAAGCTTTGCACAACTGCATTGCGCACCAGGACTACAGCCGCAGTGGCCGCATTGTGGTGACTGAAACCCCCGCCACCTTGGTGTTTGAGAACGAGGGGCAGTTTTTTGATGGTCAGCCCGATGACTACATTGCGGGCAACAAAACGCCCCGGCGTTACCGCAACCCGTTTTTGGCCCAAGCCATGGCGGAGCTGAACATGATCGACACCATGGGCTACGGCATTCACTGGATGCACCGAGAGCAAGCCCGCCGCTACTTCCCCATGCCCGACTACGACCTGAGCGAAGCAGGGGCGGTGCGCATGACGGTGTATGGCAGCGTGGTGGATTTGGCGTACAGCCGTCTCTTGATCCAGAAGACGGATTTGCCTTTGGCCGATGTGTTGGCCCTGGACCGTGTGCAGAAAAAGCTGCCCATTCCCACTGAAGCGGCCGACCGTCTGCGTAAATTTGGCTTGATTGAGGGGCGCAAGCCCAACCTTCATGTGGCCGCGCACATTGCCAAGGCCACGGGCAGCGTAGCTGCCTACCTCCGCACTCGCGGGCAGGACGACGCCTTCTACATCAAACAGATCACCGACTACTTGGCGGTGAACGGCGAGGCCAATCGCGCCGACATCAACCAACTGCTGCTGGGCAAACTCAGCGATGCTTTGACCGATGGACAAAAGTACACCAAGGTGAGCAATTTGCTGGGCAAGCTGCGCCGCCGGGGGGCGATTGTGAACGTGGGCTCGGACGCTGCACCGCGCTGGCAACTGACCCAAATGAATTAGAGATTTGCAGACAAAAATGAGAGATTTGCCGAGAGATTTCCGACTATTTCCAATGAAATCAATGACTTATTTCGGTCAGCATGACTCTCATAAACATGTGATTGAAGAGAATTTGCAGAGAAGAAAGTAACACTTGTGGAGCCTAAAACAGCTTTTGGGCTCCACAAAACAGTTTGTGGCGTTTGCAGACTCCACAAACACAGGCAAAAGGTCATCGCGCAATGAAGATCAAGTTCAAAACCCCGGCCAACCAGTCGGCCACCGTGCTGGCGGTGGTGGACTGCTTTGTCGGCCGAATCCGGCTTCGATGACTGAAGATTCTGAACTTACGCACCTTCGGGCCGAAAATGCCCGCTTGGTCGTGTTGCTTGAAGCGCATGGCATTGAATGGCGGGCACCGCAGCCCGCCAAGTTGCCGATGCATGAATCCTCGACACTGTCCACCGCTGAAAAAGTTGCTCTTTTCCGTCGTCTTTTTCGCGGACGAACAGACGTGTACCCGGTTCGCTGGGAAGGCCAGAGTTCCGGCAGGTCTGGCTACACTCCAGCCTGTGCGAATGAGTGGCGCAGAGGCTTTTGCGAAAAACCTCGCATCAAGTGCAGCGAATGCAGTCAACGTGTGTTGATTCCAGTGGTTGATTCGGTCATCTATGGGCATCTGGCAGGCGAACACACGATTGGCATCTATCCATTGCTGGAAGACGACTGCTGCTATTTTTTGGCCGTTGACTTTGACGAGGCGGATTGGAGAGACGACGCACAAGCGTTCATGCGCTCCTGCGAAGAACTGGGCGTGTCAGCAGCCCTTGAAATTTCACGATCAGGCCAGGGCGCACATGCCTGGGTATTCTTTGAACATCGCGTTCCTGCACGCGATGCACGGCGTTTGGGCACAGCCCTCATCAGTCACACTTGCACACGAACCCGGCAACTGAAGCTCAACTCTTACGACCGACTGTTCCCCAATCAGGACACCATGCCCAAAGGTGGCTTTGGGAATTTAATTGCCTTGCCACTGCAAAAGAAACCCCGAGAAAGTGGCTGTAGCGTTTTCGTGGATGCAAATCTGCAACCGTATCCAGATCAATGGCGGTTTCTGGCTTCTATACAGCCCATGGCAGTGCAAGACATTGAACCGACCATCTTACGCGCCACGGATGGCGGCCACCCCTTGGATGTGACCTTCATCGACGAAGAGGATTTGGCAAGACCCTGGAAGCGACAGATGACATCAGACAAAAAGCTGACTGAGCATCTGCCCAAGTCGCTGAAGGTCACGCTGGCCAATCTGGTTTATTTTGAGAAGGCGCAACTTCCGCAAGCATTGGCCAATCGCTTGATCCGTCTGGCTGCTTTCCAGAATCCTGATTTCTACAAAGCACAGGCCATGCGCATGTCGGTTTGGGACAAGCCGCGTGTCATTGGCTGTGCCGAAAATTTTCCGCACCACATTGCATTGCCTCGCGGGTGCCTGGATGCGGCTCGGGGTCTTTTACGCGACAACAACATCAGCTGTGATCTGCTGGACGAGCGCTTCAACGGAGAGTCCTTAAATGTTTCATTCCTGGGATCTTTACGGCTTGACCAAGAAGCCGCCGTTGCTGGCATGTTGCATCACGACACAGGCGTGCTGTGCGCTCCAACAGCCTTTGGCAAAACAGTCACCGCCGCCGCCATGATTTCGCGCCGAAGTGTCAACACGCTGGTGTTGGTCCATCGAACTGAATTGCTCAAACAATGGAAAGAACGACTGCAGACATTTCTCGATGTTGAAAAAGGGATGATCGGCACCATGGGCGGCGGCAAGACGCAACTGAGCGGAAGAATCGATATCGCGGTGATGCAGTCAGTCTCCCGACATGGCGAGGTGAATCCTCTGGTAGAAAGCTACGGTCAGGTAATCGTTGATGAATGCCACCATGTCGGTGCTGCGTCCTTCGACGCCATACTCAAGCGAACAAAAGCCAAATACATTCTGGGCTTGACAGCAACTCCGATTCGGCGCGATGGACAACAACCCATCATCTTCATGCAATGCGGGCCGATTCGGTACACAGCAGCAAAACCAACAAGTGGGCCGCATGACTTGAAAGTACTGCCCCACACCCGATTTGCACCCATTCATTTGCCAGCTGATGCGGGGATTCAGCAAGTTTTTCAACACTTGGTGACCGATCAAGCTCGCACACAAGCCATCGCAACCGAAGTCTCGTCGGCGTATGCTCTGGGCCGCAAGGTATTGGTTCTGACCGAACGCACTGAACATCTGGAAGCAATCCAGGCGGCATTGCCTGACTCCTGCCCTGCGTTATTTGTCCTGCATGGCAAGATGCCAAAGAAGCAACGCGCTACGGTCATTTCAGAACTGAACGCTTTACCGCCCCATGCAGCTCGCGTCTTGCTGGCCACCGGTAAGCTGGTCGGCGAAGGTTTCGATCACCCACCACTGGATACCTTGTTGCTCGCCATGCCCATCTCGTGGAAAGGCACACTTGCACAATATGCAGGGCGTTTGCACCGCGAACACGCCAACAAGTCCGATGTTCAAATCATCGATTTCGTGGACACGGGCCATCCGGCACTTTTGCGAATGTGGGACAAGCGGCAAATTGGCTACCGTGCCATGGGGTATCGGATGACTCAGGAAGTCACAAAGGACAGCTCGAAGAGCGAATCATTCGACTGAGCACGACTGCACCGGTTTTTCCTGCAAATTCTCTAACAAAGTTTGGGGTGAACTGATTGATCCGGCCCAGTGAAGTCTTGAACGAAAGGCACGGTAAGTGTCTTGGGGTAAGAGCCCACCCCGTGGGCGATGGGCGTGGCACACGCCCCGAAAACCATTGCCCACAGGGGTGGACTCCTACAAGGATGAGGACAGCGGCATGATGGACATTCGCAAGAAAAAATTTAACCATCATGGTGCCCAATCAATAGGTCATCTGTCTCCCCACGGGATGCACTGCAAGCAACCTCAAAAACCCACGGCTTTCGCCGTGGGCCAAATGAACCCGCCAAGGTTCAGTCGACAAGGGGTATGCGATCAGAACGCCTGATCCGCCGTGAAGGTGATGCGGTGCAGCTTGCGGTGCTGCGGAAAGTAGTCGCCCACGGCGTAGTGCTGGGTGGATCGGTTGTCCCACACGGCCAAGGTATTGGGCTGCCAGCGCAGGCGGGCCTGGACTTCAGGCACGGTGACCAGCGCATACAGCTGCGTGAGCAGTGCATCGCTCTGGGCGCGGGGCAGGCCTTTGATATGGCTGGTGAATGTGGGGTTCACATACAAAATCTTTTTGCCGGTGATCGGGTGCACGCGCACCACGGGGTGTTCCACCGGGGGGTATTTGGCGCGGGCCTCGGCCAGTTGTTGGCCGCTGCTGTCTTTGCCCAGCAGGTATTCGGTCCAGCGGCTGATCTCCCAGGTGTGCACGGCGGTGAGCGTTTCCAGGTAGGCCTTGAACTCGGCGGGCAGTTGGTCAAACGCCGTGGTCAGGCTGGACCAGAGGGTGTCGCCGCCGCTGGCCGGGATGACTTGCGCATACAGGCTGGTGCCCACGGGCGGGTTGTCGCGCCAGGTGATGTCGGCGTGCCAGTTGTTGGCGGCGCTGGGGCGCTGGGCGGTGCTTTCCACAATCTCGATTTCGGGCTGGCTTTCCACGCGGGGGAAGAAGGCTTTGACTTCGTTCACATGGCCAAAGATGCGGGTGAACTCGACCTGCTGCGCGGGCGTGATGATCTGGTCGCGAAAGAAGATGACTTCGTGGCGGGCCAGCGCATCTTGCAGCTCGGCTTTGGTCACGTCGCTCAGGGGCTTGGACAAGTCCAGCCCATGGATGGTGGCGCCAATGGTGGGGGTGTAGGGCTCGACCGCAAAGCGGGTGTATGCCTGGGGCAGATCGTTGAGTTTGGACATCTCGTGTTCCTTTCAAAATTGACTTGAGATGGCTCTACCTTAAAAACCATTCGCACTCAGGTCAAAGAAGGTTTTGGCACATCGATATGTGCAAATCAGTGCAGCGTTTGTTCATGCCATTTGCTTCGTTGTGCGGGCGCTTTGGCAACCTGGTGGTGGTCGGCACCCCGGCCACGATGGCCGACACGATCCTGCAGTGGTTTGACAGGTTTCCAAAAAAGCAAGCCAGCTTGTCGCTGGCTTGAGATGGGCTGGAAGAACGATCCGTTCAGGCCGCTGACCCCAAGTCGTTGAAGTTGCTGATCTTGACCACGCCATCCGGAAATCGGGCAATGACATCCAACTCGCCGCCCATGGCTTCGATGTGGCTGCGCAAGGTGGACAGGTACATGTCGGTCCGCTTTTCCATTTTGGCAATGGAGGGCTGCTGCACGTGGAGAACTTCGGCGAGCATTTTTTGCGACAAGCCACGCGCCTGGCGAAGTTCATTGAGCGGCATCTCCGACAACATGGCCTTCGCTTGGCTGTCGGCTTTTTGGCGTGCCGCAGGGCTCATGGCAGCACGCAAGTCAGAAAATTTCTTGGCCATCAGTTTTCTCCTTCGCGGTGAAGTTGTTCGAGGTGTTCGTCATACAGTTGGTCGGCGATAGGCACATGAACGTCGTACCAGCGGTCGTCACCGGTCTTGTCACCACCGATCAACAAAATCGCCATACGTCGCGGGTCAAAAGCATAAAGCGTGCGGTAAGGGCGTCCGGCATGTTGCGTTCTGAGTTCACGCATGTGGCCATGCCGGGACCCGTTGATGCCGCTGCTGTGCGGATGCCCCAATGACGGGCCACGCGCTTCCAGTAACTGGACCGAGGCAGCCAAAGAAACCTGTTCGGCTTCCGTCAGACTGGCCCACCAGTCACCAAATTCATCGGTGTATTCGACATCCCAAGTCATGCATGAATATACCCTTCAAGGAATATTTCGTCAAGGGCATATGCGGATGATACCGATGCCATCGCGGCGGGGGCGCAGCTCCTACAGGGTTGGGTCAGCTGACCGCCAGCGCCTGCTCCACCGCCTCACGCGTGAGTGTGGGCGCAAAGGTTTCGATGAAGCTGTAGGCGAAGCCGCGCAACCATGCTCCGCGACGGATAGCCAGACGGGTTTGGTTGATCTCGAACAGGTGCCCAGCGTCCAGCAAACGCAAATGCGTGTCGCGGTCCGGGTCCACCGCAATCGACGCGACAATGCCCACACCCATGCCCAACTCGACGTAGGTCTTGATCACGTCGGCGTCCATGGCCGTCAGCACCACATCGGGGCTCAGGCCTTCCTTGGCAAAGGCGTCGTCGATGTGCGAGCGCCCGGTGTAGCCGTGCTCGTAGGTGATGATGGGGAACTGCGCCAGTTGCGCCAGTGTCACGGGCCCGCTGTGGTCCAGCAGCGGGTGCCCCGGCGGCACGACGATGCTGTGCGTCCAGCGGTAACACGGCAAGGCCACCAGCTGAGGGTATTGCGCCAACGCCTCGGTGGCCACGCCGATGTCGGCCTCGCCCGAGAGCAGCATTTCGGCCACCTGCTTGGGCGAGCCTTGGTGCAGGTGCAATGACACGTTAGGGAACAGTTGCCGAAAGTCACGCACCACATGCGGCAGCGCATAGCGCGCCTGCGAGTGGGTGGCCGCGATCGAAAGTTGCCCATTGAGCTTGGCGCTGAAATCATCGCCCACACGCTTGATATTTTCTGCACCCAACAACAGCTGCTCCACCAAAGGCAGTAGCGCCTGGCCCGGCGGCGTGAGGCCCGTCAGGCGTTTGCCGTTGCGCACAAAGATCTCGATGCCCAGCTCGTCTTCCAGTTCGCGGATCTGGCGGCTCACGCCAGGCTGCGAGGTGAACAGCATGTTGGCCACTTCGGTGAGGTTGAAGCCGCACCGCACAGCCTCGCGCACCGATTTGAGTTGCTGGAAGTTCATGCCGCCACCGCTTGTCCTGCCTTGACCGATGGGTGCGCCGGGCGGCTCAGGCCCAGGTGATCGCGCAGGGTGCGGCCTGTGTATTCGGTGCGGAACAGACCGCGCCGCTGCAGCTCGGGGATGACCAGCTCAGCAAAGTCTTTCAGGCCATGCGGCAAGGTGGGCGCGAGCACATTGAAGCCGTCGGCCGCGCCGGTCTTGAACCAGTGCTCCAGCTGGTCGGCGATGTGCTCGGGCGTGCCCACCAGCGTCCAGTGGCCACGGGCGCTGGCCACACGCTCATACAGCTGGCGAATCGACAAGTGCTCGCGGGCGGCCAATTTGGCAAAAAGTTCCTGACGGCTTTTCCAGCCCTCGGTCACGGGCAGGTCTTGCGGAAAGGGGTCGTTGATGTTGTAGCCCGACAGATTGACATTGCCCAAGAATGCCGACAGCAGGCCCAGACCCAGCACCGGGTCGATCAGGCTTTGCAGTTGCTCGAACTTCTCTTGCGCCTCTTGCTGGCTGCGGGCCACAAAGGGCGAGATGCCGGGCATGATTTTGAGGTCATCGGCTGTGCGGCCATAGGCGGGCAGGCGCGACTTGAGTGAGGTGTAGAACGCACGGGCGTCTTCCACGGTTTGTTGTGCTGTGAACACCACTTCGGCCGTCGCTGCAGCCAGGTCTTGCCCGTCGTTGGACGAGCCGGCCTGCACCAGCACCGGGTAGCCCTGCGGTGCACGTGGGGCCTGCAGCGAGCCTTGCACGTTGAACTTGAGCCCCTGGTGCGCCACACGGTGGAGCTTGTCTGTGTCAAAGAACCGGTTGTTGACCTTGTCGTGGATGAAAGCGTTGTCTTCCCAGCTGTCCCACAGGCCTTGGGTGATCTTGACGTATTCGTGGGCGATCTTGTAGCGCTCGGCGTGTTCGAGCTGGTGCGGCAGGCCAAAGGCCTTGGCTTCAAATTCGCTGCCCGAGGTGACCAGATTCCAGCCGCTGCGACCAGCGCTCAGGTGGTCGAGCGTGGCGAACTTGCGCGCCAGATGGTAGGGCGGCAGGTAGGTGGTGGAGACCGTCGCCACCAAGCCGATGCGCTCGGTCACGCCCGCGAGGGCACTTTGCAAAAGCAAGGGGTCAAAAGGGTAAGGCAAGGCGTTGCGGGTGATGACGTCGGCCGGACCGTCGCTCATGCCCACGTTGTCGGCAAAGAAGACCGCGTCAAATTTGGCAGCCTCGGCCTGACGCGCCCAGTCTTGCAGGGTGCGCAGGGTGGTCGAAGCGGAGGGATCCACGTCGGGGTGGCGCCAGGCGGCCAGATGGTGGCCAACGCCAAAAAAGAAGGCCCCCAGATGCAGTTGCCGTGGTTGTTTTTGTTGAGTCATTGTTGTTCTTTCACTGGGGGCCAGAGAGGATCAGCGTTGAGCGATCACAGCTTGGCGATGGACACTTCGGTCGACTTGACCAGGGCCACGACTTCGGAGCCGACTTTGAGCGCCAGGTCGTCCACCGAGCGGGTGGTGATGACCGAGGTCACGATGCCCCAGGGGGTCTCGACATCGATCTCAGAGACGACATCGCCGCGAATGATCTCTTTGATCTTTCCTTTGAATTGGTTGCGAACGTTGATGGCTTGAATGGACATGGTTTTCTCCTTGAAAAGTCCGTTTGAAAAAAGAGGTTCAGATGGCCCAGCGCAGGCCACCCGCAGGGGGGCTGATCCACGAGGTGTCCACGCTGGGCTCTGGGTCTTCGCGCTGCAGAACGCGGTCGAGGATGCGTTTCTCGATGGCGGCAAAGCTGGCATCGCCGCGTGATCGGGGGCGTGCCAGTGGGATGCGCTCGTCCAGCGCAATCGCGCCGTCTTCGATCAGGATCACACGGTCGGCCAGCGCCACGGCTTCCTGAACGTCATGGGTGACCAAGAGGGCCGTGAAACCGTTGGCCTTCCAGAGGTTTTCGATCAGCTCGTGCATTTCGATGCGGGTGAGCGCATCGAGCGCACCCAGCGGCTCGTCGAGCAGCAGCAGTTGCGGGTTGTGCACCAGGGCGCGGGCCAGGGCCACGCGTTGGCGCTGCCCGCCCGACAGGCGTGCGGGCCATTCTTTTTGGCGGTCGCCCAGGCCGACTTGCGCCAGCACCTTGGCGGCAGCGGCTTGGCCCGACTCGGGCAGGCCCAGGGCCACGTTGTCGAGCACGCGCCGCCAGGGCAGCAAGCGCGCCTCTTGGAACATGATGCGGGTGTGGTCGTTCAGGCCCTTCACGGCTTGACCGTCCAGCAGCAGTTCGCCTTGCGTGGCAGGCTCCAACCCGGCCACCAGGCGCAGCAAGGTGCTTTTACCGCAGCCGCTGCGGCCCACGATGGCGACGAATTCGCCTGGCTCTATGCGCAGTTCCGTACCTTGCAGAACTTGTCGCTGGCCGTAGCTTTTGCCCAAGTCCCGCGCTTGCACGCGCACGCCGCCCTGCCCTTTGGATGTTGTTTCTTGTGTCATCTGCTCTCTCCGTTCATTGGTAGCCGGGGTGCCAGCGCAGCCAGTACTTCTCCAGGCCTTTGGCAAACACGTCTGCCAGCTTGCCCAATGCGGCGTAGAGCAAGATGCCCACCAGCACCACATCGGTCTGCAAAAACTCGCGGGCGTTCATGGTCAGGTAGCCGATGCCCGCTTGAGCTGAGATGGTCTCGGCCACGATCAGGATCACCCACATCAGGCCCAGCGAAAAACGCAGGCCCACCAGGATGGATGACATGGCACCGGGCAGGATGATCTGGCGGTAAAGGCCCCAGCGCGAGAGGCCATAGGTGCGGCCCATCTCGATCAGACCCGGGTCCACATTGCGAATGCCGTGGAAGGTGTTGATGTAGATCGGGAAGAACACCGCCACCGAGATCAAAAACAGCTTGGCGCTTTCTTCGATGCCAAACCAGAGGATGACCAGCGGGATCAGCGCCAGCGCCGGAATGTTGCGCACCATCTGGATGGTGGAGTCGAGCAGGGTTTCGAGCCAACGCACCGAGCCCGTGAGCAAGCCCAGCACCAGACCCAGGCCACCACCGATGGCCAGGCCCAAAAGCGCCCTGCCCGCGCTGATGCGCACATGGGTCCAAAGTTCGCCCGATTCGGCGAGTTTCCAGGCGGCATCAACCACGCTCAGGGGCGCGGGCAGCACCCGAGTAGACAGCCAGCCGAGTGTGGACGACAGCTGCCACACGATGACCAGCGCCAGCGGCACCAGCCAGGGCAGCAGCCTTTGCCCCACAGACTGCACAAACTGCAGCAAGGGTTGCCAGTCGATCGGTGAGGACGCGACGTTCAACCCCCAAGACTGCTCGGCCGCCAAGGTGGAGGACACCTCGGGCGGATAAACGTCGAGGAACAAATCGCCTTTGTCGATCTCGGCGTCGGACGTGTTTTGCACATGACTCATGCGGCCCCCCTCAGCTTTGCGCCACTTTGGCTTCAGGCGGCACGACGGCGTTGCCCATGACCTCGCCCACGGGCGCGACCTTGTGCTGACCGGGCGCCTGGATGCCCACATGCGGGAACACCAGTTCTGCAAAGCGGTAGGCCTCTTCAAGGTGCGGGTAGCCTGAGAGCACAAAGGACTCGGCCCCGATGTCCTGGTATTCCTTCAGGCGGCGGGCGATGGTTTCGCCGTCGCCCACCAGCGCGGTGCCCGCGCCGCCACGCACCAGGCCCACGCCCGCCCACAGGTTGGGGCTGATCTCCAGTTTGGCGCGGTTGCCGCCGTGCAAGGCACGCATGCGCTTTTGGCCCTCGGAGTCCATGTGGGCCATGTTGGCTTGCGCCTTGGCAATGGTGGCGTCGTCCAGGTGCGAGATCAGGCGGTCGGCTGCGGCCCAGGCTTCGTCGTTGGTCTCGCGCGGGATGACGTGCAGGCGCACGCCGAACTTGACCTTGCGACCGAGCTTTTCGGCGCGGCGGCGCACATCGTTGAACTTCTTCTCGACCTCGGCTGGGGGTTCGCCCCAGGTGAGGTACAGCTCGACCTGCTCGGCAGCAAGATCGTGCGCAGCATCGGACGAGCCCCCAAAGTACAGGGGTGGGTAAGGCTTTTGCACCGCCGGGAACAACTGCTTGGCACCTTTGACCTGGATGTGTTTGCCCTCGTACGTGACTTCTTCGCCTTTCAGCAATCGCGTCCAGACATGCAGGAACTCGCGGGCGTGTTCGTATCGCTCGTCATGGCTGAGAAAGGTACCGTCGGCCTCCAGATCAGCCGAGTCGCCGCCCGCCACCACGTTGACCAGCAGACGACCACCGCTCAGGCGGTCGAGCGTGGCGGCTTGGCGTGCAGCCACCGTGGGCGAGATGGTGGTGGGCCGCAGCGCCACCAAAAATTTCAGACGTTCGGTGACCGGGATCAGGCTGGCAGCCGAAATCCAGGAGTCCTCGCAGGAGCGGCCCGTGGGCAGCAGCACCCCGCCATAACCCAGCGCATCAGCGGCTTGCGCCACTTGCTTCATGTAGGCGTGGTCCACGGCGCGGGCGCCTTGTTGCGAACCAAGGTAACGGCCGTCGCCGTGCAGGGGGATGAACCAGAAAATGTCCATGGTGTTCTTTCAGTGGGGGTTAAAAGCGCGAGCCGGTCTTGAGCCCGGAGTTCGGGTTCCAGACGATGTCGTTCACGCGGATGGGTTTGGGGATCAGCACCAGGCTGGAAAACGCGTCGGCCACGCGTTGCTGGTCAATCACGGTTTCGGCGCTGAGGCGGCTCACGGGCGATCGTGGGCGGCGCTGAAGAAACAAGCTCACCACCCCGGCGTCCAGCCCGCTGAAGTCGGCGATCAGCTTGATGGCCTGGGCACGGTGCTCTTGCACAAAGCGGTCAGCTTGGGTGAGCTCATCAAACAAGGCCTGCAGCACATCCGGGTGCTGGGTGGTGAACGCACGCGAGGCCAGATAAAACGAGTTGTTGCCCGACAGGCCTTTGCCGTTGGCGATCACACGGGGTTTGACGGCCAGCTCGGTGGCGGCATAAAACGGGTCCCAGATCACCCAGGCGTCCACACTCTTGCGCTCAAAGGCGGCGCGGGCATCGGCGGGGGCCAGGTAAATGGGCTGGATGTCGGACCACTTCAAACCGGCTTTGTCCAGGGCGCGCACCAGCAGGTAGTGCGAGCTGGAGCCTTTTTGCAGCGCGATCTTGCGGCCCTTGAGGTCTGCCAGGGTGTGGATGCTGGAGTCGGGCAACACCAGGATGGCCGAGCTTTCAGGCTTGGCCGGTTCGGCACCGACGTAAAACAGGTCTTTGCCCGCAGCCTGTGCAAACACCGGAGGCGCATCGCCCGTGAGGCCAAACTCCAGACTGCCCACCGACAGGGCTTCGAGCAACTGAGGGCCTGCTGGAAACTCCAGCCAGGTGATTTTGCTTTGCGGGAAACGCTTTTCCAGCACGCCCTGCTGCTTGAGGATCACCAGGTTGACGGCCGACTTTTGATAGCCAATGCGGATTTGCTCGGGGGCCTTTGCAGCCGCTGCACCTTGCGCCCATGCGCCGGGCAAGGTGATCGGGCCGCTGAGCCCCCAGGCCGCGGCCGACTGCGCCAGCAGGCGCAGCCATTGACGCCGCTGGGCGTTGCCCGGTGCACTCGGGCTGTGGTCTTGATGGTTCATCAACGCGCTCCTGTTGGGGGTCTTGCTCAGGACAAGTCCACTGGGGCGGCGTGCAGCAAGTTGAGCTTTTTGGGGATCAGCTTCAACTCGAAGAAGGTGTCGGCAATCGACTGCTGCTCGGCCAGAATGTCGCGGTTGACCACGGCGGTGCCAAAGGCCGAGCGGTTGAGGTACAGCTCGGTGATGGACTTGTCCAGGCCCAGCACGGCAGACAGCTCGGCAGCAGCAGCCAGCTTGTTCTTGCTGGCCCAGGTGTCGATGGCGTTGATCTCTTCGATGGCGATCTTGAGCACATCGGGGTTCTTGGTCGCAAAGTCGCGCGAGGTGAAGTAATACGCCCGGTTGTTCACCACACCCGAGGCATCGGCCAGCAGGCGGGCGTCGAGTGTTTTTTGCGCGGCAGCGAGGAAGGGGTCCCAGATGATCCAGGCGTCGATGGCGCCTTTTTCAAAGGCAGCGCGTGCATCGGCGGGTGGCAAAAAGATGGACTGCACATCGCTGTATTGCAGGCCATTTTTTTGGAGCAACTTGACCAGGAAGTACTGGACGTTGGAGCCTTTGTTGTAAGCCACACGCTTGCCTTTGAGGTCGGCCACGGTTTTGATGGGAGAGCCTTTGGGCACGATGATGGCTTCGAGCTTGGGGCGCGGCACGGTGGCACCCGCATAGACCAGCGGCGCGCCTGCGGCCTGCGCAAAGATGGGCGGCGCTTCGCCCACATCGCCAAAGTCAATCGACCCGACGTTGAGCGCTTCGAGCTGCACGGGGCCGGCGTTGAACTCGGTCCAAGTGACGGTCACGCCCAGCGGGGCCAGGCGCTTTTCGAGCGTGCCCCGGCCTTTGAGGATGGACAGCCACCCTTTTTGGTTGCCGATGCGCAGCACGCGAGGGGCTTTGTTTTGCGCCCAGGCGCTGGTCGTGGCCAGCAGCACCGAGGCGCTGGCCGTGGTGGCCAGGAACTGGCGGCGAGAAATGTCAGATGCAAAGGTCATGGTGTGTTCTTTTTGGCATCAAACGGCAAGGCTTCGCCCAGACCGCTGATGCGGGTTCAAAAATAGGAAAGGAAAAAAGGAGAACGTGAAATGAACAGCGGGCGCTGTTCACACAAGGCGTCAAACGCTACATCGCACTTCAGAAAACGGCACCGACTTGAAGCGGCCCGCGTTGGACAAACCCTGGATCAGGTTTTCCACCACCAAAGTGTCGACCGCTTCATCGAGGCGGTTGCCAATGTCGTCGGCCACTTTGTAAGTGCCCTCTGGCGTCACGATCACTTGCGCATCGGTGGCGTAAATGCCGGGCAGGATGTGCTTGGCGCCGAGCGACTGCAGCACTGGGCGCAATGCGTAGTCCAGCGCCAGCATGTGGTGCGGGCTGCCGCCGGTGGCCAGAGGCAGCACGGTTTTGCCTTTGAGGGCGGTTTGCGGCAGCAGGTCCAAAAAGACTTTGAGGATGCCGCTGTAGGCCGCCTTGTAAACCGGCGTGGCCACCACCAGCACCGAGGCTTGAGCCACCAGCTCTTGTGCGGCCAGCACGGACGGGTGCCCGAAGTCGGCCAGCAGCAAGGCTTGCGGGTTCAGGTCGCGCACCCGCAGGCGCTGCACTTGCACGCCCCGGCTTTCGAGACGTTGGCCGGTGGCGTCCAGCAGTGCCGCCGTGCGCGAGCGATCCGACGGGCTTCCTGCGATCAATAAAACAGACATGTCAGCTCCTGGGTTCAGATCAATGGCTGATCATTTCTTGGTGTAAATCTGGTCAAAGCTGCCGCCGTCGGCAAAGTGGGCTTTGGTCGCCGGGCCCCAGCCGCCAAAGGCCTGGTCGATGGTGACCAGGTTGAGCTTGGGGAACTGTTTGGCGTACTTGGCCTGGGCCTTGGGCGAGATGGGACGGTAGAAGTTTTTGCCCGCAATGTCCTGGCCTTCATCCGAATACAGGTAATCCAGATAGGCCTGGGCCACGGCGCGGGTGCCTTTCTTGTCCACGTTTTTGTCAACCACGGTCACGGCGGGCTCGGCCAGAATGGACAGCGAGGGATAAACCACGTCGAATTTGTTGCCAAATTCTTTTTCCAGCAGATAGGCCTCGTTTTCCCAGGCGATCAGCACATCGCCCTGGTTGCGCTGGGCAAAGGTGATGGTCGAGCCCCGAGCGCCGGTGTCGAGCACAGGCACGTTCTCATAAAGCTTTTTGACAAAGTCTTTGGCTTGCGCCTCGCCACCGTATTTGCGCTTGGCAAACTCCCAGGCGGCCAGGTAGTTCCAGCGGGCGCCGCCCGATGTTTTGGGGTTGGGGGTGATCACCTTGATGCCGGACTTGACCAGATCGTCCCAGTCCTTGATGCCCTTGGGGTTGCCTTCTCGCACCGCAAAAATGATGGTCGAGGTGTAAGGCGAGCTGTTGTGCGGCAAGCGTTTTTGCCAGTCTTTGGGCACGAGGTTGCCGAATTGGTGCAGCGCGTCGGTGTCGGCCGCCAGGGCCAAGGTGGCCACATCAGCGTCCAGGCCGTCGATGATGGAGCGCGCTTGCTTGCCCGAACCCCCATGCGAGGCCTTGATGCTCACGTCCTGACCGGTCTTGGCTTTCCAGTGTTTGGCAAAGGCCTGGTTAAATTCGGCATACAACTCGCGGGTCGGGTCGTACGACACGTTGAGCAAAGTCACTGCCTGCGCGTGTGCAGACAAAGCGGCCAACCCCAGCACGGTAGCGGCTGCAAGGTGGAAAAAGTAGCGTTTGCGGCTCATGGAATCATTCCTGAAATTCGTTAAAAAATCGATGGAGTGGATTCTGAAAGCCTTTCCTTAAAACACAAACGACTGTTTTTTAATTTCTTAATGAGAAAAACATCTATGGCGCATTTTGAACACCTCAAAAGTGATGGCGTTGACCCTGGAGCAGCCCTTTGGCACTGTCGGGGCTGAAGCCACCAACCGAGGTTGCCAAGTGTTCCATGGGACGTCGGGGGTCGAAAACCCCGACATTGGTTGGCGGACCATAAAGGCTTGAATCAGGGGTCGTGGGTGCATCAAACAACGTCGGACTCTGCGAGTACCGACCTACGATTTGACCGCTGCCCTGCAGGTCGGCGGTCGAAAACCCCGACATTAGTTGGCGGACCATAAAGGCTTGAATCAGGGGTTGTGGGTGCATCAAACAACGTCGGACTCTGCGAGTACCGAACTACGATTTGACCGCTGCCCTGCAGGTCGGCGGTCGAAAACCCCGACATTGGTTGGCGGACCACAAAGGCTTGAATCAGGGGTCGTGGGTGCATCAAACAACGTCGGACTCTGCGAGTACCAACCTACGATTTGACCGCTGCCTTGTAGGTCGGCGGTCGAAGACCCCGACATTGGTTGACGGATCACAAAGGCTTGAATCAGGGGTCGTGGGTGCATCAAACAACGTCGGACTCCGCGAGTACCGACCTATGAGTTGAACGCTGCCCTGTAGGTCGGCGGTCGAATGTTTCGACATGAATGGGGCATCGACATCGCCTGCACAAGCGCAGGGGCATGGCCGTCAAACGTCGGGGTCTTCGACCGCCGACGTACAAATTTCCGTCACCGTAAGTCGGTAGCAACAAAGTCGATGTTGTTCGCTCCGGCAAAGTCACTTGCCGGGGTTCAAGCCACCGCGCTGCAAATGCCTCAAAACATCGGGCACGATGCGGTACACATGCCCGGCGATGAACATGGCACCCATCGGGTCACCGAAGGTGCCCAACGTGGTGGGCCCGAACACGCGCAAATCAGGCTGCGCCTGCCCGTCTGCAGCGAGGGCGCAGCAATTGGCATCGACCGCCAGCCCCAAATGGCAATCGTCCAGGCGCACATGCCCTTGTACAGTCAAGGCAGCGAGCAAGGGGTCGCCGGCCATGCCTGCGGCTGTGTCCAGTCCGGTGCAGTTGATGAGGGTGGCAAACACCTCGCTGCTGCACCCGCTTCCTGCGGCAGTTTGCAGACTGACTTGCATCCCGTGGCCGGATGCAGCGGATTGGACAGACTGCACCCGGCCCGCGCGAAACTGCAACTGCCCACGGTCGCAGGCTTGCTGCACCCAGTCGTCGGTGTGGGGGACCGAACGATAACGGTGCACGTCGTACCAGACACGCAGTCGTTTGAGAAAGCGCTGCTTTTCAAGCAGTGGCAGCTGAGGCCACAGTTGCCACAAAGCATCGCGCATTTCGTCAAAGGGCTGGAACCAGCTCTGGCCTTCAGCCTCGACTTGGCGAATGCGCTGGCGCAAGGCACGCAGCAAAGCGCGCACGTTGAACGGGCGCCCGACCTGCTGCAAAAACTCGGGCACGGGGTTGGCCAACCGGTCCAGCAACACGCCGCCGGGCAAGGCGTCGAGCACACCCGGCAGATCGATTTGCGACAAAACCGGCAGCGCCGGGGCTTGGGGCCGGGGCATCAAACCACGCCGCGAGGTGACCACGATGGGCCCCTGGTGTCCCTGACGCAGCAAGCTGGCCAGCACATCGCGGGACGTCAGACCACCGCCCAAAACCAGCACCCGAGCTTGGCGGTCGATGGCACGGATTCTCGGCGCATCGAAGGCGTTTTCTATCACTGCGGGGTGCGTGGCCCACTGCGGTGCAAAGGGTGCAGGCAGGCGCAAGGGGGGGTTGCCCGTGGCCAGCAGCAGCATGTCGGCGGGCAGCACCTGGCCTGCGCGGGTGTGCACCGCCCAGCCGCTGCTGGTGCGCAGCGCATCTGTGGCCTCGTCCTGGCAGTGCGTGATGTGGCAACCATTGGCAGCGCCTTGCGCGTGCGCTTGCAGGGTATCGGCCAGGTAGCGGGCAAAGTCCGAGCGCCGCATGTAGCGAGCACCATCGGGCCGCCAGGCTTCGGGGTCTTGTGTGTGCAAGCCTTGCGCCTGACACCAGCGGGTGAAATGCCAGGCGTCTTGCGGCAGCGCCGTGTGCACAAAGGCCGGAGCGTTGAGTCGGTGGTCAGGATCGCGGGTGGAATAGGCCATGCCCTGCCCCAGTTGGGCACGCGGCTCGACGATGGTGATGGCCAGTGCCTGCCTGCTTTGACGCACCAATTGCACCGCCAGGCAAACCCCCGTGTAACCGCCCCCAACGATGACGATTTGGGGCAAGTCCTTGCGCGGCGGTGTGGGGGTCTGTGTCATGGCGGATCGGCAGTGCAAAGCGTGTTCAACAGCGTATGGTGCAGACCTTTCGCCGTGTACGCTGTATCGCAGGCGTCATGACAAGGCCTTGTTTTGCAAAAAGATCAAGGTCGTGAGTAGGGGCGCGGTAGAAGACCCCGACATGGGTTGGCCGACACACCACGCACATGACAAGCGAATCCGGGCAAACAAAACGTCGAACTGTGCGAGTGCCGACCTGGGGAACCGATGCAACAGCGTGTCAGTTGGAATCGCGCAGGCGGATGATGTCTTCACGCAAGTCATGCGCCCAGGCACGGCGATCGCGGCCATGGGTGGTTTGGGGCTCACCGAAATGCACGACGGCAATGATGGGCGGGGCCGTGAGCGTGCGCCACATGGAACCAATCAGGGTGTCGTCGCCGATGTAGCACGGCGCAAAGCTGGGCTCGCCGGTTTGAGCATCCATGAACTTGAGCGACATGGGCTGCACCGGCGCATCGGCCTGGATGGCCGACTGGATCAAGTTGGCATGAAAGGGCAGCAACTCTCGCCCATCGCTGGTCGTGCCCTCTGGGAAGACCGCCACCACATCGCCGTCTTTCATGGCCTCGGCCATGTCTTTGACCATGCGCAGCGCATCCTTGCGGCTGGTGCGCTCAATGTAGAGCGTGCCTGCGCCTGTGGCCAATATGCCCACCAAGGGCCAATCACGGATGTCGGACTTGGAGACAAAGCGGCAATGCCGCGCTGCATGAATGACTGAAATGTCCAGCCAGGAAATGTGGTTGGCGACGATGAGCGCCGGGCCATTGAGCACCGGCTGCCCCAACACTTTCAGGTGAATGCCCCACAGCGCCAAAAACTGCAGTGCCCATGCTTGAACGTGAATTTCTCGCTGCTCAGGGTTCAGCTGGGGAAATCGGACGTAAATCGCCCACACGCCCATGAACACATGCCACAGGCCACGCAGCAGTTTCCAGATTGCGAGGATGCTTTTCATGGCGAAGAGGTCGAGGTCAGACTCTGCGGGTCGGACCTACAGGCCAACACTCAGGGCACCATTCATTTGGCTTCAAAAGCCACATGCCCGTTGACCACGGTAGCCATCACACGGCCAGGCAATTCATAGCCCGAAAACGGTGTGCTCTTGCCTTGGCTGTGCAATGTGCTGTCAGTCACCGGCCAGTGACCTTGGGTGGACAACACACACACATCGGCCACACCGCCCATAGCCAGCTGACCGATGGAGCCTTGCAAGGTATTGAGCGCTGTGCCCAGCACCCGGGCGGGGTCGGCCGTGACGCGGCCAATGACTTGGGCCAGATCAACCCCATCGTCCTGCCCCCATTTGAGCGCCAGGCTCCAGAGCAACTCCAGGCCCGTGGCTCCGGCTTCGGCTTCGGCAAAAGGCAGCGCCTTGGCGTCGGCGTCGACCGGGGTGTGGTCTGACACCAGCGCGTCGAGCGTGCCGTCGGCCAAACCTGCACGCAGGGCATCGCGGTCACGTTGCTGGCGCAGCACGGGCGTCAGGCGCGCACGGCTGTCAAAGTAACCCATGTCGGCATCGGTCAGGTGCAGCGAGTTGATGCTCACGTCGGCCGTCACAGGCAAGCCCTCGGACTTGGCTTGACGCACCAGATCCACACCCTGGGCGCTGCTGATGCGGCACAGATGCACGCGAGCCTGCGTGGCGCGGACCAACTCGAAAATGGTGTGCAAGGCAATCGTCTCTGCGGCCACCGACACGCTTGACAAGCCCATGCGTGTGGCCAGCGGGCCGCTGGCGGCCACGCCTTTGCCCAGGTGCAGCTCTTGCGGGCGCAACCAAACCGTGAACCCGAAAGTGCTGGCGTATTGCAAGGCGCGTTGCAGCACCTGCGTGCTGGGGATCGGCACCTCGGCCTGAGAAAAACCCACACACCCTGCGGCGGTGAGTTGGCCCATTTCGGTCAGCACATCGCCTTTAAGGCCCACAGTGAGAGCGCCCAGGGGAAGCACGCGGGCTTGGTGCAATTTTTCGGCGCGGTACCTTAGCATCTCGACCAAACCTGGCTCATCGAGTACGGGGTCGGTGTCGGGAGAGCACACCAAGCTGGTCACGCCACCGGCCACGGCCGCGGCCATTTCACTCTCCAGCATGCCCGCGTGTTCTTGCCCGGGTTCGCGCAAGCGCGCCGCCAGGTCCACCAAGCCGGGGGCCACGATGCAGCCTTTGGCGTCGATCACGCGGTTGGGCGTGAAGTCGGCAGGCGCTTGGCCCACTGCCAGGATGCGGCCCGCAGCAATCGCCACATCGGCGGTTTGGTCGAGGCCGCTGGCGGGGTCGATGACGCGGCCGTTTTGAATCAGGATCTTCATGTTCTTGTCCTTATGCCTCGTTGCCCGCGACGATGCTCATCACCGCCATGCGCACGGCGATGCCGAAGGTCACCTGCGGCAAGATCACACTTTGCTGGCCATCGACCACGGCCGAGTCGATCTCGACCCCGCGGTTGATCGGGCCGGGGTGCATGACGATGGCATCGGGCTTGGCCAGTTGCAGTTTCTCAGGCGTGAGGCCAAAGCTCTCGAAGTATTCTTGGCTGGAGGGCAGCAGCGCGCCGCTCATGCGCTCGTTTTGCAGGCGCAGCATGATGACCACGTCGCAGCCTTGGATGCCCTCTTCGAGGTTGTTGAAGACGCGCACGCCCATCTGGGCCATGTCGGCGGGCACCAACGTTTTGGGGCCGACCACGCGCACTTCGGCGCAGCCCAGGGTGGTGAGTGCGTGGATGTCCGAGCGCGCCACACGCGAGTGCAGCACGTCGCCCACGATGGCCACCGTGAGGTTGGCAAAGTCTTTTTTGTAGTGCCGGATGGTGTACATGTCCAGCAGCGCCTGGGTGGGGTGGGCATGGCGCCCGTCACCGGCGTTGACCACATGCACATGGGGCGCAACGTGCTGCGCGATCAGGTAGGGCGCGCCCGACTCGCTGTGGCGCACCACAAAGATGTCGGCGGCCATCGCGCTCAGGTTGGCGATGGTGTCGAGCAGCGACTCGCCCTTGCTGGCCGACGAACGCGCAATGTCGAGCGTGTAAACGTCGGCCGACAGGCGGGTGGCCGCGATGTCGAAGGTGGTGCGGGTGCGGGTGCTGTTTTCAAAGAACAAGTTGAAGACGCTCTTGCCGCGCAAGAGGGGCACCTTTTTGACTTCGCGGTCGCTCACGCTGACAAAGCTCGATGCCGTATCGAGGATGTGCGTGAGGATGTCCTTGGACAAACCTTCGGTGGAGAGCAGGTGGATCAGCTCGCCGTTTTTGTTCAGTTGGGGGTTGTTGCGTTTGTAGAGCATGTTGTTTTCACCTCAATCAGGCTTGGTTCTCCACGTCAAAACTGAAGCGACCTGCCGCATCGCGGGCCAGCGCCAGCGATTGCGTCTCGGGCAGGGCCACACGGGCAGCGGCGTAGTCGGCCTGCACGGGCAACTGACGGCCACCACGGTCGACCAGCACGGCCAGCTGCACGCGGGCGGGGCGACCGTAATCAAAGAGTTCATTGAGCACGGCGCGTATGGTGCGGCCGGTGTAGAGGACGTCGTCCAGAATCAGGATGTCAGCGCCATCGACCTCAAACGGCAAGCTGGTCTGCCCGCCCGCCGACAGGCCACGCTGGGCGAAATCGTCGCGGTGCATGACCGAAGACACCTGGCCCGATTCACCAGACAAACCCAGGTCGCGCTGCAGGCGCTCGGCCAGCCAGGCACCACCCGAAGTGATGCCCACCAATCGGGTGTTGGCCTGGCACAGGCTGCGCACACCGCGCAGCAGTTCCTGGTACAGGGCCTCTGCATTCAAAGCCAAAGCACTCATGGCAGGCTCCTTAAAAATTGTTCAAGAATGATGGCCGCCGCCGCCGCATCGGCGTCTTTGGCCCCATAAGAATGGGCTTCGGTGGTGGTGTAGCGCTCGTCCACCTCGTACACCGACAGGCCAAAGCGGCCGCGCAACTGGCGGCCGAACTTGCGGGCGCGCAAGGTGTTTTCGTGCTCGCCGCCATCGGGGTGGGTGGGTACGCCGATCACCAGTGCGTCGGGTTGCCATTCCTTGATGCGTTTGGCGATGTGTTCAAAGCGCGCATCGCCCTCGGCGGCGATGGTGCCTTGGGGGGTGGCCGACTTCATCAAGCGGTTGCCCACAGCCACGCCGGTGCGTTTGAGACCGTAGTCGAAGGCCAAAAAAGTCTGTTGGTTGGCGGGCACCACCATATCAGTCGGAACCTTGGGCGCGGCGCTCATGCGTGCCCCGCCTCGGGCGAGAGCATCCAGCTTTTGAGGCCCAGCAAGTCCAGAGCGCGATCGTAACGCTCGGCCATGGGCACCTCAAAAATCACATCGGCAGAGGCTGGCACCGTCAGCCAGGTGTTTTCGCCCAACTCGGATTCAAGTTGACCCTCTCCCCAAGACGAGTACCCCAGGGTGATCAGCACACGTCGTGGCCCCGCCCCCGAAGACAGCGCCTCGAGCACATCGCGGGAGGTGGTCATTTCCAATCCGCCCGGTACCGTGAGGGTGGAGGCGTAAATCGAACCACCGTCGCCCTGTGGCTTATCCTGGCCCAATGGGTCGTGCAGAACAAAGCCGCGCTCGGTTTGTACCGGGCCACCGTGCACAACAGCGTTTTGCATCAAATCTTCCCGGCGCAAAGGCAGCTCCACCTTGTCAAACAACAGGCGCATGCTGATGTCGGCGGGTTTGTTGATGATCAGGCCCATGGCGCCACGCCGACTGTGTTCACACATGTAGATGACGCTGCGGGCAAAAGTCTCGTCCTCCAACCCGGGCATGGCGATCAGGAAATGATGCTTGAGGTCAATCGAGGCAGAATCGGCGGTCATCCACCGATTTTAACGGCCCGCTTTCCCAGGAACGGGGCTTTGACGCACTTATTGATCCAACCCGGCAGACTGTCATGGAAACCACTTTCTCAAGCGGCTTGGTGTGGCTGCGGCGCGACCTGCGTGTGACCGACCATGCGGCGCTCTACCACGCTCTGAAGCACTGCCAAAAGGTGCATGTGGTGTTTGTTTTTGACACCGCCATCCTGGACACACTGCCCCGGGCCGACCGGCGGGTGGAGTTCATTCGCGATTCGCTGGTGGAGGTGGACGAGCGCTTGCGTGCGCTGGCCGGTCACCCGCAGGTCGGCCTGATCGTGCGGCACGGCGTGGCCCAGGACAAGATCGCCAAGCTGGCCCACCACCTGCAAGTGCAAGCGGTGTTTGCCAACCACGATGATGAGCCCCAAGCGCTGGCACGCGACATCCAGGTGCGCGGGCACCTGGCTGACCACGGCATCGTGCTGCACACCTACAAGGACCATGTGATCTTTGAGCGCAACGAGGTGCTGACCCAGATGGCCAAGCCCTTTGCCGTGTTCACGCCCTACAAAAACGCCTGGCTCAAGAAAATCACCCCGTTTGACCTCAAAGCCTACCCCGTCGAGAAATACGCCCACCACCTGGCCCCGCGTCCGGATGATCTGGCCCTGCCCGTGCTGGCCTTGCAAGACATCGACTTCGAGGCGACCAACCTGCATTCACTCAAGATACCCACCGGTGAGTCCGGTGGCCAGGCCTTGCTCAGTGACTTTTTGACCCGCATCGACCACTACGAAGACACGCGCAATTTTCCGGCCGTCAAAGGCCCCAGCTACTTGAGCGTGCATTTGCGCTTTGGCACCGTGTCCATTCGCCAGCTGGCCCGAGAGGCCCATGCCCGCCTGCTGGCAGGCAGCCCCGGCGCAGCGGTGTGGCTGTCCGAGTTGATCTGGCGCGATTTTTATGTGCAAGTGATGCACAACTTTTCGCATGTGGGCCGGGGCAAGAGTTTCAAGCCCGAATACGACGCCATCCAATGGGAACACGGCACGCACGCCCACAAACTGTTTGACGCTTGGTGCCAGGCCCGCACCGGCTACCCGCTGGTGGACGCGGCCATGCGCCAACTTAACCAAACCGGCTATATGCACAACCGCCTGCGCATGGTGGTGGCCAGCTTTTTGGTGAAAGATTTGGGTATCGACTGGCGCTGGGGCGAGCGCTACTTTGCCGAACATTTGAACGATTTTGACCTGTCAGCCAACAACGGTGGTTGGCAGTGGGCCAGCTCCAGCGGCTGTGATGCGCAGCCCTACTTTCGCATCTTCAACCCCATCAGCCAAAGCGAAAAATTCGACCCCGAGGGCAAGTTCATCCGCCGCTATGTGCCCGAATTGGCGGCCCTGCCCACGGCAGCGCTGCACGCGCCCTGGCTGGCCAAGCCCATGGAACTGCAATCCGCCGAGGTGGTGATTGGCAAAACCTATCCGGCGCCGATCGTGGACCACGCCGAGGCCCGCGAGAAAACGCTGGCACGTTATGCCGTGGTCAAGAAAAAAACCGCCTGATCAGGGGCTTTCGCATCAAGACAGTGACTGCAGGTCGGTGGCTTCAGGCTCGAGAGGGGGGGTCGCTGAACCACGCATGTCGGACCTGAAGGTGCCGACCTACAAATACAAAAGCGGCAGAACTGCGATCAGATCGCGACCATCTCGAAATCTTCTTTGCGGGCTGCGCACTCGGGGCAGGTCCAATTCATGGGCACATCTTCCCATTTGGTGCCTGGCGCAATACCGTGCTCGGGGTCGCCTTCGGCTTCGTCGTAAATCCAGCCGCAAATCAGGCACATCCAGGTTTTGTGTTCCATCACAGTATCGCAATCAGAGAGTCGAATAGAATGATTTGATTGTATCGGGCCGCGCAACGTGCCCGGCTGAAGACCTTCTGCAGCCCTCCTGCCATCTGCTTTAATGACCGATCACAACACCCCCACCCAAGACCCCGAAGCACCAGACTCCGAAGAATCAGCCGGTCTGGCCTGCATTTTGTCGTTCAACGCCATCGACCCCAGCGGCGCAGGCGGCCTGACCTGTGACGCCACAGCCATGGCCTCAGTCGGTGCGCACTGCCTGCCGATCTGCACTGGCGCCTATGTGCGGGACACCACCAGCATCACCGACTTCTACCCCCTGGACGAGGAAGCCGTCCATGACCAGGCCCGTGCTGTGGCCGAAGACATGCCGGTACAGGTCATCAAAGTGGGCTTTGCTGGAACACCGGAAATTCTGGCCACCATTGCCGAGCTGGCAGATGACTACATTGATGTGCCGGTGGTGGCCTACATGCCCAACCTGTCCTGGTGGGAGGATGACAAGATTGACGCTTATCTGGACGCCTTTCGCGAGTTGCTGCTGCCCCAAACCAGCGTCTTGATCGGCCACCACAGCACTTTGCGGCGTTGGTTGCTGCCTGAATGGACAGGCGAGCGCAACCCAGGTCCGCGCGACATTGCCAAGGCAGCAGCCGAATTGGGCGTGCCCTACACCCTGGTGACCGGCATGCCCTTGCCCGAACAACACATTGACAACGTGCTCGCCTCACCTGAAACCGTGCTGTGCCACGAAAAATTTGAGCGCATCGAGGCCATCTTTGTGGGTGCGGGCGACACACTGACTGCCGCGCTGGCCGCTTTGCTGGCCACGGGCATGGACCTGCCCGAAGCCACCAACGAAGCCCTGCACTATCTGGACCGTTGCCTGGACGAAGGCTTTCGTCCCGGCATGGGGCAGGTCATTCCTGATCGCCTGTTTTGGGCACTGCCCGACGAAGAAGATGGCGCATCAGAAGAGGACGACGCCGATGCGCATCCGGGTGCGGACTACTTTGAAGTGCCTTTTAACGAAACCAAACATTGAAGCCGGAGACAAAAACAATGACCGATCGCAACCAAGCCCTTTTTGACCGCGCCGCCCAAGTGATTCCCGGTGGCGTGAACTCGCCAGTGCGTGCCTTTCGTGCCGTAGGCGGCACACCCCGCTTTGTGCAGCGCGCGCAAGGCGCTTATTTTTGGGACGCCAACGGCCAGAAATACATCGACTACATCGGCTCCTGGGGTCCGATGATCCTGGGCCACGGCCATCCGGCGGTGCTCGAAGCCGTGCAAAAAGCCGCACTGGACGGCTTCTCGTTTGGCGCACCCACCGAGCGCGAGATCGAGCTGGCCGAAGAAATTTTGAAGCATGTGCCGTCGATGGAAATGGTGCGTCTGGTCAGCTCGGGCACCGAAGCGGGCATGAGCGCACTGCGCCTGGCCCGCGGTGCCACCGGTCGCACCAAGTTCATCAAGTTTGAAGGTTGCTACCACGGCCACGCCGATGCGCTGCTGGTCAAGGCCGGATCGGGCCTGGCCACCTTTGGCAACCCCACCAGCGCGGGCGTGCCGCCCGAGGTGGTGCGTGACACACTGGTGCTCGAATACAACAACATCCAGCAGCTGGAAGAAGCTTTTGCCCTGCACGGCAACGAACTGGCCTGCGTGATGATCGAGCCGATTGCGGGCAATATGAACTTCGTGCGCGCCAGCGTGCCCTTCATGACGCGCTGCCGCGAGCTGTGTACACAGCACGGCGCATTGCTGGTGTTTGACGAAGTCATGTCCGGTTTCCGAGTGGCACTGGGCAGCGCCCAAAGCGTTTATGCCGGTCTGATCCCGGGTTTCAAACCCGACATGACGGTGCTGGGCAAGGTGATTGGTGGCGGCATGCCGCTGGCCGCTTTTGGCGGTCCGCGCGACATCATGTCCAAGTTGGCGCCCACTGGCCCGGTGTACCAGGCAGGCACTTTGAGCGGCAACCCGGTGGCCACAGCCTGCGGCCTGGCGACGCTGCGCGAAATTGCCAAGCCCGGCTTCTGGCAAGCCCTGAGCGCCCGCACCCAAAGCCTGGTCGATGGCCTGAAAACGGCTGCCGCAGGCGCTGGCGTGCCTTTTGCCGCCGACTGTCAGGGCGGCATGTTTGGCTTCTTCTTGCTGCCCGAGCTGCCACAAAACTACGCCAAGGTCATGACCAGCGACAGCCCCAAGTTCAACAAACTCTTCCACGGCTTGCTGGACGGTGGCGTGTACATCGCCCCCGCGCTGTACGAGGCCGGGTTTGTGAGCGCAGCCCACACCGACGCCGACATCGCGCAGACCGTGCAAGTGGCCAGCGACGTTTTTGCAACGCTCTGACATGAAAGCGCTGCTCGCTCTGGCCCTGTTGCTGTCGGCGGGTCTGGCGCGGGCAGACTTTGACGCCAGCCGCTTGTGGGTCAACGCCGGGTTCTATTCGGCGCACTTTGACACCGACAAAGGCCTGCGCAACGCCAATCCCGGTCTGGGGTTTGAGTACAAGCTTGATGACGCCTGGTCTGCCACAGCGGGCCGCTTCATCAACAGCGACAGCGCAAACTCCAGTTATGTGGGCGCCTACTACCAACCTTGGGTCGTGTCTGGCATCAAGCTGGGCGTGGTGGGCGGTGCGTTCAATGGCTACCCCAAGGCCTTCAATGGAGGCTGGTTCCCGGCCGTACTGCCCGTGGCCACTTACGAATCGGGTCCATGGGGTCTGAACGTGGCCTTGGTCCCGCCACTCAAAGACCGCCTGTACGGCGCGCTGAGCTTTCAACTCAAATTCAGACTGCCTTGACACCGCTTGCGCCCCACCTGGATCGCCGAAGCTGGCTGACTGCTCTGCTGTGCAGTGCTTTGCCCTTGTGGGCCCAAAGCCCAACCTGGCCCGCCAAACCCATCAAACTCACCGTCGCCTACCCACCTGGGGGTGTGAGCGACATGGTGGCACGCGCCTTGGCCGAGCAGCTCACCACACGACTGGGCATGCCCGTGCTGGTGGACAACCGCGCCGGGGCAGGTGGCTCGCTGGCGGTCAATGCAGTGGCCAAGTCGGCACCCGATGGCTACAGCCTGGTGTTCACCGCCCTGTCACCGCTGACGCTCAGCCCTCACTTGAGCAGCCTGCCTTATGACGCCGTGAAAGACCTCACGCCCGTGGCCAGCGTGATGTACTCGCCTGTGCTGATCGCGGCCACACCGGCCCTGACCCAAGGCGACTTCAAGGCCCTGCTGGCCCGCGCCAAGCAGCAGCCCGACGCCTTGCGCTGGGCGACTTCGGGCTCGGGATCGCTGGGCCACCTGATGCTGGAGAACATCCGCAGCAGCGCGCAGGTGCGCATCACCCATGTGCCCTACAAGGGCGGCGGCCAGCAGATCACCGACGCACTGAGCGGGCAATTCGAAATTTTGTCGACCAACGCCTCGGGTGTGGTGCTGCAACACATCAAGGAAAGCCGCCTGCGTGCCCTGGCCGTGGGCGCTGCAGCGCGGCTGGATGCGCTGCCCGGGGTGCCCACGCTGGCCGAGCTGGGTTTCGCTGCAGCCAACTTCAGCTCGCGTTTTGGCATTTTTGCCCCGTCGGGCGTGCCCAGCGCCATCGTTGAAAAACTCCATGCGCAGATCAACGCGGTGCTGGCCCTGCCCGCCTTGCGCGAGCGCTTGATCGCGGCCGAATGCGTGGCCGCTCCCGCCTCAGTGGCTGACTTCGCCAAAGCCGTGAGCAGCGAATACAAGCACATGGGCAGCATCGTGCGCGAAGCGAAGATTCAGGCCGACTGAACCCAAACACTGCCCTGAACGGGCTTCAGTCTTGTGGCAAGACCAGGCATCGCTCCAGACCAAACCGCTCAAAGTCACGGTCAAAGGTGACCATGCGCAGGCCCGCACTTTGTGCGGTGGCTGCCAGTCCAATGTCTGTCCACAAGCGAATGGGCTGCGGTTCCGCTCGACGCCCCAGAATCTGCTCAATCGCGTCATCCACCCCAGGCGGATCGACCAACAAACCCACCGCCGGGGTGTCAAGCCACTGCCTGTACATGACCATGGCTTGCGTCAGACTCAAGACATTGGGGCCCATCGCACGGGGCTGCGACAAGATGCGAACCAAACCCAACATGGTGGTGCGGCAAAACCACAAAGTGGTTCCTGCCTCGCAGGTCGATTCCCAGTACCGCATGGCCGCCGCATGCGACGGGTGTGCGGCGCAGCACAAGCCCACCCAAATGTTCACATCGGGCAAATCGCCTGGTGCCAAACGCCAATTGGCTGAAGCCTCAGCGGCGCGCCATGAGTTCGATGGCTCGGTCATCGTCGTCTTTGTTGATGATTTCATACAGGTCAGCATTGCTCAACTTGCTCAGATCCAGCGGCAATGGCCCTTGATTGGGGATGACCATGGGCCTGGCTTCAAACCGCTGCCGCGGGTCCACCACTTCGCGGGCGTTCAAGCCCCGCTCAACCAGCTCAATGACCAGGTCGCGCAGGGTGCGCCCCTCTTGGGCGGCCCGGGTCTTGAGGTGCTTGAACAGCAAATCAGGAAAATCAAGTGAAGTACGCATGTCTGCATTTTTGCATAAACGCATCAAAATGCGCAAGCTGATCTGACCCACGACCCGGCCAAAGCTCAAGCTGTCGGGCAAACCAGCGATAATTCGCCCCTGCATTCACGTCCGGAACGGGCGCTTGCCCCCACCCCAAGGACAAACGATGAAAAAAAATTTCCCCCTGCAAGCCGAAGGCAAGCACCCTGACCGTGTGCTCGAAGCCGTCAAACACGAGATCCGCAAATACTTCAAACGCGAACGAAACCGCGCTGTGCCCAAAGGCGCAGATTTTTGGGACTTTGACTGCAAAGTGGGCCTGACCGCCGAAAGCGCCGAAGTGGTGCGCGTGAGCGGTGTGATCGAGGCGGTGGACGCAGCGGCCAAGTCGGGCTCGGCCTCGGTGTATGTGAAAATTTTGAGCAAGCACGGCGTGCGAGTCCTGCGCGCGCCAAACGAATCAGGCGACGCTTCGGGTGAGGACGATTTGCCCCAGTCCGATTGAATCATTCATGAGGTCAAAAAAACCTCAAACGCTGTTCCGCTGCGCCCTCAAAAGCAGCCTCTGAATCAGTCCCCGCATCCACTGCTGATCCGCGTCTTGCTCTGTGCTGGCATGCCATACCAGATTCACTTCATAGGCCGGTGCGTCTTCAATCGCCCACATCTGCAGCTTCAAACTCTGGCTCAAGTCGCGGGCATACATCTCGGGCACGATGGACAGCAAATCGGTGCTTTGGGTCAACTCGGCAATCGAGCCGAAATGGCGGGGCCTGACCAGAATCCGGTCTTGCAGTTTCATGCCCGTCAGCATTTTTTCAACGCTGCCATGGAAAGTGGCCGTGGGCGAGACCACCACAAACCGGGCTTGAGCCAATTGCGCTGGGCTGAGCGTTTTGCTGCGACCCAGGGGGGCAGGCACCCAGTCTTTCGAAGAAACCGCCATGTAGCGTTCTTTGAACAGCAACTGACTGCGAATGCCCCGGTGCTGCGGTTTCAAGATGCCAATGGCCATGTCAATGTCACGCGCCTCCAGTGCAGATGCAACCTGGGCGGCATCGACGGAAATGTTGGACAAAGAGGCTTGGGGCGATTCGCTGCGCAAGGCAGCGGCCAGGCGTGGCAGAAACAGGATTTCACCTAAATCAGACAAGGACAGCTGCCAATGCCGCTGGCTGCTCAGGGCGTCAAACGGCTGGTGGTTGAGCACCAAACTTTCCATGGCCAGGAGTTGCGACTGCATGGCCGGTGCGAGCTGCTCGCACAAGCGGGTGGGTTGCAGCCCGGCGGGTGATCGCACAAACAAATCGTCGCCAAAAAATTCACGCAAACGTGCCAGTGCATTGCTGGTGGCGGGCTGCGACAAGGCCAGTGCCTTGCCTGCGGCCGTGACAGATCGGGTGCGGTGAATGGCCACCAGCACACGCAAAAGGTTCAGGTCGAGTTGTCGAAAATTCATGCTTTACCCATGGTTCATATGAATAAGGGTTGCTACCAATTATTCACAACATCAATGTAGCGCATTGGAAGAATCCATTTGCAGCAAGGCCTGCGCTGCCCTAAATTGCGTGCATTGAATCTGGCAACCCCACGGGGCAAGGCCCCCATGAAAGGTTTTGGGCATGGCTGAACGCTCGTTTGTGCAAGAGGTGCAAAAACTGCGCTTGGGCGATGGCGACGAGTTCCACGGTGAGGGCATTCTGGCCGTCACCAAGGCCTTGCTGCAGTCAGGCGTGTCGTATGTGGCGGGCTACCAAGGCGCACCCATCTCGCACCTGATGGATGTGCTGACCGACGCCAACGACATCCTGCAAGAGCTGGGGGTGCATTTCGAGCACAGCGCCTCAGAGGCCACGGCGGCCGCCACTTTGGCCGCCTCGGTCAATTACCCGCTGCGCGGTGCGGTCACGTTCAAATCGACCGTGGGCACCAATGTGGCGTCTGACGCGCTGGCCAATTTGGCCTCGGGTGGCGTCACCGGCGGCGCCATGCTGATCGTGGGAGAGGATTACGGCGAGGGCTCCAGCATCATGCAAGAGCGCTCGCACGCTTTTGCCATGAAGTCGCAGGTTTGGTTGATCGACCCGCGCCCCAACCTGCCAAGCATCGTGCACGCGGTGGAAAAAGGGTTTGAATTGTCCGAAGCCAGCAACACGCCGGTGATGTTGGAGTTGCGCATCCGCGCCTGCCATGTGCATGGCCGCTTTCCCACCCGCGACAACGTGCGGCCCAGCTTCACGCTCAAAGACGCCATTGAAAACCCCAAGCGCGATGTCAACCGCATCGTGCTGCCGCCTGCCAGCTACCTGCACGAGCAAGAAAAAACCCACAAGCGCTGGCCTGCGGCCCTGAAGTTCATTCAGGAACACCAGCTCAACGAATTTTTCTCAGAAGGTGCGCAAGACTTTGGCATCGTCATGCAAGGCGGCCTGTACAACGGTGTAGTGCGCGCACTGCAACTGCTGGGCCTGGCCGATGACTTCGGGCAAACCGATATTCCGCTGTATGTGCTGAACATCACCTACCCCCTGGTCGACGATGAATTCAAACGCTTTTGCACCGGCAAGCGCGGCCTGCTGGTGGTGGAAGAAGGCCAACCCGACTTCATCGAGCAAAACATCCACAGCATCTTGCACAAAGCGGGTCTGAACACCCACATCCACGGCAAAGACGTGCTGCCCATGGGCGGCGAATACACCGGCGGGGTGGTGCTCAAAGGCATCCGGGCATTCATCGCGCAATACGCGGCGCACCTGCTGCCTGCAGCGGTGCCCGCAGTTCAAGCGACCCACCAGCTGGCGATCAGCGAAGCGGTGGCCCAGGTGCACCCACGCCCCCCCTCGTTTTGCACCGGTTGCCCCGAACGGCCCATCTTCACGGCCATCAAGATGATCGAGAAAGAGCTGGGCCAGCACCATGTGAGCTGTGACATTGGTTGCCACCTGTTTTCGATCCTGCCGCCCTTCAACATTGGCGCCACCACCATGGGCTATGGCCTGGGCTGGGCGGGTGCTTCGGCCTTCAACACCAGCGAGACGAGCAAACGCACCGTCTCGATCATGGGCGACGGCGGTTTCTGGCACAACGGCCTGACCAGCGGCGTGGGCAACGCGGTGTTCAACCAGTCCGACAACTTGCTGCTGGTGGTGGACAACGGTTATTCGGCCGCCACGGGCGGGCAAGACGTGCTGTCGTCCAAGGCCATCAACCCGATCCGCAACACCAACAACCCGATTGAAAAAGCCGTGCGCGGCGTGGGCGTGGAATGGGTCAAGACGGTCACCAACACCTACAGCCTGGACCAAATGCGCCAAGCCCTGCGTGACGCCCTGACCACGAAGCAGCAAGGCCCCAAGGTCATCGTGGCGCAAAGCGAGTGCATGCTCAACCGCCAGCGCCGCGTCAAGCCAATGATTCGCCAGCGCATCCAAAAAGGCGAACGCGTGGTGCGTGAGCGCTTTGGCATTGACCCCGACACCTGCACCGGCGACCACTCCTGCATCCGCCTGTCGGGCTGCCCCTCGCTCAGCATCAAACCCAACCCCGACCCGCTGCGCCAGGACCCGGTGGCGGCTGTGGCCGACAGTTGCGTGGGCTGCGGCCTGTGCGGCGAGGTCTCGCATGCTGCCGTGCTCTGCCCTTCGTTTTATCGGGCCGAGATCATCAACAACCCCACCGCCTGGGACCGCTTCAAGCAAGGTCTGCGTGAGCGCGTGATTGGCTGGCTTCAAAACCGCATTGAACGCCGCCTGGAAGGCATTGCCGCATGAACGACACCAAGCGACCCCAAGGCATCATCAGCCTGGCCATTTTGGCCATGGGCGGTGAAGGCGGCGGCGTGCTGGCCGACTGGCTGGTCGACCTGGCCGAGCACAACGGCCATTGGGCCCAGACCACCTCGGTGCCCGGCGTTGCGCAGCGCACCGGTGCCACGGTGTACTACATCGAGATGTACCCGCAATCGGCATCGCCTTCGGGGCAAATGCCCGTGATGGCGCTCAGCCCGTTTCCGGGCGAAGTCGACATCGTGCTGGCCTCCGAATTGATGGAAGCTGGTCGCGCCTTGCAGCGCGGGCTGGTGGATGCCGACAAAACCACCTTCATCGCGTCATCGCACCGCGTGTATTCAATGACCGAGCGCACCGCCATGGGCGACGGGCGTGTGGATACGGCCAAGCTGTTGGCGGGGGCACAGGCCGCCGCACAGCAGTTCATCAGCGCCGACTTTGCCCAACTGGCCGAGCAAACAGGTAGCTTGATTGCGCCGGCCTTGTATGGCGCGCTGGCGGCCAGCCAGCGCCTGCCGTTTTCAAGGGCGCAATTCGAAGCCACCATCGAGCGCAGCGGTGTGGGCGTCAAAACCAGTCTGAAGGCTTTTGCCGCTGGCTTTGATGCGGCCATGCAGGTGCTGCAGCCCAGCTCGTCCAGCGTGGCCGATGCCACCCCTGTGGCTTTGCCTTTGCACCGCCAAGTCGGCCCCAAGTTGCAGGGCTTGGCACAAAGTCTGGAAGGCGTGTTCGCGCCCGCGGCGCACGAGGTCATCGCCTCGGGTTTGACGCGTCTGGCCGATTACCAGGATGTGGCTTATGCCACCCTGTATGCGCAGCGTTTACAAGAAATGACTGGTGCGCTGGCCTCGTCAAACACGGCCACCAGCTTGGCCGAAGAGATCTTGCGCGAGGGCGCTCGCCACCTGGCCTTGTGGATGTCTTACGAAGACACGGTGCGCGTGGCCGATTTGAAAACCCGCCGCTCACGTTTTGCACGCGTGAGCCAGGAAGTGAGCCTGAGCGAAAAGCAGCTGATCGACATCCACGAATTCATGCACCCGCGCCTGGAAGAAATTGCCGACACCCTGCCTGCGGGCATGGGCCGTTGGTTGCTGGGCTCCAAGACAGCGCGCGCCGTGGTCGGTCGCTTCACGCAAAAAGGCCGCGTGGTGCAAACGAGCTCCTTGCGCGGTTTTCTGCTGCTTTATTGTGTGGCCAGCTTGCGCCGTATTCGGCCTGTGTCTTTGCGCTACGAAACCGAGCAACAACGCATCGAAAGCTGGTGGGCGCAGGCAATGGTCCTGCTGACGCAACACGCCGATCTGGCGCTCGAAGTTCTGCACGCTCAGCAGCTGGTCAAAGGCTATGGCGACACCCATGCACGGGGCTGGCGGCATTTTGAAAAACTCATGACCACTTTGCCTCGCCTTCAACAATTGCCCGACGCAGCCAACCGACTGAGTGCCTTGCGCAAAGCGGCCTTGGCCGACGACAGTGGCCAGGCGCTTGATCAGGCCGTGAAGCAACTGGCACCTGCGTGACGCCTGCACATGGGCCAACACGACTACCCTTCAAATTTCCGATCGACCCCAACCACAACAGGAGACTAGCCCATGAAACGACGTTTACTCACCCAGGCCACCGCACTGGTTTTGGCACTCGGCGCCAGTTCGGCCACGCTGGCGCAAGAAGTCACCCTGCGCCTGATCAGCGGCTTTGCTGAAAACGGCATCTACGTGCAACGCCTGCAGCCCTGGATCAACAAGGTCAACGCCGAGGGCAAAGGCGTTTTGCAAATCAACTTCATCGGTGGGCCACGCGCCATTCCGTCGTTTGAGCTGGGCAACGCGGTCAAGACAGGCGTGGTCGACATGGCCTTGAACACAGGCGCGTTCTACACCAACGTCATGCCCGAAGCCGACTTTCTGAAGTTGACCCAGATCCCTGTGGCCGAACAGCGCAAAAACGGTGCGTTCGATGCCATCAACAAGGTCTGGAATGAAAAAGGCAACATGCAGTACCTGGCACGCATGGTGGAAAACCAGCCCTTCCACATCTACACCAACAAGAAGGTCGACAAGCCTGACCTGGCGGGTCAAAAAATCCGCATCACGCCTGTGTACCGCGACTTCTTTCAAGCCCTGAACGCCAGTGTGATCACCACACCGCCGGGCGAGGTCTACACCGCCCTGGAGCGCGGTGTGGTGGACGGTTATGGCTGGCCGATTGGCGGCATTTTTGACTTCAACTGGCATGAGAAAACCAAGTTCCGCATCGACCCGGGCTTCTACGACGCCGAAGTCTCGCTGATCATGAACCTGCCCGCCTACAAAAAGCTCACCGATGCGCAGCGCAACTACCTGCAAAAGCAGCTGCTCGCGCTGGAAGCAGAAAACACCTTCTGGGCAAAGTATTCAGCAGAAGAAATCGCCCGTCAGGCCAAAGCCGGCATTCAAACCATCAGCTTTGATGCGGCCACCAGCAAGGCATTTCGCGACAAGGCCTACGACATTGGCTGGGCCGGTGCGGCCAAGCAAAGCCCTGAAGTGGCTGCGCGCTTCAAGCCATTGTTCTCGAAATGATGAACGCCCTGTCTGAACGGTTTGGCCGGTGGATGTCCGCACTGGCCCTGTTCGGCTGCCTGCTGCTGTTGGCCATGATGCTCATCATCGTGGCCGACGTGGCGCTGCGCAACCTGGCCATCCCCGGCATGCCGCTGGGGCTGTCCTGGAGCAACGAGGTGTCTGAGCTGATGCTGTACTTGATCACCATGTGCGTCGCCCCTTGGCTGCTGCGCCAGGGTCAGCACATCCGGGTGGACATTTTTCTGCAAGCCATTCCACCGCGCGCCGCCTGGACGCTGGAATGGGTGGGCGATGTGCTCGGGCTGATGTGTTGTTTGGTGCTGGCCTGGTACGGTGCGCAGGCCACTTGGGCCAGTTATGCAGCAGGCTCCATGAGCATCAAAACCCTGGTCACACCCGAATGGTGGTCGCTGGCGCCTTTGCCGGTGGTGTTTGTGCTGCTGTCCATCGAGATGGTGTTTCGCATGCACCGTCTGCTGCATGCCGAGCGCGGTCCTCGCCAGGACGCTGTGAGCGCCGCTTGAACCTGAGTTTTTCCGTGAACGCTTTCCCCCTTGGAGCCTGGATATGAGCAGTTGGCAAATCGCAGCCTGGTTGATGTTGGGCGGCTCGACCTTGCTGCTGTTCATGGGCATGCCGGTGGCCCTGACTTTTTTGGGCGTCAACATCGTGGGTGCCGTGCTCTACATGGGGGGCGAACCCGGGCTGGTGCAACTGGTGCGCAACAGCGTCAGTTCGGTCACGGCTTTTGCGCTCACGCCCATTCCGTTGTTTGTGCTGATGGGCGAGGTTTTGTTTCACACCGGCCTGGCCCTCAAGGTGATTGAAGGCGTGGAGCGGCTCATCATCCGCGTACCGGGTCGTCTGGCGGTGGTCGCTGTGGTGGCGGGCACGGTGTTTTCGGCCATCTCGGGCTCCACCATCGCCACCACGGCCATGTTGGGCTCGCTCATGCTGCCCGTCATGCTGGCACGCGGTTACCACCCCACCATCGCCACCGGCCCCATCATGGCCATTGGCGCGGTGGACATGCTGATCCCACCTTCGGCCCTCACCGTGCTGCTGGGCTCGCTGTCGGGCATCTCGATTTCCAAACTGCTGCTGGGCGGCGTGATGCCGGGCATTTTGCTGTCGGTGGCCTTTGTGGCGTGGATCATTGTGCGCGTGCGCATCAGTCCGCACCTGGCCCCCGCCGACACCGAGGTCGAGCAGCACCACGGTTGGGCGCGCTGGCATCTGCTGTTTGCCTATGTCATGCCCACGTTGTCGATTTTTGGCGTGGTGGTGGGCGCTTTGGCCGCAGGCTGGGCCACCCCCACCGAATGCGCCGCTTTGGGTGCTTTTGCCACCATGTTCCTGGCCGCGCTTTACCGCGTGCTGCGATGGGAGGCGGTGCTCAAAGCCCTCAAAGGCACGGCAGGCATTTCCGGCATGATTTTGTTCATCATCCTGGGCGCCACCACCTTTGCGCAGATTCTGTCTTTCTCGGGGGCCAGCTCAGGCTTGGTGCAGTTCATCACCGGCCATGGTCTGTCGGCCAACCAGATCCTGATCGGCATGATGCTGCTGCTGATCTTTCTGGGCATCTTTGTGGACCAGGTCAGCATGATGATGATCACCCTGCCCATCTTCATGCCGATTGTGAACACCCTGGGCATCGACCCGGTCTGGTTTGGCGTGCTGTTTTTGATCTGCATGCAACTGGGCCTGCTCTTGCCGCCACACGGTTTGCTGCTCATGACGATGCGAGGCGTCGCACCACCCTCGGTCACCATGGGCCACATCTTCATGGCGGTGACACCCTATGTGGTGATGAGTTTGCTGCTGCTGGCTGCCGTGTTCATGGTGCCCGGCATCGCGACCTGGCTGCCCGGGTGGATGGGCTGATCAATCGTTCGATTTGAGCAGACCTGCCGCCCGCAGCTTGTCTTTTTTGCTGGGCCGTGAACCCTTGATGCCGCCATTGCCCGGCGAAGGTGGTGGTGGGGTTTCGGTCTGCTCAAAGCCTGGAATTTGCTCCAAAGGCAGCTCCAGGCTTTCGCGTTTTTGGATCAGCTGCCAATGCGCCAGTGCAGCGGCAGTGACAAAACTCACCGCGTCACCGTGCGCCCCCGCCCTGCCCGTGCGGCCGATGCGGTGGGTGTAGTCTGTGGCCGAGCGTGGCAGGTCGTAGTTGACCACCACGGGCAGCATGGCGATGTCGATGCCGCGTGAGGCCAGATCAGTGGTGACCACCACATCCCAGCGGCCGGCCTTGAATTCGCTGAGCACCTCTTGCCTTGCACCTTGGCTCATCTCGCCATGGAAAGGCGTGGCAAACACACCCGCCTTGTAAAGCTTGTTCGCCACATGCTCACAGGCATAGCGCGTGGCCACAAACACCAGCACCTGCTTCCAGCCGTTTTCTTGAATCAGGTGGCGCAGCAAGGCGGTGCGGCTTTTCTCGTCCACGGCAATGGCACGTTGGGTGATGTCGGGCTTGTGGCCTTCAAAGGCCTCCACCGTGATGCGCACAGGGTCTTGCAGCAGCTTGGCCGCCAGCGATTCCACCTCGGGTGCAAACGTGGCCGAAAACAGCAGCGTTTGATGCTTGGCAGGCAGCAGCGCCAGCACGCGCTGCAACTCATCCGCAAAGCCCAAATCCAGCAGGCGGTCGGCTTCGTCCAGCACCAAATGCTGCACATCGGCCAGGCGCACGGCGTTTTGGTCAATCAAATCCAGCAGCCGACCCGGTGTGGCCACCACAATGTCGGCACCGCCACGCAGCGCCATCATTTGCGGGTTGACCGACACACCGCCAAACACGGTATTCACCTTCAAGGATTGCGGCAGCTTGTAAGCCAGATTGGCCAACACATCGCCCACCTGCACCGCCAGCTCGCGCGTGGGCACCAGCACCAGGGTGCGGATGGGGCGGCGGAAGTTGGTCTGGCGCGGCGCGGCCAGCAAATGCTGGAGCAAAGGCAAAGCAAACGCCAGCGTCTTGCCCGAGCCGGTGGGCGCGGTGGCCCACACGTCGGCAGATTTCAGCACCGCCGGAATCGCCTCGGCCTGAATGGGGGTGGGGGCATAGAGGCCCATGTCGGACACGGCGCGTTGCAGCGCGGGAGAAAGGCCCAAGGGGCCAAAAGTCAAGCTCATACTTGATCCTCAAAAAATGGCGACAGGGAAAGGATCAAGGTGACACGGCTCATCGCTCATCACCCTCCAGCGGAGAACGTTCGGGCACCATAGCCAAAAAGCTGGCCAAATCGCCCGGCTTGGCCACCCCAGCACGTTCAGCAAAAAAAGCGGCCGCATTGAGGGCCGACACCTTCTCGGCCACCGCCACGGTGATGAACTGGTTGAGCGAGGCCTGGTCTTGTTCCGCCAACTTGCGCGCATGGGCGTACAAAGAATCGGGCAAACGAAGGGCAAAGGTACTCATACGGCATCCTCCAAAAAGGCCAAGGCCTGGGCTGGCGTTTTGACGGCCAGGCCAAAGCGTGGCGCGGCCATCGAAAAATCTTTCACATTCAAGGTGACCAGGCCATGTACCCGCGCGTTGACGGCGGCCTCCAGCACCATCTCATCACCCGGATCGCGCAACTGCGGCCGCCAGATGTAATGCAAGCTCACCGGCTCCACCCACACGGCCAAGGCGGACAAAAACGCATCAAGCTGTTCGGCAGAAAAACCATGCAAGGCCCGTATTGCATCGCGCTTGAGGACCGACTCGTATTCGAGCCACAAAGCGGGCGACGCCACCATGCGCAAGCGCGCCGAAGCCACCGCTTGCAGCAGCGCATAAGACGCGCCGTGGGAGCTGCTCAAGGCTGCAACCAGCACATGGGAGTCCAGCAACACGGTTTTCATGATGTTGCCAATGATATCAGCGATCGACTGCTTGGGCGGGGAAGGTGGAAGGTACAGGCGCTCTTCGCCAAGGATCGAGGGGGTATGCAGCAGCTTGACAATTCGTACCGATTTAAGTCCGCCACACATCATCAGGATTGTTTATGCAAACCCTCAACGCATGTGAGCCAGGTCTATCCGTTTTCATCGACTGGATTCGTTGGGGGCACTGTTGGAGCCTATAGCCAATTGGACATAAAGGTGCTCAACCGACGGTGCAAACCCAATAAAAGTTAATTAAATAGCATTATTTTTGAAGAGATAATTATGTCCGCATTGAAACAACCTTAGAAGGAGGACAGGTTATGGGAACATGGTCATTTGAGCCATTTGGCAACGACTTTGCCAACGACTGGGCCTATGAATTGGATGAGACCAAAGATCTCCGCTACATCGAACAAGCGCTCGATGCGATCACTGCCGAGGTGCCGCCCCGACTGTTTGGACTAGAAGAAGAGGCAGTCGCCGCTGCTGAGGTGCTGGCCAAAGTATTGGGCAAAGGCACACAGTCTGAAGAACGAATCCCAGTGTTCGAGTCGTTTTCCGCTCTTCATATTGTGGATGAATGGGTGGCAGCGCTCAAAGAGCGGCCAAGTTCAGTCTTGGTAGAAAAAGCGCGACAAATGATGGAGCTCATCCTTGCAGGTGACCCCGAAAATCCTGAGAAATTGTGGCTGCGTCAAACACGAGAAGAAGACCCAGAAGAGTTGGCAGAGTGGAGTGCCATCATGAATAAGTTGATTGCGGCGCTGACCCTAGCGCCACCCACTCGCTCACACACGGTATTTGCACTTGGCTAAACCGCTAAATTCAATCTTTGATGATCTTTTGAAGGCGGCTCAAGAAGCCGCGTTGAAGCAAGACAAGTGGATCATCATTGACCGTGCTTATGCACACCTCGATGACTTGTCTTCGCATGACTACCAGCAAGTCCTTCAACGCATTCTGGCGCTGATAGAAAAATACCCGGAACTGGATTACGGAGGCCCGGGACCTTTTGGCTCGTTCCTTGAAACGCAAGCCGTAGGGGCCTATTCACCTCAACTCGTGGCGTCTCTTCAAAGACAGCCAAGCGTTCAAGTTCTGGGTTGGCTCGATCGGACGATGCGAATGGATGAATCGCAGCGCACAGCAGATGGCGGCATCGAGCCAAGCTACTACGCAGAAGTGGTAACGACCGTGCTTCAACACCCCATGGCCAGCGAAAACTGCAAGTCATTTGCTCGAATGTGCGTTGAAGAGTAACCACACAAGTGCCCAACGGCACGCTCGATAACGTTTATTAAAGGAACACATGAATCATCTCAACCATCCCTACTTTGGTCCTCTCGACACCGATGAATTGCATGGCATCATTTGGGAGCAATCACACACCTTGAATGGTGAAACGTTTGATGTGCATTTATGGGGCGGCAACGCCTCAGATGCCGAGCAACATCCGTCGATGCTGGATGCCTTTGCAAAGTTTCTGCAAGACCTGCCAGCGATGGACGTTTTTGCGCGCCAGCAGTTGACGCACTATTTGACAGAGGATGCCTACTTCATCGAATTTCATGCGGAGGAGCTGACCGAGGGCAGTGACGTGATGGCCCAGCTTCTGGCTGATGCGAATGGTGGCAACATTTCGGCTGCAGCTTTTTCCGCCAAGATGAAGCTCCAGAATATCGGCATGTGGCTCGATCAACCTGATGCGCCCATCATCTTGGACTACATGATGGAGCCAGAAAACAGCGATCAAATTCTGGCCGTCAAATTAACGCTGGACTACCAGCTTGCAACGATTGCTTGGGAGAGTTGAACGATGACGAACGCACCATTGACCAACTTCGAACCTGACTCAGAACTGCTCGCAGTCATCCACGAATGCATGGCGCACTACGACATAGGTGACCCCGATGCGCAATGGCCCAACAACCTGATTTCTCGCAGGGCCGTCGTGTACGGGAGCGGTCTCATCGCCCGAGAAGGCGACGCCATTCGCCACGCAGTCGATCCAGTCGAACTGGCCCTGTGCCGCCAACTGGCCGCTGAGGTCGAAGAACTGATGATGGGAGTTTCGGTGGGCATGGGATCTCAGTCGGACGACGAGTTCCACGGATTCTTCATCGCTGGGTCAGTGGGTGAATCGGTCCCGTCGACCATTGACGAAACGCTGATCCGATCGCGGTTCGGCGGCACCATCTTCCCGCCAGCGACGATCACCATCGAACCACTGACCGAGGGCACAAGCTGGTGGGCGGCGGTCGAACAGGACGGAGAGGAGTCTGAGGACGACTACTTCGTCACGTGGCGAGCGATGATCCAGTGGTTCAGCGTGCGGCCCGAGTTCACGTCCTCCGCATTCGTCCAGATTGGGGACGACAGGTCGCTGTATAACTTGACTCCCGAAGAGTGGCCGGAAGGCACAGAGAGTCTCGGCTGTGTGCTGCCACGACTTGCTGTCGGGCTGACCCATGGCGGCAGTTTGATCGGGCTGTTTGGCTACAGCGTCCAAACGTAAAGCTAAGACTGGCTTATTAATCTAGGCGAGGCACGAAGCCTCCCAAAAGTGGGCGGCTTCGCAGCGCTCGCAGACAACCAGAATCAATGACGGAAGTGACGCACACCCGTAAACACCATTGCCACGCCACGCTCGTTGGCGGCGTCGATGACTTCTTGGTCGCGCATCGAGCCACCGGGCTGGGCCACGCAAGTCGCACCTGCGTCCACCACCACATCGAGGCCATCGCGGAACGGGAAGAAGGCGTCGCTCGCCACCACGGTGTGTTGCAGGCTCAGCTTGGCGGCTTCGGCCTTGATGCTGGCGATGCGGGCTGAATCGAGGCGGCTCATTTGGCCTGCGCCCACACCCATGGTCATGCCGTTTTTGCAGAACACGATGGCGTTGGACTTGACGAACTTGGCCACTTTCCAAGCGAACAACAAGTCGTTCAACTCTTCAGGCGTGGGTTGTTTGACGGTGACGATCTTGAGGTCGGCCAAAGCCAACTCGTGGTTGTCTGCGCTTTGCAGCAAGAGTCCTGAGCCCACGCGCTTGGTTTCGAGCGCGTTGCGCACATCACCGTAATTGGCAGGCAGCGCGATTTTCATCAAGCGCACATTCACTTTGCTCTTGAACACTTCTAGCGCTTCGGCGCTGAAGTCGGGGGCCATGAGGACTTCAACAAACTGCTTGCTGACTGCTTCGGCAGCGGCTTTGTCCACAGGGCGGTTGAAGGCGATGATCCCGCCAAACGCGCTGGTGGGGTCAGTTTGAAAAGCCTTGCTGTAGGCCTCGAGGGGGTTCGCACCCACGGCCACGCCGCAGGGGTTGGCGTGTTTGACGATGACGCACGCGGTGGTCTCGAAACTCTTCACACATTCCCACGCCGCATCGGCGTCGGCGATGTTGTTGTAGCTGAGTTCTTTGCCTTGCAGCTGCACGCCAGTGGCCAGCGATCCGGCTGCAGGGGCCAAGTCGCGGTACCAAGCGGCTTGCTGGTGGCTGTTTTCGCCGTAGCGCAGGTCTTGCACTTTGACGTATTGCTCGTTGAACTGGCCTGAGAACTGGGCACGCTCGGGCACGTAGTCTTCGCTGAGTTTTTCAGCTTCAAAGTTCACGCTGGAGAGGTAGTTGCTGATCGCGCCGTCGTATTGGCTGATGCGGTTGAACGCGGCCACAGACAAAGCAAAGCGCAGCTTGTCGCTGAGTTTGCCGTTGGCTTTCAGCTCGGCAATCACGTCAGCGTATTGGTTGGCGTCGGTGACGATGCCCACGTCTTTCCAGTTCTTGGCGGCAGAACGCACCATGGCGGGGCCGCCGATGTCGATGTTTTCAATCGCGTCGGCCAGCGTGCAACCGGGCTTGGCCACGGTGGCTTCAAACGGATACAGGTTGACGATCAACAAGTCGATGGTGTCAATGCCATGCGCTTGCAATGCCGCCATGTGTTCGGGCGTGTCGCGACGGGCCAGCAAGCCGCCGTGTACCTTGGGGTGCAGGGTCTTGACGCGGCCATCGAGCATTTCGGGGAAGCCTGTGACTTCGGCCACTTCGCTCACGGGCAAACCTTGTTCGGCCAAGAGCTTGGCGGTGCCGCCGGTGGAGATCAGGCCCACGCCCAAGGCGTGCAGTTCTTTGGCCAGATCGACGATGCCGGTTTTGTCAGAGACGGAAATGAGGGCTCTCATGGGGACTTTCTTGAAAATTTAAAAGGTACGCAGTGGGTGGCCGAGGTACACGGTTTCGGCCTAGGGTGTGCAGCGGCTGGGCATGCGCTTAGCCTGAATTCATTTGAGGAGATCGTGCTCCAGCAATTTCTTGCGCAGGGTGTTGCGGTTCAGGCCCAGCCATTCGGCAGCTCGCGACTGGTTCTGGCCCGACTGGTTCATCACCACGTCGAGCAAGGGTTTTTCAACCAGCTTGACCAGCATGTCGTAAAGGCCCGTGGGCTCTGTGCCGTCCAGGTCGCGGAAATAGGTTTCCAGGTTGCCCCGGATGCAGTGTTCAATCGATTGTGGTTCGCTCATTCCAATGTCTCCAATACCGGCTGCACCGCCAGGGTGGGCAGTCGGTCCATCTGGCTGGCCAGGCCATCCAGGAAATGGGCCACCGCGTTCAGCTGCTGCGCGGCGGTCTCCAGGGTGTTCATGTGTTCTCTGAATGCATCACCGCCCGGCAGCGCACGCACATACCAGCCGATGTGTTTGCGCGCCGAGCGCACCCCGGTGTATTCGCCATACAAACCGTAGTGGTCTTGCAGGTGCTCCAGCAGGGCACGGCGCACCTCGGCCACCAGAGGCGGGGCCAGGTGTTCGCCCGTGGCCAGAAAGTGACTGATTTCGCGAAAGATCCAGGGGCTGCCTTGCGCGGCGCGGCCAACCATCACGGCGTCGGCACCGGTGAACTTCAGCACATCGCGGGCTTTTTCAGGGGAGTCGATGTCGCCATTAGCCACCACCGGGATCTTGAGCGCGGCTTTGACGGCGGCCACGGTGTCGTATTCGGCAAAGCCTTTGTAGCCCTGCTCGCGGGTGCGGCCGTGCACAGTGACCATCTGCACGCCTGCGGCTTGCGCGGCGCGGGCCAGGCTCAGGGCGTTCTTTTCGGCATCGCACCAGCCGGTGCGCATCTTCAGCGTCACGGGCACGCCGTGCGGCAAGGCGGCCTCGACCACGGCCGAGATGATGTCCAGCGCCAGCGGCTCGTCTTGCATCAGGGCCGACCCGGCCCATTTGTTGCAGACTTTTTTGGCCGGGCAGCCCATGTTGATGTCAATGATCTGCGCGCCCCGGTCAATGTTGTAACGCGCGGCGTCGGCCATCATCTGCGCCTCGGTGCCCGCAATTTGCACCGCAATCGGTCCCGGCTCCCCCTCGTGGTTGGCGCGGCGTGAGGTTTTCAGTGACTTCCACAAATCAGGCCGCGAGGTCACCATTTCGCTCACGGCATAGCCCGCCCCAAACTGTCTGCACAGCTGACGGAAAGGCCGATCCGTCACCCCCGCCATGGGGGCAACAAACAAGTTGTTCGGCAATAGATAAGGGCCAATCTGCATGACTGGAAGGTGTTCTGGAAAAGGGAATGCCTAAAAAGGAGGCACGATTGTAGTTGCTTAATATTTCAGCAACTGAAAGCTGGGTGTGCTAGACACAATGCCACCGTCTGCAAATAGGCATCGACCATCAGCTTTCCCGTAACTGTCTCGTCAAAGGGGGAGCCGACCATCGCCCCCCCACCCACTGAAACAGCAGGACACCTTTCTACCGCATCAGCCGGTAACCCACGCCCGTCTCAGTAAGCAGGTGCTCGGGCTGGGCGGGGTCACGCTCCAGCTTTTGCCGCAGGTGGCCCATGTAGATGCGCAGGTAATGGCTTTGCTCAGCACCGACAGCACACGGGTACCGCCGGTGACGGAAGCAAAATCGCCACCGGACTCACGCACCACGGGTGCAGATTCGCCCGTAATAGCGCTCTCGTCCACCGTGGCTACGCCCTGTAGGACTTCGCCGTCCACCGGAATCATCTCGGTGGCTTCGACCAGTACCACGTCACCCTTGCGCAAGTTTTCTGCGCGTTCAGGCAACCATGGATAGGCAGGGAGACGGGACATGGGATCGACTGGCTTTGTCGATGTCAAGCTGCTCGGGTTGGTTATTTTTTTCGCCCAAGTACTTTGTTTGAGGCCGCGCAAGGAGGCCGCCTGAGCCTTGCTGCGGCCCTCTGCAAGTGCATCGGCGAAGTTGGAAAACAGCACGGTAAACCAGAGCCAGACAGCAATGCTGAGGATGAACCAGGCGGGTGCCTCGCCCTGCCCTTGCAAGGCCTGCAAGCCCATCAGGGTGGTGAGAATGCTGCCGATGTAGACCACAAACATCACCGGGTTGCGCCACTGAACGATCGGGCTCAGCTTGAAGAAAGCCGCCTTGATGGCCGGCACGACCAGCGCCGGATCCAATAGGGTCAAAGCGGTAGAGGTTTTCATTGCGTACTCCACAGCATGAGATGCTCCACTATCGGTCCCAACGCGAGAGCAGGCACGTAGTTCAACAGGCCCACCAACAGCACCGTGCCGATCAGCAGAAAAACAAACAGGGGCCCATGCGTGGGCAACGTACCTGCTGTCACCGGCAGGCGCTTCTTGGCGGCCAGGGCACCAGCAATGGCCAGCACCGGCACGATCACGCCAAAGCGGCCGAACCACATCAGCACAGCCAGCAGCACGTTGTAGAAAGGTGTATTGACCGACAGGCCCGCAAAGGCGCTACCGTTGTTGTTGGCGGCGGAGCTGAAGGCGTAGAGGATCTCGGAAAAGCCATGCGCTCCCGGGTTGGCCATACCTGCCCGGCCGGCCTCGGCCATCACCGCAATTGCGGTGCCCACCAGCACCAAAATCGGCGTCATCAGAATGGCCACCGAGGTCAGTTTCATCTCATGCGATTCGATCTTCTTACCCAGATATTCCGGCGTGCGGCCAATCATCAGCCCGGCAATGAACACGGCCAGCATGGCAAACACCAACATGCCATACAAGCCACTGCCCACCCCGCCAAACACCACCTCCCCAAGTTGCATCATCACAAGGGGCACCAGGCCGCCCAGGGGGGTGAGCGAGTCGTGCATGCCATTGACAGCACCGCAGCTGGCGGCGGTGGTGATGACGGAAAACAGGCTGCTGGCGTTGATGCCAAAACGCGTCTCCTTGCCTTCCATATTGCCACCGGCCTGCAGGCTGCTTACCGTCTGATCCACGTCCTGTGCTGCCAGCAAGGGGGTGCCACCCTGCTCGGCCGATGTGAGCGTCATCACCGCCACAGCAAACATCAACGTCATGGCCGCCAGCAACGCCCAGGCCTGACGCTTGTCACCCATCTCAATACCAAAGCTGAAGCACAGTGCGGCCGGAATCAGGAAGATCGCCAGCATCTGCAGGAAGTTGCTGAGTGCCGTGGGGTTCTCATACGGGTGGGCCGAGTTGGCATTGAAGAACCCGCCACCATTGGTGCCCAGCATCTTGATCGCCTCCTGCGAGGCCACTGGACCCATGGGTAAAGTCTGCTTATTCGTTTGCGCGTCTTCCAGCACAGCCACGCCCTTGGCATCCAGCACCGGTTGGCCCGCAGCATCCACTTTCGGCTGCTGGAACTTCGTCACCTCCACCGTCATCACTTCTTTGTAGGCATCCAAGTTCTGAATCACGCCCTGGCTCACCAAAAAGATCGCAAAGACCATCGACAGCGGCAGCAGCAACCACAGCGTAATGCGCGTGATGTCGATCCAGAAGTTACCGATGACGGCACTTGAGCGCCCGGCAAAGCCGCGCACCAGCGCAAACACCACGGCAATGCCTGTAGCGGCAGAAAAGAAGTTCTGCACTGCCAGTGCCAGCATCTGTGTCAGGTAACCCATGGTGGACTCACCGCCATAGCCCTGCCAGTTGGTATTGGAGACAAAGCTAACGGCTGTGTTGAAGGCCGAATCGGCAGATACTGCGGCCAAGCCCATGGGGTTCAGAGGCAACACGCCCTGAAGGCGCTGCAAGGCATACACCACCAGAACGCCCAGGAGATTGAACGCCAGAAGCGCCAAGCTGTATTGCGTCCAGTACATGGATTGCTCGGGTGCAGTGCCTGCTAGCCGATACAGAGGCGCTTCCACGCCATGCATCCAGCGCGGGAGGCGACCTGTGCTTATGCGGACGATCCAAAAGCCCAGCGGCCAAGCGCAAATGAGCAGGGTCATCAGGAAGAGGGCAAGCAAACCCCAAGCGGCGCTGGTCATCAGAACGCCTCGGCGCGAAACAGCGCATAGACCAAATAGGCCAGCAGCAGGATGGCACACAGCCCCCCTGCGCCATACAACACATGCAGCAAGTTCATGGACGATCTCCTTGCGGTACGTCCAATTTGGCCAGCCCCTGAACCATCAACACCGAGGCCAACCACAGGCCCACTGCCATCGCCACAAACACCGCATCCATGCTGCAACTCCTATTCAAACAAGTGAATCGAGTATGGTTTTGGCGATATAAAACTGTTGTTGAGAATTCTCAAATCAATATAAAAGAAGCGTAAAAATGCGCAATGGATACTGTGAAATGATGAGGGTTGCAGTTCTGCGTTGTGGCTATCGACCGGAGGCGCCCATGCTCATGCGAGCGTGCCCTAGAGGGGCAGTCCTCAAGCGCATGGTGAAAACACGCAAGGTTGAAATTTCGAACTGGGTTGGCGGTGATGCAGCGACAGACACATCAAAGGATTCTGCGTGAATTCACTTTCCCAGCGCTGTCATCATGGCCCGGCAATCCAACGGCGACGCACTCTTTGCTATTTTCTAAAAAGCGATGTCACTGAGGCATGTTGGCACATTGCTCGAGCCAAACATTAGCGGGGGGTGCTCAAGGAAATCCCCGAGCTCAATCGCCCGAGGTCCGCAACCATTTGCCGATCAGCTCCAGAATCTGACGGCGCATGAACGGTTTGGTCAGGTAATCGTCCATGCCCGCAGCCAGGCAATTGGCTTTGTCATCGGCCAAGGCATTGGCGGTCAAGGCCAGGATGGGTTTGCGCATATGGCCCAAAGCCACCTCACGCGCACGGATGGTTTTGGCCGCCGTGATGCCGTCCATCTCGGGCATTTGCACGTCCATCAAGATGATGTCGTAAGGCAAGGTGGCACTCATCTGCACGGCCTCCAGGCCGTTGTGGGCTTGCAAGACGCTGCAGCCGGCCGTCTTGAGCATGGTGACCAGAATTTCCCGGTTCACGTCGTTGTCTTCGGCAATCAGCACACTGCAGTCCAGCGATTGCGGCAGCGCAGAGGGCCGGTTGCCGGGTTCTTGCGGCATGTCTTTGAGTCGGGGGCCGCAGACCTCGAACCAAAAGCGCGAACCTTGGCCCGGCTGACTGTCAAAGCCCACCTGACCGCCCATGAGTTCGGCCAGTTGGCGCGAAATCACCAGTCCCAGGCCGCTGCCACCATAGCGCCGGGCCATGGAAATATCGGCTTGAGAAAACGCACTGAACAGCCGCCGTGTTTCGTCTTCGCTGATGCCAATGCCCGTGTCCTGCACCGTGCAGCGCACACGGGTCGTGCCGTCGGGCTGCGTGCTGTTGCTCAGGCTCACGGTCACCTGGCCCTGCGCTGTGAATTTGACGGCGTTGGACACCAAGTTGCTGGCGATCTGGGTAAAACGGTGCGGATCGCCCAGGATCATCAAAGGCACGCCGTCGGCGGGCGGCTCGAAGACGAGCTTCAGTCCCTTGTCCTGCGCGTGGGGCTCAAACAAGGCACATACTTGTCGCGCGGCATGCTCGGGGCTGTAGGGCACTTTCTCGAGGTGCAGCATGCCCGCTTCGATTTTTGAAAAATCAAGGATGTCGTTGATCAGGTAAAGCAGCGTCGACGAAGACGAGCTGATCATGCTGATGAGTTTTTTCTGCTGTTCGGTGGGCTGTGTGGAGCCCAGCAGTTCTGACACCCCGATCAGACCATTGAGCGGCGTGCGGATTTCATGGCTCATATTGGCCAGGAACTGGCTCTTGGCCTGGTTGGCCGCATCAGCGTGTTCCTTGGCCAGCAACAACTCGGCCGTACGGGCCTGCACCTCAGACTCCAACTGCTGGCTGTATTGCCCCAACGCTTTGTCCTTTTGCTCGATCTGGTCGAGCATGGAGTTGAAGCCTGCCACCAGCTCCCCAATCTCGTCCTGGCTTTGCCTTTGGGCGCGCTGGCTGTAGTCGTGCACCGAGGTGATACGGCGCATCACCTCGGCCAGATCCAAAATGGGATGAATGACCAAGGCGATCAGGTGACCCAGGAAATGGCGCACCACCGCATACGCCAGCAGCATCGCCCCCACAGCCACCAGCAGCGTGATGGCAATGTTCCACCAAAAATCATTCAAACGGGTCTGCACCACCACCATGCCGATGTGTTCTCCATCCTGCACGATGGGCAGGCGGATCGCATAGCGGCTGAGCGTGAGCTTGGACTCCTGCCCCTGAGGTATCAGCGCCACTGATGCCGTCACCTCACTGGCGCGCACCGGGTAGTGCGCAAAAGCCTGATCACCCGTGGCATCGGTAAAGATGTCCACCGTTTCCACGTTTTTGATGTGGCGGAAGATTTCCAGCTGCTTTTGCGCGCCAGCCCGATCCTCAAAGCGCACCGCCGCCGCATTGCTTTCGGCCGCCAGCTCTGCCAGGCTTTTGGCGGCCGCCTGGGTGGCCTGCAAAGTTTGCGAGGCCTGCCAAAGCGTGGTCACCACAAAAAACAGGATCAGCACGCACCAGATGCCCAAAGCCAGGATGTGCTGAAGCTTCTCCCGCATGGGGGCATGCAGCAGCTTTTCACGACGCCATGGGGCCAGAAACAGCACGGCACGGACTTTCTATCGGATCACGACACGGGCCAGTTTGAGCATTTGACTGCTGGCCTTGATGCTTGATTTTTGCAGGTTAAGCAAGTTCACATCGAACTCCACCCGATCATCGTTGAAAATCAAGGACAAATGTGCGCCCTGGTCCGTCGCCTGCCGGGCATCGCTGACCAGCAAAACCGGTGCATTGCCCAGTTGGCGAACCACGACCGGCAGCAGCCGCGCATCGCCCTCGCCGACAAAAGCCATGGTGCAGTCCTTGAGCTGGTCCAGTGTCACATCTTTGCGCACGAGGATTTCACGACCCTGGGCCATGCGGTGGTTCAAACTCTGCATGGAACCGTTCAGGTCATCCTTGCCCAGCAGACACACCCGGATGGACTTGTCGTCGCTGCCGGGCAACTCGACAAATTTGGCGAAGTTGTAAACGTAGGCCGCCTTGATGCGGTCGACCGTTTGGCCCGCAGATGGCCCTGAAGATTGCGCTTGCACGGCGCCAACCGAACAGGTGGCCAGCAAGAAAAGGAAGGTGTGCCCAGCACTTGCCCGCTGCATTCGGCCGAACACACGCTGAGCCATGAATGAAAGTTTTTGAAAGGTCATGGTCATGTCCTTCAAAAACGAACCACCGCTTGAGCCAGCACGCTGCGCTGCACGTCGTAGGCTCTGGTCACGGGGAAGATGTTGATGAATTCGGTGTGGCGGTCCTGAAGCAGATTTCGCCCTTGCAAAGACAGCTCGGTGTAGCGATTGAACTGCCAGGCCAGCCGCATGTCCAAGCCGGTGTAAGGTGCCAGACGGGTCAGCTCCTGGCTGTTGAGGGTGTAATGCGCGGTCTCGGAGTTGTAGCGCAAACGCACATTCAGGTTCAAGTTGTGCGCCAGACTGAAATGGTTGTCCAGCGACAACTGGTGCCGTGGAGCACTGTTTTCAAACGCCACCACCTGGGTGTCACCCAGCCGATCGCCCGTGTGCACACCTTTGACATGCAGGTGGCTGTAGGCCGCCTGCAGCTTCCACCAGGCCCGTGGGTGCCATTCGACAGAGAACTCACCGCCATAGGAGCGGGCTTTGTCGAGGTTGGTGTTGTAGCCGGCCAGCGTGAAATAGCATGCACCCGGGCCGTAGATAGCCGGGCAGCCCCTGGCTTGATCCAGACCGGTGACCGGATTGCTGAGCAAACGCGCACCGCGCAAATGGCTGTAGTCGGTCACAAACAGCGAGGTGTCCACGCTCAGGAAATTCGAGAACTGCTTGCGCCAGCCGCCTTCAAGGCTGACTGCGTCTTCGGCTTGCAAAGTGGCGTTGGCTTTTGGCGAGACTTGCGTGACGGCGGTCAGCATGCCCGCAGGAATTCTGGGGTCGACAAAATGCGCATCCTGCGCACTGATGTCCAGCGTGGCCAGACTCTCGGTGCGCCGTGACGAGCGCACCGAACGCGACAGCGCTCCCCAATAGGCTTCGTTTTGCCCTGGTGTGTACAGCGCCCGCACATTGGGCTGGATGTTGAAGCCGGTCAGACCGTCTTTTTCAAACTTGGAGCCCACAATCAGCTTGAAGCGTTCGGGCAGCAGGCTGATCTCGTCGTGCACAAAGGCGCTGTAGTTCAGGCGCTGGCTTTTGCCGTCGAGCAACAAATATGGGGTAGCCGGCAAGAGCAGATTGTCTGAGGTGTGGCGCAGGTTCAGACCCCAGATGAAGTCGTGCGCATCCAGGATGCGTCGCTGCTGAAAGTCCACGTCCACGTCTGTTTTGGTGCCGCCCATTTGCATGTAGCTGGGGGCCTGCCCCAAAGGTTGGAGGGCACCGGTGCCAGAGCCCCAAACCCCGGCATGGATCGATTTGTCATAGTCAATCGAGGTCTGCAGCACATTCTCTGCACCTTGCGCCCCACGCCAGGCATAGCGCGCCTGCACCGCGGCGCCATGGCCATCTTCAGACAAGAGACTATCGCGTGCATAGGGTGTGGCCGCATCGCTGAAGGCGCGCACTGTAGGCGTTCCCCAAAAATCCTTGGATCGGGCCTGGTAGACCTCGGCCTTCAGGCTCAACTGACCGCCCTCCACCTGGGGCTCCAGCCGGACACCCAGACGTTGCTGTTGAACAGCATCCTGCCCCGTCACGCCGGTGTTGCGCTCCATCGAGCCGCCCATCGTGCTGGTTTTACCGTACACCTTGTAATGCCCGCCCTGTGCCAGTGCGGCGCCATGGGTCATGGACACCGAAGCCAGATCGCCCGTGCCCACGGTGGTGCTGACCTTATTGCCCTGGCTGGCTGCTGCCGAGCGGGTCACGATGTTGATCACACCGTTCATGGCATTGGTGCCCCACAGGGCAGCGCCCGGCCCCCGGATGACTTCGATGCGCTCGATGTCCTCCATGACGGTGTCCTGGGTTTCCCACAGCACGCCCGAAAACAATGGCGAATACACGCTGCGCCCATCGATCTGGACCAGCAGCTTGCTGGAAAAACGTTCATTGAAACCGCGCGAGCTGACGGCCCAGCGGTTGCGCGCAATTTGCGCCACATTCAGACCCGGCACCAAGCGCAAGGCCTCGGGAATCGACTGCGCCCCCGAGCGGCGGATTTCTTCGGCGGAAATCACATAGGCCGCTGCCGCCATGTCGGCCACGCGCTGCTCTTTGCGGGACATGGACATGAGCCGGTAATCGACCAACTCTTCCAATGACATCTCCAAAAACTCATTGCCGCTCGCTGCCGCAGCACACGAAGCATGAATGGCACAAACCAAAAGTGACCAACGCCACAGGCCGTGTTGTCTTGTCATTTTGCGCATCGAAAAAGCTCCCTTTTGAACCCGTTGTTGATCCCAGATCAACTATTAGATTTTACATTTATTACCCATTAATGCCACAAATAAATTCATCATTCATGTAATTTAATAAATTTAAACAATTCAAAACACATTCTTGTATATTGTGATTTTTGATGCTTTGAAGCACACGGGCGTCGCCCCATCATCGCGATACACTGAGCCGGATGGAACTTTGGCTCAACCAACTTTTGCACTGGCTGGCACTGCCTCAATATGGCCTGAGCAGCGTGTTTGTAGTGGCCTTCATCTCGGCAACCCTGTTGCCTTTGGGCTCTGAGCCCGCCGTCTTTGGCCTGATCAAACTCAACCCGGACATGTTTTGGCCCGCCATTGTGGTGGCCACCGTGGGCAACACCCTGGGCGGCGTGGTCAGCTGGTGGCTGGGATGGGGGTCGCGCCATGTGGTCAACCGCTGGGGCCACTCCTCCAGCCATGCACGGGCTTTGATCTGGCTCGAAAAACTCGGACCCAAAGCCTGCCTGCTGTCCTGGCTGCCCATCGTGGGCGACCCACTGTGCGCCGTGGCAGGCTGGCTGCGCATGCCGCTGTGGCCATGCACGGTGTACATGGCCCTTGGCAAATTCGGACGTTATCTGGTCATGACCAGCTTGCTGCTGTGGGTGTTTTGAGCCCAGCGAATCCCACCGAATCAAGGCTGAAACTCCCGCAACACCACCGACAAAGCCCGGCGCACATAACGCCCGAGCAAAGACTCGGCTTGCGCTGACACGCTCAGGTGCCCGCGCTGCACCGGCAGGTGGGCAGGCAAGCGTGCCGCATCGGCCTCATCCAGCGCCAGCACCACGCGGTAGACCGCCTGCTCGGGAAACCACTTGCCGCCTTGTTCTCGCGCCAGCACATGGCCGCCCATGGGCGCGGTCAACTGGCCATCGGGCAACTGACGGGTGGCGTCGGCGTCGATCAAGGTGATGGTCAGCGCAACAGGGTGGCTCAGGCCGGGCGCCCAAAAATGCGCCTTGTTGCCCGGCTGCAAGCGCTTGACCTGCTCTTCCTCCAGCCAGGTTTCGACTTTCCAGGGCTCATCGGCGATCAACACGCCGATTTGCTCATGACGCGCCAGCCATTGGCCCACCGCCAGATCCGGTTGCGTCCAGCGGAACACGCCTGCAAAGGAGGCCACCGGGGCATAGGGCGCCATCTGGTCTTGCAGCCTGCGTGCATCGGCTTGTGACATCTGAAACTGCTCACGCGCCAGCTTCAGGGGCTGGCTGGAGGCATAGGCCAAACTGGTCGTGGCCGCTTGCCAGCTCAGGCGGGCACTTTTGGCCTCGGCCACATCGGATTGCGCCAACAATTCCGGCTCGCTCATGCGGGCCAGCAGCTGGCCTTTGGCCACCCGGGCGCCGTCGGCCAGCGGCAATGCCTGCAGCTGCGCTGGGCCGGGCGCATAAACAGGCCACGATTGCCCGGGCCGCAGCATGGCATGCGCGGTGATCAAAGTGGGCAGGGGCAGCGCCATGAGCACGCCCAGGGCCAGCAGCGCCGCGCCGCTCCACAGACTGCGCCGACGCTGGCGAATGACCGCTGCACGCTGCACCCAGGCCAGGATTTCAGAGCGGATCGGGCTGAAGATGAACCAGTAAATCTCGATGGCAAACAGCAGCACCCCCAGCAGCTTGGTGAACAGGTGATACACCATCAAGGCGATGCCCAGGAAAAGCACCAGTCGGTAAACCCACACGGCAAACGCAAAGGCCACCAAGCCCCACTGCCGAAGTGGCGTCATGCGCTCGGGCTGCGCCTCGCCCAGCTGGAACAACCACTCACGCAACTGCCAGCGCGCCAGCGCAAAACTGCGCGCATGCAAATTGGGCAGGTTCAGCACATCCATGGCGATGAAATAACCATCAAAACGCATGAAAGGGCTGGCATTGATGGCCAGCGTGGCCACCCAACTGAGCGTGGCCACAAAAAACGCACTGGAGCGCAAACCGCCTTCGGGCAACAAAGCCCAGGCCAGCGTCGCCCAGCAGGCAATCACCAGCTCGGTGACGATGCCCGCCGCCGCAATCTGCACACGGGCACGCCGTCCGGGCAAACGCCAGGCCTCGTTGGTATCGGTGTAGGCCATGGGCCACATCACCAAAAACGCCACCCCCATGCGCGGCACACGGCAGCCTTGGCGTTTGGCGGCAAAGGCGTGCCCCAGTTCATGCAAGACCTTGACCACCGACAAGGCCACGCCATATGACAGCAAGCCTTGCCAGGTGAAGGTGTCCACCAAGGTGGCTTTGAACAAGCTCCACTGCTGCATCACCTGGTACACACCCACCAAAAGCACCAGCCCTGTCAGGGCCATGAAGCGACGGGAGAAAAACACCTCGACCGCTCCCACCCAACGGCTCAGCCAGGCATCGGGCTTGAGCAAGGGAATGCGAAAAAACAGATAGTGGTGAATCAGCCAAGTCCAGACGCTTTGGCGGGTACGGGCCACTTTTTGGGCCATCTCGGCGGCGGCTTTGGCATCCGTGGGCAGCAGCAGTTCATGCTGGGACAAGAAGGTCATCACCTCTTCGATGTGCTTGGCCTCGATTTGCAAAGGCGTGTCCCGCGCCACCGCGTGCACGATGGCTTCGGTGTGCCCCAAGCTCCAGCGCGACAAAACCTCCCAGGTCAGCCAATCGATCTGAAAGTATTGTTGGCGCACCGGGTCATGCAGCACCCAGCTGGGCTGCCCCTGCGAGCCCGTGGGGCCTGCAAACACATCCAGCTCTTCGCGCAGCAAAGGCCAGGCCATGTCAGAGCCCCAGACTGGTGCGGATCAAGGCCAGCGGCTTGCGCAGCAGCCAATAACCCAGAAACGTCCATTCGCCACTGACGCGGGCCGTGCCCTTTTGCCCCACGCTGTGGGGCGTGGGCGCCAGCAGCCGCGCACGCAAGCGGTAAGCGTAGGTGGCATCGGGCCGCAGCACGGCCTCGTGCGACAGGTACGTCAGCTCGGCATGCACGGGCGACAAAGGGCTCGATTGCAAAAACAAGGTGAGCGTCGAGCCCACGGGCAGCTGGACCACATCGTCGAGCGGCAGCCAGGCCTGAACCTCGATGTCGCTGGGGCGGGCGATGCGCAATATCTGCTCGCCCACCGCCACCGGCTTACCCACCCAGGTCAGGGGGTCGTCCAGCAAGACCATGCCCGCACCGCTGGCGCTGACCTGGGTGCGCTGCAATTGGGACTTGAGGAACTCAAACTCGCTGCGTCGCTCCTGAATGGCACCGGCCACAGCCGCCAATTCGGCCTTGTACTTGGCGTCATCCAGGGCCAGTTGATGGGTCTGGCGAAATTGCGCCTGCGCCGTCTCCAGCGTCTGCTGGGCCACCGCCACACGGCTTTGCAGCAAGGCCTCGTCAAACTCGAACAACAGCTGACCGCTGCGCACGGTCTGGTTGGGCTGCACATGGAAACGGGCAATCACCCCCTCAATCGGGGCGCGCACCACCACAGGCTGGGCAGGCACCAGCTCGCCGGGGGCCAGCACCGTCATGCGCACCGGCAAAAACACCAAACCCAGCAGCAGCGCCATCAGCCAGACCCCCGGCCGCTTGTACCAGGGCTTTTGCCCGGCCAAGTGCCATTGGCGGCGCCAGTTGCGCAAACGCTGGCCCAGCGCAGGCCTTTGCTGCCGGGCCAGTGCATGCCAGGCGTGCTGCCAGACCTGCAGCCAGGCCATGAGCTTGGCCTGGTCGGCTTCAGAAAACTGCACATCGCGGGCCAGCAACAGACGCGCACCGGGCGCCACATCCAGCGGCAAACTGAGGGCGTTTTGTGGCCACCACTCGGCCCAGCTTGGCTGCTGCTCCACTGGCAAGTCGTGCGCACTCAAGGCCTGCACACCCAACTGCAATGCCCATGGCTGGGCCAGCAAGGCCTTGACCCAATCGAGGTAGGGCGTGTGCTGCTCCACCTGGCTGACGCCCGACAAGGCGCGCACGCCCTCGTCGCCCAGCCACAACACCGCTTGCCGGTAGGGCAGCAAGGCGTGGGTGGTGTTGCACAGCAAAAACGCCAGTTCGTCGAGTGACTGCGCCTGCCGGGCCTGTTGGCCCAGATCGAAAAGGGTCAACAAGGGCGAATTGTCCAAAGCCGCTGGCGGCCCGCTTGATTGAGTCATAAGGTATTCAATTCATCCATTCGCCACGCAGTTTGCCAGAAGCCATCAGCTGGCGCGATTGCGCCAATTTGTCTGACAGGCCCACACGGCCTGTGCGCTGGGCCTCCGCACCGATCTTGATGCGCAACACCGTCACCGCCGCCTGGCCGTGCTGGTCCAGCGCCATCAGGCGCAAGACCACTTCGCCTTCCAGAACATCTGGCGGGTTGAGTGTGATGACGCCGGTCTTTTGGTTGACAGTCACCCAATGTGGTGCGGCCTCACCGTCGAGCATGTCCACCGAAAGTCGCACCACGGCCTTGGGGTCATGGTGCACAAAGGTGTCCGGTGGCAGGGTGAAAACCAGGCTTCGCCCCGCTTCGATCTGCAAATCGGGCAAGCCGCGCAGCACGCCAAACACCCCGTCCAGGGGGCTCAAGCGCACAGGCAAGCCCTCGGACTGCGTGGTTGTGGTTTCGCTCAGCAACTGCAGGAACTGGCGCAAGCGAATGGCCTCACGCTCCAGGTTTTGCTGCCGCTGGACCCAATCTTCAGGCACGGCAGGCGCTGTCGCTCGCGTCCAGGACGAAGGTGTGCCCTCCACCCAGGATGGCATCGGGGCACGATGCGCCATCGCTTTGGCTGCGGGCACCACCTCATCCAGAGGCATGAATGCGGCAGGGCCACCCGCGCCTTTGTTCAACGGGGCCTCCTGCTGCGTCAGCGGCTCCAGCCACGCCGTCACGCCCGTGAGGGGCGCGGGTTCAGATATTGGCGGTTCTGGCGCTGGCACTGGCGCTGGCGCTGGCGCTGGCACTGGCACTGGCACTGGCACTGGCACTGGCACTGGCACTGGCACTGGCACTGGCACTGGCACTGGCTCAGGCACTGGCTCAGGCACTGGCTCAGGCACAGTAACGGGCACCGACTTGTCCAGCTGCACAGTGTCGGCCAAAGCGGTGGCGTCACCCACCTGGTTGCTGACCGACAGACTCAGGCTCACGGGCCCATCCGACAAGACACGCAAATCCACGCCCTGCAGCGCCCAACGGCCCTGGCTGTCCACGCTGGTCACCGCAGTGACGGTGTTCACGCCGTCGCTGAACACCACCGTCAAGGGCTGGCCCGCTTCCACGCCCGTGGTGCTGCCCGACAAGTTCACCTGCCCGGCTTCACCCGCCGTGATCACCCCATCGGCGGCCACGGGGAAAGACTCCAGGCGCACTTGCGGTGCTTCACGCACGGCCGCCACAAAGCCTGGGTCGAGCACGACGCCATCCGCGGCGCCATCGTCATCGCCACGTCCACCATCGCGGATGAACAGGCGCACCAAATCGATGTGCCCGTCGCTGTTGCTGTCCAGGAATTTGGCGCCGGTGCCGCTGGCCTCGTCCCAGGTGAAGGCCCACACGCCTTGGCTGCCCACTTTGAAATAGGTGTTGTAGAGGCCCTCGGCGACTTTCACATCGACTTCATGCACCTGCCCCACATAGGCGCTGAGCACCTGTGCAGACAAGGCATCAACGGCAGCCTCATCCACCTCGCCCAGACGCACGACCTGAGGGTAGTGACGGAACGAAATCACGTCGGTGGCTGCAAACACATCGGCACTGCCCAGCTGGCTGCCCGACAAGGCCTGCGCCCGCTCGGCTGCGGTGACCGCGCGGCTGGTGACGCTGTCGATTTGCACCTCCACCCGCAATTGACCGCCGGGGTTGGTGGCAGGATTGCTCAACAAGTCCTCCATGCCAACGTTGCCCTGACCGGTGGTGTCGATGGCCATGATCTGGCCAGCCGAAGTCTGGAACGTGACCACATCGCGTTGATCGGCATCATCGATGCCATCGCCGTTGATGTCGCCAAAGTTCTTTTCGTTGGAAAAGCGCACGCCGTCGCCATCGAGCGACTCCAGGTCCGCACCGTTTTGCGGCGAGACGATGCGCATCTGCAAGGTCGGACTGCCTGTGGACACATTGCCCGCCATGTCCTGGAACTGGTACTGCAAATTCCAGCTGCCTTCGGGCAGGGCCGACAGCGGCATCAGCGTCAGCGTGGCCACATGGAACAAGCTGGGCACCGCCCGGCCATCGACCAGCAAGACCACATTGGCTGTGCCGTCCGGCAAGGCGTCCACTTTCAGGCGCACCAGCCCGCTGGGCGAGGGGTTGCCGCCTTCGGGCACCGGCGCATTGAGCGGCGCTGTCTGAGCGGGCAATTCGCTGATCCATCGGTAATCCTGCACCCGAGCCTCGCTGGTGCGCAGCGGATCGGCACCGTTGTCGCGCACCACCTGCAAGACCAGGCTGCGGGCAGGACCCGCCAACAGTTGCGCGTCCGGCCACTGCAGCAAGGTGCCATCCACATGCGCGGTCAAGTCAGTCCAGCCTGCGGCCACCCAGTTGGCATCCGTGGGCATGACTTGCAGGCCATCGAGTCGGCCATAGACGCGGTCAAAGGTGCCCAGCGGCGCGTTCAAGGTTCCACTGATGAACTGGTTGTTGTTGGCCGTGATGAAATCGCTGGCCGAAGGACCGGTGTCGCTCGACAGCTGAACACCCATCACGCGGGCCAGGCGGTCGGTGACGGTAAAGACCAGACCTTGCAAGGCAGACAAACGGGCCATATCGCGGCCATCGTCGGCCAGGGCCGCCAACTCGGACACCACCACCGCCAGCTGTCCAGCCGACATGCCCGTGGTGTCCACACCCATGCGCTGCAGGTCGGCCACGCTCAGCGAAGCCGCTTGACCCGCCACCACCGCCATCAGGCGTTGCACCGTATCGGCCAGAACCTCGATCTGCGCCACCGTCGACACATCGGCCGCTTGCATGTTGGCGATGCTGTCGTTCAGCAAGGCCAGCGCAGGCGCGGTCAAGGCCGCAGCTGTGGTGGCGCCGATGGCGGCGTAATCGGCCGCTGTGGGCTGGCTGTCGGGCGTGGCATCTACCAGCGTGCCGTTGGCTTCGGCCAGGATGCGCGCACACGCATCGACCACGGCCTGCACTTTGGCGGCCGTGTCCAGCACTGCGCCTGCGGCGGCCGCACTGCTCAAAGCCGACTGGATGGCCGCCAGATTGCGGGTGTCCACACCGGTGATCTGCGCATATGCAAAGTCGGCCACAGCGGGCGCGGCCGCCGTGGTGTCTTGCGTGTAACGGGTGAGCACGGCCAGCGCCGCGCTTTGGCTTGCTTGCTGCAGCCAGCTGCGCACATCGGCCATGGACTGCAGATCAGACGGGCTGACCGCTGGCGACTTGAGCAATTCGGCCAGCGCCACCAGCGATGTGCCTTGCACACCGGTCATGCCCAAGGCTTGCATCTCGGCCACGGTCAAGGGCGAAGCAGGGTCTTGCCCATCGGCCAGGCTCATGAGCTTGTCCACGGTGGTGGCCAAGGATTCCAGCTCATCCACCGAGTCGACCAGATAGAAAGGCTGATCGGCCAGCACCGCATCCATGAGGCGCAGACCCTCGGGCGACAAGGCAGCCGCCTTCACCGCACCGACGCGGGCAAAGTCTGCCGCCTGCGGTTGGGACTGTGGCGTGGCATCGGCCGCAGCGCCATTGGCTTCGGCCAGGATGCCGGCATACGCATCGACCAGCGCCTGCACAGCAGGCAAGCTGCTGATCGTGTCACCCGTGATGGCGCTGCTGACCAGTGCGCTGTTGAGGGCAAACACATGGACACTGTCCACGCCTTGCACATCGGCACGCTGCCAATCTGCCAGGGTGGGGGCTGCGCCGCTGTTGCTGCTGGCATAGCGCTGCAAGACCTGCAACAAATCGCCACGCACCGTGTTGACCAGGTTCTGCAAAGCCGCCAGGTCGGCCACACCAGCGCCGTTGTCGGCTGTCGCGGCCACCGCCGCCAAAATCGCGCTCAGGTTGTACGGCGTGACCCCGCTCAGACCCAGCGCTTGCAAATCGGCTTCGCTTAAGGCCACGCTGGGCGTGCCACCGGCAGCCGTCAGCAGCAAGGCCTGAACCGTTTGGGCCAGCGCTTCGATCTCGGCCACGCTGTCGATGGCAGACGCCGTCTTGTCGGCCATCACCTGGTTGAGCAACTGCTGGCCAAAAGAGCCATCAGGCAGCGCAGCCGCTGCTGTGGCCCCGATGGCCGCATAGGTTGCGGCCTGCGGATCGGCCGCCGTGCTGTCGGCGGCCGCACCATTGGCTTCGGCCAGGATGAGCGCATAGGCGTCCACCATGGCCTGGATTTGGGCCACTGTGCGGACCTGCTCGCCCTGCACCACGCTGGTGGCCAGCACACTGTTGATGGCCTCCACGTTGTTCGTGTTCACGCCGCTGACACCGGCCACGAGGTAATCGGCCAGACGCGGCAATGGCGCAGCCGTGTCGTCAGCCGCTTGCGCAATGACTGCCAAAGCCGCCGCAATGGCCGCCTGGGCCGCCTGGCTGCTGCGGATCACCTGGCTGACGCTTTGCTGCAAATCGTTCAGGCTGCGCACGCCACGGCCATCATCAGGCCCTGCGGCAATGCTGGCCAGCACAGCGGCCAAATTGGCTGCGTCCACACCCAAGATGCCTAGCGCGGCAAAGTCATCTGCGCTCAAGGCGGGGCTGGCCGCCAGGCCTGCCGCCGTGTGCATCAGGCCCTCCACCGTCTGGGCCAGGGCGTCGATCTTGCTGACCTGATCGACCGCTGTGGGCTGCGCATTGGCGATCACATCGAGCAGCAATTGCTGAGCCACCGAGCCGTCTGCCAGCGAGGCGGCGGCAGTGGCACCGATGGCCGCAAAGGTGGCTGCTGTCGGGTTCACGGCACTGGCATCGGGTGCGCCGCCATTGGCTTCGACCAGCACCAACTGGTAGGCATCGAGCACGGCCTGCAAGGCTGCAGGCGTGACAGTCGAGATGGCACCGGTTTTTAGTGCATCGAGCAGCGCCAGGCGATTGGCATCGGTCACGCCGGTCAGGCCCGCGTCCACCAAATCGTCCATGGTGGGTTTGCCCGACTGGGTATCGACCACGGCTTGCAACACACCGATGGCCTTTGCTTGCTTGGATGCCGAAGTCACCACGTTTTGCAAGCGGGCCAGCGTGTTGATCGCATCCCCGGTATCGGGCGTGCTGACCAAGGCAGCCAGCACTGCGTTCAGATTTTGAGCCGTGACGCCCGTGACCCCCAGCAAGGCGAAATCGGCCGGTGTCAGCGTCTGTGCAGGCGTCAAGCCAGCGGCCGTCTCCAGCAGCGCCGAGGTGATGCTGGCCAGCGCATCGATCTGCGCCACGGTGTGCACCGCTGGCGTCGTTTGTGCGCCGATGACATCGTTGAGCAAGGCCAAAGCGTTTTGCCCCAAGGCCGTGCTTTGCGCCGCCACACCCAGGTCTACGCCGATGCGCTCGAAGTTGGCTGCCGTGGGGTCGCTCACGGTCAGGTCGTTGGCGCTGCCATTGGCTTCTGACTGGATGCGGTTGTACGCATCCACCATGGCCTGCAAGGCCTGCACCGTGATGCCGCCGCTGAACGACTGTGTGGCCAGCGCCTGATTGAGGAATGCCCTTGCGTCGGCATTCACAGCGCTCACACCCAGCAAGGTGTAGTCGGCCAGGCTTGGCACGGCGGCGTTGGCGGGGTCGTTGGCATAGGCCTGCAAGCGGGCTTGCGCATCCACTGCGGCTTGCTGATCACGCACGGTGGTCAACACCAGTGTTTGCAGCTGCGCCAGCGTCTGAATCTGGCTGCCGTCATTGGCGGTGTTGGCGATGGCGCTCAAGACCTGCGCCAGATTGACGCTGTCCACGCCAGAAATTCCCAAGGCCAGGAAGTCTGCCGGGCTCAGGGCCTGGTTGGCAGGCAATGCGCTGGCTTGGCTGGCAGCCACCACCATGAAGCGCTCGGCCAGGCTGGCCAGCGCATCGATCTTGGCCACGCTGTCCAGCATGGCCGGGTTGGCGGAAGCGATCAGATCGTTGAACAAAGCCAGCGAGGCCGAGCCAGGCCGCAAAGCAGCCGCCTGAGCAGCACCGATCAAGGCGAAATCTGCCGCCACAGGCACCACGGCAGGCGTGGCATCCAGCGCCTGGGACAACACGGCCTGGACCGCACGGGCCAGCGCGTTCACTTCGCCTGAGGTGTCCACGGCCGAGGTGGTCTGGCTGGCCACCACGTCTTGCAACAAAGCCATGCCGCTGGCGTTGCCACGCAAGAGGCCCAAATCGACCCCCATCGCTTGGTAGTCAGCAGCGCCCGGATTGACAGCGCTGTCGGCGTCTCCTGCTGCGCCATTGGCTTCCGCCAGGATGCGCGTGCAGGCATCCACCATGGCTTGCAAGGCCCCCAAGGTGCTCACACCCGAGCCATCATCGGCAGACGCAGCCAGGGCCGACTGCACGGCAGACAAATTGCCTGCCGTCACACCTGTAATGCCCAAAGTCTGCAATTGCGCCATCGTTGCCACGCCTTGGCCTGCGGCACTCGCCACCACCGCCTGCACAGCATCGGCCAGCGCCTGCAGCTTGGCCACACTGTCCACATCGGCTGCGGTTTTGCCGTCAATCACTTCACCCAGCAAGTCCAGCTTCAAGGCGCTGTCCATGCCATTGACGCCCAGCTCCGCATATTGCGCTGACGTTGGGGGCGTGCTGTTGCTGGCCTGGCCATCTGCGCTTTGCAAGACAGCGGCATAAGCATCCACGATCACCTGAACGTCTGCAGCGCTGTCGGCTTGCACGCCGGTGATGTCCCGATCGGCCAGCACACTGTTGACCATGGCCGCGCTGGGCTGAGCTGAGCCCCCCACACCGGCCACACCGGCCAGCGTGTACACATTCAAATCAGCCGACGCCGTCAGGTCAGCCTGCGCCGAGCTGCCCAGCACGGCCGCTGCGGCCTGCTGCGCTGCTGCAGCCGCTGCACCCGAAGCGGCGTTGGCGGCAGCCACGCTGGCAGGTTCGGTTTCGTTGGCGGCAGTGGCGGCGGCCTGGGCTGCTGTGGCTGCAGCTGTTGCGGCTGTGGCTTGGGCTGCGGCATCAGTGGCTGCGGCCTGAGCTGCGGTTTGTTTGGCTTCGATGTCCGCCAACTCTGCTGGCGTTGCTGGACTGCTCAGTGCGGCGACAGCGTTGTTCAAAGCTGTCTTGGTCGTTATTGCCGTTGCAGCTGCCGTTGTGGCGGCAGTGGCCGCATTGGCGGAAGCTGTTGCAAGGTCTGCCACCTTGGCGTCGGTTGCTGTTTCGCTGGCTGTGGCCGAAGCGGTGGCGTCGGTGCCCGCTGTGCTTGCAGCGGTGGCGGCAGCGTTGGCAGTGGCCACACTGGCAGGCACGACTTCGTTGGCGGCTGTGGCTGCTTCCTGGGCTGCAGTCGCAGCGGCTGTTGCAGCTTTTGCTTTCGCTGCGGCATCTGCTGAAGCTGTCAGCGCTGCGGCTTGCTTGGCTTCAATATCGCTCAATTGAGCTGGTGTTGCGGGATCGCTCAATGCGGAAACGGCGTTGTCCAAAGCCGTCTTGGCCGCTGTCGCTGCTGCGGCAGCTGTTGTAGCAGCTGTTGCGGCATTGGCGGCGACTGTGGCCAGGTCCGCGACTTTGGCGTCGGTTGCGGTTTCGCTGGCCGTGGCCGATGTTGTGGCGGCTGTGCTCGCTGCAATTGCCACAGTGGCTGCAGCGTTGGCAGTTGCCACGCTGGCAGGCACTGTTTCGTTAGCGGCTGCAGCTGCGGCTTGGGCTGCATTTGCAACGGCTGTCGCTGCTGAGGCTTTAGCTGCGGCATCAGCTGCTGCAACTTGCGCTGCAATTTGCGCAGCTTCAACGGTAGTCAGTTCGGCGGATGTTGCGGGGTTGCTCAGCGCGGCAACGGCACCGTCCAGTGCGGTCTTGGCTGCTGTTGCGGTGGCGGCGGCTGTTGTCGCAGCTGTTGCGGCATTGGCTGCGGCTGCAGCCAGATCAGCCACTTTGGCGTCTGTCGCAGTTTCGCTGGCGGCTGCCGATGTGGTGGCGTCGGTGCCTGCTGCGCTTGCCGCTGTGGCGGCAGCGTTGGCGTCTGCAACGCTGGCTGGTGCGACTTCATTCGCAGCCGTGGCGGCAGCTTGCGCTGCTGTCGCTACAGATGTTGCGGCGGCTGCTTTGGCAGCGGCATCAGCGGCGGCAGTGAGCGCTGCTGCTTGCTTCGCTTCAACATCGGTCAATTGCGCAGGCGTTGCGGGATCGCTTAATGCGGCAACGGCGCTGTCCAGCGCAGTCTTGGCCGCTGTCACTGCTGCTGCGGCTGTTGTGGCGGCAGTTGCAGCATTGGCGGCTGCTGCGGCCAAGCTGGCCACTTTGGCGTCGGTTGCAGTTTCGCTGGCGGCTGCCGATGTGGTGGCGTCGGTGCCTGCTGCGCTTGCCGCTGTGGCTGCGGCGTTGGCGTCTGCAACGCTGGCTGGTTCGACTTCATTCGCGACTGTGGCGGCAGCTTGCGCTGCTGTCGCTGCAGCTGTTGCGGCGGCTGCTTTGGCAGCAGCATCCGTTGCGGCAGTCAGTGCTGCTGCTTGCTTCGCTTCAACGTCGGTCAATTGCGCAGGCGTTGCGGGATCGCTCAATGCGGCAACTGCGCTGTCCAACGCGGTCTTGGCCGCTGTTGCGGTTGCAGCGGCCGCACTGGCGGCGGTCGCGGCATTGGCGGCTGCTGCGGCCAAGCTGGCCACTTTGGCGTCGGTTGCAGTTTCGCTGGCGGCTGCCGATGTAGTGGCGTCGGTGCTCGCTGAGCTTGCAGCTGCGGCGGCAGCGTTGGCAATGGCTACGCTGGCAGGTTCAGATTCACCGGCGGCCGTGGCTGCAGCTTGCGCTGCTGTCGCTGCAGCTGTTGCGGCGGCTGCTTTGGCAGCAGCATCAGCGGCGGCAGTGAGCGCTGCTGCTTGCTTCGCTTCAACGTCGGTCAATTGCGCAGGCGTTGCGGGATCGCTCAATGCGGCAACGGCGCTGTCCAGCACAGTCTTGGCCGCTGTCACTGCTGCTGCGGCTGTTGTGGCGGCAGTTGCAGCATTGGCGGCTGCTGCGGCCAAGCTGGCCACTTTGGCGTCCGTCGCGGTTTCGCTGGCGGCTGCCGATGTGGTGGCGTCGGTGCTCGATGCGCTTGCTTCTGTAGCAGCAGTGTTGGCAGCAGCAACGCTGGCAGGTTCGCCTTCACCGGCAGCCGTTGCTGCCGACTGTGCCGCTAGAGCAGCCGCAGTCGCTGCGGCAGCTTTGACAGCTGCATCAGCGGCGGCTGTCAGTGCTACGGCTTGCTTCGCTTCAACGTCTGCCAGTTCAGCAGGCGTTGCCGGATCGCTCAGAGCGGCAACGGCGTTGTTGAGCGCAGTCTTGGCCGCTGTAGCTGCCGTTGCGGCTGCTGTCGCGGCAATCGCGGCATTGGCGGCTGCTATGGCCAAGCTCGCCACTTTGGCATCCGTCGCGGTTTCGCTGGCTGTGGCAGATACGGTGGCTGCAGTAACTGCGGCGCTTGCAGCTATGGCTGCAGCGTTGGCTGTTACCACGCTGGATGGCGTTGTTTCACCAGCCTCTGTGGCGGCAGCTTGCGCGGCTATTGCGGCAGCTGCTGCGGCTGCAGCTTTAGCAGAAGCATCAGCAGCGGCAGCTTGCGCTGCGGCTTGCTTGGCTTCGATGTCAGTCAGTTCAGTTGGCGTTGCGGGATCGCTCATCGCTGCAACGGCGCTGTCCAGCGCTGTCTTGGCCGCTGTTGCCATTGCAGCAGCCGTTGTCGCGGCAGTCGCGGCATTGGCGGCGACTGTGGCCAGGTCAGAAACTTTGGCGTCTGTCGCTGTTTCGCTGGCCGTGGCCGATGCACTGGCGTCAGTACTCGCTGCGCTTGCAACTGTTGCAGCGGCGTTGGCAGTGGCTACGCTGGATGGAACTGTTTCGTTAGCGGCTGCAGCTGCGGCTTGGGCTGCTGTCGCGGCAGCTGTTGCTGCAGCTGCATTGGCAGCGGCATCGGCGGCGGCAGCGAGCGCTGCTGCCTGCTTGGCTTCAACGTCTGCTAGTTCAGCGGGCGTTGCCGGATCGCTCAGAGCCGAGACGGCGTTGTCCAAAGCCGTTTTTGCAGCAGTCGCTACCACTTCCGCAGCTGTCGCGGCGGTCGCGGCATTTGCGGCTGCTGTGGCCAAGCTGGCCACTTTGGCGTCGGTTGCCGTTTCGCTGGCGGTAGCTGATGCGGTGGCGTCGGTGCCCGCTGTGCTTGCAGCTGTGGCGGCGGCGTTGGCAGTGGCTGCGCTGGCAGGTTCAGATTCACCAGCTGCTGTGGCGGCAGCTTGTGCGGCTGTCGCAGCAGCTGTGGCTGCTGAGGCTTTGGCGGCTGCATCAGCGGCGGCAGTCAGTGCTGCGGCCTGCTTGGTTTCAACGTCTGCCAGTTCAGCAGGCGTTGCCGGATCGCTCATCGCTGCAACGGCGCTGTCCAGCGCTGTCTTAGCCGCTGCTGCCGTTGCGGCAGCCGCACTGGCGGCAGTCGCGGCATTGGTGGCGGCGGTGGCAAGGGCGGCCACTTTGGCGTCAGTCGCGGTTTCGCTGGCGGTAGCTGATGCAGTGGCGTCGGTGCCAGCTGCGCTTGCAGCTGCGACAGCAGTGTTGGCAGCAGCAACGCTGGCAGGTTCACCTTCACCGGCAGCCGTTGCTGCCGACTGTGCCGCTAGAGCAGCCGCAGTCGCTGCGGCAGCTTTGACAGCTGCATCAGCGGCGGCTGTCAGTGCTACGACTTGCTTCGCTTCAACGTCAGCCAGTTCAGCAGGCGTTGCCGGATCGCTCAGGGCGGCAACGGCGCTTTCCAGAGCGGCCTTCGCAGCTGTCGCTGCTGCGGCAGCCGTTGTGGCGGCAGTTGCGGCATTGGCGGCTGCTATGGCCAAGCTGGCTACTTTGGCGTCTGTCGCCGTTTCGCTGGCAGCAGCCGAAGCTGTGGCGTCGGTGCCCGCTGTGCTTGCCGCGGCAGCAGCGGCGTTGGCAGTGGCCACGCTGGCAGGTTCGGCTTCACCGGCTGCTGTTGCAACAGCTTGCGCGGCTATTGCAGCCGCTGTTGCAGCTGCAGCTTTGGTGGCGGCATCAGCGGCTGCAGCTTGCGCTGCGGCTTGCTTGGCTTCGATGTCAGTCAGTTCAGCTGGCGTTGCGGGATCGGTCATCGCTGCAACGGCGCTGTCCAGCGCTGTCTTGGCCGCTGTTGCCGTTGCAGCAGCCGCACTGGCCACAGTCGCGGCATTGGCGGCGACTGTGGCCAGGTCAGAAACTTTGGCGTCTGTCGCTGTTTCGCTGGCCGTGGCCGATGCACTGGCGTCAGTACTCGCTGCGCTTGCAACTGTTGCAGCGGCGTTGGCAGTGGCTACGCTGGATGGAACTGTTTCGTTAGCGGCTGCAGCTGCGGCTTGGGCTGCTGTCGCGGCAGCTGTTGCTGCGGCTGCTTTGGCAGCGGCATCGGCGGCGGCAGCGATCGCTGCTGCCTGCTTGGCTTCAACGTCTGCTAGTTCAGCGGGCGTTGCCGGATCGCTCAGAGCCGAGACGGCGTTGTCCAAGGCTGTCTTGGCAGCTGTCGCTGCTGCTGCAGCTGTTGTGGCGGCAGTTGCGGCATTGGCGGCGACTGTGGCCAGGTCCGCGACTTTGGCGTCGGTTGCGGTTTCGCTGGCCGTGGCCGATGCACTGGCGTCAGTACTCGCTGCGCTTGCAGCTGTGGCAGCGGCGTTGGCAATTGCCACGCTGGCAGGCACTGTTTCGTTAGCGGCTGCAGCTGCGGCTTGGGCTGCATTTGCAGCGGCTGTCGCTGCTGCAGCTTTATCTGCGGCATCAGATGCTGCAACTTGCGCTGCAATTTGCGCAGCTTCAACGGCAGCCAGTTCGGCGGATGTTGCGGGGTTGCTCAGCGCGGCAACGGCACCGTCCAGTGCGGTCTTGGCTGCTGTTGCGGTGGCGGCGGCTGTTGTAGCGGCTGTTGCGGCATTGGCTGCGGCTGCAGCCAGATCAGCCACTTTGGCGTCTGTCGCAGTTTCGCTGGCACTGGCTGAAGTGCTTGCCGACGTACCTGCGGCGCTTGCAGCTGTGGCTGCGGCGTTGGCAGTTGCCACGCTGGCAGGCACGGTTTCATTGGCGGCTATGGCGGCATCTTGTGCTGCAGTCGCGGCGGCAGTCGCTGCGGCAGCTTTGACAGCTGCATCAGCGGCGGCTGTCAATGCTACGGCTTGCTTGGCTTCAACGTCTGCCAATTGAGCTGGCGTTGCCGGATCGCTCATCGCAGCAACGGCGCTGTCCAAAGCGGCCTTCGCAGCTGTCGCAGCTGCAGCAGCCGTTGTCGCTGCAGTTGCTGCATTGGCGGCAGCTGTGGCCAAGCTGGCGACTTTGGCGTCGGTTGCGGTTTCGCTGGCAGCAGCCGAAGCTGTGGCGTCGGTGCCCGCTGTGCTTGCAGCTGCGGCGTTGGCAGTGGCCACGCTGGAAGGTTCGGCTTCGTTAGCGGCTGTGGCTGCGGCTTGGGCTGCAGTCGCTGCGGCAGTCGCTGCGCCAGCTTTGACAGCTGCATCAACTGCAGCAGTCAGTGCGGCGGCCTGTTTGGCTTCGACGTCTGCCAGTTCAGCTGGCGTTGCCGGATCGCTCATCGCTGCAATGGCGCTGTCCAGCGCTGTCTTGGCCGCTGTTGCTGTTGCAGCAGCCGTTGTTGCGGCAGTTGCGGCATCGGCAGCGACTGTGGCCAGGTCAGAAACTTTGGCGTCTGTCGCTGTTTCGCTAGCCGTGGCCGATGCACTGGCGTCAGTACTCGCTGCGCTTGCAGCTGTGGCAGCGACGTTGGCAATTACCACGCTGGCAGGCACTGATTCGTTAGCGGCTGCAGCAGCGGCTTGGGCTGCTGTCGCGGCAGCTATTGCTGCGGCTGCATTGGCAGCCGCATCAGCAGCGGCAGTCAGTGCGGCGGCCTGTTTGGCTTCGACGTCTGCCAGTTCAGCTGGCGTTGCCGGATCGCTCATCGCTGCAACGGCGCTGTCCAGCGCTGTCTTGGCCGCTGTTGCTGTTGCAGCAGCCGTACTCGCGGCAGTCGCGGCACTGGCTGCTGCCGTGGCCAAGCTGGCCACTTTGGCATCCGTCGCGGTTTCGCTGGCTGTGGCAGATGTGGTGGCATCAGCACTCGCTGCACTTGCAGTTGTGGCAGCGGCGTTGGCAGTGGCCACGCTAGCAGGTTCGGCTTCACCGGCTGCTGCTGCAACAGCTTGCGCGGCTGTTGCAGCAGCTGTTGCAGCTGCAGCTTTGTTGGCGGCATCAGCAGCGGCAGCTTGCGCTGCGGCTTGTTTGGTTTCAACGTCTGTCAATTGCGCAGGCGTTGCGGGATCGCTCAATGCGGCAACGGCGCTGTCCAACGCGGTCTTGGCCGCTGTTGCGGTTGCAGCGGCTGCACTGGCGGCGGTCGCGGCATTGGCGGCGACTGTGGCCAGGTCCGCGACTTTGACGTCTGTCGCAGTTTCGCTGGCGGCTGCCGATGTGGTGGCATCGGTGCCTGCTGCGCTTGCCGCTGCGGCTGCTGCGTTGGCAATGGCTACGCTGGCAGGTTCAGATTCACCGGCGGCCGTGGCTGCTGCTTGCGCTGCTGTCGCTGCAGATGTCGCCGCTGCAGCTTTGGCAGCGGCATCAGCGGCTGCAGCTTGAGCTGCGGCCTGCTTGGCTTCGACTTCTGCTAATTGAGCTGGCGTTGCGGGATCGCTCAAGTCTGCAACTGCGCTGTCCAACGCGGTCTTGGCCGCTGCTGCGGTTGCAGCGGCTGCACTGGCGGCGGTCGCGGCATTGGCGGCTGCTGCGGCCAAGCTGGCCACTTTGGCGTCGGTTGCAGTTTCGCTGGCAGTGGCCGATGCGGTGGCGTCGGTGCCCGCTGCACTTGCAGCGGCGGCTGCGGCGTTGGCGGCGGCCACGGTGTCTGGCGGTGTTTCACCAGCCGCTGTGGCGGCAGCTTGTGCGGCTGTCGCCGCGTCTGTTGCTGCTTGTGCTTTCGCTGCGGCGTCGGTGGCGGCAGCTTGCGCTGCGGCTTGCTTGGTTTCGATATCAGCCAGTTCAGCTGGCGTTGCGGGATCACTCAGGGCTGCAACGGCGCTGTCCAGAGCCGTCTTGGCCGCAGTCGCTATTGCAGCGGCTGCAGTCGCGGCGCTTGCAGCATTGGCGGCAGCGGTGGCCAGGTCAGCCACTTTGGCGTCTGTCGCAGTTTCGCTGGCGGCTGCCGATGTGGTGGCGTCGGTGCCCGCTGCACTTGCAGCGGCGGCTGCGGCGTTGGCGGCGGCCACGGTGTCTGGCGGTGTTTCACCAGCCGCTGTGGCGGCAGCTTGTGCGGCTGTCGCCGCGTCTGTTGCGGCTTGTGCTTTCGCTGCGGCGTCGGTGGCGGCAGCTTGCGCTGCGGCTTGCTTGGTTTCGATGTCAGCCAGTTCAGCTGACGTTGCAGGATCACTCAGGGCTGCAACTGCGCTGTCCAACGCGGTCTTGGCCGCTGTTGCGGTTGCAGCGGCTGCACTGGCGGCGGTCGCGGCACTGGCGGCTGCTGCGGCCAAGCTGGCCACTTTGGCGTCCGTCGCGGTTTCGCTGGCGGTGGCAGATGTGGTGGCATCGGTGCCTGCTGCACTTGCAGCGGCGGCTGCGGCGTTGGCGACGGCCACGCTGTCTGGCGGAGTTTCACCAGCCGCTGTGGCGGCAGCTTGTGCGGCTGTCGCCGCGTCTGTTGCTGCTTGTGCTTTCGCTGCGGCCTCGGTGGCGGCAGCTTGCGCTGCGGCTTGCTTGGTTTCGATGTCAGCCAGTTCAGCTGGCGTTGCAGGATCACTCAGGGCTGCAACTGCGCTGTCCAACGCGGTCTTGGCCGCTGTTGCGGTTGCAGCGGCTGCACTGGCGGCGCTTGCAGCATTGGCAGCAGCGGTGGCCAGGTCAGCCACTTTGGCGTCGGTTGCAGTTTCGCTGGCTGTAGCCGATGCGGTGGCGTCGGTGCTCGATGCGCTTGCTGCTGTAGCAGCAGTGTTGGCAGCAGCAACGCTGGCAGGTTCGCCTTCACCGGCAGCCGTGGCTGCCAACTGCGCCGCTAGAGCAGCTGCTGTCGCCGCTGCGGCTTGTGCGGCTGCATCTGCGGCGGCAGTCAGTGCAGCGGCTTGCTTGGCTTCAACTTCGATCAATTGCGCTGGAGTGGCGGGACTGCTCAGTGCAGCAACGGCATTGTCCAGCGCAGTCTTGGCCGCTGTTGCGGTTGCAGCGGCTGCACTGGCAGCAGTTGCAGCATTGGCAGCTGCCGTGGCCAAGCTGGCCACTTTCGCATCCGTCGCAGTTTCGCTGGCGGTGGCCGCAGCGGTGGCGTCGGTGCCCGCTGCGCTTGCCGCTGTGGCGGCAGCATTGGCAGCAGCAACGCTGGATGGAGCTGTTTCACCAGCCGCTGTGGCTGCTGCCTGAGCTGCGGTCGCAGTCGCTATCGCCGCTGCAGCTTTGACAGCGGCATCAGCGGCGGCAGTCAGTGCGGCGGCTTGCTTGGCTTCGACGTCTGCCAGTTCAGCTGGCGTTGCCGGATCGCTGAGTCCAGCGACGGCGTTGTCCAACGCAGTCTTGGCTGCTATGGCCGTTGCGGCAGCTGTTGTGGCGGCACTTGCGGCATTGGCGGCGACTGTGGCCAGGTCCGCGACTTTGGCGTCGGTCGCGGTTTCGCTGGCCGTGGCCGCTGCACTGGCGTCCGTGCCCGCTGCGTTTGCAGTTGTGGCGGCAGCGTTGGCTGTTGCCACGCTGGCAGGCACTGTTTCACCAGCTGCTGTGGCGGCAGCTTGGGCTGCATTTGCAGCAGCGGTCGCCGCTTGGGCGGCAGCGCTTGCGTCGACTGCCGCAGCTTGCGCTGCGGCTTGTTTGACTTCGACGTCAGTCAGTTCAGCGGGCGTTGCCGGACTGCTCATGGCTGCTACGGCGCCGTCCAAAGCTGTCTTGGCCGCTGTTGCTGCGGCAGCAGCTGTTGTGGCAGCAGTTGCAGCATTGGTTGCTGCCGTGGCCAAGCTGGCTACTTTGGCGTCGGTTGCGGTTTCGCTGGCTGTGGCCGATGCGGTGGCGTCGGTGCCTGCTGCGCTTGCAGCTGTGGCGGCGGCGTTGGCGGCGGCCACGCTGGATGGAACTGTTTCACCCGCCGCTGTGGCGGCAGCTTGGGCTGCATTTGCAGCAACAGTCGCCGCTGCAGCTTTGGCAGCCGCATCAGCAGCGGCAGCTTTCGCTGCGGCCTGCTTGGCTTCAACGTCTGTCAATTGATCTGGCGTTGCAGGATCGCTCAGGGCTGCAACGGCGTTGTCCAAAGCGGCCTTCGCAGCTGTCGCTGCTGCTGCAGCTGTTGTTGCGGCCGTCGCGGCATAGGTGGCGGCGGTGGCCAGGCTGGCCACTTTGGCGTCGGTTGCCGTTTCGCTGGCGGTGGCCGATGTTGTGGCGTCGGTGCCTGCTGCGCTGGCAGCTGTGGCAGCGGCGTTGGCTGTTGCCACGCTGGCTGGAACTGTTTCCCCAGCCGCTGTGGCGGCAGCTTGCGCCGCTGTTGCAGCAGCTGTCGCTGCTGTAGCTTTAGTAGCCGCATCAGCGGCGGCAGTCAGTGCTGCAGCTTGCTTGGCTTCGACGTCTGCAATTTCAGCTGGCGTTGCCGGATCACTCAGGGCGGCAACGGCGTTGTCCAACGCAGTCTTGGCCGCTGTTGCGTTTGCGGCAGCCGTTGTGGCGGCAGTCGCGGCACTGGCAGCAATCGTGGCCAAGTTGGCCACTTTGGTATCCGTCGCAGTTTCGCTGGCCGTGGCCGATGTGGTGGCGTCGGTGCCTGCGGCGCTTGCAGCGGTGGCTGCAGCGTTGGCTGTGGCCACGCTGGCAGGTTCAGATTCACCGGCAGCCGTGGCTGCTTCTTGCGCCGCTGTTGCAGCCGCTGTCGCCGCTGCAGCTTTGGCAGCCGCATCAGCAGCGGCAGTCAGTGCTGCGGCCTGCTTGGCTTCAACGTCTGTCAATTGATCTGGCGTTGCAGGATCGCTCATGGCTGCTACGGCGCTGTCCAGCGCAGTCTTGGCCGCTGTTGCTGCGGCAGCAGCTGTTGTTGCAGTCGTCGCGGCATTGGCAGCTGCCGTGGCCAAGCTGGCTACTTTGGCGTCGGTCGCGGTTTCGCTGGCCGTGGCCGCTGCACTGGCGTCCGTGCCCGCTGCGTTTGCAGCCGTGGCGGCAGCGTTGGCTGTTGCCACGCTGGCAGGCACTGTTTCACCCGCCGCTGTGGCGGCAGCTTGGGCTGCATTTGCAGCAGCGGTCGCCGCTTGGGCGGCAGCGCTTGCGTCGACTGCCGCAGCTTGCGCTGCGGCTTGTTTGACTTCGATGTCAGTCAGTTCAGCGGGCGTTGCCGGACTGCTCATGGCTGCTACGGCGCTGTCCAGCGCAGTCTTGGCCGCTGTTGCTGCGGCAGCAGCTGTTGTTGCGGCCGTCGCGGCATTGGCAGCTGCCGTGGCCAAGCTGGCCAATTGGCTTCCTGTTGCGGCTTCACTGGCAGCAGCCGATGACGCCGCAGCTGTACTCGCTGCGCTTGCAGCTGCTGCGGCGGCGTTGGCAATGGCAACGCTGGCTGGATCGGCTTCATTCGCGGCTGTGGCTGCCGCCTGAGCTGCGGTCGCAGCCGCTGTCGCCGCTGAGGCTTTGGTGGCTGCATCAGCGGCGGCAGCTTGCGCTGCGGTCTGCTTGGCTTGCAGATCTGCCAGTTCTGCTGTCGATGCCGGGTCACTCAATGCTGCGACGGCGCTCTCCAAAGCGTTCTTGGCCGATGTTGCCGTTGCTGCAGCTGTTGTGGCGGCGCTTGCGGCATTGGCGGCTGCTGTGGCCAAGCTGGCTACTTTGGCATCGGTCGCACTTTCGCTGGCGTTGGCCGAAGCTGTTGCGTCGGTGCCTGCTGCGTTAGAAGCGGCGGCAGCGGCGTTGGCAGTGGCCACGCTGGCTGGTTCGGCTTCATTCGCGGCTGTGGCTGCGGCTTGGGCTGCTGTCGCTGCGGCAGTGGCCGCAGAGGCTTTGGCGGCTGCATCAGCGGCGGCTGTCAGTGCTGCGGCTTGCTTGGCCTCGACGTCTGCCAGTTCAGCTGGCGTTGCCGGATCGCTGAGAGCCGCGACTGCGCTTTCCAAAGCCGTCTTCGCAGCTGTCGCGGCTGCGGCCGCTGATGTGGCGGCAGTTGCAGCATTGGTGGCGGCGGTGGCCAGGCCCGCGACTTTGGCGTCGGTTGCGGTTTCGCTGGCTGTGGCCGATGCGGTCGCGTCGGTGCCTGCTGCGCTTGCAGCTGTGGCGGCTGCGTTGGCAGTGGCCACGCTGGATGGAACTGTTTCACCCGCCGCTGTGGCGGCAGCTTGGGCTGCATTTGCAGCAACAGTCGCTGCGGCAGCTTTGGTAACCGCATCAGCAGCGGCAGCGAGCGCTGCCGCTTGCTTGGTTTCGACTTCAGCCAATTGAGCTGGCGTTGCCGGATCGCTCAGAGCGGCGACGGCGTTGTCCAAAGCTGTCTTCGCAGCAGTCGCTGCTGCTGCAGCCGTTGTGGCGGCAGTCGCGGCACTGGCGGCTGCCGTGGCCAAGCTGGCCACTTTGGCGTCGGTTGCCGTTTCGCTGGCGGTCGCAGATGCGGTGGCTGAAGTACCTGCTGCGCTTGCAGCTGCGGCAGCAGCGTTGGCAGTGGCCACGCTGGCAGGTTCAGATTCACCAGCTGCTGTGGCGGCAGCTTGCGCGGCTGTCGCTGCGTCAGTCGCTGCTGAGGCTTCGGCGGCTGCATCAGCGGCGGCAGTCAATGCGTTTGCTTGCTTGGCTTCAACGTCTGCCAATTGAGCAGGCGTTGCAGGATCGCTCAGAGCGGCGACGGCGTTGTCCAACGCTGTCTTAGCAGCAGTCGCTGCTGCTGCAGCCGCACTGGCGGCAGTCGCGGCACTGGCAGCAGCGGTGGCCAAGCTGGCCACTTTGGCATCCGTTGCGGTTTCACTGGCCGTGGCCGATGCGGTGGCTCCAGTAACAGCTGCGCTTGCAGCGGCGGAAGCAGCGTTGGCGGTGGCTACGCTGGCAGGTTCAGATTCACCGGCGGCCGTAGCTGCTTCTTGCGCTGCTGTCGCTGCAGCTGTTGCTGCTGCAGCTTTAGCAGCCGCATCAACTGCAGCAGTCAATGCTGCAGCCTGCTTGGCTTCAACGTCTGTCAATTGCGCAGGCGTTGCAGGATCGCTCAGAGCGGCGACGGCGTTGTCCAACGCCGTCTTGGCTGCAGTCGCTGCTGCGGCAGCTGTTGTGGCGGCCGTCGCGGCATTGTCAGCAGCGGTGGCCAAGCTGGCCACTTTGATGTCGGTTGCGGTTTCGCTGGCGGTGGCTGATGCTGTGGCGTCAGTGCCTGCTGCGCTTGCAGCTGTGGCAGCAGAGGTGGCAGTGGCGACGCTGGCAGGTTCAGATTCACCGGCAGCCGTGGCTGCTGCTTGCGCTGCTGTTGCTGCAGCTGTCGCTGCTGCAGCTTTGGTAACCGCATCAGCAGCGGCAACTTGCGCTGCGGCCAGCTTGGCTTCAACGTCTGCCAATTGAGCTGGCGTTGCTGGATCGCTCAGGGCTGCGACGGCGTTGTCCAAAGCTGTCTTGGCTGCATTCGCTGCTGTTGCAGCCGCACTGGCGGCAGTCGCGGCACTGGCAGCAGCTGTGGCCAAGCTGGCCACTTTGGCGTCGGTCGCTGTTTCGCTGGCCGTGGCCGATGCGGTGGCGGCGGTGACAGCTGCGCTTGCAGCGGTGGCAGCGGCGTTTGCACTAGCCACGCTGGCAGGCACTGTTTCACCCGCCGTTGTGGCTGCTACTTGCGCTGCTGTTGCAGCCGCTGTCGCCACTGCAGCTTTGGCGGCTGCATCAACTGCAGCAGTGAGTGCGGCTGCCTGCTTGGCTTCAACGTCTGCCAGTTCTGAAGGCGTTGCAGGATCGCTCAGAGCGGCGACGGCGTTGTCCAACGCTGTCTTAGCAGCAGTCGCTGCTGCGGCAGCTGTTGTGGCGGCAGTTGCGGCATTGGCAGCAGCGGTGGCCAAGCTGGCCACTTTGGCGTCGGTTGCCGTTTCACTGGCGGTGGCTGATGTGGCGGCGTCGGTGGCTGCTGCGTTTGCAGCTGTGGCAGCGGCGTTGGCAGTGGCCACGCTGGCAGGTTCGGCTTCGTTCGCTGCTGAGGCTGCTGCCTGAGCGGCAGTCGCAGCAGCAGTCGCTGCTGTAGCTTTGGCTGAGGCATCAGCGGCAGCCGTCAGTGCTGCTGCTTGCTTGGCTTCGACGTCTGCCAATTGAGCTGGTGTTGCTGGATCGCTCAATGCGGCAACGGCGCTGTCCAAAGCCGTCTTGGCTGCAGTCGCTGCAGCTACAGCCGTACTGGCGGCAGTCGCGGCACTGGCAGCAGCCGTGGCCAAGCTGGCCACTTTGGCGTCTGTCGCAGTTTCGCTGGCGGTGGCGGATGCGGTGGCGTCGGTGCCTGCTGCGCTTGCAGCTGTGGCAGTGGCGTTGGCAGTGGCTACGCTGGCAGGTTCAGACTCACCGGCGGCCGTAGCTGCTTCTTGCGCTGCTGTCGCTGCGGCAATCGCTGTTGCAGCTTTGGCAGCTGCATCAACTGCAGCAGTCAGTGCGGCGGCTTGCTTGGCTTCGACGTCTGCCAGTTCAGCTGGCGTTGCCGGATCACTCAGAGCGGCGACGGCGTTGTCAAGAGCTGCCTTCGCAGCTGTCGCTGCTGCGGCAGCTGTTGTGGCGGCAGTTGCGGCACTGGCGGCTGCCGTGGCCAAGCTGGCCACTTTGGCGTCGGTTGCCGTTTCGCTGGCGGTCGCAGATGCGGTGGCTGAAGTACCTGCTGCGCTTGCAGCTGTGGCTGCGGCGTTGGCAGTGGCCACGCTGGATGGAACTGTTTCACCAGCCGCTGTGGCGGCAGCTTGCGCGGCTGTCGCTGCGTCAGTCACTGCTGAGGCTTTGGCTGCTGCATCAGCGGCGGCAGTCAGTGCTGCAGCCTGCTTGGCTTCAACTTCTGCCAGTTCTGTTGGTGTTGCCGGATCGCTCAGGGCTGCAACGGCGCTATCCAGAGCGGCCTTCGCAGCTGTCGCTGCAGCTGCAGCCGCACTGGCGGCAGTCGCGGCACTGGCAGCGGCGGTGGCCAAGCTGGCCACTTTGGCATCCGTTGCGGCCTCGCTGGCTGTGGCCGATGTGGTGGCGGCGGTGCCCGCTGCGCTTGCAGCTGTGGCAGTGGCGTTGGCAGTGGCTACGCTGGCAGGTTCAGACTCACCGGCGGCCGTAGCTGCTTCTTGCGCTGCTGTCGCTGCGTCAGTGGCTGCTGAGGCTTTGGCTGCTGCATCAGCAGCGGCAGTCAATGCGTTGGCTTGCTTGGCTTCGACGTCTGCCAGTTCAGCTGGCGTTGCAGGATCGCTCAGGGCGGCGACGGCGTTGTCCAGCGCAGTCTTGGCCGCTGTCGCTGCTGCTGCAGCCGTTGTGGCGGCAGTCGCGGCACTGGCAGCGGCGGTGGCCAGACTGTCCACTTTGGCATCCGTTGCGGCCTCGCTGGCTGTGGCCGATGTGGTGGCGGCGGTACCTGCTGCGCTTGCAGCTGTGGCGGCGGCGTTGGCAGTGGCTACGCTGGATGGAACTGTTTCACCAGCCGCTGTGGCTGCTTCTTGCGCGGCTGTCGCTGCGTCAGTCGCTGCTGAGGCTTTGGCGGCTGCATCAGCGGCGGCAGTCAATGCGTTGGCTTGCTTGGCTTCAACGTCTGCCAGTTCTGAAGGCGTTGCAGGATCGCTCAGAGCGGCGACGGCGTTGTCCAACGCAGTCTTGGCCGCTGTGGCTGCTGCAGCTGCCGTTGTGGCGGCAGTCGCTGCACTGGCAGCGGCGGTGGCCAAGCTGGCCACTTTGGCATCCGTCGCTGTTTCGCTGGCCGTGGCCGATGTGGTGGCGTCGGTGCCCGCTGTGCTTGCAGCTGTGGCGGCGGCGTTGGCAGTGGCTACGCTGGATGGAACTGTTTCCCCAGCCGCTGTGGCGGCAGCTTGTGCAACTGTCGCTGCGTCAGTCGCTGCTGCAGCTTTGGCTGCTGCATCAGCGGCGGCAGTCAATGCTGCAGCCTGCTTGGCCTCAACGTCTGCCAGTTCAGCTGGCGTTGCCGGATCGCTCAGAGCGGCGACGGCGTTGTCCAACGCAGTCTTGGCCGCTGTCGCTGCTGCTGCAGCCCCACTGGCGGCAGTTGCGGCATTGGCAGCAGCGGTGGCCAAGCTGGCCACTTTGGCGTCGGTCGCAGTTTCGCTGGCCGTGGCCGATGCGGTGGCATCCCCACCCGCCGCACTTGCAGCGGCAGCAGCAGCGTTGGCTGTGGCCACGCTGGCAGGTTCAGATTCACCGGCGGCCGTTGCTGCTTCTTGCGCTGCTGTCGCAGCCGCTGAAGCCGCTGCCGCTTTGACAGCAGCCTCAGCGGCAGCCGCCAAGGCTGCGGCCTGCTGGGCCTCAATGTCTGCCAACTCGGCAGGCGTGGCCGGGCTGCTCATGGCGGCAACGGCGCTGTCCAAAGCTGTTTTGGCTGCTGCGGCGGCTGTGGTGGCAGCGGTTGCGGCGGTGGCTGCATCTTGGGCGTGCTTGGATGCGCCGGCCAACACCACTGTTTGCAAACCCACCAAGCTGCTCAGCTCAGTGGCATCGGTCACGCTGGCCAGTGCGGCTTGCACGGCGGCCAGGTTTTCAGCGGTGACCCCTTGCACTCCCAAACTGGCCAATTGCGCCAGGCTGGGCGTACCGGCCATGACCGCTTGCACGGCGTCCGCCAAGGCCTGGATTTCAGGGACGCTGTCGACGGCGTCAAAAGCTTGGCTGTCGATCACATCACCCAGCAAGCTGGCCTTGGCGGCGCTGTCCACCCCGGTCACACCGATGGCGGCGTATTGCGCCTGAGAAGGAGGTGTCGTGTGGTTGTCCGACAGGCCATCGGCATGGGTTTGAATCGCCTTGTAGGCATCGACGAGGGCCTGCACTTTGGCCACCGTGTCGGTCTCGGCGGCAGTGACGGCACTGCTTGCCAAGGCACTGAGGATGGCGTCCAGATTGCTGGCATCGACCCCGGTCACAGCGCATGCCGTGAAAACAGCCAGGTCAGGCACCGCGCCGGAACCACTGCCGTTGGTGTCTGCATAGGCCTTGATCACATCCAGTTCAGCGGGTGTGGTATCGATCGTCACACGCTGCACCGCCGTCGTGGCCACGTTGCCCGCTGCATCGGTCACTTGCGCCCGGAACTGGTAGTTGCCGTCTGCCAGATTGACCTGGGCGGTGGAGGTGGAGCGCCAGCTTGCGCCGCTGTCGGTGGACACTTGGTAGACCACGCTTGCATCGGCGTCTGGGTCTGTCAGTGTCAGATCAAAGCTGTTGTCGGTGGTGCTGATGCCGCCTGATTGGCTGACGCTGTCGGCCAAGCCCTCCAAGCTCAACACGCCTGCTGCCACCGCGGTGTCAATCGTCACGCTGTGCACATTGCTGATGCTCAGGTTGCTGTCGGCATCGAGCATCTGCGCGCGGAACTGGTAGCTGCCGTCTGCCAGCGGGCCTTGCTCGGCCGAGGTGGTGTCCCAGTTCAGCCCGCCGTCTGTCGAGACCTCATAAGTCACCACGGCCGCCGGGTCTTGACCCGTCAAAGACAGCGTGAAACTGTTGTCTTGCGTCAGGCCATCGGTGTCGCTGTCGCCACTGTCCGTGAATGCGATCAAGGACAGCGTGCCAACAGCAGGCGCCATGGCGCTCACCGTCAAATCAAACGGACTGGCCAATGCAGAGATGTTCAGCGCCCGGTCGGTCGACAAAGCGGTGAAGCTGTAAGTGCCATCGGCCAGCGCGGCATCGGTCAGGTCCAGGGTGAAGGCACCGGTGCTGTCGGCTGTGGGGGTGCCCAGCAAGATCCCGTCGCGCCAGACTTCGACCACGGCACCCGGCTCGGCCATGCCTTGCAGCACCTGCTGCTGCACCTCAGAAATCAAGGCCGTCGGCGTGCCGCCCACGGTGCCAAAGCCCGCCAGGGTCGGGGCATTGGGCGCTCGGGTGTCCACCACCAAGGCCAGTGGCTCAGACCTGGAGGACACATTGCCCGCCAGATCCACGACTTCCGCCATCAGGCTGTAATGGCCATCGGCCAGATCAGCGCTCGGTTGCCAGCTGAATTGGCCGTCCGCATCGGCCCGAACCACCGGCTCGGTGTTCAGACCGGTGCCCAGAATGCGCACCTCGGCATCGGGCTCGGCGCTGCCCGTCAAAGTCGGCCGTGCTTGCCCGGTCACATCGGGGCCGGTCAGGCTGGTGGACAAAGGGGCCGTCGTGTCGACCGTGATGCTCAGGGCACCACTGACCTCGCTGGTGTTGCCAGCGGCATCCAGGGCGACGGCGGTGTAGTTGTAAACACCGTCGGCCAAGCGCTGTGCAGGCGTGAAGCCAAATTGCCCGTCGCTCACCGCCACCGTGGCTTGCAGCGAACTGCCCAGATACACCTTGACCCACTGCGCGCCCTCAGCACGGCCCGCCAGCGTGGGCAGGGTGTTGGCCGTGATCGCGTCGCTGGTACTGCGCCCGCTGTCGGTGTCGGCGGTCAAACCACTCAAGACTGGCGCCGTCGGTGGCGTGCTCATCAGCGTGATGCTGCGGGTGATGCGGCTGACGTTGCCGGCCGCATCGGTGGCGCTCACGGTCAGCGTGGTGAGGCCGTCCTCGCCCAAGGTCTGCAGATCGGTGGCGCTCAGCTCCAAAGTCCATTGCCCGGCGGCGTCTGTCGTGGCGGGCAAATTCAGCACGCCCTGCGAGCCAGACCAAGACAGCTGCACCGAAGCGCCTGCTTCGCTGCTGCCGCGCAAAATCAGGCCTGCAGATTTTTCTGCCGCATTGACGATGTCATTGCCCGCCACGGCGGCCAAGGACAAATTGGGGGCCGCTGTGTCAACGCTGACCACCATGGGCGCACTGAGGCCCCCGATATTGCCTGCCGCATCGCGGTTCTTGACCGTCAGGGTGTGCTCTCCATCGAGCAAGGCGGTGCTCGTCACACGCCACTGGCCTTGGCTGTCGGCCACAGCCACACCCACGGTGGTGACGCCGTCCAGCAAGACCACTTCACTGCCGGGCTCCGAGGTGCCGAACACCGTCAAGCGGCTGTCGCGGGTGAGCAGATCTGAGGCCTCACCGGTGTCGTTTTCCAAGCCGTCAATGCGTGCTGCAAACGGCGATGTCTTGTCCAGCGTCACATCCTGGACGGCACTGGCGGCGCTCAGGTTACCGGCCGCATCGAGCAAGCGGGTCGTCAAGGCATAGACACCTTCAGGCAAAGCACTGGCCAGGCTCACCCCGACCACGCCTTCAAGGACCTGGGCCTCGGTCAACACCACACTGCCCAGCACCTGCGTGCCCTGCAAGACCTGCAAGGTGTCACCGGCCACGGCCTGGGTGTTGTCCAGACTGACCGAGAAACGTGGCAACAACTTGCGCGTGATCTGATCGGTGCTGGAAACGCCCGTGTCATCGGCAGTCAGCAAAGTGGGCGCAGAACTTGCCGTGGGCGCTGTCGTGTCCACCACCAGGTTCAGCACCGGCGAATCCGGGCTGCTCAGCGCCACGCTTGTGCGATGCACCACACCCACCAGGGTGTACAGGCCATCGGCCAGGTCAGCCAGGGGCTGCACCGTCACCGTGGTCTGAACAGACGGGTCAAAGCCCGCCGCCAAAGTGGTGCTGCCCAGCAACACCCGCTCAAGGCCTGTGGAGCCTGCGTTGGTTTGCCACAACTCCACCACATCACCGGCCAACAAGCCCGCACCAGCGACTTTGGCCGTGTCAATCTCCAGCGTCACCACAGGCCGTTTGACCTGGGTTCGGTTATCGCTTGCAGAGCGACCGCTGTCGTCACTGTCGTTCAAGTCCGGGGCGCCGGGGGCGTCCGGCACGCGTGTGTCAATCTGCAAATCCAGGGCATTGGCCGACAGCACCGTGGTGCCCGATCGGTCCGTCAGCCGCGCATTCAAGCTGTAGAGGCCATCGTCCAAAGGCGCTGTGGCCCCCAACTGCACCGTTGCCACGCCCGCGCTGACTTGCTCGGACGTCAGGCTGATTTCAGCCCACACATCGCCCGCCGCATCCACCAGCGCCAGCATGTCACCGGCACTGGCCCTGCGGCCTGCGCCATCAAACAGCACGACCTGCACCTTCGGTGCGTTCACCGATGTGCGGTTGTCCACATCGCTCAGGCCCAGGTCATCTGCCGTCAGCAAATCGGGCATGCCAGGCGCCGCCAGGGGCGTGGTCAGCACGTCCACCGCATGGGTCAAGGACGTGCTGTTGCCCGCCACATCGGTGACCACCAGGCGGATGCTGCGCCCTGAACCTTCGCCCAGGGCCGCCACATCATCGGCGGTGAGCGCATAGGACCATTGCGTGCCAAAACTCTCCGGCACCACGGTTCTGGCCGCCCCACCGGCGCCCAGCACCAGGGTCAAAGCGGCCCCCGCCTCGGCCGTGCCGCTCAGGGTCACGCCCTGCAGCAGATCGCCCGCGTTGATGATGTTGTCGTCCGTGACGGCATCCACCGACAGGCTGCCCGAGGTGGGCACTGCGGTGTCCAGCTGCACCACCAAGGCGGCCGAATAGGCACTGACCAGGCCATCGGCATCGGTGGCGGTGGCCTTGAAGCCATAACGACCGTCGCTGGCCAAAGCGTTGGGCAAGTGCGCCGACCAGCTGCCATCGGCCCCGGTCACCACCGTGACCAGCGGTGTGCTGCCCAGCACCAGGGTTGACAAGTTGTAGGCAAACACCTTGACAGTGCTGCCCGGCAAGGCCGTGCCGCTCAGCTCAGGCTGTGCCAGGCGGGTGATGCGGTCGCTGCTGCTCAGCCCCGTGTCGGTGGCAGGGGTCAGGCCCGTGATCACCGGCGCCAGGGGCTGCGTGGCATGCACATTGAAATCAAACGTGCTCATGCCGCCCAGATTGCCCGCCAGGTCCTCGGTTTGCACCGTCAGGGTGTAGGCACCGTCATCGAGCACGCTGGCACTGTCGTCAAAACTCCACAAGCCGGTCACTGCGTCGGCCGTGACCACGCCCAGGAACTGCCCATCCAGGGCCAGTGATACGCGTGCGCCTGCCTCGGCCTGCCCTGAAAAACTCAGGTTGGCACTGGGCACCGTGTCCGACACCTCAAAGGCCACGCCATTGAGGGCCAGACCACTGACCGCTGCCGGTGGCGTGGTGTCCACCGACACCTTGAACACCGCAGAGGCTTCGCTGGCATTGCCCGCCAAGTCCACCGTTTTGGCCTGGAAGGCATAGTCGCCCTGCTCCAGCGCCAGGCTGCCCACATCGAACAGCCAGGCCCCGGTGCTGCTGGCCGTCGTCACCCCCACCAGCTGGCTGGCATCGGTACCGCCGATGTAAACCTCGATGCTGGCGTTGGGCTCTGCCGTGCCGCTCAACTCGAGCGCGGCACTGTTGCTCAGGTGGTCGGTCTGGCTGCCGCCAGTGTCCGGCGTCATGGCGCGGATGATCGGGGCATCGGGCGCCACGTTGTCCACGATCACCACAAAGGGGTTGGACGCCAGGCTGGTGTTGCCGCTGAAGTCACGGCCAATGGCGGTGTACACATAGCGGCCATCGGCCAGGCTGCGCGGCGCATTGCCCACCAGATCATTGAAGACCCAAGCACCGCTGCCACTTGTTGGCGCACTGCCCAGCTTCACGCCGTTGCGGTACACATCCACCCAGCCCCGGGCTTCAGCGGTGCCGCTGATGACCTGGGTTCGGGTGCGGGTCACACCATCGTTGTCCAGGCTGCCGGTGTCGGCTTGCACCGCCAGCACCTGTGGGACTTTGGGCGTTTGCGCATCAATGATCAGGGTGAAGGCCGCACTGAGCGGACTGACATTGCCTGCGGTGTCCGTGGACGTGAGCACGATGGCATAACGGCCATCGGCCAGGTAACTGCCGTTGGTGTCAAACGACCAATGGCCCGATGCATCGGCCAAGGCTGTGCCCAGCACCACATCGTTGGCCACCACTTTGACCACCGTGCCCGCTTCGGCCGCGCCTTCGAGCAGCGGCCGGTTGTTGCGCGAATAGCCTTCCAGCGTGCTGGTGTCGATGCCCAGGCCGTCGATATTGGCCAGCGCAGGCTGCACCGGCGCCACCACATCGAGCACCACATTCAGCACCCCCGACCACTCCGAAGCCATCGCAGCGCTTGTTCCGGCATTCAAGACCGAAGCCGCCACCACACGGGCCTTGAAAGCCAGCAGCTGACCTTGCACCGCATCCAGACCCGTGGTCTGGGTGGGCAGGCTCACGATCACGCGCTCCATCGCGATCTGAGCGGGGGTCAGCAGCACCGTCTTGAGCACGGTGCTGCCGGCGTCATTGAGCGCAATTTGCAGACTGTCGCCCACCGCCACGCCTTGCGGAATGCCGACCGACAGGCTCAGGCCGTTGATCTTGGTGTTGTTGTCCAGGCTGGATCGGCCGGAATCGTCTTCACTGAGCAAATCGGGCGTGCCCGGGGTGGCGGGCACGTTCAGGTTGCTGACGGCGTCCGAGCTCACATAGAAGCTGGCGGCATCATTGCCTGCCAGGTCTTGCAAAGCCGTGCCGTTGTCAGCGGCTGAAGGATCGGTGTAGGCCAGGGTCACCGCCTGCCCGCGTGTCACGGCTTGGGCCAAGGTGATGAGCAGGCGGGTCTGCGTGCTGTCGCTGGCATCCAGCGTCACCGACAGCACGTCCACCAGCTCGCCATCCACCGCCACGGCAAACGCATCGGAAGGCAATGCCGACTGCACCGCTTCGCTCAGGCGCAGCGTGATCAGATCGCCGTTGAAGCTCAAGCCCCCCAGCAACTGGGGCCGCACACGGTCAGTGGGCTCGGTCAGCACTTGCGCGTTGTTCACGGTCAGCGTCAGCACCGAGGTGGTGGCCAGCAGTTCGGCATCGGTGGCCGAGACATTGCCCGCCATGTCCACACTGCGCAGCACAATGTTGTGGGCCCCTTGCTTGAGGGCCGATCCGTCATAGGTCAGCGCCCAGGCATTGCCGGTCGACTTGACGCCCGCCTCACCCAGCAAATACAGGCTGCTGCCCACACGGTCATACACCTGGACCTTGACCACATCGGCCAGCGAATCGGTGGCTGCGCGTGCGGGCAAAGTGCCCTCCAGCGTGAACAGGCGGTTGAGCGTTGTGCTTGCGGTGCGCGCCGCCACACTGGCGGTGGTGTTGTTGTTGCTGCCATCGCCCAGATACAGGCTGGCGGTGAAGGGGTCGGCTGGCGGCCGGGTTTCGTACAGCAGGTTGTAGCTGCCCGTGATGGAGCCGGGGTTCAAGCCCTTGTAGGAGGGCGTATTGCCTGCGGCATCCACAATGGCGCCGTCGATGTAATAGTTGCCCGGCGTGTTGCCCTTCATCTGCTCACGCGTCAGCGCAAACAACACCTGCCCGGCGTCGATCTCGGCCGCCGTCAACAAGACGTCGACCGTGGTGTGCACCGTGCCATTCAGATAACTGAGCACACGCACCCGGGCCGTGTCGCCCACGCGGGCATCCGCGGGCAAACGCATCACGACTTGCGGCGGGGCGTTGGTGATCTTGTCATTGTTCAGATAACCGCTGTCCACGCTGCTGGTTTCTTGCAGGTTCAGCCACAGCGGTTTGGTGGCCGTGAAGTCGATGGTGATGGACAGCGGCGCACTGGCCACCATGTTTCCGGCCAGATCGTTTTGCACCACGATGTAGCGGTGCACGCCTGCTTTTTGGTAGGCGCTCAACTGGAACTCAAACACACCGGTGGTGGCGTGGGCCAGCACAAAACGCGCGCTCTGCGCATTCAGCACCAGCTCGGACGGCTCCACCACACCCGAGCCATTGCGGTCTTCATAAATGCTGATGCGCGCGCCGGGCTCGGCCACACCCACCAGCGTGGGTGAACGGGTCTTGGTGACGTTGTCACCCAGCGTGCCCGTGTCATCGGTGACTGAATTTTTAAGGGCCACGCGCAGTGCTGTGGACGTGTCGCTGCCCACGGTGGGCGCAAGCGGCAAGGCGCCTGTGGTGTCGACCACCAGGCTCAATGGCGCAGAAACCGGACCCCGGTTGCCACCCACATCCCAGGCGCGCCAGGTGATGGCGTGCGTGCCATGGGCCAGGGCCGGGCCCTGGTAACTGAAGACCCAGGTCGAGGCGCTGGGCATGACGGCAAAACCCAGGCTTTGGGTGACGCCACCAAAGGTGTCAAACAACTCCACACGCGTCGTGCCCGTGGGCAAGCTGCTGTACGAGGCAAAGCTCAGGTTCGTGCCCCGGTTGACCCGGTTGTCGGTGTTGTTGACATCGGTGCTGAAGGTGCCGGTGTCGTCCACCGCCACCAAATCGGGCGCATAGGCAGGGGCTGCTGGCAAGGCGTTGTCCACCACCAGTGACGTGCGCAAGGTCACGCCCGCGCTGGCATTGCCTGCCCGGTCGATCATGAAGGCCGTCACGGCCGTGGTCGATGAATAAGTCACGGCCGTGCCCGCGTTCATGGCGGTGGTGGGCGTGAAATCAATGTAGCCCGCGGCCATGTCGGCTGCTTGCAGCGTGACCAAGCCCAGTTGGGTGCCTGTCACCACAGAACTGGTGTTGATGCGCACCTTGTCACCCGGCACCGCATCGCCGGGCAAGGCAATGCGGAACGTGGGCGTGTTGTCGTTGGTCTTGCCGTCGTAGGGCGAATCCCCCGTGTCACTGCTGGTCAGCAGCACCATGCTTTGGGGGGCCAGGGCGCTGGTGTCCACCGTGAAGGACACTGCCGAGCTCATTTGCTCGTTACCCGCCACATCGGTTTGCACCACGCGCAAGTTGTAGGCCCCCACGGCCAGACCGCGCAGGTCCACCGTGTAGGCCCCGTTGACATCGGCCACCACCGTGCTGGTGATGACGGTGCCGGTGTCCTTGGTGTAGAGCGCCAAGCTGTCTTCACCCAGATCGCGTCGCCCGTTGTTGTTGCTGTCGTTGAAGACGCTGATGCGGGCATTGACTTCGGCCGCGCCGCTGAGCGTGAGCGCATTGACGTTGCTGGTCAGGCGATTGACCGTGTCGGTCAGGTCCGCACTGGCCAGGCTGGCCGTCAGGCCCGTCGGGGCGGTGGCGTCGATGGTCACGTTCAGCGTTTTGGCAGCGCCCTCGTTGCCCGCAAAGTCGACCGGTCGGACCGACATGGCATGCACCCCATCTGACAGGGTCACACCCGCAGGCAGGGTGAACGAAAAGACTTGGCTGCCCTGCACATTGCCCACACTGGCGCGCCCGATCAGTTGCGCACCGTCATACACATTCACCCAAGCCAGATCGGCGGCATTGCCCAACACTGTCGATGAATTGAAAGTGATGACCTGGTTCAGGCGCGTGATGTTGTCGGTGCTGCTGCGCCCCAGATCGTCACTGTCTGCCAGGTTCAAATCCACCGCCAGGGCCGGTGCCGTGGTGTCGATGGTGAGGTTGACAATCGCGTTCAGCGTGGCCGACTTCACCGCCCCCTGTGCGGTGTAACGGAAGTAGTTGGTGCCTGTGCCTGCCGTCAATGCCGTCGTGGCCACATCCACATAGCCTTGGCTCAAGTGGGCAGCGGTCAGCGTGGCGTTGCCTTTGCGGTTGACATCGTTGGTGCCCGCGGTGCTGGCGTTGAAGATTTCCACCAAACCGCCTACAGCAGCCCCTGCGCCCAGGTAGACGCGCAAGGTCGGACTGGTGGTGTTGGTGATGCGGTCATAGGCCGATGCGCCCAGATCCGAGGCCACCGTCGGCGCGATGGTGAACACCGCCGAAGACGGCAAGCCGCCCGCCACGGTGAGTGAAGTCACGGCAGCGGCCTGGCTGATGCTGCCTGCACCGTCGATCAGCTGCACACTGATCAGGTTGTTGTAGGTCGCAGCCGCCAGCGCCTGGTTGGGCAGCACCTTGAGCACCACAAAACCCTGGGCGATGTCGCTGGCCGTGAGGCTGGCGCGTGCCAGCTCGGTGGCGCTGTTTTTCATGACCACCAGGTCACCCACTTGCACCACACCATCACCGGTCACCGGCAAATCGATGCGGAAACTGGGCTGCGCCAGGGCGGTGACACCGTCGTCATCGAAGCTCACGCCGTCTGCAGCCAGCAAGCGCGGCGTGCCAGGCAACAGGGGCATGGTGCGCTGCGAGGTCACCACCAAGGCATCGCTTTGGGTACCGATCAGGTTGCCTTGGCTGTCCAAAGCCATGGCACGCAAACGGTTCACACCGCCAGGCAAGGTCACCGTGCTGGCCGTCAGCAGGCCTGCCGCGTCGGTCGTCAAGCTGGTGCTGAGCAGCTCGCCACTGTCGAGCAAGCCATTGTTGTTGCGGTCGTTGTAGAGCCAGACCGTGGCGTTGGGCGCCATGCGGCCGGTCAAAGAAATGCTGTTGCCCGAGATCAGTTGGTCGTCGGGGTTGCCTGTATCGACGGTGGTGTTGTTGCCAATCCACAAGCGGTTGGCATAGGCCTTGATGGGCGTGGTGGCGCTGTCCTCGAAGTCCAGCACCAGGGTGCTGGAATAGGCGCTCAAGTTGCCCGCCGCGTCGCTGGAGCGCACCAGGATGTTGTGGATGCCGCTGTTCAGTGCGGCGCCGCTGTGCGTCCAGGCCCAGGTGTTGTTGGCCAACACCGGTGCGGTGCCGATCAGCACTTCGCCGTCATAGATGGACACCAGCACGCCCGCCGTGGCCGTGCCGCTGAGCGTGAAACCACGGCTCATGCGGGTGATGCGGTCGGTGCTGCTGCTGCCCGTGTCGGAGTTCAGCAGCGTGACCGTGGGCGTGGTCGGCGCGGTGTTGTCGGTGGTGTAGCGCGGCAGCACCACCGAGGCGCTCAGGTTGCCCGCCTGGTCTTCCAGACGGGCACTGATGGCCTGGGTGTAGACCGTGTCCGCCACCAGGGTGAACCCACTGGCCACCGTGCCCACTTTGCTGAAGGTGCTGATGACCGTGGCGCCTGCGCCTGCCGTGTCGGTGATGGTGGCACCACCGGCGGTGAAGCCCAGGGTGTGGCTGGCCACAGGCGTGATGGCGGAGCCCGCCGACAAGGCCGTGGCATCCAGTGTGCTCAGCTGCTGGTTCCAGCTTCGGTAAGACAGGATCTTGCCGTCAAAGTAGCCGCCGTGATAGGCCTGCCCCAGACGTTGCTCGGTGTCCCAGTTGTAGTCAGAGCTGGTGCGGTTGCCATGGGCTTGCAACACGCCGTCCACATAAATATCGGTCCCTCGGGCGCCCAGGGTGAAGACCACGCGGTGCACGGCGCCATCGGTCAGGTTCAGACCGGTGGTGTAGATGACCTCACTGTTCCAGACATAAGAGCCGATGTTGCCGTCGGCCGTGACCCACAGACCCCGGTCATAGGCCCCGCCACTGCTGACTGCGAACAAGCCCCCGCCCGTCGTGGTCTGGAACACAATTTCCCGGCTGATGCTGGTCTCGGGCTCGTTGAGCGAGAAGTTCACATAGCCGCTGCCCGTCAAACTCAGCACCGATTCGGTGGTCACCCCGTCACGGGGGTCAAAGTCCACATAGCCCCTGTCCTTGTCGGCTTGCGTGATGAGCAAGGTCGCCAACACCGAGGTGGTGTTGTCCGCCGAGTACAGGCGGATTTTGTCCCCCACCAATGCTTCGGCAGGCAAATTCACGCGCACGGTGGGCTGCAAGTTGCTGGTGATGCCGTCGGCGGCAAACACGCCGTTGTCACCCGCGATGACCTGGATGCCCGTGGGCCGCTGCGCCAAGGTGTCCACCACCACGGTGCTGGCGGCCGACACGCTCATGGCACCGGCCACATTGGTCGCCAGGGCATACAGGCTGTGGGTGCCCGCAGGCAAATTCAAGCTCAGGCTGTAACTGCTGCCCGTCAAGGTGGCGGTGCCCAGCGATTCGCCTTCGTCCATGCGGGCGTTGCCGTTGCGGTCCCGGAAAACCTGCACCGTGGCCCCGGCTTCAGCCGTGCCCGTCAGCGTCACCGAAGTGTTGCGGGTCAGGCCGTCGTTGTTCAGGTTGCCGCTGTCCGAAGCGGTGGTCAGCGTGGGCGCGCTCAGTGGCGAGACCCGGGTGTCGAGGGTCACCACGCGGTCGAGCGAGCAGTTGATCACCGAGCCGGTGATGTTGACCAGGCCATAGCCGTCGGCCGTGCCTGTGGTGGCCAGCGTCATGGCCGTGCCTGCGATCCAGGCGGCATTGACGGCAGCAGCGGTCTGTGCGGGGTTGCCGCCGTGCGTCCAGTATCGGGCGCCGGTGCTTCGGATCTGCAAAGCGGTGCCGCTGGTGCTCAAGACCACCGCGACCATTTTGGTGTGCACACCATTGCTGTAAACCGCGATCCAGGTGTCGGTGGTGCCCGCCATCCGGACAAAGCTGGCATTGGCACTGGGGCCGCCGTCAACGGACTTGCCATTCATGATGGCGCTGCTCAACTCGACCAAATCGACACGCGAAGCGCTCAGGCCGGTGGACGTGGCGGTGGTCGTCAGGTTGCTGCCAAAGCTCAAACGCTGCGTGCTGTTGCCTGCGGCGTCGAGTTCAACCACGCTCAACTTGTGGGCGCCATCGGCCAAAGGCGCACCGGTGTAGACAAAGACGTAGGTGTTGTCGGCCTTCACATCCGCGTAGCCCAGCACCGTGGCGGTAGCCCCTGCACCATCGAGCACCTGAATGCGCGTGACGCCCTGGCCACTGCTGGCGGTGCCTGTCAGCGTGAAGCCCGTGTTGCGGGCGATCGTCAAATCGGTGTTGGCAGCGCCCCCGGCGAGTGCCGCATCATCAGCGCTCAGCAAGGTGGGCTGTGCGGGCGCTACATTGGGCGCCACGTTGTCAATGCGCAGCATGGGCATGTAACTGCGTGCCACCACGGCAACTGCGCCCCCCACACGGTAATCCACCGTGATCGGGTTGATGCTGGTTGAAGCCAGTGTGGCGCTCAGATCGGCATAGCCCCGCGCCACGTCGGCTGCCGTGAGGGTGTAGGTCAGCAAGGTGCTGCTGCCTTGCTTGAGGGTCAAGGTGTCGCCACTGAGCACGCCTGCGGCCAAGGCCTGGCGCAGCGTCACCTGGGCGCTGTTGCTGGAGGTGGCCTCTGTGCCTGTGGGGTTGAGCAGTTTGGGCGCGGCCCAGATGTTCAGGCCATGCACATCATTGAGCACCAACAAAGGCTGCGTTTCCACGTTGCCCATGCTGTTGCCTGCAGCATCGATGGCGGTCACGGTGACGGTCGGGTTGGCACTGCTGAAGCTGCTGGTGGGCACGCTCAAGGACCAAGTGCCCTGGGTCATATCCAGCACCAGTCCTTGGCTGCTGGTGTAGCTGTTGCCATCAACCGTCACACTCAGCGAGGCCGTGTTGAGTTTGTCAAAGCTTCCCGTCAAAGTGGTGCTGACCGGCCAATTGCCCGCTGCAGACATGGCCTGCTGGGCAGCGCTTTGCCTTGTCAGGCGCAAGTTGTCCAGATCCAGATAAGCATTGGCCGTGAGATCTTGTGGTGTGCCATACAGCACACGCACACGCTGTCCGGCATCCTGGGCCAGGGCCGTGTATTGAATGCTCACATTTTTGAAGCTGCCATCCGCCCCCAGATCACTGGTGGTGATCACGCGACGCGACAAGAGCGTCGCAGTGGTGCCATCGGTGCGGTACAAAGCCACATACCCGCCCACCACCAAGGGGTGCGCTGCGACAGTTCCCCCGCGGTTACCCACATCCACACTCAAGGTCAAGAGATCACCCGTGCTCAGCGTCGTGGTGGTGTCTTGGTAGAACTGCACACCGCCAGCCACGCTGGGCTGAAAGATGTAAGCCAGGTTGTTGTTGGTGGGATAACCAAAGTTAGAGGTCAAGGGGTCATACAAGCCGGTATCAATGCTGCTGCTTCCGACCTTGGTCCAACCGGCAGGCGTGATGGCACCTCGAATGGTTCCGGCAGCCACCACATCGGCTTCGAAGTCACCGTTGGTGATCAGGTTGTTGGGTTGGAACTGCCCTTTGACGGCCAGCGGATCGACCGTGGGGCGGCCCGGCGGCGTCAAGTCCACGCTCAGGCTGAAGGTTTGCGAAGCCACACTCAGGTTGCCTGCCCGGTCCAATTGCACCGCACGCAGCGCGTGCGTGCCTTGGGGCAGGTTCATATCGAGCGTGAAAGCGCCGGTGGTGATGTCGGCATTGACGCTGCCCAGCAGCTCGCCGGTGTTGATCAGGCCATTGCCATCGGCATCGTCAAACACCAGCACCTTGGCGCCTTTATCGGCAAAGCCCTTGAGCGTCAAGGCCGAGCTGTTGCGGGTGATGCCATCGCCTGTGGGCGTGGTGTCGTCCAGGCTGTCGAGCGTGAGCGGGGGCAGTTTGGCCGGGCCGTTGGTGTCAAAAGCCACCCACAGCAGGGCACTGGCTGCCGATGTGTTGCCCGCCAGGTCCACCGCTTTCACGCTGAAGCCGCGCGTCATGTCGGTATAGGGCACACCGCTGTAGGTGAAGCGCCAGGTGTTCAGGGTGCGGTCCACCTGTGCCAGGCCCACCGGCGTGGTGGCACTGCGGTCGTCGTAGACCTCGACACTCACCACATCGGCGGCAATGGTGCCACTCAAGGTGAAGCCTGTGCTGTTGCGGGTGATGTTGTCGGCCGAAGTGCCGCTGTTGTTGCTGCCCGAAGCGGCCGTGGTGAAACTGTCGTCTTCGGCGATCAGGTCGGGCGCGGCCAGCGCCGCTGGCGCGGCCTTGAGGGTCAGCGAGGGCATGGACACCGTGGCCCCGGCGTTGCCTGCGGCGTCGGTGATCTGGGCTTTGATGGCGTCGTTGTAGGTGTTGGCCGCGAGGGTTCCGGCGCTCACCTTGAGGTCCACATAGCCCGCGCTGAGCATGGCCGCTGTGACCGGGGTCGAAGCCAGCAGCGTGCTGCCATTGAGCACCGAGACCGTCTCGCCCACGCGGGTGTCGGCGGTATTGAGGCTCACGCGGAACGTGAGGTCGCGCCCGGCAGCGGTGAAGGCATCGTCGCTGCGTTGCCCGCCATCGCTGCTCCCCAGCAAGGCGATGCCCACAGGCGCCATGGGCGGCTGCAGGTCGATGTTCAGGCTCACGCCCGAGCTGGCCAGGCTCTGGTTGCCCGCTTTGTCAAAGGCAATGGCCCGCACGCTGTGGTTGCCGGCTGACAGCACAGCGCCATCGGTATAGAACCAGCCATAGCCATTGGCCGTGACTTCGGCCAGTTGCTCTTCAGCGTCCACCTGGCCGTTGGCATTGAGGTCGTCAAACACCACCACGCGTGCGCCCGGGTCGGTCACGCCGCTGATGCGGTTCACCGTGCCCGTGTTTTGCAGCGCACTGGTGACGCCGGTATCGGTCCACACCGTGCCCATGACCAGGCTGGGGCGGCTGATGGCCGTGTCCACCAGCACCGTGCGCAGGGCCGAGCGTGCGCCCACATTGCCCGCCGCATCCACGGCAGCCACACTGAAACTGTGGGCCCCAGCCGCTAGCACAGTGGCGTTGCCCGTGTTGAAGCTGTAGTTGGTGCCCGTGAGTGTGGCTTCGCCAATTTGCACCGTCTGGGTCGGGGTGTAACTGAAGTCAAAACTGGTGATGTCGTAACCCGTGCCTGCGCCGCTGCCCGCCACCGCGATGGTGCTGACCGGTTGCAGCCAAGCCGCATTGAGCACGCTGGCATCGGTGGTCTGGTTGCCACGCGCCCAAGCCGCACCCGAGCTGCGTGCGAGCAAGCTGCCGTCAGCGGCCAGGCTCAGGCTCAGCGCCACCATGCGGGTGGTGTTGCTGGCGGCATCAAAAGACGCCAGCAGCCAACGGTCGGCGGCGCCGGTCTCGCGGTAGACCACGGCCGGTACAGGCGCACCGATGCCTGCACCGTCCAGATACGCATTGCTGATGCTCACACTGGCCACACCGGCCGGGAACGCCAATTCGACCCCCGCCACCGCGTACTGCGCCACATCGGCCACGTTCAGGGTCAAGCCTGCCCCGGGGTTGAAACTGCCGGTGCGGGTCTGCGTGGTGTCTGGTCGCGTGTCGTACACCAACACGCGCACCGTGTCTGCGGGCACTGTGCCGCTCAAGCTCAGACCCGTGTTGCGCTGGGTCAGGTTGTCGGTGTTCGAGGTGCCCGAGTCGCTGCTGGCCGACAAGGTGGGGGCCGTGCCGATGCTGGGGCCTGTGGTGTCCACCACCAGCGGATAGGTGGCCGGAGATTTTTCGCCTTCATTGCCTGCGCGGTCGGTCAGGCTGGCCGTCAGGTTGTAGGTGCCTGCGGTCAGGGCCACCATGTCGGGCAAGGTGAATTCGGCCACGCCTGCTTGCACCTGTGCGGCGCTCAGGCTCAGGGCATACAACACAGTGGTGCTGTTGTAAATGCTCAGGCGGTCACCCACAGCGGCATCGGCGGGCAGGGCCACGCGCAAGCTGGGGGTGGTGTCGCTGGTCACGCGGTCAGCGGCGCTGACGCCTTGCACCGCCAGGTCCACCGGGGTGTCGCTGCTGGCCAGCACATCCACCACGCCGGGTCGGCCCGGTGGCGTGGTTTTGACGGTGATCACCAAGGCTTCGGACACCTCGCCAATCGGCATGGAAGTGCTGGCGTTGTAGGCCATGGCGCGCAAACGGTGCGCGCCGGTGCCCAGGGTCAGTGACAAAGAAAACGCCCCTGTCGTGCTGCTGGTGGTGGTGGTTGCGCCCACCGCTTCGCCCAGCGAATACACGCCGTCGTTGTTCAGGTCTTCAAAGATCTGCACCGTGGCGCCCGCCGCCAAAAAGCCGCTGACCCAGAAGGCGTTGACATTGGTCACCGCGTCGTTGCGGCTGTAGCCGCTGTCATAGGCCGAGAGCAGACCCAGTTGGCCCATGCCCAGTACCTGCACTTTTTCAGTGGGGTCGACCAGCAAACGGATGGGGGTCGCAAACGGTCCGGCATTGCCCGCCTTGTCAATGAAGCGGGCCGACACGGTGTGCAAACCGGGGGCCAGGGCCTCGCCGTCGTAGGTGACGTTGATTTGGCTGACGCTGCCCACCGGGGCGCGCATCAGCAGGGTCTGGCTGTCCCAGAACTCGATGAAACGGATGCCTTCATCGGCCCCTGAGGCCAGCAGCGTGAAGCCGGTGTCCAGCGCCGTGATGTTGTCGGCCGCGCTGATGCCGGTGTCGTCTTGGGTGAGCAAGGCCAGGCTGGTCGGCGCTGCGGGCAGCGTGGTGTCCACCGTGACCCAGGGCAAGTTGCCACGGGTGTTGGAAAAACCGCTGGCATTGCCCGCCTGGTCGATCATGCGGGCATAAATGCCCGCGCTTTGCGTGCCGTCGTAGTAACCCGACAGGTTCTGGGTGGACTTCAGGTCCACATAGCCCCGGGCAATGTCCAAGGCCGTCAGCAAGCGCTGACCGATCAGGTTGGCGCTCGTGAAACTGGCCGCTTTGTACAGCTGCAGCGTGTCGCCCAACACGGCATCCGGGGCCAGGTTGACGCGGAAGGTGGGCCGGGCTGTGGCCACCACGCTGTCAATCAGGCTGGTGCCGTTGTCCTGGCCGGGTGCCAAGGCCACGCTGATGGGGCGCTGCACCACACTGTCGACCACCACTGGCATGGCGCTGCTGGGCGCACTGATGTTGCCCGTCACGTCGGTTTGCACCAGACGGATTTGGTGCTGGCCCTCGGCCAGGGTGCTGGTCAGGGTCAATGAGAAAGTGCCTGCGGCCGTCACCGTGGCGCTGCCCGCGAGCACTTCGCCCGGATCGACCACGCCATTGAGGTTCAGGTCGTCAAACGCGGTGACAGTAGCGCCCACTTCGCCCTGACCCTTGATGACCAGGTTGGTGGCGATGCGGGTGCGCAAATCGTCTTTGGCGCCCGAATCGCTGGCGGCCACCAGCCACAGGTTTTTGGGGGCTTCCACACGGGTGTCGATGCTGATGTTCAAGGCTGCCGACATGGCGCTGCGGTTGCCCGACTCGTCCACCGCCACGGCGGTGATGGCGTGGCTGCCTACGGCCAGGGCGGTGGCCGTGGCGGGCAAGGTGAAGACGTATTTGAGGTCCGAACGCACGCCCGTGCTGCCCAGGTAAACGCCGTCGGCGTAGAGCAGGACCTGCACCACATCGTCGTTGCCCACGGTGCCGTAGAAGGTGAAACCATTGCCAAAACGCAACCTGTTGTCGATGCTGCTGGCACCGCTGTCCGAGCCGGTTTCGAGGTTGGGCGCGGCCAGGGTAGACGGGGGGGCCTGGTCGATTTCCAGGCGCGACAGCGCCGTGGCGGCGCTCTCCAGCGTGCCTGTGGCTTGCAGTCGCAGCACGCTGGCCGTGATGGCGGCGGTGTTGGTGTAGTCGGTGCCAGACGTCAGCAAGGTCTGGCCTTGCAGGTCGACGTGGCCTCGGGCGATGTCTTCGGCGCTCAGGGTGTAACGCGTCAGCTCGGTGCTGCCTTGCAGCAAACGCAGCGCATCACCGGCCACAGCACGCAAGCTCAAACCCACGCGCAGCACGGGGGCAAGTTGGGCCGTCGAGGCATCACTGGCCAAATAACCCGTATCGCTGCCCGGGGCCAGGCGGACAGAGGTCGGGGCCAGCGTGTCGGTCGGGGCCGCACGCACCAGCAATTCGTTGGCGCTGCTGTCCACACTGGTGTTGCCTGCCAGATCGGTGGCCTGCACGATGACTTCGTAAGGCGCAGCTGCCAGCGCCAGCGCTTCAGCGGGTCGCAATGCCAGCTGCCATGTGCCGTTGGCAGCGTCCAGCACCAAACCGGCCACGGTGGTCAAAGTGCCACCGCCTATGGTGACCGTGCGCCCGGCGCTCACGCCATAGGCCACGTTGTTCAGACGCACCGTGAGCAGATCGGTGTTGGCCGCATCGTAAGTGCCCCGCAGCACCGGTGTGGTGTCGTCGGTGGTCTGCAGGGTGACGGTGGGGCGCTCGGGGGCCAGCTCATCGACCACCAAAACGGCAGCAGCGCTGACCGCGCTCCAGTTGCCCGCGATGTCCTCTTGCGCCACGCGCAGATATTGGGTGCCAGGTGAGAGAAAAATGCCGCTGAAGGTGTACAGGCCGTTGGCATCGGTGTTGACGGTGGCCAGCAGTTCCAGGCTGTCGACCTTGCCGTCGTTGTTGCGGTCGTTGTACAGGCGCACGCGCACCGTGGTGCTCACGCTGGGGTCGGCATAGCCGGTCAGCGTGACGCCGGTGCTGACGTTGGTGATGCCGTCGGCAGACAAGCGGCCAGAGTCGCTGGCCGCACTCCATTTGGGCGGCAACAAGCTCGCGCCAGGCTGGGTGTCAAATGCGACCACCAGCGGCACCGACAGGGGGCCGAAGTTGCCCGATTCGTCCAGCGCCCGGGCGGTGAAAGCCCGCGTGGTCTGGCTGTAGGACGCGCCGGTGTAGGTGAAGCTCCAGGCGGTGTCGCTGAGCAAGCTGGCAAAGCCCAGCGAGGTGCTGCCTTCAAACACTTCGATGCGCCGCGTGCCGCTGGTCATGGCCCCCTTGATGGTGAAGCCGGTGCCGATGCCCGTGATGTTGTCGGTCAGCGAACGGCCGCTGTCTTGTGCATCGCTCAGGTTCAGGCTGGTGGGCGCAGCAGGGGCGGTGTAGTCGACTTGCAAAGTGGGCACCACCAGGCGTTGGCCGATGTTGCCCGCCTGGTCGATGATGTAGGCGCTGAGCACCCAGTTGACCCCGTTGTTCGAATACACACCCGGCGGCGATTCGTGCAGATCGTTGGCCAGCGTGATGTCCACATAACCGCGCCCGGACACCGGCAAATCGGCCAGGGTGACGGTGTAGCTGGTGTCGTAGGCATTGTTGGTGGTGTAGTAAGTCCCAGGCTGCGAAATCCAGACCACATCGCCCACTTTCACGTCGCTGGGCAGGCCCACGCGAAACACCGGGCGGCTCAGGTTGATCAGGCGGTCAATGCCGCTCAGACCCGTGTCCTGGCCCGGCGCCAGCGCCAGACTGACCGGAGGCGATGGCGGCTGACGGTCCACCGTCAAGGCCAGCGAGGCCGAGGCCAGGCTGGTGTTGCCCTGCACATCGGTGGCAATGGCACGCAATTTGTGCTCACCCGAGCCCAGACTGACCGACACCGTGAAGGCCCCGGTGCTGGCATTGGCCGTGACGGTGGCCAGCAACTCACCGTGATCCACCAGGTTGTTGTCATTCTGGTCGTCAAACACCTGCACGGTGCTGCCCGGCTCGGCTTTGCCGCTCAGGCCAATGCTGCTGACCGTGTTGGTGATCAGGTCGGTTTTGGACGTGCCCGAATCGGCGTTCGGGTCCAGCACCAGCCGACTGGGTGGCAGCAAGCTGTCGTCAATCACCACACTCAAGCTGGCGGGCGCGCCCTCGGTGCCCACCAGATCCACTGCACGCACGCTCAGGGTGTGTACGCCAGAGGCCAGGGGCTTGCCGGTGTAGGTGAAGCTGAAAAACTGCGGCGCATCGGCGTCAATGCCCGGGTAGGTCTCGCCCAGCAAGGTTTTGCCGTCGTAAATCCGCAGCGACACCGTGCCCACCGGCGAGGTGCCCGTCAGGGTCAGGCCGGTGCTGCGCTGGGTGCGGTTGTCGGTGGTGCTCAGACCGGTGTCGTCGTCATCGATCAGATCCAGGGCGGTGGAAGCGGCCAGGCCCGCCGTGCTGATGATCAGTGGGGGCAGTTTCAGGTCCGGGCTGGCGTTGCCTGCCCGGTCCAGGATGCGCACGGACAAGTTGCTGTAAGTGCCGTCCACCAGTTTGCTGGCGGGGGTGATGTCCAGGCGCGCCGTGGCACTGGCCAGATCACGCAGCGTGATCGACTGGCGAATCAGCACGGTGCTGCCGTTGAGCAGCAGCACTTCGTCGCCCTCTTTGAGGCCTTCGGGCAAACGCAGGTCCAGGCTGGGGTTGGGGCTGCTGGAGACGCGCACGCCGTCGTCGTTGATGACGTCCACCCCGTTGACCGCCGTCAGCTGGGCAAAGGTGGGGGTCAGGGGGGCATCCACATCAATGGTGATGGGCAGCACACTGCCGATCAGGCTGACTTGGCTGCCCACGGTCTGCTGCGCGCGAATGTTGTGCGCACCGCTGCTGAGGATCACGTCTGCCGAGAAGGCACCCGTGGTGGCGTGGGCCGTGACGCTGGCCAAAGTGGTGGTGTTGGCGGTGTAGGTGGTGAGCGCCTCACCGGCGTCCAGCACGCCGTCGGCGTCGATGTCGTCGAACAAAACCACCGTGGCGCCCGGTCTGGCCAGGCCACTGAGGGTGATGTTGCGCGTCGCGCTGGCCGGGCTGGTGATGCCGTCGCCCTTGACGGGGCCGGTGTCGTCGGTGCTGTCGAGCCAGAGGAATGAGGGGTCAAACGCACGCGCATCGACGCGCACGAACAAGGCCGCTGAAGCGGGGCCTTCCAGGCCGTTGGCGCGCACGCCCCGGGCATAGACCGTGTAAACGCCATCGGCCAGGGCCGGGCCTGCGTAGGTGAAGCTGTAGGCGCTGCCCATGTCGCCGGGTTTGACGCTGCCCAGCAGCGTGTCTCCGGCATAAAAATTGACCTGGCTGGCATTGGCGCCTGCCGTGGTGCCCGTCAGGGTAAAGCCGGTGGACTGGCGGGTGACGATGCTGCTGCCTGTGCTGCCCGGGCCCTGGTCTGCGGCCAGGAAGGTCATGTTGGGTGCACCGGGCACGCCGTTGACATCGACATACAGGCGCGGCATGGCGCCCATGTAACGGTACAAGGAGGTGGCACTGCCCGCCGGGTCGACCGCGAGGTTTTGCGGATTGCCTGCAGCATCCACCGTGCGCCCGTAAATGCCGTTGTAGCTGCCCGCATAGGGGTTGTAGATGCCGCTCAGGTCCTTGGTGCTGGTCACGTCCACGTAGCCACGGGCCAGGTCGTTGGCGCTGAGCTGCACGCTACCCATCAGGTAATACGGGTTGATGCTCATGGCGTTGTACAGCTCGATGCGGTCACCGGCGCGCGCTTGCGGCGCCAGCGTCACCCGGAAAGTGGGCCGTGCATTGAGGGTGACCTTGTCGTCGGCAAACAGACCGTTGTCTTGCCCGGGCGCCAAATCAATCGTCAGGGGCGGCTGCGGCGAGCGGTCCACCGTGAGCCTGAAGGCTTCGCTGGCGGCGCTGGTGTTGCCCGCCAAATCGGTCTGGATGGCGCGGATGTTGTGCACGCCTTCGGCCATGCTCCAAGTGCGGATCGACGCGCTGAAATTGCCGCTGGTGTCCACCAGGTTGCCCGATGCGATGGTCAGCTCTTCGCCCTGATCCAGCACACCGTTGTTGTTGGCATCGTCAAACAGTCGCACCTGGGTGGTGTTGACCCCGGTCTCGCCTTTGCCATTGAAGATGAAGTCGCTGCTCAGCGCGCTGTTGGTGATGCCGTCGCCCACCGTGGCACTGTCACGCGTCTTGTCCAGGGCCAGCTGGGTGGGCATGGCGATGCGGCTGTCGATGGTCAGTGTCAAGGCCACAGAGGCGGCACTGGCGTTGCCTGCAGCGTCGATGGCCACCACGGTGAAATTGTGTTCACCCTGGCTCAGCGGGGCGGCCGTGCCCGGGTAGGCAAAACTCCAGCGGGGCGAGCTGTCGTTGCTCACGCCGGTGCTGCCCAGAAGGACCCCGTCCACATAGACCTGCACCTGAACCGTTTTTTCTGCCGCGTAGACCGTGCCACTGAGGCTGAAGCCGTTGCGGCGGTTGAACACGGCGTCGTTGCTCAGGCTGCCGGTGTTGTCGCCCGCCTCCAGCGTGGGCGCTGGCGGCGCGGTGGGGGCGGTGCGGTCCACCATGAGGGTGGGCAAGACCGCATTGGCGCTGGTGCTCACGCCGGTGTCGCTCAGGCGCTGAATTTGCGCGGCAATCGCGTTGTTGCTGCCCGGGGTGTAGGTGGTGCCGTTCGTCAACGCGGTCTGCAACTGCACGTCGACCCAGTAAGCCGCCGCGCCCGTGCTGCTGCGGTTGACCAGGTCGGCCGCGCTCAGGGTGTAACGGCCAAATTCGGTGGCACCCACCAGCAGCCGCAGGCTGTCGCCTGCTCGCACGCCGTTGAGGCCGTCGACATTCAGGCCCACGCGCAGCACGGGCGACAGGTTTTGAGTGATGCTGTCGTTGCTGAGTACGCCCGTGTCGGAGCGGCTGTCGCTTGGCAGCAAGCTGATGCCTCTGGGTGACAGCGGGTCTGTGGGCACCGCACTGACCAGCAAGGCGTTGATGGCGCTGTTGACCGCGCTGTTGCCCGCTAGGTCGGTGCTTTGCACCGTGACGCCGTAGGCCGTGGTGCTGACCGCCAGGGCCCGCTCACGCGGGATGGCCAGGCTCCAGGTGCCTGTGGCTGCGTTCAGGCTCAGGCCATCCACGGTGGTGGTGGTCACGCCGTCAATGAGCACCTCACGCCCGGCCGCCTGGGCATAGGCCACGCCATTGACGCGCACGGTGAGCGTGTCGGTGTTGGCCGCGTCATACGTGCCGCTGAGTGTGGGGGTGGTGCTGCTGGTTTGCTGCAGGGCCACGGTGGGGGCATTGGGGGCGACTTTGTCGACTTCGATGCGGGTGACGGCACTGGGCAAACTCCAGTTGCCCGCCAGATCGTCTTGCACCACACGCAGGTGGTGCACGCCCGGGGCCAGGTTCAGGCTGCTGAAGGTGTAGGCGCCTGCGGCATCGCTGGCCACCTGAGCCACCTGCACCCAGGGGGCCGGGCTGCCGTCGGCCAGCGTCAAAGCGGCGTTGCTGCCGTAGTCGAGCAAGCGCACTTGAGTCAGAGGTGCGCTGCTGGCGTCGGCAACACCGCTGAAGGTCAGGGCCGTGCTGTTGCGGGTGACGCCGTCGTTGGCCAGTCGCCCGCTGTCGTCGGTGGCCAGCAGGCTCACAGGCATCAGGGTGACCGGGCGCGTGGTGTCGATGGTGACCGTCAGCGGCGTGGTGCTCAGCGCGCTCCAGTTGCCCGCCTGGTCCATGGCGCGGGCCGTGAAGCTGTAGGTGCCGTCGGCCAGATTTTGTTGGGTGTAGCGGCCATCGGGCTGCGGAATGCCCCGGTAGGTGAAGCTGCTCCAGTCTTGCCCGGCAAAGGCGACCGTGCCCAGGCTCACGGTGCTGCCATCGGGCGAGGTCATGAACACCTCGATCAACTGCGCCTCGTTGTCGCCGTAAATGCGCATCGAGAAACCGCTGCTCTGGTTCGTCACGCTGTCGGAGTAGCTGCGACCGGCGTCGCTGCTGTAGAGCAACATCAGGTAGGCGGGCACGGCAGGCGCAGTGCGGTCCACCGACAGCGAGCGCAGGGTGTAGACCGCATCCAGGCTGCTGGCGTTGCCTGCGGCGTCGATGACCACACCGATCAATGTCTCCTGATAAGTGGCGGCGCTCAGGCCATTGGGCACCAGGGCGCGGTCGGGGGCGATGTCCACATACCCTTGCGCGATGTCTTGCGCCGTCAGGGCCTTGCGCGCCAGCACGGTGGCGCCGTTGCGGAACTCGAACAGGTCACCGGCCTGGGCGTTTTGCCGGGCACGGACATCGTCGGCGCTGACCGGCAGGCCAAAGCGCACGGTAGGAAAGGCGGTGTTGATGCGGTCATCGGCAGTCGTCAGACCCGTGGGGTTCAGTGCGGGATCGGTCAGCACCTGACCCGGGCGCACCGCATTGGTGGCCATCAAATCCACCGTGATCACCAGCGCGTTGCTGGGCGTGCCCAGCACGCCTGCGGCATCCACCGAGACGGCGCGGATGAAGTGCGTGCCACTGCCCAGGGCGATGTCCTGGCTGAACGCACGGGTGCCTGCAGTCGGCACGATGTTGTTGAACAGCAGCTCGCCTTCCTGGATCACGCCGTCGTTGTTCTGGTCGTCAAACAGCCAGACACGGGCGCCGTCTTCGGCAATGCCGCTGATCGTCAGTGCCGTGCTGTTGCCGGTGATGCCGTCGCTGTTGCTGCTGCCCGTGTCATCGGCCGCTGCCAGGCGCAGGGCAAAGGGCGGTTTTTGCAAGGTGCTGCTGGCGGGGGCCAGGCGCAGGTTGATGGCTTTGTTGTTGGCGTCACTGAGCAGGCTGTAGGTGGTGCCGGTGGCCACTTGGCCGGGCGTGCTGCCCAAGGTCAGGGCGCTGAGCGTGCCGGTCAGGGTGCCCGAATATTTGATCAAGCTCCAGGTGCCCTGGCCCAGGCCGCTGAAGCTGGACAGGCCGCTGACTTGCACCGTGCCGCCCAAGGTGAGGTTGCTCACGCCGGTGATTTCGTCGTCGGCCAGGCTGTCGCCGTTGGCCGCCAGGTGCAGCTGCAGCGTCGAGCCGCTGGCCAGCACCAGGATGCCGCTGATGTTCAGCGGGCCTGCGCCCGCAGAGCCATCTGTGCTGCCGGGGCTCAGGGTGGCGCCGCTGTTCAAGGTGGTGGTGCTGGCACCCACGGTGCCGTTGCCCGCCAGGGTGGCGCCCGAGTTGACCACCAGGGGGCCGGTGAGCACGCTGTTGTTGGCCGCGTTGCGCCCGATGTCGAGCGTGCCGCCGTTGACCGTGGTGCTGCCAGAGAAGCTGCTGGTGGGGCCCCTCAGGGTGAGCACGCCCGTGCCCTCCTTGATGAGGCCGCCGGTGCCCGTGATCGTGCCGCTGTAGCTGCTGCTGGCGTTGCCCGCGCCCACGGTGAGGACGGTGGCGCCCAGCACCACGCTGCCTGCACCCGAGAGGCTGGCCATGCGCTCGGTGCTGGCGGCGGTGCCGCTCAGGGTGAGGGTGGCGCCGCTGGCCACGTTGACGTCGGTGCTGGCCGACAGGCGGTTGCTGCCACCACTCAAGGTGAGGCCACCGTCGGCCACGCTGGTGGCGCCGGTGTAGGTGTTGGCACCCGACAGGGTTTGGGTATTGCCCAGCCCTTTGGTCAAACCGCCCGAGCCGGAGATCACGCCCGAGAAGGTGGCTGCGGTGCTGGCATGCCCCATGCTGAGCGTGGCACTGCCCAAAGTGACCGTGCCCGAACCATTGAGCGTGGACAGGGTCTGGCTGAAACTGGCCAGGTCCAGCACGCTGGCGGTGGCCAGTGTCACGGCGCTGCTGGCCGACAAGCGCTGGGCCGCGCCCATGACGAGACTGCCGCCGTTGAGGTTGGTGGCGCCGGTGTGGCTCCAGACGCCGGTCACCGTGAGGGCGCCTGCCCCCTCTTTGGTGACCACGCCAGTGCCGCTGACCGGAGCGGCAAAGATGCTGTTGTTGCTGCGCGAAAACTTGAGCGTGCCCGCGTTGTTGACGCCAGAGGTGTTCAGGCTGCCGGTGCTGCCCCCCGCGCCCACTTGCAAGGTGCCACCCGCATTGACCGTGACCGCGCCCGTGAGGCTGGCATCGCCCGCCAAAATGGCCGCGTTCACGCCACTGCTGAGCACCACCAGGCCGCCTGCGCCGCCCAGGTTGGCGCTCATCTGCAAGCTGGCGGCCGCAGCATCCAGCGTCAAAGTGGCGCCGCTGGCCACCGAAACGGCATTGGCCAGCGTGCGCGCCGCACCGGTGGCGGCTTTGAGGCTGGCGTTGGCTGTCACCTGCAGGCTGCCCGTGCCCAGCGCGGCATCGCTGGTGGTGGCCAGGGCGATGGTGCCCGCCTCCAGCACGGTGCCGCCCGTGTAGCTGTTGGCTCCATTGAAGGTCATCACGCCCGTGCCGCGTTGCACCAGCGTGCCGGTGCCGCTGATCCAGTTGGCCGCCAGGCTCAGGGCGCTGGTGCTGCTGAAAACCAATCGGGCGTTGTTCACCACAGCGCTGGTGGCGGGCAGGGTCAGCGCCGCGCCATCGGCCAGTTGCAAGGTGCCTGCACTCACGGTGGTGCTGCCGGTGTAGGTCTGTGCCCCGGTCATGACCAGGGTGCCGCTGCCGGTTTTGACGAGTGCGCCGCCCGTGCCGCTGATGACGCCGGTGTATCGGGTTGAAGCATCGGTGCCGCCCACCGTGAGGGTGGCAGCGCCCAGGCCAATGCCGCCGTTGCCTGAGATGGCGCCCACGGTTTGCGCAAAGCCTGCCAGGTTCAAGCCCACGTTGGTGCTGGTGTTGACCACCACATCGCTGCTGCTGGAGGCCAGATTGGCCGCGCTGAAAGTGATGCTGCCCGCACTGACCGTGGTGCTGCCGCTGTAGCGCTGGGCCTTGCTGAGGGTCAGGGTGCCCGTGCCCACTTTGTTCAGGGCGATCAGGCCTGTGGCGCCTGTACCGCCATTGACCAGCTCGGTGTCCAGGGTGAAGCTGGCGTTGTAGTTGCCCAGGGTCAGCACGGTGGTGCTGTTGCCCAGCTTGTTGATGACTTGTCCGCTGCCGCTGAGCGTGTTGAGGGTCAGGCTCTGGCCGTTGGTGTCCAGCGTGCCGCCGCTGTTGACGATCACATTGCTGTAGACCCCCAGCTGGGCCTGGCCTGCACCGGCCAGTCGGGCGGTGGCGCCCGATTTGATGTCGAGGGCCACCACATCCACGCCGCTCAGCGCGTTGACCGCGCTGGTGCCCGAAGCTTTGTCGAGCACCAGCGTCCCGGCATTGACCACGGCGCGGCCGGTGTTGCTGACAGCCCCGCCCAGGGTGAAGGTGCCAGTGCCTTCCTTGACCAGGACACCACTGCCGCTGCTGCTGAAGGTGCCGGTGAAACGCGTGCTGCTGTTGTTGCCGCCCACGGTGAAAACGCTGGCGCCCAGGGTCAGCGTTCCGGCTCCCTTGAGCGCCCCAATGCGCTGGGCCAAGCCATTGGCGTTGAGGGTGGCGACATCGGCGATCTCGACCACGGTGTTGGTGGCGTTGCTGGCCGCGCCCAGGGCATTGGCCACGCCCAGGGTCAGGGTGCCCCCGGCCACCAGGGTCTCGCCGCTGTAGGTGTTGGCGGCCGACAAGGTGAGGTTGGACGCCGACTGCACCAAGCGACCTGCGCCCGAGATCACGCCCGACAAAATCTGCGCCTGTGTAGAGGCATGTTCCAGCGTGGTGCCCGCCGCCAGGCTGATGCTGCCGCCGTAGTTGGCGCTGGTGCCCAAATAACCGGTGCCGCCCAGCTTGAGCGTGCCGCCGCTCACAGTGATGTTGCCCGAGAGGGTGTCGGCCCCGGTCAGGGTCAGGGTGTTTGCGCCTTGCTGGGTCAGGCTGCCGGTGCCGGTGATGGCGCCGCTCAAGGTGACATCTTCGCTGCGGTTGATCACCAGACTGCCGTGGTTGGTGATGGCGCTGGCCAGCACGGACGCGCCCTGGCGGGGGCTACCGTCGTTCCACTGCAAGGTGCCGCCGCTGATGGTGGTGGCACCGCTGTAATTGAGCTGGCCCGTCATGATCTGCGTGCCCGTGCCCAGTTTGATGAACGCGCCCAGGCCTGCGCCGTTTTCGTCCAGATTGCCGCTGAAGGTGCTGGTGCCTGCGGCGTTGTAAGTGCCCGCCTGGAAGTTGTTGACCCCCACCGACAGGCTGGCGGCGTAACCGGGGAAGCCGATCTTGACGGAGCCGCCACCCGTGAGGGCGTCCACACGCACGGCCGCCTCAACCGTGTTGAAGACCGCGCCTGCGGCCACATTCAGGCTCGACAGGTTGTTGGTCCAGACCTCGTTGGCATTGTTGCCGCCGGTGAAAGAGCCCTCGCGCACGTCAATGAGCGCACCAGCGCCCATGGCAAACGTGGCCGAGCCTTGCCAAAAGACTGCCCCCGCGCCGGTCTTGCTGAGGGTGCCTGACCCGGTGAAGAGGACCGCGCTGCCGTTTTCATTGAAGTTGCGGCGGGTGTCGGCGGCGACGTCCAAATTGAGCGTGGCGCCCGATGCAATGGCAAACGAGGGCGTGGCATAGCCATTGGTGGCGGTGACCGTTGTACCGGCTGTGGCCAGGGTCGGCGTGCTCAGCGACAAGGTGCCGGCGTCAATCACGGTGGCGCCGCTGTAGCTGCTGGTGTTGCTCAGCGTCAAGGTGCCCGCGCCTTGCTTGGTCAGCGAAAGTTTGCTGGTGGCGCCATCGGCGATCACGCCGCTGAACAACTGGTTCACGCCCGCACCGACCGCAGCGCCCACCGCCAGATTGACCGTGCCGCTGGCCGCCCCGCTGCGCACATCGCCTGCGCCTTCGAGCGCACCAATGCGGTCGCTGACGTTGAGCTGGTAGACGCCGCCACGCGACACGCGCACGCTGCTGACATCGCTCAGGCTGCCGCTGACGGCCAGCGTGCCCGATCGGATGTCGGTCGCGCCGCTGTAGGTGTTGGCCCCGCTCAGCACCAAGGTGCCATCGCCTGTTTTTGCCAGGCCACTGTCCGCATTGGCCCCGGCCAGCACACCGCCATAAGTGACGCTGGCATCACGCGCCACCTCGATGGCGCCGCTGCCCGTGATCTCCAGCGTGCGGGTTGCCGCCAGCGTCAGGCTGCTGGTGATCTTGAGGGTCGCGCCATCAGCGATCAACACCCGCGCTGTGCTGGCGCCCAGTTGGGCGTCACTGCTGACGGTCAGCGTGCCTGCGTGGATGCGGATATCGCCACTCTGGCTGTTGGCGCTGCGCAGCACCAACTCGCCCGCGCCGGTTTTGGTGAAGCTGCCGGTGCCGGTCAGGGTGCCGTCAAAGCTCAGGCGGTTGTCGGCGGCCACGTCAATGGCGTTGACTTTGCCAGTGAGTGCGCCTGACACCAGCGCATTGCCCGCGTCGTCTTGAATGACGGCGCTGTTCAGGTCAATGGCTCCGAGGCTGAAGCCGTCAGCCACCATGGTCTGGCTGCTGTTGGCGGTGTACACGAGCAGGCCAGCAGCAGCGTTGGAAGCGGCCGAGTCCAACGTGGCGATCAGGGTGTCTGCGCCCACGGTGATGGACAGGCGGGTGCTGCCGAGGCCGGTGCTGGTGCCCACGCCTTCGCTCAGTGTCAGGCTCAGCTGCAGGCTTTTGCCGCTGACGGCCACGCTGACCGATTGGACCGTGGGGGCCGTGCTGTCGAGCATCAGGCCCAGTTTGTCGAGCAAATCGCTGCTGAGCACCGAAGCGCTGTCCACCTGGCCCAGCACCACTTCGAGCTGTGTGTCTGCGCCATGCGCCGTGCCGCCCGTGGCATCGGACGAGGCGGCCATGTCGGCCCCCAGCACAGTGTGCAGCTGCTGCAAGAACACGCTTTGCGTGCCCTGAGCGGCGACATCACAGCCATACAGCAGCACATCGGCACCGGGCGCCAGGGCGCTGCGCCAGGCGGCCAGGGCCTGCGCATGCGCGCTCAGGTAGGCCTGGTCCACACGGGTGTCCCCGAACAACAAGGCCTCGGGTTCGCCGTGGCTGATCAGGTGCAAGGCAGTAACGCCCGGCGTTTGCGCCAGCACATCGGCCAGGGCTTGCAGGGGCTCGGCATCGGCGGCCAGCACGCGCACCTGTGCCTGCGGGTATTGCGCCTGCAAATCGGCTTGCAGGGCCGACAGATCGGCCGACAGCACGATCAGCGCCTGCTCACCCTGCGGCGCCAGCGCATCGGCGGGGGCCAGCGTTGCGGCAGCCAACAGGGCCTCGGACTCGTCCGCCGGGTTCAGGGCCTTGCTTTTTTCAGTGGGCAAGCTGCGTGCATCGGGCCTTGCAGCAGGGGCCAAGAGAGACTGCGTGGCTTCGGGCAGGCGGTGCAGGCCAGCGGTCTGCTCGTTCGGGAGCAAAAGCTTGTCTGCTGTTTGGCCCAATGCAGTGTCCAGTGCCGCGCCATCAAACATGAGGCGTTGCTCCAGCGCCAACATGCGGGCAGGTTCACGCACCCGGCGCTGTCCTGGGGTGGACGCTGACGTGGGGGCCGGGGTGGCCGCATCATGTTTTGGAGAAGAGGTGGCAGGGGCCACGGGCGAGTTTTTTTTCTTCATGACGGACCATCAGCAATGAAAGAACACCCCTTGTCGGGGGATCTTGGCAGGCCCCGGCAAGGGGCCTTGGGGGCTCAGGGCGCAGTGGGTGTGGCCATCGCCACACGGCCACTCATGCCCGCCTTCAATTTCGCGGGGGGGTTGAGCAGTTGCGCCACCACCTTGATCGATTGGCTCACCGGGTCGACCCGGGTGCCTGTGCGCAGCACTTGCGCTTTGATGTTCAGGTTCAACTCATCGACCAGGATGAACACCTCGTCGCCCGGCGTGATGCGGCGCAACCAGGTGGACGGCGCCAAAAATTCAATTTCGTAGCCGCCGTCGTCCAGCACCACCATCAGGGCCTGGCCCGGTTGCACGAACTGGTGGTTTTGCTGCAAGTGTTCGCCCACCACACCGTTGAAGGGGGCCGTGATGGTGCACTTGGAGACTTGGGTTTCCACAATCTTGAGTTCTGACTGCAGGCGCTCGACGGCGTTGCGCGCCAGCGCCAGATCGGTCTGACTGCCCGCTTCAAGCTGGGCCAGACGCTCTTGCGCCTTGAGCTGCAACTGCGCGGCGCTCACTTCCACGCGGGACTTGTCCCTTTGCGCCGTGAACAGGCTGCAATCGAGCCGGGCCAGCACCTGGCCTTTGTCAAAGCGTCGGCCCTCGGGCAGCATCAGGTTGAGCACCCCGCCCACCTCGGCGGCCACCGTGGCCTGGCTGCGTGCACGCACCTGGGCCCGGATGTCCACATTGGCCAGACCCGACGCGCTGGGTGCACCCAAGTTTGCACCCGAGGCCATACCCGAGCCCGTTGCGGCGGTCGCACCATTGAGCGAACTGCCTCCGGCTGGTTTTACAGCGTTGGGGGCATCAGTCGCCACATACCCGGCAATCCGATAACCGGCCGACATGACCCAAGGGCCTGGCGCCGAGGCCAGGGGCACGGCCTTGACTGCTGGTGCCGTGGATGCAGCTGGTGCTTTGGGCATGGCTACAGGTGCGGGTGCGGTATTGGCGGCAAGCGCTGGTGCTGGTGCTGGTGCTGGCGTTGGTGCTGGTGAAAGTGCGGGTTTGGCAACAGGCGCTGCTGGCAGTGCCTCACGCTCTTGTGCCAAGCCCAGCTGCGCGCACACGCACAGGGCACAACCCAGCCCGGCGACTCGAATCATTCGGATCATTTTTTATCTTCCGTCCCTGTGACCGGCTGCTCTGGGCTCCAGCTGGTGCGCATGTTTTTCTGGCGCACTTGCTCGGTCAATGCTTCCAAGGGCTGACTCAAGGGCTGGTGTTCCATCTCCTGCCCCAAAGCTGCCTGCAAACGGCTTTCGGCCATCTGCACCTGTGCCAAGCCCTGGTAACGCCTGAACTCGCTGAGCAAGGCATTGCTTTGGGTGGACACAGTTTCGAGTCTGCCACGCAGCAAAGCGGTCTGCAAGGCTTGACTTTGTTGCAACAAACGCTGGTCAATTTCCCACATCTGCTGCGCACGGGCATAAGCGTTGGCCGCGTTTTTCAGGGCCATGCGCGCCATGTGCACCTGGGTGAGCACCGCCATCTGGGTGACCATGCGGCGCTGGTCCGCCAGCTGCACGCCCGCTTCGGCCAAACGCGCTTGCACCGGCACGGTCAGCAAGTTCAGCAAGTTGAAGCTCAGGCTGGCACTGGTCTCCATCCAGTTGTGATGCACCAAATAGCGGTCGCTGTCATAGCGGGCGCTGCTGTTGAAATTGAGCGACGGAAACATGCGCAGCATCACTTTGCGCGTTTCTTCGCGGGCCATCTGACTCTGGATGTAGCTGTCGCGCACATCGCCGTTGTGCGCCAAGGCAATGTTTTCCAGCAACTCGGTGTTGTCCAGGCCGTCCAGCATCACGCCTTTGGGCCAATCCACCTGCAAGGTAATGGGCTGGTTCAGGGGCAAATTGACCAAGCTGGCCAATTCCACCTCTGCCGGAGCCAAGTCCTGCTCGATGCCCTCGAGCAAACGGATGTTTTCCACCAGTTGCCGCTGGTAGGCCAGCGCCTCCTGAGGGGGGCGCACGCGCTCGGATTCGATCTGGCGAGAGGCTTTCAAGGCCTCATCGGCTTCATCAATGGTTTGGCGCAATTTGCTGCGCATGGCCTGTGCAGCGGCGGCCCGCCAAAAGGCGTTGCGCACATCCTGCATCAGGGCGTGCATGGCCTTGCGGCGCTTTTGCTCGGCAATCTGCGCCCGGCCATCGCTTTGGCGGGCGTTGAAATACGCCACCGCCGTGTCCAGCACGTTCCATGAAACGCCCAAGTCCCGCTGCATGCTGCTCAAGTCTTGCGTCGGCGTGTCCACACCCAGGCTTTGGCGCACCTTGTCCCGCTCGGTACGGTTGACGCGGGCATTCACGCTGGGCAGCATCTCCAGCAAAGAGGCGCGGTAAGTGCCCGAAGCCAGCAAGGCCTCCATCTGGCGCGCCCGCAAGTCCAGGTTGTATTTGAGGGCGCGGGCCATGGCCTCTTCCATGCTCAGCGGGCCTTGCAGCGCATCCACATGTTTTTGCGAGGCCTCGCGGTCCATTTGGTTTTGTTGCGCAAAGTCAGCCAAGGGCCCCGGGGCCTGACTGTCAGGAATCACCGCGCAAGCCCCCAGCAACACCGACAGCGCCAGGCCCAGGGCAGAACGCCCCATCTTGCGGCCCCTGCCCGCATCAGCCCGCTCTTCCCGTCCCATTGACAAGAAATGGCCTTCACCCCTTGTTGGTTGTATTTTTTGACAAATAGGATGGGTCATTGATGTAAAAATGCCAAGAATGTTATAGATGACATTTTCAGCAATTCAATCAATATCAGTAATACCCAATTGGGTAATTGGGAATCAGATTCATCTCCCATGTCGGCTCTGTTGCCGCCGACCTACAGAAGCCTTTTCCCGTAGGTCGGCACTCGAAGAGTCCGACGTTGACCGAGCCGACCACGCGCCTCATTCATGTCTTGTCGCTTTGCCCACATCCGTCGGGGTCTTCGACCGCCGACCTACAACTGCGGGCTTTTGTCGGGGTCTTTGACCGCCGACCTACAAAGCCCCCCGTAGGTCGGCACTCGCAGAGTCCGACGTTTGTCAGCTTTGGCACAAGCCCCATGCATGACCGACGCATCGGTCGTTAACTGATAATGCATACAGTTGTATTTTTATACAGTACACTGATCGACCTCAGAAACACTCAGGAAGACCGCATGAAACAGCCATTCATCATCCGTTGGGACGCCGCTTTGGATGCCCTGCGCTCAGCAGGCTGGGCCTTGCTGATCGCAGGCGCGGTGCTGGGTTTTTTGGCCGATTCGGCTGATTCGGACGCCATGCACACCTGGGCCAAAGGCGCCATCATGGCGGGCGCAGGTTTGTGGTCAGCCTGGGCTTTGCTCAAACCCAGCCAAGCCGTACCGCCCTCGCAGCAGCAACAGATGTAAAAAAGCCCTGTCGAAACAGGGCTCATCACCTTGGCCAGAGCCCCTGAGGCCGCTGGCGCAAGAGTTGCTGTTCAGCCTTTAAGAGCTGAACAGGAAGTTCATCACGTCGCCATCTTTGACAACATAGTCCTTGCCTTCGGCGCGCATCTTGCCCGCATCTTTGGCGCCTTGCTCGCCCTTGAAGGCGATGAAGTCGTCAAACGCGATGGTCTGGGCACGGATGTAACCCTTTTCAAAGTCGGTGTGGATCACACCCGCAGCCTGCGGGCCGGTGTCGCCCACATGGATGGTCCAGGCGCGCACTTCCTTCACGCCAGCGGTGAAGTAGGTTTGCAGGCCCAGCAAGGTGTAAGCCGAGCGGATCAGGCGGTTCAGGCCGGGCTCGTCCTGGCCCAGTTCCTTCAAAAACTCCAGACGGTCTGCATCGTCCATTTCGGACAACTCGGCTTCGATCTTGGCGCAGATGGCCACCACGGGCGCGTTTTGCTTGGCGGCAAAGGCCTTGAGGCGGTCGAGGAAAGGGTTGTTCTCGAAGCCGTCTTCCGACACGTTGGCCACAAACATGGCGGGCTTGGCCGTGATCAGGAAAAACTGCTGCAACTGGGCGCGCTCTTCCTTGCTGAAGTCGATGGTGCGCACCGGCTGGGTGTCGTTCAAAGCGGCCTGGCACTTTTCCAGAATCGCCACTTGCTTGACCGATTCCTTGTCACCCGAGCGGGCAGTCTTGCTCACGCGGTGCAGGGCTTTTTCGACAGCCGCCAGGTCGGCCAGGCACAACTCGGTCTGGATGACCTCGATGTCGGCAATCGGGTCCACCTTGTTGGCGACGTGGATCACGTTGTCGTCTTCAAAGCAGCGCACCACGTTGACGATGGCGTCGGTTTCGCGGATGTGCGCCAAAAACTTGTTGCCTAGGCCTTCGCCCGTGCTGGCACCGGCCACCAGACCGGCAATGTCAACGAATTCCACAATGGCGGGCACGATGCGCTCGGGCGTGATGATTTCGGCCAGCTGCTGCAAACGCGGATCGGGCACCTCGACCACGCCGGTGTTGGGCTCAATCGTGCAAAAGGGGTAGTTCTCGGCCGCGATACCGGCTTTGGTCAGGGCGTTGAAAAGGGTGGATTTGCCAACGTTGGGCAAACCCACGATGCCGCATTTGAGGCTCATGGAGGGCTTTCGGTGATTCGGAGGACAGCGGGCGATTTTAGCGGGTGCCCTGCCCGACAGTGGGCGGGCCCCAATGTCCCCGGTGCTCAGCCGCGTTGGGCGGCCTCCTTACAATGCGGGCATGGCAACTCAACCCGATATTTGCATCCGTGGCGCAGGCATTGTGGGCCGCACTTTGGCCTTGCTGCTGGCCCGTGAGCGACTGCGGGTCGCGCTGGTCGATGTGCCGTCCACAGCACAGACGCCGGATGTGCGCGCCTACTCACTCAACATCGCCGCTCAGAGCTTGCTGCAAGACCTGCGCTGCTGGCCCGAGGGCACGGCCGTGACCCCCGTGCACCAGATGCAGGTGTTTGGCGACCAAGGGGGCGCCCTGACATTTGGTGCTCAGGATTTGGGCGTGGGCGAACTCAACTGGATGGTGGATGTGCCCGTGCTCGGAGCGCGTCTGGCGGCTGCGGTGCAATTTCAGCCGCTGATCGAGGTGGTCGACGCCCCGGTGGCCGCGCCCCTCACGGTGGTCTGCGAAGGCCGCGCCAGCCAAACCCGCGCCGAGCTGGTCGTCGCGTTTGACATCACCGCCTACCCACAACACGCCGTGGCCACACGCCTGAGTTGCGAACAGCCCCATGGCGGCGTTGCCCGCCAGTGGTTTGGCTGGGGCCAGGTGCCCGGCTTGTCTGAGCCCCAGGCCGACATTCTGGCCTTGCTGCCCCTGGGTGGCGAAGGTGGCCATGACGTGGCGCTGGTCTGGTCGGTGCATCCAGGGCGTGCTTCTCAACTCTTGGCCATGCCGGGTGATGAATTCGCAGACACGCTGAGCCAAGCCAGCCATTTCGCCCTGGGCCGCATGACGCTGACCGCCGAGCGTGCCGTCTGGCCTTTGCAGCTGGCCCGTGCCGAACGCTGGATTGGCCCGATGCCAGGCCAGTCGAAACAAGCCTTCGCCCTGGCGGGCGATGCCGCACACGCCCTGCACCCCCTGGCAGGCCAGGGGCTGAACGTGGGTCTGGCCGATGTGGCCGAGTTGGTGCGCGTGATTCAGTCCAAGGAATTCTGGCGCCCCCTGCACGACCTGAAACTGCTGCGCCGCTACGAGCGTGCACGCCAGGCCGACGTGCAAGCCATGGGCTGGGTCACCGACAATCTGCAGCGCCTGTTTGCCCAGCCCGGCCCGGTCTGGCAAAACCTGCGCAACTGGGGCATGCGCGGCTTTGACTGCAGCGGCCCGCTCAAACACTGGATGACGCGCCAGGCCATGGGCGCAAACCACAACCCCCCCTCGGCCTGAACCTCAGGCCCCCAGAACACACCGAAAGAGACTTTATGAAATGTGTACGTCCGCTGCTGGTTTCGCTGTTGGCCCTGGCCATCAGCCCGGTTTTTGCCCAAGAAGCCACCATCCGCAAAAACCTCTCCGAGCGCTTGAGCAACCTGCCCAAGATCGACGAAATCAGCAAAACGCCTATGAACGGACTGTATGAAGTGCGCATGGGCAACGATGTGATGTACAGCGACGCTGAAGGCAACTTTCTGATCCAGGGCGCGCTGATCGACGTCAAGCAAAAACGCAACCTGACCGAAGAGCGCATGGAAAAACTCTCGGCCATCCCCTTTGACCAACTGCCCCTGAAAAACGCCTTCACCCAGGTGCGTGGCAATGGCAAACGCAAGCTGGTGGTGTTTGCCGACCCCAACTGCGGTTATTGCAAGCGCTTTGAAAAAGACCTGCAAAAGCTGGAAAACGTGACGATTTACCACCTGCTGTATCCCATCCTGGGTGAGGACTCCAAAACCAAGTCCAAAAACATCTGGTGCGCCAAAGACAAAGCCAAAACCTGGAACGACTGGATGCTCAATGGCACGGCACCCGCTGCGGCCAGCTGCGACACCGCTGCCATTGATGCCAACGTCGAATTTGGCAAAAAGCAACGCATCACAGGCACGCCCACTTTGCTGTTTGCCGATGGCACCCGCGTGCCCGGCGCCGTGCCCCTGGCCCAAGTTGAGAAATTGCTGAACGACATCAAATGAGCCCCATCCAGCACACCGAAGACAGCACCTGGCGCCTGATCAGCCGACTGGGCTATGCAGGGCTGATTCCCTTTGTTTTTCTGACCCTGTGCCTGTGGCTGGTCGGGCCTGAACTGCACCCTTATGTGGCCCTGTCCATGCAAGGCTATGGCGCGGTCATCGTGTCGTTTTTGGGCGGCATCCATTGGGGTGTGGGTTTTCGCAATGCCCTGATCACCCCCGACGCGCCGCGCATCCATTTCACCTGGGGCGTAGGGCCCTCACTGCTGGCCTGGGTCGGCGTGATGATGCCCGCCTATGCAGGCCTGCCCTTGCTGGGCTTTGTGCTGATCGGCTGCTACGTGATGGACCGCCGCACCTGGCCCGCAGCAGGCCTGGCCCCGTGGTTGCCCATGCGCTTGCAACTGACCATCGTGGCATCACTCAGCTGCTTTCTGGCAGCGGGTGCGACTTGATTTCCAACGCTGACTTTGTCGGTTTGCGGGAAATTGCCCAGGTCTTCGACCACCGACCTACAACTGAGGGCAATTGTCGGGGTCTTCGACCACCGACCTACAACAAGCCATTCCCGTAGGTCGGCACTCGCAGAGTCCGACGTTTGTCCTTCCCCCACGCGCCCGGAGCGAGCCATATCGGTTTGCGGGCATTTGTCGGGGTCTTCGACCGCCGACCTACAGCAAGCCTCTCCCGTAGGTCGGCACTCGCAGAGTCCGACGTCTCTCATTCACCCACGCGCCCGGAGCGAGCCATATCGGTCTGCGGGCATTTGTCGGGGTCTTCGACCGCCGACCTACAACAAGCCGCTCCCCGTAGGTCCGCACTCGCAGAGTCCGACGTTTGTCCTTCACCCACACGCCCAGAGCGAGCCATATCGGTCCGCGGGCAAATGTCGGAGTCTTCGACCGCCGACCTACAAGAAGCTTTTCTTGTAGGTCGGCACTCGCAGAGTCCGACGTGTTTGTTCAGCCTGCGCGGCGCGCCTTCACCGCATCCGACAACACTTGCAACACCCCTTCGCTGTCGTCCCAACCGATGCAGGCATCGGTGATGCTTTGGCCGTAGGTCAGGTTTGCCACATCGTGTTGACCGGGCGTGAACTTCTGGGCACCGTCCACCAAGTGACTCTCGACCATCACGCCGAACACCTGGCGTGAACCGCCGCTGATTTGCGTGGCGATGTCTTTGGCCACGTCGATCTGGCGTTCGTGCTTTTTGCTGCTGTTGGCGTGGCTGCAATCGACCATCAAGGTGGCGGGCAGCTTGGCGGCCTCCAGCTCTTTGCAAGCGGCTGCCACGCTCTCGGCGTCGTAATTGGGTGCTTTGCCACCGCGCAAGATGACGTGACAGTCCTTGTTGCCCTGGGTCTGCACGATGGCGACCTGGCCGTTTTTATGCACCGACAAAAAGTGGTGGCCACGGGCGGCCGCCTGGATCGCGTCGGTCGCGATCTTGATGTTGCCATCGGTGCCGTTCTTGAAGCCGATGGGCGCCGACAGGCCCGAGGCCAACTCGCGGTGCACCTGGCTTTCGGTGGTGCGCGCGCCAATGGCGCCCCAGCTGATCAAGTCGCCAATGTACTGGGGCGAAATCACGTCGAGGAACTCACTGCCTGCGGGCAGGCCCTGGCGGTTGATCTCGATCAGCAGCTGGCGGGCGATGCGCAGGCCTTCGTCGATGCGGTAGCTCTCGTCCAGGTAGGGGTCGTTGATCAAGCCCTTCCAGCCCACGGTGGTGCGGGGCTTTTCGAAGTAGACGCGCATCACGATCTCCAGCGTGTCGGCGTATTTCTCACGCAGGGGCTTCAGGCGGCGGGCGTAATCCAAAGCCGCGGCAGGGTCATGGATCGAGCAGGGGCCGATGATGACCAGCAGGCGGTCATCTTTGCCGTGCACGATGTTCTGGATGGATTTGCGGGTTTGGGCGATCAGGGTTTCCGTCGCCGTGCCGGCGATCGGGAAGAAGCGGATCAGATGTTCTGGAGGCGGGAGCACGGTGATGTCCTTGATGCGTTCGTCGTCGGTCTGGCCGGTGCGGTCGACAGCATTGGGATACCAAGCGTCTGGGGCTGTGGTTTTGGTGTTCATCGTGGGCTCCTCAATTGAAAAAACAGGTGAAAAAAAACCGCCGGGCTTTGGGGCTCCGGCGGTGTGTGTCGAGATGTTCGGGTGCTTATGCGCTCGCCTCTCGTCCGCCGGGGACTGAGAACCAAAAATAAAAAAAGTAAAAGGCGATGCGCGAAGACATGGGGTTCAATGTATCACAGCTGATTGACAGTTCCTGACAAGCCGATCCGGGGACAAACCCGCAAGCCCGTCTTGAGCGTCATGCGTCAACTTCAGGCCGTGCCCCCGACGGTCAGGCCGTCGATGCGCAGCGTGGGCTGCCCCACCCCCACTGGCACGCTTTGGCCTTCTTTCCCGCAGGTGCCCACGCCCGAGTCGAGCTTCATGTCGTTGCCGATCATGCTGATCTTCTTGAGCGACTCGGGGCCGCTGCCAATCAGGGTCGCGCCCTTGACGGGGTATTGGATCTTGCCGTTCTCGACCCAGTAGGCCTGGCTGGCCGAAAACACGAATTTGCCGCTGGTGATGTCGACCTGGCCGCCCGCAAAGTTGGTGGCGTACAAGCCCTTCTTGATGCTGGCCACGATTTCTTCAGGGCTCTTGTCGCCGCTCAGCATGTAGGTGTTGGTCATGCGCGGCATGGGCACATGGGCATAGCTTTCGCGGCGGCCATTGCCCGTGGGTTTGACGCCCATCAAGCGGGCGTTCATCGAGTCTTGGATGTAGCCGCGCAAGATGCCGTCTTCGATCAGCACGTTCTTTTGGCTGGCGTGGCCTTCGTCGTCCACATTCAAAGACCCACGGCGATCGGCCATCGTGCCGTCATCCAGCACCGTGACCCCTTTGGCGGCCACACGCTGGCCGATGCGGCCACTGAAAGCGCTGGAGCCCTTGCGGTTGAAGTCGCCTTCCAGCCCGTGGCCCACGGCCTCGTGCAGCAGCACCCCAGGCCAGCCGTTGCCCAGCACCACAGTCATCTCGCCCGCAGGCGCAGGACGGGCGTCGAGGTTGATGAGCGCGGCCGACACGGCTTCTTGCACATAACTCTCGACCATGGCGTCGTCAAAGTAGGCCAGGCCAAAACGGCCGCCACCGCCACTGCTGCCGACTTCGCGGCGGCCGTTTTGCTCGGCGATCACCGTGACCGACAGGCGAATCAGCGGGCGCACATCGGCGGCCAGCGTGCCGTCGGCACGCGCCACCATCACCACGTCGTATTCGGTGGCCAGACCGGCCATGACCTGCACCACGCGCGGGTCCTTGGAGCGGGCCATCTTCTCCACACGGCCCAGCAAATTCACTTTGGCGGTGCTGTCCATGGTGGACATCGGGTCCAGCGAGGGATAGAGCGAGCGGCTGGCCGAAATCTTGCGCGCAGGGACTTTGATGCGCTTGTTTTGCGCTGCTGCCCCGATGGAGCGCACCGTCATGGCCGCATCCATCAAGGAAGCTTCAGAAATGTCGTCGGAATAGGCGAAGGCGGTTTTTTCGCCGGACACGGCCCGCACACCCACGCCCTGGTCGATGCTGAAGCTGCCGGTCTTGACGATGCCTTCTTCCAGGCTCCAGCCTTCAGAGCGGGTGTACTGGAAGTACAAATCGGCGTCGTCGACCTGGTGCGCCTTGATGGCGTTCAACGCTTGGCTCAGGTGGGTTTCGTTCAAACCAAACGGGTCAAGCAGCAGGGACTTGGCCGTGGCCAGGCGTTCGATGGTGGGTTCGCGTGAAATCATGGTGACGATTGTAGAGACTGAGCATTGCCCTTGCCGCTTGCGGCATGCTCAGACTCACCCGGCAAGCGTCTGCGTCAGCTTTGCACCAGCTGTTTGGATCGGGCAATCGACATCAAAATGCCCAGCGCCAGCCCCAGTGTGACCATGGCGGTGCCGCCGTAACTGATGAAGGGCAAGGGCACACCCACCACCGGCAAGATGCCGCTGACCATGCCCATGTTGACGAAGGCATAGGTGAAAAATATCATGGCCATGCTGCCTGCCAGCAAGCGGCTGAACAAGGTGGGCGCATCCATGGCAATCACCAGGCCGCGATACACCAGAAAGAAGTACCAGAAGATCAGGTAGAGGCCACCGGCAAAGCCAAACTCTTCGCCATAGGCCGCAAAAATGAAGTCGGTGGTGCGCTCGGGGATGAACTCCAGGTGGGTTTGCGTGCCTTGCATGAAGCCCTTGCCCCAGAAGCCGCCCGAGCCAATCGCGATCATGCCCTGGATGATGTGAAAGCCTTTGCCCAGAGGGTCTCGCGCCGGGTCCAGCAAGGTGCAAATGCGCTGCCGCTGGTATTCGTGCAGCACGCGCCAGTCCACATCGGCCGCACACAAGGTGGGCTCCATGATCACCAGCACCGCCACACCCACCAGGCCCAGCACAACAGGGGGCACAATCCAGCGCCATTTGAGCCCGGCAAAAAAGATCACGGCCAGACTGGCGGCCAGCACCAGCAAGGCGGTGCCCAAGTCGGGCTGCTTCATGATCAAGCCCACGGGCACGCCCAAAATCAGCAAGGCGATGCCAAAGTCAAGGGGGCGCAAGTGGCCTTCGCGTTTTTGGAACCACGAGGCCAGCATCAAAGGCAAGGCGATTTTCAGGATTTCGCTGGGCTGGATCACCACCCCCACATTGACCCAACGCCTGGCGCCTTTTTTGGCAATACCAAACACCGCCACCGCCACCAGCAAAATCACGCCCATGGTGTAGACGGGCACCGCCCAGGCCATGAGTTTTTGCGGCGGAATCTGCGCCACAACAAACATGATGACCGCTGCCAGCACCATGTTGCGGCCGTGGTCAACAAAGCGTGTGCCATGGTCGAAGCCGGACGAGTACATGATGAGCAACCCGGCACAAGCCAGCATGAACACGGCAAACGCCAGAGGGCCGTCAAAGCCATCAACATGGCGCCAAAGGCGCTGTCTCAGGGTGTTTTTTTGAATCACTGAAGCCATATGGGGGGCGATTATCACCCTGTGCGCTCAGGCCAACAGGACCAATTTCAAACCGATTCGCCTCGGGGTCCACGCCCCATCAGCACCTGAACGGCCTCACGGGCCTGCAAACGGCCATCGAGCAAAGCCACCACGGCCTCGGTGATGGGCATCTCCACACCCAGGCTTTGGGCGCGTTGCCAGACGGTTCGGGCGCTGTAGACGCCTTCGGCCACATGGCCCAAAGAGTCCACCGCCTGCGCCAGACTCATGCCCTGGGCCAGCAGCAGGCCCACTTTTCGGTTGCGGCTCAAATCACCCGTGGCGGTCAACACCAGATCACCCAGGCCCGACAGGCCCATGAAGGTGTCGGCCTTGGCGCCCAGCGCCAGCCCCAATCGGGTCATTTCGGCCAAACCCCGGGTAATGAGGGCAGCCCGGGCATTCAGGCCCAGATCCAGGCCATCGCACAAGCCAGTGGCAATGGCCAACACGTTCTTGACCGCTCCACCCACTTCCACCCCAACGATGTCCTCGTTGGCGTACACCCGCAAAGCCGGGCCGTGAAAGGCCTGCACCAGCGCGTCGCGCACTGCGGCATGGGCACTGGCCGCAACCAGGGCCGTGGGTTGCTGGCGGGCCACTTCCAGAGCAAAGCTCGGCCCACTCAAGGCCCCAGCTTGCAGGCCGGGTGCGGCTTGCGCCTGGACTTCATGGGGCATGAGGCCCGAGCCCGCTTCAAAGCCCTTGCACAGCCAAGCGACTGGAGCCTGCACGTTTTGCAACTGCTGCAAACTGCTGCGCAGCCCCGACATGGGGGTGGCGATCACCCACAAATCCTGCGGGTCTTGGTCCAACAGGGCCTGCACAGGCCCCGTCAAAACCGACAAATTGTTGGGCAAATCAATGCCCGGCAAATAACGGGCGTTTTGGCGCTGCGCTTGCAGCGCAGCGGCCTGCGCCGCATCACGGGCATGCAGGCGCACCATGTGCCCGGCAGTTTGGCGGCAAGCCGCCATGGCCATGGCGGTGCCCCAGGCGCCTGCGCCAATGACCGTGATGTGCATCAACGACCGACCTGCCAGGGCGCCATCACTGCTGGGTGGCAGCGGCTTGGGCTTGCTGCTGTTCGTACATGGCCTGGAAATTGATCTCGGCCAAATGCACGGGCGGGAAGCCTGCACGGGTGATCAGGTCAGCCACGCTGGCACGCAGATAGGGGTACACGATCTGTGGGCAAGCGATGCCCATGATGGGACCCATCTGGTCTTCAGGCAGGTTGCGGATTTCAAAAATGCCGCCTTGCTTGCACTCGACCAGGAACACGGTTTTGTCGCCGATTTTGGTGTGCACAGTGGCCGTCACGCACACTTCAAACACGCCATCCGCAGCAGGAGTGGCTTCCACGCCCAGCTGGATGTCCACGCTGGGTTGCTGTTGCTCAATCAGGATGGCGGGGGAATTGGGTTGCTCCAGCGAAGCTTCCTTCAGATAAACACGTTGGATCTGGAAAACGGGTTGAACTTCGGATTCGTTGGTGACAGCGGTATCGGTCATGGCGGGTTCTCTTTGAAAAAAATACGGACAGGGCGCAAACGCCTGCCCAGGGACGAAACAGCGGAATTATCGGCGATGAAGACCATCGCACAAGCCCGTGACGAGCCTGTGAAAACCCCTAGTGGGCTTCAGGCTTGCAGCAAAGGCACCAGACCACCCTTGGCGTCCAGCGCCATCAGGTCGTCACAGCCGCCCACATGGGTGTCGCCCACATATATTTGCGGCACAGTGCGCCGACCGGTGATTTGCATCATGTGGTCGCGCTGGACAGGGTCCAGGTCAATGCGAATCTCTTCGATTTGCGCCACACCTTTGGCCTTGAGCAATTGCTTGGCACGGATGCAATAAGGGCAAACGGCGGTGGTGTACATCTTGACGGCTTGCATGGTATTTCCTTATCAGGCTTTTTCAACCGGCATGTTGGCAGCTTGCCAGGCCTTGAGGCCGCCGGCCAGGGATTGCACGTTTTCGTAACCGAGCTTTTGGGCCGTGGCAGCGGCGCGTGCCGAACGGGCACCCACCTGACACACCATGACCACCGGGGTCGACTTGTTCTTCACCAACTGAGTCAATTTCGACTCCAGTTGGCCCAAAGGCAGGTTTTTGGCGCCGATCACATGGCCCCGGGCGAATTCATCGGGCTCACACACGTCAATGACGATGGCTTTGTCGCGGTTCATCAGCTGCACCATGTCTTGCGGGCCCAGACCACGGCCTGCGCTCAGGACGGGAAAGAGCAAAGCGGCGCCAGAGGCCAAAGCCACGGCCACCAACATCCAGTTATCGAGGAGAAATTTCACGAATCAGACCTTTGTCAGTCAAAAAAAATCGGCCCGTCAGCGGGCCGCCAAGTCTGAATTCTAAAATGGCGGCCTTTCCCTTTTGTTTTTCACAGCCTCTGCTGCCCATTTCAACATGTACAAACTCGTCCTCATCCGCCACGGCGAATCCACCTGGAACCTCGAAAACCGCTTCACCGGCTGGACCGATGTGGACCTGACCCCTGTGGGTGTGCAGCAAGCCATGTCGGCCGGTCAACTGCTCAAGGCCGAAGGCTGGGACTTTGACATCTGCTTCACCTCGGTGCTCAAGCGCGCCATCCGCACCCTGTGGCTGACGCTGGACGAGATGGACCGCACCTGGCTGCCCGTGGTCAAGGACTACCGCCTGAACGAGCGCCACTACGGCGGCCTGCAGGGCCTGAACAAGGCCGACATGGCCAAGCAATACGGCGACGAACAAGTGCTGATCTGGCGCCGCAGCTACGACACGCCACCACCCGCCCTGGAAGCGACCGACCCGCGCAGCGAAAAGAGCGACCGCCGCTACCCCAACCCCGAGGTGGTGCCCTTGACCGAGTGCCTCAAAGACACCGTGGCCCGCGTGCTGCCCGCCTGGAACGACACCATCGCCCCCACCATCAAGAGTGGCAAGCGCGTGCTGATCGCGGCGCACGGCAACTCGATCCGCGCCCTGATCAAGTACCTGGACGGCATCTCCGACAGCGACATCGTGGGCCTGAACATCCCCAACGGCATCCCGCTGGTTTACGAGCTGGACGAGAACCTCAAGCCGATCCGCCACTACTACCTGGGCGACGCCGCAGCGGCTGCCGCAGCGGCTGCCGCTGTGGCCAGCCAGGGCAAAGCCTGATCGACCATGTACCCGGACGTGACAAGGCAATTACATCCTGTCACGTCAATGCCCCGCTGAGCGGGTGTATATTGACCCGCATCTGACTGGGAACACACAAGCACATGGGACAAAAACTCAAGATCGCAGGCTGGATCAGCGTGGGCGCTCTGGCCGGCGCATTGACCACCGTATCGCTGCAAACCGTGGCACGCGGCAACATGGCCCCGCTGCCGCTGGAAGAATTGCAACAATTGGCCGCCGTCTTTGGCATGGTCAAAAGCGACTATGTCGAGCCCGTGGACGAGAAAAAGCTGATCACTGAAGCCATCACCGGCATGGTCGCCAGCCTGGACCCCCACTCGCAGTATTTCGACAAGAAAAGCTTCAAGGAATTCGCTGAGGGCACCTCGGGCAAGTTTGTCGGCGTGGGCATCGAGATCAGCCAGGAAGACGGCCTGATCAAGATCGTCACCCCCATCGAAGGCTCTCCAGCCGATCGCGCTGGCCTCAAAACCAATGACCTGATCACCAAAGTGGACGACACGCCGGTCAAGGGCCTGTCGCTCAACGAAGCCGTCAAGCGCATGCGCGGTGAACCCAAGACCAAAGTGGTGCTGACCATCTTCCGCAAAGATGAAAGCCGCACCTTCCCGGTCACCATCGTGCGCGAGGAAATCAAGACCCAATCGGTCAAAGCCAAAATGATAGAGCCCGGCTACGCCTGGGTGCGGGTGTCGCAGTTCCAGGAACGCACCGTGGACGACTTTGCCCGCAAGGTCGAAGAACTGTATGTACAAGACCCCAAGATCAAAGGCCTGGTGCTGGACCTGCGCAACGACCCGGGTGGCCTGCTGGATGCGGCCGTGGCCTTGTCGGCCGCCTTCTTGCCCGAAAACGTGACGGTGGTCACCACCAACGGCCAGCTTGAAGAAAGCAAATTCACCTACAAGGCCACACCCCAGTTCTGGCGCCGCAGTGCGTCCAACGACCCGATTGGCAAGCTGACGCAGGCCACAGGCGGTGCCCTCAAAAAAGTGCCCCTGATCGTGCTGGTCAACGAAGGCTCGGCCTCGGCCAGCGAGATCGTCGCCGGTGCCCTGCAAGACTACAAACGCGCCACCCTGATGGGCAGTCAGACCTTTGGCAAAGGCTCGGTGCAGACCGTGCGCCAGCTCGGCCCGGACACTGCCTTGAAAATCACCACGGCCCGTTACTACACCCCCAACGGTCGAGCCATCCAGGCCAAAGGCATCGTGCCTGAAATCATGCTGGATGAGACCGCCGAGGGCAATGTATTTGCTGCCTTGCGCACCCGTGAAGCCGACTTGCAAAAGCACTTGTCCAACGGCAAGGAAGTCGAGAAAAAAGACCCCGAGCGTGAAAAAGCCCGCGAAGAAGCCATCAAGAAGCTCGAAGAAGAATCCAAGAAACCCGTGGCCGAGCGTCGCTTGCCCGAATTTGGTTCAGACAAGGACTTCCAACTGGCCCAGGCCCTCAACAAGCTCAAAGGTCAAGCCGTGAAAGCCAGCACCACGCTGTCCGAGCGCAAAGTCGAGAAAAAAGAAGACTGATCGCCATGGATGACGCGCATGGATGACGCACAGTTGCTGCGCTATTCGCGGCACATTTTGCTCAATGAACTGGGCATTGACGGCCAGGAAAACCTCCTGGCCTCGCACGCCCTGATCATCGGCGCAGGCGGGCTGGGCTCACCGGTCAGCCTCTACCTGGGCAGCGCCGGGGTCGGCCACATCACCGTGGTCGATCACGACCAGGTGGACGCCACCAACTTGCAGCGCCAAATTGCCCACACGCTCGAGCGGGTCGGCCAATACAAGGCGGAATCGGTGCGCACGGCCATTGCCCAGATCAACCCGGACGTGAACGTCACCCCCATCACCCAACGGGCCGATGCCGCCTTGCTCGACACATTGGTGGCTCAAGCTGATGTGGTGCTCGATTGCAGTGACAACTTTGCCACCCGCCAGGCCGTGAACCTGGCCTGCGTGGTGCACCGCAAACCCCTGGTTTCAGGGGCGGCCATCCGCATGGACGGGCAAGTCTCGGTGTTTGACAGCACGCAGACCAATGCACCCTGCTACGCCTGCATCTTCCCGCCAGAGCAACTGCCTGAAGAAACCCGCTGCGCCACCATGGGCGTGTTTGCGCCGCTGGTGGGCATCATCGGCACGGTGCAAGCGGCCGAAGCCCTCAAAATCTTGAGCGGCATGGGCAGCCACATGGCCGGGCGCTTGCTCATGCTCGATGGGCGCGAGCTGTCGTGGACCGACATCCGCATGCAACGCAACCCGCAATGCCCGGTGTGCGCGGCGCACCGCACCGCCTGAGTCCTGTTGTTGACTTCGCTGTGTGGGTTCAGCGCAGACCCCATGTCGGGGCTGAAGCCACCGACCTACAAAAAACTCTCCCCCCCCGTAGGTCGGTAGCTTCAGCTCGACGCTCTTCGCGAGACTTCCTCAAGTAAGTTCCAGGCCATGGCATGTTCCGTGGAATTTTCTGAACACAGGCGGCGACATGGGTGCGTCGCCTGCTGCAAACAGTCCGCGTTTTTGCTTTTGGGCCTGCCGCTGCAGGCCTGCATAAGGGCCTTTTCCCGTGCGGAAGTTGTAGGCCCAGGCCATGCCCTGGCGCACCATTTCGGCGCCCAGGTCCTTGCCATCGACCGACAGTCGGCCGATCTGCCTGCCGTAAGTGTCCTGCCCATGATCCATCACCTGAACCTGTTTGCGCAGCGCCAGACCGATCATGGCATCGCGTGCTTCGGCCCCGCCCGGCTGGCAGGTCTCCGGTGCATCGATGCCTTCGATGCGCAGTTTGACCGGTTCATGGTGGCCTTCGCGCAGCAGCAAGACGGTGTCACCATCCATGACCCAGCTGACCCATCCGCTCCAGGCCTCGGACGCCTGCGCCCCACCGGGCAACACCCCCAGCAGCGCCAGACAGCAGGCCCACCCCCACCCCACGCCCAAGCCCTTACCCCAGGCGATCACTGCGCCTCCTTGCCGCGCTGCCCCTGGCGCCGATTGGCTTTGGGCAAGGCGGGGCTCAATTCGGTGAGCAAGGCCCGCGCGCGCGCTTGCAAACGCTCCAGCGCCTCATCAAAACGCACCACCTCCTCAGGCTGCAGCGCCGAGAGGATCTGGCTGTTGATGGCCTGGATCTGGGGCATCAGGGCGTCATACAACTGCCGACCGGCCGGAGTCAGGCTGACCAGGGCACTGCGCCGGTCATGGGCAGGTATGGTGCGCAGCACGAGCTGCTTGTGGATCAAGGCGGTCAAGGTGCGCGAGGTGCGTGCGCGGTCACGGTGCATGCGCTCAGCCAGCGCCGAGGGCGGCAAACTGCCGTTTTCGTAGATCTGCGCGATCACCGCCCATTCGCGACGGGTGATGCCATAACCGCCTTCGCACAAGCGCACCACCATGGCACCAGCCACCGCAGACAAACGCCCGAGCCTGTAAAGCAGCAAATCTTCTATGGAAGCCAAGCGTTGAGAAGGCGACAGGGGCATCAGGGTTTTCGAGCAGGATGGTTGATTAGATCAATTGTCGGTCATGGCACTACATTTGCAGATGGCATTTCACGCTTTAGCAAGCCAACCATCAGGAAAATTTCATGACACGCTTGACCCCATCGTCCTCATTGACTCGCCGCACCCTGGGGCTGGCCGCCGCACTGGCCCTGAGCGCCTTGTCGCCGACCCTCCACGCCCAGGACAAAACACCCCTCAAAATCGTGGTGGGCTTTCCGCCTGGCGGCTCGGCCGATGTGCTGGCCCGTCTGGTGGCCGATGCGCTGCGCGATGACTTCAGCACCATGGTGGACAACAAACCGGGTGCAGGCGGGCGCATTGCGCTGCAAGCCGTCAAAGCAGCCAAGCCCGATGGTCAGACGGTGATCGTGCTGCCCAGTGGCCCCATGGTCTTGTTCCCTCACGTCTACAAAAAGCTCGACTACGACGCGGTCAAGGACTTCACGCCGATCTCGCAAATCGCGCGCTTTCAATTCGGGGTGGTGTCTGGCCCCGCGAGCAATGCCAAGAACATGGCCGACATGATCGCCAAGGCCAAGAGCGATCCGGGCAATGCCAGCTACGGCACACCGGGCGCGGGCACTTTGCCGCATTTCATGGGCGTGCTGCTCGAGCAATCGACCGGCATCAGCCTGAACCATGTGCCCTTCCAGGGCGGTGCCCCGGCCAACAACGCCTTGCTGGGTGGCCACATTGGCTACAAATTTGATGTGGTGTCGGAAACCGCTGAGCTGCACCGCACCGGCAAGGCCCGCATCATCGCGGTCACCGGCAGCCAGCGCGACCCGCAAGTGCCTGAGGTGCCGACCCTCAAGGAGTCGGGCGTCAACATGGAGGCCACCGCCTGGTTTGCCATGTACGGCCCGGCGGGCCTCAAAGGCGAGGCCCTGAGCCGCCTGGAAAAGGCCATGATGAAATTCGCACGCGACCCGGCCATGAAAGACAAGATGCTCAAACTCGGATACGAGCCCATTGGCTCCAACTCGGCCGACTTGGCGGCAGCGCAGAAAGCCGATCTGGCCCGTTGGGAAAAGCCGATCAAGGCCACCGGCGTTCAGCTGGACTGAACCCACTCCTTCATGCCCCTTCACCCCTACGCGAATCCCTCATGAAAATTTCCTGCAAAACTTGGCGCGTTGCACTGTGTCTGGCCTTCGCCTTGGGCACCGCTTCGGCCCCTGTCTGGGCCCAAAGCTACCCCAGCAAACCCATCAAATTCATCACCAACTTTCCAGCAGGTGGGCCATCGGACTTTTTAGCCCGCACAGTCGGTGAAGCCATCACCACCCAGTTCAAACAGCCTGTGGTGGCCGAAAACAAGCCCGGCGCGGGTGGCAACATCGGGGCCGACTTTGTCGCCAAAAGCCCGGCCGATGGCTACACCGTGCTGTTTGGCATCGACACCACCTTCACGGTCAACCCCTACATTTACAAAAACATGGCCTTCAAGCCCGCAGACCTGCGGCCCATCATGGTCATGGTGTCTTCGGGCTTGCTGGTCGGCGCGCACCCCAGCACCGGTTTCAAAACCCTCAAAGACCTGATCGCCCAAGGCAAAGGCAAGGGCCTGAACTTCAGCAGCGCGGGCAGCGGCAGCCCGGGCCACTTGGCGGCCGAAATCTTCATGGACGCGGCGGGCATCAAGATCCAGCATGTGCCCTACAAGGGCAACACTCCGGCCGTGACCGCTGTACTGGCAGGCGAAGTGGACGCGGGCGTGCTGGCCACCCCCGGCATGCTGCCCCATGTGAAGACGGGCAAGATCACCGCACTGGCTGTGACCAGCCGCCAGCGTTCACGCTCGGCGCCCGAGATTCCTACCGTGGCCGAAGCGGGCCTCAAAGACCTGGAGCTGGAGGTGCTGTACATCGCCATGGTGCCTGCCGCCACGCCCGAGCCTGTGGTGCAGTTGTTGCAAAAAGCCTTCACCGAGGCACTCAAACGCCCCGAAACGCAAGCCCAGCTGACCAGCATGGACCTGTTTTATGAAGGCCTGACCGGCCCCGATGCGGTCAAACGCCTGAGCGACCAATCCCAGCGCTACGGCCGCGTGGTCAAGTCCACCGGCATGAAAGTGGAATAAGCCCATGTCCAACACCCAACGCCCGAACATCATCTTCATCGTGGCCGACGACCTCGGCTTTGCCGATCTGGGCTGCTACGGCGGCCGCGACGCGCAATTCGGCAAAGTGTCCCCCGTGCTCGACCAGTTGGCTGCGGGCGGCCTCAAGTTCACGCAAGGTTATTCCAACTCCCCCGTGTGCTCGCCCACCCGCTTTGCGCTCATGACGGCGCGCTACCAGTACCGCCTGCGCGGCGGTGCCGACGAGCCGATCAACAGCAAGAGCAAGGGCAGCAAGGTGCTGGGCCTGCCTCCGGAGCACCCCACGCTGCCGTCTCTGCTCAAGGCCAGTGGCTACCGCACGGCGCTGATCGGCAAATGGCACTTGGGCTACCCGCCGCATTTCAGCCCCCTCAAGTCGGGCTACGAAGAGTTTTTCGGCCCCATGTCGGGCGGGGTGGACTACTTCACGCATTGCGCCTCCAGCGGCGCGCACGACCTGTACAGCGGCGAAAACGAAACGCCCGAAGAGGGCTACCTGACCGACATGATCTCCAAGCGGGCTGTGGACTATGTCGAGCGCATGGCACCAGGCGCGGCGCAAGGCACGCCCTTCTTTTTGAGCCTGCACTACACCGCACCCCACTGGCCCTGGGAAACGCGCGAAGACCATGCCTTGGCCGCTGAAGTGAAAGACAACATCTTTCACCTGCACGGCGGCAACATCCACACCTACCACCGCATGATCCACCACATGGACGAAGGCATTGGCTGGCTGGTCGAGGCGCTCAAAAAAACCGGCCAGCTCGACAACACCCTGATCGTCTTCACCAGCGACAACGGCGGCGAGCGTTTCAGCGACAACTGGCCCCTGGTCGGCGGCAAGATGGACCTGACCGAAGGCGGCATCCGCGTGCCATGGATCGCACACTGGCCGGCCGTGATCGCGCCCGGCGGCACATCCACCCAGCACTGCATGACCATGGACTGGTCCGCCACCATGGTCGAGCTGGCGGGCACCCAAGCCGATGCCGCGCATCCGTTTGACGGCGTATCGATGACGCCCGTGCTGCGCGACGCCAAACACCAGTTTGATCGGCCGCTGTACTGGCGAATGAACCACCGAGGCCAGCGCGCCCTGCGCATGGGTGACTACAAGTACCTGCGGGTGGATGGCAACGACTACCTCTTCAACATCCCGGCCGATGAGCGCGAGCGCGCCAACCTGGCCAAGCACCAGCCTGATAAGCTGCAAAGCCTGCGCGAAGCCTGGGAAGCCTGGGACGCCACCGTGCCCGCCATCCCCGAAGACGCCACCATCAGCCTAGGCTACTCGGTCAAAGACATGCCGCAGCGCTGACCCTTTAAGATCGCCCCATGCACATCTCCGCACGGCTCAAGCACCGGTTGCCCTTTCTCAAATGGCCCCGTCCGTCCCGACGACTGATGCACAGTGAGCTGCTTGCAGGTTTGAGTGTGGGCCTGATGGTCATTCCGCAAGGTGTGGCCTATGCCACGCTGGCGGGCATGCCGCTGATCACGGGGATTTACGCCTCATTGCTGCCTGCACTTCTGGCGGTGCTGTTCAGTGCATCCACGCGCCTGTCGGTAGGCCCTACAGCGCTCACAGCCATGCTGGTGTCGGCCTCTCTGAATGGCATGGCAACGCCAGGCAGTGCGCAATGGGTGAACCTGGCCGTCTGGCTCTCGTTGCTCAGCGGTCTGTTGCAAATCGTCCTGGGCTATGCCCGCTTTGGTTGGCTGCTCAACTTGGTCAGCGCTCCGGTGCTGATGGCATTCACCCAAGGGGCGGCGGTCATCATCATGACCTCCCAATTGCCTGCCCTGCTGGGGCTGTCCCAGGGTTGGGCCGACTGGCTTCATCCGGGCAACTGGAACCTGTTCAGCATGGCGTTTGGTTTGACCTCGCTCCTGGTAGTGCTGCTTGCCAAACGCCTCAAGCCCGCATTTCCGACCGTGCTGGTGGTGGTGATCGGCTCCGCTGCCCTGAGCTGGATGCTGGGCCTCGAAGCCCAGGGCGTGGCCATTGTGGGCGATCTGCCCCAAGGTTTACCCCAGCTTTATTTGCCGCAAGGACTAGCCTGGGAAACACTCAAACAATTGGTACTGCCTGCATTGGTGATCACGCTGGTGAGCTTTCTGGAAACCGCCTCCAGTGCCAAAGTCGACAACGAACGCAAAGGCCAGCACTGGGACCAGGACCAAGACCTCATTGGCCAGGGACTGGGGAAAATCGCTTCGGCCTTATCGGGGGCTTTTCCAACCAGTTCGTCATTCTCGCGCTCCGCGCTGAACCTGTATGCCGGTGCTCAAACCGGCTGGGCCACGGTGTTTTCGGTGCTTGTCATCCTGCTGTCTCTGTTGTTCTTCACCCCAGTGCTGCACCATGTGCCGCAATCGGTGCTGTCGGCCATCGTCATGGCAGCCGTCCTGGGTTTGCTCAAACCCAAGGCCTTTGTGCGCCTGCTCAAAATCAACCGCGTAGAAGGCGGCATTTCCTTGCTCACCTTTGGCATCACCCTGGCCTCTGCACCCCGCATTTATTGGGGCGTGATGACCGGCGTGCTGCTGGGCCTGAGCCACTTCCTGCACACCCGGCTGCACCCCCGCATCATTGAAGTGGGCTTGCACCCCGATGGCAGCTTGCGTGACCGCCACCTGTGGAATCTGCCCCCGTTAGCACCCCGTCTGTATGCCTTGCGCATGGACGCAGAACTCGACTTTGCGGCCTCCAGCGACTTTGAACGCGCCATTGCCGATCACTTGGCGCGCCACCCCGACACGAACCATGTCTGCCTGTTGGCGCACCCCATTAACGGCATCGATGTCACGGGCGTTGAAACTTTTGCCCAACTGCACCGTCAACTGGCCAACCGGGGTATCAAGCTGCACATCAGCGGCATCAAGCTGCCGGTGGAAACCGCTTTGCATCGGGCGGGTGAACTCAGAGCGGGGCCATTCCTGGCCATGTACCGCACCGACGCCGAAACCCTGCAAGCCATCAAGGAACTCGATCCGTTGCCAGCAGACATGGCCGCCGCGGCCATCTGAGTCAAACCAAGACCAGCGGCGGTCAGTCCCCTCTTGGCCAAACGCCCCCCTGGAGTGACTTGAATACCAGCTGATCTGCGCCTTGGGCGATGGTTCACCCCGGAATATTGGGCTCCACCAGCAGCGCCAGCAAGTTCAACGACTCTTGCCAACCCAGGCAACACATCTCTGGCGGAATCATCTCGGGAATGCCCGACTGCTCAATGTTCACCTCGGTGCCCACCAGCACGGGTTTGAAGGTGACGGTGGTCACCATCTCCCCCGGCAAGTTCGGGTCATCAAACGTGTCGGTGTGACTCAAGCGCTCGCCCGGCACCAGCTCCAAAAACGTGCCACCAAAGCTGTGCGACTGGCCATTGCCCAAGTTGGTGAACGACATGCGGTAACTGCCTCCCACACGGGCATCCATCTCGTGCACACGGCCCGTAAAACCATGCGGCGGCAACCACTTGACCATGGCATCGGGGTCAATGAAGGCGCGGAACACGCGCTCGGCGGGTGCGCGAAAAACGCGCTGAAATTTCACGATATTCGTCATGAGTTCTCCTTCAAACAAGCCATGTTCACCACGATCAGGCCAAGCCCTTTTCAAACTCTGTCAGACGCTTGTAGATGGAGCGCAGCTCGGTGATGTCGGTCCAGCGCTCGATCAGGTACGAGAAGGCCTCATTGACTTTGCCAAACGCATTGCTCACCTGCTGGATCACCCCCAGCGTGATCAAGCCCGTAAACAGCGATGGTCCCATGAGCAGGTACGGAAAAATGATCATGGTCTGACTGTACAAATTGCTCCAGAGGTTGAAGTAGGCATAGTGGTTGAACAAGCGGAAATTGTTCAGCCGCACCCCTGTGAACAAGTTCAGGGCCTGCGACAAATCCATGCGGCTGCGGTCGTCTTCGGCATACACCAGCGCCTTGCGCAAGGCCGCCTCGGTTTTCTGGTTGTTGTATTCCAGCCCCGGCAAGCGAATGCCCACAAACCACGACAGCACCGTTCCGCCCAGTGCTGTGGCCAGCGCCACCCAAAACAGCGAGCCCTCAAACTGCAACCAGGTGATCGCCATGCCTTTGGACAAAGTCCACAAAATGGGAATGAACGACGCCAACGTCAGCACCGCCCGCACCAGACCCAGCCCCAAGTTCTCGGTCTGACGCGCAAAGCGCATGCAGTCTTCCTGAATGCGCTGGGAAGCACCTTCCACGGTATAGAAAGTACGCGCCCAGCGCGGCAAATACACCTCAGTCATGGCCTGGCGCCAGCGAAAGGCGTAATGCGAGGCCAGATACGTCTCCAGACTGCGCAGCAACATGTAAGGAAAAGCGATCCATGCAAACTGCTGCATGAAGCCCCAAAACTTGTCCAAACCACCCGCCTGCTCGGGCTTTTGAAGCAAGTCATAAAACTCGCCGTACCAGGTATTGAGTTTGACCGTCTGCTGCACCGTGATGAACACCATGGCAACCAAGACCAGCAAACCACCCCAGGCCCACCCGGCCCAGCGGCGTGAAAGAAAGAAACTGCGGAACATCAGAAAGCCTCGCCGTTTTTGTGAAAGAACAAACATTGCCCAGTCTGCGGGCAACCCAGCAAATCGGCATCGGAATCAATCCCCGAGTCACCATCGCTGCGGTCACCCCCTCCAGCACCACCCCGAGCGCTGTCGACGCATGGAACCACGAATGGGGATGGCTCACTCCATCCGGAACTCACGCACTGAAAACAGCATACCAGCAGCAGGGTGTCACACATCCACTGGCTGGCTCAACGGAGAGCGATGGTGATGTGGATTGGCAGCTTGCGCGCTGACAAGGCGCCTTGTCAAAACCAAGATTCGTCGGACCTGAAGGTGCCGACCTACGGGTTGACGCTGTCCACGGTCTCGGTCTTGAAATCTGCGGGAAACACCACCTCGAGCAACTCAACATCGTCACTGTGTCCCAGCTCCCGATGGCGGATGCCTGGCGGCTGATGCACACACGAGCCTGCTTCCAGGCGAACCACCCCCTGCCCCTCGTATTCAAACTCGATCCAGCCCTTGAGCACATAAACCAGCTGAAACTCGGTGTGGTGCATGTGCGGCTGACTTGAAAACGCCTGCCCATCGACCGCGCGAATGACACTGGCCGTCACCCGCCCTCCCGTCGCGTCCTTCATTCCCAAGTCGCGGTATTCAAAGAACGAGCGCAAACCTCGCTCGAACTGCGCATCCTTGGCATGCGTCACCACAAAACCTTGCGTTGTCATCGGCATCTCCTGGTAGCTTGGCTGGATTCATTGGAACAGTCATGTGCATCCTAAGGCCAAGTGGTAAGCATGGTACTTTTGATCACGCGCCCAGCCCATGGACTCGTACAAGGCTTGGGCTGGCAAATTCTGAACATCCGTCGTCAAAGACAATCGCACAGCACCCAACTGCCGCGCATGGTCCGAAGCTGCTTTCAACAAGGCCTCGCCCACGCCCAATCGCCTGGTCGTTGGTGCCACGAACAGATCATTGAGCACAAACACCCGCGCCATCGACACCGAAGAAAAACTTGGGTACAGCTGTGTGAAACCCACAGCCTGCCCTTGTGACTCGGCCAAAAGCACCACCGATTGCCCATGCTCAAAGCGAGATTGCAAAAAATTCCGGGCGGCCACCCCATCACTGGCCTGACCATAAAACTGGCGATAGCCATCGAACAGGCCAGCCAAAACATCGAGGTCAGCCAACACGGCTTGACGGATGGTGATGGAAATCATTGTTTTTCCTCTTATGCAGGTTTTACGTTGTAGGTTCTCAAGCCCGAGGCCACTTGTGAAGCCTCGGTGGTCTGGTCCGGGTAAAAGCGATAACTGGGTGCCACGATGGCGGCGACGGATTGCACCTGAATGACCAGCACGCTGTGAATGGTGAAGCGCTGCCCCACCATGGCCAGCAGCGGTTTGGCCCAAGTCGCAAATTCGGCGTCGCCTGCACGCACTTCACGCGCCATGCCCAAGAGCTTGAACCCCTTTTGCACAAACACATCGACAAAGCTCAGGCACACCTGAGCTTGCTGCGCGATGTTGCGCGCACTCCCGGGCGAAGCGATGTTTGCGACCACCACATGCTCGTCGTCGGCTATGGTCCAGACTTCTTTGGGCGACACATTGGGCTGGCCATCGGCGTCCACCGTGGCCAGCCAACACAGCACACTGCGACGAGCAGCTTCTCGGACGGATTCATTCAATAGAGACATGGGCAATCGCTGGAATGGAAAACGCTCTGAGTGACCGTTTTGACGGTGCCCCAAAGGGTCAGCCCATCATTGTATCCCGTGATGTCCGATTTTAATTATTAAGGAAACATTTATGAGGAAAAAATTCTATTCCCAGAAATTCCCCATTGACCTTGATTGACGCTTCAATTTTGACAACCGAAGACGCGGGTATCTGCCCAAGGTTCAGGCTTCAATCAGCTTCAGAAAAACAGCCATGCGATGCAGCTCATCGTCCAGGGCCACAGCAAAGGCTTTGTCCTTGGGGGCTGCGCCCACAAAGCCCACGTCGGGCGTGAGCACACCGGACTTGGCACTGACGTTGGCCCAACCGATGACCTGATCGCGCCAGAGCAAGGGCATGGCATAGTGGCCGCGCACCCGCTTGGCGGCGGGCGTGTAGGCCTCAAATCGGTAGGCCCAGCCCCACAGTTGCTCAAAGCGGCGGCGGTCCCAGACCACCGGGTCAAAAGGTGCCAGCAATCGAACTTGGTCCTCCACACCATGGCGACGCGATGCCGGGTTTTCGCCTTCAGGCCAAAACCAAGTTGTGCCATCCACTTCAGCAGTGGGCAAGCGCAGGCGCGCTCGCTGCAGCATGGCCTGACGGTGCTGCCGCCACTGCGGAATGCCGCCCGACAGCAGACTGACCAACTGCCCCAAACTGGCTGCAGGCAAAGGGGCGTACTTGGCCACGATCACATCCACCAGCGCGTCCATGCTGACCTCGGCACCCTGCCCGCTCGGTTCATGCTCGCGAACGGCGTACAGGCGCTGACCGCCTTCGCGTCGCACCACACGCAACAGACCACGGTAGTGCATGCCTTCGAGCAGCTGGGTGCTGGCCTTGCTGTTGCCACCAAACCAGTTGACCACGCGCCCATGGTCAAAGTGGGCGTCCACCTGTACGGGCCGAACAACACCGACCTCACGCACAAATGCAAACACCTCTTGCGCTTGCTTCATGCGGGCAGCCGACCAGACGATTCGAGCCGTGCGCGGGTGCATCAGGTGATGCAAGTCACGCCGCACAAAACCGTAGTTGACGAAAAAATCTTCCTCGATGGGCAGCTGGTCATAGCGCGACTCCAGATCCCCCACCTGATAACCCGCCACGCGGTGGCGCAGCGTCAAGTCTTGTACGCGGGCAGGCGCACGCAAGGGGTCAGCCTGCACAAAGCCCAGTCGTTGCAAAGCCTTGGGCAAGGTCGTGGGTGCGAACAGGCTGCGCGCGACGGCATAGCGGCGCAGCTGATCCAGATTCAAAACGGGGGATGCCATGGCCGCATCATGCAGCAGACGAAACGCATTTTTTGTTATTTCTTGGCCGCCATCCAATGCGCCACGATGGCATTGGCGTGACCGTGGCCCATGCCGTGCTCGGTCTTGAGCCAGGCCACCATTTCCATGTGTTTCATGCCCTCGCATGATTTGAGCAAGTCCAGCCAATGCGCGATGGGCTGACCGTACTTCTTTTCGATGGACGGGAAATACGAAGCGGGTCCTTTGGGTTTTTCGGTTGTCGTCATGGCCTGTTTCTCCTCATTCATGCTGGTGCTGCGACTGTTATCGCCAACAAATCCAGCTCCACCGCCGCGCCCTTGGGCAACTGCAACACGCCTACCGATGTGCGCGTGTGCACGCCGCGTGGCCCCAGCACGCGGCACAGCACGTCCGACGCACCATCGGCCACTTCGCTTTGCTGGATGAATGTAGGCGCCGAGCGCACATACACCGTGATGCGCGGAATGGAAGAAATCGCGTCCAGACTGCCCGCCGCACGCTGCAAAAACGCCAGTGCCCGCATGGCACAGACGGCAGCGGCCTGCTGGCCCTGCGCTACATCGAATCCATCGCCAACATCTCCAACCGGGCCGACAAACAACACCTCGTCACCCACGCGAGGGATCTGGCCGCTCACATACAGCTGATGGCCATCGCGCATCACGGGGGTGTAGTTGCCGCCGATCTTGATCTCGCCACTGAAGTCATGGCCGAGTTCTTGGGCGAGAGATTGGAAGCGGTTATCTGCGGTCATGGCATCGAAACTTTCAAGTGTGGTTTTTTGTCAAAGACAGATCGAGCCACATGTGCACCTTGGACCGGAAACCACTGGGGGTCAAAACGGCCATAGGCTCGACCCCATAAGCCTGAAATCCGAGGTTTTGGTACAGCCGTTCTGCAGGGGCATTGCCTTGTGTCACTTCCAGCTGAAGCAGCCGTAGACCCTCTCGCTCCAGGCCATGCTGGATGGCTGCACGCATCAGTGCACGGGCAACACCCTCGCCCCGGCATTCTTCGCGCACAAACATGGCCACGATGAGCGCCTTGTGCCGCGTCTTGGCTCTTGCAGCAAACTCAACAGACACCGTGCCCACCAGACCTGCTTCGTTAAAAGCACCCCACACAACCGAAAGCCCTGCCGGATCAGCAATGCGGTTGATCCACCAACTGTCGGGCTGCAAAGCACGCTCTTGTGGCGTGGATGTGAACGAATCAGCCGCATGCTCATAGGCGTGCAACATCAGGGCCTTGTAGGCTATGGCATCTGCGGGAGTGAGTCGGGTGATTTGCATGGCTGAAGATATGGGCGTGAAAGACAATCAGTCCGCAAAGCGAACCTCATGGTGCGCCATGGCCGTGACCCTGGGGCCGAAACTGGATATGTTGGTCAGCGTTGCGTTGTGGTGAGCAATGACCTGCTGCGCGCTGATGGCTGCGTTGCCTGCGGAGGTGTGCGCATCAGACACCAGCACCACCGGATAACCCAGCGCCAAGGCCTTGCGCGTGGTGGTGTCCACACAAAACTCGGTGTGCATGCCGCAAACCACCAAATCCTGGACACCCAGAGCTTGCAATGCCTCATGCAGTTCTGTGCGCAAGAAAGCGTCAGGCGTCGTCTTGCGAATCCGTCGATCACCGGCCTGCACCTCCAAGCCCGTTGCCAGTTGCCATTCACGAGTGCCGTTTTTCAGATAGCCTGCGTTTGACTCATGTTGAATAAAGAACACCGGAACGCTGGCTTCACGGGCGCTTTGCGTGACCACATTGATGCGCGCGATCGTGCCGGAACAATCGTGCGCGGCGCCGGGACCTTCGCACAGGCCTTGTTGCACATCAATGACCAGTACCGCTGTGTGCATTGGCAAACCTCTTACAGTTTCGTTAATGGATGGCGACCACAGAAAGCGCCTCGAAAAACCACTCGGCATGATGATCAACCTGACGCCCCACAGACATGGCAGGTTGGCTACCAAGGCAAACGATCTAGGCTGGACACCCGCCATCATGGCGCGGGATTTTCAGTCACGGAAACTTGAACCCTTGGCCTGTCTGTCGTGATGCGACCTTGAGTGCAGCCCGTCAAGTATTTCACAGATTCGCAGCAGCACCTCAAACACCCGCAGTACCAACATCACTGAGCACTGAGCTCTGAACCCCATCCAACCTGCACGTCGGCAATATTGTGTGTCCAGAGTTTGATCCTGATCTTTCACGTACGCCTACTCACACTCCGTACGAAGAGCCCGAATGGCGAAGTTGACGACATCGGTTTCGCCACGCGACTGTCGAACTTGATTGGCCGCTTCGGCCACACTCCCCTGAGATGTCCAATGCCGCTGTATCGCATTGACATAACAAGGTCCTTTTTCCTTGGGTGAGTTTTTAGCCACATGGTCAAGAAAAGACCGACTGAATGCAGGCTTGAGATCAGACCACATGAATATCGCCAGCAAAACCAGCAACACAAACGTGCCAACAAGGCCTTGTCGAATAACTTGACGCATCCATAAACCTTCAGATTTTTTCAGTTCAAAAAATCAGTCTAACTGCATAAACTGCATCCGGCAGCATGACAACCATTGGCTCAGCGTCCCAGTTTGGAGGCAATCGAATAGTTTTGAAGGCCTGTCAAATTGATCAACACAATTCCCGACAGCCATGATCAGGCTGTGACGATCCAGCCTTCGAGGGGGTCACACGGCGGCAGGCCGTATTGCGGGTGCCCGACTTCGTGCTGCTGTTGCGCCCAAGCCGCTTGCATGAGGCACAAGGTGGCGTCGAGCGCATCGCCGCTGGCGTCGTCGGCCAGGCGCCCCAGCAGCGCGTTGCTGGCCACCAAGCGCAGGCCCAGGCGCGTTTGGCCGCGCTCCAGTGCACCCAGCAGTTCACGCCGGGCCAGCAGGCGCTCGGGGGTTTGTTTGGCTTTGTCATCGCTCTTGTAGCTTTGGTTGCCCAGCACCTCACGCGCCAGCAGGCCGGGGTAGGCCTCCAGCGCCACACGGCGGGCGTCGCCTGCATGCAAGCCGGGCAGATGCACACCCGCTTGGCGCAGCAGCGGCACACCCGCGTGCAACATGTAGGCCACGGGCGGGTTGACCCATTTCATGGAAGGGCTGGAGCCTGCGGGTTTGTCGGCGGTGCGGTGGGCAAATTTGCCGCCCACGGGTCGAGCGTTGCAAAACGCTGCAAACTGTTCGCGAATTTGAGCGCGCTCCAAGGTGCAGTAATGGTCCATACAGGCGGCCCAGTCGGTGGGCCAGCCCAGGGTCTCGACCAGTTCTCGCGGCAGTCCAAAAGGCAAGTCAAAACCACCCACCCAATCGGCCGGCTGCGCCAGCCAGTCGCCAAATTCAGCCAGCGTGTCAAAGGTTTGCAAGGCTTGCAGCTGCACCCTGCCCTGCCGGGCTTGGCCCAGCGCCAGCACAATGGGTTTGCGCTTGCTGGGGCTGCTGGAAAAATCGCAGCCGATCAATGTCTGTACAGCCATGTCAGCCCATGCCCAAAGCCATGACGCCTGCGGCAATCAGCGCCGCACCGGCGATGCGTGGCCCCCGGTCTTTTTCACCCAGCAGGTGGCCACCCAGCAAGGCGGCAAACAGCATGGACACCTCTCGCGCAGGGGCCACATGCGACAGCGGTGCCACCTGCAAGGCATAGAGCACCAGCACATACGACACGGGGCTGAAGATGCCAACGACCAAGGCATACGGTCGCTGTAGGCGCCACAAGCGCGCCACCTCGGCACGGTCACGCAACAAGGTGGGCGTCAAAAACACCAAGCGCACCAGGTTGCCAAAGTAGTCCACCAATATGGGCGACATCAGCGCCACCTTGACGGCATAGCCATCGACCACGGTGTAACTGGCGATGAACAGGCCGGTGATGCCGCCATAAAAAATCCCGGTGCGCACACGTGCGCGCTGTTGCGGGTCGTGCGCAGCCTTCCACAAGCCGGGGCCACCCGCGATCAAGAACACACCACCGACCACGCCCAAAATGCCCAGCAAACCCAGTGACGAAATTTGCTCACCCAGTAAGAAGATTGCCACCATGGACGACAGCAGCGGCCCCGAGCCACGCGCCAGCGGATACACCACCGTGAGGTCGGCCTTTCGGTAACCGCGCAGCAACACGATGAAATAAACAATGTGCAGCAAGGCACTGGCCAGCACCAAGGTCCACTCCATGACACCCCAGGCGGGCACTTGCTGCCAACCGGCCCAAAGTCCCAACGGGGCCCAGAACACCATCAGCACCACCGAAGTGAAGGCGACAAAACGCACATCGCCACCGGCTTTTTTGGCAGCGATGTTCCAACAGGCATGGATGAAACCGGCCAGAACGACCAGCGCAAGCGCACTCAGGGGCATAGACGTGAAAAAGCCCCTTGCGGGGCTTGGCGTGAACTGGGTTTAAGCCCGGCCGATGATGGACGCGGTGGCCATCAGCTCTTCGAGCAGGGCCAGTGAGACTTTGCCCGAGACGCTGTAGGGGTCCAGCTCGGCGCGTTCAGAGTATTTGAGCAAGATGTTGGTATTCACCCGTGAAGCGTCCACCTGCCCCATGGTCCAGCCACCAAAGCGGCGTTCGCTGATTTCTTCGTAGTGCAGCAACACCACCTCTTTATGACGCACGTCTTTCTGGATGTGGCCATACAGGTCGCTCACGGCGTTGCGCCCACCTTCGATGGCTTGCAAAAAGATGCCTCCGCCATAACAAAGGATGCCCGTGATGCCACTGGTCGGGTTGAACTGACGCGACTGGGTCAGGATGGATTCGATCACTTCGGGGCGGGGGTCCACCACACGGCTGGCGTAAAGCAGGCGTACCAACATGGGTCAGTTCCTTCCGGGTATCAAGGCCAAAAATTCACGACGCAGGTTGACGTCCTTGAGGAAGGCTCCGCGCATGACCGAGTTGATCATCTTGCTGTCCATGTCTTTCACGCCGCGCCAGCCCATGCAATAGTGGCTCGCTTCCATGACGATGGCCAGGCCATCGGGTTGGGTTTTGCGCTGGATCAGGTCGGCCAGTTGCACCACGGCTTCTTCCTGGATTTGGGGGCGGCCCATGATCCATTCTGCCAAGCGGGCGTATTTGGACAAGCCAATCACGTTGGTGTGTTCGTTGGGCATGACGCCAATCCAGATTTTGCCGATGACGGGGCAAAAGTGATGGCTGCAGGCACTGCGCACAGTGATGGGGCCGACGATCATCAGTTCGTTCAGGTGCTCGGCGTTGGGGAACTCGGTGATCTCGGGGCCTTCCAAATAGCGGCCTTTGAAGACTTCTTTCAAATACATCTTGGCCACGCGACGGGCGGTGTCGCCGGTGTTGTGGTCGTTAATGGTGTCGATCACCAGGCTGTCAAGGACGCCCGCCATCTTGCCGGTGACTTCATCGAGCAGTTTGTCGAGCTCTCCGGGTTCTATGAATTCGGCAATGTTGTCGTTGGCGTGGAAGCGTTTGCGGGCGGCTTGGATGCGCTCGCGTATCTTGACCGAAACAGGAACGCCTTCGTCTTCGGGCGTGGCAGCAGAAGCAGTCATGGCGTCTGGGGCTTTCATTAACATGTGGAGGATCGTAACAGCGATTCACAGACCCCCTGCCATGCGGGGGGATCAGTAGCGGTTGCCGGTCAAAAACAATGCCAGCCGCATGAGGCCAAAGGCAATGCGGTCACGCGCCCTCTGGTGCCATGGCCTTTGTGTGTAGACCGGGGCCAGCACAGCCGTGCTCTGCGTGTCAATGGCCCAGCTCAAGCGCTGGTGGAGCTTCTGGGCAAAGCCTTTGTCGGCCACCACCACATTGGCCTCCCGCGCCAGCAGCAAGCTCAAAGGGTCCAGATTGGACGAACCCACTGTGGCCCAGGGGTGGTCATTGTCAGCATCCATCACAGCCACCTTGGCGTGCAAAAAGCTGGCATGGTATTCGTGGATTTCCACCCCGGCTGCCAGCAAAACCCCATACACCGGCCGCACGGCGTGGTATTGCATGAAGTATTCATAGCGTCCCTGCAACAGCAGCCTGACCCGCACCCCACGCTGCGCCGCATGGATCAGGGCTTTGCGCAAGCGGCGACCGGGCAAAAAATAGGCATTGGCAATGATGATTTCATGCCGCGCAGCGCCAATGGCCTTGAGGTAAGCCCGCTCAATCTGGCTGCGGTGCAAGACGTTGTCGCGCAAAAGCAAGCCCGCTTTGGCCACCCTGTGCCCCCGGTCACTGGGGGCCCGGCCACCGGCATCATCCTGGGTCCATGGCAGATGCAAGCCCGCAGCCCGAAATGAGCTGAACGCCTCGGGAAACTGCTGCTGTCGCACATGGCGCACACCCTGCATGCGCCACCACAGCTGCGTCATCGTTTCCTGCACTTGCTGAACCAGCGCGCCACGGACGCACACCGCAAAATCAAACCGGGGCTGTGCCAAGGTACCGTGCTGCGGGTCGTACCAGTCATCCAAAATATTGATGCCTCCGCAAAATGCCAGGTGTCCATCCATCACGCACAACTTGCGGTGCAAGCGCCGCCAGCGGCTGGGAATGAGCAAGCCCAGCGTGCCCAAAGGCGAATAAATGCGCCAGGCCACCCCGGCCCGATCAAAACGTTGATGCCATAGCGCAGGCAAGTTGGGCGTGCCCACACCATCGACCACCAAACACACCCGCACACCGCGCAAAGCCGCACGCTCCAGCGCCTCGGCCACCATCACGGCCGCGCCATGAAGATCAAAAATATAAGTCTCCATGTGCACCTGCGAGCGGGCCTGATCCAACGCAGCCACCAGCGCCTCAAAATAGGCCAGCCCACCCTCGATCAACTGGATTTGGTGACCATCGCGCAGGATTGGGCTGTGGCGCATGCGCTAGTCATCCCAGGTGAACTCGGCCACCAGAGGCAAATGGTCCGACATGCGCTGCCAGATGCGCCCCGATGGCACCATGGCCCCCAGTGGCTGCAGTCCGCGCGCATACACATGGTCCAGTTGGTTCAGGGGCAAACGAGAGGGGTAAGTGGGCGTGGGCTGTTCGCGCCACTCACGAAACCCCGATTGGGCCATGCGCCGACCCAGCCCCGTGCCCCAATCGTTGAAATCACCGGCCACCAGCACAGGGGCTGAGGTCGGGATATGGTTCTCGACGTATTCCAGCAACGACGTCACCTGTCGCACCCGACTGGCAGGCACCAGCCCCAGATGCACCACCACCACATGCACGATGCGCCCAGTCACCTGAACCTCGGTGTGCAAAAAACCGCGCTGCTCAAACCGGTGATCAGAAATATCCCGATGCTGATGCGACAACACAGGCCAGCGTGACAACAGCGCATTGCCATGCTCACCATGACGGGTGATGGCATTGGTGCGGTAAATTGCTTCGTAACCCTCGGGGGCCAGGTAGTCAGCTTGCGGTTGGCTGGGCCAATGCTGAAAGTAGCGCTCTTCACGCCGGTTCATGTGCCGCACTTCTTGCAGACAGACCAGGTCCGCATCCAACTGCTCTACCGCATGCCCCAGGTTGTGTATCTCCAGCCGCCGCGCAGGCCCCAGGCCCTGCACGCCTTTGTGGATGTTGTAGGTGGCCACCCGCAACACGGGGTGCACCAAAAGCTGCTCACTCATGGCGAAGGCTCCCGCGCAAAATGCGGCAGCATGAGAATGGCTTCGGCGTTGGAGGCAGAAAAACACGCATCCGCCGCCTCATGCCAAGGCAGCCATTGCAATTGAGTGTGCTCTGCCGGGCTCAGCGTCACGGGCGTACCCTGCGGCACACACAGACCAAACACCCGCTCGGTGTTGTGGCTCACCTCGGGCGCATATCGCCAGCGCCAGGCTGGGTAAATCTCGTACACGTTTTCCAACTGCCAATCGCACAACTGGCAGTCCGGGTGGTGGGCGTCGATGCCGGTTTCTTCCAGCACCTCACGTCGAGCCGTCTCATGCCAAGCCTCAGCATCAAAGTCCTTGCTGCCAGTGACCGATTGCCAAGTGCCCTCATCGGTGCGGCGTATCAGGAGCACATCCCGCCCCGGGGTGTAGATCACCACCAGCACGGATTGGGGAATTTTGTAAATGCCTGAAGCAGTGTCCATGTGTTCATTTTAGGACGCAGCGTTTAGCCCGCGAGGGCGGTCAGCGCACAAAGGCACCGACACCTTGATACCTGTCATGCAGTTGTCGGGGTCTGCGACCACCGACCTACAAGACCACAGGGTCTCCCGTAGGTCGGCACTCGAAGAGTCCGACATTACCCCTGGTGGTCAGTGGCGTCAGCCCCAAAGTCAGCCTGCGCCAAAGCCCATCATGTCGGAGCTGAAGACACCGGCCTACACGAACACAGCGTCCCCCGTAGGTCGGCACTCGAAGAGTCCGACATTACCGGATACAACGCTGTGATGTTCACAGGGGCACCGACACCTTGATGCCCGTCATCCAGTTGTGGGGCAGGCCGGGCTCGAAGTATTGCGTTGTGGCCTGGTTCACGATGACCGAGCCCACATACTGTCGGTCCATCAAATTGTCCACACCGGCCCAGGCCTCCAGGCGCACCGAGCCCCATTGACTGCGATGGCGCACACGCAGATTCACCAGGTCGTAGCCCGCCACGCGAGAAACCGCTTCGTTCATGTCGCTGGCCCACATGGCCGAACGCGACACCCAGTCTGCAGAAGCGGACAAACCCAGCGACTTGACCCCAAAGCCCTGCTGCGCCCATTGCAGCGAGGCAAACATTTGCTGGTCCGGGATGCCGGGCATGCGGTTGCCTGCGGGCACGGTTTTGTCTTTGTAAATCGGGGCTTGTGACGTGCCCGTTTTGGCGGTGGAGGTGAAGGCGCTGTCGTAAGTAGCCTCCAGCCAGGTAGCCGAGAGCTGCGCACGCCAGTGGTCTGCCAGCTTGGCGTGCCAAGCCAGTTCCACACCTTGACGCAGCGTTTGGGCGGCGTTGGTGTAGGCGGTCTTGCCAGCATCAGACAGGGCCGTCACGATTTCGCGATCGGTCTGGATGTGGAACACCGCCGCATCGAAGCGCATGTCGCGCGCGGGTGTCCACTTGACACCCACTTCTTTGTGCTGGCTTTGCGAAGCGAGCATGTTGGGGTTGAACTGGCCCACCACCGAGCGGGTGTTGCCCGCGCCGGTCACGGCGTAGGCGGCTTCGGCCAAGGTGGGGGTTTCAAAACCACGGCCCCAGTTGGCGTAAACGTTGAGTTGCTCACTGGCGTGCCAGGTGGCGCCCAGCACGGGGCTGGTGGCGGCGTAGTTCACCAAGCCAGAGCCGTTGGGGTCGTTGGCAGTCACTGGCATGTCGTCGCGGCTCTTGAGGTCCACGCTGCTGCGACGCACGCCTGCGGTCAATGTCCAGGGCGAGCCGCTCAAATTGGGCAGGTGCCAGTTCAGTTGCGCGAACAGGTCGCGGTTGCTGGCTTCGTTGTATTCGTTGCGGGTGATGGCGCCTGTTTTTTCTCCAGCAGCGGTGGCGCCTCCTTGGCGCTGCTCGCCCGATTGGTCGGCATCCAAGCCCACCACCCAGTCAATCTTGTCGCCAGCATCGGTGCGCGCTTTGCCGCCCAGCTGCAGGCCCAGGCCTTTGAACTCACGGGCCAGGCCCACCCAAGTGCCTGCTGTGGGGCTGCTCGCTTGGTATTGCAGGTTGTCTCGTGTACCTGTGTAGGCACGCGCTTGCAGGCGCAAGGCGTCGCTGAAGCGATGTTCAAGCACCGCGCCCAGCTGGTTTTGCGAAACAACTTTGCGCGTGCGGTTGGCCAGCGCATTGGTGCCTTCCAGACGCGGATCAGCTTTCAACTGCGCCGCCGTCAAGCCCAACGGGTCTTGCGCCATCGGCATGTCAAACATATTGGCCACCAGCTTGAGCTTGGTGTCGTCTTGCAGCTGCGTGGTGAGCACGCCATTGAATTGTTTGCGCTGTGCAGCGCTGTTTTTGCGGTAGCCGTCGATGTCAAACGTGCTGTAGTCGGCCACGATGCCGACACTGCCGGTGCGCCCGCTGAACTGCACGTCATGGCGGCGCAGGCCGTAGCTGCCCAGGGTGGTGGAGACATCCAGTTGCGGCTGGTCCCCGGCTTCACGGGTGAAGGTCTGGATCACACCGCCGGCCGAGTTGCCGTACAGCTGGGCCAGCGGACCCGTGAGCACTTCAATGCGTTCGGCCGAGGTCAGGCTCACCGTCGATGCCTGGCCTTGTCCATCGGGCGTGGTGGCCGGGATGCCGTCGGTGATGAGGCGGATGCCGCGCAGGCCAAAGGCCGAGCGCGAGCCAAAGCCCCGAATGGAAATCTGCACGTCCTGCGCGTAGTTGTTGCGGTTGAGCGCCACCACGCCAGGCACCTGTGCCAGCGCCTCGGACAAATTCACCTGCGCGCCCGCGTTGCGGATCGACTCGCCATCGATCACCCGCACCGAGGCCGGGGCATCGAACTGTTTTTGTGCCAGGCGACCACTTTGCACGGTGACTTCATCGGTGCTTTGCGCATGGGCTGCAGCGCCCAACAAGCCAACGGTCAGAAGGCTCCAGCTCAAAGGCAGCAAGCGGCAGGGAATGTGTTGTCTCATCGGAAATTCTTTTTTCAGGTTTAAAAACAATTCGGGCCGTCAAGGCGCCACCAAGGTCAAACCCCGGTCGCGGTACATGGCCAACAAGCGGCCATCGGCGCGCAGCTTTTGCAGGGCATTTTCGAGGGCGGTGGCCAGTTGCTTGTTGCCGGACTTGACCGCCATGCCAATCGGCCAGCCGTTGTCGGCCAACCCGGGCAAGGTCATTTGGGTGAAGCCAAATTTGGCCGCAGGCAGGCCGGACGCCTTCAAGGCAGTTTCGGCCTGGGCACGGCTCACATAGGCCGCGGCCACTTCACCACGAAGCACGGCCGCGGCAGCCTCAACACCGGACGGGTACATGCGCACCTGGTCTCGCAAGCGGCCACCGCGATAGCCGATCAAGGTACCGGCCGCGCCGCTGGCCCGTTCTGCCGCCAGCGGCAAGCCCTGCAGGTCATCACCAGACGTCAACGCGGGCAAACGATCGAGTGCATGAAAGACCATCAGCACTTCACGCGAATACGGCGCAAAGATCAGGGTCTGGCGGTTTTCCACCATGAGGAACTTGTCCACCGGCACATGCAGCATCACATCGGCCGGGCCATAGCCCAGGTAGTGGCCTTTCCAGACCATGTTGCGCAGGTCATCGTCCATTTTTTCGCCCGCATCAAAGGGCAGCAAACTCAGCTTGAGTCCCATTTCGCTGGCCAGGGCCTGCGCCAGCGCCACGTCCACCCCGCTCATGTCCTGGCCTTTGCCGTCCGAATAGGGGGCGTTGTCCTTGTAGAGGGCCACCTTGAGGACGCCACTGGCCCGCACTTTGTCAAGGTCAAACAGCTCCTGCGCCTGCGCCTGACCTGTGGCCAGTCCACTGCCCAGACAGGCGGCAGCCGTGGCCGTGAGCCATTGGCGACGCGAGATGCCGCTGCCCTTGGGGCTGCGCTGCAAAGGGGTGTTCATGGTGTCTCCTGAAATTGGATGTTTTGGAATGAGGGATCAACGCAACGATTATTTGTCGCGGCGGGTTTCCAGATAGCTGCGGATGGCCCAAATCGCTTCCTGGCTCAGCGTGGATTCAAAGGGGGGCATGTAGACGCGGCCATCGCGGGTGCGGCCACGGCGCACGGTGGCCACGTAGTACTCGTCCATTTCGGCAAAGCAGGCGCTTTTCTTTTGCGCATCGGCCATGCCGGTGCAATCGGCGTCGAGTTTGCGCAGGTCAGGGGCGATACCGCCCGAGATGGCTTCCAGCCCGTGGCAACGGGCGCAGTTCTGGTTGTAGGCCGAGGTGCCAATGCGCAGCGCCTCTTTGGCCGCCGGGCCGCTGCTGTAGGGGTTGCTGGGCAGCCATTTGTCGCCCAGCTGGGGCAGGGTGTGGGTGTCGACCGCCTGGGGGGTCACATCGCCATGGGCCCATGCAGCGTTGCCTAGCACCACCAGGCCGGTGGCCAGCAAAGCGTTTCGCAAACAAGAAATGAGCAAGGAACTGGTTGTCATGAAATGAACTCGTGAAGTGAAAAGATGTTCTGTCTTGGCAAATAGCGTGCCATGTTTGCACCCGTCCGCCGGGCCTGCACCGATCCCCAATGGCACAGGGGCCAGCGTTACTGTCACGCCCTTGTTGCAAATGGGGACACTTTTCTCTCAGACGTCCTCGCCAACCCCGCTTCAGGACGGGCCAGCCCTTGGCCGGGGTTTTGCATGTGTTGAAAAACGACACACTTTGGCCCCCGGGAGATGACTTGCGTCAAGAAAATGAAAGCTTCAGGCCTGACCATGGCACACTGACCGGCTCAACAGATCCGGCGAACTCACAAGAATTAGACGGGATGCACAGCGCCATGTGGGCTGTGACAGATCCCCTAGGAGACACCATGCTCAGCATGCCTGCACGCGCACCGACCGTGGCCCCGGGTCAAGGCATCTATGCGCTCGACAGCGACCACCACCGCAGTGTGATTCAACAATCGCATGGCCGCAGCCATTCGTTTGGACTTCACGCCTCGGAAAAACCCGATTTTTCGCCGCTGCGCAGTGCAGAGATCACCTCCGCTCGCGATGAAAACCGACTGCTCTACCAGCACGCCAGCCCCGTCATGGAGACGCTCTACGAGCAGATCGCCAACACCCACAGCATGGTGCTGCTGACGTCGAGCAACGGGCTCATCCTGCACTCGCTGGGTGATGCCGATTTCCTCGAAAAAGCCTCCCGTGTGGCCTTGATGCCCGGCGTGGAATGGTCCGAGCAAAGCAAAGGCACCAACGCCATTGGCACCGCCTTGACCGAGGGCAAACCCTTGGTTGTGCACGGCAACGACCACTTTTTGCAGGCCAACCAGTTTCTGACCTGCTCGTGCACCCCCATCTTTGATCCCTACGGCAAAGTCATGGGCGCACTCGATGTCACGGGTGACGAGCGCAGTTACCACCAGCACACCATGGCGCTGGTGCGCATGTCGGCCCAGATGATCGAGAACCACATGTTTGCCAATGTGTTTCCCGATGCCTTGCGGATTCACTTTCATACCCGGCCCGAATTCCTCAGCACCTTGGTCGAAGGCATCATCGTCTTCACGCTGGACGGGCGGTTTTTGTCGGCCAACCGCAGCGCCCAGTTCCAGCTGGGTCTGTCGGTCAATGCCATGCAGGCGCACACCTTCTCGTCGCTGTTCAACCAGCCGATCTCGCAGTTTCATGACCGCTTGCGCCACGCCGCAGGCCAGCCGGTGAACCTGTGCATGCACAACGGCGTGCAGGTGTTCTGTCAGGCACGCCTCAAACCCAGCAACATCTGGTTCAGCGGCATGCAAGACGCCTTCACCGCCGCAGGCCCCAGCCAGGCCACGCCTGTCGAGCCCCCCACACCCAGCCCGGCCACCCGCGCCACCACCGCCGCAGCGGCAGGTCGGGCCAGCTTGTCGAGCTTGCACTACCTGAACACTGGCGACCCACAAGTGGCCGCCGTGCTGCACAAGCTACAGCGCGTGCAGGGCAGCGACATCCCGATCATGATCCTGGGCGAAACCGGCACCGGCAAAGACATCCTGGCGCAGGCCATTCACAACGACTCAGCAAGGGCGCGGCGGCCCTTTGTGTCCATCAACTGCGCCTCCATTCCTGAAACCCTGATCGAGTCCGAACTCTTTGGCTACGAAGAAGGCGCGTTCACCGGCGCCAAACGGCGCGGCGCCCCGGGCAAGATCCAGATGGCCCACGGCGGCACGCTGTTTCTAGACGAAATCGGCGACATGCCCACCCAGCTGCAGGCGCGTTTGCTGCGCGTGCTGCAAGAGCGCCGGGTCACGCCCTTGGGCTCGGGCAAGGAATACGAGGTGGACGTGATGCTCATTTGCGCCACCAACAAAAACCTCAAGACCCTGATCGCCCAAGGCCAGTTCCGCGAAGACCTGTACTACCGCCTGAACGGCCTGGTGGTGCGGCTGCCCGCCCTGCGCGAACGCTCGGACTTTGAGGTGGTGGCCAACAAAATCCTGTTCAACCTGTGCACGCCAGAGCAGCACATCAGCGTGTCGCCCGGCGTCATGGCGATGTTCAAGCAGTACCGCTGGCCTGGCAACTTCCGCCAGCTGCACAACCTCTTGCGCACCGCCGTGGTCATGGTGGGCCACAGTGGCGAGATCGAGGTCGAGCACCTGCCCGATGATTTTCTGGACGAAGTGCAGCAAGTCCTGGCCCAGCCCGGCACACCCGAGCCCCTGCCTTGCGAAGAAGCCGCGCTGGGCATGCCTTTGGCGCCCGCCTCGACCAGTCATTTGTCCACACACACCAACCCACTCAGCAAGGCATACACGACCCCGTTGTCGGCCCCGGATGCCTTGGTTTCGCCCCACAGCAACTCGAGCGCCAGCGCCGCCCCCATCTGGATGGCCCCCCCGAGTGCCAACGAAGCACCGCCCCCCGTAGCAACACCCACACCGTCGGTCGGCGCCCCCCGCCTGCAAGACGTCGCCCTGCAGGCCATGACCGATGCGCTGCGCCAATGCCGGGGCAATGTGTCTGCGGCGGCCAAGCTGCTGGGCGTGTCGCGCAACACCATCTACCGCAAAAAAGACCAGCTACCGGCCGACGTCTGGGGTTGATGCGCACAGCCCTGGCCAGGGGCTGGGGCGCGTGGTCTGGTCCATCCACGACAACTCCACCTCGCGCCAGGCCCGCAGCTGGTTGAACACATGCTGCTGACGCTGCTGGTTCTGCCAAGCCTCATTTAAATCGGGGTGGGTGCGCTTGGCCGATGGCGTTGTCCACAGATCGGTGGACTGTTTGGGTGTCTGATCTGCCCCCGGTGTTCGTGCCTGTGTGGGCGTGACATCGGCAGCCCAAGCCTGCGGCGGGGGCAAATCCTGCACCGCTTCGGCCTCTGACCAACCCCGATCCAGCCCCTGCCAGGCGTACTGCACCAAGCCACACAGGTACTGCTGCTGACGCTGCAAAGCCGCCTGCACCTGCCCCGGCCCGCTCACCAGCTGCTGCCCCACCAGCCACTGCGGCTGCCAGGCGCGCAGCTCGGCCAGCGCCTGCAGCCACCCTTGCACGCTGCCTTGGGCCAACACGGGCAGCTGCGGGCCATCGACCAGACCACCGGCCAACACAATGCCGCCGTCCTCGGACCACAGCACCAAATCGCTTTCAGAATGGGCGTGGCGCATCTCGCGCACCCGCCAGGCGCGGCCGCCAGCTTGCAGACTTTGTCCGTCCACCAAGACTTGGGTGGGCACCACAATCCGGGTGCCGCGCAAGGCCGTGGCGCCCAAATCCTGCCGCAAGGCCGCCAGACAATCGGGGCAGCGTTTGCGCATGGCGTCGCGGGTGCCCGATGTGGCCGCTGCGGCCAGCCCGAAAGCCCCATTGGCCAGCACCTGCTCGGCGTGGGCATGGGTGTTGATCAAGCCCACCACCCTGGGGGCTGCGCTGGGCGCCCCCTTGCTCGACAACTTGTGCGACAACTTGCGGCAGGCCAGGTCTTGTTGCAGCGCACGGCCCACGCGCTCGGTCGGGCCGGGGTCCACCACCGTGACGTGCTGGCCTTGCCCCAGCACCACCGTGGTGGCCACATGCGCGCGCCCCGCAGGCGTGACCGAGGGCCAATGCCCATGCACCGCTGCCACCCCAGGCACCACACTTTGCCAGGCCAGGGCAGGCGCATCCCGGCACGTCAGCGCCCAGCTGCTGGCGGGCCACAACAGCCCAACCCAAGCCAGGCTCAGCAGCACGAACACCCCCAGGCGACGGAACACTTGTGTCACAGCGCCACGCCGCCCTGCTCCAAATTGGAACAAGCCAAGCGCATCGCGTCGCCCGTGCGTCGGCCCCAAGGGGTGAAACTGATCAGAATGGGTGGCACTTTTGTTGCTCAGTGAAATGGTTTGGCGCACAGCGCTGACATGTTCGCACATGCAGCACTTGCCATGCCAGCCCACCAAACAGGAGTTGATCCCCGCATGAACGCACTCGCACCTTCGGCCAGTCGATGGCACCAACGCATGTGGGGCGCCCTGCTGGTCAAACGCTTGCCGGTCATCGGCCGCCCCAGTTTGTCGCTGGAGCAAGCGCCGCAAGGGCTGTTCCTGCTGTGGCTGGCCTTCATGGGTTTGCTGGTGTTTGGCGCGGCGCTCATGTGGCAGCACGGCCTGTGGCACCGACTGGTGCAGGCCGACCCCACGGGCCTGACCATCGTCATCGTGCTGTTGTTCTTGGGCTGCTCGGTCTGGGCGGGCATGCGCTGCTGGGCGTTGGGCTTGCAATGGCAGGCGCTGCAAAGCGGTGGGGCCATGGCCACTGCCGAACAAGTCAGCTGGGCGCACGACTACCTGCAAGCGCGTGGCCATGCGCACACCGACAAAAGCATCTTGCTGCAGGTGCTGAGCGACCGGGCGCACGGCCCGCAAGAGATGGCCTGGTGGCTCAACGGCATCCAGCTCAAGCTGGGCTTGCTGGGCAAGGTGATCGGTTTTTCGGTGCTGGCCCTGGAGCTGGGACGCATGGACGGCTTTGACCCGCAGCAATCGGCGCAAATGCTCAAAAGCCTGACGGGCGGACTGGGCATTGCGCTGTTGACCACCATCACCGGGCTGGCGGCCAACATCCTGCTGGGCTTGCAGCTCATGCGCATTGACCGCTTTGCCGACGGCCTGGTGGCCAAAATTTTGACGCTGGGCGAGGCGCAGGCCATACAGTCCAGCGTCACCGGGGCCGTCGAATGAGCATTGGCCGCAGCACCCGCGACACCGAGACGGACCCGTTTTACGACATGTTGTTCAACATGTTGATCGCCTTCGTTTTTTGCTTTGTGATCGCGCTGCTGTCCTTCAACCCGCAGGCCAAAAAGGCCGGTGACGTGCCCGCCAAAGCCGAGTTCATGATCACCGTGTCCTGGCCCGACGAAAACCCCAACGACCTGGACACCTGGGTGATGGAGCCCGGCGGCAAGCTGCTGTGGTTTCGCCAGCGCGACGTGGGCATGTTGCACCTGGACCGTGACGACCGGGGCGACAAAAACAACTCGGTGGTCGTCAACGGCCAAACCGTGAGCAGCGCCGCACGGCAAGAAATCGTCACCCTGCGCGGCCTGGTGGCCGGCGAATACGTGGTCAACGCCCACTATTACGAAAGCCGCAACCAACTGCCCGTGGACGCCACCGTGACCGTGGTCAAGATCAACCCCCAGGCGGAAATCATCTTCACTGGCACCCAGCAAATTGGCGCCAAAGGCGAAGAACGCACCCTGGTGCGCTTTTCAATTGACGACCACGGCCAGGTGCTGGACGTGAACACCACCCCCAAACCCATCGTGATGCGCTCGGGCATCTGAACACCCATCCCTGAAAAACCCACATGATCCCTACCACCACCACCGAACTGCTCTGGCTGGCCATCGCCTACGCCCTGCTGGCCTTTTTGCTGCTGTGCCTGTGTCTGGCCACCCGTTGGCACTGGCTGCTCAAGGCGGTCATGGTCATCGTGGTCAGCGGCTTTTTCCTGTTCCACCACCAGGTGCTGCGCGGCATTGCGGGCTGGCCGGCCGATGACGCCTTGCCGCCGCGCTTTGTGCTGCTGTCGGCCGTGTTCGACGAGCCCAGCCCGGCACGCCACCACCCTGGCGCCATCTACATCTGGGTCAATGAACTCAAAGACCACGAAGCGCTCGACCTGCCCCGGGTGCACCGCCTGCCTTACGAAAAAGACCTGCACCGCATCTTGGGCGACGGCATCAAAAAAGCCCGCGACGGCAACACCCAGATCGGCACCACCGAGCCACGCCGGGGCCAGGGCGGCCTGCCCTGGCTGCGCCCGGCCAACGACGACAAGGTGCAAATCAAACTCAGCGACCTGCCCCGTGCGCAGCTGCCCGAAAAATGAACGCCATGAAAACTCTGTATTTGGGTGCCGCATCACTGTTGGGCGTGCTGGGCATGCTGGGCCTGTCAGCCTGTTCACCCAACGCGGGGCCGGTCTGGTTTCCGCTGCGCGCAGGTGACGTGACCCGCTACGAAGTGCGCTACAACGAAGAGGCCGCACGCGACAACGAGGTCTGGACCTTGCGCACACGCGGGCCGGTGAACTGGCAAGGCAAAAGCTACATGCAGCGCCACCACTCCCAAGGCGTGGCCTACTTTCTGCAAGCCGACGAACAAGGCGTGCGCCGCGTCGCCCACCAAACCGACATGGACCGCGAACCCCAGCCCGACGAATCGCCCATGTGGGTGCTCAAGGCGCCGTACACCGTGGGCACCGAATGGACCACCCCCACCGTGCCCTATTTGCTGATGCGCAAAAACGAGCACCCCCGCGAACTCAAACACACCCACAAAACCACCATGACGTGGCGCATCGTGTCGGACACGGAACAGCTCAAACTCGCCTCCGGCGAGGTGCTGTCGCCCTGCCTGCATGTGAAGGGCGAAGCCTTTTTGAACCTCTACACCGACCCGGTCAACGGCTTCACCGACGTGCCACTGACCAGCCACGAGTGGTACTGCCAAGGCCAGGGCTTGGTCAAATTCACCCGCGAAGAAAAAGTGCCCGCAGGGTTCATGACCGGGGGTACGTTGACGGCTGAGCGGGTGCGCTGAAGCAGGGCGGTAAGATCACCTTTCTTGATGTGGGCGAATTGCTGAAATCAGCCCTGATCTGCCGCGTGAAAGGTTTGCCTTGAAGACACATTTGTTGATTGAAAAACTCCAGCTCAAGAACTACAAGGCCCACTCATCCTTGCGGGTTGAGATAGATGAACGGTTTTCGGTGATTGCAGGACGCAACGGCGCTGGTAAAACGTCTTTGCTCAAAGCTTTTCTAGATGCTGCGGTGGCCTACACGCCGTTTGTCACAACAAGTCCCTGGCAAGGATTTCTTGAAGGTGCAGACATCCCTTATGAAACGCGGGATGTGAACGGAAGCAGTTTGCGGTTTGTGAAGAACTACCCCGTTGAGATCGAAGCCTGTGGACGATTGGGACAAATTTTTGGCTGGAACATATCAAAGACGGAAAGCATGGCCTCTGTGAGCAGCAGTTGGAACAATCCGACTGTGATTGACAGTCCGTTTCAAAGTTTGGTTCCAAAAGGACAAATTGATTCGGAACAAGCAAGTAAGACAACGTTGCCATTGATCATCTTTTACCCCGCAGATCGCTCATGGAATCATGCTGGCACCAACGCGATCCAGGCGCTCTCTCAAAAAATCACCCGAAAAGATGCCTTCCAGACATTCACAAATGCGTCCTCTCAAGTTCAAGCGCTGATCCACTGGATCACGGCACGTTCGCTCGAACGCCTACAAACGGCCACCGAAACCGGTGTTTCATTCAAGGATGTCAAGGATGATGAACTGGCTTGGGCCAGTGCAGCGATTCACACGGTTTTGCCCGAATTCGAGTCCTTGCGCTATGACATGAAACGACAAGCGGTTGTCGTAGAGTGGTCCAACACAGCGCAAGCAGACACAGCAGCGCCGGTTCTTTTTGAACACCTGAGCGATGGACAGCGCACCGTGATGTCGCTGGTCTTGGACATTGCCCGCCGCATGTTGATTCTGAACGGCCATTTGCGCGAAAAGACCTTGCAAGATACGCCGGGTTTGATTTTGATCGATGAACTCGAAACCCATTTACACCCCCGTTGGCAACGTGAAATCACCCGTGGCTTGGCCCAGGCCTTCCCATCCGCTCAGTTCGTTGCAAGCACCCATTCACCCCAGGTCTTGAGTGAGTTACGTGCCGAGCAAATTCTGCTTTTGCATCCTGGCAGCGACAGCACACGGCACCCACAGCGCTCTTGGGGTTTAACCAGCAATGAAGTACTTGAAGAGGTCATGGAGGGAGAGCCCCGAAATACCGACATCTCGGGCCAGTTGGCGGCCATTGAACGTGCCATTGAAGACGAAAACTATGACGCCGCGCAGGCGCTTTTGAACAGTTTGCGCCAGGATGTGGGTGACATTCCGGATGTTTTACGATTAGACGAAACGCTCGCTTGGTACCGTGATGGGTTGGAGTCAGGTCAATGAGGGCCATCACACGGGGCGCAGAGCCGCAAGCACTTCGTCAGTTCATCAACGACAACCAGACCAGTCCGCAAAATCTGCATTACGACAACACGGGGACTAAAGAAAAAGACCCCATGCTGGAGCAACTGGTCCGAGGTCAGCACGGTCTTTGCGCCTACACCATGCGGCGAGTGGTCCATGCGGATGGCCGCTTCAACGCCCACATCGAACACATCCTGCCACGCACCGCACACCCCGATGAAAGTCTGAGTTGGACCAATTTGCTGGCGTGCTTCCCCCGGACTGGGGACTGCGATTTCGGTGCAAAGCCCAAAGCTGCTTACGATCCAGCGACCCAGCCTTTTGTGCGGCCTGACAGGATGGTCGATGGGCACTTCCGGTTTCGTCAAAACGGCGAAGTTGAAGGGCTGACCGATGCAGCGCTTGCATGCATTGCGCCCAAGGTGCTCAACCTGAACGCCAAGGAACTTGTGAATGACCGGAAAGCAAAAATTCAAGGCGCGTTAATCCTGCGGCCCAGTGCTGCAGAGGCACAGCGCAGGGCCCAGGCATTACGACAACCGGATGCACAAGGCTGGCTAGAGCCTTATTGCGAAGCGGTGGCTAAAGTCCTGGAAGAGCATGCCAAGCGCACGGAGAGTGCGGCAAAGCGGCGCGCAGGCGCTCGGCGCACCTGATGTTCACTTGAACACATACCGCATCCCCAACCACACATTGCGCGGTGCCCCTGGCGCATAGAAGGTGCCGTGGCGCAGGGGGTAATCGCCGTCGGCATTGGCGGCAAAGGGGCGGGCAACAAATGCATTGCCGTTGAAGGCGTTGGGGGCGAGCACTGCAGCGGTGGTGTAGCGAGTGTCCAGCAGGTTGTTGATTTTGCCGGTCAGCGTCCAGCCGGCTTGCAGTGTGTATTGGCCACTCAGGTTGAACACGGCGTAGCCGGGGTTGTAGCCTGCGCCGGTGTAGTAAGTGCCATCGGGCTGGTGAGCATTGTTTTCATTGCCACGCGCCAGGCTGCGGCCGACGGCCTGCATGTCCAATCCGAAGCGCCATTGCGCATTGGGCTTCCAGCCCAGTTGCAGCTTGAGCATCTGGCTGGGCGTCATCGGGATGCGGTCACCGGGCTTGACGGCGATGTTGCCCTCCAGCCCCGGGCCAGCGCTGTTGCTGCTGTTGCTGTTCCCGGCCACGGTTTCTTCGCTTTGGTACGTGGCTTGCAGCCAGTTGTAATGCACGCCGTAGGTCCACTCGGGGCTGAGCGCGCCTGACAAACTCAGCTCCAGCCCCTGACGGAGCGTTTGGCCGAAGTTACGAAAGTAACCGTACCCTGTCTGCTCACTCGACACGAACAGGATGTCCTGGTCGTTGACCGCGCGAAACAGCCCAGCAGACCAGGCGTGCTGCTCGGCCAGGCGCCCTCGCAGGCCCAGTTCCAGGGTGCGGGTCACGACCTGTTGCAGCGGCGGATCACTGGCCATGGCGTTGGGCAGTTTGCAGGGCTGATCGGGGTTGGCGCAGCCCAGCTCGGTGGTGGTGGGGGCGCGGCTGCCTTCGTTGTAGCCCAGCCAGGCTTGCAACTGTGCTGAGGGCGCCCAAGTCAGGCCCATGGCGGGGTTCAGGCGGGCATAGTGGTGTTCGCCGCTCAGGGAGTTGGCTTGGCCATCGTTGCGCAGGTCCAGATTGCGCACGCGGGTGTCGTTGTAGCGGCCTGATGCCGTCAGGTGCCAGCCACCTGACCAGGACCAGGTGTTGCTGGCAAACACACTGGCAGTGCGGGTGCGGCCTTGCAGGTCGACGGCGGTGTCCCAGGATTCGCCATCGACATTGCCACCCGTGACACCATCGCCCCAGGCGGGCACGCCCACGACGCTGCGGTCGGCCTGCACATAGCCGAGCTGGCTCGACTGGGTGAAGCGCACGCGGCTCGTGTCCAGGGCTGCGCCCACCACGCTTTGGGTGCGGGCGCTGCCCAGTTTTCCTTCCCAGCTTGATTGCAAGACCAGGCCCTGATTGCTTTGGGTGGTCTGGCCTTGGGTGAGCAGGCCGGTGCATTTTTCAGCGGGTTCTTTGCTGCTGCTGTCGTTGGGCAACAAGGCGTTGGCCAAGCAGCGCCAATAAGGGAACGGTGTGTTGCCCGCATTCGCGCCACTGGCCAGGAAACCGCTGTAGCCGGTTTGCGCCAACACCGCACGTTCTGCCGCGTTGGGCTGGTAAACGCTTTGATCAAGCGAGCCTTCATTCACATCGCCGTTGAGCGTGCTGCCCGTTTGGTTTCGCATATAGGCCTGCGCTGTCAAGGTCCAGCCCTCGCGCACTTCGTGGCTGCCAGTCCAGTTGAGCATCCAGGACTTTTGCCGCGTGATGTCGGGCGTGGTGTACACGCTGCGCCAGTTCTGCACCAGCTGGCTGCCTTCTTGCAGGCCATTGCCGTGCAATTCGTTGTCGGCCAGGCTCAGGCTCAGCTGGCTGCGGGTATTGCCGTCTCGCCAGCCGAGTTTGCCAAACAACTGGCGCACATCGCTGGGAGAAGCCATGCGCCAACCCCCGTCGTGAAACTGGTTGAGCATGAAGTAGCCGTCCAGGCCCTTGTCATTCACAAACCCGTGTTCCAGCAAGAGGTTGCTGCGTCCATGGCTGCCGGCCTGGATTTGCATCTGCGTTCCGGGGCTGCTGCGCCCGTCCTTGGTCTGCAGCGCCAGAGCACCGCCCAAGGTGTTCAGTCCAAACAGCGGGTTGGAGCCGGGCATCAGCGTGACCGACTTGAGCGCGGCGCGGGGAATCAGGTCCCAGCTGAGCACATCGCCAAAAGGCTGGTTCATGCGTACGCCGTCCAGATACACCGACAGGCCCTGCGGCGTGCCCAAAAGGGGCGAAGCCGTGAACCCCCGGTACTGCACATCGGCCTGAAAGGGATTGCCCTGCAACTCCTGCACCAGCACGCCGCCCAGGTGGGCATTCATCCATTCGGCCAAATCCTGGCTGTGCGCATCGTTGACCAGGCCGCGCTGCACGGGGGCCGCGATCTGGCTGGCGTTCAAATCCAAACCTGGCAGCGGCGTGGTCGAGACCACGGTGACGGTGGATATTTCGCTATCAGTGGCCGCATGCACCGCCAGCGAAGGCGTCAGCGCCAAGGCCAAAGCCAGGCTCAAACAAGACAAAGGGGGAAAGTGTTTTTTGACGTTTTTTTGATGTGTGTTCACGGGTGTCTGCCTCCAACGCGTCTCTTTGGCTCTGACCCCGCTGAGATGCTTGAAGCTTAGCCCCCAGGCCTGCAACACGCCTGGGAATCACGCCCGTGAGTGCCGGGAAAATTTCCCGGCGATGGCATGCAGTCTCAAACTTTGTGGGAGCTGAAGGTCCGACCTACGGGATCCGTGTATTTGTAGGTCGGTGGCTTCAGCCCCGACATGAACCTTTGCCAAACCGGCAATGTCGGACCTGAAGGTGCCGACCTGCGAAGAGCGCAAGGTTGGAATCTGCGGGTGCGGCTTACGCATCCAGGTTCACCAGGCCGTGGCGGGCGGCGAGCAGGAGGAGTTCGAGTTCGGAGTTGACGTCGAGTTTGCGGCGGATGTTGGACAGGTGGTTGAGCACGGTTTTGCCGCTCAGGTGCAATTGCTCGCCCACCTGGGTGGGGGGCTGGCCGCTGGTGAACAGGCGCAGGATTTCAAACTCGCGGGGCGTCAGGCTTTCCAGCGCATCGCTGCCGTCGGCCGCCTGGCAGGCCAGAGCATGGGCCACATCGGCCGAAAACACGCGCTGGCCCTGAGCCACTTTGCGGATGGCGGCGATCATCTCCAGCGGCTCCGAATTTTTGGTGATGTAGCCCACCGCCCCGTTGCGCAAGGCCTGGGTGACGTAGCCCACGGCCTGGTGCATGCTGAAGACCAGCACGCGCAAATGGGGCTGGCGCTCCAGCAGGCGTTTGATGGCCTCCAGACCGCTGCCTTCGCGCAAGGACAAATCCATGACGACCACGTCAATGGCCGTGTCGCGCAAGGCCGCGCAGGCCTCGTCGCCCGTGGCCACATCAGCCACCACGCGCAAGTCGGGCTCGGCGTCGATCAGCCTGCGGTAGCCCGTGCGCACCACGGCATGGTCGTCCACGATCATCACCTGAATGCTCACAAAGTCTCCTTGGCTTGCACAGGCAGCGTGGCACTCAGCACCACGCCACCGCCTGCGCGGTCTGAAATCTGCAAGTGGCCGCCCACCATGGCCAGCCTCTCGCGCAGGCCCAGCAGACCCCCGCCCGCCTGGCGTTGCAGGGTCTGGGCCTGGCCGCTGCCGTTGTCAGACACGGTCAGGTGAATCCGCCCACCTTGCAAACCGGCCTGCACCTCGATGCACTGTGCGCCGCTGTGCCGCACGCAATTGGTCAGCGCCTCTTGCAAGCAGCGGTAAAGGGCCAGCGCCACGTCGGCCGAGACTGCGGGCAGTGGGGCGATGTGGCAATCGATTTGCCGGTCGGGCAGGCGGGCCTGCCAGCCTGCCACCAGTTCGCGCAGGGCTTCGCGCATGCCGCTGTCTTCGAGGCCATAGGGGCGCAAGCTGGTCAGCAGTTGCCGCACATGGCCCGAGATGCGGCGCGATTCGCTGCCGATTTCGCGGGCGCAATCGGTCAACGTGGCCGCCTCGGCATGGTGGGCGTGGTGTTCGATGTAGGCCGCAGTGGCGCTGATGGCGGTGAGCGATTGGCCAAACTCGTCGTGCAGCTCGGCGGCCAAGGCGCGCCGCTCCTGGTCTTGCACGTCCATCAGCTGGCGCGTGAGGCGGCGCTGGCTGTCGCGGGCACGGCTCAAGCTCTCGGCCAGCTGGTCCACCACCTGGGCAATGGCGGCAAATTCGCGCAGGGCAAAGCCGGGCAAGCGGGCCTGGTCTTCACCGGTGGCCAGGCGCACCAGACCGGCGTTGAGCTCTTTCACGGGGGACAAGGCATGGTCCACGGCAAACCAGGTCAGGCCCAGGCAGATGCCGCAAAACAGCACCAGCATGACCAGCACCTGCAGGGAGTCGGTGAGTTTTTCGCGGAACTCGCTGCCCGGGTCGGGGCGAATGGTCAACTCTTGCCCGCCCACACGGATGCGGTGTGCCTGGCCCACCTCGTTGGACAGGCCCAGCCAGCGCATGAGCCTTGGTGGCTCGGCCGCTGTGACATCCGCCGCCTGGGGCTCGGCACCCGGGTTGGCCAGCTGCACCGACACATGCCGGAACTGCCCCGGCGCTAGTGCTGCAGCCAGCTGCTGCGGTGCGTCCAGGCTGGACTTGTCCAGCAGCAGCGCAACCAGCCGCGAGGTGGCTTGTTGCTCGGCCAGCGCGTCCTGGCGCAAGTCCTGCAGCCAGACTCCGCCAAACACAAGCAGCAGCGCTGCAAAGGCCAGGGTCAGCCTGGTGAGGAGTGTTCGGCGTAAATCCATGGCATCAAAGGGGCAAAAAATGGGTAAGCAATGAGGAAATAGGCCACGGGTCGTGAAGCTGGAGATTGTGCCGCTCTCCAGCCGGGTGCCAGACCCGCCGCAAGAACAGGCCGATCAGGGCTTGGTGGCCAGCACGTAGCGCGCCACGGTTTTCAGGTCATCCTGGCTCATGCTGCTGTGCGCGGGCATGGGGATGCGGCCCCATTTGCCCTTGGAGCCGTTCTGGATGGATTGCACCAGTGCGGCCACGGCGTCCTTGTCGCCCCGGTATTTGTCGGCCACGCTCAGGTAGGAGGGGCCGACGATTTTTTCGGCCTTGGCGTGGCAAGACAGGCAGCCGTTGTCCTTGAGCAGGCTCTCGCCATCGCTGGCCTGGGCCAGGCCCACAGCGCACATGCCCAGGGCAAACGTGATGAGGAGTTGTTGGGTCTTCATGTTCGGGTCTTTCAATCAGGTCAAAAGGTTAAAAGGTTAAAAATTCAGGTTAAAAATTCAGATCAAAGAAACTCAGGTTGACGGCCACAAAGCCGCCCGTGCGCTCAGCCCCGTTTTGGCGACCGCCGCCCACATCCAGCGCCAGTTTGTGCGGCACCAGCCAGTGGCGCACGCCCAGGTGCAGCAAGCGGTCCAGGCCGTCGCGGCTGCCGGCTGCTTCCAGGTACAGCGTGCGCTGCGGTGACAGGGCGTACTGCCCGGCCAGGGAACCGACCCAGGTGCGACGCTCGGCCACGGGGGCCAGTCCCGCCTCTTCGCGGGGCGCATCGTCACGCCGCATGTCGCCTCGTCGCCACTGCAAGCCCAGATTGGCATGCAGCCACAAGCGTTCATGCAGGCCGGGTACAGACAGCGCCAGCAGGGCCTGCCAGCGCTCGGGGCCAGCGGGGCTGCGCGGCTCCAGGCCGAGTTTGGTGGCCAGGCCCCAACCGGCATCTGCGGGTGAGACCCACAGGCTGCGCAGGCGCAGGCCCTGTTCGGGTTCGGGGGCATCGGCACGGGTGGTGTGACCGAACTCGACTTCCAGCCGCTGCGTGGCGCTCAGGTCATGTTCGATTTGCACACTCAGCGCCTGGCCTTTGCGGTTGGCCAGCAGGGTGCTGCTGACTTCCCAACCGTCGTCATCGTCGGCCGCCAACGCGTTCGTGGTGCGCAAAAAAGGGCGGTCATCTGCCTGTGCGCAGATGACCGCCCCAGATAAGGCCCAGGCCAAAGCGGCAAGCGCCATGGTCTGGCCAGCATGCCCCTGTTTGTCCGCTGACGCGGAGTTATTCAGGGGCATGGCCGAACACTCACTTGTTCAGCTTGAAGGTCCAGACGGAGCCACCTTGTTCGAGGAAGTTGACCTTCTTGGCCACTTCACCGCCCCACAGCGGAACCGCACCACCCCAGCCAGAGACCACGGACACGTACTGGTCGTTGCCTTCTTTCCAGGTGATGGGTGGCGCCACGACGCCCGAGCCGGTCTGGAACTGCCACACCACTTTGCCGGTCTTGGCATCAGCGGCCTTCAGGTAGCCTTCAGGCGTGCCCCAGAACACCAGGTCGCCTGCGACCAGCACACCGCCCCACAGAGGGGCTTCGTTCTTGACTTCCCACTCGATCTTGCCGGTCTTGGGGTTCACAGCGCGCAGCGAGCCGATGTAGTCGTCATACAGAGGCTTGATGGTGAAACCTGCGCCCAGGTAAGCCGCGCCTTTTTTGTAGGTGACGGGCTCGTTCCAGATTTCCATGCCCCATTCGTTGGAAGGCACATAGAACAGGTTGGTCTTGGGACTGTAGGCCATGGGCATCTGGTTCTTGCCGCCCAGGAAGCCTGGGGCTGCAAACACGGCCTTGCCTTTGGTGCCATCGCCGCCTGCGCCTGTGGGGTCGCCAGGACGGTTTTCAGGCACGAAGTTGGGACGGCCGGTCTTCAGGTCGATGCCGTTGGCCCAAGTGGTTTTGGTCACGAAGGGGAAGGCGTTGAGCAGTTTGCCGGTGGCCGCATCGTTCACATAGAAGTAGCCATTGCGGTCTGCCTTGGCGCCCACGCGCTTGCCGTCCATGTCGAAGGTGATGAACTCGTTCACACCGTCGAAGTCCCAGGCGTCGTTGGGGGTGTTCTGGTAGCTCCACTTGATCTGGCCCGACTTGACATCGATGGCCACGGTGGAGGTGGAGTACAGGTTGTCACCCTTGCGCAGGTGGCTGTTCCAGGGGCCGGGGTTGCCCGTGCCAAAGTAGGCCAGGCCGGTCTTGGCATCGTACGTGCCACCCAGCCAGGTGGCTGCGCCGCCAGACTTCCAGGTGTCACCCGGCCAAGTGGCGTTGGTGGTGCCGGAGATGCCGTTTTCCTTGCCATCTTTGTAGCCCATGTGACCTTCGACCACAGGGCGTGACCAGACCATCTTGCCGGTCTTGGGGTCGCGTGCTTCGACACGGCCGACCACACCGAACTCACCACCGGACACACCGGTCAACAACAAGCCTTCGGCGATCAAAGGAGCTGCGCTGTAGCTGTAACCAGCCGCGTAGTCGTCGATCTTCTCGCGCCAGACAACCTTGCCGGTGGTCTGATCCAAAGCGACCAGCTGGGCGTCCAGCGTGCCGAAAATCACCAGGTTGTCATACAGGGCAGCGCCACGGTTGATCACGTCGCAGCAAGGCATGATGCCTTCGGGCAGACGGTGCTCGTACTTCCAGAGCTTTTTGCCGGTCTTGGCGTCGAGCGCGAAGATGCGCGAGTAAGAGGCGGTGACGAACATCTTGCCGTTGTGCACCAGCGGCTGGGATTCCTGGCCGCGCTGCTTTTCGCCGCCAAATGACATGGACCAGACGGGGGTCAGTTTGCCGATGGACTTGGCGTTCACATCGGTCAGCGGCGAATAGCGCTGGCCTTGGGTGCCCAGACCCCATGACAGCACGTCATTGGTGGTGGCAGCGTCTTTGCTGATCATGTCGTTGGTGACCTGGGCGCCGACTTGCGCGGCGGCCAGGGTGACGAGCAGGCTCAAAAGTTTAAGTTTCACAGTGGTGTCTCCTGTTTTTAGACGGGTCAGAGCGTGGATGAAATTGAACGACTCGCCAGGTTTTTGAAACACACCCGGCATGGCGTCAGCAAGCATTTCCGCAAATAGCGTGCCAGCTTGCCCGGTTTTGCAGCGCCTCTCGCTTCAGTGAAAACCCTGAAAAATTCGCCCCTCCAGCCCCCAAAATCAGGCCAACACGCCCCTCGAGGCCCAAGTCGGCTTGTGACAGTGTTCAACTTTGGATCAACGCCCAGTTTCAGCCTGAACAGTCTGCGTTGCAAACTGATCAGTTTCGTACTGGGGGTACAGGTAGGTGACGCTGCGGGCGTATTCGGCAGACAAGGCCGCCCAGCGCGAAAAACGCTCGGGAATAGGCAGGCGCAAGACCTCGGACAAATCCAGCCCCTGGCTGGCGCTGCTGTGCAGGCGCTGGTGCAGCCACTGCAACCAGTCCAGCGTCTGGTCCACGCCGTAGCGGCCACGGTGTACCGGGCCGTGGCTGGGCACCACGGTGTGCACCGTGCCCTGGTCGATCCAGCTGGCCACTGTGCGCAAACTGGCGATCCAGTCGGGCAGCTTGGCGTGCGGCAAGGTGGGCACGCGGTCGGCAAACACCAGCCCACCGGCAAACAGCACGCCGGTGCTGTGGTCAATCAGCAGCAAGTCGTCCGCCGTGTGACCTTGCAGGCGCCGCCATTCGAGCGCATGGCCACCCAGCACAAAAGGTCCGGGTGTCAGCGTCTGGCGCGCCGGGGTCGATTCGGTGCCCTTCATCCAGTCACCGCACAGGCGGTAGAGGTTGTCTTCATAGGCCTTGCCTTCGGCCTGCATGCCCGCACGGCTGCCGCCGAGCGCCAACACCGGCACATCGGCATAGGCCTGGTTGCCAAAGAAATAATCGGGGTGCAGGTTGAGATTGACCACCTGCTTGACCCCCTGATTGAGCGATTGGGGCACCGTGCGGGCAATGGCCGCCCGCTGCTGCTGGCCGTAGCGCCAGGACGGCCCCGTGTTGATGACCAGCACGCCCTCATCCGTGGCCACAAAGGCGGTGTTGATGATGTTGCAACCGTTGGCCCGGCTGAAATCTTCGACTGCGCCTTCGATCACCCAGGTCTGTGCGGCAACTTGGCGCGGCTGGAGCTGGTAGTCGCCTGTGGCCAGGTCCACAGCCATGGCCCCCGAGGACAGGCACAGCGCCAGCACCCCGGCCCACACCCCCAACCCCACTCCCAACAGAGGGCGGCTCATGCCTTGAACCTTTCGTCGATGCGGTTGCCGTTGTTGTCGCGGCCCAAGAGCTGCCAGGGGCCTTGGGCGCCGTCGCCCAGCTCCAGCGTGAGCAAGGGGTTTTCCGAGACCGGTTCGTGCAAATGCATGCGCCAGCTGGGCCGGTCCTGGGCGTCACGCAGTTCGAGCTGTTCCAGGTGAAAGGCCGGTATGCCGCCCACCAGCCCGGTGTCCATGGGGTGCATGATGCGCAAGCGCAAACGGGTGCCGCCTTCGAGCACATTGCGAAACACCCGCGCCTGCACTTGGTTGAGTGTGCGGCTCCAGGAGCCGTCTGCGCGGCTGGCACCGGGCACGGTGCAGCCGCCACCGGCCGCATTGACCCAGGTCTGGCCCACATGCCAGCGGCCGTCTTGGGTGCGCACCAGGGCGCGAACGGGCGAACCCTGCTCCATGCGCAAGCGAAAGGCCAGCACCGGCCAGCTGTTCAAGGGCTCAAAGTCCAGAATGTGCTGGATCGGGTTGCGGTCGGCCACCACCACGATGCGTTCGATCGGGCCTGCGCTGCGCTGCAAGGCCCGGGCATCGAGCCAGATAGGCACGTTCATGGCGTCTTCGGCAAATTCGGGGCCCTTGACGATGACCTCGTCGGTGAAGTGCCAGGCCCCCTGCCCCATGAATTTGCGCACAATGCCCGGCCACTGCATGGAGCCCAGCGGGTCGCCGCCGGTCTGGTCCTGGGCTTGCACGGGCCAGCAGGGCAGTACTGCCCCCAGCGCAGCAGCACCGCCCAACTGCAAGGCGGCTCTGCGAGAACCCCAGGGGTCACGCCCTGAACGCATGGGCAAGAAACGGTCGGTCATCTGATCACCTGTTGTGTGAATCGTGGGGTGGATGCAGGGGATTAAAAAAGCGTGAAGGGCGAAATGGCTCAAGCCGCGCCGCGCTGGCGCATGGCGCCGCGTTGCGGGTCGTAGCCGCGCACGGCCAGCCCAAAAAACACCAGCGTGCCCACCACGCCCACCAGCCAGCCCATGCCATAGGTCTGGCCATGCAGGGCAAAACGCATGGTCTCCACGGCCTGGGTGAAGGGGTTGATCTGGGCCAGCTGATAGAGCCACCAGGCACCCGACTCTTCAAACTTCCACAGCGGGTAAAGCGCCGAGCTGATGAAAAACATCGGGAAGATCACAAAGTTCATGGCCCCGGCAAAGTTTTCCAGCTGGCGCACATGCACCGACAGCACCAGCCCCATGGACGCCATGAGCAAGGCCGCCAGCATGAGCGTGGGCAAGGCCAGCAGCACATTGAGCGCGTCCACCTCGACCCCCAGCAGCACGGCGATCAACAGGAACACAAGCATTTGCAAGAGCGACAAGCTGGTGCCCGCCAGCAGCTTGAAGCCCAGCAACCAGGCCCGCGCCAGGGGGGCTGTGAGCAGCAGGCGCATCAGCCCCATTTCGCGGTCATAGACCAGGGACAGCGAACTTTGCATGCCATTGAACAGCGCGATCATGCCCAGCAAGCCGGGCACCATGTAGACCTTGTATTCGATGTAGGTCTCGTAAGGCGGGATGATGGAGACGCCGAACACATTGTGAAAACCCGCCGCAAACACCACAAACCACAGCAAGGGCCGCACCAGGGCCGAGGCCAGGCGCGCAGGTTGGCGCAAAAACTTGTGGATCTCACGGCCCACCACGGCCCGCGCCGCACGCCCCAGGTGAACGAGGCTCAACGTGTCTTGCATGGACTTTCCTTGTCATCGACACCCAAGGTGTCGAGTGTGTCGATCGGGTGCAGTACCCCCTCCATGGGGGCGGTTTGCACCACGCCATCGGCATGCGCCAGCAACACCGGCTGGCGCAGCTGGCCGTCCCAGGCTCGGTAACTGAGCGACTGGCCCTTGAAGCCATCCACCTGCACCTGGCCTGTGCGCAGCCGGGCGGCCAGCGTTTGGGGCGTGCCCTTGGGCTCGGCAACCCAAGCGGTCACCAACGATTTGACGCCCACCCAAGCGGCCCAGTCCTGGCCCGTCATGGGCCGCTGCGTGAGTTTGACAAAGCGGCGGTTGAGCTGCGGGCCGCCATAGCGCTCCCATTGGGCATGCCAGGCCAGCGCTGTCAGGCCGCTGCTGCCCAACACGGGTCGCGGCCACTGGGTGGCATAGACCAGACTGCGGGCGAATTCGCCTTCGGCGTCCCACACGGCAACTACCTCGTGCTTGCGCTCGGCCGTGAGCAGTTTGGGGTTGGCCGCGTCGCGCTCACGCGGGTCGCCGCTGAGTTTGAAGGTTTTGGTGTCGGTGGTCTTGAGGCCATAGCGTTTGCTGGCACGTTGCCAGGCTTGCAGCTGCAACTGGTCTGCCGGGCTGCTGCCTTGCAGCACCAGCACCTCGCGCCACGAACGCGCCGCCAAAAACTGCGCCAACGCATCGGCCAGCATGCTCTGGCTGGGGTAGCTGTGCAGCACCGCCGACGCGCCGCAAGACTGGCTGCGCAAACTGTCCAGCGGGCTGCTGGCGTTGATGGCCAAAGCCCCGGCTTTTTGGGCCGCCTGCACGGCCTGCGGCATGAGCGCATCGGGCAAGTCCAGCAGCCAGTAAGCCACCTTGTCGGTTTGCAGCTGCTGCAAGGTCGCGGCCAGCTGGTCGGCGTCAGCGGCCACCGCCTCGCGCAGACGCAGGCTCAAGCCGGCCTCTTGCAACTCGACCTGGGCATCGTCCACAGCCAGACGTGCGGCCGACAGCAAGCGCCCGGTTGAATGCCCGGGCCAGCGGCGCTCGGCGCGGCGGGGTTGGTAACGCGCATCGTCGGCCACGGACACCACGGCCACCTGCAAGGTGTTGCCCGATTTGGCGGTCGCGTTGGCTGCGGACGATTTCACCGCAGGAGAAGCAGGCGTGGCGGCCTGCGCCGCAACCGCCGCCGCCACGGTCCAAGTGGCCAGCCACAAGGTGCGCGAACTTGTGAAGCGTGAAGTCAAGCTGTTCATGCGCCGCTCACTCCCGCACCAGCACCGTGTGCGGCACGCGCCCGGCGGCCACGCTGCGCAATGCCTTACCCTGGGCGGTGTCCACCAGCGTCATGTCGTCCGACAGGCCGTTGGTCACATACAGCATGCTGCCCGCCTTGTTCAGGGCCAGGCCCCAGGCGCGTTTGCCCACCAGCACGGTGCGGCGCAGCTGTTTGCTGACGGCGTCCACCTCGGCCACATGGTTGGCGCGGCCCAGGCTCACCCACACGCTGCGCCCGTCCGGGCTGTGCACCAAGCCCACAGGCGTGATGTCCGAGGCGCGCATGCCCGCGATCTGAAAAGGCACGGTGGCCTTGACTTGCTGCGTGGCGGCGTCGATCACGCTCACGCTGGCGCCCAGCTCGTTGCTGACCCACACCTCCTTGCCATCGGGCGAGAGCGAGAAGCGGCGCGGGCGGCTGCCGACCTTGATGTTCTGCAACACCTTCTTTTGCTGGAGGTCGATGCGGTGAACCACGTTGGCCACCTCAGAGGTGACATAGGCAAACTGCCCATCGGGCATGACCAACACGCCTTCGGGCTCGCCGCCGGTCTTGACCTCGAACAGTTTCTTGCGCGTGACCAGGTCAAAGGCCTGCAAGGCGCTGTCGTCTTCGCTGGAGACATAGGCTGTCTTGCCATCGGGGGACAGGCCAAACATCTCCGGGCTGTCGCCCAAAGGCAGGGTACCCACCATTTTTTGCTGCGCCAGATCGACCCAGCCGAGCTGGTTGCTGTCGGCGCAGATGACCAGGATGCGCGTCCCATCGGGGCTGAATTTCATGTCACGCGGACGCTGGCACACGGGAATGCGCGCCAGGTTCTGGCCCTGCGCATCAAACACCACGATCTGGTTGTCCTTTTCATTGGACACATACACCCGGGCCGCAGATGGGGCCGCCTGAGCGTGGGCCATGTCCGCTCCCGCCAACAAGGCGCAGGCCATGCCGAGCGCTGCACGCCAGCGCCGATCGGGCCATGGCAACGGGGTCCTGGCTTTGCTCATGGGTTTTGTCTCCTGATCCATCAATGTGTTCCGTTTCGCAACAAACTTGGGGGTTGATCGGCAATTCCCGTGCCAAAACCGAGGGATGGCACGCATAGGCCGACTGGCTTGTATTTTGCTATCTTCAAAGCCATGACGTCTTTCAGAAATTACCCGGACAAACTCACCCGCAGAAACTGGCTGCTGCACTTGGCGGCCCTGGGTGTGCCCACCTTGTCCGGGGCCAGTCTGGCAGCCACCGCCTGGCCACAAAAACCCATACAGCTCATCGTGCCCTGGCCCGCTGGCGGTGGCACTGACCTGAGCATCCGCATCCTGGCTGAAGAAGCGGGCAACCGACTGGGGCAGCCAGTGGTGGTGGTCAACCGGCCCGGTGCGGCCGGCACCATGGTGGCGCCGCTGCTCAAAGCGGCTGCACCCGACGGCTACACCATTGGCCAGCTGCCCTTGCCAGTACTGCGCCATGCGCTGATGAACAAAGTGCCCTGGGACCCGCTGATCGACCTGGCGCCCATCTTGCAAGTGTCCAGCACCACCTTTGGCCTGCTGGTGCCCGCCAACAGCCCCTGGCAAAAAGTGCAGGACCTGCTGGACTGGGCACGTCTAAACCCCGGTGCGCTGATGCTCGGCTCCACCGGCATGGGCTCCACGCCGCACCTGGCCATGGAAGAATTGCTGGGCGCGCAGCAAATCAGCTACACCCACATCCCCTTCAAAGGCACGACCGACCAGATGCTGGCGCTGGCCAGCGGCACCATCATGGCGGGCATGAACTCCACCGGTTTTGCGCCCTGGGTCGAACAAGGCAAGCTGCGCCTGCTGGCCGTCTTCAGCGAACAGCGCAGCGCCCGCTGGCCGCAGGTGCCCACCATGAAAGAGCTGGGCTATGCCCAGGCCGTCTACCACTCACCCTGGGGCCTGGTGGCCCCGACCGGAACACCTGCTGGCGTGATCGGTGCGCTGCACGACGCCTTCAAAGCAGCCATGTTGACCCCCCGGCACCTGGCCGAGTTACAACGCTACGACCAGGACGCCAGCTACCTGGATGGTTTGGCGTACCGGCAAATGCTGGCTCAAAGCTCACAGCGCGAACGCAAACTGCTGCAACGCATGAAACTGCTGGCCGAATGAACTCGCCCTCCCGGCCCATCCCCACGAATCACCCCATGAGCACACCCCTGCCCCTGCAAGCCCAATCCCTCAGCAAGTCCTACCAGGGCCATCCGGCGCTGCGCGATGTCAGCCTGAGCCTCCAGCCCGGCGAGCGCGTGGCGCTGTTGGGCCCCAACGGCGCGGGCAAATCCACGCTGATGCAGCTGCTGACCGGCTTGTTTGCGCCCGACCAGGGCAGCATCCACATCATGGGCCACGACATGCGGACTGCGGCACCCCGCGCCCTGTCACACCTGGGGGTGGTGTTCCAGCAACCGGCTCTTGACCTGGACTTGAGCGTGCAGGCCAATTTGCGCTTTCACACCGACCTGCACGGCATGCCCCGCGCCACGGCCGACGCACGCATCCACGAAGGGCTGGAACGCCTGGGCCTGATGGAACATCTGCACAAACCCTGCCGCACCCTGTCGGGCGGCAACCGCCGCAAGATCGAACTGGTGCGCGCCCTGCTGCACCGCCCCGCCGTGCTGCTGATGGACGAAGCCACCGTGGGTCTGGACCCGGCCTCGCGCGTGCAACTGTTGCAAGCGGTGCAAGACCTGCAACGCGAACAAGGCGTGGCCACCCTCTGGGCCACACACCTGGTGGAAGAAGTCGAACACGCTGACCGCGTGATCGTCTTGCACAAAGGCGCCATCCGCCACCAAGGCCGCGTGAGCGACCTGCTGACCGACACCGGGCAGGCTACGGTGCAAGCCGCGTTTTTAAGTTTGACGCGGGTTTGAACGGCCCTGTCGGACTCTGCGAGTACCGACCTACATGAGGGGTCACGGGTTTTCGTAGGTCGGTGGTCGAAGACCCCGACGTTGACTTGAATGGGCGCAATCGCATGAATGGGCGCCATCGGTGAACGGCCATGTCGGACTCTGCGAGTACCGACCTGCAAGAGGGGTCACGGTTATTCGCAGGTCGGTGGGCGAAGACCCCGACGTTGACTTGAATGGGCGCAATCGCATGAATGAGCGCCATCGGTGAACGGCCCTGTCGGACTCTGCGAGTACCGACCTACGGGATAGCCGAATATGTTGTAGGTCGGCGGCTTCAGCCCCGACATGCGGCTGTTGTGAAGCCAACATGTCGAAGCTGCGATCAATGCCTTTCAGGGCATGGCGACACTCAAATTCAGGAATTTGCCTGTGCTGTCACTTCCCGTACCGGCCGTCACTGTCAGCCCCATGTCTTTGATGGGCATCTGTACAGCAGCCGAGATGGGTTTCGGGGTTGTGGCTCCAGCGGGTGTATAGCTACCCGCAGCGCGGTAACGCAAACCGTCGCGAGGCTGGTTGTAGCTCAAGGTGTCCTCACGGCCATCGGCTGCGCCATCTACGGTATCGCGAACACGTGTGGCCGAGTTCGAACCCACCGACTTGACGGTGACCTGCGAAGCGCTGAATGAGCTGACCAAGGTTAACGAGCTTGAGACAGACGCCTGGATGTCCCATATCTTGGCCACGTCATTGACCTTCGGCAATGTCAAAGTTCTTTTTTTGGTGGCGATGAGCATGCCCGGACCCGCGCTACCTGAATTTGAACCCGTGCTGACCATCATCAATTCACCACTGGCATTGCGATACCCAAACAGTCGATTGCCTGTTTTCGCGTCGCTTTGATTCACCATATCAAAGCCACCTTTGCTGTTGGCGACCAAGGCCTTGGGACTCTTATTAGCATCAACCGCAACGCATGTGTCACTGGCTTGAGTTGTGCCACTGCAATTTTGGAAATTTGTCAGGTTGCCATTGGCATCCAAGGTGAAGGTGATTTGCTTGTTGATCCAGTTGTTGACTTCTTTTTGATACTGCAATGCATTCCAAGTCCCAGCAAGATCGGCTAGAGGAATGGTTTGCGCTGGGAAACCAATGGCCAAACCAGCCTCGGAGTTCACCGAGCCAGGATCTCGCATCACAAAGACCCCCGAAGCGGCAACAGCTCCTTGCATTTTTTTGCCATTGCTGTTGGCGGGTGTTAACTCATATTTGCAGGGCTGCGCGGCATCAAACGCCACTGCATTCGACTGACTGCTTTCATCACTGTCATTCCAAGCGGCAACCACTTCCTGTTTGTCCCATTGGGTACTGGCGGTGACACCATAACTTCCAGCCAAGGTGATGATCCTGTAAGGCACATTGCGCACGGCAGGACAATTGTCAACCGGCAATTTGGCCAAATTCAATGAAGCCGCTGCCCCTCCTCCTGCGACCACCACTTTCTTGGTCAAAGCCTTGAGGGCGTCCTTCGGGGTTGCTTCAGGGCTGTCTTGTTGCGCCAGGGACAACAGTTTGTCGAGGATCTTGTCTGTGGCATCACCACCTTCGCCGTTGACGGCGGCTTTGAATTCAACTTTGAGCGGGTCGAAATCGATGGTCAGCACATCCTTGAAACTCGCCTTGATGGCCGTGACGGCTTCTGCTACTTTGCTGCTGGTCAGCTTGCCTTGTGCAGCGCTGTCAAAACTATTGAAAATATCTTCGGTTTTTTCTGAACCCATCACTTGGGCCAACACATATTCTGTCAGCGGCGTTACGTTGGCTGTGGACGTGCCTGCGCCTGTCCCTTCAGCCAAGGAATGCAGTGTATTGGTGCCATCGGTGGCTTCAATCACGCAAGGCAAACTCGCGCCAGTGATGGTGACGGAGTAAGCGCCCTTGGAATCGGCCGTGGTGCTTTTATCACCTGTGGCGCACTTGACCTTGATGGTTGCATTGGCCATGGCCGCACCGGTAGCGGCTGTTCCGCTCAAGGTCACGTCACCGGTTGTTTTTTCGGGCGTTGTAGTTGGGCTACCGCCCCCACAAGCGGCCAGCGCCGCAACACTCACAGCCAACATGGTCGATTTCAAAATTTGATGACTCACAGCAACATCTCCAATTTAAAAAGAGCTAATTTTTAACACAAAGTTAAATTTTTTAGTACTTTTAAATTAAATATTTATGCATCCGTCAAAGACACTGTTGAATGAAGCCCGAGACAATGCAACACGTCATCTGCGTGACGCCCCAAGCACCTCGAAACAGGTAGCCTTTGCCGTTCACACATCAGGAGACCTCACATGCTCACACTCTGCGGCTTTGCGGCCAGCAATTACTACAACAAAGTCAAATTCGCCTTGCTCGAAAAAGACGTGCCATTTGAGGAAGAACTGGCTTGGGTCGGGAAAACCGATGCAGCTGCCAGCCCGCTGGGCAAAGTGCCTTACATCAAGACGCCCGGTGGCTCACTGTGCGAGTCTGGTGTGATCATGGAATACATCGAGCAGCAGTACCCTCAGAACCCGCTGCTGCCCGCAGACCCCTTGGCGGCTGCCAAAGTGCGCGAGCTGGTGACTTTTCTGGAACTGCACCTTGAACTGGTCGCCCGCAACCTTTATCCGCAGGCGTTTTTCGGCGGAAAAATCAGCGACAGCACGAAAGAAAAAGTCGGTGCTCAGCTGGAAAAGAACGTGGCTGCCTTTGCCCAGCTGGCCAAGTTTTCGCCATTTGTGGCGGGCGATCAGCTGACCCTGGCAGACTGCGCGGCAGTGGTCCACCTGCCGCTGGTATCTGGCGCAACCAAGCTGGTGTATGGCCGCGACTTCTTGGCAGAGCTGCCGGTGCGCGACTACATCAAACGCATGAACGAACGGCCCACCATGCAGCAAGTCAATGCCGACCGCAAAGCCAACACCGAGTTGATGTTGTCCCGGATGAAGGCAGCCTGAAGCGAGCGCACTCGCTTTGCCCGACAGGTCGGGGCTGAAGCCACCGACCTGCACCTACCCCTCAGGTCGGTTCTTTCTGGTCAGACGTCGGTCGACTCCGACACAGGCGCCATGTCGGGGCTGAAGCCACCGACCTACAACCCCCCGCAGGTCGTACAGGCTGTCAGCTTCTTGATGCACATCAACATCACGCGTGCCGCTCAGGTTCAGGATGAAAACATGACCTCATCCAACACACTCCACCGCGAACGCCTTGTGCAGGCGCGCGATCAACTTCTGCAACGCATGGCGCAAGAGCGCGGCGGCTTGGTGTCGCGTGTCGACATGGCGGCCGAACACGATGTGCGCGATTTTGAAAATCGGGCACAAGCCATCTCCGAACGCGATGACGAGTTCGCCATGAACGAGCACGAAACAGCCGAGCTGGGGGCTTTTGAAGAAGCCCTGGAGCGCCTGAATGCGGGTCTGTACGGCAAATGCAAAGACTGCGGCGTGCAGATTCCCGAAGCCCGTTTGGCCGCCTACCCTGCCGCATTGCGTTGCATTGGGTGTCAGGCCGCACTTGAAAACCCCCATTGATTGGTTGAAGAAAGCCCCCCATGAGCACATTTCACTCAGTGGTCTGGATGGACCACAGCGAAGCCCACGTTGTCATGTTTGACCGTGAACATGTTGAGGCGCAACGCATCAAATCGCGCAGCCACCACAAACACGAAGGCAAGGCCAGTGACTCAGGGGCGTTTTACCAGGACATCGCCAAGGCATTGAAGGGTGTCCACGAAGTGTTGCTGACCGGTCCGGGCCTGGCTCGGCAGGACTTTCATGCCTGGTGTAACGCTCAGCAACCGGCCACGGGACAATGCATCGTGGACAGCATCGCCACAGACCACCCCAGCGATGCGCAACTGGCGGCCTTGGCGCGCCAATATTTCAAGAAATTTGACGCCATGGCATTGCCCCCCGGCAAGATTTGACACGTCACGTGCTGCTATGCTTTGACGCATGCGCAGCCTGTTTCATTTTGCTTTTCACGTCACCAACCTCGACGAGGCGCGCCGCTTTTATGGCGGCCTGCTGGGTTGCAAGGAGGGACGTTCGACCGCCACCTGGGTGGACTTTGATTTTTTCTCGCATCAGATCTCTTTGCATCTGGGCGAGCCCTTCAAGACCAGCCTCACCGGGCATGTGGGTGAGCATTTGGTGCCCATGCCACATTTCGGACTGATCTTGCAAAAGGACGATTGGCAAGCATTGGCTGATCGTTTGCAGGCCGCCAAGATGAACTTTGTCATTGAACCGCACTTGCGCTTTGCCGGGCAACCGGGTGAGCAGTGGACCATGTTTTTCATGGACCCTTTCGGCAACCCCATCGAGGTCAAAGGCTTTTCCAGCCTGGACACGGTTTACGCGAGCTGACCGACCATGGAACACACCTTTGCCTCGGCCACCATTTTGTTGCTGCTGATCACCGACCCACTGGGCAACATCCCGATATTTGTGAACGCCTTGCAGGCCGTGCCGCCCGAGCGCCGTGCCCGTGTGATCGTGCGCGAGGTGCTGATCGCTTTTGGCCTCTTGCTGGCTTTCATGTTTGTGGGCCAATCGTTTTTGCAGGCCATGAGCCTGTCGGATGTGTCTTTGCAAATCGGCGGCGCGCTTGTGCTGTTCCTGATTGCACTGCGCATGATTTTTCCGCCGCCTGCGCAAGACACCCCAGTGCAAATGGCCGAACCCCTGATCGTGCCGCTGGCCATTCCGGCGCTGGCAGGGCCTTCGGCCTTGGCCACGGTGCTGCTTCTGGTGAGTCAAGCACCTGATCGGCGCCTGGAGTGGGTGGCCGCGCTGAGCGTGACCATGCTGGTGTGCGCCGGGGTCTTGCTGCTGGCCGAGCGTCTGCAGCGCCTGGTGGGCCTGCGTGTGGTGAGCGCGTTTGAACGGCTCATGGGCCTGATCCTGGTGTCAATTTCGGTGGAGATGCTGATCCGGGGCCTGAAATCCTTGGCCCAATCCTGGCCCCATTGACACAGGCTCTGCAACTGCAGCGCCCTCGCAAGTCGCTTCAAGAAGGGGCCGACAAGCACATGTACAAGCACCGCCCCAAGTATCGGGCGCCACCGCCTCAGCACACCATGTCGGGGTCTTCGGCCACCGATCTACGAGGGGAGATGCTGCTCTTGCAGGTCGGCACTCGCAGAGTCCGACAAGTGCCTGTACAAGCACCGCCGCAAGCATCGGGCGCCATCGCCTCAGCACACCCATGTCGGGGTCTTCGGCCACCGATCTACGAGGGGAGATGCTGCTCTTGTTGGTCGGCACTCGCAGAGTCCGACAAGTGCCTGTACAAGCACCGCCGCGAGCATCGGGCGCCATCGCCTCAGCACACCATGTCGGGGTCTTCGACCACCGACCTACGAGGGGAGATGCTGCTCTTGTAGGTCGGCACTCGCAGAGTCCGACAAGTGCCTGTACAAGCACCGCCGCGAGCATAGGGCGCCATCGCCTCAGCACACCATGTCGGGGTCTTCGACCACCGACCTACGAGGGGAGATGCTGCTTTTGTAGGTCGGCACTCGCAGAGTCCGACAAGTGCCTGTACAAGCACCGCCGCAAGCATCGGGCGCCACCGCCTCAGCACACCATGTCGGGGTCTTCGACCACCGACCTACGAGGGGAGATGCTGCTTTTGTAGGTCGGCACTCGCAGAGTCCGACAGGTGCCTGTACAAGCACCGCCGCGAGCATAGGGCGCCATCGCCTCAGCACACCATGTCGGGGTCTTCGACCACCGACCTACGAGGGGAGATGCTGCTTTTGTAGGTCGGCACTCGCAGAGTCCGACAAGTGCCTGTACAAGCACCGCCGCAAGCATCGGGCGCCACCGCCTCAGCACACCATGTCGGGGTCTTCGACCACCGACCTACGAGGGGAGATGCTGCTTTTGTAGGTCGGCACTCGCAGAGTCCGACAGGTGCCTGTACAAGCACCGCCGCAAGCATCGGGCGCCACCGCCTCAGCACACCATGTCGGGGTCTTCGACCACCGACCTACGAGGGGAGATGCTGCTTTTGTAGGTTGGCACTCGCAGAGTCCGACAGGTGCCTGTGCATGCTCAGCCTCAGTTGGCCAGCTTGGTGCTCAGCAAAGGTACGTCTTGCTTGGTGCGGGGCGTGCCGATGGGGCGGCTGGATTGGCCTTTTTGGGTCGCGGCCATGTCGTCTTCGCTGGGGTAGATGCCTTCGAGCCAATAGTCAAACACCCGGCGGGCAATGGGCGCGGCAGACACCGCCCCGAAACCTGCGTTTTCCACTACCACCGCCAGTGCAATCTTGGGCGCATCGGCAGGCGCATAAGCCATGTACAGCGCATGGTCGCGCTGGTGTTCCGCCAATTTGGCAGCGTTGTATTTGTCTTTTTGGCCAATCGTTACCGCCTGCGCCGTGCCGGTTTTGCCCGCACTTTGGTAGGGCGCACCCGCAAACACCTGGGCCGAGGTGCCCGAAGTCACCACGCCCACCAGGCCGTTGCGAACCACGGCGATGTGGTCCGGGTTGTAGCCCAGGTTAACGGGGGCTGTATCGGCCACCGATGACTGGGCGTGCGTCAAGGCATCTTGTGTGGCGCTGACCACGCGGGGCGTGAATTTGAGACCGCCACTGGCCACCGTGGCCGTGGCAGAGGCCAGTTGCAGCATGGTGAAGGCGTTGTAGCCTTGGCCGATGCCCAGCGAGATGGTTTCACCCGCGTACCATTTTTGTTGCTCGGGCTTTTTGTAGTAGTTGCGCTTCCAGTCGGTGCTGGGCAGCACGCCGCGCACCTCACCCGGCAAGTCGATGCCGGTGATCTGGCCAAAGCCCAAGGGCTTCATGAAATCATGGATGGTGTCCACCCCCATGTCATTGGCCAGCGAATAAAAGTACACGTTGCTGGACAAGGTGATGGCACGCACCATGTCCACCCCGCCCAGGCCTGTGTCGCCGTGGCTTCGGAAGGTGTGCCCACCAAACGTCCACGATCCGGCATCGTTGATGATGGTGCTGGCGCTGCGTTTGCCAGTGGTCAAGGCCCCGAGCGCCATGAAGGGTTTGTAGGTTGAGCCTGGCGGATACGTGCCACGCAGCGCCCGATTGAGCAGTGGTTTGTCCAGCGACTCATTGAGCGTTTGCCAACTCTCAACATCGATGCCTTCGACAAACAAGTTCGGATCAAACGTGGGCTTGCTGACAAAAGCCAGAATTTCGCCGGTGTTGGGGTCCAGGGCCACCAAGGCGCCGCGACGTGTGCCAAACAGGTCTTCCACCATTTTTTGCAAATGGATGTCGATGGACAGCACCACGTTCTGGCCGGGCGTGGCTGGACGGCTGGACAGGCTGCGTGTGGCTCGGCCCCCGGCCGAAGTCTCGACCTGGTTCACCCCAGTGATGCCGTGCAGTTCCCGCTCGTAACGCTGCTCCACGCCGAGCTTGCCGATGTATTCGGTGCCCCGGTAATTGCCTGCATCGTCGTCTTCTTCAATGCGTTCTTTTTCGCGGGCATTGATGCGGCCGATGTAACCGATCACATGGCTGGCCAGCTCGCCGAATGGGTATTGCCGGAACAGGCGCGCCTTGATCTCCACCCCCGGAAAGCGAAAGCGCTGGGCACTGAAGCGTGCCACTTCTTCGTCGGTCAATCGCGTGCGGATCGGCAAGGAATCGAAACTGCGGGAGTCTTCACGCAGACGCTTGAAGCGGCGGCGATCTTTGAGCTGGATGTCGACCAGCTCGCTCAGTTCATTGATGGTCGCCTCCAGGTCCACGACTTTCGAGGGCGTGATCTCCAGCGTATAGGCCGAATAATTGCTGGCCAGCACCACGCCATTGCGGTCCAGGATCGTGCCCCGGGGCGGCACCGTGGGCACCACCGATGTGCGGTTGTTTTCGGCTTGCTCCAGCAGGTCCTCATGCCGCACGATTTGCAGATACGACAACCGGATGGCCAGCAAAGCAAAACAGAACAGGACAAACAACTGGGTAACCACCACCCGGCGGCGAAACTTCTGGATTTCTGCTTGGGTATCACGCAGTTCAGCGAGCGAAGGCAGGCTCAGCGACATGGTCAAAGCGGACGGATGTTGTCGGGGGCAAAGGCACGCCGTTGAGGCGCCAGCAGCAAGGTGCCCACCAGGGGCCACAGCGCAGCCTGCATGAGCGGCGCAAACAATTGGCTCCAGTGCGGCCAGGCATCTTGCACCACCAGGCGCGTGACCCATTCGACCAAGGCGGCGATCACAAACAGGGGCACGATTTGCAGCGCCTGTTCACCCAGCGAAAACCACAGCAAACGACGCTGGATCGCCATGGCCATGCTGCTGAGCACCACGTAAGACAAGGCGTTTTGGCCCAGCAAGGCGGTTTCGTGCACATCCAGCGCCAGCCCCAGCAAAAATGCCAGCACCAGGCCCACACGCCGAGGCTGGTGCACGTTCCAGAACACCAACACAATGGCCAGCACATCGGGCAACCAGCGAAAACCGCTCAAGCCCAGCAGCATGTTCAGCAGCAGCGCCAACACCAGCGTGAAGGCGATGAAGCGGGGGTTGGCCGGCAGCAACAGCGGACGACCTGCGGGCATGATCATGGCGTGGCTCCTGAGGTGGATGCGGCTGAGGCGGGCAATGAAGGCGCGGCCTTGCCTTTGGCGCTGGGCACGCGCTGGACTTCTGGCTGAGGTGCAGGTTTGGCAGGCCAATCCTTGACGGGCATGAGCACCAGCAGATGACGGCCACGCTGAACCGACACCGGGGTGGCCTGAACACGGGCAAACGAGGAGTCCACACGGCGATCAATGCGGCTGATGCGCCCCACATGCAAACCGGGTGGATAAACCCCGTCAATGCCACTGGTGGTCAGCAAATCACCTTGTTGCATGTCGGTGCCGGAGGGCACAAATTTCAGGTCCAGAGAGCCCGCCTCCGAGGAGCCCCCGTACGCCACATGGCGGCTGCCGGTGCGGGCATTCATGACGGGGATGGTCTGCTCGCGGTCGGTGAGCAAAGTGACCTCACTGACAAACGGATAGACGCGCGTGACCTGCCCCACCACGCCTGCCGCATCGATGACGGCCGAGCCTGCGGCAATGCCCGCCAGCTGGCCCCGATCCACCACCACACGGTCGGTGTAGGGGTCTGCCGCGTCATACAGCACCTGCACGGCTTTGGAAGGACCAGCCACTTCGTTGCGCAAGTCCAGCAATTGCCGCAACTGGGCATTTTCCTGGGTCAGCTGCTCGACTTGTTGCAGACGCTGCGCCTGGGCAATGGTGCGGCTTTGAAAAACCTGAGCAGCATCTTGGGCTTCATTCAAATCGCCAAAATATTGGGCGGCGGCATGGATGGTGCGCCCTGGCTGCAAAGACAGCCACTCCAGTGGCGCCAGCACGATGGAAATGCCCGAGCGGATGGGTTGAGAGATCTTGAAACGGTGGTCTGCCGCCATCAGCAAGATGGACAGCAGCCCCAGCATCACCAGCTTGGACGTCGCAGACAATCCCTGCCGAAAAATCGGCGGGACACTGCGGTCGATGGTATCCAAGGCCATGGTTGGGAAGAGCCGTTTTCAGGTGAGAGGGGAAAAAGGCACCAGGCACACAGGTCTGCAGCCCCCAAAGCGAACGGCTTACTCGCTGGTGAAAATGCTGCCCAGCTGGTCCATGCGCTCCAGCGCCATGCCGCAACCACGGGCCACGCAAGTCAGCGGGTCTTCGGCCACCAGCACCGGCAGGCCGGTTTCTTCGGCCAGCAAGCGGTCCAGGTCACGCAACAAGGCGCCACCACCGGTGAGCATCATGCCGCGTTCGGCAATGTCGGCGCCCAGCTCAGGCGGGGTTTGCTCCAGGGCAGTCTTGACGGCCGAGACGATCTGGTTGAGCGGATCGGTCAGGGCTTCAAGGATTTCGTTGGAGCTGATGGTGAAGCTGCGGGGCACGCCTTCGGACAGGTTGCGGCCTTTGACTTCCATTTCCTTGACTTCGCTGCCAGGGAAGGCCGAGCCAATGTTTTTCTTGATCGATTCGGCTGTGGGTTCACCGATCAACATGCCGTAGTTGCGGCGGATGTAGCTGATGATGGCTTCGTCGAACTTGTCGCCGCCCACGCGCACGCTGCCTTTGTAGACCATGCCGCCCAGCGAGATCACGCCCACTTCGGTGGTGCCGCCGCCGATGTCGACCACCATGGAGCCAGAGGCTTCGGAAACGGGCAAGCCCGCGCCGATGGCTGCGGCCATGGGTTCTTCGATCAGGTACACCTCGGAAGCACCTGCGCCTAAAGCCGATTCACGAATCGCCCGGCGCTCGACCTGGGTCGAACCGCAAGGCACGCAAATGATGATGCGGGGGCTGGGGCGGAAGGTGCTGCGGGGGTGCACCATGCGGATGAACTGCTTGAGCATCTGCTCAGTCACGGTGAAGTCGGCGATCACGCCGTCTTTCATGGGGCGGATGGCTTCGATGTTGCCAGGCACTTTACCCAGCATGGCCTTGGCCTCGTGGCCCACGGCCTGCAAGGTCTTTTTGCCCTGGGGGCCGCCTTCGTGGCGAATGGCGACCACGGAGGGCTCGTCGAGCACGATGCCCTTGTCGCGCACAAAAATCAGGGTGTTGGCAGTGCCCAGGTCGATGGCCAGGTCACTGGAAAAATAACGGCGGAATGAGGAAAACATTCGGAAATCCTTTGGCGTTCAGCCACCGGCGGCTCAAAAACGCAGGGCGGCTGGCACGACGGTCAAAAATCTGGGGTGTGAGGCGGGCATGACGGGATGTTCTCCGCGCGCCGCAGCAAACACAGGATAATACCCGATCCCCCGGCCTGGGACGTGCGTTGACGTATTCCCCGGCTTGGAAAAACAGACCTTTACAACTCTTTTCAAACCATGTCCCTGACCCCGCAGGATATTGCCCGGATCGCGAACCTCGCCCGTCTGGAACTCAAGCCCGAAGAAAGCGAGCGCATGCTCACTCAGATCAACGGCTTTTTTGGCATCGTCCAAGCCATGCAGGCGGTTGACACCACCGGCATCACCCCCATGGCCCACCCCGTGGCGGCCATTCAGGACATCACGCTGCGCCTGCGCCCCGATGTGGCGAGCGAGCCCAACCAACGCGATTTGAACCAGCAAAGCGCCCCGGCCGTCGAGCGCGGCCTGTTCCTGGTTCCCAAAGTCATCGAGTAAGCCATGAGTGATCTGCACAACCTCAGCGTGAAATCGCTGGCCAGCCTTTTACAGACCAAAGAAGTCAGTGCGGTCGAAGTCGCCACGCGCTTCCTGGCCCGCATGGGCGGCAACCCGCACAACGCCTTTTTGGACATCGACAGCGAAGTGACGCTGGCCCAAGCCCGCGCCTCGGATGCCAAACTGGCCGACGGCACCGCTGGCCCACTCGAAGGCGTACCCGTGGCGCACAAAGACGTATTCGTCACCCGCGACTTCGCCACCACCGCAGGCTCCAAAATCCTGAGCGGCTACCGCTCGCCTTTTGACGCCACCGTGGTGCAGCGCCTGCGCACGGCGGGCATGGTCACCCTGGGCAAGCTCAACTGCGACGAATTCGCCATGGGCTCGGCCAACGAAAACTCGGCCTACGGCCCGGTGCAAAACCCCTGGGACACGGCCCGCGTGCCCGGCGGGTCTTCTGGCGGCAGCGCCGCCGCTGTGGCCGCAGGCCTGGCGCCTGCCGCCACGGGCACCGACACGGGCGGCTCAATCCGCCAGCCCGCCAGCTTTTGCGGCATCACCGGCATCAAGCCGACCTATGGCCGCGCCAGTCGCTACGGCATGATCGCCTACGCATCGAGCCTGGACCAAGCCGGCCCCATGGCCCGCAGCGCCGAAGACTGCGCCCTGATGTTGAGCGCCATGTGCGGCGCGGATTTGGACCGTGACTCGACTTCGTTGGACATGCCCACCGAAGATTTCACGGCATCGCTGAACAACTCGCTTGAAGGCCTGCGCATTGGCATTCCCAAAGAGTTCTTTGGCGAAGGCCTGGCAGCCGACGTGCGTGCCGCCGTGGACAGCGCATTGCGCGAATACGAAAAGCTGGGTGCCAAGCTGGTGCCCATCAGCCTGCCGCGTACCGAGTTGTCGATTCCGGTGTACTACATCATTGCCCCAGCCGAAGCCAGCTCCAACCTCAGCCGCTTTGACGGCGTGAAGTTCGGCCACCGCGCCAAGGACTACACCGATCTGGTGGACATGTACAAAAAGACCCGCGCCGAAGGCTTTGGCAATGAGGTCAAGCGCCGCATCATGACGGGTGCTTATGTGCTCTCGCATGGGTACTACGACGCGTACTACCTGCAAGCCCAAAAAATCCGCCGCATGATCGCCGACGACTTCCAAAACGCGTTCAAAGAATGCGACGTCATCGCTGGCCCCGTGGCCCCATCGGTGGCCTGGAAGTTTGGCGAGAACGCCAACGACCCGGTGGCCGACTACCTGGCCGACATCTTCACGCTGCCTGCTTCGCTGGCGGGTTTGCCCGGTATGAGCGTGCCTGCGGGCTTTGGCGCGGGCGGCATGCCCGTGGGCTTGCAACTGATCGGCAACTACTTCAAGGAAGCCCAGCTGCTGAACGCCGCGCACCGCCTGCAACAAGCGACCGATTGGCACCTTCAAAAACCTCAGGGGATTTGACGTGTACCGCGCATCCGATGAAACGATGGCTCACCTCATTGCAGCAGGTGAGTCTTATCGGTGCGAATTCAAAAGTGACTTCTCCAGCAAAGGCGATGGCAAAGAAAAAATATGCCGCACGATCTGCGCCTTTGCCAACGACTTGAACGGGAATGAAGAGTTCGGCGTCATTGCCTTGGGTGTGAATGACGATGGCTCACCCTCTGGCCTGTCCATTGACGACGAGTTGGAACAGAAGGTTTTGTCGATTCGTGGCGAAGGGAAAATCCTGCCTTTCCCCAGTTTTTTCACGGTGCGTCGCATGCATCTGGGCCAAGCTATTTTGTGCATCGAAGTACAACCCAGCATTTCCACACCCGTTAAATTTGACCAACGCATTTGGGTGCGTCCTGGCAACGTCACACACCAAGCCAATGCGGAGGAAGAACGCCGCTTGAATGAAAAGCGCCGTAACAAAGACCAGCCTGATGACGCGCAAGTCCTGGAAGGTTTCCACATCCATGACTTGAATCTGGACTACTTCAAAAATCAATATTTGATGCAGGCCTTTGCACCTGATGTTTTGCAAGCCAATGGTCGTACGCAGGAAGAACGTCTGGCCAGCACCAAGATGGCAGGGCAAGGCCGAGATGGCGTGCTCTACCCCACGGTCTTGGGCATGCTGTGCTTGGGCTTGTCTCCTGCCGATGCGGTGCCCGGTGCCTATGTGCAGTTTGTGCGTTTTGCCGGTGACGACGAAACCAGTCCCGTTCTGGATCAGCAAGAGATTCACGGCAACATTGCCGATGTCATCCAAAGCACCGAAGCCAAATTCAACGCCCACAACCAGATACCGATTGACTTCACTTCGCAAGACCGTGAACAGCGGTTTTCGCAGTACCCCAAAGTGGCGTTTCAACAGCTGTTTCGCAATGCCGTGATGCATCGCAGCTACTTTGGCAGCAATGCGCCCATTCGTGTTTATTGGTTCAATGACCGCATCCGCATCACCAATCCTGGTGGGCCATTTGGCATGGGCCTTGAAGAGTTTGGACAACCCTATGCAGTGGGCTATCGCAACCCGAATTTGGCTGGCGCATTGAAAGACTTGGGATTTGTACAGCGCTTTGGCGCTGGTATTGGCATTGCGCGCACCGAGCTGCACAACAACGGCAACCCACCGTTAGAACTTGACCCGAGTGCCAACTACGTCAGCGTCACCCTGCGGCAACGACCATGACCAAACCCGTTTTTACTTTTTTCAACAACACGGGGGGCATTGGCAACACCACCTTGGTTTATCACATCGCCCACATGTTTGCGCTCATGGGCGTGCGTGTCCTGGCGGTTGATGGCGATCCACAAGCCAGGCTCAGTGCCGCTTTTTTACAAGATGAAGCGCTCCAGACGCTTTGGGACGATACGACTTGTGCGCAAACCCTTTACCGCGCCGTGCACCCCATGCTTCGAAAAGATGATTACGTCGCACCAACACCCAAAGAGATCACGCCCAATCTGCATTTGATCGCGGGAGATCTTGGCCTGTCTTGTTTTGAAGATCCATTGTCCGAGCAGTGGTGCAAAGCCGACGACAACAACGAAAACACCTATGGTCGAGCGTTGGATATATTGACCGCGTTTTGGCGTTGCACCCAAGAAGCTGCTGCAAACTGCCAGGCAGAGATCATCCTCTTTGACATTGGGCCCAATTTGGGTGCCATCAATCGCTCTGTCTTGCTGGGCACGGACCATGTCATCGTCCCGCTGGGCGCTGATGTATTTTCTTTGCGCGGTTTGCAACACACCGGACCTGCTTTGCGCGAGTGGCGCAAATCCTGGGCCATCCGTAGCGCCAAACCGTTCAAGAAGTACACATTACCCAAAGGCGACATGCATGTCCTGGGCTATGTCGCCATGCAACACCAGGAACGTCTCTCTCGACCCGTACAGGCGTATAAACAATGGATAGATCGCATTCCCGGCGACTACCGCCAATACATTGAAGAAACAACAAGCGCGGATATTCCGAAAATTGAAGACGATTCCTTTGCACTGGCATGGCTGCGCCACTACAAAAGCATCATGCCCATCGGACAAGAAGCACGCAAACCGATTTTTTCCTTAAAGACGGCGGATGGCGTCAGTGGCTCACAAATGGCCACCGTACGCGCCGCCTACGAAGACTTTCAAAATCTCGCCACACACATTCTGCTCAAAGCAAATCTCGCTCACCTTTTATGACTGCACCCAAACTCGTCCAAGGCTACGAAGTCGTCATCGGCTTCGAAACACACGCCCAACTCTCGACCCACAGCAAGATCTTCAGCCGCGCCCCCACTGCGTTTGGCGCCGAAGCCAACACGCAAGCCTGCGCAGTGGACATGGCCCTGCCCGGCACGCTGCCGGTGATGAACATCGGGGCCGTCGAACGCGCCATCGAATTCGGTCTGGCCATCAACGCCCACATCGCCGAGCGCAGCATCTTTGCGCGCAAAAACTACTTCTATCCCGACCTGCCCAAGGGCTACCAGATCAGCCAGTTCGAGATCCCGGTGGTGCAAGGCGGCGAGGTGTCGTTCTTCTTGGAAGCGGGCAAAGAGACCGTGCGCAAAACCGTGCGCCTGGAGCGTGCCCACCTCGAAGAAGACGCGGGCAAATCACTGCATGAAGACTTCATTGGTCAAAGCGGCATCGATTTGAACCGCGCTGGCACACCCCTGCTGGAAATCGTGACCCAGCCCGACATGCGCAGCAGCGAAGAGGCTGTGGCCTACGCCAAAGAGCTGCACAAGATCGTCACCTGGATCGGCATCTGCGACGGCAACATGCAAGAAGGCTCGTTCCGCTGCGACGCCAACGTGTCTGTGCGCAAGCCCGGCGACCCGCTGGGCACCCGCCGCGAAATCAAGAACCTGAACAGCTTCAAGTTCATGCAGCAAGCCATCGACTACGAAGTGCGCTGGCAGATCGACCAAATCGAAGACGGCCACACCATCCAGCAAGCCACCGTGCTGTTCGACCCCGACACGGGCGAGACCCGCGCCATGCGCACCAAGGAAGACGCCGCCGACTACCGCTACTTCCCCGACCCGGACTTGCCACCGCTGGTGATTGGCCGCGACTGGGTGGAGCGCGTCAAAGGCGAAATGGCCGAGCTGCCGCGTGTCATGGCCGAGCGCTTTGTGCACGACTACGCCTTGCCCGAATACGACGCCACGCAACTCACGCAAAGCAAGGCGGTTGCCGCCTACTTTGAAGCCACGGCCAAAGCCTGCGGCCAAGCCAAACTGGCCAGCAACTGGATCATGGGCGAAGTCTCACGCCGCTTGAATGCCAGCGAGATGGCGATCGAACAAGCCCAGGTGAGCGCGGCCCAACTGGCCGCTCTTATCGGCCGCATCAGCGACAACACCATCAGCAACAACGCAGCGCGTCAGGTGTTTGAAGGTCTGTGGAACGGCGAAGGCGAAGTCGACGCCATCATCGAAGCCAAAGGCCTCAAGCAGATGAACGACACGGGTGAGCTGGAAAAGATCATCGACGACGTGCTGGCCGCCAATCCCAAGAACGTGGAAGAGTTCAAGGCGGGCAATGCCAAGGCTCTGAACGGTTTGGTCGGCCCGATCATGAAGGCCAGCAAGGGCAAGGCCAATCCGGGGCAGGTGAATGCGCTGCTGATGAAGAAATTGGGTTAGTTTTCAGCTTTCCATTTTTGTGAATAACCCTCATTATTTTGGAAATATATCTGTGAACTTTCCTGAAAAACTAAATACTCTGCTTCGACCCCAAACCCAAGGATCCCCATTGGTGCTTGATCTTTTTGCGGGTTGTGGCGGTCTGGCATTGGGATTTGAGGCACACAGTTTTGAGACATTAGGCTTCGAAATGGACAAAGACTGTTGCGCAAGTTACAGACACAACCTATCTGGTGATTGCATCAATACTAAATTGGATGCAAGTTATGTTTTTCCAAAAGCACAAGTCGTAATCGGTGGCCCCCCATGCCAACCCTTCAGTGTCGGGGGTCATCAAAATGGAATTCGAGATGCGCGAGATGGTTTTCCTTCATTTATTTCTGCTATTGAGCAATCTCAACCAGACATTTGGATGTTTGAAAATGTTCGTGGATTGATGTACAAAAATAAAGACTACCTAGACAGAATAATTACAGAGCTTCAAAACCTTGACTACATCGTTGAGTTTCGCCTGTTAAACGCAGTCAATTATGGCGTTCCTCAAAACAGAGAGCGCGTCATTGTTGTCGGTCACCGGGGAGAATTTAATTACCCCACAACTATTGGCGAGCGAGTCACAGCTGGTCAAGCGCTCACTGCTTTGCCAGAACAAACTAATACCGAGAATAAGTTACTAACATCGAGCATGGATACTTACGTCGCAAAATATGAAAAAGCATCCCATTGCATTACACCCCGAGACTTGCACTTAGATCGACCTTCCCGCACCGTGACTTGCCGGAACCTAGCCGGAGCGACGGGGGACATGCACCGCATTGTTTTGCCAAATGGAGCTCGTCGTCGGCTCACTGTTAGAGAAGGTGCGCGTTTACAGAGCTTCCCAGACTGGTTCGAATTTCAGGGAAGTGAAACCAGCGCTTTTAACCAAGTAGGAAATGCTGTGCCACCTCTTTTGGCTTATGCTCTTGCGGGTAGTTTTCGGGAATATTTAAACTCATCACTACGTCTGAGTTCAGCTGAAATTCGCAAACGGCGGCACCCAACTCAACTGAATTTATTGGCTGCATAAACATCATGCCTCGAAAAACGTCCATTCAGAAATTAGTAGGCGAAGCACTAACCATTCTCGAAGCATTGGGTTTGCCATTAAACAACCTAACCGAACGCCGTAAAGTGAAAATGGCTAAGGTTTTTTTGGCTGTTGCAGACATAAAGCCCGGCATCAAATGGATTGCAGCGAAAGACAATACGTCAGGAAACGGCCACACCCTACAAACGAGGCAAATTATTCAATTTATGAACACTCATCTTGGAGAAACAATCTCTCCTGGTTCATACGATGATATACGCCGTAAAGATTTGATGTTACCCGTAGAGGCAATGGTAATTTTAAGCAGTGCAAAAAATCCTAATGCCAACACCAATGATGGTACAAGAGGTTTCGCCCTAAGTCCTGATGCCGCATGCGTTATCCGTAGCTTTGGCACTGATCAATGGGAGAGTCATTTAAATTCATTCATATGCCAACGGCCTACGCTGGCTTTCCAACTTTCTCGCTCTCGTGAGCTTGCACGAACTCCTGTGACTATCAAGCAAGGACTAACCCTCTCACTCAGCTCAGGCAAACACAACTTACTTCAGCGCAATATCATTGAAGAATTTCTTCCAATTTTTGGAAATGGCGCTGAAGTTTTATACGTGGGAGACACTGAAAACAAACAACTCTACAAAGATGAAGAAGGCCTGAGGTCAATCAATTTTTTTGATTTATCCCATGATAAATTACCTGATGTTGTTGCTTATTCGAAAGACAAGGGTTGGCTCTTTTTGATTGAAGCCGTTACAACAGCAAACCCGATCAACGAACTACGTCTTCGAACCTTGAATAAATTGACCGAATCTTGCTCAGCTGACGTTGTCTATGTCACGGCCTTTCCAGATCGTGCGGTTTATCGAAAATTTGCGCACGAAATCGCATGGGAGACTGAAGTTTGGCTAGCAGATTCTCCGCACCATATGATTCACTTCAACGGCGACAAATTCATCGGACCCTACAAATGATTTTGGCGGAAGAAATCTCTGACTCTTAATTGATACCGCGTCCCCCGCCCCGTCCCCGTCTGCACCAACCCCCCCATCTCGCACAGCGCCGTGAGTTCACGGTAAGCCGTGGCGCGTGACACACGGCACAGGTTCACGTATTTCTCTGTGCTGATGCCGTTAGCAAATCCATCAGGTCCCACGTCATAAAGTTTGTTGATCGCCTTGGTTTGTGTGGGGGTGAGCTGCGGGTGTTGCTCGCGCAGTTCTGACCAGAAACGGGTTTTGCGCATGGCCGCTTGCATGTGCCCCCAGGTGGCATCAGCGGCTTTGTGCACGCAGCCCACAAACCATTGCACCCAGGGCGTCACGTCCATATTGGCCTGTCCGGTGGCCGCTTGCAATTGGGCGTAGTAGCCTGCCCGGTCCAGCCACATTTGCTGCGACAGGCTCCACATGCGCTTGTCGGTTTTCAGGTCTTGAGCGAGCGCCATTTCGACCAGCGCTCGACCCACGCGTCCGTTGCCGTCTTCAAAGGGGTGAATGGCTTCCAACCACAAGTGCGCCAGCGCCGCACGCACCAGGCCGTCGGTCTTGCCTAGGCTGCTGTTGAACCAGTCGATCAGCCGCGTCATCTGCGCAGGCACGTCGGCCGAATCGGGGGCCTGGTAATGCACGATGTCGGGCTTGCCCATGCGGGGTGTAACGATCTGCATGGGTTCGGCATGGTCGCGGTAAGCGCCGGTGCGGATTTTCTGGATGCCACTGCGCCCGGTCGGGAACAAGGCTGCTTGCCAGCCGTACAAGGTGTCGTGGCTCAAAGGCTGCTGGCTTTGTTCGATGGCCGCTTGCAACACGTCGAGCGTGGCTTCGGTGCGTGCGTCGCGCTCCAGCGCTTTGGCGTCGGCCAGGCCCAAGCGCCGCGCGGCAGAGGCCCGCACCGAATTGACTTGCAGCGTTTCGCCCTCGATCTGCGCCGTGGCGATGGCTTCGTCGGCCCAGCCTTGCAGTTCCAATGCGCCCAGGTCCATCAGTTGCAGATGACTGGCCAGTCCCATGGCACGCCCTTGCGCATAGCGTGCAGCGGCCAATAACGGTTGCAGCGCGACTAAATCGAACTGGAATTCAGGCCATTGGGGGGATTGCCAGAGGAACATGAAGCGTATTTTATGGATTTACGCTTCACATGTGAAGCGTAAATGGCTTTTTTACGCTTCAACTCCTATCGGTAGACCTCTCGCCGATTGCCGATACGCAGCACGCGCACGAGAATTTTCTGATCCTGGATGTCACAGATGATGCGCCAGTCGCCGACTCGGTACTTCCAATAGCTGCCCAAACGCTGACCCGAGAGGGCCTCGCCGATGTCGCGTGGGTTGGTCAAGCTGCTGACGCGTGTGCGCAAAAAACCCACCAGCCGGATCTGGATGGGCTTGTCGAGTTTGCGCAGGTCTTTGAGGGCGTCAGGGTCAAACTCAATTTGCCAGGCCAAGATCGCGCTCCACGACTTCCAGAGAAATGGTTTTGCGGTTCTTGCGGGCGCGGGCCTCGGCCAGGTAATAGTCTTCGAGGTCGTCGATGTGTTCGAGGATGGCTTCGCGCACCAACGCGGTTTTGGTCAACCCGGTCTCTTGGGCCAGTTGGCCCAAGCGGGTTTCGATGTTTTCGGGCAGGCGGATGGCAAGCATGGTTTCTTCCCTTTCAATGGTTGCTATACAAGTATAGCCAGCACATCCACTGCAGCCAAATTTGACCGGATCAGTCGGTTGAACACCATGTCGGTTCGGGTCAATCTGCAACTTGGCTTGGTATTGGCCCACGCTGCCCACAACAAGCATGTGGATTAAGATATGCGCACACTTCAATGCACATGGAGATCGCCATGCCACCCACCCACACAGCCCCCAGTGTGCGCACCAGCGCATCCGGTAAGCGCGCTATCAATTTAAGCCTGAGCAGCGATGTGCTGGACACCGCAAAGCACCTCGCCATCAACATTTCTCAGGTCTGCGACAGCCACCTGCGTGAAGTTGTGCGCCGCGAACAGGAGCGCAAATGGCGCGAGGATCATGCCGACTTCATCGCGGCTTACAACGCCACCATCGAGGCTGAAGGCCTGCCACTGGATGAGTGGAGAAGTTTTTGATGGCACGCTTTGACGTCTATGCCAACCCTGGCAGCCAGGCAACCACCACCCCCTACCTGCTGGATGTACAGAGCGACTTGCTCAATGGGCTGGACAGCCGGATGGTGATTCCCTTGCGCAACCTCAAGCACTTTCCCAAGGTCAAGCTGTCAACTCAACTGACACCGATTTTCACCATAGAAGGTGAAGAGTACCTGCTGGAAACACCCAAAATGGGCGCTGTCCCACAACGGGTGCTGAAGTCGCGCGTGACATCGCTCGCCCAGGCCCAAGACCAGATCACTGCCGCGATGGATTTTTTGTTCCAAGGCTATTGATCGAACACCTCACGGGCGGTTTTCTGGTCTTGCGCCAGCGCCATCCATCAGCCCAGTGCAGCAAGCCACTGTTCATGCTGCAAACGTTGCCGTTCAGCCTTTGCGCGCAAATTGGCAGGCTTGGCGATGCGCAGTTTGTAGGGAGAACCTTGGCGCAGCACGTCCATGGTCAGTCCCAGGCCAGACTGTTCAAACTGATCGATGATGTGTTTTCGCCGAGCCTCTGCCATGGGCAATGTCAACCCTGCGGAGTCTTGGCTTTTCAGGAATGTCATCACTTGTCGGCAATCGGCGCACTGACAAGGCATGACGGGCACCACCATGGACCAGTCACTTGGCTCGGGCAGGGCTTTGGCCAATGACAAATCCAGGGCTTGTTTGACGCGCTCTCGCAGTGCGGACCAGCCTGGCACGGCGTGCGCCGCTTTGTCCAATTCCAGCAACAGGGGGCTGAGCACAACGATGGAGTGGGTCACCAAGCCTTCATTCAATTGACGAACCACGTCTGCGGCCAGCATGGCGCCGGGCAACAGCAGACCAGCGCGGATGAGTTCGGCCGCAAATTGGCTGCGCCAAAGCCATGCCGTGTCACGCGCATGGGGCGTCAAAGCATCCATTGGGATTCCAGCTTGAGCCAAAGCTGGCATCTGGCTTGAGCAAGGCGCACAGTCCAGGCCGGGTCAAGCCCCGTTTGCTGGATGGCCTCTATCAACTTTGGCAGCCCCAGCAAATGCTGCCGCAATCTTGTGCCGCCGTAGCTGTGTGCCCATTCACTGAGAACGCTTTTTACCTGACGCTCCAGATCATGCTTTTGCAGCCAACGACTCAGCAACTCATCGCAAAACTTTTGGCCATGCGCCTTGCGCACTTCGGCCAAGCCCATCGCATGCCCCGCACCAAGCACCCAAGGTGATGCCGTCTCCAGCAGTTCAAGCGCCAATTGCGGGTCTGACAAACTGGCAGCAATCTGGCACTGGTCGGTAAAGCGTTGGGGGTCTTCGCTTTGAAAACGGAGCAATCGCGCTTTAACGGCCTGCACTGTGCTCAGAACTTTGGCAGCTTGCGCAGGTTGGCTCGCCAGCGCCACCAAAGCTTGCAAGGCCTTGTCGGCATCCAGGTCAAACTGTTGCAGCAATTCGCTGGCCTGTGGCCACAGCACCACGGCAGCACGCCGGTACCAATAGTCCAGCGTTTCGCCGTAATTGCCCATGTACCCCTCGTATTCGGAGTTAACCAGATCGTCTTCATCGGTCTCTCGGATACAGACAATTTCGTGGTCACGCACTTGAAGCTGCCCGAGTTTTTGGACCGCATTGTTCGTGTCCACCCAATGGTCCAGCGTGGTGCTGTGCTCAATGAGTTCGTCCGGCTCGGGCTCAGAGCTTTGGCGACGGGACCGTCGATAGTCCACATCGCTCAACTGAGCAGTCCACATTTCGTGGATCTCGGCCAAGGCCAGATAAGTCCGCAAACCCAGCGCATCCGCCGCGCTGCGCAAGGCTTGTGCAAGCCCTCTGTCTGCGCCTTTGAGCAAGAACCAGCTCAACCCTTTTTCTGAATATTCATGGTCCAAAAAAATCACCAGCCGCTGTTTATCTGCAGGATTGTGGGTCACTTGAAAATGCTGCTCCAAGGCCGCCAGCAATGCCGGACTGTGCTTGGCCTGGTTCTGCGATGACTCGGTTTTCAGCACCACATTGAAAGTCAAGACGACCCGATTTCCTTGCTGCACGGGGCGCACCTCATGCTGGCAGTCGGCATAAAACGCAAACCACTGGATCTGATCGGCGTGCAAATGCTCGGACTGAAAACGGTGCACTTCGTCACCCCGATGCACCATCAAATGACCGCCCAAGTGCGCACAGGGCCAAACCAGCACCAAGGTCAAGACCATGCCGGGGAGCTTTTCGGTGTCCTGGTGCATCTTGAAAAACTGCCCCGGCCCGTAAAGCAGCGCATTGTGCAAATGGGCCTGCAAGCCGATGCCATCCAAGCCCAGCGCGGATTGCGTTGACGCTTCGATCTGAGGCCAGACCGCATCCCACCCGGTTAACTTCAGAGCGGCAGCCTTGATCTCTGCGGTATCGCGCACTGTGGTGTCCATCAAGGTCTTGTCGCGATGCCCAAACAAGGCCGCAGAGGCGTTTTCACGCAACCGGGCCACTTGGGCATCTTGCAAAAAAGGAGGCAAGCCGCCAAACCCTTGCACCTCGACAGACAGTGCTTGCACAGGGAATGCGCCTTGCGCATGGAAGCTCGGTTGCGAGGCAGATGTTGTTGGGGTCTTCTGATCTACCGGGGTTTCACCGATCAGCGCGTGAACAATGGAGGGGATCGTCATTTGAAAAGTTGATGAGCATCACTAGAATTGAAGCAAGGCATTGATTTTGCACGGACATCTCAAGAATTTGCATGGCATTGATCCGGAACCCGAGCCTATTGCTCATGGACAAAAGCGCCCACGCCATAGCCCCTGACGACCATTCAACAGGCCAATTGACCCCATAGAATCTTCAACCATCATGGGCACCTTCTACCGATCCCGGTACGCGGTGAGTCAGGCATCATGGTCAGCTCAGCCCTATACACGCCCACAACCCACATGCCCCTCCCGCATTTGATTCTTGTGCCCGGCTTGATGTGCGATGCCGCATCGTGGGCACCGATGCTGCCAGCGTTGCAGGGGCATGCGCACTGCACTGTGGTTGATCACGGTCAGGCCGATGATTTGATCGTGATGGCGCAGCAGATTCTGGACGCTGCTCCCGAGACTTTTCACCTGGCCGGGCACTCGATGGGCGGTCGTGTGGCTTTGGAAGTGATGCGGCTTGCACCTGAGCGTGTCCAGGCGCTGGCCTTGCTGGGCACGGGTTACCGGCCCAAGGAGGCTGGTGCAGCGGGAGAAAAGGAAGTCCAGACACGACAAGCCTTGCTGGATCTGGCGCAGCGCGATGGTGTGCGGGTGATGGCTCAAGCCTGGGTGCAAAACATGGTGGCACCTTCGCGCCTGACCGATGCGGCGCTGATTGAAGAAATTGTGCACATGTTCGAGCGCAAGTCAGAAGATGTGTTCAAGCGCCAGATCCGGGCCTTGCTGGCGCGCCCGGACGCCAGCGATGTGTTGCAACAACTGCGTGTGCCCACCTTGCTGATGGCCGGTGAGTGGGACACCTGGGCCAGCCCCCAGCAGCACCAGGCCATGGCCGACCTGATGCCCGCCCACCCCGTCGTGCAGGTGGTGGCTGGATCGGGTCACATGATGATGATGGAAAAGCCGGAGGCCGTAGCGGCTCATTTTGTGAGTTGGCTGCATGGTTGATGGGGCCAGCGGGGAGGCAATAGGCGCTGGTTGTGCCAGCCATGTCGGACTCTTCGAGTACCGACCTACGAGGGCGCTGCATTTTGTAGGTCGGTGGTCGAAGACCCCGACGTTTGTTTGATCCAGCGGCGCGGCTCGTTTTGGCTGGGTGGAGGCATTCACACATGTCGGACTCTTCGAGTGCCGACCTACGAGGGCGCTGCATTTTGTGGTCGGTGGTCGAAGACCCTGACAGGGGTGCTCAGGCTTCGATGGGCACGATTTCCTGCTCAATTGCGCCAAACAAGCTCTCGCCGTTTTGGCCCTTCATCTCGATGCGGATGGTGTCGCCGAACTTCATGAATTCGGTGGAGGGTTTGCCGTCCAGGATGGTTTCGATGGCGCGTTTTTCGGCGATGCAGCTGTAGCCTTTGGGCCACTGCGGTTTGCCTTTGACTTCCACGCTCTTGTTGCTCACGGTGCCACTGCCCACGATGGAGCCTGCGCGCACATTGCGGGTTTTGCAGATGTGGGCGATCAATTGGCCGAAGTGGAAAGTCATCTCGGGGCCGGCGTCGCACATGCCGACTTTGCGGCCGTTCCAGGTGGATTGCAGCGTCAGGTGCACGCGGCCTCCTTGCCAGGCATCGCCCAGCTCGTCAGGCGTCACGGCCACGGGGCTGAAGGCGGTGGCGGGTTTGCTCTGGAAAAAGCCAAAGCCTTTGGCCAACTCGTTCGGGATCAGGTTTCGCAGGCTCACGTCGTTGGCCAGCATGATCAGGCGCACCGCTTCAATGGCTTCGTCGGCGGGAGTTTGCATGGGCACGTCGCCAGTGATGACGGCAATTTCGGCCTCGAAGTCGATGCCAAACGCCTCGTTGGCGCAGACCACCGGGTCGCAAGGGCCGATGAAATCATCGCTGCCGCCTTGGTACATCAGGGGGTCGGTGTAAAAGCTGCTGGGCACTTCCGAGTTGCGCGCCGCACGGACCAGCTCTACATGGTTGAGGTAGGCTGAGCCATCGGCCCACTGGTAGGCGCGGGGCAGCGGGGCCATGCAACGCTCAGGGTCAAACGGGAAAGCATGACGAGCCTTGCCCTGGTTCAGGGTCAGGTACAGGTCTTCCAGTTGCGGGGCCAGAAAATTCCAGTCGTCCAGCACTTGCTGCAGTTTGCTGGCGATGCCGGTCGCATAATGGGCTGTGCTCAGGTCGCGCGACACCACCACGAGTTGTCCATCGCGTGAGCCGTCTTTGTAGGTCGCCAATTTCATGATGAAGGTGTCCCGTTCTGGTCGAGATGCGCTACAGTGTGGCGCACTGAAAAATTACGCATTGTTAAACTCGTTTAACTAAACGAAACCGGATTCTAGACGATATGGCCCCAGGCACCCCCCTCTCCGATGAAGGCAAAGAGCGCGCTGGCATCCAGTCGGTGGAGGTCGGTTTTGCGCTGCTCGATGTCCTGGCACAGGCCAGTGATCGCTTGATGCTGCGCGATCTGGCCAGTGCTGCGGGCATGAGCGCCGCCAAAGCCCACCGCTATCTGGTGAGCTTTCAGCGCCTGGGCCTGGTGGTGCAAGACAGCAGCACCAACCGCTACGAACTCGGCCCGGCCACGCTGCGTCTGGGCTTGGCCACCTTGTCTCGCCTGGATGCGGTCAAGATGGCCCGCGAGCGTTTGCACGCCTTGATGGAGGCCACAGAACACACCGTGGCCCTGGCCGTTTGGGGCAACCGGGGGCCGACCCTGGTGCATTGGCAAGAAACCCCGCTGGCCGTGCCGGTCAGCTTGCGCCTGGGCGATGTGATGCCCCTGCTGTCATCGGCCACGGGCCGCTGCTTTGCCGCCTTCAACAGCCATGGGGGCGCCGCTGAAAAAGCGCAGCCGATGATCGACAAAGAGCTGGCCCTGGCACGCAAACTCGGGCGCAGCGATCTGCCAAGCACCCAAGCGCAGGTGCAAGCCATGATCGAAGAAACCCGCCAGCAAGGCCTGGGCCGCGTGGTCAATGTCTTGCTGCCTGGCATTGCAGGCTTTTGTGCGCCGGTGTTTGATGCCGATGGGCACCTGGTGCTGGGCGTCGTGGCTTTGGGCTCATCGGCCACCTTGCACACCGAGTGGCAAGGGCCCGTGGCCCAAGCCCTGCGCCAGTTTGCAACGCAGCTGTCGGCCGATCTGGGCTGGCGCCAGGTCTGACGCGGTGGGACGCAGCGTGTCTTGCGCATCCACCCCGGCATTGGGCGCATGGCCAACCTCTGGGCGGCCCGCCCGCAAAACGCTGGCCTGGCTGGTGGGCCTGGTGCTGGTGATGCATCTGGTGTTTTTCCTGGGCATGTCAGGTTTGCTGGAGGTGCAACTGGCCACGCCCGATGCGGCGCGGGTCAACCCCTTGCAAACGCGCATGCTGACACCCGTTGTGCCTGTGGCACCCGCGGTCAAAGCGCCCAAACCAGCCGCTCCGCGCACCCGCATTGCCAAAGAAGCGGCGCCACCGCCTGCGGCCCCATTGCCGCAGACGCCCATCGCGCAGGCCCCCACCCCAGAGGCCTCAGCGCCAGAAAAAGAGGCCAGCAGCGCGGTCGCCACCGCCGATGCACCGAAAAGCCCAGCGAGCGAAGCGACCACTGCATCGACCACCGCACCAGTACCAGAAGCACCACCTGCCGTGACGGCCGCCACCGAGCCCGCGCCCACCGAGGTGCTGCCCAACATCCCTTTGGGCGCCTTGCCGCCGTCCATGCTGCTCAGCTACAACCTCACCGGCATGGAAAAAGGCATCACCTACCACGCCAGCGGCGAGCTGAACTGGCAACACAACGACCAAGCCTATACCCTGGCACTGTCGGTGAAAGCCTTTTTGTTGGGCTCGCGCCATTGGCGCAGCCAAGGGCAAATCACGGCAGCAGGCCTGGCGCCCAGCAAATTCACGGACAGCTGGCGCGGCGAGAGGGCCTCGCACTTTGACCGCGAGAACAAGCAGGTGGTGTTCAGCAGCAATGCGCCCACGGCACAGCTGTTGCCGGGTGCCCAAGACCAAATCAGTCTGTATGTGCAACTGGCATCGGCCATGGCGGGCTCGCCCGAGCGATTTACCCCAGGCACGCGCCTGAGCATCCAGACCGTCACCTTGCGCGAAGCCGTGCCCTGGATCTTGACCCTTGAGCAAGCCGAAACCCTGACGCTGAACAGCGAAATCCTGGAGACCACCAAATGGTCGGCCCAGCCGCGCAACCGCTTTGATGCGAAGGTCGAATTCTGGGTCTCGCCCAAACACGGCTGGCTGCCGGTGCGCATCCGCATCACCCAGGTCAGCGGCAGTTACATTGACTTGCTGATGAACGGTCAAAAAATCCTGCCAGCCCTTCCGGCGACCACCCCAGCGGGTTAAAAAACCACACCCGCTTGAAGTTCATCGCCTAGTCCTCATTTGTTCACCAGGACTTGAGGGAGAATGACCATATGAACTTGCTGTACGAATCCGAAACATTTGCCGTGATGCACATGCTGGCCAACGCGCCCGCAGAAGCCGCGCCAGCGACCAGCAAACCGCTGCTGGAACGCCATGGTTTTGAGATCGTGGACAAACGCTCTGGCAAAGAGGTGTACCTGGACGGTTCCTGGGCAGAAATGTTCCAGCAACAAATCCAGGCCTGGCAACAACACACCCCCACACAAGAAGAAGTCGAAGACACCCTGGAAGGCTACACCGGCCTGGCCCAGCAGCCTGTCGTCGTGCATTGACCCCCATGGTCAGCCACGCCCCTGTAGGTCGGCGGTCGAAGACCCCGACAAATTGTTGATCACCCTGAGTGCCACAGTGGATCGACAGTGGCCCATCCTGCAAACGTAGGGGCTGAAGCCACCGACCTACGAAGGGTCCACTGTTCTGGCTTGCTCCTGAGCCACCACCCACTTGAACAAGGGCCCGACCATCAAGAGCACCGCCACCAGGCGACACACCTGAAACGCCGTCACCACTGGCACCCCCAACTGCAAAACCTTGGCGGTGATCGCCATCTCGGCAATGCCGCCTGGGGCTGTGCCCAAAATCAAAGTCGCCGGGTGCAGGCCGGTCAGCCAGGCCATCAGCAGACCAAAAGCCAAGGACAGGGCCATCATCCAAAACGTGCCGCCCGCTGCCGAAAGCAGCCACTGAGGGGCGGTGTGCACAAATTCACGGCGAAAACGCACGCCCAGACTCACCCCGATCACCAGCTGCGCCGCATTCGACAAATCGTTGGGCACGGCGGACCATTCCACACCCGACAAGGTCAGTCCCATGGAAACCAGCAGCGGCCCCATGAACCACGGGTTGGTACGCTTGACCGCCACCATCACCCCGGCGCCCACCGCTGTGGCCAGCGCCAGCCACAACAAGCCCGGCCATTGGGCAATGCGTGGGCCGGGCAACAAGCTCGCATCGACATGCAAGCCCCAGCGGTGCTGCGCCCATTGCATGCCAAAGGGCAGGGCGATCACCACACACAGCAGGCGCACACTGTGCGCTGCCGCCACCAGGTCGGTGCGTGCGCCGTGCCGCTCAGACAACAAAGTCATCTCCGAGGCACCGCCAATGGCGCTGGCAAAATAAGTGGTGGCCCGCAAGGCACGGGGCGACAGGTGCGCAAAATCCGCCGCATGCTGGCGGTGCAACCACAGGCCAAACAGTCCGCCCAGCAACAGGGCCCAAGCGATGGCCAGCACAATCGCCCACCACAAGCTGACCACCAAGGCGCTGACCTGCGGTGTGAAATACAGACCCAGCGCCGCCCCAATCACCCATTGCCCCGCATTGCGCAGCCAGCCCGAACTGTGCGTGGGCAGCCCCGACATCGACGCGAAAGCCGTGACGATCAAAGGCCCGAGCATCCAGGGAATCGGCGTGTGCAGCCACAGGCAAAGCTGGGCAGCGCACCATGCGGCCAGCAGCGTGGCCACCGTCCGTAAAGCGTGATTCAAGCGCCGTCCTGTAGGTCGGCGGTCGAAGTCCCCGACCAATGGTTGATTGACCAGCAAGGCCCCCATCGGCCACATGCGCATGACAAGCCAAAGTCGGACTCTGCGAGTGCCGACCTACGGAGCAGTGGCGGGATTGGCAGTGCAGCGGTAGCGCGGTCGCTGCGAGCTGCTGAGTCCCGCTCAGGCATGCCGACGGATGCTGTCGGCCACGGTTTGCACGATCTGATCAATGTGTGAGTTCTCGACGATGTAGGGCGGGCAAATGACGATGTTCTCGCCCGCCGGTCGCACCCACACGCCATGATGGAAGCAGTCCATGAAGATGTCATAAGCCCGCTTGCCGGGCGAGCCTGCGATGCTGGACAACTCCACCGCACCGGCCAGGCCCAGCGTCCGGATGCCGATCACATTGGGCAAACCCTTCAAGGCGCTGTGCATGGCGTCACCCAGCACGCGGCCTTGCTGGCCCGCGCGGGCAAACAGGTTTTCTTCTTTCATCAAGTCGAGCGTGGCAATGGCCGCTGCGCAAGCCACAGGATGGCCCGAATAGGTGTAACCGTGGAAGAACTCGATCGCGTGTTCGGGAGAGTTGGCGTTCATCATCGCGTCGTAGATGAAGTCGCGGCAGATCACGCCGCCCAGCGGGATGACGCCGTTGGTCACCGCCTTGGCAAAGTTGAGCATGTCGGGCACCACGCCGTAGTAGTCGGCACCAAAGTTCACGCCCAAGCGGCCAAAGCCGGTGATGACCTCGTCAAAAATCAGCAAGATGCCATGTTTGTCGCAAATCTCACGCAAGCGCTTCACATAGCCCTTGGGTGGGATGTACCAGCCTGCGCTGCCCGCAATCGGCTCCACGATCACAGCCGCGATGTTGCTTGGGTCGTGCAAGACCAAAATGCGGTTTTCCAGTTCCAGCAGCGGGTCTTCCGCCCACACGGGCTCCTCATGGTGGATGTAGGGGTGGTTCACCGGGTCGTGGATGAAGCGCATGTGGTCCACACGCGGCAAAAGCTGCGCACCGTAGACCTTGCGGTTGGCAGGCAGGCCGCCCACGCTCATGCCGCCGAAGTTCACGCCGTGGTAACCCTTTTCGCGGCCAATGAAGACGTTGCGGTGGCCTTCGCCCCGAGCGCGGTGGTAGGCCAGTGCCACTTTCAGGGCAGTGTCGGCCGCTTCCGAGCCCGAGTTGCAAAACAGCACCTTGTTCAGATCGCCGGGCGCCATGGCCGCAATCATCTCGGCGGCCTTGAAAGCCTTGTCGTTGCTGGCCTGAAAAGCCGTGGCGTAGTCCAGCGTGTCCAGTTGCTTTTTGATGGCTTCATTGATCGGGCGGCGGTTGTGCCCCGCGCCCACGCACCAGAGGCTGGAGATGCCATCGATCACCTTTTTGCCATCATGGGTGGTGAAGTGCATGCCTTCTGCGCCCACGAACACACGCGGATCTTGGCGGAAAGTACGGTTGGGGGTGAAGGGCAACCACTGGTTGTCCATGTTCAGGTCGGTATGGGCCACGTCAAAAACTCCTTGAGTTGCATGCAGCCTGCCAGTTTAAGCCGGGCAACGACGGGCTTGCGCCCGAAAGCGACACGGGCATGCGCTTATCTACAATACGCCGTCCTGAACCCCATGCATCCAGCCGGGGCAGGGACACCGTGAAACACCGTATTGCTCCATGACCACGACCTACATCCTGACCCTCTCTTGCCCTGACCGCACCGGCATCGTGCATGCCGTATCGGGTTTCCTGCTGGAGCGTGGCGGCAACATTGAAGAAGCGGCGCAGTACAACGACCACGACACCGGCCTGTTTTTCATGCGGGTGCAGTTTGCGTGTGAGCAAGTTGACGGCGATAGCCTGAATGCCCAGTGGGGTGAGTTTGCCCAGACTTTTGAGATGAAGTGGGACCTGCACGCCACCACCCAGCCCATGCGCACCGTGCTCTTGGTCAGCAAAGAAGGCCACTGCCTGAACGACCTGCTGTTCCGCTGGAAGAGTGGCCTGCTGCCGCTCGATATCCGCGCCATCGTGAGCAACCACCGCGAGTTCTACCAACTGGCGGCCAGCTACAACGTGCCGTTTCACCACATCCCGGTGACCAAAGACAACAAGGCGCAGGCCGAAGCCAAACAGTACGAAATCATCCAGGCCGAAGGCGCCGAGCTGGTGGTACTGGCGCGCTACATGCAGATCCTCTCTGACGACTTGTGCCGCAAATTGGCCGGTCGGGCCATCAACATCCACCACAGCTTTTTGCCCAGCTTCAAAGGGGCCAAGCCTTATTACCAGGCGCACGACCGGGGCGTGAAGCTGATCGGTGCCACCGCGCACTATGTGACGGCTGACCTGGACGAAGGCCCGATCATCGAGCAGGACGTGGCCCGCGTGGACCACAGCAAGACCGTGGAAGACCTGACCGCCCAGGGCCGCGACACCGAAAGCCAGGTGCTGGCCCGCGCCGTCAAGTGGCACAGCGAGCACCGGGTGCTGCTCAACGGCCACAAAACCGTGATCTTCAAATAAATAACCTTGAGGGACAGATCTTTAGCTCTGTCCCCAACTGATTAACCATGTCCGCCACCTCACGCATCCCGCCCATCCAGTGCCTGCTGACCTTTGAAGCCTTGGCGCGCTTGCGCAGTGTCACGCAAGCGGCTGAAGAGTTGTGCGTGACGCCCAGCGCCGTGAGTCACCGCGTCAAACAACTTGAACAAATCATCGGCACCAAGCTGTTTGGCCGTGCGGATTTTTCGCTGACGACAGAAGGCATTGAATACCTGGCCCATGTGCGCGAGGGCCTGGTGTCCTTGCAGCGCTTTCCCAGCGCCAGCAACACGCCCGGGCGCCGCAAGCTGCGCCTGGCGGTCACCCCGACTTTTGCACGCTCAGTGCTGATGCCGCGCCTCAAGCATTTCCTGGACGCCTACCCCGAGATCGACATCACCCTGCAAGTGAGCATTCCCTTGCTCGACGTGGTGGCCGAAGATGCAGACCTGACCGTGCGCTTTGGTACCGGGCGCTATTCGGATGTGGAGCACGTCTGCCTGGCCAAGGATGAAGTCACGCCGCTGGCATCACCCGCCTGGTTGCGCGAAAACGGCCCCTTTACCAGCGTAGAGGACCTGCTGGGCCAACCCCTGCTGCGCAGCCCGCTGGAGCCCTGGCGCACCTGGTTTGCTGCCCACGACCTGGATTGGCCCGAACCCATCGACGGCTCGTCTTTCAACGACATCGGCCTGATGTGCGACGCCGCCGCCCAAGGCCTGGGCATCGGCCTGATCCGCACCAAGCTGGGCGCACCTTGGCTGGAAAACGGGCAACTCGTGCGGCTGTTTGACCGCAGCGTACCCAGCCCCCACGCCCATTACCTGTGCTGGCGCACCGGCACCATGGAACGCTGGGAATGCGCCACCTTTGCCGACTGGCTCAAAAGCGTGCTGGCTTGATTGGCCCAAGATGTCGGGGCTGAAGCCGCCGACCTACAAAGTCATCCCCCTTTCAACGCTGATGTTGTGATGGCTAAATTCACACGCTCATCAAAGATTCTTCAGCCCCACGCACCGGGCTTGCGCTTACAGTTGGACATCACTTTCTAGGCCTTGATTGCCATGAGCGCCAATACCCCCGCAGAAACCAACGAACTGACCGCCACCGAACGTGCCGAGCGCCAACGCGCTGTGGTGCAGGCTTTGGGCCGGGTGCTGACAGCTGACGCGATTTTGTACACCCCTGAAGACACCACGCCCTACGAGTGCGACGGTTTGACCGCCTACCGCGAGCGCCCCTTGGTGGTGGCGCTGCCCGAGACCGAAGCGCAAGTGCAAGCCGTGCTGCGGGCCTGCCACGCCCTGCAAGTGCCCGTGGTGGCACGCGGCGCGGGCACCGGCCTGTCGGGCGGGGCCATGCCGCACCGCATGGGCGTGACGCTGTCGATGGCGCGCTTCAACCAAATCAAAACCGTTGACCCGGTCAGCCGCACGGCCGTGGTGCAGTGCGGGGTGCGCAACCTGGCCATCAGCGAAGCGGCTGCGCCTTATGGTTTGTATTACGCGCCGGACCCATCCAGCCAGATCGCCTGCACGATTGGGGGCAACGTGGCCGAAAACTCAGGCGGCGTGCACTGCCTCAAATACGGCCTCACCGTGCACAACGTGCTCAAGGTCAAAGGCTTCACCATCGAAGGCGACCCGATCGAGTTTGGCAGCGACGCGCTGGACACTTCCGGCTACGACCTGCTGGCCGTGCTGGTGGGCAGTGAAGGCATGCTGGCCGTGACCACCGAAGTGACCGTCAAGCTGGTGCCCAAACCGCAACTGGCGCGCTGCATCATGGCCAGCTTTGACGACGTGCGCAAAGCAGGCGACGCGGTGGCGGCCGTGATTGCGGCCGGCATCATCCCGGCGGGGCTGGAGATGATGGACGGCCCCATGACGATTGCCGTGGAAGACTTTGTGCATGCCGACTACGACCTGAGCGCGGCGGCGATTTTGCTTTGCGAAAGCGACGGCACTCCCGAAGAGGTCGAAGAAGAAATTGGCCGCATGAGCGAGGTGCTGCGGGGCTGCGGGGCCACGGCCATCACCGTGAGCCGCGACGAAGCCCAGCGCATGAAATTCTGGAGTGGCCGCAAAAACGCCTTCCCGGCGTCGGGCCGCATCAGCCCCGACTACATGTGCATGGACTCGACCATCCCGCGCAAGCGCTTGGCTGACATCCTGCAAGCCATCTCCGAGATGGAAACCAAATACGCCCTGCGCTGCCTGAACGTGTTCCACGCGGGCGACGGCAACCTGCACCCGCTGATCCTGTTCGATGCGAACGACGCAGACCAGCTGCGCCGCTGCGAACTGTTTGGTGCCGAGATTCTGGAAACCAGCGTGGCCATGGGCGGCACCGTAACTGGCGAACACGGCGTGGGCATCGAGAAAGTCAACAGCATGTGCGTGCAGTTCAGCGCGGAAGAAAACGAGCAGATGTTCGCCGTCAAACGCGCTTTTGACCGCCAAGGCCTTTTGAACCCCGGCAAGGTCATCCCGACGCTGAACCGCTGCGCCGAATACGGCAAGATGCTGGTGCGGGCGGGGGCGATCAAACACCCGGATTTGCCGCGGTTTTGAACTGTTGGTTTTTGTAGGTCGGCGGCTTTAGCCCCGACATGATGAACCACTCGCACTTGTCGGGGCTAAAGCCGCCGACCTACAACGCTTCACTCTCTGACGCCAGGCAACACGCCGGGGGCCGTGCCCCAATCAGCAGGGTAAATGCCGTTCTTCACATACCGGTGAAAAGTGCTGTGCGGCCAATCACCGACCTGCGGCACAAGCCCATGCTTGACCGGGTTGAAATGGATGTAATGCGTGTGCTGCTCCACATCCCGTTCGCCGCGCAATGAGTATTCCAAAAATCGGGATTGCCATAAGGTCTGAACGCCATTGCGCCCACGCAAGCGATGCACAACGCCTTGCTTGATCAGCATCCAGCGGGTCGAAAAATCGGCGTCATCGCCAGGCAAACGCCAGATGCAATGCAGGTGATCGGGCATGACCACCATCGCCAGGGTTTCAAATGGGCGTTGAGCACGCACAAGCCGCATCACATCACCCAAGGCAGTCACCGCCCCCGCCTCTCGCAGCCACGGTGCACGCTGATGGGTCACGACCGTGAAAAAGTATGTGCCCCCCGGGATGTTCGATCGGCGGTATTGCATAACGTTCTCCCCCCTCTTTTGCAAGGATTGAGCCACTCTTTTTATGAGCCATCAAGTATTCTTTTTTACAAAGCATTTGCAGGTCGGCGGCTTCAGCCCCGACACATGCATGCGGTCCACCATGTCGGGGCTGAAGCCACCGACCTACAAAATTCATCAAAACCCAACTGGTTGCGCACGCAACCAGTTTTATTTACAATCCGGCCAAAACCCATTTGGCCCATGACCACACCCTCCAAACCGCCCAGCGCTGGCACACCCGCCGTGCCACTCGACCGTACGCTGACCTACCGCCTGCACCAGCTGCACAAGCTGACCGACATGGACAGCCAGTCGGTCTATCCGGAGCGCACGGGCCTGTCGATGAGCGACGGGCGGTGCCTGACGACGATTGGCACTTTTGAGCCTTTGTCGGTCAAGGAGTTGGCCGACAAAGCCAACCTGAACAAGGGCCAAGCCAGCCGCGCTGCGCAGGCGCTGGTCGATCAGGGCTTGGTGCTCAAAGCCGACCACCCGGGCGATGGCCGGGGCGTGGTGCTGACGCTGACGCCTGCCGGGCGCGAAGTGTTTGAGCGCGCCATGGCCATGGTCCACCAACGCAATCAGGACATTTTTGGCTGCCTGACCGACAAGGAACAGGCCACATTGAGCGCACTGTTCGACCGATTGATATCGCACGTACGTCCCCGCTGAACATCACACAACGACCATCCCATGCACAACCCCACCACCGAAGCCCGCCCTTCGATTTATTACCAGTACGAAGTCTTCAAACCTTGGCTGGCATCAGCTCACCCCAAACAAGACCGCAAGAAGGTTGTGATCGTCGGCGCAGGCCCTGCAGGCATGGTCACGGCGCTGGAGCTGGCCCGCCACGGCGTGCCCAGCGTGGTGCTGTCGGCCGAGCTGCAGTTCTCGCAAGGCAGCAGGGCGATTTGCTTCACCCGCCGCTCGATGGAAATCTTGCAGCAAGTGGGCGTGGCCGACCGCATGACCGCAGGCGGTTTGCCCTGGCGCTTTGGCAACTCGTTTTACCGGGGCCAGCGCGTGTTCCGCATGGAAGCGCCACACGATGCCGATGACCGCTTTTTCCCGATCATCAACGTGCAGCAGCAGTTCATGGAGGAGTACCTGCACGACGCGTGCAAAGCCAACCCGCTGATCGACTTCCGCTGGGGCAACAAGGTCAACGCCGTGGAACAGAAAGACGGCTACGCCCTGCTCGAAGTCGACACGCCAGAAGGGCCGTATGCACTCGAAAGCGGCTGGGTCGTGGCCGCTGACGGGGGCCGCTCAGGCATCCGCACCGCCATGAACCTGCAAATGGAAGGCGCGTCTTACGAAGGCTTTTTCGTGATCGCTGACATCAAGATTGATCTGCCCTTCCCCACCGAGCGCCTGGCCTTTTTTGACCCCGACTGGAACCCCGGCAACACCATCTTGATGCACCGCGAGCCCAACGGCATCTGGCGGGTGGACTACCAGCTGCCCCCGGGCGAAACACCCGAAGAAGCGCTACGCCCCGAATCGCTCAAGACCCGCATCGACGCACAACTGGCCATGATCGGCCACGCAGGGCTCAAGTGGGAGATGGACTGGTCTTCGGTCTACTCGGCACGCACGCTCACGCTGCCCGACTTTGTGCACGGCAGCGTGATCTTCACCGGTGACGCGGCGCACCTGCTGCCCATTTTTGGCGTGCGCGGGGCCAACACGGCTTTTCAAGATGCGCAGTCTCTGGGCTGGCATCTGGCTTTTGTGGTCAAAGGTCTGGCGGGTCACAAGCTGCTGGCCAACCACAGCACCGAGCGCGTGGGCGCGGCCCGCGAGATCATCACCGAGGCGGGCAAAAGCACCCGTTTCATGGCACCGCCCAGCCCCGGCTTTCGCTTGCTGCGCGATGCGGTGCTGTCGCTCTCGCTCACCCAAGAATTTGTGCGCCCGCTCTACCACTGGCGCACCTCGCGTCCGCACGAGTACACCCACTCCATGCTCAACAGCATGGGCGACGACAACGGCTTATTCAAGACCGGCCCGGCGCACGGCGCGCCCCCGCAAAACGTGCGCCTGGGCGCGAACGACTTTTTGCTCGACCACCTGGGCGGCGGCTTTGACCTGCTGTACTTCACCGACACGGATTTGCCTGAAGCATTGCAAGAGGTGATCAGCACAGCGCGTGCAACAGGCATGCCCTTGAACGTGACCGCCATCGGTGCGGCCCAGTCTGTAGCGGGTGCCGACCAGTACCTGCCCGACGCCGACGGCCACCTGCGTGAGCGTTATGGTGTGGCCGCCAACGGTGGCGCGTATTTGTTGCGCCCAGACCAGCACATTTGTGCGCGTTGGATCACACTGGATGCCACGCGCCTGCAAGCCGCTCTGACGACCGCGCTGCCACACTTTTGATCAGGCCCGATGATGTTGGCATGGAATCCACCCTGTAGGAGCGGCGCCCTCGCCGCGATCTGGCCTCGCAGACCACCACCCATCGCCCCGAGGGCGGGGCTCCCACATTGGCACAAAGGACAGAACGTGATCCCCAAAAAATGCCTTGAACGTCAAACCTCACAGGGCCAGATCCTTGAAGAACAACCATGACCAACACACAACTCACCATCGGCGGCCTTGAAACCGTCTACGACGCCCTCGCCACAGCCATTGACCAAGCAGGCGCAGACAAGGCACAGTTGTTCCTCGTCAAGCTCGCCTTGCTGAACGCCAACGCCCTGGCCGACGAAAACCTGTTCCAGCAGCTGATCACCGCTGCCCTGCAAGACCTCTGACCCCCTCACTTCCAAGGAGACTCCCATGCTCGTTCAATCCGTTCACCACGTTGCCTACCGCTGCAAAGACGCCAAAGAAACCGTCGAGTGGTACCAAAAGCACCTCGACATGAAATTCGTGTTGGCCATTGCCGAAAACGAAGTGCCGTCCACGAAAGCGCCCGATCCGTACATGCACATCTTTCTGGATGCGGGCCACGGCAACATCCTGGCTTTCTTTGAGCTGCCCAGCCAGCCGCCCATGGACCGCGACCAGAACACCCCTGCCTGGGTGCAGCACCTGGCGCTGAAAGTGGACTCTATGGAAACGCTTCTGGCGGCGAAAGACAAGCTGGTGGCGGGTGGTGTCGAGGTGCTCGGCCCGGTTGATCACACCATCTTCAAGAGCATCTATTTCTTTGACCCGAGCGGCCACCGCCTGGAGCTGGCCGCCGACTGCGGCACGCCCGAGATGATGAAAAAGCTCGACGAGGTGAAGTGGGACATGCTCGAAGAGTGGAGCCAAACCAAACGCGCCCCCAAACACGCCGCCTGGATGCACGATGGCAGCATGGCCTCTTGAAAGCAGACTTGATGAACATGCTCAACGAAACCCACAACCCCGCCCTGCAAAGCTGGGTGGCCTCGGCCAACACACCTGGCACCGACTTCCCCATCCAGAACCTGCCTTTTGCGGTGTTCCGCCGCAAAAGCTCAACCGAAGCCTTTCGGGGCGGCGTGGCCATTGGCGACCAGATCGTGGACCTGGCGGCTGTTGCCAAGTCAGGCGTACTGACAGGCGAGGCTGCTGATGCCGCGCAAGCGGGCGCACAAGACAAGCTCAACGCGTTGATGGCCATGGGCGCATCGGCATGGAGCGCCCTGCGCCTGGCCCTGTCGCGTGCACTGCGCGAAGGCTCGGCCGAGCAAGCCGCTCTGCAAGCCTGCCTGGTGCCGCAAGCCGAAGCCGAATACGACGTGCCCGCCCGCATCGGCGACTACACCGACTTCTACACCTCGGTCCACCACGCCACCAACATCGGCAAACAGTTCCGCCCCGACAACCCGCTGCTGCCCAACTACAAATGGGTGCCGATTGGTTACCACGGTCGTGCGTCCAGCATCGGCGTGTCTGGCCAGCAATTCCGCCGCCCGGTGGGCCAGACGATGCCGCCCGGCGCGACCGAGCCGTCTTTCGGCCCCTGCAAGCGGCTGGACATCGAACTCGAATTGGGCATCTTTGTCGGTAGCGGCAACGACTTGGGCGAGGCCGTGGACATCAACGAAGCCGAAGACCATGTGTTCGGCATCTGCCTGCTCAACGACTGGTCGGCCCGCGACATCCAGGGCTGGGAATACCAACCTCTAGGCCCCTTCCTGGCCAAGAACTTTGCGACCACGGTCTCGCCCTGGGTGGTGACGCTCGAAGCGCTGGCCCCTTACCGCGTGGCCTTCACCCGCGCAGAAGGTGACCCGCAACCCATGGCCTATCTGGACAGTGCCGCCAACCGCAGCGGCGGCGCGTTCGACATCCAGCTGCAAGTGGGCCTGCAAACGCCGCAAATGCGCGCTGCCGGTCAGCCTGACGCCAGCATCTGCCGCACCAGCTACCGCCACGCCTATTGGACAGTGGCGCAAATGCTCACGCACCACACGGTGAACGGCTGCAACCTGCAGCCGGGCGACCTGTTCGGCAGCGGCACGCTCTCGGGCCCCACGCTGGACCAGGCAGGCGCGCTGATCGAGTTGACCACCGGCGGCAAGAACCCGATTGCCCTGCCCAATGGCGAGCAACGCACCTGGCTGGAAGACGGCGACAGCGTGGTGCTGCGCGGCTGGTGCGAAAAAGCGGGCGCTGCACGGATTGGTTTTGGCGAGTGTGTGGGCACGGTGCTGCCAGCGCGGGTGCCCAAGGGCTGACCAACAGCGGTTCATCGCGACGAGGGCGTCCGCTCCCACAAAAAACAGAGATCGCCTCTTTGTGGGAGCCTCGCCCCGGGGCGATGGCTTGTGGTCTGCACCGGCTCATCGCGACGAGGGCGTCGCTCCTACAAAAAACAGAGATCGCCTCTTTGTGGGAGCCCCGCCCCGGGGCGATGGCTTGTGGTTTGCACCGGCTCATCGCGACGAGGGCGTCGCTCCTACAAAAAACAGAGATCGCCTCTTTGTGGGAGCCCCGCCCCCGGGGCGATGGCTTGTGGTTTGCACCGGCTCATCGCGACGAGGGCGTCGCTCCTACAAAGGAAGCAAGCACCGCTTCTGCGCTCACCAGGTGTCGATGGCCAGCGTGCCATCGGCGGGCCTCACCCGCCCGGCCTCCAACCCCGCCACCAGCCAGTCGCGGGTGGTGGACGGGTCGATGACCGCGTCGATCTCCAGCGTGGCCGCCATGTTGATCGCGCTGCCGTTCTCGTATTGCTGCGCCAGCAGCTGCTCAAACAACGCTTCGCGCTCGGGGCCTTCGGGCAGGGCTTCGAGTTCCTTGCGGTAACCCAGCCGCACCGCACCCTCCAGGCCCATGCCGCCAAACTCGCCCGTGGGCCAGGCCACCGTGCTCAGGGTTTCGTGAAAGCTCCCGCCGGTCATGGCCATGGCGCCCAGGCCATAGCCCTTGCGCAGCACCACGCTGAGCAGCGGCACCCGCAGGTGAGCGGCCGCCACAAACATGCGTGAGACATGGCGCACTTGCGCCAGCACCTCAATGTCGGGGCCGACCATGAAGCCGGGCGTGTCCACCAGGCTCACGATGGGTAGGCCATGCGCGTTGCACAGTTGCATGAAGCGGGCGGCTTTGTCGGCAGCATCGGCGTCGATCGCGCCGCCCAGGTGCAGCGGGTTGTTGGCCATGAGGCCCACCGGACGGCCCGCGATGCGCGCCAGCGCGGTGTGGATGCCCACGCCAAAGTCGGTGCGCAAAGGCAACAGGCTGCCCTCATCGGCGATGCCCTGCATGGCGTTGCGAGTGTCGTACACGCGCACACGGTTTTCGGGCACCACATGGCGCAGCGCCTCGGCGGGCGGTGCTTGCCATTCGGTTTGTGCGCCTTGAAAGCACGACAGGTAATGCCGTGCCGCCGTCACGGCTTGCGCTTCGTTGTCCACCAGGATGTCGATCACGCCGTTGCTGTGCTGCACGGCGCTCGGGCCAATTTGCTCGGGCTTGAAAACGCCCAAGCCCCCGCCTTCGACCATGGCTGGGCCACCCATGCCAATGTTGCTGTCTCGGGTGGCAATGATCACGTCACAGCAACCCAGCAAAGCCGCGTTGCCCGCAAAGCAGCGCCCCGCCACAACGCCCACCACCGGCACCTGGCCATTGAGCCGCGCAAAGGAGGCGAAGGTGGCCAGGTTCAGGCCCGCCACGATGGCGACATCGACATCACCCGGCCGCCCCCCGCCGCCTTCGGCGAACAGCACCACGGGCAACTTGTTGTGCAGCGCCACGCCCAGCATGCGGTCGGTTTTTTGGTGGTTGCGCATGCCCTGTGTGCCCGCCAGCACGGTGAAGTCATAGGCCATGACGACCACGCGCTGGCCATTGATGCAGCCGATGCCGGTGACCATGCCGTCGGCAGGCGTGTTGCGCATGAGGTCGTCGGCACTGCGGCGGCGGCTTTGGGCGGCCACGGCCAGTGCGCCGTATTCGACAAAGGAATCGGGATCGCACAGATCGGCGATGTTCTCGCGGGCGGTGCGCAGGCCAGAGGCATGGCGCTTGGCCACGGCTTCGGGGCGCTGCGCGTCGAGCGTGAAGGCTAGGCGGTCTTGCAGCTTTTGCAGGTCGGCGCGGGGGGCGTCCAGGGCGGCAGGGCTTACAGCGCCATGGGCTGGGGTCTGAGGCGCAACAGGCAAAGCCGACGGCACGGCGGAGGTGGCCGGTGCGTGGGCCTCCGTTTTACGCGCCACTGGCACTGAATCCATCTGCATCCAGCTCGCCAAGACATCCCCCTCACCCACCGTCTCGCCCGCCTGAAAGTACAGCTCGTTCAAGCGCCCGGCATGGGGCGCGCGGATTTCGTGTTCCATTTTCATGGCTTCCAAAATGACCAACACGTCGCCTGCGGCCACGTCCGCGCCGGGGGCCACCAGCCACTGAACCAGTTGAGCCTGCAGGGGAGAATGAATGTTTTGCATGCGGCCATTGTGCGGCGCAGCCCCGCCAGCACCCGGTCAAGTCCGGGACAATTTATTGATCCGGCACGCTGAAGTTTGAAATGTGTGAGACATGTCATCTCGTAGGTCGCTACTCGCAGATTCAGACATGATGGGTTTCGGCACAGGCCCATGTCGGGGTCTTCGACCTCCGACCTACAACATCTTTGAGCATTGAAAACTTCACAGGGCAGAATCAATAGACTGGCTTTTTTTCAACACAACAGACCACCATCATGAACTTCGCCCCCCTGATCGAACTCACCCGCAACGGCGTACAGGAATGCCTGCACCTGGGCGCACTGGCCGTGACCGACACCGAGGGCCGCGTGCTGGCGCAAGTGGGCAACCCGCATTGGCTGTGCTTCACCCGCTCCACCCTGAAGGCCATGCAAGCCCTGCCGCTGGTGCAGTCGGGCGGCGTGGCACATTTCGGCTTCACCCCCACAGAATTGGCCATGATGTGCGCGAGCCACAACGGCGAAGACATGCACGTCGAACAGGTCTCGTCCATCTTGCGCAAAAGCGGCAGCAGCACGCGCCAGATGCGCTGCGGCTGCCATGTGCCTTACCGCTTCACGTTTTTCGACAAGCCCATGCCCGAAGGCTTTGCTTTTGATGAGCGGCATCACAACTGCAGCGGCAAACACAGCGGCTTTCTGGCGTATTGCGTGCAGCACGGCCTGCCCACCGACAGCTACACCGAGGTGGACCACCCCTTGCAGCAACGCATTCGCCAGGCGGTGGCGCACCTGGCCGGACTCAGGGAAGAAGAACTGGCGCTGGGCATCGACGGCTGCTCGGCCCCCAACTACGCCATGCCCTTGGCACGCTTGGCCCGCAGCTATGCCCGCCTGGCGCAACCCGAATCGGACGGCCTGTATGGCGAGAGCCTGACGCAGCTGGGCCAGGCCATGAGCGCGCACCCCGAGCTGGTCTCGGGCACTGGGCGCAACGACGCCGACTTCATGCGCGCGGGTCGGGGCGACTGGGTCACCAAAGTGGGGGCCGATGGGGTGCAGGTGGTGGCCAGCCGTTCGCGGGGGCAGGCCCTGGCCATCAAGATCATGGACGGCAACAAGGCGGCGCTGTTTGCCGCCAGCGTGGAGGCGCTGGACCAACTGGGCTGGTTGGACGATGCACAGCGTGCACAACTGGCCCCTTGGCGTGCGCAGGTGATTTTGAATGTGGCGGGCTTACCGGTGGGCGAGCGACGCAGCGTGTTCAAGCTGCAGCCGGGTGAAGACCATTGAGCCGGATGCCTGGCGCAAGGGCCTGAATCCCCCTTACACCTTCCTCAGGCCAGAACGGCCCCATCGCGGATCAGGCGCGCCTGCAATTGCGTGACGTTGATGTGTTCAAACGCTTGCCCCTCCCGCATCATGGCGGCGGCCGTGCCTGCGGCCTGGCCCATGACAAAGCAGGCCCCGCTGACGCGGGCGGCGGACTGGCCCTCGTGGGTCATGGAAGCGCACCGACCGGCCACCAGCAGATTGTCCACGCCCAGCGGCACCAGCATGCGCCAGGGCAAGTCGTTGTAGACCCGGCCCACCCCCAGATCGGTGTTGTGCGGAAAGCCCCATTCAATGCGCCCTTCGGCGTGGATTTCCAGCGGCCAGGCATTCAGGCCGATGCTGTCTTCAAACACCACCGAATCCAGGATGTCCTGCTTGCTGAGCTGGTAATGCCCCCGAACGCGCCGACTCTCGCGAATGCCCACTTGTGGCGCAATCTCGACGATGTGAGCGTTTGCAAAACCAGGGATTTCGTTTTTCAGGAACGCGAAGAAATCGGCAATTTGCCGTCGCCCTTCGATTTCACCTGCGCTGAGCTGGCGGGCGTCGGTGGCGTCCATGGCCGTGCCCTGGGCATTGCGGATTTGGGTCACGTTCGCGCGCCATTCGCGGGGGTCTTTTTGCGGCCGCAAGATGGCCCCTTCACGCGGAAAACGGTAACGCCCTGGCTGAGCCTGCTGCACTTGGGCCATCCAGTCGTTGATGGCCTGAAACGGCCCCACAGCGGCCAGTGCGGGCTCGGGATCGACCCCGCCAATGCGGAACATGAGCGTGGGGAAAAGGCCACTGCCCTGCCCATCGCCCACCTCGTAAGGCACGCCTGCAAACTTGGCCACATCGGCATCGCCCGAAGCATCGATGACATGCCGGGCCCGCACCGCACAGCGCCCCGATTTGGTCTCCAGCACCAAGGCGGCGATCTGTCTGCCCGACAGGATCACGCTGCTCGCGTGGGCGTGAAACAGGATCTTCACCCCTGCTGCCAACAGCCACTGATCGGCCGCGCATTTGTAGGCCGAGACGTCGTAAGAGCGCACCCGGATGCGGCCATTCATGCCATCTTGCGGCGCATTGAGCCCGCCCAACGACTCCAGCCGGTCCAGCAAGTCGTCCACCACACCGTGCACCACTTGCACCATGTCACCGTCCCGGCGGCCATACAGACCCGCGAAATTGGTGACCCCACCGGCCGTGCCCATGCCCCCCAAAAAACCATAGCGCTCCACCAGCAACACGCGTGCACCCTGCCTGGCCGCACTGACACTGGCCGCAAGACCTGCCGGTCCACCGCCCACCACCACCACGTCAAAGTCACCGAACAGGGGCAAGGCCCGGGCCGACTCCATCAGCGATACGGGTGCTTTCATGTTTTTTTCACTCCAGAGGGCGGCAGGGTGCAACCCCGACCTCTACAAAACCGGGAGCAACGCCGTCGTTCATCAGGAAATCGGGACACCCAGCAATGCACACCAGATGCCATGCGAACTGAAGGCCGATCATCACTCCATGGTCAACCCAATTCGCCGGATGATGGGCGTCATGGTGCGCAGCTCCTGCTGCATGAACTTCTGCAAATCTTCCACCGACCCGCCCAAAGGTTCCATGTACTGGGCGTGCAGTTTGTCCTTGACATCGGGCAGGGCCAGGATCGCGTTGATCTCCTGGTTCATGCGCAAGACGATGTCCTGGGGGGTGCTGGCGGGGGCCATCAAGGCCATCCAGGCGGTGCTTTCAATTTCAGGCAAACCGGCTTCTTTCATGGTCGGGATGTCGGGCGTCAGCTGGCTGCGCTTGGCCGTGGACACCGCCAGGGCGCGCATCTTGCCCGCCTTGACCTGGGGAATCACCGCCACGGCGGGCACGCAGGCGAACTGCACGTCACCCTGCAAAATGGCCGTGATGGCCAGGGGCGAAGACGCATAGGGAATGTGCACCGCAAAGGTGTCGGTCTTGACCTTGAGCAACTCCACGCCCAGCTGGGACAAGCTGCCCACACCGGTCGAAGAGAAGTTGAACTTGCCCGGATTTTTCTTCATGGCATCGATCAGTCCGGCCAGCGAGGTGATGCCCGAATCGGCACGCACAGCGCACACATTGGCCTGACCGCCCGCCAGAATCACCGGCTTCAGCTCGGTGAACGGGTCGTAGGACAGCTTCTTGTAGATGACGGTGTTGTAGACCAGCGGGCCATTGGTGCTGATGAGAAAGGTGTACCCGTCCCCGGCAGATTTGGCCACGACGCCCGAGCCGGTGTTGCCGCCCGCGCCTGGCCTGTTTTCAATGATCACGGCTTGTCCAAGCCGCTGCGACAGCTTGTCCGCCACGATGCGGGCAATGACGTCAGGCGAGGACCCCGGGCCGTAAGGCACCACGATGCGCACCGGTTTGCTCGGCCAGGTCGGCTGTGCCGGGGCCAAGCCTACCAGGCAGGTCAATGTGCCGGCCACAAACAGTTGAAACAGCTTGCGCAGGGTCAACATTTTCATCAGGGTCTGGGTTGTCAAGAGCGTATCTCCTCGGTGATGTCAAACAGGTCTTTTTCACCAGCAATGAAGCCCGCCACCAAAGTCCGGTAGCTGGCTTCAACCACATCGGCAAAGCCCGGAAAACTGGCGGCATGGGCTTCACACAAATGCCGGATGCGCTGAAACACCTGCGCCTGCCGTGCAGGCGCCGCCACCTGAAAGGCGTCGCGTTTGAAACGGGTGGCGTCCTTCACGCACAAGGCACGTTGCGCCAGCAGGGCCACGATCTGTTCATCCAGCGCATCGATTTTCTGGCGCAAGTCCCCCAAAGTGGGGGCCACTTCAAGGTAGTCCGGCTGCTTGAACCGGCGCACCGGGCCTGCGTGCACGGCAGGTTCTTGAGAAGGGTTCAGGGTCATGGGTGATGTGGTCAGGTCTTTTGGGGCACTGTACCCCGTCTTTGAATTCAAGGGATAGGCGAGTCAGGCAACAGCAAAAGGCTACAAGCAGGTACCTCATTCGCTCAGCGCTTGCCAAATATCGCCGTACCCACCCGCACCATGGTGCTGCCCTCGGCAATGGCGGCGGCCAAGTCGGCGCTCATGCCCATCGACAGCGTGTCCAGGGGCAGGCCTTGCGCACGCAACTGCTCGAACAAGACTTTGGCCTGGCGGTGCACGGCGCGCATTTGTGCGTCGGTCTCGGCCGGTTCGGGGATGGTCATCAACCCGCGCAACTGCAGTCGCGGCAAGGCCGCCACGGCCTGCGCCAACGCTGGCAAGTCTGACGGCGACACACCCGATTTGGTCTCGCCCCCGTCCACATTGACCTGGATGCACACCTGCAAGGGCGGCAGGTGTTCGGGCCGCTGCTCGGACAGGCGCTGGGCGATTTTGAGACGGTCGATGCTGTGGACCCAGTCGAAATGTTCGGCCACCAGCCGAGTCTTGTTGCTCTGGATCGGGCCGATGCAGTGCCACTCCAGCGGCAAATCGCGCAGTGCAGCGATCTTGTCCACCGCTTCCTGGATGTAGTTTTCGCCAAAAGCGGTTTGCCCTGCGGCATGGGCCGCACGCACGGCATCAGGGCCCCAGGTTTTGGAGACCGCCAGCAATTGCACGCTGCCGGGCGGGCGGCCCGCCGCTTGGCAAGCGGCCTGGATCTGAGCGTGGACCTGCGCCAGGTTCTGGGCAATCGAAGAGTTCATGGCTTGAGCGTACCAAAACCCGACCGCGCCCACGGTGCAAGCCGCCACGGTGACCACGCGCTGGCGCGCATGCTGCTAAATTCGCTGCTTTTGAACACCCTACCGGAACCTCCATGAGCCAAATCGCCGCCAAAACCTACGAACCCGCCCCCGCCCGCCAAGTGGCCTTTTTGGGCTTGGGCGTCATGGGCTACCCCATGGCCGGGCACCTGGCCCGTGCGGGCCACCATGTCACTGTGTACAACCGCAGCGCCGCCAAAGCCGCCGCCTGGGTGGCCGAATGCCCCGGCAACGCCAGCGCCCCCACCCCGCGCGAAGCGGCTGCGGGTGCCGACATCGTGTTCGCCTGCGTGGGCAACGACGACGATTTGCGCAGCGTGGTGCTTGGTGAAAACGGCGCCTTTGCAGGCATGAAGCCCGGCGCGATCTTCGTGGACCACACCACCGCCTCGGCCTCGGTGGCGCGCGAGCTGTCGGCCCAGGCGCAAAAGCTGGGCCTGCAGTTCATCGACGCGCCTGTCTCAGGCGGACAGGCCGGTGCCCAGAACGGCATGCTCACCGTGATGTGCGGTGGCGATGCGGTCGCTTTTGACAAGGTCAAGCCTGCGGCCATGGCGTTCTCGCGTGCTTTCACCCTGCTGGGCGAGTCGGGCGCAGGCCAGCTGGCCAAGATGGTCAACCAGATTTGCATCGCCGGTCTGGTGCAGGGCTTGTCAGAAGCCGTGGCCTTTGGCCAGCAGGCGGGCCTGGACATGCACCAGGTGTTGGACGTGATCGGCAAGGGCGCGGCGCAAAGCTGGCAGCTGGACAACCGCGGCAAGACCATGGCCGACGACAAGTTCGAGTTTGGCTTTGCGGTGGACTGGATGCGCAAGGACCTGGGTCTGGTGCTGGACGAAGCCAAGCGCAACGGTGCTCGCCTGCCGGTCACCGCGCTGGTGGACCAGTTTTATGCCGATGTGCAAAAAATGGGTGGCGGCCGCTGGGATACGTCAAGCCTGATCCGCCGTTTGCGCTGATTGGAAAAGTCGAACTCTTCGAGTGCCGACCTACAGGCGTTGGTGTTTTGTAGGTCGGTGGTCGTAGACCCCGACATCCGCTTGATCACCCATTCATCTGCACGCGCACCTTGGGCCTGTCAAAACATCGAACTCTTCGAGTGCCGACCTACAGGCTGCGCGGACTGACTGAGGGGTTTATTTGCTCATGGGTGGTTGGCTCAAGCGCTGCAATTCTTCTTCTGAAATTTCTTCAAACACGCGCACGACCTTGGTCACGCCCCCGATGGTGCGGACGATGTCGGTGGCACGTTTGGCTTCGCGCGGCGTTACACGGCCCATCAGGTAGACATTGCCACGTTCGGTGAGCACTTTGAACGCATTGACTTGCAAGTCTTTGGCATCGACAAAGGCCGCTTTGACCTGGCTGGTGGTGACGGTGTCTTTGGAGCGCTGGCTAAAACTGCTGGGCTGGCCCACTGCCAGATCATTGATGACCGACTGAACGTTATCCTGACTCTGGGCCAATTTCTCAGCCCGCTCTTTGTCAGCCGCCGAACGGGCCTCACCGGTCAGCAAGACTTTGCGGTTGAAGCTGGTGACGTTCAAATGCACACGATCACCCAAGTCCTGACCCACGGCGCTGGCCACCTTGAGTTCGATGCCTTCATCTTCTACCTGAGCACCCGTCGTGCGGCGATCTGTGGCCACCATGCCCGTCATCACCGCCCCACCCACCACCAGGGGAACACAAGCACTCAGGCTGGACAAGGCAGCAGCCACCAAGGCACCAGTCAACACCAACGATGAAAAATTGCGTTTCATTTAAACAGACTCCTGCTCACCCAACAGCTGGGTATCAATACCATCACACAGACAGTGCAGCACCAGGTGCTGGACTTCACGAATTCGCGCCACCCGCTCGTGGGGCACACACACATGCACATCGGTCTCGCGCAGCTGGCGAGCCAAGGCGCCGCCGTGTTGCCCCGTCAATCCCAAGACCACCATTTCGCGCTCATGCGCAGCTTGCACGGCTTCGGTCAGAACAGGCTCCGAACCATCCGCACTGATGAGCACCAGCACATCACCGGTATGCCCCAAAGCACGCACTTGTCTGGCCAGTGCCTGACCATCGGGCCAGCTGGTGGCCGTCAGAGCGTCCGCTGACAAGGCCATGGCAGCCAAGCCTGGACGCTCCCGCTCAAACCCACCCACCAGCAAACTGGCCAGGTATTGGGCCAAAGCGGCTGATGGACCCTGCCCTCCGGCCAGCACTTTGCCGCCACCGGTAACGCAGGCCAATACCGCTTGCACGGCTGCATCCACAGGCTTGGCCAGGCCTTCGGCCACTTGGTAGTGCAAGTCTGCACTGTCGATGAAATGCTGTTGAATGCGCAGGTCTAACATATGGCTGTGGATGATACCTGTGCGCACCGGCTTCACTGAGGGGTCTACCCGATTTCCGTATCGGGAAGTGACAAACCATCAGCGGCCTTGCTGCGATCCATCACCCCGCATCAAAAGCCGCCTGCAGCCATTGCGGGCCGCTGGCCTCGATGGTCACCACATCAAAGCGGGTGGGCGGCAAGCGTCGCCACTTGAGCAAATAGTGCTGCGCCGCCAGCACGATGCGCCGCTGCTTGTGAAAGCCGATGCTGGCCGCTGCCCCCCCGTGGTCGCTGCGGCTGCGTTTGCGCACCTCGACAAACACCACCGTGCCGTCGGGCGCTTGCATGATCAGATCGATTTCGCCCCCGCCGCGCCCGGGCGTCCGATAATTGCGCTGCAACAAGCGCAATCCGCGCTCTTGCAAATAGGCCAAGGCCTCGTCTTCGCCCGCGTCCCCCCGGGCTTTGGTGCTGGGCTGACCGGCCGTGTCTTTTTTGAGGAATTGCATTGACTCCGTCTCCCTTGTCCGCGTCTTTTGCCCGAGCACTTGAGGCCGCGCATGACGCCGCCGGATCACAAAACCACCCGACCAGCACACTGTATGTCGTGGCCACCCCGATTGGCAACCTGGCCGACATCAGCTTGCGCGCCCTGCTTGTCTTGCAAAAAGTCGATGTGGTGGCCTGCGAAGACACGCGCCACACCCAGCAGATGCTGCGCGCCTATGGCCTGGATCGCCCCCACGCACAGCTGCTGGCGCTGCACCAACACAACGAGGCCGAAGCCTCTGAAGCGGTGATTGCCCGGCTCTCGCAAGGTGAGCGGGTGGCGTATGTGAGCGATGCAGGCACCCCCGCCATCAGCGACCCCGGCGCCCGTCTGGTGGCCGCTGTGCGCCGTGCCGGTTACCGGGTGCTGCCCTTGCCCGGCGCCAGCAGCGTGACCACAGCCCTGAGCGCTTCGGGCATGACGGGTGAAAACGGCTTTGTCTTCACGGGTTTTTTACCCAGCAAATCGGGCGAGCGGCAACAGGCGGTGCAGGCCCTCGCGCTAGAAAGCCGAGCAGTGGTGCTGCTCGAAGCTCCGCACCGCATCGAAGCGCTGGCGGCAGCCTTGGCGGTGCTGGGCGATCGGCAGATCACGGTCGGGCGTGAGTTGACCAAGCAGTTTGAGCAAATTGAAACACTCAGCGCACAAGACTTGCCCGCCTGGCTGGCCGAAAAACCTGAGCGCCAGCGCGGCGAGTTTGCGCTGGTGCTGCACGATGCCCCCGTGGCACACAACGGGGGCGAAGGCCTGCGGGTGTTGCAGCTGCTGCTGCCCGAGCTGCCCCTGAAAACAGCCGTCAAGCTGGCGGCTGACATCACCGGCGAATCCAAAAACGCGCTGTATGAACAGGCGCTGGAACTCAAAAAGGGTTAACGCTTCAGCGTTTACGCAATCCCAGCCACATCACGGTAGCCACCACCAGCAAGGCGCCCGCCAGCTGCATCACGGCAATCGACTGGCCCAGCAGTGCCCAGGCCAGCACCAGGGCAAACACCGGCTCCACATTCATGATGGCCGAATTACCGACCACGCCCAGCTTGGGCAGCACGGTGAACATGATGGTGAAGGCCGTGCCATAAAGGAAAGTCAGCATGCCCAACCCCCACCAGCCTGCGCTGGCGGTGGGCAGATGAATACCCGTTTGGGTCAGGACCACCACCAGGGCCAGCACCGCCACCGTGCCCATGGTGGTGAAGGTGCGCAAGCGGCCATCCACATCCGCCGCCTCATGCTGGGTCAGCACCAAGGCCAGGCCAAAGGTGGCCGACGCCGCCAGTGCAAACGCCACACCGGCGCCGATTTGCCCCCAATGCTGGGCCGCGCCCAAGCCCGATGCCGCACCCAACACATCCAGCGCCAAAGCCAGACCCAGGAACAAAACGGGCATGGCGAGCAAGACGGCGCGCTCCGGGCGGTGACCGTAGAACAGCCGCGCCCACAAAGCCGTGGTCAAGGGATAAGTGTTGAAAGCCAGCAAAGCCAGCGCCACTGGCAAGCGCGCCACCGACGAATACAGGCAGACGCTCTGCACGGCGATCAGGCCGCCAATGAGCAACAGGAATTTTCTTTGCCGGGAATTGACCTGGAGCACCACTTTTTGCTGCCAGAGGATGAGGGCAAGCACCACAGCGGTGACAGTACTTCGAAAGGTGACGGCAGTGACCACATCGACGCCATGGTTGAAGGCGGTACGGGCTGCCACATGGTTGGCCCCCATCATGAAGGCAATCAACAAAAGTGTCAGAAAACCCGTCAGGGTCAGAGAAGGAAGGGGATGTGAGGGAGAGGGGTGCGACGACATGGGGGCAATTTACCGCCCCATGCGCCGCCTAGATGACATGAAAGCGACTTGGGTCCGAAAAAATCTCAGGCGCCGACCAAATCCTTGTGGCTGCGCTTGTTTTTCAGGCGCTGGGCACGATCCATCGCATCTTTGATGTCATCGCGCTTGATGTCATTGAGGGTTTTGAAATACAAAACACCCAGCACCAAGGAAACCACCACAGCAACAATCATCGAAATCAACATATCAATCTCCTGCAATACCAAAGGCTTCAAAACTAGCCATGGACGTATTATCAGAGAAATCAAATTGAATGCTTCTTAAATAATATTTTCAGTTGTTAAATACTATTAACAACTCTCATCTCAAGCCCCTGCGGGGTACAGGCCCAAGCCACGGGCGTGCAGGCGGCTGAGACCCAGCAAGGCGTCAGTAAAAGGTGTGGGCACCCCTGTCAGTTGTCCCAATTCACGAACGGCCCCGACCAAAGCGTCGAGTTCGACAGGTTTGCCAGCTTTGACATCTTGCAACATGGAAGTTCGAAACGCGCCCAATTTGCGCGTCACCACATGGCGATCTTCGGGTTGCTGCTCAATCGGGATGCCGATGCACGCCCCAATGGCCTTGGCTTCGAGCATGACGCTGGAGATGAAAGCCCGCACCAGCGGATCGTCCATGATCAGGTCGGTGGTGGCCCCGGTGATGGCGCTGACCGGGTTGACGGTCATGTTGCCCCAGAGCTTGTACCAAATGTCTTTTTGAATTTGTGGCGACAGCGTGGCGTTGAAGCCCGCTTGCTGGAGCAAGGCCTGCAAGGCCTGTGCACGGGGCGTGGCTTGCCCGGAAGGCTCGCCCACGATCAGGCCATCGCCAAAGTGGTGGCGGATCAGGCCGGGTGCATCGACCGAGCAGCTGGCATGCACCACGCAACCGATGATGTGCTGCGCTGGCAAGGCACGGGCGATGGTGCCATCGGGGTCCACGCTGTTCAGTGAGCGGTCCGCGACCGGGCCACCAAAGCCTTGCAAGAACCACCAGGGCACGCCGTTCATCGCCGTGAGCACCACAGTATGAGGGCCGATCAGCGGGCCCACCTGCGCGGCGACTGAGGCCAGCGCAGGCGCCTTGACAGAGATCACCACCAGGTCCTGCACGCCCAATGCAGCCGCGTCGTTGGATGCGGTCACCGGCACGGTGTGCAGCGTACCGCCCTGGTGCAGCTGCAGACCGTTCTTTTGCAGAGCAGTCAGGGTGTCACCCCGCGCCAGCACGCTCAGCTGCGCACCCGCTTGCGCCAGGTGCACACCTATCCAGCCGCCAATGGCGCCTGCGCCCACAATGGCAATTTTGTTGAATTTCACGTCATTCCCTTGGTCGTTCATGCGCGCCACCCGGTGTCGATGCGGTCTACCTGACGGACCAGGGCGTCAAACACATCTTGTCCAGCGCCATGGCTGGGGTTGAACTGCAGCGCATCGCGAGTGCATTTGGCGGCGATGTCTTCGGGCACCGGGATCGGCTGGCCCATGCTTTGTGTGGCCAGCTGGATCTCGCAGGCGCGCTGCAGTGTCCACAAGATCGCAAAGGTTTGGGGCAACGTGTGCCCCCAGGTCAGCAGGCCGTGGTTGCGCAAGATCACAGCCGGCTTGTTGCCAATGCTTTGCAGCACGCGCGGCCCCTCTTCGCCATGGATGGTGATGCCCTCAAAGTCGTGGTAGGCCACCATGCCGTGCAACTGGGCCGAGTAGAAGTTGCTTTGCGAGAGACCGTCTTTGAGGCAAGCGACTGCCACGCCCGCCGTGGTGTGGGTGTGCATCACGCAGTGCGCACCCTCGATGCCGCCGTGCAGCGTGGCATGCACCACGAAACCGGCCGGGTTCACCTTGTGGGGCGAGCCATCCAGTACCTCGCCTTGCATGTTGATCTTGACCAGGTTGCTGGCCGTGACCTCGCTGTAGTGCAGGCCAAAGGGGTTGATCAGAAAGTGTTTCTCGCCCCCCGTGGCGCTGTCAGGCAAGCGCAGCGTGATGTGGTTGTAGATCATCTCGGTCCAGCCGAGCATGGCGAACACGCGGTAGCAGCTGGCCAGCTGGAGCCGCGCCTGCCATTCATCAGGGTGCATGTGACCTGGTGCAGGCACATCGGTGGGCACGGTTTTCAAAACGGCATTCATGGCGCGAACTCCAGAGGTCAATCAAAAACTCAAGCCTCGGCAGTGAAGCCGATGGTCTTGACGATGGGGGCCCACTTGGCGGTGTCCTTGCGGATCAACTCGGACAACTCGGCGGGCGTGCTCGACATGGCTTCCAGGCCGAAAGTAGCCAGGCCGTCCACCACGTCCTTGGAGGCCAGCGCGACCTTGACCGCCGCGTTCAAGCGCGCCACCACGTCCGGGCTCGCCTTGGCGGGCAGGAAGAAAGCAAACCACTCGCTGTGCACCATGTCCTTGAGGCCCTGCTCGACGTAGGTGGGCACATTGGGGGCAAAACGGTTGCGCTTGGCGCCCGACGTGGCCAGGATGCGGACCTTGCCCGTGGGCAGGTGCTGGGTGATGTCGCCGATCGGGCCGCTGACGGCGGCAATCTGGCCACCCAGCAGATCCAACATGGCGGGCTGCGTGCCGCGGTAAGCCACGTGCTTGATCTCGACACCCGCATGGCGGCCCAGCAAGGCGCCCACAAAGTGCGGTGTGGAGCCTGCGGCGGGCGAGCCGAAGTTGGCGAGTGTGGGGTTGGCCTTGGCCCAGACCATGAAGTCATTGATGTTCTTGACGCTGTCGGGCACGGCAGGGCCCACGGCAAAGCCGAAGTCGAACACACAAGCGATCGACACGGGGCTCAGGTCGGTGGCCGGGTCGTAGCTGAGCTTTTTGTAGATGTGCGGGTAAATCGTCAGCATCGAGGTGGGCGTTTGCAGCATGGTCGCGCCGTCGGCAGGCTGGCTTTTGACGAACTGGATGGCGATCTGGCCGCCCGCGCCGGTCTTGTTTTCGACCACCGCGGCCTTGGCGTAGCTGCCGGTTATGCGCGTGGCCACGCGGCGGCAGGTGGTGTCCGAGGTGCCGCCAGCGGCAAAGCCGGTGACGATCTTGAAGCTCTCGATCTGGGCCTGGGCCATGACCTGCTGGCCCAAGCTGGCCAACAAAGCACCAGCGCTGGTGGATTGAACGAATTGACGACGGGAAATGCTCATGGAAGTCTCCTGGTTGAAGTTAAAACACACGCACAAAAATCAAGATTCATCGCGCAGCCAATGGACTGCGCCGGAATGGGTGACCGCCCCTTGGTGGCTGGGACGAACGGTCAAAGCATACTTCTCCAGCAAGCCGCCGCGTGGCGGCACTGCGACAGCGGGCAGCTGGGCCAAGCGTTGGGCCACTTCGGCGTCGCTCAGCTGCACGGCAATGCTGCGCGACTCGGGGCGGGCGTCGATGGTGATCATGTCGCCATCGCGCAGCGCGGCAATCGGCCCTCGGTCTGCCGCTTCGGGGCCGGCATAGCCGATGCACAGACCCCGCGTTGCGCCAGAAAACCGCCCATCGGTGAGCAACGCCACCTTGTCACCCATGCCCTGCCCGTAGAGCAAAGCAGTGATGCCCAGCATCTCGCGCATGCCCGGGCTGCCTTTGGGGCCTTCGTTGCGGATCACCAGCACATCGCCCGGCTGGTAGCGCATGGCCTGCACCGCGGCCTGGGCTTGCTCTTCAGATTCAAACACCCGCGCCGGGCCCCGGTGCACCAAGGTCTTGAGCCCGGCGGTCTTGAGCAAAGCACCGTCGGGGCACAGATTGCCCTTGAGCACGGCGAGACCCCCGTCCAAAGACAAAGCTTGCTCCACCGAGCGCACCACCTGGCCATCGGGCGCATTGGCCGTGGAGAGTTCCTGCGCCAGCGTGCGGCCGGTGTAGGTCAGCACATCGCCATGCAGATGGCCCGTGCGCAGCAACTCACGCAGCACCACGCCTGCGCCACCGATGTAAAACATGTCGCGTGCCAGGTATTGGCCACCGGGCCGCAAGTCGGCAATCAGCGGCGTGCGGGCAAAGACCTCGGCCACATCGTCCAGATGAAAGCGGATGCCCGCCTCGTGGGCGATCGCCGGGATGTGCAAGGCCGCATTGGTGGAGCCGCCCGTGGCGGAGACCACGGCGCAAGCGTTTTCGAGTGCTTGGCGCGTGACGATGTCGCGCGGCAGGGGCGCGTCGCCCATCACCGCCGCCATCAGGTTTTTGGCAGCGCGGCGCAAAAGCGGCGCACGTTCGCTGAAGACCGCAGGCACCATGCTGGAGCCGATGGGCGCCAGGCCCAGCGCCTCAGACACCATGCCCATGGTGTTGGCGGTGAATTGGCCAGCGCACGCGCCCGCCGTGGGCAGGCAGGCGCGGCTGATGGCATCCAGCTCGTCTTGCGTGGCGTCTCCGGCCAACACCTTGCCAATGGTTTCGTAGGTGTCGACCACGTTCAGGTCGCGGCCCCGAACACCAGGAACATCGCCGGGCATTTGCCCTGGCAGGGCTGAGCCGCCGTGCACAAAAACGCTGGGCACATTGCAGCGCACCATGCCCATCATCAAGCCCGGCAGGTTCTTGTCGCAAGCACCGATGCCAAAGATGCCGTCCCACTGGTGGCCGCGCACCGAGGCCTCCACGCTGTCGGCGATCAACTCGCGCGAGATCAGCGAAAAGCGCATGCCCGAATGCGCCATGGTCAGGCCATCCGACACCGAGACCACCGGGCACTCGTGGGGCGTGCCGCCCGCGGCATAAATGCCGGTTTTGGCGTGCTGGGCCTGATCGCGCAGGTTGAGGTTGCAGGGGCTCATATCGCCGCCCGTGTGGAACACGCCCACATGCGGGCGAGCGATGTCTTCCTCATCCTGTCCCAGCGCATGCAAAAAGCTGCGCGTGGTGGCGCGGATCGTGCCTTCGTAGATCGTGGCCGAGCGGAATTTGCGGGGCGGTTGGTCGGTGCTCATGTCAGCCTCAGTAGGTCTGACCAGGGTTGGCCGCAGGCACGACCACTTGCTTGAAATGCGCCGCCAAATCGGCGGTTTGGCGCATCAGGATTTGCGTGTCCAGACCCACTGCCACGAACACCGCACCCAGCTGCAGGTACTGCGCGGCCAGTTGCCGGTCGGGCGTGAGGATGCCGGGGGCCTTGCCTGCTTTGAGGATGCGGGCAATCGCATCGGCAATCGCCGCCTGCACATCGGGGTGCGCCGCGTTGCCCACATGGCCCATGCTGGCCGACAGGTCAGCAGGGCCGATGAACACACCATCGACGCCCGGGGTCGCGGCGATCGCGTCGAGGTTCTTCAGCGCTTCGAGCGACTCGACTTGCACCAGCAAGCACACCTCTTCGTTGGCGCGCTGGAAGTAGTCGGTGTAATGGCCCCAGCGCGAGGCACGGGCGCCTGCCATGCCACGCACACCGCCCTGGCCATCGTTTTGCGGGTAGCGCATGGCCTGAACCAGCTGGGCCGCCTGCTCGGGCGTGTCGACCATGGGCACCAGGATGTTCTGCGCGCCCAGGTCCAAGTACTGCTTGATGAGCGCCGTTTCACCCACGGGCACGCGGCACACCGCATGGCTGTCCGGGTAGGCGGCAAGCGTCTTGAGCTGGGCGATGATGCTGCTCAGGTTGTTGGGTGAATGTTCGCCGTCGATGACCAGCCAGTCGAAGCCGGCCAGCGCACAAATTTCGGCGCTGTAGTCACTGGCCAGGCCCATCCACAGGCCGATTTGGGGCTGTTTGTTTTGAAGGGCTTGTTTAAATAAGTTGACAGGGGTGTTCATGGCGAAGTTCCTCTCGTTAAAGGCCAAACGGCTCACAGGATGGTGGGGCCGGGGTGGCGGCTCGGGCGATATGGCAAAGCGAAGCGCCTCTGAGCTCGGGCCGCCACCCCGGCCCCAGCAGCCTCCCGCTATCGCAAGACGAAGCCACTGCAGACGCATCCAACGGCTCAAACAAACCGGAACTCCAACTTGCCCAGCGGCCCGTAGTCGGCGTCAAACACATCGCCCACCTTGGCGGGCGCGGGTTTGGTGAACGAGCCGGCCAGAACGATTTCGCCTGCCTGCAAGTGCTCGCCCCAGGGCGCGAGTTTGTTGGCCAGCCAGGCGATGCCCACTGCCGGATGACCTTGAACGCCCGCTGCCAAGCCGGTCTCCTCAACCACGCCGTTTTGGCGCAGCACCGCACCGCACCAGGGCAGGTCGGTGGTCAGCGGGTCGACCCGCTTGGCACCCAGCACGATGCCCGCATTCGCCGCGTTGTCGCTGATGGTGTCAAACACTTTGCGCATGACCTTGGTGTGGCGGTCGAACTGTTCGATGCGCGAGTCGATGATCTCGATGGCAGGGGTCACGTATTCGGTGGCGTCCAGCACCTGCTGCACCGTCACGTTCGGACCGCGCAGTTCTTTTTTGAGGATGAAAGCCAGCTCCACTTCGACACGCGGCGCGATGAAATGCTTGTGCGGGATGTCCAGCACCTGGCCCGGCGTGCAGGTGTACAGCATGTCGTCCAGCAGCGTGCCGTAGTCCGGCTCGTCGATCTGACTGGAGACCTGCATGGCGCGGCTGGTCAAACCAATCTTGTGACCGATCATGGTGCGCCCTTCGGCGAACTTGATCTGCATCCAGGCGCGGTTGATGCGGTAACCATCTTCGATGGTCATGCCCGGGTAGCGCTTGGAAAAGTGCTCGATCTGCACCCGGGATTTTTCGGCCTGGTTGAGCTCTTGGGCAAGCTGCTGGATCAATGCGTCGTCAAACATGGTGTTCCTGTAGGAGCGGCGCCCTCGCCGCGATGGTTTCTGTGGTGTTGGAGGGGTCATCGCCGCGAGGGCGCGGCTCCCACATCAAGTCAGGGCCAATCAAGTTTTGTTGAACAGCGGATGGATATTGCTGTGCTTGGCGTCAAACACCTCAGGCCCCACGTCGATCTGCAGCGTGATGCCGATGTGCCGCTGCGCCATGACCGGGGCGAAGAAAGCCTTGGCCACTTCAATCAGGGTCTGCCCGGCGCGTTGTTGCACAGCCTCGCTGCGGCCCCGGCCCATGCGCACGTTCAGGTAGACAAAGGCGTAGTCGCCCGAACCCCCATGAGGGTTTTGATCATGCAGCCCTGCAGCTTTGCCAGCCGCGCCGCCATCGGCCACGGCGTAATGCGGCGCAGGATAAGCCAGCACACGGGTGCCGCCCGTCGGAAAGACCTGCTTGCCTTCGTCATCTTTGACGGTGAGCATGGCGTCCGCCATCTGGCGGCACAGGGTCGTCATGTTGACTTCAGCGTCGAGCTGGCCGGTGTAGAGGATCACGAGGTGGGGCATGGTTTTTTTCCTTTTACTTCCAGCTTTTTTTCAAAATTTGAATCAAAGACGAATCCAAAGGCTTGATATTTAGAGTTTGTCCGTTTGAGCTGATATGCCAGCATTGCCGATCTTGATCTTCAATGTATTGATCAAACTTCAGCGTGGAAGTTGTGTCTGTAAGCTTTATTTGTCTGTGCAAAATATTGACGTTTTGCCATCGTCGTATGACATGCGCCTGTGCATTTACCAATCTTTCAATTCCCTTAATGTTGTCAACGAGCTTCTTGCATTCGGTGACAATTTTTTTGCTTGTAAAGGTCAATCCTATTGGCACCAAAACACAAAAGCCTATTGCATAGGTTCCGATCCAGTGATGCGCTTTCAAGACCAGCAGAGCAGTTCCAGCATAAATCCCTAAGCGCTGCAACTTCATGATTCGCCGCAATTGCTTAACGATTTCTGATACAGCCCAAGCCTTGCTGAAAAAGAGGCATGAATTGGTGATTTTTGGTTGTAACGATGACATTGACCACCCTTACAGCCGGGTGCTCACAGCTGTGTAACCCATCGCGCTGCTGGCCTGCGCCGCCGGAATGTGCTGGCCTTTTTGCGGCGTCACTTCAAAAATCGCGTTGAGCTGGCCGGTGCCACTGGCCCCGAAATACGGGGTCACCATGTCCACCGCGCCGTCATAGTCCGTCCAACCCAGAGCACCCATCAGCATGGCGGTGTCGTGCATGAAGCCCTCGCCGTGGCCTTTGCTGGCGTATTCGGGCAGCATTTCGCAAAAGGCTTTCCACTCGCGCTGGTCCCACATGCGCAGCACCTGCTCGTCGAGTTTTTCGAGGAAGGGGCTCCAAATTTTGTGGGCAAACTCGGGCGCGAGGCCGTTTTGCGCAAAACGGTGGCTCAGGCTGCCACTGGCCAAAAACGCCACCTTGCCGTCGTAATGCTTTTCCACCGCCTCGCGCATGGCCCAACCCAGACGGGCGCTGTCAGCCAAATAGTGCGAGGTGCACAGCGCCGAGACCGAGATCACCTTGAAGTGCTGGTCGGCGTTCATGTAACGCAGCGGCACCAGCGTGCCGTATTCGGGCTGCAAAGTGGTGGCGTCGTGCGCCAGGGTTTCCACCCCGTAATCGTTGGCCACTTGGGCCAGCAAGTGCCCGAGTGCTGGGTTGCCCGGCGACTCGAAGGTCATGTTGCTGATGAAGTGCGGCAGTTCGTTGCTGGTGTACACACCCTTGAAGTGCGGCCCACAGTTGATGTGGTAACCGGCATTGACCAGCCAGTGCGTGTCAAACACCACCAGCGTGTCCACGCCCATGGCGCGGCATCGGCGGCTGATTTCCTTGTGGCCGTCGATGGCGCTTTGGCGCGTGCCAAAACGGGGGCCGGGAATTTCACTCAGGTACATGCTGGGCACATGGGTGATTTTGGCGGCGAGGGCGAGTTGTCCCATGGGGTGTCCTGTTGATGCGTGTGTGGGTTCAGGGGCAGATCAGTTCAATGCCCGGAAAGTAGCTGCGGTAGCGCCCCGCATCGCGGGTGAGCAATTGATAGCCCTCGGCTTGGGCATGTGCGCCGATGAAAAAGTCGGGCAGGACGCCGGTTTTGGTGCCGCCGCGTTGGCGGTACTGACGAAAAGCCTGACCGGCCAGCTTTGCTGCAGGTCGGGACAGCTCTGCCAAGCTGATGCCCAGTGTGTCCAAAAAAGTATCCAGATGCGCAGGCTCTCCAGGGTGCCCAGCCAGCTCGGCATAGACCACCATGTTGGTGCCCAGTTTTCCGGCTTTGGCGCTGCGCAGTTGTTGCAAAGACCAGGGCATCCAGATCGGGTCGGCCTTGTAGATGTCGAGCAGGACGTTGGTGTCGACCAGGATCATGGCTTGTTCCAATCCTCGCCACGCGTGATGGCCATCCATTCGTCTGTGCTTGGGCCATCCTTGACGATGCCAATGAATTGACGGATCGGGTCATCTGGCGCGAGAAACGACAAGTCGGGCTCGGGCGTTGTACGCGGATGGGTTGGCGATTTGGCCGCCACCAAATACTCGGCGAGGGCTTCTTGCACGACTTGCGACTTGCTCAGCTTGCGCGCAGCGCAATACTGGGTCAGTTCACGTTCAACGGTTTCAGGCAGGCGGACAGACAACATGGCTCACTCCTTGTCATACACATTCGAAATGGATGTATGACATCAAGTATGACAGATGACGGGAAATTGTCATACACCCCAATGCGGGATGTGGTGACCGCCCAAGGACACCGCCACGTTTTTGGGTTCGCAAAACACTTCGTAACTCCAGGTGCCGCCTTCGCGGCCCGTGCCGCTGGCCTTGGTGCCGCCAAAGGGTTGGCGCAGATCGCGCACGTTCTGGCTGTTGACGAAGCACATGCCCGCTTCCACAGCTGCCGCCACGCGGTGGGCCTTGCCCAGGTTCTCGGTCCAAACGTAGCTGGAGAGGCCGTATTCGATGTCGTTGGCTTTTTCAATCGCGTCGGCTTCGTCTCTGAAGGGAATCAAGCAGGCCACGGGGCCGAAGATTTCTTCTTGGGCGATGCGCATGCGGTTGTCGACATCGGCAAACACCGTAGGCCAAACGAAGTTGCCGTGCTTCACATGCGCGGGCAGGTCTGCGGCGTAGCCGGGCTGGTCCAGACCGCCGCACAGCAGGGTCGCGCCTTCTTTGGGGCCGAGTTCGATGTAGCTGCGCACCTTGGCCAAGTGGGCCTTGGAGATCATCGGGCCGACGATGGTTTTGTCATCGAGCGGGTCGCCCACGGTGATGCGTTTGGCACGCTCGGCAAACTTGGCCGCAAAGTCGGCGTAGATGCTTTGCTGCACCAGGATGCGGCTGCCTGCGGTGCAGCGCTCGCCGTTGTTGCTGAAGATCATGAAGATGGCGGCGTCAAGAGCGCGGTCGAGGTCAGCGTCTTCAAAGATCACGAAGGGGCTCTTGCCGCCAAGCTCCATGCTGAACTTCTTGAGGCCCGCGCTTTGCACGATGCGGTTACCCGTGACGGTGGAGCCGGTGAAGCTGATGGCGCGAACATCGCGGTGCGAGACCAGCGGTTCGCCCGCTTCCTTGCCGTAGCCGTGCACCAGGTTGAGCACGCCAGCGGGCACGCCCGCTTCCAGCGCCAGCTCGCCCAATCGGGCAGCGGTCATGGGTGAGAGCTCGCTCATCTTGAGCACGGCGGTGTTGCCAAAAGCCAGGCAAGGCGCGACCTTCCAGGTGGCGGTCATGAAGGGCACGTTCCACGGGCTGATGAGGGCGCACACGCCCACCGGGTGGAACAGGGTGTAGTTCAGGTGTGTGGGCGTGGGGTAGGTGTGGCCGTCCACGCGGGTGCACATCTCGGCAAAGTAGTGGAAGTTGTCGGCCGCACGCGGCACCAGCTGCTTGCCGGTCTGGCTGATGGTTTGGCCGCAGTCTTTCGTTTCGGTCTCCGAGATTTCAGGCACATGTTTCGTGATCAGGTCGCCCAACTTGCGCATGATCTTGGCGCGCTCGGTGGCAGGCGTGGCGGCCCACTTGGGGAAGGCGGCTTTGGCGGCGGCGACAGCGGCCTTGACTTCCGCTTCGCCGCCCGAGGCGACTTCGGCCAGTACCTCTTGCGTGGCGGGGTTGATGGTTTCGAAGTAGTCGCTGCCTGCGACGCTCTTGCCGTTGATCAGGTGATCGATTTTCATGTCGGGTATTCCTCGGTTTTTTGTGGGAGCGACGCCCTCGTCGCGATCGGTGAAGCACTCAGCTTGCAAATGCCTCATCGCGACGGGGGCGTCGCTCCTACAGATTCAGGTCATGATGAAACGATGGTGTTGGTCAATGCGCCGAGGCCTTCGATCTCGGTGACGATCACGTCCCCGGGTTGGCAGTCGACGATGCCGTCGGGCGTGCCGGTCAGGATCAGGTCGCCGGGGTTCAGCGTCATGAAGCTGCTGAAGTATTCGATGAGGGTCGGTACGTCGAAAATCATGTCGGTGGTGCTGCCGCTTTGCGTGACTTGGCCGTTGACAGTAGTTTGCAATTTCAAAGCCATGGGATTAGGCACATCCGCCGCGTCGACGAGCCAAGGGCCGATCGGCGTGCAGGTGTCACGGTTTTTCACGCGCAGGTTGGGGCGGTACCAGTTTTCCAGGTAGTCGCGGATGGCGTAGTCGTTGGCCACGGTGTAGCCGGCGATGTAATCGTAGGCATCGGCTTTCTTCACACGGCGGGCGGTGCGGCCCACCACCACGGCCAGCTCGCACTCGTAATGCATGTACTTCACGTCAGCGGGGCGCTTCGTGAAGGCCTTGTGCCCGATCAGCGAGGCTTCGCCCTTCATGAAGGCCAGCGGTTCTTCGGGGGCTTTGAATGCCAGTTCTTTGGCGTGGTCGGCATAGTTCAAGCCCAACGCGATCACGGTGCGCGCTTGTGGCACGGGTGCGAGCGGTGGCAGCCAGACGACCTCGTCAAAACCCACGCGCCGGCCCTTGTGCGGGCCTTGGGTGATGAGCAATTCGCCGTCAAACTCGACCGCATGCTGGATGGCGCCCGACCAGGCGATGCGTGCGTGTTTCATGCCTGGCCTTTCACGTGGATGAGGACTGTGGTGAACCCAGGCGCAGCAATTTCCACACAGTCACCTGCACGCGCGCGGGGGCGCGTGCCATCGTCCAGACAGTCGGTGCCCACCATGAGGACATCGCCAGGCTGCAGCGTCATGAATTCGCACACATCGGCTAGCAATTGTTCAACGCTGCGCACCAGTGTGCCCAGCTGCACTTCTTGCACCTCCACGCCATTGACGCGCACCGACAAGCTCAGTCCATCCATGCTGATTTGAGACCAAGGCACAGGCTGCCCCAAGCCCATGTAGCCATCGCGGCAGCGAAACTTGCTGGGGGGTCGGTAATAGCTGTCATGCGGAACAGACCAGTCATTGATCAGCACCGCAGATTCGGGCTGGCCATCAGGCCCCATCACCAGACCCACCGTGGCCCCAACGTCCACTTCTGTGATGTCGTCTTGCAATTCCAGCGCATCCGAGGGGTTGAAGGTGTTGGCGGTCTTGATGTAGAGCACAGGCGCTTTGGGTGGCGCTTTGTGAGGGTCTTGCGTCATTCGCGGCGCCCACACATTCCACTCGCGCTGAAAGTTCAGTAAAGTGCCGTACACCGTGCCAGCAGGTTGCCAGCGGCAGGGCTTGTTCATGTGTTCATTCCTCTGTGTCATCTGTTGGATTGAATGTGCCATCGCCTTCCAGCGCAATGACCTCGTCCAATAAGCCATACAAGGCCAACAAGGCCTCTTTGCCCAGTTGCGCCTCCATCCAGTCGTAATGCGCCTCAATGGTTTGCGACAAGGCATTGACTTTCTCCAGCCCCAATTCAGTTGCCCGAACGACTGAGCGCCGGGCGTCTTGGGGGCAGCGGCTGCGCTCGATCAAGCCATCGCGCTCCATGCGGGTGAGCACACCGGTCAGGCTGGGGCCGAGCAAATAGGCTTCACGCGCCACCCGGCCGGTTTCAATGCCTGCCGACTCGCTGGCGTGTTCGCCCAACACGCGCAACACCCGCCACTGCTGGTCAGACAGGCTGTGCTGTCGCAAGCTGGGGCGTGTATGCGCCATGACCGCTTCGCGTGCTTGCAACAGCAAGCGCGGCAAGTTGCGGTGGGTGAATGTCTTGGGTTGGCTCATTTATTTAACATGTTAAATGATTGTTTCCCATCCTATGAATCGGGTTTACCCTGATCTTCATGAATTCGACAGTACTTGTATCGCTGTTGAATTTGAATTTTCATTGTTGCTATTGAATATTTAGGTACTATTTTTAGGGTATTGACTATTAAAATTAAAAATCCAGCGCAGCCCCTTATCAGAACGCTGCCGGCATCTCAAGAAAACCCGGCTTGTGCACACATGAAAAATCTCAGCATCAAACTTCAACTGTCGTTGAGCGCCATCGCCATGGGTATTGTTTTATTGCTGGCGCAATTGGGGTTGCAGTTTTATGTCTTGCGCGGCGACATCGTGCAGCGCATCGAAAAGCATGAGTTCAGGCAGCTGACTGACTTTGTTCGGAATCTGGATGAAAAGTTGCAAGACAGCAAAGACATGCTGGCCAGTGTGGGGCTCAATGTCCCCGCAGAGGACATGCACGACCTCAGCAAACTGGAACTTCTCCTGCAGCGCGAACATGCCTTGCTCAACGTCTATGACGACCTCTATATCTTTGATGCCCAAGGCGTCTTGCTGGTGGATTGGCCGATCAAGCCCGGCAGACGCGCCTTGGACATGTCCTCCCGAGACTACATTCAGGGCGTGATCAAGACTCAGCAGCCTGTGATCTCCAAGCCCATATTGGGCAAAGCCACACAACAGCCCATTGTGGTTGTGGCGGTTCCCATCCTGGATCATCAAAAGCGGCTGGTGGGCATCATGGGCGGTGTCTTGAATCTCTACAAACCCAATTTGTTGGGTGACATTGCCAACCGTAAAAATGGTGAAACAGGCTATTACTACCTGGTCACCCAGGACCGGGTACGCATCGCCCATCCAGACACCCGACTGATCTTGACCACCGTCCCGGAAGGCAGCACCAATCTCCCTTTTGAGGCGGCGATGAAAGGATTTGAAGGCACGCAAGAAGGCATGACCACGCGTGGATTGCAAGGCCTGTTCACCTTCAAGCGTCTGCAGACCACCGACTGGATCGTGGCCTCGGTGATCCCCTCAGCCGAGGCATTTGCCCCCATTGGGGATCTGTACCAAAAAATGGTCCTGATCACGCTGCTGCTTTTGCTGACCATCGTGCCTTTGATGTGGGGCTTTGTCTCGAAACTGATCCGACCTCTGGGCAAATTGGCGCAAGCCATGCACGACACGGCCGTGCAAATGCGCGACGGACAGCCTACGGCCCAGATCGCGGCCATTGGTGGCCAGGAAATTTCAACGGTGGTCCATGCATTCAATGAGTTTGTCGAAGCACGTATCCATGCCGAGACGGAACTCTCGCTGGCCCGCGATGCGGCACAAACAGCCAATGCCTCCAAAAGCCATTTCCTGGCCAACATGAGCCATGAGATCCGCACCCCCATGAACGGCATCCTGGGCATGACCGAGTTGTGCCTGCAAACGCGCATGACCACAGAGCAGCGCAGTTATCTTGACATGGTGTCGGCATCGGCCCATTCATTGGTGGCCGTGATCAATGACATCCTGGACTTTTCCAAGATCGAAGCCAAAAAACTGCATCTGGATCCGCATGAATTTTCCTTGCACAGCCTGATTCGGCAGTCCACGCGCACCTTGTCATTGCGCGCCACAGAAAAGGAGCTCGAATTGGTTTGCGACATGGCGCCCGATGTGCCCGATCTGGTGGTGGGCGATCCTTTGCGGCTTCAGCAAGTCATCACCAACTTGCTGGGCAACGCGATCAAATTCACAGCCCATGGGGAGGTCATGCTCACGGTCACCCGCATGGCCCCACCAGACAACAGCCCAGGCTTGTGGCTGTCCTTTGACATCAAGGACACAGGCATCGGTATCTCTGCAGACAAACAAGCTTTGATTTTTGATGTCTTTACCCAAGCCGACTCCAGCACGGCACGGCGTTTTGGCGGATCGGGTCTGGGCTTGGCCATCAGTCGAAGTTTGATCCAGATGATGGGCGGTGACATCTGTGTAAGCAGCCAATTGGGCAAGGGCAGCACCTTCAGCTTCAGCATCGAATTGCAATCGGCCAGCAGCACGACTTTGTTGTTGCCCCCGTTGCGCTCATCCTTGAAGGGACGCATTGCCCTGGTGGTGGACGACAACGCCAGCAGCCGCAGCATTTTGAGTCGGAGACTGGAATGCGCCGGTTTGCATGCCGTCGCCAGCGACAATGCAGCGCACGCCTTGCATTCCCCACAATTGGCCCAAGCCAGCTACGTGCTGATAGATGTCAATATGCCCGACATAGACGGCTACGCTTTGGCATCCCAACTGAGGCAACTGCGCTCTCCTGCACAACTCATCCTGATCATGCTGGGCGCGTTGAGTGAGCAGATCAGCCATGAAGAACTTGACCGACTGGGCATTCAAAGCTTCCTGGTCAAGCCTGTGGACCCCCACGAATTGATCGCTGTTCTCAATGGCTTGGACTCATCCAGCGCCTGCGCAGCCGCATCTGACTGCGACACGCCACCACCAGCACAGCCAAGCACTACGCTTAGGGTATTGCTGGTGGAAGACACGCCCATCAACCAAACACTGGAAACCATCTTGCTCAATCGGATGGGCTTTGAGGTCACCATCGCCAACAACGGCATCGAAGCTGTCGAAGCCTTTACGAGAGGCAACTTTGACCTCATCCTCATGGACATTCAGATGCCTGAGATGGGGGGCATTGAAGCCACACAGTTGATTCGTGGACTTGAAAACACACACCGGCAACCTCCTACACCCATCGTGGCTGTGACCGCCAATGCCCTCAAAGGTGATCGCGAGAAATACCTCGAATCGGGCATGGATGGCTATGTGTCCAAACCGATTTCATCCGAGGCACTGAAAACAGAAATCCAGAAATTGCTGCCGACATTTGCCAAAGTGTCTTAAGTTCAACGTCACGCCCAAAGAAAAAAGCCGCTTGATGAAGCGGCTTTTTTCATGGAGCTCCGAAGATCAGTAGCTGCTGCGGCTGTCGCGGTAACCGCTGCCGTAACCGGTGCTGGGCTCTTTGGGCTTGGAGATGTTCACCACGATGGCACGGCCACCGACAGACATACCGTTGAGGCCTTGAATGGCCGCTTCAGCTTCTTCGCTGCTGGACATTTCGACAAAGCCAAAGCCTTTGGAGCGGCCGCTGTCGCGATCCATCATGACCTTGGCCGATTTGACACCACCAAAAGCGGAGAAGTTCTCGCGCAAGTTGGCATCGTCGATGGTGTAAGGCAAGTTGCCCACGTAAATTTTGCTGCTCATGGTAGAGCCTTTCAGAGAGAGGGCGCACAGGCTTGAAAAATTCAGCACTGTGGCGCGGGAGAAGCGGCTTCCCAAAAGGAAGCCGCAGAGATAGAGGGCGAAAACCCGAAAAAGTGATGCAGCTTCGCGGTTGACTGCATCGGGTAGACCTGAACTATATTTCCAATTTGAATTATTGTCAATTCATATATGTCCAAATGTTTTATTGACCACTGGTCATGCAACCAGTACTCGCGGCACAATCTGGCCCCATGGCCAAAGACAAATCGATTTACACCTGCACCGAATGCGGCGGCACCAGCGCCCGCTGGATGGGCAAATGCCCCAGCTGCAACGCCTGGAACACCCTGATCGAGAGCGCGGCCGAAGCTGCCAGTGGTGGCAAAAACCGCCTGGGCTCGGCGCAATACCAAGCCTTGGCCCCCTCCAGTGAAGTGCTGCCCCTGTCGCAGATCGAAGCGGCCGACTTTGACCGCCACCCCACCGGCATCGACGAACTTGACCGGGTGCTGGGCGGCGGCATGGTCGAAGGCGGGGTCGTGCTGATCGGCGGCGATCCGGGCATCGGCAAATCGACCTTGCTGTTGCAGGCCGTGGACGCCTTGCAGCGCAGCGGCATGAACACCCTGTATGTGACGGGCGAAGAAAGCGGCGCCCAAGTGGCCATGCGCTCACGCCGTCTGGGCCTGCCCGACTCGCAAGTGCCCGTGCTGCCCGAGATCCAGCTTGAAAAGATCCTGCACACCCTGCAGTCCCGCCAGCCCAACATCGCCATCATCGACTCGATCCAGACGGTGTACTCGGACCAGCTAACTTCGGCACCCGGCTCTGTGGCGCAGGTGCGCGAGTGCGCGGCGCACCTGACCCGCACCGCCAAAGCCACCGGCACCACCATCGTGCTGGTCGGCCATGTGACCAAGGAGGGAGCGCTCGCCGGCCCGCGCGTGCTGGAGCACATGGTGGACACGGTGCTCTACTTTGAAGGCGACACGCATTCGAACTTTCGCCTGATCCGCGCCATCAAGAACCGCTTTGGGGCCGTGAACGAAATTGGCGTGTTCGCCATGACCGAAAAAGGCCTCAAGGGCGTGAGCAACCCGAGCGCCATCTTCTTGAGCCAGCACAGCGAGCCGGTGCCCGGCAGCTGCGTCATGGTCACACTCGAAGGCACGCGCCCCATGCTGGTCGAGATCCAGGCCTTGGTGGACTCCGGCGGCCCAAGTCCCCGACGCCTGTCGGTGGGTCTGGAACGCGACCGCCTGGCCATGCTGTTGGCTGTGCTGCACCGGCACGCGGGCGTGGCCTGCATGGACCAGGACGTGTTTGTGAACGCGGTGGGCGGTGTGCACATTCGGGAGCCCGCCGCCGACCTGGCGGTGATGCTGGCCATCACCAGCAGCCTGCGCGGCAAGCCGCTGCCCAAGGGCTTCATCGCCTTTGGCGAAGTGGGCCTGGCGGGTGAAGTGCGCCCCGCGCCACGCGGTCAGGAGCGCCTGAAGGAAGCGGCCAAACTCGGCTTCAAGACCGCCGTGGTGCCCAAGGCCAACATGCCCAAAAAAGGCGACAAGGCCTTTGAGGGCCTGACGGTGTACCCGGTCGAGCGCATCGAAGAGGCGATGCAGGTGGTGCGGGGGCTGAATTAAGACTTGCGTCGCAAATATCGGATTGCTTCCAGAAAAATTCGATCCTGAAACATTTGATATTTGTATCGACGCATTTCACTCAAAAATCTGAATCTCAAAGTTTGAAAGCGGTGGCGTAAGGGAAATTTCTCACCCGTTTTTCCGATCACCGAGTCGAATGCGCCTGTTGTCACAGGAAATGGATGGACGCCACGAATGCGAATACCCATTGCCCAGACTTGGCTAAATGCGTGATCGAGGGGCAGTCGCATCGGTAGCATGTGGTGCAAAAAGGCTTTGGCAGCTTTACGATTGATCAGGTAGGCAACAGCTCCTGTTTGCTTACCCCAATAGCCCACGATATTTCGACGTCCTGACAAGCGAGCAACAGGCAAAGCAACCATCCGTCGATTGCCATACAACAGGGTTAAATCACCCTGAGCGGGTGAAGACAGTACCTGTTGCAAGACTTCTAACAAATCGGTGGGGAGCAATGCATCATCTTCCAAAATCAGGCAATATTTTTCATCTGTCTGCAAGAACCGTTTGATGGCATTCATGTGGCTGAGATAACAACCTACTTCATTCGCAACGGGTCGTTTCCCGTGCATTCGTGCGTAACCCGTTGCATCGAAATCTAATTGTGAGCAAAGATCCAAACCCCGCCCATCAACAGCAGGATGTCGTTCATAAGCTAAGCCAATTTTTTGGAGATTATCTGCGATGCGGTTCATTCGATCCGGACTTCGGTCCAGATTGATAACGTAACACGCGCATGAAAATTCAGTCATTAAACTCAATCTCCAACTCATCAGGGGCACACCAGAAAGCTTCGTGACAAACCATTGGCCAAATTGCAGCAGGTCGATATTTCATGACTGAAGGCGTGCGCTTATGTTGACTGGCATAAATCATCACCAGTTCAAGCTTCTTCGCCCAAGTTATTGGCCAAGCTTGGCGAATCATTCCACGTCCCCATTGAGATCGGAAACGCTTGATTGCATGGATTCTTGCTACCGGGTCGTGTGCGTAAGGCAGATCCTCATAAAAGCCCAATCGGAAAGCAGATCGTAAAAATTCACGATGTTGCCAAATGATCTGATGCACAGCATGGTGGTTAACATGACGTCCGATCGCCATGGGTGTCATGAGCCAAGGACGCTTGCCATGAGAGCCACGTAATTGTTGTAATTTCTCCAAAACCGTGATAGTCATCGCTTCAATATCATGGGGTAAGCCCGAAAGATCATTTGGGCGCCGGCCAAGAAGTCCCGGTTCTGCCCCCTCCAACTGGCATCTACCCATTGCGCATCTGTCGGCGAAAATTTGATCTTCTTGGTCTCGTACTTGGGCGACTTGACTCTCGCTGGTTATGACATGAGAGCCTGCATCTGTATTTGGGATGTGTATCGAACGATTGAATACATTGACAAGAACACCTGCGCGCCAGGTCGTCAGCATGCCACCCAATGAAAAGCAGCCATCATCAAAATGAGGCGAAAGAACCAAAACACCTTCGGCGGCCATTGATTTGAGTTGACCATGCGTAAGCAGATGTGTCATGAATTTTTCAACTTTCAGCTAAATGGTCAAGCGAACTTATGGTTAGATTAAATTTCAAAATCTCAAGTTAAGCCGATCAACTTAGCATCAAAGACCTTAAAACTTGCCAACGTATTGAGCCATAACTGCAAAGAAACTTGCCCAATTGAGTTAAATAAATTTAATACGAAACCATGCTTTCATGGCGTAAATGCAACGGCGGCAATCATTCCCTATACGCCAGCCTAGAGTTGGCAAGCGTTTGTACCAAACAAATTTAAGCCGATTATTGGCTGGGCTTTCGATCGTTGATTGAACAACTTGATCATGAACACAAGGTGTAGGCAACACCGCACGTATCTTCAACGCCCAATGCCACCCACGATCAAATTCGTGATCATACGGGATTCGCATTGGCAATAGGCCTTGAACATAGATCTGTGCAGCCCGTTTGTTGACGATGTATGCGCTAGCTCCCGTATATCGACTCATCATCACGGTTAATTCATGCTGATCTGTCAACTTGCCCAAGGACAAAGGATGCCCCCGATGAATGCCTGATAGCTTGACCATATCCCAATCCAAAGAGCGCTTGTCCAGTGCGATCAGGACATCTGGCAGATCATCTTGCAGCAATACATCGTCTTCAAGTATCACCGCATATTGAGCTTCGCTGGACAGTAGTCGTTCAAGAGCTCGAGCATGAGACAAATAACAGCCTATTTCGCCCGCAAGGGCTGTCTTGCCATGCCTGATTGCAAACGTCTTGTTATCAAACAGTGAAGGATCAGCCATATCAAGTTGCTGCCCGTCCGACGCAAGCAATCGTTCCCATGGTAGTCCTAAACGATCTAGCTGAAGCTTGATTTTTTCAAGGCGCTGTGGCGCCCGATCCAAATTGATGACCAAAATCAGGAATTTTTCTAAATACATGACAGTTATTATCAGCAACTACGATTTCTGTCAGCACATCTTTACCAATGAATTACAAAAACCTCTTGGCCCCCTTGGCCATCGTAATCCTCACCATCGGCGCCTGGCGCACCATGGGCTGGCAGGGCATCGCCCTGGCCGCTGGCGGTGTGGTGATGTGGATTCTTTTGCACTTCACGCGGCTCATGACCATCCTCAAAAAAGCGGCCAACCGCCCAGTGGGTCATGTGGGTAGCGCGGTCATGCTCAATGCCAAGCTCAAAAAAGGCGTCACGCTCATGCATGTGATCGCCATGACCCGCTCGCTGGGCCAGTTGCAAAGCCCCAAGGACGAGCAGCCCGAAATCTTCACCTGGACGGACGCGGGCGAATCCTGCGTCACCTGCACCTTTGAGGGGGGCAAGCTGACCGAATGGCAGCTGCAGCGGCCCGCTGCGCAGGTCGACGCTAAACCGCAGGCCTGAGCTCAACGACACTGTTGCCGTTGCTCCCGAAGGCGGCTGGCGCAAGCCGTAAAATGGCCGTTTAACAGGCTGCAAAACCCACCACTATCAAGGACACTTCGATGAGCGTTGTCATCCCCTCCATGTCTGACCGCGACGGCAAAATCTGGATGGACGGCCAGATGGTCGATTGGCGCGATGCCAAGATCCATGTGCTGAGCCACACCCTGCACTACGGCTGCGGGGCCTTCGAGGGCGTGCGCGCCTACAAAACCGAGCAAGGCACAGCCATCTTCCGCCTTCAGGAACACACCGACCGCCTGTTCAACAGCGCCAAGATCCTGCGCATGGCGATCCCCTTCACCAAAGAACAGGTCAACGAGGCCCAGCGTGCTGTGGTGCGCGAGAACCAGCTCGAAAGCGGCTACATCCGCCCCTTGACCTGGATCGGCGACAAGAAATTGGGCGTCAGCCCTAAGGGCAACACCATCCATCTGATGGTCGCAGCCTGGACATGGGGCGCGTACCTGGGCGAAGAAGGCATGAAGCGCGGCATCCGCGTCAAGACCAGCAGCTACACCCGCCACCACGTCAACATCACCATGACGCAAGCCAAGGCGGTGAGCAACTACACCAACTCCATCTTGGCCAACATGGAAGTGACCGACGAAGGCTATGACGAAGCCCTGTTGCTCGACACCTCGGGCTTTGTGTCCGAAGGCGCTGGCGAAAACATCTTCGTGGTCAAGGACGGCGTGATCTACACGCCCGACCTGTCGGCCGGTGCCTTGAACGGCATCACCCGCAACACTGTGTTCCACATCGCCAAGGACCTGGGCCTGGAGATCGTGCAAAAGCGCATCACCCGCGACGAGGTGTACATCGCCGACGAAGCGTTCTTCACCGGCACCGCCGCCGAGGTGACCCCGATCCGTGAACTTGACCGCATTGAACTCGGCACGGGCAGCCGTGGCCCGGTCACTGAGAAAATCCAGAGCGCGTTCTTTGACATCGTCAACGGCCGCAACCCCAAGTACGCCCATTGGCTGACATTGGTTTGAGGAAACACACATGAGCAACACCGTTGAACTGCTGGCCGCCGACCTGAATCCCCAAGGCGGCGTGTTCTGCCCCAGCCCCAAGACTGACATGAAACTCTGGAACAGCCACCCCAAGGTCTACCTGGACGTGGCCAAGACTGGCGAAGCCAAGTGCCCTTATTGCGGCACGGTTTACCAGCTCAAGGCAGGTGAGCACTTTGGTGGCGCGCACTGAAGTCGATTTAATGCATCCCTCAGCCCGTGAAGTCGTTCGTCCCCAAAAAAATTGGGCTTGGGTCGTTTTTGCGCTGATGGGGGTGTTGATTGGGGCGAGTTTTTGGGGGTTGGGCTTCGCTCGGGGCTCTGACGCAGCCAAAACAACCCTTTGGTGGTTCACATTGACAGCCAGTTCACTGGTCTTGGCGCGAGCCCACTCGCCCAAATTGACCCGTTGGACCTGGATGCTGATGACCACTTTTTTCGTGTTGGACTGTGCTTCACAAGGCGTTATCAGAGGATTTTTTGGTGTTTCACCGCAGCCCAATGTGTTGGCGGAGGCCTTGGCCAACACCAATACGGCTGAAGCATCAGGTTTTGTCATGGAGCAACGCTGGCCCATTTTCAAAGGACTGGCGTGGGCGATCTGCCTGATGCTCTTGGGGTGGCAAGGACGAAAAGTTTGGGCAGAGGCGCCCAAGCGCCCATACAGTCGTCCAGCATTTTGGGGCATGGCAGCATTGATGACGTTCACCGTGCTGCTTCATTTCAACCCCAGCATGCTCGGGGCACAACCTTTTCTAAGATGGGGCGTGTTGTTTTCAAGTCATGCAGAGGCCCAAAAGGAAATTCAAGCGTTTGAAAACCAGCGAAAGGCACTGTGGCGCCAGCATGCAGCATGGGATGCGCATCTTGTTGATCAGCGACCGCACACTGTCGTTGTATTCATTGGTGAAAGTGATAACCGATTGAACTGGCATTTGTTGGGTTATCCGCGCGATACGACGCAACCTTTGCAAGAAGCGTTTGAAAAACTCCCCGGTCAGGTCACCTTATTTTCCAATGCCACGTCCCAGCAGGCGTTCACTTTGCCTTCGCTTAAATTGGCGCTGACCCCAGCAACAAGTGAACAACCGGACCTCTGGAAAACCACCCCAGACATCACTTTTATGGCCAAAGAAGCTGGCTTTTACACACGCTGGCTCTCCAATCAGCCCAGCAATGATGGTTGGTTCGCCGCAATTGCTCGTGACGCTGACGAGAAGGTGTTTATCAACAACGGCAACTGGCGTGATAGCTCCTCCGTCGATCGCGATTTGGTCAAACCTCTTCGCAAGATGCTGAGCCAAGCAGCGCGGCCTTACGAATTGATTGTGATTCATCTGTTAGGTCAGCACTTCCACTATGAACTGCGCTGCCCCAAAGGCATTGGCCCCTTCTCTGGTGTGGATGACGATCCTGTCATGCAAGACATGAAGAGAGCCGGTCGAAAGGACAGCATTCGTCAATCGCGAAATGAATACGACAACGCGGTTTACTGCGGAGCTCAGGCCAATGCAGAGATGCTGCAAGCGATTAGTGAGTTGCGAAATGATCGCAAAATTTCGGTGCTTTATTTTTCTGATCACGGTCAAGAGGTCGGACACAACCGAAATTTTTCTGGCCACAGCGAGCAAGACGCGAGTGGATACTCGATTCCAATGTGGTTATGGAATTATCAGCCCGGTCAAAAACCCCAAAAAATTCATATCGAAACCAAAAAATTCCCTTTGGAATATGCCGACCAAGCCATGCAACATTTGCTTGGAATTCATTCGAAATGGTATGAAAAAAAGTCAGATCCCTTGTCTGCTGCCTTCAACGCGGAAGCAGCACACTGAGTGCCGGTTCAGACCTGCAATTTGACCTGATCGGCAGGGAAGAAGGCTCAAGTTAGCGTTGTGCGAGGTTCTGGCCAGTGAATCCAACCCGTCACAATAAAAGAGCTTCCTCCTCCTGAGCGATCTTCGCAATGCACAGAAGCGCCGTGACGTCGTGCAATCGACTTGACCAAGGCCAACCCCAAGCCAACACCGCCATTGCGCTCGCTGGCACCAGGCAATCTGAAAAACGGTTCAAAAATTCGCTCACGCCACTGCTCGGGAACGCCTGGTCCTCGGTCACACACCTTGAAGAAAATCTGATCGTTTTCAAGGCGCAAGGAGACAACGATGTCGTCAGATTGCTCTCCTGAGACACCATAGCGCCGTGCGTTCTCGAGCAAATTCCGCACCAGGCGCCGCAGCAGCTTGCCGACACCTTGAACCTCTAGCGCGGGCATGCCTTCCGGCACATCCAACAATGCACCCACGCGGGCGCACTCTTCGGCACACAAACCCACCAAATCCACCGACTCCACGGATCCCATGTCGGCATCTTTGGCATCCAGTCGACTGGCCAGCAGAATTTCATCAATGAGCTGATCCAGCTCAGTCATATTCAGCAAAATTTCGTCGCGGTTGCGCTGACGCATGGCCGTATCGGAGGTCGGGGCCTCCATCAGTTCCAGCCCCATGCGGATGCGTGCCAAGGGTGAGCGCAGCTCGTGCGAGGCATTGGCCAGCAAGGATTTTTGCGAAGCCATCAGGCCCTCAATGCGTTCAGCCGCTTGATTGAACCGTTGGGACAAATCAGCCACTTCGTCATCCCCTTGCACCGGCACCCGCACTGTCAGGTCCCCTTCACCCCAGCGCTGGACGCCGCGTTGCAAATCCTCTAGACGCTGGGTCAAGCGGCGCACGACCGGGTAAAGAACCAGTGCGACGGCCACGCCAATGAGCGTCAGCAACCACACAAAGCCATACGGGGGTTTGGTCCACCAAGGCGGGTCGTTGCGCATGTGGACTGGACTGCCGGGGCCCATCCTCTGCCCCGAACCGGCACTGGGCCAATCGCCTTTGCGCTGCATTTGCAGGGGCATTTTTGTGCCGTCTGGCAGCGCAATTTCAAACAAGAGCGGCACCCCGGGGCGGGGGCGCACGGTGGTGCTGGCGAGCACCTCGCCCTGTGCATTCAAGACCACCCATTCACGAGGCGTGGGCTGCGCCGTGTTGTGTTCTACCGAAACACGCCATGCCCAGCCGACCCCGCCCATGAGCAGTGCAACGCCCAAGACCACCGACAACCAGATGCGCAGATAAAGGTGCCTGGACCAGGATCGGGCCAACGTTTTGAGTGACATGGCTTCAATCTTGCTGACGTGCAAACACATAACCCACACCGCGCACGGTCAGGATGCGTTGCGGTGATTTGGCGTCTGCCTCAATGGCCGCGCGAATGCGCCCCATGTGCACGTCAATGGATCGGTCAAAGGCCTCCAACTCGCGGCCCCGTACGGCTTCCATAATTTGGTCGCGCGTCAACACGCGCCCGGCACGCTCAGCCAGGGCCACCAGCAAATCAAACTGGTAAGACGTCAATTCGCACACTTGCCCTTTGACACTCACACGGCGTGCATCGCGATCGATTTCCAACGCACCAAATTGCATGACATGTCCGCCAGTCAACGCCTCAGGGCCTTTGCGGCGCAAGATGGCCTTGATGCGTGCCAGCAATTCTCGGGGCTCAAAAGGTTTGGGCAGGTAGTCATCAGCGCCCATTTCAAGCCCAATGATGCGGTCCATCGGGTCGCCCTTGGCGGTGAGCATGAGAACGGGCACCTGGCCCAAGGCGCCAGGCAAGGCGCGGATGCGTTGGCACACCTGCAAACCATCCATATCGGGCAGCATCAGGTCAAGGATGACCAAGTCCACAGCCGCCGATTGCAGCTTGGCCAAACCACTTTGGGCATCGGGTGCATGACTGACTTGGTAACCCGAGGCACCCAGGTAATCCGACACCATGCCCGCCAAGCGGGCATCATCTTCGATCATCAGGAGTTGTTGCATGACATCATCTTCGCAGTTGTGCACTGGCTTGAGATATCCGCTCTGTAAATTTGGGTAAACCCCCTTGTGCGGATAAAAAACTCAAGCTGCTCCGCTGGACCGGGCATGCACCCGTGACGCCAACGCCACCAGCAACAGCACAGGCACGCCCAACCAGGCCGTGGCCGTGAAAAACTGGGCATACCCGTGTGCGTTGACAAAATCACCCGAGAAACCGGCCACAAACTTGGGCAAGAGCAGCATCATGGAGCTGAGCAAGGCGTATTGGGTGGCCGAATAAGTGATGTTGGTCAGCGATGACAAGTAGGCGATGAAGGCGGCCGATGCGATGCCGCTGGCCAGGTTATCGGCAGACACCACCCAGATTAAGGCCGTCACGTCATGCCCCACGCCGCTGAGCCAGGCAAACAGAACATTGCTGGCCGCGCTCAAGATGGCGCCCAGCATGAGAATGCGCATCACACCAAAGCGGCCAGACAGCACGCCCCCGACAAACGCCCCTACCAGCGTCATGACCACGCCGTACACCTTGGTGACCGCAGCCACCTCATCTTTGGTGAAGCCCATGTCGACATAAAACGGATTGGCCATGATGCCCATGACCACATCGCTGATGCGGTAGACCGCGATCAACCCCAGCACCAACAAGGCCTGCCAGCGGTAACGGCGCCAGAAATCGGCAAAAGGTTCGACCAGCGCGCCTTGCAACCACTCACGCAGGTTGCGCGCAGGGGTCATGGGGGCAGGCTCAGGCTCAGGTGCACTGATGACCATGAGCATGCCGGGCAGCATGCTGGCCGCCATCACCAGGTAGGCGGTTTGCCATGCGGCCTGCACATAACCCGTGCTGTCAAGACCTTGCGCCCGTGCTGCAATCCACAGCACCCCTGCGCCAGCCCAGATCATGGCCAAACGGTAGCCGGTCTGGTAACTGGCTGCCAAAGCAGCTTGAGCGTTCACCTCGGCCGACTCGATGCGGTAGGCATCCAGTGCAATGTCCTGCGTTGCCGACGCAAATGCCACGGCCAAGGCACAACCCACCAGTGGACCCAGCACCTGCGATGGGTCGTTCACCGCCATGCCAACAAGCCCGCCCACGATGGTCATTTGCGACAGCAACAACCAACTGCGTCGCCGCCCCAGGTAACGCGTGAGCCATGGAATGGGCATGCGGTCCACCAGAGGCGCCCACATCCATTTGAAGCCATAGGCCAAGCCCACCCAGCTCAGGTAACCGATGGTGCTGCGGTCAATGCCTGCCTCACGCAAGCGGAAACTCAGCGTGCCCAAAACCAGCAAGAGAGGCAAGCCCGCAGCAAAGCCCAGCATGAGCATGCGCAAACTTGCCGGTTGCAGGTAAAGACGCCAGGCCTCACGCCAGCTGCGCTGGGAAGGCAATAAAGAAGAGGTGGATACGGACATGCCTGGATTATCAGGCTCTGCACTCGCCAGGCTTTTCGTTATCATTTACCCCCATGTGCTGCCTTTGCGATCTCAAAACTTCCTCAACTCTGCCTGCAAGCCCATCTTCGCGCTGGCAAGCTCGCCGTGCGTTCTTGCTGGTTGCAGGCGCCACAGCTGCAGGCACCGCGCTGGGGCAAGTGAATGTGGGTGAATCTTCCAGCATGCGCAATCTGGTGCCTGCGGAAACCCTGGAAGCCTCTGCCCGACAGCAATACAACCAAGTGCTTACCGAAGCACGCAACAAAGGCGCATTGGCCCAAGAAGGTCACCCTCAATTGCAACGCCTGCACGGCATCGCCCAAAAACTGATCCCCCACGCAGCGCAGTGGAATCCCCGCGCGCGCAGTTGGCGATGGCAAATCAACCTGATTGGCAGCAAACAGCTCAACGCATGGTGCATGCCAGGGGGAAAAATTGCTTTCTATACGGGCATCCTGGAACAGCTTCAGTTAAATGATGACGAGGTCGCCATGATCATGGGTCACGAAATGGCCCATGCCCTGCGGGAACATGCCCGGGAACGACTGGCCAAAAGCCAAATGACCAGCATGGGCCTGTCGATCGCATCCCAGTTGCTGGGTCTGGGTTCATTGGGTGATGCTGCAGCCAACCTGGGAACGCAGTTGTTGACACTCAAATACAGCCGGGACGACGAAACCGAGGCCGATCTGGTGGGGCTGGAGATCGCCGCTCGGGGCGGTTACCGCCCAGAAGCGAGCGTAGCCTTATGGAAGAAAATGCTCGCGGCCAATAGCAACGGCAGCCCTGCCTTCTTGTCCACACACCCCAGCGGTGCCAACCGTATCCAGGAACTCGAAGCCAACTTGCCCAAAGTTCAGCACCTGTACGAGCAGGCCAAGCAAGGCTGATTCAGCTCAGCGTTCTGGCTTGATGTCGGGGCCTTCGACCACCAACCTGCTCAATGATTTGCTCAGGTCCCACCGACATACGGATTGCTTTTGCGCTCCCGGCCAAACGTGCTCTCCGGGCCGTGACCGGGAATGAACACCGTGTCATCACCCATGGGCCACAGACGCTCTGTGATGCTGGCAATCAGATCAGCGTGGTTGCCCTGCGGAAAATCGGTCCGCCCGATGCTGCCTGCAAACAGCACATCTCCCACAAAGGCACGTTTGATTTCAGGTGAATAAAACACTACATGACCGGGCGTATGACCCGGGCAATGACGCACCTGCAAGGTGTGACTGCCCAGCGTGACCGTGTCTCCATCGGCAAGCCAGCGTGTGGGCTTGAAGGCCCGGGCAGGCGGAAAACCATAACCCGCAGCAGCTTGCGGCAGGCCATCAATCCAGAACTGGTCGCCCGGATGCGGCCCGATGATGGGCAACTGCAAATGCTCCGCCAGATCGGCCGTCCCTGCTGCATGGTCCACATGACCATGCGTGATCCAGATTTGTTCAAGCTTGAGATCGCGTTTTTGCACTGCGGCCAGCAGCACATTCAAATCGCCCCCCGGGTCGATCACTGCCGCCTGACGGGTCTGATCGTCCCAGATCAGAGAGCAGTTTTGCTGAAAAGGGGTGACGGGGATGGTTTGGTATTGCAGCATCCTTAAATTATCGCGGATGGTTTAGGCGTACAGTGGCCTCAGTCAGCGCCTTTTGATGCCCCCGCCAGCGCGCTGCAACGATTGCTTATTTGCCACACTCTTCGCCCGGCTACCTGACCAAGCAGGAATGCATTCCGGTTTTAGGCGTGGATGACTTGCTCATCCGCTCATTGCTCGACAAGAACCAGTTTCATGATCCGCAGGATAAGGCGCTCAATCTGGGCATTTCCGCGGCCACCTGGCCCTTGTTTGGCCTCCTCTGGCCTTCGGGTGCGCGCATGGCAGAGCGCATGGCGCTGCGCCCAGTCACAGGCGAACGGATTCTGGAGATTGGTTGCGGCCTGGCCCTTTCCAGTTTGGTGGCGCACCGGCGTGGGGCTCATGTCACGGCCAGCGATTGCCACCCTCTGGCCCACGCTTTTCTGAACCACAACACGCAACTCAATGGCTTGACGCCCATCACCTATAACCATGGCTTGTGGGGCACGGCAGCCAAGCGCGAAGACGGGCAACCCGTGCTGACGCAGGCGGAGGACGCAGATGTGAACGGTGTGTTTGACTTGATCGTGGGCAGTGACATCTTGTATGAGCGCGATGACGAAGGCACGCTGGCGAGCTTCATCGACGCACATGCAGCTTTGACCTCCGAAATTTGGGTGGTGGACCCGAACCGGGGCAACCGCTCAGCCTTTCACAAGCACATGGCCCGGGCGGGCTTTGCCATGTATGAACAGGTGCTGGACCACGCAGCGCACGATGACATAGCCGCCTACAAAGGCCGCATGCTCACCTATACGCGCAACGTTTGACCTTGAGCTCATCGAGGCAACCATCCCAACCCCTTGGCGTGCAGACTCTGGATGTAGAGCCGATCGGCCGATTCGGTTACGCCCGTGCTCTCGGGGTACTGTCCGCTCGGGTCTTGCAGGTCGTTGACCACCTTGCCGTCTTCGGTGAAGGCGATCACATGGCCATAAGCCTTGGGGATGGGCCACAGCGCGCGCGGCAGGCGCAATGTGACTTTGCGCATGAACGGTTTTTGTGCCAGCTTGTCGATGGTCGGATTGCGCGGCTTGGCAAAGCCCAGCCAAATCTTGCCATCTAGCCCCCGCATGAGGTTATCGGGATATCCAGGCAAGTTGTTGAACAGCACGCGGGCCTGCTCGCCGCCCTTTTTCGCATCCAGAACCTTCACATCCACACCTTGCGCGTTAACGTCGATCTTCCAGACACGGTATTTCCCCGTCTCGTTCACAAAGAGGTGCTTTTCGTCCTGGCTCAGCGCCACACCGTTGGCAAAGCTGAGGCCACTGGCCACCACGCGGGTTTGGCCGCTGGCGGGGTCAAACTCCAGCACGCGCCCCGTGGCAGTCTGCTCCAGGATGTCGAGCACGCTGGCCTCAAAGGTGCCACCCCAGTCTTTGGGGGCAAAGCGGGTGGACGCGTCACTCAGGTAGATCTTGCCGTTTTTGGCGACCACCACCGCGTCGGCGTAGCGAATCGGGTCGGGCTTGCCGTTCACACTGACGTGGTCGGTGAGCAGCTGGATCGATTTGTCAGGCGCGATGGACAGCAGGCCTTTGACCGCGTCAGCAGCAATCAAATGGCCTTTGGCGTCAAAGTCAAAACCCAGCACCCGGCCGCCCGTCTGGGCAAAGACTTCTTGCTGCGTGCCGTCAGGCTGCATGCGCAAGATGCGGCCGCTCTCCACCGTGGTGTAGAGCTTGCCGTCTGGCCCAATAGCGATGTGCTCCGGGCCCGCCTCGGCGCCCAGGTCGATCATGTTGAGTTTGGCCAGTTTGTCGTTGACCGCATGAGACCCCGCATAGCCGGGTGCTGTGGGCGCGTCCCAGCTGACCGGCTCGATCGGTATGGGCCACAGGCAAAAATACGCCAGCCCAGCCAGCACCATCACACCCCAAACACCCAACAACTTATTCATCATGTCTCCGTCTGACCCCACAAGGGGCCGCGCAAGCCATTGAAACAGCTTCAGGCCCTCATGGCCTCAGAGCAAACCCTCGTCAGTGGGGTGACACCCGGCGCATCAGCGGACACGTCGCCCCTGCATCCATTGCCTGTAAGCGCGTGCCCCCCACATGGCGCTGACTTGCGACACCAACAAGGCCCAGACCGGAGACACCCCGGGCCGGGGTGGGCGCTGTTGGCTCAGGCGGGTCAACTGGTACTTGACCGCCCCCATGTGCGCAGCCGCAGCCAAGCCTTTGTTTTTCCAGGTGATGGGGTGCAGCAGCATGGGCACCGTGGTTTGACCCGCACGCCATTGACGGGGCAATGCGGGCTCCAGCGCCAAGGCCGTGGCGATGCCCACCATGGCCACTCCGCTGTCCAGCACTTGCTGCGCCACCTCGGCCCTGCGGATACCGCCTGTGACCATCAAGGGCATGGCAGCCACGGCCACGATGTCGCGTGCGAACTCCAGGAAGTAGGCTTCGCGTGCCAACGTACGCTCGTCCCTGGACGTGCCCATCATGGCCGGGGCCTCGTAGCTGCCGCCCGACAACTCGACCAGATCCACACCCAACGGCGCCAGCATCTGAACGACCGCACGAGCGTCATCGGGTGAAAAACCACCTCGCTGAAAATCAGCCGAATTGAGCTTGACGGACACCGCAAAGTCGGGGGCCACGGCGGCACGCACCGCCTGCACAACGTTGAGCAACAAGCGGGCCCGGTTGTGCAGGCTACCGCCCCACGCATCCTGTCGGTGGTTCGACAAGGGTGAAAGGAATTGGCTGAGCAAATAGCCATGCGCTGCATGGATCTGCACGCCCGTGAACCCGGCCCGTTCGGCGAGCAGGGCGGTGGCCACAAACCGGTTCTTGACGTCTTCGATGTCGTCTTCGCTCATGGCCTTGGGCATGGCAAATCGATTCGATTGCGCCCCCAGGTTGAGCGCCACGGGCGATGGGGCCACCGTCTGCTGGCCCAAGGCGGCGGGCATCTGGCGCCCCGGGTGGTTGATCTGCATCCACACCTGTGCGCCCCGCGAGCGGCCCACTTGGGCCCAAGCCTTGAAGCGGTCCAGATGGGCCTCGTCTTCAAGCACCACGCCACCAGGGCCGGTCATGGCACGGGCGTCCACCATCACGTTGCCCGTCAAGATCAAGCCGGCTTCCCCGTCGGCCCAAGCCTGGTACAGGCGCAACAGCGCAGCAGAGGGCGCATGGTCGCTGTCGGCCATGTTTTCTTCCATCGCGGCCTTGGCGATGCGGTTGGGAATGGTGACGCCGTTGGGCAGCAACAGGGGCGTGAACAGCGGCATGAAGGTGGGCTCCAGAAAATTCAGATCAGATCGAGAAGTCGTAGCCAATGGTGATCGGCGCGTGGTCAGAGAACTTCTCGCCCTTGTAGATGTGTTCGGTGCGCGCCTTCTCGGCCACGGCGGGCGTGGCCAAGTGGTAGTCCAGACGCCAGCCGACGTTCTTGGCATAGGCTTGTCCCCGGTTGCTCCACCAGGTGTAGCAATCGTCGGTGGTTTCGGGTTTCAAGCGGCGGTACACGTCGACCACGCCGCCCTCGGTGGTGAGTTGGGTCATCCACTGGCGCTCTGCGGGCAGGAAACCACTGTTTTTCTGGTTGCTGCGCCAATTTTTAAGATCGGCTTGCTGGTGGGCGATGTTGACGTCGCTGCACACAATGAAATCACGCTCGGCTTTGAGGGTCATCAGGTGCGGATACATCTTGTCCAGAAAACGGTACTTGGCCTCTTGCCGCTCTGGGCCCGATGACCCGCTGGGAAAATAAACGCTGATGATGGACAACTTGCGAGTTGGCGTATCGAAGCGAGTCTCCACATATCGGCCCTCGGCGTCGAACTCGCCCCTGTCAAAGCCGATGACCACGTCGCTGGGCTCGTGGCGGGTGTAGATGCCCACGCCCGAGTAACCCTTTTTCTCGGCAAAGTGGAAGTGGCCCTTTAGGCCGGCGAGTTGTTCAAACTTGCCCGCCACATCTGAGGCATGGGCTTTGACCTCTTGCACACAAATACAATCGGGTTTCTCTTGCGCCAGCCAGCCTTCGACCCCTTTGGTCGTGGCCGAACGGATGCCGTTGAGGTTGAGGCTGGTGATTTTGAACAAGGATTTCCCCATGGTGACAGGACAGGCAAGCGGCGCCGACACACAGGCGCTCGCTCAAGAATTTGTGCAATTTGCAGTCGACTCGGGCGTGTTGCGCTTTGGCGAATTCAAGACCAAAGCCGGGCGCATGAGCCCTTACTTCTTCAACGCCGGTCTGTTTGACGATGGCGCCAAGCTCGGCCGACTGGCGCAATTCTATGCAAAAGCCCTGCTGGCCAGCGGCCTCGAGTTCGACATGATTTTTGGTCCCGCCTACAAGGGCATACCGCTGGGCGCGGCCGTGGCCATCGAGCTGGCCCGCCTGGGCAAGAACGTGCCCTTTGCCTACAACCGCAAAGAAGCCAAGGACCACGGCGAAGGCGGCTCGCTGGTCGGTGCGCCGCTCAAAGGCCGCGTGTTGATCGTGGACGACGTGATGAGCGCAGGCACCGCCGCCCGTGAATCCATTGAACTCATCAAAGCCGCTGGTGCCACGCCCCACGCGATTGCGATTGCACTGGACCGCCAGGAAATGGCCACCGAAAAGCAAGCCGACGGCTCCGTCAAGGACGTACCCCACAGCGCCGTGCAATACGTTCGCAACACCTTGGGCATGGGCGTGTGCTGCATCGCGCAACTGTCCGACCTGCTGGCCTACCTGTCTGCCCAAAGCGGCAACGAACTGGGCCAGCATCTGTCAAAAGTGCAGGCGTACCGCGACCGCTACGGCGTTTAACAAGCCGAGTCAGCGCCAAAAATGGCGTTGAAACATGTCTGAGCCAACGGATGCAGACTTGTGACTTGTGAACAACTGACACTTTGATTCGTTGTTTTTGATTTCGTCAAATTTAGCAGTTCTCTTTCGAGGGTACTGCTTTTTTTTCGTCTTTATTCAACTGTTCCATGTCTGTCAACCCCCGCATTGCATCAGGAATTGGTGGGTGATCGACTCTAAATTGAGGAAATTCAATGCGTCAGGGTGGGTGTATCTTGAAAAAAATCAACTAACTCATGAAAAAGATGAAAAATTTTTTTTAATTTTTTAGGTCTCATTGAGTTCTTTTAAGAGACTTTAAGTTTTCAATTTTTGATTTTTTCAAGCATTTGACGCGAAAACAACAAAGAGGCGTACCCCAATTGGTGGATTCGCGCCATGAACTTTATCTTGAGAATTTCAGTTTTCATGTACTTGGCAATTTTCTCTTGATGCTCAATATGATTTATCAAAAACGACCTACCAGCAGCGGCCACGGCCCTTTGCTGCGCGTTCGTTTCTGTGCGGGCTGCAAGCAGGTCTGGCAGGTGCTGGGATCACTCGCCATGGCCGGATTGACTGCCCATGCCACAGCACAAACATTGCCCGCAGTGGTCTCCCAGGCACTGCAGGCTTACCCATCGATCTTGTCAGCCAGTGCCAAAACGGCTGCCGCACGGTCTGACATTGCACGCGCTCGCAGTGCGCACTACCCCCAGCTGGGTGTCACGGCAACTGCCAATACCTATGCTTCATCGACGCCTTTGACCCCAAGCCAACGACTGACCTGGTCTCCTACCACCCGTCTGAATCTGTGGTCGGGTGGAAAGATTGAAGCCGATACCCAACGCTCGGAAGCTTTGACCCGGGCGGCCGAGTCCCAGCAAGCCAACACACTGGAAGACGTGGCGCAACAAGCGGCCGAAGCTTACTTGAACTGGGCGAAAACGGCCGACTTGTACAACCTGGCCGTGCGCAATGTGAACTCACACCGCGAAACACTGGAAGACATCCGGAAAATCGCAGAAGTCGACAAGGGTCGGCGTGTGGACTACGAACAGGCCTTGGTCCGGATGGAAAACGCCACGCTGACCTTGCAGCAGCGCAAGTCGGATTTCTCCCAAGCGATTCAGCGCATGACGCGTTACTGGTCCGGCCCCCTTGATGCCCGCCCCACAGGGCTGGATGAAGTCGTATCAAATGTCGGCCCCTTGGGCCGCATGCCCTTGACCATGGCGGGCGCCATGGACATGGTGTCGAATGATCTGCCGGTGATTGCACAAGCCTTGGCACAAGTGCAGGCCGCAGAGGCCGCTGTCCGCATGGCCAAAGGTCAGCACTGGCCCACCGTTGACGTGGCCATCTCCAGACAAGCCGCCACAGCCACTTCGCGCGAAGAAGTCCTCACACAACTGCAACTGAATGCCCCGCTTTATTCCGGCGGCAGCACCTCAGCCGCGGTAGAAGCCGCACAGGGCCAACTGAAATCAGCCCAATTCGCCCTGGATGAAGCCCGCTTGGTGGCCCGCGAAAAAGCCGCATTGGCCTGGCAAGAGTGGGCGTCGGCGCAATCCCGGTCCATCACAGGCAATGCCCAGTCTGATGTGGGCGACAAATTGGTCGAGTCTTACCGCCAGCAGTTTCGTGTTGCTCGCCGATCCCTTTTGGAATTACTGAACATGCAGGCAGATGCCTTTGGCTACCGCTCTTCTGCACGAACAGCTTTTCACGACGAGCGCATCGCTCGCGTGCGTTTGCTGGCCTCTACTGGCGACTTGGCCCGAAGGTTTACCTCTGAACCTGGACTTGTAGTCCAGCCCGGTCGCTGAAGTTGAGTCCTGAATATTTTGATGAATTGATGGTCTATGACTAACTTGATAAATTTTGCGCCACCAGGTGCCGCGGGGCTCAAGTCGGCTCCGGCTGCCATGAAACAAAGCGACGGGATGAACGATCCCTTGCTGATGTGCTTGGCCATGGCGGCCAAGCTGCTGGGCCGTCCTGTGCACTTCCAGGTGTTAAGAGCAGGTTTTGCGCTGGATGAGCGCGGACGTGTGCCATTGGCGGCTTATCCCGACATGGCCCACAAGAACGGTCTGATGGGCGCATGGTCGCGTACTCGCATAGCAGACATCCCGCACTACGTCTTGCCCGTGCTGATGTCACTGACCGATGGACGTGCCTGTGTCTTGCGCCACATTGACGGTCAAAATGCGGTCGTCTGGTGGGCCGAAAGTGGCATGGAAGATCAGATGATTTCCTTGGCCGAACTTCAAGGCCTGGCGCGCCCCGAAGTGTTGGCACTGAAATTACCCCCCAAACGCCATGACCAAACCCTGACGCCCATCAAAGGGGCCGCCTTCAGCTGGTTTTGGGGCACGCTGTGGCGCTTCCGTCACTTTTACGTCGAATCGATGATTGCCACCGTGGTGGCCAACGTGCTCACCCTGGCGAGCGTGTTCTTCACCATGAACGTCTACGACCGAGTCGTGCCCACCAGCGCTTACGCTTCTTTGTGGACATTGGCCATTGGCACCTCTGCGGCGATTGTCATGGAGTTCATCATGCGCTGGCTCAAGGCCCGCTTGGTGGATTTGGGCGGGAAAAAGGCAGACCTGGCCATCAACGCCATTTTGCTGCGCGAGATCATGGCCATTCGCCTGGAGCACCGTCCTCAGTCGGTGGGTATTTTTGCCAGCTCCATGCGGGACTTCGAATCGCTGCGCGACTTCTTCTCCTCCGCCTCACTCGTGCTGCTGGCCGACATGCCCTTTGTCTTGATGTTCTTGGCTTTGATCGCTGTGGTCGCAGGCCCGTTGGCATGGATTCCAGGCTTGACGGTGCCCGTGCTGGTGATCATCGGCCTGGCTTCGCAAAAAGCATTGATGACCGCCATGCGTGAGAACATGAAAGAGTCTGGCGACAAGCAAAGCGTGCTGGTCGAGGCCGTACTGAACTTGGAACTGCTCAAAGCCCACAACGCTGAGAGCTATTTGCAACGCCGCTGGGAAATGTCCAACCTGGCTGGTGCCGATGCCTACAAACGCACCCGCAGCCTGAGCAACTGGGTCATGGGCCTGACCACTGCCGCCCAGCAATTGGTCACTGTGGGCATGGTGGTGGCCGGTGTCTACATGATCCACGCCAATGCATTGACCGTCGGTGGATTGATGGCCGCTGTGATTTTGTCGGGGCGTGCCCTGGGGCCATTGGCCAGCGTGATGTCTCTGGCCACTCGTTACCAACAAGCGATCAGCTCACTGGACACCCTGGATGGCCTGATGAAACGCCCTCGGGACCGCATCCATGGCCGCAACTACGTTGTTCCTGAAGTCATTCACGGGGGGCTGCAAGGCGAAGCTTTGGAGTTTGCCTACCCCGGCCAGCACAAGATCCCTGTGATCAAGAAATTGTCGATCAACATCGCTCCAGGTCAAAAAGTGGCCATGCTGGGCCGTGTAGGCAGCGGCAAAAGCACTTTGCTGCGCCTCATGTCCGGCCTTTACTTGCCACAAGCTGGCAACGTGCGACTGGATGGTGTCGACTTGCAGCAACTCGAACCCGTTGAAGTCCGCAGCCGCATCGGTTATGTGGGCCAGGATCCCCAGTTGTTCATGGGCACGCTGCGCGAAAACATGGTCTTGGCTGACAGCTGGATCAGTGACATGAAGATCACGGAAGTGCTCAAAACGCTGAATATCTATGACATGGTCGCCAACCACCCCTTGGGGTTGGACATGCCCATCACCGAAGCTGGTGGCGGCCTGTCGGGCGGCCAGCGTCAGCTGCTGTCCATTGCCCGAATGATGCTGCGCAACCCGCAATTGGTATTCATGGACGAACCTACGGCCAACATGGACCAAAACACCGAAGCACGCGTGATTGCCGTGCTCAAAGATTGGTTGCATGGACGCACCCTGCTGATGTCCACGCATCGCCCCCAATTGCTCGAATGGGTTGACCTGATCGCCGTCATCGACAACGGTCAATGTGTGGCCTTGGGTCCCAAACAAGAAATGATTGAAAAGCTGTCACGCGGCATTGATGTGAACGGCTCACGAGCCCAGGGAGCTGCGGCATGAAGTTCAAAAGCAACAAAAAAACCAAGAGCTTTCAAGGCTCGGGGTTTGGCATCGACACCGTCGAGGACGACGAGCGCCGTGCCAGCAAAACCCTGGTCTGGATGACCGGCTTCACCTTGATCGTGGCACTGGTATGGGCCAGTCAATTTGACCTGGACGAAATCACTCGTGGTCAAGGCAAAGTCATCCCGACCAGCCGCGAGCAAGTGATCCAAAGTCTCGACTCTGGCGTGCTGAGCGAAATGCTGGTGCGTGAGGGCAGTGTGGTTGAAAAGGACGAGGTTCTGCTGCGCATTGACGACGCCCGCAGCGGCGCTGTGTACCGCGAATCCCAAGAAAAATACCTCGCTCTGGCGGCCATGGCGGCCCGACTGAAGGCCGAAGCCTACGGCACAGCCCTGACATTTCCGCGTGAATTGAATGCATTTCCCGCGCTCATGCAACAAGAACTGCAAGCATTCAATGCACGCAAACGCGCTTTATTCGAATCACTGCATGCATTGGACAGTTCATTGGCCGCAGTCACGCGTGAGCTGAACATCACCGAGCCCATGGTCAAACAAGGCGTCATGTCTGAAGTTGAGCTGTTGCGCTTGAAACGTCAGGTGGCTGACTTGCAAGGCCAGCGTGCTGAACGACAGAACCGTTATCTCACAGATGCCAACAACGAACTGGTACGCGTGGCCTCCGAACTGTCACAGACCAAAGAAAACACGGCAGCGCGTGCCGACGCACTGATGCGCACCACCATCAAGTCCCCGATGAAAGGTGTCGTCAAAAACGTCCAGATCACCACTGTGGGTGGTGTGGTTCAAGCTGGCCAGCCCATCATGGAAATCGTGCCCACCGAAGATGAAATGCTGGTCGAGGCGTACATCAAACCCGCTGAAGTCGCATTTTTGAAAGTGGGCCAAAAAGCCACCGTGAAACTGACCGCCTATGACTTCAACAAGTACGGCGGCCTGGAAGGCGTCTTGGAGCACCTGAGCCCGGACACCATGCGTGATGAAAAGCAACGCAAGCCTGGCAACCCCATTGAGCTGGAAGAAGGCCTGTACCGGATCATGGTGCGCGTCAAGGAGCCTGAAAGCATGCGCCACGGACTCAAACTGATTCCCTTACCGGGCATGACCGCCACGGTCGAAATTAGAACTGGCAAAAAGAGTGTTCTCGAATACCTCTTCCGCCCCCTGCAAAACGTCTCGCAAGCTTTGCGTGAACGTTGAAGCCAACAAACTCAGGAGATAACTATGAGTGAAGACCACACCATGTCGATCGAAGAAATCATTCCTTCTTCAGATTCCTTGCCCACACTGAAACGCAAAACCGAAATGAGCGCCCCCCAATTTTTAAGCACTGCAGAAGCCGCCCGAATGTTGGGACTGTCCACCACTTTGGTGCAAACACTGGTGGATCAAGGCGACCTCAAAGGCTGGAAAACCAGAGGAGGCCATCGCCGAATTTCCATCGAGTCGATTCTTGACTACCAGAATGCATCACGCAGCGTGTTGGGCACTTTTGCCAAAACCGCCATCAGGCCACGGGTCACGGTGGTTGTTGAAACGGCATCCTTGCTCTCCGAACTGATCAAAGCGCATTCTCTTTGGGACTTCGCAGTGGACGTCACCTTCTTTGACTCGGTCACAGAGGCCTTGCTGGAACTGTCAAGCAAACGCCCAGACATGATCGTGGTAGAAATGTCAATGCCGCGTGCACAGCAAGAAAAAACGTTTCAAGCCCTTGAAAATTTCAATCAACGTGGCCGCACGCCGCTGTCTGTGGTACTAATAAGTCAAGAAAAAGGGTTAAGCTCTTCCATACAAACAAGTGCCCCCTCAACGATCCAGGTGATTTCTGGTCCCTTGAATCCTTTATGGATGCACGCTTACCTGACAGGAGTTGTCGCCTCATGCCGGAACTGATGCTCACTTCATTTTCTAAAAACTCATCTTTGTCGAGAACACTGGCACGACCAGGGCACAACAAAAATTTGTTACAAGCCAACCGTGACGCCCTCGCATTGCTGGGGCTAGGCAACGAAACCACCACCGACTTGAAAGGTCAGGTGTTGCGTCAGATGCGCTTGGCCCAGAATCTTGATCCTGCCGTTCTGGCAACAGAGGCCTGCATTTCCTTGGCGCAGCTTTATGAAATTGAAAAAGGCATTGACAGTCTTTTCTATTCCGACACCTTGCGCCAACAAGCGGCACGCCGCGTTTCGCAACTTTTGAGTATTGACTGGGATCAGATCGACGAAAGCGATCTGGGCATCCAAACGGCCACCAATGTGGTGAGCCTGCAGCGTGGCACCGTGGTCAGGGGGCTTATCCCCGCCGTAACTGCCCCCACCCCGACATTGACTTTAGCCGCTTCCCCGGCTGCCTCTCCAATTGATATTGCCGTGAATTCTCACAACGCCAATGAGGGGGCCGCACGCATGGCTCCTGCCCATCTTCCCGCTTCTGCGCCGACCACATTTGCCTTAGGCCTGTCCACGCCTTCTGCAGACACGGCACCCACTGAGCCCACTGAAAACGTGCCTGTCAGCGCACAGGCAAACGTGACCGCCTCCAGCCATACCATCTGGTGGCTATTGGGACTGATCTGCGTGGCTGCTGCCTCCTTTTTTGTGGCCGAGCAAGAAGGCTACGTGCGCCAATATTGGCCCGAGTATTACCAACTGATCAGCCAACTGCATCTGGCCTTCTGAGATTTTCGCTTCTGTCCAGCAGTTTGCAGCCTGCAAAAGGCGCCATCCCGCGTGTGACACGCACACACCCACTCTGCTCAAGTCAGTTCATCCTGACACAGCCCCAGCCCCGCACGCAGCAGATCCACTTCTGATTACAAGTCGTCACGGCCAATATGGCTGTTGCCGACTTGTTGCCCTCCCCGTCTGTTCGCAGACTTGTGCCAGCAAGTCATGGAACCTTTGGGCGACACCCTTGTTGGCAGTCTGTGTCAAATAAACAGACTCTCATTGGCGCACAATCTATCCAGATGCTGGCATCAATCCGTATTGATTTTTCGACCTGAAACGCAGCGCTTCTGCTCTCCGCTGTTGATGTCCTACAGTTCCATTGGTCACTTCATTTCAACGGACCTTGGCACACTGTCAGCGGCGGCCTTGTGGGGTATCAGCTTGATGACTGTTGTACATGCCCAGGCGGTCCCCGACGAAACCACGCCGTTGACTGCGCATGCAGGCTCCTCGGTAAACGCCAGCACAATGCCCTCAGCATTTTATCGATTCTCTTCACATGGGTGTGTTGATCAATGTGAATGGTCCCGAGAGTGTGGCGTTCGGTCGAGACTACCAAGCACAACGAAAAATTCCCGAAGGCAACATGCTTCAAGTCAGCCTTTACCCGTGCACCTCGATCCTGAGCTAAAGAGTACTTCTCAGCATTCCATACTCAGTTGGAACACTGGGCGAATGACCGGCTTGAAGCCTTGCTATCCATTTGGCGCCAACCTTTCGCTGTGGAGTGCATGTCCATGACGGGGGCTTTGACTTTGGGCTTTGATGATGTCTATTGCGCCAATGGCTAAAGAAAGACCAAACCCTCTGCTTATTACCGCTCGATAGAGAACTACCCCTGGCAACACTTACGCATGCGACCCAACATGATGCTGGCCACCGCCAACTTGCAAAACACGAAGGCATTGATTGACCGTGGTATCGCGGCAGACGCCAGTCATCTCATGGACTTAGACTACATCTTGAAAACATCTGACACTGCACGCAATGCTCGCATTGCGATCACATTGCGAGGTTCTGTTCTACTTCACAGGCCTCACATCGGTTTCTCATCTGAACACCAACGCGTACTTGCCTTATTCTGTGGGCGACCATTTGACGTCTTATGGTGACGTAGTCACCGCTCCACACAGCCAAATAACGTCACTCGAACAGCTCAATCTAGGACTGACTGGCAGCTATGGCACAGAGGTGGAACCGTGTAACTTTCCCGAATAATTCCCCAACCCTCTGGTGATCTTCAGCGTTTATGCGAGCGGCAACACCCTTCACAGAAGCTTATTGGAAATGTGTCCAGATGCGCGGCCAAGGGCCTTTGTAGAGCTAACCTCTGGCACGCCCGTATGGACCTTGAACGCGCGCGTCGGTGACACGGTGTAACTCCTGACGTGCTGGGCATATGGCAAGCCACCAACCTTATGCTTATCGTCGGTCAAAGTAGCCCAGGCTGTGCGCTCGCTCATCCTTTTCTCACACTGAAGTGCGTTCTCTGTTCATATACAGAACCACCATCACGATTCATTTCAAAAAACATCGGGCGCAATCCAGAATTTTGTAAATCCACTGCTAGAATCGCGGCCTTCAGTTGTTCCTCGATAGCTCAGTCGGTAGAGCGCCGGACTGTTAATCCGTAGGTCCCTGGTTCGAGCCCAGGTCGAGGAGCCAAATTTTTTGGCTGCAATTGAAATTCAGGAGTGGTAGTTCAGTTGGTTAGAATACCGGCCTGTCACGCCGGGGGTCGCGGGTTCGAGTCCCGTCCACTCCGCCAGATTTGACCATGCGGGAATAGCTCAGTTGGTAGAGCGCAACCTTGCCAAGGTTGAGGTCGCGAGTTCGAGCCTCGTTTCCCGCTCCACATGGTCCAAGCAAACTTTCAAATCCCACAGACTGTATTGGCAAGACGTTAATAGAGTTGCAAGGCGTATTACTCAGACGCTGTGCAACTCTCCCCGTTTTTCTTTTGCCTATCTGCACTGCTGCGCTTTTCTGAAAAAGTCAACATACATCTTTTCTGACACCAACAAAAACGCCACCGCGAAGGGTGGCGAAATTGTGTTTTGGTGCGGCTGGCGGGGATCGAACCCACTTTGGGGCAAAACCTCTCGCAACCCGCGCCACTGTTGCACTTCGCAAAAGCCAGCAGGTTAAAAAAAGTCAAAAAGTGGATGACCCAAGTGGATGACACCCGTCGGGCAGTCTAACTCAGTCCAAAACTAGCTTCGACTATCGCTTTCATTCAACAAACGCACGCGTTCATCCGTTCTCAGGGCAATATCCCGGCGGTGCTGATCACGTTCCAGCTTGTCCATTCTTGCTCGAATCGAATGATATGCAATTTTGCACGAGGCATCATCCGAGGCTGAAGCATTCAGGCTCTTGGCATTTCGAAGAATATCAACCGCTTCAATGCGGCCATCCTCACGCAACGCTTCCTTTTCACGGAACTTGTAGAGACGCATGGCCCCGGCAGTAGCTGCACCGATTAAAGGCAACACGACAAGCCAAGTGCGTCCAACGCCTGCAAATTGTTCAGCATTTAGCAACGCGGCGAAAGCGGCACTGACTATTGAAGCTGCAAATGTCAATGTCGCGGCAACATGCCATGCGACATAGTGAAACTTTTGGGCGCGCGCGTAATACGGAATTTCCCTTGTGTTGATCTCGTTTATGAGTTCGTTAAGCAAGAGGCGATGCGGTTCAACTCGTTGGGAGTCCTGCATTTTGTCGCTCATTTTTCCTCATCTTCTGCGAATTTGATAGGCACAGGGTAGGTCGGATCGTAAATGCCAAAAATCTCCACTTTATCCGTACCCAATCCGAAGAATATTTGATATTGAGGATAGGCATAGAGCCGTTTCAATCCACTCCGAGACGATGTTATGACTACATCACTTCCAAATCGCTCTGTTATTTCCTTGGAGTGGCCACCGATTCCAATACCCTGCAAAAAGTGTACTGAATTAACGTTTGCTCCATGGAGAATTACCCCCCTTACTTTTTCGTTTTTGAATCGTACTGTTGCGTTCATTTCATCCGCAACGTAGTCATAAGAAAGACCACTTTCTGGCACATCTTCTTTTGCTGGAATTCCCCTTTTAAAGCGAACATCTTTTACGGTGTCGCCAATCTTCACATCCCAGAGTTCGGATTGCTTTGTGGGTCTGTTGGAATACCAATCCCAAGCCCAAATGGAAGCGCCTCCAATTGCAAATACACCAACAAAAATTGCCAGACTGGGAACGGCAAACTTGCGCCAATTCCACTTACTTCGCGTAGCGACGATTAGTGCAACTATCGCAATGGCGGCGCCAACTGCAAATAGCCCAGTTCCTGTTCCCATGGTTTCCCCGTATTTTGTTGTTTCAGTCTGCATTGTGCCGCGATAAAAATCAGCACCCAAAATATGGGCCAACTATTAGCGAGGACCGCTGCTCGGCCGACGAGCAACGGGCTCACTTTTGATAGGTGAGGAACTCTGAGGGGTTGCGACTTTCTGCTGCCTACCCATTAAAGGCGCAAGTTTGCTTTGCGCCTTCAATCGTTGCCATTCTGCGGCATCCCGCTGCCGCAACTCCCTGCAAGTTTCCCGCCATTGCGTCATCTCCGCCGCGTGCGCCTTCAATGTTCGCTGGTGCAGCGTCTCGATGCCAAATAGTGTTCCGAGGACGTTAACGGCCCCCTCAGCGATGCCGCGTGGTGGCAAAGGTGGCTTGGGTGCGGGTGGCAGCTTGACACGCTCAGGCAAGCTTTTAGCCGCATTGACAGCCCCATAAAACTGCCGCACCTCGGAATGCTTCGCTTGACTGCCGGGCTCTCCCCTGCGGATGCCTAGCGGCGCCAACGCTTTCCCGTATCCGGTTTGCAGTTCTCGCAACCGCTCCCGATCAAACAGGGCTTTGCTGTTGAGCTTCCACACGCCCGCCGCCGACTTCACACGCGGGACCACCAGCAAATGGGCGTGAATATTTTGCTCATCGGCATGGATGACAAACGAGGCGAGTTGATCCGGCCACTGCCGCTTTGCCCATCCCAGGGACGCTGCCGCCCATGCCTTCACCTTGCTCGGCTCAAACACGCCGCCCATGCTCTCCCGCCCGGGCCGAAAATAGCTCGGGCTGGCGGAGAGCACGATCTCGCGGCACAGCACGGTGTCGCGGTTTCGCCGCTCGGCACCGTCGAGCAGGTGGCGGGCCGCTTGGTATGGCGTCTTTCCATCGGCTAGGTAAAGCACCAGCGGCGCGACGCCATCCGGGTCCGCGTTGGGCGTTGGCTTCTCTCGCATCGTGTGGGCCGAAGATGCTGCAATCGCCGCCATGGCTTTGGCCTTGCGACGATCCACCCTCAGCACGGCGTAGGGGGCAGCGGCTGGGTGCGGTGTGCTCATGCTCAATTCATATCGCACGCCGCCAGAGATTGCACGCCCGGCCATCAGATGGTCGGTCTACTCACTACACCGAGCAAGCTCGGTTCTGTTCGACCCACCCCCGGCCCCGCCTTGCAAGGTCTGGGAGCAAGGCAGAGCGTGCCATGCCCAGACCATCCCCCTGCCTGCTGCACGGGGGTCGTCTGGGCATTGGCGGCACGCTGGCATGCCGAGGCCACAGCATCGAGGCCGATCCTGTTAGCCTAGGCATGGTGTGGATTTTGGGCGGCACGGCGTGCGCCCGGACGTTTGCGAGACACTCAAACGGTCAGATGCCGGGATGCTTTGCCCCGTGGTGCAGATTGGCCGAGCCTGCCGCTTGTGCGGCACCCACTAGCGCCGCAGCCGCTCTGTGGGCGTTGATGAGGCCCCGAACATGGAGCATATGCCACCGCAGCTTTTCCGCCCGGCTCAGTCCATTCAATTTTGCATTGGCTGACTTGGGTGCCGGGCTGTTGTTGTAATTATTCAAAGCAGGGTGTCGAGCACCTGCTCTGCATGGTCTTCCAGTTCTTCAAGCGTCATCGAGTCAACGCTGCCCCACGAAAGGTCAATTGCTTTAATCAACGGGCTTATGGGCATGGCCGGACTCCTAGTCTGCTCGTTCACCATGACGCGGGCCAAATATTTTTTCAAGAGCCATTCGGCGGTGGCTTGCTATTCGCGTTGGGTTTGGTAAGACAGTCATCGGGCTGGGCATGCGTCAACCGAAAGGCTTCTCGATCCACCAGTCTGCCGAGGGTCAGGGGGCCAAGCAAAATGCAGCGAGGATGGTATCTCGGGGAAGCTGCACCGAAGCCGATTCAGACCGGCCCCGAGGGAGTGCCAAGACTCCGAATTGATAAGCTGGTGCCACTTGGTTGGCGCATCACCCCGCTAATGGTGTATCCATTCGGGCACGGCACCAAGGACTTGCATAAGTCCTTAGGGTAAGCCATGCCCGCACAGGTTTAGGAGCAGAGGCCCCGAAGGGCCCAACAGCCAAAAACCAAAGACAAGAAAGCAAGAGGGTTGAGTTTGGCAAAGCTGCGATCAATGCGACTTCCAAAGAGGGAAACTCAATTCACTTTTGTTAGCAGACCATGCAACTCACACGGAGCGGGGTTCCGTTTGCATAGCAAACAAAATGGGCGGCGCTATTTTTAGATTTTCTTCGCGGGCTTTGCATTAGCCTTTTTCTCCGCCTCGGCCTTCGCTTCGGCCTCTGCTTTTGCCTTGGCCGCAGCTTTCTCCGCCTTCTTTTTCTTTTGCTCTGCCTGCTGGATGATTCGCTTGGCGATGATGGGCAAGAAGTCGTCTTGCGAAACTTTCAGCCTCTCGAAATCGATGCCCTCATATGCGAGCCGGCTGATGGCTTCATGTAGGTTGGGCACCGTCAACTCGCTTGCATGGATGTAGTCGTCATGCGACGACAACCGCGTGTCAATATCATGTCCAACCATGGCACGCTTCAAACCGTCATTCACGCCCTTGCCAGTCAACGCCGTCACGACGGTGTGCCGGAAGGAATGAAAAACTTTCAGCGGGTCAACAATGTTGACGTCTGGCAGATCGAGATAGGTTCCAAACATGCGGGTCATGTTTTTGCGATACCCATTGGTGCCGGGCTGAATGTGGGGAAATAGCTTGGTGTAGCCCGCCCTAAGTAGGCTCATGCGATATTCCACAAGACCCAGATCAATCAGCGTTTGATGCAGCGGCACCCGCCGCTTTGCGTTGTCGGTTTTTCCCTTCAATATGTCAATGATCCATATACCCTTGACCGGATAAATCTGACCCACATCTAGACTGGCAATCTCTTCGGCGCGCGCGCCAGTGAACAACGCAATCAGAGGACACCAATAGAAGTCGGGAAGTTTCAGCTTCTTTCGATAGAGGGCTGGCTGAAAGATTTTTTGCAGTTCTTCCACCGTGAATGGCTTATACGACTCTGACTTGTTGTCTGCGTCAACGATATACAGGTTCTTAGCCGGGTTCACCATATTCACTATATCGTTGCCGTTGCAGTATTCGAAGAAGCCGTTCAGGATGGTGATATGGTCATTTACAGTGTTGGCCTGCCGACCGAGAGCTAGCAAACCCTTTTTGTAGTCCGTCAGTGTTTTTGCACTCACCATGGCAACGTCGATATTGCCGGTTGCCTTGATAAACCCATTGAGCACACCGCTATGTTTGCGCCACGTAGAGTCTCTTAGCGTTGTCTTTCGCTCCATCATGAAGTCGTATTTGGCCTTTTCCAACGTGGTGCCGCATTTCGCCATAGGCAGCACCGCAGCGATGCCCGCCGCCGCTTGTATTTGTCTGGCCGTTGCCATCCCTGCCAAGATCGCGGGCAGTTGTGCCGCTTCCTCGGGCGTGTCCGCTTGGACAATCCCTTTGTCCAAATCAATATTGATTTTTTCCCGGATGCCTTGCTTTGCGTCCGGTTTGAGCAGATGCGAAAAATCCGCAAGAGTCGGATTCGACAAGAACTTAGCACTAACCATTGTTGCCTCCACAGCAAGGGACAGGGACAAGGCGCGCTGGCGCGCGACTATGCAATCTTTGGTTCTTAGGCTTCGCCTGAACTCTGTTTTTCCAACTAGCTGCCGCAATGCTAACGGAACAATCAGTCGGAAATAGAAAACGCCGCAGCGGTCGCGAATCAGGCGGGGGGTTTTGATGCTCACAGACAGGCTCCTGAATGGAGCTGGATGAGCGAAGTGGATGATAGCCAGACCCGAATCGGCTGCTAGGCCGCATGGGGACTGGGTTTCAAAAAGTGGTGCGGCTGGCGGGGATCGAACCCACGACCCTTGGCTTCGGAGGCCAATACTCTATCCACTGAGCTACAGCCGCATTGTCTGTGAACGGTTTATTATCTCACGGCTTGAGTTTCAGACTTGTCTTTGCAAGCTTAAACGAAGGGTGGCCCGCTATAATGCTGGGTTGATTCCGGTCAATCTCCTGGCCCAAGCGGTCAAGCCCTACAAGAGGATCTCATGAGCGACAACAGCCACGATCAACACGAAGCCCACACCGGTCCGGTGAAAACTCCCAAGCAAATGCTTTTGCTCAGCATTGCATCGTTTGTCATTCCGGTGTTCATCATCATCGGCTTGGTTTTTTACGTCACCTCGGCCAATAAAACAGCGCCAGGTGCCAGTGACGCCGAAAGGGCTGTTGCTGAACGAATCCAAAAAATCGGCTCTGTGGAAATTCGTGATGCCAATCGCCCCTTGAAGTCGGGTGAAGAAGTTTACAAAGCCCAATGCTCTGCTTGCCATGCTACAGGTGCTGCTGGCGCACCTAAGATTGGTGATGCAAGCGCTTGGGGGCCTCGCATCAAGCAAGGTCTGGCGACTTTGGTGAATTCTGCGCTCAAAGGCAAAGGCGCCATGGGAGCACAAGGCGGTGGTGACTTCAATGACACAGAGATTGCCCGCGCTGCGGTTTACATGGCCAACAATGGCGGTGCAAAATTTGATGAGCCCAAGGCACCTGCCGCCGAAGGCGATAAAAAATAAAGCCTTTTGGCTTGAAAAAAAACCGGCCTGATGGCCGGTTTTTTTTATGCCCTCAGAGCGATAAAGTTTGCTCTGCTTGCGGGCTGATCACATATCCATAACGACTCGGCAATTCGTCTGAACGACATTCTTCAAGCGTCCACACACCTTGAGTGACAGCATCGGCCACCAAGCCCACATCCATGGTGTGCACCAGTCCCAAGCCAATCGAGGTACGCAGGTAAACACGTCCCTGCTCATCCAGAAGACAGGTCAACACTTGTGTACTTTGCCCTGTTTGCGAAGTGGGCTCAAACTGCTTACTTAATCGCCAGATATGCGGTGTCGACTCCAGTTCAACATAGACCCGTTGTGGTCCGTTTTGAAAGAACCAGCGTCCATGTGTGTCAACATCAAAATTGCGATGGATAAAATCAATCAGTTTTTCATGTTTCAAGAGCGAACCCTTCGCTCCGGAATGACCGCTTTGAAAAGCACCCAATGCCTGCACTCTGTCATCACGCATGTACCATTGCCCACGGTTATCAAGTCCCAGCCAACCAAAGCAATCAGGCACATGAGGCCATTTGATCATTGCCTGGCGAACAATGTCATCCATGGAACAATCCCTCCTGTTGGTGTTTCAAGCCAGCAATGCCCAGTAACCATGCACCCACCGCATCAGGCAGTCCTCGGACATGGCTGGGCCAATTGCCTTGTGCGAAACCCACATGACCTCCTTGCATTGGTTGCCACAGTGTGACTGCATCAGACACATCTGCAGCCTTGGGCAAACTGGCAGCAGGTACAAAAGGGTCATTTTGGGCATTGAGCACCAGTGCAGGTATGCGAATGTGCTTCATCAAGGGTTTTGCTGAAGCTCGCTGCCAATAATCATCGGTATTGAGAAAACCGTGCAACGGTGCCGTGAAGACATTGTCAAACTCGTATAAATCGCTTGCGGCCATCAACTTTTGACGATCAAACAATCCAGGGTGCTGCATCCATTTCGCCAATGCTTTTGGCTTCATCGTCCGAAGAAACATGCGCGTATAAACCTGCTTGTTAAATCCCCGACCTATAGCGCGGCCGCTTTGCGCCAGGTCCAGTGGAGAGCAGATGGAAGCAACGGCCTCTGCAACCTGTGCTGCTTGCTGACCATGCTCCCCAGCCCAACGCATCAGCGCATTACCGCCCAATGACACCCCAGCAGCGACCAAAGTGTGGCCACCACTGGATCGATGCTGCCGACGCATTCGTTCGAGAATCCAATTTATCTCCTCATGATCCCCGGAGTGGTATGCGCGAGGTGCCCGATTAAGCTCCCCACTGCAACCTCTGAAATGTGGCAATGCAAAATTCATATCATGCGCGGCCGCCCAATCGGCAAATGCCTGTGCGTAATGACTTTCAGACGAGCCTTCCAGACCATGAAACAACACAAACAATGGGCGGTTTTTCTGGCTGGCATGCTGCCAATCCACATCCAAAAAATCGTGGTCTGGGGTATTCCAGCGTTCTCGTGTCATGACAACGGGAGGTGCCCAACGACGCTTGGCATAGAGCGCAGACCAAATGGTCTGTGCATGTCCGCCCGGTAACCAAAAGGGTGATTTGTATTGCATGTATCTCAGTGCAGCATTCTGGGACTGACGCCAACTTCAACCAAATCATACGCCGTACCGGGACTGGCATGGTGTGTCACCATGCGCCAGCCTTGCGGCGTCTTGTGATATACGTTGGTGGCAATTACATAGGCTTGGCAAGCCCCGTTGGGCGTGATGACTTCGATACGCTCCACCATATGGTGAACTGCACTGGCCAATGAATGCACTTTACAAACCCGCTCTGGGTGCGCCTGCACACTGCCATTGGCAAACATGGCCTCAAATACAGCACGAATCGCCCTTGCCCCGATATGGCTAGGCCCGCCTGGGTGAACGCACACAATGTCGTCCTCTTCTGCCCAACACCCCATCAGTTGCTGTATGTCAGCGTTGTGCAACGCTTCGTAAAAAGTTTGTTCGATGTCGTCTGGCGTACCACCCACAATGGCAGCTTGCAGTTTGGCTCGGTTCATGGGCTTTCGATGAATACTCTGGCAAATTTACATTTTGCCGTTTTGTATTGAATCAGACTGTGTGCAGGCATACCTTCTACGTACTTAATACCGGTTTTTAAATATCTCCAACATTTGGTTTACTCCAACCCGGTTACGACTCGAAAAAAAACCCGGTCACAATTCAGTGCCGGGTTTACTGGTGGCATACATTGCTGTGTAACCACCCTCTGAGATCAGAGTCTTATTTTTTTCGATAACGACGTAAAGCTGACAATTGTGCCGCCAACACGACCAACTCGTTTTGAGCACGGGTCAAGTCGATTTCACTCTTGGCGTCACGCAATGCTTCTTCAGCTGCTGCCTTGGCTGCATTCGCTTTTTCTTCGTCGAGGTCTTTGCCGCGGATCGCAGTGTCAGACAGCACGGTCACGCAGTCGGGCTGCACTTCCAGAATGCCACCGGCCACGAAAACGAATTCCTCGCCACCGTCGGCCGTCTCAATGCGAACCGACCCGGCCTTGATGCGGGTGATCAGCGGGGTGTGGCGTGGGTAAATGCCCAGCTCGCCAGACTCACCGGGCAAGGCCACAAACCGGGCTTCACCCGAGTAGATGGACTCTTCGGCACTGACCACATCAACGTGGATGGTGTTCATGATTACTCCTTAAAAAGGTGCGTTCAAGCGGGCTAAGGGGAGACTGAATCAGCCGCCCCATGGCACTGCTTTACGCAGCCTTTTTGGCCTTTTCGAAAGCTTCGTCGATGGTACCGACCATGTAGAAAGCTTGCTCTGGCAGGTGATCGCACTCACCAGCCACAATCATTTTGAAACCACGGATGGTTTCGGCCAGTGTGACGTACTTGCCGGGCGAACCGGTGAACACTTCAGCAACGTGGAATGGCTGCGACAGGAAACGCTGGATCTTGCGGGCACGGGCCACGGCCAACTTGTCTTCAGGCGCCAAGTCGTCCATACCCATGATGGCGATGATGTCGCGCAGTTCACGGTAACGCTGCAAAGTGCCCTGAACAGCTCGGGCTGTTTCGTAGTGGTCTTGACCCACAACCAAAGGGTCCAGCTGACGGCTGGTGGAGTCCAGTGGATCGACCGCTGGGTAAATACCCAGCGAAGCGATATCACGAGACAACACGACGGTGGAGTCCAAGTGAGCGAAAGTGGTCGCAGGCGATGGGTCGGTCAAGTCATCGGCTGGCACGTAAACGGCTTGGATGGAAGTGATCGAGCCGACTTTGGTCGACGTGATACGTTCTTGCAAACGGCCCATTTCTTCGGCCAGCGTAGGCTGGTAACCCACAGCAGAAGGCATACGGCCCAACAAGGCGGACACTTCGGTACCGGCCAGTGTGTAGCGGTAGATGTTGTCCACGAAGAACAACACGTCTTTGCCTTCGTCGCGGAAAGATTCGGCGATGGTCAGACCGGTCAAGGCGACGCGCAAACGGTTGCCTGGTGGCTCGTTCATTTGACCGTACACCATGGCCACTTTGGACTCAGGCAGGTTTTCGAGGTTCACGACGCCGGAGTCGGCCATCTCGTGATAAAAGTCGTTACCTTCACGGGTACGCTCACCCACACCAGCGAACACGGACAAACCGCTGTGCGCCTTGGCGATGTTGTTGATGAGTTCCATCATGTTCACGGTTTTGCCCACACCGGCACCACCGAACAAACCGACCTTACCGCCTTTGGCGAACGGGCAAACCAGGTCAATCACCTTGATGCCGGTTTCCAGCAGTTCTTGCGATGGGCTCAGTTCGTCGTAAGCAGGGGCTTTACGGTGAATGGAAGCAGTGAGTTCCTGGCTGACAGGACCGCGCTCGTCGATGGGCGCACCCAACACGTCCATGATGCGGCCCAATGTGGCTTTGCCGACAGGCACTGTGATGGCCTTGCCGGTGTTGGTCACCATCAAGCCACGACGCAGACCGTCGGATGAGCCGAGCGCAATGGTACGCACGATGCCGTCGCCGAGTTGCTGCTGCACTTCCAGGGTCAGCGCGGAGCCTTCCATTTTGAGTGCGTCATAAACCTTGGGCATCTGGTTACGTGGAAACTCCACGTCGACCACAGCGCCAATACACTGAACAATTTTTCCTTGGGCTTGCATTTTTCGCTCCAAATAATTTGAATTTGCAGAACTGGGAATCAACCGCTGATCGCGGCTGCGCCAGAGACGATTTCCGACAGTTCTTTGGTGATGGCGGCTTGACGGGTCTTGTTGTAGACGAGTTTGAGTTCGCCAATCACATTGCCAGCGTTGTCTGTCGCGGCCTTCATGGCCACCATGCGGGCTGCGTGCTCAGAAGCCATGTTTTCGGCCACAGCCTGATAAGCCAAAGCTTCTGCATAACGGATCAACAGATCATCAATGACAGATTGCGCATCGGGTTCATAGATGTAATCCCATCCATGGTTTGATCCTGCGGCCTTGGTTTCAGCTTCCATTTTGGAAGAAGACAAAGGCAGCAACTGGTCAATGGTGGGTACTTGTGCCATGGTGCTGACAAACTTGTTGTAGCACAGGTACACAGCACTCACCTCGCCAGCGGTGTAGGCGTCGAGCAGCACCTTGACGGGACCAATCAACTTGTCCAGATGAGGCTTGTCGCCCAGATGCGTCACATGTGCCACCACTTTCGCATTGACGCGGTTCAGGAAACCCAAACCTTTGCCGCCAATCGCCACAGCCTGAGGCGTCTTGCCTTCAGCTTGCACTTCCCGCAATTTACCCGTCACAGCGCGCAACAAGTTGGTGTTCAAGCCACCGCACAAACCTTTGTCCGTCGTGACCACAATGAAGCCGACGGACTTGCCGTCGTTTTGCTTCATGAAGGCGTGCACGTACTCAGGGTTGGCCTGCCCGAGATGAGTCGCAATGGTGCGAATCTTCTCGCTGTAAGGCCGGGCAGTGCGCATACGCTCCTGCGCTTTGCGCATTTTGGAGACGGAAATCATCTCCATGGCCTTGGTGATCTTCTTGGTGTTTTCCACCGATTTGATCTTGGTGCGTAGTTCCTTGCCCGATGCCATCAGCGGCTCCTTTTGATCAGGTAGAAATTAAGCAAAGCTTTTCTTGAAAGCAGCCACGGCAGCGTTCAATTCAGCCTCGGCGTCTTTGTCCAGGGCTTGTGTGCTTTCCATCTTGGCCAACAGGGCTGCGCTCTTGTCTTTGAGGTAAGCGTGCAAACCGTGTTCGAAAGCCAGGACTTTCTTGACGTCGATGTCGTCCATGAAGCCCTTGTTCACAGCAAACAGGCTGGCGCCCATCAGACTGATCGACAGGGGGCTGTACTGGGCTTGCTTGAGCAATTCAGTCACACGGGCACCGCGGTCCAGCTGCTTGCGTGTGGACTCGTCCAGATCAGAAGCGAACTGCGCGAATGCAGCCAATTCACGGTACTGAGCCAAGTCGGTACGGATACCGCCGGACTGGCCTTTGATGATCTTGGTCTGAGCTGAGCTACCGACGCGCGACACCGAGATACCGGCGTTGATCGCAGGGCGGATACCGGCGTTGAACAGCGAGGTCTCCAGGAAGATCTGACCGTCTGTGATCGAAATCACGTTGGTAGGCACGAAGGCAGACACGTCACCGGCTTGGGTTTCAATGATAGGCAAAGCCGTCAAAGAACCTGTTTTGCCAGTCACTGCACCTTTGGTGAATGCTTCGACGTAGTCGGCGTTCACGCGGGCAGCGCGCTCGAGCAAACGGCTGTGGAGATAGAACACATCGCCAGGGTAAGCTTCGCGACCTGGTGGGCGGCGCAGCAACAAGGACACTTGACGATAAGCCACAGCTTGCTTTGACAGATCGTCATAAACGATCAAAGCATCTTCGCCACGGTCACGGAAGTATTCGCCCATGGTGCAGCCGGAGTAGGCCGACACGTACTGCATCGCAGCAGATTCAGAGGCAGAAGCGGCCACCACGATGGTGTATTCCATCGCGCCAGCTTGCTCCAGAGCGCGCACCACGTTTTTGATCGACGAGGCTTTTTGGCCAATCGCGACGTAAACGCAGGTCATGTTCTGACCTTTTTGGTTGATGATGGCGTCGATGGCGACAGCTGTTTTGCCAGTCTGACGGTCACCAATGATCAGCTCGCGCTGGCCACGGCCCACAGGCACCATGGAGTCGATCGACTTCAGGCCGGTTTGCATAGGCTGGTCAACCGATTTACGTGCGATCACGCCTGGGGCGACTTTTTCGATCACGTCGGTCATTTTGGCGTTGATGGGGCCTTTGCCGTCAATCGGCTGACCCAAAGCGTTCACCACGCGGCCAATCAGTTCAGGGCCGACGGGCACTTCCAAAATGCGGCCTGTGCACTTGACCGTGTCGCCTTCGGAGATGTGCTCGTATTCACCCAAGATCACGGCGCCGACCGAGTCACGCTCGAGGTTCAGGGCCAGACCAAAAGTGGCAGTGCCATCGGCTGTGGATGGGAATTCGAGCATTTCGCCCTGCATCACATCAGACAAACCGTGGACGCGAACGATACCGTCGGTCACCGACACCACGGTGCCTTGGTTGCGGATATCGGCGCTGGCGGACAGCCCTTCGATGCGGCTCTTGATCAGTTCAGAAATTTCTGCGGGATTGAGTTGCATGACTCTTTCCTTCTTTCTTTAAATATGTCCGGTCTCAATCCGCATCAAGCGGTGAGGGCCGATTTCATTTGTTCCAGTCGGGTCTTGACAGAGGTATCGAGCACCTCGTCTCCTACCACCACACGAATACCGCCGATCAAGGCAGGTTCGATTTCAACGCTCACATTGAGCTTGCGCGAAAAACGCTTTTCGAGTGTGGCTGACAAATCGGCCAAAGCCGAAGCATCAATAGGGAATGCGCTGTAAACCACCGCGTCAGCGGTGCCACCTTGCGAATTCATGAGGACCCGGTACTGCTGTGCAACGACAGACAGCGCACTGAGGCGACGGTTTTCGATCACCAGACGCAAGAAGTTTTTGCCAGCCTCAGGCAGTGCCACATTTGCATGTTTTTGCACCACGTCAGAGATCAGCTCGAACATCTGCTCGTCAGACACCTTGGGACTGTCGGCGAACTGTTGCAGTTGCACGTTATCGGCAACTGCAGCCAGTCCGTCCAGCCAGGTGGCCGTGCCAGCGAGATCGGATGCCTGCGCCTTGAACAGCGCTTCGGCATAAGGGCGGGCGATGGTAGCAAGTTCTGCCATGGTCTTCTCTGGCTGGGGCTTTTTACAGCTCGGTCTTGAGGCGGCTCAGCAGATCAGCGTGGACACCGGCGTTGACTTCCTTGCGGAGAATCTGTTCGGCGCCTTTGACGGCCAAAGCTGCAACCTGCTCACGCAGGGCTTCACGAGCCTTGACAGACTGCTGCTCAGCTTCAGCTTTTGCAGCGACGATGATCTTGTTGCCTTCTTCGGTGGCACGTGCTTTGGCTTCGTCAACGATGCCATTTGCACGGCGCTCGGCGTCAGCCAGGCGCGAAGCCGTCTCGTTGCGCGACTGAGCCAATTCAGCCTCTACACGCGCATTGGCGTTGGAGAGTTCTGCTTTGGCTTTGTCGGCGGCAGCGAGGCCGTCAGCGATTTTCTGTGCCCGTTCGTCTAGTGCTTTTGTGATCGGGGGCCACACGAATTTCATCGTGAACCATACCAGGATCGCAAAAACGACCATCTGAATGAACAGAGTAGCGTTAATGTTCACGGTTCAGTCCTTCTTCGGGTTGAAGAGGTACGTGGATTACTTCAGAACGAAGGGGTTGGCGAACGCGAACAGCAGAGCGATAGCCACACCAATCAGGAACGCAGCGTCGATCAGACCCGCCAAGATGAACATCTTGGTTTGCAGTTCGTTCATCAACTCAGGTTGACGAGCTGAAGACTCGAGGAATTTGCCGCCCATCAAAGCGATACCGATGGAAGCGCCGATAGCACCCAAACCAACGATCAAACCACAAGCCAATGCCACCAGGCCGAGAATGTTTTCCATGAGAAGCTCCTAAAAGTTAGTGGAAAAAAGAAACAAGAAACGAGAGAAAAAGTGTCATCAATGTGCGTCGTGCGCTTGACCTGTGTAGATCAGCGTCAACATCATAAAGATGAAGGCTTGCAAGGTGATGACCAGGATGTGGAACAAAGTCCACACGGTACCGGCGACGATATGACCAATGGCCAGACCCACGCCAGTTGCCGACAATGCCCAGCCGCCACCCATGAGGGCAATCAACATGAACACCAACTCACCCGCAAACATGTTGCCAAACAGTCGCATGCCATGCGAAACCGTCTTGGCCAAATATTCAATCATCTGCATCAGGAAGTTAATCGGATACAGAGCCCAATGGTCACCGAAAGGCGCAGCAATCAGCTCATGCGCCCAGCCACCCAGACCCTTGATCTTGATGTTGTAGACCAGGCAGATGAAGAGGACGGAACAAGACAAACCCAGCGTCGAAGACAGGTCGGCGGTAGGCACCACACGCAAATAGTTCTCGAAGCCCAATGCGGGACCCGCATCGTGCCAAGCACCAGGAATCAGATCCACCGGCAGCATGTCCATGGCGTTCATCAGGAAAATCCAGACAAACACAGTCAGTGCCAATGGGGAAATCAGTTTGCGGCTCTTGGCGTTATGAATCACGCCTTTGGCCTGGTTCTCAACCATTTCAGACAAAATTTCGACTGCTGCCTGGAAGCGACCAGGAACACCCGAGGTGGCCTTGCGGGCTGCAGCCCACATCACCAAACAACCCACAACGCCCAGAATCAAGGCAAAAACCACAGAGTCGAGGTTGAACAGACTGAAGTCAACGATGTTGGTTTGCTTGACGCCTTCAAATGAAAAATTCATTTGCAGGTGCTGCAAGTGATGCTGGATGTACTCTCCAGCCGTTGGGGCGTGTGCGCCAGCGTGTTCAACAGACATAAATCACCAATCAGTTCATCAAATCAATTCAGTGCCGATTTCCGTTGCATCCAGCCCAGCGCCATGGCCAGCCAATACACCTTCATCGTCACCACGAAGCCAACCACCAAAGCAAGCCAGCTCAGATCAAAAACCACTTTGGGCGCTACAACAAGCAACGCCACGGTCAAAAGAATCTTGACCAACTCCCAGACAAACAAGCCTGCCAAAGCAGCACCCGGTTGCTCCAACCGCATTTGCCGGGACAAAGCCCGTACAAACACCACCGCAGGAATCACAACGCAAATTGCACCCCACGCTACCGACGCAGCCAACCTGAACTGTCCACTGACCCATCCGGTCAAAACAGCCACCAAGCAACCAACCAAAACCTGCAAAACCAGAACTCGCCATGGTGAGGCCATCGGGTTCAGATTTCGCCATGCTTGCGCCTCTTCGGCGGTCAGGGGCTTGAATTCAGGCTCAAGGCCAGCATCTGCGGTATCAGCAGCATCCCACGGTGTGTTTTGAGTCTTAGGCAACTTGTGATCAAGCACCTGCTCTGAGTTCGAGGAGATTTTCACCATCTCAAATTACACCGAGGTTACGCACACAGCATTTCCTGCAAAGCCTTCGATTATACGTAGAAACCCGTGCGCAATAAGCCTTTTCATCAGTTCATCAATGCACACACTCTGAATATTGCGCTTTTCAAGGGCCACAATCTGTGGTTTATTCCCCACTTTGGTTCATGCAAAAGCCCATCACAGAACGCTGCACCCTGCGCCAAACCGTCGTGTATTTCATTGCGACACATGACTGATCCAAATGGACGTCATGGCCGTGATAACTTTTTGTGCGGCCTCCAGCCGGACATCTGCTTACGCCCACTTTCTTGCACTTCAAACCTAGAAGGCACTGACAATCGGGTCTGGCGTTAAGCTGCTAAATTACATCTGAACATTTTTATGAGTGCCTCCATCACACCTCCCGCCAACACCGATCCGCGCAAAGACAGCCTGATCGAATACCCATCCATCTTTCCAATCAAGGTCATGGGCGCCATGGTCGACGGTTTTGCGCAAGCGCTGGTTGAAGTGGCGCTTCAATTTGACCCAGCCTTTGACGCGAACACCATGGAGTTGCGACCCAGCAAAGCCGGCAATTACCTGGGCGTGACACTCCACATCACCGCCACGAGCCGCGAGCAGCTCGACGACTTGTACCGCGCACTGACCTCGCACCCGATGGTCAAGATCGTCCTCTGACAACGATGCAAATTCGCCTGCTGGGTCGCATCGACTACCTGACCGCATACGAGGACATGCAGGCGTTCACCGCTGCCCGCACCGACAACACGCCCAACGAATTGTGGATGTGCGAACATCCGCCGGTGTTCACGCAGGGTCTGGCTGGAAAAGCCGACCATGTGCTGATGCCTGGCGACATCCCGGTTATCCAGACCAACCGGGGCGGACAAGTCACCTTTCATGGCCCCGGCCAGGTGATGGCTTATCCCTTGATCAACCTGCAACGTGCCGGTTACTACGTCAAGGAATACGTTTACAAACTTGAAGAATCGGTCATCCGCACCCTGGCTTATTTCGGCGTAACGGGGCACCGAGTGGCTGGCGCACCCGGCATTTATGTGCGGCTTGATGACCCCTTTAGCCATGCCGCCTTGCTGGGCCCCAGACATCCAGGAGATCCCTTCAAAGGTCTTGGCAAAATCAGCGCCCTGGGCATCAAAGTCAGCCGCCACTGCACGTACCACGGTGTCGCCCTCAACGTGGCCATGGATCTGGGGCCTTTTGAACGCATCAACCCATGCGGCTATGCCGGGTTGAAAACAGTGGACCTTTCTACAATCGGCGTAGAGACCAGCTGGCAAGAAGCTGCGCAAGTGCTGGCAGGGCAGCTGGCCGCCCGTTTATGAACACCCCCAATGCATGCCGCTGCAGCGGCAGAGACTGAAAGACACCCCATGAGCAACCACCCCACCGAACGCCCAGTGGTGCGCGAAGCACAAAGCGTTGGAAACTACGACCCCAGCGCCAAGCAAAAGGCCGCAGCCAAGCTCTCTCGCATCCCGGTCAAGGTTGAGCAGGCCGAGGTCCTCAAAAAGCCCGAATGGATACGCGTCAAGGCGGGTTCGCCCACCACGCGCTTTTACGAAATCAAGGACGTGCTGCGCGCCAACAAACTGGTGACCGTGTGCGAAGAAGCCAGCTGCCCCAACATCGGCGAATGCTTTGGCAAGGGCACTGCCACCTTCATGATCATGGGTGACAAGTGCACTCGCCGTTGCCCGTTTTGCGATGTGGGCCATGGCCGCCCTGATCCACTTGATGTGGACGAGCCCGGTAACCTGGCCAAAACCATTGCACAGCTCAAGCTCCAATATGTGGTCATCACCAGCGTGGACCGTGACGACCTGCGCGACGGCGGTGCTGACCACTATGTGCAATGCATCTCCCGCACGCGCGAGCAGTCGCCAAAGACGCAGATCGAGGTGCTGGTGCCCGACTTCCGTGGCCGCCTGGACAAGGCGCTGGACGTCATGGCGGGCGGCCTGCCCGACGTGATGAACCACAACATGGAAACCGTGCCGCGCTTATACAAGGAAGCACGCCCTGGCGCCGACTACGCACACTCGCTGAAATTGCTGAAAGACTTCAAGGCCCGCTTCCCGCACATCCCAACCAAGAGCGGCCTGATGGTCGGTTTGGGCGAAACCGACGAAGAAATTCTTGATGTCATGCGCGACATGCGTGCTCATGACATTGACATGTTGACGATTGGTCAATACCTGGCCCCCAGCAACAGCCACCTGCCCGTGCGCCGTTACGTGCACCCCGACACCTTCAAAATGTTTGAGGCCAAGGCCTATGAAATGGGCTTCACCCACGCAGCGGTGGGCGCCATGGTCAGATCGAGCTATCACGCTGATCAACAAGCCCATTCGGCATCGTTGAATACCCACTCGAAGTCATTAGAAGCGCCCGATAGTGAATGAGCTTCAAAACATCTACTCGACACAACGACGCCTATCCCATTTCATGATGGATTGAGCACGCCTTGCTCAAGCTGACATCCAACCTCGGCAACCAAGACAGGAAGCGCGGCTCCGATCGGAACCGCGCCTGACCTGCACATAACGCAACCTTCCTCCTGTCATTCGCCCGGAAAAGACCGCAGGTATTTCAAGCTTTGCTGTGCGTCCCGTGATCAAACCTGACGGTACACCTCCGCCCCCATTTTCACGAATTCGATGGCTTTGACTTCCAAGCCTTTTTGCAGGGCGGCTTGTTCGCCAATTCCTTGTTGTGCGGCAAATTCGCGCACATCCTGCGTGATCTTCATTGAGCAGAAGTGGGGGCCGCACATGGAACAAAAATGCGCCACTTTGGCCGAATCTTTGGGCAGCGTTTCGTCATGAAATTCTTTGGCCTTGTCCGGATCCAGCCCCAGGTTGAACTGGTCTTCCCAACGAAACTCAAAACGCGCCTTGGACAGCGCATTGTCACGGATCTGTGAGCCCGGATGGCCCTTGGCCAGGTCGGCCGCGTGCGCCGCAAGTTTGTAAGTGATGATGCCTTCCTTGACATCCTGCTTGTTGGGCAGGCCCAGGTGTTCTTTGGGCGTCACATAGCAGAGCATGGCTGTGCCGTACCAGCCAATGGTGGCGGCACCAATGCCACTGGTGATGTGGTCATAGCCCGGTGCGATGTCGGTGGTCAAGGGCCCCAGGGTGTAGAAAGGGGCTTCATGGCACTGCGCCAACTGCAAATCCATGTTCTCCTTGATCATGTGCAGGGGCACATGGCCGGGGCCTTCGATCATGACCTGCACATCGTGCTTCCATGCGATTTGCGTCAGCTCACCCAGCGTTTTGAGTTCACACAGCTGCGCTTCATCGTTGGCGTCGTAAATGGCGCCCGGGCGCAATCCGTCGCCCAGGCTGAAAGCCACGTCATAGGCCTTCATGATCTCGCAGATGTCTTCAAAGTGGGTGTACAGAAAACTCTCTTTGTGGTGTGCCAGGCACCACTTGGCCATGATCGAGCCACCCCGGCTGACGATGCCCGTCATGCGGTTAGCTGTCAACGGCACGTAGCGCAACAGCACGCCCGCATGGATCGTGAAGTAGTCCACACCCTGCTCGGCCTGTTCAATCAGCGTGTCGCGAAAAATTCCCCACGTTAAGTCTTCCGCCTTGCCGTTGACTTTTTCGAGCGCCTGGTAAATCGGCACAGTGCCAATCGGCACAGGCGAATTGCGAATGATCCATTCGCGCGTTTCATGGATGTTTTTGCCTGTGGACAGGTCCATCACCGTGTCGCCGCCCCAGCGGACGGCCCAGGTCATCTTGTCCACCTCTTCGTTGATGGACGAGCTCAGGGCCGAATTACCAATGTTGGCATTGATCTTGACCAGAAAGTTACGGCCAATGACCATCGGCTCGGACTCGGGGTGGTTGATGTTGCTCGGAATAATGGCGCGCCCGCGGGCCACCTCATCTCGCACGAATTCGGGCGTGATCCGGGCCGGGATGCTTGCACCAAAATTTTGCCCCGGATGCTGTCGCCCCAACAACTGGGCCATGCGCTCACCCATGGGACCTGTGGCCTTGAGCGACTCGACATATTGCTCACGTTGCAGGTTTTCACGAATGGCGATGTATTCCATCTCGGGCGTGACGATGCCTCGGCGGGCGTAATGCATCTGCGTCACATTGGCACCGACCCTGGCTTTGCGCGGCTTGCGGTGCAGGCCCGGAAAACGCAAGTCATCCAATCCGGTGTCGGCAGCACGCGCCCGACCAAATGTGCTGCTCAACCCTTGTAAAACTTCGGTGTCGCCGCGCGCCTCAATCCATCCCTGTCGCACAGCTGGCAGTCCTTGACGGACATCAATACGGGCTTGTGGGTCGGTGTAAGGGCCTGAGCAATCGTACACATGGATGGACGGGTTCTTTTCACCGCCAAAAGCGGTGGGCGTGTCGCTTTGGCTGATTTGACGCATTGGCACTTGAATGTCAGGGCGTGAACCTTGAACATAAATCTTGTGCGAGTTCGGGAGGGGTGAGATCGCCGCTTGATCCACTTTGGCCGTGGCGGCGAGAAATTTCTCTGTAGCGTTCATGGAGCATGATTCCTGAGGTGGGTGCTCCGAAGGTCGCTCCAAGAAAGCGGGCACCCCTGGAGGCACCCACAGACAAGGATCAATTGCTCTTCTTCCGCCGGTATGAACCGGATCAAGTTCTCGGGTTTGGTCAGCCATCTCAGCCCACAACATGTGGACACCCCGGAGCAATTGAAATTATAGGGACTGACTCATGACATGCAGACATTGACCACAGAACCAGCCATGTTTGTCAGCCACTATCAATTTCACATCACGCCATTCTGGGTGTGGCTCGATGCGATCAGCGGGGCATCAGCCTCGCAGGCTCATCAGACGCCAATACCTCATCTGCCCACTGCGCCAGCCGCGCCGTGTCTGATCGCAACACCTGATGTTTCACGGCCAGGATTTGCGAGGGATGCATCGAAAAGCTTCGCAAACCCAGCCCCAAAAGCAAACGCGTCATGGCGATGTCTCCTGCCATTTCGCCGCACACCGAAACGCCTTTGCCCTGCGCCCTGCACTCGGCAATCGTGTCGGCCACCAAGCGCAGCACGGCCGGATGCAAAGGGTCATACAGGTGCGCCACCGACTCGTCGGCACGGTCAATGGCCAGGGTGTACTGGATCAGGTCATTGGTGCCTATCGACAAAAAGTCAAAGTGCTTGAGGAACAGACGCAATGACAGGGCAGCGGCCGGAATTTCAATCATGGCCCCCAAGCGCACCGGCCCATAAGCCATGCCGCGCCGGTCCAGCTCTTGCCGTGCCTGATCGATCAGGGCCAAGGTTTGCCGAATCTCACTGCCATGCGCCAACATGGGAATCAGCAGATTGACTTTGCCATGAGCTGCTGCGCGCAAGATGGCGCGCAACTGCGTCAGAAACATGGCGGGATCGGCCAAGCTCCAGCGGATGGCCCGCAAACCCAAGGCGGGGTTCAGGTGGGCTGCATCGCGGCGGGCTTCATCCAGAGGCTTGTCAGCGCCCACATCCACTGTTCGGATGGTCACAGGCAAACCGTTCATGCCATCCACAGCGCGGCGGTAAGCTTCGTACTGTTCATCTTCGCCCGGCAAATTGCCTTGACGCCCCATGAACAAAAATTCGCTCCGAAACAAGCCCACGCCCACAGCACCCGCCGTGATGGCCGCGTCGGTGTCTTCGGGCATTTCGATGTTGGCCAGCAATTCGATTTTTTGTCCGTCCAGCGTGACCGCCGGGGTGTGACGCAAGCGGGCCAGCCGTTCGCGCTCCAAGTCACCCTGGCGCTGCTTGAAACCGTAGTCGGCAAGGATGATGGGCGACGGGTCGACAATCACCACGCCCGCATCGCCGTCAATGATGACCCAGTCGTCTTGCTTGACCAATTGGCTGGCCGTGCGAGCGCCCACGACCGCCGGAATGTCCAGGCTGCGGGCCACGATAGCGGTGTGGGAGGTCTTGCCGCCCACATCGGTCACAAAACCGGTGAACACGCTTTGCTTGAACTGGAGCATGTCGGCTGGCGACAGGTCGTGCGCCACCAGCACCAAGGGAACATCCAATGTGTCACCCAACTGCAACTCTTGCTGCGGCCGTGCGCGGCGGGGCGTTCTGGCCACCAATGAGCCCGTGCCTTTGAGGCTTTGGAGCACCCGCTCGGCGACCTGCTCCACATCGGCCTTGCGCTCGCGCAGGTAGGGGTCGTCCATCTCGTCAAACTGTCGGGCAATGATTTCCAGCTGACTGGTCAGTGCCCACTCAGCGTTGTACAGACGCTCCTTGATCCAATGCACCACACCCAGAGTCAACTCTTCGTCCAGCAAGAGCATCAAATGCACATCCAGCAAAGCCACGAGCTCATGTGGGGCGTCTTTGGGCATGTCTCTTTGCAGGCGTTGCAGCTCGTCAATCACCTCATCACGGGCACGCCGCAATCGCTCGATTTCTGCGGCAATTTGCTCGGGCTGGATGAAATAGTGCGCCACATCGATGCGACTGGAGGCGACCAGCACAGCGCGCCCGATGGCAATGCCTCGGGCAACAGCCAGTCCATGGATACTGAAGGTCATCTCGCCCTCCCATGATGCATCGCCTGCTCAGGCATTAGCACGCTCATTCGCCTTCGCCAAATTTGTCAGCCATGAGCGCAAGCAAGGCTTCCAGCGCTTCCTGGTCACGCTCGCCAATGGTCTCAATTACCACTTCACTGCCCAAGCCGGCAGCCAGCATCATCACCCCCATGATGCTTTTGGCGTTAATGCGCCGCTCGCCCTTGCTGAGCCAGACTTCGCATTGGAAACTGCCCGCCAGCTTGGTGAGCTTGGCGGAGGCTCGGGCGTGCAGGCCCAGCTTATTGCTGATGGTCGTGGTGGCTTGTGGCATGTCTCTTTCCTGTTTGATTTTGAGGGGCGGTGCTGCCCACGGGCATCACGCCCTGGGTGCCGCCAGCCAGGGCGCGTGCGGCCAGCGCGTCCAGGCTTTCGTGTCGGTAGCAAACGCTGCGCAGTAGCATGGGCAAATTGGCCCCCGCCACCAGACGGGTCTGGATACCGTCGTTGAGTTTTTGCGCCACGTTACAAGGCGTTGCGCCAAAAACGTCGCTGAGCAAGAGCACTTCTGGCGTGCCCAGCTTGTCCATGGCCTGGCGGGCCATGGACAGGGTGGTCTCGGGTGCCTCATGGGGCAGCACATCGACCGCGAGTACGCCCTGCGCACAGTCCGGAAAGACGTGCAGGGCGCACTCGCGCAAGGCATGGGCCAGCGGTGCATGGGCGATGATGAGGATGCCGATCATGTGTGGTTCAGAAATATGGGCTTGATTATCGGGGCTGCACGGGCTTGCTCAGCAGGAAATACAGCCAAGACAGGCAGGAGCACACGGCAAAACCCGCCCAAGCCACTTGGTAGGCGGCCACCACGCTCAAGCCCATGCCACGCGCTGTGTCCACCGCCAGACCAATGCCCCACTGCACAACGAAAATCCCCGCAAAGATGACCAGGTTGTAGGCCGACAAGGCCCGTCCCGCCAGATGCGATGGGAAAGCCATGCCCACGGCAGGCTGCGCCAGCGCCACAAAGGTACTGGACACACAAAACAACGCCACACCGACTGCAGCTGCACGCCCAATTGATGCCCCAAGCCCCACCATGACCGCCAGCACCACATAGGTCAGAGGTACACCCCAAGCGATCAAACGCTCGACTGGAATGCCCCTTTTGACCAGCATAGGGGTGACCAGGCCCCACATCCAAAATGCCACCAACATGCTGAGATTGATGACAAACAATCCGCCAGCCGCCTCCGTCGCTGCCCAGCCAGCGACCTGCGTCATCCAGGGGCCTGCCCACAACGTCTGGATGGCCACCATGCCGCCGTAGCAAAAAAACCCCAACGGCGCCATGCGCCAGAAATATTTGCTACGCCAAATCGCCTTGTAACTGCCGTCATCGTTCAAAGTTATCTTGTTAGCGTCTGGCTGCTCAACCTGAGGCTGCCAGCGCGGCACCACCCACGCGATCAGCACCATGGCCACGGCAATCATGGCCCCCAGCATCACGAACAAAGCACGCCAACCCCAAATTGGCATGAGCCATTGCACAGGCAATGTCGCCGCCAGCATGCCGGTTGAACCGGTCATCAGCATCCACGAGTTGGTGCGCAACTGAGTACTGGCATCAAACCAACGGCGATAACCGGTCAATGGGGCCATCAGGCAAGCACTCACGCCCATGCCACACAACATGCGTGCCGCCAGCAGACCCCGAAAACTGTCTGCCCATGAAAACGCCAGACAACCCAGCACCGCCACCGACAGGAATGCGAATATGACTTTTTTCGGTCCATACCGGTCTAGCCAGCGGCCCATGGGCAACTGAGTGAGAGAAAACCCAAGAAAGTAACCACCTGCCAACAAACCCAGATCCTGCGCACTCAGATTCAGCTCTTCGGTCAAGGTCGGCGACAAAGTGGCCGTGATGGCCCGCACTAGGGCAGAAAAGAAATACGCCAGCGCAAACGCCAAAAACACACCAACGGCCATGCGCCCAGTCAAATGTTCCGGGTTTTGCGGTGTCGAGTGTCCGGTTGCAGTCATGGGCGCAGGCCCTCCATCAATGTGTTGGCCAAGTCATCAGTTTTGCCTGTCGCATACACCACCGCATGCACCAGCCGCACATGGTCACCCTCGGGCACTGCGCCCCAGGCGGCGTCCACCGCAACAGCTCGGCCATCGCCCCGTTGCCCTTGCGCCTGAATGCGAACTGATGCAGCCAGCGGCAAAAAACCTGCGCCTTGCCAAACGGCTCGTGGCGACTCATTCCTTGGTTCTTTGACTTGTGCGTTGCGCAATGTGGCCTGTTGCCAGCCGGTCAACAGGGCATTCGCATCGGTGGCACTGGGCAAGGCCACCGTCATCACCGCCAAGGTGGCGTTGCCACTCTCGCAGCCGACCACCTGCATGTCCAGCGGCACACCGCCCAGGGGCACAGAACGCGTGGTGCGGTCTGGTTTGCAGGGCAATTGGGCTTTGACGGATGTGCCGTCGAACGAGACCTCACGCCAATTTTGTTCGGGGCTGCAAGCGCTCAAGGCGACGGCTACTGAGAGCCCGGCCAGAGTGGCCATTGAAAGGTTGTGCATGGCTGTGATTATCCTGAACAGCGCCTGGTGCTGTTTTTCGCGACAATGAAGCCATGAATTCACTCGACGGCATCCGCATACTCGACCTTTCCCGCGTTCTGGCGGGTCCTTGGTGCACCCAGACTTTGGCTGATCTGGGCGCCGACGTCATCAAGATTGAACGCCCCGGCAGCGGCGACGACACACGCAGCTGGGGCCCTCCGTTTTTGAAGGACGCACAGGGCCAGGACACGGCTGAAGCCGCCTACTACCTGGGCGCCAACCGCAACAAGCGTTCCGTGACCTGCGACATTGCCCAGCCCGAAGGCCAAGCCCTGATCCGCGAACTGGTCAAGCACTGCGATGTGTTTGTTGAAAATTTCAAAGTGGGCGACATGGCCCGCTACGGCCTGGACTTTGCCAACCTGAGCGCGATCAACCCCAAACTGGTCTATTGCAGCGTGACCGGTTTCGGTCAAACCGGTCCTTACCGCGAGCGTGCTGGGTATGACTATGCAGTTCAAGGCATTGGCGGCCTCATGAGCGTGACGGGCGAACGCGACGATTTGGGCGGCGGCCCACAAAAGGTTGGTGTGGCGGTGGCCGATTTGTTCACTGGCATGTACGCCACCGTTGCCATTCTCGCTGCCTTGCGTCATGCCGAACGCACAGGCGAAGGCCAGCATGTGGACATGGCTTTGCTCGACACCCAGGTCGCCATGTTGGCCAATTTGGGCTCCAACTACCTGGTCAGCGGCAAGGTGCCCGGCCGCGCTGGCAACTCGCACCAGAACATCGTGCCCTATCAAGTGTTTGAGGTCATGGCGCCTGCTGATGCGGAACCTGACACACGCGACCACCTGATCCTGGCGGTGGGCAATGATGGTCAGTTCGCCAAATTTTGCGATGTGGCCGGTCATCCGGAATTGGCCAAAGATACACGCTACGCATTGAATGCCGACCGTGTGCGCCACCGGGCTGAATTGGTGCCCTTGCTGGAAGCTATCATGAAAACCCGCCCCAAAGCCGTGTGGCTCAGTGCCCTCGAAGCCGCCAAAGTGCCCTGTGGCGCCATCAACACCCTGGGGGAAGTGTTTGCAGACCCGCACATTCAGGAGCGCGGCATGGTCAGCGACTGGGTACACCCCGTCAAACCTGATTTGAAGCTGGTAGCCAGCCCGATCAAACTCAGCCGCACGCCCGTGCGCCAGGACTTGCCACCGCCGATGCTGGGTCAACACACCCAGGAAGTGCTGGCCGAGGTGCTTGGCTGGTCTGCCGAACAACTGGGCCCGCTGCGCGGCAAAGGAGTGATCTGATGGCGAACTTTTTCCTGGTTCACGGGGCATGGCACGGCGCTTGGTGCTGGCAGCGCGTGTTGCCCGCACTCATCCGTGCCGGCCACCGCGCACATGCGGTCACGCTGACCGGTGTGGGTGAACGTGCCCATTTGCTCCATCCCGGCATCACGCTGGACACCCACATTCAAGACATTCTGGCCGCCATGGATGCCGAAGAAATGGACGATGTCGTACTGGTGGTGCATTCTTATGCTGGCATGCTTGGCACGGCGGTGGCTGACCGCCGACCTGAGCGCTTGCGGCATCTTGTCTACCTGGATGCCGTTTTGCCCAAACCCGGCGAAAGCTGGAGCAGCACCCACGCCAGCGCCACACGCAATGCCCGCATCGGCGCTTCACAGGCCGATCCAATGCACAGCTTTCCAGCGCCGGACCCCTCGGTCTTTGGTCTGAGTGCTGAAGACCACGACTGGGTTCAACGACGCCAAACCCCTCATCCTGGTGGGCCCTACACGCAGGTGCTGAATTTTGACCCGGTCCGTGTGGCCAGTGTGCCGCGCACTTTCATCAACTGCACTGAGCCCCCTTTGGGCACCATCGACATCAGCCGCCTGCGCATGATTGACCCGAAATTCTGGGACGGTTCCTGGTTGCCTGGCTCACAAGTGGTGGAGATGACGACAGGCCACGACCCGATGGTCAGCGACCCTGAAGTTTTGGTTCAACATTTGCTGTCGCTGGCTTGAACTTTGAAATCATTGCTTTGTTTTTCAGAGCCCCCTGACCATCGCATCGGTCTTCTACAATCCTTTGATGACCCGTCTGTACTCACTTGTTTTGTGTATTGCTGCTGTTTTCTTGTCAGCATGCAGTGCTGAACGCGCGCCCGTTTCATCATTTGTTTTGCTGGACGGTAGCAAGCTATCCACTGAACAGCTTCAAGGCAAAGTCACTCTCGTGAATTTTTGGGCCACCAGCTGCACCACCTGTGTGGCGGAAATGCCTGAAATCGTCACCACTTACAACAAGTACAAGGGTCAGGGCTATGAGACTCTGGCGGTTGCCATGAGCTACGACCCGCCCAGCTATGTCGTCAACTTTGCGCAGTCACGCCAGCTGCCCTTTAAGGTGGCGATTGACAACACCGGTGCAGCCGCCCATGAATGGGGCAAGGTCCAGCTCACCCCCACCACGTTCTTGCTCAACAAACGTGGGGAGATTGTCAAACGCTATGTGGGTCCGCCCAACTTCAACGAACTGCACCAACTGATTGAACAATTGTTGGCGCAGTCCTGAGCCTTGAAGCCAGCAAGCGTAGGCCCCGTTCAATCTTTGCGGAAGGTGTCGTGACAGGCTTTGCAACTTGCACCCGCAGAACCCATGGCTGACTTCAGAGTCTCCAGATTTCCAGTTTTTGCAGCCACATTCAACTTGGCAATTTCAGATTGCATTTTTTCAGCCGCCTCTTTGAACTTGGCTGATTCTTTCCAAATTTCTGCCTTGGCACGTGTCTCACCTTTGTCAGTCCCTTCACCAAATGCGGCCCAAGGCAACTTAGACATCATGGCGACCATGTCTGCATTCTCTGCTGCAGCTTTAGCGTCAAAAGGCGCACGACCATTGGCCATGGCGCCCAAACGTGAAAAATGAGCACCCATAACCGTCAACGCAGCCTTTCGGTACTTGACGGCATCTTCCGGTTTGGCAAACTGTGCGTGTGCTGGCAAGGCCATCACCAAGGCCAGCAAGGTTCCGGTCAAGTTGTATTGAGGTTTCATCAGAGACTCCATGAGGTTGAATGAGCGGTGACTTTTTAGTCATCACCAACTTTTTAGTCTCGCATATTTTTTCAATACCCGCATCCACGAAAGCAATTATGGTCACGGTTCGTATCTGGGATTTACCCACACGCCTGTTTCATTGGGCTTTGGCTTGCGCCGTCGTTGGTCTGGGTATAACTGGCCTGGTAGGAGGAAATGTCATGGTTTGGCACTTCCGATTCGGCTATGCCGTGTTCACGCTTTTAGTGTTTCGCCTGTTCTGGGGTCTCTTGGGCGGGCGTTGGTCTCGGTGGAGTACTTTGCCATTGGGTTTTCGCCCTTTTACGTCCTACTTGCAAGGTCGATCCACGCCAGAACAATTGGCAGGGCACAACCCCCTGGGTTCCTTGTCTGTGCTCGCAATGCTGTTCTTTTTATCTCTGCAAGTGGCTACTGGCCTAGTGAGTGATGACGAGATTTCAAACTCAGGGCCATTTTCTTCTTTGGTTTCTAGCACCCTGGTCACATGGGCCACCAGTTGGCACAAACATTGGGGCAAGCTCACATTGATTTTCCTGGTCTCGATTCATCTCTCGGCCATCGCCTGGTACCACTGGCGTCAACATCAGCTTCTGTTGCCAGCCATGTGGCATGGATACAAGAATTTGGAAGTACCGGTTGACGCTTCTCGGGATGATCTTCCAAGCCGGGTCATGGCCGCATTGATTTTTACGCTGTCTGTCGCTGTAGTTTTTTATCTCGTCTCACTGGGTGCCTGAGTGCCCCACTGAACAGCGCGTACGACACCGGTCTAGCGCTACACTCTGATCAATTTCATGACAGGCCTTCACCTTGGACAACCCACCTGTAGATTTGTTGACGCCCGAATCACCCGCTGATTGGGAGGCTGTTCGCAGTATTTTCAAAGAGTATGCGCAATCGCTTCAGGTGGATTTGTGCTTTCAAGGCTTTGAAGAAGAACTGTCTGCACTTCCCGGGGAATATGCCGCACCCCGAGGCGCATTGTTGCTGGCCATGGTCGATGGACACGTGGCAGGGTGTTGCGCACTAAGACCTCTCGACGCTTCAGACTACACGAACGCTGCAGAAATGAAGCGGCTTTATGTGAGGCATGTTTTCAGGGGTTTGGGGCTGGGCCGTCAACTTGCCGAAGCCATTCTGGATGCCGCTCAACGAGCTGGTTATGGTTGCGTGTTGCTGGACACACTGAACGACATGGAAGCTGCCCGAGCACTTTACGAAGACTTGGGCTTTGCAGAAATACCACCGTACTATCACAACCCCCACGCAGGCGCCCATTACTTGAAGGTCGATATTGGCTGAGTCCAATGCTCAGCCTCATCATATAAAAGGGCCTTTCGGCCCTTTTTTGATGACATGTCAGAACAATTATGCTTTGGCTTGGGCGAGCAGTGTCGCAGCGTCACTGACTTCGAATTTGCCGGGGCCTTCGATGTTCAATGCGACCACCTTACCATCTTTGACCAGCATGGAATAACGATTGCTGCGCAGTCCCATGCCACGGGTGGTCAGGTCCAGGGTCAGGCCCGTGGCTTTAGCGAAATCAGCACTGCCATCGCCCAGCATGCGGACCTTGCCATCCGACTTCTGGTCACGCGCCCAGGCACCCATTACGAATGCGTCGTTGACGCTTAAACACCAAATTTCGTCAACGCCAGCGGCCTTGAAGGCGTCAAAATTTTCCACGTAACCTGGCACGTGCTTGGCCGAGCAGGTGGGCGTGAATGCACCTGGCAAAGCAAACAGGGCAATGGTTTTACCGGCAGCGGCTTTGCTCACATCCACAGGGTTGGGGCCAATGCTGCAGCCATTGCCTTCCACCTCGATAAATTCCATCAGCGTGGTTACGGGCAGTGTGTCTCCGACTTGGATCATGATTGTCTTCCTGTTTGAAAATGAATGGACGAAAAAAAACGACCCACCATTGTGGGTCGTTTTTCTAAAGATTGCAGCGTTGCAGCCTTTTGGGCTTAAACCGCAGCAGCCTTTTCAACCAGGCGCGTAGCGACCCAGTTTTTAGTCTTCGAAATCGGCTTGCTTTCAGTGATTTCGATCACGTCGCCCAGGTGAAACTCACCCTTTTCGTCGTGTGCATGGTATTTGCTCGACTTGGCCACGATCTTGCCGTAGAGGGCGTGCTTCACACGACGCTCCACCAGCACGGTCACGGTCTTGGCGCGCTTGTCGCTGACCACCTTGCCAATCAAGGTGCGCTTGAGGGATGTTTTAGCTTCCGTCATGGTCACTCCTTACTTGGCGGCTTGCTTTTGGGCAAGGATGGTTTTGGCACGAGCGATGGCACGGCGAGTCTGGCTCAATGTACCGGTGTTGCCGAGTTGTTGCGTGGCTTTTTGCATACGCAGACCAAAGTGGGCTTTTTGCAGCGCCTTGATCTCGTCTTTCACACCAGCAACGTCTTTTTGGCGCAATTCAGCAGCGTTCATTTCTTGTTTCTCCTGAATTATTGGCCAATCATGCGAGCCACGAATGTGGTACGCAGAGGCAACTTGGCAGCGGCCAATTTGAAGGCTTCGCGGGCCAACTCTTCTGGCACGCCTACGATTTCGTAGAGCACCTTTCCGGGTTGGATCTCGGCCACGTAGTACTCGGGGTTACCTTTACCGTTACCCATACGCACTTCAGCAGGCTTGGTGGAAATCGGTTTGTCGGGGAACACGCGAATCCAGATGCGACCACCACGTTTGACGTGACGGGAAATCGCACGACGTGCGGCTTCGATCTGACGGGCCGTCAAACGGCCGCGATCTGTGGACTTCAGGCCGAAGTCACCGAACGCTACCGTGTTGCCACGGGTAGCGACGCCGGTGTTGCGGCCTTTCTGTTCCTTGCGGAACTTTCTGCGAGCAGGTTGCAGCATGTTGTTACTCCTTATTGACCGTCAGCTGCTGCAGCTGGCGCGGCGACTGTGCGTACGCGCTTAACGGCGGGTTTGGCATCACCTCCTGCACCGGCGGGCTTGTCGCTACCGTCAGTGGGGGCTGTGTTGGTGCCTGCGGGACGACGTGGGCCACCACGACGATCGCCTGTTGGGCGGTCACCAGGGCGGGCATCACGGCGTGGACCACGTGGGCGGCGCTCTTCTTCGGCACGTGGCTCAGCCAGTGCAGGAGCGTCGTTGCGGCCCAGTGTGTCGCCTTTGTAGACCCAGACCTTGACACCGATGATGCCGTAGGTGGTCTTGGCTTCGGAAGTGGCGTAGTCGATATCAGCGCGCAGGGTGTGCAATGGCACACGGCCTTCGCGATACCACTCGGTACGCGCAATTTCGATACCGTTCAGACGGCCAGCCGACATGATCTTGATGCCTTGGGCACCCAGACGCATGGCGTTTTGCATGGCACGCTTCATGGCGCGGCGGAACATGATCCGCTTTTCGAGCTGTTGGGTGATGCTGTCAGCAATCAGTTGAGCATCGATTTCAGGCTTGCGCACTTCTTCGATGTTGACCGCGACGGGCACGCCCAGGCGAGCAGCGAGTTCTTTCTTGAGCAACTCGATGTCTTCGCCTTTTTTGCCGATCACCACACCTGGACGAGCCGAGAAGATGGTGATGCGGGCGCTCTTGGCTGGACGCTCGATCAGCACGCGGGAAACCGCAGCGTTCTTGAGCTTGGCCTTGAGGTACTCACGCACCTTGATGTCTTCGGCCAGCATGCCGGCGAAGTCTTTGTTGCTCGCGTACCAGCGGCTTGCCCAGTTACGGCTGACAGCCAGGCGGAAACCGGTAGGATGGATTTTCTGTCCCATAGTTCTTCCTGATTAATTGCCGACCGTCACATACACATGGCATGTGGGCTTGCTGATGCGGTTGCCACGGCCTTTGGCGCGGGCGGTGAAGCGCTTGAGCGTGGTGCCTTGCTCGACGTAGATGGTTTTCACCTTCAATTCGTCGATGTCGGCGCCGTCGTTGTGCTCAGCGTTGGCAATGGCGGACTCCAAAACCTTCTTGACGATGCCCGCAGCTTTTTTCTGCGTGAACGTCAGGATGTTCAGAGCTTGATCCACTTTTTTGCCGCGAATCAAATCGGCGACCAGGCGGCCTTTATCGACCGACAAACGGACGCCCCGGAGGACTGCACGTGTTTCCATGGTCTTTCCTTATTTCTTCTGGACTTTTTTGTCCGCAGGGTGACCCTTGAATGTCCGGGTCAGTGCGAATTCGCCCAATTTGTGGCCAACCATCTGGTCAGTCACATAAACAGGAACGTGTTGCTTGCCGTTGTGAACAGCGATGGTCAGACCGATGAACTCGGGCAGAACCATGGAGCGACGCGACCATGTCTTGACGGGCTTTTTATCTTTGGTGGCGACGGCTTTTTCAACCTTGGCCAACAAATGGTGGTCAACGAATGGACCCTTTTTGAGAGAGCGTGTCATTGTCTAACCCTTACTTCTTGCGACGCGACACGATCATGACCTGTGTGCGCTTGTTGTTACGGGTACGGTAGCCCTTGGTGAGGTTGCCCCACGGGTCTACTGCATGACGGCCTTCGCCGGTACGGCCTTCGCCACCACCGTGCGGGTGATCCACTGGGTTCATCGCAACGCCACGCACGGTTGGGCGGATGCCCATCCAGCGCTTGACACCGGCTTTGCCCAATTGACGCAGGCTGTGTTCTTCGTTGGCGACTTCACCAATCGTGGCACGGCACTCGATGTGGATCTTGCGAACTTCACCGGAACGCATACGCACTTGAGCGTAGATGCCTTCGCGAGCCAGCAGGGTTGCCGAAGCACCCGCCGAGCGAGCGATCTGTGCACCCGCACCGGGCTTGAGCTCGATGCAGTGAATGGTCGAACCCACTGGGATGTTGCGAATAGGCAAGGTGTTGCCAGCGCGGATCGGGGCTTCAGCACCCGACAACAGTGTTGCACCGACTTCAATGCCGCGGGGGGCAATGATGTAACGGCGCTCGCCATCGGCGTAGCACAACAAAGCAATGTGCGCAGTACGGTTTGGATCGTACTCAATGCGCTCGACTTTCGCCGGGATCGCATCTTTGTTGCGCTTGAAGTCGACCACGCGGTAGTGGTGCTTGTGACCACCGCCTTTGTGGCGAGTTGTGATGTGACCGTTGTTGTTACGGCCCGACTTCTGGTGCTGGGGTTCCAGCAACGGAGCGTAGCCTTCACCTTTGTGCAGGTGATCACGGGTGACCTTCACCACGCCACGACGGCCTGGGGAGGTTGGTTTGATCTTGATGACAGCCATGATTACGCAGCCTCCCCGGACAGGTTCAGCTCTTGACCTGGTTGCAGCGTGACATAAGCCTTGCGAACGTTGTCGCGACGGCCAATGGTCTTGCCAAAACGCTTGGTCTTGCCCTTGGTATTCACTACAGACACGCCTTTGACCTCGACCTTGAACATCAATTCCACAGCGGCTTTGATTTCAGGCTTGGTAGCGTCCTGCAGCACTTTGAATGTCACAGCGTTGGATTTTTCAGCAACCATGGTGGCCTTTTCGGACACGATGGGAGCCACCAGCACGGACATCAGACGACCTTCGTCAAACTTCACGGCGCTCATGCGAACATCTCCTTGAGTTTGTCCATGGCACCTTTGGTCACGAGGACTTTCTTGAAGTTCACCAAAGACACGGGATCTGCATAACGTGGCTCAACAATCAGGATGTTGATCAGGTTGCGCGATGCCAGGTACAGGTTTTCGTCGACTTCGTCAGCGATCACCAGCACGTTGTCCAGGCTCATGGCCTTGAACTTGGCAGCCAGTGCTTTCGTCTTGGGTGTCTCGACTTTGAAGGAATCCACCACAGCCAGGCGGCCTTCGCGGGCCAACTGAGAGAAGATCGAAGCCATACCTGCGCGGTACATCTTCTTGTTGATCTTCTGGGTGAAGTTTTCGTCAGGCATGTTCGGGAAAATCCGACCACCGCCACGCCACAGAGGCGAGGAAGTCATACCAGCACGTGCACGACCAGTACCTTTCTGTTTGAAAGGCTTCTTGGTGGAGTGGTGAACTTGTTCACGATCCTTTTGGGCGCGAGTGCCTTGACGGGCGTTTGCCTGATAAGCCACCACGATTTGGTGAATCAGGGCTTCGTTGTATTCACGACCGAACACGGTTTCAGGCGCGTCTACTTTGGAGGCGGCTTGACCTTGGTCGTTCAGGAGTTCGAGCTGCATCAGTTCGCTCCTTTAGCTTTAACGGCGGGACGCACAGTCACGAACCCACCTTTGGAACCGGGAATGGCACCTTTGATCATTAACAGACCACGGGCTTCGTCAACGCGAACCACGGCCAGGTTCTGTGTGGTGCAAGTGACATCACCGAGGTGACCCGACATTTTCTTGCCAGGGAACACGCGGCCAGGATCTTGCGCCATCGAAATCGAACCAGGCACATTGTGCGAACGGCTGTTACCGTGCGATGCGCGCTGCGATTTGAAGTTGTGACGCTTGATCGTGCCGGTGAAGCCCTTACCGATGGAAGTGCCTTGCACGTCCACTTTTTGGCCCACAGCAAACACGGCTGCCACAGGCACAGTAGCGCCAGCGGCGTACTGGGCGGCCGTGTCGGCGGTCACGCGGAATTCTTGAATGATTTCACCGGCTTCCACACCGGCTTTGGCCAGGTGACCAGCGATAGGCTTGGTCACACGCGATGCCTTGCGGGCACCAAATGTCACTTGCAAAGCGACATAGCCATCGTTCTCTTGGGTTTTGACCTGGGATACGCGGTTGTTAGACACATCCAGCACTGTGACAGGAACTGCGTCCCCATCATCAGTGAACAGACGCATCATGCCCACCTTGCGACCCAGCAACCCGAGGGAGTTGCTCAGACTCATTGTTTTCTCCAAAACTTCCACCGAGGCCACTTCAATTGGCAACCCCGTTTGGTATGTGAAAGACTGTTAATAAATCTCACCCCAAAAGAGGTGAGCCTGAAATTATAGCCCGACTCACCATTTCTGGCAAATCGGGCCATGTTTCAAGTTTTTGGATGGCTTTACAGCCACCCCAAACCGCATTACTGCAGTTTGATTTCGACGTCCACGCCAGCGGGCAGATCGAGTTTCATCAAGGCGTCCACAGTTTTATCTGTAGGGTCCACGATGTCCATCAAACGCTGGTGCGTACGAATTTCCAACTGGTCACGGCTGGTCTTGTTGACGTGCGGCGAGCGCAGGATGTCAAAACGCTTCATGCGTGTTGGCAAAGGCACGGGGCCCTTGACAATCGCGCCGGTGCGCTTGGCAGTGTCAACGATCTCGGCAGCGGACTGGTCGATCAGTTTGTAGTCAAACGCTTTGAGGCGAATGCGGATTTTTTGCTTGGATGACATGTCAATTCCTTGTGGTGAGTGTTCTGCTTGCTGCAGCGCAAGGGACCAGGCCCCTTGCGCCACTGATCCACAAAAGAATTAAGCGAGGATCTTGGCAACAACGCCAGCGCCAACGGTACGGCCGCCTTCGCGGATAGCGAAGCGCAAACCTTCTTCCATCGCGATGGGGTTGATCAGCTTCACAGTGATCGACACGTTGTCACCAGGCATCACC